>NZ_KE383987.1:130227-214304 GCF_000423185.1 Inquilinus limosus DSM 16000 | reverse complement strand
AATGGCGAAGGCGAAGTTTGAGCGGACGAAGCCGCACTGCAACATTGGCACGATTGGTCACGTGGACCATGGGAAGACGTCGCTGACGGCGGCGATCACGAAGGTGCTGGCGGAGAAGGGCGGGGCGACGTTCACGGCGTACGACCAGATCGACAAGGCGCCGGAGGAGAAGGCGCGCGGTATCACGATCTCGACGGCGCATGTGGAGTACGAGACGGACAACCGTCACTACGCGCATGTGGACTGCCCGGGCCACGCGGACTACGTGAAGAACATGATCACCGGCGCGGCGCAGATGGACGGCGCGATCCTGGTGGTGTCGGCGGCGGACGGTCCGATGCCGCAGACGCGGGAGCACATCCTGCTGGCGCGCCAGGTCGGCGTGCCGGCGCTGGTGGTGTTCCTGAACAAGGTCGACATGGTCGACGATCCGGAGCTGCTGGAGCTGGTGGAGCTCGAGGTGCGGGAGCTGCTGAGCTCGTACGAGTTCCCGGGGGACGACATTCCGATCGTGCCGGGCTCGGCGCTGGTGGCGCTGGAGGACGGCGACCCGAAGCTGGGTCGTGACGCGATCCTGGAGCTGATGAAGCAGGTGGACGCGTACATCCCGCAGCCGGAGCGTCCGAAGGACAAGCCGTTCCTGATGCCGATCGAGGACGTGTTCTCGATCTCGGGCCGCGGCACGGTGGTGACGGGCCGGGTCGAGCGCGGGGTGATCAAGGTCGGCGAGGAGATCGAGATCGTCGGTCTGCGTCCGACGCAGAAGACGACCTGCACCGGCGTGGAGATGTTCCGCAAGCTGCTGGACCAGGGCGAGGCGGGCGACAACATCGGGGCGCTGCTGCGCGGCACCAAGCGCGAGGAGGTCGAGCGCGGCCAGGTTCTGGCCAAGCCGGGCTCGATCACGCCGCACACCAAGTTCAAGGCCGAGGCGTACATCCTGACCAAGGAGGAGGGCGGGCGCCATACGCCGTTCTTCACCAACTACCGGCCGCAGTTCTACTTCCGGACCACGGACGTGACCGGAGTGGTGCATCTGCCGGAGGGCACCGAGATGGTGATGCCGGGCGACAACATCTCGATGACGGTCGAGCTGATCGCCCCGATCGCCATGGACGAGGGCCTGCGCTTCGCCATCCGCGAAGGCGGCCGCACCGTCGGCGCCGGCGTCGTCGCCTCCATCATCGAGTAAGGATGGCGGCTTGAGATCACGGGTTCAGGGGCCTCGGCCCCCGGGCCGGTGAAGAGCTAGGACCGTACCTCCGCCCCCCGCCGCAAGGCGGAGCGGAAAGGGCGGCCCGGGATGAGAAGGGCGAGAGGTGTTGAGCCTTGAGCCCTGCGCATGGCGGGCCCGATCACGAAAGCGTCACAACCCGGATTCCGGGCGTGACATTCGGGGCGGGCTCGGCTATGAAACGCGCCTCACCCGAGCCGCCTCGCGGCTTGGGTGAGTTTTTTTTGGACTGTTCGCGATGTGGGGGCCGGAATGAGCCGGTGTCCACCTCTCGGCAAGAACACTCGGATACAGAACGATGGACAGTCAGAACATCCGTATCCGCCTCAAGGCGTTCGATCATCGCGTGCTCGACCAGTCGACCAGCGAGATCGTCAACACCGCGAAGCGGACCGGTGCTCGGGTGCGCGGGCCGATCCCGCTGCCGACGAACATCGAGCGCTACACCGTCAACCGCTCGCCGCATGTCGACAAGAAGTCGCGCGAGCAGTTCGAGATCCGCACGCACAAGCGTCTGCTCGACATCGTCGACCCGACGCCGCAGACCGTCGACGCGCTGATGAAGCTCGACCTCGCGGCCGGTGTCGACGTCGAGATCAAGCTCTGAGGCGGTAACGATGCGCTCCGGATTGATCGCCCAGAAGCTGGGCATGACACGAATTTTCGATGCCGAGGGTCAGCACGTCCCGGTCACGGTCCTGAAGCTCGACGGCGTCCAGGTCGTCGCGGTGAAGACCGAGGAGACCGACGGCTACACCGCGGTGCAGCTGGGTGCCGGCAAGGCCAAGGTCAAGAACGTCTCCAAGGCGGTTCGCGGCCACTTCGCCAAGGCCCAGGTCGAGCCGAAGAAGAAGCTGGTCGAGTTCCGCGTCAGCTCCGATGCGCTGCTGTCGGTCGGCGACGAGCTGACCGCCGACCACTTCGTGGCCGGCCAGGTCGTCGACGTGACCGGCACCTCGATCGGTAAGGGCTATGCCGGCGTCATGAAGCGCTGGAACTTCGGCGGCCTGCGCGCCTCGCACGGCGTGTCCGTCGTCCACCGGTCGCACGGTTCGACCGGCCAGCGGCAGGACCCGGGCAAGGTGTTCAAGAACAAGAAGATGGCCGGCCATCTCGGTGCGGAGCGGGTGACGGTGCAGAACCTCACCGTCGTCACCACCGATGTCGAGCGCGGCCTGATCATGGTCAAGGGTGCGGTCCCGGGCGCCGAGGGCGGCTGGGTGCTGATCCGCGACGCGGCCAAGCGGCCGGTGCCGAAGGACGCCCCGTTCCCGGGCGCGGTCCGCAAGGCTGGCGCTGAGGCGGTTGAGGCGCCTGCTGCCGAGGCCGGGGCTGTTGAAGCCTCTGGGGCCGACGCTGCCGGTCAGGAGGGCTAAGCGATGAAGGTCGCCGTCAAGACGTTCGACAACACGACCGCCGGCGAGATCGATCTGGACGATTCCGTCTTCGGTCTCGAGGTTCGCACCGACCTGCTGCACCGCATGGTCAACTGGCAGCTGGCCAAGCGCCGCTCCGGCAACCACAAGACCAAGGGCATCAGCGAGATCAGCGGCACGACCAAGAAGCCCTACAAGCAGAAGGGCACGGGTCACGCCCGCCAGGGCTCGATGCGTTCGCCGCAGTTCCGCGGCGGCGCCCGGATCTTCGGGCCGGTCGTCCGCAGCCATGCGCACGACCTGCCGAAGAAGGTCCGCAAGCTGGCCCTGCGCCATGCGCTGTCCGCCAAGGCCGCGGAAGGCAAGCTGGTGGTGGTCGATGCGGTCGTGGCCGACAGCCACAAGACCAAGGGTCTCGCCGCCAAGCTGTCGGCGCTGGGTCTCGACTCCGCGCTGATCCTGGCCGGCGAGCAGATCGACACCAACTTCGCTCTCGCCGCGCGGAACCTGCCGTTCATCGACGTGCTGCCCAGCCAGGGCGCCAACGTCTACGACATCCTGCGCCGTGACACCCTCGTGTTGTCGCGCCAGGCGGTCGAGCAGCTCGAGGCCCGCCTGAAATGATCCGCTCTCGCAAGAAGAAGGCCGACGCCAACGTCACGCCGCGGATGTACGACATCATCCGCGCGCCGGTGATCACCGAGAAGGCGACGCTCGCCGCCGGCCACAACCAGGTCGTGTTCAAGGTGCCGCTCGACGCCACCAAGCCCGAGATCCGCAGCGCGGTCGAGGGCGTGTTCGGCGTCAAGGTCACCGCGGTGAACACCCTGATCGCCAAGGGCAAGACCAAGCGCTTCCGGGGTCTCCCGGGCAAGCGCTCGGACGTGAAGAAGGCCGTCGTGACGCTCGCCGAAGGGCAGCAGATCGACGTGACCACGGGGGTTTGATCCGATGGCCTTGAAGACCTTCAATCCGATCACCCCGGGCCTGCGCCAGCTGGTCCAGGTGGATCGCTCCGACCTGTGGAAGGGCAAGCCGGTCAAGACCCTGACCGAAGGCCTGACCAAGAAGGGCGGTCGCAACAACACCGGCCGGATCACCGCCTACCATCAGGGCGGCGGGCACAAGCGCACCTACCGGATCATCGACTTCAAGCGCCGCAAGCTCGACGTCGTCGGCACGGTGGAGCGCCTGGAGTACGACCCGAACCGGACGGCGTTCATCGCCCTCGTCACCTACGAGGACGGCGAGCAGGCCTACATCCTGGCGCCGCAGCGCCTGGCTCCGGGCGACAAGATCGTCGCCGGCGAGAAGGTGGACATCAAGCCGGGCAACGCCATGCCGCTGCGCAGCATGCCGGTCGGCACGATCGTCCACAATGTCGAGCTGAAGGCCGGCAAGGGCGGCCAGCTGGCGCGTTCCGCCGGCACCTACGCCCAGCTGGTCGGCCGCGACATGGGCTACGCCCAGCTGAAGCTGGCCTCGGGCGAGCTGCGCGTCGTGCGCGGCGAGTGCTTCGCCACGGTCGGCGCGGTCTCGAACCCGGACCAGTCGAACGTCTCGATCGGCAAGGCCGGCCGCAACCGCTGGCTCGGCAAGAAGCCGGTCACCCGCGGCGTCGCCATGAACCCGGTCGACCACCCGCATGGCGGTGGTGAAGGCCGCACCTCCGGCGGCCGCCACCCGGTCACGCCGTGGGGCAAGCCGACCAAGGGCCGCAAGACCCGCAGCAACAAGGCGACGGATAAGCTCATTATCCGCCGTCGCAAGAAGTAAGGGAGAGCGACGGTGGCACGCTCCGTTTGGAAGGGCCCGTTCGTCGACGGCTATCTGCTGAAGAAGGCGGACAAGTCGCGCGCGTCGGGCCGGAACGAGATCATCAAGATTTGGTCGCGTCGCTCGACCATCCTGCCGCAGTTCGTCGGCCTGACCTTCGGTGTCTACAACGGGCAGAAGTTCCTGCCGGTCGTGGTCAACGAGAACATGGTCGGCCACAAGTTCGGCGAGTTCTCGCCGACGCGGACCTACTACGGCCACGCGGCGGACAAGAAGGCGAAGAGGAAGTAAGCGATGGGACAGGAGAAGAACCCCCCTCGCCTTGCGGAGAATGAGGCGCGCGCGTTCGCCAAGACGCTGCGCACCAGCCCCCGCAAGCTGAACCTCGTCGCCCAGACGATCCGCGGCAAGGACGCGGCCAAGGCGCTGGCCGAGCTCACCTTCTCCCGCCGTCGCATCGCCGACGACGTGAAGAAGGTGCTGCAGTCGGCGATCGCCAATGCCGAGAACAATCATCAGCTGGACGTCGACAAGCTCTACGTGGCCGAGGCCTATGTCGGGCGGCAGATCGTCATGAAGCGGTTCCACGCCCGCGCCCGCGGCCGTGCGTCCCGCATCGAGAAGCTCTGGTCGAACCTGACGGTCATCGTCCGGGAGCGGGAGACGGCGTAATGGGTCAGAAAGTCAATCCGATCGGCCTTCGGGTCGGCATCAACCGGACCTGGGACTCGCGCTGGTTCGCGACCAAGGACTACGCCGGCCTGCTGCATGCCGACCTGAAGATCCGCGAGTTCCTCGAGAAGCGTCTGGCCCAGGCGGGCATCAGCCGCATCGTCATCGAGCGGCCGGCGAAGAAGGCGCGCGTCACGGTCTACACCGCCCGTCCGGGCGTGGTGATCGGCAAGAAGGGCGCCGACATCGAGAAGCTCCGCCAGGAGCTGGCGAAGATGGCCGGCAGCGAGGTCAGCCTGAACATCGTCGAGATCCGCAAGCCGGAGATCGACGCCAAGCTGGTCGCCGAGAACATCGCCAGCCAGCTGGAGCGCCGCGTGGCGTTCCGCCGCGCCATGAAGCGCGCGGTGCAGAACGCGATGCGCCTGGGCGCCCAGGGCATCCGGATCAACTGCGGCGGCCGCCTCGGCGGCGCCGAGATCGCCCGCACCGAGTGGTACCGCGAGGGCCGCGTGCCCCTGCACACGCTGCGCGCCGATGTCGACTACGGCACGGCGACGGCGAAGACCACCTACGGCACCTGCGGCGTCAAGGTCTGGGTGTTCAAGGGCGAGATCCTCGCCCACGACCCGATGGCCCAGGACAAGCGGGCGGCCGAGGCGGCCACCGGCCCGTCCTCGGCCCGGCCGGAGCGTGGCGAGCGTCGTGACGACCGTCGTGGCCGCGATCGCGATCGCGACGCGCGGCGGGAGGGCTGAGAATCATGCTGAGTCCGAAGCGCACCAAGTACCGTAAGCAGCACAAGGGCCGGATCCACGGCGTCGCCAAGGGCGGCACCACGCTGAACTTCGGCGCCTACGGCCTGAAGGCCCAGGAGCCGGCCCGCCTGACGGCGCGGCAGATCGAGGCGGCCCGCCGCGCGATCACCCGCCACATCAAGCGTCAGGGCCGCGTCTGGATCCGCATCTTCCCGGACGTCCCGGTCTCGACCAAGCCGGCCGAAGTCCGCATGGGTTCGGGCAAGGGCTCGCCGGAGTTCTGGGCCGCCAAGGTCAAGCCCGGCCGCGTCATGTTCGAACTCGACGGCGTGCCCGGCGACCTGGCGAAGGAAGCCTTCGCCCTGGCCGCCGCCAAGCTGCCGATCGCCTGCAAGTTCATCGCCCGCCTTGGAGAGGAGGTCTGACAATGGATATCGAAGACATCCGCGCCAAGACGCCGGATCAGCTGAAGGACGATCTGCTGGCGCTGAAGAAGGAGCAGTTCAACCTGCGTTTCCAGGCCGCCTCGGGGCAGCTCGAGAACACGGCGCGGGTCCGCGTCGTGCGCCGCGACATCGCGCGCATCAAGACCGTTTTGAGCGAGCGCGGCCAGGCGGCCGCGTCCGCCAAGTAAGAGGATTGTGAGCTATGCCGCGGCGCGTGCTCATCGGGACGGTTGTGTCCGACAAGACCGACAAGACCGTGACGGTCCTGGTCGAACGCAACCTGATGCACCCGGTCTACAAGAAGTTCATCAAGCGGACCAAGCGGTACCTCGCGCATGACGAGGCCAACGCTTGCAAGGTCGGCGACCGCGTCTCGATCATCGAGACCCGCCCGATCAGCAAGCGGAAGTGCTGGCTCGTCCTGTCCGAGGCCGAGGCCAGCGCCATGGGCGTGTCGGCCGACCCCGCTGTTTCGGGAGCGTAAACCATGATTCAGATGCAGACGAACCTGGACGTCGCCGACAATTCCGGCGCCCGTCGGGTGATGTGCATCAAGGTGCTGGGCGGTTCCCACCGCCGGACCGCCACCGTCGGCGACGTCATCGTCGTGTCGATCAAGGAGGCGATTCCGCGGGGCCGCGTGAAGAAGGGTGACGTGCACCGCGCCGTCATCGTTCGGACCGCGAAGGAGCTGCGCCGCCCGGATGGCTCGACGATCAAGTTCGACCGCAACGCGGCCGTGCTGATCAACAAGCAGGGCGAGCCGGTCGGCACCCGCATCTTCGGCCCCGTGACTCGCGAGCTGCGGGCCAAGAAGTTCATGAAGATCATCTCGCTCGCTCCCGAGGTGCTGTGATGGCTGCGAAGATCAAGAAGGGCGACCAGGTCGTCGTCCTCGCCGGCCGTGACAAGGGCAAGAAGGGCGAGGTCATCGAGGTGCGTCCGGCCGACGACCGCGTCGTCGTCCGCGGCGTGAACATCGTGAAGCGCCACACCCGCCAGAGCGCGAAGTCGCAGGGCGGGATCGTGGAGCAGGAGGCTGCGCTGCACGTCTCGAACGTGGCGCATGTCGACCCGAAGAGCGGCAAGCCGACCCGCGTCGGCTTCAAGACGCTCGAGGACGGCCGCAAGGTCCGGGTCGCCAAGGCCTCCGGCGAAGTTATTGATCGGTGAGGATGGCCATGCCCCGTCTCAAGGACCATTACGAGAAGGTCGTCCGGCCGAAGCTGAAGCAGGAGTTCGCCTACAAGAACGACCTGCAGGTGCCCCGGATCGAGAAGATCATCATCAACATGGGCGTCGGCGACGCCGTGTCGGACAGCAAGAAGATCCAGGCGGCGGTGGCCGAGCTGACGGCGATCTCCGGCCAGAAGCCGGTGACGACCAAGGCCCGGAAGTCGATCGCCACCTTCAAGCTGCGCGAAGGCATGGCGATCGGCACCAAGGTGACTCTGCGCCGCGAGCGGATGTACGAGTTCCTCGACCGTCTGGTGAACATCGCCCTGCCGCGCGTCCGCGACTTCCGCGGGCTGTCGCCGAAGGCGTTCGACGGCCGGGGCAACTATGCCCTCGGCATCAAGGAGCAGATCGTGTTTCCCGAGATCGACTATGACAAGATCGAGACGGTCCGGGGAATGGACATCGTTATCGTGACGACCGCGAAGACCGACGACGAGGCGCGTGCGCTCCTCAAGGGCTTCGATTTCCCGTTCGTCAGCTGAACGAGCAAGGATTTAGATCATGGCCAAGAAGAGCTCGGTCGAGAAGAACAAGCGCCGCGAGAAGCTGGCGAAGGCGTTCGCCGGCCGCCGCGAGCGCTTGAAGGCGGTCGCCAACGACCAAAGCCTGCCGATGGAGGAGCGGTTCGCCGCCCGCCTGAAGCTGGCGGAGCTGCCGCGCAACTCCTCGCCGGTGCGCATCCACAACCGCTGCGAGCTGACCGGTCGCCCGAAGGCGTTCTACCGCCGCTTCAAGCTGAGCCGCATTGCGCTGCGCGAGCTGGCCTCGCGCGGGCAGATCCCCGGCATGGTCAAGTCGAGCTGGTAAGGAGTTACGGACCATGTCGCTGAGTGATCCGTTGGGTGATCTGCTCACCCGCATCCGCAACGGCCAGCGGTCGGGCAAGTCCACGATCGAGACCCCGGCCTCGAAGCTGCGCGCCAACGTGCTCGACGTGCTGAAGCGCGAGGGCTACATCCGCGGCTACGAGATGCACGAGGTCAAGCCGGGCATCGCGCAGATCAAGGTCGAGCTGAAATACGCGGAAGGCCAGCCGGCCATCAAGCGCATCGACCGCGTGTCGAAGCCGGGCCGTCGCGTCTATTCGGGCATCAAGGACCTGCCGAAGGTGTACAACGGGCTGGGCATCTCCATCCTGTCGACGCCGCGCGGGGTGATGTCGGACGGTGAGGCCCGCGCCGCCAATGTCGGCGGCGAGATCCTCGCCCGCGTGTTCTGAGGAGACCCGCGATGTCACGTATCGGCAAGCACGCGGTCAAGGTCCCGGCGGGGGTTCAGGCCACCGTCCAGGGCCAGGACGTCTCGGTCAAGGGCAAGCTCGGCCAGCTCAAGCTCGTCGTCAACGACGAGATCAAGGTCTCGATGGAGGACGGCGCGATCAAGGTCGAGCCGAAGAGCCAGTCGCGCCTGGCGCAGACCATGTGGGCCACCAGCCGGACCCTGATCAACAACATGGTCGTGGGCGTCAGCGAGGGCTTCACCACCAACCTCGAGATCAACGGCGTCGGCTACCGCGCCGCGGTCCAGGGTAAGGAGCTGGTGCTGACCCTCGGCTACAGCCACGAGGTGCGCTATCCGATCCCCGAGGGGATCTCGATCAAGTGCGAGAAGCCGACCTCGATCTCGATCACCGGCTTCGACAAGCAGCGCGTCGGCCAGGTCGCCGCGGAGATCCGCGGGTACCGGAAGCCCGAGCCGTTCAAGGGCAAGGGCATCAAGTACGAGACCGAGACCATCCTGCGCAAAGAAGGCAAGAAGAAGTAAGGACGGCCGGGATGACCACCAAGACGAACGAGCTGCGCGAACGCCGCAAGGGGCGTCTCCGCTACAAGCTGAGCCAGGCCCGTCACGGCCGGGTCCGCCTGTCCGTGTTCCGGTCCTCCAAGCAGATCTATGCCCAGGTCATCGACGACCAGGCGGGGCGCACCATCGCCGCCGCCTCGTCGATCGAGAAGGACCTGCGCGGGTCGCTGAAGACCGGCGCCACCATCGAGGCCGCCGCCGCGGTCGGCAAGCTCCTGGCGGAGCGCGCCAAGGCCGCTGGCGTCGAGAAGGTGGTGTTCGATCGCGGGCACTATCTGTATCACGGCCGGGTCAAGGCCCTGGCCGATGCCGCCCGTGAGGGCGGCCTGGACTTCTGAGGAGGACGCGCATGGCACGCGAAAGCAGAGACACGCGCGGTCCGCGGGATCGTGGCGACAAGCGCCCGAGCGAGCGCGAGGCGGGTGAGGAGCTGATCGAGAAGCTCGTCTCCATCAACCGCGTCGCGAAGGTGGTGAAGGGCGGCCGGCGCTTCGGCTTCGCCGCGCTGGTCGTGACCGGCGACGGCCGCGGCCGGGTCGGCTACGGCTCGGGCAAGGCCCGCGAGGTGCCGGAGGCGATCCGCAAGGCGACCGAGCAGGCGAAGCGCAGCATGATCCGCGTTCCGCTGCGCGAGGGCCGGACGCTGCACCATGACATCCAGGGTCACTTCGGCGCCGGCAAGGTCCAGCTCCGCAGCGCCACCCAGGGTACCGGCATCATCGCCGGCGGTCCGATGCGCGCGATCTTCGAGGCGCTGGGCGTCCAGGACGTCGTCGCCAAGTCGATCGGCACGTCGAACCCGCACAACATGATCAAGGCGACCTTCGAGGCGCTGCGGGCGATCGAAGGCCCGCGCGCCGTCGCCGCCCGGCGCGGCAAGCGCGTCGCCGACATCATCGGCGCCCCGGGCAAGCGCGAGGGCGGCGTCGAGGTGGTGGAGGCCGCGAATGGCTAAGGCGACCGTGATCGTGACCCAGATCGGCAGCCCGATCGGCCGCCGGGAAGATCAGCGCCAGACGCTGATCGGCCTCGGCCTGAACAAGCTGCATCGCACCCGCGAGCTGGAGGACACTCCGGCGGTGCGGGGGATGATCGAGAAGGTCAAGCACCTGGTGCGGGTCGAGCAGGCGGGCTGAGGCCCGCCGCTCACGGCTTAGAAGTCACGAGCGGCGCCGGTCTCCCCGTGAGGCCGGGATCGCTCTAGGAGCGAACATGACGAAACTCAACGATCTCCGCGACAATGCGGGTGCGCGCAAGTCGCGCATCCGCGTCGGCCGCGGCATCGGCTCCGGCAAGGGCAAGACCGGCGGCCGGGGCGTGAAGGGACAGAAGAGCCGCACCGGCGTCGCCCTCAAGGGCTTCGAGGGCGGCCAGATGCCGCTCTACATGCGGCTGCCGAAGCGGGGCTTCAACAACGCGAAGTTCCGGGCGAACTATGCCGTGGTCAATCTCGGCCGCCTGCAGAAGGCGATCGAGGCCGGCCGCATCGACGCGACCAAGCCGGTCGACACCGAGGCGCTGGTCGCCGGCGGCCTGATCGGCAAGGCGCTGGACGGCGTCCGGCTGCTGGCCAAGGGCGAGCTCTCGGCCAAGGTCACGCTGCACGTCCACAGCGCCTCGGCGGCTGCGGTCGCGGCGGTGGAGAAGGCCGGCGGCTCGGTGGTCCAGTCCAACCCGGCCCCGGCCGAGGCTGTCGACAGTGACGCAGGGGCGTCGTCCCAGGCTTAACGCCGCCGTCCAACGCGGGTAAAACGGAGGGCGGGGACCGCGCATGTTCGCAGTCCCCGCCTTTTTTCATTCGAGGCCGTCCATGGCATCTGCTGCAGAACAGCTCGCTGCGAACCTGAATTTCGGCGCCTTCGCCAAGGCCACGGAGCTCCGCAAGCGCATCTGGTTCACCCTTGGCGCGCTGATCATCTACCGGATCGGCACCTATGTGCCGATCCCCGGGATCGATCCCCGCGTGCTGTCGGAGATCTTCACCCAGCAGGGCGGCGGCCTCCTCGGCATCCTGAACATGTTCGCCGGGGGCGCGCTGGGTCGCATGACGATCTTCGCGCTGAACATCATGCCGTACATCTCGGCCTCCATCATCATCCAGCTCCTGACGGCGGTGTCGCCGACGCTCGAGGCGCTGAAGAAGGAGGGCGAGGCCGGGCGCAAGAAGATCAACCAGTACACCCGCTACTTCACCGTGGTCCTGGCCACGGCCCAGGCCTATGCGTTGGCGGTCGGCCTCGAGAGCGTGCACGGCTCGATGGGCGCGGCGGTGGTGGATCCCGGCTGGTACTTCCGCTTCACCACGGTCGTCACCATCGTCGGCGGCACCATGTTCCTGATGTGGCTGGGCGAGCAGATCACCTCGCGCGGCGTCGGCAACGGCATCTCGCTGATCATCTTCACCGGCATCGTCGCCTCGCTGCCGCACGCCCTGGTCCAGATGCTGGAACTGGGCCGCACCGGCGCGCTGTCGCCCTTCGTCATCCTGGTGCTGCTGGTGCTGTGCGTCGGGGTGATCTTCTTCATCGTCTACATGGAGCGGGCGCAGCGCCGCCTCCTGGTGCAGTACCCGAAGCGCCAGGTCGGCAACCGCATGTTCGGCGGCGAGAGCTCGCACCTGCCGCTCAAGCTCAACACCTCGGGCGTGATCCCGCCGATCTTCGCCTCGTCGCTGCTGTTGCTGCCGGCGACGCTGGTCGGCTTCGCCGGCACCAATGTCGACGGCGCCGGCGGCTGGCTGTCCTGGATCGCCTCGCAGCTGGCGCATGGCCAGCCGCTGTTCATGGCGCTCTATGCCGCGCTGATCATCTTCTTCTGCTTCTTCTACACCGCGATCGTCTTCAATCCGGAGGAGACGGCCGACAACCTGAAGAAGTACGGCGGCTTCATCCCCGGCATCCGGCCGGGCAAGTCGACCGCCGACTATATCGACTACGTGCTGACCCGGATCACGGTGATCGGCGCCGCCTATCTGACGGTGGTCTGCCTGCTGCCGGAGTTCCTGACCTCGGAATACGCGGTGCCGTTCTACTTCGGCGGCACCAGCCTCCTGATCGTCGTCACGGTCACCATGGACACGGTGGCCCAGGTCCATTCCCATCTCCTGGCCCATCAGTATGAAGGGCTGATCAAGAAATCGAAGCTGCGGGGGAGCCGTCGATGAATCTGATCCTGTTGGGCCCGCCCGGGGCAGGGAAGGGGACGCAGGCGAAGCGGCTGGAGGAGCGCTACGGGCTGAAGCAGCTCTCGACCGGCGACATGCTGCGGGCGGCGATCGCCGAAGGCACGCCGCTCGGCCGGCAGGTGAAGGAGATCCTCGACCGCGGCGATCTGGTGACCGACGAGATCATGCTGGACATGATCGCGGAGCGGATCGCCCAGCCGGACTGCGACCGGGGCTTCATCCTCGACGGCTTCCCGCGCACCGTGCGCCAGGCCGAGGGGCTGGACGAGATGCTGCAGCGGCACGGCAAGTCGCTGGCCGTGGTGATCGAGATGAAGGTCGACGAGGCGGCACTGTTCGCCCGCGTCGCCAACCGCGCCGCCCAGTCGGCCGAGAAGCGCTCCGACGACACCGAGGAGACGCTGCGCAAGCGCCTCGCTGTCTATCGCGAGCAGACCGCGCCGATCATCCCCTATTACCGCGACAAGGGGCTGCTGAAGGCGGTCGACGGCATGGCCGACATGGACACGGTGACCCGGCAGATCGAAGCCGTGCTCGGCCTCCAGCCGGCGGACGCCTCGGCGTCCTGATCCGGCGGCCGGAGCGAAGATCAGGGCGGCTTTCGGGCCGCCCTTTTTTCATGGCCTCGAACCGGCGGCGGCTGTTGCGACGATCCAGTCTCGGAAGGCACGGATCTTGGGCCGGTGGCGCTGGTCCGCGGCGTAGACCAGCCAGTAGCCCTTGGCGCGGTCGACCAGGAGCGGGAAGGGCGCGACCAGCCGTCCGGCGGCGAGATCCTCGGCGAAGAAGTCGGGTGTGACCAGGGCCGCCCCGAGCCCGCCCGCGGCGGCCTGCGCCGATGCCGCCTGGTTGTCGAAGCTTGGCGCCGGCTTTCGAAGGGCCGCCGGGGCCTCGACGCCGGCCGCCTCGAACCAGGCATCCCAGCTCATGCTCATGCCGATCAGCGGCAGCGACAGCACATCCGCCGGTTCGCGCAGCCCGGCCGCGAGCCGTGGCGCCACCACACAGGCGAGGCGGACCTCCAGCAGCTTGTGGGCGATGAAGCGCGGCGGAAAGCCGCTCGGCCCGGCACGGATCTCGATATCGGCGGCGAGTTCGCCTTCGATGCTGTCGCCCAGCTCGGTGCTGGTGGAAAGCTTGACCGTCAGCTCCGGATGCGCGGTCTGGAAGGCGCCCAGGCGCGGCGCCAGCCAATGGGTGGTGAAGGTGGGCACCGACACGACCGTCAGATCGCGGCCCGCCGCGTCCACCTCGCTGCCGACCGCGGCGCGCAGCCGGCCGAAGGCGTCGACCACCTCGGCGGCCAGCCGCTCCCCGGCCTCGGTCAGCGCCAGGCTGGGGCCGCGGCGGGCGAACAGCGGCGCGCCCAGCCGCTCCTCCAGCCGTTTGACGTGATAGCTGACGGCGGCTTGGGTCAGGCCCAACTCCTCCGCCGCGCGGGTGAAGCTGCCGTGCCGCGCCGCCGCCTCGAAGGCGTGCAGGGCGGGCAGGGGCAGTCGGTCGGTCGACATGGCTCATTATAAGCCGGGCTTATGATCGGCGGCGAGGTCCTGCGTGGTCAGGCCGAACGGAACGGCGCATCGTCCGCCCGTCCTTTCCAGATGGATGGCCACGATGCCCTCAGATCTCCCCATCTTCCTCAACCCCGAGACCATGCCGGCGCCGAACGGCTACTCCCAGGTGGTGCTGATCCCGGCCGGTGCCCGGCTGGTGCAGCTCGCCGGCCAGGTCGGCATCCGTCCCGACGGCTCGATCGCCGCGCCGGACTTCGCCGGCCAGGCGGCGCAGGCCTTCGAGAACGTCAGGGCCGGTCTGGCCGCCGCCGGCAGCGGCTTCGAGCATGTGATCAAGCTCAACATGTTCGTCACCGACTTCGCCGCCCAGGGCCCGACCTTGCGCGAGGTGCGCGACCGCTACGTCAATCGCGCGGCGCCGCCGGCCAGCACGACGCTGCAGGTCTCGCGCTTCTTCCGCGAGGGGCTGCTGTTCGAGCTCGACGTGCTCGCCGTGGTGCCGGGGTGAGCGCCGTGCCGGCCGTCCTTTCGGCTCGGCCGCCGACGGCACTGCGCCGCCTGGCCGGAAAGGTGCTGTCGTTCGCGTCGCTGCTGCGGCGCCGTCGCGCCGTGCTTCGTCCGGGAGACCTCTCCGAGCATCTCCGGGCCGATCTGGGGCTCGAGAGGTGGCGAGGCTGGCAGAAGCCGCCCCGGGACTTCATCTGAGATCATCCGATCCGATCACGATCTTGCCGGCATGCCGGACCCTCGATGATCGAAGCCGGCGTGATACCCTCCTTCGATCGCCTTGCCCGAAAGATTCGTCAGGCGGAATTTCGAGGGGGATTTCATGAAAGCATTGGGGATGGGCGCTGGCCTGGTCGCCGCGCTTCTGCTTGCCGCATGCAACACCGCGGCGCCCAGGGTCCAGCCATCGGCATCGGTTGCCGAAGCAGGCACGGCAGCTTCCCCGTCCCAGCCGGGGACCGGTTCGGTACGGGGGCGTGGCTACGTCGTCCTGCCCAACGGTGATATGGTCACCTGTGCCCGGCTGAAGGTGCTGGCGGATGGGCCCAAGGGCAGGGGCGATCGGCGGGAAGCCACGTGCAACTCGCAGGGATATTTCGAGTTCACGGGGCTGCCGGCCGGGGTGTGGAACCTGAAGACGATCGCTTTATGGAGAATCCGGGACACGGACACATTGCAAGGGATCGAGCTATGGGAGGACGGCGTGCGGGTCGAGGCCGGCCAGCAGACGGATGCCGTCGTCGCCCGGATCCTCTGCTGCAGCCGCGATGCCAGCAATGTCGGCTGGGTGGAGTTCTTCACGGTCGACATGAAGACCGGAAAGGTCAGCGGGCCGATGTGGTGAGGTGACGTGGCGGTCGGGCTCGCCCGTTGCGGAGCGACCCGACCCTTTGTCCCATCACCCAATCGCGATCACGATCTTGCCGACGTGCCCAGCCGCCTCGAGGTGGCGGTAGGCGTCCTTCGCCTCCTTGAACGCGAAGGTCCGGTCGATCACCGGGCGGATGCCGGCCTGGGCGATGTGGCGGTTCATCGCCTCGAACATCTGGCGCGAGCCGACATAGAGGCCGCGCAGCGTCACCGACCGGCCGATCAGCGGTGTCGGCTCGAACGGGCTGCCGGCGGTCAGCACGCCGATCAGATGGACGAAGCCGCCGATCCGGGTGGCGGCGATCGACCGCGGCACCGTGCCGGCGCCGCCGACCTCGATCACATGGTCGACGCCGCGCCCGCCGGTCAGCCGCAGCACCTCCTTCTCCCACTCCGGATGGCTGCGGTAGTTGATCAGCTCGGCGGCGCCCAGGGCCCTGGCCTGCTCCAGCTTGGCGTCGCTGGAGGAGGTGGCGATCACCCGGGCCCCGGCGGCGTGGGCGAATTGCAGCGCCAGGATCGAGACGCCGCCGGTGCCCAGCACCAGCACGGTCTCGCCCGGCTGCAGCGGATGCTGGCCGCCATAGAGGGCGTTCCAGGCGGTCACCCCGGCGCAGGGCAGGGCCGCGCCCTCCTCGAAGCTGAGATGTTCGGGCAGATGCACCAGCCCGTCCTGGTCGAAGACGCGGTACTCGGCCAGCACGCCATGGGCCGCGCCGCCCATCGCGCTGGCCTGGTCGGCGGCGTCGATCTCGCCGCCGATCCAGCTCTGCATGAAGATGCCGGCAACACGGTCGCCGACCTTGACCCGGGTGACGTCCGGGCCGACCGCCACCACCTCGCCGGCGCCGTCGGACAGCGGCACGAGATCCGGCAGCGGATTGCCGCGGGCGTAGCGGCCGGTCGCCACCATCAGGTCGCGGTAGTTCAGCGACGCCGCGCGCAGCCGCACCAGGGCCTGGCCGCGGCCGGGGGCCGGCGTCTCGGTCTCGGCGAGGGTGAGGTCGTCGATGCTGCCGATGCGGGGAAAACGGTACTGGCGCATGGCTCGGACTCTCCGATTGGGGTCGGGATCGCCGCGGGATCAGCGGCATGGGCGCCATGTTGCGGCTTGCAGGCGCTTTCGCAAGAAGGCAACATTTCTTGCCATAGGATACTCTTTTGCACCTATGGAGGCGGAATGCCGCCACGAGAACAAGCCCGGCGGCCCTATGGCTGCGCGGTCGAGGTCACGCTCGCCGTCATGGGCGGCAAGTGGAAACCAGTGATCCTGTATCAGCTGCTGGAGGGGCCGAAGCGCTTCGGCGAGCTGCGGAAGACCGTCGGGGGCGCGTCGCAGCGCTCGCTGACGCTGCAGCTGCGCGAGTTGGAGGCGGACGGCATCCTGCACCGGCAGGTCTTCGCCGAGGTGCCGCCGCGGGTGGAGTATTCGCTCACCGAATACGGCCGCACCCTGGCCCCGGTGCTCGACGCCATGAAGGCCTGGGGCCAGAGCTTCCGGGAGCGGGTGGAAGGGACGGCCGAGGCGGCGTGACGCCGCCTTCAGCCGGCGTCGACCAGCCCGGCGACGGCGAGGAAAGAAGGGGACCCGGGCGTCACCATGACGAGGTCGACGAAGGCCTGGGTGGATGGCGCGAGATCGTCCCGGCTGCGCCGGCGCAATTCGTCCCAGGCGATCGGCCGAAGCCGATGGGTGGCGTGGTCGATCAGGAAGGGCTGCTGAGGATAGCTCGACAAGAGGGCGATGAAGGCATCGACATCCTCACCGGCGTTCGACATGCCGTAGGGCCAGAACTCGACCAGGAAGGCCGAGAGCCGTTCCGCGATGCTCAACGCCGTCTTCCCGCCTCGGAAGATGCGGGGCTCGCTGCCCTGCGTGTCCATCTTCACCAGGCAGGGCGGCAGGGGGCGGCCGCCGAAATAGGCATCCAGGGTCGTCACCGGGACGACGATGGACGTCCTGTCCTCGTCCGATGCGTAAAGGCGATGGTCTCCCCGATTCCCGGCGGAGTGATAGAGGCTGGCCGAACCGATGGTGTCCGACACCGCCGCGGCGACCGTATGGACCTGCACCGCCTCGCTGCCTCGGGCGTTTTCCGCCAGAAGGTCGAAATTCCGCGGATCCGGCTCGAAGGCGTGAACCGTCGATCCGTGCGGCATGAGCTGTCGGGCCAGGGCGCTGTACCAGCCGATATTCGCGCCGAGATCGATGAACAAGCTGAAGTTCGGAAGCAGACGGCGCGCGATCTCCGTCTCGAGCGGCTCCCAGTTCCCGCTGTCGATGATCGAACGTGAGACGAACTGATCATCGGCGTAGGGATGGGTTCTGATCGAGAAGGGCGGGACGTTCGGAAGCTTGATCAGCCGGACGCCATTGTCGGCGGATGGCTCCGCATGGGTCTCCGGCGAAAGGGATCGGCCCGTCGGGAGGCTCCCCAGCGCCTCCTCGATACGGTCCAGCTTGGCTGCGATGCCACGGAGATATCCCTTATCGGCGATGTGCTGGACCGCGCCGATGGCCATGGCCCGGCCCAGGTATTTGAATGCTCCGCGAAACATCGGCGCGCCCCTCCATCGCCGCGGAATCAGGCGGCGAGCACTGCAACGACGCCGATTAGGCGGTGTTCGGGGCTGCGTCAACCAACCGGTCAGGGGGGCGGGCGTCACCAGCCCGCCCCGGAACGGCTCAATACATGTGCTGCCCGCCGTTGATCGACAGGGTCGAGCCGGTGATGAATCCGGCCTCGTCGTCGACCAGGAACAGCACGCCGCGGGCGATCTCGGACGCCTTGCCCAGGCGGCCGACCGGCACCTTGGCGACGATCTTCTCCAGCACGTTCGGCGGCACGGCGCGGACCATGTCGGTGTCGATATAGCCCGGCGCGATGGCGTTGACGGTGATGCCCTTGCCGGCCCCCTCCTGCGCCAGGGCCTTGGTGAAGCCGTGGATGCCCGACTTCGCGGCGGCGTAGTTCACCTGGCCGTACTGGCCGGCCTGGCCGTTGATCGAGCCGATATTGACGATCCGGCCGAAATTGCGGGCGCGCATGCCATCGATGACGCAGCGGCACATGTTGAAGCAGGAGCCGAGATTGGTGTCGATCACCGCATCCCAGGCGTTGCG
Organism: Inquilinus limosus DSM 16000; assembly: GCF_000423185.1. Taxonomy (GTDB): domain Bacteria; phylum Pseudomonadota; class Alphaproteobacteria; order DSM-16000; family Inquilinaceae; genus Inquilinus; species Inquilinus limosus. The sequence goes on along the minus strand of NZ_KE383987.1, from coordinate 195,801 downwards.
GTCCATCTTGTGGATGGTGCCGTCGCGGGTGATGCCGGCGTTGTTGACCAGCACCTCGACCGGCCCGAGCTCGGCCTCGATCTTCGCGATCGCGGCCTGGCATTGCTCGAAATCGGCGACGTCGAACTTGTAGACGCTGATGCCGTGCCGCTCGCTGAAGGCGCGGGCGGCATCATCGTTGCCGGCATAGGTCGCGGCCACCTTGTAGCCCTTCTCCTTCAACGCGACCGATATCGCCTCGCCGATACCTCTCGTCCCGCCGGTCACAACCGCTACACGTGCCATAGCGTCCTCCCAGGTTGATCGTCATGGGCCGCCGGCCGCGACGAGAGATCGGCGGGCGGCCCGGGGGAAATCGGCCGAGGCCTGCGTCAGCGTTCGACGCAGAGGGCGATGCCCATGCCGCCGCCGATGCACAGGGTGGCGAGGCCCTTCTTGGCGTCCCGCCGGCCCATCTCGTAGAGCAGGGTGGTCAGGATCCGGGCGCCCGAGGCGCCGATCGGGTGGCCGATGGCGATGGCGCCGCCATTGACGTTCACCTTGGCCGGGTCCCAGCCCAACTCCTTGTTCACGGCGCAGGCCTGGGCGGCGAAGGCCTCGTTGGCCTCGATCAGGTCGAGCTGTTCGACCGACCAGCCGGCCTTCTTCAGCGCCGCCCGGCTGGCCGGGATCGGGCCGGAACCCATCACCGCCGGGTCGACGCCGGCCGTGGCCCAGGAGGCGATGCGGGCCAGCGGGGTGATGCCGCGGCGGGCGGCCTCCTCCTCGGTCATCAGCACCAGCGCCGCGGCGCCGTCATTGATGCCCGACGCGTTGCCGGCGGTGACCGTGCCCTCCTTGTCGAAGGCCGGGCGCAGCTTGGCCAGGATCTCCAGCGTGGTGTCCGGCTTCAGGTACTCGTCGGCGTCGATCACGACATCGCCCTTGCGGCCCTTGACCGTGACCGGCGCGATCTCGTCCTTGAACCGGCCCTCGCGCTGCGCCGCCGCCGCCTTCTGCTGCGACGCCAGGGCGAAGCGGTCCTGCTCGTCGCGGGTGATCTGCCACTGCCGGGCCACGTTCTCCGCCGTGTTGCCCATGTGATAGCCGTTGAAGGCGTCCCATAGCCCGTCGCGGATCATGGTGTCGATCATCTTGGCGTCGCCCATCTTGGTGCCGGCGCGCAGCTGCAGCGCGTGGGGCGACTGCGACATGCTCTCCTGCCCGCCGGCGACGACGATGCGGGCGTCGCCCAGCGCGATCGCCTGGCTGCCCAGGGCGACGGTGCGAAGGCCGGAGCCGCAGACCTGGTTGATGCCGTAGGCCGTGGCCTCCTTCGGCACGCCGGCGGCGATCGCGGCCTGGCGCGCCGGGTTCTGGCCGGCCGCGGCGGTCAGCACCTGGCCCAGCACCACCTCGTCGACCTCGGCGGCCTCGACCTTGGCCCGGCCGAGCGCCGCGGTGATCGCGGCGGTGCCGAGGTCGTGCGCGGGCACGGCGGCGAAGGCGCCGTTGAAGGCCCCGACCGGCGTGCGTGCGGCAGCGGCGATGACGACATTGGCCATAAGGCGTTTCCCTATGCTGTTCGGCGCGGCCGGGCCGCACCGGTCGAATTGCGCTAGAGTGACGATAGCCACTGCCCTTCCGCCTGCGCAACCGCGACGGGTGGATAGGGTCGATAGGGGCCGAAGGGGAGGGAGATGCCGATGCGGGGGACGATGCTGCGGGTGATGGCGCTGGCCGCGCTGATGGGAACGATGCCGGCCGCGGCGGCCGAGGATTGCGCCGCCATCGCCGCGCGCGCGGCCGCGGCCTGGCGGGCGAAATCGACCGTGTCCGGCCTCGCCGGAATCGACGCCGCCACCGCCGCCTGCGTCCAGAAGACGCTGGTGCAGGATCTCGCGCCGGAGGCCGGTGCGCCGGTCGGCTACAAGGTCGGCCTGACCGGCAAGGCGATGCAGGAACGGCTGGGGGTCGACCATCCGGTGGCGGGCGTGCTGCTGACCGGCATGCTGCGATTTCCGGCGGTCAAATACGCACAGGATCAAAGTGGGAAGGAGAGGATGCTGATCGGCCCCTTCCCGCTCGGAAACGGGATCGCCGCATCCACGGGGCCGATCCCTGCCGACTACGCTGCCCGGCCTCTGGTTGAGGCGGATTTGATCGCCGTCGTTGCCGACGAAGGCATCAACCAAGCCAAAACGCCGGCCGAGGTGCTGGAGCATCTCGCTGGCCTGTACCCCTTCATCGAGCTGGCGGACCTCGCTTTGGCGCCGGACGAGAAGCCGACCGCGGAATCCATCACGGCGATCAATGTCGGCGCCCGGCTCGGCGTGCTGGGAGAGCCGGTGGCGATCGAGCCCGGCTTCGCCGACCGGCTGGCGAGCATGAAGGTCTCGCTGGCCGACGGCTCCGGCAAGGTGCTGGCCGAGGCGCCGGGCGGCGCCATCCTCGGCCATCCGCTGAACGCGGTGATCTGGCTGGCGCAGGACCTCGCGGCGCGGGGCGAGGCGCTGCGGCCGGGCCAGCTGGTCAGCCTCGGCTCCTTCGGCCCACCGACGCAGCCGGCGTCCGGCGGGACCGTGACGGTGCGCTACGACGGGCTTTCCGCCGCGCCGGTTTCGCTGTCCGTCCGGTTCCAATAACGGCGGCCAGCCACTCGGCCAGGGGCCGCCAGACCTGCGCCTCGGCGCCGCCCGCGACCACCATGCCAATATGGCCGAGCGTCGGCTCGATCCGTTCCGCCCCCGGCATCCGCTCGGCCAGGGCGCGGGCGCTGGCCGGCGGCACGATCCGGTCGCGGGCCGGGATCAGGTGCAGGCTGGGACGCCGGATCGCCTCCGGCCGCACCGGCGCGCCGTCGATCCGCCATGCGCCACGGCCGGGCGTGTTCTCACCGTACCAGCCGGCCAGGCACTCCAGCGCCACCGGGCCGGGCAGCGGGATCCCGTCGTTCAGCCAGTCTTCGAGTGCCACGAAGCGCGCCGCCTCGGCCGAATCCGGGTCCAGCCGGCCGAAAGCGCTGAACTTGCGCAGCGCGGTCAGCGGGTCGAGCGTGGCGAACAGCGCCTGGATGCCGTCGACCGGCAGCACGCCGAGGGCAGCCACGATCGGCTGGCTGGCGGTCGCCGCCATCCGGCCGATCTCGGCCTGATGCGGCGCATCCGCGTGGAAGTCCCAGGGGGCGGCCATGAAGGCTATCCCCGTGATGTCGGCCGGCCGCCGTGCCGCCAGCGCCGCCGCCAGAGTGCCGCCCATGCAATAGCCCAGCAGCCCGACCGGCCCCTGCGCGGCGGCCAGGGCGGCGTCCAGCGCCGGCTCCAGCCGCCGGAGGATCACGTCGGTCAGGGTGAAGTCGCGTTCGCGGCCTTCCGGCATGCCCCATTCCAGCAACAGCGGCCGCAGCCCCTGCGCCGACAGGAAGCGCAGCAGGCTGCGCTCCGCCGTCAGGTCCAGCACATAGGCCCGGTTGACCATCGACGGCACCACCAGTAGCGGCAGCCCCTCGGCCGGCTCCCCCTCGATCGATCCATAGTCGAGCAGCCGGGCGGAGCCGTCCCGCCACAGCACCGGCACGGCCGGCAGGTCGCGGCGATAGGGGTGGCGGGCATAGCGTTCCAGCCCGGTCAGGAAGGCGGCGGAGCGCCGCGTCGTCTCCCGGGTCAGGGCCGCGGCGGCGGCGTCAGGCGGCAGGCTTGCGAGGCGTTCGGCGGCGCGGCGCAGCGGCTCCGGCCACAGCGGCTTCGAGCCGGGCGACGCGCTCTTCCAGAGCGGCAATGCGGCGATCCCGCTCGTCCAGCTCGCCGCCGCGGCGGCCAGGTGCAGCGGCAGCGGCCGGGGGCCGAGGCGCGTCATCGCCGGCCAGCCCGCCGAGGCCGGCGGCGATCCGCGCCGGGTCGAACAGCGCGGCCCAGCCGCGCAGCGTCTCGGGATCGGTCAGGGTTGCGGTCCAATGCTCTTGCCAGAGATCGAGGAAGCGGCGGGCCAGGTCGTCCGGGCTGTCGCCGTCGCCGGGCGGCGGGTCATGGGGCGGTTTCGGCGCAGTCATCGCCGGCGATCATAGTCGGCACCATCCGGCCTGCCTATCCCGGTGTGTGTTGCGTTGCGAGTGTTGCGATGCGAAAGGATCGTGACATGCCGGCCCGGTCGGACCAGTATAGGCACAAATCCGTCAAAGCGGCCGTGTGCCCGCGGCCCGAAGAAGCGATAGGGACCATCATGCCGACCAGTCAGGCCGCCTCTGGAAACGCCCCGTCGGCCGAGGAGCCGAAGGCCCCTCCCATCACGATCAAGAAATACGCCAACCGACGGCTCTACAACACGGCGACCTCGAGCTATGTGACGCTCGAGAACTTGGCCCAGATGGTCAAGGACGGCACCGAATTCGTGGTCTACGACGCCAAGACGGGCGAGGACATCACCCGTTCGGTGCTGACCCAGATCATCGTCGAGGAGGAGGGCAAGGGCCAGAACATGCTGCCGATCGGCTTCCTGCGGCAGCTGATCAGCCTGTACGGCGACAACCTGCAGTTCATGGTCCCCCGCTATCTCGAATCCTCGATGGAGGCCTTCGCCCGCAACCAGGACCAGATGCGCCAGTACTTCAAGGACGTCAGCGGGGTCTTTCCGTTCGGCGCCTTCGAGGAGATGGGCAAGCAGAACATGGCGCTGTTCGAGCGGGCGATGCAGATGTTCACCCCCTTCGCCGGCAAGGGGCCGGGGGGGAAGGCGCCGACAGCGCCGCCGGCCGAGGCTGCGCCCGAGCCGGCGCCGTCGGAGCAGGGGTCGATCGACACGCTGCGCCAGAAGCTGGACGACCTGCAGCGCCAGATCGAGGAGATCACCAAGGCGAAGCGCTGACGGTCTCTCTCAGCCGTAAGCAATGAGCCGGCCGAGCGTCCCGGCCAGGAGCCACAGCAGGATCGACCCCGCCGCCTGGATCCGGCCGAGCAGCGGCGGGGTGCGGTCCCAGTCGGGCAGCGACCGCTGCCACAGCCAGCGGAAGGCGACCGCGTTCGCCAGCGCCGCCGCGATCACCAGGATCTTCAGCTGGAACACGTCGGCCGCGGCCAGCGGGCCGGCATCGGCGGCGAACAGCATCGCGCCGGTGACCGCCATCAGCAGCAGCCCCGCCAGGGCGACCCGGGTCAGGAGGCGCGACACCGTCGCGACCGGCAGCGACCGCCCGAAGCCGACGAGGCGCAGGTCGAGCAGCCCGATGCCGCCGACCAGCAGCACCAGCCCCAGCAGGTGCAGCAGGTTCGCGGTCGGATAGAGCCACAGCGAATCGCGCATCAGCGCGCCGAGCGGCGAGGCCTCGAGCAGCGCCGCGCTCTCGGCCAAAAGGCCGTTCCCCCGCGGGTGATGCTCCATCGGCTCAGCGCAGCTCGACGGTGCGGCCGGCGATGGTGATCCGTTCGGCCCGCATCTCGTCCGCCACCACCCGGCTCGGATAGCCGACGACGGTCACGGGCGCGCCGACGGCCAGGTCCTCGCGCGGCAGGCCGCGCCGGTTCATGCGCGACGGCGGCGCCAGCACGACGTTCCAGGTCTTGCCGTCCTGGGTCAGGGTGATCAGCCCGTGGGGGTTTTGGTAGCTTGCCGTCTCGATCGGCCCCGAGAGGGTGAGCGTCTTGTTGGCGTCGTAGGAGCTCCAGCCGTGATGGGCCAGGGCGGCGGCGGGCGCGAGCGCCGCCAGCAGGACGATGGGTGCAATGCGCGGCATCGATCGGCTCCCGGCGGTGATGGACCTCCGTATCAGGTTGGTTGCCGGCGCTGCCATGCAATGCGGCGGCATGAAAAAAGCCCCGCCGGACCGGGGGGCTCGCAGCGCGGCCGGGCTCGCGGGCGCGAACCCGACCCCTGCGCGGACGGCTAAGACGCGTCCGGGATCAGCTTGGCGCGCAGCGACCGGCGCGCCTCGTGGTCCAGGCGCTGCAGCGCCTCGCGGATCTGCTGGGTGATGGCGCCGGAATCGGCGTCCGGATTGCGGAAATAACCCTGCGCCTCGGCGATCAGGGTCGGCAGCGCGGCGGCGGCGGCCTTGGCCGCGGCGGCCTGCGACGACGCCCGCGCCGCCATGCCGCGGATGCTGCTGGCCAGCTCGGCGGCCGAATTCTTCCAGCCGGCGGTCTCGGACAGGTCGGTCGCCGCCTCCTCGACGATCTGGTCGATCAGCACGCCCGAATCCCGCGCCCCGGACCAGGAGGCGGCGAGGCGCCCATCGCGGTCGCGCACCTCGGTCCAGCGGAAGGTCTGGCGTTCCTCGTCGGTCAGGATGCGCTCGACCCGCGCGAACATGCCGCTGACCGACCGGGACCAGCCCGCGGGCAGGGCCGCCAGCTGCTCCCGTACCCTGGCATCGACGCGTGCGCCGCAACTCTTCAGCATCTGCTTCAGCCGCTGGGGGGCCCGCTGCTTCACTGCCATCCTCTTCGCTCTCCCTTTGTGTACGCCCCGGCGCATTGCTCCCGTCCTTTGGGGGGCGCCACGACTTCAGACGCTCCAATCAAATGGGCTTCACGCCGTAGAATCAAGTCACACCCCGTCGCGCTTGGCGAGTCATTCCTTGGGTTTAAAGCAAATTGGATCCGGGGCCGCCGGGGAGCCATAAACTGGCAGCGGCCATGCCGGAAATCTGGTTGACGCCGGGCTTCCGGCTGCGACCATCTGGGGCCCACTGCCGTGACCGACCAGGGAGAAGTGCCGTGCCGCGTCTGAGCCCGTCCTCCAGCCATTACGGCGCCGTCATGGCCGTCGTCGAAGGCGACAAGATGGTCGGCATCCAGCCCTATGCCAGCGACATCGACCCGTCGCCGATCATCAACTCGCTGCCCGGCATGGTGCACGGGCCCCTGCGCATCCCGCAGCCGATGGTCCGGGCCGGCTGGCTGGCCGACCGGCACAGGAGCGACGGCAGCCGCCGCGGCGCCGACGCCTTCGTGCCGGTGTCGTGGGAGACGGCGCTGGCCCTGGTGGCGGAGGAGCTGGAGCGGGTGCGCAGCCAGCACGGCCCCGAAGCCATCTATGGCGGCAGCTACGGCTGGGGCAGCGCCGGCCGGCTGCACAACGCCCCGACGCTGCTGCGCCGCATGCTGGGATCGACCGGCGGCTACACCGCCTCGGTCAACAACTACAGCTTCGGCACCGCCCTGCCGCTGATGCCGCACATCATCGGCGACTTCAACCGGATCCTGGTCGAGACTACGGACTGGCGCAGCATCGCTTCCGATGGACGCCTGGTCGTGGCCTTCGGCGGCATGCCGCCGCGCAACAGCCAGATCGCCTCGGGCGGCACCGGCAAGCACACGCAGCGCGACTGGAACCGCCGCGCCCGCGAGGCCGGGGTGCAGTTCGTCTATATCGGCCCGGTGCGCGACGACATGGCGGAGGAGGCGGGGGCCGAATGGCTGGCGCCGCGGCCGAACACCGACGCCGCGATCATGCTGGGCTTGGCGCACACGCTGGTGGCCGAGGGGCTGTACGACCGCGGCTTCATCGACCGCTACACCAGCGGCTTCGACCGCTTCCTGCCCTATCTCATGGGCCAGGCCGACGGCACGGCCAAGGACGCCGACTGGGCGGCCGCGATCTCCGGCCTCTCCGCCGACACCATCCGCGGCCTGGCGCGGCGCATGGCGTCGCAGCGCACCATGATCAGCCTCAGCTGGTCGCTGCAGCGCTCCGACCATGGCGAGCAGCCCTACTGGATGGGCACGGTGCTGGCGGCGATGCTGGGCCAGATCGGCCTGCCCGGCGGCGGTATCGGCTACGGCTACGGCGCCGAGGCCAATGTCGGCTCCGCCAGCGACGGCCGCAGCCGCGCCCGGATCCTGCCCGGCCCGAACCCGACCGGCCGCTACATCCCGGTCGCCCGCATCTCCGACCTGCTGCTGCGGCCGGGGGAGGAGGACGACTACAACGGCCACAGGATCACCTATCCCGACATCCGGCTGGTCTACTGGGCCGGCGGCAACCCGTTCCACCACCACCAGGATCTGAACCGCCTGCTGCGCGCCTGGGCGAAGCCGGAGACGGTGATCGTGCAGGAGCCGTGGTGGACCCCGGTCGCCCGCCGCGCCGACATCGTGCTGCCGGCCACGACGAGCTTCGAGCGCAACGACATCGGCGGCGCCGCGCGCGACCCCTACATCCTGGCCATGCCGCAGGCGATCCCGCCGGTCGGGCAGGCGCGCAGCGACTTCGACATCCTGACCGAGCTGTCGGACCGGGCCGGCGCCCGTGAGGCGTTCACCGAGGGCCGCGACGAGATGGGCTGGGTCCAGCACTTCTACGAGAACGACCGGCGCACCGCCGCCGAGGCGGGGATCGAGCTGCCCGGCTTCCAGGAGTTCTGGGAGCGCGGCCATGTCGAGCTGCCGCTGTCGTCGAAGCCGAAGATCCTGCTGGAGGCGTTCCGTGCCGACCCGGTGGCCAACAAGCTGCCGACGCCGAGCGGCCGGATCGAGATCTTCTCCGAGCGCATCGCCGGCTTCGGCTATGACGACTGCCCGGGCCATCCGGTGTGGTTCGAACCGGCGGAATGGCTCGGCTCGCCGGAGACCGGGCGCTTCCCGCTGCACCTGATCTCGAACCAGCCGAAGACCCGGCTGCACAGCCAGCTCGACGCCGGCGTCACCAGCCGCAGCGAGAAGGTGGCCGACCGCGAGCCGGTCTGGATCCATCCGGCCGATGCCGCCGCCCGCGGCATCAAGGACGGCGACGTGGTGCGGCTGTTCAACGACCGCGGCGCCTGCCTCGCCGGCGCGCTGGTGACCGACCGGGTGATGCCCGGCGTCATCCAGCTCGCCACCGGCGCCTGGTACGACCCGGAGGTGCCGGGCCAGGTCGGCGCGATGTGCAAGCACGGCAACCCGAACGTGCTGACCCGCGACAAGGGCACCTCGCGGCTGGGGCAGGGGCCCAGCGCCCACACCTGCCTGGTCGAGGTGGCGAAGCTCGAGGGCCCGGCGCCACGCGTCACCGCCTTCGACCCGCCGGAGATCCTCGACCCCACGGCGCAGGCGGCGGAGTAGGGGAGGCCAGCTCTCCCCTTTGTCATTGCCGGGCTTGACCCGGCAATCCAGAGACTGTCGAGACCTCTGGATGCCCGGGTCAAGCCCGGGCATGACATTTTGCGCATTTATATCTGTGTTTTTCTGTTATTAACATAATAAAGAGATATTTGAGAATTGAGCCTCACGGCTTCCATGTTAATCTCCCTCCTGACGCCGCTGCCGCTTCCTGAGAGAGAACCATGTCCGAACCGGCGCTTCGCCCTGAAACCCTGGCCCTCCATGCCGGCTGGCGGGCCGATCCGGCGACCGGCGCCGTGGCGGTGCCGATCTACCAATCGACATCCTTCCAGTTCCAGGACACCGAACACGCGCGGAAGCTGTTCGCGCTGGAGGAGCTGGGCAACATCTACAGCCGCATCGGCAACCCGACCGTCGATGTGCTGGAGCAGCGCATCGCGGCGCTGGAGGGCGGCGCCGGCGCGCTCGCCGTCGGGTCCGGCCAGGCGGCTTCGGCCTTCGCGGTGCAGAACCTGGCCCGGGCCGGCGACAACATCGTCAGCTCGACCGACCTCTATGGCGGCACCTGGAATCTGTTCGCCAACCGCCTCAAGGACCAGGGCATCGAGGTCCGTTTCGTCGACCCGGCCGATCCGGAGACCTTCCGCCGCGCCGTCGACGGCCGTACCCGCGCCTTCTATGCCGAAAGCCTGCCGAACCCGAAGCTGACGGTGTTCCCGATCGCCGAGGTCGCCGCCATCGGGCGGGAATTCGGCATCCCGCTGATCGTCGACAACACCGCGGCGCCGGTCCTGCTGCGGCCCTTCGACCACGGCGCCGCCGTCATCGTGTACTCCACCACCAAATACATCGGCGGCCACGGCACCTCGATCGGCGGACTGATCGTCGACGGCGGCAATTTCGACTGGGCGGCGCATCCCGAGCGGCAGCCGGCGCTGAACACCCCGGACCCGAGCTATCACGGTGCGGTCTGGGTCGAGGCGACGAAGCCGCTCGGCCCCGTCGCCTACATCGTCAAGGCGCGCACCACGCTGCAGCGCGACCTCGGCGCCTCGCTGTCGCCCTTCAACGCCTTCCAGATCCTGCAGGGGCTGGAGACGCTGCCGCTGCGGATCGAGCGGCATTCCCGCAACGCCAGCGCGGTCGCCGCCTTCCTGGCCCAACGCAAGGAGGTGACGCGTGTCATCCACCCCTCGCTGCAGACCGGCGTCGCGCGGGAACGCGCGGAGGAATACCTGAAGGGCGGCTATGGCGGGCTGGTCGGCTTCGAGCTGGCGGGCGGCGCCGCGGCCGGTCGGCGCTTCATCGACGGGCTGCGGCTCCTGTACCACGTCGCCAATATCGGCGACGCCCGCAGCCTGGCGATCCACCCGGCCTCGACCACCCATTCCCAGCTGACGGCGGAGGAGCAGCGGGCGAGCGGCGTGACCGAAGGCTATGTCCGCCTGTCGGTCGGGATCGAGCACATCGACGACATCCTCGCCGACCTCGAACGCGGCCTAGCCGCCGCCCGGCTGGCCGAAGCGGCGTAGCAGCGCCGCGGGGGCTTGGCGATCCGTCGCTCATTTGCGACCAATGGACCGCCGGGCCCCGACCGCCCGGCCGTCATCGGAGGGCAGGGGATGTCACGCGACGCCGCGATCGCCGGGGCCAGGCGCTATTTCGACGAGGGCGGCTTCCGGGCCGATCTCGACCGCCGGATCGGCTTCCGCACCGAGAGCCAGGCGGCCGACCGCGGGCCGCTTCTGGACTATCTGCAGCGCGAGATCGGGCCGAGCTTGGCCCGGCTGGGCTTCACGCTGCATCTGGTGCCGAACCCGGCCGCGCCCGACGCCCCGGCGCTGATCGCCCGGCGGCAGGAGGGCGAGGGCCTGCCCGGCGTGCTGTGCTACGGCCATGGCGACGTGGTGCTGGGCGCGCCCGAGCGCTGGCGGGCCGGGCTCGACCCCTGGCGGATCACGGTCGAGGGCGACCGCTGGTACGGCCGCGGCACCGCCGACAACAAGGGCCAGCACTCGATCAACATCGCCGCGGTCGAGCAGGTGCTGCAGGCGCGCAGCGGCCGGCTCGGCTTCAACATGGCCTTCCTGGTCGAGACCAGCGAGGAGATCGGCTCGCCCGGGCTGGACGAGATCTGCGCCGCGCATCGCGACCTGCTGGCGGCCGACGTGCTGATCGCGTCGGACGGGCCGCGGCTCGATCCCGCCCGGCCCATGATCGCGCTCGGCACCCGCGGCGTGATCAATTTCGACCTGCGGCTGAGCCTGCGCGAGGGCAGCCACCATTCCGGCAACTGGGGCGGCCTCCTGCCCAACCCCGCCACGATCCTGGCCAATGCCGTCGCGGCGCTGGTCGACGCCCGCGGCGCCATCCGGGTGCCCGGGCTGCGGCCGCCGCCGATCCCGGACTCGGTCCGCCGCGCGTTGTCCGACGTCGCCATCGCCCGCGACGCCGAAGGTCAGCCGCTGGCGGAAGGCTGGGGCGAGCCGGGGCTGAGCCCGGCCGAGCGGGTGTTCGGCTGGAACGCGCTGGAGGTCCTGGCCTTCACCGCCGGCACGCCGGAGGCGCCGCAGAACGCGATCCCGCCCTCGGCCCGGGTGCATTGCCAGCTGCGCTTCGTCGTCGGCACCGACGTCTCGGACCTGCCCGGCGCCGTCAGCGCCCATCTTGAGGCGCAGGGCTTCCGCGGCATCGAGGTCGGCGTCTCGGGCACGCCGATGCTGGCGACGCGGCTCGACCCCGACGCCCCCTGGGCGCGCTGGGCCGCCGGCTCGATCGCCGCGACCACGGGGGCGGCGCCGATGGTGCTGCCCAATGTCGGCGGGTCGCTGCCGAACGAGGTCTTCGCCGGCACGCTGGGCCTGGCCACGATCTGGGTGCCGCACTCCTATGGCGGCTGCCGCCAGCACGGCCCGGACGAGCATCTCCTGGCCCCGGTCGCGCGCGAGGGGCTGCAGATCATGACCGGGCTGTTCTGGGACCTGGGCGAGGCGGGCGCTCCGAAGGGCTGAGCCCTATCTGCCCCGTGCCGCCCTTGGCAGCACATACTCCTCCACCGCCCTGGCGAAGCCGTCCTCGGCGTTGCTGGTCGCGGCGAAATGGGCCAGCGCCTTGACCTCGTCGATGGCGTTGCCCATGGCGATCGACAGCCCGGCCCGGCGGAACATCGGCACGTCATTGGCCATGTCGCCGATCACCGCCACCTCGGCCAGCGCCACCCCGGCCGCGGCGGCGATCTGCGCCACGGCATGGCCCTTGTCGGCCTCCGGATGGGTGATGTCGAGATAGTAGCGCTGCGACCGGCGGGCGGTGGCGGTGCCGGCCAGCAGGCCCTGCAGCTCCGCCTCGCAGCGGGCCAGCCTGTCGAAATCCGCCGAGGAGCCGACGATCTTGCCGGCCCGCGCCAGATAGGGCTCGACATCGGGGACGATGGTCGGGTCGAACTGCACCGTGTGCCGCTCGCGTCCGACATAGGGGCCGTCCGGATTGCTCGTCAGCCATTGGTTGTCGGCGAACACCCAGATGTCGGCGCCGAAGCGGCGCAGCGTCTCCACCGTGGTCCGCGCCGCCGCCTCCGGCACCGCCAGGGCCGAGAGCACGGTCATGTCCGGCCGGAAGATGGTGCCGCCGTTGAAGGCGCCGAGCGGCAGGGCGAGGCCGAGCGGTTCGATCAGCATCGCCATGCCGCGCGGTGGCCGGCTGGACACGGCGGCGAAGCCGATGCCGGCCTCGCGCAGCCGCCGCACCGCGGCGACCGTCGCCGGGGCCAGCGCCTTGTCCGGATCGACCAGCGTGCCGTCGACGTCGGAGACCATCAGGGCGATGCGCCCGGCCGGCGCCGGCTTCGCCGTCTCCGGGGCGGGGGTCAGGTCAGGGGCAGCCATTTGTATCCATCCCGTGCGAGCAGTTCGTCGGCGCAGGCCGGCCCGTCGCTGCCGGCGGCGTAGAGCTGCGGCGCCTCCGGATGCGCCGCCCAGTGGTCGAGGATCGGCTGCACCTCGGCCCAGCCGGTCTCGATGTTGTCGGCGCGCTGGAACAGCGTCGGGTCGCCGGTCAGGCAGTCATAGATCAGCGTCTCGTATCCGGTCTGCGGCTCCGCCTGGAAATACTCGGCGTAGCGGAAATCCATCTCGACATGGCCGAGCCGCATCTCCCGCCCCGGCACCTTGGCGGCGAAGCGCAGCGAGATGCCCTCGTCCGGCTGGATCCGGATCACCAGCAGGTTCGGCGTCGGCCCGTCGACCGCCTCGCGGAACAGCACCGCAGGCGCCCGCTTGAACTGGATCGCGATCTCGGTCCGCCGCACCGCCAGCGACTTGCCGGTGCGCAGGTAGAAGGGCACGCCGGACCAGCGCCAGTTGTCGATCGTCGCCTTCAGCGCGACATAGGTCTCGGTCCGGCTGTCCGGCGCCACGTCCGGCTCCTGCCGGTAGGCGGCGCGCGGCTTGCCCAACACAGTGCCGGCGTCGTACTGGCCGCGCACCACCATCCGCGGCACCTCTTCGGGCGACAGGTCGTGCAGCGCCTCGATCACCTTGGTCTTCTCGGTGCGCACCGCGTCGGCGGCGAAGGAGTTCGGCGCCTCCATCGCGGTCATCGCCAGCAGCTGGAACAGGTGGTTCGGCACCATGTCGCGCAGCGCCCCGGTGGCGTCGTAGAAGCGGCCCCGCCGCTCCACCCCCACCGTCTCGGCCGCGGTGATCTGCACATGCTCGATGTGGTCGCGGTTCCAGAGCGGCTCGAAGATGCCGTTGCCGAACCGGAAGGCCATGATGTTCTGGACCGTCTCCTTCCCGAGATAGTGGTCGATCCGGTAGATCTGCGTCTCCGACGCCGCCGCCAGCAGCCTGGCGTTCAGCTCGCGGGCTGAGGCCAGATCGGTGCCGAAGGGCTTCTCCACCACCAGGCGGCGGAAGCCTTTGTCGTTCTCGGTCAGGAGGCCGGCCGACGACAGGGCGGCCGCGATCGGCGCGAAGAAGCGCGGCGCCACCGCCAGGTAGAACACGGCGTTGGCCTGGCCGCCGGCCTCGGCCCGCTGCGCCAGGTGTCCGGCCAGGCGGCGGTAGGTCTCGGGGTCGGCGAAGTCGCCCTGCAGGTACCGGATGCCGGCGGCCAGGCGGTCCCAGGCGGCCTCGTCGATGCCGTTCCGGGCCCCCAGCGTGTGCAGGGCCTCGCCCAACACCTTGCGGAAGCTCGCATCGTCATGCTCGACCCGGTCGACGCCGAGGATCTCGAAGCCGGGATCCAGCAGCCTCTCGCGCATCAGATGGTACAGGGCGGGGGTCAGCAGTCGGCCGGTCAGGTCGCCCGAGGCGCCGAAGATCACGAAGCTGCAGGGCGGCGCCGGCGGGGTGCCGGCCGGCGCCGCGGGGGAGGGCGAGATCAGCGCGGCCATGGATCAGCCGCCCGCCGGCCGTTCGACATGGCCCCCGAATTTGTTGCGCATCGCCGACAGCAGCTTCTCGCCGAAGGTGTGCTCCTGGCGCGAGCGGAAGCGGACATAGAGCGCGGTCGACAGCACATCGGCGGGCACCGCCTCCTCCAGCGCCGCCATCACGGTCCAGCGGCCCTCGCCGGAATCGGCGACGACGCCGGTGTACTCCGACAGATCCTCGTTCTCGGCCAGCGCCATGGCGCTGAGGTCGAGCAGCCAGGAGGAGACGACGCTGCCGCGCCGCCACACCTCGGCGATGTCGGCCAGGTCCAGCTCGTAGCGCTCGGCCTCCGGCAGCTCCTTCGACGCCTTGTTCTTCAGGATGTCGAAGCCCTCGGCATAGGCCTGCATCAGCCCGTATTCGATGCCGTTGTGCACCATCTTGACGAAGTGCCCGGCGCCGGCCGGCCCGGCATGGATGTAGCCGCGCTCGGCCCGCGGGTCGCGGCCCTCGCGGCCCGGCGTGCGCTCCACCGTGCCCAGGCCGGGGGCCAGCGCGGCGAAGATCGGGTCGAGATGCTCGACCGCGGCCTTGGTGCCGCCGATCATCATGCAGTAGCCGCGCTCCAGCCCCCAGACGCCGCCGGAGGTGCCGACATCGACATAATGCAGGTCCTTCGGCTCCAGCGCCGCGGCGCGGCGGATGTCGTCCTTGTAGAAGCTGTTGCCGCCGTCGATGACGATGTCGCCGGGGCTCAGCAGGCCCGCCAGCGCCGTCACCGTGTCCTCGGTCGGCGCCCCGGCCGGCAGCATGACCCAGACCGCGCGCGGCGGCGTCAGCGCCGCCACCAGGGCCTGCAGATCAGCCGCCGGCGTGGCGCCTTCGCCGGCCAGCGCCTTGATGGCCTCGGCGCTGCGGTCGTAGACCACGCAGTCGTGGCCCGCGCGCATCAGCCGCCGCGCGATGTTGCCGCCCATGCGGCCGAGTCCGATCACCCCGAGCTGCATTCCGTCGATCCTCTCGTTTCGGTCCGGTGCGTCGATGGTACCCTATCACCCTATCGTGACCCCGATGGTGCGCCCGCATCGCGCCGGTGGGGAGTCCGAAAGACCAGACCTGCGTCGATCGGGTGTGGAGGGCAGGACACGCAATGGATCGGTTCGATCAGCCGCCGGGCGCGCCCGGCGGGCCGGCGCGGTGGACCTCCAGCGCCAAGTCGGGCGTCGGCACCGCCCTGTCCGGCACCAGCCGCGTGTGGTTCACCCTCAGCCACGGCATCCTGAACGAGATCTACTTTCCGCGAATCGACACCGCCTGCGTCCGCGATCTCGGGCTGATCGTCACCGGCCCGGGCGGGTATTTCGCCGAGGAGAAGCGCGACGCCCGGTCGGAGACGCGAATGCTCGAGGCCGGCGTGCCGGCCTTCCGGCTGGTCAACACAGCGCTGGACGGCCGCTGGCGGATCGAGAAGTCGGTGCTGGCCAACCCGCTCGGCCCGGTGCTGCTGCAGGAGATCGTCTTCACCTTGCATGAGGGCGAGCCGGCGGACCACCGGCTGTTCGCCCTGCTGGCACCGCATCTGGTCAATGCCGGCGCCGACAACACCGGCTGGGTCGACGACTACAAGGGCGCGCCGATGCTGTTCGCCCGCGGCACCGATGGCGTCTCGCTGGCGCTGGCCGCCTCGGTGCCCTGGCGCGCCCGTTCGGTCGGCTATGTCGGCACCTCGGACGGCTGGCAGACGCTGTCGCGGACCGGCGCGCTGAACCCGGCCTGGCGCCGGGCCGAGAACGGCAATGTCGCCCTGGCCGGGGAGATCGACCTGGCCGCCGCGCCCGAGGGCCGCTTCCTGCTGGCGCTCGGCTTCGGCGAGCGGCCGGAGGAGGCGGCGCACCACGCCTTGGCCGGGCTGCAATCCGGCTTCGCGGCCGCGCGCGACCTCTATGTCGAAGGCTGGCGGCGCTGGCAGTCCGGGCTGCTGCCGCTCGACGGCACCGCCGGTTCCGAGACCGCCGCCTACCGCACCAGCACGGCGGTGCTGGCCAGCCACCAGACCGTCGAGTTCCCCGGCGCCGTCATCGCCTCGCTGTCGATCCCTTGGGGCTTCGCCAAGGGCGACGAGGATCTCGGCGGCTATCACCTGGTCTGGCCGCGCGACCTGGTCGAGACCGCCGGCGGCTTCCTCGCCGCAGGGGCGGCGGCCGAGGCCAAGGCGATCCTCGGCTATCTCCAGGCGATCCAGGAGGCCGACGGCCACTGGTCGCAGAATGTCTGGCTCGACGGCACCCCCTATTGGAACGGGGTGCAGATGGACGAATGCGCCTTCCCGATCCTCCTCGCCGACATGCTGCGGCGGGAGGGAGACCTGGCCGGGGACGAGCTGGCCCGCTTCGTGCCGATGGTGCGGCGCGCCGCCGGCTTCATCCTGCGCAACGGCCCGGTGACCGGTCAGGACCGGTGGGAGGAAGACGCCGGATATTCGCCCTTTACCCTGGCAGTGGAGATCGCGGCTCTGCTGGCCGCGGCCGACATCCTCGACCTGTCCGGCCGGGCGGAGGAGGCACGCTGGCTGCGCCAGACCGCGGACATGTGGAACGACGAGGTCGAGCGCTGGACCTTCGCCGAAGGCACCGCAATCTGCAGCCGGCTCGGCCTCAGAGGCTACTACGTCCGCATCGCCCCGGCCGATGCGGCGGACGCGGCCTCGCCGCTCGACGGCTATGTGCCGGTGAAGAACCGGCCGCCGGGCGACGATGCGCGCAAGGCCGCGCTGCTGATCAGCCCCGACGCCCTGGCCCTGGTGCGCTTCGGCCTGCGGGCGCCGGACGACCCGCGCATCGTCGACACGGTCCGCGCCATCGACGCGGTGCTGAAGGCGGAGCTGCCGCAGGGTCCGGTCTGGTACCGCTACAACGACG
Organism: Inquilinus limosus DSM 16000; assembly: GCF_000423185.1. Lineage (GTDB taxonomy): Bacteria > Pseudomonadota > Alphaproteobacteria > DSM-16000 > Inquilinaceae > Inquilinus > Inquilinus limosus. The sequence continues at coordinate 178,494 of NZ_KE383987.1, read as the reverse complement.
ACGGCTATGGCGAGCACCAGGACGGCGCGCCCTTCGACGGCACCGGCATCGGCCGGGCCTGGCCGCTCCTGATCGGCGAGCGGGCGCATTACGAGCTGGCGGCCGGGCGCGCGGAAGCGGCCGAGGCGTTGCTGGCGACGCTGGAGCGATCGGCCGGGGAGGGCGGGCTGCTGCCGGAACAGGTGTGGGACGCCGAGGACATCCCGGAGCGCGAGCTGTTCCGCGGCCGGCCCTCGGGCAGCGCCATGCCGCTGGTCTGGGCCCATGCCGAGCACATCAAGCTGCTGCGGTCGCTGCGCGACGGCCGGGTGTTCGACCTGCCGCCGCAGCCGGTGCAGCGCTACCAGGTCGACAAGGTCACCTCGCCGGTCCGGTGCTGGCGCTTCAACCAGAAGCGGCGCACCCTGCCGGCCGGCAAGATCCTGCGCCTCGAGCTTCCGGCCGCCGCGACGATCCACTGGAGCCTGGACGACTGGGCGACGGTGCGGGACGACACCACGGTGGAGAACCCCTTCGGCCTGCATGTCCTCGACCTGCCGACCGCCGCGGCCCAGCCCGGCACGCGGATCCGCTTCACCTTCCTGTGGCGAGACGCCGACCGGTGGGAGGGCGCCGATTTCGCCGTTCTGGTCGACGGCGGGGCGAGCGTCCCGGCCGGTCATGGTCAGGGCGATGAACTCATGTAACAGGCGACATATAGTGCTTCTACGCGGTGGTGATGTGAAAGAAAGCTGTCATCCTCGGGCTTGACCCGAGGATCCAGGGGCCGCCAGAGCGGCTCTCGAAGGCCCCTGGATTGCCCGGTCAAGCGGGCAATGACAGAAATGGGAAGAACGCTCTGGTCTCTGAGCTTCGGATTCGCAGCTCTGCGGCCACGGCGGCTCTGCTTGACGCTGCCGAAACCCGGCCAGCATGCTGAACGAAACCCTCAAGGAGGAACGCGTGAAGCCCGGCATCCTGGCTATCGATGTGGGAGGCACGGGGCTCAAGGCCGCCGTGATCGACGACCGCGGGCGGATGCGGTCGGACCGGCAGCGCGTGCCGACGCCGCATCCCTGCCCGCCGAAGCTGTTCCTCGACACGATCGCGGCGCTGGTGCAGCCGCTGCCGGCCTTCGACCGCATCGCCGTCGGCTTTCCCGGCGTGGTCCGGAACGGCCGCGTGCTCACCGCCCCCAATCTCGGCACCGGGGACTGGGCCGGCTTCGCTTTGGCCCCGGCCTTGTCGAAGCGGCTGGGCGGCGCCCCGGTGCGGATGATCAACGACGCCGAGATGCAGGGGATGGCCCTGATCGCCGGCCGGGGCATCGAGCTGGTCGTCACCCTCGGCACCGGGGTCGGCACCGCCCTGTTCCGCGACGGCGAGCTGGCGCCGCATCTGGAGCTGGCGCACCACCCGCTCGCCAAGGGCAAGACCTATGACGAGTATCTCGGCAACGCCGCCTTCCAGAAGGTCGGCAGGAAGCGCTGGAACAAGCGCGTGAAGCGGATGCTGGAGGTGCTCGAAGTGCTGCTGCATCCGGACCGGGTGCATATCGGCGGCGGCAACGCCAAGCACATCGACTTCACCCTGCCGGAGGGCGTGACCATCGCCTCGAACGAGGCCGGGCTGGAAGGCGGCGCCGGGCTGTGGCGCAAGCCGCCGGTCCGGCGCGCGGCGGCGCGGGCGTAAGGTCTCCGGGCCGGGGATGGTTCGGCTGCGTTGAGCCTGTGGCGAACGCGGTGCTTTGATTGCGGTCGATCCGCTGCGAAAACGGCTCGGGCTGACGAACGGGCGCTTCGTCCCCGTTGCTGACGTAAGGAGCCCTCTCAAGCTTCTCTGGAGCGGGCGATTCTGGCGATCCGTTCGCGCCTGAAACCGGCTGATGGCACGGGGGCTGGATCGCCCCCGTGGCCGGTCTTCCATTCGCGATCTGGTTTATGGACAACGGAATTTCACCGGATGGTCGTCCTGGTACGTTGCAGTCGGCGATGGTCTTCTATTGGGCGGCCAGATTCGGAGGCCCTTCCTGGAGACGCATCACCGGCGGCGGATTCCACCTGCCAGTGAGAGCGTCGGATTTCGGGGCGTAGAGCCGCATTGTCAAGTTGAATGGACCCTTTGGGGCGGGGAGCCAGTTGGTTTCATTGTCCTTGCCGGGGCTCTCGTTCTGGATATGGAGGGTCAGTGATCCATCCGGACTCGTCCTCAACGGCATCCAGCTGCTGATGGCGAAGCGATCGAGGCTGTTCGTCACCTGGAAACCTTCCCGATCATAGAGCGTAATAGACCAGAATGCGTTGACCGGCGGCGCAGAGTCCTTCTCGAACGTGATCGTATACTTATATGCACCGTCGAGCGGCCTTCCGCTTTCGTCAGCGAGATTCAGCGGATAGATCGCATCCTCCGGGAGGTTGGCCCCCAGGCCCAGCTGCGCGACGATGGCGCGCTTGAGGTAATAGTTGCCATAGACCCCCATTGTATCGGTGTTGACGGACCAATTATTCGCGACCCGGGCAAGGGTCGGGACCTTCCAGGCCATCAGATGCTGCGCCGCCACCGGCGCCGCCTCGAGTGCAGCTTTCACCGTGGGAGAAAGACTGTCGAAGTCGAAGCTCTTCCCGGGCTCGATGCCGATGCGGCTCATCTGGGCGATGATCGGCTGGTCTGTGTCGTGCGGCGGGTGCAGCTTGAGCAGCTCGGCCGCGTATACGAAGTACCGGCCGGCCGGCATGGTGTCGACTTGGACCTTCGGGGGCATCTTCATATCGACGCCGGGATCGACACTAACCTCGACGGGTTTCGCGGGCTTGCCCCATTCGGACAGGGGAGTGATCTTGTAGCCCGCCTGGATCTTGTGCACGGCATCGTAGTCCGGTGGCCCGTCGGTCTTGGTGCGGCCGATGACCCAGACATACGGCGTCGGCGCCTCGATGAGCTGCGTGCCCTCCGGCAATCCGAGCTCCTCGATGGATTTATCGCGCAGTTCGGGCCGCCAGCCGGGCGGTGTCACCAGAAAATTGACGGCCTGCGTGCCCGTGGTGCGCCAACCGGGTGAAGCAAAGACGTCGGTCCACATGTCGAGCATCGGCAGCAGGTAATAGCGTCCGTTTGTGTCCGGTGCCGAGACCACCACCGGCTCCTTCGTCAGATCGAGCCAGGCGGAAGAATAAAGCGTATCGAAGTTGGGCCGTACGACCGCCCTCATATCAGCGGCCGGAAAGGCCGGGATATTGTCGAACGTGTTGATCGGGCCGCCGATCGCAGCCGTGCCCGGCCTGACGTTGGTGAGCTGCTTGCGAGTCACATCCATCGTCACGAGGGGGTAAAAGTAAATGTACGCGTCGACGGCGATGGAATGCGCCTCCTGCTCGGAGATCGGCCGTGCAGGGTTCTGATCTTGCGCCGATGAAATATCGGCTGTCGCCAGAACGGCGAATAAAGACAGTACGGGACCCAATGACCTGATGAGCTGCATTGCAGACCTCCCTAATCTATATCGAAGATGGTACTGACCTGAAGGCCAAATCGTTCGATTGCTGAAATTTCGCTAATGTCGACGAGCAGAGGGTAAGCCTTCGGTCAGAACCGGATCGTGACGCCGAGGATCGGCCCATAAAGGGCAAGGTCATCGAGCGGCGCATGGCCGCCGAAGTCGTAACCGAGGTAGCGGTACCCGATCGCACCCGAGACCGAGTTGCTGAAGGAGTATTCAACTGCGCCGAGCACCTGCCAGGTGAGGTCGGAGTTGCCGGCGCCGATATCGGCGTAGCCGATCAGCGAGAAGCCGTCGCCGAGCTCGACACCGGCGCGGACGCCGACGAGGCCGTCGACGATCGTGGCGCTGTCGCTGAAGCCGCGCGAGCGGCCGAACGGGCCCTGGCCCTTGAGGTTGCCGTCGATCCACAGCCCCAGAATCCGGGCGCCGACCAGGAGATCGATGCCGAGCTTCGGCTCGTCGACCACGCGGGCGGTGGCGCCGACCGTCGCCACAAGGGCTTCCAGGTTGGTGTGGTACCTGGTCCTGAACGGACCGGACAGGTTGCCGTCGACGCTGAGGGACACGTAGTCGAGGTCGACCAGCAGGCCGACCCGGTCGTAGCGCACCGTGCCGACGATCATGGCGGCGAAGTCGAGATCGGTCAGGATATCGGAGAAATCCTTGTCGATCGACAGCGACGGGACGCGATGGTCTCCCCGGGTGCTGCCGCTGACCGAGGGCAGCCAGGCATAGGGCGTGATCCGGACGAACCACGGCCCGTCCGGTGCGCTCGCGAACGACGCCGCCATGTCCTGGGCCGCGGCCGGACCGCCTGAGGGCGCGTCCCACAGAACCCCGATCAACATACCGATCACGCATGTGCGTCGGGCGGTACCGGCAAGGAGCGTCGGCATTTCAGGCATCCTCTTTCGCTTTGCGCGAGCCGCCGGGACGTCACTGATCCATGGAGATCCTGATCGCATCCGCGCCGAGGCTCAGCATCAAGCCCTCCCGCTTGGCGACCAGGTGCATGACGACGCCGGCTTCGTTCTTCAGCCAGAGATCGCCTCCGCTCGCAGTGCCGATGGCGAAACCGTACCGGCCCTGGGCATAGGTCCCTGGAAACTGCTCCATGCTCTGCAGATTGTAGACCTCGCCGTGGGCGTCGACCGTCGACAGGCCGATGCCGCCGATCCCGACCCCGCCGACCCTGAACGGGTAGCTTCGGCCGCGGAAGAACAAGGTGCCGCTGCCGCCGCTGCCGCTGCCGATATACGCGGCCTGGACCTCATGCATCTCCACCGTGGCATCCGGCGCCCGACCCTGGATCGACGCGGGAGCGCCTCCTGAATCCCGGTTCGAGCACGCCGCCAGCAACATCGCGGCGGCTGCCAGCCACGCGCCGGACTGCATCATTCGCCGAGGGCGGGCCGGGGCTTGTCGGGATGTCGAATTCGTCAAGGCAATCGCTCCATGCAAAAATGGGCAGGAAGATGAGTCAGGCCGGACCGGTAGATCTAGCGGGCCGGCTAGGCTGACCTGGACTAACGTGGCGCCGCGTCGCCGACCCTGAAGTCGGCCGTCGCTCATGGGCATCTGTAGGTGATCTGCCCATAGGCGTTCACGACCTGTACGCAGGCGGGTGCAGGGGCGACCACGACGGGCGCGGCCGTCGCGGCACCCACGGCGACGGCCCGGCGTGTCGTGCGCCGAGCGACCCCGGCGTAGCTCAGCGGCGTCAGCGGGCGTCCGATGCGGGCGTGGGCCTGGGTTATCAGCGCAGGACCGTGGCTCAGCGAGATCTCGCCGTTCCACAGGAGGCCGACCGCGCCTGCAATCGCCACAAGCGGCATATGAACCAGAATCCTCGCGAGAGGTGTCATGGCCGGCCTCCTGTCGCGACGCCGGGCGGAACCTCGTCGAGATGCTCCAGCGCATCCATGCCGATTTTTCTGGCGTTGGGCGGGAGATCGAGCGCGAATTGCTCCGCCTCCGCCGGCACGTCCGTCTCCCACGTCTTGATGCGCAGCGTGTATTGCGGCGCCGCGGCGATCGCCTTGCTGGTGATGACGAGCTTGCGCGGGATCGGCTGCCCGCCAATCTCGACCCAGAGCTGCCAGTCGGTGTCCTGGTTGCGGAACGCCAGATGCTCGCATTCGATGCCGTCGATGACGCCTTGGCCGATGTGCTTCGCCTCGATGACGTCCGCCATCAGTTCGTCATAGACGCGCGAGAGCAGGAGATCGGCCCCCGGCGCCGAGATCGAATATTCGGTCCGCAATCTGTCGATGAGCTGATCGACCGTCCCGGGTGTGTCCAGCTGCGCGAAGGCGTTGATGCTCCTGCCGTAGACGGTGAGCGTCTTGCCGTCGAAGGACTGCTCGACATCGGCGTAGCCACCCGTCCGCCGCATGCGCAGCTTGTCCGGACGGATCAGCAGCACCTCGCCCGAGCTGGTGAACTGAATTTTCTCGAGCTGTGGCGTGATCACCTCGATGTCGGCATCGAATGTGAGCGAAAGCGTCTTCTGGCCTCTCGTGTAGTCGGCCATCGCCTTGAGGATGGTCGCGGCGCTATTGTCCTGTGCCCGGACGGACGGCACGATCGACACGGCCAGCGTCAGGACCGCAGCAGCCAGCGCAGGCAGCCGCCTGCGAGGATGGCGGGCAGACATCGTATCGGCCCCTTGGTCCATGCTGGCCTCCAAGCGATGCGTCGGGCGGATGAGGCGCAGCCGGCCACGGTGCCGGGTTAACCCCGACCGTAGATCATCGATCCGGACCGACGATCGCCCGGGTCGAACCGCACGCCTCAATGTCAGCGGGAGAGTGCCGACGGCGGCAGCGCTTGGGCAGGTAACCGCAGGTAATTTACCGTTGTCGTAGCCGATACAGTCCCAGCGAAGCGGCTAAATTCCCGCCTGTGGAACGTCGAGCCCGGCCTTGCGTAGCCCGTCGACGACTGCGCGGATGATCTCCGGCGCCACATTCCGGGCCTGCAGGTCGGTCACGACCCGGTCGCCGTAACCGGGGTTGAGCTTCAGCAGCAGGTCGATCTCCTCGGTTGCCTGCTCTTTCCGCCCCAGCTGGGCATAGGCGATCGCATGGGCCACATGCGTGAACCGATTGTGCCGCTGGTCGATCTTCAAGGCCTCGGTCAGCGCGTCCTCGTATTGTCCGGCCATGTAGTGCGCCAGGAAGAAGCCGAGGCGGTAGATGGTGGGCTGGCCCGGATTGCGGGCAAAGGCTTCGGTCAGAAGCGGCAAGCCCTCGGCGAACTGCCCCGCGAGGCACAAACGGCCGCCGAGATCGGCCAGGAGCTCCGCATTGTTCGGGCTGCGAGCCAACCCGGCGCGGGCGGCCGCAAAGCTCTGCTCGACATCATGCCTCAGCCAGAACACGAGGTGCTGTGCTTGGTAACCGAGCGGCGCATCGGGCGCCAAGACGACCGCACGCTGCGCCAGCCCCAACGCGCGCTCAAGCGGGTCGAAGGCAACCGAATCGGCGTGGATGCCGAAACGCACCACATCGGCATAAACCAGGGCCAGCGCGGCCCAGGCGTCGGCATAGTCCGGGTCGTCGACGATCGTTCGCTCCAGGCAATCCCGCACGGGCGGATAGAGGGCGCTCTCCGTCCGGCGCCAATAGGCGTAGAAGAGAAGGACGCATTCATAGGAACTGAACTGTTCCGGCGGCTTGGCAGTCAATCCGGTGATCTTGTCCCCGTAGATGGCGCCATAAGGCTGTGCCACGCTGTCGACGACACGGCGCGCGATTTCCGCTTGGATGTCGACGATCCGGGCGGGAACGACCGGGCTCTCATAAGATTGCGACCAGAGATGACGGCCCGTCTCGCCGTCGATCAGCGAGACCAGCAGCCGGATTCGGTCCGGCGTCGCGCTGACGCTTCCGGACAGCACATAATCGGCCGATAGCTGCCGTGCGAGGGTGTCGGCGCTGTTCCCCGGGCCGAGCCCGAGGCTGGTGTCGGCGCCGAACACAAAGAGGTACTTGTAGCGGCTCAGTGCAGCGATGATTTCGTGGGTCAGGCCGGCCCCGAGATGGAGGCGGGCGGCGTCGGGATCGCGTTCCTCGAGCTGGGCCACCACCACCGCCGGACCACGTCGCATCGTCGCCTCGATTTGCGCGTTGGGCCGTGTGAGCGCGTCCAGGCGCCAGACGGCGCCGAGCACGATGACCGCGACCACGATCAGAATGCCACTCAGCGGAAACCGGTGTAACCGGCTGAGCCTGTTCCCAGGGAGGTCGGGCTTGGGCGGGGCAATCGATTCGGGGCTGGCCGGCCCCGTCGGGTCCGGCGGCAATAGGGGCGGTGGGTCCGGAAGCGGGGCGATCGTCGGCCCCGCCGCTTCCCTGGCGGTGAACGTCGGGACGTAGGTGCCCTTCGGGACGGTGATGCGGATCGCGTCGTCCTGGCCGCCGGTGAGATAGTAGTGGTCCAGCGAACGCCGCAGCCGGCCGGCCTCGATCCGGACAATCGGGTCGACCTGCGGGTCGAAGCTCTCATCGCGATCGAAAACCGCCACGGCGATGCTGTAGCCCTTGATGCGGTCGGTCCGCCCCGCGAGCGTCTCTTCAACCACGTACCGGAGAAAGCGGCGATTCCGCTCGGACACGCTGAAATCCGTGCTGGCGAGAATCCGTTCGAGCGCCTCGCGGATCGCCTCGGCTGGCAGGGCAGGTGAAGTCGTGTCCGGCATCACGGCGGATTTCGAAGTGCGGCGGCCGTGGCGGCGGGGCAGACAGTGGCCGTGCGCCGGCCATTCGGGAATCGTGATCCCTTCGGACGTTCAGCGACCACGCTCCGCTCGGCCTCGTTGCGCTGGTCTTGGATGGTCGCGCTCGAGCGTTGAAGGGCTGACGTTTGCGCCATGTGACCGCCTCCCCCGCGGCGACATCTCGACTTATACTGTAAAATACTCCTGCTCGCTCGAATCCTATTCTATTATGACTGAGACAGTAGTCGTTCGGTTCGGCTGTGAACGGCCGCCGTCAGTTCTCGCAGCCGTTTGAGAGGGCTGCCGACGCGATGAAGAAGGCCATCGAGCGGTTCCCGGAGCTGGCGCATCTGATCGGCTCCCTCGCCGAACAGAGTGAGCCATTTCGCTCGCTCTGCGAAGACCACCAATTGGCAGTAGAGACCCTGGACACCCTCATCGCCAGACGTCCGGTCGACGACAAGGTGGTTCGTGAATACCGTACGCTCGTGGAAGAACTCGAAGCGGACATCGCGGCGGCGTTGAAAAGGGCGGGTTGATCACGCAGTTCGGTTTCCCGGCATGGCCGGGAGGGGGAGCCTGTCAGGCCAGGCAGGCTGACGGTGCGATAATCGCCCAGAGGGGGCGACGCTTTCCAGGGTCATGTAGCGGCGGCTCTCACAGGTTCCCGTAGTGTCCGCTTCGGAGCGCCGACGCGACGTCTGCCGATGGGCGTGCTTCAGACCGATCTACGCGACCGCTCATGCGGCGACACGATCTCCATTGCCGTCCTGCCGACCAGGCCCATTCCGCCTCTTGCTTAACTCGGAACACATGTTCATGATATGTTCTATGGACATGGCGCAGACCGATGGCGAGGCGGGCGAGGCCCGGCCGACCGATCCCGACCTGAACTGGACGGGATGGGCGCTGGACAAGCTGCGCGAGGTGGTCGAGATCGACATCCGCAGCAAGCGGCTGACCGAGCGGCAGCAGCAGGCAACCCCGGCGGAGCCGCAGGAGCCGCCGGATTTCCCGCTGATGCAGTCGCGCCTGTCCCGCTCGATCCGGCTGTCGATCCCGAGGAGACCGAACGCCTGCGGGAGCAGGTGTGGGAGCGGCTGACCGAAGACGAGGTGCTGGACGTGCAGCTCGACACCCTGTCGGCCGGCGAGTTCGTGCGCGAGGTCTGCCGCTGGCTCGGCCGCCGGCTGGACCCGAGCCGGCTGCCGCCGGGCTGGGACGATGTCGCCCAGGCCAACGACAATGCCTCCGGCAGTCCGCCCGACGCGGGCACGGACGTCACTGCTGTGAATTCCGACACCGTAGACGGCTGGCCCGCGCAGCCGGACGAGTCCGAAGACGGCCTCGCGCCGTTCACGGTCCCGAAGCCGGACAGCAGCTGAGCGCTGCCGCGGGTCACATCAGCCCATTCCGTTTCTCTTTGCCGGTCTTCTGCTCCCCTCCCATACGGGAGGATGGGGACGGCTGCGCGCGTCTGCGTGAACGACGTCTGCGTTTCTGCCTCACGAAAGAACGCCGGCGTCGATAGAATCGCGACGATTGTGCTTTTCATGCTCCTAAAAACATGTCTCACTTTCGGCAAGCAGGGAGTTGGGAGGACCATCATGGCGCGGCCGCACGGGCATGGCAGGGTGCTGACGTCCAGCGATTTCGGGGCGACCACGGTCTATGCCTGCGGCCTCGACCAGCGCTTCTGCTACTGCGCCTATGTGCCGGAGGATTACGACGAGGACGGCGCCGACCGCTGGCCGCTGGCGGTGATCGTGCACGGCACCGAGCGCGGCATGCAGACCTACCGCGACGGCTTCGCCGATTTCGCCGAGCGGCACGGCGTAATCGTGCTGGCGCCGCTGTTCCCGGTCGGCATCACCGAACCGGGCGACCTGTCCAGCTACAAGCTGCTACGCGCCGGCGACCTGCATTACGACGCCGTGCTGCTGGCCATGATCGCCGAGACCCAAGCCCGGTACCGGATCGAGGGCGACCGGGTGCTGATGTACGGCTTCTCCGGCGGTGGACACTTCACCCACCGCTTCCTCTACCTGCATCCGGAGCGGCTGCTGGGCGCCTCGATCGGCGCGCCCGGCGTCGTCACCCTGCTCGATTTCGAGCACGACTTCTGGGTCGGGGTGCGGAACTTCGAGGCCGTGTTCGGCAAGCCGCTCGACCTCGACGCCATCCGCCGGGTGCCGGTGCATATGGTGATCGGCGGCGACGACACCGAGACCTGGGAGATCACCATCAAGCCGGGCGACGCCTGGTGGATGCCCGGCGCCGACCTCGCCGGCCGCAACCGCCAGGACCGGATGCGGTCGCTGCGCCGCAGCCTGGAGGCGCAGGGCGTCGCCGTACAGCAGGACACCATCCCCGGCATCGGCCATGACGACCGCGAGCTGCTGGGCGCGGTGAAGAGCTTCTTCGGGGAGGTGCTCGCCCGGCGAAAAAAGGTCTGACGGTCAACAACGACAAACAGGGGGCAGTGATGAAGGCGATGTTCGGCGGGCTCGCGCTCGCCCTGGTCCTGGCTGCCGGCGCGGCGGCGCAGGACGCGCCGCGCGACGGCGGCACCATCACCGTGGCGCTGACCGCGGATATCCGCAGCACCGATCCCGGCATCAACCGCGACGGCAACACGGACACCGTGATGCAGCATGTGGTCGAATCCCTGGTCGGCTATCGCGAGGACCTGACCGTCGGCCCGGCCTTGGCCGAGTCCTGGACGGTCACGGACGGCGGCCGGACCTACGACTTCAAGATCCGCCAGGGGGCGCTGTTCCACAACGGCAAGCCGGTCACCTCGGCCGAGGTGAAATGGAGCTGGGACCGCCGCTGGGCGACGGAGAGCTGGACCTGCCGGCCGCTCTTCGACGGCTCCGGCGGGCTGAAGGTCGAGGCGGTGGAGACGCCGGACCCGCAGACGATCCGCTTCCGCCTGGCCGCGCCGAACGCCCTGTTCCTGGCGCAGCTGGCCAATTTCCAGTGCTTCGCCAGCGGCACGATCAGCCCGGACAGCCTGAACCCGGACGGCAGCTGGAACGCGCCGATCGGGACCGGGCCCTACAAGCTGGCCTCGTGGAAGCGGGGCGAGGCGGTGGTGCTGCAGCGCTTCGCCGACTACAAGCCGCTGTCCGAACCCGGCAGCGGCTATGCCGGCGCCCGCATCGCCCATGCCGACACGATCCGCTTCCAGATCGTGCCCGACCCGTCGACGGCGGAGGCGGCGCTGGCCACGGGCCAGGTCGACCTGCTGCCCAGCCTGGCGCCGGCGAAGATCGACCAGGTCAAGGCCAATGGCGGCACGGTCGAGACGGCCCAGGGCCTCGGCTGGTCGGTGATCCTGGTCCAGACCACCGATCCCCTGCTGTCCGATCCGCGCGTCCGCCGGGCGATCGCCCATGCGATCGACCTGAAGCAGATCGCCGAGGCCCGCACCTATGGCCTGACGGAGGCCAACCCCTCGGCCGTGGCCCGCAGCAGCAGCTTCTTCGATGACGGCTTCCTCGACTGGCCGGCCTACGATCCGGCCAAGGCGCAATCGCTGCTGCAGGAGGCCGGCTACAAGGGCCAGCCGATTACCATCCAGGCCAACAAGCGCTACGACGGCATGTACGACAACGCCGTACTGGTCCAGGCGATGCTGGCCGCGGCCGGGATCGACGCGCGGCTGGAGGTGCTGGACTGGGCGACGCAGCTCGACAACTACATCGCCGGCAAGTTCCAGCTGCAGTCCTTCGCCTTCTCGGCCCGGCTCGACCCGTCGCTGCTCTACGGCATCCTGATCGGCCGCAAGTCGGAGAACCCGGCCGAGCAGTGGGACGACCCGAAGGCGGCGGAACTGCTGGCGCGGTCGGTCGAGACCGAGGATGCCGCGGCGCGCAAGGACGCGCTGAAGCAGCTGCACGCGCTGGCGGCGGAGCAGGTGCCGATCATCGGCCTCTACTACGACCCGGCGGTCGACGCCGTCGGGCCGAAGCTGAAGGGCTATCGCCCCTGGGCGGCCGACAAGCCGCGGCTCTGGGGCGCCTGGAAGGCGGAGTAGGGGAGGCCCCAGTGCTGCCCGTCTTCATCGTCATTGCGAGGAGGCGAAGCCGACGAAGCAATCCAGGGCCACGCCAATCAGCCCTGGATTGCTTCGCTGCGCTCGCAATCACGAAGGAAGGGCGCTGCAGGCCATGCCACTCGACCCGGACGGGACGTCAGTCCTCGCCCGGGCTGCCGCGCATTCTCTTCACCGCCGACCGTTTGCTCTTGGCGTCGAGCCGCCGGATCTTGCTGCCCAGCGTTGCCCGGGTCGGCCGGCGCTTCTTGGGGGCGACGGCGGCGCGCCGGAACAGCTCGACCAGCCGGTCCAGCGCCTCGGCCCGGTTGCGCTCCTGGCTGCGATGCTCGCGGCCGGTGATCACCAGCACGCCGTCCTTGGTCAGGCGCTGCCCGGCCAGCGCCTCCAGCCGCGCCCGCATCTCCTCCGGCAGCCCGGCGCGGTCGATGGGATAGCGCAGCTGCACCGCGGTCGCGACCTTGTTCACGTTCTGCCCGCCGGGGCCGGACGCGAGGATGAAGCTCTCCTCGATGTCGCGCTCGTCCAGCGCGATGCGGGCGGTGATGCGGATCATGGCCGGACCCTCGCACGGCTGGGCCGGCTTGTCATGCCCCCGCCGCTGTGCGATCCCGATCCGGGCGGAGGAGACGGGATGACCATCAGGCTGAGGCATATCGAGGCGCTGCAGGCGGTGCAGAAGGCCGGGTCGATCACCGGCGCGGCCGAGCTGCTGAACGTCTCGCAGCCAGCGGTCAGCAAGCTGCTGCGCCATGCCGAGGACCAGCTGGGGCTGCGCCTGTTCGAGCGGGTGAAGGGCAAGCTGGTGCCGACCCGCGAGGCCAAGCTGCTGGAGGTCGAGATCGACCGCACCTTCGCGGGGCTGGAGCGGATCTCCAGCATCGCCGCCAACCTCCGGCGCGGGCGCGAAGGCCATGTCCGCATCGCCTGCCTGCCCAGCCTCGGCTTCGGCTTCATGACCGAGCAGATGGCCCAGTTCCACCGCCGCCACCCGGGCGTCAGCTTCGACCTGCGCACCCACCACACCCGCGAGATCCTGGAGCTGATCGCCACCAACAGCCTCGACCTCGCCATCGCCTATGAGCCGGTGCTGCCGCCGGGCATGCGCAAGACCGCGATCGGCACCTCGCGGCTGGTGCATCTGTCGACCGCGCCGCTCCGGCCCGGCGAGGCGGCGGAGATCACGCTCGACCGGATCGATGTGGAGACGCTGATCGGCGTCGACCCCGACACCTCGATCGGCGCCACCCTGTCCGACGCCTTCGCCCGCGCCGGCATCCGCTACGCCCCGAAGAACCTGATCCAGACCTACTACCTGGCGCTGCCGCTGGTGCGCTACGGCGCCGGCTCGGCCATCGTCGACGAGCACACTGCCCAGGCCTGGGCCGTGCCGGACGTCACCGTCCGCGCCATCGTGCCGGAGATCACCCTGCCGATCACGGCGCTGCACCACGAGAACTACCCGCTTTCGCACGCCGCGCATCTGTTCCTCGACCACCTCACCGGCAAGCCGACCCAGCGCACCCGCAGCGCCAGGCGATAACGGCCGATGCGGGTCCCATAACCGGCCGGAATTTGACAGCCGTCGGGGCGCCGGGCATCACCGATAGACCGCTCCGCTTCCCACAGGAACGATCATGCCCACCGCCAAGCCCGTCATCGGAGTGACCCTGGATGCCGAGGAGGCGGGCGGCTATTCCTCCTCGCCCTGGTACGCGCTGCGGCAGAACTACTGCGGGTCGCTGGCCGAGTTCGGCGCCGCGCCGCTGGCGCTGCCGCATCTGGTCGACGCGGTCGACCGCTATCTCGACCTGTGCAACGGCATCGTCGTCACCGGCGGCGGCTTCGATGTCGACCCCGTGCTCTGGGGCGCCGGCTCGGTGCACGAGACTGTGAAGACCAAGCCGGTGCGCACCCGGTTCGAATGGGCGCTGGTCGAGGGCGCGGTGGCGCGGAACCTGCCGGTGCTCGGCATCTGCGGCGGCGAGCAGCTGCTGGCGGTGGTGCTGGGCGGCACGCTGGTGCAGCACATCCCGGCCGAGATCGACAACGCTCTCGACCACAGCCCGGAGCGGAAGATCCACGACCCGGCCGGCTGGGTGGCGGCGCATGAGGTCGAGGTCGGGCCCGGCACGCTGCTGTCCCGCATCACCGGCGCGGCGCGCTTCGGCGTCAACAGCTCGCACCACCAGGCGGTGAAGGCGGCGGGGCCGGATCTCGTGGTCTCCGGCGTCGCCCCAGACGGTGTGGTGGAGGCGGTGGAGCATCCCGGGCAGCGCTTCTGCCTCGGCGTGCAGTGGCACCCGGAGTATTTACGCAGCGAGGCCGACCGAGCCATCCTCGCAGCCTTCGTCTCCGCCTGCGCCGGCTGATGGACGCGCCCGCCATCGGACCGCAACTGGTCCGCGACCTGCTCGACGCGTTCGAGGGCGAGGTCGGGCCGGAGGATTTCGGCCTGACCTTCAGGCTCTATCCCGGCCGGCTGCGCGACGGCGCGGCAGACCGCTACTCCGATGGGGCGGTCTTCAGCCATCGCGACGAGGTCGCGGTGTATCCGGCCAGCACCTGCAAGAGCTTCTACCTGGTTGCCTTCCAGCACTGGGTCGAGGCCGGCCTGCTGCGGCCGGACGAGGAGGACCTGCGGGCGCTGTCGGCGATGATCCGCCAGTCCAGCAACGACGCCACCACCTACCTGTTCGGCCGCATGACCGGCACCACGCCGGGCGGCCCGCTGCCGGAGGCGGAGATGGCCGTCTGGTGGGACAAGCGCCAGGCGATCCATCGCTGGTTCGAAAGCTGGGGCTGGCCGGAGTTCGAGCGCCTCCGGCTATGGCACAGCACCTATGAGGACTCGCCCTATGGCCGGGAGAAGGCGGCGCGGGTCCATGGCGGCAACCTGATCGCCCCGCGCGCGGCGGCGGCGCTGCTGCACGGCATCGTCGCCGGGCAGCTGGTCTCGCCCGCGACCTGCGGCCGGATGATGGAGCTGCTCGACCGCGAGCATGAGCGCGACCCGGAGCGGCTGCCGCCGGGCTACGAGGACCAGGTCCGCGGCTTCCTGGGCGAGACGCTGCCGCGCGATGTCCGGCTGTGGTCGAAGGCCGGCTGGACCGGCGAGACCCGGCACGACATGGCGTATTGGGAGACCCCCTCCGGCCGCAGCGTCGTCGCTGCCGTCTACACCGTCGGACAGCACATGGCCCGGAACCGCCGCTTCCTGCCAGCCGTCGGCGCCCGGCTGCACGCGCTGCTCGAAGCCTGAGGATCCGGATGCCGCCCGTCTGGCACGACGACGATCGCTCGCCGAACTACGCCCATCTGGCGGCGCCCTTCGCCGACACCGTCTTCGCCGCGGAGGCCGGGACCTTCGAGACGCTGTGCCGGCTGTCCCGCTTCCGGCCGCGCGGGGCGACGATCCTGTTCGGGCTGCGCGGCTGCGCCCTGGCCGAGCCCGAGACGGCCGGCCTCTGGCGCGATGAGCTGCGGCTGTGCGAAGCACGGCCGGATCACCGGGTGCCGCGCTGCGTCCTCGGGATCTGGGACCGGCCGGCGGGGCGGCTGGCCGCCTGGTCCGGCTCGACCGTCCCGAACGCCGACTACATGCGCCGCCAGGCCGAGGCGCCGGACCAGCGCATCGCCAACATGCTGGCGCCCGGGCTGCACCCCTATGTGGTCGGACCGCATGTGCCTGCCGGCCGGCCGGCGGAGGAGGGGGCGTTCCAGCTCGACCGCACCGTCGAGGTGCCGGTCTGGCGCTCGCCCGACGCCGCCGGCTACGACCTGTCCGGCCGCTTCGACATCTGCGCGCCGGAGGACAACATCCACGCTGCCGGCTGGCCGGGCGATGGTATCGAGTTCTCCTCCGCCGGCTGTCAGACCCTGCCGGGCCGGCACCTGCCGCCGGCCGACCCGACCGGCTCCTACGCCGCCTTCCGCCAGGCGGCCGGGCTCAGCCCCTGCCCGGATCCGGCCGACACCGGACTCTGTTTCGACTATCTCCTGCTCGCCGGCCGGCATCTGCGCCTGGTGGCGGAGCGGGCCCCCGGCCTGGCCCGGTTGATGCCGGGGTCGAGCGGCCATGAGGTCCGGCTGCTGCAGGACGCCTTCATCGATCTCGGGCTGATCCCGGACTGGGGCTTCACTGCCGGCATGTTCAACGGCTTCACCGCCAAGGCGCTCTACGACTGGCAGGCCGCCTCCGGCCGGGTCGCGGACGGCGTGCTGCGGCCGAGGGAGGCGGAGGCGCTGGGCTTCACACTCGGCTGATCAGGCCTGGGCCGCGGCCTCCAGCGCGACCGGGCGGAAGTTGGCGAAGTCCCAGTGCCGGCCCGGCGCCGCCTCGAACAGCTGGCGGGTGTAGTCGTCGCGCGGCCGGCGCAGCACCTCGGCCGCCGGCCCGATCTCCACCACCCGGCCCTGGCGCATCACCGCCACCTCGTCGCAGATCTGCGCCGCGACGCGCAGGTCGTGGGTGATGAACAGGATGGCGATGCCGAGGCGCTCCTGGATCTCCTCCAGCAGCACCAGCACCTGGGCCTGGACCGAGACGTCGAGCGCCGAGACCGCCTCGTCGGCGACCAGCAGGTCCGGCTCCATCGCCAGCGCCCGGGCGATGGCGATGCGCTGGCGCTGGCCGCCGGAGAACTGGTGCGGGAAGCGGTCGAGCGCCGTGGCGTCGAGCCCGACCAGCGGCATCAGCCGCCGCGCCCGCTCCAGCGCCTCGGCGCGCGGCAGGCCGAAATTCATCGGCCCCTCGATCAGGGTGTCGGAGATGCGGAGCCGCGGATTGAGCGAACGGTAGGGATCCTGGAACACGATCTGCGCCCGGCGGCGATGCGGCCGCAGCTGCCGGCGCGACAGCCCGGCGACGTCGGTGCCGCCGATCCGGATCTCGCCGGCCGAAGGCTCGATCAGCCGCATGACGCAGCGCGCCACGGTCGACTTGCCCGAACCGGACTCGCCGACGATGCCGAGGGTGCGGCCCGGCGCCAGGCGCAGCGTCACCCCTTCGGCGGCGGCGACCTCGCGCGTTCGGGCGAGGCCGGAACGGCTGCGATAGGTCTTGCCCAGGCCGACCGTCTCCAGCACCGGCGGGGCGGATACCGGAGCGCGCGGCGCCCGCGGCACCAGGCTCGGCACCGCCGCGATCAGCTCGCGGGTATAGGGCTCGGCCGGCCGCCGCAGGATGTCCTGCTTGCCGCCGGTCTCGACCAGCCGGCCGCGCCGCATCACCACGACCCGGTCGGCGATCTCGGCGACCACGCCCATGTCATGCGTGATGAACAGCACGGCCGTGCCCTGCTGCTCCTGCAGCTCGCGGATCAGGCTCAGGATCTGGCGCTGGGTGGTGACGTCCAGCGCCGTGGTCGGCTCGTCGCAGATCAGCAGCCGCGGCCGCAGCACCAGCGCCATGGCGATGACGATGCGCTGGCGCTGCCCGCCCGACAGCTGGTGCGGGTAGGAGGCGAAGATGCGGTCGACCTCCGGCAGATGCACCTGCCGCAGGATCTCCAGGATACGGCCCCGCCGCTCGGCGGCGCCGAGCCCGGTGTGGGTGCGCAGCACCTCCTCGATCTGGCGGCCGACGGTGGCGACCGGGTTCAGCGCCGTCATCGGCTCCTGGAACACCATCGCCATGCTCGTGGCGCGCAGGGCGCGCAGCCGGGCCGGCGAGGCCTGCAGCAGCTCCTCGCCCTCGAGGTGGATCGACCCGCCGGCCGGCTCCAGCGCCCGGCGCGGCAGCAGCCCCATGGTTGCGAGGGCGGTGACCGACTTGCCGGAGCCGCTCTCGCCGACGACGCAGACGGTCTCGCCGGCATGGACCTCGAGCGACACGTCCTCGACCACGCGCGGCATGCCGGCCGGGCCGGCGATGCGGACGGCGAGGTTGCGGATCTCCAGGACCGCGGTGTCGGAAGCGTCCGGCATCTCAGCCCCTCTTCGCCATGCGCGGGTCGAGCGCGTCGCGCAGCGCGTCGCCGACCAGGTTGACCGACAGCACGGTCAGCGACACCAGCAGGCCCGGCCACAGGATCAGCGTCGGCTTGACCAGGAAGTAGTTGCGGCCCTCGGCGATGATGTTGCCCCAGGTCGGGATCTCCGGGCTCAGGCCGGCGCCGAGGAAGGACAGGATCGACTCCGTCAGGATCGCCGAGGCGCAGACATAGGTGCCCTGGACGATCAGCGCCGGCAGGGTGTTCGGCATCAGGTGCCGCCACAGGATCCGGGGCAGGGAGGTGCCGGCGGCGATCGCGGCCTCGACATAGGGCTCCTCCCGCGCCGACAGCACCACCGACCGCACCAGCCGGACCACGCGCGGGATCTCCGGGATGGTGATGGCGACCAGCACGGTCCACAGCGTGGCGCCGGACAGCGCGACCACGGCGATGGCCAGCAGGATGTTCGGGATCGCCATCAGCCCGTCCATCACCCGCATCACCACCGCGTCGACGACGCGGAAGAAGCCGGCCACCAAGCCGATGGCGAGGCCGATGACGACGCTGACCGCGGCGGCGCCGATGCCGACCACCAGCGACACCCGGGCGCCGTAGACGATGCGGGAGTAGACGTCGCGGCCATAGGCGTCGGTGCCCAGCCAGTGCTCCCAGGTCGCCGGCTTCAGCCGCATCGCCGGGGCCATCGCCGCCGGGTCCTGGGTGAACAGCAGCGGCGCGAACACCGCTCCGAGGACGATCAGCGCCAGCACCAGTGCGGCGAGCAGCGTCGGCAGGTTGGCGGTCAGCGCCGCGGCCGCGGCCTGGACCGGGCCACGCTGCGGCAGCTCCAGGGGTGTGTCGGCGGCCATCAGTAGCGGATCCTCGGGTCGAGCGCGGTGTAGGCGAGGTCGATGACGAGGTTGACCGCGACATAGACGAAGGAGGTCAGGAGGATCACCGCCTGGATCACCGGATAGTCGCGCGCCAGCACCGCCTCCACCGTCAGCCGGCCGATGCCGGGCAGGTTGAACACGCTCTCGGTCACCACCACGCCGCTGATCAGAAGGGCGATGCCGATGCCGATCACGGTGACGATCGGCACCGCGGCGTTGCGCAGCGCATGGCGGAACAGCACGGCGCGCTCGCTGATGCCTTTGGCCCGGGCGGTGCGGACATAGTCCTCGCCCAGCACCTCGATCACGCTGGTCCGGGTGATGCGGGCGATCAGCGCGATGTAGACGAGGCTGAGCGTCATCACCGGCAGGATCATGCGCTGCAGGAAGGGCCACAGCCCGTCGGCCAGGCTCTTGAAGCCCTGCACCGGCAGCAGCTTCCACTCGATCGCGAACAGCAGGATCCAGAGATAGCCGACGACGAAGACCGGCACCGAGAAGCCCAGAACCGAGACCGACATGGTGATGCGGTCGACCCAGCCGCCCTGGCGCCAGGCGGCGAGGGTGCCGAGCGGCACCGCCACCGCCACGGCGACCAGGATGGTCAGGACGGCCAAGCTCAGGCTCGGCTCCAGCCGCTGCCCGACCATCTGCAGCACCGGCACCTTGGAGATCAGCGAGACACCGAGGTCGCCGTGCAGCAGCCGGCCGATCCAGCCCACGAACTGGGTGGAGAGCGGCTGGTCCAAGCCGAGCGCCGCGCGGATGGCGGCGAGCTGCTCCGGCGTCGCCTGGTCGCCGGCGATGATCGCCGCGGGATCCCCGGGCGTCAGCCGCAGCAGCAGGAACACCACCAGCGCCACGACCAGGATCACCGGCAGGGTGGCGAGGATGCGGCGGGCGAGATAGGTCAGCACGGCGCGCCCGTCCGGCTACTCGGCCTTGTCGATGTTCCAGAAATATGGGGCGGGGCCCTCCAGGACCCCGGTTAGCGCGGTCCGCCAGGCAGTCGGGACGCTGTACTGGCCGAGCGGCAGGTACATCACCTCGTCATAGACGTGCTTCTGCAGCTCCTCGGCCAGCGCCTTCTGCTCGGCCGGGTCCTGGCTGCGGGCGAAGCGGGCGCGCAGTTCCTCGGCCCTGGCGTCGGTCGGCCAGCCGAACCAGCCTCCCTTCGGCCCCTTGCCGTTCAGGGGGAAGCTGGACAGCGGATCGGCCATGTCGAAGGTGACGAAGTTGGTGAAGAACAGATTCCAGCCGCCCTCCTTCGGCGGCGCCTGGCTGGCGCGGCGGGTGACCAGCGTTTGCCAGTCCATCGCCTGCATGTCGACATTGAATCCGGCCTCGCGCAGCGACTGGGCCGCGACGTTGGGCTGGATGCTGACGGTCGGGACGTCGGTGGGCGCCATCAGCACCACCGGCGTGCCGTCATAGCCGGCCTCCTGCAGCAGCTGCTTGGCCTTGACCATATCCGGCTGCACCGCGCCGGCCTCGCTGGCCAGCACCGTGCCGCAGCCATAGATCGAGCCGCAGAGCTGGTAATATTCCGGGTTGCCGGTCATCGCATCCATGAAGTCCTTCGGGTTCAGCGCATAGAGCGCCGCCTGGCGGATCTTCTTGTTGTCGAAGGGCGGGTACAGGAAGTTCATCCGCCCGATGTTCTGGAAGCCCAGCTTGTTGGCGATGCGGACCGCGATCTCGTCATTGCCCTCGAACAGCGGCAGCAGATCGACCGGCACCTGCTCGTAGAAGTCGATCTCGCCGGTCAGCAGGGCGTTGGCCGCGGTCTGCTGGTCGCTCATCGCCACCCATTCGACCCGGTCGACCTTGACGACCTTGCCGCCCGCCGCCCAGCTCGCCGGCTCGGTGCGCGGCACATAGTCCGCGAACTTGGCGTAGACCGCCTTGACCCCGGGCTGGAACTCCTCGGTGACGAAGCGGAAGGGGCCCGAACCGGTGTAGTCGGTGATCGGCTGGTCGGCCGGCGTCTCGGCGACCCGCTTCGGCATCATGAAGGGGACGATCGAGCTGGGCTTGCCCAGGGCCTGCAGCACCAGGCCGTAAGGCTCCTTCAGGGTCAGGACGATGGTGCGGTCGTCCTTCGCCTCCAGCGACGCGGTCTTCTCCAGCAGCAGCTGGCCCAGCGTGTCGCGCTGGCCCCAGCGGCGCAGCGAGGCGACGCAGTCCGCCGCCGTCACCGGCTGGCCGTCATGCCATTTCAGCCCGTCGCGCAGGGTGAAGGTGTAGGTCAGGCGGTCGTCGGAGACGGTCCAGTCCGCCATCTGCGGCTTGATCTCGTAATGCTCGTCCATGGCGACGAGCGTGTCGTAGATCATGTAGCCATGGTCGCGGGTGATGTAGGCGGTGGTGATGATCGGGTCCAGCACCCGCAGAGCCGAATGCAGCACCGCCGTGATCGTCTTGCCCTCGGCTAGGGCGGGCGTCAGGGGCGCGGCAATCGCCGCAAGCGAAAGCGCCGCGATGCGGGCGAGCCTCGACAGGCCAGCCAAGGAGAAGTTCATGCTGAAGCCTCCACATTTATTCTAATTTATCGGATTTCTTTCGCTTCACGCCGCCGAATTCTGATTCCGCGGGGAAGTCCGCTATTGCCGGACGAATGATGGGAAGGGAGTACGCGCGAAGTCAACAGCTTTCGGCTTCACCGCGCGGTGCGCGTGCGTCACCATCCGGGGTATCCCGGCGGGTTTCCGCCGCGGCGGCAGCGTCTAGATTCATCCGAGACTGGCGAGACGCTCGATGAAGGCGCTGCAGTTCCTGGCCATCGTGCTGACCGCCCTGGCGCTGGTTCCGGGCGGCGCGCATCTGCTGGCCATGCCGAACAAGCTCGGCATGGACGCGACCGCCTATTTCACGGCCCAGGAGATCTATCGCGGCTGGGCGCTGCTCGGCACCGTTCTCATCGCGGCGCTGGCGGCGGATCTCGCCATGGCGATCGGCGCGCGCCGGCAGCCCGGGCCGTTCCGGCTCGCCCTGATCGGTACCCTGTGCCTGGCCGCCACGCTCGCGGTGTTCTTCCTCTGGACCTATCCCGCCAATCAGGCGACGGCGAACTGGACCGCGGTTCCTCGGAACTGGGCGGAACTGCGGCTGCAATGGGAATACTCCCACGCCGCCAATGCGATCCTGACCTTCATCGCCCTGTGCCTGATCACGCTGTCGGCGCTGCGCTGGCGGTCCGGTTAGGGCGCTCCGCTCTTCAGCACCAGCGGCGACAGGTCGGTGATCTTGTCCTTCAGCGCTGCCGCCAGCTCGGCCGGGCAGGGGGTGCCGACGCCGGGCAGGTTGCACACGCGAAGGTCGTCGATATCGGCGCCGCCCTCGGCGATCTGGGCGGAGGAGAGGGGGATATGCGCCTTGTCATAGGCGGCCAGCGGCCAGATCCGGCGGGCGACATAGATCGCCTCGCGGCCGACGGCGATGTGCAGCAGCTGCATCTCGCCCTGGCCGTCGCTCTTGCGCCGGGTGCAGCCGAGCGCGGTGCGCACGGTGCCGGCCGGGTCGGTCCGGACCTGGCCTTCGACCACGTCGTCGCAGTCCGGCTTCAGGGCCTCGACGCTCTCGCGGATGAAATCCGCCGGGTCGCTGCTGCCCAGCCCGCCGATGCGGGTCACGGTGATGCTGCCGTCGGCGGCCTCGGCCGGGTCGGCGGGGCGCCATTCGACCACGGTGGTGCTGCCCTCGACGCCGGCGAAGCTGCGGCTCCAGCCCGGCGGCACGGTCAGGGCCAGGATCTCGCCGTTGCCGCCGGGGACGATCAGCGTGCCGCCCGTCTCCGCCGCGGCCGCGCCGGACGCCGCCAGCGCGGCGGTCAGCGCCAGCGCCGCGCCTCGAACCATCACTCGCATGGGTTTGCCTATCCTGCCTCGGCGGCGGGGACGACGAAGCTGTCCATCACCCGCTTCTCGCCGGAATGATCGAAGGCGATGGTCAGCTTGTCGCTGTCGACGCTGCGGACCTCGCCATAGCCGAACTTCTGGTGGAACACCCGGTCGCCGACATTAAAGGCGCGGGCCGGGCGCGGCCGTTCCCGCACCTCGTAGCCGCTGCCTTCGATCGTCACCGGGGCGCGGCGCATGAAGCCGGTCTGCGCGGGCGCCGTCCACAGCCGGGTCGGCGCCGCCTCGACGAAGCGGTCGCCGCCGAAGCCGGTGTCCGAAGTCACCTCGACATGCGCGTCCGGCAGCTCGCCGATGAAGCGCGAGGGCAGCGCCGTCTGCCACTGGCCGTGGATGCGGCGGTTGGCGGCGGCGGAGACATAGGCGCGGCGCTTCGCCCGGGTCAGCCCGACATAGGCCAGGCGCCGCTCCTCCTCCAGCGCGGCGATGCCGCCGTCGTCGAGGGCGCGCTGGTTCGGGAATACCCCTTCCTCCCACCCCGGCAGGAAGACATGGGCGAACTCCAGCCCCTTGGCCGCGTGCAGGGTCATCAGCGTCACCTGCTCGCCGCTCTGGCCAGACTCGTTCTCCATCACCAGGCTGACATGCTCGAGGAAGGCCTGGAGGGTCTCGAACTCCCCCATGGCGTTGATCAGTTCCTTGAGGTTGTCCAGCCGGCCGGCGGCCTCGGGCGACTTGTCGGCCTGCCACATGGCGGTGTAGCCGCTCTCGTCCAGCACGGTCTGGGCGACCTCGACATGCGAGGCCTGCTCCAGCATCCGGCGCCAGCGCTCGAAATCGCCCATCAGGACACGCAAGGCGCCGCGCGGCTTCGGCTTCAGCTCGTCGGTCTCGATCAGCCGCAGCGTCGCCTCCGTCAATGCCACGCCCTGGGCGCGGGCGACCCGGTACAGCAGCTGGACGGTGGCGTCGCCCAGGCCGCGCTTCGGCACGTTGACGATGCGCTCGTAGGCCAGGTCGTCGTCCGGCTGGGCCACCACGCGCAGATAGGCGATGGCGTCGCGGATCTCCTGCCGTTCGTAGAAGCGCGGGCCGCCGACGACGCGATAGGGCAGGCCGAGGGTCAGGAAGCGCTCCTCGAACTCGCGCATCTGGAAGCCGGCGCGGACCAGCACCGCGACCTCGTTGAGCGGCACCTTCTGCTGCTGCAGCCGCTCGATCTCGTCGCCGACCCAGCGCGCCTCCTCCTCGCCATCCCAGACGCTGCGGACGACCACCGAATCGCCGCCCTCCGCCTCGGTGAACAGGGTCTTGCCCAGGCGGCCCTGGTTGTGCGCGATCAGCCCGCCGGCGGCGCCGAGGATGTGGCTGGTGGAGCGGTAGTTCTGCTCCAGCCGGATCACGGCGGCGCCGGGGAAGTCCTGCTCGAAGCGCAGGATGTTGCCGATCTCGGCGCCGCGCCAGGAATAGATCGACTGGTCGTCGTCGCCGACGCAGCACAGGTTGCGGTGCTTCTGGGCCAGCAGGCGCAGCCAGAGATACTGCGAGACGTTGGTGTCCTGGTACTCGTCGACCAGGATGTAGCGGAAGCGGTCCTGGTACTCGGCCAGGATCTCCGCATGCTCCTGGAAGATGGTCAGGTTGTGCAGCAGCAGGTCGCCGAAATCGCAGGCGTTCAGCGTCCGCAGCCGCTCCTGATAGGCGATGTAGAGCTGCAGCATGCGCCCCTGGGCGACCTCGCCGGCATCGGCCGGCTTCAGCTTGGCCGGGGTCAGGCCGCGGTCCTTCCAGCGCTCGATCACGCCCAGCAGCACCCGGGCCGGCCAGCGCTTCGAATCGATGGCGTCGGCCTCGATCAGCTGCTTCATCAGCCGGATCTGGTCGTCGGTGTCGAGGATCGAGAAGTTGGAGCGCAGGCCCACCAGCTCGGCATGCCGGCGCAGGATGCGGGCGGCCAGGGCATGGAAGGTGCCCATCCACCAGCCCTCGGTCGGGGTGCCCAGCAACTGGGACACGCGCTCGCGCATCTCGCGGGCAGCGCGGTTGGTGAAGGTGACGGTCAGCACCTGGCTCGGCCAGGCCCGGCGGGTCGACAAGAGATGCGCCAGCCGGGTGGTCAGCACCCGGGTCTTGCCGGTGCCGGCGCCGGCCAGCACCAGCACCGGGCCGTCCAGCGTCTCGACCGCCTGGCGCTGCGCCGGGTTCAGGTTCTGCAGATACGGCGGCTCGAAGCCGGCCGGCATGTTCCGGGAAAGTTCGACCATGCGTCTCCTATAGCATGACCGGCCTGCATCGAAACGCTCGGCGTCCGGTTGACGCAGGTTGGGGACCCGTCGAGGATCGCCGCAACCCCGAACCGAGACCTGCCATGACCGACCTCGTGATCCGCCCCGCCGAGCCCCGCGACGCCAAGGAGATCCTGGCGATGATCACCGAGCTGGCGGTGTTCGAGAAGGAACCGGACGCGGTGCTGGCGACTGAGGCCGACCTCTTGCGCGACGGCTGGGGGCCGAATCCGAAGTTCGAGGCGCTGATCGCCGAACGCGGCGGCCAGGTGCTGGGCTTCGCCCTGTTCTTCTCCAGCTACTCGACCTGGGAGGGGCGGGAGGGGATCTATCTCGAGGACCTCTATGTCCGCGACGCCGCCCGCGGTCTCGGCGTCGGCCGGGCGCTGGTGGCCCGGATCGCCAAGCTGGTGGTCGAGCGCGGCGGCAAGCGGCTCGACCTCTCGGTCCTGACCTGGAACCCGGCGCGGGACGTCTATGAGCGGCTCGGCTTCGAGCACAAGTTCGACTGGACCGGCTATCGCCTCAGCGGTGAGGAGCTGGCGGCACTGGCGAAGGCGGATATCAACGGCCCGAAATATTGAGCCGTCATGGCGAGGCGCGCAGCGCCGTGGCCATCCAGGGGCCGGTGTGAGCGGCCCTGGATGGCCACGGCGCTGCGCGCCTCGCCATGACGGAAAGGGGTCGGAGAGTCGAACTCAAAGACCGCTGGTATGAATTACCTGGGCTACCGGTTCCGCTGCCGGAAATACTCGAGGATGATGCAGAGGACGACCGGCACCAGGTTGAGCGCGACAATCGTCCCGGCCAGGCCGGTGTCGAGATAGAGACCGAACGACAGCGCCCCCTGGAACGGGTCCAGGCCGATGCCGTAGGACGGCGTGATCGACATCGCTGTGGCGCCGGCGACCAGCGTCACCGGAAGCCGCGCGATCATGTGGAAATGATAAGCGAAGCCGGCGGTGTAAAGGATCGGGATCTGGCCGGCCTGGACCAGCAGCGACAGGGAATAGCCGAGGGCACGGCGTCTCCACAGCAGGGCGCCGGCGACGATGCAGAGCAGCATCATCAGGGTGGCGGCCAGGATCACCAGCCCCTGCGTCAGCGAGGGGATCGATCCGCCGTCGCGATAGAGCCGCGAGCCGATCTCCGTCAGCCCGGCGAGACCGCCGAGGATCTGGATGGCCGCGATGATCCGGTCGAGGGGAAAAGCAAGGTGCCGCGTGGGGCGGTCGGTGCTGGTCATCGGTTTGCTCGGTTCGCTCTTCGGAGGGCCATGCCCCGCCAGGTTATTCGCACAGCCCGATCGAGCCCTCGGCGCAGATCTTGACGCCGTCGGTCCAGGTGGCGCCGGACAGGTCGGCGTCGCGGAACACGGTGCCGCGCAGCTCCGCCCCGGTCAGGATGGCGCCGCGCAGCCTGGCGCCGACGAAGCGGGCGTTGCGCAGGTCGCTCTTGCTCAGGTCGGCGCCGGTCAGGTCGGCATCGGTGAAGTCGGTGTTGGTCAGGCGGGCGGAATCCAGCTTGGCGCCTTGAAGGGAGGTGCGGATGAACTTGGCGCCGTAGGCCTCGGCGCCGGTCAGGATCGCCCCGTCCATGATGGCGCGGGTCAGGCTGACGTCGCGCAGCTGGGCGCCGGTCAGGTCGACGCGGCTCAGGAGGCGCCCATCCTGCAGGCAGCGCCGCCAGTTCACCTCCGGCGCCGCGGCATCGGTGCAGCCGGCCCATGCCGCCGCAGCCGGGCCGAGCAGCAGGGCGATGGAGAGAGCGAGGGCCCGGGCGACTCGGGAACCGAAGGATGCGACCGACATGGCCGGACAGTCTCCGATTCCTACGACTCAGCGCAAGCGCCTGAGAGTCACATGGATTTGCCGACCGGGCGGACGATCCGGCGCTGCCGCTCGCGGAAGGCGATGAACAGGCTGGAGCCGACGATCACCGCGGTGCCGACCAGCTCGATCGGGGTCGGGAACTCGGCCCAGATCAGCAGGCCGAGGCCGAGGGCGAAGACCAGCGAGGCGTAGTCGAAGGGCGCGATCACCGAGGCCGGGGCCAGCTGGTAGGCCTTGGTCATCAGGATCTGGGCGATGCCGCCGAGGAGGCCGACCGCGACCAGGATCGGAATGTCGATCAGGTCCGGCCAGACGCCGATGAAGGGCAGGGTGGCGGCGCCGGCGACGGTGCCGGACAGGGTGAAGTAGAAGACGATGGTGACGTTCGGCTCGGTGTCCGCCATCTTGCGGATCGAGATCATGGCGAAGGCGGTGGCCAGCGCCCCGCCCAGCGCCACCAGGGCACCGAGCGAGACGCCCGTGGCGGGGCTCGGATGCACCACCAGCAGCACGCCGATGAAGCCGATCACCACGGCGCTCCAGCGGTAGATCCGCACCGTCTCGCCGAGCAGCGGGATGGCGAGCAGGGTGATGAACATCGGCGCGGCGTAGCCCAGCGCCGTCGCGGTCGCCAGCGGCAGCATGCCGAGCGCGGTGAAGCCGCAGAACATCGACAGGAGGCCGGAGCCGGAGCGGCGCAGATGGCCGCCCAGCCGCTCGGTCCGCAGCACCCGCCAGCCGCCGAGGCGATGCACCAGCCACAGCACCGGGATCATGGCGAAGAAGCTGCGGACGAAGACGATCTGCCCGACCGGGTACTGGTCGCCAAGCTGCTTGATCAGCGCCGACATGCAGGTGAAGAGGGCGGCCGAGGCCAGCTTGTAGCCGATGGCGGGCAGGATGGAGGCCGGGGCCGCTTCGTCCGCGGACCCTTTCGGTTCGGCCTGAGAGATCGTCATCGGAAACGGGGCCCGTTGCGGCTCGGTCGTTCCCTAAGACTTACGCCGGACGAATCGCCAGGGCCATGGACGATCGCGCCGGGTCTGCCATGCAAAGCATTTTCGGATAAGGATGCGCAGGTTGGGCTCGCGGTCCGCGGCCCAACCTGCGCCGCCGGGCTTATTCCCCGGTCCAGCCCTTGTAGTCCTTGACGTTGTCGCGGGTGACGAGCGTCGAGGGGATCAGTGTCGGGTCCTGCGCCGGCTTCTGGCCGTTGAGGATGCCGACGCCCTCCTGCACCGCCTTGCGGGCCATGAAGAACGGGTCCTGGGCCGAGGAGGCCTCGATCAGGGTGTTGCCCTCGAGCGCGGCGACGATGTCGGGCGCGCCGTCGACCGAGGTGATGACGATGCCGCTGCGGCCCAGCTGCTTGGCCGCCAGGTCGGCGCCGATCGCGGTCGGGTCGTTGATGGCGAAGACGCCGTCGATCTTCTCGAACCGGGTCAAGAGGCTCTGCATCACCGCCAGGCCGCCGTCGCGCGACCCCTTGGCGTCCTGGTCGGCCGAGAGGATCTTCAGGTCCGGCAGCTTGTCCCAGACGTTGTGGCAGCCCTTGACCCGGTCGACCACGGCCGAGACCTGGGGGCCGTTGATGATGACGACGTTGCCCTTGTTGCCGAGCTTGTCGGCGATGTACTTGCAGGCGATCTCGCCGGCCTGGACGTTGTCCGTCGTGACCGTGGCGTCGGCGCCCTCGGCCGCGGTGTCGACCGCGACCACGGTGATGCCGGCCGCCTGCGCCTTCTTGATTGCCGGCCCGATCGCCTTCGGGTCGCCCGGGTTCAGCAGGATCATGTCCACGCCGGCGGCGATGAAGTTGTCGATCTGGGTGAACTGCTTGCCCAGGTCGTAGTCGTAGCCGACGGCCTGGACCTCGACATCGGGATTGGTCTTCTTCGCCTCGAACTCGGCGCCCTTGGCCAGGGCGACGAAGAACGGGTTGCCCATCGAGCCGAGCGAGACGCCGATCTTCTTGAGATCCTTGGCCTCGGCGGCGCCGACCGAAAGCGCCAGCGCGACGCCGGCGAGCAGGACATGTTTCAGCACGTGGATCCTCCCCTGGTCTCGAATGATGGAGCCGGCGGGACGACCAGAGATCCCGCCGGCCCGGGAACCTCAGGTGCGGGCCGATCCCTGCAGCCGCAGCCGGTCGAGCGCGACGGCGCCGATGATGATCAGCCCCTTGATGATGTACTGCCAGACGTCGGGCACGCCGACCAGGATCAGCCCGTTCGACAGCACCGCGATGATCAGCGCGCCGACCAGCGTGCCCCAGATCGAGCCGATGCCGCCGACGAAGGAGGTGCCGCCCAGGATCACCGCGGCGATGGCGTCGAGCTCGTAGCTGACGCCGAGCTGCGTGCCGTTGGCGGCGTAGAGCCGGGCGGCCGACATCACCCCGCCGAGGCCCGCGAGCAGGCCGGAGACGCCGTAGACGAACAGCAGCACCCGCCAGACCTTGATGCCCGACAGCCGCGCCGCGTCCGGGTTGCCGCCGACCGAGTAGATGTGCACGCCCAGCACTGTCCGCCGCAGCACCAGCCAGGACAGGACGATCACCAGGAAGGCGATGATCACCAGCCAGGGCACGCCGAAGAGGGTGCCGTTGCCGATGAAGTCGAAGGGCAGGGACGGGTTGAACACGGTGGTGTCGTCGCCCAGGAGGCGGGCGATGCCGCGCACCGCGGTCAGCGAGCCGAGCGTGACGATGAAGGGCGGCAGCCGCAGGAAGGCGATCAGCACCCCGTTCGCCAGGCCGAAGCCGAGGCCGCAGAGCAGGCCGAAGACGATGCCGAGCATGCCGGCGTCGGGGATCAGCGACCCCAGCACCGCGACCATGGCGGCGGCGGCCAGGATCGAGCCGACCGACAGGTCGATGCCGCCGGTCAGGATGACGAAGGTCATGCCGGCGGCCAGGACGGTGTTGATCGCGGCCTGCTGCATCACGATCGACATGTTCTGCCAGGAGGCGAAGCGTCCCCCCTCGCTCATGAAGTAGAAGGCGACGCACAGCAGGATCAGCACCGGCAGCATGCCGAGGGTGCGGATCAGGCCCTGGATCATCAGCCGGCGTTCGGCGTCGCGGTTGACGGCGGAGGTGGCGGCGTTGTCGGCCATGGATGACGATCCCTTACTGGACAGTGGCGGCGGCGGGGTCGGAGATGCCGGTGGCGAGGGCCATGATCGCCTCCTGGGTCAGGGGGCGCCCGGAGGCGCCGCCGACCTCGCCCTCGATCCGGCCCTCGCGCATGACGAGGGCGCGATCGGCGACGCCGATCACCTCCGGCAGCTCCGAGGAGATGACGATGACGCCGATCCCGGCCCTCGCCAGCCCGTCGATGATGCGGTAGATCTCCGATTTGGCGCCGATGTCGACGCCGCGCGTCGGCTCGTCGAGGATCAGGATGCGCGGCTTGGTCTCCAGGAGACGCGACAGCAGCACCTTCTGCTGGTTGCCGCCGGACAGCGCGCCGACCGTGACCTCGGGGTTGGCCACCCGGATCTTCAGCGCGGCGATGGCGTCGCGGGCCCGGAGCTTGGCGCGGGCGCGGTCGAGCACGCCGCCGGCCCGGGCGTCGGTGCCGCAGACCACGAGGTTGATGTTGTCCTGCACCGACATGTCGAGGAACAGGCCCTGGCCCTTGCGGTCCTCGGTCAGGTAGGCGATGCCGGCGGCGATGGCGTCGCCCGGCCCGTGGATCCGCAGCGGCCTGCCGTCGAGGCTGACCTCGCCGGCGGTCTTCGGCTCGGCGCCGAAGATCAGCCGCGCCAGCTCGGTGCGGCCGGAGCCGACGAGGCCGGCGATGCCCAGCACCTCGCCCTCGTGCAGCTCGAAGCTGCAGCCGCGCACCCGGTTGCCGTCGGCGATGTCGCGCACCGCGAAGATCACCCGGCCGCGGCTCTGATGCGCGTCGTGCTCCTTCTTGTAGAAGCCGGAGATGTCGCGCCCGACCATCATCTTGACCAGGGCCTCGGCGGACAGGCCGTCGCGGTCCAGCGTGCCGACATAGCTGCCGTCGCGCAGCACCGAGACGCGGTCGGACAACTCGTAGATCTCCGACATCCGGTGGCTGATGTAGATGATCGCCAGCCCTTCGGCCCGCAGGCGGCGGATCAGCTCGAACAGCCGGTCGGTCTCGCGCGCCGACAGGGCGGTGGTCGGCTCGTCCATCACCAGGATGCGGGCCTGGGCGTGGATGGCGCGGGCGATCTCGACCAGCTGCCGCTCCGCGATCGACAGCGCGCCGACCAGCGTGGTCGGACGGAAGCTCGCGCCCAGCCGCTTCAGCACGTCCTCGCAGCCGGCCAGCATCGCCTTGCGGTCGACGAAGGGGCCGGATTTCGGCTCGCGGCCGAGATAGATGTTCTCCGCCACCGTCAGATTGGGCGACAGGCTGAGTTCCTGATAGATCACGGCGATGCCCAGTCGCTTGGCGGCGAGCGGCCCGTCGATCGTGACGTCCTTGCCGTCGAGGCGGATGGTGCCGCCGGCATCGGCCTGGTAGGCGCCGGACAGCACCTTCATCAGGGTCGACTTGCCGGCCCCGTTCTCGCCCATCAGCGCGTGGATCTCGCCTGGATAGACGGTCAGGTCGACCCGGGTCAGCGCCTTCACCCCCGGGAAGGTCTTGGAGATGCCGCGCATCTCCAGGACCGGCGCGGGGGCGGCGTTAGTCTGCGGCTGCAGCATGGTCGCGCCATCCTCTCTCGTCGGCGCTGCGGGTCAGGATCGAGGCCCGCGGCGAGAAGCTGAAGAACATCGGCAGGCTGGCAGCGCCGATGGCGCCGGCATCGCAGCCGAAGGAGCCGTGCAGAAGGCGCGGCGGCTGGCC
Organism: Inquilinus limosus DSM 16000; assembly: GCF_000423185.1. GTDB lineage: Bacteria > Pseudomonadota > Alphaproteobacteria > DSM-16000 > Inquilinaceae > Inquilinus > Inquilinus limosus. The sequence goes on along the minus strand of NZ_KE383987.1, from coordinate 146,601 downwards.
GGCCTCCGGCACGGTGGCGGCCAGCCGCGCCTGCAGCCGGCCGATCAGGGCGTCGATCAGCCCGTCGTCGATATCGGCGTCGATGATCACGCTGCGCACCTCCAGCAGCGCGGCGGCGGACCAGATCGCGTCGGTCAGGGCGTCGACGCAGTCCTCGACCCATTCCGCGACCGGCGGCCGGGCGGCGGCGATCGCGGCCTTGAGGTCGGCACGGCCGCCGCCCGGCAGGCCGTGGAAGGCGAGGTGGCGCGACAGCGCGTTCAGCGAGGCGCGGGTCAGCAGGATGTCGCGGCCGTCGGCAGCGGGCGGGGCCGAAGCCAGCCGGCCGGGTCCGACCGGCAGCATCGCGACGTCGCCGGCATTGCCGGTCGGGCCGCGCAGGCAGTCGCCGCCCAGCACCACGCCGCCGCCGATGGCGGGGCCGATGAACAGATAGAGGAAGTCGTCGATGCTGCGGCCGATGCCGTAGAACAGCTCGGCCACGGCGGCGGCGGTGCCGTCGTTCTCGCCGAACACCGGCAGGCCGGTCGCCTCCTCCAGCATCGCCGCGAAGTCGACCGTGTCCCAGGCGGCGAAATCGGCCGGCGGCAGGTCCAGCTGGTGCAGCCAGGCGCCGAGATTGTAGGGCTGGGCCAGGCCGATGCCGGCCAGCTTCGGCCGGTCGGCGGGGGCCAGCACGGCCAGCAGCTCGGTCACGTCCTGGCGGGCGATGCGCAGCGCCTCGGCCGGGGCGGGCAGCAGCCCGTCATGGCTGCGGCGGGCGATCACGGCGCCGCCGAAATCGATCAGCACCGCCTCCATGCTGCGCCGGTCCAGCCGCACGCCGACGCCGTAGGCACCTTTCGGCGCCAGCCGGTACAGGGTGGCGGGCTGGCCGCGGCCGCCATCGTGGCGCTTGCCGAGCGAGACGATCAGCCCATCGGCCTCGAGCTGGGCGATGATGCCGCCGATCGCGGTGTTGGTCAGTTCCGCCAGCCGGGCCAGCTCGGCCTTCGACGCCTGGCCGGCGCGGCGCAGGGTCTGCAGCACCAGCCGCTCGTTGTAGCGGCGGAGCTGGACCGAATTCGTGCCGCGGCGGATGGCGGACCGGCGCACTTCCTGACTTCCTCCCGGGCACTTGGTCGAGATTAATTGAACGTGGTGGAATTAATCCCGATGCGCCGTCCGCGTCAAGGGACATCTCCTCTCGTTTTCATATCGGTCCGCGACAGGAGCTTTCCGCCGCTGAAACAATCGTATCGAGAGCTAAGCGGTTGCTCAAGATCGTGGGCGGGGACGTCGGCTGGCTCCCTATCGGCGGAACCCGGCATGTCATCGACGCGGCACGAGGCCAGCGCCTCGATCAGCCCCGCCGTCTCTCCGCCATCAGACACACCGCCAGGACGCAGCACAGCAGGCCGAGGGACGATGGCAGCCCCTGATGTCCGATCAGCTGCATCGCCGTCCCTGTCGCGGGCGAGCCGACGATGCCGCCGATGCCCCATACGAAGGCGAAGGCCGCGTTGCCGGCGATCAGGGTTCGACCGGTGAAACGCTCGCCGAGCTGTATCAGTGACACGGTGTAGATCCCGAACGAGACCCCGCCCCAGGCGAAAACCAGCGGCCAGACGAGCCACGAGTCGAAGATCGCCGGCAGCAGCAGGCAGCCGGCCAGCGAAGCCAGGGCGCAGAACAGCATGGCCCGCGTCGAGCCGAACCGTTCGGCCGCGCGCCCGAGCAAGATCTGCAGCACGGCATTGCCGGCGATGAAGCAGGCGATGAGCGAGGCGATGCGCTCCTCGGCGCTGCCGAGCGCGGCACCATAGACCGCGAACAGGGACAGCAGGGTCTGCTCGAAGGCGGCTGCGGCGAAAACCGCGAACAGCAGGAGCGGCGCCAATGCGAAGAAGCCGCCGACCGATGTCGCCTCGCCGTGATGCGGCATCTCCGGCAGGCGCGGCACGACCGCCAGCACGATCAGGCCGCAGAGAAGGAAGGCCACGATGCCGATCGTGAAGGGCGGCCAGCCCTGCGTGCCGACCAGGCCGAGCGACAGCGGGCCGATGGCGAAGCCGCCCGAAACGACCGATGAATAGAGGCCCATGATGCGGCCCCGGCGCGGCGCTGGCGTGATCGAGATCAGCCAGGTTTCGCTGATCACGTAAAGCGGATTGGCGAAGAAGCCGAGCAGGAAGCGCAGCGGCATCCAGGCCCAGATGTCCTGCGTCCAGGCGATCGCGGTCAGGGCGAGCGCGGCCAGGATCGAACACAGGATCGCAAGCCGCGCCCCGCCCACGCGCCGCGCCAGCGCCGGGACGAAGGGCGCGGATACGATGAAGCCCAGCGGCGTCATCGCCGCCGACACGCCGATCAGGCCGGGCGTCGTCCCCTGCCGCTCCAGGATGATGCTGAGCAGCGGATAGGTCAGCCCCTGTGCCACGGCGAACACCGTGACGGTCGCGATGATGCCGGCCATCGCGGCCCATGGCATCCGATCCTCTCGCGGCGATGTCGCGCTTTCGGCCGTCATGGGGACTTCGAAGCAGGTTATTCTTGCCAGAAGGGCTTGGCGATCTCCGCCTCGACCTGCCGCCTCGTCAGGCCGATATCGTCGATCAAATGGGGATTGGCCTTCGACATCAGCTCGAGTTTCCGGCGAAGGCGTATCCGCCCGCGCCAGGTCGCGATCATGCTCCACAGGGCCGTCAGGCCGTGGCGCCGACGCGACGCGTCCGCCGGCCCCACGGCCCTTCCCGGCCACGGTGCACAATGCGGGGCCGACCCGAGGGCGGGAGTATCGTTCATGGTAACCTCCACACGGGTTGAAGGTCCGAGCGGCCTGAAGGAGGATGAATTCTGCAGCAGACGAACAGCGCCGTAATTAAGCTCTCCCAAATAATTCCCAAAAACTTCCAAAAGGCCTATGGATGCCCGAATGCAGGGATCGCGCTTTGCCTTTGGTCCGTTCGTGCTGGATTCAGGTGCGGGAACGCTCCTTCGGAACGGCATCCCCGTCGCCATCGGCCACCGCGGGCTGCAGCTGCTGACGGCGCTCGTCGGGCGGCCCGGAGAAATCCTGGGCAAGGCGGAGCTGATGGACGCGGCGTGGCCGGGCATGGCCGTCGAGGAAGGCAACCTCACCGTCCAGATCGCGCAGCTGCGGAAGCTGCTGGGTCCGGCCGCCGACGGCGGTGAATGGATCGCCACGGTTCCGCGCGTCGGCTACCGCTTCACGGGAGCCGTCGAACAGCTCGGCGGCGCGAAGCGACACCTTTTGCTGCTGCCCGACAAACCGTCGATCGCCGTGTTGCCCTTCGTCAATCTCAGCAACGATCCCGAGCAGGACTCCTTCGCGGATGGGCTGACCGGAGACCTGATCACCGACCTGTCCAGAAACTCCGGCCTGTTCGTCATCGCCCGCAACTCGGCCTTTGCCTACAAGGGAAAGGCGATGGACGTGCGCGGAATCGCGCAGGATCTCGGCGTGCGCTACCTGCTGGAGGGGAGCGCGAGACGCGCCGCGGGGCGCGTGCGCATCAACGCGCAGCTGGTCGACGCGGTGAGTGGCGATCACCTCTGGGCGGAACGCTTCGATCGCAGCCTGGACGACATCTTCGCCGTCCAGGACGAGGTCACCGGCAAGATCGTGGAGGCGTTGCTCGGCCGGCTGCGCGCACCGCCGCCGCGCAATCGGCCCAGGAATCTCGAGGCCTACGATCTCTGCGTGCGGGCGCGCAAGCTGATGGATGATTCGCCGCAGACGGCGCGGGAAGCGCATCTGATGCTCACGCGCGCGGTTTCGCTCGATTCGGGGTATGCCGAGCCCTATCGCTGGCTTGCCGTGAACCATTGGATGGGATGGGTGCATTCCGGCGGGCCAACCGAATCGTCCCGCAGCGTTGCTTTGGAACTGGCGCGCAAAGCCGTGGCGATCGATCCCAATGATGCCGGCTGCCGCTGGGTGCTGGCTTACCTGCTGGCCTATGCGCGCTGCTTCGCCGAAGCGGATGCGGAATTCGCCAAGGCGATCGAGCTCGACCCGAACGAGGCCGATGCCTGGGCGGCATTGTCCGACATCGCGGTCCTGGCCGGACGGGTCGAGGAGGGGCTCGAGCACATCCGCAAGGCGTTCCGGCTGAACCCGTTTCCGGCCAGCTGGTACTATCTGACGCTCGGCCAGGCGCAATATGCGGCCGGCGACTACGAGGCCGCTGTCGAGACGCTGCGCAGGGACGAGACCTATCGCACCAGCTCACGCCGTTTCCTGGCGGCAAGCCTTGCCCAGCTGGGCCGGCTCGACGAGGCACGTGCGGAGGTCGAGCTGTTCCTCGTCGGCAACCCGCATTTCACAATCCGCCACTGGGCCGCGGCGGAGCCGTTCCGCGACGCCGCGACGCTCGGGCATTTCGTCGACGGCTTCCGCAAGGCCGGTCTTCCGGAGTGACGCGCTGGCGTGGCTTGGCAACGGCCCTTGGTTGTGCCCCACCGGCGGGAGAATGTCCGGTCGGAGGAGACCGGAAGGCCGAACGTCAGCGAGGTGACAAAGCGGACGCGCTCACGCGTTTCGAGCGTCGTCGCCGGTCTGCGTGGTCCTGATCAGGGCAGTCGCTCGAAAGCCGTGAGATGTTTCTGGTCCATTCTGTCCCCGATCTATCCGGTTCGGACCGACTGCGCTCTTTGCCGCTGTAGGCGCTTTAAGCGACTGCCCTGTGGTCCTGATCGCATTCCCTCTCAGGCGAGGTTCGGCAGCTCGGCGATCCGCCACAGGCCTAGCGCCTTGTCGCGATAGGCGCCGCCCTCTTCGGTGCAGCCCTCGACGATGACCCGGTGCGGCGCCGGCAGGCCGAAGGGCGGCCGCTCCAGGTTCAGCGGCCGCCAGTCGCCGTCGGCGATGGCGCGGTTGCCCTGCAGCTCCAGGAAGGTGGTGGTCAGGAGCCAGGTCGAGCCGGAGCGGCGGAGATTGGCGAAGGCGGCGGCGATGCTCTCGGCCGAGAGATGCACCAGGCAGTCGCGGCACAGCACGACATCGGCCTTCGGCAGCCTGTCGCGGGTCAGGTCGAGACGCAGGAAGCGGCGCCGGTCGGTCTCGCCGTACCGGGCGATGTTCCCGGCGACGAGGTCGGCGACGATGTCGCCGCCGGTGTAGGAAATGCCGCCGAGATCGGTCCGGCTCATCCAGCCGAAATCGCCGCACGGCAGGTCGAGCATCGAGGCGGCGCCGAGCTCGCGCAGCAGGGCCGGGATCGCGGCGCGCAGCCGGGCGGTGCCGTCCAGGCCGGAGCCGAGGCCCGAGCGCGATTCCTCGGCGCCCCAGACATTGTTGCGCCAGATGTAGTCGAAAGTGTCGGCCAGGCCCAGCCCGGCGAGCGCCCCGGTGTGCCGGCGGTAGACGCGCTGGGCCAGGGCCTCCGGCCTGTCGGCATCGGAGAGCGGCTTGATCTCATCCGTCATCGCGGACCCTTCAGGCGGCGGCGGCCTCGGTGCGTCGGGGGCGGATGCCGAGGAAGCGGCAGATGGCGAGCGTCAGCTCGGCCCGGTTCAGGGTGTAGAAGTGGAACTCCTCCACCCCGTGCGACTGCAGCTGCCGGCACTGCTCGACCGCGACCGAGGCAGCGACGAGCTGGCGCGTGTCCGGAGTCTCGTCCAGCCCCTCGAACAGCATCTCCAGCCAGTCCGGGATGCCGGCGCCGCAGGCCTTCGCGAATTCCTTGGTCCGGGCGAAGTTGGTGATCGGCAGGATGCCGGGCACGATCGGCATGCGGATGCCGGAAGCGGCAGCGCGGTCGCGGAAGCGCAGGAACGCCTCGGTATCGAAGAAGAACTGGGTCAGGGCGCGGTCGGCGCCGGCATCGGCCTTGCGCTTCAGGTTGTCGAGGTCGAACTCCGCCGACGGCGCCTGCGGATGCGTCTCCGGATAGGCCGCGACCGAGATGTCGAACGGCGCGATACGGCGCAGCCCGGCCACCAGGTCGGCGGCATAGGCGTAGCCGTCCGGTCGCACCTCGTAGGCCGCTCCGCCGGGCGGGTCGCCGCGTAGCGCCACGATGCGGCGAATGCCGGCGGCCCACAGGGCGCGGGCGACGCCGTCGATCTCCTCGCGCGAGGCGCCGACGCAGGTCAGGTGCGAGGCGGTGGGCAGGCCGCTGCCGTCCTGGATCTTCGTGACGATGCCGAAGGTGCGGTCGCGGGTCGATCCGCCGGCGCCGTAGGTGACCGAGACGAAGTCCGGCGCCAGCGGCGCCAGCCGCGTCACCGTCTCCATCAGCGTCGTCTCCGCCGCCTCGGTCTTGGGCGGGAAGAACTCGAAGCTGACGATCGGGTCGCGGCGCGAGGATTCGGCCGAGGTGGTGGCGTGGGAGAGATTGGTCGTCATGCTGCGGCCTTCCGTTGCGCCGCCCGCCTGGCGGGCCAGATGGTGACGGTCAGGGGGGCGCCGGGCAGATGCACCGGCGCTTCGGCCTCAAAGCCGGCGCGCTCCAGCCAGCGGGCGAAGACGTCGTCGGGGAAGCCCAGCCAGCGATGGGCGTGTTCCGTCCGCAGATTCTCGACATCGTGCGGCGCGAAATCGGCGACGATCAGCCGGCCGCCGGGGCGCAGCACCCGCGCCGCCTCGGCGATCGCCGCCGCCGGGTCCTCGAGATGGTGCAGCACATGGTGCAGCACGGCGACGTCGAAGGATTCGCCGGGCAGGGGCAGCTGGTACAGGTCGCCCTGCCGCACCTGGCAGCGCCGCTGCAGCCCGGCGCGCTCGATATTGGCGCGGGCCACGGACAGCATCTCGCGCGACTGGTCGATGCCGACCGCGCGCCGCACCCGCTCACCCAGCAGGATCAGCATGCGGCCGCTGCCGGTGCCGAGGTCGAGCAGGTCGCCGATCTCGCCCGGCGGCAGCAGGTCGACGATCGCCTGCTCGACCGCGCTGTCGGCGATGTGCAGGGTGCGGATCTCGTCCCAATGCGAGGCGTTGTCGCGGAAATAGCCGGCGGCCGCCTCGGCGCGCTGCCGCTTCACCGCCTCCAGCCGCTCCAGGTCCAGCCCGACCGTGGCGTCGGCGTCGGGGATCAGGTCGACCAGGCTGCGCGCCAGCTCGGCCACGGCCCCGCTCTCCGCCAGGCGGAAGAAGGCGAAGGTGCCCTCGCGGAAACGGTCCAGCAGCCCGGCCTCGGTCAGCAGCTTCAAATGGCGCGACACGCGCGGCTGGCTCTGGCCCAGGATCTGCGTCAGGTCGGTGACCGACAGATCGCCATGGGCGCACAGCATCAGGATCCGAAGCCGTGTCGGCTCGGCCGCCGCCTTCAGCCCCTGCAGCAGTCGCTCCACGACCTTCCGGCCTCCCGCTCCTCAAACTTGTCCGGAAGGCAGGATATCAAACTCTCAGCAAGACATAAACATGTCTTTATGTGTTTGTATGGGAAGCTCGGCTATCCCTCAAACCGTCATTGCGAGGAGGCGAAGCCGACGAAGCAATCCAGGGGCCGGAGCGAGCCGCCCCTGGATTGCTTCGCTTCGCTCGCAATGGCGGAAGGATGGAGCCGAGGGAAGGTGCCGCCCTACAGCGCCCCCATCTCCGTCAGGTCGCGGCGCAGCTGCTCCGGCGATTCGAAGCGGATCGCGCGCATGCCGACGGCCTGGGCGCCGGCGACGTTGCCGGGGTTGTCGTCGATGAAGATGCAGTCGGCGAGGTCGAGGCCGAAGCGGCTCTCCAGCAGCCGGTAGATCCGCGCATCCGGTTTCAGCAGCTTTTCATGAGCCGAGACGATGACGCCGTCGAACCAGCCCAGGAACGGCCATTTCGTCAGGGCCAGGGCGAACTTCTCGGCCGAGAAGTTGGTGATGGCATAGACCTTGTCGCCGCGGTCCTTCAGCCCCTTCAGGATCTCGACCGTGCCCTCGATGACATGGGGCACCATCTCCTCCCAGCGCTCGTCATAGGCGCGGATCAGCGGCTCGTGGTGCGGGAACTCGGCGACCTTCGCCGCGATTGCCTCGGCGAAGGGCGTGCCGGCATCCATCGACAGGTTCCAGTCATGGGTGCAGACTTCGGCCAGGAACAGCTCCATCGCCGCCTCGTCCGCGAACAGCTTGCGGTAGAGATGCCGCGGGTTCCACTCGAGCAGGACGGCGCCGATGTCGAAGACGACGGTGGGGCGCGGCGAGTCCGAGGCTGACGTGTCCGGACGAGACGAGGACATGGCAAGAGGCTCCGCTTCGGGCTATGTGGATTCGCTGGTAGCACGCGGGGAAAGCTGACCCAAGCCATGAAGCTGCACACCTATTTCCGTTCCTCGGCGGCCTATCGGGTCCGCATCGCCATGTCGCTGAAGGGGCTCGACTACGAGTCGGTGTTCCACCATCTGCGCCGCGGCGAGCAGGCGGCCGAGCCCTACCGCTCGCTGAACCCGCAGAAGCTGGTGCCGGCGCTGGAGGGCGAGGGGCCGGTGATCACGCAGTCGCTGGCGATCATCGAATATCTCGAGGAGAAGTACCCCAACCCGCCGCTGCTGCCGCCGGACCCCGCGGGCCGCGCCCGGGTGCGGTCGATCGCTCTGGCGATCGCCTGCGACATCCACCCGATCAACAATCTGCGCGTGCTGCGCTACCTGCGCACGCCGCTGGGCCATGACGAGGCGACGATCGAGCAATGGTACCGGCACTGGGTGGCGGAGGGGTTCGGCGCGCTGGAGGCGATGCTGTCCCGATCGCCCCAGACCGGCGCCTTCTGCCACGACTCGACTCCCACCATCGCCGATTGCTGCCTGATCCCGCAGCTCTACAACGCCCGCCGCTTCGACTGCGACCTCAACCCCTATCCGACGCTGCTGGGGATCGAGGAGCGGGCGCTGGCGCTGCCGGCCTTCGCCGAGGCAGCGCCCGAGCGCCAGGGCGACGCGGAGGCCTGAGAGACTGTGCGCCAACCCGGCCCGGCTGTACGGGTTCGGCTGATCGGGTCAGGAGGACTCAGGGATCGAGCCGGCCTTGGAACCGCGCGGGGCCCGGCCGGATTGACCGATAGGTGGCGCGAATTGCCGCGCCGATCGGCTTGGGTCGCAACGTGCCGTCACATCTGCCCAGTCGGGGCGAGTCACCCTCCGCCATCGAGGAACTGGCCCGCTCGATCAAGGAAAGACGAGCCATCCTCTTCGTGGGGGCGGGCGCTTCCATGAGCGTCGGCCTGCCGTCCTGGCAGAAGCTGATCGCCCACATGATGCGGGAGCTGGAGGTCGACGCCGAGGAGTTCCGGGACTCCCAGAACAGCTATCAGATCCTGGCGGAGTACTACCGCCTGAAGAACGGCAGCATCGGAGCGCTGAGAAGCTGGATGGACCGGGCCTGGCACGTCTCCGAGGAGAAGGTGCGCGGCTCGAAGCTGCACGAGCTGATCGTCTCGCTCGACTTTCCGCTCGTCTACACCACGAACTACGACCGCAACATGGAGGTCGCCTACGAGATCCACGGGCGGGATTTCGCGAAGATCGCCAATGTCCGCGACATCGCGCGGGCGCGGGACGGCGTGCCTCAGATCGTCAAGTTCCACGGCGACTTCGACGATGACGATTCCCTGGTGATCACCGAGACGGACTATTTCAGCCGCCTCGCCTTCGACAGCCCGCTCGACGTGAAGCTGAGGGCGGACGCGCTCGGCAAGACGGTGCTGTTCGTCGGCTACAGCATGTCCGACATGAATATCCGCATGCTGCTGCACCGGCTGTGGCAGACTTGGTGCAGTTCCGGTTACGAGCAGGACCGGCCGCGCTCCTTCGTGTTCATGGCGCGCGCCAATCCGGTGCAGGAGGCGGTGCTCGCCCAATGGGGCATCACCGTGCTGAGCGAGGCGTCCGAGGACCCGCAGGAGGCGCTGGTGACCTTCCTGGCCAAGCTCAAGGAGCGGGTGGACCAGCTGCCGGACGAAGCCTGAGCGTGGCCGGCCGGGGGGCAGCGAATGTGCAACGAGTACAGCCTGAAGATGGACACCGCGACGATCGTGCAGGATCTCGCGGCCGTGAGCATCGAAGCCCGGTTCTCCGAGGGCGCGCCGAACATCGAGGCCAGGGACAGCATCAGGATCACCGATTCCGCGCCGATCCTGCGGACGATCGAAGGCGAGGGCGGGACGGGGGACCTGGTGCAGCGGCGCTGGAGCTGGCCGGGGCCCGGGGGCCGGCCCGTCTACAACTTCCGGTCCGACGGCCGCGAGTTCGCCACCGGACGCTGCCTGATCATCGCAGACGGCTTCTACGAGTTCACCGACACGGCGGAGCCGGGGAAGAAACGGAAGGACAAGTGGCTGTTCACGAGGGCAGGGGAGCCGTGGTTCTGCATCGCCGGGATCTGGAGGACGGCCCCGGAGGTCGGAGAGGCCTTCACCATGCTGACCACGGCCCCCGGGCCGGACATCGCGCCCTACCATGATCGCCAGGTCGCCATCCTGGACCGCGCCGACTGGGCGGCCTGGCTGGATCCTTCGGTCTCGGCGAAGACCCTCCTGAAGCCGCTGCCGGCGGGAAGCCTGATGGTCGAACAGGTCAGCTGACCTCAGACCTCCAGCAGCACCGAGCCGCTGGTGCGGCCGGCCTCCAGCGCCCGGTGGGCCTCGGCGGCCTCGGCCAGGGGATAGACGGCGCCGATCAGCGGCCGCAGCCCGGCCTCGACCTCGGCCAGCACCTCGGCCGCGGCGCGGGGATAGACCACCGGGTCGGGCAGGGTGTGGCGCAGCACGCTCGGACGGGCGAGGGCGATCGACCGCACCGGCCCCAGCTCGTTGACGTCGATCTTCGGCAGGCTGCCGCCGACCTGGCCGACGCTGGCGATCAGGCCATAGGGCGCCATGGCGTCGAAGGTCCTCAGCAGCATCTCGCCGCCGACGCCGTCGATCGCCATGTCGGCGCCGCGCCCGCCGGTCGCCTCGCGCACCGCGGCGACGAAGTCGGTCTCGCGGTACAGGATCGCGTGGTCGACGCCATGCGCCTTCGCCACCTCCGCCTTGCGGGCGTCGCCGACCGTGCCGATCACGGTGGCGCCGCGCCGCTTGGCCCATTGCGCCGCGATCACGCCCAGCCCGCCGGCCGCGGCCTGGATCAGCACCACCTCGCCGGGCCGCAGCGGCCGCACCCGCTCGAACAGCATATGCGCGGTCAGGCCGCGCACCAGCACCGCTGCGGCGGTGTCGAAGCCGATGCCGTCGGGCAGCCGGATGGCGCGCTCGGCCGGCAGCAGGCGGTGCTCGGCATAGCTGCCGGCGGGCAGCCCGGCATAGGCGATGCGGTCGCCCTCGCGGAGATGATCGACACCCGGCCCGACCCGCTCGACCGTGCCGGCGCCCTCCACACCCAGGCCCGCCGGCAGGGCCGGCTGACCGTACAGCCCGGTGCGGTGATAGATGTCGACGAAGTTGACCCCGGCGAAGCGCTGCCGGACCAGGATCTCGCCCGGCCCGGGCTCGGCCAGGGCGACGGTGTCGAGCGACAGCGCCTCCGGACCGCCGGTCGCGTGCAGGCGGATGACGCGGGTGGTGATCGGGGACATGCGGCCTCCTCGGTTCGGATGCGCCGAAGATGGCGCCGCGAGGATCCGTTCGGAATTCGGGGAGATCGCACGTGGTCTGTGCAATGATGCACGGATGGAATGGGGTGACGTCCGCTACTTCCTGGCCCTGGCGCGGGCCGGCTCGCTGTCGGCGGCCTCGCGCGGCCTCGGCGTCGAGCACACCACCGTCGCCCGCCGGGTCGATGCGCTGGAGGCGGCGCTGGGCACGAAGCTGTTCGACCGGCTGCCGCGCGGCTGGCGCCTGACCGCGGAGGGCGAGCGCCTGGTCGACGACGCGGCCCGGCTGGAGGAGGAGGCGCTGGCCTTCGCCCGTCGCGCCGCCGGCGGCAGCGGCGTCGCCGGCCCGGTCACGGTCTCGGCCCCTCCCTTCCTCGCCAACCACTTCCTGGCGCCGCGGCTGGGGCCGTTCCTGGCCGCCCATCCCGGCATCGTGCTGACCCTGATCGGAGAGAAGCGGGCGGCGATGCTGGGCCAGCGCGAGGCCGACCTGGTGCTGCGCCTGTCGCGGCCGACCGAGCATGGCGCCGTGGCCCGCCGCGTCGGCACCATGGCCTTCGCCCTCTATGCCGCGCCGTCTTATCTGGCGGGCCGTCGGCCGGAGGACTGGGTGTTCCTGGGCGACGACGAGTCTTCGGGCGAGCTGCCGCAGCATCGCTGGATGCTGGGCTTCGCCGGGCCGCGGCCGCTGGTGCTGCGCAGCAACGACATGACGACGCTGCTGCACGCCGCCCGCGCCGGCATCGGCATCGCCGCCTTGCCGTGCTTCGTCGGCGAGGCCGATGCCGGCCTTGCCTGCGTCGAAGCCGATCGCGACGGCGTCGGCAGCCGCGAGATCTGGATCGGCATCCATGAGGATCTGCGCCGATCGCCCCGCATCAGGCTGGCGATGGATGCGATCGCCGAAATCTTCGCCCGGGAGCGCCGGCTGCTGGAAGGGCGGGCATAGCAGCGGCGCGCTGCGGCCAAGATCCCGCCGTCAAAAGGACAAGACTCTCGTCGCACCATCGTTCTTGCCTCAGGCGGACCTGTTTGCTCTCCCCTTGCCATGCTGGACGGCATCATGCTCGACGACTTGATCGGCCAGACCTATGACGCGGCCATGGGGCAGGAGGATTGGGCCGCCGTGCTCGAGCGCCTGTCGGGCGCGCTCGGGGGAGATTCCTCCGTCGTCCTGCAGCGGGCCAGCGGGCCGGACGGGGCGGTCAGGGTCCGGGCCGATCCCGATTATGTCCCGCTGTTCGACAGCTATTACCGCGACCTCTGCCCGATCCTGCCGATGCTGGGCACGCTGCCCAGCGGCTCGGTCTTCGTCGACTTCATGATGATCCCGGAGCCGGTGCTGCTCCGCACCGAATACCGGACGGACTACGCACTGCCGCAGGACCGGTTCAGCAGCCTGTACTGGACCAACGGCGAATGCGACGGGGCGGGGGCCTATCTGACGGTCTGGAGGTCCCGGCGCCGGCCGGGCTGGGACGGGGAGCATGTCCGGTTCCTGCGGCTTCTCGGGCCGCATCTGTCGCGCGCCCTGACGATCGAGCGGCGCCTTCGGGATGCCCGGGCGATCGGGCCGGGGGCCGGCCCCGGCCCCCTCAGCCCGCGGGAGCGGGACTGCCTGGCCGAGGTCGCGCGCGGCCGGTCCAGCAAGCAGATCAGCCGCCAGCTGGACCTGTCGCCCCACACGGTCGACGAATACGTGGCCTCGGCCATGCGCAAGCTGGGGGCGGCCAGCCGCACCGAGGCCGTCGCCCTGGCCCTCAGCCGCGGATGGCTTCGGGCCTGACGGTCACACCCCCGCCGCCGTCCGCAGCGCCTGGTCGAGATCGGCGATGATGTCGCCGACCGATTCCAGGCCGATCGACAGGCGGATCACCTCCGGCCCGGCGCCGGCGGCGCGCAGCGCCTCGGGCGTCAGCTGGCGGTGGGTGGTCGAGGCCGGGTGGATGATCAGCGACCGGGCGTCGCCGATATTGGCCAGGTGGCTCAGCAACTCCACGCCCTCCACCACCTTCACCCCGGCGTCGTAGCCGCCCTTGACGCCGAAGGTGAAGACGGCGCCGGCGCCGCGCGGCAGGTACCTCTTCGCCAGCGCGTGGTATTTGGAGGAGGGGAGGCCGGCATAGTTCACCCATTCCACCGCCGGGTGGGTGGACAGGAATTCCGCCACCTTCTGCGCATTCTCGATGTGCCGGTCCATCCGCAGCGACAGCGTCTCGATGCCGAGCAGGGTGAGGAAGGCGTTCAGCGGCTGCTGGTTGACGCCGAGGTCGCGCAGGCCGACGGCGTGGCCGTAGAAGGTGTAGGCCAGGTCCCCGAACGTCTCGAAGAAGCGCAGGCCGTGATAGCCCGGCTCCTCGCCCGTCAGCCCCTTGAACTTGTCGGAGCTCGCCCAGTTGAAGCGGCCGGAATCCACCACCACGCCGCCCACCGAGGTGCCGTTGCCGGACAGGAACTTGGTGGTGGAATGGACGACGATGTCGGCGCCGTGCTCGACCGGCCGGCACAGATAGGGCGTCGCCATGGTGTTGTCGACGATCAGCGGCACGCCGAGGTCGCGCGCCACCTGGGCGATCGCCTCCAGGTCGCTGACCACGCCGCCCGGATTGGCCAGGCTCTCGACGAAGATCGCCTTGGTCTTGTCGTTGGCGGCGCGGCGGATGTTCTCCGGGTCGTCGGCATCGACGAAATGGGTGGTCCAGCCGAAGGCGCGCTTGAAGCTGTTGCCGAGCTGGTTGATCGACCCGCCGTAGAGCTTGTTGGCCGCCACGATCTCGGCGCCCGGCTCCATGAACGGGAACAGGGCGAGGAGCTGGGCGGCATGGCCGGAGGAGGTGGCGACGGCGCCGACGCCGCCCTCCAGCGAGGCCATCCGCTCCTCCAGCACCGAGACGGTCGGGTTGGTCAGCCGGCTGTAGATGAAGCCCAGCTTCTGCAGGTTGAACAGCGAGGCGGCGTGGTCGACATCCTCGAACACGTAGGAGGTGGTCTGGTAGATCGGCGTCTGCCGCGCGCCGGTGGTCGGGTCCGGCCGCGCGCCGGCATGGATCGCCAGCGTCTCGAACCCCGGGCCGCTGCTGCTCTCGGACATGCTCCTCACCCTCTCTTCTGGATCTTCGACGAAATCACGCGCGACGAGGTGCCCATCCAGCTCAGCTCGCCGTTCAGCCGCGCCCATTCGATCTTGGGGCAGCGGTTCATCACCACCCGGATGCCGGCGGCTTCGGCCTTGGCCGCGGCGGCGTCGTTGCGGACGCCGAGCTGCATCCAGATCACCTTGGGCCTGACCGGCAGGGCCAGCGCGTCGTCGACCACCCCGGCCGCGGCCTCGCTGTTGCGGAAGATGTCGACCATGTCGACCGGCTGCGGCACCTCGGCCAGCCGGGCATGGACGGTCTCGTTCAGGATGGTCTGGCCGGCCACGCCGGGGTTCACCGGAATGACCTTGTAGCCCTTGCCCTGCAGATAGGTCATGGCGAAGTAGCTGGGCCGGTTCCAGTTCGGGCTGGCGCCGACCATGGCGATGGTCTTCACCTCGCGCAGGATGCCGCGCAGATAGGCGTCGTCGTAGCGGTCGTGGTCCATCTCGGCGTCAGCACCCCAGCCAGACGGGCGGGCGCTTCGCCAGGAAAGCGTCGATGCCCTCCTCGGCGTCGCGGGCCAGCATGTTCCGCACCATCACCTCGCTCGCATATTCATAGGCGCTCTGCAGCCCCATCTCGGCCTGCTCGTAGAAGGCCTCCTTGCCGATCGCCAGGGTCAGGGGCGATTTCGCCGCAATCTGCCGCGCCAGGCTCAGCGTCTCCTCTTCCAGCCGGTCGGCCGGCACCACCCGGTTGACCAGGCCCAGCTCGCGCGCCCGGTCGGCGGTCACGGCGTCGCCGGTCAGCAGCATCTCCATCGCCGGCTTGCGGCCGACGGCGCGGGACAGGGCGACCATGGGGGTGGAGCAGAACAGGCCGATGTTGACGCCCGGCGTGGCGAAGCGCGCCTCGGTGGCGGCGACGGCCAGGTCGCAGGTGGCGACCAACTGGCAGCCGGCCGCGGTCGCCATGCCCTGCACCCGGGCGATCACCGGCTTCGGCAGCCGGGTGATCGCCAGCATCAGGGCCGAGCACTGGGCGAAGATTCGCTCGTAATGCTCGCGGCCGGGGTCGGCGCGCAGCTCCTTCAGGTCGTGGCCGGCGCAGAAGGCCGGGCCGGCGGCGGCCAGCACCACGACCTTGACCGACTCGTCCTGGCGGATCGCCTGCAGCTCCGCCTCCAGCGCCAGCATCAGCGCCAGCGACAGGGCGTTGCGCGCCGCCGGGCGGTTCAGGGTCAGCACGGCGATGCCGTCGGCGTCGTGCCGCAGCAGCAAGGCGTCCTCCGCCGGGGCGGAGGGCAGCGGGTCGGCGGACATGGCGGTTCCTCGGATCCGGTCGTTGCCCGCACTCTACCGCGGCCGCCGCCAGAAGAAACAGCCGCGAACGGATAGGAAGGCGAACGACAGATGAGGAGGCAGGATACGGCCGGCCGCGCCACGGCCGCGTCACCCGGTGTCGGGAGCGGGCTTGGGGTCGTCGACATAGAGGCCGAGGCCGAGGGAGCGGCAGAGGCGG
This sequence comes from Inquilinus limosus DSM 16000, assembly GCF_000423185.1. Taxonomy (GTDB): domain Bacteria; phylum Pseudomonadota; class Alphaproteobacteria; order DSM-16000; family Inquilinaceae; genus Inquilinus; species Inquilinus limosus. The sequence goes on along the minus strand of NZ_KE383987.1, from coordinate 130,480 downwards.
TCGGCGGTGGTGGCGGTGGTCTCGGTGTCGAGCCATTCGATCACGTCCGGCTCCTGCAGCCGGGCTGCGAGGCCGGCCCGGAGCCCCGGCACCCGGGTCGGGTCCCGCACCTCGGCGAAGGCCCGCTCCATGGCGGCGGCCACCGCCTGCCGGCGCCGGGCCCGCTCGGCCGCGACCGCGGCCGGGCCGCCGGCCGGCTGGGCCGGCCGCGGCGTCGCCGGCCAGCCGAGGGCGCCCCAGCGGGACCATTCCT
>NZ_KE383987.1:105280-130217 GCF_000423185.1 Inquilinus limosus DSM 16000 | reverse complement strand
CCGGTCATCAGCGGCCAGAAGAACTCCCACACCGACACGTCGAAGCCGTAGGGCGTCTTCTGCAGCACCCGGTCCCCCGGACCGATCCGGTACTCCGCCTGCATCCATTGCAGCCGGTTGAGCAGACCCCGATGGCTGTTGCCCACCGCCTTCGGCTTGCCGGTCGACCCTGAGGTGGTGATGCAGTAGGCCAGGCTTTCCGGATGCCAGTCGACATCCGGCGCCTCGTCCGCATAGCCGGACAGGTCCCAGCCCTCCAGCGCCACCGCCTCGACGCCGTCGATCTCAGGCAGCCGGTCGATGAGATGCGCCTGGGCCAGCACCAGCCTGAGGCCGGTCTCGGCGATGGTGCCGGCCAGCCGCTCGCGCGGATGATCCGGATCCAAGGGCAGGTAGGCCCCGCCCGCCTTCGCGATGCCGAGCAGCGCCAGCACCATCTCGACCGACCGCTCCGCCGCCACCCCGACCAGCACGTCCGGCCCGACGCCGCGGGCCGCCAGCGCCTGCGCCAGCCGGTTCGTCCGCCGGTCCAGCTCGGCATAGCTCAGCCGCTCGGCGCCGAACACCAGCGCCTCGGCCTGAGGCGTCGCCCGCGCCTGACGCCCGATCAGAGACAGCACGCTCGGCACCGGCTCATAGGCCACGTCCGTCGCATTCCACCGCGCCAGACGGTCTTCATCGGCGGCCGTCAGCAGGCCGATGGTTCCCAGCACCCGATCCGGGGCCGACATCATCCGGCGCAGCACCGCGACGAAGCTGTCGCGCCATCGCTCCATCGTCGCCCGGTCGAACAGCCCGGAATCGAACTCCATCCTGCAGTCGATGCCGTTGCCGTCGGCGGCGACGTCCAGCGACAAATCGAATTGGGTGGTGCCGGTATCGACCTCGATCAGCTCGGCAGTCGCCTCGTCCAGCGCCGGAAGGGCCGCATCGCGCGTCGTGCGGAAGTTGAACAGCGACTGGAACAGCGGCGTGTGCCGTGCGTCTCGGGCGACACCGAGCCCGTCCAGCAGCAGCTCGAACGGCACGTCAGCCTGGTCGAGCGCGGCCATCGCCTCGCCCCGCAGGCGCCGCAGCAGGGCGCGGACGGTGAGACGAGGATCGAGCCGGACGCGGTAGACCTGGGTGTTGACGAAGAAGCCGAGCAGATCCTGGATCTCGGTCCGGCCGCGCGCGGCGTTGGGCACGCCGACCGCGAAATCCGACTGACCGGAAAGGCGGCCGAGCAGGATCTGCCAGGCGGCGAGCAGCATCACGAAGGGGGTGCAGCCCTCCTCCCGGCACAGGGCCTGGACCGCCCGGACCAGGTCGTCCGGCAGCGCGAAATCGACGCGGCCGCCATGGCGGTTGCCCTCGGTGTCGCGCGGCCGGTCGGTCGGCAGCTCCAGCACCGGCACATCGTCGCCGAGATAATCCTTCCACCGAGCCACGGCCCGATCGCGGCGGTCGCCGGCGAAGCGCCGGCGCTGCCAGGCGGCGTAGTCGGCATAGTCCAGCGCCGGGACGGGCAGCGGCCGCCCGCGGCGATCCGGATCGCGCAGCGCCTCGCCATAGGCCCGGGCGAGGTCGCGCACCAGCACCGCGGTCGACCAGGCGTCGACGACGATGTGGTGCATCACCAGCAGCAGAACCCATTCGCCGCCCGGTGTCTCGCCGCGCCGGGCCAGGGCGACGCGCAGCAGCGGCGGCCGGGCGAGGTCGAAGGGCCGGCGCGCCCGCGCCTGCAGCCAGGAGGACAGCGCTTCTTCGGCGCCGGGCATCCCGGCCGCCGGCAGCACGGCATGCTCGATCGCGACATCGACCTCCGGCAGCACCACCTGCCGCGGCTCGCCCTCTCCGCCCTCGAAGCGGGTGCGCAGCACGGCGTGGCGTTCGACCAGGCAGCGGAACGCGGCCTCCAGCGCCGGCACGTCCAGCCGACCCCGCAGCCGCAGGGCGCGGACCGAGTTGTAGGCCGCGCTTTCCGGATCGTAGTGCTGCAGGAACCACAGGCGCTGCTGCTGGAAGGACAGCGGGGCCGAGGCCTCGCCGCCGCGCGGCCGGATCGCGTCAGGATCCGCGGCGTTGTCGTCCAGCAGCAGCGCGAGCAGCGCGTCGGTGTCGATGTCGTTCATGGTCCTCAGGGCGCCTTGGCCTGCCGCGCCTTTTCCAGGAGCGCCGCCCTCTCCGCCTCGCTCATCCCGTCGAGGCTGAGGCGCAGCGCAGCGATCTGGTCGATCCGCCCCGGCGCGGCGTGGCCGCGCAGCGCCTCGGCCAGGGTGGCGATGCTCGGGTGGTCGAAGACGATGCCGGGCGGCACCTCGACCTGGAACACCTTGCGGATGCGGGCGACCAGCTTGATCACCTGCAGCGAGTTGCCGCCGATGTCGAAGAAGTCGTCGGTGACGCCGATCGCCGCCACTGGCCGCTCCAGCAGCTCCGCCGCCACCTGCCGCAGCAGGGTCTCGACCGCGTCGCGCGGCGCGACCTTCGCGCTGGTCTCGGCCAGGATCGCCGGATCGGGCAGGCGGCGGCGGTCGATCTTGCCGTTGGCCAGGCGCGGCATCCGGTCGAGCGCCACGATCTGCACCGGCACCATCGGGCCGGGCAGGCGCGCGGCCAGGGCCGGGCGCAGCGCCGCGGCACGGGCGGCGGCGTCGCCCTCACCCGGCGCCAGGGTGACGAAGCCGACCAGCCGCGCTTCCCCGCCCTCCGGCCGATGCACTGAAACCGCCGCCTGCTGGACGCCGTCGAGGGCCTGCAGCGCGGCCTCGACCTCGCCCGGCTCGACCCGGAAGCCGCGGATCTTCACCTGATGGTCCGCCCGGCCGACGATCTGCAGGCGGCCGTCCGGCAGGTGGCGCGCCAGATCGCCGCTGCGGTAGAGCCGCCGGCCCTCTCGGAACGGATGGGCGACGAAGGCACCAGCCGGGTCGCCGTGCAGATAGCCGCGGCAGAGCTGCGCTCCGCCGATATGCAGTTCGCCCACCGCGCCGGTGGGGGTCAGCCGGCCTGCAGCGTCGAGCACCTGCACCTCGCTGCCGGCGAGCGGACGGCTCAGCGGCAGCGCATCGCCGGCCCAAACGGGAGCCGCCGGGTCATGGGCATGCACCAGCACACCGACTGTGGTCTCGGTCGGGCCGTAATGGTTGAACACCCGGCATTGCGGCGAAACCGCAAGGATCCGGTCAACCAGCGCCCTCGGCGTCGCCTCACCTCCCAGGATGAGCGTGGCCGGCAGCGTCGGCTCCGGCGCGTCGAGCAGCGCCGCCAGATGCGACGGAACCAGCTTGGCGCAGTCGATCCCGTGCCGCAGCAGGAAGGCGGCGAAGGCGGCGCCGTCGGCCATCTCGGCCTCGTCCGCCACCGCCAGACACGCACCGTGCCGCAGCGCGCCGAACAGCACGGTGTTGCCGAGATCGGCGGCGACGGTGGAGGTCAGGGCGAAGCGCCGGCAGCCGGCGAGGCCGAGCGCCTCACTCACTGCTTCGACATAGGTGCGGAGCTGGCCATGCTCGATCACCACGCCCTTCGGCGTACCGGTCGAGCCGGAGGTGAACAGGACATAGGCGGTGCGGTCGTCCTCGGCGAGGTCGGGCAGCGCCGCCGAGGCGGGCTCCGCCATGGCCGCGGCCAGCGGGTGGACCGGGATCGTGTCGGAGACGACCGGGTCGGCCGTGTCGGTCAGCACCAGCACCGGCTGGGCCTGGTCGAGCAGCAGGCGCCGGCGCGCCTGCGGCCATTGCGGGTCGAGCGGCAGATAGGCGCCACCAGCGCGCCAGACGGCGAGCAGCGCCACCACCATGTCGACCGAGCGCGCCATGTCGAGCGCCACCACGGCCTCGCGGCCGACGCCATGGGCGACCAGCCAGGCGGCCAGCCCGTCGACCCGCGCGTTCAGCCCGGCATAGTCGAGGGTCACGCCATTGCCGGCCAGGGCCGGTGCCGTCGGCGTCTCGCGGCCCCAGCGGGCGATCAGCGCCGGCAGCGACGGGCCGGGCGCTGGGACCTGCGCCGTGGCGTCGAAGACCAGCAGCCGAGCCCGCTCCGCCGCGCCCACCGGCGACAGGGTGCCGAGGGGCGTGTCGAGCTGGTCCGGCAACTCGGACAGCAGGGTCACGACCTGCTCCAGCAGCGTCTCCATCGCCGCGTCGTCGTAGCGGCCGCCGTCCCAGTGCAGGGCGACGGCGCGGAGGCTGCCGTCCTCGCCGAGCTCGGCCTGCAGCGCCAGCTCGAAGGGCTGCGGCCCGTCCGCCGAGACCAAGCGCCAAGCACCGTCGTCGGCCGAATGGCTCGCAATCCGGAAGCCGGCAACGAGATGGTCGCTGCGCCCCGGCGCCTCGACTGGCCAGTGCTCCTGCCAGCCGCGATGGCTGTCCAGCACCGGGGCGAGGTGGTCCAGGAAGGCCGCGAAGGGTTCGGCCGGGTCGGCCGCCAGCCGCAGCGGCAGCACCTTGTCGAACGGGCCGACGGTCTCGGCGAAGGCGTCGTAGTCGCGGCGGCAATCGTGCTGCCAGCCGGCCACCAGCTCGGCACGGCCGGAGATGCGGGCCAGCAGCGCCCACCAGGCCGCCTGCAGCAGGGCGTCGAGCCCGATGCCGCGCGCGTCGGCGAGCTCCTCCAGCCGCCGCGACACGGCGGCGTCGATCACGGCCTGACGGCTGGCCCGCGCGCCCATGCCCGCCTCGCGGCGGCGATAGGGCAGTTGCAGGGCCGGCGGCGCCGAGGGGCCGAGATGGTCCTGCCAGTAGCGGCGGCCCTCCGCAGCGTCCTCATCGGCCGCCATCTCGGCCCGCCACTCGACGTATTGCGCATAGGCGACGCCGTCCTCATTGGCCGGGACTGCGACACCGGCGTATTCGTCACGCAGCGCGTGACGGATCAGGTCGAGCGCGCCCCGATCGGCCACCAACGGCGAGGCGAGGATCGCCAGGCGCCACTCCGTGTCGCTCAGGCGATACAGCGCGGCCCGCAGAGTCCGTCCGGCACCGAGATCAAAGCCGGCGACCTTCTGCGCCATCAGGTCCTGGGTCATCGCATCGGCCGCATCAGCCCGGCCGCGCAGGTCGAGCCCGGACCAGGCAGGCTCCGCCGGCGCGTCGAGCGGCCGGGCGCGCAGGCCGCGAAAGCCGGGGACGGCGACGAAGGCCGTGCGCAGGATCTCGTGCCGGCCGGCGACCCGCAGCAGCGCGGACCGCAGCCGCGCCTCGTCCAGGTCGCCGGCGATGTCGACGACGAGGGTCGCGGCTTCGCCCGGGAGCTCCGCGGCGACACGCTGCTCGGGGCCGAGCGGCCAAGTCTCCGCGCCGGCGGCCGAGAGGGCGAGATCGGTCATCGCGCGCCCCCCTGCCCTGCGTCGAGGCTGCTGCGGTCGACCATGTCGCCCATCGCCACGACGATGCGGCGCGGACCCTCATAGGGGTCGCGGGCATGGGCGGCGAGCATGTTGTCGAGCATCACCACGTCGCCGCGGCGCCAGTCGAAGCGCACGGCGCAAGCCTCGTACAGCTCGCCGATCAGATCCATGACCTCGTCCTCGATCGGCGAGCCGTCGCCGTAGAACACCTGCCGCGGCATCCGCTCCGGCCCGACCATGGCCAGCAGGTCCTCGCGCACATCGGCGTCGAGGCAGCGCGTGTGGTGCAGCTGGACTTGGTTGAAGAAGGAGCGCTCGCCAGTCAGCGGATGGATGATCACCGCCGGGCAGCGGGTGCGGGTCTGCAGCTCGTTCTCGCCGAGCCAGGCGAAGTCGACCCCGGCCGCGCGGCAACGGGCCTCGACCTCGTCGCGGCTGTCGGTCTTGAAGAAGTCGCGCCAGTCGACGTCGAGATTCTCGGTGAAGGTGCGGACATAGGTCAGGCCGAGACGGTCGAAGCGCTCCGCCAGCTCGGCCGGCAGGCGGCGATACAGCTCGCGGCAGTCGACGATCGGGGTGGCGCCGCCGACCGGCGACGGCTGCTCGCAGAAGAACCACTGCTTGCGCGGCCAGCGCGGCAGGTGCGAGCTCTCATTGTGGTAGAGGATCATCTTCCGCTCCGGATACGGGGTGGAGCGGTAGGTGTTGCGGCCACCTTCCTTCTTCGGCAGGTCGCCGTAAGAACCGTAGAGGCCGGGCTGCAGCGCCTCGGCGAAGGCCTCGAACTCCTGCGGCGTGGTCAGGCCGAAGCCACGGAACAGCAGGCCGGCATGGTGCCGCAGCCAGGCCTCGACCTGGTCGCGATGGGCAGCGGCCCAGGCCACGGCGTCGAGATCGGCGCTGGCCGGCTCGACCACCAGCGGGAAGATCGCGCCCGGGGTCAGGGACGAGGTCCGCACCAGCTCGCGCGCCGGCGCCGCGGCCGCCGCCGGCCGGGCGGAGGGGGATGCGAACTTCTTCAGCTTGTCCAGCTTGGCGCCCATGCGGGCAGCGCCGGTGGCTGCGGACGGCGACGCGGGAGACGACATCGCGGACTCCTCCAATGCGGGAAGGGTGAAGCCGCTCAGCGAGCGGTCCGGGGTTTCGGCGATCTGCTCCAGGAGCGCGGTCCAGGCGGCGACCAACCGCTCGATCCGCGGGCGGGCGAACAGGTCCGTGGCGAAGACCCATTCGCCCTCCAGCCCCTGCGCGGCGCGGGGGCCGAGCGGGTCGAGGAACAGCGCCATGTCGAATTTCGAGCCATGGGCCTGGGCGGGCCGCAGCTCCGCCGTCAGGCCGTCGACGCCGAAGCGCCCGCGCGGCGCGCTCTGCAGCACGAACAGCACCTGCACCAGCGGGTTGCGGGCGCGGTCGCGCGGCGCGCCGACGGCCTCGACGATCTGGTCGAAGGGCAGCAGCGGATGCTCGAAGGCCTGCAGCGAGTCCTCGCGCACCCGGTCCAGCAGCTCCGAGAACGGCATCGTTCGGGCGGGCCGGGCGCGCAGCGGCAGGACGTTGACGAAGAAGCCGGCCAGCCGGTCGAGCTCGCGCCGCGGCCGGCCGGCGACGTCGGTGCCGACGACGAAGTCGGTGGCGCCGGTCAGGCGGTGCAGCAGGGTCTCGAAGGCCGCCAGCAGCACCATGAACAGCGTGCCGCCGCGGGCATGGCCCAGCGCCTCGAGCCGCGCAACCAGGGGCCCCGGCAGGGTGAAGCGGAGGCTGTCGCCGGCCTGGGAAGCGGCGGACGGGCGCGGGAAATCCGCCGGCAGATCCAGGCGGTGCGGGACGCCGGCCAGCCGGTCGCGCCAGAACGCCTTCTGGGTTTCCAGCGTCTCGCCCTGCAGCAGCCGGCGCTGCCACAGCGCATAGTCGAGATACTGCACCGGCAGCGGCGCCAGATCGGCCGGGCCGTGGTCCAGCGCGGCCCGGTACAGCGCGCCCAGGTCGTCGATCAGCACGCCGATCGACCAGCCGTCGGCGACGATGTGGTGCAGGCTCAGCAGCAGGCTGTGCTCCGCCGGCCCCAGCCGCAGCAGGGTGGCGCGCAGCAGCGGTGCCGCCGCCAGATCGAAGGGCCACCGCGCCTCCTCCGTCTCGATCTCGGCCAGCCGCGCCTCGCGCCGGACCGGGTCGAGCGTGGTCAGATCAATCTCCGGCAACGGCAGGGCAATGCTGGCCTCGACCCGCGCCACCGGCACGCCGTCGGTGCCTTCCGGATAGCCGGTGCGCAGGATCTCGTGCCGTGCCAGCAGGCCGGCCAGCGCCCGTTCGAGAGCCGGCCGCGACAGCGGGCCGGTCAGGCGCAGCTGGCCGGTGAGGTTGTAGGCGCTGCGCGCCGCCTCCCCCGCCAGCCGTTCGGCCAGCCACAGGCGCTGCTGCGCCAGGGACAGCGGCATCTCGGCCTGCCGCGGCTCGGCTGTGACCGGCGGCAGTCCGGCCTCCGGCCCTTGGCGTGGCGCCGCGTCCAGCCGGGCGGCCAGCTCGGCCAGGCTGTGCGGCGCGAAGACCTCGCGCAGCGGCAGCTCGACGCCGAACTCTGATCGGATCCGGTCGATCGCCTGCAGCGCCAGCAGCGAGTGGCCCCCGAGGGCCAGGAACTGGTCGCCGCGGCCGATCGGGCCGCAATCCAGCAGCTCGGCCCAGATCGCGGCCAGGCGCCGCTCCGCCCCGTCCCGTGGCGGCTCGCGGTCCTGCGGTGCTGCGCCGGCCGACGGACGGCGGTAGAGGTGGTAGGCCTGCAACTCGCCCGTGGCCAGGCGCTGGCGGCAGGCGGAACGCTGCAGCTTGCCGCTGGTGGTCTTGGGCAGCGTGCCGGGATCGAGCAGCGCGACGAGGGCGACCGGCTCCTGCTGGGTCTCGGCGACGACGCGGTCGATCGCCTCGACCAGCGCCTCGGGCGCCATCTTGCGCTGCACGCCGCGGCCGATCTCGACCGCGACGCCGATGCTCTCGCGGCCGTCATGTTCGACCGCGAAGGCCGAGACCCGGCCCTTGCGAACCTCGGAAACGCCGGCTTCCACCGCCTTCTCGATGTCCTGGGGATAGCGGTTCTGGCCGCGGATGATGATGACGTCCTTGCGCCGGCCGGTGATGAACAGCTCGCCGTCGTGCAGGAAGGCGAGATCGCCGCTGCGCAGCCAGGTGCCGTCTTCGCGGTCGAGGAAGGCCTCGCGCGTCGCCTTCGGATTGCGCCAGTAGCCGCGGGTGACGCTGCCGCCGGCCACCCAGACCTCGCCGACCGCATCCTCGCCCAGCGGCTCCAGCGTCCCGGGGTCGACGATGCGCAGCTGGTCCGGCCGGATCGGCCGGCCGCTGCTGACCAGCTCGACGCCCTCCGCGCTCGGCACCACCCGGTGCGCCGCCAGCGCCTCCGGGTCGACGCGCAGCGTGACATAGGCGTGCGGCCGCGGGCTGCAGGACATGGTCAGCGTGGCCTCGGCCAGGCCGTAGCTGGGCGCCAGCACCTCGCGGCGGAAGCCGGCCGGGGCGAAACGGACGGCGAAGTCGGCCATCGTGTCGGCCCGTACCGGCTCCGACCCGCAGAAGGCGTACTGCCAGGACCGCAGGTCCAGCCCGGCGAGGGTCTTGTCGCTAACCCGCTCGCAACACAGGCGGAAGGCAAAATCGGGCCCCCCGCTGAAGGTGCCGCCGAAACGGTGGATCGCCTCCAGCCACCGCGCCGGCCGGGCCAGGAAGTGCTGCGGCGCCATCAGCACCAGCGGAACGCCGGCGAAGAAGGGCAGGATCAGCCCGGCGATCAGCCCCATGTCATGATAGAGCGGCAGCCAGGAGACCAGCACGTCGTCGGCGGTGATGCCGCCGCCATGCACCATCATCCGCTGGTTGTCGATCAGGTTGGCATGGGTGACCTCGATGCCCTTGGGATCGGCGGTGGAGCCCGAGGTGTATTGCAGGAAGGCGATGTCACCGCCCGCCGCCGGATGCGGCCGCCAAGCCTCGGCCAGGGCCGGGGAAATGGTGTCGACCGCGATCACGTCGACACCGTCCTGTCCGGCGCAGAGCGCCTCGACCGAGGCGCGGTGCCGCCGGTCGGTCAGGAGGTGGCGGGCGTCGGCATCGGCCATCATGCCCTTCAGCCGCTCGACATGATGCCGGCTCATGCCCTCCGACGGATAGGCCGGCACGGCGATCACCCCGGCATAGAGGCTGCCGAAGAAGGCGGCGACATAGTCCGGCCCGCTGTCGAGCAGGATCAGCGCCCGGTCGCCCGGCACCGCCACGGCCTGCAGATGCGCCGCAATCGCCCGCGCCCGCAGGTCCAGGGCGCGATAGTCGAGGGTCGCGCCGACGGTCTCGCCATCGGTCAGGAACCGCAGCGCCGGCCCGCCGTCATCGACGGCGGCGCGGCGCCGCAGCAGCTCGACCAGCGTCGCGGCGTCGGCATAATCCAGGGCCAGCGGGGCGGTGTCGCGGCGCGGGCGGAGATCGAAGGCAGCGTCGCTCACGGCGAACCTCATGACACCGACGAAAGGGAGAGATCGCGGCCGCGGGCGGCGCGCACCGGAGACTCCGCGGCGGCGGGGCCGCTGCGCTCCACCACCTGGCCGCGGTCGAGCTTGATCAGCTGATCGGCGAGCGGGAACCAGCGGTCGTCATGGGTGATGACCAGCAGCGTCTTCCGCCGCGCCTTCAGCTCGGCCAGGACCTCGCGGTAGAAAACGTCCTTGAACTGCGGGTCCTGGTCGGCCGCCCATTCGTCGAACACCATGACCGGCCGGTCCTCGAGGCAGGCGGCCACCAGCGCCAGGCGCTTGCGCTGCCCCTGCGACAGATCGCGGGTCGAGAAGGCGCCGTCGCGGACCGCGACCTTGTGGTCGAGATGGAGCTGGCGCAGCCAGTCGTTGGCGCGGGCGTCGAGCGATCCGTCCGCCGTCTCCAGCAGCGTCTCGAACAGGTGGAAGTCGGAGAACACGGCCGAGAAGAGCTGCCGGTGCGCCTCGCCGCCCGGCGAGGCCAGCGCCTGGCCGTCGACGCGGATGGTGCCGGATTCGGGCGCATAGAGGCCTGTGACCAGCTTCGCCAGCGTGGTCTTGCCGCTGCCGTTGCCGCCGACGAGGAAGGTGATCTCGCCCGGCCGCAGGGTCAGGTCGATGGGCCCGAGGGTGAAGACCTCGTCCTCGCGCTCGTCGTAATAGCCATGGGTCACGCCCTCCAGCGCCAGGGTGACCTCGCGCCCGGCCGGGACAGCTGCCGGCTCCCGGCCTCCCTTCCCCGGCTCCAGCTCCGCCAGCGTGCCGCCGATGCGGCCCAACGCCACCCGGGCCATGCCGATGTGCGGGATGTTGGCCAGCAGCCCCTCCAGCGGGCCCATGATGTAGAGAAAGGCGATCACATAGCCGGTGACGACGCCGGCATCCCCGGGCGCGATCCAGATCCGTGCGAACAGCGCCGTCCCGATCGTCGCCATGAACAGCAGCCGGCCCCAGCCGTCGGCGAAGGCCAGCAGCGACAGGCCTCGGATCCGGCTCCTGGCGACCGCATCGATCGCTTCGGCCAGCACCACGTCGAGGAAGCGGCGCGCCTTGCCGTCGTTCAGCTTCAGCTCCTTGGCGCCGCCGTTCAGCGCCTCGAACTGGCCGAACAGCCGGTCCTGGCCGCGCCCCGCCTGGCGGAAGTGCCGGAGCACGCGGCGGTAGCTGAGCTGATGGCCGATCGAGCCGAGCACCATCACCGCCCCGGCGAGCAGCAGGAAGCTCCAGGACAGGGTGGCGAGATAGGCCAGGACGCCGAGGATGACGATGCCGTTGGTCACCAGGATCGGCAGACCCATGCAGAAGGTGGCGATGGCGGAGGCGTCGTCGGTCAGCAGCGACTGGACCCGCGCCCGGCCGACGACCTCCAGCCGCCGGTAAGGCGCCGCCACCACCGCTTCGGCGATGTGCTGCCGCAGCGCCCCCAGCGCGCGCTGGCCGAGCCGTGCGAACAGGGCGCGGGACGCGACCTGAGCCACCATCACCAGCACCGCCGCGGCGACGAAGGGCAGCAGCCATTGCGGCAGCGCCTCGGCCGGCGCGTGCAGGGTGCGGTTGATCAGCAGCACCAGCAGCGCGCCGCCGACCCCGCAGGCCAGGCTGGCGAGGATGGCGGCCGCGAACAGGGTGCGCGACCCGCGGATCAGCATTCCGAGAAGCGACACGGCTTTCTCCAGGTGAAAGCGTCAGTGCAGACCGTGAGCTTCCGCCATGGCGACGATGACCTTGCGCGGCCCCTTGAACGGCGCCCGTGCATGGGCGGTGAGCATGTTGTCGAGCATCAGCACGTCGCCCGCCTGCCAGGGAAAGCTGATCTTGTGCGCCTCCAGCACCTCGCGGACGGTGGCCAGCGCCTCGTCCTCGATCGGCGAGCCGTCGCCGTAATAGACGTTGCGCGGCAGGTCCGGCTCGTCGACCAGCTCCAGCAGCGTCGACCGCACCTCCGGCTCCAGGTTCGAGACGTGGAACAGATGGGCCTGGTTGAACCAGACCATCTCTCCGGTCACCGGATGGGCGATCGCGCCCTGGCAGACCTGCCGGGTGCGCAGCTCGCCATCCGGCTTCCACTCGCAATCGATGCCGTGGCCGCGGCAATAGGCCTCGACCTCCTCGCGCGACTCCGTGCCGAACACCTGCTGCCAGGAGACGTCGAGGCCGTTGCCGTAGTTGCGGACATACATCAGCCCTTTCTCGACGAAGCGGTCGCGCAGGGCGGGCGGCATGGCGCGGTAGACGGCGCGGCTGTCGGCGATCGGCGTCTCGCCCCCTTCCGGCGCCGCCTGCTGGCAGTAGAACCAGATCTTCATCGGCCAGTCCCGGGTGTAAGCCTGCTCGTTGTGCAGCGGGATGTGCTGATGCGGCGGATATTCGGTCGAGGTGTAGACGCCCTGCGTCACCTTGCTGCGCGGGGTCGAGCCGAACTCGTAGGTCAGGAGCGGGTGGCCGAAACCGGCGGCGAAGGCGCGGAAAGCGTCGGCGCCGTCCAGCGCGAAGCCGCGGAACAGCAGCCCGCCCTCGACGGCCAGATGGCGGTCGACGACCGGCCGGATCTCCGCCAGCGCCTTGATCAGCGACGGCGTGCCGCCGGCGGGCTCGACCAGCAGTGGCAGGGTCCCGCTGTCGCGCAGCGGGCGGATCGTCAGCGTGCCGGTGTTCACAGCATCCATGGTGCTCGCACTCACTGAAGCGTCCGGCCGGCGGATTCTGGCGATCCGCCGGTCCGGACCAGGACGGCCGGGCCGCCGTTCATCCGTCGCGACAGGGCGGCGTCGAGGACGCCCAGCACCTCCGCCTGACGGGAGTGGATGAAGAAGTGGTCGCCATCGAACAGGTCGATGGCGAAGTCGCCGCGCGTCTCCCAGCCCCAGGCCTGGAGCGCCGGACGGCCGACATCGTCGCGGGTGCCGGCCAGGACATGCACCGGGCAAGGCAGCGCCGGACGCGGCCGGTAGACATAGGTGCCGGCCATCAGGAAGTCGGCCCGCAGCACGGGCAGCACGGCGGCCATCAGCTCGGGGTCGGCCAGCGCCTCCTCGGGCGTGCCCTGGTAGTCCCGAAGATCCGCGACCAGCTCGGCATCCGTGCGCGGCCGGGCCAGCTCACGGTCGTCGCGGACCGCCGGCGCCTCCGTGCCGGAGGCGAACAGCACCAGCGGCGGCAGCGTCCCATTGTCCAGCAGGGCGTGCGCCAGCTCGAACGCCAGGAGGGCGCCCAGGCTGTGGCCGAACAGGGCATAGGGGCCGTCGATCAGCCCTCCGACCTCCCCCGCGAGCGATGCGGCGAGGCGACGAAGATCCGTCGACAGGGGCTCGCTTGCACGGGCGCCGCGTCCGGGCAGCTCGACCGGATGGACAGCCAGCCACGCCGGCAACGCGCGGCGCCAGCGGGCATAGACCATGGCGCTGGCGCCCGAATAGGGCAGGCAGAACAGCCGAGCGGCGACCGCAGTCATGGGATCACTGCGCAGCGTCGGCCTGGCCGTCCATATGCCGACGCAGCGACAGCGGCCGCATATCGGTCCAGACCTCGGCGATATAGGCCAGGCACTCGGCCTTCGGCCCGGTCTTGCCGACCGTCGTCCAGCCCTGCGGGATCTCCTTGTAGTCGGGCCAGATCGAATATTGCTCCTCGTGGTTGACCACGACGTGAAAGACAGTGTCGTCCCGATCGAAGGCCATCAGGCACCTCTCGCCGATATCGCACGCAGACTTGAAGAAAATTTTATGGATCGCGCAGATGCGACCACACGACGCCCGGCGGAATGTCTCCGGCCGGACATCTTGATTTTGGTCTTCAGCGCTTTCCGATGGCTTGAAGGAGATCAACTGGAAGCCAACGACGCGCCTGGACTTCCCGTTTCCTTCTGGCTATGAATGATAATGATTTGCAGTTGCACTGCAAGTCAAGCCTGTTTTCGCCCTTTTCCACCTCTCGTCCGGGGCGGGGCGACCCGGCCAGACGAGACGAATCCGCCACCTGCCGGCGGCCGTGGATCGGCGGAATCGCCGGAGTCCTGCGGCCGCGGAAGGAGAAGACGACGATGGACGCCATACCCGTTCCGCAGCCCGGCACGACCTTTCTCTCCTATCCAGCGACACGGACTCCGGTGACGACATCTCGCCAGGGCGATTCGCTGACGGTGCGGCAGGCCGGAGCCGCCCCGCTGAGCTTCCGGCTGGCCGCGGCCGAAGGGCGGCTGCTCCTGACCCGCCCGGCCGGATCGGGCGATGCCGCGCTCCGCGGCCTGTGCGCCGCCATCGAGGCCGCTTTCGCCTGGCATCCCGAGCTGGAGCGCCTCGCGCTCGACCTCGGCGACTGCGCCGGAGATCTGGCCGACACGCTGTACCGCCGCGGCATCGCCGTCGAGACCGCCGCAGCTCCGCTGACCGTGCTGCCGGAGCTGTTCATGCAGCAGGCCGATCTCTGGCTCGGCCGGTCCGACCTGCCGGCCTTCCCGCAGCGCCATGTGATGACCGACGGCAAGCGTCATCCGCAGCGGCCGCCGAAGCCGCGCGGCACCGTCTATGCCCGCTACATCCCCTGGCTGGAGCAGACCATCGCCTTCCGCGCCGCCACGGTGGAGGACGATCTCGGCCATCTCCACAAATGGATGAACGACCCGCGGGTGGCCGCCTTCTGGAACGAGGACGGCGACCTGGAGAAGCATCGCCGCTATCTGTCCGGGCTGATCGCCGACCCGCACATGGTGCCGCTGATCGCGACCTTCGACGGCGTGCCCTTCGCCTATTTCGAGATCTACTGGGCCCGCGAGAACCGTCTCGCGCCCTTCTACGACGTCCAGGACTACGACCGCGGCTGGCATGTCGTGGTCGGCGAGGACGCCTATCGCGGCCGCCGCTTCATCAGCGCCTGGCTGCCCTCGCTGACGCATTACATGCTGCTCGACGACTGCCGCACCCAGCGCATCGTCGGCGAGCCGGCGGCGGCGCACCACCAGCAGATCCGCAACCTCGAGACCTCCGGCTTCGTCCGGATCAAGACCTTCGACTTCCCGCACAAGCGGGCGGCGCTGGTGATGCTGCTGCGCGAGCGCTTCTTCTTCGACCGGCTGTGGCTGCCGGCCGCCCCCGCCGCCCAGCCGGTGGCGCGATGATGGGCCAGGACGCGGTCTATGATGTCATCGGCGTCGGCTTCGGCCCCTCCAACCTCGCCCTCGCCATCGCGCTGGATGAGGCGCAGCGGCAGCGCGGCGCGGGGCTGAGCCACCATTTCGTCGAGAAGCAGCCGGGCTTCACTTGGCACGGCGGCATGCTGCTGCCGGACAGCGACATGCAGATCTCCTTCCTCAAGGACCTGGTGTCGCTGCGCGACCCGACCAGCCCGCTGACCTTCGTCAACTACCTGCACCAGAAGGGCCGGCTGGAGGCCTTCATCAACCGCAAGACCTTCTTCCCCAGCCGGATCGAGTTCAACGACTATCTCGGCTGGGTCGCGGCGCGCTTCGCCGACCGCTGCAGCTATGGCGAGGAGGTGGTGGCGATCGAGCCGGAGACGGCGCAGGGCACCGTCACCGGCCTGCGGGTGCGGTCGCGCACGGCATCGGGCGGCGAGACCGTGCGCCGGGCGCACAACCTGGTCGTCGCCACCGGCGGCAGCCCGCGCATCCCGGCGGTCTTCGCCGGGCTCGGCCACGACCCGCGTGTCTTCCATTCCTCGGGCTATCTCGACCGCATCCACGGGCTGGGCCTGGCGCGCCGCCCGTCCGGCCGGGTGGCGGTGATCGGCGGCGGTCAAAGCGCGGCGGAGATCACGCTCGACCTGCACGGCCGCTTCCCGCAGCTCGGCATCGACCTGATCTTCCGCGGCCACGCGCTGAAGCCCGCCGACGACACCCCCTTCGTCAACGAGATCTTCAACCCCGGCTTCACCGACTATGTCTTCGGCCAGGGCGAGGCGCAACGCGACGCGATCATCCGCGAGTTCCGCAACACCAACTACGCGGTGGTCGATGCCGACCTGATCGAGAGGATCTATGCCATCCTGTACCAGCAGAAGGTGCAGGGCCCGGCGCGGCTGGCGCTGTGCGGGCGCTGCGAGGTCACCCAGGCCGAAGCCGGCGATGAGGCGGTCGGGCTGACGGTGCACGACGGCATCGCCGGCATCACCGGGCGGCACGGCTACGACGCCGTGGTGCTGGCCACCGGCTACGAGCGCGACGGCGGGCGCCGGCTGCTCTCGGCGTTCGCGCCCTGGATCGAGGATTTCACGGTCGACCGCGACTACCGTCTGCGCACCCGGCCCGAATTCCGGCCGCAGATCCATCTGCAGGGCCAGTCCGAGACCTCGCACGGGCTCAGCGACACGCTGCTCTCGGTGCTGGCGGTGCGGTCGCTGGAGATCGCGGAATCCCTGCTCGCGGCCAGACGCCGGCGTGGCGTCTCACCCGACCTGCACGACCCTGGTCCGCTGCGGCGCATCGCCGTCAACGACGATTAGCGCGCCGGCATCGCCGTCGCCTGCGGCGCAGATTCGCATTGAAGTTCGTTTCAAATGAAACGATCATCCCGGCATGACGAATGACGATGCCCGGTCCGCCGGGCCGGTCGGGAGGATGCGATGACGCTCCGCTACATGCCGGGATTCGGCAACGACTTCGAGACCGAGACCCTGGAGGGCGCCCTGCCCCAGGGTCAGAACTCGCCGCAGCGCTGCGCCTACGGGCTCTATGCCGAGCAGCTCTCGGGCTCGCCCTTCACCGCGCCGCGCGGCGCCAATGAGCGGTCGTGGCTGTACCGGCTGCGGCCGTCGGTGAAGCATGTCGGCCGGTTCCGCGAGATCGAGCTGCCGTTCTGGAAGACGGCGCCGCATGTCGTCCGCCACGGGCTGCCGCTCGGGCAGCTGCGCTGGGACCCGACGCCGATCCCGGAGGAGAGGCTGACCTTCCTGACCGGCCTGCGCACCATGACCACGGCCGGCGACGTGTTCACCCAGGCCGGCATGGCCGCGCATGTCTATCTCGTCACCGAATCGATGGTCGACGAGGTGTTCTACAATGCCGACGGCGAGCTGCTCATCGTGCCGCAGCAGGGCTCGCTGCGCCTGGTCACCGAGCTCGGGATCATGGAGATCGGGCCGGCCGAGATCGCGGTGGTCCCGCGCGGCATGAAATTCCGGGTCGAGCTGGTGGACGGCCCGTCGCGCGGCTATGTCTGCGAGAATTACGGGGCCAAGTTCACCCTGCCGAACCGCGGCCCGATCGGCGCCAACTGCCTGGCCAATCCGCGCGACTTCAAGACCCCGGTCGCGGCCTTCGAGGAGAAGGATGGGCCGCACCGCGTCGTCGTCAAATGGTGCGGCGGCTTCCACGAGACCACGATCGACCACTCGCCGCTCGACGTCGTCGCCTGGCACGGCAACTACGCGCCGTACAAGTACGACCTGCGCACCTATTCGCCGGTCGGCGCGATCAGCTTCGACCACCCGGACCCGTCGATCTTCACCGTGCTGACCGCGCCGTCCGGCGAGGAGGGCACGGCCAATGTTGACTTCGTGATCTTCCCGGAGCGCTGGCTGGTGGCCGAGCATTCCTTCCGGCCGCCCTGGTACCACATGAACATCATGTCGGAGTTCATGGGGCTGATCTACGGCCGCTACGACGCCAAGGAGGAGGGCTTCGTGCCGGGCGGCATGAGCCTGCACAACTGCATGCTGCCGCACGGCCCCGACACCGACGCCTTCGCCAAGGCCTCCACCGCCGAGCTGAAGCCGGTGAAGCTGACCGGCACCCTGGCCTTCATGTTCGAGACCCGCTTCCCGCAGCAGCTGACCCGCTATGCGGCGGAGCTGCCGACGTTGCAGGATGACTACCCGGCCTGCTGGAGCGGGCTGGAGAAGAACTTCGACAAGACAAATCGGGAAGGAACCGGCCGATGAAGCTCGCCAGCCTGAGGGACGGGTCGCGCGACGGGCGCCTCGTCGTGGTCTCACGCGACCTGACCCGCTGCACCGCGGCCGGGGACATCGCCCCGACGCTGCAGCACGCGCTCGACGATTGGGACCATCTGCGGCCGCGGCTGGAGGCGCTGGCGCACGACCTCGAGCTCGGCGCCGTGCCGAGCGAGCGGTTCCGCGAGCACGACGCGCTGTCTCCCCTGCCCCGCGCCTATCAATGGGCCGACGGCTCGGCCTATGTGAACCATGTCGAACTGGTGCGGAAGGCGCGCGGCGCCGAGATGCCGGAGAGCTTCTGGACCGACCCGCTGATGTACCAGGGCGGCTCCGACACCTTCCTCGCCCCCCGCGACCCGATCCGGATGGCGAGCGAGGCCTGGGGCATCGACCTGGAGGGCGAGATCGCGGTGGTCACCGGCGACGTGCCGATGGGGGCGGACCGCGACACGGCGGCCCAAGCCGTCAAGCTCGTCATGCTGGTCAACGACGTGTCCCTGCGCAACCTGATCCCGGCGGAGCTGGCCAAGGGCTTCGGCTTCTTCCAGTCCAAGCCGTCCTCCGCCTTCTCGCCGGTGGCGGTGACGCCGGACGAGCTGGGCGAGGCCTGGGACGGGGGCAAGCTGCACCGACCGCTGCTGGTCGAGCTGAACGGCGCCCCCTTCGGCCGGGCGGACGCCGGGGTCGACATGACATTCGACTTCCCGACTCTGATCGCCCATGCAGCGAAGACCCGGCCGCTCGGCGCCGGGACCATCATCGGCTCCGGCACCGTGTCGAACCGCGATGCCGACGGCGGGCCGGGCAGGCCGATCGCGCAGGGCGGCGTCGGCTATTCCTGCCTGGCCGAGCTGCGCATGGTCGAGACCATCCTGTCCGGCGCGCCCAGGACGTCCTTCCTCCGCTTCGGCGACACGGTGCGGATCGAGATGAAGGACGCCCAGGGCCATTCCATCTTCGGCGCCATCGAGCAGAGGGTCGAAGAGGCCGCATAGGCCCCCACACCCCACAGATCTCCGTCCCGCGCCCGGCTCGCCATCGAGTCGGGCGCAGTCGTTTTCGGATGGATTCGGCAGCGTCGGCGATCGTGAAATCTTTGCCTACCTCGGGTTGCAAGTCTTCCTCGAAAGACAACCGAAGACAATGACCGAATCGCCGGATTCCCTGATCTGAGAAAGAGATCCCATAAAACCTTACAAAAACTTGATTGACACCTCGGGCCCTCAAAGTTTGAATACGAAACCTCAAAACGCCTGGCCAAAATCCAGATGGAATCAAGGTTTCGCTCACTCCAGAGATCGACTCCAAGATTTCATCATCAAGCCTCATCTTCGGATGCGCCAGCGTCACATCGAGTAGCGGCTGCTTGAGAGACTCCCCATGAGAATCCTCGTCACCGGTTCGCGCGGACTGATCGGCACCGAGATGATGCGTCGCTTCGCCGAAGCCGGGCACGAGCCCGTTCCCTTCGACATCGCCCATGAGGAGGGGACGCCCGGACACGGCGACATCCGGGATCTCGACCAGCTGCGGCAGGCCATGGCCGGATGCGACGGCGTCCTGTCCCTGGCCGCCGTGTCGCGCGTCATCGCCGGCGAGCGCAATCCGGAACTGTGCTGGGACGTCAATGTGCACGGCACCGAGGCCGTGCTGCGTGTCGCCATGGAGCAGCCGGCAGACCGCCGCCCCTGGGTGATCTATGCCAGCAGCCGCGAGGTCTATGGCGATTCGGCGACGCTGCCGGTGCCGGAGGACGCGCCGCTGCGGCCGGTCAACATCTACGGCCGGTCCAAGGCGGCCGCCGAGGCGGCGGTGGACCGCGCCCGCGAGGCCGGCCTCGCCACCGCGATCGTCCGCTTCTCCAACGTGTTCGGGTCGACCGCCGATCATCGCGACCGGGTGGTGCCGGCCTTCGCCCGGGCGGCCGCGACCGGCGGCACGATCTCGATCGAAGGCGCGGAGAACACCTTCGACTTCACCCATGTCGAGGATGTCGGCCGCGGCCTGTCCCTGCTGGTGGAGTGCCTGGAGGAAGGCCATCGCGCGCTGCCGCCGATCCACTATGTCGGCGGCCGCGCCGTGTCGCTGGGCGAGCTGGCCGAGATGGCCCGGGCGGCCGCGCTGGCCCCGGTCGAGATCCGCATCGCCCCGCCGCGCAACTTCGACGTGGCGCATTTCCGCGGCGATCCGGCGCGGGCGGAAGCGCTGCTGGGCTGGCGGGCCGAGATCTCGGTCGAGGACGGCTTGCGCCGCCTGATCCAGGCCTATGCCGCCGATGCGGCGGGAGAGCAGGCCCGCCCGGTCGAGATCGCCGTGGAGGAGACGCCGCAGCCGGCCGCAGCGCCGGCGACGGGGGATGCGGAGGGCCGAGACCAGCCGGTCCTCCGCAGCGGCGGGCGCTCGCCGCGGCGCCTGTCGGCGCTGTCCCCCTGGATCCTGGACTTCAGCCACGATCCGATCCGCATGCCGCCGCGGCCGCCCACGCTGCGGCATGCGAGCTACGAGGACGATTTCGACTTCACCACCGTGTTCTGCGACGTGTTCTGGGACGCGTCGGGCGAGTCGATCCGGCTGGTCGGGCCGCCGCTCCTGAACCTGGAGACGGAGCTGGACTTCACGTTCACCGCCCTGCCCTCGATGCAGCCCTGCCCCTTCGAGGTGCGGCACAAGCGCTGGACCGACGTCGTCACCGTCCCGGTCCCGCCCGGCACCACCGGGCTGATCGCCGACACCAGCCTCGGCCGCGCCTTCCTGGCGCCGCAGCCCAATCTGAGCGAGATCTTCGCCGGCCGGCGCTGCATCTATGCGATGAGCCAGGACAACGACATCGCCTGGATCCAGGACTGGGTCCGCTACTACGCCCGCGGCCATGGCTGCAACGGGGTCGTCCTCTACGACAACAACTCCACGGCCTACGACGTCCGTGAGCTGGACGACGCGCTGCGTTCGATCGACCCGTCGATCGAGGTGCTGACCATCCCCTGGCCGTACAAATGGGGCGTGTTCGACGGCCGCCGGCCGCTGTCCTACAGCGTCTGGGATTCCTTCTACGGCCAGGCCGCGGCCTTCGAGCATGCGCGGCTGCGCTACTTCCGGAAGGCCAAGAGCGTCGTCAACGCCGATATCGACGAGCTGGCGGTCACCCGCGACGGGCAGAGCGTGTTCGAGATCGTCGAGCAGTCGGACACCGGCTTCATCCGCTTCGACGGCTGGTGGATCCACACCTACACGACCGAGACCCTGCCCCGGCAGCGCCGGCACAAGCACTTCTATCACAAGAAGACGGGCCGCCTGGACGCCTGCACCGAGAAATGGGCGGTGGTGCCGGCCAAGTCGCCGGAGGACGTGCAGTGGGCGATCCACAACGTCATCGGCATGGTCCCGGACGAGGCCAGCTTCAAGGTGAGCCTGCGCCACTTCAAGCCGATCAACACCAGCTGGGACGTCGATTCGAACCTGACCGACGCCAAGCGGACCGAGCTGTTCCACGGCGACGGCCAGGGGCTGGAGGTCGACGAGGAGCTGCGCCGGGCACTGGCCCGGATCTTCCCCGACGGCGAGGACGAGCAGCCGGCCGAGGCCCCTGCCCGGCCGGCCGAGGTCACGGCCTATCAGCACCGGGTGCGCAGCCGGACCCTGGCCCGCAGCGGCCGGACCGCCGAGGCGGTCGACGAGGCCCGCCGCGCCGCCGGGCTGCTGCCCGGTCATCCGGCGACGCTGCTGCACCTGGCCGGGCTGCTGCGCGCGCAGGGCGGCGAGGACGAGGCCGCCGGTCTGGAGCGGGAGGCGCAGCGGCTGCGCGAGGCCGATCCGCTGTACCACGTCCAGATGGGGCGGTCGGCGCAGCACACCGGCGCGATCGAGGAGGCCGTCACCAGCCTGCGCCGGGCGCTGGAGCTGGACCCGGTGTCGATCGACGCGGCCGAGCTGCTGTTCAAGCTGTTCTGGGGCCATGGCCGCTACGGCGAGGGGCGAACCCTGGCCGCGGAGTGGATCGCCCGCGCCCCGGCCGATCTGGCCGAGGCCCAGGCGCTGGCCGGCACCATGCTGATGACGGTCGGCCGGGCGCCGGAGGCGATCCCGTTCTGGCAGCGGGCGCTGGCGCTGGACCCGCGGCGGTCCGACTTCCATCACAGCCTGGCGCGCTGCCTGCTGGCCGACCGCAAGCTTGCCGAGGCGGAAATGGCCGAGCGGACGGCGATGCGCCTGTTCGAGGAGGAGCGGGATCACGACCGCGATCCGATTCCGCCCGAGCTGGTGCAGAAGCTGAAGCGCAAGCTGCTGCTGCGGGCTTCGACCCGGTCGTCGATGTGGGAGCAGCTCGGGCGGATCCTGCGCGCCCGGGGCCGCTTCGACGGTGCCTTGAACGCCGTGCGCGAAGCCATCCGCAACAGCCGTCTCGACCCCGACCTGCATCTGCTGCTGGCCGAGATCCTGACCGACCTGCGCAAGCCCGAGAGGGCCAAGGCCGAGCAGGCCAAGGCGGCGGCGGTGGCGCGGGAGCTGCTGGGCCATCCGCCCAACACGATCCGTACCGCCTTCGACCGCGAGCGCGACATGGTCGGGCTCTATTCCTGGGTCGCGGGCATCCTGCAGCGCTGCGGCCATGCCGAGGAGGCGGCGGCGACGATCGACGAGATCGGCCGGCACTTCACCGGCAGCGCCAACGCCACGACCGCGCGCGCCGGCTTCCTGATCTCGGCCGGCAAGCCCGAGGCGGCGGAACGCCTGATCGCCGAGGCGATCGCCCGGGGCGAGGACCATTCCCGGCTGCATCACCTGCACAGCACCGCCCTGTCGCAGCTGAACCGGGGGCCGGAGGCGATCGCCGCCTGCCAGCGGGCCCTGGCGCATGATCCGGAGGGGCCGCATCTGCATCGTGCCCTGGCCGCGCTCCAGATCTCCGACAAGCGCTGGGCCGATGCCGTCGCGACGCTGGAGACCGCGATCGCGCTGGAGCCGTCCCATGCCGGCGCCAAACGCCAGCTCAGCAACGCCCTGGCCGCGCTCGACCGCCCGGAGGAGGCGGAGGCGGCAGCGCGCCGGGCGATCGAACAGTCCCCCGACGAGCCCGGCCTCTACCGCCACCTCGCCAACCTGCTCGCCACCCGGAAGCGCTGGAAGGATGCGGTGGTCGAGCTGCGCCGAGCGATCGACCTCGAGCCCGGCCATGCCGGCGCGCAACGGCAGCTCAGCGCCGCCTTCGCCGCACTCGGCCAGGCGGAGAAGGCGGTCTCGACGGCGCGCAAGGCGATCAAGCTGGCGCCCGAGGACGCCGCGCTGCACCGCCATCTCGGCAACCTCCTGGCCGGCCAGAAGCGCTGGGACGAGGCGGCGCTGGCGCAGCGCCGGGCGGTCGAGCTCGAGCCTTCGCATGCGGGGGCGCGCCGGCAGCTGGAGATCGCCCTGGCCGAGGCCCGCAAGGCCAAGGCCAGGCGGCGGCCCGAGCCGGCCGCGGGCTATAGCGGCACCGCCGCGGAATAGGCGGGAGGTGCGGGGCGGCTCCCCATAGGCGCCAACATGGGAACGAGCCCGCTCAACGGCGCGGTCCGCCCCCTCCCCCTCCCGCCGCCTGCGGCGTCGGGCCCCTCCCTCTCCCCAAGGAGAGGGATTCCAGAGCGGCACCTCATACACCTCTCCTCGGGGAGAGGTCGAAATCGCGGCAGCGATTTCGGGTGAGGGGGCGATCCCGGCCCATCCACTTGTCTCAGCGCCTATAAGGTCGCCCTCCGCGATTGACGGCCCGGGCGGGACTCGCCTATCGGTGAGGCCCGCCCGGAGCAGCGAGCGATGGCAGCGATGACCGCCCCCGACAGAACCTTGCCGGCCGCGGAGCCGGATCGCGCCTCGCCCGCCGAGGTGTTCCGCGTCTTCCTCAAGCTCGGCCTCACCTCCTTCGGCGGGCCGATCGCCCATCTCGGCTATTTCCGCGACGAGCTGGTGGCCCGGCGGAGATGGATCGACGAGGCCGGCTATGGCGATCTCGTCGCGCTGTGCCAATTCCTGCCCGGCCCGGCGTCGAGCCAGGTCGGCTTCGCGCTCGGCGTCCTGCGCGGCGGCGGTCTGCTCGGCGGGCTCGCCGCCTGGTGCGGCTTCACCCTGCCCTCGGCCGCCCTGCTCTGCGCCTTCGCGCTCGGCGCCGCCGCCCTCGCCGGCCCGGTGGCCGAAGGCGTGCTGCACGGGCTGAAGCTGGTCGCGGTCGCCGTCGTCGCCCAGGCGGTCTGGGGCATGGCGCGGAGCCTAACGCCGGACCGCGAGCGGGCCGCCATCGCGCTGGCCGCCGTGGCCGTCGCGGTCTTCGCCGGCGGCTCCTTCGGCCAGATCGGCGCGATCGCGCTCGGCGCCGGGCTCGGCCTTTGGCTGTGCCAGGGGAACGGCCCCGCCCCTGTCGGCCGGCTGAGCTTCCCGGTGTCGCGCCGGGGCGGCGCCATCGCCCTGCTGCTGTTCGCGGCGATCTTCCTGGCGGCGCCCGTGCTGGCGGCGGCGACCGGAAGCCAGGGGCTGGCGCTGTTCGACGCCTTCTACCGCTCGGGCACGCTGGTGTTCGGCGGCGGGCATGTCGTCCTGCCCCTGCTGCAGGCGGAGGTGGTGCCGCCCGGCTGGGTGACGAATGAGGACTTCCTCGCCGGCTACGGCCTGGCGCAGGCGGTGCCCGGTCCGCTGTTCACCTTCGCCGCCTGGCTCGGCGCCGTCACGGGGCCGGCGCCCAACGGCCTCGCCGGCGCCGCCATCGCGCTGGCCGCCATCTTCCTGCCGGGGCTTCTGCTGGTCTGGGGCACCCTGCCCTTCTGGGACGCGCTGCGCCGGCGCCCGACGGCGCAGAGCGCGATGCGCGGCGCCAATGCGGCCGTGGTCGGCATCCTCGGCGCCGCCCTCTACAGCCCGGTCTGGACCAGCGCCGTGCTGGCGCCGCGCGATTTCGCCCTGGCGCTGGCCGGCTTCCTGCTCCTCACGGTGTGGAAGGCGCCGCCCTGGACCGTGGTCCTGGGCCTGGCCGCAGCCGGAGCCGCCCTGCCGCTGATCGGGCGGTAGACCCACGCCGGTCGAGCCCGGGTGCTCGGACCGCGTCACCCGGTGTCGGGAGCGGGCTTGGGGTCGTCGACATAGAGGCCGAGGCCGAGGGAGCGGCAGAGGCGGTCGGCGGTGGTGGCGGTGGTCTCGG
>NZ_KE383987.1:0-104910 GCF_000423185.1 Inquilinus limosus DSM 16000 | reverse complement strand
TCCTCGGACAGGCCGAGGCCGCAGGCCAGCCCGGCCATCACCGCGCCGACCGGCCGGTCCTCGACCCGGGCCGCCTCGTCCTCGTAGAGGTGCTCGACCTGCTCCGCGAGCTCGTCGGACAGGGCCTCGGCGCGGTCGAGATCCTCGACCTCGTCCCAGATCATGCACTTCAGGACGTGCTCGACCTCGTCGCGGTGGCGGTCGCGGCGGGCCGGGCGGTCGGCCTCGCGCTCGGCGGTGCGGGCGCGGTCCTCGGCGCAGAGGTCGCGGGCGGCGCGGGCGCGCTGGGCCAGGGTCTGGCGCACCAGATGGGCGTAGCGGGCGAAGTCCAGGCCGGGGTCCTGGCCGGCCGACGCCGGAGATTCCGCCGGGGCCGGCGCTTCGGCTGGAGCTTCAGCAGCCCGGGCCTGAGCGGCGAGGGCGCGGGCGCCGGCGCCTTCGGCCAGCCGCATGCCGATCTCGGCGAGACGCGAGAGCATCTCGACCTGCTGCAGCGCGAGGCCGCGGCAATACGCCTGGATGTCGAGATCGGATGGCGCCTCTGTCATGGAACATATCATGAACGAGGCGCCTGGAGTTAAGCAATGAACATTGCGTTAACTCGACCGGCCCGACGCCGGCGCGGGCGGCGGCAGCTGGATCGCCATGGCGCCGCGCCCTTCGCGATGACGGAGGGACCGTGAGCAGAGGCTTGCGGCGGTCGCCACGCTCCGCCCTACTGACGGAAACCGGTGGGGAGGACGGCATGCAGCCGGCGATCGAGGCGGCGACCATGGAGGCGATCATCCGCGAGGGCGTGCCGCTGATCGGCGCCTTTGGTGTGACGGTCACGGCGCTGGGCGCCGGCACGGCGACGCTGCTGATGCCCTGCCGCGAGGATTTCGTCCGGCCTGGCGGCACCATCACTGGCCCGGCCCTGTTCGGCCTGGCCGATGTCGCGCTCTACGCCGCGGTGCTCAGCCGGATCGGCCGGGTCGAGCTGGCGGTCACCACCTCGATGGCGATCAACTTCCTGCGCCGCCCGGCCCTGGTGCCGGTGATCGCCGAGGCGCGCCTGCTCAAGCTCGGCAAGCGCCTGGCCTATGGCGAGGTGCTGCTGTTCTCCGAGGGCGAGGACGAACCGGTGGCCCACGCCACCGGCACCTATTCGATCCCGCCGCGCCCCTAACCCTCAGCCGGGTTATGGCAGATCGGCCACAATGTGGACCCGAGGATTGCCATGTTCCGCTCGTCTTGTAGGCCCCTTTCGTTGGGGGCATTCGAGACAAGCATGTTGGGCGAGGCGGTATTTGGCGCTGTCGAGCGGATCTATGACGCGGCCCTGCGGCCGGATGGATGGAAGGACGGGCTTGAAGCCGTGCGCGGCCTGGTCGGGGCCGACCACGTGGTGCTCCTGACCCAGGAGACGGGGCGGCGGGCCAATGGAATCGGCGTCGGCGTCGACCGCGGCCCCCTGGACCGCCTGGCCGATGCGGCCGGCAGCGGCGGCATGGCGGATGCGTGGTTTCGCGCCATTCCCGCCGGACGGGCGGTAGCGTCGTCCAGCATCGTGGCCGATGCCGATTTCCTGCGGTCCGAGATGTACAACGAGATCGTCCGGCCGATGAACGGCTTCCGCGCCGGCGTCTTCGCCTGGCACGGCCGGATGCGGTCGCGATACGTGGCCGTCTGCCGGCCGCCCGGGATCAAGGACTTCGCACCGGCGGAGCTGAAGGCGCTGCAGCTCGTGATGCCGCATTTCGCGGCGGCACAGCGCCTGCGGCGGAGGCTGGCCGCCAGCGAGTTGCTGGTGGCCGAGAGCCGATCGGTGCTGGAGGCGCTGGACGGCGGCGTCATCCTGGTCGATTCCGACTGTCGGCCGCATTTCGTCAACGGGCGGGCGGCGGAGATCGCCCGGCGGCATCGCGGCCTGCGCCTGTCCTCGTCCGGGGTGGCGGCGGCGCTGCCGGCCGAAACCAACTTCCTGCGCCAGGTGGTGGCGGCGATGTCCGCGATCGTGGCGCGGCCGGTCGACACCGTTTTGTCTCGCTCCGCCGCTGCCGCCTCGGCCCGGCTGTGCCTGTCGGATCCGGACGGCGGCGCGCCCCTGGTGCTGACGGTCGCGCCGGTGACCGCGATCG
Organism: Inquilinus limosus DSM 16000; assembly: GCF_000423185.1. Lineage (GTDB taxonomy): Bacteria > Pseudomonadota > Alphaproteobacteria > DSM-16000 > Inquilinaceae > Inquilinus > Inquilinus limosus. The sequence goes on along the minus strand of NZ_KE383987.1, from coordinate 102,790 downwards.
ATCCGGTGGACGGGCGGTGCGGTCCGGCGCGGGCGGCGATCTTCGTCGCGGCGCCGGATTCGCCCCGGTCGATCGACGAGCGCGCGCTGATCGCCGCCTACGGGCTGACGCCGCGGGAGGCGGAGGTGGCGGCGCGGCTCGCCTCCGGCGCGACGGTCGGCGGCCTGGCGGAGGAGTGGGGCATCGGCGTCAACACCATCCGCGGCTATCTCAAGGCCGTCTTCGAGAAGACCGGCACCCACCGCCAGGCCGATCTGGTCCGGCTGGTGATGCAGGGCTTTGCCGCGGCGTAAATATCGGTATGGTGCCGAACGCCAGCGATCCTGCGGCCTGCGGCGAAGGTATTAAAATACCGCTCCGCTAAGTCGCTGTCGTTTCGCCGCTTTTTTCCGTTGACGCGGGCAGGTTTGGCGCGTAGACAGCCGCGTCTCGCCGGGACCCCTGCCTAAGGGGCGCCCGGCGGCATCCGTTCCCGACCCTCGATCAAGGGCCCGTCATGAAGACATATTCCGCCAAGCCCGCCGAGGTGGAGAAGAAGTGGATCGTGGTCGACGCCGACGGCGTCGTTCTCGGTCGGCTCGCCAGCATCATCGCGATGCGCCTTCGCGGCAAGCACAAGACCACCTTCACCCCTCACGTCGACACCGGCGACAACGTGATCGTCGTCAATGCCGAGAAGGTCCGTCTGACCGGCAACAAGCGCCAGGACGACGTCTTCTACTGGCACACCGGCTATCCGGGCGGCATCAAGGGCCGGTCGAAGGGCGCGATCCTCGACGGCGCCCATCCGGAGCGCGTGATCGAGAAGGCGGTGGAGCGCATGATCACCCGCGGGCCCCTGGGCCGCAAGGTCATGGGCAACCTCAAGGTCTATGCGGGTCCGTCGCATCCGCACGAGGCGCAGCAGCCCGAGGTGCTGGACGTCGCTGCCATGAATCCGAAGAACAAGAGGTAAGGCCGTGGCCGATCTGCAGTCCCTCTCCGATCTGAAGCCGACCCTCGAAGGCGCCGTGGCAGAGGCCGCGCCGGTCGAGCCGAAGCGCGACGCCCAGGGCCGCTCCTACGGCACCGGCCGCCGCAAGGACGCCGTCGCCCGCGTCTGGATCAAGCCCGGCACGGGCAAGGTCACCGTCAACGGCCGTGACCAGGAGGTCTATTTCGCCCGCCCGGTGCTGCGCATGCTGCTGCAGCAGCCGTTCCTGGTGTGCGACCGGTCGAACCAGTTCGACGTCGTCTGCACCGTCACCGGCGGCGGCCTGTCCGGCCAGGCCGGCGCGGTCCGGCACGGCCTCAGCCGCGCCCTGGTGGCCTACGAGCCCGGCCTGCGCGCCGCGCTCAAGGCCCACGGCTTCCTCACCCGCGACCCGCGCGTGGTCGAGCGCAAGAAGTACGGCAAGGCCGGCGCCCGCCGGAGCTTCCAGTTCTCCAAGCGCTGATCCGCACTTCGGATCCTGTGTTGTTCGGCAAGGGGCGCCTTCGGGCGCCCCTTCTCCGTTCCAGGGGGCGTCGTTCCGGAGGACGCCGGCGAGGCGTGGGCGTGGTCGCGACCAGGGTGGGGGTCACCGCGGCCGGGGCCGCCGGGGCGTGCGCGGCCAGAGCCGGCGTCGCCACGGTCGGGACGATCGCCGGCCGGGTCGGCTCGATGGCGGTGACGCCGGCGAAGCGGCGGCCGTAGTCGCTGATGCGCACGCCGTTGTCGTCGGCCGGGTCGTAGACCCCGCCCGTGGCGAGGAAGCGCTCGGTCCCGTCCGGCCCGCCGAGATGCATCATGGCGCGCAGCCCGTCCCAGGTGATCGGCACCCCGGCGATATAGCCGCCGATGCGCCGGTCCAGGCCGCGCTGCGCGATCTCCCGGTCGAGATGGTCGAGATGCAGGCGAAAGGCCGCGATCTGCGCCGCCGGCGTGTCCAGGAAGTCGCCGATCGACCTGACCTCGGGATAGCCGGGGATGTGGAAGGTGCCGCGCCAGCGGTTGCGCGTGTCCTCCGGCGTCAGCGGCTCGCCCGGGTCGTAGATCCCGGCGATCGCCGCCGCCGCTTCGCCGAGCTGGAACAGACCGGCATAGCCGCCCTTGTTCATCTGCAAGGGATCGCGGCTGCTCTCGGCCGCCGCCAGCAGGTCGGCGAAGGCCTCGTCGCTCGAATGCGGGATGTCCGCCGGGACGTCGGGGGCGGGCTGGATGGCGGGGCCGAGCGGCGGGAAGGAGACAGCCAGATCCGGCGCCGAGGGATGGTTCGCCGGCGCGGCCGTCATCAGCAGGCTGCCGGCGACGATGGCCAGCACGGCGTTGCGTCGCGATGAGGACATCCGATCGCCGCTCTGGTGAATCCGCGGCCCGCACTGTGCCGGCCGAAGCCAAGCGAGGCAAGCATACTTTCTCAGGTGAGGCAGCGTGACTCAGCCCCGGCCGACCGGACTCACCACCTTGACGAAGCGCGCCGGGCCGTCCTCCGTCCGGTAGGCGTAGGGCCGGTCGCTGGCCAGGCGCAGCGCGTGGCCGGCCGGGGCGGCGAGGGCGGAGCCGTCCATCTCCAGCACCAGCGTCCCCTCCAGAACGAGGATCAGCTCGACCGTCCCGGCCGGATCCGGGGCGGCGTCGTAGCGCGCGCCGGCCGCCAACGCCCAGTCCCACAGCTCGGACCGGCCGCCGGAGGCGAGGAGGCGGGCGCTGCCGACCGGGGACTGCCACACCGTGGCGAAGTCATCGGGCGGGATGACCCGCGCCGGCGCGGCCGCTTCGCCGCCCACCAGATCGCCGAAGCCGATGCCGAGCGCCGCCGCGATCTCCGCCAGCGTGGCGATGCTCGGGTTGGTCTCGGCCTTCTCGATCAGGGCCAGCATGCGGGGCGACACGCCGCTGCGCTCGGCCAGCGCCGCCTGGGTCAGGCCGCGGGCCTGGCGCTCCTGCCGCAGCCGCCGGGCGATCCGCTGCAGCACTTCCTGCGACGATGTCATCGGCCGCCACTCGCATCTTGTTGCACATAGAGATGTAATATATTGCATGTCGGATGGCGACGGATTTTGAGGCAGCGGCGATGACCTTCCAGCCCTTCGAGCTCGAGCAGTGGCAGTCGGAGTGGGAGCACACGGTCGAGTACAACCTGGCCGACAGTTCGGTGCGCTGCGCCGCGGTGCGCGAGGTGCTGGGGCCGGAGGCGGTCGACCGGCTGCTCGACCAGGTGCTGTTCTATCCGCAGGTGAACGGCACCGACGCGCTGCGGGCGCGGATCGCCGGGCTCTATGACGGTGCCGCGGCCGACCAGGTGCTGGTCACCGCCGGCGCGTCGGAGGCGAACCAGATCCTGTGCCAGACGCTGCTGTCGCCGGGCGACGAGGTGGTGGTGATGGAGCCGGGCTACCGCCAGGTCTGGGGCATCGCCCGCAATCTCGGCTGCACGGTGAGGAGCTTCCCGCTGCGGCCGGAGGAGGGGTGGCGGCCGGACCTCGACGCCCTGGAGGCCGCGGTCGGGCCGCGCACCCGGATGATCGCCATCGTCAACCCGAACAACCCGACCGGCAGCATCCTGACGGCGGAGGAGGCGGCGCGGATCACCGCCATCGCCGCGAAGGCCGGCGCCTGGCTGCATGTCGACGAGGTCTATCGCGGCACCGAGCGGCTGACCGACATGGAGACGCCGAGCTTCTGGGGCGGGTACGAGCGCACGGTGGTGGTCGGCAGCCTGTCCAAGGCCTATGGCCTCGCCGGGCTGCGCGTCGGCTGGCTGCTGGGCCCGAAGGATCTGGTCGAGGCGGCGTGGCGCCGGCACGAATATGTCGTCATCGCCACCGCCGGCCCGTCGATGCTGCTGGCCGAGCTGGCGCTGGAACCGGCGACCCGCGCCCGGCTGGTGGCCCGGCAGAGGGAGCTGTCGCGCCGCGGCTGGGAGGGGCTGGAGCGCTGGATCGGCGCGAACGCCGACTTGGTCTCGGCAGTGCCGCCCGCGGCCACCGCGCTGGGCTTCGTCCGGGTGCATCTGGACCTGTCCTCGGTCGCAGTGGCCGACGCCATCCGCCGCCGATCCTCGGTGCTGGTGGCGCCGGGCCTGTATCTCGGCGCCGAGCATCATCTGCGCATCACCCATGGCTATGAGCATGCGCCGGCCGCGCTGGACCGCATTGCCGCCGTGCTGCGCGAGCTGAAAATGGGGCGTGGCTGAGGGCGGAGGCCGCGCCCGTTTGCCTCTCCTCGGAGATCTTTTCACAGTTCCCGACCGCCGTCATTGCGAGCGCAGCGAAGCAATCCAGGGGCCGTTTGATGTGGCCCCTGGATTGCTTCGTCGGCTTCGCCTCCTCGCAATGACGGCAAGGAAAGGGCAAGGTCGGGCGCTCGCCGTTCAACCATCCTCCCGCAAATATCGGCCATGACCGCGTTGCCGGTTCGGCCTCGGCCCCGGATGTGTTAAGTCATCCCCGACTGATCCTGATTGAGGGCAAGGCGATGCCGGCGACGGTGTTCATCGATGGCGAGGCTGGGACGACGGGGCTGCAGATCCGCGACCGTCTGGCCGGCCGCGCCGATGTCGAGATCGTCAGCCTGGCCGATGCCGAGCGCAAGGACCCGGCGGCCCGCCGCCGGATGCTGAACACGGTCGACGCCGCGATCCTGTGCCTGCCCGACGACGCCGCGCGCGAGGCGGTGGCGATGATCGAGAACCCGGATGTCCGGGTGATCGACGCCTCGACCGCGCATCGCACCGCGGAAGGCTGGACCTACGGCTTCCCCGAGCTGGCGCCGGGCCAGGCCGAGGCGGTGGCGGCGTCCAAGCGCATCTCCAACCCAGGCTGCTACCCGACCGGCGGCATCGCCCTGCTGCGGCCGCTGGTCGACCGCGGCCTGGTGCCGGCGGATCATCCCGTCACCGTCAACGCGGTCAGCGGCTACACCGGCGGCGGCAAGAGCCTGATCGCCCGATACGAGACCGAGCAGAAGGGCGCCCCCTTCTATCTCTATGGCCTCAAGCTGGCGCACAAGCACGTGCCGGAGCTGCAGCGCTGGTCCGGCCTGGCGCGGCCGCCGATCTTCGTGCCCTCGGTCGGGCGCTTCGCCCAGGGCATGCTGGTGTCGCTGCCGCTGCCGCTGTGGTCGCTGCCGAAGCGGCCCTCGGCCGCCGACCTGCACGTGGCGCTGGCCGAGCACTATCAGGGCCAGCCCTTCGTCACCGTCGCGCCGCTGGCCGACGCCGAGGCGATGCCGGAACTGGAGCCCGAGGCGCTGAACGGCACCAACCAGCTGCGGCTGTTCGTCTTCGCCAACGCCAAGGCGGAGCAGGCGCTGCTGGTCGCCCAGCTCGACAACCTCGGCAAGGGGGCGTCGGGCGCGGCGGTGCAGAACCTGAACCTGGCGCTGGGGCTGGAGCCCACCGCGGGGCTGCTGCCGGCCCGGCCGGCGGCGGCGTGATCCCATGCCCCAAGGCGCGGTGATCCTGCCCTATCGCGACAAGCAGCCGCGGATCGCGCCCGACGCCTTCATCGCGCCCGGCGCGGTGGTGATCGGCGATGTCGAGATCGGTCCGGGCACCAGCGTCTGGTTCGGCTGCGTCATCCGCGGCGACATGCAGCCGATCCGCATCGGCGCCCGCAGCAACATCCAGGACGGCACCGTGATCCATGTCGCCGCGGCGGATGGCCCGACCCATATCGGCGACGACGTCACCATCGGCCATATGGCGCTGATCCACGCCTGCACGCTGGAGAACCGCAGCTTCGTCGGCATGAAGGCCTGCGTCATGGACCGGGCGGTGGTGGAGAGCCGCGCGATGGTCGCGGCCGGGGCGCTGCTGACCCCCGGCAAGCGGGTGCCGGCCGGGCAGCTCTGGGCCGGCAGCCCGGCCCGCTTCGTGCGCGCCCTCACCGACGAGGAGCACGAGCACCATTGCAAGCTGGCCGAAGGCTACGTCGCCCTCGGCGTCGAATACCGCGCCAATGTGGTGCTGGACGCCGGGACGGCGCTCTAATCCTCCAGCGCCGCCAGGCTGGCCTTGTAGGCCAGCACGCGCTGCCGCAGCTTGCGGGGGCGGGGCATCATCCAGCGCTTGTGCAGCCACAGCCACTGCTCGGGGCGGCCGCGGACCCAGCCCTCGACCACGCCGTTGAGGGCGATCGTCGCCGCCTCGATATCGGCCTTGCGGTCGCCGGTGCGCGGCAGCGCCAGCGGCGGCTCGAACACCGCGCGGTAGCGGGCGCCGGCCAGCCGCTCGATCCGGACCGGGATGACGGCGCAGCCCAGGTGATAGGCCATGGCGACGGCGCCGGGCGAGGTCATGGCGTCATGCCCCATGAACGGCACCTTCAGCCCGCCATTGTAGCGCTGGTCGACCATCATCCCGAGCACGCCGCCGGCGCGCAGCACCGACAGGGCGCGCTTGGCGTCCGACCCCTCCATCCGCTTCTCCAGCAGGATGGTGCCGACCGAGCTGCGGATGCGGTGCAAGAGCCAGCCGACCAGCGGGTTCTTCGGCGGCCGGGCGATGGCGGTGAAGGGCACGCCGTGGTTGGCGGCGACCGCGGCCCCGACCTCCCAGTTGCCGAAATGGCCGATTGCCATCACCACCCCGCGGCCGCCCTCGCGGGCGGCCAGGAAATGCTCGATGCCTTCGACCTGGACGCGGCGGGGGCGCCGGGCCTCGCTGCGGCGCAGCCGGCCGAGATGCGGGAATTCCGCGATGACCCGGCCGAGATTGTCCCACATGCCGCGGATGACGCGTTCGCGACCCGCGGCCGACAGTTCCGGCATCACCAGCCGCAGATTGGCATCGGCCCGGCGCGAGGCGCCGAGGCGCGGGCCGAGGGTGCGGCCGACCCAGCCGCCGAGGCCGGAGGCGGCGTCGAGCGGCAGCAGCCGCATCAGCCCGTAGAGCGCGTAGAGGGGCACCGCCTGCGCGGCTGCGGCGACATGGTGGCGGCCACGGCGGCGCCACTGTTTCCGGAGACGCGCGACGCGCGCGGACCAGACCGGCCGGGCCGGTTCAGGGGAAACATCTGTACGGGAAATGGGATGCCTCGGTTCTGCTGGGACCCGGTTCTCGAGCGGTCCGCGGCGGCGTTCGTTGGAGCCTACTCGTGACACGAACGTCTGTCCGGCGCCAGATGTTTCGCGTTTCCGCATATTTCTTCACAAATGGCATCGTCGCCTTGCGCCGGACCGGCGAAGCGCCATATGACGGCGGCCCAGCCCGAAAGGAGAGGCCAATGAAGAAGCCCGTGCTCAAGGCCGGGCCGAAGCGGCGCGATCCGCATGCCCTGATCGCCCGCCGGCTCGGCCACAAGATCGTCCCGTCCGGCAAGGTCTACAGCCGCAAGGACAAGCACCGAAGCCCCCGCCATCCGGACGGGGGCTTCGCCGTTTCCGGGGTGACGCGGGACACAAGCAGCGTGGGACGGGCAGGTTAGGCTATCCTGATCCAGAGCAATGGAGGATCAGGCCATGGGCCTGCGCGACAGCCGCGACGTTCCGGTCTCGACCGCCAGCCGCGCGGCGCTGGACCGGTATGAGGCAGCCCTCGACCGGCTGCACAGCTATTTCCGCGACCCGCTGGCGGAGATCGAGGCGGCGCTGGCCGAGGATCCGGGCTTCGTCATGGGCCATTGCCTGCGCGGCACGTTGATGGCGCTGGCGACCGAGAAGGCGGCCGAGGCGCCGCTGCGCGAGAGCGTCGAGGCGGCAGAGGCGCTGGCGGCCGGCGCCAATGAGCGCGAGCGCGGCCACATCGTGGCGCTGCGGGCGTGGCTGGACGGCGACTTCGCCGGCGCGGTCGACGCCTGGGGACGGGTGGCGGAGGCCTGGCCGCGGGACGGGCTGGCGCTGCAGGCGGCCCATCTCGGCGACTTCTATCTCGGCCACACCCAGCTGCTGCGCGACCGCATCGCACGGGCGCTGCCGGGCTGGGACGAGGCGGTGCCGGGCTACGGCTACGTGCTCGGCATGCACGCCTTCGGCCTCGAGGAGACCGGCGACTACCGCGCCGCCGAGGCCGCCGGCCGCCGCGCCGTGGCGCTGCAGCCGCGTGACCCCTGGGCGATCCACGCCGTCGCCCATGTCATGGAGATGCAGGGACGGCTGCCGGAGGGCATCGGCTGGCTGACCGGCCGCACCGGCGACTGGGCGCCGGACAACATGTTCGCCTTCCACAACTGGTGGCATCTCGCCCTCTACCATCTCGACCTCGGCGAGACCGGCACGGTGCTGCGGCTCTATGACGAGGCGATCCGGCCGCAGCCCTCGGCCCTGGCGCTGGAGACGCTGGACGCCACGGCGCTGCTGTGGCGGCTGCATCTGCGCGGCGTGGATGTCGGGGAGGGGGGCGGCGCCCGCTGGGCCGAGCTGGCCGAGACCTGGGCGCCGATGGCCGAGGACGGCTACTACGCCTTCAACGACATGCACGCGATGATGGCCTTCGTCGCCACCGGCCGCGACGCCGATGCCGACCGGCTGCTGGCGGCCCAGGCCCGGCGCGCCGCGGCGGGCGGCACCAACGCGGCGATGACGGCCGAGGTCGGGCTGCCGGTGTGCCGCGCGCTGCGCGCCTTCGGCGCCGGCGACTACGGGGCGGCGGTCGAGCTGTTGGCGCCGGTGCGGGCGGTGGCGCATCGCTTCGGCGGCAGCCATGCCCAGCGCGACGTGCTGAGCCTGACCCTGATCGAGGCGGCGCTGCGCGGCGGCCAAGCCGACCTGGCCCGCGCCCTGGCGGCGGAACGCACCGACGCCAAGCCCGGCAGCCCCTTCAACTGGCGCTTAACCGCCCGGGCTCTGCGCCTGGCCGGCGACGAGGCGGGGGCGACCGCCGCCGAAGCCCGAGCGAACATCTGAGGACGTGATGTGTTGCCTCTCCCGTTTACGGGAGAGGTCGGAGACGCGAAGCGGCTCCGGGTGAGGGGATTTCGTCGAGGCCTGGGCCAGCCCTCACCCGGTCTCGCTGCGCGAGCCCGACCTCTCCCGCCAGGCGGGAGAGGCAACGCGAATGGATTGGCCTGTCCTTGAGGCTTGAGGATCATTCCTCCCGGAACGGCTTCAGCCGCAGCTTGGTCTGGTGCTGCGGGGCGGCGGTGCCGTCCGGGGCGAGGCCGCGATAGTAGCCCTTCTGCCACTTCGCCTCATTGGCCTCGGTGCCGGGCACGGCGAGGTCGGCCAGGAAATCGGCGCGGCCCCGGTGGAAGGCCCAGTAGCGCGCCTCCAGCTCCGGATCTCCGGACAGGGGCCGGAACTCCGGCTCCACCGCCTCCACCGCGTCGCGCGCCAGGGGGAAGAACAGGCAGAAGGGCTCGCCGGCCGCGAACTCGACCAGGTGGTTCGGCCGGGTAAAGCGCCAGTTCATGGTGAAGCCGTAGGGCGACCAGTCTGTCTCGACCACGCCGGTCAGGGGCGCGATGCCGTCCTTCGGCGCGTTGGTCGGGCCGGAGACCCAGAGGTTCACGCCCGGCTCGGTGCGCAGCAGCAGCGGCACGTGGAAGGTCAGGATGCCGGACCCGAAATGCCCCAGCGCCGGCGCCGGGCCGTCGCCTTCGGCCTCGACCCGCACCGCATCCGGCGCCGTGCCGCCGTCCCACCAGGCCCGGATCGGGCTCGGGCACAGGATCTCCCAGCCATGGGCGTTGGCGATGTTCAGCGGCAGGCAGCGGTAGGCGAAGCCCTCCGGCGTCGCCGACATCCAGTCGCGCGTGGCCGGGGCCGGCCGTATCTCGGGGCGCGCCCCGCCGATGGTGTAGGCGATCAGCTTCATGGCCCGATCCTAGCGGCGGCGGCCGGCCGGGACGACCCTGTTGGTGGCGGCGCATTTGTCCGACTAAGATCCTCGCCGACTCAAGACCGGGAGGAATCATGCGTCTGCTCGCCGCCGCTCTGCTGCTCGTCCTGCCTGCCGCCGCCGCCAGCGCGGCGGATCGCACCGACACGCTCGACGCCGTGGCCAAGGCCGGGGTGCTGAAGGTCTGCACCACGGGCGACTACAAGCCCTTCACCTATCTCGACCCGGCCAAGGGCGAGTATGAGGGCATCGACATCGACATGGCCCGCGACCTCGCGGCCGCGCTCGGCGTGAAGGTGGAGTTCGTCAAGACCAGCTGGAAGACGCTGATGGCGGATTTCACCAGCGGCGTCTGCGACATGGCCATGGGCGGCATCAGCGTCACGCTGCAGCGCCAGAAGCAGGCCTTCTTCAGCATTCCGATCGATGTCGACGGCAAGACGCCGATCACCAAATGCGAGAATGTGGAGAAGTTCCAGACGGTGGAGCAGATCGACCAGCCCGGCGTCACGGTGATCGAGCCGCCGGGGGGCACCAACGAGGCCTTCGTGCGCGAGCGGATCAAGTCGGCGAAGGTCACCATCTTCCCGGACAACACCAAGATCTTCGACGAGATCCTGGCCGGCCGGGCGGACGTGATGATCACCGACGCCAGCGAGACCCGGCTGCAGCAGAAGCTGCGCCCGGGCCTGTGCGCCGTGCATCCCGACCAGCCCTTCACCTTCGCCGAGAAGGCCTATCTGCTGCCGCGCGGCGACGTGGTGTTCAAGGCCTTCGTCGACCAGTGGCTGCATCTGCGCCTGCATGACGGCAGCCACGCCAAGTTCAGCGCGGCGTGGATGGGGTAGAAGGGGAGAGGCGGCGGCGCGGGCCGCCGCGCCGGTCGGCCTATTGGCCGCGCAGCCGGGTCATGGTCTTGATCGGGCCGCGGGGATTGCCGGACATCTCGGCGATCTTGCGGTCCTGGGCCTCGATGAAGGCGCGCGCCGGGGCGTCGCCGTCCAGCCCGTCGGCCTCGGAGCGCGGGACCTTGCGGTTTGAGCTCAGCGTGCCGTCCTGGTAGACGATGTTGAACAGCACGAAGCCGCTGTCGTTGGATTGCTTCTTGTTGTTCCGGGCCATGGGGCTCTCCGGTGACGGTTCGGGTCAGGACGGCTCGGTCTCGTCGTCCTGCGGTGGCGCGTCGCCCTCCTGGGCGGCCTTGCGGCGCGCGGTTTCCTCCTCGCGCTTCTGCAGTTTCTCCTGCTTCTTCTGTTCCTTGAGGCGGTTGCGCTCGCTGCGCTGCTGATTGTAGTTCGGCTTGAACGGCATGACGGCCTCCGGTCTGGCGCGATGCGTCCGCATCGCCGGTCTGGGCCAAGAAAAGGAGCGCCCGACGGCTCGGGCGCTCCTGATCCGCTCCGCAATCGAAGGCTCAGACGGCCTTCAGATTCTCCGCCGAGGTCTTGCCGCGCTTCGGGTCGCGCTGCTCCTCATAGGAGATCTGCTGGCCTTCATTGAGGCCGCGCAGCCCGGCGCGTTCGACGGCGGAGATGTGGACGAAGACGTCCGGGCCGCCGTTCTCCGGCTGAATGAACCCGAAGCCTTTGGTGCTGTTGAACCATTTCACGGTGCCGATCGGCATCGCTTTTCCTCCAGTCGAGGGGTGGCGCCGCGCGGGAGTGCGCGACGCATCAAACGGGAAGGGGAAAGGCGAGGGATCCGCGGCCGCGAGGGCATAGCAGGCCGGCCGTCCGAACCAGAATGACCCCCTAAACATGGGGGACGGCGGGCGCGATGGCAAGTTCGACGGCAGAATCGCCCCGGACGCCCTGTGCCGGCATCCGGATCGCGCGTCACGGTGGAGGCCGGGATTCGGTCATTGCCAGCAGCGCCTCGGCCTGGTCCGGCACGCCCTCGGCCAGACGGGCGGCGGCGACGAAAGGCAGCCAGGCGAGGATCCGGTCCCGTCTCTCGCCCGAAGCCGCGGCATAGGCGTCGACATAGGCGGCGGCGAGGTCCGGCGCCACGGGCCGGATCAGCACATAGGAGCGGCAGACATCGGCCGCCGGGTCGCCGGCGCAGGCGTCCAGCCAGTCGACCACCACCTCCCGGCCCGGCGGCCCCAGGATGTTCCAGGGATGGAAATCGCCGTGGCACAGCCGGTCGCCTTCCGGCAGCGCGGCCAGGCGGTCCAGCAGCCGGCGCTTCAGGTTCTCATCCAGCGTCCCGGCCCGGCCGATATTCGCCGCCAGCCGGGCCTTCAGGCTGCCGAGATGCGTTCCCGGGTGACCGTGGATGTCCATCTGCAGCCGGACCATGCGCTGCAGACAGGCCGGCGCCTCTTCGGGCCGGCGCTCCATCGCGTCGGCGAAGGACGGCCCCTCGGCGCGGGTCATCGCGATTCCCCAGCGGCCATCGATCTGCCCGACAGCGCGGGCCGACGGCACGGGCAGCCCGAGAGACTCCACCTGCGCCAGCACCGCCGCCTCGCGGAACGCCGCCCGTTTCGGCGCGGTCGCCGTCGTCCGGTACAGCTTGACAGCCAGGGCGCCGGCGTCGAACACCTCGGCCTCCTTGCCCGATCCGAGCAGGCGTCCGATCGGCGGCAGATCCATGGCTACATCCGGCGCAGGGCGACGGCGTCGACCGAATGATCGGCCGATTTGTGCAGCACCAGCCGGGCGCGCTGCCGGGTGGGCAGGATGTTCTCGCGCAGATTCACCCCGTTGATCTCATCCCAAATCCCGCGGGCGACGCGGCGGGCCTCGGCCTCCGGCAGGTCGCGCTGGTGGTGGAAATAGGAGGAAGGCTGCTGGAACGCGGTGCGCTGCAGCAGGAGGCGGCGCTCGACGAACCAGCGGGCGATGTCCTCCTCCTCGGCGTCGACATAGACCGAGAAGTCGAAGAAGTCGGAGGTGACGACCGAGGCGCCGGCCGGGGCCTGCAGCACGTTCAGCCCCTCGAAGATCAGGATGTCCGGCTGCCGGATCACCTGCTTCCGCCCGGGCAGGATGTCGTAGGCGAGGTGGGAGTAGACCGGCGCCTCCACCTCCGGCCGGCCGGATTTCACGGCCGAGAGGAAGCCGATCATCCGGCGCAGGTCGTAGCTCTCGGGGAAGCCCTTGCGCCGCATCAGCCCGCGCTCCTCGAGCACCGATTTCGGCCAGAGGAAGCCGTCGGTGGTCACCAGCTCGACCCGCGGGTGGTCGGGCCAGCGCGACAGCAGCAGGCGCAGCAGCCGGGCGAAGGTGCTCTTGCCGACGGCGACGCTGCCGGCGATGCCGATGATGTAGGGCGGCGGCGGGCCGGGCCGGCCGAGGAAGGCGTCCTGCACCCCGTCCAGCGTGCGGGCGGCGGCGACGTGCAGGTTCAGGAGGCGCGACAGCGGCAGCAGGATGTCGGCGACCTCGGCCAGCGACACCGGCTCGTTGAGGCCGCGCAGCTCGGCCAGGTCGGCGTCGGACAGGGTCATCGGCGTCGACGCCCGCAGCGCCGCCCATTCGGCCCGGGTGAAGCGGTCATAGGCGGCGGGCCGCGCGAACAGGTCGGGCACGGGGCGGGCGGGGGAGGGAGACGGATCGGACATCGACGGCTCGCCGCAGGAGGGTGGTCCAGGGTCGGACGATCCGGGGGGCGGAGGCAAGGGCCGCCATCCCTCTTGCGCCGCGCCCCACCCCGCGGTACATCGGACCCTGCATCCAGAGCTGGGCTGACGCCCACGCCAACCTGCCTCCCCGGGCAAGGTGGTGGCCTCTCGCAAGAGGGGCGATGCGGCCGGACCGGCAACCAAACGGGTCGTCAAGCCGCGCGTCAGCCCTCCTCGCCACCGCGAAGGAGGGTTTTTCATGTCTGCATCCGCTTCCGCCGCCATCCCGCTCGCCGGCCCCGATGACACGATCGAGCGGCTCGACGAGCGCCCCTGTCCCGGCCGGCGCGATCCCGGCCGGCGCGAGATCCTCTACGCCGTGGTGCATCGCGGCGCCGGGCTGTGGACGCACCTGTACCGCGTGGTCCTCGCGACAGCCCCGGCGCGGCCGGAGATCCATCTCGACCAGGTCCTGGAAGGCGACCGCCTGGCCGAGCTGCGGCGGGACTATGCGCGGTTGGACGATCTGGCGGCGTGAGCCGCTCTTCGCGGTGACGATTGTGGGTGTCGAGGCTGCCCTACGTCGCCCGGACGTACCGTCCCGGGGCGTCCTCGATCGGGGTCAGCTTGCCGTCGCCCGGGCGGCGGGCCGGGACCTGGCCGCCGGCGTAACGCGACACCCACTTCTGCCATTCCGGCCACCAGGAGCCCTCGACCTGCCGCGCCCCCTTCAGCCAGGCCTCCGGGTTCTTCGGCGTGCGGGTGTTGACCCAATGGCAGTACTTCTTCGCCACCGGCGGGTTGACCACCCCGGCGATGTGGCCCGAGGCGCTGAGGCAGAACCGCACCGGCCCGCCGAACAGCTGGGTCGCGGCATAGGTCGAGGCCCAGGGCGCGATGTGGTCGTCGCGGGTCGACAGCATGAAGGTCGGGGTCTTGATCGTGGTCAGGTCGATCGGCACACCCGCCAGCGTGATCCCGCCCGGCCGCGCCAGCCGGTTCTCCTGATACATGTTGCGCAGATAGAAGCTGTGCATCGCGGCCGGCATCCGGGTCGCGTCGCTGTTCCAGTACAGGAGGTCGAAGGGGAAGGGGTCCTTGCCGAGAAGGTAGTTGTTGACGACGAAGGACCAGATCAGGTCGTTGGCGCGCAGGAGGTTGAAGGTCGTCGCCATGGCCGAGCCTTCGAGATAGCCCTTCTCGGCCATCCGGGCCTCGATCGTCCGCAGCTGCTCCTCGTCGACGAAGATGCCGAGCTCGCCCGGATCGGTGAAGTCGGTCAGCGTCGTCAGATAGGTCGCGCTCTTGACCCGGTCGTCTTCGCCCTTTGCCGCCATCCAGGCCAAGGTGCAGGCCAGGAGCGTGCCACCCAGGCAGTAGCCGATCGCGTTGACCTCGCGCTCGCCGGTCGCCTGCTCGATCGCGCCCAGCGCCGCCAGCGGTCCCTCCAGCATGTAGTCGGCGAAGCCCTTGCCCGCGAGCCGCGCATCCGGATTGACCCAGGAGACGACGAAGACGGTGTGGCCCTGCTCCACCGCCCAGCGGATCAGGCTGTTCTGCGGCTTCAGGTCGAGGATGTAGTACTTGTTGATCCAGGGCGGGATGATCAGCAGGGGCCGCCGCGCCACCGTCTCGGTCGCCGGCTCGTACTGGATCAGCTGCATCAGCTCGGTCTCGAACACCACCTTGCCCGGCGTCACGGCGATGTTGCGGCCGATCTCGAAGGCGCTGCGGTCGGTCATGCTGATGGCGAGCTGGCCCTGGCCGCGCTCCAGGTCGGCCAGCATGTTCTCAAGGCCGCGCACCAGGTTCTCGCCGCGCGATTCCAGCGTGCTGCGCAGCACCTCCGGATTGGTGGCGACGAAGTTGGACGGCGCCATCGCGTCGATGAACTGCCGCGTGTAGAAGTCGACCTTCTTCGCCGTCTTCGCGTCCAGCCCCTCGATCTGGCGCACCGACCCCTGCAGCCAGCGCGCGGTCAGGAGATAGGACTGCTTGATGAAGTCGAAGACGGCGACCTCGCTCCAGGCCGGGTCCTTGAAGCGCTTGTCGCTCTTCTCCGCCGTCACCACCGGCTCCGCCTCCTGGCCCAGAAGGCGCTGGGCGGTGCGGCTCCACAGCGTCGCATAGTCCTGCCACAGCGACATCTGGGCCTGCAGCAGCCGGGTCGGGTCGGCCATCAGCCGCGAGGTCATGGCCAGGAAGGCCGAGCCGATGTTGAGTGGGTCGATCTCCGGCGCGCCGCCGCGCTGCTTCTCCAGGAACGCCGTGACCAGCCGGGCGCTGCGCTCGGCGATCTCGACCATGCGGCGGGCCAGCTCGGCCGGGTCCGCCGGCGGCGCGGCCTCCGGCTCCGGCGTGCCGGGTTTCGTCCGATCGGATCCTGCGCGGGCGCGCTCAGTCATGGGCGGCTGTCCCTCTCTCGCCGCGGCGCCTGCCCCGGGGCGGGGTTCCTGGCGCAGAATGCCGCTTATCCGCCACTTTGCATGGGCATCCTCTTTCCAGTCCACCCTTTCAACGAAGTGTGCTAGGCACGTGCCCATGCGTCGCACCGGTTCCTTCCCGATCGCCCCCGCCCGCCCCGGCCTTCCGGCGCGTGGCGCCGTCACCGCCGCCGTCCTCGGCCTCGCCCTCGCAGGCTGCGGCGGCCGCATCTTCGACAGCACGCCCTATGCGGGCGACGTCCAGGCCTCCGTGCCCGCGGCCCAGACCGCCGAGGTCACGCCGCTCGGCCCGGCCGAGCCGGCGCCGGTGCCCAGCGTCGGCGGCCCCCTGGGCGCGCCGCAATCGGCCGACGCCCGGACCTACACGCTGCCGGCCCTGGCCCAGACCGACGCCGACCGCGCCGCGATGCAGCAGGCGCGGGCGCAGCAGCAGGCGGCGCAGCAGCAGCGTCGGGCGCAGATCGAGCAGCAGCGCCAGGCCGCCTTCCAGCGGCAGCAGCAGATGGCGCAGCAGCAGGCGGCGGCGCAGCAGGCGCAACAGCAGCAGCCGACCGGCACGGTGGCGCCGCTGTCCTTCGGCCAGCGCCGCGACACCCAGGCGCCCGCGGCGATGGAGGCGATGCCGCGCCCGGCCTCGCCGCAGAGCTACCCCAATCTCGGCAACGTGCCGGAGAAGCCGACCGACCTGCCGACGCCGGAGCAGCAGGCCGAGGTGCGCAGCCAGCTCGAGGCCGACCGCGCCGCCTCGGGCGCGCCCGGCGCGCTCAGCTTCGGCAGCCGGACGGCCGGCCAGCAGGCCGCGGCGCCGGCCCCGGCGGAGGAGTCGAAGCCGGCCTTCAGCTTCAACAACCGCCTCGCCGGCTCGGTCAAGTTCGAGGGCGGCAGCACGGCCCTGCCGGCCTCGGCCAACAGCACGATCGAGAACATCGCCAAGACGGCGCAGAGCCCGAAGCTGCGGGTGGTCGGCTACGGCGCCGGCGACGGCGCGGCCCAGGCCAAGGCGCGGGCCGAGGCGGTGGCCGCGGCGCTGCGCGCGGCCGGCGTCGACCCGGCCCGAATCGTCACCGGCGGCTCGGCCGACACCCGGCCGAACATCACCGACGGCCAAGCCGCCCGCGTCGAAATCTATCTCGCCAATTAAGGGTCTGTCCGAGGCCGATGAGCCGAACGCGGGTAACCCCTAAACTGTCATGCCCGGGCTTGACCCGGGCATCCAGAGAGCGTCGACACCCTCTGGATTGCCGGGTCAAGCCCGGCAATGACAAGATGGAGAAGGCTTCCTCGTTTGGAACATCGGTTCTCGGGCGGACCCTGAACCAATCACCGGACGCCCCGACGGGCGTCGGGGGGACATGTCGATGACCGACCAGGACTTTCACCGAATCAAGCGCCTGCCGCCCTATGTGTTCGCCGAGGTGAACGCGATGAAGGCGGCGGCGCGAGCTCGGGGAGAGGACATCATCGACCTCGGCATGGGCAACCCGGACGGGCCGCCGCCGCGGCACGTGATCGAGAAGCTGGCCGAGGCGGCGCAGAACCCGCGCAGCCACGGCTACTCGACCTCGCGCGGCATCCCGGGGCTGCGCCGGGCCCAGGCCGCCTACTACCAGCGCCGCTTCGGGGTCGAGCTCGACCCCGAGAGCGAGATCATCGTCACCATCGGGTCGAAGGAGGGGCTGGCCAACCTGGCCCAGGCGATCACCAGCCCCGGCGACATCATCTTGGTGCCGAACCCGAGCTACCCGATCCACATGTTCGGCTTCATCATCGCCGGCGCCGCCATCCGGTCGCTGCCGATCACGCCGGGCGCCAACTTCATGGATGTGCTGGAGCGGGCGGTGCGGCACAGCGTGCCGAAGCCGACGGCGCTGGTGCTGAACTACCCGTCGAACCCGACGGCCGAGGTGGTGGACCTCGACTTCTACCGGCCGATCGTCGAGTTCTGCCGCCAGCACGGCATCTGGATCCTGTCCGACCTGGCCTATGCCGAGATCTATTTCGACACGGCGCCGCCGCCCTCGATCCTGGCGATCCCCGAGGCGCGCGAGATCGCGGTCGAGTTCACCTCGCTGAGCAAGACCTACTCCATGGCCGGCTGGCGCATCGGCTTCGCCGCCGGCAACAAGCGCCTGATCGCGGCGCTGGCGCGGGTCAAGTCCTATGTCGACTACGGCGCCTTCACCCCGCTGCAGGTGGCGGCGACCGCGGCGATCAACGGGCCGCAGGAGTTCGTCGACGAGATGCGGGCGCGGTACCGGCTGCGCCGCGACACGCTGATCGAAGGGCTGCGCGCCGCCGGCTGGCCGGTGGAGAAGCCGGAGGCCAGCATGTTCGTCTGGGCGCAGATCCCAGAGGCCTACGCCCATATGGGCTCGCTCGCCTTCTCCAAGCTGCTGCTGGAGGAGGCCGGGGTGGCGGTGGCGCCGGGTGTCGGCTTCGGCGAATACGGCGACGGCCATGTCCGCATCGCGCTGGTCGAGAACCATCAGCGCATCCGCCAGGCCTGCAAGAACATCAAGGCCTTCCTCGGGCGGCGCCGCAACGATCCGCAGCCCGTCAGCCTGAAGGCCGTGTCGTGACACCTGTTCTGAAGATCGGAATCGCCGGCCTCGGCACCGTCGGCGGCGGCGTGCTGCGCCTGCTGCAGGCCCATGCCGACCTGCTGGCCCAGCGCGCCGGCCGGCGCATCGTCGTCGCCGCCGTCTCGGCCCGCGACCGGCACCGCGACCGCGGCGTGAAGCTGGACGGCGTGCGCTGGTACGACGATGCCGTCGCCATGGCCGCCAACCCCGAGATCGACGTGGTGGTCGAGCTGATCGGCGGCTCCGACGGCATCGCCAAGGCGGTGTGCGAGGCGGCGATCGCCCATGGCAAGCACGTCGTCACCGGCAACAAGGCGCTGCTGGCCATGCACGGACCGGCGCTGGCCGAGCGGGCCGAGGAGGCCGGCGTGGCGCTGGCCTTCGAGGCGGCGGTGGCCGGCGGCATCCCGGCGATCAAGGGGCTGCGGGAAGGGCTGGCCGGCAACCGCATCGACGGCGTGTTCGGCATCCTCAACGGCACCTGCAACTACATCCTGACGGAGATGCGGACGACCGGACGGGAGTTCGCCGAGGTGCTGGCCGAGGCGCAGAAGCTCGGCTATGCCGAGGCCGACCCCAGCTTCGACGTCGACGGCATCGACGCCGCGCACAAGCTGGCGGTATTGGCGGCGCTGGCCTTCAACGCCCGGGTCGACTTTGCCGACCTGCACATCGAGGGCATCCGCAAGGTCTCGGCGCTCGACATCGCCTATGCGCAGGAGCTGGGCTACCGCATCAAGCTGCTGGGCATCGCCCGCCGCACGCCGGAGGGGCTGTCGCTGCGCGTCCACCCCTGCATGGTGGCCGAGGCCTCGCCGATCGCGCATGTCGAGGGCGTGTTCAACGCCGTGGTGGCGCAGGGCGACTTCGTCGGCCAGGTGATGATGACCGGCCGCGGCGCCGGCGCCGGCCCGACCGCCTCGGCCGTGGTCGCCGACCTGGTCGATCTGGCCCGCGGCCTCAAGGTGCCGGTGCTCGGCGCCCCGGCCGCGCGGCTGGAGCGGGCCGCCACGGCGCCGATGGATCATCGCCGCGGTGCCTACTATCTTCGGCTGATGGTGGTCGACCGGCCGGGTGTGATCGCCGACGTGGCCGCGGCGATGCGCGACCAGCAGATCTCGGTCGAAAGCCTGCTGCAGCGCGGCCGGTCGCCCGGCGACGCGGTGCCCGTCGTGATCATCACCCACGAGACCGACGAGGCGGCGATGACCCGCCTCCTGGCCGCGCTCGACGCCTTGGACGCGGTTCTCGAGCCGCCCCATGTCATCCGCATCGAAGAGTTGTGATCATTCCCGGTACCGGCCGCCACCGAAAGCCGGTACACCCGTCGTTGAGAGGTAGCCGCCGCGTCGTCCCGCAGGGGCGGAACCCGGCGGTTACGAGCCCGAAGAGGATCCGAGGACGATGAAACGGCCGGAAGCCAAGCCCCAGGTGATGGACCGCAACCTCGCGCTCGAGGCGGTGCGGGTCACGGAAGCCGCTGCCCTTTCCGCCTCGCGGCTGATGGGCCGCGGCGACGAGCGCCAGGCCGACCAGGCCGCGGTCGACGCGATGCGCCAGGCGCTGAACAGCCTCGCCATCGACGGCGAGGTGGTGATCGGCGAGGGCGAGCGCGACGAGGCGCCGATGCTCTATATCGGCGAGCGGGTCGGCACCGGCGAGGGACCGGAGATCGACATCGCCCTCGACCCGCTGGAAGGCACCACCATCACCGCCAAGGGCGGCCCGAACGCGCTGGCGGTGATCGCCATGGCCAACAAGGGCGGCTTCCTCAAGGCCCCCGACGTCTACATGGACAAGATCGCGGTCGGCGGCGGCCTGCCGCACGACCTGATCGACATCGACGCCAGCCCGTCCCAGAACCTGAAGGCGCTGGCCCTGGCCAAGCGAGTCGAGGTGTCCGACCTCGTGGTCTGCGTGCTCGACCGGCCGCGGCATCAGGAGCTGATCGCCCGGATCCGCGAGGCCGGGGCCCGGATCATGCTGATCTCCGACGGCGACGTCTCCGGCGTCATCGCCACCGCCCAGCCCGAGAGCGGCGTCGACATGTATCTCGGCACCGGCGGCGCGCCCGAGGGCGTGCTGGCGGCCGCGGCGCTGCGCTGCATCGGCGGCCAGATGCAGGGCCGCCTGCTGTTCCGCAACGACGACGAGCGCGAGCGGGCCAAGCGCCAGGGCGTCGAGGACTTCACCCGCGTCTACGGGCTGATGGACCTGGCCGGCGGCGACGTGATGTTCGCCGCGACCGGCGTCACCACCGGCCCGATGCTGCGCGGCGTGCGCATCTTCCCGGGCGGGGCGGTGACCCATTCGATCGTGATGCGGTCGAAGAGCGGCACGGTCCGCACCATCGAAGCGCGGCACGATTTCCGCCGCAAGGCCGGGTTCGAGTTTGTTGGTGGATGATGGTGGCGGCTAGGGACCGCTGACGGATGGCGGCCGACGGGGGCGGCCGGGGAGGGATCGGCGATGACCACAAGGCGGAGGCTGTGAGCGCGCCGGCGCTGTTCGGCGTCGAATGCTCCGCCAAGGGCGCGCGGTGGATCGGCCGCGCCGCCGACGACCGGCTGGCGCTGGCGCTGTCCCAGCGCCATGCGCTGCCGGAGCTGGTCGCCCGGGTGCTGGCGGCGCGCGGCGTCGGCCTCGACGACGCGCCCGCCTTCCTCAACCCGACGCTGCGGGCGCTGCTGCCCGATCCTTCCGTGCTGCGCGACATGGAGCGCGCCGCCGAGCGCATCGCCCGCGCGGTGACGGCCGGCGAGGGCATCGCCGTGTTCGGCGACTACGACGTCGACGGCGCCACCTCGACCGCGCTGCTGGTGCGCTATCTTCGCGCGCTCGGGGTCGAGCCGCAGATCCATATCCCCGACCGGATCGCCGAAGGCTATGGCCCGAACGCCCAGGCGCTGGAGAAGCTGCGCGCCGGCGGCGCCGGCCTCGTGGTCACGGTCGATTGCGGCACCACCGCCTTCGATGCGCTGGAGGGGGCCGACGGGCTCGACATCGTCGTGCTCGACCACCACACGGCGGAGCCGCGGCTGCCGAAGGTGGCGGCGGTGGTCAACCCGAACCGGCTGGATCAGGATCCGGGCCTCGGCCAGCTCGCCGCCTGCGGCGTCACCTTCCTGGCGCTGGTGGCGCTGAACCGCACCCTGCGCAAGGCAGGGTTTTTCGCCGGCCGGGCGGAGCCGGACCTGCTGGCGCTGCTCGACCTGGTGGCGCTGGGCACGATCTGCGACGTGGTCCCGCTGACCGGGCTCAACCGGGCGCTGGTGGGGCAGGGGCTGAAGGTGATGGCGCAGCGCCGCAACATCGGCCTCGCCGCCCTGGCCGACGTGGCGCGGGTGACCGAGACGGTCGACGCCTATCATGCCGGCTACATCCTGGGGCCGCGGATCAACGCCGGCGGCCGCATCGGCCGGGCCGATCTCGGCGCCCGGCTGCTGGCCACCGACGACCGGGCCGAGGCGGCGCGGATCGCGGCGCTGCTGGACGAGCACAATGTCGACCGCAAGACGGTCGAGGCCGAGGTGATGGCGGCGGCGATCGCCCAGGTCGAGGCATCGGAGTCAGGCCCGATGATCCTGGTGGCGGGCGAGGGCTGGCATCCGGGCGTGGTCGGCATCGTCGCCGGCCGGCTGCGCGAGCGCTATGGCCGCCCCTCCTGCGTGGTCGGGATCGAGGGCGGTGTCGGCAAGGCCTCCGGCCGTTCGGTGCCCGGCGTCGATCTCGGCGCGGCGGTGATCGCGGCGCGCCAGGCCGGCCTGCTGCTCTCCGGCGGCGGCCACCGCATGGCTGCGGGCTTCACCGTGCGGCAGGAGCGGCTGGCCGAGCTGCGCAGCTTCCTGGCCGAGCATGTCGACGGCCAGACCGACGAGCCGATGGTGCCGGTGATCGAGCTCGACGGCACGCTGGTGGTGGAGGCGGCGACGGTCGAGCTGGCGGAGACGCTGTGCCGGCTCGGCCCCTATGGCGCCGGCAACCCGGAGCCGCGCTTCGCCCTGCCGCGGGTGCGGGTGGTGGCGCCGTCGGTGGTCGGGGGCGGCCATGTCGCCTGCACGCTGGTGGGGCCGGACGGCGGGCGCCTGCGCGCGATCGCCTTCCGCTGCGCCGACCAGCCGGTGGGCCGGGCCCTGCTGCGGCGCGACGCGCTGCTGCACGTCGCCGGCACGCTTCGGCTTGACCGCTGGAACGGCAACACGCGGGTGCAGCTGTTCATCGACGACGTCGCTCCGCTCTGGGCGGAAAGCGCTTGATTTCCCCGCCCGCTGCCGTTAGGTCTCTGCGCCGCGCCGACCCCTTCGTCTAGAGGCCTAGGACATCGCCCTTTCACGGCGGTAACACGGGTTCGAATCCCGTAGGGGTCGCCACTTCGGAATAAGACTGGGCACTCCGAACGCCGCTTTTCCACGTCGGCGGCGGCAGTAAGCGCCTTCAGAAGCTCATTTTTCGAGCCCGTGATCCGGATCTCCCGACCTTCGATCGAGCAGGCCGAAGCCGCCTGACGGCGGCTGGCGGTGCGGGCGCTTGCGCAACCTGACGGCGCCGCGCCCGCACCGCAGACACCAGCGGCGCTGATCTCTTTGCAGAGATCCTGGACACAACCCTCGGCCGTGGCGACCGTCAGTCTAGTCGCATCCCGGCGGTCCCGAGGATCGTCGCCAGTCCCGCGGAGAGGCCGCGCAGCGAGAGTTCCGGCTCCACGTCGATCCATTCCTCGAGCGAATGCGCGCGGCCACCGGTGCCGCCTGAGCCGAGGCAGATCGCCGGCACGCCGAGGCTCATCGGGATGTTGGCATCGGTGGAACTGGCCCTGGTCGTGGGGGCGAAGCCGAAGGCCGGGAGCGCCGCGAGTGCGGCCTGGACGATCCGCTCGCGATGATCGGTGCGCCCGGCCGGGCGATTGCCGATGCGCGTCATCTCGGCGGTAATCCGGCCGGCGGCGGTGTCGCCGCGGGCGTTCTCCCCGGCCACGGCCTCGTCGACCAGAGCGTGCAGGCGGGCATCGAGCCGGTCGAGCTCCGACTGGCTTTCGGAACGGAGATCGATCTCCACCCAGACCTCGTTCGGGATCGCGTTGATCGAGGTGCCGCCGCCGAAGACCGAGGCGCAGAAGGTGGTGCGTGGCTCGGCCGGCACCTCGACTCGCGACAGGCCCATCACCACGCCGGCCATCGCATGCGCAGGGTTCACGGTGCCGAAGGCATTCAGCGAATGCCCTCCCGGGCCGCGGAAGGTCACGCGGTAGCGGTAGGATCCGACGGCCGCCGTCGTGATCGAGTCAAGCTCCAGCCCGTCGATGGTGAAGAAGGCCGTGATCCGGTCGCGCAACGGGCCTTCGGTGAACAGGTGGCGGATGCCGCGCAGGTCGCCCTTGCCCTCCTCCCCGACATCGCCGACGAAGAGGAGGTCCTGCTCGGTCTCTATCCCCGCCGCGTCCAGCGCGCGGATGAAGGCCAGCAGCACCGCCAGACCGCGGGTGTCGTCGCCGACGCCGGGGGCGAAGAGCTTCGTGCCCTCGCGCCGGACGGTGCAGTCCGTGCCCTCGGGGAAGACGGTGTCGAGATGGGCCGCGACGACGACCACTTGGCCATTGGCCCGGCCGCGGCGGAGGCCGATGACGTTGCCGATCGCATCGCGGCCCACCTCCTCGAGCCCGTGCTCCCGGAACATCGCCTCATAGGCGACTGCGCGGCGCTCCTCCTTGAAGGGCGGGGAGGGGATCTCGGTCAGCGTGATGATCTCCTCGACCAGGCGGTCATGCTGGCTGCGGAGCGTTGCGACGGCCGCCTGGAATTGCGGCGAGGCGATGATCTGCGGGATCTCATAGGTCATGGAGTGCCTTCGGCGGGCTTGTCGGGAGGACTCAGGCGTTGACGGTCTCGGGGCCGGCGCCGAGCACGGCGGCGTCGGGCAGCCGGCCTTCGAACCAGACCCCGGCGGCGGCGGCCGACATGGCGCGGCCGTCATGGGCGACGCCGGGCACCTCGGTCAACCGCCAGTTGAAGGCGCAGCCGAGGGTCTGAGCCATCCTCTTGCCTGTGGCGTAGTAGTTGCGCGCGCGATGCAGGCGGCCCGGCCCCTGGGCCATCGCCTCGGGTTGCGAGGGAAGGTTCTCGGCTGTGGCCTCGCAATCCATCAGGCCGGCCATCACATGGAGCGGGCTTTCCAGCAGCCGCTTCAGGCCGGCCTCGCCGAGCCCCGTGCCGGCCAGGCCGGCAGGAAAAGGTGTATCGAGCGTCGGCAGGGAGTACCAGCCGGCATTGGCGGCGGCCACGGCCGCGAACGGGCCGAAGCCGATCAAGGACACCATCCGGTGCAGGAACTGCCCGCCCGCGGAGTGGCCGAAGATCCGGGCGCGGCCCGGCGCCATCACCCCGGCATCGACCAGCGCTGCGGCGACCAGCGCCGGCACCCGGTAGATCCAGGTGTCGGCCGGCGTGACCTGCCCCGCCTGGTCGCGGACCATGCCGTCGTTGTAGTTCTCCGCGCCCTTGAAGCCCTCATTGGAGAAGGTCGGGGCCACGATCAGCAGGCCGTGCCGGTCCGCCGCGGGGATCCAGAAGTCGCGGTACTCGTCGCCGTTGCGCAGCATGCCGTGCTGAACCAAGACCACGTCCTTGCCCGGCGCGTAGCCCGCGGAGCGGTAGGTGTGAAGCACGATCTCGCGGCCGGGCTGTCCCTTGAAAGGGAAGGAGACCGCACCGGTCCCGTGGCTCTCAAGAAGGGACTGAAGTGTCATTCGGGCCTCGTTCGTCGGCGAAGAGATGGCAGGACACCGTGCGGCCGGTGCCGATCGCGCGCAGCGTCGGCGCCTCGGTGCGGCACCGGTCCATGGCGAAGGGACAGCGCGGGTGGAAGGCGCAGCCCGGGGGAGGGTGCAGCGGCGAAGGGAGCTCCCCCTTCACGGCGTGGAAGCGGCGCTTGCGGTTCCTGACCGACGGGATCTCGGCCAGCAGCATTCGGGTGTAGGGGTGGGCCGGATCGGCGAACAGCTCGGCGGCGGGCGCGAGCTCGACGATCTGGCCCAGATACATGATGGCCACGCGGTCGGCCACATGATGCACCACCGAGAGGTCGTGGCTGATGAACAGGTAGGTCAGCGCGCGCCGTGCCCGCAGCTCGAGGAACAGATTGATGACCTGCGCCTGGATCGAGACGTCGAGGGCTGCGATCGGCTCGTCGCAGACCAGCAGGTCCGGCTCGACGATCAGCGCCCGCGCGATGCCGATCCGCTGCCGCTGCCCGCCGGAGAACTGGTGCGGGTAGCGGTTGCGGTAGGACGGGTCGAGCCCGACCTCCGCCAGTGCCGCGTCGACCCGGGCGCGGATGGCGGCCTGGCCCTGCGCCAGGCGATGGACGCGCAGCGGCTCGGCCAAGATGTCGCCGACGCGCTGGCGCGGGTTGAGCGAGGCGTAAGGATCCTGGAAGATCATCTGGGCGCCGAGCGTGAAGTCGCGCCGGGCCTTGGGCGGCATCTCGTCGATCGCAACGCCCTTGTAGCGGATGCGGCCGGCGGTCGGCCGGGTGATGCCGGTGATCATCCGCCCCAGCGTGGACTTGCCGCAGCCGGATTCCCCGACGAGGCCCAGCACCTCGCCGCGCTGAACGCTGAGATCGACGGACCGCACCGCGCGCGCCAGCGGGATCTCCGGCCGGCGCCCGATCAGGCCGAGCAGGCGCTCGGCCAGGAGCGGCTGCCGGGTGAAGGTGCGGCCGAGGCCTTCGACGTCGAGGATCGCGTCAGTGGTCATGCCGCGGCACCCTCGGGCAGCGGGTGATGGCAGCGCCAGCGCCGGCCGGCCGGGCCGGCGGTCTCGGGCGGTTCGACCCGGCGGCAGATGTCGGTCGCGCGGTCACAGCGCGGATGGAAGGCGCAACCCGCCGGGCGTGCGGACAGCGGCGGCGCGACGCCGTCGATCTGGCGCAGCTTCTCGCCCCGCGCCGTATCGCCAGGCACGGAGTTCAGCAGGCCGCGGGTATAGGGATGGCGGGGCCGGTCGAGCACGTCGTCGGTCGCGCCGATCTCGACGATGTCGCCGGCGTACATGACCGCGATCCGGTCCGCGAGCTCCGCGACCACGCCGAGGTCGTGGGTGATCCAGATCATCGCCGTGCCGGTCTCGCGCTGCAGCGCCTGCATCTCGGCGATGATCTGGCCCTGGATCGTCACGTCGAGCGCGGTGGTCGGTTCGTCGGCAATGATCAGATCGGGATTGTTGAGCAGGGCGATGGCGATCGCCACCCGCTGGCGCATCCCGCCCGAGAATTCGTGCGGATACTGCGAAAGCCGGGTCTCGGGAGAGGTGATGCCAACCTTGCGCAGGCTGTCGAGGCACCGGCGGCGGACCTCGGCGGGGGCGACGCGGGCGTGCTCCACGATCGCCTCGGCCATCTGCTCGCCGATCGTGAGAACGGGGTTCAGCGTCGTCAACGGATCCTGGAAGATCATCGCCAGCGCCGCGCCCCTGAGCTGGCGCTGCGCCTCGGGCGGCAGGGCGAGGAGATCCCGGCCCTTGAAGATCACCTCTCCCCGGGTGATCTCTCCCGGCCGATCGATCAGGCCGAGGATCGAGAAGCCGGCCACGGATTTGCCGGAGCCGGATTCCCCCACCAGGCCAAGGACCTCGCCGGCATCGAGCGTGAAGCTGAGCCCGTTCACGGCGGGCCAAGCCCCGTGGACGTCGTGGAAGACCGTCTGCAGGTTCTTCACCTCCAGCACGGGGCGGCGGTTCTCGGTCATGCGCGTTTGGGGTCGAGCGCCGTCCGCAGTCGGTCGCCCATGAGGTTGAGGGAGAAGATCAGGATCAGCAGCGCGATGCCGGGATAGAAGCTGATCCAGTAGTCGCCGCTCATCAGATAGTCGAAGCCGCTGGCGACGAGCAGGCCGAGCGACGGCTGGGTCACCGGCACGCCGACGCCGAGGAAGGACAGCGTCGCCTCGAGGGTGATGGCCGAGGCGACCTGCACGGTCGCGACCACCAGCACCGCATTCAGGCTGTTCGGCATGATGTGGCGGAACATCACCCGGAGCTGGGGATAGGCCAGGTTGTAGGCGGCCTCGACATATTCCTTCGCGCGCTCGCTCAGCGCGGCCGAGCGCATGATGCGGGCGTAGTTGGCCCACTGCACCACGACGATGGCGATGATGACCTTGTCGACGCCGCGTCCGATCACCGCCAACAGGACCAGCGCCACCAGGATGGTGGGAAAGCCCAGGATGAAGTCGACGATCCGCATCAGCAGGGATTCGACGCGCCCGCCCAGCACGGCCGCGACCAGCCCGACCGTGACGCCGATCGCGAGCGAGATCGCGGTCGAGGCCAGGCCGACCAGCAGGCTGATGCGCATCCCGTAGAAGATGGCCGACAGCATGTCGCGCCCCTGGCTGTCGGTGCCAAGCCAGAACACCGTGCCGTCCATGCCCTCGGATCCCGGCGGCAGGCGGCTGTCCATGACGCTGAAGGAGGCGAGGTCATAGGGGTTCTGCGGCGCCAGCAGCGGAAGCAGCAGGCCGATGGCGACGATCACGGCGAGGGCGACAAGCGCGCCGCGGATCCGCGGGCGACGCTTCAGCCCGGCGAGGATCGCCCGGCGCGCGGGCGTGTCGGCCAGCGGCGGGCGCAGGGCCTCGCCTTCGGTGCGGCGGGCGACGGTCACGACAGGCGCTCCACCAGCTTTACGCGTGGATCGAGCGCCGCATACGCGAAGTCGACGAGCAGGTTGATCACGACGAAGATGAAGGTCACGAGCATCACGTAGGAGACGATGACCGGGCGATCGAGCTGGTAGATGCTGGTGATCAGCAGCTTGCCCATGCCCGGCCAGGCGAAGACCGTCTCGGTGATGGTCGAGAACGCCAGCAGCGAGCCGAACTCCATGCCCAGGATGGTCATGATCGGGCTCAGGATGTTGCGCAGGATGTGGCGGCGGACGATCCGTTCGCTGCGGACGCCTTTGGCGCGGGCGAATTTGACGTAGTCCTGGCTGCGGGCCTCGGCCGCGCCGGCGGCGGTCAGCCGGATCATCAGCGCGATGTTGGGGATCGACAGGTTGAGCACGGGCATCGCCAGGTGCCGCCATCCGTCGAGGGTGAGGAAGCTGAACGGGATGCCGAGGATCGAGACCGTGTCGCCGCGGCCGGAGGCGGGCAGGAGGCGGAGCCAGACGGCGAAGACCAGGATCAGCACCAGGCCCTTCCAGAAGCTCGGGATCGAGTAGCCGAAGATCGAGCCCGTCATCACCGCCCCGGAGATGCGGCTGCCGTCGTTCAGACCGACCCACAGGCCGATCGGAATGCCGACGAGGCTGGCGACCAGCAGCGACAGCGTCACCAGCTCGAAGGTCGCAGGCAGCCGGGTGAGGATCAGGCGCAGCGCCGGTTCGCCATGGACGAAAGAAGTCCCCATGTCGCCGTGCAGCGCGTTCCAGAGAAAGGTGGCGTATTGCGTCCAGATCGGCTGATCGAGGCCCAGGCGCGCGATCAGCTCCTGCCGCTCGAGCTGGGTGGCGTCGGGGCTGATCAGCAGGTCGGCCGGATTGCCGATGGCGTAGACGGCGAGGAACACGGCCACGGACACGGCGAAGAGCACGGCGATGCTCTGCAGAAGGCGCTGGAAGGCGTAGAGCGTCATGTCTGCCGGGCCCGTGAAGGGGGGATGCCGGCGCGTCGGGCGCGCCGGCCATGAGACGGAAGGGAGGTCAGTCCGCCGCGACGGAGGTGATGTCCTGGGCCAGCGTGTACTGGTCCATGCGGCCCTCGTAGTGCAGCCCC
Source organism: Inquilinus limosus DSM 16000 (assembly GCF_000423185.1). Lineage (GTDB taxonomy): Bacteria > Pseudomonadota > Alphaproteobacteria > DSM-16000 > Inquilinaceae > Inquilinus > Inquilinus limosus. The sequence continues at coordinate 73,682 of NZ_KE383987.1, read as the reverse complement.
TTGCGGAAAGCCCAGAGCGAACTCTCGAAATGCAGCGGGATGAAGCCGAGCTTGTCCATCGCCATCTGCGTGGCCTGGCGGAGGAGCTCGGCGCGTTTGCCCTCATCGACGGTCCCGATCGCCTGGATCAGCACCTTGTCGAAATCCGGGTCGGACCAGGCGCCGTAGTTCGAGGCGCCGATGCCCAGCGCGTCGTTGTCGGTCGTCACGTATTGCCGCAGGAAGGACGCCGCGCCGCCGGTGGTCGACCCCCAGCCGCCCATCGCGAAGCTGAACTCCCGCTTGGCGCGCCGGGTGAAGAAGATCGAGCTGGTCATCGCGTCGAGCTTGGTCCGGATGCCGACGCGGGTGAGGAACTGCGCCACCGCCTGGGCGACCTGGGAGTCGTTGATGTAGCGGTTGTTGGTCGCGTGCAGCGTGACCTCGAACCCGTCGGCATAGCCGGCTTCCGCGAGCAGCTTCTTCGCCTGGTCGGGGTCATAGGCCAGCGGCTGCGGGTCGGGGAGGGCACCGAACATCGTGCTCGGCACGAACTGGTAGGCGGGTTCGGCGAAGCCGTCCATGATCCTGCTGACGATGGCCTTGCGGTCGATGGCCATCGACATGGCCTTGCGCACGCGCTCGTCCTGGAACGGGTTGGCGCCGTTCCTGGTCTCGATGAACGGGCTCTTGTCGCGCCCGATATCCATCTGCAGGAAGATCACCCGGCTCGACGCCTTGGCGGTGTAAGCCAGGTCGTCGCGCTGCTTGATCTGTTCGATGTCGCGGGCGGCCGGCGCGTCGATGAAGTCGTAGTCGCCCGAGAGCAGCCCGGCGAGGCGCGGACCGCCGGACGGCACCGGGACGAACTTCACATGGTCCCATTCCGGCGTCTTGCCGGAGTAGCGAGGGCTACGGCTGAGGGTGATGCCGCTGCCGTGCTCGAACTTGTCCAGGACGAAGGGCCCGGTGCCGATCGCGTCCTTGCCGGAATTGAAGTCGTCGACGCTGGGCCAGGGGCTGGTAACGCCGCAATCGTTGGCGAGGTCGAAGCTGATCTTGCCGTGCTGGACGATCCCCTCGCTCAGGATCGCGATCTCGGACAGCAGCTCTGGCAGGAGGGGTTCCACCGCCTTGGTGGTGATGCGCAGCGTATAGGGATCCGGCGCCTCGACCGAGGCGAAGTTCCTGACCTCGTCGGAGAACGACGCGTTGACGCTGCCCTCGTTGTTCATCACCCGGCAGAAGGTGAAGATCACGTCATCGGCGTTGAAGTCCGAGCCGTCCGAGAACTTCACGTCGTTGCGCAGGTCGAAGACCCAGGTGTGGTCGTCCTCGGCCTTCCAGGATTTGGCGAGATCAGGCTTGACGTTGTTGTTTTCGTCCGAGGCGCCGAGCGCGGAAAAGATGTGCATCGCCAAGGCATTGTTGGACGAGACATCATGGTAGTGCGGGTCGGCGGCGGACGGTTCGGCGGCCTGCCCGATGGTCAAATCCTTGGCCGAGGCCGGGTTGGTCCCAAGCAGGAGAAGTGCTGCAGCGCAGGTTGCCCAGTGCCGGATATCCACGGGAAGCCCCCTCTGGCTGTGCGCGTCTTGCATTGACGAATAATTTTTTTCGTCGCAATGAAAAACGTGAAAATTCTGGGAGTCAAGTGGGAGTGCGCGGCATGGGCCGGGTCTACTACTCAGAGGTCGCGCAACTGGTCGCCAAGGCCTATGACCGGCTCAGCCCCGGCCATCGCCGCATCGCCGATTTCATCCTCAAGCACCCCACCGAGGCCGCGACGCTGAACAATGTCGAGCTGGCGGCCCGCTGCGAGGTCTCGAACGCGACGGCCAACCGGTTCCCGAAGGCGATCGGCTTCTCAGGCTTCGCCGAATTCCGCGCCTCCCAGCGCGACGCGCTGCGCACCGATCTGTCGCCGGCGACAAAGCTGCGGGACGACATCGACGAGACCGCAAGTCCTTTCGATGTCATCCAGAACGGGCTTCGGCAGGACTTGGCGAACCTGAACCGGACGCTGGCCGGCGTCGACGAGGAGAGCTGCACCCGCGCTATCGAGCTGATCCTGACCGCGGAGCGGATCTTCGCCTTCGGCATGGGCCTGAGCCGGCATGTGGCAGGGCTGCTGATCCACGGGCTGGAACCGTTCTGCCGGGGCAATGCGACAGAGATGGGGGCTGGCGGCGGTGCGAATTCCGCCATGCGGCGGGTGGTTCATTGCGGACCGAAGGACCTGCTGATCCTGGCCTCCTTCCCGCGCTACTCGGCCGAGACACTGGACATTGCTAGGATCGGCCGAGAGAACGGGGCCACGATCATCTGTCTGACGGACCGGCCGACGAGCCCCCTGACGAAATACGCCGATGTCGTCTTCTATGCCCAGGCCGAACGGGCGCTGCTGCCGAACTCGGCGACGGCGGCGGTGGCGATCGCCGAGGGCATCATTGCCGCCGTGTCCAATCGCCGCTCCGAAGGGATCGACGTGCACCGGAAGCTGGCCGAGAGCTATCGGCCGGAGTGACGCAGATAGGCCGCCAGCGCGTCACCGAAGCGCCGCACCTCGCCGATCGTGTTGTAATGGACCATCGAGACGCGCAGTGCGCCCGTCGCCATGGGCAGGCCCAGCCGCTGCATCAGCCGCGGCGCGTACATGTGGCCGTCGCGGATGCCGATGCCGGCGTCGGACATCGCGTCGGCGATCGCCTGGGGCGACCGGCCGGGGATGTTGAAGCAGATCGTCGGCACCCGCCCGTGCACCCGGGCCTCGTCGGCGATGCCGTAGATCGTGGCGCCGCAAGCCTTCAACTGGCGCAGCATCTCGCGTGACAGCTCGGCCTCATAGGCCCGGATCGCGGCCATGGCCGCGATGATGTCGCCGCGGCGCGACCCGGTGGACGGGCCGGTGAAGCCGCGGCCGAGGGCTTCGAGATAGCGCACCGAGGCGTCCATGCCGGCGACGTTCTCGTAGACGAAGGTGCCGGCCTCGACCTTGTAGGGCGGCTCGTCGGGGATGAAGTCCTCGCGGAAGGTCGGCAGGCGCTTCAGCGCGTCGAAGCGGCCCCAGAGAAAGCCCATATGCGGCGAGAAATTCTTGTAGCCGGAGCAGACCAGGTAGTCGCAGCCCCAGGCCTGCACGTCGATCAGCCCGTGCGGGCCGTAATGGACGCCGTCGACGAAGACTTCGGCGCCCACGGCCTGCGCCGCCCGCGACACCGCGGCGATGTCGACGATGGTGCCGATCGAATGCGCGGTGGCGGTGCAGGCGACCAGCCGCGTGCGCGGCGACAGCAGCGGCACCAGGTCCTCGGCACGCAGCGTGCCGTCCTCGCGCATCCGCCACCAGGCGAACTTGGCCCCGGCGCTCTCCAGCGCCAGCCAGGTGGCGATGTTGGCGTCGTGGTCCATGTCGGTGACCACGATCTCGTCGCGCTCGCCCAGCGTCTGGCCGATGCCGAGGCTGACCAGCCGGATGAAGGACGTGGCGTTCATGCCGAAGCAGATCTCCGCCGGCCGGTACGCGTTGATCAGCAGCCCGACGCTCTCCCGCGCCTCGGCGACCGCACGGTCGACGGCGCGGCTCTTGTCGTAGCGGCCACCGCGCTGGACGTTGTGGTCGACCAGGTGGCGGGTGACGGCGTCCAGCACGCTCTGCGGGATCTGCGCGCCGCCGGCATTGTCGAGGAAGATGAACTCGCCGGCCTTCTGCAGGGCCGGGAACTGGGCCCGGACCGCATCGATCGGGAAGGCGTCGGCTGGCATGGGGGTCACGATGATCTCCGTGGATGGGCGCGGTCAGGACCGTCCGGCGCGCAGCTTGGCGCGGGTCTCGAGATGGCCGATCAGCCGGACCAGCGGCCACAGGAAGGCGAGATAGATGATCGCGGCGCCGATCAGCGGCGTCGGGTTGGCCATCTGCGCCTGGGCGTCGGTGGCCTGCTTCAGCAGGTCCGGCATGGCGACGACCGAGGCCAGGGCCGTGTCCTTGAACACCGACACGCAGTTGCTGGTCAGCGGCGGGATGATGACGCGGATCGCCTGCGGCAGGATGACCTTGCGCATGGCCAGCCAGAACGGCAGGCCGAGCGCGGCGGAGGCCTCGAACTGCCCGCGCGGGATGCTCTCGATGCCGGCGCGGCAGACCTCGGCGGTGAAGGCCGCCAGCACCATCGACAAGGCGAGGGTGGCGGAGACGAAGGAGGACAGCCGGATGCCGATGAAGGGCAGGGCGTAGTAGATCAGGATCAGCAGCACCAGGATCGGCAGCGCCCGGAACACGTCGATATAGCCGATCGCCAGCAGCCGCAGCGGCCGGGGTGCGTAGAGCCGGACCAGGCACACCAGCAGCCCGGCCAGCGTGCCGCAGACGATGCTGACGCAGCCCAGGAGGATGGTGTTGCCCAGGCCGCGCAGCAGGATCGGCACGGCGCGCAGCAGCACCGGCCCGTTGAAGAAGGTGTCGATCAGTTCCATGGTCCGGACCGGATGGCGCGCCCAGCGGCGTGACGGAAGGGCCGGGCGCGGCGCCCGGCCCGGTGGTGTGACGGAAGGGCCGGGCGTGCCGCCCGGCGGGGCGGTTACTGGGCCTGCGGGATCGGCCCCGGTGTCACCGTGCTGGTGCCGGGCTCCGGATCGACCCCGAACCATTTCTTGTGGATCGCGGCCAGGGTGCCGTCGGTCTTCATCGCGCTGATCGCGTCGTTCACCTTCGCCAGCAGCGGATGGTTCTTGCGCGTCATCATGGCGAAGCGCTCTCCGGTCGGGATGCGCACCAGGATCTTCAGCGCCGGCATCTGCTTGATCGCGTACTGAAAGCCGGCCAGTTCGCCCGCGCCGCCGTCGATCCGGCCGTTCTGCGCCTCCAGCAGAAGGTCCTGCTGTGCGTTGTAGCTCTTGACCTCGGCGAAGCCCAGCTTCTCGCCATTCGCCTTGGCGAAGGCCTCGCCGGTCGATCCCGAGATCACGCCGATGGTCTTGCCCTTCAGGTCGTCGAGCGAGTGGATCGGCGAATCCGCCTTGCCGACGATGGTGCCGTCGCTGTCGTAATAGGGCTGGGTGAAGGCCTGGTTCTGCAGACGCTCGTTGGTGACCGAGATCGAGGAGATGGCGAAGTCGATGCGGCCGGAGCTGGTGGCGGCGAACAGCGCCTGGAAGCCCAGGTCCTGGAATTCGACATCGACGCCGATGCGCTTGGCCACCTCCTTGGCCACGTCGACCTCGAAGCCTTCGAAGGCGCCGCTGTCGGTCTTGTATTCCCAGGGCGGGTTGGCGGGGTAGGCCCCGACCGTGACGGTCTCGGCCAGCGCCGGCGATGCCGCCGTCACGCCGAACGCGACCAGGAGTCCCAGCGTCCCGAAGAGCTTCATCGTGCTCGCCTCCTCTGTTGGCCCGCATCGCGGGCATTCTTGGCTTGTCGTCGCCGAAGAGGCAGGCGCTGCTCCGGCCGATGGCCGTCCGCTGGCTGGGCGGGCAGGCTGGAACGCCGCCTCGTTGGTCGCGCTAGGTGATCATGGCGGGTGTCCCCGATCAATCGCATTGTTTTAGGCCTGAAGCTTCTCCCATGCAATTCCATGTTTCCGGCCAGTCAAGGACTGAAGCATGCGGCCAAGTTAATTGTGATTGCAGATATTCTGGCCTAAGATTCCAGACCGGCGGCCGCGATCCGTCCCGCCGGGAGGGGGCAGGCCGGCCGGGCAGAACCATTCGAAAACGGGAGGCAATCATGGCAACCGATCATCTCGCCGGCCTGGCGTCATCACTGCTCGACGGCTCGATCCGGGTGGTCGATCTCACCGCGCCGCTCGGGCCGGAGACGCCGGTCATCCAACTGCCGCCCCAGATCGGCCGGAACACCCCGGCGGTGAAGGTCCACGCCATCTCGCACTACGACGAGAACGGCCCGTTCTGGGCCTGGAACTGGCTCGAGCTCGGCGAGCACACGGGCACGCATTTCGATGCCCCGGTCCATTGGATCACCGGCCGGGACCATGCCGATGGCACCACGGACCGCATCCCGCCGAAGAGCTTCGTCGCGCCGGCCAACGTGATCGACCGCTCGCGGGAGACGGCCGCCGACCCCGACTATCTGCTGACGGTCGAGAGCATCGAGGCCTGGGAGGCCGAGCACGGCGCGATCGAGGCGGGGAGCTGGGTGCTGCTGCGCACCGACTGGTACAAGCGCAACGGGTCGTCGGAGACCTTCCTGAACGCCGACGAGACCGGCCCGCATTCGCCCGGCCCGACCGCGGAGGCGATCGAATACCTGCTGTCGAAAGGCATCGTCGGCTGGGGCTCGGAGACGGTCGGCACCGATGCGGGCTCGGCCGGCGGCATGACGCCACCCTTTCCCGCCCACAACCTGCTGCACAAGGCGAACCGCTACGGCCTGGCCAGCCTGTGTCATCTCGACGAGCTGCCCCCGAAGGGGGCGATCCTGATCGCGGCGCCGCTGAAATTCGTCGGCGGCACCGGCTCGCCGGTGCGCGCGCTTGCGCTGGTGCCGCGGGCAAGGTAGGGCCGGCACAAGTCCGATTGGCTGGAAGCAGATGGGAGCGATGACCGACAGATTTGCCGGAACGGTGCTGCGACGGCCGGACCAGGGCGACACGCGGCCGACCCTGGGCGAGATCGGCCTCAACCAGTTCGCGCCCTATCTGATGAACCGGGTGATGGCGCGGTGGAACGCCAACATGTCCGAGGCGCTGAAGGCGCACGACATGACCACCACCAAGATGCGGGCGCTCGCCATCCTCAGCATCTCGTCGACGCTGACGATCAACGAGCTGTCGGTCTACGCGGTCACCGAGCAGTCGACGATGAGCCGGACGCTCGATGCGCTGGAGGAGCAGGGCTATATCCGCCGGCAGCCGCGGGCCGAGGACATGCGGGTGCGCGACATCGCCATCACCGAGGACGGCCGGGCCGTCTTCGACGCGGTGTGGCCCACCATGTACGCGCTGCTGACGCAGATGTTCGAGGGCGTCGACGGCGACGAATACGTCGCCTTCGTCGCCACCCTGCACAAGATCCTGCGCAACATCCGCAAGCACGACATCTGATAGGGCGGCCCGAGTTCTCAACCGTCATGGCGAGCCCCGAAGGGGCGTGGCCATCCAGGGCGGCTCGCACCGGCCTCTGGATGGCCACGGCGCTCCGCGCCTCGCCATGACGGGGAAGGGGAGGCGTCGACCTCAAAGGCCGCTGGTCTGAGAGGTCCAGGCGCTTACAGCGTCGCGATGGTCTTCAGCGCGCCCTCCAGCGCCGTGCCGTCCTCGTCGGCCAGCGCCGCCTGACGCAGCCGGCGCAGCCAGGCCGCGCCGTCGTCGCGGCCGACCAGCAGGGGCAGGCCGGACAGCACCCGCTCGAACTTCGACTCGCCGCGGGCATGGGTGTCGGAATAGCCCTTGACCAGCCGCCGGCATTTCAGGATCTCGACCGCCAAGTCGTAGTTGGTGCGCAGCACGCCGAGGGCAGTGGCCAGCCAGGCGTCGCGATGCGCCGTCTCGCGCGCATGGCGCAGCGTGCCGCGCCGGACCCTGCGCAGCCCCGACACGGCCTGCAGGCCGAGGAACCAGAGGATCGTCCCGGTGCGCACGCGCCGGCCGCGGCTGACCAGGCGGTCGAGCCGCGCAAAGAGGCCCGGCCTCGCCTCGATCCAGGCGCCGAGCGCCCTCGGCAGGGAGCCGCAGACCTCCGCCATGCGCGGATGCATGTATTCGGTGGTGGTGACGATCTGGTCCGGGCCGGCACCGACCTCTTGGCGCACGCGCTCGAACCGGCGCGATCGGATCTTCAGGTCGGCGACGCGGATCGGGTCGTCATAGGCCATGGCGACCGCCACATGCTTGGCCGCCGCCAGGGTGAAGGCCAAGCCCCTCCCGGCGCCGCCCCAGGCCAGGTCCTCGGCCTGCAGCCGGGCCAGGAGGGTCAGGTATTCGTCCGCATAGGCCGGGTCCTGGTAATCGGTCAGCCGCTTCACCCCGGCGAACAGCATCGGATGGGCGGAGGTCGGAAACTCCTGCGCGATGCGCGCGACGAGGCGGTCCAGTACGGGGTGCCCGGCAGCTGCCGGCAGCGCGTCGAAGCGCTTCCCTGGCGCACGGGAGACGGCCTCGGTCTGCGGCGCGGCGGCCCGGTCGCAGGCGGCGCGGAAGGCGGCCAGGCTCGGCTCCACGCCCCGGCCGCCGGCGCGGATCGTCGCCTCGAAGGCCTGGCGGGGGAAGGGCAGAACCCCGGCCCCGGCCAGGGCCCCGAACATCGCGGCGGAGATCACGCTGCCGTGGCGGCCGGCCACGGCCTCCATGTCGAAGGCGATGGTGCGCCTGGCGGCGAAGCCGGTCGCATCGGTGACGACCACGGGATCCCCGGTGCCGTCCCCCGGCTTCTCCTTCTCGGCCACGGCGAAGGACCGGTGGGTCGAGGCGATCAGCGTGGTGCGGTCGGGCGTGACCAAGCCGCGCAGCACGGCGCGCCCGGCCTCCATCAGCTCGGCCGCCATCACCACGTCGACATCGCCCGGCGTCGGCATCAGCGCGAGGACCGGCGCGGCGCTCGGCTTCGCGGCGATCATCTCGATATAGTAGATGGTCGCGCCGGTGCGTTGCGCCACGCCGGGCACCGAGGTCGACTGGGCGACCCAGCCATTGGCCTCGGCCAGCGCCACGATCCAGTCGGCCAAGACCCCGCCACCCTGGCCGCCCATGGCCAGGATGGCGATGGCCAGCGGCCGGTCCTGGGACAGCAGCGAACGGTCCGGCGGCGGGTCGGCCATGGCGCTCATTCGGCGAAGGCGATGCGGCGGCCCTCGCGGCGGCGCTGCAGCCAGCCGATCACCGCCCCGCGCAGCCGCGCCAGCAGGCGGTCGGCCCGGTTCGGGTTCTGGATGATGTCGGCCCGGTAGAAGGACGGGCACAGGATCGCGGCCTCGGCGACCTCGCCGCAATTGCCGCAGCCGACGCAGGACTGGTCGATGGCGGCGACCGGGTCGTCCTTCAGGGGGTCGTCGGTGTGCTTCACCGACAGCGACGGGCAGCCGGACAGCCGGATGCAGGCATGGTCGCCGGTGCAGACATCCTCGTCGACGCCGAAGCGCTGCCGGACCACGCGCCGCCCTTCCTTCACCGCCCGGGCCAGCAGCGGCCGGATCCGGCGCTGCTTGTTCAGCATGCATTCGGACGAGGCGACGATGATCTTCGGCCCGGGCTCCGGGGTCGTCAGCGCCTCGAGGAAGGTGTCGCGCAGGCGGGCCACGTCATAGGTCCGGTCGATCTGGCGCACCCATTTGGCGCCGACGCCCCGGACCGCGTCGGTGATCGCGTTGTTGGTCTGGCGCCGCGGGTTGTCGGCGCGGGAGGACGGGATGTCCTGGCCGCCGGTCGCCGCGGAATAGTAGTTGTCGACGATCAGGATGACGCCGTCATGCTTGTTGAAGACGGCATTGCCGATCGAGGAGGCGAGGCCATTGTGCCAGAAGCCGCCGTCGCCCATCACCGAGATCGCCCGCTTCTCCGCCTTGACGTTGAAGGCCGATGCCGAGGCCGGGCCGAGGCCGTAGCCCATCGTGGTCGCGCCGATGTTGAAGGGCGGCAGGATCGAGAACAGGTGGCAGCCGATATCCGCCGAGACATGGTGGGGCCCGAGCTCCTTCTCCGCCAGCTTGAGCGCGGCGAAGATCGGCCGTTCGGGGCAGCCGGTGCAGAAGCCGGCCGGGCGCGGCGGCACGACCTCGGCCAGCGCCTTGACGCGCGGGTCGGCCAGCACCGCCGAGGCGTCCGGCCGCGGCGGCCGGTTGCCCAGCAGCGCCGGCGCATGGGCCTCGAGGAAGGCCGAAAGCCCCTTCATCAGCACCGGCGCGGTATATTCGCCGCCCATCGGCAGCACGTCCTTGCCCGAGACCCGGGTCTGGATGTCGCGGCGCTTCAGGATGGTGTTGAGCGACTGTTCGATGTAGTCCGGCGAGCCTTCCTCGACCATCAGCACCGCGCGCTTGGCCGCGCAGAAACCCGCGAGCTCGTCGTCGATCAGAGGATAGGCGACGTTGAGCACATGGATCGGGACGAGGGAACAGCCATAGACGTCGGCCAGGCCCAGCAGCTGCAGCGAGCGGATGAGCGAATTGTAGAGCCCGCCCAGCACGACGATGCCGACATCGCCCTCGGCCGGGCCGAAGGTCTCGTTGAGCCTGCGGCTCTTGATGAACTCGACCGCCGCGGGCCAGCGCTGCTCGATCTTCTCCTTCTCATGCAGGAATGAGGCGGGCGGCAGCACGATCCGGTTGGTGTCCCGGACCGGGTTCTCCATCGCCTGCTTGAGCGTGAAGGCCGGGCGCCTGTTGTCCTTGGCGACGAACTGGCCGTGCACATGGCAGGTGCGGATGCGGACCTGCAGCATAACCGGAGTGCGGGAGGCTTCAGAAAGCTCGAACCCGGCCTCGACAGCCTCGACGATGGACGGCAGATTCGGGCGCGGATCGAGCAGCCAGATCTGCGACTTCATCGCGTAGGCGTGGCTCCGTTCCTGCATGATCGAGGAGCCTTCGCCGTAGTCCTCGCCGATGATGACGAGCGTGCCGCCGGTGACCCCTCCCGACGACAGGTTCGAGAGCGCGTCGGCGGCGACGTTGGTGCCGGCGGTGGACTTCCAGGTCACGGCGCCGCGGAGGGGATACATCACCGACGCCGACAGCATCGCCGCGGCCGCCGCCTCGGAGGCGGAGGTCTCGAAATGGACGCCCAGCTCCTCCATCACGTCCTTGGCGTCCGACAGCACGTCCATGAGGTGGGAGATGGGGGATCCCTGATAGCCCCCGACATAGGCCACACCGGACTGCAACAGGGCCTTGGTGATCGCGAGAATGCCTTCGCCCCGGAAGGTTTCACCGTCCCCGAGCTTCAGATCCTCGACTTCACGTGCGAACGAACGCTCGGCCATGGCGATCCTCCGCCGGCGACCCCTGCGGCGCAAATTATTTGCAGCAGCATATTTTGCGGCAGGTTGTTGTCAACATGGGATCGATCGCCGTGCTTGGAGACGAGCCTAGAGGTTGCATGGACAATCTCTCTGCCCGACAACGCCGAATCCGGGAGCAGGCGGTGGATGCAGGCACAATCATGCACGCCGTTCTCGAGATGGCACAGCGCCGCCCTGGAGCTACAGCGCCCGCTCGGTTTCCTCGTCGAACACCGACGCGCGGTTGAGGTTGATCTCGAGCCCGATGGTCTCGCCGGGGCTGCTGACGTCGTGAGCCTGAAGCTCCGCGAGCGCGGGTGTCTCGCCGAGGCGGAACGTCGCGAATGTTCGCGAGCCGGTCGGCTGGAGCAGCTCGATGGTCGCATCGATGCGGACGAAGCCGGGCGACGATACGCCGTGCCGTGCCCGCCCGACATGCTCCGGCCGCAGCCCGAGGAGCACGCGGGTTCCGGCCAGGATCGCGTCCGGGAGACGCCCAGCCGGCAAAGACAGGGGCGTTTCGCTGCCGTCGACCAGGACGGCCGTTTCTCCTTCCCGCCGGACGACGCTTCCCGGCAGGAAGCTCATCCTCGGCGAGCCCAGGAATCCGGCGACGAAGCGGGATGCCGGCCGTTCGAACAGCTCCGCCGGCGACCCCATCTGCTCGATCCGGCCGTCGCGCATCAGGACGATGCGATCGGCCAGCGTCATCGCCTCGATCTGGTCGTGGGTGACATAGATCATCGTCGTGGCGATGTCCCGATGCAGCCGCTTGATCTCGCCGCGCATCTCGTCCCGCAGCTGCGCGTCCAGGTTGGACAGCGGCTCGTCGAACAGGAAGATCTGCGGCTCGCGCACGATCGCGCGGCCGATGGCGACGCGCTGCCGCTGGCCGCCGGACAGCTGGCGCGGATAGCGGTCGAGCAGCGGCGTGATGCCGAGCATCCCGGCGACGCGCCTGACACGCCGGCCGATCTCGTCCGCCGGCATCTTCCTGGCCCGCAGCCCGAATCCGATGTTCCTCTCGACCGTCAGATGCGGATAGAGGGCGTAGTCCTGGAAGACCATGGCCACGTCGCGGTCGCGGGGCCGCATGTCATTCACCACCTCGCCGCCGATCATGATGGTGCCTTCGCTGGCCTCCTCCAGCCCGGCGATCGTCCGTAGCAGCGTGCTCTTGCCGCAGCCGGACGGCCCCACCAGCACCGTGAACTCGCCATCGGCGATCTCGAGGTCGATCCCCTGCACGGCATGGAAGGGACCGAAGCGTTTGTGCAGGCCGCTGATCTTCACATCCGCCATCGACGCGCTCCCTTCATCCGCGAACGGCGCCGAGCGTCAGCCCGCGCACCAGATGCCGCTGCGCCAGCACCCCGAGCGCGATCGACGGCGCGAGGGAGACGATGGCGAGAGCGCTGGCCTCGCCATACTGCGCGCCCTGGAAGCCGAGGAAGGCGCGGAACACGGTCGGCAGGGTGAAGGCCGTGCGGCTGGTGAGGACCAGGGCGAAGAAGAACTCGGTCCAGCAGGCGATGAAGGCGAAGACGGCTGCGGCGACGATGCCGGGCGCCGCCAGCGGCACCGCCACCTGCCAGAAGGCCTGCCACTGCGTGCAGCCGTCGACCAGGGCCGCATCCTCCATGGACCGCGGCATGCTGCGGAAATAGGCCAGCATCATCCAGACCGATACGGGCAGCGTGAAGACGGTGTAGGCGATGATCAGGCCGAGTCGGGTGTCGTGCAGGCCCACGCTGCGGTAGATCAGGAAGATCGGCAGCACCACCGCGATCGGCGGCAGGAAGCGCTGCGACAGGACCCAGAAGGACAGGTGCCTCCCGCCGGTGTTGAAGCGGGCGAGGCTGTAGGCCATCGTCGTCCCGATCAGCACCGACAGCACGGTCGCCGCCAGCGACACGACCAGGCTGTTGATCAGGCCCTGCAGCCCGCGATAGGCGAAGAGCGCGGCGGTGTAGTGCACGGTGGTCGGCTCCGCCGGGAACCAGACCGGCGGGATGGCCAGATAGTCGTCGCTCGGCTTGATCGAGGTCACGAACATCCAATAGATCGGCGCCAGCACGAAGGCGACGAACAGGCCGAGAAAAAGGAAGCGGCCGATCGCGGGCCGGCGGCGGCGTCGCCGGCGGGTGGGCACGGGCCGCGTCTGCGGGATGGTCGACATCAGGCCGGCTCCGATTTCACCAGGCGCTTCACCAGCAGCCCGACCAGGACGGAGATCAGGATCAGGAAGATCCAGCTTCCCGCCGTCGCCTGCGACAGGTGGAACTGCGTGAAGCCCACGGTGTAGAGGTAGTAGGAGCTGGTGTAGGTCTTGGTGCCGGGCCCGCCTCCCGTCATGATGAAGATCGTGTCGAACAGGCGCACTGCATCGAGCAGCCGGAAGATGACCGCCACGGTCATGATCGGGGCGATCTGCGGCAGCGTGATCAGTCGGAACGCCTGCCAGCCGCCGACTCCGTCGAGTTCGGCCGCCTCGTAGAGATTGGGCGGGATCGCCGTCAGCCCTGCCAGCAGGATGACGAACATGAACGGTGTCCACTGCCACACATCGGCGATGATCAGCGCGATGTAGAGCCATGGGGCCTGGGTGAGCCAGCTGATCGTCACCTCCTGCCCGAGAAGCTGGCTGAGCAGATAGTTCGTCGGCCCGAACGGGCGCTGGAGCAGCAGGGTCCAGGCCTGTCCGACGATGACCGGGCTGATGAAGAGCGGGATGATGAGGATCGACATCACCAGCCCGCGCCCCGGAAAGCGACGCACCATGGCCAGCGCGAGCGCGAGGCCGAGCCCGAGCTCGATGGCGACACTGGCCGCCGACAGCAGGATCGTCAGAACCAGCGAGCGTTGCGCCACCGGGTCGAAGACCACCATCGAGAAGTTCTTCAGGCCGACAAAGGCATGGCCCGGGATCTGGAAGTCGTAATTGACGAACGAAACCCAGAGGGAAAAGGCGAGCGGATAGATCGACAGCGACAGGATCAGCAGCACGGCCGGGATCACGAGCAGCCATCTGAAGTGCCGATCGCTCCATTCGGAAAAGCTCGCCCTTCGGCGCGGCAGGCGCCGTGTCGAGGAGAGGGCGGGGGAGGCGTCAGACATCATGCCGCTACCCGTCGATGATGATGGCCGACGGGGCGGATCCTGCGGTCCGCCGCCGCCGTCGCGTCACAGCTTCACGGTCATCCCGAGCGCCTCGACCGTGTGATCGGCCGAGGAGCCGGGGAGCTTCTTGTATTCCTCGTAGAACGCCTTCTGGCTGTCGAGGCCGAGCCGCTCCGTCGTCTGGTCCCATTCCGCCGCCGCCGTCTCCAGCGCCGCCTTGGGATCGGCGCCGGCCCAGACTGAGGAGCACATGCGATCGAGGCTGAGCGCGTAGTCCTGCCAGCCGGGCATGATCATGTCGAGGAGGCCGACATTGGCCGAGTTGCTGAGATTGGCGAGGTACTCCTTCGCATCGGGCCAGAGGGCGCCGTACAGCTCCGACTTGTAGTGCGACAGGCGATAAGGATCGCGCAGCGCGTAAGGCAAAATCGTACGGGCCAGCGACACCGGTGGGGAGGTCGCCCACTGCATGAACAGATAGGCGGCCTCGGGGTTGGCGGAGTCCGCCGCGAGCGCCTTGGTGTAGCCGGACGCGTGCTCCGGATTTCCGGGGACGACGGCATAGCCGACCTTGCCGGCGATGGAGGAGCGCGGAATGAAGTTGATGGCCGCGTCGCTCTGCGAATAGTTCGCGGTCATGCGGCCGGTGGGCGGCCATGAATAGATCATGGCGACCTTGCCCTGCAGGAAGGCGGCCCACAGCGACACGGCGTCGAGCTCGTTGTTGCCCGGGATCGAGGCCTTGTTGGCCGCGATCATGTTCTCCAGCGTCTTGATTCCGGCAGGCGAGGCCAGCTGGGCCTTCATGTTGCCGTCGAACAGCTCGCCCTTGTTCGCCCGGAACTGCTGCAGGAAATCGAACTGGTTGCCCGGGCTGCCGGCCTTCCGGAAATGTCCGGCGCCGTAGAGATTGGGGGCCATCTGGTCCGTGATGAACTGGGCGACCTGGGCGTAGTCCTCCCAGGTCTTCGGAACCTCCAGCGGTTTGCCGAACTTCTGGCTGTATGCATCCTTGAGTTTCGGATCGGCGAAGATGTCCTTGCGGTAGTACAGGGCGAACATGTCGCCGTCATCGAAGAAGCCCCAGATTTTGCCTTTATAGGTCGGCAATGCCTTGTACAGCGGATGATAGTCGTCGAAATCCGCCTTGTTCATGTACTGGGCGATGTAGTCGTCCAGCGGCGCGATGACTCCACCCTCGGCGAGCGACGGGGTCCAGGCCGGCTCGATGTCGAGGATGTCGTAGGCGCCGGACCCGGCGATGTGCTCGGCCACCGGCTTGGAATACTGGTCGGGATGCGACAGCTCGATCACATTGGACTTGATGCCGGTCAGCTGTTCCCACAGCGGCCCGGAGAAATGCCGCGGATCGAGCGCCTGGAGCCCGGACTCATAGGTCATGTTCAGGGCGATGCCCTGGTACTGCTTGGCGGCCTGGACGGCCCGGTAGGCCGATCCGTCGGCCGGGCCCTCGGTGGAGGCCTTGAGCGCGGCGGCCTGGGCCTGGCCGAGCGGCGTCGACGGGTCGGCCAGCTGCGCTGCCGCCTGCGCCAGCGCCGAGCGGCTGATCGAGGCCAGCAGCGGGCCGGAGACCGCCAGCATGCCGGTCATCTGGCCGAACCTCTTGATGAAGCTGCGCCGGGTGGGCTCCCCGCGCAGCCAGGCGTCGACCTCGGCTGCCAAGCCGGCTTCGAACTCGCGCCTCTTCTGATCGTTCATGGTCGCCTGTCCTCCCTGGAACTGCCGGTCGTCAGCGCCGGCTGCACTCCATCTTCACTCTTCTCTTCCGTCCGCGAGCGCCGCGTTCAGGCGACCGCCCTCGATCGGAAGGGGTACCGCTCTCACGGTCCGGCGCCGAAGCGCCGCCCCAGATCCTCCAGCCTCTGCCGCCAGAGCTGCGTGTCGAGCACCGCCCGGTTCACGACACCGCGGGGCACGCGCCCCTGCTGCACCTCCAGCACCGCCCGGACATCCGCTGCCCCGTTGCCGGCGAAGCATTGATCGGTCCAGCACAGGGCATGCGGCGTCAGGATGACGTTGTCGAGCTTGAGGATCGGGTCGTCGGCATCCGGCGGTTCCCGCTCCAGGACGTCGAGCCCGGCCCCGGCGATCCGCCGGTCCTGAAGCACCCGGGTGAGCGCCGCCTGATCCACGATCGGACCGCGCGCGGTGTTGATCAGATAGGCCGTCGGCTTCATCAGGGCGAGCCGGTCGGCGTTGACGAGATGGCGGGTCTCCGGCGTGAGCGGACAGCTGACCGAGACCACGTCGGCGCGGCGGAACACATCCTCCAGCCCGACGAGCTCGACCCCCAGCTCCTCCGCCACCGCTCGGTCGGCGGCGGGGTCATGGGCGATGAATCTCATCTCGAACGGCTTCGCCATCCGGAACATCTCGGCGCCGATATTGCCGATGCCGATCGAACCGAGGGTCCGGCCGACGAGGCCCATGCCCATGTGCTCGGACCGTTTGGCGAAGCCAGCCGCGCCCTGCCGCGTCAGCCGGTCCTTGATCAGCAGCTTGCCGGTGAGCGCCAGCATGAGCGTGATGATCGACACCGCCACCGGGCGGCGCACCCCGTCCGGCGTGATCACCAGGGCGGTCCCGGCCTTGGTGCACGCATCCACATCCACGGTGTCGTAGCCGACGCCGAAGCGGGCGACGACGGCCAGTCGGCCGCTCCGCGGCACGCTGTCCGCCGTGAAGCGATGGGCCAGCAGGATCAGCGCGTCGACATCCTCGAGCTGGTCGGCGCGCAGCGGATCGGCCGGCTCGAGGAACGTCACCTCGACCCCCGGGGCCGAGCGCAGGGGCGAGAGATCGAAATCCGGATAGGTCGGCGACCCGTCGGCCTTCCGGAAATCGCCCGACAGGGCGATGCGGAACGGCGTGGTCATGGCCTCAGCTCCTCACGGCCTTTGCGCCTTCGCGGAGGCGCGCCATGGCGTCGGCCAAGGCGTCGTGCAGCACCCACACGTCGCCGGAATAGCAGATGAAATCGAAGCCGGCGGCGTTGAGTTCGATGCCCTGGGCGACCGTCGGCACCAGGCGCCCCAACGCCTTCTTGTGCTTCTCGCAGGCCTCGATCGTGCGGTCGATGGCGCGCCGGAAGTCGGGATGGTCGAACTGGCCTGGGATGCCGAGAGACACGGACAAATCGAAATGCCCCACCCACAAAGCGTCGACGCCTTCGGTGGACGCGATCTCGTCGACATTCCTCACGCCGTCGGCCGTCTCGATCTGGCAGAACAGCGTCGAGCGCCGGTTGGCGGCGGAAAGCTTGTCCGCCACGCTGCCCGGCCTATACCGGTCATGGGCGACCTGGAGGGCCACGCCCCGTCCACCGGCCGGATGGTATTTCATCGAGCGCACGATTTCGCGCGCCTCGACGGCGGACCCGACCATCGGCAGCATCAGCCCTTCGGCGCCCATATCCATCGCCCGGGCGATGTGATGGTACTCGCGCGACGGCACCCGCACGATCGCGGGCAGCTGCGCGGCCTCGAAATAGCGCAGCGCGCTCTTCACCGTCTCGAAATGGAAGCCGGAGTGCTCGAGGTCGAACAGCACGAAATCGCAGCCTGCCGATTTCAGGATGTGCCCGATGCCCGGTGTGGCGAATTCGACGATGAAGTGCCCGAACTTCGGCGCCTTGGTGCCGGCCATGGTCTTCAGGTCTTCGTACGCCACTCCGGTTCCTCCCATTGCTCCGCCCGGTCCTTTGGTCCTGGGCTGCGTGTTCGAAACTCCTAGGCCGACCCCTCACAGACGAGTTGGCCCACCGTCACCGATTTGCCGACGACATAGCCCGCACTTTCAGTGTCGAACTTCGCGTAGTGCCGGGACGCCACATGCGCGTCGAAGGCGGCGCGGTTGTCGTAGATCTCATAGAGCAGGACAGTGTCGGGACCGTCCGCAGGCTCGATCACGTCGAAGCGGCGGCACCCGGTTTCCACGCGAATGGACATCCGGGCGTTCTCGTCCACCAGCAACCGGAAGTCGCCGCGCGACCCGCTCTTCAACCGGAACTCGACCAGGACGACGTAGCCTCCCATCACTGCCCCCCGACGATCTCGTTGTAGCGGCGGGCGACGTAGTCGAGATGATCGCGCATGGCCTGTTCGGCGCGATCGGGATCGCGGGCCGCCACGGCCTCGAAGATCTGCCGGTGCGCTTCGTAGGCGATTTCGAAGCCGCCGGCCGTCAGGGTGGTCTTGCGCTGCTCCAGCAGCCATTCCACCAGCGCCTCGTGGATGGCGATGAAGATCGGATTGCGCGGGGTCACCGCCAGGACGTAGTGGAAGCCGACATCGGTCTCCTGGAAGCGCTTGAGGTCGCCGACCGCCTCCCGGTTGGCGGCGAGCGCGGCCTCGAGATCCGACAGATCCTCCGGGGTGGCGTGCAGCGCCGCATAGCGGGCGAGGCCGGTCTCGAAGAAGCTGCGGGCGCTCTGGAAATGCTGCACGCCGCCGGGTGCGGCGAGCATGTGCCGGGTCGTGCCGGACAGGGCGTCGATGACGAATTGCGGCGTCGGCCGGGTCACCCGGGCGCGCTCGCCCGAACGCAGTTCCACCAGCCCCATCTTCCGCAGATGGAACAGCGCCTCGCGGATGGCCGGCCGGCCGACCCCGAACTGCCGCATCAGATCGCGCTCGGAAGGAAGGAGGTCCGACGGCGCGTAGGTGCCGTCCCGGATCATCCGCTCCAGGTGCTCTGCCACATCCTCGTAGAGCTTGCGGCGCCGGATCGCCACCGTGGCCATTTGGTATACCTTTTATACCAGCGTCACGTTACGCTATTCGGACCGAACCCCCCTCGTCAAAGGGAATCCATGCAGGGAGGCCGTCATGACCGCGACTTCGTCCGAACCTCTCACGCTGGGTCCCCTCGCGCTTCGGCTCGACCGCAACGGCGCCTTCGCCCGCGAGATCGTCCTCGACGGGGAGGAGCTGTTCCGGGGCATCGGCTTCGTCGTCCGCGATGCCAATTGGGGGACGCCCCACCTGCCCGCAAAGGCCAGGGTGACGCGTGACCCCGGCCGGGCGACCGCCACGGCTTCCGGCACCCTCGACCATCCGGCGGGCGACCTGAACTGGTCGGTCACCTGGACAGTGACAGACCGGATGATCGAGGGACGGGCCCGGGTGACGTCGACCTCCGGCTTCGAGACCAACCGGACCGGCTTCGTCGTGCTGCACAGCTTGGGGGCAGCGCGGGGCCGGCCGGTCGCGGTGACCCACCCGGACGGCCGCATCGAGGAGGCGCGGTTTCCCGAACTGGTCTCGCCGCATCAGCCGTTCTTCGACATCGCGGGCATGGACTATGAAACCAGCGCCGGCCATCGGCTGCGCCTGACCTTCGAGGGCGAGGTGTTCGAGACCGAGGACCAGCGCAACTGGACCGACGCGTCGTACAAGACCTACTGCCGGCCCCTGGCGCTCCCGTACCCGTATCGGATCGAACCGTCCGCGGTGGTGGAGCAGGTCGTGCGGCTGGAGATCCTGGCGCAGGCGGCGGCTCCAGCGGTTCACCTCCAATCGGGCGAGCCGACCGTCCAGAAGACGGCGCCTCTTCCCATTCTCGGAACGAGCCTTCCGCCGGGACCCATGACCCCTGCTCAGGCCGGTGCGCTCGAGGCGCTCGGCCTCGGTTTCACCGCGATCGAGATCGACCTGTCCGATCCGGCTTGGCTGGAAGAGACGCGTGCCAAGATATCGGCCGTTCCGAACCCGCTGCGCATCGACATCAGAGGCGCTGCCGCACTCGACATGATCGCGGCGGTGGAGGAGCTTTCCCTAGTTCTGACGCGCCGGCCGATGGTCGGCGTGTCGTTGTGGGAGGCCGACGACGCCGTCGTCGCGGCGGCTCGGGCCGTGCTGCCCGGTGTCGCCATCGGGGCGGGGACGGGGGCCTTTTTCACGGAGCTCAACCGCATGGCCCACTGGCCGGCGGCGGACTACCTGGCCTGGACCTCCAACCCCACCGTGCACGGCTCGGACGATGACACGATCGGGGAGACGACCGAGCCGCTCGGCGACATTCTGGCCTCTGCCAGGGCCAAGCTGCCTGTCCGGCGCTTCCAGATCGGGCCTATGACGCTCGGTCTGCGCTACAACCCGAACGCCACGTCTCCGGAGGGCCGCCGCAGCGCGGTGCCGCCGGACCCGCGGCAACGCCAGGTCATCGCGGCTGCCTGGCTGGCCGGCACCACGGCAGGCTTTCTGGATCAAGACGTTGAGGCGCTGACCTTCTTCGAGCCTGCCGGGCCCAAAGGGCTGATCGCAGACGACGGCATTTGGACACCTGCGGCGCATCTTCTGGCCCGCCTGGTGCGCTGTGCTGGTCGGACCGTTTCGGTTCTGCGCTGGGCCGGGCGCCCGCGCGTATACGGTCTGCTGATCCAGATGCCGGAGCACGACGCACTCTGCATCGCCCACGTCCGGAACGACGAGGTCACGCTGCCGCTGCCGCCGGGGGCGTGGCGCAGGGCAGAGATGCTGACGCAGGCGGGATTCGTGGACCACCCGTCCATGGATTTCCGTGTTGGTCCGTTTGGCGTCGCGTGGGCCATTCGGTCCAAACAGGAGAGCCTCTGAATTGGCAGTGGCATGGTCCGGTCGAACCAATGCCGACTGACTGGTCGCGTCGCTTCACGTCTTCCGGCTGGGCCAACCGATGCGTCGATGCGGCCCGGCCGCCATGCGAGGCTTCATCATAGCGACCGGGTCGCCGACGCCGTGAGGGTGTACGGCGCAGTTCAGTTTATCAGACATATTGTTGAGCGCAGTCGGAAGAAATTCCGTGCCGGCCGGAACGGAGTAACGTCTGAGCCAGAAGGGCGGCCTATAGCCCATGCCTCGTCGTTGAGGGCGTACTTCTACGCGGTCGACGTCAGCTTCGGAGGCGCTGCGCTGAGCTGGACAGGCCGCCGCTCCGGGGCCACGTCCGAGACGGCCGAGGCTGGTCCGGCACCCTTTGCATGACTTCGATCGCAAGGGAGCCGCGAGGGAAAGTCGTCACTCCCGGCGGTATGACCCAGCTCAGACTCCGGAGGCATCGAACCGTCTCAGCGGGGCGTCGGGGTTGAGCTCCAGCCCGAAGCCGGGGGCATCCGACACGTCCAGTCGGCCGTCCTGCGGCACCGGCTCGTTCCGGAACAGGCTGCCGAACACTGGGCGCACACTGCGCCCGTCCGGGCTGTTCGCCACATACTCGCAGAACGGCGCGTTCGGCTGCGACATCACATAGTGGTAGCTGTAGGGCCCGCTGCCATGCGGCACCACGGCGATGTCGTACGCGGCGGCGTGCGCGGTGATGCGCAGCAGCTCGGTCAGGCCGCCGGCCCACATCACGTCCGGCTGCAGGATATCGATGGTCCGCCCCTCGATCAGCCGGCGGAAGCCGTAGCGGGAATATTCGTGCTCGCCGGTGGTGAAGCGCGCGGCCGGCAAAGCGCGCTTCAGCAGGCCGTAGCCCTCGACGTCGTCGGGGTGCAGCACTTCCTCCCACCAATGGATGCCGAGATCGGCGCAGGCGGTGGCGAGCTCGATGGTGTAGGGCACGTCGAGCGCCATATAGCAGTCGACCATCAGCGGGAAGTCCGGCCCGATGGCGACGCGGTGCCCGGCCAGGAACTCCCGGTTCGCCCGCACCCCGTCGCGGCCGTCGGCAGGGCCGTGCGGCAGCGGCACCTTGCCGCCCCAGAAGCCCATGCGTTTGGCTTCCGCCGGCAGCGGGCCGGTGCAGTAGAAGGCGAGATCCGGCTTGGTCCGCCCGCCGATGAGTTTGTAGACCGGCTCCTGCCGAATCTTGCCGACCAGGTCCCACAGCGCCAGGTCGACCACGCTGATGGTGGCCAGCGGCAGCCCCTTGCGGCCGTAGAACATGCTGGCGCGGAACATCTGGTCCCACAGCAGGTTGAGGTCGCGCGGGTCGGCGCCGATCAGGAAGCGGCGGAAATGCCTTTCGATCAGCCAGCAGGCCGGCGGGCCGCCGAAGCCGGTGGCGAAGCCGATGCGGCCCCGGTCGTCCTCGATCTCGACCAGGATCGAGCCGAGCACGTCGATGCCCCAGCTGAGGCGCGACGCCTTGTAGGGTGCGTAGCCCGACATCGGGTTGGCGATCAGCGTGTCGACGATCCAGTGGCCGCCCTTCTGGCGGTGATAGTCGCCGCCGTCCCCGGTGCCTTCGATCAGATGGGTGCGGATGTCGACGATGCGCGGTGCGGTCATGACGGATGTCCGGAGGGTGGTGGGAACGGCTAGCGCATCAGCTGGCCGCCATTGACGTCGAGCGTGTGGCCGGTCACGTAGCCGGCCCAATCGCTGGCCAGGAAGGCGACGCAGCGCGCCACCTCCTCCGGCGTCGCGGCGCGGCCGAGCGGGATGGTCGCGAGGAAGCGGGCCAGCGCGTCCGGGGCCACGCCGTCGCGCAGCATCGGCGTGTCGGCGGCGCCCGGGGACACGACATTGACCGTGAGCCCGTCCGGCGCCCAGGCGCGGGCGAAGGACTTGGCCAGGGCGATCACCCCGGCCTTGGTCGCGGCGTAGACGGCGGAGCCGACATAGCCGCCGGTATGGGCGCCCTGGCTGGCGAAGAGAACGATCCGGCCGCGTCCCTGCGGCGCCATCGCGGCATGGGCGGCGCGGCAGAGATGGAAGGGGCCGGCGAGGTTAACCCGCATCTGCCGATCGATGGCGTCGTCGCCGACCTCGTCGATCGGCTGCCGGATCATCAGCGCCGCCGCGTTCACCAGGATATCCAGCCGGCCATAGGCCTGGATGGTGGTTTCGATGAGCTCCCGGCAGGAAGCGGGTTCGGCGAGATCGAACACCGCCGGCGCGATCCGGCCGTCAGCGCCCTGCCGCGCGGTCTCGTCCGCCCCGGCAGCGTCGCGGTCGGCGGCGGTGACGATACAGCCGAGCCGGGCCAGCAGCAGCGCCGTCGCCCGGCCGATGCCGCTCGCCGCCCCGGTGACGACGGCGATGCGGCCGGCCAGGCCCAGATCGTCGGTCATGTCCGGCCCCTCCGTCACAGCGGCAGCCGGTATTTCTCGATACAGGCGGGGCGCGGCTCGACGCCCAGGCCGGGCCCTTCAGGCGGCCGCACCAACCCGTCCTGGTGCCAGATCGGCGTCTCAACCAGCTCGTGCTGCATCGGGTTCTCCAGCGGCTTCAGCTCGAACAGCCGCGCCGCCGGGCTGGCGATCGACAGGTGCAGGCTGGCGGCGCTGGTCACCGCCGTGCTCCAGGCATGGGCGTTGACGGCGATGCGCGCCGCCTCGGCCAGCGCCGCCACCTTGCGGAAGCCGGTGATGCCCTCGGCCCGGGCGGGGTCGATGCCGAGCACGTCGACCAGGCCCGTGCGGATCAGCCGGGCATAGGCGGCGACGGTCCATTCCCGCTCCCCGGTCGCGATCCGGGTCGCGACGGCGGCGCGCAGCCGGGCCAGACCGTCGAGGTCGTCCGGATGCAGCGGCTCCTCCACCCAGTCGATGCCGAAGGCCTCGAAGCGGCGGATGGTGGCGATGGCGGTGGCGGCGTCCCAGCGCACGCCGTTGCCGATATCGACCATCAGCCGGGCGGCCGGGCCGGCGGCCTGGCGCACCGCGCGGACATAGTCGACATCGTGGTCCGGGTCCTGGCCGACCCGCGACAGGCCGCGCTTGCCGAAGCCCAGCTTGGCGCCGTGGAAGCCGCGGGCGATGTGGTCTGCCACCTCGGCTGCGCCCTCCTCGATCGTGGCACGGTTGACATGCATGCTGGCGATCGCCGGCAGCGCCTCGTGCGTCCGGCCGCCGAACAGACGCCACAGCGGCAGCCCGGCCGCCTTGCCGCAGGCGTCCCACACCGCCATGTCGATGCCGGCCAGCGCCATGGTGGCGAGGCCGCCTTCGCCATACCACCAGGTGTGTCGCTTCAGCGCCTGCCAAACCGTCTCGGGCTCGCGCACATCCATGCCGGCGACCACCTCGGCCAAGCCGCCCTGGATCAGCGCGGCGACGGCGCGGCAGGCCTCCGGCCACATGGCGATGCATTCGCCCCAGCCGGTCAGCCCGCCTTCGGCCTCCAGCCGCAGCAGCACGGTGTGCCGGATGTTGCCGTGGTCGTTCGGCTCCGGATAGCGCAGCACGATCGGGGTGATGCCCTGGATGCGCATGCTTTCTCCTCCCACCGGCCGGCCGCTTCGGCGGCTCGTCCTTTGCTTGGTCACGCACACCCTCTTGCCAGGGCGGCGGAACCGACACTACGATGCCTGAAAAGAATTGGCCTGTCCAATTGACCAATGGACCGGATGAAAGGGAGGAAAGGGATGATCCGCGCGCACCGCGTCCGCCCGGCGGGTTTCGTCGTCGCCGCCGCCATCATGCTCGCCGCGGGTGCCGCGGCCTGGGCCGAGGAGTTCCACGGCTTCGATCCGACTGCCTTCTCCGGCGCCATGCTCTCCGCCGACCAGCTCAAGGCCATGGTGGCGGACGCCAAGGCGGTGACGCCGCCGCGCGACGGCTCCGGCTACGTCATCGGCTTCGCCAACCTCCAGCGCGACATCGCCTTCGGGGTGAAGGTCGAGACCGGTATCAAGGCCAATGCCGATGCCGCGGGGGTCGAGCTCGCGGTCGCCGACAACCGGCTGGACGGGCCGACGGCCCTGGCCAATGCCGAGAGCTTCGTCCGCCGCAACGCCGACTTCGTCATCGAATTCCAGACCGACGTGAATTTCGGCCCGGCGGTGATGAACCAGTTCGACAATGCCGGGATCAAGGTGGCGGCGATCGACATCCCGATGCCGAACGCGATCTTCTTCGGCGCCAACAACCCGCGCTCCGGCTTCATGGGCGGCTCCTACCTGGCCCAGGCCGCGGTGGCGGAATACGGCGCCGACAAGGTGGCGCAGGGCTACCTCGTGGTCGGCGAGCTGCCGCAGTCCGGCGCCATCCCGGCGATGCGCACCGGCGGGCAGGTCGCGGGATTCCAGGCGGTGCTGCCGGACTTCCCGGCCGACCACATCCTCAAGATCGACACCAAGAACACGCTGCAGGAGAGCTTCCAGCAGATGAGCAACCTGATCGGCCGGATCCCGGCCGGGGTGCCGATCATGGTGACCGCGATCAATGACCAGGCGGCGACCGGCATGCTGCGCGCCGCCCAGCAGGCGGGGCGCGAGGCCGACACGATCGTCGTCGGCATGGGCGCGGACGAGACCGAGACCCTGGCGAAGGAGCCGCGCTTCGTCGCCTCGGTCGGCTATTTCCCGGAGCGCTACGGCAACTACCTGATCCCGATCGCCCTCGCCACTTTGGCCGGCAAGACCCTGCCGCCGGCGGTGCTGGTCAATCACGTCATGGTGACCAAGGCGAATATCTGCGAGTTCTACCCGGACACCGCCTGCGCCGAGGACGCCGAGGTCCTCGATTTCAAGTTCCCGCAGGAGGCCTTCGCCAAGCACCTCGCCGCCCTGCGCGGTCTGGAGGAGCTGAAGGGCTACGAGACCCTGATCCCGAAGGAGTGACGATGACCGCCCCCCGTCTCGAGATGCGCGGCATCCGCAAGGCCTTCGGCGGCGTCGACGTGCTGCGCGAGGTCGAGCTGACGGTTGAGGCGGGGGAGGTGCTGGCCCTCCTGGGCTCGAACGGCGCCGGCAAGTCGACCCTGGTGAAGATCCTGGCCGGCAGCTACGGCCGCGACGCCGGCACGGTGCGGCTGGACGGCGCCGAAGTCAGCTTCGACCAGCCGCGCCAGGCCGTGGCCGCCGGGGTGCGCCTGCTGCCGCAGGAGATCTCGGTGATCCCGGACATGACCGTGGCCGAGAACATCTGCATCGGCGACCTGCCGATGCGCGCCGGCCCCGGCTTCCGGGTGGTGGACACAGCCGCCATGCGCCGGCAGGCGGAGGAGCTGCTGCAGCAGCTGGGCTATCCCGGCATCGACCCCGTTGCCCGGGTCAAGGCGCTGAGCGTGCCGGAGCAGCGGATCGTCGAGATCGCCCGGGCTCTGGCCGGCAAGGCGCGTGTGCTGATCATGGACGAGCCGACGGCGTCGCTGACCGAGCAGGAGGCGGCGACGCTGTTCGCCATCATCCGCCGGCTGAAGGCGCAGGGCGTCGCGGTGATCTACATCTCGCACTACCTGTCCGAGGTGTTCGCGGTCTCCGACCGCATCGCCGTGCTGCGCGACGGCCGCAACGCCGGCAGCTTCCGCACCGCCGAGGCGACGCCGGCCGAGGTGCTGCGGGCCATGCTCGGCGGCGTGGTCGACGACCTGTATGGCGCCGGCCCCGCGGAGCCGCCGGGCGAGGCCGTGCTGGCGGTGGAGGGGCTGCGGATTCCGGGCGAGGTCGAGGATGTCGACCTGACCGTCCGGGCCGGCGAGATCGTCGGCATCTTCGGCCTCGTCGGGTCCGGGGTGGAGAGCCTGGGCCGGGCGCTGTACGGCGCGCTCGGGCCGGTGGCGGCGCGGCGGGTCGCGATCGGCGGCGCCCTCTACGCGCCGCGCAATCCTTCGGCCGGCAAGGCGGCCGGCATCGGCTTCATCGCTGCGGAGCGCAAGCGCGAGGGCATCGTC
The DNA here is from genome assembly GCF_000423185.1 of Inquilinus limosus DSM 16000. Taxonomy (GTDB): domain Bacteria; phylum Pseudomonadota; class Alphaproteobacteria; order DSM-16000; family Inquilinaceae; genus Inquilinus; species Inquilinus limosus. The sequence goes on along the minus strand of NZ_KE383987.1, from coordinate 47,073 downwards.
GCCGACCTGACGGTGCGCGAGAACATCGCCCTGCCGTTCCTGGAGCGCTTCCGGTCCGGCCCGTTCATGGACGTGGCGGCGGAGCGGCACCACGCCGAGGGCTGGATCGACCAGCTCGGCATCCGCACGCGCGGCAGCGAGCAGCGCCTGCGCACCCTGTCCGGCGGCAACCAGCAGAAGGTCTGCATCGCCCGCTGGCTGGTCGACGGCATGCGCCTGCTGATCCTGGAGGAGCCGACCCGCGGCGTCGATGTCGGCGCGCGGCGCGAGATCTATGCCGAGCTGCGGCGCCTGGCCGATGCCGGCCGGGCGATCCTGGTGCTGTCCTCCGACGTCGAGGAGGTGGCGGGTCTGTGCGACCGGGCCATCGTGCTCGACCGCGGCCGGGCGGTGGCGGAATTCCCGCGTGGCCGCGAGCCGGCGGAGCTGATGGCGGCGGCAAGCACGCCGGCAGAGAACGGGGAGCTGAGGGCATGACGACGATCGACACTCCCCGCCGCGCCCAGGGCCTGGCCCGCGGCGCGCTCGGCCGCACCTGGTCCGGCGTGGCGGTGCTGCTGCTGTTCTACGTGGCGCTGCTGGTCGCCTTCTCGCTGCTGTCGCCCTGGTTCCTGTCCTTCAACAACATGATGAGCATCGGCTCCAACGTCGCCTTCATCGGGCTGATGGCGGCGACCGGCACGCCGCTGATCATCGCCGGCGGGCTCGACCTCTCGGTCGCCGCCGTGGCGGGGCTGACCGGCGTGGTGCTGGCGCTCCTCCATGGTCTCGGGCTCGACATCTGGGTGGCGGCCGTGGCGGCGATCCTGTTCGGCGCCGCGATCGGCCTCATCAACGGCATCTTCACCACAGGGCTGCGCCTGAACCCGCTGATCGTCACCCTGGCGACCATGAGCATCATCACCGGCAGCGCCCTGGTGATGACCGGCGGCCTGACCCGGCCGCTGATGGTGCCCGGCTTCAACTGGATCGGCAGCGGCCGTCTCTTCGGCATCCCGGTGCCGCTGATCCTGATGCTGTTGTGCTACGGCGCGCTCTGGGTGGTGCTGGCCAAGACCCGCTTCGGCCGCTTCGTCTACGCCTCGGGCGGCAATCCGGAGGCCAGCCGCCTGGTCGGCGTGCCGGTGGCGCGCACCCAGATCACGCTCTACGTCCTGTCCGGCGTCAGCGGCGCCGTCGCCGGGCTGGTGCTGGCGGCGATGCTGGGGGCGGCGGCGCCGGACGCGGCGGGCAAGCACCTGCTGACCGTGATCGCCGCCATCATCCTCGGCGGCACCAGCCTGTTCGGCGGCCGCGGCAGCGTCTGGGGCACGCTGCTGGCCGTGCTGATCCTGGGCACGCTGAACAATGGGCTCACCCTCCTCAACGTCTCCAGCTTCTGGCAGGACGTGACCCGCGGCATCGTGCTGCTGCTGGCGGTCAGCCTCGACCAGATCCGCAGCCGCGCGGCGGGGGACTGAGGATGGAGGATTGCGCGTGGTGATGGGTCTCGACACCGTCGCCCCGATCGAGCGGCAGTCGGTCGCCGAGCAGGTGGCGAAGAAGCTGATGGAGCTGGTGCGCACCGGCAGCCTGAAGCCGGGCGACCAGCTGCCGCCGGAGCGCGAGCTGGCGCAGATCCTGCAGGTCAGCCGGCCAAGCGTGCGCGAGGCGCTGCGGGGCCTGCAGATCCTGGGCGTGGTCAAGATGCGGCAGGGCGGCGGCGTCTATGTCACGGCGCTGGAGGCGTCGGACCTGCTGGCGCCGCTGCAGTTCCTGCTGGAGCTGAACGCGCCGACGGTCGACGCGCTGCACGAGGCGCGCATTCTGGTCGAGGGCACCATCGCCGGCCTGGCGGCGGAGCGGATCGACACCGCCTCGCTGGCCCGGCTGCACGCGCTGCTGGCGGTGCAGCGCGGCCTGCTGCGCGATCCGGTCGGCTTCCGCGTCTCGGACATGGAGTTCCACCGCGTCATCTACGCCGCCTCGGGCAACCCGTTCCTGGAGCGGGTCGCCGGCTCCTTCTTCGTGCTGGGCATGGAGTATCGCCGCATCGCCTCCGAGACGCCGGGGGTGCTGGAGCGCAGCTTCGCCGACCACGAGGCGATCCTGGCGGCGCTCGATGCCCGCGACGCCGCGGCGGCGGGAGAGGCGATGCGGCGCCACATGACCAGCGTCTACGAGACCACGCTGGCGGCGATGGAGAAGGCGCGATGACACGAAAGGCTCGGATCGCGGTGGTCGGCGCCGGCTGGTGGGCGGCGCAGAACCACATCCCGGTGCTGCAGCGGAACCCCGATTGCGAGCTGGTCGGGGTGAACCGGCTGGGGGCGGCGGAGCTGGCGGCGCTGCAGCAGCGCTTCGGCATCCCCGATGCCTCGGAGGACTATCGCGAGCTGCTCGACCGGGTGAAGCCGGACGGGGTGGTGGTGGCCTCGCCGCATGTGCTGCATCACGAGCATGCCGCCGCTGCGCTCGACCGAGGCTGCCATGTGCTGGTCGAGAAGCCGCTGGCGACCCGCGCCGAGGACGCCCGCGACCTGGTCGCCCGGGCACGCCAGGCCGGCCGCGCCATCCTGGTGCCCTATGGCTGGAACTTCCTGCCCTGGATGCGCGAGGCGCGCCGGCTGGTCGGAGAGGGGGAGATCGGCCGGGTCGAGCATGTGGTGCTGCAGATGGGCTCGGCGCTGGAGGACCTGTTCGCCGGCCAGCCGATGGTCGAGACCAAAGACCACATGTTCCGGCCGCCGCCCTCGACCTGGGCCGACCCGAAGCGCGCCGGCGGCTATGGCTGGGGCCAGCTCGTCCACGCCCTCGGCCTCCTGTTCCGCATCGCCGATCTGGCGCCGCGCGAGGTCTTCGCCATGACCGGCGCCTCGCCGACCGGCGTCGACTATTACGACGCCGCCACCGTGCGGTTCGAAGGCGGCGCCACCGCCGCCCTGTCCGGCGCCTCCACCGTGCCGAAGCATCGCGGGCCGCATATCGACCTCAGGATCTACGGCTCCGAGGGCCTGCTGCTGCTCGACATCGAGCGCGAGCGGCTGGAGGTGCGGCGCCGCGACGGGCGCGACACGATCGTGCCGATGGCGCCGGGCGACGGCGCCTATGATTGCGAGCGGCCGGTCGATGTCTTCGTCGATCTCTGCCTCGGCCGCGCGGTCGAGAACGACGCGCCGGGCGAAGTCGGGATGCGCGCGGTCGAAGTGCTGGACGCCATGTACCGCTCCGCCGCCAGCGGCCAAGTCGAGAGGGTGTGACCCATGCAGCTTTCACTCACCTCCTGGTCCCTGCGCGCCTGCTCGCTGCAGGAGGCCGCCGGGATAGCCCGGGCGCTCGGCATCGGCGCGCTCGACCTCGGCTATTTCTACGGCCCCGCCCTCGACAAGGCGGCGCTGCTGGCCGATCCCGACGGCATGGCGGAGACGGTGCGGGCGCTCGGCGTCCACGTGCCCAGCCTCTACCACCTGTTCGGCGACAGCCTGTCCGACCGCAACCTGGCCGATCCGCGCCACCGTGACCGCAACGTCGCGGATTTCCGAAAGGCCGTGCAGTTCTGCGCCCGCGCGGGGATCGACACCGTCTTCATCCTGCCCGGCGTGTGCAATCCGGGGCAGGGGAGGGCGCAGGCGCTGGAGGAATCGGCCCGCTCGCTCAACGCGCTGGTGCCGATAGCGCGCGAGGCCGGCGTGACGCCGACGATCGAGCCGCATGTCCACTCCTTCCTCGAATCCCCGACGCTGGTCGAGGAGCTGCTGGGCCGGGTCGAGGGGCTGCGGCTGACCCTCGACTACGCCCATTTCGTCTGCCTCGGATATCGGCAGGAGGAGATCGATCCGCTGGCCCGCCACGCCGCACATGTCCATCTGCGCCAGGCCCGGCCGGGGGCGCTGCAGGCCAAGGGGCATGAGGGCACGATCAACATCGAGGCTCAGCTGGCCACCCTGCGCGACGCCGGGTTCCAGGGGCACCTCGCGCTCGAATATGTGCACCAGGACTACATGGCGACGCTCTATGACGACGTGCTGACGGAGACGATCCGTCTGCGTGACCAGGTGCGAGGCTGGCTGGCATGACCGGGCGCCGGCTGACGGTCGAGGAGATCCTGAGGAGCGGCTTCTCGACCCCCTGGGACGCGCCGATGGTGCCGCCCTTCCCGTTCAGCTTCCGCGACGTCGAGGTGCTGACACTGGCCTGGCGCACCGACGCCGACGCGGTCGAGCGGCTGCTGCCGCCGCCGCTGGAGCCGACCAGCGATGTGGTCCTGGCGCATATCTACAGGATGAACGACACTGACTGGCTCGGCCCCTATGGCGAGTCCAACATCATGGTCGGCTGCCGGCTGCCCGGGACGGGAGAGGCCGGGTCCTACTCGCCCTATCTGTTCCTGTCCTCCGACATCGGTGTCTCGCATGGCCGCGAGGTGCACGGCCAGCCGAAGAAGTTCGGCACGCCTGTGCTGGAAGCGCGCGGCGACGCCTGGGTCGGCACGGTCGCCCGCAACGGCATCGACGTGATCACCGGCACCCTGGCCTACAAGCAGCGGCGCGACCGGATCGAGAGCCTGGCCGCGCATTTCGATTTCGCCACCAACATCAACCTGAAGGCGATCGACCATATCGACGGCCGGCCGGCCATCCGCCAGCTCACCGCCCGCCGCCTGGCCGAGGTGGCGGTGCATGAATGCTGGACCGGACCCTGCACGGTCGAGCTCAGGCCCAACATCCAGGCGCCGGTCTACCGGCTGCCGGTCAGGGAGATGCTCGACGGCTTCTACTGGCGCGCCGACTTCACCCTGGCGCCGGGCCGCATCCTGCACGACTACCTCGCCGCTGACGACGGAGACCGCGATGACGCAGCACGCCTGGATCCTCGAAATCCGCCCCGGCTATGAGGAGGAGTACAAGCGCCGCCACGACGAGATCTGGCCGGAGATGGTGGCGGCGCTGAAGGCGGCCGGGATCCGCAACTACTCGATCTTCAAATACGGCCTGACCCTGTTCGGCCATTTCGAGACCGACGACCTCGACCGCACCGTCGCGGCGCTGCGCGACGACCCGGTCAACAGGCGCTGGGGGGAGTACATGGCGCCGATCATGAAGGTCGAGATCGACAGCCGCACCGGCTTCCCCTTCCTGCTCCCGCTGCAGTGGCACATGGATTGAGATTTGCCCGGGCCGCGGAGGCTCCAATGCCAGCAAGAGAGAATAAGGCCGGCTGAGCGTAAGTGGCGGCGGCCAGCGGGCGCACTACGGGCGGGCGTTCATCAGCTCCGCCGCGAACTGCTTCACCAGCCGGGATTTCTGGGCGTCGGGCCGAAACAGCAGAAAGCTCCTGAAATGGACCGCCGGCTCGAACGGCCGGAACACCAGCCCGCGGTTGGTGAAGCCGTCCGCCGCGGCCGGGTTGGTGATCCCGATCCCGACCCCTTCGAGCGCCAGGGCGCAGATGGTGGCGGAGCCGGGGGTCTCGACCACGATCCGCGGCTTCGCCCCCGCCTTCGTCAGGACGGCTTCGAGGCGCTGGCGGGCCCGATCCTCCGGAGCCAGGGCGACGAACCGCTCCCCGTCCAGGTCCATCGGCTCGATCGCCGGGCGGTCGCAGAGGCGATGGCCCCGCGGCATGACGCATTGCGCCCGGATGGTGGCGAAGGGGCGGTGCTCCATGCCCGACAGGTCGGCCTCGTCGGCGACCAGGCCGAGATCGAAGACACCGTTGGCGACCATGTCGCGGACGGCGGCGGTGGAGTGGATCTGCAGGGTCAGCGCGATGCCCGGATGCCGATCCTGGAACCGCCGGATCGCGCGCGGCACCAGCGTCGATCCCAGCGCCGCCAGGCTGGCGATGCGGATGCTGCCCGACCCGAAATCGCGGATGCGGGCGGCCTCGGCACGCAGCCGGTCCAGCCCGACGAAGCTGCGGTCCACCTCCTGCATCAGCAGCTTGGCCTCGGTGGTCGGCACCAGGCGGCCCCGCACGCGCTCGAACAGCAGGAAGCCGATCGACCGCTCCAGCTCCGCGATCGACCGGCTGACCGCGGGCTGGGTCACGTCCAGCCGCTCCGCCGCGCGCGACGCCGATCCCGCCAGCATGACGGCGCGGAAGGTCTCCAACTGCCGATGGTTCATCCGGGCAGACTATAAGGTTTGCTCATAGAGCGTTCACCGCAGGTCAGTGGTTTTTATCACAGTCGTCCATACCATTCGCCCGATCAACCGAGGCGAAGGCCCATGCACGACCTGTCCCGCTGCGTCCACCATCCCGCCGTTTCGCATGAGGGCTTCGCCAGCCTCGCGGTGCCGACCTACCGCGCCTCGACGATCGTGTACGAGGACGCGGAATCCTTCGCCCGGCGCAAGCATCGCGGGCCCGACGGCTACACCTACGGCCTGCACGGCACGCCGACCACCCGCACCCTGGAAGCGCAACTGACCGCGCTCCATGGCGGGGGCCGCACCATCCTCGCCCCCTCCGGCCAGGCGGCCATCGCGGTCGTGATGCTGACGCTCCTGACGCCGGGCGACCATGTCCTGATCCCCGACACCGTCTACGGCCCGGTCCGCGGCTTCTGCGCCAGCTATTTGGCTCCGCGCGGCATCCGTTTCGACGCCTATGACCCGATGATCGGCGCGGGCATCGCCGGGCTGATCGACGAGCGGACGAAGCTCGTCTGGGTGGAATCCCCCGGATCCGGCACGATGGAGGTGCAGGATCTGCCGGCCATCGTCGCGGCCGCGAAGGCGAAGGGCGCCCTGGTCGGCTGCGACAACACCTGGGCGTCGCCGCTGCTGTTCAAGCCGCTGTCCTTCGGCGCCGATTTCGCGATGGAGGCGCTGACGAAATATGTCGGCGGGCATTCGGACCTGCTGCTCGGGTCCGTCACCGTTGCGGATCTGGCGCTGCATCGCCGGCTCAAGGACACGCTGCGGATGCTCGGCATCGGCGTCTCGCCGGACGAGGCCGCCCTGGCGCTGCGCGGCCTCGAGACGATGGGCGTGAGGCTCGCCCATGTCGGGCGCGTCGCCCTGGACTTCGCGCAGCGCCTGTCGCGGTCGCCGCTCGTCGACAGGGTGCTGCACCCGGCACTGCCGGCCTGTCCCGGGCACGCGCTGTGGAAGCGCGATTTCAGGGGCGCCAGCGGCGTCTTCAGCGTCGTGCTGAAGCCCGAGACGGAACCGCGGCTCACGGCGGCGCTGGCGGATCTCGGGGTGTTTGCGATCGGCGCCTCCTGGGGCGGGACGCGCAGCCTGATCGCGCCGATGTCCGTGACGGCCGAGCGCACGGCGGTGCCTTGGACCGCTCCGGGTCCGATCCTGCGGATCAGCATCGGCCTCGAAGGTATCGACGATCTCTGGGCCGATCTGGATCAGATCCTGAAGCGGCTCGAGCCGGAGGCCGTGCCGAACGTGGCCTGAGCCAGCTTGTCTTCACGTGACCGGCCCGGCTGTGTCGGAGTTCGACCATGCGCAAGCTTCACACCCTCTGGTATGACGGCCGGGTCCGGGCCTGGACACTGCAATTCGCCCTCCTGGCCGGGATCGCCGGGTGCCTCGCCTGGTTCGCCCTGAATGCCGGCGCCAACCTGGCGAGCCGCGGCATCACGATGGGCTTCGGCTTCCTCGGGCAGTCCGCGCGCTTTCCGATCGCGGAGCACGTCGTCGACTATTCGCCGGCCGACAGCTACGGCTGGGCCTATGTCGTCGGCCTGGTCAACACCGTCCAGATTGCGGTCCTGGTGACCTTGCTGGCGACGGTGCTCGGCACACTGATCGGCCTTGCGCGCCGCTCGCGCCACCCGTCCCTCAGCGGCATCGCGACGGTCTTCGTCGAGGTCCATCGCAACACGCCGCTGGTGGTGCAACTGCTGTTCTGGTACGCGCTCGTGACCACCGGGCTGCCGGCCGTGCGGCAGGCGCTCCAGCCGCTGCCCGGTGTCTTCCTGTCGGTGCGGGGCCTCGCTCTTCCCCGGCTCGGGCTCGGCGATATCGGTTCCTGGTTTTGGGCGGCGGTGCTGATGGCGGCGCTGGGCATCGCGCTCGGTCCGCGGTTGGGGCAGGCGATCGGTCGGGGCGGGCTCGCCCTCCGGCGCTCGGCATGGCTCCTGGCGGGCGGGCTTCTGGTCGCCGTCGTGTGTGGCCTCGGCGGCGGCCGGCTTTCCCTCGACCTGCCGCGGCTGCGCGGCTTCAACTTCACCGGCGGCCTGTCGCTGACCCCCGAATTCGTCTCCCTCCTCGTCGGCCTGACGCTCTATTCGGCCAGCTTCATCGGCGAGATCGTGCGCGGCGGCATCGACGCGGTCGGCCGGGGGCAATGGGAGGCCGGCCGTTCGCTCGGCCTGTCCGAGAGGCGGATCCTGGCCCTGATCGTCTTTCCCCAGGCGCTCAGGATCATCGTGCCGCCGATGGGCAGCCAGTATCTGACGATCATCAAGAACATCACGCTGGCCCTGGCGGTCGGCTATCCCGACTTCGCCTCGGTCGCGGCGACGACGATCAACCAGACCGGCCAGGCCATCGAAGGGGTCCTGATCCTGATGACGGTCTACCTGACCATCAGCCTGTCGATCTCGGCCCTGATCAACTGGTTCAACCGCCGCGTCACGCTGGTGTCCTGATGACCATGACGGCGCACTCCCTTCCTCGAGACGCTGTCGAAGCCGAGGCGGTCGAACCTCCGAAGCCGGCCCGCCGCTCCATGCGGCAGCTCCTGTTCGGGGATCTCCTCAGCGCCGCGGTGACGGTCGGGACGCTGGGCCTGCTGTCGGTCGTGGTGCCGCGGCTGGTCGACTGGGCGATCCTGCAGGGCGTGTGGTCCGGCGGCGACGGGTCGGCCTGCACCGGAGAAGGGGCCTGCTGGGCCTTCCTGCGGGAGAAGTACCGTTTCATCCTGTTTGGAATCTATCCGCCGGATCAGCAGTGGCGGCCGATGCTGGTCGTCGGCATCGTCCTCGCCCTTGCTCTCGGAAGCCTGCCGCCGGGCGCCTGGGGGCGTCGCCTGATCGCGTGCTGGATCGCCGGGCTCGCCGCATGCCTCGTGCTGATGGCGGGCGGCGTGTTCGGCCTGGCACCGGTGCCGACCTCCGCCTGGGGCGGGTTGCCGGTCACGCTGCTGCTGGCGACGATGTCGATCGCCTTCGGCTTTCCGCTCGCCGTCGCGCTAGCGGTCGGCCGCCGCAGCAGGCTGCCGATCGCGAAGGCCGTCTGCGTCGCGGCGATCGAGATCGTGCGCGGCCTGCCGCTGGTGAGCCTGCTCTTCGTCGCCTCGATCCTGGTTCCCCTGTTCCTGCCGGAGGGGCTCGCGCCGGACAAGCTGGCCCGCGCGCTGATCGCGCTCACGATCTTCTCCGCCGCCTATCTGGCCGAAGTCGTGCGCGGCGGCCTCCAGGCGATACCGAACGGCCAGTACGAGGCGGCCCGCGCCCTCGGGCTCGGCTGGTTCCGGACGATGCGCGAGGTGGTGATCCCGCAGGCCCTGCGCAAAGTCATCCCGCCGCTGACCAACACGCTGATCGTGATGGTCAAGAACACCAGCCTGGTGCTGGTGGTGGGGCTGTTCGATCTGCTCAGCGCCGGGCGCGCCGCCATGACCGATCCGCTCTGGCCCGCGCCCTATGCCGAGACCTACCTGTTCATCGCGGCGATCTACTTCGTCATCTGCTTCGGCATCTCGCGGTATTCGCGCTGGCTGGAGCACCGCATGGCCGGCTCGACGGTCCGGATCTGATCCCGTCAATCCAAACAAGAACGCACAGGAGGTTTCATGTCGACCTTTCGCAGCGCCGCATTTTTCATCGCCGTCGCCACAGCAGTTGCCGGCTCTCCGGCCTTCGCGCAGCAGACGGTGGATGCCATCAGGCAGCGAGGCCACGTCCTCTGCGGTGCCAGCCAGGGCACGGTCGGCTTCGGCGCGCCGGACGACAAGGGCGTCTGGCGCGGCCTCGATGTCGAGATCTGCCGGGCCATGGCGGTGGCCGTGCTCGGCGACAAGGACAAGGCGCGCTTCGTGCCCCTGTCCGGCCAGCAGCGGCTGACGGCGCTGCAGACGGGCGAGGTCGACGTCCTGCCACGCACCACCACCTGGACGCTCTTGCGCGACGCCAACGGCGTCAACTTCACCTTCCCCGACTACTACGAATATCCCGGCTTCATGGTGCCGAAGGAGCTCGGCGTCACGGATCCGTCGGGCCTGTCGGGGGCGACGGTCTGCGTGCAGACCGGCTCGACCACCGAGGTCACGGTCGCCGACGTCTCCCGCACCAAGGGTCTCGACCTCAAGCCGGTGATGTTCGACAGCGTCTCGGCAACGCGCCAGGCTTTCTTCTCCGGCCGCTGCGACGCGCTGATCACCGATGCCTCGGCGCTGGCTTCGGTGCGGGCGACCCAGGCGCAGAACCCGGACGACTACGTCATCTTCCCGGCCAGCGAGAAGATGGAGGCGTTGACCCCCGCCGTCCGCCACGGCGACGACCAGTGGTTCGACATCGTCAAATGGTCGTTCCAGGCCCTGATCATGGCCGAATATCTCGGCATCACCCAGGCCAATGTCGACCAGATGCTGACCTCCGACAATCCGGACATCCGCCGCTTCCTCGGCGTCGACCCCGGCAACGGCAAGGCGCTCGGCCTCGACGAGCGCTGGGCCTACAACATCGTCAAGCAGCTCGGAAATTACGGCGAGATCTTCGACCGCAATGTCGGCATGGGCAGCCCGCTCAAGCTCGATCGCGGTCCGAACCGCCTGTTCCGGGACGGCGGGCTGATGGTGCCGCTCCTGTTCAACTGAACCCGGCCCACAGGAGGGGCGGATCACGCGGCCGTGTCGCTGAACGGCGTCATTCCGGGATCGGGATCAGCCCGGTCGTCGAGCGGGTCAGCATCCGGACACGGTCATCGTCCAGGACGAGCGTCTCCTCGACCATCATTCCGCCCCATCCCAGAGTGTAGAGCGGGGCCTCGAGGCACAAGACCATGCCCCTTTCGAGGACCGCGTCGCTGCGGGGGCTGAGCACCGGATGCTCGAAGCATTCGAGCCCCAGCCCGTGTCCGACGTGATGCCGTTCGAACTCCGGCAGGCCGCGTTGCCGGACCTCGGCGACCACCCTGTCGAACAGGTCTCCGGCGGTCATTCCGGCCTTGACCTGCTCGACCGCGCAGCGCGTCCCGGCGTCGATCGCCGCGAAGGTCCGGCGCACCCGCGCGTCGGGCGTGCCGACGAAGGCCGTGCGCGCCATGTCCGCCCAGTATCCGTCGACCGTGCAGCCGATATCGAGCCGGACCAGATCCCCGGGCCGGAGGTGACGGTGGGACGGATAGGCGTCCGCGAGGGCGCTTCGCTCCCCCGAGGTCACGACGACGAAGCCGGGAACCCCGCCCCCGCTGACGATGCCGTGGGTGATGGCGGCGGCGAGCTCCCATTCGGTCATCCCGGCCTTCGCTGCCGCGAGGGCGCGCATGAGGCTCCGCTCCGCCACCTCCGTGGCACGGGCGAGGAGCTCGACCTCCTCCGGCAGCTTGACCGACCGGGCGCGCAGCAGCAGGCCGCGCGCGGATTCGAACCGGAGGCCGGGACAAGCGGCCGCCACCGCCGCGGCGACGCTTCCGCCGGGTGCCTCGTCGAGGCCGACGACCCCGATCCGGCCCAGCGAGGCCAGGCCGTCGGCCAGGGCCGCGGCGAAGCTCCCGAAGGGCTTCGGCAGGCGGGGGGCGCCCGGCTCGCTGTCGAACCGGAAACGGCCATAGGTCCGGATGTCGCCGGCGTCGGGCATGACCTCGAGGGCGGGGCCGAAATCCACCGCGGGCGCGACGAGAAGGCACCGCTCCCGCGTCGCCACCGCGGCCATCGCGTGATGGCGGTCGGTGTCGTGGGCCATGCTCCTGTAGCCGGACAGGTAGGTGACCGATTCCGGCGTCAGGCCGATCACGGCATCCAGATCCGCCGCCGCGGACTCGAACAGGCGGCGCCGAATCTTCGCCGCCCGCTCATGGGCATCAGGCCGGAACACGGTCGCCGCCCATGGGTCTGGGGTCGAGGGGGTTGAACTCGCCGACGAACTCGTTGCGGGCGCCGGCGAAGGTCAGGCGCAGCCAGGTGACCGGCTCGCTTTCGCTCCAGGTGCGGCGCTCCGCGATCAGAAGCGGGTCCCCCTTCCGGATCCGCAGCAGCCTGGCCTCCTTCGCGCCCGCCGCCCGGGCCTTGATGATCTGGGAAAGGCGGGTGCAGGGCAGGCGGGCCAGCAGCCAGCTGCTCGGCGGATTGTCCTCGAAATCCTCCTCCGCCGCCTCGGGCACGAGTGCGAGCCGGATCAGGCGCTCCTCGATCACCTCGGCCAGCCCGTCGCCGCAATGGAGGGCTTCGAGGGCGAGCAGCGGCTCGCCGCCGCGGGCTTCCGGCCACTCCCCGTTGGCGGTGCCGTCGGGCAGGATGCGTTTCGACGTGACGCGGTAGGAATAGCGGCGCCCGGCGCCCTCGATGTCCTTCCGGATGTCGAGAATGCCGATGACGGCGTGCCCCTCCGTCGACTCCCGGACGATCGACCCGCTCCTGCGGCGGCGGACGATCAGCCCTGCATTCGCGAGGTTCGTCAGCGCCTTGTTCATCGTCGCCCGCGAGCACTCGGCGAGCCGCATCAGCTCGAGCTCCGACGGGATCTTGAAGCCGGGGCCCCACGCCCCGCTTTGGATGTTCGCCCGGATCGCGCGCTCGATCTGGTGGTAGACGGGACCCTCGCCGTCCAGCTCAAACCGCACCGCTTCGGATCCAGGCTTCGTCTTCGCCATCCGATGTTCCCCATGGGCGCGAGCGGCCGGCCGCCGCGCCGCAGCATTGAAACAGAGCCGATCCGGCGCCTCGCTGTCCAGGCCGGATCGCTTTAGTTTTGTCTAGACAAATAAACAGACGGCTGCAACTCTGCCGCGACGTTCGGGAAAGCGGGGGGACCACAGCGATGCCGGTCGAGCCGGAGACCACAGCCTCGTCGGCCAGATGCCAGAGATCGCTCGGCCCGGGCCGTCCCGAATATCCCCTGCTGCCGGCCCAGCTGTCCGGATGCCCGAGGACGTCCACCGCGGACATGCAGTATCCGCTGGAGCTCGATTTCGACTACGGGACCGCGCCGGACCGGCTTGGTGACGGGGCGAAGCCGAGCTTCCTGCGATGGCAGGCGCTGCTGCCGCCCCTGTCGAGGCAGGCCTGTCTCGGCGCCGGCGACACCCCGCTGATCGAGATCGGCGCGGCGGTCCAGGCTCCGGTGCGCGAACGCGGCGTGTTCCTGAAGGACGAGAGCCGGAATCCGACCTGGAGCCACAAGGACCGCCTCAACGTCTGCACCGTCAGCGCCGCCCTGCAGGAAGGGGCGTCGACCGTGATCGTGGCGTCCTCGGGCAACCATGGCGTGTCCGCCGCGGCCCACGCCGCCCGGGCCGGCCTTCGCTGCGTCGTCGTCACGATGCCGGAGGTGAGCCCGGCCTTCCGGGAGATGATCCTGGCCTACGGCGCCCACCCGGTCTTCCTCCCGGCGGAGGCGCGGTGGCCGGCGATGCGCGCCATGATGCAGCTCAAATCGGTCTATCCGGTCAGCAATCTCACCCCGGTCCACACCGGCCACCCCTGGGGACCGGAAGGCTACAAGACGATCGCCTACGAGATCGCCGCGGATCTCGGCCGCGCCCCGGCGGCCGTGGTCGTCCCGACCGGCTATGGCGAGATGCTGTTCGGGATCTTCAAAGGATTCCGCGAACTGAGAGACCTCGGGCTCGTGGCCCATCTGCCGCAGATCGTCTCGGTCGAGCCGGCGGCCAGGGGGCCGCTGCACAGGGCGCTCGCGACCGGCGTGCCGGCCGTCTCGGTCGAGCCCCGCCCCACGCTGCAGAGCGGAACCGCCTGCACGGTCAACAGCTACCGTGCCGTCGTCGCCGTCCGGGAGAGCGGCGGACTCTCTCTCCTGGTCGATGATGAAGAGGCCGGGCAGGCGCAGCGCGCGCTCGCGCGCCAGGGCCTGTGGCAGGAGCTGTCCCCCAGCGCCTCGGTCGCGGCACTCGGCAAGATCGACCGGCTGGAACACGACGGGCCCATGGTGGTGATCGGGTGCTCGACGGGATTGAAGGAGCCCGCCGCCCATCGGGAGGTGCGGGTGGCCGAGCCGAACCTCGCCTCGATCCGGGCTTATCTGAAATCCGAATACGGCTTCGATCTCTGACCAGGCCGGCACTACCGCTTCAGGCGGGGGTCGAGCGCGTCGCGCAGCCCGTCGCCGAGCAGGTTGAAGGCCAGAACGGTGGTCAGGATCGCGAGGCCAGGCAGCGTGACCACCCAGGGCGCGCGCTGGATGAAGCCGCGGCTGTCGGCCAGCATCGTGCCCCATTCCGGCGTCGGCGGCTGCGCGCCGAGGCCCAGGAAGCCGAGGGCGGCGGTGTCGAGGATGGCGGCGGAGATGCCGAGCGTCGATTGCACGATCAGCGGCGCCAGGCAGTTCGGCAGGACGGTGTCGACCATCAGCCGCAGCGTCCCGGCGCCCGCGACCCTCGACGCGATGACATAGTCCTTGGTGATCTCGGTCAGCACCGCCGCCCGGGTCAGACGGGCGTAGTGGGGCACGTTGCTGATGGCAACGGCGATCATGGCGTTCACCAGGCCGGGACCCAGGATCACGACCACGACGATCGCCAGCAGCAGCCCCGGCAGGGCGAGGGTCAGGTCCATCAGGCGCATCACCGTGCTGTCGACCCAGCCGCCGCGGAAGCCGGCGACCAGACCCAGCACCACCCCGGCGCCGAACGAGAGCGTGACGACGATGAGGCCGACCAGGAGCGACAGGCGGGCACCATGGATCAGGCGGGACAGCGTGCACCGGCCGACCGGGTCGGTGCCCAGCGGATAGGTCCAATTGCCGCCGTCGACCCAGGCCGGCGGCAGCAGCAGGCTAAGCTTGTCGATCGCGTTCGGATCGTTGGGGGCGAGAATGGGGGCGAACACGGCGACGAGCACCAGCGCGGCGATGAAGCCGAGGCTCAGCATCGCCGCACGGTTGGCGGCGAGCGTCAGCCACAGCTCGCGCGACGGAGACGGAGGGCGGGCCTCCGTCTCGCCCGGGCTCGCGGCCTCCGCGCCGATCTTCATGCTCCCGCTCATCGGGCGGCGTGGCGGACGCGGGGGTTGAGGACGCCGTAGAGGAGATCCACGGTGAGGTTCACCAGGATGACCATCGTGGCGATCAGGAGCACGCCGCCCTGGACCGCCGGATAGTCCCGCTTGAAGATCGAATCGACCAGCCAGCGGCCGATTCCCGGCCAGGAGAAGATCGTCTCGGTCAGGATCGCCCCGCCCAGCAGCGTCCCGATCTGCAGGCCGACGACCGTGACCACGGGGATCAGCGCGTTGCGCAGCCCGTGCACCCCAACCACCCGCGCCTCCCGCAGGCCCTTGGCCCGCGCGGTCCGGATGTAGTCCTCGCCCAGCGTCTCCAGCATCGAGGACCGGGTCATCCGGGCGATCACCGCCATCGGCACGGTGCCGAGCGCGAAGGCCGGCAGGACCAGATGCGCGACGGCCGAGCGGAAGGCGCCGTCCTGGTCGGACAGCAGGGAATCGACCAGCATCAGCCCGGTTCCGCCCTCGAAATAGTATTCGACGCCGATCCGCCCCGACACCGGCGTCCATTGCAGCCCGACCGAGAAGGCCAGGACCAGCAGCAGCCCCCACCAGAAGATCGGCATCGAGTAGCCGGTGAGGGAGACGGTCATGATGGCGTGGTCCAGGGTGGTGCCGCGCCGCCGCGCGGCGGTGATGCCGAGCGGCATGCCGATGCCGACGGCGAAGACCATCGCGGCGGCGGACAGCTCGACCGTGGCCGGCAGCAGCGTCAGGAACTCGGTCAGGACCGGCTGCTTGGTCGCGATCGACAGCCCGAAATCCCCCCGGACGATGCGGCCCAGATAGTCGAGCAGTTGGACCGGGAGCGGCCGGTCGAGGCCGAGGCCGCGCATGATCTCGGCATGCCGTGCCGGATCGAGCACCCGCTCGCCCAGCATCATCTGCACCGGGTCGCCCGGAATCAGGTGCAGCAGGGCGAAGGTCAGCACGACGATGCCGAGGAAGGCCGGCACGAGGAACAGCAGGCGGGCGAGGGCGAAGCGGATCATGGCGACGGCCGCTACTCGCTCTTGTCGACGCCCTCGAAATTCGGGACCGCGACCGGGCCGGTGTTGTAGTTCCGCACGCTCTTCCGCAGGGCCATATAGCTGGTGACGTGGGCGACCGGCAGCCACGGCGCCTCGTCATGAGCGATGCGCTGGGCCTCCTCGTACAGCGCCGTCCGCGCCGCGATGTCCGCGGTCTCCTTCGCCTTGCGGATCAGCTCGTCATATCGGGCGTTGCACCATTTCGCATTGTTCTGCGGCGGCGGCTCCTGCGCTCCGGCACAGCTGAGCACGTAGAGGAAATTGTCCGGGTCGCCGTTGTCCCCGATCCATCCGCCCTGCGCCATCCAATGCTCCGCCGCGACCACCCTCTTGCGGTACTCGGCGGAATCGAAGGTCATCAGCGTGGCGTCGAGGCCGATGGCGTTGAGATCGGCTTGCATCAGCTCGCCCATCCGCTTCGGATCCGGGTTGTAGGACCGCGCCGTCGGCAGGAACCAGACCTCGATCTTCGCCCCCTCGGCGCCCGCCTCCGCGATCAGCGTCTTCGCGGCCGCAGGATCGTAGGGATACGGGGTGATGGCGTCGTTGTAGGACCAGATCACCGGCGGCAGCGGGTTCTTGGCGGGGACGGCGCCGCCCAGATAGACCGCCCGGATGATCGCGTCCTTGTCGACCGCCATATTGATCGCTTGGCGCACCCGCTTGTCGTCCAGGGGAGGCTTGCGGACATTGAGCGAGACATAGGCGACGTTCATGCCTGCGCTCTCCAGCAGGACGATGTCCGGATTGGCGCGCAGGCTCTCGATATCGGCGGGGGCGGGCGCCATCATCACGTCGCACTCGCCGGCCTCCAGCTTGGCCCGCCGGATGGCCGGATCCGGCACGATCGAGAAGATCAGCGTGTCGATCGCCTGCCTGCCCCGGAAATAGTCGGGGTTGGCGCGGTACCGGATGACGGCGTCCTTCTGATAGGCGACGAACATGTACGGCCCGGTCCCGACCGGCTCCTGGTCGATCGTCTCGGGCGTGCCGGCGGCCATCAGGTGGTCGGCGAATTCCTTCGACAGGATCGAGGCCCAGTCCATCGCCAGGTCGGCCAGGAACGGCGCCTCGGCGCGGTTGAGCGTGAACCGCACGGTGTGCCGGTCCAGCTTCTCGACCGACTTGATGATCTCGGGCATGCCCATGCCGGCGAAGTAGAGATACGTGCCGCCCGAGACCTCGTGATAGGGGTGATCCGGCTTCAGCATCCGTTCGAAGCTGAACAGCACGTCGTCGGCGTCGAAGTCGCGTGTCGGCTTGAAGTCCCCGCGGGAATGGAAGCGGACGCCCTGCCGCAGGCGGAAGGTGTAGGTCAGCCCGTCTTCGGAGATGATCCAGGATTCGGCCAGACCTGGCTTCAGCTGCGTCGTGCCGGTCTCGAATTCGACGAGCCGGTTGAACACCGGCCGCACGGCGTCGAGCGAGGCGCCGAGGTCCCAGAGCTGCGGCCCGAAGCCCTGCGGGCTCGAATCGGAACAGTAGATCAGCGTCTTGCCGTCGGCGGCCGAAGCCAGGCCCAGGACGACCGCAGCGGCCATGGCCGTCGCCACTCGCATTCCCATCGCAGAACCTCCTGTTGTCCGGCGCCATCCTTGGAATCCGGACGGTCGCTGCTTGGTCCCGATGGAGCGGCGGCCGGTGCCGATGGCCGGCGGCTCCCTCGGCTTCAATTGTATAGACATAATGGAATCGGTGGGTCAAGCTCTCGGCCGTCCCGAAGAAGGGTGAAACGCGTCATGGCGGATGTGCAGGCGGCCTTGCGGGTGGTGGACGAAAGGCTCGACCGATCGGTCGAGCAGCTGTTCGAGCTGGTGCGGATCCCGTCCGTCTCCAGCGATCCGGCCTATCGCGACGAGTGTCGCCGCGCCGCGGAGTGGCTGGTCGAGGCCCTGACGGCGCTGGGCTTCGATGCCGGTCTTCGGGAGACGGCCGGCCATCCGGCGGTGGTCGGGCATTTCCGCCGGCGGGACCGGTCGCCGAAACCGCCCCGCATCCTGTTCTACGGGCACTACGATGTGCAGCCGCCGGACCCGCTGGACCGATGGGCCACGCCGCCGTTCGAACCGCGCCGGGTTGCCGGTCCGGACGGACGGGAACGCCTGGTCGGCCGCGGCATGGCCGACGACAAGGGCCAGCTCTGGACCTTCATCGAGGCCTGCCGCGCCCTGCTGGCGGCCGATGGAGACCTCCCTGCCGATGTCACGGTGTTCCTGGAAGGGGAGGAGGAATGCGGCTCACCCAGCCTCCTCGATGCCTTGAGACGCTGCGCCGACGAGTTGCGCTGCGACGCCGCCTATATCTGCGACAGCGAGATGTGGGACGCCGATACGCCGGCCATCACCTGCCGGTTGCGGGGCCTGCTGCATGAGCACATCGTCCTCAAGGGACCGGCTTCGGACCTGCATTCCGGGCTCTATGGCGGCATCGCGGCGAATCCGCTGGCGGTGCTGGCGAGGATCGTGACCGGCCTCCATCACCCGGATGGGCGTGTCGCCATTCCGGGCTTCTATGACGACGTCAAGGACGTCCCGCTGGAGACATTGCGGCAGTGGGAGGCTCTCGGCGTCACCGCGCAGGACATCCTGTCGGAGGTCGGGCTCTCCGTGCCGATCCTGGAACCCGGCCGATCCGTCCTGGAGCAGATGTGGGCTCGGCCATCGCTGGACATCAACGGAATCCACGGAGGCAATGCGGGGCCGGGCGAGCGGTCGGTCCTGCCGGCGCAGGCCAGCGCGCGTATCTCGATCCGGCTCGTCGGGGATCAGGACCCCGAACGCGTCAGGGCACAACTGCGCTCATTCGTCAGCGCCATGATCCCGGCGGATTGCAGGGTCGAATTCGAGGGGCAAGGAGGGAGCGGCGCGATCATCGTGCCCGAGCGGAATCCGTATCTGTCGGCGGCCGCCGACGCCCTTGCCGAGGAATGGGGGCGCAGGCCCGTCCTGAAGGGATCCGGCGGGACGATCCCCGTTGTCCGCCATCTCAAGGACATCCTCGACCTCGACAGCGTGATGGTGGGGTTCGGCCTGAGCGATGACGCGATCCACGCGCCCAATGAAAAATATGATTTGCGGTGTCTGCACAAAGGAATCCGCAGTTGGATCCGAATTCTCTCGGGATTGCCGGCCGCTCGGCCGGAGCGGTAGCGTCGGCTATGCGCGACGTCAGATGTGGAAGCCCTTTAGCCAAACGATGAAAGCATCGGCCGCCCGTCCGGGCTTGCGGGCCAGGGTTCGATAGGTCCCGACGATGGCTTCGACCTGCGGACAGAGAGGCAGCAACTCTCCGCTCTGCAGGTGGCGATCGACGAAGGCCGCATTGGCCTGAGCCACGCCGAGACCCGAGAGGCATGCGTCGATCGCCGCCTCGTCGGTGTCGAAGGTGATGCTGCCGCCCAGCGGGCGGAACGGGATGCCGGCCGCCTCGCACCAGCGGTGCCATGACCAGCCGTCGAGCGTGTCCAGCAGGACCGGCAGACGCAGGATATCGGACGGCCTCTCCGGTCTCGCATCGGCGCCGAGGAGCCGGGGATGGCAGACCGGGATGGTGCGGTCCGGCAGGAAGATCTCGCCCTCGGCCTTGGCGGCATCCGCACGCGCGTAGCGGATCTCGACATCCGGCCCTTCATGGCCGGGCTCGATGATCGAGCGGACCCAGAGATCGATGCCGGGATGGCCTTGCCGGAACGATCCGATCCGGGGAATGAGCCAGCGCTGGGTCAGGGTCAGCGGGGCGCGAATGGTCAGTGTCGACCGGTTCGGCGTGATCTCCGCGGCACCGGTCCGGATCAGCGCGAGGGCGCCGTTGACATGGGCCAGGAAGGTCCGGCCCGCCTCGGTCAGCTCGATCGAGTTGTGTCGGCGGCGGAACAGCGTGACGCCGAGCGCGGATTCGAGCGACTTGACCTGCCGGCTGGCAGCGCCCGGCGTGACGAAGAGTTCGACCGCCGCCAGGGTGAAGCTGCCGTGGCGCGCCGCGGATTCGAAGAACAGCAGCGAATTGAGCGGCAGCCGAAGCGGGTCTGGTTGCGTTTTCTGCATGCAGGATTGAGATCGTTTCGGTTGCCGGACGGTCCAATCCGATCATGCTGGGAGGATGCGAAGCAACCGCTTCCGCGCGCCCGAGAGGCCGAACCGGACGGTCGGAGACGAACCCGCCCCAGCCAGGAGCCCAGAGCCATGACGACCCGGCCCGCGTTCCGCGATGCGTTCCCGATGACGGAGAAGCTCGACCGCATCGACCTGCGGATCCTCACCGAACTGCAGAAGAGCGGCCGGATCACCAATTTCAAGCTGTCCGAGCTGGTCGGCATCTCGGCCAGCCCCTGCCACAAGCGGGTGAAGCGGCTGGAGCGGATGGGGCTGATCCGAGGCTACCGTGCCGAGGTCTACTGGTCCCGGCTGTTCCCCAGCGTCGCGGTGTTCGCCTTCGCCTCGCTCAAATCCCACGGCGTGCACGACTTCCAGATGTTCGAGCGGCAGGTGAAGGCGATCCCGGAGGTGACGAGCTGCTTCGGGCTGTGCGGCAGCTACGACTACATGCTGCGCTTCGACTGCCGGGACATGGTGGCCTATGAGGCGGTCTCGGCGGCGCTCCTGGCCGGCGAGATCCAGCTCTCGCGCTTCGACAGCTATGTCGTGCTGCGCGAGATCAAGGACGAGCCGGCGACGCCGACCGCCTGGGCCGACGCCGCGCCTGCCATCCGCCGGGCGGCGTAGGGTCACGCCGCCGCGGCGCTGCGCTGGAAGCGATAGGGATCGAAGGCCTCGATCTCGGTCGAGGTCCGGCCGCTGCGCGCCAGCTCGGCCACCACAGCGCCGGTGCCGGGCCCCAGCTGGAAGCCGTGGCCGGAGAAGCCAAAGGCGTGGATCAGCCCGGGCACCGCGCGGCTGAAGCCGAGGAAGGGCAGGGAATCCGGCGACTTGCCCTCCACCCCCGACCAGGTGCGAATGAAGCTGCGGCCGCGCAGCACCGGAAGCAGGTCGATGGCGATGCGGGACGCGTCGAAGCCGTTCTGCGGCAGGAACCAGGCGCGCCCGAGGTCGAGATCCGCGCGGCCCGGCCCCCGCCCGAACAGCACGTTGCCGCGCCGGACCTGGCGGGCATAGAAGTAGCGGCCGTTCACCGCATAGTCGACCGTGGCGGCGATGCGATGCGCCATCGGCTCGCTGACCGTCATCTGCGGCGCCATGACGTCGAGCGGGAAGTGCTCGCCGAAGGCTGCGGCCAGGCGCGTGGCCCAGGCGCCCGCGGCGTTGACCAGCGTCTCCGCCCGGATCTCGAGGCCGGTGCCGGCGACCAGCCGGAAGCGGTCGCCGTCGTGCTGCAGCTCGCGCACCGGCTGGAACTCGCGGATGTCGGCGCCCAGCCTGCGCGCCGCCAGGGCGAAGACGGGCGTGACCAGGCGCGGGTTGGCGGCGCCGTCGTCCGGGACATAGCAGCCCCCGATCATGCCGCCGCGCAGCCAGGGGAAGCGCGCTGCGATCTCGGCGCCGCCAAGCAGTTCGAAGCGGATGCCGTGCGCCCGGGCGACCTTCGCCCAATCCTCGATCGCCGCCATCTGCGACGGCCGGTCGGCCACCTCCAGATGGCCGGTCGCCTCGACCTCGCAGCGATGCCCGACCAGGGCTTCGATCCGCTGCCACAGCGCCTTGGCGCGCAGGCTCAGCGGCAGCTCGGCCTCGGCCCGGCCGTTCGTCCGCAGCCCGCCGAAATTGACCCCGCTGGCCTGCGCGCCGACGGCGCCCCGCTCCAGCAGCGTCACCCGGCTGCCGGCCTTCGCCAGATGATAGGCGGTGCAGACCCCGACGATGCCGCCGCCGATGATCGCGACCTCGGTGTCGATCCTCTCGGTCACGGCGCCGTCTCCTTCGTCATCCACGCCTCGATCTCGGGCGCCGCCCGCGTCGCCGCGGCGGCATAGGGCAGTGGCTTGACCGGAGCCTGGCCGCGCAGCCGGCCGACCCGGTCCAGCGGCTGGTCCAGCATCGCCGCCAGCAGCTCGGCCAGGACCGGCCCGCAGACCCGGCCCTGACACCGTCCCATGCCCGGGCGGCCGAGCGCCTTCAGCCGGTTGACCTCCCGCGGCTCGAACTGCCGCACGAGGTCGCGCACCTCGCCGAAGGTCACGTTCTCGCAGCGGCAAAGTATGGTGTCGTCCGGCTGCTCCGCGATCCAGGCGGCGGGGTAGGGGAAGGCGGCGTCCAGCCCGGCCCGGAAGGCGGCCTGCCGTCGCAGCCGCCGCCCGATCCGCCGCAGCCGGGCCGGGTCGACGGGGTGGCCGAGATCGGCCAGCAGGGACAATGCGGCCCGTTCGCCGGTCAGCTCGGCAACATCGGCGCCGCCGATCGAGACTCCGTCGCCGGCGACGTAGACGCCGTCGGCCGCCCGTCCGCCCTCGTCATGGGCGACGCCCCATTGCCGCTTCGCCGGATCGAACGCCACCCGGCAGCCGGCCAGCTCGGCCAGCTGCATCTCGGGCGAGAGGCCATAGCCGAGGCCGATGGCGTCGCAGGCCAGGCGCCGGTCGTGCCCCTTGCCGTCCGTGAAGCGCAGGCCGGAGACGCGCCCGTCGCCTTCGATGGCGCGCAGCCGCGCGCCCTCATGGACCGGGACGCCGCGGCGGCGGAGGGCCCGGCGATAGGCCAAGCCGCGCAGCAGGAGCCGGGGTTCCAGGGCGAGGCGCGGCGCGGCCTTCGCCTTGCCGGAGAACCGTGCGGCATCGAGCACGGCCGCGACCGTGGCGCCGGCCTTGGCGTACTGATAGGCGACGAGATAGAGCAGCGGCCCGGTGCCGACGAAGGCGACCGCGTGGCCGATGGCGCAGGCCTGGTGCTTCAGCGCGATCTGCGCGCCGCCGAGGGTGAAGACGCCGGGCCGCGTCCAGCCGGGGACCGGCAGGATGCGGTCCATCGCCCCGGTGGCCAGGATCAGCCGGTCGAAGGACAGGGTCTCGACGCCGCGCGGACCATATGTGTAGAGGTCCCGCCCGACGATGTTCCAGACCAGCGTGTCCGGCCGGTGGTCGACCGCCGCCGTCAGCGCGTCGAAGGCGGCGTGCAGCCGTGTCGCCTTCGGCGCGTCGTCGCCATACAGGGCTTCGGCGCCGCGGCGGAAGCCGGCGGGCTGGCGCCGGTAGATCTGGCCGCCGCTGGCAGGCGCCTCGCTGATCACCGTCAGATTGGTGCAGCCGGCGGTGTGCAGCGTCTGCGCGGCGCGGGTGCCGGCCGGGCCGGAGCCAACGATGACGATGCGGTCGGCGGGCATCAGGCCGGCTCCCGCGTCAGCACCTGCAGCCCGTCGCTGACGTAAGTGGTGCAGGCGCGCCGCTTGTCGCCGCCCTCGAGGAAGATCCAGCAGTCCTGGCAGGCACCCATGTTGCAGAAGCCGGCGCGGGGGCCGTCGCCGAACTCCGAGTCGCGCAGGCGGCTCCCGGCCAGCAGCATGGCGGTCAGCAGCGTATCCCCGGCCAGGCAGGAAATGTCCCTCCCGTCGACGCGGATCGTGACCGGCGGCCGGGCGGTCTCCCCCAATCGGACGAATTGTGCGTGGTCTGAGCTCATCGGTGTTCCCGGTTCAGGTCTAGGCACAGGCTAGCGCCGGGCGTGGGGCGGTCTTTCCCGAAGTCGGGGGCGGGGATGACAGAGTCTGTCACGGCGCGCCGGCCAGGCGCCGGACCCGACGCTTCAGCTCCGCCCGGGCGGCCTCGATGGTGTCCCGGCGCTCCCGGATGCGTTCGGCATCGCTCTCCACCGCCTTCAGGCCGGCGGCGATCATCCGCCGCGTCTCGGCGGGAGAGGCGGCGCCGAGAGAGCGGCGCGCCTCGACCGAGCGGCGCGGGTCGAGCGCCCGGGCCGCGATCTGCGGATCCACCGCGATGCAGCGCCCCAGCACCCGTTCGCCGGCCCGGGCGATGTGCTCCGCCGTCAGGGCCGTCGGCGCGACCCCTTCGGCCAGGGCGGCGCGGACGAGATCGGCGGCCACGTGATGCGCCTGCCGGAAGGACAGCCCCGCGTCATGGACCAGCAGGTCGGCGATATCGGTGGCGGCCGTGAAGCCGTCCGTCGACCGGCGCGCCATGATCTCGATGGCGGGCTCGACCGCCTCGGCCACCACCCGGGCGACGACCAGGGCGTTCGCGGCCAGGCGCAGCGCCGGCCACAGCGGCGCCAGCGACGCCCGCCCGGTGTCGCCGGCATGGGAGAAATGGCCGCCCTTGATGATGGCGAAGCTCGCCATCAGCCCGCCGACCACCTCGCCGGCGCTGGCCTTGAGATACTCGACCGCCACCGGGTTCTTCTTCTGCGGCATGATGCTGGAGGTGCCGGCGATCCGGTCCGGCAGGACGACCAGGGCGAATTCCTGGGTGCTCCAGACATAGAGGTCCTGCGCGAACCGTCCCCAGGTTCCGGCCAGGCTCAGCGCCGCGCCGCCGAGATCGAAGGCGTAGTCGCGCGAGGTCACCGCGTCCTGGGCGTGGACCAGGACGCCCGCGAAGCCGAGCAGCCGGGCCAGGAGGGACCGGTCGATCGGCACCGAGGTGCCGGCGAAGGCGCAGGCGCCGAGCGCGCACAGGTCGAGAGCGGGCAGGGCACCGAGCAGCCGCGCCGTGTCCCGGGCCAGCGCCTCGGCGACGCCGGTGAGATAGAAGCCGAAGGTGATCGGCTGAGCCGGCTGCAGATGGGTGTAGCCGGGCATCACCGTGTCGGCGAAGCCGGCCGCCCGCGCCAGCAGCGACCGCCGCAGCGCCACCGTCCCCGCCGCGAGGTCGAGCAGCAGACGGCGGGCGCACAGCCGGTCGAGGGTCGCATTGATGTCGTTGCGGCTGCGGCCGAGATGCAGGCTGCCGCCGATCTCCGCCCCGGTTCGGCGGATGATCGCCGCCTCGTAGTTGAAGTAGCCGTCTTCCCGGGCCGGATCCTGCTCGATCGCGGCTGGGCCCTCCGCCTCGATCGCCAGCAGCGCCGCGGCTAGGGCCGACGCCCGGCCGGCGTCGATCAGCCCGGTCTCGGCCAGCATCACCAGATGCGCCTGGTTGACGTCGTCCAGATCCGCCGTGCCGAAGGCGAGCTCGCGCGCGATCCGCGGCCGGAACACCAGCTCGAGGATTTCGGGCGCCAGCGGCTCGGACAGGCGCGGCGTCACCTTCGAGGCGGCGGCCTCGGCCGGGGCGGGGGACGCCATCGTCAGTACGGGGAGCCGTCGCGCCGCACGAAGCGGCGGCCGCGGCCGTCCGGCACCTGGACCAGGTCGTGGTCCGGATAGGTCGAGACGTTGTCGTCGGCGATGCTGGCGACCTCGACGAAGACGACCGGACGGTCGCCGCGGTTGACGATCTGGTGGCCGACGGACCGGCCGGCCGGGAACCCGGCCGACTGCCCGGCGCGGATCACCTCCTCGCCCTCGTCCGTCACCAGCGTGGCCTCGCCCTGCAGCACCAGAACGAACTCGTCCTCGTGGCTCTGCCAGACCTTGAGCGAGGAGGCGGCGCCAGGCGGCAGCTCGACATGCACGACCGAGAGGTGGCGCAGCCCGGCCAGGGCGCCGAGACGGCGCTTGCGGCGCCCGTGCACGGCACCGCGCAGATGCTCGGGATAGGTCGACCGCAGATCGGGCTCGATCGCGGACGGGTCGATGACGGCGGATGTCTTCAACATCGGTATCTCCGGTCGGACGGGAAGGGCGGCCGGTCGGCCGCGGATCAGCGGACGGCGCCGAGGAAGCCGGCCAGCCGCTCGCTCTTCGGGCGGCGCAGCACCTCACCGGGCGGGCCTTCCTCCTCGACCCGGCCGCCATGGAAGAAGGCGACGCGGTCGGAGACCTCGCGCGCGAAGCCCATCTCGTGGGTCACCACGATCATGGTGCGGCCCTCGGCGGCGAGGTCGCGGATCACGGTCAGGACCTCGCCGACCAGCTCCGGATCGAGGGCCGAGGTCGGCTCGTCGAACAGCAGCAGCTCCGGGTCGACGGCCAGCGCCCGCGCGATCGCCACGCGCTGCTGCTGGCCACCGGAGAGGGCGGCGGGATAGGAGGCGTGCTTGTCGGCGAGCCCGACCTTGGCCAGCAGCGCCAGGGCCCGTTCCCGCGCGGCCGGGCGCGGCACGCCATGGACATGCACCGGGACGTTCATGACGTTCTCCAGCACGGTCCAGTGCGACCACAGGTTGAACTGCTGGAACACCATGGCGCAGCGCCGGCGCAGCCGTTCCACCTGCCGCCTCGGCGGCGGCTTCGGACCGGTCACGCGGATCGCTTCGCCCTTGACCAGGATCTCCCCCGCGTCGGGGTGTTCGAGCAGGTTGAGGCAGCGCAGGAAGGTGCTCTTGCCCGAGCCGCTCGATCCGATTATCGACACGACCTGATGCTCATAGGCCCGGAAGGATACGTCCCTCAGCACCTGCAGCGGGCCGAAGCTCTTGCCGAGCGCCCGGGTCTCGATCGCCGGAACGGCCTTTGCCGTGGCGTGGTGTTGCGGTGGCTGCAGCATCAGTCGGCGACGTAGGCGGTCTTGGTCTGGGTGAAGAACTCCGCCGCGGCGAGGCCCATCTCCTTCGGCCCGTAGGCCGAGGCGCCGCGGCCGCCGAAGGGGACGTGGTAGTCGGACCCGACCGTCGGCAGGTTGACCATCACCATGCCGCTGCGGTGGCGCCGGACAAAGTCCCGTGCCTTGGCGTGCGAGGCCGTGAAGATGCCGGCGCTGAGGCCGAAGGGCGTGGCGTTGGCGACCGCGATCGCCTCGTCGAGATCCGCCACCCGGAACACCGAGGCGACCGGCCCGAACACTTCCTCGCGGTTGATCCGCTGGCTCATGTCGCCGTCGAGGAACAGGGCGGGCTCGAGATAATGGCCCTCGGTCGGCCGCTCCAGGACGCGGCCGCCATGGGCCAGCGTCGCCTCCCGCCGGCCGGATTCGATGTAGTCGAGGACACGCCGGCGCTGGGCCTCGCCGACCATCGGCCCGACGTCGCTGGCCGGGTCGAGGGCGTGGCCGACCCTGAGCGCCGCGGTGCGCTCGACCAGCCGGGCGACGAAGACGTCATGGATTGCGGCCTCGACGATGATCCGGCTCGAGGCGGTGCAGCGCTGCCCGGTCGAATGGAAGGCGCCGCGCACCGCCGCATCCACCGCCTTGTCGAGGTCGGCGTCGGCCAGCACGACCAGAGGGTTCTTGCCGCCCAGCTCCATCTGCAGCCGGGCCCCGCGCGGCGCCGCGACGGCCGCGATGCGCCGGCCGGTCTCGACCGATCCGGTGAAGCTGACGGCGTCGACACCGTCATGCGCAACCAGGGCGCCGCCCGCGGCGCCTTCGCCCAACAGCATCTGGAACACGCCGCGCGGCGTCCCCGCCTCCTCCAGCACCGCGGCCAGGGCGGCGGCGGTGCCGCAGGTCAGCTCCGACGGCTTGAGGATGACGCAGTTGCCATGGGCGAGGGCCGGGGCGGTCTTCCAGGCGGGGATGGAGAAGGGGAAGTTCCATGGCGTGATCAGCGCGACCACGCCCACCGCTTCGCGCCGGACGTCGACATCGACGCCGCCGCGGGTCGACCGCAGACTGTATCCGGACTGCCGGATCGCCTCCCCGGCGAAGTAGCGGAAGGTGTGGGACGCCTTCGCGATCTCGGCGCGCGCCTCCGGCAGGGTCTTGCCTTCCTCGCGGGAGAGCAGCTCGGCCAGCGGCTCCGCCCGGGCGGCGATCGCGGCGCCGATCCGGTCCAGCAGGTCGCAGCGGGCCTGCGGCGCGGCCTCGGCCCATCCCGGCGCCGCGCGCCGCGCCGCCGCCACCGCTTCCTCGACCTCGTCAGGGCCTGCGGCCGGATGGCGGCCGACCAGGTCGCTCAGATCCGACGGGTTGCGGCGCTCGATGACCGGCTCGCCCGCCCGCCAAGCGCCGTCGATGTAGTGTCCGGAGGAATGCTGCACGGGGTGCCTCTCGGCGGTTCCGGGAACGGCACGGCGTCCGGCCGCGCCCCGCCATCTGGCCAGCCGGCCGGGGAAAGAAGCTGTCGATTTGTCCGCGGAACGGGACAGGTTTCGGCAAAGTTCGCCCCTCTTTGCACGAATCTTCCCGATGGTCGGGGTATCGTCGGCCTTCTGCGCGCCCTGCGAGGAGCGGGACCGGCAGCACGATCAGAACAGACAATCAGGGAAGCTCACGATGACGACCATCCTGCCTCGTCTCCTGCTCGCCTCGGCGATGCTGTTCGCCGCCGGCCAGGCCGCCCATGGCGCAGAGCAGAAGCGCATCACGCTGGCGACGGACGGCGCCTATCCGCCCTTCAACTACACCGAGGCCTCCGGCAAGCTGGTCGGCTTCGAGGTCGACCTCGCCGCCGACCTCTGCGCGCGGATCCAGGCCGAATGCGGCTGGGTGACGGAAGCCTTCGACGGCATGATCCCGTCGCTTAATGCCGGGCGCTTCGACGCGATCATGGCGTCGCTGTCGATCACCGAGAAGCGCGCCCAGTCGATCGACTTCTCCGTGCCCTACTATGCCGGGCCGACGCTGTTCGTCGCCGCGGCCGACAGCAGCTACGTGCAGAGCGGGGTCGACAAGGGCCGGACCCTCGACCTGCACGCCATGTCCGACGAGACGAAGTCGGCCCTCGCCGCGCTCGGCGAGGTCATCGAGGGCGGCACCATCGGGGTCGAGCGCGCCTCGACCCATGCCACCTTCGTCCGCCAGCTCTTCCCGGACGCCAAGCTGCGCGTCTACGACAAGGAGGAGAGCCTCTATCTCGATCTCGCCAGCGGCCGGGTCGACATCGTGGTCAGCGGCTACAGCTCGATCCGCACCTTCATCGAGCGGCAGAAAGCGCAGGGGAAGGACTTCCGTGTCTTCGGGCCGGCGCTCAAGGGCGGGGTGCTCGGCAAGGGCATTGCGCTCGGCTTCCGCAAGGGCGGCGACGCGCTGCGCGCCGAGTTCGACAAGGCGATCATCGCCGCCACCGAGGACGGCACGATCAAGCGCCTGAGCGAGAAGTGGATGGGCTTCGACGGGTCCGTGCCGCAGGCCCCGGGCCAATGAGCCTGTTCGAGCTGATCGGCCTCGGGCCGCAGGGCTGGGGCCGCGCCGTCGCGGCAGGGGCGGCGATGACGCTGCTGGTCGCCGCGCTGGGCTTCGCCCTCGGCCTGCTCTGGGGCGCCGCGGCGGCGGCGGCCCGCCTGTCCGGCGTCACCCCTTTGCGCTGGCTGTCCGCCGTCTACACCACCGTGGTGCGCGGGGTGCCGGAGCTGCTGGTGCTCTACCTGCTGTTCTTCGGCGGCGGCGCGCTGTTCCGGGCCGTCGGCGAGGCCTTCGGCTATGGCGGCGCCGCCTCGGCCGACGCCTTCGGGGCCGGCGTGGTCGCGATCGGCATCATCTCCGGCGCCTATAGCGGCGAAGTGATCCGCGGCGCCGTGCGGGCCATCCCGCCCGGCCAGATCGAAGCCGCGCGCGCCTTCGGCATGTCCCCGGCGCAGCGCCTTCGCCTCGTCGTCCTGCCACAGCTCCTGCGCTATGCGCTGCCGTCGCTCGGCAATGTCTGGCAGATGACGCTGAAGGACACCGCCCTGATCTCCGTGACGGGGCTGGTGGAGCTGATGCGCACGACCGAGATCGCCGCCGGGTCCACGCGCCTGCCCTTCGTCTTCTACACCCTGGCGATCCTGGTCTTCCTCGGCTTCACCGCGCTGTCCAACGCCGCCTTCCACTGGGCGGAGCAGCGCTTCAATCGCGGCATCGTGCGGGGGCGCCCGGCATGAGGTGGGATGTGCTTGCCGAGGCGGTGCCCGCGCTGGTCGCGGCGGTCCCGCTGACCCTGCAATTGGCGGTCGCGGCGATCCTGGCCGGTTTCGTGCTGGCGGTGCTGATCGCGCTGGCCCGGCTGTCGGGATCGTGGCCGCTGGCGGTGCCGGCCTACGGCTTCGTCTATGTCGTGCGCGGCACGCCGCTGCTGCTGCAGATCTTCTTCGTCTATTACGGCCTGGCCCAGCTCGACCTGATCCGCCACTCCTTCCTTTGGCCTGTGTTCCGGGACGAATACTGGTGCGCGCTGCTGGCGCTGTCGCTGAACACCGCGGCCTATGGCAGCGAGATCATCCGCGGCGGGCTGCAGTCGGTCGGCCGCGGCCAGGTGGAGGCGGCGCAGGCCTTCGGCTTCACGGCCTGGCAGCGGTTCCGCCGCATCATCTTCCCGCAGGCACTGCGGCAGATGGTGCCGGCCTACGGCAACGAGCTGATCCTGATGGTCAAGGCGACGTCGCTCGCCAGCACCGTGACCGTCCTGGAGGTCACCGGCACCGCCCGCATCATCGCCTCGGAGACCTATGCGCCGGTCGAGGTCTTCGTCGCCGCCGGGGCGATCTACCTGCTGCTCAACGCCGTCCTGACTGCCGGCGTCCACGCGCTCGAAGCGCTGATCGGGCGTCGCGGCGGCTTCGCCATGGCCGGCTGACCGGCCGCATCCCAAATCCATCACAGGCAGTCCGACCATGCAGATCGACACCTTCCAGCTCGAGCGCAGCCAGTCGCTGTGGGAGAACACGGTCGCGTTCAACCTGACCGAAAGCGGCCTCCACCCCTTCACCCTGCGCGAGCTGCTGAGCGGGGAGGAGATCGCGGCGCTGCTCGACCTGCCGCTCGGCTACGGCCACACCGAGGGCGAGCCGGGGCTGCGCGCCGCCATCGCGGCACTGCATCCGGGCGCCGAGCCGGACCAGGTGCTGGTCACCACCGGATCCTCCGAGGCCAATCTCCTGACGGTGCTCAGCCTGCTCGGCCCCGGCGACGAGATGGTCTTCGTCACCCCGAACTTCATGCAGATGCCTGGGATCGCCCGAGCGCTCGGGGCCGTGGCCCGCGAGGTGCCGCTGCGGCTGGACGGCGACCGCTGGCATCTCGACCTCGACGCGGTGGAGCGGGCGGTGACGCCGCGGACGCGGCTGATCTCGGTCTGCAACCCGAACAACCCGACCGGCGCCGTGCTCGACGAGGCCGAACGGGCGGGGCTGGCGGTGGTCGCCGCCCGTCATGGCATCGTCCTGCACGCGGACGAGATCTACCGCGGCGCCGAGCGCGACGGGCCGGAGACGCGGACCCTGTTCGGCGCCGCCCCGGATGTCGTCGTCACCGGCGGCCTGGCCAAGGCGATGGCGCTGGCCGGGCTGCGCATCGGCTGGATGGTGGCGCCCCGGAGCCTGATCGACGAGGCGATGCGTCGCCAGGACTACACCACGATCGGCAGCAATGTGCTGGGCCAGCGCCTGGCGATGTTGTCGCTGGCGCCAGAGCGGCGGGCACGCATCGCCGAACGCAACCGCCGCCTGCTTCAGCGCAACATCGGCCACCTGGCCGACTGGATCGCCGGTCGGCCCGGGATCTTCGACTGGGTGCCGCCGCAGGCCGGGGCGATGGCCTTCCTGCGCTATCGGCTGCCGATGGCCTCCGAGGCGCTGACGCACCGACTGCGCGAGACGACCGGCGTCTTCGTCGTCGCCGGCAGCTGGTTCGGCATGGAGGGGCATCTGCGCCTCGGCATCGGCGGCGAGCCCGGGCAGTTCGAGCAGGCGCTGGCGCGGATCGACGGTTTCCTGCGCAGCGAGTTCGGCATCGTGACGCCGCAGGCGGGCTGACGCGGCGTCAGCCGGGGCCGGGCCGCAGCGCCCGGCACACCGCCTTCGCCAGGAAGATGTCCTGTGCGGCGACGCCGGTCAGGTCGGCGACGGTGATCTGCTCCGGCGCCGTCCGCCCGCGCGCCGGATCCGCGATGATCGCGCCGATCTCGACCACCCGGTCCGGCGACAGCGCGCCGGCCGCCACGGCGTGGTGAATTTCGCCGCGCTCCAGCGTCTGCGGCAGGCTGTCGGCGACCACGATGTCGGCGCGGCCGAGCAGGGCCGGGGCCAGCTCGGTCTTCGCCGGCGTGTCGGAGCCAACGGCCGTGACATGCGTGCCGGGGCGGACATGGCCGGCCAGCAGATAGGGCTCGGTGGCGGCGGTGGTGGTGACGATCAGGTCCGAGGCTGCGGCGAGCGCCGCGACCGAGGCCGCGCGCTCCGCCCGGAAGCCGAGGGCGGCGAGATCCTCGGCGCACCGCGCCGCTTTCTCTCCGTCCCGGGCCCAGACCAGCACGTCTCGGCACGGGGTCACGGATCGCAGCAGCTCCGCCTGCAGCCGGGCCTGGGTGCCGGAGCCGCAGATGCCGATGCAGCGGATGTGCGGCGGCGCCAGATGACGGGCGGCGACGGCACCGGCCGCCGCTGTCCTGAGATTGGTCAGGAGCCCCTCGTCCAGCAGGATCGCTTCCAGCCGGCCGGTCCGGGCGCTGAACACCAGCACCACCCCGTCGAAGGGCGGCAGCCCCAGCGCCGGATTGCGGTAGAAGCCGGTCGCGATCTTGACGGCGAACACGTCGTCGCCGGCCACGGCGCCGTATTTGACGTGCATCTCTCCGGGCGGCTCGGCGAAGAGCAGCTCGCCGACGGGCGGCACGACGACCTGCCCCCGGCTGTAGGCCAGGAACGCCTGCTCCACCACCTCGATCGGGTCGATCTGCGGCATGACGCTCTCGATCTGCTGCCGCGACGCAATTCGGGTCATGTGAGGCCTCCTGCCGGTCGGACGGCCATCGTGCCCGTCCGGTCGAAAACGGGCTGCCGATTCCGGTCCGGTTTTGACAGATTCTTCCCCAAGATGCGCCTTGGCAGAGCCATGCCGAACGGGGCTCAAACGACCACGGCCGCGTTGGTCGTGGCAGGTCCTCGGCTTCCCATCCGTGCAACAGATCGGCCGAGATCAAGCGGGATTCGGGGACGACGGGCACGGATGCAGCGCTCATCGCGCCGCCACTCCGTAAATATGGCTAAAGGCCGTCTCGCTTCGTTTCGATTTTGCGCAGGTTTGGGAATTCTGTCGTGCTGGAACGGCGTCTGGAGTCGAGTCGCACCGGTTGAAGCCCGCCATCAGAGTGGGTGGCGCCGGAAGGAAGACGAGACCGGCGGCGCGTGGTGGGGAGAGACTAAAGATGCGGGCGGACGTTCGGGTCTGGTCGGGTCCGGCTGTGCGCCCGGCGCGGGGCATGGTGCGTGCGGTCTCGGTGTCGGCGCTGATATTGGCGGCGCTGCTGGGAGGGGCGGTGGCGCAGGAGACGCCGCAGCTTCGCGATCAAGTACTCGTCGGGCCCGGTGCCGGACTTGCTGAGCCGGGTGCAGAATCCGATCGGCGGCGTGACCACGGTCGGTTATGAGCCCTCGTCGACATGGACGAACCTCAATCTGCCCTTCGTGCTGCAGACGGTTCTGACGGTGACGCAGGACAATGGCCAGGGAACGGCCGGGACGACGGTGTTCAACTATGGCGGCGGCATGTGGCATGCCGGGGAGCGGCGGTTCCTGGGGTTCCAGACGGCCTTCGCCGAGCGGCCGGAGAGCTGGGGCACGGCACGGCCGCGAGTCTATTACGACTTTGTGGCGAGCCTGGCCTCGGCCGGCAAGCCGTGGCGGATCCGGTATCTTGCCGGCTCGTCCGACCA
This sequence comes from Inquilinus limosus DSM 16000, assembly GCF_000423185.1. Classification (GTDB taxonomy): domain Bacteria; phylum Pseudomonadota; class Alphaproteobacteria; order DSM-16000; family Inquilinaceae; genus Inquilinus; species Inquilinus limosus. The sequence goes on along the minus strand of NZ_KE383987.1, from coordinate 13,409 downwards.
GACGGCGCTGCTGAAGGAGGAGCGAGAGGGCTATGACGAGCGGAATGTCGCCCCATACTACTCGCGCAACAACGCCAGCGAGACCGACATTGTGCTCGGCGGGTCGCGGAAGACGACGCGGACGGAGCGGGCGTTCGACCCCTACGGCAATGTGATCGAGCTGCGCGAGCTTGGGGACCGGGACCGCGGCGGGGACGAGCGGTTCAAGACCCAGGGCTTCGCCTACAACACGAGCAGCTACATCGTCAGCCTGCCGGCCTATGAGAAGCTGTTCGGGGCGGGTGGGACTTCGAGCACGGCACTACGACAGACGCTGTACCAATATGACGGGGCCGACAGCTACACGGTGGCGCCGACCAAGGGCGACCTGACGGCGGAGCAGCGGCGGCTGGACGTCCCGGCGGCGCAATGGGTGACCTGGACCTACGGCTACGACGGGCTGGGGCAACCGGACGCTGGAGGTCGATCCGCTGGGGAACCGGACGGCGACGGCCTATGACGCGACCTTCCACCTGTTCCGGGCGCAGGTGACCAATGCGCTGGGGCAGAAGACCTATGCGGAGGTCGACCCGGTCTGCCTGAAGCCGAAGACCACGACCGACCTCAACGCCCAGGTCACCACCTGGACCTTCGGCCGGGTGCGGGCGACCGAGCAGTGGAAGGACAACAGCACCGTCGCGCAGACGGTCCTGACCTGGGACGCGGCAGACCAGCTGGTCGAAGTCCGCGATCCGCATCCGACCACATCCGGGGCGTTGGGCGCGACTTGGAGCTACAGCTACGACACGCTGGGGCGCCGGATCTGGGCGAAGGACCCGGATCTGGGGGAGACCAGCTTCGTCTACGATCTGGCGGGCCGGCTGATCCGGCAGACGGATGCGCGCGGCACGATCATCACCTTCGCCTATGACGCGCTAAGCCGGGTGACGCGCAAGCGGGTGCGGTTGGCGGGCGAGCCGGAGGACGGCGGGGCGGTGACTCAGTACGCCTATGACGGCGATGCGGCCGGCACCTACAACAAGGGGCATCTGGTCCGGCAGTGGAACGAGTTCGGGCGGCTGTGCACGGATTACGACGCGGCCGGCCGGCTGGTGAAGCAGCGCTGGACGGTGTGGCAGCCGGGGGCGAACCAGGGCGCCTACTGCACCGATCCGGATCCGGCCGGGACCTTCACCGCCTGGACGGAGTACGATGCCGGCGGCCGGGTGCTGGGCCGGAAATATCCGGAGAACGACGTCGTCGGCAAGGTCGGCAGCAGCGGCAGCCCGTTCACCTATGACGGGGCTGGGCGGCTGAGGTCGATCCCCGGGGCTGATCCCGTCGATCACCTATGACGCGGCGGGCAAGCCGGTGCTGACGCGCTTTGCCAGCGGGGCGAGCACGGCCGACACCTACGATCCGAACCGGGCCTGGCTTCTGGTCCGGCACACGGTCGTCGGGGCGGACCAGGGCCGGTTCTATGCCGGCTATACCTGCGACCATGCCAAGGGCCTGATCGCGAAGGCCGACATCTCGACGGTCAAGCAGGAGGAGCACTGGACCTACACCTATGACGGGCTGTTCCGGCTGGTGCGGGCGGAGAACACGCAGGATCCCACCCGGGTCCTGGGCTTCGCCTATGACCTGGCCGGGAACATGACGGTGCAGAACCATGTCGGCTGGTACGACTACCCGGCGCCGACCGACCCGCGGCCGCACACGCCGACCTGCCTGCGCAACACCGCGAGCTGCTCGGCGCAGTGGGAGCTGCACTACGACGCGGCCGGGAACATGATCCGGGGCCGCGGCCGGGAGATCGCGTGGGACGGGGAGAACCGGCCGGTCGCGGTGACCAAGGGCGGCAAGACCACCCGGTTCACCTACGGCCCGGACGGGTCGCGCTGGTTGAAGACCACGCCGACGGCGGCGAACGCCGCCTGCCCGGGGACGCCGGCAGACACCAAGCTGTACTCCTTCGGCGCCGACATGGAGCGGAAGGTGGAGCCGGTGTGCGCGGCCGGGGTGTGGAGCGCGCCGATCGTGTGGACGAAGTACCCGCACGCCGACGTGAAGCGGGTGGGCAATGGCACTGCGGCGGCGACCTACTATCTGCATCGGGACGGTCTGAACACGATCCGGCTGGTGACCGACAGCGGCGGCGGGTTCGAGGAGTGGTCGACCTACACGCCCTACGGCAAGCGCAGCCAGACGCTGGGCGGGACGACGGAGGAGACCAAGGGCTTCATCGGCGAGCGGGAGGACCCGGAGGTCGGCCTCGTCTACCTCAACGCCCGCTACTACGACCCGGAGATCGGCCGCTTCATCTCGCCCGACTGGTGGGATCCAATCCTGCCGGGGGTCGGGACGAACCGGTATGCATACGCGTTCAATGATCCGATCAATCAGAGTGATCCGAGTGGTCATCGAATCGGATCCGATACCGCTGCGTCTGCCCTTGGAGGAAGTTCTCCATCGGTCCAGGGTAATTACGACCGCCATTTGGTTGGTGGCGATACCGAGGATGCACAACGAGCCGCTCGTCAGAATTCGACAGAACGCATCCTAATTATTCCGATGCTTAGAGAAACCAATAATAGACCCTATTGATGTTGTAACCGGAATTGGAATTGGCGTCGCGTCAGCTAAACTGTTGGGACGCCTGATTGGCAAACAGGCTGCTCAAGAGCTTGCGCCCGCTGCGGGCGCGCTGACGGGTCCTCTGGCGAGTGTGCCGAGAAGCTTGAGTGCGGCAGCGGCGCCTACGCCCGGCAAAGTCCTAACGTTTACGGAAAGATCATTACAGAAGGCATTTACAAAACATGGCGAAGATTTCGGCCTGTCAGGAAATTGGAATCCAACCAAGGCAGCAGAGTTGCAGGAAAAGGTGACATCTTTTATCAACAGTCCAGGAGTGCAGAGTATTAAAGGTAAGTATCATGGCCAACCAGGATTTACTCATCATGTAGATCCGAGCACCGGTCTTAACGTTGTTGAGGGGCCGGCGGGGAATTTCGTGACTGGCTTTTCGCTCGGGCCGAGACAGCTCAATGATGTTTTAGCTCGTGGCGTTCTTTGGTAGGGTGGATCATGGAACAGGATGACGTCACAATCACGCTGACCCCAGCTGAAGCGTTGGTGCTGTTTGAGTGGCTTGCTCGAACCGATGACGCTCAAAACCTCCCAACGGACCATCCTGCGGAACTAAAGGCGTTATGGCGACTTGAGGGCAAGCTTGAAAAGCAGATTAACCTATTGTTCTCGAGCGAATACAAATCCGCTCTTGAGGAGGCGCGCTCTGAATTAGTTCGGCTTTATGGAGATTAATCGTTCGACTAAATCGGCGAATTCAATAATAGATAGCTTATCGTCCGTATAGCCGAATCGAGATAGTGCAAAAATGGAAGGTGACATCAGAACAGGCCGGGATCAGGGCTCTGCGTCAATGGTGTACGGTTGGCAGCTGCTGGAGAGCGATCACGCCAATTCGTCCGTGAGGAGAGCATCGATGAAGTTCCCAACCACGAAGGAATTCGGTAATAGTGCACTTGATTGGTACGTCCGAACGTTGGACTGCACCGCCGATGTGAGCTCCGATAGTTCGCGCAGGTCAGGTTGATTGACGCCCTTGCGGCAGAGGCGCACCCTTGCCGCAAGGGCGGTAAAGCGGCTTCATATTCCTCTGGCGCTCGATCGTCGGCGGGCGGTGCCGGACGGTTCGAGCTGAGCCTCACGGGCGCCACAGTCGAGCCGGACAGTGCGCCCTGCTGTCCTGGGCGACGGATCGAGCAGTGGCGGCGTCCCGCATCTCGCCAAAAACAGCAGATGCTGCAATTCGCAACACACGCGACCCCGGCGCAGGCAGTGGATCCCTGCCTGCGCCCAGCCCACGAGTTCGTCAGGAATATCCGGCGAGCGCGGTCACCCGGCACTCCGCATTGGCCGCGATCAGCAGCGCGCCGCTGGTGTTGCCGCGGGCATCCCCGCCCGTCACGTTGATGCCGACGCAGCCGGTGTCGACGAAGATGCCGTAGCCGGCGCCCGAGCGCCCGTTGCCCGCATTGGTGCCCGAGCGGGTGCCGACCATGCAGCCGTCGATGACGATGTCCTTCGGCGCTGTCCAGGTCGCCGGGTCACGATACAGCTGGATGCTGTGGGCGTTGTTGCTGATCGCCCAGCAGCCGTTGAACAGGATGCTCTCGCACCCGCCGCCGACCAGCAGGAAGCCGCTGGCATAGGGGGCGACCCCGGTGCTCTTCTGCGTCGCGCCCCAGCAGGCGGTGAAGTGCTGCGCTTCAGCCCCTCGATCTGCCAGTTGGTCGTGCCGTTGGTGTCGCCGACACAGTTCACGTAGAACTGGTGATAGCTGTCCGCCTTGGCGCCGTTGCGGATCCGCCAGCCATTGGCGGCGTTGCCGTAGGCCGTCCCGTTCACGATGTACATGCCTTCGCTGTCGACGATGTCGAAGCCGACGGTGTCGTTGTTGTCGGAGCGCAGGTGGAAGCCGTGCACGTCCAGCCCGTCGGTGATCGAGATGCCGACATCCATCATGTCCTGGGCGTTGACGTTGAGCAGCTCGGCCGCGGCGAAATCCTCGATGACGATGCCGCGGTGCAGCCTCGACGGGAACGAATAGCATTCCACGTCCCGGACCACGGCGTTGTGCTGCTTCACCAGCCGCAGGCCGCAATTGCCGCCGCCGGCCGTGACCCCAGCCTTCTGCCCGAAGACGAGGCCTTCGACGCTGCATCGATAGTTGATGCCGATGCCGTCGCCGAACTGGATCGCCGGTTTATCGGCGGCGCCGTTGATGATCCGTGTCGACGGCCAGGCGCCCAGGAACGAGACCCCGTTTCCGTGGAACAACACCGTGTCGGTCACGAGATAGTCGCCCGACGGCAGATACAGGATACCGCCTTCGGGGCGGCCCGCCAGATAGGCGGCTGCGGTCTTTAGCGCCGCGGTATCGTCGGCCGTGCCGTCCCCCTTCGCCCCGAAATCCTTGGCCGAGGCGACCTCCTGCAGCCGCGCCGCCACGGTCCGCAGGACGGATCCGGGGTTGAAGCCGTAGGTCACGTTCTCCGCGCTCTCCGGCATCGAGACTCTCCCGTCGCTGATCGCAAGATCGACTCTAACCGGATGAGAACATTTGGGGAACAGGACAAAATGTTTACCAAGGGCAGACGGCGTTTTCCTCCTGCCTGGCCGGCTGCTGCGTGCCCTGGCCAAAGGCGCGGTGCCGGGCCTGTCGCGCGACGATGCCACGGAGCTGGCCCTTCTGCCTGGGGCGTATCGGAGCGCCGGACTTTCTTCCCTCTCCCGGGGAGAGGGAGGGCCCATTCGCGAACACGAATGGGAGGGGATGGCCTCGGCGCCGCCGCAGCCGCGATCGCGGGTGGCGATGTACGTCCGGCGGTTTTCGTCCGTGTCTGGCGTCGCATCGGCCCTTGCAGCGCAGCCGTCCTTCGACTTCTATGGGCGGAATATTCTCCGCGCCTGATCCAGGCCGTTTTTCAGGCTGACCCATGTCGCAGTCGTCCCCGTTTCACCTGCTTCACCGGTCCTGGGGCCGCTTCGTCGCATGGTGGTTCGGCGAGCTGTCGGGGTTCCTGCCCGAGCGGCTGACGGGCACCATCGGTCCGCGCCACCGGCTGCCGGTGACACGGTCGACCGACCATGGCTGGGTGGTGGAGACGGGATCCAGGGTCAGGGGCTTGGCAGACTGGGCCGCGCACAATCGGCGGCGGCCGGTCGTCCTGCGCCTCCAGTCCGAAGCCGGTCTGTCCCGTGATCTCACCTTGCCCGCGGCGGCCACGGCGACCTTGCCGCAGCTCTTGCGCCGGGAGATGGACCGGCTGATGCCCTGGCCGGGCGACCGGGTGTGGCTCGCCGCGCAGGTGCTGCGCCGCGCCGAGGGCGGGCGCAAGATCGAGATCGAGCTGACCGTGGTGCCGGATTCTGCGGTCGAGCCGGCCCGGCGTGCCCTGGCGGAGTTCGATGTGCCGATCGTGGCCATCGAGCTGGACGGGCCGGAGGGCAGGCGCATCCTGCTGCCGCCCGGTGAGGATCGCGCGGCGGCGGGTCGCCGCCGGCTGCGGCGCGCGGCACTGGCGGCGGCCGCTCTGTTCGCGGCGGCGGTGATCGGCGCCGGCGGCTGGATCGGTTGGCAGAGCTGGGAGCGTGGCCGCGAGATCGCGGCGCTGCAGGCCCGGATCGCGGCGGCGCGGCCGGCGGTGGAGGAGGTGCGGCAACTGCGGCAGGAGATCGCCGATCTGTCGGACAGCCAGCGCTTCCTCGACGACAGGCGCCGGTCCGTCCCGGCGGCGTCGATCGTGCTCGAATCCGTCAGCCGGCTGCTGCCCGACGACGTCTGGCTGACCGACCTGTCGATCGCCGACACGAGCCTGCGGGCCGGCGGCAGCGCCGCCGACGCCTCCGCTCTGATCGGCGTGCTCGAAGGCTCCGGCCGCTTCGCCGATACCCGTTTCCTGGCCCCGAGCACGCGAGACCGGGACACCGGTCGCGACCGGTTCAGCGTCGGCGCCCGCATCGAACCGCGGCTGGAGCCCTGAGCATGGCGTCGCTCCGCTTCCCCGCCCGCTGGCTCGCCCTGGCCCTGCTGGTCGCCCTGGTGGCGATCCCGCTCGCCGGGCTCGGCATCGCGCTGTCCGGGCTGTGGCGGGCCGATGCCGAGGCCGCCACGCTGGCCGACACCGCCGCCCGGTTCGAGACGATCGCCGCCACGCGGCCCGATCTCGCCGCCCGGCGCGACGCGCTGAAGGCCGGGCTGGGGCAAGGCGAGCGCTTCCTCGGCGGCGCCGGCGCCGCGATCAGCGGCGCCGAGCTTCAGCGCCTGGTCGGCGACGTCGCTGCCCGGTCCGAGGCGCAGATCGACAACGTGCTGGTGCTGCCGGCACGGGCCGAGGGGGCCTATCAGCGCATCGGGCTTCGGGTGTCGCTGTCGACCCGCATCGGCCCGCTGCAGCGCATCCTCCACGCGCTCGAGGCCGGGCAGCCGAGCCTGTTCGTCGACGCGCTGCAGATCCGGACGGAGGACCGGGAGACGGCGGACCCGGTCCTGTCCGTCACCTTCGACGTCTATGGCTACCGGCCCGGGGCGGGAGGGGCGACGTGAGGTCCTGGAGTCCCCTGACCTGGATCATCCTGGCCGTCGGCGGGATCGCGGTGCCTGTCGCCCTGCTGTTGCCCGACCAGTCCGCGGCGCCGGTCGCCGCCGTCGAGCGGGCCGACGCCCCGGCTGTCCCCGATCTGGCGGAACCGCTGCCGGCCGCCACGCCGGTGGAGCCGGCGCGGCTGGCCCCGCTGGAGGCCCTGACCGAGACCACCGCCCGGCCGCTCTTCGCCGCCACCCGGCGCCCGCCGCCGCCCGAGCCCGTCGCCGAGCCGGCGCCCACCCCGATGATCGAGGCGGTGCCGGAACCCGCGCCGCCGCCGGTCGAGCGGACGGAGTTCGTGCTGGTCGGCATCGTGCAGCGGCCGGAGGGCCCCTTCGTCCTGTTGAAGCCGCGGGCCGGCGGCCCCGTCGTCACCGCCCGGCAGGGCGACGACGCCGGCGGCTGGCACGTCGAGACGATCAGCCCGACCGCCGTGCGCCTGACCAGCCCGGCCGGCGACGCCAAGCACGTGCTGTTCGCCCCGCGCCCGGTCGGCGACGCGGCCAATCCGGGCGGGATGGTGCCGCTGCAATGACGAGGGATCGCTGATGGATCAGGTCCGGTCCCTGGTCGACATCCTGGTCGAGCTCGGCAAGCTCGGCCCCGACGATATCGCCCGGCTGGCGCGGCTGGAGGAGGCGTCGTCCGAGCCGGTGGCCGCGCTGGTGACGCGGCTGGGGCTGGTGTCGGGCCGGGACTACGCCCAGACGCTGTCGATCCAATACGGCCTGCCGCTCGCCGGCCGGGCCGACTTCCCGGACGCGCCGGTCCTGGCCGACCGGCTGCCGGTGCGGTTCCTCAAGGACTCCAGGATCCTGCCGCTGGCGGAAGGCGAAGACGGGGTGACCCTGGCCATGGCCGATCCCGGCGACGGCTTCGCCCTGCGGGCGGTGGCGATGGCGCTGGGCCGGCCGGTCACGCCGGTGGTCGCGGCCGAGGACGACCTCGCCGAGGCCTTCGCCCGCTGGTACGAAGGCGGCCGGTCCGGCGTCGAGCGCATCGCCGACGGTGCCGAGATCGAGGCCGATGCGGCGGGAGACCCCGATGTCGAGCAGCTCCGCGACCTGGCGCAGGAGGCGCCGGTCATCCGCCTGGTCAACCAGATCATCGCCGACGCGATGCGGCTGCAGGCCTCCGACATCCATCTCGAGACCTATCGCGAGCAGCTGAAGCTGCGCTACCGCATCCATGGCCTCTTGAAGGACATGAAGGCGCCGCCGGCGAAGCTGGGTCCGGCCCTGGTCAGCCGGATCAAGATCCTGGCGCGGCTCGACATCGCCGAGCGCCGGCTGCCGCAGGACGGACGGGCGCGCTTCACCGCCGGCGGCCAGAAGGTCGACATGCGCGTCGCCACCATGCCGACGATGCACGGCGAAGCCGTCGTCATCCGCCTGCTGGACACCAAGGGCATGGCGCTCGACCTCGGCGAGCTCGGCCTGCCCGCGGCCGAGGAGGCCGGCCTCCGCCGCCACCTGGCGCATCCGCACGGCATCCTCCTGGTCACCGGCCCGACCGGCAGCGGCAAGACCACGACGCTCTATGCCGCTTTGCGCATCCTGAACCAGCCGAGCCGCAAGATCCTGACTGTCGAGGACCCGATCGAATACCAGATCCCCGGCATCAACCAGACCAATGTCCAGCCGCAGATCGGGCTCGACTTCGCCCGGGTGCTGCGGTCGAGCCTGCGCCACGACCCGGACGTGATCATGGTCGGCGAGATCCGCGACGGGGAGACGGCGAACATCGCGGTGCATGCCGCGCTGACCGGCCATCTGGTGCTGTCGACGCTGCACACCAACAGCGCCACCGGCGCGATCAACCGGCTGCTCGACATGGGCGTCGACGGCTATCTCCTGACCTCGACCATCCGGGGCGTGATCGGCCAGCGCCTGGTCCGCCAGCTCTGCGCCGCCTGCCGCAGCCCGTACCGGGCCTCGGCCGAGGAGCTGGGCCAGATGGGAATGCCCGGGGACGCCGAGGCCACGCTGCACCGCGCCGTCGGCTGCCCTTCCTGCGACGGCCTCGGCTACACCAGCCGGATCGGCATCTTCGAGTTCTTCGAGCTGACCGACGCGGTCCGCGAGGCGCTGCACCGGCGGATCTCGACCGCCGAGCTGACCCGCATCGCCTGTGCCGCCGGCATGCGCACCATGTTCCAGGACGGCGTCGCCAAGGCCCTGGCCGGGCTGACGACGCTGGAGGAAGTGCGCCGCGTCACCGAGGAGGGGTAGGCGATGCCGCTCTTCGCCTTCAAGGCCGCGGACGGGGCCGGCAACCTGATCGAGGGCCAGCTCGAGGCCGCCGACGAGGCCGCGGTGATCCGGCACCTGCAGCAGCTCGGCCAGTTCCCGCTGGAGGCGACGCCGGTCCACGGCGCCCGGCCGCGGGCCCGGCGCGGCTTCGGCCGGGTGCGGCCGAAGGAGGTGACCACCTTCATCCGCCAGCTCGCCATCCTGCTCACCGCCGGCCAGCCGCTGGAGCGGGCGCTGATGACCATGACGGGCGGCGCCGGAGCCTCGGGCCGGCGCGGCGGCGCGATCGGCCGGCTGGCGCAGCCGATCCTCGACAGCGTGCGCGCCGGCCACAGCCTCAGCGCCGCGCTCGACGCCCAGGGGCCGGTCTTCCCGCGCCTCGCCGTCAACATGGTCCGGGCCGGCGAGACCTCGGGCACGCTGGCCCTGGTGCTGGACCGGCTGGCCGATCTGCGCGAGCGCTCCCAGAAGATCCGCGACACCGTCGCCTCGGCGATGCTGTACCCGGTGCTGCTGGTCGTGGTGGCGCTGGCCTCGATCGCCCTGCTCCTGACCTATGTCGTGCCCCAGTTCGAGACGGTGTTCCGCGACGCCGGGGCGGAGCTGCCGGTGCCGACTGCGATCGTCGTCGCCCTCGGCCGCTTCCTGCAGGGCTGGGGCTGGCTGATCTTGCTCGCCGCCCTCGCCGGCGCCCTGCTGCTGCGCCAGGCGCTGGCGCTGCCCGGACCGCGCCTCCTCTGGGACCGCGCGCTGCTGCGCCTGCCCGTGGTGGCGCCGCTGCTGCGCATCCTGGTGACGGCGCGGTTCTGCCGGACGCTCGCGACCCTGGCCGGCAACGGCGTCGACCTGCCGAACGCGCTGATCCTGTCGCGCGACGTGGTGCCGAACCGGGCCGTGGCGGCGGCGCTCGACACCGTGGTCACCGGCGTGCGCCAGGGCCGCGGCCTGTCGGAGCCGCTGGCGGCGACCGGGCTGTTCCCCGACTTCGCGGTGCAGATGCTGAAGGTGGGGGAGGAGACCGGCCGCATCGACCTCACCGCCGGCCATGTGGCGGACGCCTACGAGCAGGAGCTGGAGACCTCGGTCAAGCGCCTGGTCGGCCTCTTGGAGCCGACGCTGATCATCGTCCTGGGCCTCGCCGTCGGGGGGATCGTCATGTCGATCCTGCTGGCCATCCTCGGCATCAACGACCTGGCGCTCTGATCCCGCATGCGAATGAGGCGCCCGGCATGAACGCGCGTCGTGATCGCCAGCGGGGCTTCGTCCTGATCCTGGTGCTGGTGATCGTCGGGGCGGTCGCCACCGCGGCGCTGGTGCTGCTGGAGCGGAGCCGCACCGGGGTCGGCACCGCCGCCGCGGCGGGCGAGGTGGCCCGGGCCCGCGCCCTCGCCGATGCCGGCATCGCCCGGCTGGTCCAGGCGCTGCGCACCGAGGACGACCCGCTCCTGAAACGCATGCTGGCCTCGCCGGCGCCGGTGCCGTGGCGCTTCGCCGGCACCGAGATTCGCCTGTCCTTCCTGCGCGAGAGCGGCCGGGCCGACCTCAATGCCGGCTCGATGGAGCTGATCCAGACCCTGCTCGACGGCCTGCCGGTGTCGCCGGATCTCCGCGAGCGAGCGCTGCAGCGGATCGAGGCGGCGCGGCGGCAGCCGGCGCCGCTGCCGAGCGTGCTCGCGCTGCTGCCGCCCTGCGCCCGGCTGACGCCGGTGGCACGGCTGTTCGAGGACCGCTTCACGGTGCTGACCGGCAGCCGCGGCCTTTCCGCCGTCGGCCTGGCGGAGCAGGGGCTGCACCGGCTGCCCGGCGTGACCGGCGCCGATGTCGAGGCGCTGCGTGGCGGCTGGACCGGGGCCGCCGATCCGCGCCTCGCCCATCTGCAGCGCTTCCTGGCCGATGAGGAGCCGGTCTACCGGCTGCGGGCCGAGGCCGCCACGCCGCGCGGCGCGCGTGTCGCCCGCGAGGCCGTGATCCTGCTGTCGGCGCGGGCGCCGAACATCCGGATCCTGTCGCAGCGCGACCAGGGCGAGCCGGCGGAGATCGCCTGCGGCGGCTAGCCCGGCCGGCAGGCCGGCTCCTGCGGCAGAGCCAGGCAGGCCTCCGGCAGCCGGGCGCGGGTGCGGGCGATCAGGTCGATCGGGGGGCCGAGCTCCGGCGCGTCGATGCGCAGCAGCACCGCCGCCGGCAGCGCCCAGGGCCGGGCCCAGTCGGACCGCCAGCTGCCGCCGTTGCCCCCGGTTGCGAAATAGGACAGGCGGATCGAGCGGGCGCCGTCCAGCACCGTCTCCTCCCGCGCCGTGCCCGTCCCGGGATCGGTCCAGGACAGCCGCAGCGCGGCCCGGCCGTCGGCCTGCACCACCCGCAGGGTCAGCGGGGTCGGCCGGTCGAGCGCCAGGATCGGCGGCCCCCAGGACAACAGGGTCAGCCCCGCCGCGTCGGCCGGCTCGGCAGTCTCCTCGCGCGACAGGTCCGGCACCGCGCCTTCGGCCAGGGCGCGCAGCAGCCGGCCGGCGGCGGCCACGCGGTCGCGCAGCTCCGCCGCCTGCCGCGACTGCTGGTCGAAGCGGGCGAACAGGTTCGGCAGCCCGACGGCGGCGGCGACCACCAGCCCGGCCAGGACCAGCGCCACCAGCACCTCGACCAGGGTGAAGCCGCGTTCGCGGCGCCGGCCCGTCACGGCGGCAGCCCTGCAGCGCGGAGGGTGGTGAGCTGGACCGCCGGCCCGCGCCGCGGCGCCACCCGGACGGTGACCGACAGCAGCCCGGGCTGGCCCGGCGCCTGCGGCATCCCCTCCTCGCGCCAGGGGGCGATGGCGAGCGACCAGGCGCTGCCGTCGGCGAGGCGGCCGTTGGCGCTGCGCGGCGCCAGCGGCAGGTCCAGCCCGACCCGCTCCAGGATCGCCTCGGCCGCCAGGGTGGCCCGGGCCTGCGCGGTCGCGCGGGCGTCCCGGTCGCGGCTCGACACCAGCAGCACCAGGGCCGTGGCGGCGACGCCGCCCAGCACGGCCAGGGCCACCAGCACCTCGACCAGGGTGAAGCCGGCCTCGCGCCGCGTCCGGGTCACGGCGCATCCTCCTGCCGGACGGTGCCGGTCAGCCAGGCGGTGATCGCCGCGGCTGAGCGTCAGGACGCCGCCGCTGATCGACCCGTCGCCGAGGAACAGCAGGGCAGGGGCGTCGCCGCCAAGCGCGACGGCAGCGCCGGTGAGGCTCGGCACGGCCCCGTCCGGCACCGCCTGCCAGCGGTCGAGCGCAGGGATGCCGATGCGCCGGTCCTCGGGATCGAAGCGGACCAGCACGGGACTCTGCCGCCGCAAGGCGGTGCCGCGCGCCTGCGCCAGCAGCCGCTCCAGCCCGGCGCCGGCCTCGCGCAGCGCCGAGCGGGCGCGCCAATCCGGCACGGCCAGCCCGACCACGGCCATCGCCAGCCCGAGGATCACGAGCACGATCAGCATCTCGATCAGGGTGAAGCCGGCCGACCCGGGAGGGGGCCTGAAACGTCGCACGATCCGCCCGATGGGTTGCCGATGGTGCCGAGATCATATCGCCAAGCATGGGCCATAGGGAGTCTCAGCCCAGCGGTCGAGGGCGCACCGCCACCGCGACGCCCCGGCCGCTCACCCGGTGTCGGGGGCGGGGCGGTCGAGATAGTCGTCGACGTCGTTCCAGATGTCGAAGGCGAGGGAGCGGCACAGGCGGATCACGGCCCGGCCGATGCTCACGGTGTCGAGCAGCGTGTCGACATCGGGCTCCTGCATCCGGATCGCCAGCCCCGCCTTGAGGTCGGCGGCCCGGTCGGCAGGGGCGAGGTCGGCGATGGCCTGTTCGATCACGGCGGCGACCGCGGCCCGGCGGCGGGCGCGCTCGGCCCGGATCTCCTCCGGGCTGCCGTCCGGCCGGCCCGGAGACGGGCCTTTGCCGCAGCGCGGCGTCCGGCGGCGCCAGTCCCCGGCCAGGCCGAGGCCGCAGACGAGCCCGGCCACGACCGAGCCCACCGGGCGGTCCTCGACC
>NZ_AUHM01000010.1 GCF_000423185.1 Inquilinus limosus DSM 16000 | reverse complement strand
ACGGCCCCGCCTTCCTGGCCTATGTCGAGCAGGTCCTGGTCCCGACGCTGAACCCGGGCGACATCGTCGTCATGGACAACCTGCCCGCCCACAAACCTGCTGCCGTGCGCAGCGCCATCGAAGGCACCGGCGCCAAGCTGCGCTTCCTGCCGGCCTATAGCCCAGACTTCAACCCGATCGAGATGGCCTTCTCCAAACTCAAGGCCTTCCTCAAGAAGCTCGCCCCCAGGACCGTCGACGACCTCTGGCAGGCGATCGCACTGGCCGTCGACGCCTTCACACCTGACGATTGCCAGAACTACTTTACTGCTGCCGGATATGACCGCGACTGATCGGAAAATGCTCTAGCTCGACCGGCCCTGCGTCGCGGCCAGCACGGCCTCGACATGGCCCGGCACCCGGACGCCGCGCCACAGGCCGCGGACGATGCCCTGTTCGTCGACCAGCACGGTCGAGCGGTCGATACCCATGTATTTCCGGCCGTACATCGACTTCTCGACCCAGGCGCCGTAGCGCTCGACCGTGTCGTCGTCCTTGGCCGAGGCCAGGGTGAAGGTGAGGCCGTATTTCGCGGCGAAACGCTCCAGCGCCGGCACCGGGTCCTTGGAGATGCCGATCACCGTGGCGTCGACGTGCTCGAATTCCGGCAGCGCGTCGTTGAAGCCGCAGGCCTCCTTGGTGCAGCCGGAGGTGTCGGCCTTCGGATAGAAGTAGACGATCACCTTCCGGCCCCGCAGGGCCGACAGCGAGACGGTCCCGCCGCCGGCCTTGGGCAGGGTGAAATCCGGGGCGGGCTTGCCGATCTCGACGGTCATTCGGGTCTCTCCACGCGCGGTTCTCTGCGTTCTGCCTAAGACGCCGCGGCCTCGGGGGCAAGGGGCGGCGACCCGATCAGCCGGTCGAACACCGCCATGACTTCGGCCGCCTGCCGCCGCATCCCGGCCGCGGCGGCGTCGAGGTCGTCCGGCGGGGCGGCGGCATCCTCGCCGACGGCGCGGAGCAGGCCGCGGATCATCGCGTCGGAAGCCTCTGCCGGGTCGAACCGGTCTTCGACGGCGAAGCGCAGGAAGGCCTGCACTCGCTGCCAGGTCGCCAGCGCCCGCAGCAGTGAGTCCGCCTCCGCCGCAGGCAGCAGGCCGGCGGCGGCGGCCCGGCGCAGCACTTCGGCCGTGGCCTGGTGCAGGATCTGCGGGTGATCGGCGGCGTGCCGCAACTGCAGGTACTGGGCGATGAACTCGACATTGACCAGCCCGCCGCGGAAGTGCTTGATGTTCCAGATGTCGGCAGTGTCGCGCTGGCGCGCCATCCGGCTGCGCATCTCGGCGATATCGCGCCGCAGCTTGTCGGGATCGCGCGGCAGGCACAGCACGGCACGGATCTCGGCCTCGATCCGCTCGCGCAGCGGCCCGGACGCGTGGATCACCCGGGCCCGGGTCAGGGCCATGTGCTCCCAGGTCCAGGCGTCGCTGTGCTGATAGGCACGGAAGGCCTCCAGGCTGGTCGCGAGCGGCCCGGCATTGCCGGAGGGCCGGAGCCGCATGTCGACCTCGAACAGCGCGCCCTGCGCCGTCGGCGCGGTGATCGCCGAGACCAGGCGCTGGATCAGCCGGGTGTAGTAGACCATCGGCCCGATCGGCTTCTCGCCATCCGACATCTGATCGGCGCCGGCGTCGTGGATCATGATCAGATCGAGGTCGGAGCGGATGGTCATCTCGCGGCCGCCGAGCTTGCCCATGGCGAGCAGGGCCAGCCCGCCCTCCGGGAAGCGGCCGTGCCGCCGCGCGAATTCCTCCTCCACCCGGGGCACCAGGGCCTGCAGCGCCACCTCGGTGACGTCGGACAGGAAGGTGGCGCAGGACGGCGTCTCCGACAGCCGGCGCAGGATGTGCACCGCGGCGCGGAAACGCTGGTCGTTGGTCCAGCGCCGCAGCAGATCGAGCGTGTCCTCGAAGTCCCGCGCGGTCGCCAGCTCCGCCGCCAGCCGCTCCTGCAGCCGCTCACGCCCCGGCAGGGTGCTGAAGAAGCCCGGCGCCAGCACCGCTTCGAGCTGGCCGGCATGGGCCGTCAGATAATCCGCGATCCGGCCGCCGAATCCGAGTATATCGATAAGCAGATCAAGGAGATCGGGGTTGACGTTAAACAAGGAGAAGAGCTGGACGCCCGCCGGCAGCCGGGCCAGGAACCCGTCCAGCCGCTGCAGCGTCGCGTCCGGGTCGGCGGTGCCGCCGACGATCGACAGCAGCCGCGGCACCAGCCCGGTGATCAGGCTGCGCGCCCGTTCGCTGCGCAGGGCCCGGTAGCGGCCGTGCAGCCAGCCGCGGACTACGCCGATCGCCTCGGACGGGCGGGCGAAGCCCAGACGCTGCAGCGTCTCGACCGTGCCGGGATGGTCGTCGACGCCGGCGAAGACCAGGGTGATGCTGCCCTCCGGCGGTCGGTCCTCCTGGAACAGCTCGGCGTAGCGGCCTTCGACCAGCCGCAGCGTGTCGGTCAGCGTGGCGCGGAACGAGGCCGGGTCCGGGAAGCCGAGGAAGCGGCCCAGTGCGTCGACCTCCCGCGGATCCTCCGGCAGCGCGTGGGTCTGATGGTCCTCCAGCATCTGGATGCGGTGCTCGACCCGGCGCAGGAAGCGGTAGCATTCGGCCAGGCTGACGGCGGTGCCGCGGTCGACCCGGCCGGCCTCGGCCAGCGCGTCCAGCCCGGCGACGGTGCCGCGCAGGCGCAGCTTCGGCTCGCGGCCGCCGAAGATCAGCTGCTGCATCTGCACGAAGAACTCGATCTCGCGGATGCCGCCGCGGCCGAGCTTCAGGTCGTGGCCCTCGATCGCGACCGTGCCATGGCCGTGATGATGATGGATCTGCCGCTTGATCGCGTGGATGTCCTGGATCGCCGCGAAGTCCAGGTTGCGGCGCCAGATGAAGGGCGTCAGGAAGTCGAGGAAGGCGTCGCCGGCGGCGCGGTCGCCCGCCACCGGCCGCGCCTTGATCATCGCCGCGCGCTCCCAGCTCTGTGCCAGGCTGGTGTAGTAGCTCTCGGCCGCCGCCAGCGACACGGCGGGCGGCGTCGCGCCGGGGTCCGGCCGCAGCCGCAGATCGGTGCGGAAGACATAGCCGTCGACCGTCCGCTCCTCCATGATCCGCACCAGGTCGCGGGCCATCCGGGTGAAGGTCTGGCCGAGGTCGTCCGGCCGGTCGGTCGGCACCTTGTCGGCGTCGTAGAAGATGATCAGGTCGACGTCGCTGGAGTAGTTGAGCTCGCGCGCGCCCAGCTTGCCCATGCCCAGCACGATCAGCCCGGACGCATCCGGCGCCGCCACGGCCTCGGGCCGCAGGAGGCCGCGCGCCGCGGCGCGGGCCAGGAGATGGGCGGTGGCGAGATCGAGGGTCGTCTCGGCGAGGTCGGAAAGGGCGCCGGTCACCCGCTCCAGCGGCCACAGCCCGCCGATATCGGCCAGCGCGATCAGGAGGGCGACGCGCCGCTTGGCCAGGCGGAAGGCCTGCATCAGCCGGGTGGTGTCGGCCTCGGCCGCGGTGTCGGCGCGCAGGGCCGCCAGCTCCGCCGCGACGGCGGCGTCGGGGCCTTCGGCGAGGAAGCGCCGGACGGTCGCCGGGGTCCGCAGCGCCAGCTCGGTCAGATAGGGGCTGCCGCCGAACACGGCGTCGAGCAGGGCGCGTCCCTGCAGGTCGTCGGGCAGCGCCGCGATGAAATCGCGAAGCCCGGGATCGGATTGCTCGGTCGCGCGTTCAAGCCACCGTTCGACTCCGCGCCGGGCACGGTCGGGATCGCCCGCGCGGGGCCAGACGGCTTCTGTCTGATTGGCTTCGGAACGTGGCATCGCGCTGTCCATGTGCCTAAGGTGCGGGCGCAGCATCGGAGTCCCGTGGGGACGGGTCAAGCGAGGGTGAAACGTTCGGGATGAGGGCGCTGAAGATCCTGGCCGAGATCGTCGGGCTGGCGGTCGCCGGCGTCGCCCTTGCCGCCGTCGTGCTGGCTTGGCGGCTTTCCTCCGGGCCGATGGAGATCGATTTCCTCACCCCCTATGTCGAGCAGGCGATCTCCGACAACGAGGCCTCGGTCGAGATCGGCGCGCTCGCCCTGCGCTGGGAGGGGTTCGACCGGCCGGTGGTGCTGGCCGCGCGCAACGTGCGGGTGCGGCAGAAGGACGGGGCGCTGATCGCGATCGTTCCGGAGAGCTCGGCCAATGTCAGCATGCCGAAGCTGCTGCGCGGGGTGGTGGCGCCGTCGCGGATCGACCTGATCCGGCCGCATCTGCGGGTGACCCGGACCGAGGCGGGCGAGTTCAGCTTCGGCCTGGAGGCGAGCGAGAGCGGGGAGGGTGGAGCCTCGACCCCGGCCGAAGGGGCGCCGACCCGCGACGTGGTCAAGGACCTGCTGGCCGCGCTGGACGCCCGGATCGGCAGCGAGGACAGCCCGATCGCCTCGCTCACCCGCCTCACCCTGGTCGACGGCAGCGTCCGCATCGACGACCGCCTGCTGGGGCGAAGCTGGCTCGCGCCCAAGGCCTCGGCCGACCTTCGCCGCACCCCGACCGGCGTCGACGGCCGGGCATCGCTCGCCGTCGTCTCCGGTGGCGGCACGGCGCAGTTCGGCGCCGAGATCCACTATCTGCGGGCCAGCCGCAGCGGCCGGGCGACCGTGACCTTCGCCAATGTGGTTCCGGCGGCCCTGACCCGGATCTCGCCGGTTCTGGCGCCGCTGGAGGCGATCGAAAGCCCGGTGTCCGGCCGGGTCGAAGCCGATTTCGACTCCCGCTTCCAGCCGACGGGCGGCCGGTTCTCGCTGACCAGCATCAACACGACGCTCCGGCTGCCGCCGCTGTGGACCGCGCCGTTCAGCGTCGCCCGGACCAGCCTGTCGGGCACGGTCGACCTGCCGAAGCGGCGGCTGACGCTCGATGATTTCAGCATCGATTTCGGCGGGCCGAAGATCTCCCTGTCCGGCCAGGTCGACGCGGTCGGCGACACCATCGAGCTGGTGACGGCCGGAACCGTCGCCGGCGTGCCGGTCGATCTGCTGGACAGCCTGTGGCCCCCCGGCCTGCCCAGCGGCGCCCGCGCCTGGATCACCACCAATCTCCGCGACGGCGTGATCGACCGCACCGAGTTCAGCCTGCATGCGCGGGCGCCCATCTCAGATCCTGAGGCGGTGACCCTGGTGTCGGCCGACGGCACGATCCAGGCGCGCGACATGACGGTGCACTATTTCGACGGGCTGCCGCCGATCACCGGCCTCAACGCCGCGGCCAGCTTCAACCAGTCGACCATGCGCATCGCCACGGCCGGCGGGCGGCTGCAGGATGTCGAGGTACAGCCTTCCGAGATCACCATCACCGGCCTCGACCTGCGCGACCAGGTGATCGATATCGACGCCCGGGTCGAAGGGCCGGTGAAGGCGATCATGTCGGTGCTCGACGTGCCGCGGCTCGGCTACGCCCGGAAGATGGACCTCGTGCCCGACCGCATGTCCGGTCGGGCGTCGGCGCGGCTGCACTTCGGCTTCTCGCTGCTGGCCGACCTGCCGTTCGAGGCGGTCCGCATGGCCGTGGAGGGCCAGCTCAGCAATGTCGGCATCGCCGCCGCCAAGCCGGGCTACGACCTGACCGGCACCGACGCCAGGCTGACGCTCGACAAATCCGGCATGACGCTGCAGGGCAAGGGGCAGGTGAACGCCGTGCCGCTCACCTTCTCCTGGCGCGAAGCCTTCGATGACTCGGCGATCGAGACCAGGGTGTCGGCCCAGGCGACCTTGAACGCGGAGGCGCGGGCGGCGCTGCGCCTGCCCGAATTCGAGCCGGTCGGCGGCACCATCGGCGCCGATCTCGACTACGCCAGACGCTCCGGCGGGGCGGCGACGCTCGACGCCAAGCTCGACCTCACCGACACCCGGCTCGCCATCGACCCGATCGGCTGGGTCAAGCCGCCGGGCGGCAGGGCGAATGCGACGGTCAGCCTGGCCCTGGCCGGCGACCGCGTCACCAAGGTCTCGCAGTTCAGCGTCTCGGGCGGCGACATCACCGCTTCCGGCAGCGCCGACTTCGCCCGCGACGGATCGCTGGCCCAGCTCTCCATCGCCTCGTTCCGGCAGGGTCCGAACGACGTGAAGGGCCAGGTCGAGGTGCTGGGGCCGGACCATTATCGCCTGGCGCTCAGCGGCACGCATCTCGACGTCTCGGGCATCCTGGGACAGCGGCGCACCGCCGCGGGGCAGGGGGGCGCGTCGTCCGATAGATCGGCGACCGACCCGGCGCCGGGCCCGCGGATCGACGCCACCTTCGACGTCGCGGAACTGTCCTTCGGGGACAACCGGTCGCTGCGCTCGGTGCACGGCCGGGCGATCGGCCGCACCACCAACCTGCAGGACGTGACCCTGGCGGCGCAGCTGCCGGGCGGGCGGCCGATCGACCTGCGGCTGACGCCGCAGCAGGGGCAGCCGGACCGGCAGATCCTGACCCTGCGCAGCGAGGATGCGGGCGAAGCCCTGCGCGTGCTCGACATCGCCGAGAACATCACTGGCGGCAGCCTGCTGGCCACCGGCACCCGGAACGGCGTCACCGGCGCGATCGACGGCCGGGTGGACGCCCGCGGCTTCGTGCTGCGCGAGGCGCCGGGCATGGCGCGGCTGCTGGCCGCCACCTCGCCCTCCGGCCTGCAGGACCTGTTCGGCACCAGCGGGCTGACCTTCAACCGGCTCGACGCCGACTTCACCTACGCCGCGGCGCAGCGGCGGATCACGCTGAAGCAGGGGCGGGGGGCCGGCGGCGACCTGGGGCTGGCATTCGACGGCGTGATCGACCTCAGGGCCGAGACCATCGACCTCGCCGGCACCATCGTGCCGATCTACCACATCAACAGCGTGATCAGCTCGATCCCGCTGATCGGCGACATCCTCACCGGCGGCGAGGGCGGTGGGCTGTTCGCCTTCACCTACACGATCCGCGGCTCCTTCGCCGACCCCTCGGTCTCGGTCAATCCGCTGTCGGTGCTGGCGCCGGGCTTCCTGCGCCGGCTGTTCTTCGAGGAGACGCCCTCGGCGGACGGCGCCGCGCCGCGGCCGCCGGCGCAGCCGCGGCCGCAGCAACCGCCGCGCGAGCGCAGCGGCGGCCGATAGCTACTCGCCCACCGCCAGCCCGGCCGGGCGGCGGTTGTCGTTGGCGCCGTAGACGAAGCCGGGCCGCATCTTGCCACCGAAGGCGCGGTCATTGCCGGAGGAGGCGACGCCGGATCCCGCCGCGGCAGCCGAGGGCTGCAGCGCGATCAGCTCGGCCGCGCCCCAGGGCGACTGCACCGTCACCTTGTGGCCCATCTGCTCCAGCAGCTTCACCGTGTCGGGCGACAGAGCGCGGGGCTCCGCGAAGATCTCGTCCGGCAGCCACTGGTGGTGGATGCGCGGCGCATCCACCGCCTCCTGCGGCTGCATGCCGAAATCGATCATGTTGAGAGCCGCCTGCAGCGTGATGGTGATAATGCGCGCCCCGCCGGGGCTGCCCAGCACCAGCACGACCTCGCCGTCCCTGGTCACCAGCGTCGGCGCCATCGAGGACAGCGGCCGCTTGCCGGGCGCGATGGCATTGGCCTCGCCCTGCACCAGGCCGAACAGGTTCGGCACGCCGGGCTTGGCCGTGAAGTCGTCCATCTCGTCGTTCAGCAGGAAGCCGGTGCCGGGCGCGATCACCCCGGCGCCGAACAGCCCGTTGATGGTGTAGGTGACCGAGACCGCGTTGCCGTCCTTGTCGACCACGGAGTAGTGCGTCGTCTCCGGCTTCTCGTGGGGCGGCACGCCCGGCTGCACCTCCTTCGACGGTGTCGCCTTGTCGGGCAGGATCTTCGACCGGATCTGGGCCGCGTACTCCTTGCTCAGCAGCCGGTCGAGCGGGTTCTTCACGAAGGCCGGGTCGCCGAGATAGGTGTTGCGGTCCATATAGGCGTGGCGCATCGCCTCGACCATCAGATGGACGCCTGCGGCCGAATGCCAGCCCAGCGCATTCAGGTCGTAGCCCTCGAGGATGTTCAGGATCTCGCACATCGTCGTGCCGCCGGAGGAGGGTGGCGGCGAGGACACGAAGACGTAGCCGCGATAGCTGCAGGTGACGGGATCCGTCTCGGTCACGGTGTAGTCGGCGAAGTCCCGGGCGGTCATGATGCCGCCATTGGCCTCCATCGCCGCCGCGACCTTCTGCGCGACCGGGCCCTTGTAGAACGCGTCCGGCCCGCTCTTGGCGATGGCTTCGAGGGTGTCGGCCAGGTCCGCCTGCACCAGCCGGTCGCCCGGCTGCAGCGCCGAGCCGTCGGGGCGGAAGAAGATCTTAGACGCCACCGGGTCCTTCTTCAGCAGGGCGGCGCCGGCGTCGAGGATATCGGTGTCGCCGCGGGTCAGGACGAAGCCCTCGCGGGCCAGCCGGATCGCGGGCGCCATCACCTGCTCGCGCGGCAGGGTGCCGTAGCGCTGCAGCGCGGTGTCGAGGCCCAGCACGCTGCCGGGCACGCCGACCGCGAGATAGCCGTACAGGCTGGCGCCCTTGATCGGGTTGCCCTCGGCGTCGAGATACATCGTCCTGGTCGCGGCGGCCGGCGCGGTCTCGCGGAAGTTCAGGAAGGTGTCGCGCTTCTCCTTGGCCAGGTGGATGACCATGAAGCCGCCGCCGCCGATATTGGCGCAGCAGGGGTTGGTCACCGCCTGGGCGTAGCCGACGGCGACGGCGGCGTCGACCGCATTGCCGCCGGCCCGCAGGATCTCGGCCCCGGCGTCGGAGGCGAGGTGCTGGGACGATACCACCATGCCGTCCGGCGCCTCGACCGCGGGCGGCGACGCGGCCTGTGCCCCGGTCGCGCCCAGCGCGCAGGCCGCCACTGCCAACCATGCCCATGCATGCCGGATCATCATGCCCCTCCTGTCTGACTGGCCGCGCGGTCTTCGCGGCGCGGGCGAGAGGAGGTCATGCTGCCCGGAGCTGTGATCCCTCGCAATGGTGGCACTTTGCCACCATTGCGAGGGATCCATCCTCAGGCAGGCCGCACCAGCACGTGCTTCTTGCGGCCCGCGGAGAGCTTGATCACGCCGTCGGCGCCGATGTCGCGGTCGCCGACCGGCTGCTCCGGATCGGCGATGGCGACGTCGTTGACGCGGCCGCCGCCGCCCTGGATCAGCCGCCGGGCCTCGCCGTTCGAGGTGGCGAGGCCGGCCCGGGCGAACAGCCGGAAGGCCTGGATGCCGGCCGCCAGCTCGGCCCGCGGCACCTCGATCGACGGCAGCCCCTCGGCCGACACGCCCTGCTCGAAGGCCTGGCGGGCGGTCTCGGCCGCCGCCTCGGCCTTGTCGCGGCCATGCACCAGCGCGGTCGCCTCGGTCGCCAGGATCTTCTTGGCCTCGTTGATCTCGGCTCCGCCCAGCGCCGCCAGCCGCTCGATTTCGTCCAGCGGCAGCTCGGTGAACAGCTTGAGGAAGCGGCCGACATCTGCGTCCTCGGTGTTCCGCCAGTACTGCCAGTAGTCGTAGACCGGCAGCCTGTCCTCGTTCAGCCAGACGGCGCCGGCCGCGGTCTTGCCCATCTTGGCGCCGGAGGCGGTGGTGAGCAGCGGCGAGGTCAGGCCGTACAGCTCGCGCCCGGCGATGCGGCGCGCCAGGTCGATGCCGTTGACGATGTTGCCCCACTGGTCCGAGCCGCCCATCTGCAGCACGCAGTCGTAGCGCCGCGACAGCTCCAGGAAGTCGTAGCCCTGCAGGATCATGTAGTTGAATTCGAGGAAGGTCAGCGGCTGCTCGCGGTCCAGCCGCAGCTTCACCGAATCGAAGGTCAGCATGCGGTTGATGGTGAAGTGCCGCCCGATCTCGCGCAGGAACGGGATGTAGGCCAGGCCGTCCAGCCAGTCGGCGTTGTTGGCCATGATCGCGCCGCGCTCGAAATCGAGGAAGCGCGCGAACACCCGGCGGATCGAGGCGATGTTGGCCGCGATCGTGGCGTCGTCGAGCAGCGGCCGCTGGTCGTCGCGGAAGGACGGGTCGCCGATCTTGGTGGTGCCGCCGCCCATCAGCGCGATCGGCCGACCGCCGGTCTTCTGCAGCCAGCGCAGCATCATGATCTGCACCAGATGCCCGACATGCAGGCTGTCCGCCGTGGCGTCGTAGCCGATATAGGCCGTGACCGGTCCCTTGGCCGCCAGGGCGTCCAGGCCCTCGGCATCCGTCACCTGATGGATGAAGCCGCGCGCCTCGAGGGTGCGCAGGAAGTCGGAGCGGAATCCGGTCATGGTCGGTCGAACGTCGATCAAAGGTCGGGAGCAGGGCTGTAGCATGCCGGCCGCCCCGGCCTCAAATCGAACCTCCCATGCGCCGGCGGATCACGCCGCGGCGGTGACGATCCAGGTGGCGGCATCGAACTGCACGCCTGCCGCCGTCTCGTAAGGCGCCAGCGCCTTGCGGACGGCCGGGGCGACGACCTCCCGCTTGTCGGGGTTCTGGCGCAGCAGGGCGCCGAGCGGGCCGCTGCGAAGCGTCAGGGCCAGCGTCTCCTCGAGACCGCCGACCCCGGTCTTGGTGTCGAGCGGCTTGACCTCGATCCGCCCGAAGCCGGCGCGTCCAAGGATGTCGCGGATCCGGTCGGCATCGGCGAGGGCGAACGGACCCGGCGCGCCCGGAGCCGGCGGTTCCGGCGCCGGCAGGTAGGGCAGCCCCGCCTGCAGCGGCACGGTCGCCCAAGTGTTCTCGGCGAGCGGGCGCCAGCAGACGAAGGCGAGCCGGCCGCCGGGCTTGAGCGCGCCGCGCAGATTGGCGAAGGCCGCGGCCGGATCGGCGAAGAACATCACGCCGAAGCGGGAGAACAGCCCGTCGAAGCGGCCGGGCTCGAAATCGGCGGTCTGCGCATCCGCCTCGCGGAAACGGGCATTGGCCAGGCCGGCCTCGGCCGCACGGCGCCGCGCGACCTCCAGCATCGGCGCCGAGACGTCGACGCCGAGGACGGCGCCGTCCGGGCCGACGCGCCGCGCCAGCTCCAGCGTGCTGCCGCCGCAGCCGCAGCCGATATCGAGCAGATGCTCGCCCGGCCGCGGCGCCAGCGTCTCGATCGCGTGCCGGCCGATCGGGGCGGTCAGGCGGTCGAGCGGCTCCTGCAGTTCCACCCAGGTCGGCCCGACGGCCTCGTTCCAATAGGCGATCTGGTCGGCGTTCGGCGTCTCGGGTCCGGTCGTCGCCATCGCGTCCTCCCCTGGTCCGGCCGCGAGGCCGCGCGGTCAGTCCGCGGGCTGCTGCGGCGACAGTTTCACCATCTTGCTCAGATAGTCGTCCATATGGGCCAGCAGCTGGTCGTTGTGCAGCGTGAAGTAGTGGTTCGCCCCCGGGATCAGCCGGTAGTCGATCTTGATGTCCTTCTGCTGCGACAGCTTGTTGACCAGCTTCTGCACCGAGTCATGCGGTACGAGGTCGTCCTTGTCGCCCTGGATGATCAGGCCGGAGGACGGGCAGGGCGCCAGGAAGGTGAAGTCGTATTTGTTGGCCGGCGGCGACACCGAGATGAAGCCGTCGATCTCCGGTCGGCGCATCAGCAGCTGCATGCCGATCCAGGCGCCGAAGGAGAAGCCGCCGACCCAGCAGGCCTCGGCGTTCGGGTTCAGCGCCTGTAGCCAGTCCAGCGCCGAGGCGGCGTCGGACAGCTCGCCCTCGCCGCGGTCGTGCACGCCCTGGCTGCGGCCGACGCCGCGGAAGTTGAAGCGCAGCACGGTGAATTCGTGCTTCTTGAAGGCCTGGTACAGCGTGTGCACCACCTTGTTGAACATCGTCCCGCCGCCAAGCGGGTCCGGGTGCAGGAGGAGCGCGATCGGCGCGTTGGTGCGCTTGCTCGGGGTGTAACGGCCTTCGAGGCGTCCCTCGGATCCGTTGAAGATGACATCCGGCATCGGCCGTTAAGCTCCTCGAAGTTGCGACGGGGCGGGCCAGATCATCGGCACCGCATCCGGCGATGCCGACGGGCGGCGCGTGGGGGCGGCTTTCTTGACCATGACACTCGGATATCTATATCTAAGCGGTCACTCTTGAGCGGTCACTCACCCTGCCATGGCGCGGACCGTGCCGGCCACCGCCGTCCACACGATCCACGCGAAATGTTCGTATAGCATCGGGACGGGCTTCGTGTTCAAGCGTCTTCGCGATGATCGAGGCACGCCGGTCGGGCAAGGGTGAGGATCGCGTATGGCGCCGCAGGTCCGGCCGCCGGATCTGTCCGGCATCCGGTCCGCGGTGCGGGCAGCAGTTGCAATTCCGGTCCGGCGGGCAGGCCGGGCCGTTGGGGGCGCAGAAGATGCGTTTGAGCACCAAGGGACGCTACGCCGTCATGGCGATGGTCGACCTGGCGCGGCACGGAGCCGAAGGCCCGGTGGCGCTCGCCGACATCGCCCTCCGCCAGGAAATCTCCCTCCCGTATCTGGAGCAGCTCTTCGCCAAGCTGCGCCGCGGCGGCCTGGTCCGCAGCGTGCGCGGGCCCGGCGGCGGCTATCTCATGGCCCGACCCTGCGGCACGGTGCGGATCTCGGACATCATCTTCGCGGTGGACGAGCCGATCCAGGCGACCCGCTGCGAGAAGCACAGCCCGCTCGGCTGCCACAGCGACAAGAGCCGCTGCCTGACCCACGACCTGTGGGAGGAGCTGGGCAACCAGATCCATCTCTACCTGTCCTCGGTCACGGTCGAGGACGTGGTCAACCGCCGGGTGCTCGGCTCCAGCCATCTGTTCCCCTCCGGGCAGGGCGTGACCGTCGCCGCCGAATGAGGGGAGGGGCCGTGACCCCCGTCTATCTCGACCACAACGCCACCGCGCCGCTGCTGCCGGAGGCGCGCGACGCCATGCTCGCGGCGCTCGGGATCGTTGGCAATCCGTCCTCCGTGCACCGCTTCGGCCGCGAGGCCCGGCGCCTGGTCGAGGCCGGCCGCGCCCGGGTCGCGGCCCTGGCCGGCGTCGCGCCGGCCCAGATCGTCTTCACTGGCGGCGCCACCGAGGCCAACGCCCTGGCGCTGACCGGGCTCGGCCGCCGCCGCGTCCTGGCCTCCGCCATCGAGCATGACAGCGCCCTGGCCTGGGCCACGGAGCGCATCCCGGTCGACGGCGCCGGCCGGGTCGACCTCGACGCGCTCGACCGCCTGCTGGCGGCCGGTGCCGAGCCCGCGGTCGTCTCGGTCATGGCGGTGAACAACGAGACCGGCGTGATCCAGCCGGTGGCCGAGGCCGCGGCCATCGCCCGCCGCCACGGCGCGCTGGTGCATTGCGACGCGGTCCAGGCTGCCGGGCGGATTGCGCTGCCCTCGGTCGGGGTCGATGTCGATACGCTCAGCCTCTCCGCCCACAAGCTGGGCGGGCCGCAGGGCATCGGCGTCCTGGTCCTGCGCGACGGGCTGCCGCTGGCGCCGCTGCTGCGTGGTGGGGCGCAGGAGGGGCGGCGCCGCGCCGGGACCGAGAACGTCGCCGGCATCGCCGGCTTCGGCGCCGCGGCCGCCGTGGTGGCCGACCGCGCCGACCAGCCGCGGATCGCGGCGCTGCGCGATGGGTTGGAGGCGCGGCTTGTCGACGCCGGGGCCGTCGTAATCGGCGCCGCCGCGCCGCGCGTCGCCAACACCAGCTGCGTCGCCATGCCCGGCGTCACCGCCGAGACCCAGGTCGCGGCGCTCGACCTCGCCGGGATCGCGGTCAGCGCCGGCTCGGCCTGCAGCTCGGGCAAGGTCCGGCGCAGCCACGTGCTGGAGGCGATGGGCCTGCCGGCCGAGCTGGCCGAAAGCGCGATCCGGATCAGCCTGGGGCCGACGACCGACGCCGCGGCGGTCGACCGCTGCGTCGCCGCCTGGATCGCGCTGGCCGAGCGGAAGCGCGGACGCGCGGTGGCCTGAGAATTCTGGGCCACCAACGATGTGAGGCATCCCCCTCCTGGTGAACCCTGAGCGGGCTCGCCCGTCCAGCATCTCAGACGCCTGGATCGCCGCGAATGCCGGCCGGTCCTTCTCCCCTACAGCACGAAGTCCGTCGCCTGCAGGGTGATGGCGCCGGTCAGGATGATGTGGAAGTCGGACGTGCCGTCGCCGTCGACGTCGCCGGCGACGGTGGTCTGGCCGTTGCTGATGGCGAAGCGCAGTTCGCCGGCATGGTGGGTGTACGAGCCGGAGCCGATGAAGGTGAAAGTCTGATTGCCCGATGCTCCGGCGTCGGCGTCGATCGCCGACAGGTCGATCTTGTCCCGTTGGGTTTGGCTGAAGTCGGCGATCCGGTCGGCATTGGCGCCGGCGGCCAGGCTGTCACCAACCGGGTCATAGCTGTCGTCGACCGAGCGATAGACGAAATGGTCGATGCCATCGCCGCCGCGCATGGCGTCTTTCCCGGCGCCGCCGACCAGCCGGTCATGACCGACGCCGCCGATGAGGGTATCATTGCCGTCGCCGCCCTCGATAATGTCGGCGTGAGCGTGGCCGTCCAGGACGTCGTCGCCGTTGCCGCCTTCGAGGACATCATTGCCGGAGAAGCCGACAATCCTGTTGGCTCCGGCGTCGCCGATGAGGTGGTCGCGCTCGGAGCTGCCATAGATATTCTCGATGCCGATCAAGGTGTCGCCTTGGGCATCGCCGCCGCGGCCTGTGCCGGTAGAGAGGTCCACGGTGACCCCGACCGCCGGCCGATACGGGGTGGGGGAGAACCAGTAGTTGGCGAGGTCGGTGCCGCCACCGCCGTCGAGGCTGTCGGCGCCCTCGCCGCCGTCGAGCACATCGTTGCCGTCGCGGCCGGCGAGAGCATCGTTGTCGCCAAGCCCTCGCAACACGTTGCTGCCACGATCCCCTCGAACGGTGTCGTCGTAGCTCGTGCCGTCGACATTCTCGACATTGGTGTATTCACCGAACTGGAGATCTGCCGAGAAACCCCAGTGAACGAAATCGTTGCCCAGGATGACGGTATCGACCCCGGCGCCGCCGTCGACCCGGACACCCTGGTAGATGCGGTCGTCGCCGCCACCGCCGAAGACAACATCGTTGCCGTTGCCGCCGTCGATCCATTCGTTGCCGTTGCCGCCGAACAGGGCATCGTCGAACGTCGTGCCATTGACAGAGCGCGGAGTGGTGGAGGTGTCGAAGACGAAGTCGTCGGCGCTCAGGCTGTCCAACGAGACGTTCTTGAGACGGATGACCTCATTGTTGGGCCATGGCGGATCTGGGGGAATGGCCTCCATCATGCCGTAGCCGAAGGTGATGACGACATCGTCGCCGTCCTGCTTCATGAAGTGCTTCAGCGTGTCGAAATCGGTGATGTAAAGAGGCGACAGGTCGATCTTGTCGCCGTCGTTGAAGTCGGTGATGGTGTCCTGGCCGAACGCGCGCGCGTCGAAGACGAAGATGTCGTTGCCGCCGCCACCCGTCAGCGTATCGTCGCCGCCCCGGCCGAAGAACCGGTCGTTTCCGGCGCCGCCGACGAGGGTGTCCTTCCCATCGGTGCCAACATAGTCGGTCATCGTTTCCCCCTCCGTGATGCTGCGGTTCAATGAGTGCTGCCTTGAGGATCCCATACCTCGGTATTAGGAGGCCAATTGTCGCGGCCGGATGCCTCGACCTTCTATTCGCTATTTGTTTCAAATGGGACCATATCGAGGCCATCCTCCGGCCGGTGGTTCCGGCGGCTTCTCGTGGGAATCGACATCGCCATTGCCCCCTTTTTCGAGCTTGCGTAGAACACCTCGTTTCGAGCAGGAGCACGGGTCCGGAATGCCCAGGATCATCTTCATCGAGCCGGACGGGAACCGGCGCGAGATCGACGCCCCGGCCGGGCTGTCGATCATGGAGATCGCGCACAAATACGACGTCGATCTGGAAGGCGCCTGCGAGGGCTCGCTGGCCTGTTCGACCTGCCATGTGATCGTCGAGCCGGAATGGTACGACCGGCTGCTGCCGGCGCGCGAGGACGAGGAGGATATGCTCGACCTCGCCTGGGGCCTGACCAAGACCTCGCGCCTCGGCTGCCAGATCATCATGAGCGACGAGCTCGACGGGCTGACGGTGCGGCTGCCCGCCGGCACCAACAACATGATGTGATACAAGGGGCCCCGGCATGAGCGGTCCGCATGCCGGGGTCCAGCGGAGCGCGGCTGAGAACGACTCTCGCAGTCGGGTTTTCGCTGGCATTCGCCGCCGAAACGCCTATCTATGGCGAAAGAAGGGCGGCAGCACAGGCCTCCCAAGGGAACGTCCTTGGGGCCTTCCGCATCGGAGTACCCGACTAGCCCACTCGGTTAATCGGTTCTGGCACAGGGGTTGAGGAGCGAGGCATGGCGGCGGTCCAGGAGACGGTCCGGCAGGTCGAAGAGATCACGAACAGCCGCTACAAGCACGGCTTCTTCTCGGTCATCGAGACGGAGACCGCGCCCAAGGGGCTGACCGAGGACACCGTCCGCTTCATCTCCGCGAAGAAGAACGAGCCCGAATGGCTGCTCGAATGGCGGCTGCGCGCCTTCCGTCTGTGGCAGACCATGGAGGAGCCGAACTGGGCGCGGATCAGCCACCCGCCGATCGACTATCAGGACGCCTACTACTACGCCGCGCCGAAGAAGAAGCCCAAGCTCGGCAGCCTGGACGAGGTCGACCCCGAGATCCTGGCCGTCTACGAGAAGCTGGGCATCCCGCTGCGCGAGCAGGAGAAGCTGGCCGGCGTCGCCGTCGACGCCGTGTTCGACAGCGTCTCCGTTGCCACCACCTTCAAGGAGGCGCTGGAGAAGGAGGGCGTGATCTTCTGCTCCATCTCCGAGGCGGTGCAGAAGTACCCCGAGCTGGTGCGCCAGTATCTCGGCTCGGTGGTGCCTTATTCCGACAACTTCTTCGCCACGCTGAACTCGGCCGTCTTCACCGACGGTTCGTTCGTCTACATCCCCAAGGGCGTGCGCTGCCCGATGGAGCTGTCGACCTATTTCCGCATCAATGCGGAGAATACGGGCCAGTTCGAGCGCACCCTGATCATCGCCGACGAGGGCAGCTACGTCTCCTATCTGGAGGGCTGCACCGCGCCGCAGCGCGACGAGAACCAGCTGCACGCCGCGGTGGTCGAGCTGGTGGCGCTGGACGACGCCGAGATCAAGTACTCCACCGTCCAGAACTGGTATCCGGGCGACGAGGAAGGCAGGGGCGGCATCTACAACTTCGTTACCAAGCGCGCCGCCTGCCGCGGCCGCAACTCCAAGGTCA
Organism: Inquilinus limosus DSM 16000; assembly: GCF_000423185.1. Taxonomy (GTDB): domain Bacteria; phylum Pseudomonadota; class Alphaproteobacteria; order DSM-16000; family Inquilinaceae; genus Inquilinus; species Inquilinus limosus. The sequence goes on along the minus strand of NZ_AUHM01000010.1, from coordinate 209,177 downwards.
GCTGGACCCAGGTCGAGACCGGCTCGGCCATCACCTGGAAGTACCCGAGCTGCATCCTGCAGGGCGACAACTCGGTCGGCGAGTTCTACTCGGTGGCGATCACCAACAACCGCCAGCAGGCCGACACCGGCACCAAGATGATCCATATCGGGAAGAACACCAGCTCCCGGATCATCTCCAAGGGCATCTCGGCCGGGAAGTCGGACAACACCTATCGCGGGCTGGTGCGGATCCTGCCTGGCGCCGACGGGGCGCGCAACTTCACCCAGTGCGACAGCCTCCTGATCGGTGACAAGTGCGGCGCCCACACGGTGCCCTATATCGAGAGCCGCAACCCGACGGCGCAGGTGGAGCACGAGGCGACGACCAGCAAGGTCAGCGAGGACGTGCTGTTCTACTGCCGCCAGCGCGGCATCGGCGAGGAAGAGGCGCTGGGCCTGATCGTCAACGGCTTCTGCCGCGAGGTGCTGCAGGCGCTGCCGATGGAGTTCGCGGTCGAGGCGCAGAAGCTGGTCGGGATCAGCCTGGAAGGCTCGGTCGGGTGAGACCCCGCCGCGCTTGCGCGGCGAGATCGTGACGAGATTGCCGCCGTCGCGCGGCCGCATGGTTTCGAGGACAGGCCGCGGTGAAGCGGCGAGGGAACGCGGAATGCTGGAGATCAAGGACCTGCACGTTGCCGTCGACGGCAAGGAGATCCTCAAGGGGCTCTCGCTCACGGTGAACAAGGGCGAGATTCACGCCATCATGGGGCCGAACGGCTCCGGCAAGTCGACGCTCAGCTACGTCATCGCCGGCCGCGAGGGCTATGACATCACCGAAGGGTCGATCACCTTCAACGGCGAGGACCTGCTGGAGCTGGAGCCGGAGGATCGGTCGCGCGCCGGCCTGTTCCTGGCCTTCCAGTACCCGCTCGAGGTCGCCGGCGTCGGCACCGTCACCTTCCTGCGCACCGCCTACAACGCCCATCGCAAGCATCGCGGCGAGGCCGAGCTGGACCCGATGCAGTTCACCAAGTTGCTGCGCGAGAAGGCCAAGGGCCTGGGCATCGACACCGAGATGCTGAAGCGCTCGGTCAATGTCGGCTTCTCCGGCGGCGAGAAGAAGCGCAACGAGGCGCTGCAGATGGCGCTGCTCGAGCCCAGCCTCGCGGTGATGGACGAGACCGACAGCGGCCTCGACATCGACGCGCTCAAGGTGGTGGCCGAGAGCGTGAACAAGCTGCGCTCGCCCGACCGCGCCTTCCTGGTGATCACCCACTACCAGCGCCTGCTCAGCCACATCATCCCCGACCACGTCCACATCATGGCCGACGGCCGGATCGTCCGCTCCGGCGGCAAGGAGCTGGCGCTGGAGCTGGAGGAGAAGGGCTACGCCGGCATCGTTCCGGCCGCCGCGTGAGGCCGCGATGAGCGAAGGGATCACCATCTCGCCCGTCGTCGCCGCCCAGCGCGACCGTTTCGCCGCCAGCCGTGCGGCGCTCCCCGGCGTCGGCCGCAACGCCGTCGCCCGCCGCCGCGAGGCGGGCATCGCCCGGTTCGAGAGCCTGGGCCTGCCGACGCGCAAGCTGGAGGCCTGGAAATACACCGACCTGCGGCGGCTGGAGAAGCTGGGCCTCAACGGTGCCACGGCGCCCGCCGACGTCGCGCTGCCCGAGGCGCTGCGCGCCTTCGTGCCGGCGCAGGGCCCGTCCATGGTCTTCGTCAACGGCCGGCTGCGGCCGGAGCTGTCGCATCTCGACAGCCTGCCCAAGGGGCTGCGCCTCGACGGCTACGCCGCGGCGCTGGAATCGGGTGATGCCGAGGTCGAATCCCGCTTCGCCGGGGCCGCGGATGCGGCGCCGCTGGTCGAGCTGAACACGGCGCTGGTCGAGGACGGCGCGGTGCTGCGCATCGCCCCCGGCGCGGTGATCGAGACGCCGGTCCGCCTGGTCTTCCTGACCGCGCCCGGCGCGGCGCCGGTCGCGAGCCATCCGCGCATCTTGATCCTGGCCGGCGCGAACAGCCAGGCGACGGTGATCGAGGCCTATCACGGCGCCGACGGCACAGGCTACTTCACCAATGCGGTGGTCGAGGCCGAGGTCGGCGACGGCGCCCGGCTGCGCCACTACCGGCGGCAGAGCGAGGGGCTGCATGCGGTGCATCTGCTGAACGGCACCGCCCGGATCGGCCGCGACGCCACCTATGACAGCTTCACCCTCAGCCTCGGTGCCGACCTGGCGCGGACCGAGGTGGTCGCGACCTTCACCGGCCGCGGCGGCAACGGCCACGTCACCGGCGCCTATCTGGCCGACGGCACCCGCCACATCGACACCACCACGCTGATCGACCATGCCGTGCCGGACTGCCGGTCGCGCGAGGTGTTCAAGGGCGTGCTGGACGGCAAGGGCCGGGGCGTGTTCCAGGGCAAGATCATCGTCCGGCGCGACGCCCAGCGCACCGACGGCTACCAGCTGAACCGGGCGCTGATGCTGTCGAAGACGGCCGAGATCGACAGCAAGCCCGAGCTCGAGATCTATGCCGACGACGTCAAGTGCAGCCACGGCGCCACGGTCGGCGAGATCGACGCCGAGGCGTTGTTCTACCTGCGCAGCCGCGGCATCGAGGAGCGCGCGGCCCGGGCCATGCTGGTCGAGGCCTTCCTGCGCGAGGCGCTTGAGGAGGTCGCCGACGAGGCGATCCGTGAGGAGTTCGGATCCGCGGTCGAGCACTGGCTCGCCACACGGCACCAGGAGGGTTGAAGCCGATGGACACGCGGCTGCATTCGAGCGGCATCAACGCCTATGACGTGAACGCCGTGCGGGCGGATTTCCCGATCCTGTCCCGCACCGTCTACGGCAAGCCGCTGATCTATCTCGACAACGCCGCCTCGGCCCAGAAGCCGCGCGCGGTGATCGACGCCGAGCGCCGCGTCTATGAGGAAGAATACGCCAACGTCCATCGCGGCCTGCATTATCTCAGCGGCGCCGCGACCGACGCCTTCGAGGCGACGCGCGAGGCGGTGAAGCGCTTCATCAACGCCGCCTCGATCAAGGAGATCATCTACACCCGCGGCACCACCGAGGCGATCAACCTGGTGGCCCAGAGCTATGGCCGCGCCTTCCTGAAGGAAGGGGACGAGATCATCGTCTCGGTGATGGAGCACCATTCCAACATCGTGCCCTGGCAGCTGCTGGCGCAGGAGAAGGGGCTGGTGCTCAAGGTCGCCCCGATCGACGACGACGGCAACTTCCTGCTCGAGGAGTTCGAGAAGCTGCTGTCGCCGTGGACCCGGCTGGTCTCGGTCACCTACATGTCGAACGCGCTGGGCACCATCGTCCCGGTCAAGGCGGTGATCGAGCGGGCGCATGCGGTCGGCGCCAAGGTGCTGCTGGATGCGGCCCAGGCGGTCACCCACATGCCGGTCGACGTGCAGGCGCTGGGCTGCGACTTCCTCGCCTTCTCCGGCCACAAGCTGTACGGCCCGACCGGCATCGGCATCCTCTACGGCCGGGAGGCGCTGCTGGAGGCGATGCCGCCCTGGCAGGGCGGCGGCGAGATGATCCGCACCGTCAGCTTCGCCGGCACCACCTTCGCCGACCTGCCGGCGAAGTTCGAGGCCGGCACCCCGGCCATCGCCCAGGCGATCGCGCTGAAGGCGGCGATCGACTACGTCACCGCGCTCGGGCTCGACACCATCGCCGCGCATGAGCGCGAGCTGCTGGACTATGGCGTCGAGCGGCTGTCGCACGTGCCGGGCCTGACCATCGTCGGCCGGGCGCAGGAGCGCGCCTCGATCATCTCCTTCACCATGGATGGCGCCCATCCGCACGACATCGGCACCATCATCGACCACCACGGCGTTGCGGTGCGGGCGGGCCATCACTGCGCCCAGCCGCTGATGGAACGGCTGAACCTGCCGGCCACGGCGCGCGCCTCCTTCGGCCTTTACAACACCAAGGCGGAGATCGATGTGATGGCCGAGGCGTTGGACAAGGTGGTCAAGCTGTTCGCGAAATGACGATGCCCCCCTCCCAAGCACGACTGTCCCCGGAAGAGCTCGAGGAGAACTTCTCCCTGCTGGACGACTGGGAGGAGCGCTACGCCTATATCATCAGCCTGGGCGACGCCCTGCCGCCGTTCCCGGAGGCCGAGCGGATCGAGGCCAACAAGGTGCATGGCTGCCAGAGCCAGGTCTGGCTGATCGCCCGGCCCGAGGACCAGGCGCCGGACCGGATCGTGTTCCAGGGCGACAGCGACGCCCGCATCGTCAAGGGGCTGATCGCCATCGTCACCGGCGTGTTCTCCGGCCGGCGGCCGGAGGAGGTGGCGGCGATGGACCTGCGCGGACTGTTCAACCGGCTCGGCCTCGACACCCATCTGACCAGCGGCCGCCGCAACGGCCTGGCCTCGATGGTCGAGCGGATCAAGGAGATCGCGCGGCGCCACATCGCCGCGCCGGAGGCGACATCATGAACCGTCCCGCCTATTTCCCCGATGACGGCCTCGGCCTGAACGACTTCATGCGCGCCGGCACGCTGGACGTGCCGGAGCCGGACTGGATCCATGTCCGCACCCCGCTGTCGAAGATCGAGTATCCGCTCGATGTCGAGGCGACGCGGTCGGCCATCCTCGACAACCTGACCCTGGTCTTCGACCCGGAGCTGCCGGTCAACATCGTCGAGCTCGGACTGATCTACCGGATCGAGGTGTCGCCGGAGGGCAAGGCCGAGATCGACATGACCCTGACCGCGCCGAACTGCCCGGTGGCGGGCTCGATGCCCGCGATCGTGGAGAAGGGCGTGCTGGCCGTGCCGGGCGTGACCGAGGCCAAGGTCAGCCTGACCTGGGATCCGCCCTGGTCGATCGAGCGCGCCAGCGAGGATGCCCGGCTGGCGCTGGGGATGTAGCGAGCCGTACTCGGCCGTCTTCCGGCCACCTCCATTGTCATCCTCGGGCTTGACCCGAGGATCCAGGGGCTTCCAGAGCGGCTCTCCGTGGCCCCTGGATTGCCGGGTCAAGCCCGGCAATGACAGAAAAGGGAAAGGGTGAGGTCGCCGGAGAACGTCTGCGTTGCACCGCAGGCCGTTGAAGTCTTTTCCGGATCGGCCCATCTTGTGGGTCGAGGACAAGAGGTGAACAGGATGCGCGCCCTACCGCCGCCGATTACGCTGACCGACCGCGCCGCCGACCGCGTGCGCGAGCTGATCGCGAAGTCGCCCAAGCCGATCCTCGGCCTGCGGGTCGGGGTGAAGGCCCGCGGCTGCTCCGGCCTCAGCTACTTCATGGAATACGCCGAGGAGCGGAAGAAGTTCGAGGACGTGGTCGAGAGCAAGGGCGTCACCGTCCTGATCGACCCCTCGGCGATCATGTTCCTGCTCGGCACCGAGATGGACTACGTCCAGGAAGAGTTCGGGGCCCGCTTCGTGTTCAACAACCCGAACGAAGTCGATCGCTGCGGCTGCGGCGAGAGCTTCCGGGTGGCCCAGCCCGAGGGCAAGGAACCCGCCCCCGCTGGTGTCTGACACCGCCCGGCGGTCGCCATGGCGCATCCAGCCGGCGACGCGCCGGACCTGACCCTTCGAACTCTCCGCCGCCTGCTGTCGCCGCCACGCCTGCGACGGATGGTGCGCTTTGCCATCGGCGGCATCCTGGTTGGCTGCATGGCCGTCGCCTTCGCCCGCGCTGCGGATGAGGCGCAGCAGTTCTTCTTCTGGCTGACCGATGGCCGGCTGTGGCTGGCGCCGATCCTGGGCGCCGTCGGCTTCGGCGTCTCGGCCCTGGCGGCGCAGCGGCTGTTCCCGGCGGCGCCGGGCAGCGGCATTCCGCAATGCATCGCGGCGATGCGCCGGCCGCTGGAGCTGGTGCCGAGCCAGCTGAACGCCCGCACCGGCATCGGCAAGATCCTGCTCTGCCTGTTCGGCCTCGCCTGCGGCGCCTCGATCGGGCGCGAGGGGCCGACCGTGCAGGTTGGGGCCGTGATCCTCGCCGGCCTGACGCCACGCGCCAACCCGGCGCGGCTCAGGCGGGTGATCACCGCCGGCGGCGCGGCGGGCCTGGCCGGCGCCTTCAACACGCCGCTCGCCGGCATCGTCTTCGCGCTGGAGGAGCTGGTCGGCGGCTTCGACATCCGCAACCGCATGGCGGTGCTGGCCGCGATCTTCCTGTCCTCCGCCGTCGCCATCGCCGTGCTCGGCGACTACACCTATTTCGGCCGCCATCCACTGGACGCTACGGCGCAGGCGGTCCCGATCTTCCTCCTGGTCGCGCTTCTGGCCGGGATCCTCGGCGGCGTGTTCGGCCGCTGCGTCCTGGCGCTGACCCGGCTGCTGCCGCTTCTGTTCGGCCGTTTCGGCCGCTGGTCGGTGCTGATCGCAGCCGCCAGCTGCGGCCTTCTCGCCGGGCTGATCGGCCTCGCGGCCGGCGGCGCCACCTTCGGCACGGGCTACGAGCCGACGCGCCTTGCCCTCGAAGGCGGCCAAACCCTGGCCTGGTGGTTCTTCCCGGCCAAGTTCGCCGCCACCGCCCTGGCGTCCTCCGCCGGCATCCCGGGCGGGCTGTTCGCGCCCTCGCTGTCGGTCGGCGCCGGATTCGGCGCGATCTTCGCGCCGCTGGTCGGCCCCGACCTCGTGCCGTCGCTGATGCTGGTCGGCATGGCCGCCTATCTGACCGGCGTCACGCATTCGCCGGTTACCGCCCTGGTGCTGCTGACCGAGATGACCGGCGAGGCCCGCGGCCTCGCCATCCTGATCCCGGCGGTCGGCCTGGCCTGGGCCGGATCGCGGCTGGTGCTGCGGCACGGCCTCTATCACCTGCTGGCCGAGCGAATTCTTGCGCGTGCCGGCTGGAATCCTTCAGCGACAACCTGATATCGTCTGCCCACAAAGGAATAAAGGCCTTGTGGGGGTTCAGGTGAGATACGGTCTCCCGGCGCTTGCTGCGCTGGCGCTTCTCGGCTGTGCGCAGAAGCCGCCGCCGAGCGAGCCGCCCGCCGTGTTGTCGCGGACGGTGACGGTGAACGGCCTCAATATCGGCGTGACCCGGCTGACGGAGTCGAGCTGGGGGGCCTGGCTGGTGGGGCCGAGCCTGATCGGCCCGTCCCCGGCGAAGGTCCGCGCCGCCGAGCGCAAGGCGATCGAGCAGGTGTCGGCCTGCAAGATCACCTCGGTCACCCCGCGCGACAACCCGATGCGGGCGGAGTATGTCGAGCTGACGGTGGCGTGCTGAAGCGGATGAGCTTAGGCCAGATCGATCATCCGATTGAACGGAAACGCTGTTTTTGCCTCTCCCGCTTGCGGGAGAGGTCGGAGACGCGAAGCGGCTCCGGGTGAGGGGAGTTTGTCGAGGCCTGGGCCAGCCCTCACCCGGTCTCGCTGCGCGAGCCCGACCTCTCCCGCGTCCGGCGGGAGAGGCAATGCGTGAAGACGCTCGACATTCTATGAACCCTGCCCGAGGGCACCGAAGTGACCTGACCTCAATTCATGAGCAGGCTTCGCGGCGCTCCTGCCTCACCCGGTCGGCAGCTTCAGCTCGTAGCGTTCGGCCCAGCGGCTGCGGTCGTAGGGTGGCTCGCCCGCATCGGCGAAGACTTCCACCGCCTCCGTGATCTGGCCGTCGCGCAGGCGGTACAGCGAGACCGCATGCACGATGTCGTTGCCATTGGTGATCAGCACGCGGGAGACCGCGCGCTCGCCCGCCGGGATCAGCTCTTGCAGATGGCAGCGCCAGCGGCCGGGATAATTGGCGTTCAGGGCAATGAAGGCATCGGCGCCACGGATGCGCTCGCAGGTCTGCGGCCAATCCGCCACAAAGTCATCGGACAGCAAACCGAGGGCGCTGGCCCAGTCGCGCGCATCGAAGGCGCGCCACAGGGCGGCGACGATGTGGACGTCCATGGCATTTCGGTCAATTTGTTCCTAATTTGTTCATTATGCCGAAGCGATTGCCGGCTGTCGAGTGGCCTATTATAAACAACAAAAGTGAGTAAATTAAGTCATTTGACATATCCGATCCCTGAAATATCGTATTTAACTGACAATCAACGGGTCGGCGTCGTGGATCCTGCCGGCCGAAAGGACCGATCATGATCACCCTGTCGCGCCGCCTGCTGCTCGCGGGCTCGATCGCCGCCGCGGTCTCTCTGCCGGCGCCCGGCCGGGCCGCCGAGCCGGTCTCCGGCATCACCCTCGACTGGGCCTATTACAACCCGGTCAGCCTGGTGCTGAAGGAGAAGGGCTGGCTGGAGGAGGCGCTGACGCCGCAGGGCGTGTCGGTGACCTGGGTGCAGAGCGCCGGCAGCAACAAGGCGATCGAGTTCCTGAACTCCGGCAGCGTCCAGTTCGGCTCCACCGCCGGGGCTGCGGCTCTCCTTGCGCGGATCAACGGCAGCCCGATCAAGGCCGTCTATTCCTACTCCCGGCCGGAGTGGACGGCGCTGGTGACCAACGGCGACAGCCCGATCCAGTCGGTCGAGGAGCTGAAGGGCAAGCGCGTCGCCGTCACCCGCGGCACCGATCCCTACATCTTCCTGCTGCGCGCCCTGGCCGATCACGGCCTGACCGAGCAGGACATCGAGGTGGTGCTGCTGCAGCATGCGGACGGCCGTAACGCCCTGATCGGCCGCCAGGTCGACGCCTGGGCCGGGCTGGACCCGATGATGGCGCAGGCGGAGCTGGAGCAGGGCGCGCGGCTGTTCTGCCGCAAGCCCGAGCTGAACACCTATGGCGTGCTGAACGTCAACGAACAGTTCGCGGCCGACCACCCGGAGATCGTTGAGACCGTGATCCGCGCCTATGAACGGGCTCGGCGCTACGCGCTCGAGCATCCGGAGGATCTGCGCGCCGCCCTGGTCCAGGCGGCCGGCCTGACCGAGGCGGTGGCGGCGAAGCAGCTGGAGCGCACCGACCTGTCCGGCCCGGCGATCGACGCGCCGAAGCGCGACACCATCCTGAATGCCGGGCTGGCGCTGCAGCTGGCAGGCGCGATCGACGCCGGGGTTGACGTCGCGGCCACCGTCGACGCGCTGCTCGATGCCCGCTTCAAGACCGCGCTCGCCGCCCAGCCATGACCAGCGCCGCCGAAGCCGCCGTCCGGGAACCGCGCGCTGCCAACGCGCTCGGCACCGTCGCGGTCGGGCTGATCTTGCCGGTCGGGCTGGCCCTGGGCTGGGAGGTGCTGGCGGCGCTGGGGCTGGTCTCGACCCGCCTGCTGCCGCCGCCCTCGCAGATCCTGCGCACGCTCGGCGACCTGACGGCGCGCGGCGTGCTGCTCGATCATGTGCTGGCGACGCTGTGGCGGGTGTGGTGGGGCTTCCTGCTGGGCGCCGCCGCCGGCACGGTGTTCGGCGCCGCGACCGGCGTCTGGCCGCTGGCCTGCCGCCTGCTGGACCCGACCATCCAGGCGCTGCGCAGCATCCCGTCGATCGCCTGGACGCCGCTGTTCATCCTGTGGTTCGGCATCTTCGAGACGCCGAAGGTGCTGCTGATCGCGGTCGGCGTGTTCTTCCCGGTCTACCTGACGCTGGCCGGCGCCATCGCCTCGGTCGACCGCAAGCTGGTCGAGGTCGGGCGGATCTACCGCTTCGGCACCTGGGACCTGGTTCGCCGCATCCTGCTGCCGGCGGCGCTGCCGACCTACATCACGGGCCTGCGCGGCGGGCTCGGTCTCGGCTGGATGTTCGTGGTGGCGGCGGAGTTCATGGGCGCCAGCAAGGGGCTGGGCTATCTGCTGGTCGACGGGCAGATGACAGGCCGCCCGGCCACCATCCTGGCCGCGATCCTGCTCTTCGCCGTGCTCGGCAAGCTCAGCGACCTGGCCCTGGCCTCGCTCGGCGCCCGGCTGGTGCGCTGGCAGGACGGCTTCAGGCCGGAGGGGGCATGACCATGCTGTCGCTGAAGGGCATTGCCAAGCGCTACCCGAACGGGCTCGACGCCCTGTCCGGCATCGACCTGGAGGTGGAGGCCGGTGCCGTCGTCGCCGTGGTCGGCGCCAGCGGCTGCGGCAAGAGCACGCTCTTGCGCCTGATCGCCGGGCTGGAGCGGGCGACGGCCGGCACGCTCTCGGTCGCCGGCCATCTGGTGGACGGGCCGGGCGAGGATGTCGGCGTGGTGTTCCAGGAGCCGCGGCTGATGCCCTGGCTGACGGTCGAGGCCAATGTCCGCTTCGGCCTCGGCCGGCTGCCGCGGGCCGAGGCGGCGCGGCTGGCGGCCGAGGCGATCGCCCGGGTCGGCCTCACCGGCTTCGCCCGGGCCTGGCCGCGCCAGCTCTCCGGCGGCATGGCCCAGCGCGTGGCCATCGCCCGGGCTTTGGTCGCCAGGCCCAAGGTGCTGTTGCTGGACGAGCCGTTCAGCGCGCTCGACACCTTCACCCGGCGCGACCTGCACCGGCATCTGCTGGAGATCCGCGACTGGCTCGAGCCCACCCTGATGCTGGTGACGCACGACATCGACGAGGCGCTGGCGCTGGCCGACCGCGTGGTGGTGCTGGCCGGCCGCCCGGGCCGGATCGCCGCCGATATCGCCGTGCCGGTGCCGCGGGCGGAGCGGGATGGGGCACCGGAGCTGCTGCGGCTGCGCGAGGCCGTGCTATCCTCGCTGGCGCCGCCGCGCGACGCGGCGGTCGGCCGCGATGCGGGCGCCGCAGGGGCCCGGGCTTCGGCCGTGCCCGTCACGATCTGAGAGACGACGATGGATGCCGAGATGCTGCGCGCCCTGCAGGCGCCGCTGAAGGACAAGTATCGCGAGGCGCCGGACGCGGCCCTGATCACCCTGCGCGCCAAGGGGCGGCTGGGCGAGGAGGGCGTGACCTGCAAGGTCGAGACCGGCCGCGCCCTGGCCGAGGCCGGGCTGCACCCTGCGACCGGCGGCGACGGCCTGTCGCTGTGCTCCGGCGACATGCTGCTGGAGGCGCTAGTCGCCTGCGCCGGGGTGACGCTGAAGGCGGTGGCGACGGCGCTTGCTCTGCCGATCACCGGCGGCACCGTCTCGGCCGAGGGCGATCTCGACTTTCGCGGCACGCTCGGCGTGGCCAAGGACGCCCCGGTCGGCTTCCGCGCCATCCGCCTGCGCTTCACGGTCGAGGGCGACCTGACCGAGGAGCAACGCGCCACCCTCTTGAAGCTGACCGAGCGCTACTGCGTCGTCTACCAGACGCTGCGCCGGCCGGCGGAGTTCTCGGTCGATCTGGCAAATGCTTGAATCGTTATCGATTTGGCGAAAATTCGTGCCGAATCCTTGAATTGATTGCTGCCTAATATTTGCCTGACCCGGTGCCTTTTGCTTCGGCACCGGGCGGCAGCCTGATCGGCCCCGCGGTGCCGGGAGACGCGGCTTTCCCGTTCTGGCATCGTTCTTGCTGCTGTCGCCATCCGCGGCCGGATCGCTCCGCCGCGACTGTCGAAGGGGCACGATCGATGCAAGAGGAACAGGGGGACGGCGTCACCCGCCGCGGCCTGCTGTCGCTGATCGGGATGGCGGCGGGCAGCGCCGCCATGTACCAGGCGATGACCAGCCTCGGCCTGGCGGCGGAGTCCGGCTACAACGGGCCGGTCGATCTCAGCGGCGATCCCAGGGGCGCTTCGGTGCTGGTGCTCGGCGCCGGCCTCGCCGGGCTGACCGCGGCGCTGGAGCTGCGCCAGGCCGGCTACAAGGTCCAGCTGCTGGAGTTCAACGACCGGCCGGGCGGGCGGAACTGGACCCTGCGCGGCGGCGACCGATACGCCGAGCTGGGCGGCGCCGCCCAGACCTGCGAGTTCGACGAGGGGCTGTACCTCAACCCTGGCCCCTGGCGCCTCCCGTACCACCATCACGGCGTGCTGGCCTATTGCCGGCGCCTGGGCGTGGCGCTGGAGCCGTTCCAGCAGCTCAACCACAACGCCTTCCTGCACAACAGCAAGGCCTTCGGCGGCAAGCCGCAGCGCGTGCGCGACATCAAGACGGATTTCCAGGGCCACGTCTCCGAGCTGCTGGCCAAGGCGACGCAGCAGGGCAGGCTGGACGAGGCGGTGTCGAAGGAGGATCGCGAGATCCTGCTGCAGGCGCTGAAATCCTGGGGCGCCCTCGACAAGGACTACGCCTACAAGGCCGGCGAGATCTCGGCCGAGTTCCGAGGCTACGCCAAGGACGCCGGCGGCGGGCTGGGGGCCGAGCCGGTGCCCGGCGAGCCGATCGGCCTGTCCGACATCCTCAGCTCGCGGCTGTGGCGCAGCCTGCAGAGCTTCGCCCTCTACGAGTTCCAGACCACCATGTTCCAGCCGGTCGGCGGCATGGACATGATCGGCAAGGCCTTCGCCGGGCAGCTCGGCGATCTGATCCGCTACAACTCGAAGGTGACCCGCATCCAGCAGGGCGAGGGCGGGGTGACCGTGACCTATGAGGACACCAAGAGCCGAGGCAGCGCGCTGCAGGCCAAGGCCGACTGGTGCGTCTGCACCATCCCGCTGACGGTCCTCAGCCAGATCCCGATCGATGTCGGCCCGAGGATGCAGGCGGCGATCGAGGCCGTGCCCTACGCCTCCTCGGTCAAGGTCGGGCTGCAGTTCAAGCGCCGCTTTTGGGAGGAGGACGAGGCGATCTACGGCGGCATCAGCTACACCGACCTGCCGATCCGCCAGATCTCCTACCCCAGCACCGGCTACAACCTCGGCGGCAAGGGCGTGCTGCTCGGCGCCTATAGCTGGAACGGCCCGAACTCCTACGAGTTCACGGCCATGGACCCGGCCGAGCGGGTGCGCCGCGCGGTCGAATACGGCAAGCAGATCCACCCGCAGTACGAGACGGAGTTCGAGACCGGGATCTCCGTGGCATGGCATCGCGTGCCCTTCAGCCTGGGCTGCGCCGGCGACTGGACCGACGAGGCTCGGGCGCAGCACTACAACAACCTGTGCCAGATCGACGGCCGCATCGTGCTGGCCGGCGAGCACGCCTCCTACATCCCGGCCTGGCAGGAGGGGGCGATCCTCTCGGCGCTGGACGCGATCGAGCGGCTGCACCGCCGGGTGATCGCCGCATGACCGCCCTGTCGATGAGGAGCCCCGCCATGATCCTCCGTCCCGTGGCCGCGATCCTGTTCGCCCTGCTGCCGGCCGCGGCCGGCGCCCAGGACGCGCCGTCGCCGATGCTCAGCCCGGCCTCGAGCTTCGCCGAGACCGACGGCGCCGCGCTGTTCGCCAATGTCTGCCAGGCCTGCCACATGCCGGCGGGGCAGGGGGCGGCCGGCGCCGGCCATTACCCGGCCCTGGCCAAGAATGCGAATCTCGAGACCGGGGCCTATCCGGTCTATGTCGTCGTCCACGGCCTGAAGGGCATGCCGCCGGTCGGGAAGATGATGACCGACGACCAGGTGGCCGCCGTGGTGAACTACCTGCGCACCCATTTCGGCAATTCCTACGCCGATCCGGTGACGGCGAAAGACGTCGCCGACGCCCGCAACTGATTGACCTCGAGGGGGAGAGACCCGTGAACAGGACGACGATGACCACCGCCATCGGCCTGGCGGCGCTGCTGACGACCGGCCCGGCCGCGGCGCAGGACGTGATCCGCCACAAGATCCCGAACTCCGACTTCCCGATCGCGCGGGCGGTGGAGATCCCGGCCGGCAAGACCACGGTCTATGTCAGCGGCGCGGTGCCGCCGGTCGCCGATCCGAACGCGGCCAAGAACACGGTCGCCGCCTATGGCGACACCAAGACGCAGACCGTCGCGGTGCTGACGTCGATCGAGAAGACCTTGAAGGATCTCGGCCTCGGCCTGGGCGACGTGGTGAAGATGCAGGTGTTCCTGGTCGGCGACCCTGGCAAGGACGGGAAGATGGACTTCGCCGGCTTCATGGAAGGCTACCGCCAGTTCTACGGCACGGCGGAGCAGCCGAACCTGCCGGCGCGCTCGGCCATGCAGGTCGCCGCCCTGGTCAATCCCGGCTACCTGGTCGAGATCGAGGTAACCGCCGTGCGGCCATAGGCGAACGGAAGGGCGGGGCTCGCGACAGCGCCCCCGCCGGTCCGCATCGGTCCGGTGGCATTCCCCGAATCCCAACGGCCGAGGAGCGGATGGTGTCCGGCAATCCTGAATCGTCGACGGGGCAGGCGCCGCCGCCCCTGGGCCCCGTCGCGGCGCTGGTCCGGCTCGGCGCAATCGGCGCCGTGCTGCTGGTCGCCGCAGGCGGTTTCGCCTATGCCGGCGGCTGGCTGTCGCCCGGCCGCCTGACCCAGGACCGGGTGATCGACGCGTTCGAACGACAGAACGGAGCCCATCCGGGATTCCGGCGCAATCATTCCAAGGGCGTCTGCATCGCCGGGTCCTTCGACAGCAACGGGCAGGGCGCCCAACTGTCCAAGGCCGTGGTGTTCGCGCCCGGCCGCGTCCCGGTGACCGGGCGCTTCGCCCTTGCCGGCGGCATGCCCTACGCCGTCGACAGCGCCGCCTCGGTGCTCAGCATGGCCCTGCGCTTCGCGCTGCCGGACGGCGAGGAGTGGCGGACCGGGATGAACGACATCCCGGTCTTCCCGGTCGACACGCCGCGGGGCTTCTACGACCTGCTGGTGGCCTCGACGCCCGATCCGGCCACCCATCAGCCCGACCCGGCGAAGATGCAGGCGTTTTTCGCCGCCCATCCCGAGACGCCGCCGGCCCTGGCCCTGATCAAGGCCAAGCCGCCTGTCTCCGACTTCGCCGGCGCCACCTACAACAGCCTCAACGCCTTCCGCTTCGTCGACGCCGCCGGCGCCTCCACCCCGGTGCGCTGGGCCATGGTGCCGGACCAGTCCCCGGCCGCCCCGGATCCCGGCCAGGCGGCCCCGACCGACAAGAACTACCTGTTCGACACCCTGGCCGCCCAGGTCGGCAAGGGGCCGCTGAGCTGGCGGCTGGTGATCACCGTCGGGCAGCCGGGGGACCCGACCGCCGACGCCACGATTGCCTGGCCCGCGGACCGGCGGCAGGTCGAGGTCGGCACCTTGACGATCGACCGCGTCGAGGCCGAGGCGGCAGGCAATTGCCGGGACATCAACTTCGACCCGCTGGTGTTGCCGTCGGGCATCGAGCCGTCCGACGATCCGCTGCTCAGCGCCCGGTCGGCGGCCTATGCCGAATCCTTCCGGCGCCGTGCCGGCGAGCCGAAATCGCCCAGCGCCGTCCAGGTCGATGCCGGGCAGGAGTCGGGATCATGACCGACGGGCCGCGCTTCACCGTCGTATCGCGGATCCTGCACTGGGGGATGGCGGTGCTGATCCTGGCGATGCTGTTCATCGGCATCGGCATGGTGGCCACCGTGTCCGAGCGCTACGAGCTGCTGGTGGTGGTGGTCCGCATCGCCAACCGGCTGTTCAACCCGCCGCCGCCGCTGCCGCGCCACTTGCCGGCCTGGCAGAAGCTGGCGGCGAAGGCGAGCCATTTCGTGCTGTACGCCCTGATGCTGACGATGCCGCTGGTCGGATGGGGGATGCTGTCGGCGGCAGGCTACCCGATCGTGCTGTACGGGCCGCTGCACCTGCCGCCGATCCTGCCGCACGACGCGGCGCTCTATGCCGCGCTGCGGTCGGCGCACACGCTGCTCGCCTATCTGCTGTTCGCGACCATCCTCGCCCATCTCGGCGCGGCGCTGATGCATGCGCTGATCCATCGCGACGGCGTCTTCGCCAGCATGGCGTCGTGGAAAAGACCGTAGCGAAAGCTGGCGGTCCGGCGGATCAGGGCGATAAGATCGGACAAAACGACGGAGTCTCGACGTGATCCATGTCATCGCCCTGATCACCGCCAAGCCGGGGAAGCGCGCCGCCTTGCTGGAGGAGTTCCGGAAGATCGTCCCGGAGGTCCATGCCGAGCAGGGCTGCATCGAATATGGGCCCGCGGTGGACGCCGAGGGCAGCCCCGACCGCTTCGGCGACGACACCTTCGTCGTGGTCGAGAAGTGGGAGAGCCCGGAGGCGCTGAAGGCGCATTCGGTCGCCCCGCATATGAAGGCCTATGGCGAGCGCACCAGGGACCTGGTCGCCGGCCGGGCCATCCACGTCCTGACGCCGGCCTGAAGGCGACCGGCCGGGGCTCAGTGTCCCGGCCGTCCCGTCCTGCGGCTGTGGCGCTCCACCAGCGCCTTGGCCGCCAGCGTCACCAGGGCCAGCAGGGTCAGGGTCGAGGCGGCGGCGAAGGCGCCGACGGCGTTGTAGTCGTTGTAGAGCAGCTCGATCTGCAGCGGCAGCGTGTTGGTCTGGCCGCGGATGTGGCCGGAGACGACCGAGACGGCGCCGAACTCGCCCATCACCCGGGCGTTGCACAGCACCACGCCGTACAGCAGCGCCCATTTGATGTTCGGCAGGGTGACGCGGAAGAAGGTCTGCCAGCCATTGGCGCCCAGCGTCGCCGCCGCCTCCTCCTCCTCGCGCCCCTGCGCCTGCATCAGCGGGATCAGCTCGCGTGCCACATAGGGCGAGGTGACGAACAGGCTGACCAGCACGATCGCCGCGGGGGTGAACATGATGCGGATGTCGTGCTCCTGCAGCCAGGGGCCGAACAGGCCGTTGGCGCCGTAGAGGAACAGGTACACGACGCCGGCCACGATCGGCGACACCGAGAACGGGATCTCGACCAGCGTGGTCAGCAGGCGCCGGCCGCGGAACTGGAACTTGGCGATGGCCCAGGCGGCCATGATGCCGAACACGGTGTTGACCGGCACCACGATCAGCGCCGTGGTCACGGTCAGGCCGATGGCGTGCAGCGTCTCGCGCTCGCCGATGTTGCGGGCGAAGACGGCGATGCCGGCAGAGAAGGCCTGGGCGAAGATCACCACGATCGGCGCCACCAGCACCAACGCGGCAGCCAGCAAGGCGAGGCCGATCAGGATGCGGCGGGTCCAACGTCCCTCGCCGATGCGCGGCGACCGCAGCGGGCGGGCTCCGGCCGGGGCGGCCTGCGCGGCCGGCGGCGCGCTGTCAACGGCGATCGACATGGCGCAGGAACCGGGCTTGCAGCAGGTTGGTGGCGAGCAGCAGGACGAAGGCGGCGGCCAGGATGGTCATCGCCAGCGCCGCGGCGGCGGCGTAGTCGTATTCCTCCAGCCGGATGAAGACCAGCAGTGCCGTGATCTCTGTCTGCATCGGCCGGTTGCCGGCGATGAAGATGACGG
The DNA here is from genome assembly GCF_000423185.1 of Inquilinus limosus DSM 16000. GTDB lineage: Bacteria > Pseudomonadota > Alphaproteobacteria > DSM-16000 > Inquilinaceae > Inquilinus > Inquilinus limosus. Next base: position 192,087 of record NZ_AUHM01000010.1, on the reverse strand, counting down.
CGCCGAACTCGCCGAGGGAGCGGGCGAAGGCCAAGCTGCAGCCGGCCAGGAAGGCGGGCAGGATCGCCGGCCAGACCACATGGCGCAGCGTCGACCAGTCGCCGGCGCCCAGCGTGCGCGCCGCCTCCTCGACGCCCTCGTCGAGATCCTCCAGCACCGGTTGCACGCTGCGCACCACGAAGGGCAGGCTGGTGAAGGCCATGGCCACAGCGATGCCGATCGGGGTGTAGGCGACGGGGATGCCGATCGCGGCCAGCGGTGCGCCGAACCAGCCGTTCCTGGCGAACAGCGCGGTCAAGGCGATGCCGGCCACCGCGGTCGGCAGGGCGAAGGGCAGGTCGACCATGGCGTCCAGCAGCCGCCGTCCGGGGAAGCGGTAGCGCACCAGCACCCAGGCCAGCAGCAGCCCGACGACCCCGTTGAACAGCGTCGCCGCCAGCGCCATGCCGAGCGTCACCTCATAGCTGGCGAGGGCGCGGGGCGAGGTGACGATGGCCAGGAACTGGGCCGGCGACAGGCTGGCCGCCTTCAGCGCCAGGGCGCCGAGCGGCAGCAGCACGATCAGCACCAGGTAGACCAGCGTGCAGCCCAGCGTCAGCCGGAATCCCGGCAGCACCCGGCGCCGGGCCGGGCGGGGGGCGGCGAGGGCGGCGGCGGTCATGCTCACCGGTTCACGAACACGGTGTCGAGGATGCCGCCCGACGCGAAATGCTCGGCATTGACCTTGTCCCAGCCGCCGAACACCTCGTCGACCGTGGCCAGCGTCACCGCCGGGAACCGGTCGGCATGCTTGGCCGCGACATCGGCCGAGGTCGGGCGGTAGAAATGCTCGGCCAGGATCTCCTGCGCCGCCGGCTGGTACAGGAAGTCGAGATAGCCCTTGGCGACCTCCGCCGTGCCGCGGGCCTCGACGACCTTGTCGACCACCGCCACCGGGAAATCGGCCTTCAGGCTGGTCGGCGGCACCACCACCTCGAAGCCCCGGTCGCCGTATTCCTTCTGGATGCCGCGGGTCTCGGCCTCGAAGGTGATCAGCACGTCGCCGGTCTCGCGCTCGACGAAGGTGGTGGTGGCGCCGCGGCCGCCGGTGTCGAACACCGGCACATGCGACAGCACGGTCTTGACGAAGTCCTGTGCCTTCTCCTGGTCGCCGCCATTGGCCTTCAGCGCCCAGGCATAGGCGGCGAGATAGGTGTAGCGGGCGTTGCCGGAGGTCTTCGGGTTGGGGAACACGACCTGCACGTCGTCGCGCGCCAGGTCGCCCCAGTCCTTGATCCCCTTCGGGTTGCCCTTGCGCACCAGGAAGGCGGGGAAGGAGTAGTAGGGCGAGGCGCCGTTCGGGAACGCCGACTGCCAGCCCGGCTTGACCGCTCCGCCCTTCTCCAGCGCCGTGATATCGGTCGCCTGGTTGAAGGTCACGACATCGGCCTGCAGCCCCTCCAGGATCGAGCGCGCCTGCTTCGAGGTGCCGGCATGCGACTGCTCGACCGTCACCTCCTGGCCGGACTTGTCCTTCCAGTAGGTCTGGAAGGCCGGGTTGATATCGGCATAGAGCTCGCGCCCGACATCGAAGGAGGCGTTGAGGATGGTGGTCTGGGCCTGCGCCGCGGCGGCGACGCCGAACAGGCCGGCCGCGACCGCCAGCGCCAGGAGGGAACGCTTCATCGGAAACTCCACGGAGAACTTGTCAGGCCGCGCGTGCCGGGAACAGGCCGAACTGGGCGGCGGCGACGCGCAGCGTCTCGCCCGGGGCGGGCAGGCGGGTGGCGAGCTGGCGCCGGTGCCACTCCAGGTCGATCGGGATGGCGCCGTGCTGGGTCACCGCCTCGACCCGCACCAGCGGTCCGATGACGTTGACGGCGCGGACAGCGACCGGAAAGGCGCCGGCGGCGCCATCGTGCGGCAGCAGGTCGTGCGGCCGGACGAAGATCTCGCCTTCGCCCTCGGGACCGGCATAGAAGGCCGGGCGCGGCAGCACCGCGCCCTCGACATCGACCCGGTCGGGGCCGATACGGCAGGGCAGGCGCACGGCCTGGCCCAGGAACTCGTAGACGAAGGGCGTCGCCGGCCGCTCATAGACCTCGGCCGGGCTGCCGATCTGCTCGATCCGGCCGTGGTCCATCACCACCACTTGGTCGGCCAGCTCCAGCGCCTCCTCCTGGTCGTGGGTGACGAAGACGGTGGTCAGCTTCAGCGTCTGGTGCAGCTCGCGCAGCCAGCGGCGCAGATCCTTGCGCACCCGGGCATCGAGCGCGCCGAAGGGTTCGTCCAGCAGCAGGATGCGCGGCTCGATCGCCAGCGCCCGCGCCAGGGCCACGCGCTGGCGCTGGCCGCCGGACAGCTGGTCCGGGTAGCGGTCGCCGAACTTCTCGAGCTGCACCAGGGCCAGCAGCTCCTTCGCCCGGGCGCGGATCGCCTCCGCCTCCGGCCGGGTCTGGCGCGGCCGGACCTTCAGGCCGAAGCCGATATTGTCCAGCACGCTCATGTGCCGGAACAGGGCGTAGTGCTGGAACACGAAGCCGACCTGGCGGTCGCGAACATCGACCGCCGACATGTCGGTGCCGCCGATCCTGAGCGTGCCGGCATCGGCATGGTCGAGCCCGGCGATGATGCGCAGCAGCGTCGTCTTGCCCGAGCCGGAGGGGCCGAGCAGGGCGCAGAGATGCCCCGCCTCGATGTCGAGGCCGATCCCCGACAGGGCGGTGAACTCCTGAAACCGCTTCTCGATCCCGCGAAGCTCGACGCGCATCGATTTTGCTCGTGATTAATGTAAATAATGGGCTTCCATCATAGCGAAGCGTAGAAACTGCGCCAGCGGAAAATCCGGAATTTCTCGGATAGGACTGTAGGATTGAACTGAAGAGTTTTGTCATTGCCAGGCTTGACCCGGCAATCCAGTGGGTTTCGACGCTCTCTGGCTGCCCGGGTCAAGCCCGGGCATGGCAGCGAGGCAGGGATAGCCCGCTATTCGTCCTCGGCCGGCTCCAGCCGGATGACCGAGCCGTCGATCAGCACCTTGCCGCGGTTCTCGAAATTCACCGTGATCCGGCTGCCGATCACCGACTGCACCTGGCCGGGGCCCCAGTCGGGCTGGTCGGGGTGCCGCACCCACATGCCGGGCGCCAATCCCAGATCAATCCCGAATCCATTCTCGATCATCATCGATGTGCTCCCGCGGCCTTCCGGCACGTTGCCATGGATTGCAGGGCCGCGTCAGGGGAGTTACACCCGGAAGGCACCTCGGAGTTCCCATGGTCGATCGGCCGCCCTGCCGCCCCGAAACCCTCGCCGCCCGCCTCGACGGCTATCTCTGCGGCGACACCGGTGCGATCGTGCCGCCGATCCACCCGTCCTCGACCTATGCCCGCGACGCCGCCTACGCCCAGGTCGGCGGCCGCGGCTACAGCCGCGACGACAACCCGACCTATCTCCAGGCCGAGGCGCTGCTGGCGCGGCTGGAGGGCGGAGCCGGGGCGATGCTGTTCGCCTCCGGCATGGCGGCGATCGCGGCCCTGTTCCAGGCGCTGGCGCCGGGCGACCATGTCGTGGTCTCCCGCGACATGTATTTCGGCACCGGCAAGCTGCTGCGGGAGGTGCTGATCCCCTGGGGCCTCGCCTGCGAGATGGTCGACACGACCGACCCCGACGCCCTGCGCGCCGCGGTCCGGCCAGGGAAGACGAAGCTGGTCTTCGTCGAGACCCCGGCAAACCCCACCTGGTCGGTGACCGACATCGCCGGCGCCGCGGCCATCGCCCATGCCGCCGGGGCGCTGCTGGCGGTCGACAACACCGCGGCCTCGCCGGTTCTGTGCCGGCCGATCGCGCATGGCGCCGACCTCGTCGTCCACTCCGCCACCAAATACCTGAACGGCCATTCCGACGTGGTCGCCGGCGCGGTCGTGACCGCGGCCGACGGCCCGCTGTGGCAGCGCATCGGCCGCATCCGCTTCCTGGCCGGCCCGGTGCTGGGGCCGTTCGAGGCCTGGCTGCTGCTGCGCGGCATGCGCACGCTGTTCGTGCGGGTGCGCGCCGCCAGCGCCAACGCCCAGCGCATCGCCGAGCATTTCGACGGCCACCCCGCGGTGGCGCAGGTCTGCTACCCCGGCCTGCCCGGCTTTCCCGGCCACGCCGTCGCGGCGCGCCAGATGGAGGGTGGCTTCGGCGGCATGCTGTCGCTGCGCCTGGCCGGCGGCCGCGACGCCGCGCTGCGCGCCGTCTCCCGGGTCCGGATCTTCATCCGCGCCACCTCGCTGGGCGGGGTCGAGAGCCTGATCGAGCACCGCGCCACAATCGAGAAGGAGGACGGCACGGTTCCGGACGACCTGCTGCGCCTGTCGGTCGGCATCGAGGCGGCCGAGGACCTGATCGCGGATCTGGGGCACGCGCTGGTGGGGTAGGGCTGCGGCAAGCCGAAGCTTGACCCGAACGTTTCTTCCTTCTGTCATGCCCGGGCTTGACCCGGGCATCCAGAGAGCGTCAACACCTTCTGGATTGCCGGGTCAAGCCCGGCAATGAGAGCTGGAGAGCTGTCATCGAGCCGGTCAAAACCGAACGAAGAACAGGGACGGCATGACGGACAGGGAAGCGGAGGCCTTCGTCGAATTCGTCGACGTGGCCAAGACCTATGACGGCGAGACGTTGGTGGTGCGGGGGCTCGACCTCGCCATCCGCAGGGGCGAGTTCCTGACCCTGCTCGGCCCTTCCGGCTCGGGCAAGACCACGACGCTGATGATGCTGGCCGGCTTCGAGACGCCAACCCGTGGCCGCATCCTGCTGGAAGGCAAGGCGATAGATGCGCTGCCGCCCTGGCGCCGCGACATCGGCATGGTGTTCCAGAACTACGCCCTGTTCCCGCACATGACCGTGCGCGAGAACGTGGCCTTTCCCTTGACCGTGCGCGGGATCAGGGGGGCGGAGGCCGAGGGGCGGGTCGAGCGCGCGCTCGACATGGTCAAGCTGGGCGGCTTCGGCGGCCGCCGGCCGGCGCAGCTCTCCGGAGGTCAGCAGCAGCGCGTGGCGCTGGCCCGGGCGCTGGTGTTCGAACCACGCCTGGTGCTGATGGACGAGCCACTCGGCGCGCTCGACAAGCAGTTGCGCGAGCACATGCAGCTCGAGATCAAGCATCTGCACCGCTCGCTCGGCGTCACCGTGGTCTATGTCACCCACGACCAGGGCGAGGCGCTGACCATGTCCGACCGCATCGCCGTGTTCCACGAAGGCGCCATCGACCAGCTGGCCGCGCCGGACGACCTGTACGACCGGCCGGAGACCGCCTTCGTCGCCCAGTTCATCGGCGAGAACAACCGCCTGGCGGGCACGGTCGAAGCGCTGGCGGAAGGGCGGTGCACGGTCACGGTCGACGGCGGCGGCACCGTGCTGGCGACGCCGGTCGGCCGGGCCGGGCAGGGCGTCCGCGCCACCCTGTCGATCCGGCCGGAGCGGGTGCGCCTGTCGCCGGGCGACGAAGCCGGGCCGAACCGCTTCCCGGCCCGGATCGAGGAGCTGATCTTCCACGGCGACCACACCCGGGCCCGGCTGTCGCTGCTCGGCCGCGACGACTTCGTGCTCAAGCTGCCGAACGCCGACGGCCGCCCGGCCGTGGCGCAGGGCGAGGCGGTGACCGTCGGCTGGTCCGCCGCCGACTGCCGGGCGCTGACCGCGTGACTTGCTCGAAATTATTGGGTGTCCGGCCGTTCCGGTTGTAGGACGGATCATTCCCGCCGAATCATCCAGGGACGCCGCGATGCCGGACCCGATCGTGCCGGTCGAGACCGAGAGGCTGCTTCTCCGCCGCTTCACGCCGGAGGATTTCGAGGCCTTCCACGGCTATCACCGCCTGCCGGAGGTCGCCCGGTACCTGTACCGGAATCCCCGCACCCCGGAGCAGTCGCGGGCGGCGCTGGAGCGGATCGGCACGCTGAAGTTCGAAGGCGAGGGCGACGAGCTGGTTCTGGCGGTCGAGGCCCGCGACGGCGGCGCCCTGCTCGGCGAGGTGCTGCTGAAATGGGTCAGCCGCGAGGCCCGGCAGGCGGAGATCGGCTACATCTTCGCGCCGGAGGCCGGCGGGCGCGGCTACGCCACCGAGGCGGCGCGGGCGATGCTCGCCCTCGGCTTCGGCCGGTTCGGCTTCCACCGCATCTTCGCCCGCTGCGACGCGCTGAACGCCGGGTCGATCAACGTGCTGCGGCGGCTCGGCATGCGGCAGGAGGCGCATCTGATCCAGAACGACCGCTTCAACGGCGTCTGGGGCGACGAGCTGATCTTCGCCATGCTGCAGGAGGAATGGGCCCGGCGGGTCTCAGGCTGACGCCCGCCCGGTCCCCGTTGCCTTCCGGCGGAGCGGGTAGAGGATCCGCACCGAGGTCCCGCGGCCTTCCGCGGAGTCGATCCGGAAGCGGCCGCCCAGCGCCTTCACCATCTCGGCGCAGCCGGTCAGCCCGAGCCCGACATGGCTGCCGGCCCGCATCGAGAAGAACGGCTCCGCCGCCTTGGCGCGCACGGCGGGCGCCATGCCGACGCCGTTGTCGATGACCTCGAGCACCAGCCGACGCCCGAACGGGAAGCGCCGCGTCAGCCGGGCGCGGAGGACGACCTGCGGGTCCGGCTTCCCGGCGGCGGCGACCGCCTGCTCGGCATTGCGGATCAGCTCGTCCAGGATCAGGTGGAACTGCGGCGACGCCACCAGCGCCGCCCGGGCCTCCTCCGGGACGTCGAACCGGATCCGACCGTCATGGTCCTGCGACAGCGCGTCCAGGATGCTCTGCAGCGCCACGTTCCGCGACGGCTTCGCCGAATAGGCGATCTTCAGCAGCCCGTCATTGATGGTGTCGAGTTCCTTCGCCGCCCGCGTGGCCGCGGCGACCATCTCCGGATCGGGTGCTTCCCCGTCGCGCAGGCTGCTGATGAACAGCGACAGCGCCGCGACCCGCGATCGCGTCATATGCGCGAACAGCGACGCGAAGGATCGGATCTGCTGATCCTTCCGCCGGACCATCAGCGACTGCTGGTGGATGATCACGCCGACCACGATGACGGCCGCGAGCGCCAGCACGAAGATCGCGATGTTGCGCAGCGCATTCTCGGCGATCAGCGCGGTCTCGTTCAGCGTGCGGCTGTGGGAGCCCGTGGTGCCCGAGACCTGGAACATGTCCTGCTGGATGCCGGTCAGCAGCGACAGCGTCTCCTGGTCGTTCGCCGGGGAACCGAGATTCGGCAGGATCCGGGTCCGGATCGTCTGGATGCTGCGGTCGAGCCGGGCGAAGTCCTGCGGGTCGAGGAAATGGTCGATGTATTGCAGGTTGCGCAGCGCCACCATGTTGAACTGCAGCAGGCCGACCTCCTGCGCCAGCTGCGGCTCGCGCTCGCCCGTGGCCATCGACAGCCGCAGCAGCCCGACGATGTTGGCCAGCCTCTCGCGGATCTGCGAGCCCCGCCACTGCACCTCGTAGGACTGCATGAGGAGGATGTCGGTCTCCTCGCGGTAGTGCTCGGACCGCATGAACGACCAGGAGCCGAGCAGGATGGCGACGACCAGCCCGAGATAGGGCACGAGGTCCAGCCAGCGTCGCCAGCGCTTCATCGGCCGGGCCGGAGCGCCACCACGAACCAGACCCAGATCGCGTTGCGCCCGGCCGCATAGGATTTGGGCAGCTGGTCGAGCGGCCAGATGATCGAATAGGGCCCGGAATCCGCCAGCTCGAGCGGCCTGAACTCCTGACCGTCCGTGCACCGGCCGCTCTTGTGGTCCGCAGGCGAGCAGGCCTGCTCGATGGCGAGGATCGGCTGGTAGTCCCTGATCTCGTCCATCCGGAGGGTGGTGATGAAATCGTCATAGGCGAAGACGTCGATCGAGGCGGCGTCGTCCAGACCGCTTCGCGCCAGGACCTCCTTCAGGTCCGGGCCGCGGTAGCGGATCTTCTCGCCGCCTTCGCTCCACGGCGTGTCGGTCTCGATCTCCCGCTGCGGGAAATCGGCCTTGATCTGCTCCGGCGTGTAGGTCGCGATCGCATGGCCCGGCGAGCTCTCGATCCGGAGGATGTGCGGGTCCTCGTAGCCGACCGGGGCCGCGGCCGCGCCGCAGATGCTGGCCAGCATGGCGGCGGCGGTCATCGCCATGCGGAGGGGGCGGAGCATCAGTCCGGCCGATGCCGGGACGGCCGGGCGGCCTGGGCTGCCGATGGCCGGGCAGGGAGGGAAGGGCGGTCGGGCGGGACGGTCATCCTCAGGCGCCTTTCGGGAAAAGGCCGTTCTTCAGCAGCTTGGCGCGCGCCTGCTTGTAGTATTTTTCCACCGTATACGGGTCGATGCCGAACCGGTCGCCCATCTTTTCGTAGATCTCCTTGCGCTTGACCCCCTTCGGCCGGCTCCGCATGAAATCGATGATCTCCTGCTCCCGCGGCGTCAGGCCGGAATAGTAGAATTCCGGCGTCACGGCCTTGACGGCGGAGAGCGACAGCGAGAACCGCGTGTCCGAGATCTTGTCGATGATGCTGGCGAGCGTGTCCCGGTCGAGGCCGGTCTTGCCGACATAGGCGTTGGCCCCAAGCATCCGGCAGGCCTCGCCCTCCTCGACCGAGTCCGACCCGGTGACGACGATGTGCAGGGCGTTGGGCGAGGCGTCGATGACCGCCTTCACCACGGCGAGCCGGTGCTGCGGCGAGGTCGGGTCGAAGCCGGGCAGGCCCGGGTCGATGATCACCAGATCGAAAGTCTGCTCCCGCAACAGGCCGGCCGCAATCTCCCAGGTCGCGGCGCCCTGGACGATGCAGTTCCGCAGGGCGGCCTTCAGCTCGTTGATCAGGGCCAGGCGCATCAGATCCTGGTCCTCGATCACCAGCGCCCGTGAAGTCTGTTCACCAGCCGTCATGGCCAAATCTTCCACGATGGAAACGGCATGAATCCTAGACCGGCTGTCCACCGCGCGCTAGGCCAGGGTTTGGCTCGAATGCCATTGAATGCGCCACCGAAAAAGGGGTGGCCTCACCCCTTTCTTTGACTCCGGAATCGGTCCTGAAGTGTTCAACTGATCGCGGTCCCGATTCCGCATGTTCATCGTCTGTGGAAGTGTCACGCGGATGCAAAATTTACTAAAAAATCCGACATCTTTTGTCAACTGGAACCTTGGGGCGGAGGCGGAGTTCCTGAGTGGCGTCTTGCGCCCGCAGCCGGACCGGCCGGACGCGCAGTTCTGCCACTGAGGACCTGTCATGACCACGATCGGCATCGGCACGCTGTACCGCAACCGCGACGTCATCGAAGGTCCGGTCAAGACGCTGCTGTTCCAGGACCGCATCCGGCTGGTTCCGAACCCAAGGGCCGCGGACAGCCCGAAGGCGCCCGATCTCCTCGTCCTGTCGTCGGGAGAGGACGAGATCGGCGGCGCCTGGGCCTGCCGGCGGGAGGACCGGTCCGTGTCCTACAACGTGCAGATCCATGATCCGCACATCTCCCGGCCGATCCATGCGACGCTGTGCCAGTCGGAACAGGACGGGGACCGGTTCGACCTCTACTGGTCGCACTGAGGGGGCCGGCTCCGCGCCGGCCCCGGCGCCCCGCCGCGGCTACTGCCCGCCCAGGGCGCGATAGATCCTCGAGCCCGCCCGGCCGGTCTGCGGCAGTCCGAGGCGCTGCTCGGCGGCCGAGATGGCGGCGCGGGTGGCCGGGCCGATCTTGCCGTCCGCCTGGCCGCCGATGTCGTAGCCCTGGGCCAGCAGCAACTGCTGCAGCCGGAAGCGCTGGGCGCGCGACAGGCCGGGATCGTCGGTCGGCCAGGGCGTGCGCAGTGCGGGCCGGCCGGCCAGCCGGTCGGCGAGATAGGAGATCGCGATCGCGTAGGATTCGGCCGCGTTATACGAGTAGATCGCGTCGAAGTTGCGGAACACCAGGAAGCCCGGCCCCTGCGGCCCGGCCGGCAGCAGCAGGCCGGTCTGGGCGTCGCCCGACAGCGGCGCGCCGTCCGCCCGGGTCACGCCCCGCCGGGCCCAGGCCGACAGCGGCTCCTTCTCCTTGCGTCCGGTCGGTCCGCTGTAGCCGGCCGGCACCTTGACTTCGATCATCCAGGGCTGGCCCTGCCGCCAGCCGGAGCGCTTCAGGTAGTTGGCAGTGGAGCCGAGCGCGTCGGCCACGGAATTGACCAGGTCGCGCCGCCCGTCGCCGTCGAAATCGACCGCCAGGCGCTGATAGGTCGAGGGGATGAACTGGGTCTGGCCGAAGGCGCCGGCCCAGGAGCCGTACAGCTCGTCCAGCCGCAGGTCGCCGGCGCTGACCAGCTTCAGCGCCGCCATCAGCTCGCCGCGCCAGAAATCGGTGCGCCGCTCGCCGGCGCAGACCAGCGTGGCCAGGGCGTGCGGCAGGAAGTAGCCGCCGCGCTCCTTGCCGTAGTCGCTCTCGACGCCCCAGACCGCGGCGATCACCGTGCGATCGACGCCATAGCGCTGCTCCGCCTGCCGCAGAACGCGGTCGTATTTCGCCATCATCGCCCGGCCGTCGGCGATGCGCTGGTCGTCGACCAGGAAGGCGAGATAGTCCCAGATCGGCGTCACGAATTCCGGCTGGGCCTGCGAGAAGCGCAGCACCTTCTCGTCCGGCTGGGTCAGCCCGTCGAAGGCACGGGCGGCGACGTCGCGGCCGACCCCGGCCTTCACCGCGGAATCGGCCAGGCCGGCGACGCAGGAGTCGAAATCGGCCAGGGCCGGGCCCGCGGCCAGGAGCGGGAGGAGCCCGAGCAGCGCCGCCCCGACATTCCGGCCGGATCCGAACAGGCGAGACGTCATCTGTACCCTTCCTCCACGCGATGGAACCGCTGCGCCCCGATGCGGCGCGGCGCGATCCTGTCCCATCCGGGCGCCGGGGACAACCCGGGCGTCGGACTCAGACCGCCTCCGGCAGCGGCCAGACGCGGGCCGGGCGGTCGGTGTCGATCTCGTAATCCGTGGCGTAGCGGTCGAAGAAGCCGTGCCCCAGCCGGCGGGCCTCGGCCAGCGGGTCCAGCGGGTCGCGGCGCACCTCGCCCCGGGCATTGCCGTGGCCGTGCACCACCCCGACGAAGCGCGACCGGGTGTAGCGGCTGTATTCCCGGATCTGCTGGACGATCGCCGCCGAGACGGTGGGGTAGGCCTCCTCGGAGCTGAGGACGAGACCGATCCGCTTGCCGGTCATTCGCGCCTTCACCGTTTCGGACTCCGGGTAGGAGGCGGCCACGTAGCAGAACATCCGGTCGAAGAAGGCCTTGAGCTGGGCCGACATGCCGTACCAGTAGATCGGCGTCGCCAGGACGATGCCGTCGGCGGCGAGGAACCGGTCGAGGAACAGGGGCCGATATCCGTCGTCGATGGCGCAGCTGCCGTCGGGCCGGCGGCACTGTCGGCAATCGCGCAGGAAGCCGCCGACCGCGTCGGCCAGATGGACCGTCTCGGCGGCATGGCCACCCTCGGCCAGGCCGGCCGCGACCGCCTCGGCAAGGACGGCGGAGTTTCCCTCGCGCCGGGGGCTGGAGCTGAGGATGAGGACCTTCATCTCGTTTCCTCGATGGGCTTGCAATCCGCGATACGATTCCATGTATCGGGAATGGGGCTGCGGCCCGCAATTACGCACCTCGAGGTAACCATGGCGCCTCCGGACCGGCCCGAACCGGCCCCGGCCTCCGTGCCGGATGTCTTCGACGAGACCTGCTCGGCCCGGCACGCGCTGGAACTGATCGCGTCGAAATGGTCGGTGCTGATCCTCTCGGCGCTTGCGGATGGGCCGGTCCGCAACGCCGAACTGCTGTGCCGGATCGGCGGCATCTCGCAGAAGATGCTGACCCAGACCCTGCGCGACCTGGAGCGCAACGGCCTGGTGCTGCGCCGCGACTTCCACACCGCCCGGCCCTGCGTCGAATACCGGCTCAGCCCGCTCGGCGAATCGCTGAGCGAGACCCTCACGGCCCTGGACCGCTGGGCCGAGCGCAACTTCCCGGCGCTGGATGCGGCGCGGGAGGCGTTCGATGCGCGGGAGAAGGAGCGGTAGGGAAGGGCGCGGCCCTTGATCAGGCGGCCTTCGCCCCCGCCACCAGGTTGAACGGATTGCCCTGCTGGAAGGCGTCGATGATGTCGATCAGCTGGTCGGCCAGGGTCTGCATCGCGCCGCGGCCGGCCCAGGCGACATGCGGGGTCAGGATGAAGTTCGGCAGGTCCAGCAGCCGCATCAGCGGCGCGTCGGCCGGCGGCGGCTCCGGCATCGCCACGTCGAAGCCGGCGCCGCCGATGCGGCCCGACCGCAGCGCCTCGGTCAGCGCCGCCTCGTCCACCAGCCCGCCGCGGGCGGTGTTGATCAACAGGGCCTCCGGCTTCATCCGGGCGAACTCCGCGGCGCCGATCAGGCCGCGCGTCTCCGGCCGCAGCGGGCAATGCAGCGAGATCACGTCGCTGGTCGCGATCACCTCGTCGAACGGCACACGGCCGCCGGCCGGGGCGGCCTCGCCCTTGCGGCCGGCGAAGACCACGTCCATGCCGAAGGCCCGGCCGATCGTCGCCACCGCGCTGCCCAGCGACCCGCCGCCGATCAGCCCCAGCCGGGCGCCGTGCAGGTCGAGGATCGGGTGGTCGAAGAAACAGAACTGCCTGGCCTCCTGCCAGCGGCCGGCCTCGACCGAACGGCGATAGGGCAGGAGCGACCGGCGCAGCGCCAGGATCAGGGCGAAGACATGCTCCGGCACCGTGTGCACGGCATAGCCGCGGATGTTGCAGACCGCGACGCCGTGCCGGTCGCACCAGGCGGTGTCGACGCAGTCCGTGCCGGTGGCGGCGACCGCGATCAGCCGCAGCTCCGGCAGCTGCTCCAGCACCGGCTCGCGCAGCGGCACCTTGTTGATCACGGCGACGCTGGCGCCGCGCAGCCGGTCCAGCACCTGCTCCGGCGCGGTCCGCTGATGCTCCTCCCAGCGGTGCGGGAAGGCGGGCGGGCGCAGGCGCACCGAGGGCGCCAGGGTCTCGCGGTCGAGGAAGACGATCTTGGGGTCGGGCGGCAGCGTCATGGTCGGCCTCGCAGGAATCCGTCGCCAGCATGCCGATCCGGACGCGGCCGGCCAGTCCGATTGCGACATGGCAGATGTTTGGCGGGCCTGCGACATCTCAGGTCGCGGCTGGGTTAGCCGGGAGCCGGCCCCGCCCGGACACTTCGCCAGGATGGCCGTGTGGGCCGGCAGGGAGCGGTTCGAAGATGAAGTCGACAGCGCGCGTGGTGGTGATCGGCGGCGGCGTGGTGGGCGTAGGCACGCTCTATCACCTGGCCAAGAAGGGCTGGTCGGACGTCGTCCTGATCGAGCGCAGGGAGCTGACCTCGGGCTCGACCTGGCATGCCGCCGGGCTGCTGCCGCTGTTCAACATGAGCTACTCGGTCGGCCAGATCCACAAATACTCGGTCAAGCTCTACAACTCGCTCGAGGCCGAGACCGGCCAGCATGTCGGCTTCCGCCAGGTCTCCAACATCCGCCTCGCCCGGACGAAGGACCGCTGGGACGAGTTCATGTATTACAAGGGCGTGGCCGACACGATCGGGGTCAAGGTCAACGTCCTGACCCCGGCCCAGGTCAAGGAGATCTGGCCGCTCTGCGAGACCGACGGCATCATCGGCGCGATCCAGCACCCGGATGACGGCTACATCCAGCCGGCCGACCTGACCCAGGCCTTCGCCAAGGGCGCCCGGGCGATGGGGGCGGAGATCCACCGCTTCACCACCGTCCTCGGGATCGAGCAGACCCCGTCCGGCGAATGGAAGGTGAAGACCGACAAGGGCGACATCACCTGCGAGCACGTGGTCTCGGCCTCAGGCAACTTCGCCCGCCGCACCGGCGCCATGGTCGGGCTCGACGTGCCGGTGATCCCGGTCGAGCACCAGTACATCGTCACCGAGCCGCACCCGCTGGTGCAGGAGCGGCATCGCCAGGGCCTGCCGGAGATGGGCGTGCTGCGCGAGGCCGACAGCTCCTGGTACCTGCGCGAGGAGGCCGGCGGCTTCATCCTCGGCCCCTACGAGCCGGGCGCGCCCTGCTGCTATGTCGACGGCCCCGACGATCAGTCGGAATACGAGCTGTTCCAGGAGGATCTGGAGCGGCTGGCGCCGCATATCGAGACCGCGATCGCCCGCGTGCCGGCCTTCGGCGAGGTCGGGGTGAAGAAGGTCTACAACGGCGCCATCGCCTATACCCCGGACGGCAGCCCGATCATCGGCCCGGCCTGGGGCTTGCGGAACTTCTGGCTGAACGAGGGCCACAGCTTCGGCGTCACCGCCGCCGGCGGCGCCGGCTGGCAGCTGGCGGAGTGGATCGTCGAGGGCGAGCCCTCGATCGACATGATGGGCGTCGACCCGCGCCGCTTCGGCCCCTACGCCTCGCGCGGCTATCTGCGGGTCAAGAACGAGGAGGCCTACGCCAACGTCTTCACCGTGCACTACCCGGACGAGGAGCGGGCGGCGGCGCGGCCGCTGAAGCGGGCGCCCTGCTACGACCGGATGAAGGCGCTCGGCGCCGTGTTCGGCACCGTCTATGGCTGGGAGCGGCCGAACTGGTTCGCGCCCGAGGGCTACGGGCTGGGCGAGGCGGAGCTCGCCAAGCCGGACACGCTGCTGCACGAGAACCACCCGCCGGTCGCGCCGGGCGAGAAGCCGCGCGAGAAGTGGAGCTTCCGCCGCTCCAACTACTTCGAGTTCGTCGGCCGCGAGGCCCGGCACGTGCACGAGGCGGTCGGCCTGCTCGACATGTCGGCCTTCGCCAAATACGAGGTCAGCGGGCCGGGCGCCGCCGCCTGGCTGGACGGCCTCGTCGCCAACCGGGTGCCGAAGAAGCCGGGCCGCATGGCGCTGGCGCATCTGCTGTCGCGGAACGGCGGCGTGCGGTCGGAGTTCACCATCTACTGCGAGGCGCCGAACCAGTACTATCTCGTCGGCGCCGGCGCCTTCGAGCGGCACGACTGGGACACGCTGCAAAAGCTGCGGCCGCGCGACGGCTCGGTCGACCTGCAGAAGGTCACGACGCAGCACGGCGTCTTCGTGCTGGCGGGGCCGCGCTCGCGCGACCTGCTGCAGAAGCTGACCGACGCCGACCTGTCGAACGGCGCCTTCCCCTGGCTGTCCGGGCAGGCGATCAATATCGGCATCGCCCAGGCCCGGGCGCTGCGCGTCAACTTCGTCGGCGAGCTGGGGTGGGAGCTGCATCACCCGATCGAGATGCAGAACACCATCTTCGACCTGCTGATGGATGCCGGCCGGGAGTTCGACCTGAAGCCCTTCGGCATCCGCGCCATGGACTCGCTGCGGCTGGAGAAGTCCTACCGCCTGATCCCGCGCGAGCTGTCGATCGAATACGCGGCGCTGGAATCCGGGCTCGACCGCTTCGTCCACCCGAACAAGGGCGACTTCATCGGCCGCGACGCGCTGGTGGCCTGGCGCGAGCGCGGCTTCCGGAACCGTTTCGTGACGCTGGAGGTGCTCGACGTCGGCGATGCCGATGCCCGCGGCAACGAGCCGATCACCAGGGACGGCGAGCTGGTCGGCCGCTGCACCTCGGGCGGCTATGGCTGGCGCCTGGGCAAGTCCCTGGCCCTGGCGATGGTCCGGCCGGATCTCGGCGGGATCGGCACCGAGCTGGACGTCACCATCCTGGGCAAGCCGCACCGTGCCGTGGTGATCGAGGAATCGCCCTTCGACCCGAACAACGAACGGTTGCGGGCCTGACGGGCCTCTGAGCCGCGGTCGATCTCCCCCGCCACCCGGGTCTGCGCGCGCCACGGAGCGAGCGCCGCAGACCCGGAATCCGTGGCAGCGGCGCCGCGTCAAAATCCGGAAACGCCAAGTGAACGATAGCCGGTGCCGTCACGCCGCCGTTGCGCGGCGGTGACGGTTCCGGCGAATCGTCGTCGCCGATCCGAAAACTTTCGATGTCATCCTCCAATTGGGGGATGCATAGTTTAGGATGTGAGGGCAAATTTTTCTCGCGTGTGCGGCGAGCTTCCTGTGGGGGGATGGTTAGCGTGGCGTTCGACGAGGCGATCGCGGACCGGCAGCTTCGGACGGTCTACCGGATATGGGCCCAGCTCGCGGCGAAAGGCGGGCGCCTTCCGGCTTGTGACGACATGATCTTCGCCAGCCTCAGCCGGCTTCCGCCGCCGATCCTGCTGTGGGCGTGGATGCCGTGCGAGGGAACGTTCCGCTTCGCCCTGGACGCCCAGGGCGCCGGGCTGGCGTCGGACCGCAACCTGCCCGGACGGCCGCTGGAGGATCTGTGCGGCGGCGAGCGGTATGAGGCGCTGCGCCGGGCGCTGATGTCGGTCCAGCTCTCCGAACGGCCGCTCTATGCCGAATTCGCGCTGTCCGACGGTCTCGACAGCGTCCGCAAGCGGACCCTGCTGCTGCCGCTCTCCGACGCGACGGACGATCTCGCCTTCGTGCTGATGCTGGTGGCGACGGTCTGGCCGGTCGACGCCGCGGTGCAGCAGCGGATCGACGGCTGCCCCGACGTCAGGGTGCATGTCCTGAACCAGGTGTCGGACGAGGTGCCGGTGTATTGGGGCGATCCTCAGCCGGAGATCGATCCGGCCGAGCTGCAATCCCTTCTGACCATCCTCTGACGGCGCGGCCGGCGGTCCGGCTCAGCGCACGCCCAGCGACGGCTCTGTGGGCGGCAATGCATGGCGGGCGGCGAGGCGCACCGGTTCCTCCCGCTCCCGGCTGCACCACCAGGCGCCGGCGGCCAAGCCGACGGAAGGGCCGATCACGGCCCAGACGACCAGGAACGTTGTCAGCATCGCATCTCTCTCCCGCCACCGATCGGCAGCGTCGGGACCAGTCCTCGACTGTCGTTCTCTACAATTCGGCAGGCCGGGGCCGGCGGAACGAAGACGATCCGCTTTGGTGCCCCAGTCGCCGGCTGGAACGGCACTTGGCAGTGCCATCTCCTGGTGGCCGGTTTCTGACGACGCCGGCGGGCGCAGCCACGGGCTCTCGCCGAAACCATGCTCTGGTTCTGCTCTTCAGGGTCGAGGCCGGCAACATACTTTTCGTTAAGCTTCGGGACAGGATCCCGACAGCTGCGGCCGCAGCTTCAGATTAAATCGAATTAACCGCGGCGAAACAGCAGTTTAAACGCCGGCACTCCATCTTCGTCAGCATACGCCGACCGATTGCGGCGGCGCTTTGGACAGTGGTGGAGATGATGCAGATGAAGACCCCCCTCGGTTCCGACGATCGCGGCCCGCGGACCGGCCTCCGCCGGATGACGGCGGCGCTGCTGCTCGGCACGGCCCTGATCGGCGTGCCGGTCGGGGCTGTCCTGACCTTCGACCGTCCTGCCGTGGCCCAGAACCAGGCCGAGGCGCCGACCTCGATCGTCCCGGCCGCCCCCGGTTCCTTCGCCGGCCTGGTGCGCCAGGTCATCCCGGCCGTGGTCAATGTCTCGACCACCGAGCACCCGTCGGCGGCGCAGATGGCCGACGAGGATGAGGGCGGCGGCCGGATGCGCCAGTTCCCGCCCGGCTCGCCCTTCGACGAGTTCTTCAAGCGCTTCTTCGACGAGCAGCAGCCCGGCCGCCGTGGGCCTCGTGGTGGTGGGGGCGGCGGCGACAGCGACCAGGTGATCCATGGCGCCGGCTCCGGCTTCATCATCGACCCGGCCGGCTACATCGTCACCAACAACCATGTGGTGAAGGACGCCGACAACATCACCGTCACCCTCAACGACGGCACCGTGATCCCGGCCAAGGTCGTGGGCACCGACGAGAAGACCGACCTCGCCCTGCTCAAGGTCGACACCGACAAGAAGCTGACCGCCGTCGAATGGGGCGACAGCGACGCCGCCCAGGTCGGCGACTGGGTGATCGCCGTCGGCAACCCCTTCGGCCTCGGCGGCAGCGTTACGGCCGGCATCGTCTCGGCCCGCGGCCGCGACCTGCATTCCGGCCCGTTCGACGACTTCCTGCAGATCGACGCGCCGATCAACCGCGGCAATTCGGGCGGCCCCAGCTTCGACATCAGCGGCAAGGTGATCGGCATCAACAGCGCGATCTATTCGCCCTCGGGCGGCTCGGTCGGCATCGGCTTCGCCATCCCGTCGAACCTGGCCAAGACCGTGATCGCCCAGATCCGCGAGCACGGCAGCGTCCAGCGCGGCTGGCTCGGCGTGCAGATCCAGCAGGTGACGCCGGAGATGGCCGACGCCCTCGGCCTCGACAAGGCCCGGGGCGCGCTCGTCGCCGACGTCCAGGACGACAGCCCGGCGCTGAAGGCCGGCCTGCATCAGGGCGACGTGATCACCTCCTATGACGGCAAGCCGGTGAACCAGCTGTCGGACCTGCCGCGCCTGGTCGCCGACACCGCCGCCGGCAAGACCGTGCCGGTCGAGGTGATGCGTAACGGCAAGACCGAGACCATCTCGGTCGACATCGCCAAGCTGCCGGATTCGCAGCAGGTCGCCAGCGCCGAGGAGAGCGGCCCGGCGGTCGACGACCAGCTCGGCCTGTCGCTCTCGGCCCTGACGCCGAAGGTGCGCCGCGAATACAGCGTGCCGGACGATGTCGAGGGCGTGCTGGTCACCGGCATCCGTGAGGACGGACCGGCGCGCGAGACCGGGGTCGGCCCCGGCGACGTCATCGTCCGGGTCGGCAGCGAGGCGGTGAAGACCCCGTCCGAGGTCGCCAAGCAGGTCAAGGCGGCCAAGGAGGCGGACCGCAACGCCGTGATGCTGCTGATCAACCGCCAGGGCGACCAGCGCTTCGTCGCGCTGAAGCTGCCGAAGGCCTGATCCTACCCCTCGAGCCTTCTTCATCCCTTCCCTCAACTCGGGCGCCGGTTTCCCCTTTCCGGCGCCCGTTTTTTTTGCCTTCATCCCGGGCGGGCCTCCCGGGGAGGCGGCAGGCAAAGGCGGAATCGGCTGTGGATCGGATCGAGACCCTGCTCGCGGCGATGACGCTCGACGAGAAGATCGGCCAGCTCACCATGATGTCCTCGACGCTGGCGGTGACCGGGCCGGTGCTGCCGGGCGACGTCACCGAGGGCATCCGCGCCGGCCGCATCGGCAGCCTGTTCAATCATTGGGGGCCGGATCGGGTGCGCGAGACCCAGCGCATGGCGGTGGAGGAGACGCGGTTGAAGATCCCGCTACTCTTCGCCTTCGACGTCATCCACGGCCACCGCACCGTCTTCCCGATTCCGCTGGCCGAGGCGGCGCTGTTCTCGCCCGAGCTGTGGGAGCACACGGCGCGAGAGGCGGCGATGGAGGCGGCGGAGGACGGGCTCGACCTCGTCTTCTCGCCGATGCTCGACATCGCCCGCGACCCGCGCTGGGGCCGCATCTCCGAGGGGCCGGGCGAGGATCCCTGGCTCGGCTCCCGCATCGCCGAAGCCAAGGTCCGTGGCTACCAGACCGCCGACCTCTCGGCGCCCGACGCGGTGGCGGCCTGCGCCAAGCACTACCTGGCCTATGGCGCGGCGCTCGCCGGGCGGGACTACAACTCGGCCGAGGTGTCGGACCGGGCGATCCGCGAGGTCTACCTGCCGCCCTTCGCCGCCGCCGTCACCGCCGGGGCGGCCACGGTCATGCCGGCCTTCAACGACATCGCCGGCGTGCCGATGACCGCCAGCGTCCGTCTGCTGCGCGGCACGCTGTTCGGCGAGCTCGGCTTCGCGGGCGCGGTGATCAGCGACTACAACGCGATCATGGAGCTGCTGGCCCATGGCGTCGCCGCCGATGCGGTCGAGGCCGCGGCGCTGGCGCTGAAGGCCGGCGTCGACATGGACATGATGAGCGGCGCCTACGCCGCCGGCCTGCCGACGGCGCTGCAGCGCGGCCTGGTTACGCAAGCGGAGATCGACGACGCGGTCCGCCGCGTGCTGCGGCTGAAGGAGCGGCTCGGCCTGTTCGACGACCCGTATCGCCGCGTCGTCGCCGTGCCCGACGCCTTTCACGCGGCGGAGCGGCGGCGCCTGGCGCGGGAGGTGGCGGCGAAGTCGATCGTGCTGCTGACCAACACGGGGGTGCTGCCGCTGGCGCCGTCCGTCAGGCGCATCGCCGTGATCGGTCCGCTCGCCGATGCTCGGACGGAGATGCTCGGCTCCTGGGCCGGCGCGGGGCGGTGGGAGGAGGCGGTGACGATCCTCGAGGGCATCAAGGCGGCCTTGCCGCAGGCCGAGATCACCTATGTCCCCGGCACCGAGATCGAGACCGGCGGCGACGCCGGCATCGCCGCGGCGGTCGAGGCCGCGCGGGGTGCCGAGGTGGTTCTGCTGTGCCTCGGCGAGGCGGCGATCATGAGCGGCGAGGCGGCCAGCCGGGCCCGGCCCGAGCTGCCGGGCCGCCAGCGCAACCTGGCCGAGGCGGTGCTCGACCTCGGCGTGCCGGTGGTGGCGCTGCTGACCTCCGGCCGGCCGCTGACGCTGCCCTGGCTGTTCGAGCGCGCGGCGGCCGTCGCCGCCACCTGGTTCCTCGGGCACGAGGCCGGCCACGCCGTCGCCGATGTGCTGACCGGCGCGGTCAACCCCTCCGGCCGGCTGCCGGTGACCTGGCCGCGCGATGTCGGCCAGGTGCCGATCTTCTTCGGCGAGCGCAACACCGGCCGGCCGACCGACCCGAACCAGCACTACACCAGCAAATACATCGACATCCCGGCCACGCCGCAATTCCCCTTCGGCCACGGCATGTCCTACAGCCGCTTCGACCTCGGCGACCTGCGCGTCTCCGCCCCGGTGCTGCGCCCGGGCGAGACGCTGATCGTCGAGGTGGCGGTGACCAACACCGGGACGGTGGCGGGTGAGGAGACGGTGTTCCTGTTCATCCGCGACCCGGTGGCCAGCGTGGCCCGGCCGCTGCTGGAGCTGAAGGGCATGGCCAAGGCGGCGCTGGCGCCCGGCCGGAAGCTGGTGCTGCGCCTGCCGCTCGCCGCCGAGGCGCTGATGTTCCCGGGCCTCGACCTCAAGCCGGTGCTGGAGGCGGGTGAGATCGAGATCCTGGTCGGGACGAAGGCCGATCGGAAGGAACTACTGTCGACAAGGATCCGGGTCGAGGTCTGAGGCCGCCCTGCAGAATCGCCATCGCGAGCCCGCAGGGGCGTGGCGATCAGGACACTAGCCGATGGCCTCCACGTTGCTCTTCGTAACCGTTACGTACCCTCCGTCATAGGCACTTCTAACCCATAACGGTATCGCCTAGCCCGGTCTGGTGTCCCGAGCCAGGAGCTCGGCGGCTGGCCTGGACCGGCAGACGGTCGGCGATCGGTGCCGACGCTTCGTCGAGGATCGACTGGAGGAGGTGACGCGGGACGAGCCGGTCGTGGCGCGCGGCGCCGACGAGGTAGGAGTCCTGTCTCCGCCCATCTTGGCTCTTCCGCCAGCCACCGTCACTGCATCCCGTTCCGATATCTGACTGGAGGCTGATCACCATGGCTGCCATTAACGGAACATCAGGTGACGACAATCTCGTAGGCACGCCTGACGACGATGAGATCAATGGCCAGCCAGGGAACGACACCATGGAAGGCTTGGCGGGTGCCGACCACTTCAATGGCGGGCCGGACACAGACACGGTGGTCTATTCCCTCTCGCCCGGTGCCGTCTCGGTCGATCTCGCCGCCGGTACGGGCGGTAGAAGCGATGCGGCCGCAGACACCTATGTCGGCGTCGAGAATGCAACCGGGTCGGCCTTCGACGACTACCTGGCGGGCGACACCGGCACGAACGTCCTATCCGGCGGCCTCGGAAGCGACAACCTGGTCGGCGGAGCAGGCGCCGATGTCCTGGACGGCGGCGGCGGCACCCAGGACATGGCGGACTACATCCTCTCGGGCGCCGGGGTGACGGTCAGTCTCGTCACCGGCAGCGGCACCGGCGGCGACGCCGAGGGCGACTCCCTGGCCGATATCGAGTGGCTGCGCGGCGGTGCCTTCAGCGACAGTTTGACCGGCAACGGCGGCGACAACCGTCTATCGGGCCTAGCCGGCATCGATACGCTGGTTGGCGGAGCTGGCGATGATCAACTGATCGGCGGCGCCGGGGCCGATGTCCTGACCGGCGGCACCGGCTTCGATACCACCCTGTACGACAATGCGTCCACCGGCGTGACGGCGAGGCTGGCCAATCCCTCGGCGAACACCGGGGACGCCGCCAATGATATCCACAGCAGCATCGAGAATCTCGTCGGCAGCCCGTTCGATGATGTCCTGACCGGCGACAGCGGCTCCAACTATCTGGTCGGCTGGGGTGGCGACGACACACTCAACGGTGGCGGCAGTGGAGACATCCTGGAAGGCGGTGCCGGTGCGGATACCTTCGTCATCTCCACCGTCGCAGACACCTTCTCCCTCGTCGGCTCCGTCAAGGCGCTCGACCGGATCAATGACTTCTCGCGGGGCCAGGGCGACAGGATTGACCTGTCGGGGATCACTCACGGCGCCGGCAGCTTCATTGGCACGGGTGACTTCACCCATCACGCCGGCGAAGTCCGCATCCTCGTGGGCGTGACCCAGACCGCCGTCTACATCGACACCAATGGCGACGGCACGGCCGATGCGCAGTTCCGCCTCCTCGGTGCCATCACACTGACGGAAGGCGATTTCGTCCTGTAGCGGCAGGGCCCATCGAAGGGCTGTGCCTCTGGGGCAGCCTCGTTGTTGTTTCTCGGTGTTATGATATAACATAAATTGAAATCACGGATTTCCCACGAGGCCGCCCATATGACCGGAACCCGATTGTCCGCCGCGGCGCTGCTGGCCGCGCTTTCCGCCGACGCTTCCGCCCATGAGCATGTGTCGCGTGGCCGACTGGTCTTCGCCGATCACGAGAAGCCCGTCGTCGGCGTGCTCGACCTGGACACGGCGAAGGTGACCCACAGTTTCGATGTTTCGAGGCCCGATCCGACCCTGATCGCCACCGAAGGCGGGCGGTTCGTCGTGATCCGCACGGGCGACGACGCGGGCACCATCCGGGTCCTGGACAGCGGGCTGTTCTATGAGTCCCATGAGGACCATTTCGACATCGAGAAGGGCGAGGTGAAACTGCTCGACCTGGTCCTCACGGGCGACAGGCCGTCCCATGTCGTCTCGGATCACGGCTGGCTGACCGTCTTCTACGACGGGCAGCGGCCCTGGCTCGGCAGAAGCGACCCGAAGACGGTCGTGATCCGGCTCGACGACCTGGACGACGGCACGGCCGAGCCGACCGTCTGGCCGGCGCCCGCGCCGCAGCACGGCATCGCCGTGCCGCTCGGCGACGACCGGTTCCTGATCTCGGTCTCGAAGGAGGCCTATGCCAGGGGCGACGACAAGTCGGTCTCGTCGCGGCCGAACGGCTTTCAGATCCTCGACAAGGCCGAGGGATGGAAGACCATCGCCAGCTTCAACGACACCGCGGACCCGGACCGCTCCTGCAAGGAATTCCACGGCCACGCCTCGCTGCAGGATGTCCATGTCTTCGGGTGCCATGTCAGGATCGAGAACGACCCCGCCGGCGACGGCGGGGTCCTGGTCGTGGGCAAGGGGCCGGACGGGGCCTGGGGTTCGCGCAAGCTCGCCTATCCCGACGGCCGCCGTGCGAGCACGATCAAGGCCGGCCCGGCCGGCCGGTATCTGATCGCCAACTACGGCGGCGACCACGGCCGCCCCTATGACGCGCTGCTCCGGATCGATCCGGCGGCCGAGGCCCTGACAGCCGGAGACGTGTTCCAGATCCCCGACGGTCAGTCGGTCTGCCAGTACGAGGTGACCGGGGACGGCAAGCGCGTCGTCAACCTGACCCAGGACGGCAGGCTGCGTGTCTACGACATCGCGCCGGAATGGAAGGTCGTGGCCACCTTCGATGCGGTCCCGGCCTTCGACTGCGCCTGGGACGCGGCAACGCCGGCCCCGACCGTCGCGATCATCGGCAACAGCGCCTTCGTCAGCGACCCGGAGAACGGCCGCATCCGCGAGTTCTACCTGAACAGCCTGAAGCAGGGGCTCGACATCCCGGTCGGCGGCAAGCCCTCCGCCATCGCCGGCGGCGGCAACGCCGGGTAGCTTATCGGCGCTGGGACAAGCGGCCGGGCTGGAGCCGCCCCTCCCCCGAAATCGCTGCGCGATTTCGACCTCTCCCCAAGGAGAGGTGTAGGAAGGCGCGGCTCGTATTCCCCTTTCCTCGGGGAGAGGGAGGGGCCCGGCGCCGCAGGCGACGGGAGGGTGAGGGGGACGGCCGCGCCGTCGCGCCGGTGTCGTTCAGGCGTCGGCCCGGCCGGCCCGCACCGCTCCGGCATACATGCCGCTGCGCCGGAAGTCGCGCGGCCCGATGCCGTAGAAGCGGCGGAACACCTTGGCGAAGTAGTTGGCGTCGTCGAAGCCGCAGCGCTGGGCGATCACCTTGACCGGCGCCTCCTCGACATGCAGCAGCCGCGCCGCCTCCTCCATGCGCAGGCGCAGCAGGTAGCGGGCCGGCGTCGTGCCCTCATGCGCGGCGAAGACCCGGCTGAAATGATAGCGGCTGTAGCCTGCGGCCCTGGCCATGCGGGCGACGTCGATCCGCTCGGCCGGCTGGCCCGTGCACAGCGAGACGGCGCGCTCGATCGCGGCCGGCCTCGGCGAGGCCGCCGGCATCTCGCCCCAGGGCAGCAGATCGTCCGCCACCGTCATTGACGCGGCATAGGCGAGGGCGGAGGCGCGGGCCGGGCTGCCGGCCTCGCCGCGCAGCGCCGACAGGCAGAGGCCCGCCAGCCGCTCGACCGCGGCCTCCGGCAGCGCCACCACCGGGCCATGGACCGCCGTCACCTCGCGCCACACCCGCAGCACCTCGCGGCCGTTCAGGCACAGCCAGAAGAACTCCCATTCCGGGTTGCGGCCCAGCCAGTAGCGGTTGTCCTGCGGGAAGCGCAGCAGCATGGTCTGGCCCGGCCGCAGCTCCCAGCGCTTGCGCTCGACCCGCAGATGGCCGCGGCCGCCGATCGTGTGCTGCAGCAGCACGAAAGGCGCGTCGCCGCGCTTCAGCCCGTGCCAGTCGTAGCCGGGGTCGGTGCAGCGGTCGTAGCCGGCGCTGGTGACCATGGCGTGCAGCCGGTAGCGGTCCTTCGGGAAGACGACCGAGACCCCGCCGGGAGTCCGGTCGCGCAGCGCCGACAGCATGGAATGCCCCATGATCGCACGAAATTCCTCTTTCGCCGGTTTTCCCGGCTTCTTAGACCATAGCACGAAACTGCTTGCCGAGGGGGCCGGGCGGGAACGGGCTCCGGGGAGGATGCGATGAAGGTTGCCGTGATCGGCGCGGGCAGCGTCGGCTTCACCCGGAAGCTGGTGCGCGACATGCTGAAGGTGCCCGAGCTGCAGGACACCGTATTCGCGCTGCACGACATCAACCCGGACAATCTCGACATGGTGGCGCAGATCCTGCGCCGCGACATCGAGGCCAACCGCCTGCCGGCGAAGGTCACCACCTCGCTGGAGCGGCGTCGGGCCTTGGAGGGCGCGCGCTACGTCATCAGCTGCGTCCGCATCGGCGGCCTGCGGGCCTTCTCGAGCGATATCGAGATCCCGCTGAAATACGGCGTCGACCAATGCGTCGGCGACACCATCTGTGCCGGTGGCATCCTGTACGGCCAGCGCAACATCCCGCAGATCCTCGATTTCTGCCGCGACATCCGGGCGGAGGCGGAGGAGGGGGCGTGGTTCCTGAACTACGCCAACCCGATGGCGATGAACACCTGGGCCGCGATCGAACACGGCGGCGTCGCCAACACCATCGGCCTGTGCCACGGCGTGCAGCACGGCTGGCACCAGATCGCCGAGGTGCTGGGGGCGGAGGACCCGCGCGAGGTCGACTATATCTGCGCCGGCATCAATCACCAGACCTGGTACATCGACATCCGCTTCCGCGGGCGGAAGATCGAGGCGGCGGAGCTGCTGGAGGCGTTCGAGCGCCACCCCCGCTACAGCCGGGAGGAGAAGGTCCGGATCGACGTGCTGCGCCGCTTCGGCTGCTATTCGACCGAGAGCAACGGCCATCTCAGCGAATACCTGCCCTGGTACCGGAAGCGGCCGGACGAGATCAACCGCTGGATCGACCTGTCGAACTGGATCAACGGCGAGACCGGCGGCTATCTGCGCCACTGCACCGAGCAGCGGAACTGGTTCGAGACCGACTTCCCGCGCTGGCTGTCCGAGGCCGGGGCGCCGCTGTCCGAGTACCGCCGCTCCGAGGAGCACGGCAGCTACATCATCGAGGCGCTGGAGACGGGGCGGGTCTATCGCGGCCATTTCAACCGGCGCAACGAGGGGCTGATCACGAACCTGCCGCAGGACTGCATCGTCGAGACGCCGGGCTTCGTCGACCGCTTCGGCCTGAACATGACGGCGGGGCTGGAGCTGCCGCTGGGCTGCGCCGCGACCTGCAGCGCCTCGGTCAACGTCCAGCGCATGGCGGTGCAGGCGGCGGTCACCGGCGACCTCGACCTGCTGCGCCTGGCGGTGCTGCACGACCCGCTGGTCGGCGCCGTCTGCAATCCGGACGAAGTCTGGCAGATGGTCGACGAGCTGCTGGTGGCCCAGGCCGAATGGCTGCCGCAATACGCCCACGCCGTCGACGGCGCGCGGCAACGCCTGGCCCGCGGCGGCGTCGCGACGCGCGACTGGGGCGGCGCCGCGCGCCTCTCGGTGCGCAGCGTCGACGAGCTGCGCGAGGCACGGGCCCAGGCTAAGGCCGCGAACTGACCCGGGCGGTCAACGCCCCGGCGGACCACACTCGAGGGGAGGCGACCATGAGGTTGACGAAGATCGCACTCGTATTGGCGGGGCTGCTGCTGGCGCTGCCCGCCATGGCCGAGCCGGTGACCCTGCGCTTCTGGGTGGCGTGGGACCCGGCCCAGCCCGACGCCAAGGCGATGCAGGCGCAGATCGCCGCCTTCGAGCAGGCGCATCCGGACATCAGGATCGAGACCCAGAACATCTCCTACGGCGCCCTGCACGACAAGCTGATCACGGCCGTGGCCGGCGGCGACGCGCCCGACATCTCCTGGGGCCTGCCTGAGTGGTTCGGCGAGCTGTACCGGATGGGCGCGCTGCTCGACGTCACGCCCTACGCCGCCGACTGGCCGGACCGGGAGCAGGTCTACCCGAACGTGCTGGAGGCGCTGACCATCGACGGCAAGCTGATGGCGATGCCGCACTATCTCGGCATCCGGGCGCTGCTCTATCACGAGGAGACGCTGAAGAAGGCCGGGATCGCGGAACCGCCCAAGACCTGGGACGAGCTGATCGCGGCCGCCCAGAAGGTCAAGGCGGCGACCGGGCAATACGGCTTCGGCATCGCCGGCACCGGGGTGCGGGCGCCGCAGGAGCTGATCATGTACCTGGCCCAGAACGACGTCGCCATCGCCCGGCGCCAGCCGGACGGCGGCTACAAGAACAGCTGGGCCGACAATTCGGCGGAGCTGGCGCGGGCGGCCGAGGTGTTCGCCTTCTACCGCCGCCTGCTGGACGAGGGCGCGATCGCGCCCGAAGCCGCCGGCTGGGGTTGGGAGGAGGAGGACAGCAACTTCGCCCTCGGCAAATACGCCATGGTGATCGACGGCGCCTGGATGCAGTCGCGCTCCCAGCAGAACCCGCAGACCATGGCCGATGTGAAGGTGGCGCCGCCGCCCTTCAAGCTGAAGCCCGCGACCTTCTTCGAGATCAACCCGATCTACCTGTTCAAGGCGACCCAGCATCCGAAGGAGGTCTGGACTTTCGCCGCCTTTATCGCCGGCCGCGACTACCAGGCGGCGGGGCGGCCGACGACCTCGGTGCGCAAGGACGTGGTCAGCCCCGGCGTCTGGGGCGAGGGCTTCACCTCGCTGGCCCCGACCGGCGTGGTCTTCCCGCCGGTGGCGCTGGGCCAGATCACCCGGGCGATGGAGGAATCGATCGGCCGGGTGCTGCTGAAGAAGGAGGATCCGGCGGAGGTCGCCGCCTGGCTCGGCAAGCAGGTCAACCGCGCCCTGCGCCAATCCGGCGAGCTGAGCTCGTCGTGAGGATATGCAAGGAGGGGGGCGAGTGTCTCAGCCCACTCCCTGTCATGCCCGGGCTTGACCCGGGCATCCAGGAGATGTCGAGGCCCTCTGGATTGCCGGGTCAAGCCCGGCAATGACAGTGAAATGAGGCGAGCCCGTTACCAGTGTCGACGGTGGGGAAGGGAATGGCATCGATGAAGGCCGCCGCCGAAGCCGCAGCGCGGGCGCCGATCCTCCCCGTCCGGGCCGCGGGCCGGGTGCCGACCCGCGCCGCCCGGATCCGGCGCACCGCGCTGGTCTTCCTGGCGCCGGCCGGGATCCTGTTCCTGGTGCTGGTCGCCTATCCGCTGCTGCGGGTGCTGTGGGACAGTCTGCACACCGTCAACCTGGTGAACCCCTCGGCCACAGGCTTCGCCGGCTGGGACAACTACTTGACCGTCTGGGAGGATGGGGACTTCCTGCCCGCCCTGTGGAACACCGCGGTCTGGACCGGGCTGTCGGTGACCGGGGAATACGCGCTCGGCCTCGCCTCCGCCATCGCGCTGGCCCAGCCGGTGCGGTTCCGGGCGGTGTTCCGCGGCCTGATCATCATCCCCTGGGTGATCCCGATCGCCGTCGCCGGGCTGAACTGGACCTGGATGCTGACGCCGGATTACGGGATCCTGAACATCTGGATGGTGAAGCTGGGCCTGCTCGACGCGCCCTATCCCTGGCTCGGCCAGATGGACACGGCGCTGCTGACCGTCACCTTCGTCAACATCTGGCGCAGCTATCCCTTCTACACCCTCAGCCTCTTGGCCGCGCTGCAGGCGATCCCGCGCGAGTTGCACGAGGCCGCGGCGGTGGACGGGGCAGGGGCCTGGCGGCGCTTTTGGGTGATCACCCTGCCGCATCTGCGTGCCGTGTCGCTGACGCTGATCTTCATCCACATCGTCTGGACCGCGATCAATTTCGACTTCATCTGGGTGATGACCGAAGGCGGCCCGCTGAACGCGTCGGAGACGCTGCCGATCATGATCTACCAGTATGCGATGCAGGATTTCGACGTCGGCGCCGCCTGCGCCGTGGCCTCGATGTCGATGGCGTTCCTGGCGACCCTGTTCTTCGTCTACCACTACGGCGTTGCCCGGCGCCGGCGGGAGGGCTGAGCCATGGTCGTCGGCGCCTCCCAGCGGTCGCTGCGCAGCATCCTGACTTACGGCACGCTGGTCCTGTTCGCCGTCTACAGCCTGTTTCCCTTCCTGTGGATGGTCGACACGGCCTTGAAGCCGGTGGAGGAGGTGCGAAGCGCCGATCCCGGCTTCTGGATCGCCAACCCGACCCTGTCGAACTTCTCCCGGGTGCTGCTGGACAGCGAGTTCCTGACCTATGTCCGCAACAGCCTGATCGTCGCCGCCGGATCGACCATCCTGACGATCACGATCTCGGTGTTCTGCAGCTACGCGCTCAGCCGCTGGGCCTATCTGCCGCTGTCGCGCCTGGTCGGGGGCGCGCTGCTGCTGTCGCAGATGATCCCGGGCGTGCTGCTGCTGGTGCCGCTCTACATCCTGATGCAGCGCCTCGGCCTGCTGTCGACCTATGCGGCGCTGATCATCGTCTACTGCACCTTCACCATCCCGCTCTGCACCTTCATGCTGAAGGGCTTCTTCGACGCCGTGCCGCGCGAGCTGGAGGACGCGTCGGAGATCGACGGCTGCTCCCGCACCGGCTTCATCCTCAAGGTGCTGCTGCCGGTCTCGGCGCCCGGCATCTTCGCCACCGCCGTCTTCGCCTTCGTGACGGCGTGGAACGAGTTCATGTTCGGCTATGTGCTGATCAACAGCGACGCCCGGCGGACGCTGACCCCCGGCATCATGCTGTTCAAGGGCGCGCATCTGACCGACTGGGGCGGGCTGATGGCCGCCTCGGTGCTCGCCGTGGTGCCGATCGCGCTCGGCTTCGTCTACCTCCAGCGCTTCCTGGTGGAGGGGCTGTCGGCCGGGGCGGTGAAGGGCTGACGGTTTCCGAGAGCGGAAACTGTTGTTGTCATCAGCGTCGGCTTCGGATAGTTTCCGCATAAGGAAACTGTTTGAGCGGGACGATGGCCCTGATCCTTCCTTCGCGACGAGCCGGAGGCCTGAGGCATGCAGGCCCTTGACCGCATCTTCGTCGCGCTGTCGGATCCGAACCGGCGGCGCATGGCCGAGCGCCTGAGCCGCGGCCCGGCCACCGTCAAGCAGCTGGCCGAGCCGGTGGAGATGCGGCTGCCTTCGGCCGTCAAGCACCTCAAGGTCCTGGAGGACAGCGGCATCGTCGTGTCGCGGAAGGATGGCCGCGCGCGCACCTACAGCCTGCAGCCCGCCGCCCTGATGCTGATCGCCGACTGGGTGCGGGACCGCGAAGCCGCCCTGAACGCCGCCTTCGACCGCCTGGAGGCGGCGATGCGCGAGATCCCCGAAGAGGAGACCGGGCCATGATCCCGACCATCGACCACTCCACCTTCGTCGTCGAGCGC
Organism: Inquilinus limosus DSM 16000; assembly: GCF_000423185.1. Classification (GTDB taxonomy): domain Bacteria; phylum Pseudomonadota; class Alphaproteobacteria; order DSM-16000; family Inquilinaceae; genus Inquilinus; species Inquilinus limosus. Next base: position 161,632 of record NZ_AUHM01000010.1, on the reverse strand, counting down.
GAGCTGCCCGGCGGTCCGGCGCACGCCTTCCGCTTCTGGGCGGAGCCGGAGCTCAAGCGGCGCTGGACCGACTGCCACCCCGACTGGGCCGTGCTGGAGGACCTGTTCGACTTCCGGGTCGGCGGCGTGGAAGCCAAGCGCTGGCGGACGCCCGAGGGGCACGAACAGACCTTCCGGGCCCATTACCTCGACATCTTGCCCGGCCGACGGGTCATCTACGCCTATGAGATGGGCTTCCGCGGCCAGCGGGTCTCGGCCTCGCTGGCGACGGTCGAGCTGTTCCCGGAAGGCGACCGGACCCGGATGAAGTTCACCGAACAGGCGGCGTTCCTCGGCGGCGGCGATGATGCGCGCCGCCAGCGCGTCGGCGGCACCGAGGCTGCCTTCGACGGGCTGGCCGACGTGATCCGGAAGGATCTTGCCGGCCTGCTGTAGCCGCTCAGGACGACGCGATCCTGCCCGCCGGGCCGGAGTTCGGAGCGGCGCCTTGCTGCGCGTCCCGATGACCGGCCGGCACCGTCTGCGGGAAGCGCATCGCGATGTGCAGGCCCGGCGCGTTGTCGGTCAGCGTCAGCGTCGCCCGGTGCAGCCGGGCCACGGCCGAGACCAGGGCCAGGCCGAGCCCGGCGCCCGGGGCGCTGCGGCTGGCGTCGAGCCGGACGAAGCGGTCCAGCACCCGGCCGCGCGCCTCCGCCGGAATGCCGGGGCCGGTGTCGCGGATGCTGAGGATCGCGCCGTCGCCGTCGCGCCGGACAGCCAGCGTGATCCGCCCGCCCTCCGGCGTGTACTTGGTCGCGTTGTCCAGCAGATTGGCCGTGGCCTGGGCCAGCAGGTGGCTGTTGCCGGGCACGGTGATGCCCGGCTCGATCTCGGTCGCCAGCGTCTGGCCCTTCTCCTCCGCCACCGGGCCGTACAGCTCGCCGGCATCGGCGGCCAGCGCCGACAGGTCGATCGGGCTGAAGCGGTCGCGCACCGCCCCGGCTTCGGCCAGTGCGATCTCCAGCAGCGCGTTGAAGGTGGCGAGGATGCCGTCGGCCTCGCGGATCGCGTCCTCCATCGCCCGGCGATAGCCGTCGGCGTCGGTCTCGCTCATCATCGAGACCTCCAGCCGGCTGCGCAGCCGCGAGATCGGGCTGCGCAGGTCGTGCGCGATGTTGTCGGCGACACCGCGCATCCCGGTCATCAGCCCGTCGATCTGGTCGAGCATGGCGTTCAGGCTGGTGGCCAGGCGGTCGAACTCGTCGCGGTTGCCGCGCACCGGCATGCGCCGGGTCAGGTCGCCCTGCAGGATGCCCTCGGTGCCGCGGTTGATGCCCTCGATCCGGGCCAGAAGGCTGCGGCTCATCAGGATGCCGCCGGCGATGCCCAGCGCCGCGGTCAGGATCAGGCCGCCGATCAGCGCATCCGTCATCAGCTTGGTGAAGTCGGTGCGCTCGGTCATGTCGCGCCCGACCAACAGGTTGAAGCCGCCGGGCACGGCGAGGGTGCGGGCCCGCGCCACCTGGGGCTTGGCGTCGCCGCCGACCTCGGTCGCGACCAGGAAGTCGATCGTGCTTTCAGGGGCACCGCGCGCGATCGGCGGCCAGGAGGACAGGTTGCCCTCGATCCGGTTGTAGTTTCGGTCGGCCAGGAGATAGAGGCCGCGCCGCCCCGGGACGGCCTGGCTGCGCTCGCGGATGATGCGCACCAGGCCGATCAGGCCGAACTGGCGGTACTGCTCGGCCAGGCCGATGATCTCGGCCTGGATGGTGTCGTCGGTCTGCGAGCCGATCACCCGCACCGTCTGCCAGTAGACGAATCCCAGCACGCCGGCGACGGACACCCCGAACACCAGCATGTAGATGATCGCGTAGCGGAAGGTGGAGCTGCGAAGGACCCTAATCAGGTGCACGGAGGCAATATCCCGCACCACGCACGGTCTGCAGCAGCGGCGTGTCGAAGTCCCGGTCGATCTTCTGCCGCAGCCGGCTGATGTGGACGTCGATCACGTTGGTCTGCGGATCGAAGTGATAGTTCCAGACATTCTCCAGCAGCATGGTCCGGGTGACCACCTGGCCGGAATGGCGCATCAGATACTCCAGGATCTGGAACTCGCGCTGCTGCAGGTCGATCTTGCGGCCGGACCGGGTGACCGAACGCGACAGCAGGTCCATCCTCAGGTCGCCGATCTGCAGCTCGGTCTGCGCCGCCGCGGGCGCGGCGCCGCGGCGCAGCAGCGCCTCCAGCCGGGCCAGCAGCTCGGTGAAGGCATAGGGCTTGGTCAGATAGTCGTCGCCGCCGGCGCGCAGGCCGCGGACACGGTCGTCGACCTGGCCCATGGCGCTGAGGAACAGCACCGGCGTCTGGTTGCCGTTGCGCCGGATGGTCTCGACGATCAAGAGGCCGTCCATGCCCGGCAGCATGCGGTCGACGATCATCGCGTCGTAGGTCTCGCTGGTCGCCAGGAACAGGCCCTGCGGCCCGTCCGGGGCGTGGTCCACGACGAATCCGCTCTCCCGCAGCCCCTTGGTCAGGTACTGCGCGGCCTGGGCGTCGTCTTCGATCACAAGGATTCGCATGATCGTAACTTTAAGCGGAGCAGGGGCGGTTCGGAAATGACAAGCGTGTCATGGCGCGCCCATGCCGTCGTTAGGATTTGTCGCCCGGCGCGGCGTTCGGGCGGGTCAGGATGTAGAGGATCAGGACCGCGAACAGCGCCGCGACGATCCCGACCACGATGCGCGAATGCACCGCGATCACCACGAGCGCCAGGCTGGCGCCGAGGCTGACCACCGCCAGCAGCTTGGCCCAGGGCGGGATCGCGCCGTGCCGCTCCCACGCCTGCAGCGGCGGCCCGAAACGCCGATGGGTCAGAAGCCAGTTGTGCAGCCGCGGCGAGGAGCGGGCGAAGGCCCACAGCGCCAGGATCATGAAGATCGTGGTCGGCCACAGCGGCACGAACAGGCCGATGATGCCGGCGACGACGCAGAGCGTGCCGAACAGCTGCAAGGCCAGGCGCAGCGTCGTCGGGCCCAGCACGCCGATGCGGCGCAGGCCGATGCGGGGCTCAGACCGCGGCATGGCGCTTCGGCCGCCCCGGCAGGGCGGCGTCGAGGATGTCGGCCGGCACACCCTGGACGGCGATCCGGCCTTCGGCCATCAGCACGGCGCTGTCGGCGAGGCGCAGCAGCGCCGGGCGGTGGGTGATCACCAGCGTGGTGCGGCCGGCGGTCAGCCGCTCCAGCGCGTCGATGATCTGGGCCTCGGTGTCGGCGTCCAGCCCTTCGGTCGGCTCGTCCAGCACCAGGATCGGGGCATCCTTCAGGATGCAGCGGGCCAGCGCGATGCGCCGGGCCTGGCCGCCGGAGACCTGGACCCCGGCCTCGCCGACCCAGGTGTCGAGGCCGCGCGGCAGGGCGGCCACCCAGGCGCCGAGGCCGGCGGCGTCGACCGCCGCGGCCAGCCGGTCGTCGCCGGCCTCCGGATCGCCGATCAAGAGGTTGTCGCGGATCGTCCCGGCGAAGATCTGGCTGCGCTGCGACAGATAGGCGATGCGGCGCCAGATCTCGGCCTGCGGCAGGCGGCGCAGCTCGACGCCGCCGAGCGCGACCGTGCCCGCATCCGGGTCGCGGAAGCGCAGGATCAGCGCGGCCAGCGTGCTCTTGCCGCTGCCGCTGGGGCCGACCAGGGCCAGCCGCTGGCCCTCCGGCAGCTCCAGGTCGATGTCGTGCACCGCCGGCCGGTCGCCGGCCCGGTAGCGATAGGACACGCCGGACAGGGTGATGGTGTTGCCGGCCGGCGCCGGGGCCGGCGCCTCCGGATCACGGACCAGCGGCGCCAGCCCGGCGAAGTCGAGCAGCCGGCGGGCGGCGGCGCGGGTGCGTCCGAGATTCTGGAAGGCGAGGGGCAGCGGCACCAGCGCGTCGAACAGAGCCAGGGCGCCCAGCATCATCAGCGCCACGGCCGGCCCCGGCAGGGCGCCGGCGGCCACACCGGCCACGCCCAGCGCCAGGATCGCCAGCGCCGCCAGCTGCCCGGCCAGGCCGGACAGCGCGGTCGAGATGCCGGACAGCCGGGCCATGCGCCGCTGCGCCGCCATCAGCTCCTCGTTCTCGGCCAGCACCGCCTCGGCGTGGCGGCTGTCGGCCTGGTAGACCTTCAGCTCGGCCAGGCCCTGCACGCCCTCGACAATGCGGGTGCGCAGCCGCGCCGTCGCCAGCGCGATCGCCCGGCCGGCGGGGGCGCCGATCCGGCCCATCGTCCAGGGCAGGGCGAGGCCGACCAGCAGCGCCAGCGCCACCACGATCGCCGCCGCCGTCGGGTCCAGCCACAGCAGCACGCCGCCGACCAGCAGCACCGCGACCACGGCGACGACGGCGGGCACGATCACCCGCAGATAGACGGCGTCGAGCGAATCGACATCGGCGGTCATGCGGTTCAGCAGGTCGCCGCCGCGCTGCTCCTCCAGCCGCGCCGGGGCCAGCGGAATGGCGGCGCGGAACAGCCAGACGCGCAAGCCCGCCAGGAAGCGGAAGGTGGCGTCGTGGGTCACCAGCCGCTCGGCGTAACGCGACCCGGTGCGCAGCACGGCGAGGCCGCGGATGCCGGCCGACGGGCTGGCGAAGTTGAAGGCCACGGCGGTCGCCGCCGCAGCGCCGGCCACGGCCGAGGCGGCGATGAACCAGCCGGACAGCACCAAGAGGCCGAGGCCGGCGAGGGCGGTGACGACGGCGAGCAGCAGGCCCAGCGCCATCTTCCGCCGCTGCGGCCGCGCCAGGCGCAGGATGGCGAGGAGGGGCCGATCGCGCCGATCCATCACGCCGCCTCCGCCTGCACCCGGCCCTGCTCCAGCAGGATCCGGCGGTCGGCGATCGCCATCGCGGCCGGGCTGTGGGTGGCGACGATCACGGTGCGGCCGCGGGCCAGGCGGCGGATCGAGTCCAGGATCTCCGCCTCGGTGTCGCGGTCGAGCGAGGCGGTCGGCTCGTCCAGCAGCACCAGCGGCGCGTCCTTCAGGAAGGCGCGGGCCAGGGCGACGCGCTGGGCCTGGCCGCCGGACAGGCCGACGCCGCGCTCGCCGACCGGCGTGTCCAGCCCTTGCGGCAGCGCCGCCGCGAACTCCGTCACCCGCGCCTCGGCCGCGGCGCGCTCGACCGCCGCGTCGTCCGCTTCGGGCCGGCCCAGCCGGATGTTGTCGCGCAGCGTGCCGTGGAACAGCACCGGCGCCTGGCCGATCCAGGCGATGCGGCGACGCAGCTCCTCGGGATCGATCTCCGCCAGGTCGACTCCGTTGACCAGGACGCGGCCGGCATCCGGCCGGCGGAAGCCCAGCAGCAGCGACAGCAGCGTCGATTTGCCGGCGCCGCTCATGCCGACCAGCGCCACATGGTCGCCCGGGCCAATCCGCAGGCTGGCGTTGCGGATGGCGCTGCGGGCGCCGCCCTCGAAGGCGACCGAGACATTGTCGAAGACGATGTCGAGATCACCCTCCGGCATCCGCCGGGAGCCGCCGGAGGCCGCCTCCGGCGCATCCAGCACCTCGGCCAGGCCCTCGGCGGCGCCGATCGCCGCCACCCGGTCGTGGTAATAGGCCGCCAGCATGCGCAACGGCTGGAAGAAGTCGGGCGCCATCAGCAGCACGAAGAGGCCGCTGAACAGGGTCAGATGGGGCGCGGTGCCCCAGCCGATATGGCCGAGCAGCCCCAGCCCGACATAGGTGGCGACGATGGCGACCGCGACCGAGGCGAAGAACTCCAGGCTGGCCGAGGACAGGAAGGCGATGCGCAGCACCCGCATGGTGCGGTCGCGGAAGGCGTCGGCGGCCAGCGCGATACCCTCGACCTCGGCCTCGGCCCGGCCGAACAGCCGCAGCGTCGCCAGGCCCTGCAGCCGGTCGAGGAAATAGGCGCTCATCCGCGCCAGGGTGCGGAACTGGCGGCGGCTCTCATCCGCCGCCTTCATGCCGATCAGCGCCATCAGCAGCGGCACGAAGGGCCCGGCGATGGTCAGGATCACGCCCGACACCCAGTCGACCGGATAGACCGCGGCCAGGATCAGGATCGGCAGGATCGCCGCCACCCGGCTCTGCGGCAGGAAGCGGGCATAGTAGCCGTCCAGCGCCTCGATTCGCTCGATCAGGGTCACGGCCAGGTCGCCGGTCTGCCGCTCCGCCCGCCAGGCGGGGCCGAGGGTGTGGACACGGTCGAGGATCTGCCGCCGCAGCCGGGTCTTGACCTGCGTCGCCGCCACGGCGCCCAGCGCCTCCCAGGCCCAGGCGGCGCCGGCGCGCAGCAGGATCGCCGCCAGCAGCGCCGCGAACAGCGGCCAGAAGGCGGAGAGTGCCGCCCCCTCCATCACCGCGCGCTGCAGGATCCAGGCGATCAGCCCGGCCTGGGCGACGCCGCACAGGCCCTGGGCGATCCCGGCCGCCGCGGTCAGCCCGATCGGCCCGCGCGCCAGCCCGGCCTGCCGCTTCAGCCAGCGGCCGGCGGTGCGGTCGTCGTCCAAACCAGATGGGGCCGGACCGGACGAGGGCGAGCGGGGCGGGGTCGGGGCCAAGGGCTCAGTGCTCCAGAAGCTGCCAAGGCGAGGTAGGCCGGCGATCCGGTCCGGTCAACGGCACGAAATGAAGCAGCACTTTCGCACCGGCGCGAAGGACCGACCCGCAGACGATAGCGTCATCCCGACCTTCCTCCCCCTGTTCCTTCGGCCGAATTCCCGGCCGGCGCTACCGCGGGCGTCGCCTCACGCCCGGCTCTTGGCCGCGATCTCGTAGACGTCGCGCGACAGGTCGGGCGCCGCCAGGATGCGGTCGAGCTGGGCCTTCATCGCCGCCTGCCGGCCGGCATCGTGCCGCTGCCAGCGGCCGAGCGGCACCAGGATGCGCGCCGCCAGCTGCGGGTTGGGGCCGTTCAGCGCCAGCACCTGGTCGGCCAGGAAGGCGTAGCCGGAACCGTCCGCGGCGTGGAAGTGCAGCGGGTTGCTCATCGCTAAGCTGGAGATCAGTGCCCGCGCCCGGTTCGGGTTGCGCAGGGTGAAGGCCGGGTGGCGGGTCAGCGCCTTGACCGCGTCGAGCGTGCCGGGGAGGGCGGAGGTCGCCTGCAGCGCGAACCACTTGTCGACCACCAGCGGCTCGTCCCGCCATTTGTCGTAGAACGCGTCCAGCGCCTGCTTCCGCTCCGGCATGTCGCGGTCGCGCAGCACGGTCAGCGCCGCCAGCACGTCGGTCATGGTGCCGTCGGTCCGGGCCTGGGCCAGGACTAGGCCGGTGGCCTCGGCGTCGTCCTCCAGCAGGCCGAGAGCGGCCAGGCAGGCGTTCTTCAGCGCCCGCCGGCCCATCGCGGCGGCGGAGACGTCGAACGGCCCGCGGTCGTCATTGGCCCGGTAGACCGCCAGCAGCCGGTCGCGCAGCGCCGCGGCGATCGCCTGCCGCGCCGCCTCGCGCACCGCATGGATGCCCTCGACATCGATCACCGCCATCTGGTCGGCGAGGAAGGATTCGCTCGGCAGCGCCATCGCCTCGGCAATGAAGGCGGCGTCGAGCGCCGGGTCGTCCAGCAGCCGGCCGACGGCGGCGACGAAGTCCGGGTCCAGCCGCCACTCCCGCCCGGCCTTGCGGGCGGCGACGCCCTCCAGCAGCAGCTGGGTCGCCAGCTGCTGGCCGGCCTCCCAGCGGTTGAACGGGTCGCTGTCATGGGCGAACAGGAAGGCCAGCCGCTCGCGCGGCTGCGGCGCCAGCTTGATCGGGGCGGAGAAGCCGCGGAACAGCGACGGCACCGGCCGCTCGGACAGGCCCTCGAACACGAAGGTCTGGCGCGCCTCGGTCAGCGACAGCACCCGGGTGCCGGGCGCGACCTCGGCGTCGCCGGCGAGGCGCACCGGCAGGTCGCGCCCCTGCGCGTCGAGCAGGCCGAGCGCGACCGGGATGTGCAGCGGCTGCTTGTCGGGCTGGCCCGGGGTCGGCGGGGTCGACTGGCCGAGGGTCAGGCTGTAGCGGCCGGCGGCGGCGTCCCAGCTCTCCTCGACGGTGATCTCGGGCGTGCCGGCCTGGGAGTACCAGCGGCGGAACAGCTTGAGGTCGACGCCGCTGGCATCCTCCATCGCCGCGACGAAGTTCTCGCAGGTCGCGGCCTGGCCGTCATGGCGCTTCACATAGAGGTCGATGCCCTTCCGGTACCGCTCCGGCCCGATCAGGGTGTGGATCATGCGGATGACCTCCGCCCCCTTCTCGTACACCGTCGGCGTGTAGAAGTTGTTGATCTCGATATAGCTCTCCGGCCGGATCGGATGGGCGATCGGGCCGGCATCCTCCGGGAACTGGATGGCGCGCAGGCGTCGGACATCGGCGATGCGCTGCACCGGCCGGCTGTTCATGTCGGCCGAGAATTCCTGGTCGCGGAAGACGGTCAGGCCCTCCTTCAGCGACAGCTGGAACCAGTCGCGGCAGGTGATGCGGTTGCCGGTCCAGTTGTGGAAGTACTCGTGCGCCACCACGGATTCGACGCGCTGGAAGTCGCCGTCAGTCGCGGTCTCGCGGCTGGCCAGGACGAGGGCCGTGTTGAAGATGTTGAGGCCCTTGTTCTCCATCGCCCCCATGTTGAAGTCGGAGACCGCGACGATCATGAACAGGTCGAGGTCGTATTCCAGGCCGTAGACCTGCTCGTCCCAGGCCATCGACGCCTTCAGCGACCGCATGGCATGGCCGACCTTGGTCTCGTCGCCCCGGCGGGTGAAGATCCTGAGCGCGACCTCGCGGCCGGAGCGGGTGGTGAAGCTGTCCTCGACCGCCACCAGGTCGCCCGCCACCAGGGCGAAGAGGTAGGACGGCTTGGGGAAGGGGTCCTCCCATTTCGCCCAGTGCCGGCCGCCTTCGGCCTCGCCGGCACCCACCGGATTGCCGTTCGACAGCAGCACCGGGACTTTCGCCTTGTCGGCGACGATGGTGGTGGTGTAGCGGGCCAGCACGTCCGGCCGGTCGAGATAATAGGTGATGTGGCGGAAGCCCTCGGCCTCGCACTGGGTGCAGAAATTGCCGCCGGAGGTGTAGAGCCCCTGCAGCGAGGTGTTCTTCTGCGGCTCGATCTCGGTGGTGATCTCGAGGGTGAAGGCGTCCGGCAGGCCGGGCAGGGTCAGGTGCTCGGCATCCACCGAGTAGCGGTTGTCGCCCAGCGGCTCGCCGTCGAGGGCGATCGCGGTCAGCTTCAGCCCCTGGCCATCCAGCACCAGCGGCGCCGCGGGATCGGAGACCGCCGGGTTGCGCCGCATGGTCAGGCGCGACCGCACCGTCGCCCCGTCTTCGCGCAGGTCGAAGACCAGGTCGACCGTGTCGATCAGGAAGTCCGGCAGCCGGTAGTCGGCGAGGCGGATGGTGCGCGGGGCGCTGGTGGAATCGGCCATGATCTCGATCGGTCGCTGAGGCGGTTGATCCCGTTCTAAAGGGTTCCGGCCCCTGGTGAAAGGAAGGGATGGCGCACGCTCCGACGCCACAACACAGATCCGATCGTCCGACTGGAATAGGTTGGTATGTCGAGACTGGCATCCATGACGGACCAGGATTATTGTCGGAGAGTTGGTTTCGAGATCGGCGGCGCGCGACCCCGGTTCGGCCGGGCGGCGTCAGCATGCATGCTGATAGCGCTGTGGGATCTGATAGATAAAAGAAGATCTGTTTACGCATAAAAATATCGATTGAGGAGAATGGATGTGTCCAGCCCGATTCCACCAGATCTCGATCTCAGCGACTATATCATCGGCCCGGATGGGGTCGGCGTGACCATATTCTGGAGCGAGGATAGAATCGCAGCGAACATTATCATCGAGCTTCTCAATTACAGCCAATACCTGACGTTTCAGGGAAAGACCACGAATATCGGATTCTATAGCGAGTGGTTCAGCACCTACGACGGCTCGTACGGGGTCACTGACGCGGGGAAGTACGATCTCATCCTGACGAACGGGAGCGATCGTGTCGACGGGGGGTATCGCTGGCCCCATAGCGTGTACGGCCTGGGCGGCGACGACGTCCTGATCGCCACGACCTTCCTGGACGGCGGGGACGGCAACGACACGCTGACTGCGGCCAGCACCATGATCGGCGGCGCTGGCGACGACGTGCTGAGGGGACCCGGCGTCATGATCGGGGGCGATGGCAATGACCGGCTCAGCGGCGGCATCGGCGCCCAGACGCTCGACGGCGGCAGCGGCGTCGATGTGCTCAACGGCGACGGCGACAACGATGTGCTCACCGGCGGCAGCGGCGCCGACCGGATCGATGGCGGCGACGGCATCGACCGGGCGGATTACCTGGGCTCCGCGGCCGGTGTCACGGTCAACCTCGCCACCAACGCCAACAGCGGTGGCGACGCGGTCGGCGATGTGCTGACCGGGATCGAGACGGTCGGCGGGTCGGATTTCGCCGACAGCCTGACCGGCGACGCCGGTGCCAACAAGTTGTGGGGCCGGGCCGGGAATGATGTGCTCGCCGGCGGCGCGGGCGACGATTCCCTCTATGGCGAGGCCGGGGCCGATACCCTGCAAGGCGGCGATGGCCAGGACTGGCTGATCGGCGGCGCCGGCGGTGACGTGCTGAATGGCGGCGGCGGGACTGATACGGCCAACTATGCCGAGGCGACCGGCGCGGTCGCGCTCAGCCTTCTGGATGGTGCCGGGACCGGCGGAGACGCGGCCGGGGACGGCTTTGTCAGCGTCGAGAACGTGCTCGGTTCGGCCTTCGGCGACCAGATCAAGGGCGATGCCGGCGCCAACGGGCTCTGGGGCATGGCCGGGGCGGACCGGCTGTACGGCGCCGGAGGTAACGATGCGCTCAGCGGCGGCGACAATGACGACGCCCTTTATGGCGAAGCCGGCGCCGACACCCTGACCGGCGGCGAAGGGAATGATTCCCTGACCGGTGGGGCCGGGGCGGACGCGCTGTCCGGCGGCAACGGCATCGATATCGCCCTGTACGATTCGGCGACAGGGGCGGTGACGGTCAATCTGGCGACCGGCGCGGGAACGGCCGGCGATGCCGCCGGCGATACCTACAACAGCATCGAGAACGTGCTGGGCTCGGCCTACAACGACACGACCACCGGCAATGCCGGGGCGAATGCCTTCTGGGGCATGGCCGGGAATGATGTGCTCACCGGGGGCGGCGGGGCCGATGCGCTGAAGGGTGGCGCCGGGGCCGACCGCTTCGTCTATCAGGCGGTCTCCGACAGCACCGCCTCGGCCCGGGACGGAATCAACGACTTCTCCCACGCCGACGGTGACCGGATCGATCTTTCGGCCATCGACGCCGACGGCAATGCCGGCAACGGCAACACCGCCTTCACCTTCCTCGGCACTGGCGCCTTCACCGGCGCCGGGCACGAGCTGCGGGTGACGGTCAGCGGCGGCGTTCAGATCGTGCTGGCCGACCTGAACGGCGACAAGGTGGCCGACATGGCCCTCGGCGTCGTCAGCGCCACCACCCTGGTGGCCGGCGATTTCGTGCTCTGACGAAGGAACGCCGGGCGAAGGAGACGCCTCTCGCCCGGCCTTCTCTCACCCGAAGAACCCGACCCGGTGCACCACCGCGGCCGAGACCCGGCGCAGCAGGCCGTAGAGCTGCCGCATCGGCCGGAAGATCCGTTCGTTCTCGAACTGGTAGTTCTGGCTCTCGTCCGAGCGGTAGGTCGCGGCCTCGCCGAAATCGGCCACGGCGATGGTGTCCTCGGTCAGCGGGAAGATCTCCTCCAGCGACTGCACGGCCGACAGCACGTCGAGATGCAGGATGCGGGCGATCACCTGCTTCAGCGTCAGGTTGTGCCGGCTGGAGAATTCCGGGATCCGCATCGCCAGCAGGAAGATCTCCTGGATCAGCGCCAGGCGCACCGCGTGCAGCACGGCCAGCGCGTCGCGGCTGGCGGGGTCGACGAACGGCGCCTGGTTGTCGATGCCCTCGAGGCCGTCGCGCAGCAGGATGAAATCCTTGTGCAGAGCGCGGAACACCCGGCTCTGCCGCTCCCACACCGGCATCGGCTCGAGATGGCCGGACAGGGCCACCATCCGGTCGGCCTGCTCGCGGTCGGCGGTGGCGGCGGCGCGGGTGATCCAGGCGCCGGGGTCGAGCGCGTCGATATAGGCCTTCATCGCCGCCGGGCTGCTGGCCGAGGCGCCGTAGGTGACGATGCCGAGCAGCTGCCGGAACCGCGGCGAGGCGGCGTAGAGCTGGCGGAACCGTTCCGGGTCCTTGGCAATGGCGGCGCCGGCGCCACCGACGCTGTTGGCCAGCAGGCCGAGCTGCATCAGCACCGCATTGTGCGGGATGGCGCGCAGCTGCGACGGCATGGCGTGGTCCAGCTCGCTCGGGTCCTCGTGCTGCCGCTTGGTGGCGCGGCTGCCGGAGGGGAACAGCAGGTTCGGGCCCAGCGCCTGCAGCAGCACGCCGTAGTCGCGGTCCTGCATCAGCCGGACCTGGAACTCCTTCACCGTGGTGAAGAACTCGCGGATATAGGCGGCCTCGTCGTAGAACGGGTCGTCCCTGGTGTCGTCGATCTCGGGCAGGATGTGCTCGAGGATCCGCGTGACCACGGCGTACGCCATGTCGGGATGGGCGAAGTACAGGTACCCGTCGCCGCCCTGGAAGCTGACCTCCTGCTTAAAGCCGACGCCCTGGCTGGCCATGAAGGCCCGGGTCGCCGGCGGGTCGACATAGGACAACCGGTCGGCGATGCCGCCGGGATGGCAGCCGCGGCCGATCGACTCGCCATGGGTGTCGAAGATCAGCAGCTGCACGTCCGGCAGCCCGGCCTTGGCCATCACCCGGATCAGCCTGAGCCGCAGCCGCTCGATCGAGGCGCCGGCCGGGGTCTGGCCGAGATAGCGCCCGGCATCGGAATAGCCGGTCTGGACGCAGACCCGGCCGCGCCGCTGCACATAGGCGCGGTAGTGCGGGTTCTCCAGCAGCTGCTCGATGATCCGGCTGCCGTTCTCCAGCGCCTTCTCGGTCTCGAACAGGGGCGAGATGTCGACCATCCCGTCGACCCCGAACAGCCGGGCGTAGTACAGCGCGGTCAGGCAGGTGAAGGCGCTCTCGCTCTCGGCGATCAGGAAGCGGATCGGCGCCGAGCGGTCATTGTATTTCAGCATCTGCGCCAGCAGCATGAACAGGCGCTTGACCGAGGTGCGCTCCGCCAGCAGCGAGCCGAAATTCACCGTCACCGGCTCGACCGCGTCGAGCAGGGCGTTCAGCCGGTCGAGATAGGATTGCCGGTAGCGCGGATCGTTCGGGTCGGACACCATGCCGACCGCCTTGCGGATCGCGTTGTGCACCTGGGTGGCGTTGATCCGCACATGGGTGTGGGCGGCGCCCAGCCCGTGCGTCGCCAGCTCGGCCCGCAACAGGCAGAAGCGGCGCGACAGGTCGGGATCGTCGGTGCGCTCCAGAGCGCGGTCGACGATCGCGATCAGGCTGGCGGATTCGGTCAGGCGCAGCGCCTGGCCGGCATGGATTCGCTGGCTGATGACGCGGATCTGCTCGCGCCCCGCGGCGGAGGCAGGGTCGGCGACGGCGAAGGCAGCGACCTCGTCCCGGATCTGGGCGATGGCCAGCGCGATCCGGCTCTCCAGCAGGTCCAGCGTCTCCAGCAGGTCCAAGGCGCTGCGCGGCACGCCGGACCGGATCGCCCGCACCTCGGACAGGTAGTGGTCCAGCTGCGCCGCCTGGACCAGCAGGCGCTTGTGCAGCGTGTCGGTCCAGCGGATGTCGGAGCGGCCGTCGAGGTCGTAGCCGACCCAGGAGGCCAGCGTGACCAGCCGCGGGGTCAGGCTGCGCCAATCCTCGGGATAAGCCTCGCGGGCGACGTCCAGCAGGATGCCCCAGGCACGGGCCAGGGCGGTGCGCGCATTGGCGATGGCCTCGAGCGACAGGGCGTGCTCGCGCGCCAGGCTCAGATCCTCGTCCGGCCGGTGCTCGACCGCGGCGGCGCGGGCCAGCAGGGCGGCCCTGGCGTCATCGTCCAGCGGGGCGCCGTCGGCGCTGCGGCCGACCGCCAGCGCCGCCAGGTCCGCCATCAGCGCGCCGGACAGGTTGAAGGTCGGATGGGCGGTGAAGACGGCGCCGAAGGTCTCGCTCTCGACCCGGCGGCGGAAGGCGGCAAAGGGCAGGGGGCCGCCCCCGGCATCCTGGGTCAGGCCCTGGAACAGGGCGCGCAGCCGCGCGTCGTTGGCCTCGGGCGCGGTCTCGCCGAGATAGTGGCCCAGCCGGGCGGCGCGGTGGCCGAAGCCCTCGACCGTCAGATGGCCGATCAGCGCCTCGACGTCGCGATAGTCCAGCTTGCCGTCGGCCAGCCGCCGCGACAGCTCCAGCGCCAGATGCTGGATCGGGTTGGCGAAGGGATCCTCGCGCTGGGACTTCTCGTAGCGCTTGAGCAGCTGCGTCAGTTCACGGGCGAGGGGCATCGTCCGATCCTCCGGCCGAGGCGTGGCTTGACGCGTATCCGGCATGGTGCCTCCCCGTGCGGCAGCCGCGAATGCTGCAACTGCGTGACGCATCCATGTTGCGCTGCAATGGGCTTGTCAATCGCTTTGGCGAAGCATTCCGGTCCAAGAGCGACAGAAACGAAAGCGGAGCGTCTCTGCGCAATGCGGTGGATTTTGCCAAAAGCCGTTGCTATTCAATGGCCTGGAATGCGATCCCGAACCGGAAAAGAAGTGGCCCCGACGCGGGGGGAAGCGCCGGGGCCTTTCTTCGCCTGGGTCCGATCCGCTCGGAGGGGAGGGAGCGTCCGGCCCGGCTGACGGCTAATTCGATCCCATCGGAAGGATCTTGGCGATGGCTGGGGGGACGAACCATCGCCGGCCGCACTATGGATTTGGGGGCGAACTCGAAATTGTCAAGCAAGCACATGCCGGAAGTTGTGCCGCGACCGTCCGTCGCATAGCCGGCTAATGCGCGTCGGCATGGTCCCGGGTGCGGCTGCGGTCGATCAGGTCGTAGCCCCGTTTCAGGGCGGCGCCGGCGCCGATGACGCTGATCACGAACACGCCCAGCCCGACGCGGTACAACCCCGGCGCCGTCGCCGCGACCAGGCCGATCACGGCCAGGAGGCCGAGCAGGAAGGTCACGGCGAAGCAGGAGTCCGGCTCGGTCGGCAGGAAGGCGCGGCTCGGCCGCTCCTCGCGGGCGTCGAAATGCTGCTTGATCAGCAGCATGACGATGCCGATGCAGGCGATAAACAGAGCGATGCCAAGCACATAGAGGTCGTTGCTCTGCGCCCGGGCGGCGCTGACCAGCCCCAGCAGGGCGATGATGGCGGCCGCGGCGGCCGCATTCAGGCGTCTCATGATCCGTGGTCCGATCGTCTCGCGAACTGCGGGTCACTATCGATATGGCCCCGCCCGGCCGCAAGACGGAGCGCAGGGCGGCGACAAAAAAACCTCCCCGAGGAGCAAGGAGGTTCGGGGCCACACCGTCATTGCGAGGAGGCGAAGCCGACGAAGCAATCCAGGGCGGCTCGCACTGGTCCCTGGATTGCTTCGCTGCGCTCGCAATGATGCCTGTGTAAATTTATCAGTCAGTTACACGTTCTTCTTGAACCTCAAGCTCCAATCTTTCCGCCGCCCTGCTTGGTGATCACCACGACCGAGGGCCGCGGCGGCACGCCGTCCTGGAAGTCGGGCCAGCGGGTCGACGGGTCGGCGAAGGTGCTGGCGCGGCCGAATTCCGGCCACTCCTTGCCGCCTTCGCCCGGATGCTGCACCGCGACGAAGAAGGTGGCCATGTCCGGAGTGATCTTCGGGCCGCACATCTCGGCACCGACCGGGACGCGGAAGAACAGCTTGCCGGTGCCGCGGGCCTCGCCTTCGGTCTCCAGGCCCCAGATGCCGTCGGCGCGGCCGCTGTATTTGAAGTTGTTGCCGTCGGTCGAGATCCACAGCCGGCCGTCAGCATCGATCTCGCAGTTGTCGGGCGACCCGAACCAGCCGTTCTTGCTGGTCGCGGGGTTGAAGGTGGCCCCGACCTCGGCGACGCTCGGATCGCCGCACTTCACCAGCAGGTCCCAGGCCGAGGCGGTGGCGGCGTGGTCGCCGTCCGCCGGCGTGATCTCGATGATGTGGCCGAACTTGTTCTCCGGCCGCGGGTTGGCGGCGTCGACCTGGTCGGCCTTGCGCCGGTCGTTGTTGGTCAGGATGACATAGACCTTGCCGTTCACCGGGTTCGGCTGCACGTCCTCCGGCCGGTCCATCTTGGTGGCGCCGAGAAGGTCGGCGGCCCGGCGGGTCTCGATCAGCACATCGGCCTGGCTCTTGAAGCCATTCGCCTCGGTCAGCGGGCCTTGGCCGAACACCAGCGGCATCCAGGCGACCTTGCCGTCGGCGTCGAACTTGGCGACGTACAGCGTGCCCTCGTCCAGCAGTTCCATGTTCGCCGCGCGGTTGTTCGGGTCGAACTTGCCGGCGGTGACGAACTTGTACAGGTAGTCGAAGCGCTGGTCGTCGCCCATGTAGACGACCACGCGGCCATCCTTGTTGACGATGCTCTCGGCGCCCTCGTGCTTGAAACGGCCCAGGGCGGTGCGCTTCTTCGGCACGGAGTTCGGGTCGGTCGGGTCGATCTCGACGATCCAGCCGAAGCGGTTCGGCTCGTTCGGCTCCTTGGTCAGGTCGAAGCGGTCATGGTGCAGGCTCCAGGCGTACTCCGCCTCGCCCAGGCCGTAGCGCTTGTAGTTGCGCGCCTCCGGATGGTCGTCCTTCAGCTCGCCGCCGAAATAGCCGTTGAAGTTCTCCTCGGCATGCACCGTGGTGCCCCAGGGGGTGGTGCCGCCGGCGCAGTTGTTGAGGGTGCCGATCACCTTGGTGCCGGTCGGGTCGGCCTTGGTCTTCAGCCGGTCGTGGCCGGCCGCCGGGCCGGTGACCAGGAACTCGGTCGAGCGTGCGGTGATGCGGCGGTTGTAGGGGCTGTCCGCCACCACCGCCCATTTGCCGTCGGCGCCGCGCTTGACCTCGATCACCGACTGGCCGTGCGCGGCCATCTCGATCTCGACCTGCTCGCGGGTCAGCTGCGACAGCTCGAACTCGCCCTTCTCGTCGGCGAGGCCGGGGAACATCAGGTTGGCGTCGGTGTATTCGTGGTTGATCACCAGCAGGCCGTGATCGCTGCTGGTCGAGCCGAGCGGCAGCGGCACATAGCCGATGTAGTCGTTGTTGTAGCCGAACTGCTTCTCCTGCGCGTCGGCGGTCTGGTTCCGCACGTCGAAGGCGGGGGCGCCCTTGACCACCGGGTCGCCCCAGCGGATCAGGATGTCGGCGTCATAGCCCTGGGCGACGTGGTGCTTGGCGTCGACGCCGGCCTCCAGCTCGTCGAAGGCGAAGCGCGTCGGCGCGGTCGCCTGCGCCGGGCGGCTGGACAGGAACGCCGCCGGGCCGACCACGGCACTGATCGCCGAGACCGCCAGAGCGCCGCGCAGCATGCCGCGCCGGCCGAAGCGGGCGTTGATCATGTCGCCCATCGTGGGGTTGTCGGAGAGGTTGCTGCTGCGGTCGTCCTGCTGCTCGAAGCGCTGAACGCGCGACAGGGTGGAATCCTGGTCCATCTCGATCCCCTCTGGGCTGGCTGCCGTGGCGGCGGGCATGAAATCCGGCGGGACCTTACCGATCGGTAATGTTGGATTTGTTTCTGTTAAGTGACGCTTCGATGACAGCCGGCGCCGGCGCGACGGCGGCCGATGCCCGCCGACAAAATTCCCGGTTCCGGCCCCGTCCCGGCCATGATCCGGGCGGATGATGCCGCCCAGGCCCGCGATGCGGCGCTGAGAAGGGGAGGGGCTGATGGGCAGATTGCTCACGATCGGATCGCAAGGGGCCGACGTCCGCGCCGTTCAGGACGTCCTGAACTTCCATCTCCGCAACACGGTCCCGCTGCAGCTCGACGGGATCTTCGGTTCGAAGACGAAGGCGCGGGTGGAGCAGTTCCAGCGCGTCAACAAGCTGAAGGTGGACGGCATCGTCGGCCCGAAGACCTCCGCCCTGCTGTTCGAGGTGTCGGTGGTGAAGGCGCAGCTGCTGCTCGTGCCGCGAAGCCTGACCCTGCCGGTGATCGGCGCCCGGCCCGGACTCCAGCCGCCGCGGCTGATCCCGCCGCTGCAATGGCCGGCGCCGCCCGGCCGGCTGGTGACGCCGCCGCTGATCCTGGGGCCGCGGCTGACCCTGACCAGCGGAGGGACGGCGCCGCTGCCGGATCTCAACCGCCCGAACGTCTTCGACTTCACCCTGACGGTGCCGACGCGGCAGGACCCGGAAGACCCCTTCGTCCGGTCCAGGAAGGCCATCCTCGGCCTGATCGACGACCTGCCGGTCAACTCCAGGTTCCGGGCCTTCCTGGGCTCGCTGGTCCCGGATCCGGTGACGAAGATCAGCAACCCCGAAACCGGCTTCAAATGGGGCGTGGGGATTCCGAGCTTCAACCCGTTCGACCCGAACAAGATCAGCGACACCGCCGAGGCCGCCTTCACCATCCGGGTGACGGGCCGGGAAGGATCGCCGCTGCCTTTCGTGACCTTCGGCGCCTGGGGCGACGGCAAGGCCGAGCTCAACTACGGCTCCCGGAACGGGCGGGCCGGTTTCACCGTGCAGCTCGAAGGCAGCTTCGGCCTCGGCTTCCAGGGCACCTTCTAGCCGGTCCCGCCAGCCGCCGCATGTCGCGGCGGATCCGTGTCAGGGATCCGTCGGGGCCAGGCCGACCAGCGCAGCCGCGACGGCCTGGCCGTCGTCGAGGAGCGGGCACAGCAGCGCCGGCCGGCCGCCCAGCACGGCCTCCACCGGCCGTGCCTCCGCGATCATCCGGGCGATCGCGGCCTCGGCCTCGGGCCCGCCGAGCGGCGTGCGGTCGAGCGGCTGGTCGCCCGGATTGCCGCCCAGCGTCTCCTTCACCGCGGTGCCGGCCCACAGCACTCGCGCCGGGCCGGCGAGATCGAGCATCAGCAGATGCGGCAGCATCGGCATGATCTCGATCGGGCTCAGCGCGTCGCGATGCGGCGGCCGGCCGCCTTCGGCACGGCCGTCCCACCAGCCCTGCAGGCGGTCGAAGAAGGCGGGCCGTCCGGTCATCGGCTCAGAGGGTGGCGAGCGCGTCGCGGAAGGTCGCGGCGTCGACATTGCCGCCGGAGCAGACGATGACGATGCTGCGGATGTCGTCCGGGATCCGGTTCTCCAGCGTCGCCGCCAGGCCGACGGCGCCGCCGGGCTCGACCACCAGCTTCAGCGTGTCGAAGGCGACCGCCATCGCCCGCAGCGCCGCGTCGTCCGGGGCGGTGACGCCGCCCGACAGCGTCTCGCGCGCGATCGAGAAGGTGATCTCGCCGGGGGTGGGCGACTGCAGCGCGTCGCAGATCGACCGTGCCTCGGGATCGTTGCGGACGCGCTCGCCGGCGGCCAGCGACCGCCGCATGTCGTCCAGCGCTTCCGGCTCGGCCGAATAGATCCGCACGCCCGGCATCCGCGCCTTGACCGCCACCGAGATGCCGGAGACCAAGCCGCCGCCGCTGCAGCTCACCAGCACCGCGTCCGGGCGCACGCCCAGCTCGGCGCATTGCTCGGCGATCTCCAGGCCGATCGTGCCCTGGCCGGCGATGATGCGGGGATCGTCATAGGGCTTCACCAGCGTGGCGCCGGTCTCGGCCACGATCTTCGCCGCCACCGCCTCGCGGTCCTCGCCGAAGCGGTCATAGGGCACCACGGTGGCGCCGTAGGCCTCGGTGTTGCGCCGCTTGATCACCGGGGCGTCGGCCGGCATCACGATCGTCGCCTTGATGCCGAACAGCCTGGCCGCCGCGGCCACGCCCTGGGCGTGGTTGCCGCTGGAGAAGGCGACCACGCCCTTCGCCCGGTCGGCTTCCGGGATCAACGCGATCCGGTTGTAGGCGCCGCGGAACTTGAACGACCCGGTGCGCTGCAGCGGCTCGGCCTTGACCAGCACCTCGCGCCCGGCCCGGGCGTCCAGCAGCGGTGACCGCAGCAGCGGCGTGCGCACCGCTTGGCCGCGCAGGCGTCCGGCAGCGGCCTCGATGTCGGTGACGGAGACGATCATCGTTCATTCTCAGATGGATGGAGAAGATTTTTGAACTTATCTGTAGCGCGCGCGTCCCAACATATTGATCCGTCATGGCGAGGAAGGGGCCGGAGAGCCGAAAGATGGCCGGAACGGCAGCCTTCCTCACCGCAGCAGATCCGCCTCCAGGGCTCCGGGCTTCGGCGCCTCGCCCAGGCGCAGGCGGTAGACCTGGGTGTTCTCCAGCACGCGCTGGACATAGCTGCGGGTCTCCGGCAGCGGGATGGACTCGATCCAGTCCACCACCTGCTCCGGCGACTTGGACGGCGTCGGCGCCCAGCCGTCGACCCGGCCGAAGCCGGCATTGTAGGCGGCGATCGCCCGCGGCCAGTTGCCGTCGTAGCGCCGGATCAGGTCGGCCAGGTAGCGGCTGCCGAGGCGCAGATTGTGCACCGGATCGCCGCTGAGCATTCCGGTGGTGTGCTCGATGCCGAGCGATTGGGCGACGTCGCGGGCCGTGCCGGGGCGCAGCTGCATCAGCCCGATCGCCCCGGCACTGGACTCGGCGCTGGGGTTGAACTCGCTTTCCTGCCGCGCCAGGCCCAGCACCAGGGCCGGCGGCAGGCCGCTCAGATCGTCCGGCATCGCCACCAGCGGATAGGCGGCATCGATCACCACGCTGCCGTCCCGCGCCGCGGCCTTGGCGGCGCGGACGGCGACGAAGGAGTATTTCATCGAGTTCGCCAGCATCGCCAGCAGCCGGTTCTTCTCCGGCGTGTCGGCGTCGACCATCAGCTTGCGCAGGAACAGATCGGCCCGGTCGCGCTGGCCGACGGCGTCGAGCAGCCGGGCGGCGCGGGCCAGATCGCCGCCATAGGAGGCCAGCACCTGGGCGCTCGGCGTCGCCGACACCGGCAGCGCCGCGATCGTGGGCTGGCCGAGCTTGTCGGCGGCGAGCTGGCCGTAGAAGGTCAGCGGCTGCTTCGCCGCCAGCCGGTACCAGTCGGCCGCCTTCTGCTTGTGGCCCGCCGCCTCGTGCGCCCGGCCGGCCCAATAGGCGCCGCGGGCCAGGCTGATCGGCATGCTGACATCGCCATACAGCTTCTCGAAATGCTCGATCGCGTCGTTCGGCCGGTCGAGGAAGCGCAGCGCCAGCCAGCCGGCCAGGAAGTCCTTGTCGGCCCGGTCGACCGGGTCGCTCTGCTCGCGCGCGGTGATCAGCCGATAGGCCTGGCGGTAGGATTTCTCGTCGAACAGCCGGCGGGCAATGATGTGCCGCTCCAGCCACCAGGCGCGGGCGTGCTGTGTGGTCCGTGGCTGCTGCGACAGCATCTCGATGGTGCCGGCATTGTCGTCGTTGCGCCGCCGCCAGCGGGCACGCTCGTACAGGATGCCCTCGTCCTGCAGCAGCTTCGCCGGCAAAGCCCGCACCGCGGCCGAGGCGTCCGGCGTGCGCAGCATCAGCTTCAGCCGGGCATCGGCCAGGAGCCGCCGGTCGCCGGAGACGCGGGGCAGCATGCGGCGCGCCTCGTCCGTCCGCTCGGCCCAGAGCAGCGCGTCCAGCCGCGCCCAATGGTCGTCCGGCTCCAGCAGGCTGCCGAAACTCTGCAGGAACTGGCTCTCCTGCCCGGCGGTCAGCGACAGGCTGCGCCAGGTGTCGCGGGCCCAGATCCGCGCGCGGATCGGATCCGTGGTCTGCAGCGCCGTGCCGAAATGCAGCGCGCCCTCGACGGTCAGCGGGGCGAAAGCGTCGAACCACGCCACCACCGCATCGGCCGGCAGCCCGTCCGGCATCGCCCGCTCGGCGCGGCGGCGCAGGGCCTGGACGTTCGGCCAGTCCGGGTTGCGGACGATGAAGGCCGCCAGCTCCTCGAAGCCGGCGGTGCTGTCGGGGCGCGACAGGTCGGCCCAGATCGCCAGCCGGCCGACCAGCGTGTCGCCCATCTGGCCCTTGACCGTCCGCACCACGTCCCAGGCGTTGCGGTCGGCGGCGGAGAACAGGGCCTGCGCGGCCTTGATCTCGGCCGGCGTGGCCGGCTGGGCGAGGGCCGGGACGGTGGTGCCGAGCAGCAGCGCCCCCCAAGTCGTTAGAAAGGCCGCCGCCAAAGCCATGCGCTTGCCGGCCCGCACCACAGCCGCTATGACACTGCGTTCACCACCCCAACGCCCACGGAAGCTTCCATGTTCAAGGGATCGATCGTCGCCCTGATTACGCCTTTCACCGAGAGCGGGGTGGACGACAAAGCCTTCCAGAGCTTCGTCGACTGGCAGATCCGCGAGGGCACCCAGGGCGTGGTGCCCTGCGGCACCACCGGCGAGTCCCCGACGCTGAGCCACCCCGAGCACGAGCGGGTGGTCGAGCTGTGCATCGAGGTGGCCAAGGGCCGCGTCCCGGTGATCGCGGGCACCGGCTCGAACTCGACCGAAGAGGCGATCTCCCTGACCCGGCACGCGCAGAAGGCGGGCGCGGACGCCGCGCTGGTCGTCACGCCCTACTACAACAAGCCGACGCAGGAAGGTCTCTACCAGCATTACAGGGCCATCCATGACGCGGTCGATCTGCCGATCGTGATCTACAACATTCCGGGCCGCAGCGTGATCGACATGTCGATCGACACCATGGCCCGCCTGGCCGAGCTGCCGCGCATCGTCGGGGTCAAGGATGCGACCGCCGACCTGGTGCGGCCGCTGGCCACGCGGCTTCGGATCGGTCCGGAGTTCTGCCAGCTTTCGGGCGAGGACGCCACTGCCACGGCGTTCCTGGCGCAGGGCGGCCATGGCTGCATCTCGGTCACCGCCAATCTCGCGCCGCGGCTGTGCGCCGAGATGCACGACGCCTGGGCCGCGGGCGACCTCGCGCGCATGGTGGAGATCCGCGACCGGCTGATGCCGCTGCACCGGGCGCTGTTCCTGGAGACCAGCCCGGGGCCGGTGAAGTACGGGGCGAAGCTGCTCGGCCTCGCCGACGACCGCCTCCGGCTGCCGCTGGTGCCGCCGGGCGAGGCGACGCGGACGGCCGTGCGCGAGGCGATGGCCTTCGCCGGGCTGCTCAACTGACCGGAGCGGATTCAGGGATATGGCACAGCCGCGGACACCCGGCCGCATCGTCGCGCAGAACCGGCGGGCCCGGCACGACTATTTCATCGAGGAGAACGTCGAGGCCGGCATCATGCTGGCCGGGACCGAGGTGAAGGCGCTGCGCGAGGGGCGCGGCAACCTGCAGGACGCCTATGCCGGCGAGATGCAGGGCGAGCTGTACCTGTTCAACGCCCATATCCCGGAATACGGGCCGGCCAACCGCTTCAACCACGAGCTGAAGCGGCCGCGCAAACTGCTGGTGCACCGGCGCGAGCGGGACAAGCTGCTGGGCAGGGTGAAGCGGGAGGGCGTGACCCTGATCCCGCTGTCGATCTATTTCAACGACCGAGGCATCGCCAAGGTCGATCTCGGTCTCGCCCGCGGCAAGAAGGCGCACGACAAGCGCGAGACCATCAAGGCGCGGGACTGGCAGCGCGAAAAGGCGCGGGTCCTGCGCGACCGCGGCTGACGCCGCTCGACGGCAGGCCGGCCCCCACGAGCCGGCCTGATCCGGATCAGGCAGAGCGGGCGTAGGCCCCGGCCTGCTGCACCGGTTCCTCGACGGTGCCGTCCTCGCCCTCGGCCGGCACGGCCTGGGTGCGATTCGGCGCATTCATCCGCTGGATGTGCGGCGCCAGTTCCATCAGCTCGACGAAGTTGTCGGCCTGGCGGCGCAACTCGTCCGACACCATCGGCGGGCTCGACTTGATGGTCGAAACCACGGTGACGCGGACGCCCTTGCGCTGAATCGCCTCGACCAGGCGCTTGAAGTCGCCGTCGCCCGAGAACAGCAGGATGTGGTCGGCCCGATCGGCCATCTCCAGCGCGTCGATCGCGAGGTCGATGTCGACATTGCCCTTCACGCGGCGCCGGCCCTGGCTGTCGGTGTACTCGCGCAACGGCTTGGTCACCATGCTGTAGCCGTTGTAGTCCAGCCAGTCGATCAGCGGCCGGATGGGAGAGTATTCCTGATCCTCGATCAGCGTGGTGTAGTAGAAGGCGCGGATCAGGCGACCCTTCTTGGCGAACAGGTCGAGCAGCCGGCGATAATCGATATCGAAGCCAAGCGAACGGGCGGCACCGTAGAGATTGGCACCGTCAATGAATATTGCGAGCCGTTCTTCCTTATAGAAAATCATGTGCGTTCCTTTGCGGCAGGGGACAGGTTGACAGATTGGGTTCGCTACCCAGTTTGCAAGGAGCGGTCAACGGTGCGCGACGAGGCTTGCGCATTCGCCGCATCTGCGCTACGTGGTCCGCCCTTCGGTATAACAAAGATGCGGCCGTTGCGTTGCATCCATCCTGTCACGATTTTATGGTCGTGACAGTTTTCGTGTGTAGGAGCGGTTAGCCCATGGCTCGCGTCACCGTCGAGGATTGCGTCCTCAAGGTTCCCAACCGGTTCGATCTCGTCCTGATGGCGGCTCAGCGCGCCCGCGACATTTCGTCCGGCGCTTCGCTGACCGTCGACCGCGACGACGACAAGAACCCGGTGGTGGCGCTGCGCGAGATCGCCGATGAGACGGTCCCGCTCGAAGGCCTCCGGGAAGCCCTGGTCAAGGGCCATCAGAAGCTGGCCGAGATCGACGAGGCCGATGAGGAGATCATCGAGCTGATGGCCGGCGAGGAGGAGTGGCTCAAGGCCGGCGTGGCGCCGCAGACCGCCGTCGGCTCGGACCAGGAATCGACCTACGGGATCGAATCCGCCGACGAGGAAGAGGAGGCGGAGGGCGAGTCCGGGGAGGAGGACGGCCGCAGCGACCTGGAAATCGGCGCCTCCGACGACGACATCTGATCCGAGCGGAACTGCCCGGCATGGTGTCAGGCCGCCAGCCGGGAGATCGATGATGCGGTTTGGCATGGCTGCCGCGCGCCTGCCGATTTTGATCCACAATACAACGGATTGTGGTTCAGCATATTATCCGGATGGGCGCTCGGTCGCCCATTCGGGAGAACGGCTTATGGATCGGTGGCGCGCGGCATGATCCGCCAATATGAGCTGGTCGAGCGTGTCAAGGCTTACGACCCCTCGGCGGACGAGGATCTGATCAACCGCGCCTACGTCTATTCGATGAAGGCGCACGGGTCGCAGAAGCGCGCCTCGGGCGACCCCTATTTCGTCCATCCGATCGAGGTCGCCGGCATACTCGCCGGCATGAAGCTCGACACCGGCTCGATCGTCACCGGCCTCCTGCACGACACGGTGGAGGACACCGGGGCGACGCTGAGCGAGCTCGAGGCCCTGTTCGGGCGCGAGACGGCGCAGCTGGTCGACGGCGTCACCAAGCTGTCGAAGCTGGAGCTGCAGAGCGACCAGTCCAAGCAGGCGGAGAACTTCCGCAAGCTGGTGCTGGCGATGTCGAAGGACATCCGCGTGCTGCTGGTCAAGCTGGCGGACCGGCTGCACAACATGCGCACCCTCGGCGCCTTCAACAACGAGGAGAAGCGCCGCCGGATCGCGCGCGAGACGCTGGAGATCTACGCGCCGCTGGCCGAGCGCATCGGCATGCACGGCATGCAGGAGGAGCTGGAGGACCTGGCCTTCGCCCAGCTCCATCCCGACGCGCGCGAGAGCATCGTCCGCCGCCTGGCCCAGCTGCGCGAGGAAGGCCACGACGTCGTCTCGAAGATCATCGCCGAGCTGCAGCGGGTGCTGGAGGAGGGGGGGCTCAAGGCCAACGTGCTCGGCCGCGAGAAGCGGCCCTATTCGATCTGGCGCAAGATGCAGCGCAAGAACATGGCGTTCGAGCAGCTGACCGACATCATGGCGTTCCGTATCGTGGTCGACACCGAGGGCGACTGCTACCACGCGCTCGGCCTGATCCATGGCCGCTACGCCTCGCTGCCCGGCCGCTTCAAGGACTACATCTCGACCCCGAAGCCGAACGGCTACCGGTCGCTGCACACCGCCGTGATCGGGCCGATGCGGCAGCGCATCGAGGTCCAGATCCGCACCCGCGACATGCAGGAGATCGCGGAGCTCGGCGTCGCCGCGCACTGGGCCTACAAGCAGGGCGAGCAGAACCCGGACGGCACCCAGTACCGCTGGCTGCGCGACCTGCTCGACATCCTCGAGCAGGCCCAGAAGCCCGAGGAGTTCCTGGAGCACACCAAGCTGGCCCTGTTCCAGGACCAAGTGTTCTGCTTCACCCCGAAGGGCGCGGTCATCGCCCTGCCGCAAGGCGCGACGCCGGTCGATTTCGCCTATGCCGTGCACAGCGAGATCGGCAACACCTGCGTCGGCGCCCGGGTCAACGGCCGGATGGTGACGCTGCGCCATCTGCTGCAGAACGGCGACCAGGTCGAGATCATCACCTCGAAGACCTCGACGCCGTCGCCGGAATGGGAGCGCTTCGTCGCCACCGGCAAGGCGCGGGCCTGCATCCGGCGCTTCATCCGCGCCCAGCAGCACGACGAGCACGCCAAGCTCGGCCGCTCCATGCTGCAGGGGGTGTTCCGGCAGGAGGGCTACGAGTTCTCCGACAAGGCGCTGGAAGGCGTCCTCAAGATCTTCAAGGCCAGTGAGCCCGACGACATCCTGGCCAATGTCGGCGCCGGGGTGCTGGGCGCGCGCGACGTGTTCCACGCCGTGTTCCCGGGCCATCGCGCCCAGGTCCAGCAGGAGAAGGAGCGCTCGGGCAAGGTCGTGCCGCTCAGCCGGGCGCGCAAGGCCGCCTCGGGCGGCCCGGGCGCGATCCCGATCCGCGGCCTGATCCCGAACCTCGCGGTGCACTATGCCCGCTGCTGCCACCCGATCCCGGGCGACCGCATCGTCGGCATCGTCACCACCGGCAAGGGCGTGACCATCCACACCATCGACTGCGACACGCTGGAGAGCTTCTACAACGCGCCGGAGCGCTGGCTCGACGTCAGCTGGGACGCCGGCGTCGACGCGGCGGAGGACCATGTCGGCCGGATCCAGGTGACGATCAGCAACGAGCCGGGCAGCCTCGGCACGCTGACCACGGTGATCGGCAAGAACGGCGGCAACATCACCAATCTCAAGATCACCAGCCGCTCGGTCGACTTCTTCGAGATCCTGATCGACATCGACGTCAAGGACGTCAAGCACCTCACCAACATCATCGCGGCCCTCCGCGCCATGCCGGTGATCAGCGCGGTGGACCGTGCGCGCAGCCGCTGACCGCCGTCCCGGATCGACCGGGCTGCGACCAAAGTCGCCCTTGCCGGCGATTGATTTCCCTCCGTCGCCGGACCATACAGGGGCGCCATGAGCCAGAACCAGAAGACGATCGAGATGTCGAAGAAGAAAGGTGGGGTGGTCGAGACCATCCTGACCGTGGTCTATGCGATCGCGATCGCCTTCGGCATCCGCACGGTCGCCTTCGAGCCGTTCAACATCCCGTCCGGCTCGATGATCCCGACGCTCCTGGTCGGCGACTATCTGTTCGTGTCGAAATTCTCCTACGGCTACAGCAACCAGACGATCGCCTTCGGCCTGCCGCTGTTCGACGGCCGGATCCTCGGCAGCCCGCCGGAGCGCGGCGACGTCGCCGTGTTCCGCCTGCCGAAGGACACCTCGGTCGACTACGTCAAGCGCGTGATCGGCCTGCCCGGCGACCGGGTCAAGGTCACCGGCGGCCGGCTCTACATCAATGGCCAGATGGTCGAGCGCCGTGAGATCGAGCCTTACGCGATGACCGCCCAGTTCGGCCAGCGCATCGTCTATCACCAGTATATCGAGACGCTGCCGGGCTCGGACGGCAACTCGCCGGTCGAGCACCGGATCCTGGAGGTCGGCGACAACCAGCCCTATGACGACACGCCGGAATATCTCGTGCCGCCGGGCCATTACTTCATGATGGGCGACAACCGGGACAACAGCTTGGACAGCCGGGCCGATGTCGGCTACGTCCCGGTCGAGAATTTCGTCGGCCGCGCCGAGTTCCTGTGGTTCAGCCTCGAAGACGCCAGCTTCTGGCAGGTCTGGAAATGGCCGTTCGCGCTCCGCTTCAGCCGCATGTTCACGGGGATCCACTGATCGCCGGGACCGACGAGAGCCTCGACGCGTTCGCCCGGCGGCTCGGCCACGAGTTCCGTGAGCCGATGCTGCTGGTCGAGGCGCTGACGCATCCGAGCGTCAGCGGCCAGAAGCGGCGCATCGCCCGGCACGGCTACGAGCGGCTGGAGTTCCTGGGCGACCGGGTGCTCGGCCTAGTCATCGCCGAATGGTTGCTCGAGCGCTTCCCGAAGGAGAACGAGGGCGCCATCGCCAAGCGCCACGTCGCCCTGGTGCGGCGCGAGGCGCTGGTCGAGGTGGCGGCGGCGATCGGCCTCGGCCGCCATCTCGTCCTGTCGCCGGGCGAGGAGGTGGTCGGCCGCGAGAACCCGACCATCCTGGCCGATGCCTGCGAGGCGGTGATCGGCGCGCTCTACCGTGACGGCGGGCTGCCGGCCGCGACCCGCTTCATCCGTGGCGCCTGGTCCGCCTTCATCGACCGCCACGCGGCCCCGCCGCAGGACCCGAAATCGGCGCTGCAGCAATGGGCGCTGGCCCGCGGCCTGAAGCTGCCGCGCTATGTCGAGGTGTCACGCGGCGGCAGCGACCACCTGCCGGTCTTTGAGATCCGGGTCGAGATCGAAGGCCAACCCAGCGCCACCGCCCGCGGCCCGTCGAAACGGGTGGCGGAGCGGGACGCCGCCGCCGCCCTTCTGCAAAGGCTTTCGTCATGACCGAAGACGCGACGCGCTGCGGCTTCGTCGCCCTGATCGGCGCCCCAAACGCCGGCAAGTCGACCCTGCTCAACACCCTCGTCGGCACCAAGGTGGCGATCGTCTCGCCGAAGGTGCAGACCACGCGCAGCCGTGTGCTCGGCATCCTGACCGAGGGCCGGACCCAGATCGTGTTCGTCGACACGCCCGGCATCTTCAGGCCGCGCCGGCGCCTCGATCGCGCCATGGTCGCGGCGGCCTGGGGCGGGGCGGCGGAGGCCGACCTGGTGGTGCTGCTGGTCGACGCCGCGCTGAAATCCGTGCGCGAGGACACCCGCGGCATCATCGAGAAGCTGGGCGAGTCCGGGCGCCAGGCGATTCTGGTCCTCAACAAGGTCGACGCCGTGCCGCACGAGAAGCTGCTGGTGCTGGCCGCCGACCTCAACGCCACCGGCGTGTTCACCGACACGTTCATGATCTCGGCCCTGACCGGCGACGGGGTCGACGACCTGCGCCGGGTCGTGGCCGAACGGCTGCCGGAAGGGCCGTGGCTGTTCCCGGAGGACCAGGTCTCCGACATGCCGATGCGCCTCCTGGCGGCGGAGATCACGCGCGAGAAGCTGTTCCTGCGGCTGCAGCAGGAACTGCCCTATGCGGTTGCGGTCGAGACCGAGAGCTGGGAGGAGCAGAAGGACGGCAGCGTCCGCATCTCGCAGGTGATCTATGTCCAGCGCGACGGCCAGAAGGCGATCGTGCTGGGCCGCGGCGGCCAGATGATCAAGGCGATCGGCACCGCCGCCCGGCTGGAGCTGGAGGAGATCACCGAACAGCGGGTGCATCTGTCGCTGTTCGTCAAGGTGCGCGAGAACTGGCTCGACGACCCGGCCCGCTACGCGATCTGGGGCCTGGACTTCGAGGCGTAGACGGGAGTCCTTGGCGTTCCTGTTTCGTGCTATAGGGACAGGATGAACGCGGACAGGGCATGACGTGGACTGGCGCGACGACGGTATCGTCCTGAGCGTCCGCCCGCATGGCGAGGCGGCGCTGATCGTCGGGCTGCTGACCCGCGAGCATGGCCGCCATCTCGGAATCGTCCACGGCCAGCGCCGGCGCGCGCAGCTGCCGCCGGGCACGCTGGTCTCGGCGTTGTGGCGCGGCCGGCTGGCCGAGCATCTCGGCACCTGGACGCTCGAGGTCGACCGCACCCCGGCCGCCGCGATCATGGACCAGCCGCTGCGGCTGCTGGCCCTGGTGTCGGCCTGCGCCGTGCTCGACGCCGCCTTGGCCGAGCGGCAGCCGCTGCCGCCCGTGTTCGACGGCACGCTGGCCTTCCTCGACACGCTGCCGACGCCGCATTGGGACGCCGCCGTTGTGCAGTGGGAGGTCGGGCTGCTCGGCACCCTCGGCTTCGGCCTCGACGTCTCGCGCTGCGCCGTCACCGGCACCAACGACCGGCTCGCCTTCATCAGCCCGCGGACGGGAAGGGCGGTGTCGCTGTCCGCGGCCGGGCCGTATCGCGACCGGCTGCTGCCGCTGCCCGGCTTCCTGATCGGGCAGGAGCCGGCGACGCCGGCCGCGGTGGCCGATGGCCTGACCTTGACCGGGCATTTCATCGAGCGCCACTTGTTCGCCCAGGCCGGGAAGACGCCCCCCGAGGCGCGGGCGCGATTTGTCGAGGCCTACCGCCGAAGCGCGCTTCGGTCAGCCGCGCCGTTGCGCTAGACTCTTCGTTATGACCAGCATGCCTTCCGAGTCGATCCTGCCGGTGCCGCTGCACGACGCGCTGAGCACCCGTTATCTCAACTACGCGCTCTCGACCATCACCTCGCGCTCGCTGCCCGATGTCCGCGACGGGCTGAAGCCGGTGCATCGCCGGCTGCTCTACGCCATGCGGCAGCTGCGCCTGGCCTCGACCACGCCGCCGAAGAAGTCGGCCCGCGTCGTCGGCGACGTCATCGGCCAGTACCATCCGCATGGCGACGCCTCGATCTACGACGCGCTGGTGCGCATGGCCCAGGATTTCGCCCAGCGCTACCCGCTGGTCGACGGCCAGGGCAATTTCGGGAACATCGACGGCGATAACGCCGCGGCGATGCGGTACACCGAGGCCCGGCTGACCGCCGTCGCCGAGGCGCTGCTGGAAGGCATCGACGACGATGCGGTCGATTTCCGCGAGACCTATGACGGCGAGGGGCGCGAGCCGGTGGTGCTGCCGGCCGCCTTCCCGAACCTGCTGGCCAATGGCAGCCAGGGCATCGCGGTCGGCATGGCGACCTCGATCCCGCCGCACAATGTCGGCGAGATTTGCGACGCCCTGCAGATGCTGATCAAGCGGCCCGCGGCCACGGTCGACGACCTGCTGACCGTGGTCCAGGGGCCGGACTTCCCGACCGGCGGCGAGCTGGTCGAATCCGCCGCGGCGATCCGCGAGGCCTACGCCACCGGTCGCGGCGCCTTCCGCGTCCGGGCGCGCTGGGAGATCGAGAAGCTGCCGCTCGGCCTGTACCAGATCGTGGTCACCGAGATTCCGTACCAGGTGCAGAAGTCGCGGCTGATCGAGAAGCTGGCCGACATCGTCACCTCGAAGAAGCTGTCGACGCTGGAGGATGTCCGCGACGAATCGGCCGAGGACGTGCGCATCGTCCTGGTGCCGAAGAGCCGCAACGTCGAAGCCGACATGCTGATGGAGCAGCTGTTCCGGCTGACCGAACTGGAGACCCGCTTCAGCCTGAACATGAACGTGCTGGACGCCGCGAACGTCCCGCGCGTCATGGGCCTGAAGGACGTCTGCCGCGCCTTCCTCGACCATCGGCACGAGGTGCTGGAGCGGCGGTCGCGCCATCGCCTCGGCAAGATCGAGCGGCGGCTGGAGATCCTCGGCGGCTACCTGATCGTCTTCCTCGATCTCGACGAGGTGATCCGGATCATCCGCGAGGAGGACGAGCCGAAGCCGGCGCTGATGGCGCGCTTCAGCCTGACCGAGGTGCAGGCCGACGCCATCCTCGACATGCGGCTGCGCAGCTTGCGCAAGCTCGAGGAGATGGAGATCAGGCGCGAGTTCGACGGGCTGTCGGCCGAGCGCGACGATCTGCTGGCCCTCCTCGCCGACGAGGGCAAGCGCTGGAAGGCGATCTCGGCCGAGATCGCGCAGATCAAGAAGCGCTTCGGCCCGGACACCGAGCTGGGCCGCCGCCGCACCAAGATCGGCGAGCCGCCCTCGGCGGTGGTGGTGTCGATCGAGCCGCAGATCGAGCGCGAGCCGATCACCGTCTTCCTGTCGGAGAAGGGCTGGATCCGGGCCCTGCGCGGCCACGGCCACGACCCAGCCGAGATCAAGTACAAGGACGGCGACGCCGAAGGCTTCGTGCTGCAGGCCGAGACCACCGACAAGATCCTGCTGTTCGGCAGCGACGGTCGCTTCTACACGATCGGGGCGGACAAGCTGCCGCGCGGCCGCGGCTTCGGCGAGCCGGTGCGGATGATGGTCGACCTCGCCAACGACGCCGACATCGTCGCCCTCCTGGCCCATGTGCCAGGCCGCAAGTTGGTGCTGGCCTCAACCGACGGCCGCGGCTTCGTGGTGCCGGAGAGCGACGTGGTCGCCCAGACCCGGGCGGGCAAGCAGGTGCTGAACCTGAACGAGGGCGCCAAGGCCGCGGTGTGCCGCCCGGTCACCGGCGACACCGTCGCGGTGGTCGGCACCAACCGGCGCCTCCTGTGCTTCCCGCTGTTCGAGCTACCGGAGATGTCGCGCGGGAAGGGCGTGATGCTGCAGAAGTACCACGGCGCACAGCTGTCGGACCTGACCACGTTCAAGCGCGAGGAGGGGCTGACCTGGCAGATGGGCGGCGGCCGCACCCGGACCGAGCCGGAGATCCCGGTCACCGCCCGCGGCCGCAGCGGCAACCTGCCGCCGCGCGGCTTCCCGCAGAACAACAAGTTTTCGTGACCATGTCAGGTCTCCCCGTCTGTCATGCCCGGGCTTGACCCGGACATCCAGAGGGCGGCGGCATCTTCCGGATTGCCGGGTCAAGCCCGGCAATGACATGAAGGGGGCCGGAAACGGCCGGAGACCGGCAAGCAAGCAGATGGAGTCCTGAGATGACCACCCGCACCCTTCCCCCGATGCTCTCGCTGTGGCGCGCTGACGGCCAGCCCGGCCTGCTGCGTGCCGCCGTGCTGGTGGTGCTGGGCACGGCGCTGATGGCGCTGTCGGCCAAAGTCCAAGTGCCGTTCTTCCCGGTGCCGATGACGATGCAGACCGCGGTCGTGCTGCTGATCGGCGGCGCCTATGGCTGGCGCCTGGGCGGGCTGACCATGCTGGCTTATCTGGCGGAGGGTCTCGTCGGCCTGCCGGTCTTCGCCGGCCTCGCCGCCGGCCCGGCCTATTTCGCCGGCCCGACCGCTGGCTACCTGGTCGGCTTCGTTGCCTCCGCCGCGGTGATGGGCTTGGCGGTGGAGCGTGGCTGGACCCGCAGCCTGGCGGGGATGGCCGCGGCCGTGGCGGTCGCCTCGCTGATCCCCTTCGTCACCGGCGTGGCCTGGCTCGCGGTGCTGGTCGGCCCGACGGCGGCGATCTCCGGCGGCCTGGTGCCCTTCATCCCGGCGGCGATCCTCAAGGGCGCACTGGCCGGCGTGCTGCTGGCCAAGATCGACGGTGCCGCCCAACGCCGCGAGGCCTGAGCGCAAAGGACGCGGCGGCGCAGCAGCGCCGTTGCGTCCCGCGCCTGAGTTTCATTAGATGGCAGCAGCGCCGCGGCGGGCGAATCCCGCCGCGGCGTCATGCGGAAACCATGCTCCACGATGCGAACAGGGGGGAGAGCCCGAGAGATGAAGCGGCGGAACTTTATCGCGACCGCGGGTGTCGGCCTGGCGGCCGCGCCGCTGGCGGCGCCGGCGATCGCGCAGGACAGGCCCGAGATCAAATGGCGCCTGGCCTCGAGCTTCCCGAAATCGCTCGACACCATCTATGGCGGCGCCGACGTGCTGTCGAAGACGCTGTCCGACCTGACCGACGGCAAGTTCCAGATCCAGGTCTTCCCGTCGGGCGAGCTGGTGCCCGGCCTGCAGGCCCTGGATGCGGCGCAGAACGGCACGGTCGAGGCGGCGCACACCGTCGCCTACTACTATGTCGGCAAGGATCCGACCTTCGCCATCGGCTCGTCGATCCCGTTCGGCCTCAACGCCCGCCAGCAGAACGCCTGGCTGTATCACGGCGGCGGCAATGAGCTGCTGAACACCTTCTTCGCCAACTACAACGTGGTCGGCTTCCCCGGCGGCAACACCGGGGTGCAGATGGGCGGCTGGTTCCGCAACGAGGTCAAGTCGCTGGCCGACCTCAAGGGGCTGAAGATGCGCATCGCCGGCCTCGCCGGCCGGGTGGTGGAGCGGATCGGGGTGGTGCCGCAGCAGATCGCCGGCGGCGACATCTACCCGGCGCTGGAGCGGGGCACGATCGACGCCACCGAATGGGTCGGCCCCTATGACGACGAGAAGCTCGGCTTCTACCAGGTCGCCAAGTTCTACTACTACCCGGCCTTCTGGGAGGGCGGCCCGACCGTGCATTTCCTGTTCAACAAGGAGAAGTACGAGGCGCTGCCGGAGGCCTACAAGAAGGCGCTGGCCGTGGCGACGGAGTTCGCCAACTTCAACATGCTGGCGCTCTACGACGTGAAGAACATCGCGGCGATCCGCAGCTTGGTCGGCAAGGGCGTGCAGCTGCGCCCGCTGCCGCGCGACGTGCTCGACGCCGCCTACACCGAATCCTTCAAGCTCTACGACGAACTGTCGGCCTCGAACGCCAACTGGAAGGCGATCTACGAGCCGTGGAAGAAGTTCCGCGGCGAGGCCTATCAGTGGTTCCGCGTGGCGGAATACACCTATGACAGCTACGTCTACGCCCAGCAGGCGGCCGGCAAGTAGGCCGGTCGTTCGTTGAGACGATAAGGGCCGGTCCTCCGCGGGACCGGCCCTTTTTATTGCCTATTTGAACTCGGGCGGGGGCAGAGGATCGCCGGGCTGCGGGGCGGGCGCCGGCGCGGGCTGGCCGCCGCCCGGGGCCGGCGGGGCGCCGAAATCCGGCGGCGGCGGCGTGCCGAAGTCGGGCGCGGCCGGGGTGCCGAACGGATTGGCGCCGTCGGCCCCCGGCATCGGCACGTTGATGTTGATCGAGGCGGGATCGACCTCGACCTGGCCCGACTTGTAGTGCGTCACCAGCTCCGGGAAGGCGATGACGATCGCCACCATCAGGATCTGGATCGCCACGAAGGGGATCGCGCCCATGTAGATCTGGCCGGTCGTCACCGGCGCGATCGTCTTCCCCGTCACCTTGTCGCGATAGGCCCGCGTCGGCGCCACCGAGCGCAGGTAGAACAGCGAGAAGCCGAAGGGAGGGTGCATGAAGGAGGTCTGCATGTTGGCCGCCAGCAACACGCCGAACCAGATCAGGTCGATGCCCAGGGCGGCGGCGACCGGCCCCAGCAGCGGCACGATGATGAAGGCAAGCTCGAAATAGTCGAGGAAGAAGGCCAGGACGAAGACCAGGATGTTGGCGACGATCAGGAAGCCCAGCACGCCGCCCGGGATCGAGGTCATCAGATGCTCGACCCAGACATGGCCGTCGACGCCGTAGAAGGTCAGCGAGAAGACGCGGGCGCCGAGCAGGATGAAGATGACGAAGGCGGACAGCTTGGTCGTGGTGTCCAGCGCCTGGCGGATCATCGTCCAGTTCAGGCGCCGGTTGATCGCCGCCAGCACCAGCGACCCGACCGCGCCCATGGCGCCGCCTTCGGTCGGCGTGGCGATGCCGAGGAAGATCGTGCCCAGCACCAGGAAGATCAGCACCAGCGGCGGGATCAGCGAGGTGACCACCTTGCCGGCCAGAGCCAGGCCGCGCAGCGACCGCGCTTCCAGCGGCAGGGCCGGGGCGGCGTTCGGCCGGACGATCGACATGATCAGGATGTAGCCGGCATAGAGGCCGGTCAGCACCAGCCCGGGCAGCAGCGCGCCCTGATACATGTCGCCGACCGAGCGGCCGAGCTGGTCGGCCATGATGATCAGCACCAGGCTGGGCGGGATGATCTGGGCCAGCGTGCCCGAGGCGGCGATGGTCCCGGCCGCGAGCGACCGGTCATAGCCGTAGCGCAGCATGATCGGCAGCGAGATCAGCCCCATCGAGATCACCGATGCCGCCACCACGCCGGTGGTGGCGGCCAGGAGCGCGCCGACGAAGATCACCGCATAGGCCAGGCCGCCGCGGATCGGGCCGAACAGCTGCCCGATGGTGTCGAGCAGATCCTCCGCCATGCCGCTGCGCTCGAGGATCAGCCCCATGAAGGTGAAGAACGGGACGGCGAGCAGCGTCTCGTTCGACATCTGGCCGAAGAACCGGTCCGGGATCGCGCCGAACAGGCTGGCCGGCAACAGGCCGAGCTCGATGCCCAGCAGGCCGTAGCCGAAGCCGACGGCCGCCAGCGAGAAGGCCACCGGGTAACCGAGCAGAAGCACGATCACCAGCGAGGCGAACATGATCGGCGCCATGTTCTCGATCAGGAACTGCGTCATGCGGACGGACCTTCAGGTGCGGAGTGGCCGGCTCAGAGCGGGTCGGCTTCGTGGCCGTGCGCTTCGACGATGTCGGGGATGCGGCCCGACAGGATGGCGATCCGCTTGATCAGCTCCGACAGGCCCTGCAGCGCGAGCAGAACGAACCCGGCCGGGATCAGGGCCCAGACCGGCCACCGGATCAGGCCGCCGGCGTCCCCCGACATCTCGCCGCTGACGTATTTGCCCGCCACCACCGGCCAGGTGAACAGGATGGTCACGACGCAGAAGGGCAGCAGGAAGAAGACGATGCCGAAGATCTCGATCCAGATCTGGGTGCGGCGCGACCGGCGGCTGTAGAGGATGTCGACCTTGACATGCTCGCCCCGCAGCAGAGTGTAGCCGGCGGCCAGCAGGAACACGGCGGAGAACAGGTACCATTGCAGCTCCAGCCAAGCGTTGGAGCTGATCGAAAAGGCCTTGCGGATGATGGCGTTGCCGGCGCTGACCAGGACGGCGATCAGGACGAGCCAGGAGACGGTCCGTCCGACCCAGCCGTTGACGGCGTCGATGACGCGGCTGGCACCCAGCAAAGCCCCCATATGACCTCCCCGTACTTTCCGTTTCTGCGTTGCGGATTGGATCGATGCAATTGGTCGAATTCGCCGCCGCGAAATATCAGTTTTCGCGCGCCAGACCAACAGGCGATTGGCTTCGGCCCGCCTTCGCGCGGGCCGAGGGTGCGATTCTTGCTGCGGCGCGGCAGAGGCGGGCGGCTCACCCGGCCGGGTCGAGCGGCATCCAGCCGTTGTCGGTGAGGGCTTCGAGCGGCTGGAAGCGAGCCTTGTAGGCCATCTTCCGGCTCTGTGCGATCCAGTAGCCGAGATAGACGTGGTCGAGGCCGTTGCGGCGGGCCTCGTCGACCAGGGCCAGGATCACATAGGTGCCGAGGCTGCGCTCCGGCACGTCGGGGTCGTAGAAGCTGTAGACGGCGGACAGGCCGTCCTCCAGCACGTCGACCAGCGCCGCCGCGCGCAGCGCGCCGGCCGGGTCGCGGAACTCGATCAGCGCGGCGCTGCCGCTGCCCTCCTCGATCATGGCGCCGTAATCGGCGCGCGACATCCGCGCCATGTCGCTGTCGCCGTGCCGGTGCCGCTGGTAGTGCAGGAACAGGGCGTACTGCTCGTCGGTGCCGATCGGCAGCATCGACCGGCGGGCGAGGTCGAGATTGGCGTTCCAGGCCCGGCGCATGCTGCGCCCCGGCGTGAAGCGCGCCACCGGGATGCGCACCGGCACGCAGGCGCGGCAGCCGGGGCAGACCGGCCGGTAGACGATGTCGTGGCTGCGCCGGAACCCGGCCTGGGACAGGGTGGTGTTCAGCGCCCGGGCGTCGCCGCCGTTCAGCCGGGTGAACAGCTTGCGCTCGACACGGCCGGAGATGTAGGGGCAGGGCAGGGGGCCCGACCGGTAGAAATGCTGCAGACGACCGAGCGTGCCGTCGATGACGGACATCCAGTGCTCCTGGGCCGAGGCACCAACCTCACTTCCCATACTGCACCACAGTGCCGAACCGTCGGCAAGCGACTCGGACGGCATCTGTCCGCTGCGAGGCATGCGGACAGATGCTATCGCGGCCTCATGTCAGCCGGAGGATTTCGTCGACGGTGGCGGCGACCGGCCGTCGCGTGTCGATCTCGTGGTCGGCGGATTCGCGCAGCAGCGGCTCGATGGACGCGACCAGCTCGACCACCTTGCGCCGCTCCTCCTCGGTGTGGCCGTAGCCGTCGGGCCCCCGCGCCGCCAGCCGCTCCAGCAGCGTCCCGACCGGGGCGGAGAGCAGGATCACGACGTCGATCAGGGGCAGAAACCGGCCCATGGTCTCGCAGGTGCCGCTGACGAACAGCGGCCTGTCGCGCGGCGCGGACAGCAGCGCGCGGACGCGGTCCTCGCGCCAGACCCAGTCCTGGCCCTCGCCGGGGGTCAGCGTGTCGGACGGATCGGCGTCGACCCATTCGGACCATTCGGGCGTGTCGAGGTCGCAGGCGTCGTGCCCCCGCGCCGCCAGCTCGCGGACCACCGCGGACTTCCCGGTCCCGGACATGCCGGTGATCAGGATGCGCTTCATGTGTCGCGTCACGCGCCGACGTCGCTCAGCAGCGTCGCCGGATAGCCGGCCTCCATCAGCTTGCCGAGGATGGCGTCGACATGGGCGCGGTCGCGGGTCTCGACCACCACGTCGATATCGGCGCGCTTCACCGGGATCTGGAAGAACAGGCGCTGGTGGTAGGTCTCGATGATGTTGCCGCCGGTCGCGCCGATGATGCCGGCGATGCGGCTCAGCACCCCCGGCACGTCCTCGATCTCGATGCGGAGGCGGGCGATCTGGCCGTTGCGCACCAGGCCGCGCATCAGGATCGAGGCCAGGATGCGCGGGTCGATGTTGCCGCCGCACACCACGACGCCGACCCGCCGCCCGGCGAAGCGCTCCTGATTCGCCAGGATGCCGGCGATGCCGGCGGCGCCGGCGCCCTCGGCCACCAGCTTCTGCTGGGTCATCAGCTGGTGCACGCCCTGCTCCAGCACAGTCTCCTCGACCGCGACGATGTCGTCGACCAGCTCGGCGATGACCTGCCGGGTCAGCACGCCCGGGCTCTTCACCGCGATGCCCTCGGCGATGGTGGCGCCGCCGTAGACGCCGGTGCGGCCGGCGACGGCGTCGCGCATCGAGGCGTAGAGCTCGGCCTCGACCCCGGTGATCCGGATCGACGGCTTGATCGCCCGGGCGGCGATAGCGATGCCGGAGATCAGCCCGCCGCCGCCGATCGGCACCACCAGGTCGTCCAGATCCGGCACGTCGGCCAGGATCTCGAGGCCGATCGTGCCCTGGCCGGCGATAATGTGCGGGTCGTCATAGGGATGGATCAGGGTCAGCCCCTGCTCGTCCACCAGCCGGCGGGCATGGCCCATGCTGTCGTCGAGGGTCTGGCCGACCAGCTCCACCTTGGCGCCGTAGCCCTCGGTCTTCGCTACCTTGGTGAAGGGGGTGAAGGTCGGCATCACGATGGTCGAGGGGATGCCGAGGCGCGTGGCGTGATAGGCCACGCCCTGGGCGTGGTTGCCGGCCGACATGGCCACCACGCCGCGCTTGCGCTCCGCCTTGCCCAGCGAACGCAGCTTGTTGTAGGCGCCGCGGTCCTTGAACGACCCGGTGCGCTGCAGCGTCTCCAGCTTCAGCGCCAGCTCGCAGCCGAGGACGCCCGAGAGCTGCGGCGCCGGGATGGTCGGCGTCCGCGCCACCTGGCCTTCCAGGGCGGCGGCGGCGGCGCGGATGTCGTCGATGGTGACCGGCAGCGGGGCGGAGCTCATCTGGGCGTGTTCCGGAATGTTATTGTTGGCGCGGTTGCAGGGTCGTCAGCGACGCCCCGGCGGCAGCGAGATCAGCCTCGCCACCGGACAACGTCAAGTATCGTCCGTCTCGCCAATCCGCGACCAGGTCGCCCCAATGCGGCGACAGGGGATGGCCGGACTGGCCGGTGGCGATCATGAAACGCGAGCGGCCGCGGTCGGCCAGGTCGTAGACGGCGCGGTAGCCGGCGCCGTGCCGGTCGGCGAAGGGCGCCTCCGCATCGCGGGTGTTGGTCGCGGCGCGGTTGAGGGTATAGGGGCCGCCGTCGGTCGGGACCGCCAGCGAGATCAGGTCGCCGATCACCGGCACGCGCGACAGCACCTGGGCGGTCAGCGGCGCGACATGCTCGGCGCCCCAGCGCCAGGTCGTCATGTCCGCGCCTTGGCGCTGCGCCAGCGCGTCCAGCGCCTCGCCCAGGGTCCGGCGCAGCAGGGCCTTGCAGTCCGGGGGCGGAGCCGCGGCGTCGCCGCACCAGGACGGGTCGCGGGTCAGAATCGTGGTCAGCACCGCCGGGTGCAGCCCGAGATAGTCCTCGGCCAGGGGGCCGAGCGGCGGATCGAACACGGCATGGGCGAAGCGCCGCAGCCATTCCATGTAGATCAGCGGCTCCGACCGGTTGCGGTCCATCCGCAGGTTCCAGCCGCGCAGCAGCGTCAGCGCCCCCGCCATGCGGTCGTCCGCCGGATCGATGTCCGCCATCAGCGGCAGCAGGTCGCGCGCTTCCGGGGTCAGCGTGTCGGCCTGCATCGCCTGGCTGCGCTCCACGGTGTGCGGCCCGTCGGCCTCCAGCAGCTCGACGATTCGGCGGGCGCGGTAGGGCTCGTCGTAGCCGTCGCCGAGATAATAGGGATAGCCGGGCCCGACCACCGGGTTGTTGGCGTTGGCGATGAAGCCACCGCGCGGGTTCAAGGCCTGGGGCAGGCCCTCGAAGGGGATGGTGCCGGTCCAGTCCTGGGCGCCCGACGCGCCGTCCGCCGGCAGTTCGCCATGGCCGGAGCGGCGGATCGGGATCGCTCCCGGCGTCAGGAAGCCGATATTGCCGTCGCCGTCGGCATAGGCGACGTTCTGGATCGGGGCGCGGTACTGCCGCATCGCCGCCAGGAACTCCTGCCAGTTGCCGGCCCGGTTCAGTCGGTACACGGCTTCGGCCGAGGTGTCGCCGGGCGCCAGCGCGGCGAAGGCGAGGGCGACGACCTTGCCGTCGCCGGCCAGCTTGGCCATCCCCGGGTCGAGGTCGGACAGCACCGGCCCGTGCCGGGTGCTGCGGATGGTCCAGGTCACCGGATCGCCGCCGGAGACGGCGATGGTTTCCGTCCGGGTCTCGAAGGCGGCGCTGCCCTCCGGTGTCCGGTAGCGGTTCGGATCGGCCGGGTCGACGGTCTCCACGAACAGGTCCTGGACGTCGGCCCCGGTGGTGGTGAAGCCCCAGGCGATCCGCCGGTTCTGGCCCAAGAGGGTCAGCGGCACGCCGGGCACGGTGGCGCCGGCGATCGACAGGGTCGGCGTCTCGATCCGCGCCAGGTACCACAGGATCGGTGCGCTCAGCCCCAGATGCGGGTCGTTGGCCAGGATCGGGGCGCCGGTGCCGGTGCGGCCGGGCCCGACCACCCATTCATTCGACGCGGTGCGCGGGCCGAGCGGCGGCGGCAGCGCCTCGGCCAGCGCCGTCAGCATCGGCGCGGCGCGGTCGAGGGCGGAGAGAGTGGCGGGCGGCAGGGCGCCGAGGTCCGGGAACAGGGTGCGGGCGCGGTCCGGCCCCAGCCGCGCGATCACCTGGGTGCGCAGGATCTCGTCGCGGTAATTGGCCGAGAGCTGCAGCGCCATCAGCTTGCTCCAGACCAGCGTGTCGGCCGGGCGCCATGGCTCCGGCCGGGCTCCCAGCAGGTAGAATTCCGGCGGCAGCGCGCCGTCATGGCCGGCGATCCAGGCATTGACCCCGGCGGCGTAGCGGTCGAGCGCCGCGCGCGTCTCCGCCGACAGGCCGGCGACGTCGGCCTCGGCCAGGCGGTAGATGCCCAGCGTCCGCATGAACTTGTCCATCCGCAGCCCGGATTCGCCGACCAGCTCGGCCAGCCGGCCGGCGCCGACCCGGCGCTGCAGCTCCATCTGCCACAGTCGGTCCTGGGCGTGCAGCCAGCCGAGGGCGAAATAGGCGTCGCCGTCGGTCTCGGCGAAGATGGTCGGGATGCCGTGGCCGTCGCGATAGATCCGGACCGGGGCGGAGAGGTCGTCGAGCGCGACGGTGCCGGATTCGGCCGGCACGCCGGTGCGCAGCCACCACAGGCCGGCGCCTGCCAGAACCAGGAGCAGCAGCACGAGGCAGGCCAGCGCGATGGCGCCGCGGCGAAGCCATGTCATCGGTCGTGTCTCCATGCCGTGCCGGGTTGGCCCGCGGCGGTGCTGTTATAATAATCTGTCCAATCCGAAGCGAGGCGCCATGGAGGCGCAGGGGGGGCGAACCGCGATGTCGCGCGCGCTTCGGTCTAGTTGCGTGGGGGGCTAGCCAAGCGGCTGGCTCTGCCGCGATGATGAGATGGTGCCGCGTCTCCGGTGGCGGCTCGAGCCTGGAGCGATCGATGGAGTCCTTCGCCGACGCCCTCGCCATGGTCACCGCCCTCCGCCCCGAGGAGCCGGTCTACTGCCTGCGGCCGCAAGTGCTGCGGGACTCGGCGGCGCAGTTCCTGCGGCAATTCCCCGGCACCGTGATGTACGCGGTCAAGTGCAACGACCATCCGGAGGTGCTGGCCGGGCTGCATGCCGGGGGCGTGCGCCATTTCGACGTCGCCTCGCTCAGCGAGATCGTGGCCGCGTCCCTGCTGCCCGGCGCGGTCTCGCACTACATGCACCCGGTGAAGAACCGACAGGCGGTGGAACTGGCCTATCACCGCCACGGCGTCCGCACCTTCGCCCTCGACCATGAGGAGGAGCTGGACAAGATCCTCGCGGTCACCGGCGGGGCGCGCGACCTGACCCTGGTGCTGCGCGTCGCCATGCCCCGCTTCGATTCGGTCGTCTGCGACCTCAGCGGCAAGTTCGGGGCGGAGGTCGAAGCCGCGCCGGCGCTGCTGCGCCGGATCGCCGCCACCGGCAACCGCGCCGGCCTGACCTTCCATGTCGGCTCGCAATGCCTGGATCCGGTGGTCTATGAGCGCGCGCTCGAGATCTGCGCCGGCGTCCTCGCCCAGGCCGGAGTGCCGGTGCCGGTGATCGATGTCGGCGGCGGCTTCCCCGCCGCCTATGTCGACACCGAGCCGCCGCCGCTCTCCGCCTTCGTCGCCGCGATCCGTGCCGGCCTGGCCCGGCTGCCGGCCGATTCCGGCCGCACGGTGTTCTGCGAGCCGGGGCGGGCGCTGGTGGCCGAGGCCTGTTCGCTGGTGGTGAAGGTCGAGTTCCGGCGCGGCCACCGCCTGTATCTCAACGACGGCGCCTATGGCAGCCTGGCCGACATGAAGCTGTTCGGCACCGTCTATCCGGTCCGGCTGCTGCGGCCGGGCGGGGCCGGGGGGCGGCCGGCCGGCTTCGCCCTGTTCGGCCCGACCTGCGACAGCTACGACAGCCTGCCCGGAACCTCGCTGCTGCCGGAGGATGTGCGCGAGGGCGACTGGATCGAGTTCGGCCAGATCGGCGCCTATTCCAACGTGCTGCAGACCCGGTTCAACGGCTTCGAGGCCCGGCGCTTCGTCGCCGTCGATGACCGCGCCCTGCGCCCGGCCAGCGCCCGGGCGGCGTGAGATGGAGCCGGTCGAGCATTACTTCCTCGGTCTCGGCCTCGGCGGCTTCCACCGCCTGGCCTATGCCGCCTGGGGCCATGACCGCTCGCAGCCGCCGGTGCTGTGTGTGCACGGGCTGACCCGCAACGGCCGGGACTTCGACGCGCTGGCCGCGGATCTCGCCTGGTCCGGCCGCGCCGTCATCTGCCCGGACGTGGTCGGCCGCGGCCGCAGCGGCTGGCTCGCCAACCCCGCCCTCTACGGCTATCCGCAATACCTCGCCGACGCGGCGGCGCTGATCGCCCGGCTCGACGTCCCGGCGGTCGACTGGGTCGGCACCTCGATGGGCGGGCTGATCGGCATGATGCTGGCGGCCCAGCCGAACACGCCGATCCGGCGGCTGGTGCTGAACGATGTCGGCCCGTTCATACCGCAGGCGGCGCTGCAGCGCATCGGTTCCTATGTCGGGCAGGACCCGGTCTTCGCCGACATCGACGGGCTGGAGGCCTATCTGCGGCGCGTGCACGCGCCCTTCGGGCCCCTGACCGACGCCCAGTGGCGGCACCTCGCCACCCACAGCGCCCGGCGGCGCAACGACGGGACGCTGGGCCTGGCCTACGACCCCGGCATCGCCGCCGCCTTCGCCGGCCCGATCGCGGATGTCGACCTGTGGATGGTCTGGGACCAGATCCGCTGCCCGGTGCTGGTGGTCCGCGGCGCGGAATCGGACCTGCTGACCGCGGCGACGGCCGAACGCATGGCGGCGCGGCCGGACACGGTGCTGATCACCGTCGCCGGCTGCGGCCACGCCCCGGCGCTGATGGCGCCGGGGCAGATCGCACCGATCCGGGACTGGCTGGCCGGTTAGCCTACCAGACGTCCCGCGGCAGCCGGCGATCCAGCTCGGGGT
The DNA here is from genome assembly GCF_000423185.1 of Inquilinus limosus DSM 16000. Taxonomy (GTDB): domain Bacteria; phylum Pseudomonadota; class Alphaproteobacteria; order DSM-16000; family Inquilinaceae; genus Inquilinus; species Inquilinus limosus. Next base: position 117,305 of record NZ_AUHM01000010.1, on the reverse strand, counting down.
AGGATTTGCGGTCGAAGACCGGCTCGGCGGCGCCGAGGCGCAGCTGGCCGCGATAGTCCTTCGCCAGCACGAAGACCCAGCGCGACAGCAGCAGGATCGCCACCAGGTTGACGATCGCCATCAGGCCCATGCTGAGGTCGGCCATGTTCCAGACCAGCTTGACCTCCTGCACCGAGCCGAAGAACACCATCGCCAGCACGGCCAGCCGGAACACCAGCAGCACCGGGCGGCTGTTGCGGATGAATTCGACATTGCCCTCGGCATAGGCGTAGTTGCCGATGATCGAGGAGTAGGCGAACAGGAACATCGCGACGGCCAGGAACACGCTGCCCCAGTCGCCGACCTGCGAGACGATGGCGGCCTGGGTCAGCTGCACTCCGCCCATGCCGTTGCCGGGCTGATAGACGCCGGACAGCAGGATAATCGCGGCGGTGCAACTGCAGACGATGATGGTGTCGATGAAGACGCCCAGCATCTGCATCAGCCCCTGCGTCGCCGGATGCCGGGTGGTCGCCGTGGCCGCGGCGTTCGGGGCCGAGCCCATGCCAGCCTCGTTCGAGAACAGGCCGCGCCGGATGCCCTGCATCATGGCCTGCGACACCGCATAGCCGGCGAAACCGCCCGCCGCCTGCTGCAGGCCGAAGGCGCTCTTGAAGATGGTCGCGACGACCTCGGGCAGCACGCCGATGTTGGCGACGGTGATGTACAGCGCCATCAGGAGGTAGAGACCGGCCATCACCGGCACCATCAGCTCCGCCACCCGGGCGACGGAACGAACGCCGCCGAAGATGATCGGCGCGGTGATGACGACCAGCACCAGGCCGATCCATTCCGGCGACACGGCGCCGTCTCCCGCAGCGCCGGCGATCGCGGCCACGATCGAATTGGCCTGCACGGCGTTGAACACCAGGCCGAAGGTCAGGATCAGCAGGAGGGCGAAGACGATGCCCAGCCAGCGCTGGCCGAGGCCGCGCTCGATGTAATAGGCCGGGCCGCCGCGGAAGGTGTCGTCGCGATGGTTGACTTTGAACAGCTGCGCCAGCGTCGATTCGGCGAAGGCGCTGGACATGCCCAGCAGCGCCGTCGCCCACATCCAGAACACCGCGCCCGGCCCGCCGGCGGTGATGGCGATGGCGACGCCGGCGATGTTGCCGGTTCCGACCCGGCTGGCGAGGCCGGTCGCGAAGGCCTGGAACGGCGAGATGTCGCCGGGGCTGCGGTGGCGCCGGCTGCCCAGCATCGTGGCCAAGCTCGGGCCGAACAGCCGGAACTGGATGAAGCCGGACCGGAGCGTGAAGAACAGGCCGGTGGCGATCAGAAGATAGATCAGGACATGGCCCCAGACGATGTCGTTGCCGACATCGACGATGGACTCGAGCACACCCATAGGCTTGTTTCCCCCTTCCGCGTGATTGGGCCGGGGAATCATCCCCGGCCGGTCGGGGGGCTGCACATAACAGCGGATCGAGCCGAGGCAAAATCCTTTGTTGTTGGGACGCTGGTCCTCAGCGGCCGATCAGCTCCGCCGCTTCGATGGCGCCATAGGTCAGGACTCCGGCAGTTCCGGCGCGCTTGAACGCGGTCAGCACCTCGATCAGCGCCTTCTCGTAGTCCAGCCAGCCGTTCTGCGCCGCCGCCTTCAGCATCGCGTATTCGCCGCTGACCTGATAGGCGAAGGTCGGCACGCCGAAGCCGTCGCGCACCCGGCGGATGATGTCGAGATAGGGCAGGCCCGGCTTCACCATCACCATGTCGGCGCCTTCGCGCAGGTCCAACTCGACCTCGCGGAGAGCCTCGTCGCTGTTGGCCGGGTTCATCTGATAGGTCTTCTTGTCGCCGATCAGCACGCCGGTCGACCCGACCGCGTCGCGGAACGGGCCGTAGAAGGCCGAGGCGTATTTCGCCGCATAGGCCATGATCTTGACGTCCTGCCGCCCGGCGCCGTCCAGGGCCGCTCGGATCGCTCCGATGCGCCCGTCCATCATGTCCGACGGCGCCACGATGTCGGCCCCGGCCTCGGCCTGGACCAGCGCCTGCCGGACCAGGATCTCGATCGTCTCGTCGTTCAGGATGCGGCCGTCGCGGATCAGCCCGTCATGGCCGTGGCTGGTGAAGGGGTCGAGGGCGACGTCGACGACGACGCCGAGATCGGGCACCGCCGCCTTGATCGCGGCGATGGCGCGGCACACCAGGTTGCCGGCGCGGCAGGCCTCGGCCCCGTCCTCGCTGCGCAGGGCGCGGTCGATCATCGGGAACAGCGCGACCGCGGGGATGCCGAGCCCGCGGGCGCGGCGGCAGGCCTCGACGGCGCCGGCGAGATCGTGGCGCTCAACCCCCGGCAGCGATTCGACCGGCTGCCGGCGGTCGCCCTCGACCACGAAGATCGGCCAGATCAGGTCCGACGGCGAGAGCCGGGTCTCCGCCACCAGCTCGCGAATCCAGCCGTCGGTGCGCAGGCGTCGCATCCGCGTGGTCGGGTAGGAACCGGGGAAGGGCAGGCGGGACATGGGACTCTCGATATTCCTGGAAGGCGGCCGAACTTTAGGACGGAGCCGCGGCGGGAAACAACCAGGTGCGGCGGCCCGCCACGCGCCACCGCGCAAAGGGACCGGCCATTGCACGCAAAGGGTTGATAAGTCTGGGCGAGAGGATCAAAAATGTCTTTTGTGGCAACCGAAAGCATCGATCTAGCGCGAATTCGTCCTGAATGCGGTGCAAATTGCAGTGAACACCTGTCCTGCTCACAACACTTTCGTTTTGGATGATTTTGTCTAAAGTGGCTTTCTCAGTGGTAGAACGGCGGTCTAGATAGTACAAAAGTGCCAGTGGGTCGGAGGTCTGAATGCATCATCCCTATTACCGCATGACCGCGCTGATCGAGCGGCTCCATCGCTGCTTCCTGGATGTGGTAAAGGTGGAGCTGGACCGTTTTGGCGTCCAAGACATCAACAACGTCCAGAGTTTGATTCTGTACAATATCGGCATGGACGAGCTGACCATCGGCGAATTGACCGCCCGTGGCTACTATCTGGGCTCGAACGTCTCGTACAACGTCAAGAAGATGGTCGAGAACGGCTACTTGACGCAGGAGCGGTCGCAGCACGACCGGCGCTCCACACGGGTCCGGCTGACCAGCAAGGGTCAGGCGCTGCGGGCCAAGCTGGAGACGATGTTCAGCCGCCAGGCGGACGCGCTGGAGGGCACCGGGCTGCGGGTCGGAGACGTCGAGACGCTGAACGCGACGCTGCGGCGGCTCGAAGGCTTCTGGTCCGGCAACCTCGCCTATACCACCGACCAGCCGGTGACCAGCGCGGCCTGAGGCCGCCCTCCGGCCGGTCACGAAAAAGGCGCATCCCGAGGGACGCGCCTTTCGTTTATCCGGCAACGACCGGCGAGGCGGTTCAGAACGCCGCCAGCCCGGTCTGCGCCCGGCCGAGGATCAGGGCGTGCACGTCATGCGTGCCCTCATAGGTGTTGACCGCCTCGAGATTCATCACGTGGCGGATGACGTGGAACTCGTCGGCGATGCCGTTGCCGCCGAGCATGTCGCGGGCCTGGCGGGCGATGTCGAGCGACTTGCCGCAGTTGTTGCGCTTCAGGAGACTGATCGCCTCCGGCGCCGCCTTGCCCTCGTCCTTGAGCTGGCCCAGGCGATGCGCCGCGATCAGGCCGAGGGTGATCTCGGTCTGCATGTCGGCCAGCTTCTTCTGGATCAGCTGGTTGGCGGCCAGGGGACGGCCGAACATCTTGCGGTCCAGCGTGTACTGCCGGGCGGTGTGCCAGCAGAACTCGGCCGCGCCGAGGGCGCCCCAGGCGATGCCGTAGCGGGCGTTGTTCAGGCAACCGAACGGACCCTTCAGCCCCTTGACGTTGGGCAGCAGGTTCTCTTCCGGGACGAACACCTCGTCCATCACGATCTCGCCGGTGGCCGAGGCGCGCAGCGAGAATTTGCCCTCGATCTTCGGCGCCGACAGGCCCTTCATGCCGCGCTCCAGCACGAAGCCGCGGATCTCGCCGGCATCGTCCTTGGCCCAGACCACGAAGACGTCGGCGATCGGCGAGTTGGTGATCCACATCTTGGCGCCGGACAGGCTGTAGCCGCCGGAGACGCTGCGTGCCCGGGTCTTCATCGAGCCGGGGTCGGAGCCGGCGTCGGGCTCGGTCAGGCCGAAGCAGCCGACGATCTCGCCGCTGGCGAGCCGGGGCAGGTACCTCTGGCGCTGTTCCTCGGTGCCGTAGGCCCAGATCGGGTACATCACCAGGCTCGACTGCACCGACATGGCGGAACGGTAGCCGCTGTCGACGCGCTCGACCTCGCGCGCGATCAGGCCGTAGCAGATCGAGTTCACGCCGGCGCAGCCGTAGCCCTCGATGGTCGAGCCGAGGAAGCCGAGCTCGCCCATCTCGTTCATGATCTCGCGATGGAAGATCTCGTGCCGGTTGGCCTCGCGCACCCGCGGCAGCAGCTTCTCCTGGCAGTAGGCGCGCGCCGCGTCGCGCACCATGCGCTCCTCCTCGGTCAGAAGCTCCTCGAGCAGGAGCGGGTCCTCCCAGTGGAAGGCGGCGCGGCCGGTCTGGGCCGGCTTGGCGGCCGCAACGGCGGCGGAGGAAGTCATGACGAACTCCGGACTGTCACAAATGGGTGGCGCATAACAGCACAGGGGCCGGGGCGCCGCCAGCCCAGCCCGACATGCGGGCTGACGCTGCCGGCGCCCCGGCCCCCAGTGCCGACGATCAGCCGCGGCGGGCCTTGCCCAGGCCGATCTTCTTGGCGAAGGCGGAGCGCTGCTCGGCATAGTTCGGCGCGACCATGGGATAGTCGGCCGCCAGGCCCCATTTGGCCCGGTATTCCTCCGGCGACATGTTGTAGGTCGTCCGCAGGTGCCGCTTCAGCATCTTCAGCTTCTTGCCGTCCTCAAGGCACACGATGTAGTCGGGCTGCACCGACCGCCGGATCGGCACCGCCGGCTTCGCCGGTGCCGCGGCCGCCGCGGCCGCCGGTGCCGACCCGACGTTCCGCAACGCATCGTGGATGGACTGGATCACCGCCCCGAGCTGATCGGTCGGGACGGTGTTGCGCGAAATATAGGACGTGACGATCTGGGTGGTCATCTGCACCAGATTATCGTTGCTTCGTCCGCCCGTGCTTGCTGCATCCTCCATTGTTCAATTCCTTTTCTTTTAGTGTCGTCAACAGCGACAACGAGGTCGCATTTGATATCGCGTGTGTCAACGGCAATGGGAAAATGCCATCTATTCTGCAACTGCAAGCTGCGGCGGGATGAGGCCGGGCTCGCGCAGAGAAATTGGGCCAAGTTACGGCTCTCTCTCAACCGCAAAATATGCGAAGGTCGCCCGCACCCCATCCGACCGGAACACCATGACCGACGCCACGAAGACTGTCGCCATCGCCGCCGATCACGCCGGCTACGCCCTCAAGGACCAGCTCAAGTCGGTCATCGAGGAGCAGGGGCTGGCGGTGCTGGATCTCGGCACCAACAGCCCGGACCGGGTCGACTATCCGGATTACGGCCGCGCCGTGGCGCAGGCGGTCCGGGACGGGCGGGCGGCGCGCGGCGTCCTGGTGTGCGGCACCGGCATCGGCATCTCGATCGCGGCCAACCGCCATCGCGGCATCCGTGCGGCGCTTTGCCACGACGTCACCACCGCCCGGCTGTGCCGGCGGCACAACGACGCCAACGTGCTCGCGCTTGGCGCCCGAATCATCGGTTTCGAGACCGCCCGCGATTGCCTTGCCGTGTTCCTGTCCACCGACTACGAAGGCGGTCGGCACGGCGACCGCATCGCCAAGCTCGACGTGCCCTCCGCCTGACCAGGATGACTGCCCCATGAGTTCCCCCGATCCCGCCGCCCAGATGACCGCCGCCAGCTCCCTGTTCACCGCCCGCCTCGAAGACACTGACCCGGCCGTGCTGCGCGGCATCCGGGACGAGCTGAAGCGTCAGCAGTCGCAGATCGAGCTGATCGCCAGCGAGAACATCGTCTCCCGCGCCGTGCTCGAGGCCCAGGGATCGGTCCTGACCAACAAATACGCCGAGGGCTATCCGAACCGCCGCTACTACGGCGGCTGCGAATATGTCGACGTGGCGGAATCGCTGGCGATCGAACGGGCGTGCAAGCTGTTCGACTGCGCCTTCGCCAATGTCCAGCCGCATTCCGGCGCCCAGGCCAACCAGGCGGTGTTCTTCGCCCTGCTGCAGCCGGGCGACACCGTGCTCGGCATGTCGCTGGCCGCCGGCGGCCACCTGACCCACGGCGCCGCGCCGAACCAGTCGGGCAAGTGGTTCAACGCGGTGCAGTACGGCGTCCGCCGCGACGACGCCCGGATCGACTATGACGAGCTGCAGCGCCTGGCCGACGAGCACAAGCCGAAGCTGATCATCGCCGGCGGTTCGGCCTATCCGCGGATCATCGACTTCGCCCGGTTCCGCCAGATCGCGGATTCGGTCGGCGCCTATCTGATGGTCGACATGGCGCATTTCGCCGGCCTGGTCGCCGGCGGCGTGCATCCGAGCCCGCTGCCGCACGCCCATGTCGTCACCACCACGACGCACAAGACCCTGCGCGGGCCGCGCGGCGGCATGGTGCTGTCGAACGACCCGGAGCTCGGCAGGAAGATCAACTCCTCGGTCTTCCCGGGCCTGCAGGGCGGTCCGCTGATGCATGTCATCGCCGCCAAGGCGGTGGCCTTCGGCGAGGCGCTGCGGCCCGAGTTCAAGCTCTACGCCAAGGCGGTGGTGGAGAACGCCAAGGTCCTGGCCGAGACGGTGCGCGCCGGTGGGCTCGACATCGTCTCCGGCGGCACCGACACGCATCTGATGCTGGTCGACCTACGGCCGAAGAAGCTGACCGGCAAGGCGGCCGAAGCCAGCCTCGAGCATGCCGGCATGACCTGCAACAAGAACGGCGTGCCGTTCGACCCGGAGAAGCCGACCATCACCTCCGGCGTTCGCCTGGGCAGCCCGGCCGCGACCTCGCGCGGCTTCGGCCTGGCCGAGTTCCGCCAGGTCGGCGAGATGGCGGTCGAGGTGCTGGACGGGCTCGTCGCCAACCCCGAGGACAACTCGGCGGTGGAGAAGGCGGTGCGGGCCCGGGTCGAGGCGCTCTGCACCCGCTTCCCGATCTACCCGGATCTCTGACAGTCGTCCGCGGGCCGGAAACGGCCCGCCGATGACGCGATAGATTGTGGTTCGCCCACAACGGATGGTATCCATTCGTTGTGGGCGAACCATTTCCGGGGGAACCGATGCGCTGCCCGTTCTGTGGCCACGACGACACCCAGGTGAAGGACTCCCGTCCCACCGAGGACAATTCGGCCATCCGGCGGCGGCGCTTCTGCCCGGCCTGCGGCGCCCGCTTCACCACCTTCGAGCGGATCCAGCTGCGCGAGCTGACCGTGATCAAGTCGACCGGCCAGCGCGAGCCCTTCGACCGCGAGAAGCTGCTGCGCTCGATGCGCATCGCCCTGCGCAAGCGCGACATCGACATCGAGCGGCTGGAGCGCATCGTCAATTCGCTGGTCCGCCAGCTCGAGAGCTCGGGCGAGAGCGAGATCCCGTCCAAGGCGATCGGCGAGATGGTGATGAAGGCGCTGAGCGGCGTCGACAAGGTGGCCTATATCCGCTACGCGTCGGTCTACCGCGACTTCCAGGAGCCGGGCGCGTTCAGCGACTTCGTGGACCAGCTTCGCGGCGAGCGCCCCTGACCCGCCCCCGCGGCGAGCGCCTCTGACCCGCCTGCGCGGCGAGCGCCTCTGACAGGGAGGGGCTGCGTCGCGCGCAATGTGGTTTCGCTGGAAACCACACCGCACTCGTCATAGGGTGCCCGCCATGTTCAGCGGCATCATCACCGATGTGGGACGCGTCGCGGCGGTCGAGCGGCGAGGCGATACCCGCTATATCATCGAGACGGCGTACGACACGGCGACGATCGAGATCGGCGCCTCGGTCGCGCACAACGGCGTCTGCCTGACCGTGATCGAGACCTGGCCGGGCCGCTATGCGGTCGAGGCCTCGGCCGAGACGCTGTCGCGCAGCACCCTGGGCGACTGGGCGGTCGGCACCGAGGTCAATCTCGAGCGCTCGCTCAAGCTCGGCGACGAGATCGGCGGGCATCTGGTCTACGGCCATGTCGACGGCGTCGGCACCATCGTCGACCGCCGGCCGGAGGGCGACAGCGTCCGCTTCACCATCGAGGCCCCGGCCGAGCTGGCGGACTATATCGCTTCCAAAGGCTCGGTCGCGATCGAAGGCGTCTCCCTGACCGTCAACGAGGTCGCCGACACCCCCTCCGGCACCTGCCGCTTCGGCGTCAACATCATTCCGCACACGCAGTCATGCACGACCTTTCGAAGCTTAAGCACGGCTCGCCGCGTGAACTTGGAGATCGACATGCTGGCGCGCTACACGGCGCGCCTGCTGCGGGATCGCAAGACGGCCGGCTGAGCCCCGAGGACCAGGCGTTCCTCTCGCCGATCTCCGAGATCATCGAGGAGGCGCGGCAGGGTCGCATGTTCATCCTGGTCGACGACGAGGACCGGGAGAACGAGGGCGACCTGGTGATCCCGGCGCAGATGGCGGATGCCGAGGCGATCAACTTCATGGCGCGCTACGGCCGCGGGCTGATCTGCCTGGCCATGGAGCGCAAGCGGATCGACGAGCTGGGGCTGCAGCTCATGACCCGCAGCAACGCCTCGCGCCACCAGACCGCCTTCACCGTCTCGATCGAGGCGCGCGAAGGCGTGACCACGGGCATCTCGGCGGCCGACCGGGCGCGCACCGTCGCGGTCGCGATCGACCCCGCCTGCGGCCCGGCCGACATCGCCACGCCCGGCCACATCTTCCCGCTGGTGGCGCGCGACGGCGGCGTGCTGGAGCGCACCGGCCACACCGAGGCCGCGGTCGACATCGCCCGCCTGGCCGGGCTGTACCCGGCCGGCGTGATCTGCGAGATCATGAACGACGACGGCACCATGGCCCGGCTGCCGGACCTGGTGAAGTTCGCCCAGTTCCACAACGTCAAGATCGGCACCATCGCCGACCTGATCGCCTATCGCCGCTGCCAGGAATCGCTGGTCGAGCGCAAGCTCGAGACCACGATCGAGAGCCGCTTCGGCGGCGATTGGCGGATGCTGGTCTATGTCAACAAGGCGCGCTACGCCGAGCATGTCGTGCTGGTGAAGGGCGACATCTCGGGCGACGAGCCGGTGCCGGTGCGGATGCATGCGCTGAACGTGCTGGACGACGTGCTCGGCGACGTCCATGGCGGCAATGCCGGTATCCTGCACGGCGCCATGGAGGCGATCGGCCGCGAGGGCCGGGGCGTCGTCGTCCTGATCCGCGAGCCGCAGCCCGACAGCCTGAGCGAGCGGCTGAAGCGGCGGCTGGAGGGCATGCCGGCGAAGGAGAGCGGGCACGAGCTGCGCGACTACGGCGTCGGCGCCCAGATCCTGCTCGACCTCGGCGTGCGCAAGCTGATCGTGCTGTCCAACCACCCCCGCACCATCGTCGGCATCGACGGCTACGGCCTGACCGTGGTCGAGCAGCGCGCGATCACCGGAATCCAAGAGGACTGAAATGGTCGCCAAGACCGAACAGCGGCCCGTGTCCTTCGCCGGCCCGGCGCCGCACATCCTGATCGTCGAGGCCCGCTTCTACGAGGACTTCGCCGACGAGCTGGCGCGCGGCGCCGTCGCGGTGCTGGACGAGATCGGCGCCACCTATGAGCGCATCGCCGTGCCGGGGGCGCTGGAGATCCCCGCCGCGGTGCAGATCGCCTCGACCTCGGCGCGCCGCTTCGACGGCTATGTCGCGCTCGGCTGCGTCATCCGCGGCGAGACCTCGCATTACGACATCGTCTGCAACGAGAGCGCCCGCGGCCTGCAGGAGCTGTCCCTGCGTCACGGCCTCGCCATCGGCAACGGCATCCTGACCGTGGAGAACGAGGCGCAGGCCTGGGCCCGCGCCAAGGTCGAGGAGATGGACAAGGGCGGCGGTGCCGCCCGCGCCGCCCTGGCGATGATCGAGCTCAAGCGGCATTTCAAGCAGCTGACGGCCTGATCGATGGCGACCCAGAAACCTTCCGCCAAGGCCCGCCGCAGCGCCGCCCGCCTGGCGGCCGTCCAGGCGCTGTACCAGATGGAGCAGTCAGGCACGCCGCTCGAGACGGTGATCGCCGAATTCGTCCGCCACCGCTTCGGCGAGCCGGTCGAGGGCGAGGCGATGGTCGAACCCGACGCCGAGCTGTTCGGCGACATCGTGCGCGGCACCCGGATCCGCGGCGACGAGGTCGACGCCCTCGTCGCCGGCGCGCTCGACGCGCAGCTGACGCTGCCCCGGCTCGACCTGCTGCTGCGCTGCGTGATGCGGGCCGGAGCGTGGGAGCTGCTGGCCAATCTGCACGTCCCGGCGCCGATCGTGATCTCGGAATATGTCAATGTCACCCGCGCCTTCTTCGGCGGCAAGGAGCCGGCGATGGTGAACGCGGTGCTCGACCGCATCGCCCGCGAGCAGCGGCCGGGCGAGAGTCGCGCCGGCTGACCCTAGGGCGACGGAAGGCGGCATCATGGGCCTCGGCGAATTCGAGCGCATCGACCGCTACTTCCGGCCTCTGGCCCGTGGCACGGCCGGGGCGCTCGGCCTCGCCGACGACGCGGCGCTGCTCGACCCCGGCGAAGGCCGGGACCTGGTGGTCACCACCGATGCCATGGTCGAGACGGTCCATTACCTGCCGGACGAGGATCCGGCGCGGGTGGCGCGGAAGCTGCTGCGTTCCAACCTGTCGGATCTGGCGGCCAAGGGCGCGGCGCCGCTGGCCTATACCCTGACGCTGGCGCTGCCGGCGCAGCCGGACGAGAGCTGGATCGAGCGCTTCGTCGAAGGGCTGGCGGCCGACCAGGCGCTGTACGGCATTGGCCTGCTCGGCGGCGATTCGGTGCGGACGCCCGGGACCGCGGTGCTGTCGGTCACCGCCTTCGGCACGGTGCCGCAGGGCGCGATGCTGCGCCGCTCCGGCGCCCGGCCGGGCGACGACCTCTATGTCAGCGGCGCGCTCGGCGACGCCGCGCTCGGGCTGCGCTGCATCCTCGGCCGGCTTCCGGGCCTGGCGCCGGACGCGGCCGGGGCGCTGGCGCAGCGCCACCGGGTGCCGGAACCGCGGATGGCGCTGGGCCGCGCGCTGCTCGGCCTCGCCCATGCGGCGATGGACGTGTCGGACGGGCTGCCGGGCGACCTGCCGCATCTCTGCGACGCCTCCGGTGTCGCGGCGGAGGTCGAGCTGGCCCGGCTGCCTCTGTCCGAGGCCGCCCGGGCCGCCATCGCGCTCGACCCGGCCCTGCAGGAGACGGCCTGGGCCGGCGGCGAGGATTACGAGCTGCTGTTCACCGCCCCGGCCTCGGCGCGCGTCGCCGTCGAGGCGGCCGCCCAGGCCGCGGGCACCCCGGTCGCGCGGATCGGCCGGATCGCGGCGGGGCAGGGGGCGCGCCTGCTCGATCCGCAGGGCCGTCCCGTCGAGTCGCTGACCGGCTGGCGGCACTTCTGACCGCGGCGCCGGCTCCGGCCGCCATCAAACGGCCCGAATCGCTGCCCTGTAAGCCCTCCCGGCCGTCACAAAGCAAAAATATTTCACGCTGATTGCCCTGGTCTTCCCGCTCTGGCATCGTTTCCGCGCAAAAGAAGCGGAGCCGGCCTGAACCAGGCCGGTACGTCATCAACAGGGGCGAGGGACTCAAGAATGATGTCAGCGGTCCTTGTCTTCGTGCTGGCCTGCGGCCTGGGTGCGTTGGTTTATGGCGTGTGGGCTTCACGAAGCGTGCTGTCGGCCAGTCCGGGCGATGCCCGAATGCAGGCCATCGCCGCCGCGATCCAGGAGGGCGCGGGCGCTTACCTGAACCGGCAATATCTCACCATCGCCATGGTCGGCGTGGTCATCGCCATCATCGTGTCGCTGCTTCTCGGGATCTCGGTCGGCATCGGCTTCATCATCGGCGCCGTGCTCTCCGGCGCCGCCGGCTACATCGGCATGAACATCTCGGTCCGGGCCAATGTCCGCACCGCCGAAGCCGCCCGCCAGGGCCTGGCCGCCGGCCTCGCCATCGCCTTCCGCTCCGGCGCCGTGACCGGCCTGCTGGTGGCCGGCCTGGCGCTGATCGCCGTCTCCGGCTACTACACCATCCTGCTCGCCTCCGGCGCCACCGGCCGCGGCCTGATCGATCCGCTGGTGGCGCTCGGCTTCGGCGCCTCGCTGATCTCGATCTTCGCCCGTCTCGGCGGCGGCATCTTCACCAAGGGCGCCGATGTCGGCGCCGACCTCGTCGGCAAGGTCGAGGCCGGCATCCCCGAGGATGATCCGCGCAACCCCGCCGTGATCGCCGACAATGTCGGCGACAATGTCGGCGACTGCGCCGGCATGGCCGCGGACCTGTTCGAGACCTATGCGGTCACCACCGTCGCCACCATGGTCCTGGCGTCGATCTTCTTCGCCGGGGCCGGCGAGCTGATGTCGTGGATGATGCTCTACCCGCTCGCGATCGGCGCGGTCTGCATCCTGGCCTCGATCGCCGGCACCTTCTTCGTCAAGCTCGGCGCCAACAACAACATCATGGGCGCGCTCTACCGCGGCTTCGTGGTGTCGGCGGTGCTGTCGCTGGTCGGCATCCTCCTGATCACCTGGGTGGTGATCGGCTTCGGCGGCACCTACAGCGTCGGCGGCGGCAGCTTCAGCGGCCTGTCGCTGTTCCTGTGCGGCATCGCCGGGCTGGTCGTCACCGGCCTCGTGATCTGGACCACGGAATACTACACCGGCACGAATTTCCGCCCGGTGCGGTCGGTCGCGCTGGCCTCGACCACCGGCCACGGCACCAACGTGATCCAGGGCCTCGCCGTGTCGATGGAGGCGACGGCGATCCCGGCGCTGATCATCTGCGTCGCCATCATCGTCACCTATCTTGTGGCCGGTCTGTTCGGCATCGCCATCGCGGTCACCAGCATGCTGGCCCTGGCCGGCATGGTCGTGGCGCTCGACGCCTACGGCCCCGTGACCGACAACGCCGGCGGCATCGCCGAGATGTCGGACCTGCCGCCCGAGGTCCGGGTCACCACCGACGCCCTGGACGCCGTCGGAAACACCACCAAGGCGGTGACCAAGGGCTATGCCATCGGCTCCGCCGGCCTCGGCGCGCTGGTGCTGTTCTCGGCCTACACCTCGGACCTGAGCTACTTCATCGGCAATTCGGCCCAGTACCCCTATTTCCAGGGCCTCACGCTCGATTTCTCCCTGGCCAACCCCTATGTCGTCGTCGGCCTGCTGATCGGCGGTCTGCTGCCCTATCTGTTCGGCGCGCTCGGCATGACCGCGGTCGGCCGCGCCGCCGGATCGGTGGTGGAGGAGGTTCGCCGCCAGTTCCGCGAGAACGCCGGCATCATGGAGGGCACCAGCCGGCCGGACTACAAGCGCGCGGTCGACATGCTGACCAAGGCCGCGATCCGCGAGATGATCGTGCCGTCGCTGCTGCCGGTGCTGGCGCCGGTGGTGCTGTACTTCGTGATCGAGGCGATCGCCGGCCGTTCCGCCGCCTTCTCTGCGCTCGGGGCGATGCTGCTCGGCGTCATCGTCACCGGGCTGTTCGTCGCCATCTCGATGACCTCGGGCGGCGGCGCCTGGGACAACGCCAAGAAATACATCGAGGAGGGCAACCACGGCGGCAAGGGGTCGGACGCGCATAAGGCGGCCGTCACCGGCGACACCGTCGGTGACCCCTACAAGGACACCGCCGGCCCGGCGGTCAACCCGATGATCAAGATCACCAACATCGTGGCCCTGCTGCTGCTGGCGATCCTCGCCCACGGATAGAGGAGCGGTGACGGCAGAAACCCCGGCGCTTGTGGCGCCGGGGTTTTCTCATGTCCTTCGGCGGGGTTAGTAGTTCCCGCCGGCGACCGAGCTGGCGACGCCGCCGGTCCCGACCGGGCGACCCCGGGCGGTGGGCGCCGTACTGGTGCCGTCGGTGTTGAACCGTCCGATATTGCCCAGGAACTGCTCCAGGATGCCGATGCGGCGGCCCAGCGTCGGCGTCTCCCGCGACACCAGCGCCACCTGCTCGCCGTCCTGCAGGCTCAGCTCCTTCATGTCGGTCAGCGTGCCGGAGGTCGGGTCGAACTGCATGCGCAGGACCCGGCGTTTGGTCACCTCCGGCTCGAAGAACGCCACCGTCTCGACCCGCTGGCCGATGTAGTACCAGACGTTGTCGTCGAAGGTGGACACCGTGGTCGGGGTGCCCAGGATCGTCGCCACATCCGACTTGGTGCTGGTGCCGGTGTGGACCTGCTCGAGCCGGTAGTCCTCGACGAGGTTGCCGCGCGTCGCCACCCGCGGCGAGCAGGCCGCCAGCGCCGCCACCGCGAGCAGGCAGGCCGCCATGGTCCGGACGACCCTTGCTCTTTCCGTCATCGCCTCATGTCTCCGCGCCCCGAAGGGCTCCCAATTGAAGCCTTCCCTCTAGCACACCACCTGGAGTTCGACCAATATCGCCGCGTCCTTTGCGCAAAACCGATCGGTCCCGTGCTGTCCAAGCTGTTTGCCCGCCATCGTCGAGAGCGTGTCGCCGCCGAGCTTTATGTCAAGCTGGTCGAACAGGCGCGCAGCCCGGCCTTCTATACCGCCTGCGGCGTGCCCGATACGCTGGATGGACGGTTCGAGGCGCTGGCCCTGCACGCCTTCCTGGTGTTCCACCGGCTGAAGCGGGAGGCGCCGCCGGCTCCGGATTTCGCCCAGGCCCTGTTCGACCATATGTTCAACGACATGGACCTCAGCCTGCGCGAGATCGGCGTGACCGATTTCAGCATCGGCAAGAAGGTGAAGGCGATGGGACGCGGCTTCTACGGCCGCATCGTCGCCTATGATCGCGGGCTGGCCGCCGCCGATCCGGCGGAACTGGAGTCGGCCCTGCGGCGTAACCTCTACGGCACGGTCGAGCCCGAGCCGGGGCAGGTGAGGGCGGTTGCCGCCTATATGCGCCGCGAGGCGGCCGGCCTGGCGGCGCAGCCGGTGGAGGCGCTCCTGGCCGGAGAGGTCCGGTTCGGCGCGGCGCCCGAGATGGTGGAGGCAGCCTGATGACCCCGACTCCGGAATTCAGCCGCATGGTCGGCGTCAACACGCTGCCGCGGGGCGGCCGGACCATCGCCATCGAGGCCGACGAGGCGGAGCGGGCGGCGCTGGCCCGGCGCTTCGACCTGCTGGCGCTCGACGAACTCAGCGCACGCTTCACCCTGACGCCGGGCCGCGGCGACACCGTGGTCGTGGCTGGCACGCTGAACGCCGCCGTGGTGCAGCGCTGCGTCGTCACCCTCGATCCCGTGCCCGCCACGGTGGAGGACGAGGTCGAGGCGGTCTTCGCCGACGCGGCGGGACGGGACGAGGCGGAGGTCGAGGTCGACCCGCTGGCGGCGGAGGTCGAGCCGATGGTCGGCGGCCGCATCGACCTGGGCGAGCTGGCGGCGCAGCACCTGTCGCTCGCGCTCGACCCCTACCCGCGCTCGCCCGATGCGCCGGAGCCCGTGGACGAGCCGGCGGAGGGGGAGGCGGAGACGCGCCGTCCCTTCGCGGTGCTCAAGGGCGGCGGAACGGGCAGGGCAGACGAGTAATCGCTTTTCCTTGCCCCGCCGGGCCTTTTCCATTAAGTAACGCCCGTCCGAGGCGGCCCCCCTGGTGCCGCCTTTTCGTATCGAGAGTTCAAGCAAATGGCTGTTCCGAAGAAGAAGACGTCGAAGTCGCGGCGCGACATGCGGCGTTCGCACCACGCCCTGGCCGGCGCCTCCTATGTCGAATGCGCGAACTGCGGCGAGCTGACCCGTCCGCACCATGTCTGCGACGCCTGCGGCCACTATCACGGCCGTGAGGTCGTCAGCGAGACGACGGCGACCGCCTGATCGACTGCGCCCGCATAGGGAATGTCCGACCCGGCGGCCTCTGGCCCAGTGACGATCGCGCTCGACGCCATGGGGGGCGATCGGGCGCCAGCGATGGTGCTCGAAGGGGCGGAGATCGCCCGCACGCACCATCCGGACGTGCATTTCCTGATCGTCGGTGACGAGGCCAACATCGCGCCTCTCCTGGCGAAGCGGCCGGCGCTGGCCGCGGTGTCGTCGATTCGGCACACCGCCGACCGGATCACCAACGAGGACAAGCCGTCCACCGCCCTGCGCAGCGGGCGCAACTCCAGCATGCGCCTGGCGATCGACGCCGTGGCCGCGGGCGAGGCGCAATGCGTCGTCTCCGCCGGCAACACCGGCGCGCTGATGGCGATGGCGAAGATGGTGTTCAAGACGCTGCCGGGCATCGACCGGCCGGCGATCGCATCGTTTTTTCCGACGCTGCGCGGCGAAAGCGTCATGCTGGACCTCGGCGCCAACATCGAATGCGACGCCGAGAACCTGGTCCAGTTCGCCATCATGGGCTCGGTCTTCGCCAGGGCGGTGCTGGGTCTGGTCGACCCGACGGTCGGCCTGCTGAACGTCGGCTCCGAGGCGCTGAAGGGCCCGGATGCGGTGCGCGACGCCGCCGCGCGGCTGCGCGAGCTGGAGTTCCCCGGCCGGTTCGAAGGCTTCGTCGAGGGCGACGATATCCCCGCCGGCAAGGTCGACGTGGTCGTGACCGACGGCTTCTCCGGCAACATCGCGCTCAAGACCGCCGAAGGCACGGCCAAGCTCTACGCCACCTGGCTGCGCCACACCTTCCGGTCGTCCTGGCTCGCTTCGCTGGGCTATCTGTTCGCGCGCGGCGCCTTCCGGCGGCTGCGGCACCGGACCGACCCGCGCCAGTACAACGGTGCGCTGTTCCTCGGCCTCAACGGCATCTGCGTGAAGAGCCATGGCGGCACCGACGGCGAGGGCTTCGCCCATGCCATCGATGTCGGGGTCGATCTGGTCATCCACGGTTTCAATGATAAGGTTAAGCAGGAGTTCAGCCGCTTCGAAGGTAATCGAAACGGCGACGACGCTGCTTCGACGGCTCCACCGACTGCCCCGATCGGGATCGAACAACCGCAATGACCGTTCGCCGCGCGCGCATCATCGGATGCGGTTCTGCCCTGCCTGACCGCATCGTCACCAACGCCGACCTGGCCCGGACGGTCGACACCTCGGACGAGTGGATCGTCCAGCGCACCGGCATCAACATCCGCCACATCGCGGCGCCGGAGGAGAAGACCTCCGACCTGGCGCTGGCCGCGGCCCGCAAGGCGCTGGCCATGGCCAAGGTCGAGGGCAGCGACCTTGACCTGATCGTGCTGGCCACGACCACCCCGGACCAGACCTTCCCGGCGACCGCGGTGCGGGTCCAGGCCGCGCTCGGCATGACCCGCGGCGCCGCCTTCGACATCCAGGCCGTCTGCTCCGGCTTCATCTACGCCCTGTCCGTCGCCGACAACATGATCCGGCTGGGCCAGGCGCGCACCGCGCTGGTGATCGGCGCCGAGACCTTCTCGCGCCTGCTGGACTGGAGCGACCGCAGCACCTGCGTGTTGTTCGGCGACGGCGCCGGGGCCGTGGTGCTGCGCGCGGTCGAAGGCGGCGGCACCACCGACGACCCCGGCATCCTGTCGACCCATCTGCATTCCGACGGCCGCCACGAGGACAAGCTCTATGTCGATGGCGGACCGTCCTCGACCGGCACCGTCGGCCATGTCCGGATGGAAGGGCGGGAGGTGTTCAAGCACGCGGTCATCAACCTGGCCGAGGTGGTCGAGGAGGCCCTGGCGGCCAACAACCTGACCCCGGCCGACATCGACTGGCTGGTGCCGCACCAGGCGAACAAGCGCATCATTGACGCCACCGCCCGCAAGCTCGACCTGCCGCCGGAGAAGGTGGTGCTGACGGTGCAGAAGCACGCCAACACCTCCGCCGCCTCGATCCCGCTGGCGCTGGCCGAGGCCGTGACCGACGGCCGCATCCGGCCCGGCGATCTGGTGCTGCTCGAGGCCATGGGCGGCGGCCTGACCTGGGGCGCTGCCCTGGTGCGCTGGTAAGGAGTTAGCGAGCCTCGTCTTCGGGGCTCGTTAGGAAATCCGCCCAACGCTTTGGAATTGACGGATTATTTTGCGAGGGGTACCGTCCACTGATGGTCTTCCTTCGCAATGGCCCGTCAGGGGGAGGCGGCATGGCGGAAACGGTGACGCGAGCTCAGCTCAGTGAGTCGCTCTATCAGGAAATCGGCTTGTCTCGCAATGAGTCCGCCGATCTTGTTGAGACAGTGCTTGAAGAAATCTCCGGTGCGCTCGAACGCGGCGAGACGGTGAAGATCTCGTCCTTCGGCACCTTCGGCGTGCGCCAGAAGGGGCAGCGAATCGGGCGCAACCCGAAGACGGGGCAGGAGGTGCCGATCCTGCCGCGCCGGGTGCTGGTGTTCCGTGCCTCGCATGTGCTGAAGGGGCGGATCAACGGCACCAACCCCGCTCCCGTGGACGACGACGAGTAAGCCATGGCCGGAATGGGAGGATCGGAAGCGAAGCCCGCGCCGCTGCGCAAGTCGGCGACGGCCTATCGCACGATCAGCGAGGTGTCCGACGACCTCGCCGTGCCGCAGCACGTGCTGCGCTTCTGGGAGACGAAGTTCTCCCAGGTCCGCCCGCTGAAGCGCGGCGGCGGCCGTCGGTACTACCGTCCCGAAGATGTCCAACTGCTGCGCCGGATCCAGCGCCTTCTCTATGAGGAGGGCTACACCATCAAGGGCGTGCAGCGCCTGCTGAAGGAGGGCAAGTCGGCCGAGGCCGACGCGCCGGCGGCGGCGGGCGAAGCCGCTCCTCCGTCCGGGCCGGCCCATCCCCTCCCGGTCACCCGGACCAGGCCCGCCAAGCCGCGCGACGAGATGCAGCTCTCGCTCCTGGCCGGTGCCGGGCGCGACGGCCGCGGCCAGGGCCTGTCGGCCGAGCTGCGCGACGAACTGACCGTGCTGCTGGCCGAGCTGAAGCGCCTGCAGGCGGCCCTGCGAGGCGACGCCTGAGACGGAGCGGTCGGGTCCGCGGGTCACGACGGACCGCTCTCCTTCGCCCCTTCGGTAGATCTCAGTAGTCGGTGATGCCGCTGCGCGGGATCCGCACCTCACGGTGGATCCAGACGCTGAGCAGGATGCCGCAGCCCATCAGCAGGGTCAGCATCGCCGTGCCGCCGTAGGACACCAGGGGCAGGGGGATGCCCACCACCGGAATCAGCCCGGTCACCATCGCCACGTTGACGAAGACGTAGAGAAAGAAGGTCGTGGTCAGGCCGATGCCGATCAGCCGGCCGAAATGGCTGCGGGCGCTCAGCGCGATCATAAGCCCGTAGACGAACAGCATGGTGTAGAGGAACAGCAGGATCAGCGCCCCGACCATGCCGAACTCCTCGGCCAGGACCACGAAGATGAAGTCGGTGTGCTTCTCCGGCAGGAACATCAGCTGGCTCTGCGTCCCGGCGGTGAAGCCCTTGCCGAACAGGGCGCCGGAGCCGAGCGCGATCTTCGACTGCATGATGTTGTAGCCGGCGCCCAGCGGGTCGCGCTCCGGCTCCAGGAAGGTGTAGACGCGGTTCTTCTGGTAGTCGTGCAGGAACTCCCAGCCGATCGGAATCGCCGACAGGCCGAGCGCGATGGCGACGGCGAACTTCCACAGCCGCACCCCCGTGGCGAACAGCACCGCGCCGCCGGTCAGGATCAGCAGCATGGCGGTGCCGAGATTGGGCTGCATCAGCACCAGGCCGACCGGCGCCAGGATCAGCAGCAGCGGCACGATCAGCACCAGCGGGTTGCGCACCTCGACCAGGGAGAAGCCGTGGAAGTATCGGGCGAGGGCGAGCACCAGGGCGATCTTCATCAGCTCCGAGGGCTGGATCACCAGGGGGCCCAGATTGATCCAGCGTTCGGCGCCCATGCCGACATGGCCCATGAACTCGACCACGATCAGCAGCGCGAAGACGATCGCGTAGACCGGATAGGCGATCTTCATCCACACCCGGATATCGACCAGCGCCAGCAGCAGCATGACGACGAAGCCGGTGGCGAAGCGGGTCAGCTGCCGGCTGGCCCAAGGCTCCCAGGAGCCACCGCCGGCGGAATAGAGCAGCATGACCCCGACCGCGGCGATGGCGCAGACCAGCACCACCAGGCCCCAGCTCATCAGCTGCAGCTTGGTCAGGATGGTGTAGTGCGGGGCGTCGTCGCGAATCCGGAAGCTGCTCATGGACAAAGTCGATCCGCCGTCGCCGTGACGGCGGCCGGACTATGCTCCGGACGGCCGGAGCGGGCAAGGATGCAGGCCGGCGACGAAATGACCGGAGCGCCGCATGTCGCCTCACTGCCCAGATACGCAAGGCAGAACAGTGTGTTATTCGTCGATCCTAAAGCGGTGATTCAATACGGGCAGTCGACGTCGCCGGTCTCGACATAGACGCTCTTGAGCTGGGTGTAGTGCTCCAGCGCCGCGAGGCCGTTTTCCCGGCCCAGGCCGGACTGCTTGTACCCGCCGAAGGGAATCTCCACCGGCGTGATGTTGTAGTTGTTGATCCAGCAGGTGCCGGCCTGCAGACGGGCGACGACGCGGTGGCCGCGCGCCAGGTCGCGGGTGAACACGCCGGCGGCCAGGCCGTATTCGGTGGCGTTGGCGCGCCGCACCACCTCGTCCTCGTCGGTGAAGGTCAGCACCGTCATCACCGGGCCGAAGATCTCCTCCTGCACGATCGTCATGTCGTCGTGGCAGGCGTCGAAGATCGCGGGCTCGACGAAATAGCCACCGGCCAGCGCCGGGTCCGCCGGGGCGCGGCCGCCGCAGACCAGGCGAGCGCCCGCCTTCACCCCGGCCTCGACATAGCCCAGAACCTTGGCCCGATGGTCGGCCGAGATCAGGGCACCGACCTGGGTCTCCGGGTCCATCGGGTCGCCGATCCGCATCTTCTGCGTGCGGGCCACCAGCGCATCCATGAAGCGGTTGTGCAGCGACGCCTCGACGAACACCCGGGTGCCGTTCGAGCAGATCTCGCCCTGGGTGTAGAAGTTGGCCATCATCGCCGCCTTCACCGCGTTCTCGACATCGGCGTCGGCGAAGATGATCAGCGGCGACTTGCCGCCCAGCTCCATCGTCACGTGCTTCATCGCCCCGGCGGCGGCCGCGGCGACCTTGCGGCCGGTGGGCACCGACCCGGTCAGCGACACCTTGGCGACGTCGGGATGGCTGATCAGGGCCTGGCCGACATCGCCCTTGCCCTGGACCACGTTGAACACGCCGGGCGGCAGGCCGGCCTCGGCGAAGATCTGGGCCAGCGCCACCGCGGTCATCGGCGTCAGCTCCGACGGCTTGAACACCATGGTGTTGCCGCAGGCCAGCGCCGGGCCGGACTTCCAGCAGGCGATCTGCAGCGGGTAGTTCCAGGCGCCGATGCCGGCGACCACGCCCAGCGGCTCGCGCCGCGTATAGGCGAAGGCGCGGCCGAAATCGTGGTGCGTGCCGTGCAGCGACGGCGCCAGCCCGGCGAAGTACTCGATCGCGTCGGCGCCGGAATCGATGTCGACCGCCAGCGCCTCGGCGATCGGCTTGCCGGTGTCCTCGACCTCCATCCGCGCCAGCCGGTCGCGGTTGGCGCGGAGCAGGCGCACCGCCTCGCGCAGGATGCGGCCGCGCTGGGTGCCGGTCATCCCGGCCCAGCCGTCGAAGGCGGCTTTGGCCGCGGCGACGGCGCGGTCGACATCGGCGGGGGAGGCGGCGGCGACCCGGCCGATCGCCTGGCCGGTCGCCGGGTTGATGGAGTCGAAGGGCGTGCCGCCGCCCTCGACCGCCTGTCCGCCGATATGCAGCCCGCCAACGTATTGCTCGGGGGTGCCGGCCATGGTTCTCTCCTGTGTCAGCGCTGCGACGTCTGCCAGTTCGGCGCTTCGTAGACCGGGGCGTTGGAGGGCGGCAACGGCTCGCGGCCCAGGATCATGTCGGCCGCCTTCTCGCCGATCATGATGGTGGGCGCGTTCAGGTTGCCGCTGACGATCGACGGCATGATTGAGGCGTCGACCACCCGCAGCCCCTCCAGCCCGCGCACCCGGGTCTCGGGATCGACCACCGCCATCTCGTCGACGCCCATCTTGCAGGTGCAGGACGGGTGATAGGCGCTGTCCGCCTTGGCGCGGACGAAGGCATCGATCTCGTCGTCGGTGCGCACCGCGGCGCCGGGCGCGATCTCGGGCCCGCGATAGGGGGCGAAGGCCGGCTGGGCGAAGATCTCGCGGGTCAGCTTGACGCAGGCCCGCATGTCCTCGCGGTCGTCCTCCGTGGTCAGGTAGTTCGGCTGCAGGATCGGCTTGGCGCGCGGGTCGGCCGAGCGCAGCTCGATCCAGCCGCGCGAGGTGGCGCGCATGGTGCCGGCATGCACCTGGAAGGCGTGCCGGTCGCCCGGCTTGCGGCCGTGGTCGTTCACCACCGAAGGCAGGAAATGGTACTGGATGTCCGGGTGCCGGATGCCCGCGCGCGAGCGGATGAAGCCGCCGGCCTCGAGATGGGCCGAGGTGCAGAGGCCGCTGCGGAACATGAACCACTCCACCCCGACCTTCGCCTTGAACAGCGGATTCTCGACGCTGTAGAGCGTGATCGGCTGGGTGCATTCATGCTGGATGTACATCTCCAGATGGTCCTGGAGATTGCGGCCGACGCCCGGCAGGTCGTGGACCACGGCGATGCCGTGCCGGCGCAATTGGTCGGCCGGGCCGACCCCGGACAGCATCAAGAGCTGCGGCGAGTTGATGGCGCCGCCGCACAGGATCACCTCGCGCGCCGCGCGGGCGACCCGGACCTGGGGGCCTTGAGCGTATTCGACGCCGACGGCGCGGCGGCCCTCGAACAGGATCCGGGTGCTCAGCGCCCCGGTCTCGATGGTCAGGTTCGGCCGCGACCGGATCGGCTTCAGATAGGCCTTGGCGGCCGACCAGCGCTCGCCCTGATGGATCGTCATGTCCATCTTGCCGAAGCCTTCCTGCTGGTAGCCGTTCATGTCCGTGGTGAACGGATATCCCGCCTGCCGGCCGGCCTCGATGAAGGCGTCGAAGAGGGGATTCGGCTGGCTGCCGGTCGACACCCGCAGGGGGCCGTCGGAACCGCGATAATCGTCGCCGCCCTTGGCCCGGGTCTCGGCGCGGCGGAAATAGGGCAGCACCTCGGCATAGGACCAGCCGGCGGCGCCTTCATCGGCCCAGCGGTCGTAGTCATAGGCGTGGCCGCGGACATAGACCATGGCGTTGAGCGAGGAGGAGCCGCCGAGCACCCGCCCGCGCGGCCAGTACATGCGGCGGTTGTCCATCGCCGCCTGCGGCTCGGTCTCGTAGTACCAGTTGTACTTGTCGTCGCAGAGATTGTAGGTCAGCGCCGCCGGCATGTGGATCTTCCAGGTCCGGTCCTCGGGGCCGGCCTCCAGCACCAGCACGCGGATGCCGGACTCGGCCGACAGCCGGTTGGCGAGGACGCAGCCGGCCGAGCCGGCGCCGACGATCACATAGTCGAATTCTGCCGTCATGGGTTCCGCTCCTCGGGCTGGCGCGGCATGCTAGCGGGGCCGAGCCGGGCGATGAGGCCGGTTTGCGTCACGCCATGCCGGAAATCGGCCAGCGGCGACGCCCGGGCCGTCGTTAGACTCGCGCAGACGCGCTCCGCCGCAGATCCTGCGCCGGATGCCGCGCTGCAACGAACGAAAATGTGAAGAACAGGCGGGCAAACAGGAGAGTCGCATGATGTCGAGGCGTTTGATCGGGCTGGCGCTGGGCCTGGCCCTGGCCGCCGGGGCGGCACAGGCGGCCGATCCGGCGAGCTGCAAGAAGGTGCGGTTCTCCGATGTCGGCTGGACCGACATCACCGCCACCACGGCGCTGGCCTCGGCGGTGCTCAAGGGGCTGGGCTACGAGCCGTCGGCCGAGCTGCTGTCGGTGCCGGTCACCTACGTCTCGCTGAAGAACAAGAACATCGACGTGTTCCTCGGCAACTGGATGCCGTCACAGGCCGGCGATGCGCAGCCCTATTTCGACGACAAGTCGGTGGAGGACGTCCGGACCAATCTGGAAGGGGCGAAATACACCCTCGCCGTGCCGGACTACGTGTACGAGGGCGGGGTCAAGGATTTCGCCGACCTGGCCAAGAACGCCGACAAGTTCGGCAGCAAGATCTACGGCATCGAACCGGGCAACGACGGCAACCGGCTGGTGCAGAGCATGATCGACAAGGACGCCTTCGGCCTGAAGGGCTGGCAGCTGGTCGAATCGAGCGAGCAGGGCATGCTGTCCCAGGTCGACCGCGCCGTCCGGCGCAAGGAATGGATCGTGTTCCTCGGCTGGGCGCCGCATCCGATGAACAAGAACTACCCGCTGCAGTACCTGTCCGGCGGCGACGACTATTTCGGCCCGAATTTCGGCGGTGCGACGGTCCACACCAACGTCCGGGCCGGTTATCTCGGCGAATGCCCCAATGTCGGCAAGCTGCTGCAGAACCTGGTCTTCAACCTCGACATGGAGGCGACGGTGATGGAGGCGATCACCACCGGCGGCGAGGAGAGCGGCAAGGCGGCGACCGACTATCTCAAGGCCAACCCGGATGTGCTGACCCCCTGGCTGGCCGGCGTGACCACCTTCGACGGCAAGGACGGCCTCGCCGCGGTGAAGGCGTCGCTCGGCCTCTGATTCCTTCCGACAGGCGCGCCGCCGCCCCGTTGGCGGCGCGTCGTCCAAACGGCCGGAACACAAAGGACGCCGCATGGACGAACTGAGCGCGCTGTTGTCCCAGAAGATCCCGCTCGGGCTGTGGATCAAGCAGCTGACGGATTTCCTGACCGACAATTTCGCCAGCGTCTTCGACGCCATCTCGATCGGCCTCGGCACCGCCATCGAATGGCTGATCGACCTGTTCCTGTGGCCGCCGCCGCTGGTCTTCATCGCGATCGTCGCCGGGCTCGCCTACATCCTGCACCGGCGCTGGCAGCTGGTGGCGCTGGTCGCGATCGGCTTCCTCCTGATCCTCAATCTCGGCTACTGGACCGAGACCATGCAGACCCTGGCGCTGGTGATCAGCGCCACGATCCTGTCGCTGGCGATCGGCATCCCGATCGGCATCCTCTGCGCCCACCGGCCGCTGGTCTACGCCGTGGTGCGGCCGATCCTCGATCTGATGCAGACGCTGCCGACCTTCGTCTATCTGATCCCGACCCTGATCCTGTTCGGGCTCGGCGTCGCGCCGGGCCTGATCTCGACCGTGGTCTTCGCCGTGGCCGCGCCGATCCGGCTGACCTATCTCGGCATCCACGGCGTGCCCAGCCCGCTGCTCGAGGCCGGCGAGGCCTTCGGCGCCACCAAGCGGCAGCTGCTGTTCAAGGTCGAGCTGCCGCACGCCCTGCCGACGATCATGGCCGGGCTGACCCAATGCATCATGCTGTCGCTGTCGATGGTGGTGATCGCCGCGCTGGTCGGGGCCGACGGCCTGGGCAAGCCGGTGGTGCGCGCCCTCAATTCCGTCAACGTGCCCATGGGGTTCGAGGCCGGCCTGTGCATCGTCATCCTGGCCGTGATCCTCGATCGTCTGGTGAAGAGCGAACGGCCCGTCGGAGGGGCGCATTGATGTCGAGCCTTCCCGCCGTTCATTTCAACGCCATCGACGTGATCTTCGGGTCGACGCCGAAGCGGGCCCTGGCGCTCCTGGACCAGGGCCGCAGCCGCGCCGAGATCCTGGCCGAGACCGGCGACACCCTGGCCGTGGCCGGCGCCGAGCTGGCGATCCCGCCGGGCGAGCTCTGCGTGCTCATGGGCCTGTCCGGCTCCGGCAAGTCCTCGCTGCTGCGCTGTGTCAATGGCCTCAACAAGGTCACCCGCGGCCGCATGGTCGTGCGCTGCGACGGCCAGGAGGTCGACGTCGCCGCCTGCGACGAGACGACCCTGCGCCGGCTCCGGGCCGACTGGGTCTCGATGGTGTTCCAGCAATTCGCGCTGATGCCCTGGCGCACCATCCGCGACAATGTCGGCCTCGGGCTCGAGCTGCGCGGCGTGCCGAAGGCCCAGCGCGACCGGGTGGTCGACGAGAAGCTGGCGCTGGTCCATCTCGACAAATGGGCCGGGAAGTATCCGCGCGAGCTGTCGGGCGGCATGCAGCAGCGCGTCGGCCTGGCCCGCGCCTTCGCCACCGACGCCGACATCCTCCTGATGGACGAGCCGTTCTCGGCGCTCGATCCGCTGATCCGCACCCATCTGCAGGACGAGCTGCTGGAGCTGCAGCGCCGGCTGAAGAAGACCATCATCTTCGTCAGCCACGACCTCGACGAGGCGCTGAAGATCGGCAACCGCATCGTGATCATGGAGTCCGGCCGGATCGTCCAGGTCGGCACGCCGGAGGAGATCGTCACCCGGCCGGCCGACGACTACGTCGCCAACTTCGTCGCCCATGTGAACCCCCTCAACGTACTGCGGGCCGAGGCGCTGATGACGCCGCTCGACCTCTTGCCGCGCGACGGCGATTCGATCCTGGTCGACAAGGCCCGGACCTGCCGCTGCCGGATCGACGACCTCGGCCGGCCGATCGCGGTGACCCAGGAGGACCGGCCGCTGGAGATCGCCGACGGGATCATCAACGGCGTGGTACCGGGCCAGATCGCGACGATGCCGGTTCATGCATCGATGCGTCGTTTCATCGCCGCGCATGAGGCGACGCGGCAGCCGATCCTGGTGCTCGACGACGACGGCCGGCTGATCGGCAAGGTCGGGGAGAGCGAGCTGGTGGCTCGGCTTCTTCGCGGAAAGGATGCTTAAAAACAACGACTTAAATAACACTTCTCAGATTTTGGTTTATCTGTCCCGCCTCTCGCATTGATCCGATTATGGTCGGTAACGGCAATAAATGGATTGTTTCCCGTGGCAGCTTTGGATATACATAGATGGCACGTTCCATGTCGGCAGATCACGCCAAAAAATGCCGTGTTCTAGACAATAACGGTGTGCCAATACCCTAGTGACTAGGGGGCGGGGAGTCAGACAAAATTCAAATGTGGGGTGTTCTGCCGAATGCGGCGGCAGGACATGTCTTGCTCCTTTGTTTTAGTTTTCTGGGGGTACAAGAATATGCAGTCCGACAGCCTCGTCGATACTGCCGCAGTCGACATTTCTGCAGAGGCGCCGATCCGGACGGCTCGGGCCGGTATGGCGGCGAAGCGGTTGATGGATATCGTTTTGTCGATCGTCTTTCTGATTCTGTTTTCGCCTTTGTTTCTGGTCTGCGCGATCATGATCCGGCGCTCCGGCCGGGGGGGTCTTCTACAGCGACCGTCGGGTCGGGCGCCACGGCAAGATCTTCTACTGCCACAAGTTCAGGACGATGGTTCCCAACGCAAACAAGCTGTTGGCGGATCTTCTTCAGAAGGACCCTGAGCTGCGGCGCGAATGGGAAGCCGGCTTCAAGCTGAAGAAGGACCCGCGGGTGACCGCTATCGGCCGTTTCCTGCGCAAGACCAGCCTCGACGAGCTGCCGCAGCTCTTCAACGTGCTGAAGGGCGACATGAGCCTGGTCGGCCCGCGGCCGATGTATGAGGAGGAGCAGGAACGCTGGGGCCCGGCGATCCGCTACTATCACAGCACCCGGCCCGGCATGACCGGCGTCTGGCAGATCTCCGGCCGCAACGACACCAGCTACGAGACGAAGATCCGCCTCAACGTCGACTATGTCCGGAACTGGACCCTCTGGCGCGACATCGTGATCCTGTTCAAGACGCCGAAGGTGTTCCTCCCCGGCGCCGGCGCCTATTAGCCGAACCCGCCGGGCCGGCTGCCTTTCCGCCTGGAGGACGACGGACACGGCCCCCGCTCGGGGGCCGCATTCGTTTCGGCATCGTGGCCGCTTCCGACTCGTTCCGCCCGAGGCTATAGGGAGGCGCGACGCGATGCGGAGGATGCCGGCCCGTGCCCATGACCAGTTTGTTTCGCCTGTTCCTGCTGCTGGTCCTGGCCGCGGGCGTGCCGGGCAGCCCGGCCCGGGCCGAGGCCGGCGCGGCAGCGGCCCGCAACGGCCTTCCGGCCGAGGATATCGCCTATATCCTGTTCGATGCGCAGAGCGGCCAGCTGATCGACACGTCCCAGCCGGCGCGGCCGATGATCCCGGCCTCGACCTTGAAGGTCCCTGCGATGCTGGCGGCGATCGAGATCCTCGGCGCCGACCACCGCTTCTCCACCACCGTCACCGCCAGCGGCTCCATCGCCGGCGGCGTGCTGAACGGCGACCTGGCCCTGATCGGCGGCGGCGATCCCACGCTCGACATCAACGACCTGGCCGATCTCGTGCGCCAGGTCCGGCAGGCCGGCATCACCAGGGTGGCCGGCCGCTTCATCGTCGACGACACGGTGCTGCAGACGCTGCCGTATCTCGATCCGCTGCAGCCCCTGGCTGCCTCCTACAACCCGGGGCTCTCCGGCCTCGCCGTCAACTTCAACGCCCTGCGGGTGAGCTGGCAGACGCGGCAGGGGCGCCTGGACGCCCGCGCCGATGCGGTGGCGGAGGGGCGCAACGTCACGCTGCCCTGGGTCGATGTCAGCGAGGGGGCGGCCACGCCCTACCGTCCGGTCGACGGCCATGAGGGCTGGATCCTGTCGTCGCGGCTGCCGGACAAGGGCTCCGACCTGCTGCCGATCCGCTATCCGACGGCGACCGCGGCCGAGATCTTCCGCTCCTTCGCACGCGATGCCGGGATCACCCTGCCGGGGCCGGTGATCGGGCCGCACGCGGCCGAGGGGACGATCATCGCCCGGCACGACAGCGAGCCGCTGCCGGCGATCGTCGCCCGCGTGCTGAAATACAGCAACAATTTGTCAGCCGAGATGATCGGGATGATGGCGGCCCGGCAGCTCCTGGGCCGCAGCACCGTGACCCAGGGGGAAGCGGGCCGGGCGCTGGCCGCCTGGTGGGCGCAGAAGCTGCCGCAGGTGGACTGGAGCGGGCTGTCGATCCCCGGGGGCTCGGGCCTCAGCACCGCCGCGCGGATCTCGCCGGTGCAGATGGCCGCTGTGCTGATCGAAGGCAACCGCGTCGGCCTGCCGGCGCTGATGCCGGAGCGGCCCGACGGCGGAGCCGAGGCCGGCGCCGGCGAGCCGCCGCCGCTCGCGGCCGGCCGGCTGCGGGCGAAGACCGGGACCATGGGCTATGTCCGCGGCCTGGCCGGCTATCTCTCGGCCAACAGCGGCCGGCAGCTCGGCTTCGCCATCTTCATCGTCGACGAGGCGCAGCGGGCCGCGGCCGACGCGGCGACCGACCCTTATGTCCTCGCCGTATCGCAGCCGGCCCGGCGCTGGCTCGGCCGGGCGCGGGCGGCCGAACGGGAATTGCTGCGCCAGTGGGCCGCGGCCTACTGACGGGAGCCGCTACAGAAGGTCGCGCAGCCGGTACCAGGCCATCGCCAGGACCAGAGCCGGCATCCGGAACAGCCGGCCGCCCGGGAAGGGCTGGTGCGGGATCCGGGCGAAGACGTCGAATCGGTCGGCCTGGCCGCGGATCGCCTCGGCGATCACCCGGCCGGCCATGCCGGTCAGCAGCACGCCGTGGCCGGAGAAGCCCTGGGCGAAGAAGATGTGCGGCGCCACCCGGCCGAAATGCGGCGTGCGGTTCATGGTGATGCCGACATGGCCGCCCCAGCAGAACTCGACCTTCTTGTCGGCCAGGCGGGGCAGGGTGCGCACCATGGTCCGCCGCATGGTCTCGGCCAGGCGCCGCGGCTCGTAGCCGGAATAGCTGACGCCGCCGCCGAACAGCATCCGGGTATCGTGCCCCAGCCGGTAGTAGTTCAGCACGAAGTTGACGTCGGCGACGGCGAAGCCCGACGGGATGGTCTGCTGCGCCAGCGCCTCGCCGAGCGGCTCGGTGGCGATGATGTAGGTGCCGACCGGCATCACCCGGGACCGGATGGTGCGATCGACCTCGGCCGACAGCGCCGGCAGATAGGCGTTGCCGCACAGCGCCACGAAATCGGCAGTGATCCGACCCTTCGGCGTCTCCGCCACGGCCGGAACGCCCTGGTCCAGCCGGGTGACCGGCGTGTCCTCGAAGATCCGCACGCCGAGCTTGCGCGCCGCTTCGGCCAGGCCGAGCGCATAGTTCAGCGGGTGCAGCTGGCCGCTGCCGCTGTCGAGCAGGCCGCCGACATAGCCGGGTGCATCGACCAGCGCCCGGACCTCGGCCCGCGACAGCATCCGCCCCTGGTGATAGCCCAGCCCGTCCCATTCGGCGAGAAGCGCCTCCAGCTCCTCGACGTGCCGCCGCTTCAGCGCCCCCAGCACGTAGCCCCAGCGCAGGTCGCAATCGATGCCGTACTGCCCGACGCGCTGCCGCAGGATCGTCTTGGCCTCCTCCGACATCTCCCACAGCTTGCGGGCGTCGTCGTGGCCGACCCAGCCGGCGATGGTGCCGATCCCCTTGTTGAAGCCAGTCACCGCCTGGCCGCCGTTGCGGCCGGAGGCGCCCCAGCCGACCTGCCTGGCCTCGACCAGCACGACGTCGAGGCCGCGCTCCCTCAGCTCGATCGCGGTGCTGAGGCCGGTATAGCCGCCGCCGACCACCAGCGCATGGCAGCGCAGATCCTCCTCGAGCGGGGGGAAGCGGAGGTCGCGGTTGGCGGTGGCGGCGTACCAGGAGCGGACATGGCCGGTTAATGTCATGACACGATGATGATGGCCTCGGATGCCGCCCTGAATAGCTTGCGCCGGGCCGGGCCGGCCAGCCGGGCGGACGCCCGGTCCGTCATGTCCTGCCCGCATGACGCCCGCCGGCGGCTGCCCGGCGGGCTGTCCGCTTGTCCCGGCCGGGGCGACGGGCGAGAATAGGACGATATGCCGTGACCCCGGGGTGGGCCCTTGCCGGTGCGCATGCAGATTCGCGACGTGGTGGAGGCGACGGTCCTGACCTTCGTGCTGGCGGTGCTCGGCATCGCCACGAAGGGGCTGGAGCCGCTCGCCCTGTTCTGGCCGGCGAACGGCGTCCTGATCGGCTGGTTCCTGCGCCGCCCCGCGCGCTGGCATCCGCTCTGCTGGGCCGGCGTCGTCGTTGCCTTCGTTGCCGCCGATCTCTGCTACGGACGCAGCATCGAGCTCGCGGCGGTGCTGCTGCTGTCCAACCTCGTCGAGATCGCGGTGGGGCTGGGCGTGCTGGCGTCGTTGGGGGCGGAGGGCCGGGAGCTGGCCCATCCCCCCGCAGTGCTGCGCGTCGGCTTCGCCTGCATCCTGTCGGCCCTGGC
This sequence comes from Inquilinus limosus DSM 16000, assembly GCF_000423185.1. Lineage (GTDB taxonomy): Bacteria > Pseudomonadota > Alphaproteobacteria > DSM-16000 > Inquilinaceae > Inquilinus > Inquilinus limosus. The sequence continues at coordinate 86,046 of NZ_AUHM01000010.1, read as the reverse complement.
CGGCGGCGTCGTCTCGGCACTCGGCTTCGCCCTGCTCGGCGATCCGGCGGTCCTGCTGAACACCGCGACCTGGTGGATGTCGGAGATCGCCAGCCTGGCGGCGGTGCTGCCGGTCGCGCTGACCTTTCCGGCGGGGCCCTGGCGTTCGGGCTGGCTGTCGCGGGCGGTCCGCCACGATTTGCCGGAGCTGGCGGGACCGGTGGCCCTGCTGGTGCTGATGGCGGCGCTGGGGGTCGCCACCGGCGGCATCGGCACCACCGGATATCTGCTGCTGCCGCTGATCTGGTCGGCGATGCGCGCCGGCATCTTCGCGACCACGGTGCTGGCCGCGCTGGCCGGGCTCTGGATCTTCGCGGCGCTCGGCCTCGGCCTCGACAGGCTGCCTTCGCAGACCGTGACCGAGGATCCGCTGCGGGTTCTGCTGTCGGTCCGCCTCTCGGTGGCCCTGACCTCCCTGGCCGCCGTCCTGGTCGCCAGCATCATGGCGACGCGCCGGCGGATAGAGGAGCGGCTGGCCGAGAGCGAGCGTCGGCTGGCCCTGGCGTTCGAAGGCACCACGGACGGCATCTGGGATCTCGATGTGCCGTCCCGCCAGCTCTCCGCCCTCGACTCCGGCTCGCTGGCGGCACGGCCCGAGGCTGCGCCGCGCCGACCTCTCGACGATTACCTGCGCCGGATCCATCCTGACGACCGCGAGCGGGCGTCGACGGTGCTGGAGGAGCATCTGACCGGCCGGTCCCCGGACTGCGTCGTGGAATATCGCTGGCCGGCGCCGGATGGCGGCTGGATCTGGCAGCTGGCGCGGGGTCGGGCGGTGGAGCACGACGCCGAGGGGCGCCCGCTGCGCATCGTCGGCTCCTTTATGGATGTCTCGGCCCGCAAGGCGCTGGAGCAGAAGATCGAGTACATGGCGAATCACGACGCCCTGACCGGGCTGGCCAACCGCCATGCGCTCGATGCCGCGCTGCGCGAGCGGATCCTGGCCTATCGCAGCCGGTCAGCCGGCGCGGTGCTGATGGTGATCGATCTCGACGGCTTCAAGGCGGTCAATGACGGCCACGGCCATCTGGCCGGCGATACCGTTCTGCGCGCCCTGGCGCAGCGCCTGAGCGAGGTTCTGCCCGAGGGGGTGATGGCGGCGCGGGTGGGCGGCGACGAATTCGCCCTGCTCGGCGGCGAGCTGAGCGCCGCGGAGGTCGAGGCTCTCGCCGACCGGATCGGGGCGGCCCTGGCCGTTCCGATCCCGGTCGGCGCCGGGATGGTGTCGGTCGGCGCCAGCGTCGGCTGGGCCTTCCTGCCCGGGGATGCCGAGGACGAGCAGGGGCTGTCCGCGGTGGCCGACGCCCGGCTTTATGCGGCGAAGCAGCAGCAGCTCCGGCGGCGCGGCGCCGCGCCGGGGCAGCCGTCGCGCGCCTCGGCCTAGGCCGCCCGGCGCCAGGCGGGGAAGGGGTCGGGCAGGTCCGCCCAGGCCCCAGGGTCGAAATCCGCGGCCAGGGTCGGGTCCACCAGGCAGGCGTCGAGCTCGCGCCGGATCGCCGCCTGGTCCATGCCGATGCCGATGAACACCAGCTCCTGCCGCCGGTCGCCGAACACCGGGTCCCAGCGCGCCTCGATCATCCGGCGCATCTCCGGATCCCGGGGCCAGCGGTCCCGCGGCACCGCCGCCCACCAGAAGCCGATCGCCTCGTGCCGCAGGAAGGCGCCGGCCTGGCTCATCTCGCCGACCCAGCCGGGCCGGGTTGCCAGCCAGAAATGGCCCTTGGACCGGATCACGCCGGGCCAGGTCCTCCGGAAGGCGGCGTGCAGGCGGGCCGGATGGAAGGGGCGGCGGGCCCGATAGACGAAGCTCTCGACGCCGTATTCCAGCGTCTCCGGCCGGTGATCCGCGAACTGGTACAGCTCCTTGTACCAGAGCGGATGCTCGCGGGCCCGCTCGAAGTCGAAGCGACCGGTGCCGAGGATCGAATCGAGGGGGACGACGCCGAAATTCGCTTCGACGATCGCGGCCTCCGGATTCAGCCCGGCGACGATGCTGCGGACCATCCGGCGCTGTTCCGGCGTCGCCAGATCGATCTTGTTGATCACCACCACGTCGGCGAATTCGATCTGGTCGACCAGCAGGTCGACCAGGGTGCGGCCGTCCTCGTCGCCGGCCGTCTCGCCGCGGTCGCGCAGGAAGTCGGTGGAGCCGAAATCGGCCAGCAGATTGGCGGCGTCGACCACCGTCACCATGGTGTCGATGCGGGCGGCGTCGCCGAGCGAGGCGCCGGCCTCGTCCCGGAAGTCGAAGGTCGCGGCCACCGGCAGCGGCTCGGAGATGCCGGTCGATTCGATCACCAGGCAGTCGAAGCGGCCCTGCTCGGCCAGGCGCCGGACCTCGCGAAGCAGGTCGTCGCGCAGGGTGCAGCAGATGCAGCCATTGGTCATCTCGACCAGGGTCTCGCTGGTGCGGCTGAGATCGGCGCCGCCGTTGCGGACCAGCTCGGCGTCGATGTTCACCTCGCTCATGTCGTTGACGATCACGGCGACCCGGCGGCCCTCGCGGTTGCGCAGGATGTGGTTCAGCAGCGTCGTCTTGCCGGCGCCGAGGAAGCCGGACAGGACGGTGACGGGGAGGCGGGCGTCCGGCCGCATGGTCACGACACCAGCCGGCGCGGGGCGGGTTCGGCCGCTTCAGGGTCGAAGCGCAGCTCGAGCGCGAGCGAGCCGAGCAGCTCGGCGCAGCGCGACGCGCCGTGCACCGCGACCAGGCGCGGCATCGCTTCGGTCAGCAGTGCCGACGACAGGGCGGCCGCGGACAGGCCGGCGGCCTCCAGCTCGGCCATGAGGCGGCGGATCTCGCCGATCGCCCGGGTGAAGCCGGCCGGGCTGTGTATGCCCGGGGCGATGCGTTCGACGGTGTGGTGCGGCTGGTCTGGCATGGCTCTCATCCGGTTTATTTAACGTTATATCATAACATCAAATGGATGAAGACAAGCCTCCTCTGGCGGCGCAGGTGACCTCAGCGGGAACGTCCGATGCCGAAGGCGGCTTCAGCCGGTGGCCGGGCGGCATCCCTCCGGCTTGAGCACCCGGACGGTCGAGGCGGGGTGGCGGGCCAGCGCCGCCGGAGGCCGGATCGGCCGCGGCGCGAAGCCGCCGCCGCAGTTCGGGCAGCGGCCGCCCAGCACCGTCCCGGCGCAGCTCGTGCAGAATGTGCATTCGAAGCTGCAGATCACCGCCTCCCGCGAATCGGGCGACAGATCCTTGTCGCAGCATTCGCAATTCGGGCGCAGCTCCAGCATTCGATCCCTCCTCGACGGTTTCAGGCCGGCCGGCCCGCTCCGGCGGCGTCAGGCCCGCGGACTGAATCTTACAATTCCTTCATGGGTGGACAATCGCTGCAAAACGGCTGCAGCCTGTGCCAGTATCCGCTTGATCAAGCTGGAGATCTCGATGCGCGTCAGCCGAATTGACAATCCCGCGAAGCGAATGCTCGGTTGGCTCGTACGGTATTCGGTCGCCGGACGGCACACGCGCAAGTTCTTTTCCGACCTGGCCCACGGTTCATCGGCGAAGGCGAAGGCCGCCGCCGAGGCTTTCGCGCTGGAGCATCTGCAGGAGCATCACGAGATCCGCTCGCTGCGGACGCGGCTGCTGCCGCGCAGGAACACGCCGCACGGGGTGCCGGGGGTCGCGCGCTATGTCCGTCCCGGCGGGACCTCGGCGTTCTGGACGGCCTATTGGACCCAGGACGGCGTGCGCCGCCAGAAGAAGTACTCGGTCACCCAGCTCGGCGAGCACGAGGCGCGGGAGCTGGCTTTCGCGACCCGGGCGGAGATGACCGCCGGCAACGAAGAGCGGCTGGCCGAGCTGCTCGACATCCACGTGCCCGACCGCAAGACGGCGAGCAAGCGGCAGCGCCGGGCGGAATCATCCGCCCCCGCCCAGCCGAAGGACGCGCCGAAGCGGCGTTCCGGGCAGGCGCCTGCCGCGCCGGAGCGCCGGCCACGGGCCTGACCCTTGCCGCTCCAGCGGCCGACAATCGGGCGATCATCCGGCTCGGGGACCTGAAGGCGCGCACCGTCGTTTCTTGACGCAAGACATGCTCCAGCCTCATCTTGCGCCTGCAGTAGCGCGCAGCTTCGGGGGGAACGATGCGCGACACCGACGCCGATTGGCGCCATTTTGGCGAGACGAAGCCGTATTTCGCGGTTCTTACTGACCCAAAATTCCTGCCCGAGAATCTGACTGCAGAGCGGGTGGAAGAGTTCTTCGCCTCGGGCGATTGGGATATCTCGCGCGTCGTCTCCACCATACGTGATAAGCTGACATCCGAATTCCGGCCGACGCATGCCGTGGATTTCGGCTGCGGCGTCGGCCGTCTGGCTCTCGCTATGGCCAAGATTGCGGAGCGCGTCACCGGCGTAGACATATCACCGGCCATGCTGGCGGAGGCGGGTAGACAATCTGCGATGCGCAACGTCGCGACCGCGACGTTCCAATCAGAGATCCCGGAAGGACCCTACGACTGGGTCAACACCTACATCGTGCTCCAGCACATCCCGCCGGAGCGCGGCTATGAAATTATTGACCGGTTGCTGAGCGGCCTGTCCTCCGGCGGCGTAGCTTCGCTCCACGTCACCACGCATCGTGAGCCGCAGGCCGTTGCCGGTCCGGTCGCGGGCCTCATCGATGTGCGCTACGACGGACGGAACATCGAGATTCTGTCGGCTCACAACCCGACCGGCGTCGGCCACATGATGATGTACGACTATGACCTAGGCCGGGTGGTCTCCATCTTCATTCGGCACGGCATGGACGGGCTATGGCTGCAGCACATGGACCACGGCGGCGGCTATCACGGCGCCTATCTCTTCGGACGCAAGGGCTGAAGCGAAAGAGGCCGGCCCCGAAGGGACCGGCCCTGTGCTCGAAATTCACCCCCAGGTGATGGGGCGAGCATCCAGCGTCGCAATCGCAACGCCACCGATTCTGCATCGACCCATATCCTGGAAGACCATCTACACTTTATTTAAATACCAGTCGTATTCGAGCTGGCTGATCTGGGAGAAGAACTTGTCCCGCTCGGCCCATTTCAGAGCCAGATAGACGTCGAGGAAGCGGCGGCCGAAATACTCGTTGAAGAAGGCCGAGCCGTCGAGCTGCTCCAGCGCCACGATCCAGGACGAGGTCAGGGTCGGCTCGATCTTGTCATAGGCGTTGCCCTGGATCGGCGGACCCGGATCGATCTGCCGCTTCAGACCGTGATGCGCCCCCGCCAGCACCGCCGCGACCACCAGATAGGGGTTGCTGTCGGCGCCGGCGACGCGGTGCTCGACCCGGCGGTCCTCCGGCTTGCCCGGCGGGATGCGCAGCGACACGCTGCGGTTGTTGGCCGCCCAGGTCGGGGCATGCGGCACGTAGGAGTTCGGCTGGAACCGGCGGAAGGCGTTCTGGTTCTGCGCGAACACGGCCATGCCCTCGGCCATGGTGGCGCCGAGGCCGCCGATGGCGTGGCGCAGGGCGGGGCTGCCGTGCGGATCCTCGTCGGCGAAGATGTTCCGGCCGGCGTCGTCCAGCAGGCTCATATGGATGTGGAAGCCGCTGCCGGCCTGGTCGGGATAGGGCTTGGCCATGAAGGTAGCCTCGACCCCGTGCTTGGCCGCGACCGACCGGACCACGCGCTTGAACAGGATGGCGTCGTCGCAGGCCTCCAGCGGGTCGGCGACGTGGCGCAGATTGATCTCGTACTGCCCGGGCGCGTATTCCGAGACCAGGCTGTCCACCGGGATGCCCTGCGCCACCGCGGTGTCGTAGATCTCGTGCAGCAGCTCGTTGAAGTCGTACAGCTCGTCGATGCCGTAGACCTGCGTGGTGTCCTGCCGCTTGCCGCTGATCGGCGACATCGGAGGGCGGGGCCGCCCGTCCTCGCCGCGCTTGCGGTCGACCAGGTAGAACTCCAGCTCCACCGCCACCACCGGATGCAGCCCGTCGGCCTTCATCCGCTGCACCACATTGGCCAGGACGGTGCGCGGATCGGCGAAGAAGGGGGAGCCGTCGAGGTCCCGCATCGCCAGCAGCACCTGGCCGGTCGGGCGCGACAGCCAGGGCACCGGATCGAGCGTGTGCGGGACGGGAAGGCAGTCACGGTCGGCGTCGCCGTCGGCGAAGCCGAGGCCGGTCTCTTCGACCGTCTCGCCGGTGATGTCGGTGGCGAAGAGGGAGCCGGGGAAGGTCAGGCCGTCGCGGAAGATCTTGTCGAGCGTGCCGACCGGGACCTTCTTGCCGCGCAGGACGCCGCACATGTCGCAGACCAGGGCGTCGATGTGCGTGATGTCGGGATATTGCGCGCGGAAGTTCCTTACGATGTCGTTCGATGTGCGTTCATGCATTTGGTCACGCAATTGTTGCCACGAAGCCTCCATCCTCGCAGCCGGCCTGGAACTGTCAAGCCGGGCCGGGGCGGAGCGGCCATGATGCCGTTCTTCTCTTCCCACCCCCCCGGGGGGCTCGGCTATGGTGGGTGGCGCAGAAACGAGAAGCGGGGCCCGCCTAAAGGGGCAGGGCCATGATTTTATGTCAAAACTGGAAGACTTCATTCACGAGCATGGCGTGACCGAAGTCGAATGCCTGGTCCCGGACATCAACGGGATCGCCCGGGGCAAGATCCTGCCCGACGACAAGTTCATCAAGGGCCTGAAGACCCGCGGGATGCGGATCCCGGAATCGATCTTCATGCAGACGGTGACCGGGGAATACCCCGACGACGACGTCACCAACCCGGCCGATATCGACATCTACATGGTGCCGGACCCGGACAGCGTCCGCATCGTGCCCTGGTACGAGGAGCCGACGGCGCAGGTGATCTGCGACGGCGAATATGTCGACGGCAGCCCCTGCGAGATCTCCAGCCGCCACGTGCTGCGGCGGGTGCTGAAGCTGTACGAGGAGAAGGGCTGGAAGCCCCTGGTGGCGCCCGAGCTGGAATTCTACCTGGTCAAGAAGAACATCGACCCGGACTATCCGCTGGAGCCGCCGATCGGCCGGTCGGGCCGGCCGGAGACCGGGCGTCAGTCCTACGGCATCGACGCGGTCAACGAATTCGACCCGATCTTCGAAGAGATCTACGACCATTGCGAGGCGATGGGCCTCGATGTCGACACCCTGGCGCATGAAGCCGGGGCGGCACAGATCGAGATCAACTTCAACCATGGCGACCCGCTCGACCTCGCCGACCAGGTGCTGATCTTCAAGCGCACGGTGCGCGAGACGGCGATGCGCCACGACGTCTACGCCACCTTCATGGCCAAGCCGCTGAAGGACGAGCCGGGCAGCGCCATGCATCTGCACCAGAGCGTGAACGACGCCAGGACCGGCCGGAACCTGTTCGCGGCCGAGGACGGCGGGAACAGCGAGATGTTCCTGGCCTATATCGCGGGCCTTCAGAAATTCGTGCCGGCGGCGATGCCGCTGTTCGCGCCGAACGTCAACTCCTACCGCCGCCTCGACCCTGAGAGCGACGCGCCGATCAACGTCCATTGGGGCATGGACAACCGCACGGTCGGCTTCCGCGTGCCGATCGACGAGCCGCAGGCCAAGCGGGTCGAGAACCGGGTCGCCGGCGCCGACTGCAACCCGTATCTGATGTTCGCGGCCTCGCTGGCCTGCGGCTATCTCGGCATCGTCAACGAGATGCAGCCGTCGAACCCGATCGAGGGGTCGGCCAAGCGCCTGGCCTTCACCCTGCCGCGCCACCTCTACGACAGCCTGAACAAGTTCTCCGCCTCACGCCCGTTGCGCGAGGTGCTGGGCGACAAGCTGGTCGATGCGGTGTGGTGGGTGAAGAACAAGGAGTATGATGCCTATCACCGCGTCATCAGCTCCTGGGAACGCGAGAACCTGCTGCTGAACGTCTGAGCCGGCCGGCCCGCTCCGGACGAGCGCCGGAGCGGGCTGTTCGGCGGGGATGATCGGGAGGTGGCCTTGGCAGGCAAGTTCGAGCCGCTGGATTCCGGCCGGGTGCCGCGCTTCGCCGGCATCCCGACCTTCATGCGCCTGCCGGTGGCCGACCCGGCCGAGGTGGATGTCGCGCTGGTCGGCGTGCCCTTCGACGGCGGCGTCACCAACCGCGCCGGGACGCGGCACGGGCCGCGCGAGCTGCGCAACCAGTCCAGCCTGATGCGCCGCGTCCACCACGTCACCGGCGTCTCGCCCTATGATCTCGTTCGCGTCGGCGATTGCGGCGATGTCCCGGTCGATCCGATCAGCCTGCCGAAGTCGCTGGAGGCGATCGGGGCCTTCTACGCCGACCTGCGCCGGTCCGGCGCGACGCCCATCTCCGCCGGCGGCGACCATCTGGTCTCGCTGCCGGTCCTGCGCGGCCTGGTCGCCGACGGCCCGGTGGGGCTGATCCAGTTCGACGCCCATTCCGACACCTATGACAGCTTCTTCGGTAATCCCTACAACCACGGCACGCCGTTCCGCCGGGCCATCGAGGAGGGGCTGGTCGACCCCAAGCGGATGGTCCAGATCGGACTGCGCGGCTCGATCTCCGATGCCGGCAACTACGACTTCGCCAAGGCCTGCGGCATCCGCATGATCTTCATCGAGGAGTTCGACCGCCGCGGCCCCGACGACGTGATGGACGAGGCGCTGGAGATCCTCGGCTCGGGGCCGGCCTACGCGACCTTCGACATCGACGCCATCGACCCCTCGATGGCGCCGGGCACCGGCACCCCCGAGATCGGCGGCATCACCACCCGCGAGGCGCAGCGGATGGTGCGCCGCCTGGCCGGGCTGGACCTGATCGGGGCCGACCTCGTCGAGGTCTCGCCGCCCTTCGACCCGTCCGGCCTCACCGCCCTGACCGGGGCGACCCTGATGTTCGAGCTGCTCTGCGCGGTCGCGCCGGGCGTGGCGGCGCGCTGCGCCGCGCGTGCGGGCGCCTGACGCGTCCGACGAGGAACGCCCCCGCGGCAAGTCCCTGGAGGAGACCATGGCTGTCGTCTTCGCCTATGTCACCGCCGGTTCTGAGGCCGAGGCCGCCCGCATCGGCCGGGCGCTGGTCGAGGAGCGTCTGGCCGCCTCGGTCAACATCCTGCCCGGCGCGCGGTCGATCTACCGTTGGCGGGGCAGGGTGGAGGAGGCGGCGGAGACGGTGCTGATCGCCAAGACCCGCGCCGACCGCTTCACCGCCCTGTCCGCCCGGGTGCGCGAGCTGCACGGCTACGAGCTGCCCTGCATCGTCGCCCTCAGGATCGAGGGCGGTGACGCCGGCTATCTCGACTGGATCCGACACGAGTCGCTGCCGAGTCCAGCGCCGGGTGCCGCCGGACGCGGATGACGGCCATGCCCGGGCCGCAGCCGTGCCGGGCGGCGCCGCGCCTTGAACCCTGGGCGGGGCTGCCAAAGTTCAGGACATGACACTGCCGCTCTCGGTCCTCGACCTCGCGCCGATCGCCGCCGGCTCCCCGCCCGGCCAGGCCGTCCGCAACTCGCTCGATCTCGCCCGGCTGACGGATCGGCTGGGCTTCACCCGCTACTGGGTGGCCGAGCACCATTCGATCCCCGGCGTGGCCTCGACCGTGCCGGAGGTGCTGATCGGCCATCTGGCCCAGGTGACGCAGCGCATCCGCGTCGGCTCCGGCGGCGTGATGCTGCCGAACCACGCGCCGCTGCGGGTGGTCGAGGCGTTCAAGATGCTGGAATCGCTGCATCCCGGCCGGATCGACCTCGGCCTCGGCCGCGCTCCCGGCTCGGACCAGCTGACGGCGCTGGCGATGCGCCGGTCGCGCGACGCCGTCGTCGCCGACGACTTCACCGACCAGTATGCCGAGCTGCGCGCTTTCGCCGACGGCACCTTCCCGGCCGACCACGCCTTCCGGTCCGTCCGCGCGGTGCCGGAGGACGTGCCCCTGCCGCCGGTCTGGATGCTGGGCTCCAGCGATTTCGGCGCCCGCTTCGCCGCCCATCTCGGCGTCGGCTTCGCCTTCGCGCATCACTTCAGCCCGCAATACACGATGCCGGCGATGCATCTTTACCGCAGCAACTTCCGCCCCTCGGCGGCGATGCGCGAGCCGCATGCGATCCTGACCGTCTCGGTCTACTGCGCCGAGGACGCGGCGGAGGCCGAGCGGCTGGCCGCGCCGCACCAGCTGTCCTGGGTGCGGCTGCGGACCAACCGGCCCAGCGTCCTGCCGAGCCCGGAGGAGGCGCTGTCCTACCCCTACACGCCGGAGGAGAAGCGCGTGGCCGAGAGCGCCCGGCGCAACCAGATCGTCGGCACGCCGGAGACGGTGAAGGCCGAGATCGAGCGCCTGGCCGGCGAGACCGTGGCCAGCGAGGTGATGATCACCAGCATGATCCACGACCACGCGGCCCGGCTGCGCTCCTATGAGCTGGTGGCGCAGGTGTTCGGGCTGTCCGGCGCAGCAGCTTGAGGTCTGTAGACATTCGGGTGTTTGCAGGGGACCGAGCGGCCGGTTTTCAGTCAGGGCCGGTCAAACGAATGTCTACAGGCCCCCCGGCATCCGCGGTAAAATTCCCTGGGCATGCTCAGGAGACGGCATGGCGCGCGAGCTGAAGAGATGGCTCGAAGATCTCGGGCTCGGCCTCTATGCAGAGGCGTTCGCCGAGAATGGCGTCGATTTCGACCTGTTGCCTGAGCTCACCAATGAGGATCTGAAAGACCTCGGTATCATCCGCCTGGCTGACCGCAAGCGGCTGCTCAAGGCGATCGCCGATCTCGCACCGGCCGAAAGTTCCGTCCGCAGCGTTGCGACCGTGATGCCGGCGGCTTCCGGGGACCAGGCGGAACGGCGTCAGCTGACAGTGATGTTCTGCGACCTGGTCGGCTCTACGGCTCTCTCCGGCTCTCTCGATCCTGAAGAGCTTCGCGAGGTCCTGCGCGCCTACCAGGCGGCCTGCACCAGCATCATTGAACGGTACGATGGCCATGTCGCGAAATACATCGGCGACGGCTTGTTGGCCTATTTCGGCATTCCTCGTGCCCATGAGGACGATGCTCAGCGCGCGGTGAGCGCCGGCCTTGGTATCGTCGAGGCTGTCAGGCAACTGAGCGAGCGGCTCGAGCGGGAGATGGGCATCGAGCTTGGCGTCCGCCTCGGTGTCCACACCGGGCTGGTCGTCGCTGGCGCGATGGGCTTCGGCGCGGCACGCGAGGAGATGGCGATCGTCGGCGAGACCCCGAATATCGCCGCCCGACTACAGGCGCTGGCATCCCCCAATGCTTTGGTGATCAGCCCGAGCACCAAGCAACTGGTTGCTGGGCTTTTTTCGTATGAAGACCTCGGCGTCCATCAGCTGAGGGGCGTCGCAAGGCCGATGCAGATCTGGCGCGTGATCGGTGAACGCCCGACCGAGAGCCGCTTCGAAGCGCTGCATGCCGCTGGGTTGGTCCCGTTGGTCGGCCGCGACGCGGAGATAGACCTGCTGATGCGCCGCTGGGAGCAGGCGAAGCAGGGGGAAGGGCAGGTGGTGCTGCTATGCGGCGAACCCGGCATCGGCAAGTCGCGCCTCTCCGAGGCGTTGCGCGAGTGCATTGCCGAGGACCCGCATGTGCGGCTGCGCTGCCAATGCTCGGCGCATTTCACGAACAGCGCGCTGTACCCCTTTGTGCGCCAGCTGGAGCAGGCGGCCAGGTTGCTGAGAACCGATCCGCCGGACGCCAAATTGGACAAGCTGGAGCAGCTGCTGGCCGAGTCTGGACAGGCAGTGCCGGAAGTCGCCTCGTTGTTTGCGGCCCTGTTGTCGATTCCTGTCGGCGGGCGCTATCCGGCGCTCGACCTGACGCCGCAGCGCCTGAAGGAGAAGACGTTGGCGGTGCTCGTCGATCGACTGCTGGGCCTCGCCGCGCGGCAGCCCGTGCTGTTCGTCATCGAGGACGCGCATTGGATCGATCCGTCGAGCGACGAGCTGATCTCGGCTTCGATTGATCGCCTGCAGGATGCTCGCGTCCTGATGGTGGTGACCTGTCGGCCGGATTACACGCCATCCTGGAGCCGTCGCGCACATGTAACCGTGCTGATGCTGAACCGGCTGAGCAGAACGCAGGCGGCGGCCATGGTCGGCGAGTTGACCGCTGCCACGACCCTGCCGCCGGGGACCATCGACCAGATCGTTGTGAAGGCGGACGGCGTGCCGCTGTTTGTCGAGGAGCTGACCAAGGCCGTACTGGAATCCGGCTTCTCGGCCGTTCGCGCAGGCGGTCTTGTCCGTGATGGCCCGCCACAGTTGTCCGTTCCGGCAACGCTGCAGGACACGCTGATGGCACGGCTCGACCGGACGGCTGCGATGAAGGAGGTCGCGCAAACCGCGTCGGTACTGGGCCGGGAGTTCAGCGAAGCTCTGCTAGCGGAGGTCTCGTCGCTGGATGGAGATATATTGACCCGAGCTCTGGACGAGCTCGTGCAGGCAGGACTGATATTCCGCCGAGGCTCGCCGCCTCAGACACATTATGTCTTCAAGCACGCTCTGGTGCAGGACGCCGCTTACGAGACCTTGTTGGTGAGCGTCCGGCAGCAACTGCATGCACGGACCGCCGAAGCGCTGGAGCAGGAATTCGCGGAGATCACGGAGGAGCAGCCTGAGCTGCTTGCGCATCACTATGAGGCCGCAGGACTGTGGGAGCGTGCGATTGCCTGTTGGCAGCGCGCTGGTGCGAGAGCGAGCGAGCGTTCCAACTATGTCGAGGCAGAGCTCCATTTGACTCGGGCTGTCGCGCTGATGCCCGAACTGCCGGACGACCGGCGAAAACATGCCGAACTCGGCCTGCAGATGTCATTGGGCGCAATATACCGGGCAATCCGTGGGACAGGGTCATCGCAGACCGAGGAGGCCTACAGACGCGCCCGGGCGCTGTGCGAGCAGGCCGGCGACGCCGATCGGCTGTTGGAGGTGGTTTATGGGCAGTTCATCTGCGCTTTTAACCGTCCGAAGCTGCACGACGCCGAAGGCTACGCGACGGAATTCCTGGAGATTGCGCAGCGTGGTCGCAATGCTTCAGCGCTGACGGTGGCGTACCAGCTGATCGGGGCCACGGCCTTCCTGCTGGGCGATCTCGTGCGCAGCCGCCGGTTTCTGGAAGAGTGTCTTCGTGTTGGTGGTGCCGACCGCGCGCTTGTCGATCTGTACTCGCACCGACAGTACCCCACCTTCGCGTTGACATATCTCGCCTGGGCGCTTTTCGCGCTGGGCTATCCCGAGCAGGCCCATGCCCGTGCCAGGGAGGCGATAGCGGCCTCCGAAGGCATGCCCGCGTTTCTCTACGCAATGGCGCTCGGAAACGGCTGCTACCTGTATCACTTCTGCGGCGACTGCGCGGCCGTGGAGGCAAACGTCACGGCGCTGCTTGGCCTCGCTGCGGACAAGGGCATCGTCGTCTTCCATGAGGTCGCGCGCGTGTTTCAAGGCTGGACGCGCGCCCGTCGGGGTGCGGTGGACGACGGCATAGAATTGATGCGCGACGCGCTGGCAAAGCTTGCCGCGACGGAACAGAAGGTCGAGCAGCCCTACACGATCTCGATTCTGGCCGAGATCTATCTCCAGGAAGGACGATGGCCGGAGGCGCAGGAGCAGCTCGACGAGGCGTTGCGCCTGGTGCGGGCCACTGACGAGCGTTGGTACGAAGCAGAGCTGTATCGACTTGCGGGCGAGGTCGCGCTTGCCCGGGGCGACGCGGCGAATGCCGAGGTGCAGTTCGATCGCGCCCTTAGGACTGCCAGGGCGCAATCGGCGCGCATGTGGGAGCTGCGTGCGGCGAAGAGGCTGGCCCGCCTCTGGCACGAAGCAGGCAAGGTCGCTGAGGCACGCGCGATGCTCGCGTCGGTCATCGACGCCTTCACTGAGGGATTCGAGACCGCCGACTTGATAAGCGGAAAGGCCCTGCTCAACGAGCTGGCGTAAGGACGGGCACTGGGCCGCAGCCTCTTCCCTCCGCCTCCTGCCCGGGTTACAACCCGCGCCCTTCAGCCCCGTCCGACCGGATCCGGGGCTTTTCGGCGTTGGAGCGGAGGCGGTGATGGCGGTCTGCGGCCTGGATTTCGGCACCTCGAACTCGACCCTCGGCATCGTCGACTCCGGCGGCGCGCGGCTGCTGCCGCTGGAGGGCGCGGCGACGACGCTGCCCAGCGCGATCTGGTTCGACATGGTCGGCGGCGCGCCGCGCTTCGGCCGCTCGGCGATCGACTCCTATGTCGACAGCCTGGAGGGCCGGCTGATGCGGTCGATCAAATCCGTGCTCGGCACCCCGCTGATCGAGGAGGAGACCTGGGTCGGGCGCGAGCGCATCGGCTTCAAGCAGGTGATCGCGATGTTCCTGGCCGAGATGAAGGCCAGGGCCGAGGCGGCCTGCGGCCATGCGCTGGAGCGGGTGGTGCACGGCCGGCCGGTGCATTTCGTCGACGACGACCCGGCCGGCGACAGCAAAGCCCAGGACACGCTGCAGGCGATCGCGCGCGAGGCCGGCTTCTCCGAGGTGTCCTTCGAATACGAGCCGATCGCCGCGGCCCGCACCTACGAGGCCGGGCTGGGGCGGGAGGAGGTGGCGCTGATCGTCGATATCGGCGGCGGCACGTCCGACGTCTCGATCGTCCGGCTCGGGCCGCAGCGCAGGGACCTGCCGGACCGCGCGGCGGACATCCTGGCCAATGACGGCATCCGGCTGGGCGGCACCGATGTGGACCGGCTGTTCAGCCTGGCCACGGTGATGCCGGCGCTCGGCCTCGGCGCGAAGATGAAGCGCCCGGGCGCGGTGACGCCCAGCCGCTACTTCCACATGCTGGCGACCTGGAGCCGGATCAACGCGCTCTATTCCCCGAAGGTGGTGGCGGAGGTGCGCGAGGTGCGGCGGGAATCGCGCGAGCCGCAGAAGATCGACCGGCTGCTGCGGGTGCTGGAGGGCAATCTCGGCCACAGCCTGGCGCTGCGGGTCGAGGCGGCGAAGATCGCGCTCGGCAGCAAGGATCCGACCGTGATCGACCTGCGCCTGGTCGAGCCGAAGCTGGGGCTGCGCGCCGGCCGGGCGGCGCTGGATGCGGCAATCCGCGACGCGGTCGGCCGGCTGTCGGCGCTGATCCGCCGCTGCGTTCAGGCGGCCGACCTCAGCCCGGACCGTCTCGACGCGGTGTTCCTGACCGGCGGCTCGGCCTTGCTGCCGGCCTTCCGCGCCGCCGCACTGGCCGAGGCACCGGCCGCCCGGGTGGTGGAGGGGGATAGTTTCGGTGCGGTCGGCGTCGGCCTGGCGATCGAGGCACGGCGGCGCTACGGGCCGTAAGTCTCGGCGGCGGTCTGCTCCGGCAGCATCCGGTCCAGCGTGCCGTCCCGCCGGACGGCCACGTGCCAAACCGCGGCGGCGACATGCAGCACGACCAGGGCGTAGAGCGCCCATTGCCCGACCGCATGCACGGTGCTGCCGATCCGCCAGATCGCATCGGTCGGCGGCGTCAGCAGCGGCACGTCGAACAGGTTGAAATACGGGATGGCGCGTCCGCGGCCGGCGGACATCAGATAGCCGCTGATCGGCATCGCCAGCAGCACGAGGTAGAGCAGCCAATGGCTGGCCGTGGCGGCCGCGGACTCCCAGGCCGCCCGTCGCGCCGAAGGGGGCGGCGGATGGATCGCCCGCCACGCCAGCCGCACGGCGGTCAGGGCCAGGATCGTCAGCCCGACCGATTTGTGCAGCATGATCACGGTGGCGCGCGAGGCGTCGCCGTTCGGAAGGCTCTCCATCACCCAGGCCAGGACCAGGACGGCGAGGATCAGGGCCGCCGTGACCCAGTGCAGCCATTGTGCGGTGGCGGTGTAGCGCCGGGAGGCCTCGAGGGGAATGGTCATCACATCCGTGGTCATTCGTGACCTTTCTGCATCGATGGAGACGCTGCGGTGGGCGCCGTTGTCAGGGGCTTGGCGCGGCCGGCGAGCCGTCGGGCCGCGTGCTCCAGCCCTCGGCAGGCGACATAGAAGACGGGCGTGAAGACCAGGCCGAAGGCGGTCACGCCGGCCATCCCGAAGAACACCACCACGCCGAGCGACTGGCGCATTTCCGCCCCGGCGCCTGCGGCAACCACCAGCGGCACCACGCCGAGGATGAAGGCGAGGGAGGTCATCACGATCGGGCGCAGGCGGACGCGGGCGGCGTCGATCGCCGCCTCGAAGCGGTCGGCGCCGGCGGCCTCGGCCTGCCGCGCGAACTCCACGATCAGGATGGCGTTCTTGGCGGCGAGGCCGATCAGCACCACGAAACCGATCTGCGCCAGGATGTTCACGTCCATGGCGGAGGCGAGGAGCCCGGTCAGGGCCGCCAGCAGGCACATCGGCACGATCAGGATCACCGACAGCGGCAGGGTCCAGCTCTCGTACAGGGCGGCGAGCAGCAGGAACACGAACACCGCCGAGGCCGCGAAGACGAGGAGGGCGCTGGTGCCGGCCAGACGCTCCTGCAGCGCGACCTCGGTCCATTCGAAGCCGTAGCCGTCGGGCAGCGTTTCGGCCGCGATCTGTTCCATCCGGTCGAGGGCGGTGCCGGTCGACACGCCCGCGGCCGGCGCGCCCTGCACCTCGGCCGCGGGATAGAGGTTGTATCGCGGGATGCGGTATGGACCGGTCCGCTCCTCGAAGGTCGTGACCGAGCCGATCGGGACCATGGCGCCGGATTCGCTGCGGGTCTTCAGCGCCTCCAGCGCCGCCGGGTCCTGACGGAACCGGCTGTCCGCCTGCGCCCGGACCTGGAAGGTGCGGCCGAGCAGGTTGAAGTCGTTCACATAGGCCGAGCCGAGATAGATCTCGAGCGTCTCGAACACGCGGCTGGCGGGCACGCCCAGCATCTCGGCCTTCACCCGGTCGATGTCGGCGTAGAGCTTCGGCGTGGCGGTGTTGAAGGGCGAGAAGACATTGGCGAATTCTGGCGACTGGCCGGCCGCGGCGACCACCTGCCGGACGGCGGCTTCCAGCTCCTCCGCCGTGCCGCCGATGCGGTCCTCGATCATCATCTTGAAGCCGCCGGTGTTGCCCATGCCGCGGACCGAGGGCGGTTTGATCGGCACGACCCGGGCCTCGGGGACGTCGGCCAGCTGCGTCGTCAGGGCGGCGATGATCCGGTCGACGTCGAGGCCGCGCTCCGCCCGCTCCTCATAGGGATCCAGGATCGCGAAGACGACGCCGCTGTTCGAGGCATTGGTGAAGGTGGCGCCGTCGACGCCGGCGATCGCGACCGTATGGGCGACGCCGTCGGTCGCCGCCAGCCGGTCGGACACGGCCTTCATCACAGCGTCGGTGCGGGCCAGGGC
Source organism: Inquilinus limosus DSM 16000 (assembly GCF_000423185.1). Taxonomy (GTDB): domain Bacteria; phylum Pseudomonadota; class Alphaproteobacteria; order DSM-16000; family Inquilinaceae; genus Inquilinus; species Inquilinus limosus. The sequence continues at coordinate 68,761 of NZ_AUHM01000010.1, read as the reverse complement.
GGCGCCGGGCGGCAGCTGGACCGCCGTCAGGAAATAGCCCTGATCCATCACCGGGATGAAGCCGGTCGGCGCCCGGCTGAACTGCCAGCCGGTCACGCCGAGCAGACCGGCATAGGCGACAAGGACCAGGAAGCCGACGCGCAGCAGCCGCCGGGTCAGCCCGCCATAGCCGAGGGACAGCCGGTCGAAACCGGCGTTGAAACCGCGGGCGCCGGCGGCGAGCCCGCGCAGCAGGACGTTGCGGGGCATGGCCGCGTGGTCGCCATGCGGCCGCAGCAGCAGGGCGCACAGCGCCGGGCTGAGCGTCAGCGACACGAAGGCGGAGATCGCCGTGGCGGCGGCGATCGTCACCGCGAACTGGCGGAAGAACCGGCCGGAGATGCCGGCCATCATCGCGGCCGGGACGAACACCGCGCACAGCACCAGGGCGATGGCGATCAGCGCCCCGCTGATCTCGTCCATCGAGCGGTGCGCCGCCTCCTTCGGCGACAGCCCGGCGCGCAGATGCCGCTCGACGTTCTCGACCACGACGATCGCGTCGTCGACGACGATGCCGATGGCCAGGACCAGCCCCAGGAGAGAGAGGTTGTTGAATGAGTAGCCGAGCCCCGCCATGACGGCGAAGGTGCCGACCAGCGAGATCGGGATGGCCAGGATCGGGATGATGGCCGCGCGCCAGCTGTGCAGGAACAGGATCACCACCAGCACGACCAGCGCGATCGCTTCGAATATGGCCTTGTAGACCTCGCTGACGGATTCGGCGATGAACCGGGTCGGGTTGAACGGGATGGCGTATTCGACCCCGGCCGCCAGGTTCCGGCCCAGCTCCGCCATCGCCGCGGCAACGCGGTCGGCCGTCTCCAGCGCGTTCGAGCCGGGCTGTTGAAAGATCTGGATCGGCTGCGAGCCGCGCCCGTCGAAATAGGCCGAGCCGCGGAAGCTCTGCGCCGTCAACTCGACCCGGGCGATGTCCCGGATCCGGGTGACCCGGCCATCGGCATCGGTCTTGACGATGATGGCCTCGAACTCGGCCGGATCGGACAGTCGCCCCAGCGTCTCGACATTCAGCTCGAAGGCGCCGTCGGACGACACCGGCGGCTGGTTCACCACCCCGGCGGCGACCTGGACGTTCTGGGCCCGCAGCGCCGCGAGAACCTCTCCGGCCGTCAGGTTGCGGGCGGCGACCGCGTCCGGGTCGAGCCACACCTGGATCGCGTAGTCGCGGGCCGTGGGCAGGCGCACATCCCCGACGCCCTCGACGCGCAGCAGCGCGTCGCGGATCTGCAGGGTGGCATAGTTGGAGAGGTAGAGAGGCGAGCGCGAGCCATCCGGCGAGAACAGCTGGATCACCATCAGGATGTCCGGCGAGGCCTTCCGGACGGTCACGCCGAGGCGGCGGACATCCTCCGGCAGCCGCGGCTCCGCGACCGCCACTCGGTTCTGCACCAGCACCTGCGCGTCGTCGAGATCGGTGCCCAGCGCAAAGGTGACGGTAATGGTGAGCTGGCCGTCGCCCGTGGCCTGCGAGGACATGTACAGCATGTTCTCGACGCCGTTGATCTCCTGCTCGATCGGGACGGCCACGGTGCTGCTGACGACCTCGGCCGAGGCACCCGGATACTGGGCGCGGACCACCACGGTCGGCGGCGTGATCTCGGGATACTGCGCCAGCGGCAGCGTGACGTAGCCGGCGATCCCGACCAGGACGACGAGGACCGAGAGAACCGTCGCCAGGATCGGCCGCTCGATGCAGAGATGGGCCAGGCGCATGATCGGCCCCGCGTCAGTTGATCATCGCCGCCGCAGCCGGCGCGATCTCGCCGGCCTCCGGCACCACCTTCTGGCCGGCTCGGGCGCGCAGCAGGCCGTTGATGACCACCCGGTCCTCCGGCCGCAGCCCGCTCTCGACCACGCGCAGGCCGCCCGGCTGCCGCGGCCCGAGCCGGACCGGGACGGCGCGCAGCGTGTCGTCGTCCCCCACTGTCAGGACGATGCGGCTCGCCTGGTCGGTCAGCAGCGCCGCTTCGGGGATGAGCAGGGCGTCGTGCGCGCCGGACGAGGCCAGGCGCAGGCGGCCGAACTGCCCGGGTGTGATGAAGAAGTCCGCATTCGCCAGCACCGCGCGGGCGCGGATGGTGCCGGCGCCCGTCTCGAGCCGGTTGTCGACGAAGCTCATCGTGCCGCGATAGGGCCAGCCGTCGTCGTCGTGCAGGCGGGCCTCGATCGGCACGTCCTTGTCCCGGATCGGCCGCAGCTCTCCCGACTTGACCGCCCGCTCATAGGCGACGAAGTCGCGCTCGCTCATGTCGAAGACGAAATAGATCGGGTCGAGGGCGACGACGGTGGTCAGCAGGGTGCCGCTGTCCGACACCAGGCTGCCGAGGTCGACCCGCCGGTTCGACACGCGTCCGCTGATCGGGGCGCGGATCTCGGTGAACTCCAGGTCGAGCTGCGCGCGCGTCAGCCCTGCCTGGGCGAGCTCGAAGGCCGCATCGGCCGCCTGCTTCTGTTGCCGGCGCTGGTCGAGCGTGGCGCGGGAGACCGCGGAGGTGCCGACCAGTTGCTCGGCCCGGCGGAGCTCCAGATCGGCGAGGTCGCGCTGCGCCCGGGCGCTGGACAGCTGTGCCTGCGCTTCGGCGACCGCGGCCTGATAGGGGCGGGGATCGATCGTGAACAGGACCTGGCCGGCCTGGACGATCTGGCCGTCATCGAAGTTGATCGACTGCAGATAGCCCGAGACCCGCGCCCGGATCTCCACGCTCGCGGTGGGCTCGAAGCGGCCGGCATATTCCCGCTGATCGACGATCCGCCGGACCAGCGGCTGGGACACGATCACGGTGGGGGCCGGCCGCGCCGCGGCCTGACCGGTCGCCGCGGTGCTCCGCGACGCCTGCCATCCCAGCCCTGCCAGCCCCCCGATCAGGGTCAGTGCGACAACTCCCGCCAACGTCCGAGTGACCGGGCGTCCCATGTCTGCGCTCCTATGGCGTCGAGCCGATGGGCGGAGGAAGCCCCGCCTTCCCGACACCGCCGCAGCTTGCCGGCCGGATGTCTCAGAACTGTGTCGGGCCGGATCGGGAATTGTCGCGAAATATCTCAGGATTGCTGCATTGCACAATTCGATACGAAGGCCAGGGCCGAGGCTGGTTGCGCCGCACCCCGGCATCCTGAATCTTGCCGTACTGCCCGGCCACGCTGCTATGTAGAACCGCCCCGCCATCCGATGACGTGAGCGCTACCTGATGAGCCGCACCCGGCCGTTTCTGCCCATGCTCGCCCTTCTCGCCACCGCGGCCTGTGGCACGGGCGTCGGCACGCCCCGGCCGGGAAGCGTGGCCGAGCCGGCCCCGCCGGCGCCCGCCGCCCCGGTGACGGCCCCGGCACCCCGGGCGGCTGCCGCGCCGCTGTGCCGGCCGCTGTCCTTTGAGAGCGTCGACTACACTGTCTGCGAGATCGACTTGCGCCGCCACCGCCTCGGCCTGTTCTGGCAGGGCCGGGACGGCCAGCCCTACGGCTCGCTCTATGCCTTCAAGCGGGCGATGACGGCCGCGGGCGACCCGCCGCTCGTTGCGATGAACGCCGGCATGTACCACCCGGACCTGTCGCCGGTCGGGCTCTTCGTCTCCGGCGGGCGGGAGCTGCATCCGGCCAATCTGGCGGATGGCGACGGCAACTTCTTCATGAAGCCGAACGGCGTCTTCTACGCCGGCGACGACGGCGCCGGCATCCTGGAGACCGAGGCCTATCTGCGGCAGGCTCCTTCGGCCCGGATCGCCACCCAGTCCGGCCCGATGCTGGTGATCGACGGCGCCCTGCACCCGCTGTTCAGCGACGACGGCGCGTCGCGCAAGATCCGCAACGGCGTCGGCGTGCGCGACGGCCACACCGTGGTCTTCGCCATCTCGCGCGACGGGGTCAGCTTCGGCAGCTTCGCCCGGCTGTTCCGCGACGCGCTGGGCTGCCGCGACGCGCTCTATCTCGACGGCTCGATCTCGGCCCTGTCGGCGCCGGACGGGCTGTCGGTCGGCTGGGGCATCCGGGTCGGCCCGATCCTCGCCGTGTTCGATCGCGCCGCGCCGGTCAGCTGACTAGTGACGCCGCGGATCGGCGGCGGTATCTTTATGAAATCATGACGCGGCCATGGCCCCATCGCAGTCGCCGATCGCGCAAGCAGGAGCTGATGCTGCTGTGCGCCCGCATCGGCTACAATCCGCCGCGCGCCTGACCTGCTTGGGCCGCGCGAATGCGGCCCGGTTTCCGCCTTTTTCCGATCGGATTCGCGCGAGGTCGCGTCATGAACAGCTTTGCCGCCAGCCGCTCCACCGCCGAGTGGAAGGCGATCGACACCGCCCATCACCTGCACCCCTTCACCGACTACAAGTCGCTGGCCAGCGAGGGCGGCAGCCGCATCATCACCCGGGCCGAAGGCGTCTGGCTGTGGGATTCCGAAGGCCGCCAGCTGGTCGACGGCATGGCCGGGCTGTGGTGCGTCAATGTCGGCTACGGCCGCAAGGAGCTGGCCGACGTCGCCCATGAGCAGATGCTCGAGCTGCCCTTCTACAACACCTTCTTCAAGACCACGACGCCGGCCGCGGCCGAGCTGTCGGCCAAGCTGGCCGAGATCACGCCCGCCGGCCTCAACCACGTCTTCTACGCCAACAGCGGGTCGGAGGCGAACGACACCATCGTCCGCATGGTCCGGCACTATTGGGACCTCAAGGGCAAGCACCGCAAGAAGGCGATCATCGGCCGGCAATACGGCTATCACGGCTCGACCATGGCGGCCGTGTCGCTCTGCGGCATGGGGGCGATGCACCGCCAGGCCGACCTGCCGTTCCCGGGCTTCCATCACGTCATGGCGCCCTACTGGTACGACAACGGCGGTGACCTCGAGCCCGAGGCCTTCGGCAAGCTGGCCGCCAAGGCGGTCGAGGACCGGATCAGGGAGCTCGGCGCCGACAGCGTCGCCGCGGTGATCGCCGAGCCGATCCAGGGTGCGGGCGGCGTCATCATCCCGCCGGCGAGCTACTTCCCCGAGCTGCAGCGCATCTGCCGGGACTACGACGTGCTGCTGATCGCCGACGAGGTGATCTGCGGCTTCGGCCGTACCGGCGAGTGGTTCGGCTCCGACCTGTTCGGCATCAAGCCCGACCTGATGACGCTGGCCAAGGGCATCACCTCGGGCTACCTGCCGCTCTCCGCCGTCATGGTCGGCGATCGGGTGGCCGAGACGCTGATCGAGCAGGGCGGCGAGTTCTATCACGGCTTCACCTATTCCGGTCATCCGGTGGCCTGCGCGGTCGCGCTGGCCAACATCCGGATCATGGAGCGGGAAGGGCTGGTCGACCGCACCCGGACCGATATCGGCCCCTACTTCCAGGACAAGCTGCGCGAGGCCTTCGCCGACCATCCGATCGTCGGCGAGGTGCGCGGCGTCGGCCTGATCGCCGGGATCGAGCTGGTCCAGGACAAGGCCACGCGCCGCCGCTTCCCGAACTACGGGGCCGTGGGCACCACCTGCCGCAACCACTGCTTCGACAACGACCTGGTGATGCGCGCGGTGCGCGACACGATGGTGCTGGCGCCGCCGCTGGTGATCTCGCGCGACGAGGTCGACGAGCTGGTGCGGCGGGCCAGGATCGCGATCGACGCCACGGCGCGGGACGTCGGCAAGATGTGAGGGCGGGGCGGCCGCGATACGGCCGCCCTTCTTCGTTGCGGACGGGGTTGCAAATGTCACGAAGCCAGGGCACAGGAGGGCGGTTCGAGCACCGCCTTGTGCACTGCGCCATCGCCGTGATTGACAGGTATCCCGGCGGCGGGTTGCATGAATCAGAAGGGGGAGCCGGCTCGACGGGTCTCGACCAGATCACAGACAGGGAACGGTGACATGAAGCGTCTCGTGCAAAGCCTTCTCGCGACCGTGGCGCTGTGCGCCGCCGCGGCGCCGGCGCTGGCCCAGGAGAAGGTCGTCAACATCTACAACTGGTCGGACTATATCGGCGAGACCACGCTCGACGACTTCACCAAGGCGACCGGCATCAAGACGGTCTACGACACCTACGACAACAACGAGGTGCTGGAAGCCAAGCTGCTGACCGGCAATTCCGGCTACGACCTGGTGGTGCCGACGGCGCAGCCCTTCCTGGCCCGGCAGATCAAGGCCGGGGTCTATGGCGAGCTCGACCGCTCCAAGATCCCGAACTGGAAGAACCTGGATCCGGAGCTGATGAAGCTGGTCGAGACCGCCGATCCCGGCAACAAGCATGCGATCATCTACCAGTGGGGCACGGTCGGCATCGGCTACAATGTCGACGAGGTGAAGAAGCGCCTGGGCGACGTGCCGCTGGACAGCTGGAACCTGGTGTTCAATCCGGAGAACGCGAAGAAGCTGGCGGATTGCGGCATCACCGCGCTGGACAGCCCGACCGACATCCTGCCGGTGGCGCTGAACTACCTGAAGCTCGACCCGAACAGCGAGAAGCCGGAGGATCTGAAGGCCGCCGAAGAGGCGATCATGAAGTTCCGGCCGTACCTCAAGTACCTGCACTCCTCGCAGTACATCAACGACCTGGCGGGCGGCAACGTCTGCGTCTCGATCGGCTGGTCGGGCGACGTCAACATCGCCAAGAGCCGGGCCGAGGAGGCGAAGAACAACGTCAACATCGACTACATCATCCCCAAGGAAGGGACGCTGATCTGGTTCGACATGATGGCGATGCCGAAGGATGCGCCGCATCCGGACGAGGCCTACGCCTTCATGAACTTCATCCTCGAGCCGAAGGTGATGGCGGGGATCGACGACTATGTCGGCTACGCCAACGCGGTGAAGGGCAGCCGGGAGCTGATGGACCCCGAGGTCGCCAACAACCCGAACGTCTTCCCGCCGGAGGACGTGATGAAGCGGCTGTTCGCGGCCAAGGAGGCGTCGTCCAGCTATGAGCGGCTGCGCACGCGCACCTGGACACGCATCCGCACCGGCCAGTAGCAAGGGCGGCCGCCGCACCGGACACGGGCGGCGGCCGTTTCACATGGGAGACAGGGCCGGAGACGGGGATGGCTCAAGTCAAGCCGAAGCAGCAGATCGCGCCGCAGCCGTGGCGCAATCCGGACGAGAAGCCCTATGTCCGGATCGAGAAGGTGACCAAGAAGTTCGGCGACTTCACCGCCGTCGACGATGTCAGCCTGTCGATCTATCGCGGCGAGTTCTTCGCCCTCCTGGGCGGGTCGGGCTGCGGCAAGACCACGCTGTTGCGCATGATGGCGGGGTTCGAGCGGCCGACCGAGGGCAAGATCTACATCGACGGCGTCGACATGACCGCCGTGCCGCCCTATGAGCGGCCGGTCAACATGATGTTCCAGTCCTACGCCCTGTTCCCCCACATGACGGTCGAACAGAACGTGGCCTTCGGCCTGCGCCAGGACCGGGTGCCGTCGGCCGAGATCAGGACCCGCGTCGCCGAGGTGCTGGACCTGGTCCAGCTCGGCCGCTTCGCCAAGCGCAAGCCGCACCAGCTGTCGGGCGGCCAGCGCCAGCGCGTCGCCCTGGCGCGCAGCCTGGTCAAGCGGCCGAAGCTGCTGCTGCTGGACGAGCCGCTGGGCGCGCTCGACAAGAAGCTGCGCGAGCAGACCCAGTTCGAGCTGGTGAACATCCAGGAGAAGGTCGGCATCACCTTCGTGGTCGTGACCCACGACCAGGAGGAGGCGATGACGATGTCCAGCCGCATCGCCGTGATGAACTCCGGCTACATCTCCCAGCTCGGCACCCCGGCCGAGATCTACGAATACCCGCAGTCGAAATTCGTCGCCGACTTCATCGGTTCGGTGAACCTGTTCGAAGGCCGGGTGGCCGAGGACCACCCGGAGCATGTCATCATTGACAGCCCCGAAGCCGGCTGCCAGCTCCATGTCAGCCACGGCCTGCCGGTGCCGGTCGGGACCCAGGTCTGGGTCGCGGTGCGGCCGGAGAAGATCGCGATCTCCAAGCAGCGCGGCGACGGCGCCTACAACGGCACCGCCGGCGTGGTGAAGGAGATCGCCTATCTCGGCAACCTCTCGATCTATCTGATCGCGCTGCCGAACGGGAAGACGGTGCGGGTGACGGCGCCGAACGTCTCGCGCCTGACCGAGATGCCGATCACCTGGGAGGACGAGGTCTGGCTGTCCTGGCAGCCTTTCGCCGGCGTGGTGCTGACGCAATGACGGCGGTGACTGCGAGCGACGCAGTGGACGGCTCGGCGCCGCGGGTCGCGGCGGGCCCATCGCTCCTGCGGCGGCTGGGCGGCCGGCTCGGCCGCACCCTGGTGGTCGCGGTCCCCTATGTCTGGCTGTTCCTGTTCTTCCTGATCCCCTTCGTCATCGTCCTGAAGATCGCCTTCGCCGACAAGGTGATCGGGATGCCGCCCTACACGGCGCTGCTCGACTGGGTCGACGAGACCCATCTCGGCGTCACGCTCAGCCTCGGCAACTTCCAGTTCCTGCTGGACGATCCGCTCTACGTCACCGCCTATCTCAGCTCGCTGAAGATCGCGGCGATCTCGACGGTGCTCAGCCTCCTGGTCGGCTATCCGATGGCCTATGCGATCGCCCGGTCGAGCCAGCAGTGGCGGGTGCCGCTGCTGATGCTGGTGATCCTGCCGTTCTGGACCTCGTTCCTGATCCGGGTCTACGCCTGGATCGGCATCCTGCAGAGCCAGGGGCTGCTCAACAACCTGCTGCTCTGGCTCGGCATCATCGACCAGCCACTGGAGATCCTGCACACCGACGTCGCCGTCTATATCGGCATCGTCTATTCCTACCTGCCGTTCATGATCCTGCCGCTCTACGCGACGCTGGAGAAGCTCGATGTCACCCTGCTCGAGGCGGCGGAGGATCTCGGCTGCCGGCCGTGGAAGGCGTTCCTGGTGATCACCCTGCCGCTGTCGATGCCCGGCATCATCGCCGGCTCGCTGCTGGTGTTCATCCCGGCGGTCGGCGAATACGTCATCCCCGAGCTGCTCGGCGGCATCGACACGCTGATGATCGGCAAGGTGCTGTCGAACGAGTTCTTCCAGAACACCGACTGGCCGGTGGCCTCGGCGGTCGCGATCGTGCTGCTGCTGGTGCTGGTGATCCCGATCATGGTCTTCCAGTACGTCCAGGCGAAGCAGCAGGAGGCGGAGCGATGAGGCGGCCCTGGTTCCTGTTCACCGCCCTGGTGTTCGGCTACGCCTTCCTCTACGTGCCGATCATCCTCCTGATGATCTACTCCTTCAACGACAGCCGGCTGGTCACGATCTGGGGCGGCTTCTCCACCAAGTGGTACGGCACGCTGCTGGAGAACGCCCAGATGCTCGACGCGGCGCGGCGGTCGCTGGAGATCGCCGCGATCGCCGCCACCGTCGCCTGCGTGCTGGGCACCGTGGCCGGGCTGGTGCTGGCCCGCTTCGGCCGGTTCCGCGGCCGCACGCTGTTCTCCGGCATGGTCACGGCGCCGCTGGTGATGCCGGAGGTGATCACCGGCCTGTCGATGCTGCTGCTGTTCGTGGCCATGGAAAGCCTGTTCGGCTTCCCGCAGGGCCGCGGCATGCTGACCATCACCATCGCCCACATCACCTTCTGCCTGGCCTATGTCGCGGTGATCGTGCAGTCGCGCCTGGTCAGCCTCGACGAATCGATCGAGGAGGCAGCGATGGACCTCGGCGCCCGGCCGCTGACGGTGTTCTTCTGGATCACCCTGCCGATCATCTCGCCGGCGGTGATCGCCGGCTGGCTCCTCGCCTTCACCCTGTCGCTGGACACGCTGGTGATCACCAGCTTCGTCTCCGGCCCCGGCTCGACCACGCTGCCGGTCTACATCTTCTCCAAGGTGAAGCTCGGGGTGACGCCGGAGATCAACGCGCTGGCCACCATCATCGTGGTGGTCGTCACCATCGGCGTCGTGATCGCCGGCGGCCTCCTGGTGCGGCACGAGAAGAAGCGGCGGCGGGACGAGCATCTGGCCTTCGCCGCAGGAAGCTGAGGTCGGAGCGGGCCAAAACGGCGTTTCCTTGCGAATTTCCGCTGCGCCGCGCAGCACTCTGAGTCATGCGTGGCGCGCATGCGGCCCTCGGCGCCGGCCGCTGAGCAAAAGTCATGTTCGATCGACTATATCTGTGGTGTTCGAAAACAATGCATGAGCTTTTCATGTCGTTTCTGTCGATCTTTGGAACCATTCGTCTGGGCCCGTTCGGGCGCCATCTGGCGAAGGGGGAAAAGTCGATCTCTCGGCGCCGCATTTGATTGCTGCGCTGTCATCATAGTCCTTCGGGACGATCGGTTTCTCGGGCCTGGCCTCGCGGTCGGGCCCGTTCCATATCGGTAAGCCGAAAAGCGGCTCTTTCATCCGGGCGCGGCGGACGCTAGCCTCTGGCGCTTGAGCGTCAACCACCTCGGAACACCATTGTGACCGTCCCTGCATCCCTCGGTTACGTCATGCCAGCGGAATGGGAATCCCACAGCCGCTGCTGGATGGCTTGGCCCTGCCGTGAGGAGGTTTGGGGCGAGAACCTGGATGCAGCCCGCACCGCCTATGCCGACGTTGCCCGGGCCATCGCCGATTTCGAGCCGGTGACGATGGTCTGCAACCCGGCGGACGTCGCCGAGGCGTCGCTGACGCTGGGCAACGGCACGGCGATCGACGTGGTGTCGATGGAGATCGACGACAGCTGGCTGCGCGATTCGGGGCCGACCTTCCTGCTCGACCGCAACGGCCACCTGGCCGGCGCGCATTGGCGCTTCAACGCCTGGGGCCAGAAGTACCAGCCCTACAGCCGCGACGCGGTGGTGGCGAAGCGGATCCTGAAGCATGTCGGCGCCCGCCGCTTCCGCGCGCCCTTCGTGCTCGAGGGCGGCGCCATCCATGTCGACGGCGAAGGCACGGTGCTGACCACCGAGCAATGCCTGCTCAACCAGAACCGCAACCCGGACGTGACCAAGGCCCAGGTCGAGCAGAACCTGCGCGACTGGCTGGGCGTCTCCACCGTGATCTGGCTGCCCGAGGGGCTCGAGGACGACGAGACCGACGGCCATATCGACGAGATCGCCTGCTTCGTGCGGCCGGGCGTGGTGCTGGCGCTGTCGACCGACGACAAGAGCGACGGCAATTTCGACGTGCTGCAGACCAATCTCGACATCCTGCGCTCGGCAAAGGATGCCAAGGGCCGGCCGCTGCAGGTGATCGAGGTGCCGCAGCCGGCGCGGCAGGAGCACAAGGGCAAGCGGCTGAGCCTGTCCTACATCAACTTCTACATCGCCAATGGCGGCGTGGTGATGCCGGCCTTCGACGTGGCCGAGGACGAGCGCGCCTTCCGCATCATCCGCGACGCCTTCCCGAACCGCCGCGTCGTCCAGGTCCATGCCCGCGACATCTTCCTCGGCGGCGGCGGCATCCACTGCATCACCCAGCAGCAGCCGGCTCCGTAGCACCGGCTGCTGCTGCGAGTATCAGGCGCTGGTCAGGCGCGGGTTGCGGACCGCGTCCAGGCTCCAGGCCCCGCCGCCGGCGGCGGCCAGGTACAGGAAGACGAAGCTGTACAGCGCCGCCAGCTCGCCGTTGTTCAGGATCGGGAAGAAGCTCTGCGGCGCGTGGGCCATGAAATAGGCCACCGCCATCTCGCCGGACAGGATGAAGGCGACCGGGCGGGTGAACAGCCCGATCAGCAACAGCACGCCGCCGACGAGCTCCAGCACGCCGGCCAGCCCGATCAGCGAGAAGAGCTGCACGCCATCGAACATCGGCACATGCGGGAAGCCGAGCAGCTTGGCGGTGCCGTGCTGCAGGAAGAACAGGCTGGTGGCGATGCGCAGGATGCTGAGCACGCGCGGCGCCCAGGTGTGGTCGAGCTGCTCGTTCAGATCGGCCATGACTATCTCCAGAATGGTCGAGAGGGCAGGGAGGCGCCGCGGTTTCCGGGAAGCCCCGGCGGCGCTACGAATAAGTTGTTTCGGGACCGCACCGTCAAGCGCCGGGCCGGCAACAATCCGTCGCGCCGCCGGAGACAATCGTCCGGTGGGCTCATACCAGCGGTCGGCAATATTGACCCGTCATGGCCACGCCCCTTCGGGGCTCGCCATGACGGGAAGGGACGAAGAGTCGGTCTCAAGGACCGCTGGTATCAGTAGCCGACGGTGAAGCGCCGCCGGATATGGGCCGGCTTCTCCAGCTCGTCGATCATGGCGATCGCATAGTCCTCCTGGCTGATCCGGCTCTGCCCGTCCGCGCCGACCAGGAGCTGGTCGTCGCCCAGCCGGAACGTGCCGGTGCGCTCGCCCGGCGCGATGACGGCCGAGGGCGACAGGAATGTCCACTCCAGCTCCGTCTCGCCGCGCAGCAGGTTCAGGAAGTCGCGGCCCTTGGACGCCTCTTCCTTGTAGATCGCCGGGAACTCCGGCGTGTCGACCAGCTGCACGCCCGGCGCCACCTCCAGGCTGCCGGCGCCGCCGACCACGAGGTAGCGCCCGACCCCGGAGGCCTTGACCGCGCGCAGCAGCACGGCGGGGTCGGAGGCGGTGAAATGCACCGCGCTGATCACCGCATCGTGCCCGGCCAGCAGCTTGGCGAGGCCGTCGGCGTCGAACACGTCGCCGCGTTTGGCGGTCAGCTTCGGATGCTGCGGCAGCTTCTCGGGGTTGCGGACGATGCCGGTGACCTCGTGGCCGCGGTTCAGCGCTTCGGCCAGGATCTTGGAGCCGACATTGCCGGTGGCGCCGATCAGGGCGAGCTTCGCCATGGAATTCTCCGAACTTGGTTACGAATAGGCACCGGCGGCAAGTTCGGCATTCCCGCCAAACGGCGCAAGAAGGGTGTTGAAAGTAACCGAGGCACTGGCGAATGACCGGCCGGGCGCGGTCCTGGGCCTAGAAGCGCTTGTACCAGACGCGCCTGGGCCCGGTGTCGAGATGGACGAAATCGGAGCGCCAGTAGAGGCCGAGGCCGCCGCTGGCGACGGCGCGGGCGTGGTTCGCCAGGAACACCATGCCGTAGCCCTGCACCGACAGGTCCACCGCTTTGCCCTGCATGTGCAGGCTGTTCCGGGCGGCGCCTTCGGGGCGCAGCTTCTCGTTGGTCTCGGGGGTGCGGTAGCCGGAATGCAGGTTGATCGTCACCCGCCGGCCCCTGGCGACCTGGTAGCGCCGGGACATCAGCCACAGCAGGTCGAAGACTCCCGGATCCATCTCGGTCGCCTTGTCGACATGATGGTCGCGCAGCAGCCAGTTCAGCCGTTGCCGGGCGTCGGCCACATAGGCGCCGTCGACGGCGTAGACGTCGTCGAAGCGCTCATCGGTGTGCGGGTTGTAGAGCTTGAGGCGCCGTTCGCCCGCCTGGTCGGTGGCCGGGGCGGCCGCGGCGCAGAAGGGAAGGGCGGCGAGCCCGAGCAGGACCCGCCGCCGCGTCGTCGGTCGGCTGGGCTCAGCCGACATCCTTCATGCTGCTGATGATCTTGCCGACGAGGCCGTAGTCCTTCGCCTCCTCGGCCGACATCCAGTAGTTGCGGTCGGTGTCGCGCTCGACCTTCTCCAGTGGCTGGCCGGTCTCGCGGGCGATGATCTCGTTCAGGCGGCGGCGCATCTTGATGATCTCGCGCGCTTCGATGTCGATATCGACCGCCCGGCCGCCGGCCCCGCCCATCGGCTGATGCAGCAGGAAGCGGGTGTTGGGCAGGCAGAGCCGGTTCTCTTTCTTCGCCCCCAGATAGATATGGGCGCCGGCGCTGGCCACCCAGCCGGTGCCGATCACCTGCACCGTTGCGCCGATAAAGCGGATCATGTCGTGGATGGTGTCGCCGGCCTCGACATGGCCGCCCGGCGAGTTGATCACCAGCCGGATCGGCTTCTTCTCGTCCTCGGCGGCGAGCGCCAGCAGCTGCGCGCTGATCCCCTGCGCCAGCTTCATGTTGATTTCACCGAACAGCAGCACGGTCCGGTTCTTGAAGAGGATGTTGCCGATCTGCGGGCCGAGCTCCTCCTTCTTCTCCTTCTCGGGGCGCTCTTCCTCTTCTTCCTCCTCCTCGTCGTCGAGACGCGGCGGGAACGGGCGGTCGACCATGGGGGATCCTGTTCGCTTAAGAGATCTGTCTGACCTGCAAGAGGTAGCGTGCCGGCCCCCGCTTCGCAACCTGCGCCTTCCGGCGACGGCCGCGAAGAGGGGGCGGGAGGCGGCTGACGCCTACGACTTCAGCCGGGTCCAGACCCGGTCGCGCAGCTCGACCGCGGCCGGGGAGCAGTTCTTGGCGGGCACGAGCCGGCTCAGCAGCTCCTGCGGCGTGTTCACCGCCGGATCGTCGCGCAGCTTGGCGTCCATGAACTCGGCCGACGCCGCGACCGCGTTGTTGTAGCCGGTGAAGTTGGTGGCGGCGGCGATGTTCTCGGGCTTCATCATCCAGTCGATGAAGGTCTTGGCGTTCTCGACGTTCCGGGCCCCCTTCGGGATGGTGAAGTTGTCGGCCCAGAAGGAGACGCCCTCCTTGGGGTAGACATAGGCGACGGTCGGCCGGCCTTCCTTGGTGCGGTGCGCGGCGCCGTTCCACTGCATGTGGGCGACCACCTCGCCGGCGATCATGCGCTCGATCGTGCCGTCGGAGTTGTACAGGGCGACGGCCGGCTTCTGCGCCTCCAGCAGCTTGAAGATCTTGCCCGCGTCCTCGTTGCTCTCGGTGCAGTAGTCCAGGCCGAGATACATCGACGCGGCCTTGTAGACCTCGACCGGGTCGTTGAGCATCGCCAGCCTGCCCTTGAACGGCCCGTCGGGGTTGAAGACGGTCCACCAGCTGTCGTCGACCTTGCCGCCTTCGACCTTGGCGGTGTCGTAGCTGAAGCCGGTGGTGCCCCACATATAGGGCGCGGAATACTTCCGCTCCGGGTCGTACCAGGGCTTATCGTGCGGCGCGCCGACATTCTTGAAGTTCGGCATCTGGCCGGCGTCGATCTCCTGCAGCAGGCCCTGCTTGGTCATGATGTCGACCATGTAGTCGGACGGCACCACGACGTCGTAGCCGGCCGCTCCGGCCTGCAGCTTGGCCAGCAGGGTCTCGTTCGAATCATAGACGTCGAGCGTGACCTTGATGCCGGTCTCCTTCTCGAACTTGGCCAGCAGCTCCGGCGGATAGTAGTTCGACCAGTTGTAGAAATAAAGCTCGCCGGCGGCCTGCGCGGCCGACGCCGCGGTCAGCGCCCCGGCGGCCGCGACGGCGGCGAGAAGAAGCTGTCTTGCTGATCCCATCTCAACCTCTCTGTTGTCGTCGGATTGTGATGTCGCGCCCCGCCGACGCCCGGGACGACGGCCCGGCCGCTCAGGATTTGAGGCGGGTCCAGACCCGGTCGCGCAACTCGACCGCAGCGGGAGAGCAGTTCCTGGCCGGCCGCAGCCGGCCGGCGTAATCCGGCGGCATATTGATCGCCGGGTCCTCGCTCAGGGCCTTGTCCATGAAGGCCTCGGAGCCCTTGATCGCGTTCATGTAGGTGGTGAAGTTGGAGGCGGCGGCGATGTTCTCCGGCTTCAGCATCCAGGCGATGAAGGTCTTGGCGTTCTCCGGGTTCTTCGCGCCCTTCGGCACCACCAGGTTGTCGGCCCAGAGGTTCAGCCCCTCCTTCGGATAGACGAAGACCGCGCTGGGCCGCTGCAGCTTGGTGCGGTGCGCGGCGCCGTTCCACTGCATGTGGGCGACCACCTCGCCAGCCGCCATCCGGTCGACCGAGCCGTCGGAGTTGTAGAGGGCGACGGCCGGCTTCTGCGTCTCCAGCAGCTTGAAGATCTTGCCGGCGTCCTCGCTGCTCTCGGTGCAGCGGTCGATGCCGAGATAGAAGGCGGCGGCGGTGAACACCTCGACCGAATCGTTCATCATCGCCAGGCTGCCCTTGAACGGGCCGTCGGGGTTGAAGATCGACCACCAGCTGTCGTCGACCGGGCCCTGCACCTTGGCGCTGTCATAGGTGAAGCCGGTGGTGCCCCACATGTACGGCGCGGAGTATTTCCGCTCCGGGTCGTACCAGGGCTTGTCGTGCGGTGCGACGACATTGCCGAAGCCGGGCATGGCCGCCGCGTCGATCTCCTGCAGCAGCCCCTCCTTGATCATGATGTCGACCATGTAGTCGGACGGCACCACCACGTCGTAGCTGGCGCCGCCGGCCTGCATCTTGGCCAGCAGGGTCTCGTTCGAATCATAGACATCGAGCGTGACCTTGATCCCGGTCTCGGCCTCGAACTTCTTCAAAAGGTCGGGCGGGGTGTAGTTGGTCCAGTTGAACAGGAACAGGTCGCCGGCCGCCCAGGCGGCGGGGCCGGTCAGCAGGGCCGCGGCGAAGGCGGCGGCCAGGCAGGTGCGTCGGATCGGAATTTCGGGCCTCCCTGGTTAGCTCCGCGCCCGTCCCACCACCCAGGACAGGGCGACGAAGACGATCGAGATCAGCAGCATCAGCGCGGAGATGGCGTTGACCTCCGGCGTCACGCCGATGCGGATCATGCCGTAGATGTAGATCGGCAGGGTGGTCGCCCCGGCGCCGGAGACGAAGAAGGTGATGACGAAGTCGTCGAGCGAGATGATGAAGGCCAGCATCAGTCCGGACAGGATGCCCGGCCACAGCAGCGGCAGCGTCACCCGGCGGAAGGCCTGCCAGGGCGTGGCGTAGAGGTCGGCCGCGGCCTCGCCCAGGCTCGCATCCATCCCCTCCAGCCGAGCCCGGATCGGCAGATAGGCGAAGGGGATGCAGAAGACGATATGCGCCAGGATGATGGTGAACAGGCCGAGCGGCAGGGCGATCGCGGTGAAGAACAGCAGCGTCGCGACGGCCGTCACCACCTCCGGCACCACCAGCGGCAGGGCGATCAGGGCGCTGACCGCGGTCTGGCCGCGGAAGCGCCGCCGGGCCATGCCGATCGCCGCCGGCACCGCCATCATCGTCGCGACCACCGCGGCGACGGCGGCGACGATCAGCGAGTTCCGCGCCGCCCGCAGGATGTCCGGATTGCCCAGCACCACGCCGAACCAGCGGGTGCTGAAGCCCTCCCAGATCGTCGCCGAGCTGCCGGCGTTGAAGGCCAGCACCAGCAGCACGACGATCGGGATGTAGAGATAGGCGAAGAAGAACCAGGCGGCGGCGCGGACGCCGGGGAAGCGGCGCAGGTTGGACGGCGCACTCATTTCGCCACCTGCGGGGCGCGGCGGAAGCGGATCAGGTACAGCATCATCGCCAGCAGCACCACAGCCAGCAGGGCGAAGGACAGGGCGGCCCCGAACGGCCAGTTGCGGGAGGAGCCGAACTGGTTCTGGATCAGGTTGCCGATCATCATCGACTTCGACCCGCCCAGCAGGTCCGGCGTCACATAAGCGCCGAGGCAGGGGATGAACACCAGGATGGCGCCGGCGGCGATGCCCGGCATGGCCAGCGGGATGACGATCCGGCGCAGCGACCGCCACTTGTCGGCGCCCAGGTCGTAGGCGGCCTCGACCAGCCGGAAATCCAGCTTCTCCAGGCTGGAATAGATCGGCAGCACCATGAAGGGCAGGAAGGAGTAGGTGAGGCCGATGGCGATCGCCGTCTCGGTGTACATCAGGTTCAGCGACCCGGTGGTCAGCCCCAGCCCCTGCAGCGCCGAATCGATCAGCCCGCCGGAGCGCAGCATCAGGATCCAGGCGTAGTTGCGGACCAAGAGGTTGGTCCAGAACGGGATGGTGACCAGGAAGATCAGCAGGTTGCGCCGCGGCGGCGGCTGCATCGCCATGTGCAGCGCGGTCGGGAAGCCGATCAGCACGCACAGCACGGTGGTCAGCAGCGACAGCCAGACCGAGCGCAGCAGGATCTGGGCATAGGCCGGGTTCCAGATCAGGCTGTCGTCGAAGTCGCGCTCATACAGGAAGCGGACATAGGCGTCGGTGGAGAAGGTGTTCCACTGCACCCCGCCGAACTGGCCGCGCTCGGCGACCGAGACGACCGCCATGATCGCCAGCGGGATGATGAAGAAGACCAGGATGAAGCCGACCGGAACCCCGATCAGCCCGGTGATCTGCAAACGGCTCGCCCGTGCCATCGCCGCCGCCCTCAATCGACCAGGGCGTGGCCGGCGCCGGCCGGCACGGCGACCCCGACCCGGTCGCCGGGCTGGAAGCTCTGCTGCGCCCCGCTGCGGTTCTGCAGCCGGGCGGTGACCAGCGGCCCGCCTTCGGCCAGGCGGACATGATAGGTGGTGTCGGTGCCGACATAGACCACCGTCTCCACCGTTCCCGCCAGGCTGTCCGGGCCGGGCTCGGCCGACAGCAGGATCCGCTCCGGCCGCACCGCCAGGGTCGCTCCGTCGGCGCAGCCCAGCCGGGCGGCGAGCGGGCCCTCGAAGAAGTTGGTCTCGCCGATGAAATGGGCGACGAAGCGCCTGGTCGGCCGGTCGTAGATGTCGCGCGGGCCGCCGATCTGCAGGATCTCGCCCTGGCTCATCACCGCGATCCGGTCCGACATCGTCAGCGCCTCCTCCTGGTCGTGGGTGACGAAGATGAAGGTGATGCCGGTCTCGGTCTGCAGCCGCTTCAGCTCGATCTGCATCTCCTTGCGCAGCTTGAGGTCGAGGGCCGAGAGCGGCTCGTCCAGCAGCAGCACCTGCGGCTCGCTGGCCAGCGCCCGGGCCAGGGCGACGCGCTGCTGCTGGCCGCCTGACAGCTGCGCCGGCTTGCGGTTCTCCATCCCGCCCAGCTTGACCAGGGCGATCATCTCGGCGACGCGGGCCTCGGCCCGGGCGCGGTCGATACCCTTCATCTCCAGGCCGAAGCGGATGTTCTCGCGCACCGTCATATGCGGGAACAGGGCGTAGCTCTGGAACACCGTGTTCACCGGCCGCTTGTGCGGCGGCAGCCCCTCGATCGGCTTGCCGTGCAGCAGGATCCGGCCCGTGGTCGGCTCCTCGAAGCCCGCGATCATGCGGAGGAGGGTGGTCTTGCCGCAGCCCGAGGGGCCGAGGAGGGTGAAGAACTCGTTGTCCCGGATCTGGACCGATACCCCGTTCAAGGCCCTGACGGCGCCGCCCTGGTCGCCGCCGAACACTTTGGTCACGTCGACAATGTCGATTGCCGTCCCTGTCAAGATGGCCTCGTTTCTTGTTCCGGCAGGGCGCGAGGCGGGGGCGGACCGTCGGGGACCCCTGGCGCCGTCACGCCTGGCCGACCGGGCTTCGATGACCCGGTTCGAGCCGCTGCGTCGATGGGAACGATATCAGCAGGTGCCGCGGGCAATCGCAAGCCCATCCGACCCGCCATGCGCGCAAGAAAAAACCCCGCCGTCTCCGGCGGGGTTTCGCGGTCCGGTGAGGCGTGCCTCAGACCGAATAGTACATCTGGAACTCGATCGGGTGCGGGGTGTGCTCGAAGGCGTACACCTCTTCCCACTTCAGCTCGATATAGGCCTCGAGCATGTCGCGGCTGAACACGTCGCCCTTCGTCAGGAAGGCGTGGTCGGCCTCGAGCGCCAGCAGCGCCTCGCGCAGCGAGCCGCAGACGGTCGGGACGTTCTTCAGCTCCTCCGGCGGCAGGTCGTACAGGTTCTTGTCCATCGCCTCGCCGGGATGGATCTTGTTCTGGATGCCGTCGAGGCCGGCCATCAGCATCGCCGAGAAGGCGAGGTAGGGGTTGGCGGTCGGATCCGGGAACCGCACCTCGACGCGCTTGCCCTTCGGCGAGGCGACATAGGGGATGCGGCAGGAGGCCGAACGGTTGCGGGCCGAATAGGCCAGCAGCACCGGCGCCTCGAAGCCCGGGATCAGGCGCTTGTAGCTGTTGGTCGACGGGTTGGTCAGGGCGTTCAGCGCCTTGGCGTGCTTGATGATGCCGCCGATGTAGTAGAGCGCGGTGTCCGACAGGTCGGCATAGCCCGAGCCGGCGAAGGTCGGCTTGCCTTCCTTCCAGATCGACTGGTGGACATGCATGCCCGAGCCGTTGTCGCCCTTGACCGGCTTCGGCATGAAGGTCGCGGTCTTGCCGTAGGCGTCGGCGACGTTGTGGACGACGTACTTGAACGCCTGCAGGGCGTCGGCGCTCTTGATCAGGGTCTCGAACTTGATGCCCAGCTCATGCTGCGAGGCGGCGACCTCGTGGTGGTGCTTCTCGACCGTGACGCCCATCTCGGCCAGGGTCGACAGCATCTCGGCGCGCAGGTCGTGCGCGGCGTCCAGCGGCGGCACCGGGAAGTAGCCGCCCTTCGGCTGCACGCGGTGGCCGCGGTT
This sequence comes from Inquilinus limosus DSM 16000, assembly GCF_000423185.1. Taxonomy (GTDB): domain Bacteria; phylum Pseudomonadota; class Alphaproteobacteria; order DSM-16000; family Inquilinaceae; genus Inquilinus; species Inquilinus limosus. The sequence goes on along the minus strand of NZ_AUHM01000010.1, from coordinate 48,543 downwards.
GCCGTCCGGATAGACCTTGCCGGTGTTCTCCGACGCGTCCTCGCTGTCGAGGTAGTAGAAGCCCGAGGTGGTGTTCTGGGCGTAGCGCACGTCGTCGAAGATGAAGAACTCGGCCTCGGGGCCGAAATAGGCGGTGTCGCCGACGCCGAGCGATGCCATGTAGCGCTCCGCCGCCTTGGCGATCGAGCGCGGGTCGCGGCTGTAGGGCTGGCCGGTGGCCGGCTCCAGGATGTCGCAGGTGATGTTCAGCTGCGCCTGGGCGGCGAAGGGGTCCATGACCGCGGTGTCGACGTCCGGCTTCAGGATCATGTCGGACTCGTTGATCGCCTTCCAGCCGGCGATCGACGAGCCGTCGAACATGACGCCGTCGGTCAGCATGTCCTCGTCCACCGTCGAGACGTGCTGGCTGACGTGATGCACCTTCCCGCGGAAGTCGGTGAAGCGGAAATCGACGTATTTGACGTCGTTCTCTTTGATCAGATCGAGGACCTTGGTCACACCGTCGGCCATGATGCTTTTTCCTGTGTTTACGCGAGTGTTTTTGATGAGAGACGTTCTTGGGCGGCAGGGCGGCGGCCGACGCTCAGATGGCGTCGGCGCCCTTCTCTCCGGTACGGATGCGGATGACCTCCTCCACCGGGGTGACGAAGATCTTGCCGTCGCCGATCCGGCCGGTCTGGGCAGCCTGCTGGATGGCCTCGATCGCACGCTCGACGAGACCGTCCTCCATGACCACCTCGACCTTCACCTTGGGCAGGAAGTCGACCACGTACTCCGCGCCGCGATAGAGTTCGGTGTGGCCCTTCTGGCGGCCGAACCCCTTCGCCTCGGTGACGGTGATCCCCTTGATCCCGACCTCGTGAAGGGCCTCCTTCACCTCGTCGAGCTTGAACGGCTTGATGATGGCTTCGACTTTCTTCATGGGTTCGGAACCGTTCCCTGGATCGTTTGCGCGCCACCGCCGGGTGCGGAACGCTCTCGCGGACGATGAGAAGCAAGCCCTGTGCCAGACGCCGACTCCGCAATGTCGACCAAGGATGGAAAGAGGGTTGCCTGGAATTTAGGCATGGTGCTGCTTCTTTAGGCTTTGATCAAGTCGGAGAGGGCTTCGGCCATGCGCGCCACGGCCCGCTCGATGGCCTCGACGCTGTTGGCGTAGGACAGGCGCAGGAATCCCTCGCCCATGGCGCCGAAGCTGGTGCCGGCGATGGTGGCGACGCCGCACTCCTCCAGCAGCCTGGTCTGCAGCTCCTTGGCCGACAGGCCGGTGCCGGTGATGTTGGGGAAGGCGTAGAAGGCGCCGCCCGGCTCGACGCAGCGCACGCCCGGCAGCCGGTTCAGCGCGTCGACCACGACCCGCCGGCGCTCGGCGAAGGCGGCGCACATCGCGTCGACCGCGTCCTGCGGCCCCTGCAGCGCGGCGATGCCGGCATATTGGGCGGCGGCGTTGACGCAGGAGTGGGAGTTCACGGCCAGCCGCGTCGCGCCCTCGCGCAGGCTCTTCGGCCAGACGCTCCAGCCCAGGCGCCAGCCGGTCATGGCATAGGTCTTGGACCAGCCGTCCAGCAGGATCACCCGGTCGCGCAGGGCGGGGTAGGAGAGGAAGCAGCTGTGCTCCGCCCCGTCATAGAGGATGCGGCTGTAGATCTCGTCGCTCAGCACCGCCACATGCGGATGCCGCTCCAGCCCCTCGGCCAGACGGTCCAGCTCCGCCTTCGGCACCACCCCGCCGGTCGGGTTGGCCGGGCTGTTGATGATCAGGAGGCGGGTGCGCGGCGTGATCTGGGCCAGCACCTCCTCGGCCGAGAAGGCGAATCCGTTCTCCTCGCGCAGCCGCACCGGCACCGGCGTCGCCCCGGTGAAGCGGATGGCGGATTCGTAGATCGGGAATCCGGGATTCGGGTACAGGATCTCGGCCCCGGGCTCGCCGAACATCAGGATGGCGAACCACATCGTCACCTTGCCGCCCGGCATGATCACCACGTCGTCCGGATCGACCGCGACGCCGCGCCGGGCCTCGAGGTCGTCGGCCACCGCCCGGCGCAGCGCCGGGATGCCGCCGGCCGGGGTGTAGCCGTGATGGCCGTCGCGCAGCGCCTTCACCGCCGCCTCGACGATATGGTCGGGGGTGCGGAAATCCGGCTGGCCGATGCCGAGATTGATGATGTCGCGGCCCTGCGCCGCCAGTGCCTGGGCCCGCGCCAGGACGTCGAACGCGGTTTCGGTGCCGAGATTGGCCATGGCGGCCGCCTGGATCAGCATCGTGCCTTCCCCTGCTGAAGATGTGTCGCGGCGGACTATGCCGGCTTGCGCTGCCCCGGTCATGCCCCGCAGCGCCCTTGATCGACGGGAATGCGTCTTGCGCTTGACGCCGCCGCGGCGATGCCGCATATGAGCCGCCGCAAATGCCGTGGCGGCCGTAGCTCAGTTGGTAGAGCCCTCGGTTGTGGTCCGAGTTGTCGTGGGTTCGAGTCCCATCGGTCGCCCCATTTCCCTTCCCGCCATCGTCTGATACGCCTGTTCCGACCGCATCGGAGGAGGCTGCCTTGTACCGACCCAACGCCGCGAAACGGAAGCTGCGCGCGGGCGAGCCCGTCTATGGCTGCTGGCAGGGCCTCGGGAATTCCCTTGTGTCCGAGCTGCTCGGACTCGCCGGCTACGACATCGTGCTGCTCGACCACGAGCACGGGCCGGCCTCGGTCGCCGACGCGGTGCCCTGCCTGCAGGCCCTGGCCGGCACCCCGGCCACCGGCATCGTCCGCATGCCCTGGAACGACCCGGTCTACGCCAAGCGCATCCTCGACATCGGCGCCGAGGGGGTGATGGTGCCGCAGGTCGGCTCGAAGGCGGAGGCCGAGGCCGCGGTCGCCGCCTGCCGCTATCCGCCGGCCGGCACCCGCGGCGTCGCCTACGGCATCGCCCGCGGCGCCGATTTCGGCCTGGCGCCCGACTACCGCGAGACCGTCGACGACAACCTGCTGATCCTGTGCCAGATCGAGACCCGCCAGGGGGTGGAGGCGATTCCCGACATCGCCGCGGTCGACGGCGTCGACGCGCTGTTCATCGGCCCCTGGGACCTGTCCGGCAGCCTCGGCAAGCTCGGCCGCTTCGACGACCCGGAGGTGCGCGACACGATTCGCCGGGCCGAGCGCGCCGTGCTCGACAGCGGCAAATGGCTCGGGGCGCTGCCCTCGCTCGGCCGCTCGCCCGCCGAGATGGTCCGCGACGGCTGCCGGATCGTGATCGCCCCGGCCGACATCACCCTGCTGCGCGACGCCGCCCGGGCCGATATCGCCGCCTTCCGGGAGGCGACCGGGAAGGCGGGGCGGTGACCGCATCGGACCTGGCGCTGCTGACCGCGGCGGAGATGGGCGAGGCCGATCGCCGCACCATCGCCGCCGGCACCCCCGGCATCGTGCTGATGGAGCGGGCGGGGGCGGCGGTGGCGCGGGCGATCCGCGCCCGCTGGTCGCCGCGACCGGTCGCGGTGCTGTGCGGCCCCGGCAACAATGGCGGCGACGGCTACGTCGTCGCCCGGCTGCTGGCGGAGCGGGGCTGGCCGGTGCGGCTGGCCTCGCTGGTCCCGGTCAGATCCCTGCGCGGCGATGCGGCCGAGGCGGCGGCGCAGTGGCGGGGCAGGGTGGAGGCCCCCGACCCGGCGGTGCTGGACGGCGCCGGGCTGGTCGTCGACGCCCTGTTCGGCGCCGGGCTGAACCGGGCGCCGGAAGGCAAGGCCGCGGCGCTGGTCGAGGCGGCGGCGCGCTCCAGGCTGCCGGTCGCGGCAGTGGACGTGCCGAGCGGGCTGTTCGGCGACGACGGCGCCGCCCCCGGCCCGGTGGCGCCCGCCGCCCTGACCGTCACCTTCTTCCGCCGCAAGCCCGGCCATCTGCTGCTGCCCGGCCGGGCGCTGTGCGGCGAGACCCGGGTGGCCGATATCGGCATCGACGCCGCGGTGCTCGGAGAGATCGGCCCACGCCTGTCCGAGAACGGACCGGCGTTGTGGCGCTCGGTCTTTCCGCGGGTCGGACCGGCGCAGCACAAATACGACCGCGGCCACCCGCTGATCCTGGGCGGCGGCAGCCTGACCGGCGCCGCCCGCCTCGCGGCCCGGGCGGCGCGGCGGATCGGCGCCGGCCTCCTGACCGTGGTGGCGCCGGAAGCGGCGCTGCCGGCCTACCGCGCCGACTGGCCGGGGGCGATGGCGCTGCCGATGGAGCGCTGGGACGGGCTGCTGGCCGACCGCCGCCTCGGCCCCGTGCTGATCGGGCCGGGGGCCGGGGCCGGGCCGGCGCTGCGCGAGACGGTCGCGGCGGTCCGCGCCGCCGGCAAGTCGCTGGTGCTCGACGCCGACGGACTCGCCAGCTTCACCGGCGAGCCGCAGGCGCTGGCCGGGCTGCTCGACGCCGACTGCGTGCTGACGCCGCATCAGGGCGAATTCGACCGGCTGTTCGGCAAGGAGGAGGCGCCGCGCCTGGTCCGGGCGCAGCGGGCCGCGGCCGCGATCGGCGCCGTGGTGGTGCTGAAGGGGGCGGACACCATCATCGCGGCGCCGGACGGGCGGGCCGCGATCAACGCCAACGCCCCGCCGACCCTCGCCACCGGCGGCACCGGCGACGTCCTGGCCGGAATGGTGCTGGGGCTGAAGGCGCAGGGCATGCCGGGCTTCGAGGCCGCCTGCGCCGCCGTGTGGCTGCACGGCGCCGCGGCGCAGCGGGTCGGCGCCGGGCTGATCGCCGAGGACGTGATCGACGCGCTGCCCGGGACGCTCGACCGGTTCTAGCCCGATCCGGCCCCGCGTTTTGCCTGTCGCCCGCAAAAACCCTGTGCTATAGACCGGCGCTTCGCAGGGCCGACTCCCTTCGCTGCCCGCCTTTTTGTGCGCGTTTTCGGGGGCGGGCGGGGGTGGGGGTCTTCGCGGGCGTGGCGGAATTGGTAGACGCACTGGATTTAGGTTCCAGCGGCGAAAGCCGTGGGGGTTCAAATCCCTCCGCCCGCACCAATGAACATCCGACAGGGCACAGCACGACCGACCTGTCACATCGACGGATTCCTGAAGACCGATGCAAGTGATCGAAACCAGCACCGAGGGTCTGCGGCACGAGTTCAAGATCGTCGTGCCGGCGGCCGACATCGAACAGCGCGTCCAGACGGAGCTCGTCAAGCTCGCTGGCCGTGTCAAGCTCCCGGGCTTCCGCCCCGGCAAGGTGCCGGTGTCGCTGATGAAGCAGCGCTACGGCAAGTCGGTCATGGGCGAGGTCCTGGAAGGCGCCGTCGACGAGGGCGTGCGGCAGGCGCTGGACGAGCGCAAGCTGCGCCCGGCCCTGCGCCCGAAGGTCGAGGTGACCAGCTTCGACGAGGGCAAGGACCTGGAATACAAGGTCGATGTCGAGGTGCTGCCGGACATCGCCGCGCCGGCCTTCGAGAGCGTCGAGATCGAGCGTCCGGTCGCCGAGGTGACCGAAGAGCAGGTCGATGCCGGGCTGAAGCGGATCGCCGAGACCCGCCGCAAGTTCGAGGCGCTGGCCGAGGAGCGCGGCCTCGAGTCCGGCGACGTCGCCGTGATCGACTTCGAGGGCAGCCTCGACGGCGCCGCCCCGAGCGAGGAGATGTCCGGCAAGGACTTCCGCCTCGAGATCGGTTCGAACCGCTTCATCCCGGGCTTCGAGGACCAGCTGATCGGCAAGAAGGCGGGCGAGCACGTCACCGTCTCGCTGAGCTTCCCGGAGGAGTATCCGAGCGCCGAGCACGCCGGCAAGCCGGCGAAGTTCGAGGTCGACGTCAAGGCGATCGAGACGCCGGTCGTGCCCGAGGTGAACGAGGACTTCGCCAAGGAGCTGGGCTTCGAGGACCTCGAGGGCCTGCGCAACGCGGTGAAGAGCCAGACCGAGCAGGAGTTCGGCCGGGTGTCGCGCCTGCGGGCCAAGCGCAAGCTGCTCGACAAGCTGGCCGAGATCGTCGACTTCGCCGTGCCGCAGGGCATGGTCGACCTGGAGTTCGACCAGATCTGGAAGCAGGTGCAGCAATCGCTCGAGACCGGCGGCGACGACAATCCGGACAAGGACAAGCCGGAGGACGAGCTGAAGGCCGAGTACCGCGCCATCGCCGAGCGCCGCGTCCGCCTCGGCCTGCTCTTCGCCGAGATCGGCCGCGCCGAGAACGTCGAGGTGACGCAGGAGGAGCTGAACCGCGCCCTGATCGCCGAGGCCCGCCGCTATCCGGGCCAGGAGCAGCAGGTGGTCGACTTCTTCCGCCAGAACCCGCAGGCGATCGAGAATCTGCGCGCCCCGCTGTTCGAGGAGAAGGTCGTCGACGTCATCCTCGGCAAGATCAAGGTCAACGACACCACCGTGACGCCGGAGGAGCTGGCGCGCGACCCGGACGAGGACGAGGCGGTCGAAGCGAAGCCGGCCGAGGCCAAGCCCGCCAAGAAGAAGGCCGCCAAATCCAAGGCTGCCGCCGCCGAGACCGAGGACGCCGACGCCAAGTCCGGCGACACCGATCCCGCCACCGGCGCTTGATTGGTTGAAGGGTGCCGCGGCCCTCCCCTAATGTAGGGGCGAGCCGCGGCGCCCTGCCGGCCCGCGCGAGCCTTCGAGGACCCTATGCCTCCGTATGAGCCGAGCATGAACGCCCTGATCCCGATGGTCGTGGAGCAGACCAACCGTGGCGAAAGGGCGTATGACATCTACTCCCGCCTCCTGAAGGAGCGGATCATCTTTCTGACCGGGCCGATCTACGACGAGCTCGCCAGCCTCGTCTGCGCCCAGCTGCTGTTTCTCGAATCCGAGAACCCGAAGAAGGACATCGCCTTCTACATCAACTCGCCGGGCGGGGTGATCACGGCGGGCATGGCGATCTACGACACCATGCAGTACATCCAGCCCGAGATCATGACCGTCTGCATCGGCCAGGCGGCGTCGATGGGCTCGCTGCTGCTGGCCGCCGGCGCCAAGGGCAAGCGCTTCGCCCTGCCGAACAGCCGGATCATGGTGCACCAGCCCTCGGGCGGCGCCCGCGGCCAGGCCTCGGACATCGAGATCCAGGCGCAGGAGATCCTGAAGCTGCGCCAGCGGCTGAACGAGGTCTACGTCAAGCACACCGGCCAGAGCCTCGAGGAAATCGAGCGCTCGATGGACCGCGACAAGTTCATGTCGGCCGATGAAGCCAAGGGTTTCGGCATCGTCGACGAGGTCGTCGAGCGGCGTCCGACCGTTGAATAATCGATCTTCGTGCCCGCGGCCCTACCGATCCGGGTCGAAGGGCGCTATCTTGATTCGTGATGATGCGGATCTGCCCTGCACCAAGCCAATCTTGTCGCAGGGTGGAGCCGCCGCCATCTGGAGGCAGCCGCATCCCGGCCCGCGGGCCTGGAGTTCGTGGATCGGTAGCGCGGATGCGGAAGTGAGGCAGTGATGGGCAAGACCGCAGGCGGTGATTCGAAGAACACGCTCTACTGCTCGTTCTGCGGCAAGAGCCAGCACGAGGTCCGCAAGCTGATTGCGGGCCCGACTGTGTTCATCTGCGACGAGTGCGTCGAGCTGTGCACCGACATCATCCGCGAGGAGAACAAGACCACGCTGGTCAAGAACCGCGACGGGGTCCCGACACCGAAGGACATCCGCAAGGTTCTCGACGACTACGTGATCGGTCAGGAGCACGCCAAGAAGGTCCTCTCGGTCGCCGTGCACAACCACTACAAGCGGTTGGCGCACGGGCAGAAGGGCGGCGAGGTCGAGCTCGCCAAGTCCAACATCCTGCTGATCGGGCCGACCGGCTGCGGCAAGACCCTCCTGGCCCAGACCCTGGCCCGCATCCTCGACGTGCCGTTCACCATGGCCGACGCCACGACGCTGACCGAGGCGGGCTATGTCGGCGAGGACGTCGAGAACATCATCCTCAAGCTGCTGCAGGCCGCCGACTACAATGTCGAGCGGGCGCAGCGCGGCATCGTCTACATCGACGAGGTCGATAAGATCAGCCGCAAGTCGGACAACCCCTCGATCACCCGGGACGTCTCGGGCGAGGGGGTGCAGCAGGCCCTGCTGAAGATCATGGAGGGCACCATCGCCTCGGTGCCGCCGCAGGGCGGGCGCAAGCACCCGCAGCAGGAGTTCCTGCAGGTCGACACCACCAACATCCTGTTCATCTGCGGCGGTGCCTTCTCCGGGCTGGAGAAGATCATCTCCCAGCGTGGCCGCGGCAGCTCGCTCGGCTTCGGCGCCGACGTGCGCGGGCCGGATGAGCGGACGACCGGCGAGATCTTCAGCGAGGTCGAGCCCGAGGATCTGCTGAAGTTCGGCCTGATCCCCGAATTCGTCGGCCGTCTGCCGGTGGTGGCGACGCTCGAAGATCTCGACTCGGACGCGCTGATCGAAATCCTGTCCAAGCCGAAGAACGCGCTGGTGAAGCAGTATCAGCGGCTGTTCGAGATGGAGGACGTGCATCTGTCGCTGACCGACGATGCGCTGAAGGGCATCGCGAACCGGGCGATCCAGCGCAAGACCGGCGCGCGCGGCCTGCGCTCGATCATGGAGAGCATCCTGCTCGAGCCGATGTACGACCTGCCGAGCATGAACGGCGTGGTCGAGATCGTGATCAACCGCGAGGTGGTCGAGGGGCGGGCCAAGCCGCTCCTGATCTACGCCGAGAAACAGCAGGAACGCGCCCCCAGCGCCTGAGACGCAGGGGCGGACAGATCCTGACCGACGTGACAGCCGATGTCTCCGGACATCGGCTGTTTTCTTTCGTAATTGCCGCACCCGCCGCCTTGCGGCTTGCCTGTGTGGCAGGTTTGCGCTCTTGTGGCCGGAATACGAGGGCTTGCAGCATGTCCGTCTCTTGAACGGCCTCCGGTCATCGCCACGTCTATTGGGCGCGCCGGGTCTCCACCGTCCGGCGCCGGCACGGCGCCACTTCCCGGGCCGCTGCCCACCCCTTTAAGGCAGAACGCATGTTGAATCTGAACAAAGACACGCTGTACCCGGTGTTGCCTCTGAGGGACATCGTGGTCTTCCCGCACATGATCGTGCCCTTGTTCGTCGGTCGCGAGAAGTCGGTCCGTGCGCTCGAGGATGTGATGAAGGAGGACAAGCAGATCCTCCTGGTCACCCAGCGCAACGCCTCGCAGGACGACCCGTCGCCGACGGAGATCTTCGAGGTCGGCACGATCGGGACGGTGCTGCAGCTGCTGAAGCTGCCCGACGGCACCGTCAAGGTGCTGGTCGAAGGCGTGAAGCGTGCGCGCATCGTGCGCTACGCCGATAATCCGGAATTCTTCCAGGCCCAGGTCGAGCCGCTCGACGACGTCGCCAACGACCCGCAGGAGATCGAGGCGCTGGGCCGGGCCGCGGTCGCCCAGTTCGAGCAGTACATCAAGCTCAACAAGAAGATCCCGCCGGAGGTGCTGGTCTCGGTCAACCAGATCGAGGACGGCGCCAAGCTGGCCGACACCATCGCCGCGCATCTGTCGCTGAAGATCCCCGAGAAGCAGCAGATCCTCGAGATCGCCTCGATCACCGAGCGGCTGGAGAAGGTCTACGGCTTCATGGAGGGCGAGATCGGCGTCCTCCAGGTCGAGAAGCGCATCCGCAGCCGCGTCAAGCGGCAGATGGAGAAGACCCAGCGCGAGTACTACCTGAACGAGCAGCTCAAGGCGATCCAGAAGGAGCTGGGCGAGGGCGAGGACGGCCGTGACGAGGCGGCGGAGCTCGAGGAGCGGATCAACAAGGTCAAGCTGACCAAGGAGGCCCGCGACAAGGCCATGGCCGAGCTGAAGAAGCTGCGGTCGATGAGCCCGATGTCGGCCGAGGCCACGGTGGTCCGCAACTACCTCGACTGGATGTTGTCGATTCCCTGGAAGCAGCGGACTCGGATCAAGAAGGACCTGCTGCACGCCGAGCAGGTGCTGAACGACGACCACTACGGCCTGGAGAAGGTCAAGGAGCGCGTGCTGGAGTACCTGGCCGTGCAGCAGCGGACCAGCAAGATCCGCGGCTCGATCCTGTGCCTGGTCGGCCCGCCGGGCGTCGGCAAGACCTCGCTGGGCAAGTCGATCGCCAAGGCCACCGGCCGCAACTTCGTGCGCATGTCGCTCGGCGGCGTCCGCGACGAGGCGGAGATCCGCGGCCATCGGCGGACCTATATCGGCTCCATGCCCGGCAAGATCATCCAGGGCATGAAGAAGGCGAAGTCGTCGAACCCGCTGTTCCTGCTCGACGAGATCGACAAGCTGGGCGCCGATTACCGCGGCGACCCGTCCTCGGCGCTGCTCGAGGTGCTGGATCCGGAGCAGAACTCGAGCTTCAACGACCACTATCTCGAGGTCGATTACGACCTGTCGGACGTGATGTTCATCTGCACGGCCAACAGCCTGCGCATGCCGCAGCCGCTGATGGACCGCATGGAGATCATCCGCATCCCCGGCTACACCGAGGATGAGAAGGTCGAGATCGCCAAGCGCCACCTGATCCAGAAGCAGGCCGAGGCCAACGGCCTGAAGAAGGGCGAGTGGACGCTGACCGAGGAAGCGCTGCGCGACCTGATTCGCTACTACACCCGCGAAGCGGGCGTCCGCAGCCTGGAGCGCGAGATCGCGAGCCTGGCGCGCAAGGCGGTGCGCGAGATCCTGTCGACCGACGTCAAGAAGATCGTCGTCCGGCCGGACGACCTCGAGAAATACGCCGGCGTGCGCAAGTTCCGCTTCGGCGAGGCGGAGCTGGAGGACATGGTCGGCGTCGTCACCGGCCTGGCCTGGACCGAGGTCGGCGGCGAGATCCTGTCGATCGAGGCGGTGCCGGTCCCCGGCCGCGGCCGCGTGGTCGCCACCGGCAAGCTGGGCGACGTGATGAAGGAATCGGTGCAGGCGGCGGAGAGCTTCGCCAAGGCGCGCGCCGTGTCCTTCGGCATCAAGCCGACTCTGTTCGGCAAGCGCGACATCCACGTCCACGTGCCGGAGGGGGCGACCCCGAAGGACGGGCCGTCCGCAGGCGTCGCCATGGTCACCGCCATCGTCTCGGCCCTGACCGGAAACCCGGTCCGCCGCGACGTGGCGATGACCGGCGAGGTCACCTTGCGCGGGCGCGTCCTGCCGATCGGCGGGCTCAAGGAGAAGCTGTTGGCGGCCGTCCGGGCGGGCATCAAGACCGTGATTATTCCGAAGGAGAATGAAAAAGACCTTGCGGATATTCCGGATTCGGTGAAGAAGGCCCTGGCAATCCTGCCGACGACCAATGTCGAGGAGGTTCTGAAGAACGCCCTGGTGCGTCCTCTGGAGCCGATCGAATGGAAGGATACGGATGTGGACGACATCGCCCCCGTCGCCGCCGATGGTGACGACGAAGCGGTGATCCGCCACTGACGGATCGTAGCGGCCCTGGAACTTGGCGGATTTCCGTGCGTTTCAGGGCCGCCGACGATTGACCGTGTTTCCGCGATACGCTTACATTTCGTGACGTTTCGGTGTCGGGAAAAGGCGCATCGAACGGTTGTCGGTTTGGAATGTACCTAGCCTGCATCCGGCGAACCCGCCGGAACGACCAACACAGAGCCTAAAGGAGGCCGACACGTGAACAAGAACGATCTCGTCGCACACGTCGCGGAAAGCACCGGTCTGTCGCGTGCCGATGCTGGCAACGCCATCGACAGCTTCATCGACGGCGTTACCAAGACGTTGACGAAGGGGGGGGAAGTCCGCCTCGTTGGGTTCGGCACCTTCGGTGTCGCGGCGCGCGCCGCGTCCGAGGGCCGCAATCCGCGGACCGGCGAGACCATCAAGATCGCCGCCTCCAAGCAGGTCAAGTTCAAGGCCGGCAAGGGCCTGAAGGATGCCGTCAACAACGCCGGCGGCAAGAAGAAGTAAGCCCCCGCGCTTGTGCCCGAACCGGCCGGTCGGCGCCTTGGCCCGACCGGCCGCTTCACGTCTGGACCTGGCGGGTTCGGCCCCGCCGGTCCGCCCGGGCGATTAGCTCAGTCGGTAGAGCATCGGTTTTACACACCGAGTGTCGGCGGTTCGAGCCCGTCATCGCCCACCAGTTTCCGGCGGCGTCCGCCGCCCGAGCGGCCCTCCGAATCCGCTGATACGGAAGCCGCGAAAATCCCGCTTCGCCTGCTGGCAATTCAAGTTGACAGCCCCCGGTGCAGCGGGTATCTCAAGCGCCTCGCCGCGACGAGCGGCCAGATGCGCGGGTGTAGCTCAGTTGGTTAGAGCGCCGGCCTGTCACGCCGGAGGCCGCGGGTTCAAGTCCCGTCACTCGCGCCACTTCCTGTTTTCCGGTCTCGTTCCGGGGTTCGGCTTCACGTCGGGCGCCCCGCAGACGCGCCGGCACCCTGCGCGGGTGTAGCTCAGTTGGTTAGAGCGCCGGCCTGTCACGCCGGAGGCCGCGGGTTCAAGTCCCGTCACTCGCGCCACTTCCCCACGACTCACCGATATTTCCGCCGTACCGGTCTGATCCTGCCCGAACCCGGGAGCTCAGGCATCGTCGTCAGAGCCAGCTCCGCAGCCGGTCCCAGAAGGTCGGCTCCGGCTCGGGATTTGCTTCGTTCATCAGCGCATTCGCATAGACGACGAGGTTGACCGGATCGAAGGCGAGCCCGTGGAAATTGGCCCGCAGGTTGCCCTCGCGGTCGATGACATGGGTGACGACGCCGTGGATCTCGACCCCGTCCCCGATCTCCTTGAACTGATGGCCGAAGCGCTTCACCAGGTTGCGGGTGTCCTCGGGGCGGTCGGGGCCGCTGGTCAGGAACACCCAGTTCACCGGGTCGAGATTGTGGGCGCGGCCGTAGTCCGTCATCACCTCGGGCGTGTCGCGGACCGCATCGGTGGTGATGGTGACGAACTGCACCCGGTCGCGCATCGGCGTCTCGTTCACCTTCTCCTGGATGCGGGCGATCAGGTCGGCATGCAGCGGGCATTCATCCGTGCAGCTGGCATAGATGAAATGCAGCACCACGACCTTGCCCCTGAGATCCGCCAGGGAGACCGGGTGGCCGTCGGCGTCCTGCAGCGTGAAGCCGACCGACCGCCAGCCATCCTTCGGCTCGAAGTACTTCTCCTGCTCGCGGAGGCGATCCTCGACATCGTGCAGGGAGTGAGCCGCCGCGGCCACGGGAAGCGGCACTCAGCAGCAAGCCCAGCAGCGCCGGCCGGGCACGCATCGGCAAGATCATTGCCTCATTCCGTTCGCTCGAAATGCGGAAGGCGGGCCGGGACCCGAAGACCCCGGCCCGATCGGGCTCAGCCGCCCTGCTTCTGCGGCGTGGTGCCCTGCTCCTGAGGCTGCGCCCTGGACTGCATCATCCTGGTGCAGCTCTCCATCATCTCGCTCATCTGGGACATCATCTTCATCATCGGCATCATGCCCTCCATCGGCTGCTGGGGCGTCGCCGGCGGCTGTTGCCCTTGCTGCTGGGCGAAGACGGTGCCGGTCAGCCCGGCGACGAGGATCATGGCGGCAAGCAAGGTGCTGAAACGACTGCGCATGGTCTTTCCTCCTTGATCGGCTGTTTCTCCTCGATCACTCCACGGCGTAGACCGTGGGCGCCGCGCCATCCTTGGTGACGGCATGGATCGTGAACGGCTCGGTCTTCTCCCCGGTCATGCCGGGCGACCCCATCGGCATGCCGGGCAGGGTGATGCCGGCGATCTTCGGCCGCTCCGACAGCAGCTTGCGGATCACGCCGGCCGGGACATGCCCGCCGACGACATAGCCGTCGACGAACATGGTGTGGCAGCCCTCGAAATCGGCGGGCACGCCGGCATCGGCGCTGATCCGGGCCAGATCGTTCGTCGGCTTGACGTCGACCGTGAAGCCGTTGTCGCGCAGATAGGCGGCATAGCCGTCGCAGCAGCCGCAGTCCGGGCTCTTGTACAGGGTCGCGGCAACCGGCTCGGCCAGAATCGGCAGCGGCAGGGCGAGGATTGCGAGAATGGCGGCCACGCGGGACATGTGGCTCATCACGGACCTCCTGATCGAAAGGGATGTTCAGGCGACGCGCGGCTTCGCGGCGTCCTGCCGGTCGGGCCGAAAGCGTCAGAAAACGGCCCGCACGAGGCGGGGCGCGGCTCAGGCGCGGACGGTGGGTCTGGGCGGGAGGGGATCGGGGGCGGTGAGGCGGCCGGCACGGACCAGCGTCGACGCCGGGTCATGTGCGACGCGGCCATGGTCGACAGGCCCGGCAACCTGGGGCGGAACCGCCGGAACCGGCGCACAGGCCATGGCGCAGGGCGTACCGATCGCCGCCTTCAGCGGCATGCCGGCATCATCGCCGCAGGGCGGCATCGATCCATGATCCATTTCGGCATGGGCCGCGGCGCAGCCGGCCATGGGCGCTCCCAGGCTCGCCTGCATCGGCAGGGCGAGTGCGAAGACCAGCAAGGCCAGAAGCCCGACCAGCCGGCGCAGGGAAAGTGACCTCATGCCCAAGACCATACTGCCGCTGGAGGCCCCTGGCAAACGACCCGGCTCGAGCGGCCAGGCTGCGCGGCAGGTCGGATGTAACGACTCCGCCCTCCCCATCGTATTCGAAGTCGGGGGCCGGCAAACCATCCAGGGAGAGACGTCATGTCCACAACGGCGAAGATCAGCACGGCCGTCCTGGCCGGTGCCGTCGCGACCGCGCTCGCGTCGATGGCGACGGCGGCGCCGCTGACCGAGGCGCAGGTCAAGGCGGCGATGGATGCAGGCAAGGAGAAGTGCTACGGGGTCGCGCTCAAGGGACAGAATGATTGCGCTGCGGGCCCGGGCACGACCTGCCAGGGCACATCGACCGTCGACTACCAGGGCAATGCCTGGAAATTCGTCGATGGCGGGACCTGCACCACGATGGAACTGCCCGGCGGCCGCCACGGCTCGCCGCAACCCTTGACCCGGGACGTGCCGTCGTAAGCAACGAAGGCGCCGGAAGGCGGAGACCGCGATGAACGACCTGGCGAAACCGCCGGCTGCTCGGACGTCGGATGCGCTTCGCTTTCCGGCCCATCCCGTCGCGGGGCTCGCGGGCACCAGCTTCAAGCCCCAGCATCTGCCCGCGATCCTGGCCGACACGGGATGGGCGGGCTTCTTCGAGATCCATGCCGAGAACTACATGGGCGCCGGCGGCCCGCCGCATGACGCGCTGACCCGGATCCGCCGCGACCATCCGGTGTCGCTCCACGGCGTGTGCCTGTCGATCGGCGGTCCGCAGCCCCTGGATCCGGCGCATCTCGCGCGCTTCAAGGCGCTCGTCGACCGCTACGAGCCGGCGCTGGTGTCCGAGCATCTCGCCTGGTCGACCCATGGCGGCACCTTCTTCAACGATCTGCTGCCTCTGCCCTATACGCCGGCGACGCTGGCCCGGGTCGTCGACCATGTCGACGAGGTGCAGGAGGCGATCGGCCGTCCGAT
This sequence comes from Inquilinus limosus DSM 16000, assembly GCF_000423185.1. GTDB lineage: Bacteria > Pseudomonadota > Alphaproteobacteria > DSM-16000 > Inquilinaceae > Inquilinus > Inquilinus limosus. Next base: position 33,160 of record NZ_AUHM01000010.1, on the reverse strand, counting down.
CCTGATCGAGAACCCGTCGACCTATGTCCTGTTCCGGGACTCGACCATGGGCGAGACGGATTTCCTCCGCGCGCTAGTCCGGCGCACCGGATGCGGCCTGCTGCTCGACGTCAACAACGTCTTCGTCTCCGCCACCAATCACGGCACCTCGGCGTTGGCCTATCTCGCCGAGTTCCCGCTCGGCCCTGTCGGCGAGATCCATCTGGCCGGGCATGCCGAGCAGGCGGACGACGAGGGCGATCCGCTGCTGATCGACAGCCATGACCGGCCGGTCGCCGGTGCGGTCTGGACCCTGTTCGAGGCCGTGATCGCCCGCGCCGGGCCGGTCCCGACGCTGATCGAATGGGACAGCGGGATTCCCGACTGGCCGGTGCTCAAGGCCGAGGCGATCGCGGCGCAGGCGGTCCTCGACCGTCATGCCCGCGGCTTCGCGCCGGGCAGGATCCATGCGTCCCGCTGAGCCTCGCATGCGGGATGGCGACGATCGGCCGTCTTACGCGGCCGTGTTCGCCGCGGGCCTGCTCGATCCCGATCGCGCCGCGCCCGCTGCGGTCTCCGGGCCGAACGGCAAGTCTGCGGGCAGGCGCTACGACGTCTATCGCAACAACGTCACGGTCAGCCTCATCGACGCGCTGGCCGCGGTGTTTCCGGCGACGATGCGCATCACCGGCGCGGATTTCTTCCGTGCGATGGCGCGCTTCCACCTGCGCGCCTGCCCGCCGACCTCGCCGCTGCTGTTCGACTACGGCCGCGACTTTCCCGATTTCATCGAACGCTACGACCATGCGCGGCCGATGCCGTGGCTGGCGGATGTGGCGCGGATCGAGCGGGCCTGGCTCGACGCCTATCACGCCGCCGATGCGGATCCGCTGCCGCCGCAGGCTCTGGGCGCCGTCCCGGCGGAGCAACTGGCCGGCACGGTCCTGGTGGTCCATCCCGCGGCGCGGATCGTTCGATCACGCTTTCCGGCCGTCACCATCTTCGCGGCCAATCGGAGCTATGATTCGGTCGGCCGGATCGAGGCGACGGAGCCGGAGGATGCCCTCGTGACCAGGCCCGGGCTGGAGGTCGCCATCCGGCGCCTCCCGCCCGGCGCTGCGGACTTCCTGGCCCGCCTGATCGCGGGCCAGCCGTTCGGCGCGGCCGCCGGCGCCGCGTCTTCGGCCAGCCCGGGCTTCGATCTGCCCGGCGCCATCGCCGGGATGCTCGAGGCGGGCGCCTTCACCGCGATCCAGCAGGGATGTGATCACGATGAGCCTCAATCGACCGGCCGCCGCCGATGACGCGCGGCGCGAAGTCGGCGGCGTCGTCGAACGGGTGAACGCCGCCGTCCGGGCCGTTGCGCAGCCGTCCCTGACGCAACTCGTCCTGCGCTGCGGCCTCGCCGTCCCGTTCTGGCTGTCCGGCGTCAAGAAATGGGACGGCTTCCTGCAGCTGAACGACGTGGCCGTGCTGCTGTTCAGCGCGGAGTTCCAACTGCATCTCCCGGGCGGTCCCTATCCTTTCCCGGCCCCCGAGGTCGTGGCCTTCGCCGTCGGCTCGGCGGAGATCCTGCTGCCGATCCTGCTCGTCCTCGGGCTCGCGACGCGGCTGGCCGCGCTGGGGCTGCTGGTGATGACGCTCGTGATCCAGCTGACCGTGCCGGACGGCTGGCCGATCCATCTGACCTGGGCGGCGATGGCGCTCGCCGTGATGCGATGGGGCCCGGGGCGGCTCTCGCTCGATCACTGGCTCGGCGGACGCCGGATCTGAACGCCGGTCGATCACCGCGAGGCGGCAAGTCGATGACGGTGCCGCCCGGTCAGAGTGGCTGAAGATCCCTGGAAAATCATGCAGTTGAGAAGCATTCGCAATTACGAAATGTGGCGGAAATTCGCTTCTCTCGTCCGACATGGCGGCCTATAAAGGCCGCGCCGAAAGGGCGCCGGGACGGACGACCCTCTCGACGAGAAAAGAGATTTGGGGTGGAGCGCCTGCCGATCGTGATCGCGCAGGCTCCACGTGTGACGGGTGAGCGATGACGACCTCTCTTGTATCGGAGTACTTTCCGATCCTCGTCTTCCTGGCGATCGCGATCGTGATCGCCGGAGCGGCGGTCGGTGCGTCCCTCATCGTCGGCAAGCAGAATCCGGACAGCGAGAAGCTCTCGGCCTATGAGTGCGGCTTCGACGCCTTCGCCGACGCCCGCTCGAAGTTCGACGTCCGGTTCTACCTGGTCTCGATCCTGTTCATCATCTTCGACCTGGAAGTGGCCTTCCTGTTCCCCTGGGCCGTGGCGCTCAAGGACATCGGGATGTTCGGCTTCTGGTCGATGATGGTGTTCCTCGGCGTCCTGACCGTCGGCTTCATCTACGAGTGGAAGAAGGGAGCGCTGGAATGGGAGTGAGCGCGACGCAGCCGAGCCCCGTGGGTGTCGGCACGCCGATCCCGCCGGGCGCCGGACAGGACGCGGTGATCCGTGCCGCCAATGCCGAGATCCAGGACAAGGGCTTCCTGCTGACCCAGTTCGACGCGCTGCTCGACTGGGCGCGCACCGGGTCGCTGTGGCCGATGACCTTCGGCCTGGCCTGCTGCGCGGTGGAGATGATCCACGCCTACATGCCGCGCTACGACCTCGACCGACTCGGGGTGATCCCGCGGCCCAGCCCGCGCCAGTCCGACGTCATGATCGTCGCCGGCACGCTGACCAACAAGATGGCGCCGGCCCTGCGCAAGGTCTATGACCAGATGCCGGAGCCGCGCTGGGTCATCTCGATGGGCTCCTGCGCCAATGGCGGGGGCTACTACCACTACTCCTACTCCGTGGTGCGCGGCTGCGACCGCATCGTGCCGGTCGACATCTACGTCCCGGGCTGCCCGCCGACCGCCGAGGCGCTGGTCTACGGCATCATGCAGCTGCAGAAGAAGATCCGGCGCGGCAACCGGATCGTCCGCTGAGGGATCGGGAAGCAAGGAATGGCATCGATCCAGGAACTGACCGATCTCGGCGCGGCCATCGCGGCGGCGCTGGGCGGGGACGTGCTCGATCACGCGGTGTCGCCGACGGCCGAGCTGACCCTGACCGTCCGGCGCGAGTCGATCGTCCGGGTGCTGACGCATCTGCGCGATGCGCCCGAGACCCTGTTCGAGCAGCTGACCGACATCTGCGGCGCCGACTATCCGAGCCGGCCGGAGCGACTCGAGGTCGTCTACCACCTGCTCAGCTTCAAGCATAACCGCCGGATCCGGGTGAAGGTGACGACCGACGAGGACACGCCGGTGCCCTCCGCCGCCGGCGTCTTCCCCGCCGCGACCTGGTTCGAGCGCGAGGCCTGGGACCTGTATGGCATCTTCTTCGCCGACAACCCGGACCTGCGCCGCATCCTCACCGACTACGGCTTCGAGGGGCATCCGCTGCGCAAGGACTTCCCGCTGACCGGCTATGTCGAGGTCCGCTACGACACCGAGCAGAAGCGGGTGGTCTACGAGCCGGTGAAGCTGACCCAGGATTTCCGCACCTTCGACTTCCTCAGCCCGTGGGAGGGCATGACGCGGCAGGGCCCGGTGCTTCCGGGCGACGAGAAGGCCGCGCTGAACGAGCCCAAGGCGTAAGCACCATGGCCGAGACCCAGATCAAGCCCTACACCATGAATTTCGGGCCGCAGCACCCGGCGGCGCACGGCGTGCTGCGCCTGGTGCTCGAGCTCGACGGCGAGGTGGTGGAGCGGGCCGATCCGCATATCGGGCTGCTGCACCGCGGCACCGAGAAGCTGATCGAATACAAGACCTATATGCAGGCGACGCCGTATTTCGATCGCCTGGACTACGTCGCCCCGATGAACCAGGAGCACGCCTTCGCCCTGGCGGTGGAGCGGCTGCTCGGCATCACCCCGCCGGAGCGCGGCCAGTACATCCGCGTGCTGTTCGCCGAGATCGGGCGCGTCCTCAACCATCTTCTCAACATCACGACCTATGCCCTTGATGTCGGGGCGGTTACCCCGTCGCTGTGGGGTTTCGAGGAACGCGAGCTCCTGATGGAGTTCTACGAGCGCGTCTCGGGCGCCCGGCTGCACGCCAACTACTTCCGCCCGGGCGGCGTCGCCCAGGACATGCCGGCCGGCCTGGCCGACGACATCTGGGCCTATACCGAGCGGTTCCCGAAATTCGTCGACGACCTCGAGAACCTGCTGACCGAGAACCGGATCTTCAAGCAGCGCCTGGTCGACATCGGCGTGGTGACGGCCGAGCAGGCCAAGGCCTGGGGCTTCTCCGGCCCGATGCTGCGCGCCTCCAACATCGCCTGGGACCTGCGCAAGGCGCAGCCCTACGACGTCTATGACCGGATGGAGTTCGACGTCCCGGTCGGCCTGACCGGCGACTGCTATGCCCGCTACCTGCTGCGGGTCGAGGAGATGCGCCAGTCCAACCGCATCATCCGGCAGTGCCTGGAGCAGATGCCGAAGGACGGTCCGGTGAAGACCACCGACCGCAAGGTGTCGCCGCCGCCGCGGGCCGAGATGAAGCGCTCGATGGAAGCGCTGATCCACCACTTCAAGCTCTACACCGAGGGCTACCACGTCCCGGCCGGCGAGACCTATGCCGCGGTCGAGGCGCCGAAGGGCGAGTTCGGCGTCTATCTGGTGTCGGACGGGACCAACCGGCCGTACCGCTGCCGCATCCGCGCCCCGGGCTTCGCCCATCTGCAGGGGCTCGATTTCATGAGCCGGGGACACATGCTGGCCGATGCGGTCGCGATCATCGGCAGCCAGGACATCGTGTTCGGGGAGATCGACCGATGACGGCCGCAGGGATTGCGCCGGAGGCGGATCAGCCGAAGGAATTCGCCTTCACGCCCGAGAATCTCGATCGGGCGAAGCGCATCATCGCCAAGTACCCCGAGGGCCGGCAGCAGAGCGCGGTGATCCCGCTGCTCGACCTCGCCCAGCGCCAGCACCACAACTGGCTGCCGCGCGCGGCGATGGATTACGTCGCCGACCTGCTGGAGGTGCCGCGGATCCGGGTGTACGAGGTCGCCAGCTTCTACACCATGTTCAACAAGGCGCCGGTCGGCCGCCACTTCTTCCAGGTCTGCACCACCACCCCGTGCTGGCTGCGCGGCTCGGGCGAGGTGATGCGGGCGCTGAAGGACAAGGCCGGCTGCGGCAATCACGAGACCAGCGAGGACGGCCAGTTCACCGTGCTCGAGGTCGAATGCCTGGGCGCCTGCGTGAACGCCCCGATGGTCCAGATCAACGACGATTTCTACGAGGATCTGGACTACGACAAGACGGTCGAGATCATCGAGGCACTGAAGGCCGGCCGGCCGACCACGCCGGGCCCGCAGAACGGCCGCACCCACTCCGAGGCTCTGTCCGGCGCCACCACGCTGCTGGACCGCAAGCCGGGCCATCGCCCGGCCGTGCCGTCCTCGGCGGCCGGACAGCCGGTGCCTCCGTCCGCGCAGCCGGCCCATACCCCGGCCAAGCCGGATGAGGTGACCAGCGACGCGCCGCCGGCCGAGACCGTGGCCAAGCAGGGTGAGGCCTCTCCCGGCGCCCATCGCGGCGACGCGACGCCGGAGAAGAAGGCGCGGACCCAGGAGAAGATCGATCCGCCCGGCCGCCAGACCGGCACCACGGATACGGGAGAGAAGTGATGCTGCGCGACGAAGACCGCATCTTCACCAATCTCTACGGCTGGGACGACTGGGGCCTGGAAGGCGCCCGCCGCCGCGGCATCTGGAGCGACACCAAGGCGCTGGTCGATCTGGGCCGCGAGAAGATCATCGAGGAGATCAAGGCGTCGGGCCTGCGCGGCCGCGGCGGCGCCGGCTTCCCGACCGGCATGAAGTGGTCCTTCATGCCGAAGGAGAGCAAGGACGGCCGCCCGAGCTACCTCGTCATCAACGCCGACGAGTCGGAGCCGGGCACCTGCAAGGACCGCGAGATCCTGCGCTTCGACCCGCACCGGCTGATCGAGGGCGCGCTGCTGGCCTCCTTCGCCATGGGGGCGCACGCCTGCTACATCTACATCCGGGGCGAGTTCTACGGCGAAGCCTCGAACATGCAGGCCGCGATCGACCAGGCCTATGACGCGGGCCTGCTCGGCAAGAACGCGGCCGGCACCGGCTGGGACTTCGACCTCTACCTGCACCGCGGCGCCGGCGCCTATATCTGCGGCGAGGAGACCGCGCTGCTGGAGAGCCTGGAGGGCAAGAAGGGCCAGCCGCGCAACAAGCCGCCGTTCCCGGCCGGCGCCGGCCTCTACGGCTGTCCGACCACGGTCAACAACGTCGAGACCATCGCGGTCGTCGGCGAGATCCTGCGCCGCGGCAGCGGCTGGTTCGCCGGCATCGGCCGGCCGAAGAACCAGGGCACCAAGCTGTTCTGCATCTCCGGCCATGTGAACCAGCCCTGCAACGTCGAGGAGGAGCTCGGCATCCCGATGCGGGAGCTGATCGAGCGCCATGCCGGCGGCGTCCGCGGTGGCTGGGACAACCTGAAGGCGGTGATCCCCGGCGGCTCCTCGGCCCCGATCCTGCCGAAGGACATCTGCGACACCGTCCTGATGGACTTCGACGCGCTGCGCGAGGTCAAGTCGGCGCTCGGCACCGCCGGGCTGATCGTCATGGACAAGTCGACCGACGTGGTTTACGCGGTCGCCCGTCTGTCGCGCTTCTACATGCATGAGAGCTGCGGCCAGTGCACGCCGTGCCGCGAGGGCACGGGCTGGCTGTACCGGGTGATGCAGCGCATGGTCACCGGCGACGCGCGGTCGGACGAGATCGACATGCTGCTCGAGGTGACGAAGCAGATCGAAGGCCACACGATCTGCGCCCTGGGCGACGCGGCCGCCTGGCCGGTCCAGGCGCTGATCCGGCATTTCCGCGACGAGATGGAGCAGCGGATCCGCGACTACCGCGACCGCGCCTATCGCCGCGAAGCCGCGGAATAGGAAGGCACCGATGCCCAAGCTGACGATTGACGGGATCGAGATCGAGGTCGAGCCGGGCACGTCGGTGCTGCAGGCCTGCGAGCGCCTCGGCATCGAGGTGCCGCGATTCTGCTACCACGACCGGCTGTCGGTTCCGGCCAACTGCCGGATGTGCCTGGTCGAGATGGAGAAGTCGCCGAAGCCGATCGCGTCCTGCGCGATGCCGGCCGGCGACGGCATGGTGATCAAGACCAACACCGAGGTGGTGCGCAAGGCGCGCCACGGGGTGATGGAGTTCCTGCTGATCAACCACCCGCTCGACTGCCCGATCTGCGACCAGGGCGGCGAGTGCGACCTGCAGGACCAGGCCGTGGCCTACGGCTTCGACCGCGGCCGCTACACCGAAGGCAAGCGGGCGGTGACCGACAAGTATCTCGGCCCGCTGATCGAGACCTTCATGACCCGGTGCATCCAGTGCACCCGCTGCATCCGCTTCATCGACGAGATCGCCGGCGTGCCGGTGCTCGGCGGCGTGAACCGCGGCGAGCACATGGAGATCACGACCTATGTCGAGCAGGCGATCGCGTCGGAGCTTTCGGGCAACCTGATCGATGTCTGCCCGGTCGGCGCGCTGACCTCCAAGCCCTACGCCTTCAGCGCCCGGCCGTGGGAGCTGCGCAAGACCGAGACCATCGACGTGCTCGACGCCATCGGCTCGAACATCCGCGTCGACGCCCGCGGCGGCGAGGTGATGCGCGTGCTGCCGCGGCTGCACGAGGACGTCAACGAGGAATGGATCAGCGACAAGACCCGCTTCGCGGTCGACGGGCTGAAGCGCCGCCGCCTCGACCGGCCCTATGTCCGGCGTGACGGCAGGCTGCAGCCGGCCAGCTGGGCCGAGGCCTTCCAGGCCATCGCCGACAAGGTCAAGGAGCTGGACGGCAAGCGCATGGCGGCGATCGCCGGCGACACCGTCGACGCCGAGGCCATGGTGGCGCTGAAGGACTTGATGGCCGCCTTCGGGTCGCCGAACCTCGACTGCCGCCAGGACGGGGCGAAGCTGCCGGCCGGGCCGCGCGGCGCCTATCTGTTCAACAGCGGCATCGCCGGGATCGAGCAGGCCGACGTCATCCTTCTGGTCGGCACCAACCCGCGCTCCGAGGCCGCGATCGTCAACGCCCGCATCCGCAAGCGCTGGCTGAAGATGGGGCTGACGGTCGGCGTGGTCGGGCCGGATGTCGACCTGACCTACCGCACCCGCCATCTCGGTGCCGGGCCGGAGACGCTGGCGGCCATCGCCGACGGCAGCAACGACTTCGCCGAGGTGCTGCGCAACGCCAAGGCGCCGCTGCTGATCGTGGGGCAGGGGGCTCTGGCCCGCGAGGACGGCGCCCAGGTTCTGGCCGCCTGCCGCCGGATCGCCGAGACCTACGGCCTGGTCCGCGACGGCTGGAACGGCTTCAACGTGCTGCACACCGCGGCGGCGCGGGTCGGCGGCCTTGACCTCGGCTTCGTGCCGGGGCAGGGCGGCCGCGACGTCGCCGGCATCCTCGACGGCGCCCAGAAGGGCGAGATCGACTTCGTCTGGCTGCTCGCGGCCGACGAGATCGACACCGGCCGGCTGGGCAAGGCCTTCGTGGTCTATCAGGGCCATCACGGCGACCGCGGCGCCCACCGCGCCGACGTGATCCTGCCGGGCGCGGCCTACACCGAGAAGAACGCGACCTACGTCAACACCGAAGGCCGCGTGCAGCAGGCCCGCATGGCGGTGTTCCCGCCGGGCGAGGCGCGCGAGGACTGGAAGATCCTGCGCGCCGCCAGCGAGGTCATGGGCCGCAAGCTGCCCTATGACAGCCTGCGCGACGTGCGCCAGCGCCTGGTCGCGGTGAACCCGGTCTTCGGGTCGATCGACACCCAGGCGCCGGGCGAGTGGGGGGCGTTCGGCGCCGAGGGCCCGATGGGCTCGGCGCCCTTCGCCTCGGCGGTCGAGAACTTCTACATGACGGACCCGATCACGCGCGCCTCGGAGACGATGGCGCAGTGCATCGACGAGATCCTGGGCCAGCACAAGGCGGCGGCGGAGTAACGCGGCGATGGACTTCTGGAGCGGATACGCCTGGCCGACGGTTCTCGTCGTCCTTCAGATCATCGCGATCGTCCTGCCGCTGATCATCGCAGTGGCCTACCTGACCTATGCCGAGCGCAAGGTCATGGCGGCGATGCAGCTGCGCCAGGGCCCGATGGTGGTCGGCCCCTTCGGCCTGCTGCAGCCGATCGCCGACGGCCTCAAGCTGCTGAGCAAGGAGACGATTATCCCCTCCGGCGCCAACCGGATGCTGTTCATCCTGGCGCCGATGATCACCTTCTTCCTCAGCCTCGTGGCCTGGGCGGTGATCCCGTTCGACGAGGGCTGGGTGCTGGCCGACATCAATGTCGGCGTGCTGTACCTGTTCGCGATCTCCTCGCTCGGCGTCTACGGCATCATCATCGCCGGCTGGTCGTCGAACTCGAAATACGCCTTCCTCGGCGGCCTGCGCTCCGCGGCGCAGATGGTGTCCTACGAGGTCTCGATCGGCTTCGTCATGATCACCGTGCTGCTCTGCGTCGGCTCGCTCCGGATCTCCGACATCGTCCACGCGCAGGAGACCATCTGGTTCGCGATCCCGCTGCTGCCGATGTTCGTGATCTTCTTCATCTCGGCCCTGGCCGAGACGAACCGGGCGCCGTTCGACCTGCCCGAGGGCGAATCCGAGATCACCGGCGGCTTCATGGTCGAATACTCGTCCATGACCTACGCGCTGTTCTTCCTCGGCGAGTACGCCAACATGATCCTGATGAGCGGGATGACCTCGATCCTGTTCCTCGGCGGTTGGCTGCCGCCCTTCGGCGTGGCGCCGTTCACCTGGATCCCCGGCGTGATCTGGTTCGTGCTGAAGATCCTCTTCTGCCTGTTCGTCTTCATCTGGGTCCGGGCGACGCTGCCGCGCTTCCGCTACGACCAGCTGATGCGCCTGGGCTGGAAGGTGTTCCTGCCGTTCTCGCTGGCCTGGGTGGTCATCACCGCCGGCGTGCTCACCGCCTTCGGCTGGCTGCCGAACTAAGAGGCCGAGACCCATGGCGTTCATCGACCGCACCGCCCGCAGCCTCCTGCTCAAGGAAATCCTGGGCGGCCTGGCGCTGACCTTCCGCTACATGTTCAAGCAGAAGGCGACGCTGAACTATCCGTTCGAGAAGGGGCCGCTCAGCCCGCGCTTCCGCGGCGAGCACGCGCTGCGCCGCTATCCCAGCGGCGAGGAGCGCTGCATCGCCTGCAAGCTGTGCGAGGCGATCTGCCCGGCCCAGGCCATCACCATCGAGGCCGAGCCGCGCGCCGACGGCAGCCGCCGCACGACGCGCTACGACATCGACATGACCAAGTGCATCTATTGCGGCCTGTGCCAGGAGGCCTGCCCGGTGGATGCGATCGTCGAGGGGCCGAATTTCGAGTTCGCCACCGAGACGCGCGAGGAGCTTTTCTACAACAAGGAGAAGCTGCTGCAGAACGGGGACCGCTGGGAAGCGCAGCTGGCCGCGAACATCGCGGCCGACGCGCCGTACCGGTGAGGCAAGGGAACGATCGTGAGGGAAGAAAGACTGTCATTGCCGTCCTCGGACTTGATCCGAGGATTGACCCGGCAATCCAGAGGGTCTCGACAGCTTCTGGATGCCCGGGTCAAGCCCGGGCATGACAGATGGGGGGATAGCACCTCCCTGCCGCCAACGACCCTGACCGCAGGGAGCACCGTGAGATGACCATTCAGGCCTTGGCCTTCTATCTTTTCGCTCTGATCACCGTCATCGCTGGCGGGATGGTGATCACGGCCCGCAACTCGGTGCACTCGGTGCTGTTCCTGATCCTCGCCTTCTTCAACGCGGCGGCGCTGTTCGTGCTGATCGGGGCGGAGTTCCTGGCGATGATCCTGGTCGTCGTCTATGTCGGCGCGGTCGCGGTGCTGTTCCTGTTCGTGGTGATGATGCTCGACATCAACTTCGCCGAACTGCGCGCCGGCTTCCTGCGCTACCTGCCGGTCGGCGCGCTGATCGGCGTGGTGCTGCTGATCGAGCTGTTCCTGCTCTACGGCTCGGTCGGCGGCCCGTCGATTCTGGCTACGGCGGCGCCGTCGGGCCCGACCAACACCGCGGCGCTCGGCCAGCTGATCTACACGCATTACGCCTTTCCGTTCCAGGCCGCGGGCCTGATCCTCCTGGTCGCGATGATCGGGGCGATCGTGCTGACCCTGCGGCACCGCGCCGGCGTCCGCCGCCAGGTGATTTCGCAGCAGCTCGCGCGCCGGCGCGAGGAGGTGATGGTGATCAAGAAGATCGGCACCGGGGAAGGGGCGTGACGCCATGTGGACGATCGGAGTCGGACACTATCTCGGTCTCGCGGCGATCCTGTTCACGCTCGGCATCTTCGGCGTGTTCCTGAACCGCAAGAACGTCATCGTCATCCTGATGTCGGTCGAGCTGATGCTGCTCGCCGTCAACATCAACCTCGTCGCCTTCTCGGTCGCGCTCGGCGATCTGGTGGGGCAGGTGTTCGCGCTGTTCGTGCTGACCGTCGCCGCCGCCGAAGCCGCGATCGGCCTCGCGATCCTCGTCGTCTACTTCCGGAACCGCGGCTCGATCGCGGTCGAGGACATCAACATGATGAAGGGCTGAGGCGCCCCCGATGGACATCGCCGCAATCTTCCTGCCGCTGGCCGGCTTCCTGATCGCAGGACTGTTCGGCCGCCTCATCGGCGACCGCGCCTCGATGGCCGTGACGACGCTCGCCGTCTGTGTCGCCTGCGTCCTCTCCTGGTGGCTCTTCTTCGACGTCGCCATCGAGGGCAACGTCCGCACCCATTCGCTGCTGCTGTGGATCAGCAGCGGCACCTTCGTCGCCGACTGGGCGCTGAAGTTCGACACGCTGACCGCCGTGATGCTGATCGTGGTGAACACCGTCTCCGCGATGGTGCACATCTACTCGATCGGCTACATGTCGCACGACCATTCCAAGCCGCGCTTCTTCGCCTATCTCAGCCTGTTCACCTTCGCCATGCTGATGCTGGTGACGGCGGACAACCTGGTCCAGCTGTTCTTCGGCTGGGAAGGCGTCGGCCTGGCCTCCTACCTCCTGATCGGCTTCTGGCATGAGAAGGAGAGCGCCCGGGCCGCCGCGGTGAAGGCGTTCCTGGTCAACCGCGTCGGCGACTTCGGCTTCGCCCTCGGCATCTTCGCCGTCTACAAGATCTTCGGCACGGTGCGGTATGAGGAGATCTTCGCCGCCGCGCCGAGCCTGGTGGATGCGCGGATCAACTTCCTCGGCATGGACCTGCCGGCCCTGACCACCGCCTGTCTGCTGCTGTTCGTCGGCGCCATGGGCAAGTCGGCCCAGCTGGGCCTGCACACTTGGCTGCCGGACGCGATGGAGGGCCCGACCCCGGTCTCGGCCCTGATCCACGCCGCCACCATGGTCACCGCCGGGGTGTTCATGCTGGCGCGCATGTCGCCGCTGTTCGAATACGCCCCCGACGCGCTGGCCGTGGTCTGCGTCGTCGGCGCGCTGACCGCCTTCGTCGCCGCGACGATCGGCCTGACCCAGTTCGACATCAAGCGGGTCATCGCCTATTCGACGATGAGCCAGCTCGGCTACATGTTCTTCGCCATCGGCGTCTCGGCCTACCAGGCGGCGATCTTCCACCTGATGACGCACGCCTTCTTCAAGGCCCTGCTGTTCCTCGGCGCCGGCTCGGTGATCCACGCCATGGGCGGCGAGCAGGACATGCGCAAGATGGGCGGGATCTGGAAGCTGATCCCCTGGACCTACGCCCTGATGTGGATCGGCAGCCTGGCGCTGGCCGGCATCGGCATCCCCGGCGTGTTCGGCTTCGCCGGCTTCTACTCGAAGGACATGATCCTGGAGGCGTCCTGGGCCGCCCATTCCGGCGTCGGCGCCTTCGCCTACTGGCTCGGCATCCTGGCGGCGGTGATGACCGCCTTCTACAGCGGCCGCCTGCTGTTCATGACCTTCCACGGCACGCCGCGCGCCGACCATCACACCATGGACCATGTCCATGAATCCCCGCCGGTGATGATGGTGCCGCTGATCATCCTCGGCGTCGGCGCGGTGCTGGCCGGCCTGATCGGCTACGACGTCTTCGTCGGCGAGGGGCGTGAGCACTTCTGGCGCGAGGCGGTCCTGGTGCTGCACAGCCAGGACAGCATCGAGGAGGCGCACCACGTCGCCCTCTGGGTCAAGCTGCTGCCGCTCTTCGCCGGGCTGATCGGTCTCGCCGCCTCCTGGGTCTTCTACATCCAGGCGCCGGGGCTGCCGGGCGCGGCGGTGCGGGCGTTCAAGCCGATCCACCAGCTGTTCTTCCGCAAGTGGTACTTCGACGAGATCTACGACGCGCTGTTCGTGAAGCCGGCCTTCGTCCTGGGCCGCGCCTTCTGGAAGGGCGGCGACGGCGCGATCATCGACCGGCTCGGGCCGGACGGCGTCGCTGCCACCTCGGTCGGCATCGCCCGCCGGGCCAGCCGGCTCGAGAGCGGCTATGTCTACCATTATGCCTTCGCCATGGTGATCGGCGTGGTCGCGCTGGTCACCTGGTATGTCTTCGGCGGCCGGATGTGAGAGTGACTCATGGGTAATTGGCCGATCCTCTCGCTCGCCACCTTCCTGCCGCTGGTCGGGGCCGCGCTAATCCTGCTGCTGGCCCGCGGCAGCGAGGCCGCCGTGGCCGCCACCTCGCGCTGGGTGGCGCTGTGGACCACGCTCGTCACCTTCGCCCTCTCGATCGCCATCTGGCTCGGCTTCGACCCGACCGTGGTCGGCTTCCAGATGGAAGAGAAGGTGGCCTGGTTCCCGGACCTCAACATCGCCTACCACATGGGCGTGGACGGCATCTCGGTGCTGTTCGTCGTCCTGTCGGCCTTCCTGATGCCGATCTGCATCCTCGCCAGCTGGGAGAGCATCCACAGCCGGGTGAAGGAGTACATGGTCTCGTTCCTGATCCTCGAGACCATGATGATCGGCATGTTCTGCGCGCTCGACTACGTGCTGTTCTACGTCTTCTTCGAAGGCGTGCTGATCCCGATGTTCGTGATCATCGGCATCTGGGGCTCGGGCGAGCGCCGCATCTATGCCGCCTTCAAGCTGTTCCTGTTCACGCTGCTCGGCTCGGTGCTGATGCTGGTGGCACTGCTGGCGATGTACGTCCAGGCCGGCACCACCGACATCCCCACCCTGCTGGCGACGGATTTCGGCTACAGCATGCAGGTCTGGCTGTGGCTGGCCATGTTCGCCTCCTTCGCCGTGAAGGTGCCGATGTGGCCGGTGCACACCTGGCTGCCGGACGCCCATGTCGAGGCGCCGACCGCGGGGTCGGTGATCCTGGCCGGCGTGCTGCTGAAGATGGGCGGCTACGGCTTCCTGCGCTTCTCGATCCCGATGCTGCCGGAAGCGACGGAACTGCTGACGCCGCTGGTCTACGGCCTGTCGATCGTCGCGGTCATCTACACCTCCCTCGTCGCCCTGGCGCAGGAGGACATGAAGAAGATGATCGCCTATTCCTCGATCGCGCATATGGGCTTCGTCACCGCCGGCATGTTCTCGCTGACCCAGCAGGGCGTCGAGGGTTCGATCTTCCAGATGCTCAGCCACGGCGTGGTCTCGTCGGCGCTCTTCCTCTGCGTCGGCGTGGTCTATGACCGGCTGCACACCCGCGAGATCGCGCGCTACGGCGGCCTGGCCACCAACATGCCGAAATACGCCGTGTTCTTCATGATCATGCTGCTCGGCTCGGTCGGCCTGCCCGCGACCTCGGGCTTCGTCGGCGAGTTCATGATCCTGCTCGGCATCTTCCAGGTGAACACCTGGGTCGCGACCCTGACCGCGACCGGCCTAGTGCTCGGCGCCACCTATATGCTGCTGCTGTACCGCAAGGTCATCTTCGGCGAGATCACGCGCGAGGATGTGCGGCGGATGACCGATCTGACCCCGCGGGAGATCGCCATCTTCGTGCCGCTGGCCCTGGTGGTGCTGTGGATGGGCATCTATCCGTCCAGCTTCCTGAACGTGATGTCGGTCTCGGTCGACCATCTCATCACCCAATACCACGCCGATCTCGGCCGCGCCGGCGCGGTCGCGATGGCCGTCCGCTGAGCCGGGGATCCGATCGCCATGGTGTCTTTTCCCGATCTGATGCCGGCCCTGCCGGAGATCTTCCTGGCCTGCGCCGGCATGGCGCTGCTGCTGATCGGCGTGTTCCTGGGCGAGCGGTCGACCCGGATCGTCGCCTCGCTCGCGGTGCTGTCCTTCCTCATCACCGGCGCCCTGCTGCTGATGGGGCCGGACGGGCGGGTCGTGACCTTCAGCGGCATGTTCGTCGCCGACGGCTTCGCCGTGTTCATGAAGATCCTGGTGCTGATCGGCTCGGCCCTCGCGCTCATCCTGTCGCTCGACTATCTCGAGCATGAGGGGATGTCGCGCTTCGAGTATCCGGTGCTGTTCGTGCTGGCGACTGTCGGCATGCTGCTGATGGTCAGCGCCAACAACCTGATCTCGCTCTATCTCGGCCTCGAGCTGCAGAGCCTGTCGCTCTACGTCGTCGCCGCCTTCAACCGGGATTCGGAGCGGTCGAGCGAGGCCGGGCTGAAGTACTTCGTGCTCGGCGCCCTGTCCTCGGGCCTGCTGCTCTACGGCGCCTCGCTGATCTACGGCTTCCTCGGCACCACCGGCTTCGAGGCGCTGGCCCAGGCCCTGTCCGGCCAGGCCGCGGCGGGTACGGCGGGCGGCGCGCTCGGCGGCACCTCGATGGGCGTGATCATCGGCCTGGTCTTCGTCTGCGCCGCCTTGGCCTTCAAGGTCTCGGCCGTGCCGTTCCACATGTGGACGCCGGACGTCTACGAGGGCGCGCCGACGCCGGTCACCGCCTTCTTCGCGGTCGCCCCGAAGGTGGCGGCCATGGCCCTGTTCGTCCGGGTGCTGGTCGAGCCCTTCGGCCAGCTCACCGACCAGTGGCAGCAGATCATCGTCGTCGCCTCGGCCCTGTCGATGATCCTCGGCGCCTATGCCGCGATCGCGCAGACCAACATCAAGCGGCTGATGGCCTATTCCTCGATCGGCCATGTCGGCTTCGCCCTTCTGGGCCTCGCCGCCGGCACGCAGCAGGGCATCACCGGCGTGATCGTCTACATGGCGATCTACATCCCGATGAGCCTCGGCGCGTTCGCCGTGATCCTGTCGATGCGGATCAACGGCAAGCAGGTGGAGGGGATCCAGGACCTGGCCGGCCTCGGCAAGACCAGCCCGGGCCTGGCCTTCGCCCTCGTCATCATGATGTTCTCGATGGCCGGCATCCCGCCGCTGGCCGGCTTCTTCGCCAAGCTCTACGTGTTCCGCGCGGTGATCGAGCAGCAGTTCTACGTGCTGGCGGTGATCGGCGTGCTGGCGAGCGTGGTGTCGGCGGTCTACTACCTGAAGATCATCCGGGTGATGTATTTCGACGAACCGAAGGTCGCCTTCGACAAGCCGGAAGGCGCGGCGATCCCGGCGATCCTGGCGGTCTCGACCCTGTTCATCGTCGTGTTCTGGCTGCTGCCGGCGCCGCTGACCGGGGCAGCCCAGGCGGCTGCGGCCAGCCTGTTCGGGGGCTGATGACCATCGCCCTGTCGCAGGACGCCCTGCCGCAGGGCTGGCGGCTCGACGCGCGCGACCGCGTCGGCAGCACCAATGACGAGGCGCGGGCGCTCGCGGTGGCCGGCGCCCCGCACGGCACCATCGTCTGGGCCCGGCGGCAGGAGGCGGGCAGGGGCCGCCGCGGCCGCGCCTGGTCCTCGCCGGAAGGCAACCTGTTCTGCTCGGCCATCCTGCGGCCGGAGCTTCCTTTCGCCCGCGCCGGGGAGCTGACTTTCGTGGTCGGCGTCGCCCTGGCCGACGCGGCGGCCAGCTTCGGGGTCGAGCCGAAGCTGAAATGGCCGAACGACCTGCAGATCGCCGGCGACAAGCTGGCCGGCATCCTGCTGGAGGCCGCGGTCGCGCCGGACCGGACCGTCGACTGGATCGTCGCCGGCACCGGCATGAACATCGCCCATCACCCGCAGCTGGCCGACTACCGCGCCACCGACCTGCACGCCGCCGGTGCGCGGGACGCCACCGTCGAGACGGTGCTGGAACGCTATGCGGCGGCGCTGGACCGCCGTCTCCGTGAATGGCGGGAGGAGGGCTTCGACGCCATCCGTGCCGCTTGGCTGGGCCGCGCCGTCGGCCTCGGCGCCCGCATCACGGTGCGGCTGGAGACCGAGACGCTGGAAGGCGTGTTCGAGCACATCGACCCCAGCGGCGCTCTGATCTTGCGCACCGACACCGGCCGGCACAGCATCACCGCAGGCGACGTCTTCTTCGGGAGGGGCTGAGATGCTTCTCGCCATCGATGCGGGCAACACCAACATCGTCTTCGCCGTGTTCGATGGGGCGCAGCAGAAGGGCCAGTGGCGGATCGCCACCGACAGCCGGCGCACTTCGGACGAATACGCCGTCTGGCTGGTCTCGCTGATGGCGATGCGGGGGCTGCGGCCGATGGACGTCACCCGCTCGATCCTGTCCAGCGTGGTGCCGGCCGCGACCTTCAACCTGGCGAAGCTGTGCCGCGACCATTTCGGCACCGATCCGATGCGGGTCGGCGACCCGTCGGTCGAGCTCGGCATCAGGAACCTGCTGCTGAACCCGCGCGAGGCCGGGGCCGACCGGCTGGTCAACGCCGTCTCCGCCGGCGCCAGCTATCCCAAGCCGCTGATCGTGGTCGACATCGGCACCGGCACCACCTTCGACGTGGTCAACGCCGATGGCGACTTCGTCGGCGGCATCATCGCCCCGGGACCCCAGCTGGCCCTCGACGCGTTGCACAAGGTGGCGGCCCAGTTGCCCAAGGTCGAGATCGTGCGGCCGGAGCGCGTGATCGGCCCCGGCACCATCCCGGCCATGCAGTCCGGCATGTTCTGGGGGTATCTCAGCATGATCGAGGGGCTGATCACCCGCATCAAGAACGAGCTGTCGCCGACCGGCACGCCGCCGGTGACGGTGATTACCACGGGCGGCCTCGGTAGCGTTTTCGCCCAGGCGACCGATATGATCGACCACATCGACAGCGAACTGACCCTGCGCGGACTGCGCCTCATTTACGAGCGAAACGCCACCACATGAATCTCTCCCCCGCGGCCAACGGCCCCGACGACGCCCTCTACTTCCTGCCGCTCGGCGGCGCCGGGGAGATCGGGATGAACCTGTATCTCTACGGCCACGACGGCGCGTGGCTGATGGTCGATTGCGGGGTCACCTTCGCCGACGAATCGGTGCCGGGCGTCGACCTGATCGTGCCCGACCCGGTCTTCATCGAGCAGCGGCGCAAGGCCCTGCTGGGGCTCGTGGTCACCCATGCGCATGAGGACCATATCGGCGCCATCACCCTCCTGTGGCCCGACCTGCGCTGCCCGATCTACGCCACGCCCTTCACCGCCGCGGTGCTGCGGATCAAGCTGCGCGAGACCGATTTCGCCGACCAGGTGCCGATCATCGAGGTGCCGCTGGGCGGCGATGTCGAGATCGGCCCCTTCGGCGTCGGCTTCATCACCATGACCCATTCGGTGCCGGAGCCGAACGCCCTGGTGATCCGGACCCGGCACGGCGCCGTGATCCACACCGGCGACTGGAAGCTGGACCCGGCGCCGCAGGTCGGCGCGGTGACCGACGAGGCGACGCTGCGCCAGCTCGGCGACAAGGGCGTGATCGCGGTGATGGGCGACAGCACCAACGCCCTGACCCCCGGCCGCTCCGGCTCGGAGGAGGAGGTGCGCGAGGGCCTGGCCCGCGTGATCGCGGCCCAGCCGAACCGCGTCGTCGTCACCTGCTTCTCCTCCAATGTCGCGCGCATCCGCAGCGTGGCGCTGGCGGCGCAGCAGGCCGGGCGACAATGCGCCCTGGTCGGCCGGTCGCTGTGGAAGATCATGGAGGCGGCGCAGAGCACCGGCTACATGACCGACCTGCCAGAGCCGTTCCTGCGCGAGGACGAGGCCGGCTACATCCCGCGGGACAAGATCGTGCTGGTCTGCACCGGCAGCCAGGGAGAGGCGCGCTCGGCCCTGTCGCGCATCGCCGGCGACAGCCACCCGCACATCACGCTCGAGGCCGGCGACACGGTGATCTTCTCGGCCCGCGAGATCCCGGGCAACGAGAAGGCGATCGGCCGGGTGCAGAACGCGCTGGTGGCCCAGGGCGTCACGCTGATCACGCCGGACGACGCCAATGTCCATTGCTCGGGCCACCCGGCGCGGGACGAGCTGACCACCCTCTACCAATGGCTCAAGCCCCAGGCGGTGGTGCCGGTGCATGGCGAGGAGCGGCACATGCGCGCCCATGCGGCGCTGGCCGAGGCGGGGCAGGTGGCGCAGACGCTGGTGCCGCGCAACGGCGCCCTGATCCGCCTGGCGCCCGGGCCGCTGGAGATCGTCGACAATGTCGAGCACGGAAGGCTGGCGCTGGACGGGCACCATCTGGTGCCGCTGGGGGGCGAGGCGATCCGCGACCGCCAGCGCATCATCCACAACGGCGCCGCGGTGGTGACCCTGGTGCTCGACCGCGACGGCCGCATGGCGGCGGACCCGAAGGTGGCGCTGCTGGGCATCGAGGACGCCGAGGACCAGGCCGACAGCGAGGCCGAGGTGGCGGAGGAGGTGCGCTCCGCGATCGAGAGCTTGCCACGGGCCCAGCGCAACGACGACGCCGCGATCAGCGAGACGGCGCGGGTGACGGTGCGGCGCACGATCCGCAGCTGGCACGGCAAGAAGCCGGTCACCGAAGTGCATCTGATCAGGCTGTGACATGATCGGCCGGCTCAACCACGTCGCCATCGCCGTGCCGGATCTGGCGGCGGCGTCGCGCCTCTACCGCGAGACGCTCGGGGCGGAGGTGTCGGCGCCGGTCGACCTGCCGGAGCACGGCGTGACCACCGTCTTCGTTGCCCTGCCCAACACCAAGATCGAGCTGCTGCACCCGCTGGGCGAGGGTTCGCCGGTCGCCAAGTTCCTGGAGCGCAACCCGAAGGGCGGCATCCATCACCTCTGCTACGAGGTCGAGGACATCCTGGCGGCGCGCGACCGGCTGATCGCGGCGGGGCTGCGCGTGCTCGGCAACGGCGAGCCGAAGATCGGCGCGCATGGCAAGCCGGTGCTGTTCCTGCACCCGGCCGATGTCGCCGGCACCCTGACCGAGATCGAGCAGGTGTAGGGTCCGCAGGGACGAAAAGACCCATGCATCCCGCCCGCTTGGACGGGTAAGGAGGGGGGGACAGTCCGGAGGGAACGCATGGGCCTGGTCAGCGGCATCGTCGTCTTCGTCATCATCTGGTGGACCGTGATCTTCGCGGTCCTGCCCTGGGGCGTGCGGCCCCAGGTCGACGATGCGCAGCCCGGCCATCAGGTCGGGGCCCCGGCCAATCCGCGGATGGGCCGCAAGGTGCTGATCACCACCGCGATCAGCATCGTGCTATGGCTGGTGATCTATGTTCTGATCAGCGAGAACGTCTTCTCCTTCCGGGACTGGGCCGAATCATGGACGAAGGGGCGATACTGACCACACCGGCGCCGGCGAAGACCTACTGCGCCTTCGCCGAGGGCGACCCGCTGCACAAGGCCTATCACGACACCGAATACGGCTTCCCGGCCCGCGACGATTCGGTGCTGTTCGAGCGGCTGATCCTCGAGATCAACCAGGCCGGCCTGTCCTGGGACCTGATGCTGAAGAAGCGCGAGAGCTTCCGCCGCGCCTATGCCGGCTTCGACATCGACAAGGTGGCGGCCTTCGGCGACGCCGACCGCGCCCGCCTGCTGACCGATCCCGGCGTCATCCGCAACCGGCTGAAGGTCGACGCGGCGATCGAGAACGCCAAACGGCTGCAGGCGATCCGCGACAGCCACGGCAGCTTCGCCGCCTGGCTCGACGCCCATCACCCGCTGACCAAGGCGGAATGGGTGAAGCTGTTCAAGAAGACCTTCCGCTTCACCGGCGGCGAGATCGTCGGCGAATTCCTGATGAGCCTCGGCTACTTGCCCGGGACCCACCATCCGGGCTGCCCGGTCTACGCCACGATCCTGAAGCTCGACCCGCCCTGGCGGCGCGGGGGCTGAAACGGGCGGTCCCGCCCTGAAGACCGGATCTCCAAAAAGACACGAGTCTCTGTCAATCATGGCTCTCGTCTGGAGCAATGCGGCGCAGGGGATTCATGATCGGCCTTCGTTCCACGGCCTCTCGAAGGGCCGCTCTGGTGTTGACCGCCGCGGCGGCCGTGGCGTTGGTGGTCGGCCTCGTATGGGATCGCTCGCCGCCGTCCGAGCTCAGCCTGCCGCCCTGGCCGGCGGGCGTCGGACGGTCGGACGAGTACGCCTTCGGGGACGCCGTCGGCGCGCGTGACCTGCGTGCCTGGGGACCGGTCTTCGACGCGCTGGCGGAGCGGTACGGCGGCAAGGCCAGGCTGAGGCTCATCCGTCTCACCCTGCCGGCGGATGCCGATCTCGCGGCGCTGCGGCGCCGTTTCGACGAGGAGATGGTCGACCACCGCCGCTGGCGGGCGGTGACACAGGAGATTCCGCACGGCGACGCGTGGGCGCACGGCTATGAAAGCCCGGACGGCCGCGACGTCTTCATGCTGGTGGGGATCGATCCGCGGCCGGGCGAGACGCTCGTGCCGCTCAATGTCCTGACGACGATCCCCGGCGGATGAAGGGAGGGGCGATCACGGACAGGACGGCGCGTGCGGACTTCGGGACGACCATCACGAGCCTCGCGGATCGTCAATGAGAGTGCCGGCAATGATCGGGGAGCCGCATGGGTGCCCGCGCACAAAAAAACGGCAGGGCCGAAGCACCTGCCGGTCGAAAATCTGTCCTTATAGTTGTGTCGGCGGACTTTAGTCCTGCCAGCACCCCCGACAGTTTCCTCCCTAAACTCGAGCCTGCCCTTGTCGCTTTTATTGTTCAGGCGAGGCGGACCTTAGCGAGGATTCATGCGGCTGTCACGCAGAATCGCATGCCCCCCATGCGGTCAGATCAGAGCGAATTTCAGCACGAACAGCACGGCCAGGATCGCCACCGCCGGATGGATGTCCCGCACGCGGCCGGCGAGCAGCTTGACGCCGGCATAGGTGATGAAGCCGAAGGCTATTCCATGGGCGATTGAGTAAGTCAGCGGCATCGCCACCGCACAGACCACGGCGGGCACGAATTCCGTCGTGTCCTCCCAGTCGATCTCGGCCAGGCCGCGCACCATCAGGCAGGCGACGAACAGCAGGGCGGGGGCCGTGGCGAAGGCCGGGATGCTGGTGGCCAGCGGCGCCAGGAACAGGCACAGCAGGAACAGCACCGCGACCACCACGGCGGTCAGCCCGGTGCGGCCGCCGGCATTCACCCCGGCCGCGCTCTCGATGTAGCTGGTCACGGTCGAGGTGCCGAGCGCCGAGCCCAGGCAGGCCATGGTGCTGTCGGCCAGCAGCGCCTTGCGCAGCCGCGGCAGCCGGCCCCGCGCGTCCAGGAGGCCGGCGCGGTGGGCGACGCCGATCAGCGTGCCGGCATTGTCGAACAGGTCGACGAACAGGAAGGCGAAGACGATGCTGATCAGGCCGACATGCACCGCGCCCGACAGGTCGAGCTGCAGGAAGGTCGGGGCGAGGGACGGCGGCAGGGCGACGATGCCGTTGAACTGCGACACGCCGAGCAGGATGCCGGCGACCGCGACGCCGAGGATGCCTATGATGATCGCCCCGGTGACCCGCAGCGCCACCAGCGCCGCCATGACGACGAAGCCGACCGCGGCCAGGATCGTCGGCACGGCGTGCAGGTTGCCGATGCCGACCATGGTCGCCGGGTTGGCGACGATGACGCCGGCGTTCTGCAGCGCGATGATGCCCAGGAAGAAGCCGATGCCGGCCGAGATCGCCATCTTCAGCGACCGCGGGATGCTGTTCACGATCGCTTCCCGGATCGGCAGGACGCTGATCACCAGGAACAGCAGGCCGGACAGGAACACGGCGCCCAGCGCCACCTGCCAGGAATAGCCCATCTGCCCGACCACGGTGTAGGCGAAATAGGCGTTCAGCCCCATGCCCGGCGCCATCGCGATCGGGTAGTTGGCGTAGAGGCCCATGAAGGCCGAGGCGACCGCCGAGGCCAGGCAGGTGGCCACGAACACGGCGCCGTGGTCCATTCCGGTCGAGGCCAGGATCTGCGGGTTGACGAAGATGATGTAGGCCATCGTCAGGAAGGTGGTCACACCCGCGAGGACCTCGGTGCGCAGGGTGGTGCCATGTTCGGACAGTCCGAACAGCCGTTCGAGCATGGTGGGGACCTCGGGTCGCCGTGCGTGAAGGAATTGGGGCATTTATGGGGAGATTCGAGGTGGCGCGGAACCCTGCATGGACAGGCCGCCGGTCCTTCCCTAAAGTCGCGCGCCTGACGTTCTCAACGGTTCCAGACGGAAGCCCGCTCGATGCGCCTGTCCCAGTTCTTCCTGCCCACCCTGAAGGAGACTCCCAGCGAGGCGCAGATCGTGTCGCATCGCCTGATGCTGCGCGCCGGCATGATCCGGCAGCAGGCGGCCGGCATCTATTCGTGGCTGCCGCTGGGCTTCCGGGTGCTGAAGAAGATCGAGCAGATCGTGCGTGAGGAGCAGGACCGCTTCGGCTGCCAGGAGATCCTGATGCCGACGATCCAGTCGGCCGATCTGTGGCGCGAGAGCGGCCGCTACGACGATTACGGCAAGGAGATGCTGCGGATCCGCGACCGCGGCGACCGCGACCTGCTGTACGGGCCGACCAACGAGGAGGTGGTCACCGACATCTTCCGGTCGGCGGTGAAGAGCTACAAGCAGCTGCCGCAGCTGCTGTACCACATCCAGTGGAAGTTCCGGGACGAGGTGCGCCCCCGCTTCGGCGTGATGCGCGGCCGCGAGTTCCTGATGAAGGACGCGTACAGCTTCGACATCGACTACGAGGCCGCGCGGAGGTCGTACAACAAATTCTTCGTCTGCTATCTCAGCACCTTCGCCCGGATGGGGCTGAAGGCGGTGCCGGTGAAGGCCGACACCGGCCCGATCGGCGGCGACCTGAGCCACGAGTTCCAGATCCTCGCCGACACCGGCGAGAGCCAGCTCTATGTCGATCCGCGCGTGCTGGAGCTCGACACCGAGGCGCGGCAGCTCGGCCCCGAGGACGACCTGGCCGCCTTCGTCGAGCGCGTCACCAGCCTCTACGCCGCGGCGGACGAGCTGCACGACCCGGCCAAGTGCCCGATCCCCGAATCCGAGCTGCAGACCCGGCGCGGCATCGAGGTCGGCCACATCTTCTATTTCGGCGCCAAGTACTCGGAGCCGATGGGCGCGATGGTGACGGGGCCGGACGGCGTGCAGCGGCCGGTCGAGGGCGGCAGCTACGGCATCGGCGTGTCGCGCCTGGTCGGCGCCATCATCGAGGCCAGCCATGACGAGGCCGGCATCATCTGGCCGGATTCGGTGGCGCCCTTCGATGTCGGGCTGATCAACCTGAAGCCGGACGACGCCGCCTGCGACGCGGCAGCCCAGGACCTGTACCAGCGCTTCCGCAACGCCGGCCTCGACCCGCTCTACGACGACCGCGACGAGCGGGCGGGGGCGAAATTCGCCGAGATGGACCTGATCGGCCTGCCCTGGCAGGTGGTGATCGGGCCGCGCGGCGCCGCCTCCGGCACGGCCGAGATCAAGCGCCGGGCCACCGGCGAGAAGATCGAGCTGCCGCTCGACGCGGTGGTGGCGCGGATCAAGGGCTGAGGCGGGAACGGTTCATGCCCCAGGCTCTTATCGTCATGGCGAGCCCCGAAGGGGCGTGGCCATCCAGGGCGGCTCGCACCGGCCCCTGGATGGCCACGGCGCTGCGCGCCTCGCCATGGCGGTGAGATGATGGCGATGACGCTCCCCCACCCCGCTGCCTGATCGCAGCCGCATGTTCAACGCCTTCGAACGGAAAGTCGCCTTCCGCTACCTGCGGGCCCGCAGGAAGGAAGGCTTCATCTCCGTCATCGCCGGCTTCTCCTTCCTCGGCATCCTGCTGGGCGTGGCGACGCTGATCATCGTCATGTCGGTGATGAACGGCTTCCGCGCCCAGCTGGTGCAGCGCGTGCTGGGCCTCGACGCCCATCTCAAGGTCAGCGCCGCGGCCGGCGCCGGCCTGCCGGACTACGGTCCGCTGGCAGACAAGCTGCGGCAGGTGCCGGGCGTGGTGCGGGTGACGCCGGTGATCGAGGACCAGGCGCTGGTCAGCCGCGATTCCGACTTCACCACGCTGCAGGGTGCGCCCGTCGAGGTCCAAGGGGTCGAGCCGGCGGATTTTCTGGGCCGCCCGGCGATAGCCCGGTCGCTGCTGATCGACAGGCCGGAGGATTTCTCCGGCACCGACGTGATCGCCATCGGCAGCGGCTTGGCCGCCCAGTTCGGCGTCCGCCTGGGCGACGAGCTGACGCTGGTTACGCCGCGGTTCAACCGCACCGCCTTCGGCTCGGTGCCGCGGGCCAAGACCTACGCCGTGGCCGCGATCTTCACCACCGGCCTGCAGGAGGCCGACAGCCTGACCGTCTACATGCCGCTGGAGGCGGCGCAGCAGCTGTTCCAGATGAAGGGCCAGGCCGGCGGGCTCGACATCTTCACCGCCGATCCGGAGCGGCTCGACGCCGTGCGGGCGCGGGTGGCCGACGCGGTCGGGTCCGAGCTGAAGGTATCGGACTGGCGCGACGCCAACGCCACAATCTTCACGGCGTTGCAGGTCGAGCGCAGCGTCATGTTCATCATCCTGACCCTGATCATCCTGGTGGCGGCGTTCAACATCATCTCCAGCCTGGTGATGCTGGTGAAGGACAAGGGCGGCGACATCGCGATCCTGCGCACCATGGGCGCCTCGCGCGGCGCCATCCTGCGCATCTTCTTCCTGACCGGCGCCACCATCGGCGTGGTCGGCACCCTGGCCGGCCTCGCCCTCGGCCTGGGACTCGCCGCCAATGTCGACGCCATCCGCGAATGGCTGCAGGGCCTGCTGGGGCCCGGCACCTTCGCCGCCGAGTTCAGCTTCCTGGCCTCGCTGCCGGCGCTGGTCGATCCGGGCCAGGTGGTCGCGGTCTGCCTCCTCGCCATCGGCCTGACCTTCCTGGCCTCGATCTTCCCGGCCTGGCGGGCGGCCCGGCTCGATCCGGTGGAGGCCCTGCGCTATGAGTGACGCCCCCATGACCACCACCGCGGAGGTCCTCCGCCTCGAAGGCATCCGCCGCAGCTTCCGGCAGGGCGAGACCCGGCTCGACGTGCTGCGCGGCGCCGACCTGTCGCTGGCCGGGGGGCAGATCGTGGCCCTGGTCGGCCCCAGCGGCGCCGGCAAGTCGACCCTGCTGCACATCGCCGGCCTGCTGGAGCAGCCGGACGGCGGCGCCATCACCATCGCCGGCCAGCGCTGCGACGGTCTCGGCGACGGGCCGCGCACGGCGCTGCGCCGCTCGGCCATCGGCTTCGTCTACCAGTTCCACCACCTGCTGCCGGAGTTCAGCGCCATCGAGAACGTGGTGCTGCCGCAGATGATCGCCGGACGTTCGCGCGGCGAGGCCCGCCAGCGGGGGCGGGAGCTGCTGGCCCGGGTCGGCCTCGCCGGCCGGCTGGAGCATCGCCCGGCCCAGCTCTCGGGCGGCGAGCAGCAGCGCGTCGCCATCGCCCGGGCGCTGGCCAACGCGCCGAAGGTGCTGATCGCCGACGAGCCGACCGGCAATCTCGACCATGCCACCTCGGACTCGGTGTTCGAGATGCTGGTCGAGGTGGTGCGCTCGACCGGCGTCGGCGCCCTGATCGCCACCCACAACCTGGAGCTGGCCGCGCGCATGGACCGGGTGGTGGAGATGCATGACGGCGTGCTGGTCGAGCGCTAGGCCATGTTCAACGCCTTCGAGCGCAAAGTCGCCTTCCGCTATCTGCGGTCCCGCCGCGGCCAGGGCTTCGTCTCCCTGATCGCCGGCTTCTCACTGCTCGGCATCGTCATCGGCGTCGCCACGCTGATCACCGTCACCTCGGTGATGAACGGCTTCCAGACCGAGCTGCTGGCCCGGTTCCTCGGCCTCAACGCCCATGTCAGCGTTGCGCCGCTGGGCGGCCGCGCCATCGCCGATTACGAGGCGGTGGCGGGGCGGCTGCGCGGGGTCGACGGCGTCACCCGGGTGGTGCCGGTGGTCCAGGGCATGGCGCTGGCCAGCGCCGGCAAGGCCTCGGCCGGGGTCGAGATCCGCGGCGAGCGGCCGGAGGATTTCCTGGCCCGGCCGCTGATCGCGCAGGCCCTGCAGTTGCAGTCGCCCGACGCCCTCGCCGGCGGCGATGCCGTCGCGATCGGCAAGGGCCTGGCCGAGAAGCTCGGCCTCTCCCTCGGCGGGAAGCTGACGCTGCTGGCGCCGGGCGCCGCGGGGCAGGGGGAGCAATCCGCCGGCCCGACGGCGCGCGCCTTCACCGTGGCCGCGATCTTCGACGCCGGCCTTTACCAGTTCGACACCGGCGTCGCCGTTCTGCCGCTGGAGACGGCGCAGTCCTTCCTCGGCCTCCAGGGCGTGTCCCGGCTCGACCTCTACGTCCGCGATCCGGACCGGATCGCCGAGATCGGCCCGGCCCTGCAGCGGGCCGCCGGCCCCGGCGTCCGCTTCTTCGACTGGAAGCAGGCGCTGAGCGGCTATCTCGACATCGTCGCCGGTCAGCGGAACGTGATCTTCGTGATCCTGTCGCTGATCGTGCTGGTGGCCGCCTTCAACATCATCTCCAGCCTGATCATGCTGGTGAAGGAGAAGGGCGGCGACATCGCCATCCTGCGCACCATGGGCGCCTCGCGCGGGTCGATCCTGCGCATCTTCTTCCTGGCCGGCGCCACCATCGGCGTCATCGGCACCCTGGCCGGGCTCGGCCTCGGCATCGCCCTGGCAGACAGCCTGGAGACGCTGCGACAGTGGCTGCAGCAGTTGACCGGCACGCCGATCTTCGACCCCCGGCAGTACTCCTTGACCCGGATCCCGACCGAGATCGACGCGGGCGAGGTCGTGCTGGTCTGCGGCATGGCGCTGGTGCTGTCGCTTCTGGCCTCGGCCTACCCCGCTTGGCGGGCCGCGCGGCTCGATCCTGTCGAGGCCTTGCGGTACGAGTGAGCGCTTTGCAGACGATCGGCGCGCTTCAGCCGATCGCACGGCCGGGGCGAGGGGCGGCGGCAAGCGCGACGACGGCCACGGCGAGAGGGGCGAAGGACAGCCAGAGGACCGTGGCCCACCCATAGGACGTCAGCAGGCCGCCGGACAGGAAGGACCCGAAGGCCATGGTCCCGAACACGACGAAGTCGTTCAGCGACTGCACCCGCGCCTTTTCCTCGGGGGCGTGGCATTCGAGCACCATGGCCGAAGCGCCCACGAAGCCGAAGTTCCAGCCGAGGCCGAGCAGGATCAGCGTCAGCCAGAAATGCGCGACATCCACGCCCGTCAGCCCGACCGCGGCGGACGCGGCGGTCAGGACCAGCCCGGCCGTGACCACGCGGGCCGCACCGAAGCGCGTGATCAGCCGTCCGGTGAAGAAGCTGGGCGCATACATCGCGATCACGTGCCACTGCAGCCCGAGATTGGACGATTCCTGCGACAGGCCGCACATCTGCATGGCCAGGGGTGCGGCCGTCATCAGGAAGTTCATGAGCAGATAGGACACGACCCCGCAGATCACGGCGGTGATGAAGCGCGGCTGGCGCATGATGGCGCCGAGCGGGCGGCCGCCGGCTTTCCCCGTTGCCGCCGTCGGCGCGGGAAGCCGGACGCCGAGCAGGATCAGGGCGGACACCGCGGCCACGGCGGCCTGCGCCAGGAAGGTGGCGGCGAACAGGTGCGGCGGCCACAGGTTCATGGTGGTGGTGACGAGCTGCGGCCCGATCACCCCGGCGGCCACCCCGCCGGCCATGACGGCGGACAGCGCCCGCGGGCGCCGCTCCGGCGGCGCGCAGTCGGCGGCCGCGAAGCGGAAGGACAGCACCACGGCTGCGTAGGCGCCGCCGAAGAACGTCGCCAGGCAGAACAGCCAGAAGGAGCCCAGCACCACCGCCAGGGCCGCCAGCAGGCCGACGAGCAACCCGCATCCCGTTCCCGCCAGGAAGGCGGCGCGGCGGCCGTGACGCTGCGCGATCGTGCCGGCGGGCAGGGTGCAGGCGGCCATCCCCACCACGAAGATGGAGATGGGCAGGGTCGCCAGCGGCTTGCTGGGCGCGAGCATGTTGCCGACGATCGCTCCCGTCGCGTAGACGACCGTCGAATTCGCTCCGGCGAGCGCCTGCGCGACGGCCAGCCTGAGGACGTTGCCGCGCTCGTGTTCATAGAGGGCAGCGGCTGAAAGCCCGGCCGCGGTGCCGGCGTTGACATGCGACATGATGGTCCTCAGGCCGGAAGAAGGGCGTGCCCGCCTGCGCCGAAACTATCCCTTCACGCCGTGGCCGTCTTTCGACGGACTGACAATCTATGTAGATTAGCGGACAAATCCGGAGGCCGCCCATGACCTGGGAGACGATCACGGCGCCGCCTGACGCGGCTCCCCCGACGCCGATGACGGTCCGGGCGCAGTCCATTCCGGCGCGCCACCACTTCCCGGAGCACGAGCACCGCTGGAACCAGGTGGTCTACGCCATCTCCGGGGTGCTGACGGTGGCGGTGACGGGCCGCTCCTTCGTGATCTCGCCGGAGCAGGCGGTATGGCTGCCGACCGGCACGCCGCACCGGGTCGGATCGCTGCTCGGAGCGGAGTTCCGCAGCCTCTGGATCGCCCACGAGGCCGGAGCCGGCCTCCCGGAGAGCCCCACGATCTTCGGCGTCTCGCCCCTGCTGCAGGCCCTGATCGTCGAGGCCGCGGAGATCGAAGGGCAGGAGGATCCGGACGGCTACTCGGGCCGTGTCGTCGGCCTGATCCTCGATCAGCTCCGGCGCGCGCAGCCCCTCCCGGGCGCGCTGCCCTGGCCGCGGGAAGGGGCGCTGGCCACCATATGCGAGACCCTCTATGCCGACCCGGCCGATCCGCGCGGTCCTGAGGAATGGGGCCGGGAGCTCGGAATGTCGGCGCGGACGCTGGCCCGGCGCTTCGAGGCGGGGCTGGGCATGAGCCTGCGCTCCTGGCGGCGGCGCCTGCGGCTGTTCAAGGCAATCGAGCTGCTGGGCGGCGGCCTGGGTGTGACGCAGACGGCGATGGAGCTCGGCTACGGTTCGACCTCCGCCTTCGTCTACGCGTTCCGGACCGACATGGGCTGCAGCCCCCAGGCCTATATGCGCAGGCGCCTGCCGGACCGGGGCGTCCTCGCGTCGTCTCGTGCGTAAGGAGAGACTTCGGCGCGCCGAACCGTCGCTTTTGGGTGAGGGGCGGACCTTTGGGCCACGATCGATGAACGTCCGCACCGGGCCGCGGGCGGTCATCCCGCCTCCGCGGCGGACCTCAACAGCGAGTCAGGCGGCGCCTATTCTTCCCGATCATGATCATGTGGTTCGGCGTCGGACCGGGCTCCAGGGTTGCGACGGGCGCGCCGTCGTCCTTCTTCCCCGTCGCGATCGGCGTTGCCGGAGCGATGCGCGAAAACGGGCCGCGCCCGGCGACCATGATCCTTCGATCGAGCAAGGTGCATCGGCGGGATGACCGTGCCGTTCCGGCCAGCACCGTCGGCCCGAGCCTCGGCGCCCCGCCTCCTCAATGCGCTGTGAAACCGCCGTCGACCGCGAGGGCGTGACCGATCACGAAGCTGGAGCCGGAACTGCACAGCCACAGGACGGCGTCGGCGATCTCCTGGGCACGCCCGAGCCGCCCGATCGGCTGATCGCGGAGGATCTCCTTCATCGCATCCGCCTGCGTCGCGAGCATGCCGGAGACCATGGGCGTTTCGATCACGCCGGGGCAGACCGCATTGATGCGAATGCCGCGCGGCGCGTATTCCAGGGCGGCGCTCCGGGTCAGCCCGATCACGCCGTGCTTGGAGGCGTGATAGGCGGCCCGGCTCGGCAGCCCGACCAGCCCTCCGAGCGACGAACAATTCACGATCGCGCCGCTGCCCTGGTCCCGCATCTGGCGCAGCTCATGCTTCATGCAGGCCCAGACGCCGCGCAGATTGACGGCATTGACCCGCTCGAAGTCCTCCAGCGGCTCGTCGGCGGCGTCGCTCGGCGGCACCTGGATGCCCGCATTGTTGAACGCGGCGTCGAGGCGCCCGAACGTCGCCACGGTCTCCCGCACCATGGCCGCGACTTGCGCCTCGTCCGAGACGTCGCAGACCACCGCCAAGGCCTTGCGGCCCGCCGCCTCGAGCGCCTCCGCGGCGCCGCGAACCGCATCCGCGTCCAGGTCGGACAGGACCACGGCCGCTCCGGCTGCCGCGAAAGCCCGGGCCGTGGCGAGGCCCATGCCCGACGCCGCGCCGGTGACCAGCGCCACCTGCCCCGTGAAATCATAGGTCACAGACATCACAATTTTCTCCTCGGGAAAGTGCCGGGGCATAGCAAGAAGCCGCCCGAGCCCGCGTCCTTTCTCGGACCGGACTCTCAACGACGCGGGCCCGCCAGCAGCCTCCTTCGAGATCAGGAACTCCTGCGAGGAGGCGACGCTGACGCCGTCGACGGCCAAGATATAGAAACCAGGGCGGAAACGATTAGCGCCACGAAACCGCATGAGCTTATTAGGCTGTCTTCTGAATGACGAGCATCGTCACCCAGCGGCAACGTCCGCATCTCCGGTCAGGCGTTCCCAGTTCTCGTGGACAAACTTCGCCTTGTCGGCCTCGGCGAGCGCCAGGCCTTCCAGGAAACGGCGCGCGTCGCCGAGAGGGCGATCTGCAAAGGGGCGCGATACCGGTCACATCGATCTCCATGCCAAAGCGTCCGCAACGAGCCGGATGCGGAAGTTTCTGTGCAAGCGTCCGGTTTGGCACGGCTATCGGCGAGGAGACGAGCATCACCGGCACCAGGTCGCCCACACACGTCTTGCCGGCGCGGAGCAAACGCCAACGTGCAGGTGATGCCTTGGCTGCACGAGTTTATCGCCAAGAAGCGTATGCGTCGCGCCAGAGACCGGAGTCTCGCATCGGAAGGCACCTCGGACAGCGCAACGCAATCGGCCTTGTCGGGCACCTGGCATCCACCTTCGGTTTCGGCTTTACCGCCGTCGGCTGAGTCGCCACTGGGCGGCTCGTCTGCTTATTCTGTCTCCCTCTCCGGCGGGAGCAGCTTTTTCATGGGCGATGTTTCCAAGATCTCGCAGTACGAGCAGTCAGCAGCTTGCCGTTCGGGTGATTGCCGTGGCGGCTGGCGCCGAACATGCTGATCGTGGCGGAGTCGCAGAAGCGATGACGATCGTGGGCGCGCCACGTTCCACCTGACCCGAACTGCCGCCCTGGCTGCCGAGGCTGACTGTGATTGAAGATGTTTCGCCGATCTGGCCGCTCGGCAGCAGTATCCGGCAAAGGGCGGGCTTCCAGGTCGCGCTGCATCGAACAGCGATCCGATCTGTCAGTGGGATGGCGCTTCGGCGTCACGCAGCAGCGATGATCATCAAGCGCCTCATCTGTGCCGCGCTCCTCCTGGCGTGTTCAGCGGCGGCCGCCCACCAGGACGCGCCCTCGGCCGCAAGTCCGGCCAGGTGGCTCGCCGAATCCCGGTTCGTCGTCTCGTCGCTGGAAACCGGCCCGGTCGGCTATCTCGAAGCATGGGGCGGCTCGGAATTCGGCTACGCCTACACCTACGCGATCTCGGGCGCGCCCGCCGGCGTGACCGTGGATGCCGACACCGGCATGCTGTCGATCGGGACGCCGCTCGCCGTCGGCACCCATGGTTTCAGGACATCCGTGCGGAATCGAGGGGACACCTCGAGGGTCGCGGAGTTCCCGGTCACACTCGAGGTGGTGGCCGGGGCCGCCGCCAATCGCACCAGGGGCGCCGTTCTTCACAGGGACTATGTGGTCGATTCCGGCGAGTACGGCATGCCGGCCGGTTCCGACTACACCGAAGTCCTGATGAAGATTCGACGCGCCATCGTTCTCGACCAGAAGGCGGTGGGCGACGGCAATCTGCGGGCGACGATCATCTTTCAGGGCGGTCGCCAGTACGACTATGCGAACAATCGCTGGACCTTCGGCATCCAGTACCT
>NZ_AUHM01000009.1 GCF_000423185.1 Inquilinus limosus DSM 16000 | reverse complement strand
GCACCGCCGGGCCGAGGGCGAGGAGTCGGGGGCGCTGGAGCGCCGCCGGCGGCGGCGGGAGCAGGCCGCCCAAGCGGTGGGCGAGGCGGTCGCGGCGGCCGAGGCCGCGGACCTCGCCGCGGCCGGCCAGGCCGTCGATCCCGAGGAGACCGAACGCCTGCGGGAGCAGGTCTGGGAACGGCTGGCCGAGGACGAGGTGCTGGACGTGCGGCTCGACACCCTGTCGGCCGGTGACTTCGTGCGCGAGGTCTGCCGCTGGCTCGGCCGCCGGCTGGACCCGAGCCGGCTGCCGCCGGGCTGGGACGATGTCGCCAAGGCCAATGACAACGCCTCCGGCGGTTCGCCCGGCGAGGGAATGGAATGCCGCGCCTCGGACGCCGGAGCCGGGAATGGCTGGCCTGAACAGCCGGACGAGGCCGAAGACGGCTGCCCGCGGTCCAGGCCCGCGAAGCCGGACAGCAGTTGAGCGCCGTTCGTTGTCGAGCGTTCCCTCACATAGGACAGATCCGATGGCTTCGCCTGTCCCGCGGCGCGGGAGAGGGCGGTGGCGCTTGCGGTTCAGGGCGAGGGGAGGGGCCGGTGCCGGCCCTCACCCGACAGCGCTGCGCGCTGTCGACCTCTCCTCCCCGGGCTTGACCCGGGGATCGGCGGGAGAGGCACGAAGGAATGCCTTCTACGAGCGCCCGGGCCTGCGGCCCGGGCGGTGCTCAAAAGCTCGGCGGCGTGCAGGCCGAGACGATCTCCACCGGCTCCTCGCCGACCACGCGGAAGCGGTGCGGCAGGCGGCTCTGGAAGTAATAGGCGTCGCCGGGGCCCAGGATGCGGCGGCGGGGGCCCACCGTCAGCTCCACCCGGCCGCGGATCACCACGCCGCCCTCCTCGCCGGCATGGGAGAGCGGCGTCGGGCCGGTGTCGGCGCCGGGGGCCAGGCGCTCGTGCAGGATCTGCAGCGCCCGGCCCGGGTGGCAGCCCACCTGGCGGTAGGAGATCAGCCCGCCAGGCCCGCTGGGTCCCTCGGGTCCGGCGCCGTGCCCGCCGGGCTTGCCCGCGATCTCCACCAGCTCCGCCGCCCCGAAGAACACCGGGTCCTCCGGCCCCTCGGGCAGGGCGAAGAACTCGGCCAGGCTCAGCGGCAGCCCGTCCAGCACCCGCTTCAGGGAGCCGATCGAGGGGCTGGCGCGGTTCTGCTCGATCAGCGAGACCGTGGCGTTGGAGACGCCGGCCCGCCGCGCCAGCTCGCGCTGGCTCAGGCCATGCTCCTCGCGCAGCCGCCGCAGCCTTCCGCCGATGTCGATCCCCGGGTCGTCGGCGCCGGAGCGGGGAGGGGCGGCCGCAACGTCATCGGCCATGGGTGTTTTCCTGTTCGAGATCCCGAACGCCGGCATCGGAGCGGCCTCCGCCGGCGCTTTTCGCATTGTCCGGAGCGCGCGCCCGCTTGTCCAGCCATCCGGGCGGTCCTAGGCTCCCCTCCGGCCCTTCATGACCTGGGGGCGGGCCGGCGCCGGCCGTCCGGCATGTTCGGTTCCCTCCACAGCCGACCGGAGTTGCTTGCCATGGACGATGCCCTGCCTCGCGGCGATGTCCGCGCCCCGAACAACCTCGAATCCTTCTGGATGCCGTTCACCGCGAATCGGTCGTTCAAGGCAGCGCCGCGGCTCTACGCCTCGGCCAAGGGCATGTACTACACCACGGTCGACGGCCGCCAGGTGCTGGACGGCACCGCCGGCCTGTGGTGCGTCAACGCCGGCCACTGCCACCCGAAGATCGTCCAGGCGATCCAGGACCAGGCGGCGGAGATGGACTACGCCCCGTCCTTCCAGATGGGCCACCCCAAGGCGTTCGAGCTGGCCTCCCGCGTCGCCCAGCTGCTGCCGGGCGACCTCGACCACGTCTTCTTCGCCGCCGGCGGCGGGTCCGAGGCGGTGGACAGCGCGCTGAAGATCGCGCTGGCCTATCAGCGCCAGATCGGCCAGGGCACCCGCACCCGGCTGATCGGGCGCGAGCGCGGCTATCACGGCGTCGGCTTCGGCGGCATCTCGGTCGGCGGCATGGTCGCCAACCGCCGCACCTTCGGCACCATGCTGACCGGCGTCGACCATCTGCGCCACACCCACGATCTGGCGCGCAACGCCTTCAGCCGCGGCCTGCCGGAGCACGGGGCCGAGCTGGCCGACGACCTGGAGCGGATCGTGGCGCTGCACGACGCCTCCACCATCGCCGCGGTGATCGTCGAGCCGGTGGCCGGCTCCACCGGCGTGCTGATCCCGCCCAAGGGCTATCTGCAGCGGCTGCGCGAGATCTGCGACAAGCACGGCATCCTCCTGATCTTCGACGAGGTCATCACCGGCTTCGGCCGCCTCGGCGCCAGCTTCGCCGCCGACTGGTTCGGGGTGCAGCCGGACATGGTGACCATGGCCAAGGGCCTGACCAACGCCGCCGTCCCGGCCGGCGCCGTCGGCGTGCGCAAGCACATCTACGACGCCTTCATGACCGGGCCGGAGCACATGATCGAGCTGTTCCACGGCTACACCTACTCGGCCCATCCGCTGGCCTGCGCCGCCGGCCTCGCCACCCTCGACGTCTACCGCGAGGAGGGGCTGTTCGAGCGCGTCGCCGGGCTGGCGCCGTACTGGGAGCAGGCGCTGCACAGCCTGAAGGGCACCCGCCACGTCATCGACATCCGCAACCTCGGCCTGATCGGCGCGGTGGAGCTGGAGCCGATCCCGGGCCGCCCCACCGCCCGGGCCTACGACCTGTTCGTGAAGTGCTTCCAGAAGGGCGTCGGCATCCGCACCACCGGCGACATCGTCGCCTTGTCGCCGCCCTTCATCATCGAGAAGGCAGAGATCGACCGCCTCGTCGACACCCTGCGCGAGACCCTGCAGTCGCTGGACTGAGGCGGCATCTCCCTCATCGTCATTGCGAGCGTAGCGAAGCAATCCAGGGCCGCTCGCACCGGCCCCTGGATTGCTTCGTCGGCTTTGCCTCCTCGCAATGACGGTGTCGGGGACAGGTGCAGGGGACGTAGCTCCTCTTCCCTCTCCTCGGGGAGAGGGAGGGGCCCGGCGCCGCAGGCGACGGGAGGGTGAGGGGGAGCGCCGTCGCACTTGTAGTACCGCGCGTCCGCGGCGAGAATGGAACATATCCTGAACCGCCCGCCGACGCCCTGACCCATGGACACCCAGCCAGGCTTCCAGCTTCCGCCGCTGTCCGCGGTGCGGGTGTTCGAGGCCGCGGCCCGGCATCTCAGCTT
Source organism: Inquilinus limosus DSM 16000 (assembly GCF_000423185.1). GTDB lineage: Bacteria > Pseudomonadota > Alphaproteobacteria > DSM-16000 > Inquilinaceae > Inquilinus > Inquilinus limosus. The sequence continues at coordinate 260,605 of NZ_AUHM01000009.1, read as the reverse complement.
CACCCGCGCGGCGGAGGAGCTGGGCATGACCCAGGCCGCCGTCAGCTACCAGATCCGCCTCCTGGAGGACCGGGTCGGCACGCCGCTGTTCCGGCGCCTCACCCGCCGGGTGGCGCTGACCGAGGCCGGGGCGCGGCTGGCGCCGGTGCTGACCGAGGCGATGTCGCGCATGGCCGGGGCCTTCGCCGCCCTGCGCGAGGACGCGGGCGGGCTGATCTCGGTCACCACCGTGCTGACCATGGCCTCGAACTGGCTGGTGCCGCGGCTCGGCCGGTTCCAGGCGGCCCATCCCGGCTATACGGTGCGGGTCGACACCGCCACCAGGCTGGTCGACTTCACCCGCGGCGAGCACGATCTCGGCATCCGCGTCGGCAAGGGCCTGTGGCCGGGCCTGGCCGCGCATTGGCTGATGCCGGTCGACTTCGCGCCGATGTGCAGCCCGGCGCTGCTCGAGCGCGCCGGCGGCCTCAGCCATCCGCGCGACCTCTTGCGCCTGCCGCTCTTGTGGGACGACGCCGACGCCTGGCAGCGCTGGTTCGCCGCGGCGGGGCAGGCGGTGCCGGCCTCGGTCGCCGATGAGGGGCTGCGGCTCGACACCCAGCAGATGATGGGCCAGGTGGCGAAGGCGGGGCAGGGCGTGGCGCTGCTCAACCCGCTGCTCTTCGCCGAGGAGCTGGCCTCGGGCCAGCTGGTCCAGCCCTTCCCGACGCTGCTGCGCGAGGACAGCGCCTACTACGTCGTCTATCTCGAGACCCGCCGCGACGTGCCGAAGATCGCCCTGTTCCGCGACTGGCTCCTGGCCGAGGCGGCGGAGACGATGGCGGCGCGGGAGGCCAGCGCCGCATGATCGGGACTCTTCACACCTCGACAGGCGCCATCCGATTGCCTCTCCCGTTTACGGGAGAGGTCGGAGACGCGAAGCGGCTCCGGGTGAGGGGATTTCGTCGAGGCCTGAGCCAGCCCTCACCCGGTCTCGCTGCGCGAGCCCGACCTCTCCCGCCAGGCGGGAGAGGGATTGGTTTGATCGCGATGATGGCGCGGCTCAGCTCCTGTCAAAGCCGAGGTCGCGGCGCATCTGGTCGGACAGCGCCCTCGGGTCGAGCACCCGGCCGGCGGCCGGGCGCAGCATCCGGCAGGCGGCGGCGCCCAGGGCGCGGCGGAGGGTGGAGAGCAGGCCTCGGCGAGGGCGAAGCCGGGGGATCGGGCGCGCGGGCGCCCGCTGGACGATGCTGGTCATCTCGGTCTCCGGATGGCCCGGATGCATCAGCCCTGCTGATGCGTGTCGACGGGCCGTCGTTGCGATGGGGTCTGTGTGAGAGGAATATCGGCGGTCCGCGGGCGCCTGACCAACGCGTTCTCGATAAGCAACGGATAAGCCCTCTTTATGGATGAAGGATCGCCCTCGCGCCTGCCGCCGCTGCCGGCCATCCGGGTGTTCGAGGCGGCGGCCCGGCATCTCAGCTTCACCCGCGCGGCGGAGGAGCTGGGCATGACCCAGGCGGCGGTCAGCTACCAGATCCGCCTGCTGGAGGACCGCGTCGGCGCGCCGCTGTTCCGCCGCCTGACCCGCAAGGTGGAGCTGACCGAGACCGGGGCGCGGCTGGCGCCGGCGGTGACCGAGGCGCTGGCCCGGCTGGCCGGCGCCTTCGCCGCGGCGCGCGAGGACACCGGCGGGCTGCTGTCGGTCACCTCGATCCACACCTTCGCCACCAACTGGCTGGTGCCGCGGCTCGGCCGGTTCCAGCTGGCCCATCCCGGCATCGCCGTGCGGCTCGACACCAACACCAGCCTCGTCGACTTCACCCGCGGCGACCACGACATCGGCATCCGCCACGGCATGGGGGTGTGGCCGGGCCTCGCCGCCCATCGGCTGATGCCGATCGAGTACACCGCCCTGTGCAGCCCGGCGCTGCGCGACCGCGCCGGCGGCCTCGCCGATCCGCGCGACCTGCTGCGGCTGCCGCTGCTCTGGGACGGCGGCGACGCCTACTGGCAGCGCTGGTTCGCCGCGGCCGGGGTGGCGGTGCCGGAGTCGGTCTCCGACGGCGGCATGCGGCTCGAGAGCCAGCAGATGATGGGCCGCGCGGCGCAGGCGGGGCAGGGGGTGGCGCTGGTCAACCCGGCCTTCTTCCGCGACGAGCTGGCCTCGGGCGAGCTGGTGCGCCCCTTCGCGCCGACCATCCGCGACGAGGGCTCCTACTACCTCGTCCACCTCGAAAGCCGCGCCGAGGTGCCGAAGATCGCCGCCTTCCGCGACTGGGTCCTGGCCGAGATCGCGGCGGACGAGAGGCAGGGATCCGATGCCGGGTGAGGTCCGCGATCGTCACAGGCCTCGTTCTCGCGTTGCCTCTCCCGCCCCGCGGGAGAGGTCACGTGCGGTCGAGCCGGCATCAGACCGGCCGCGTGACCCCGTCATAGGTCAGGATCGCGCCGTACAGCTCGGGCCGGCGGTCGCGGAACACGCCCCAGCTGGCGCGCTGGGCCCGGATGGCGTCGAGGTCGAAGCTCGCCACCAGCACCTCCTCCTCGGTGCGGCCGGCCTGGGCCACCAGCTCGCCGGTCGGGCCGGCGATGAAGGAGGAGCCGTAGAAGGTCTGGCTGAAGCGCTCGCCTTCCTCGGTGCCGATGCGGTTGGAGGCGACCAGCGGGATCAGGTTGGCCCCGGCATGGCCCTGCATCACCCGGGTCCAGTGCGCCTGGCTGTCGAGGCCGTCGTCCTGCGGCTCGCTGCCGATCGCGGTCGGGTACAGCAGCACGTCGGCGCCCATCAGCGCCATGCAACGCGCCGCCTCCGGATACCACTGGTCCCAGCAGATGCCGCAACCGACGGCGCCGTAGCGGGTCTTCCAGACCTTGAAGCCGGTGTCGCCGGGGTTGAAGTAGAACTTCTCCTCGTATCCCGGCCCGTCGGGGATGTGCGACTTGCGGTAGACGCCCAGCACGCTGCCGTCGGCGTCGACCATGGCGATCGAGTTGTAATAGGCGTTGTTGGCGCGCTCGAACACGCTGACCGGCATCGCCACCTGCAGCTCCGCCGCCAGCCGGCGGAACCGCTCCACCACCGGGTGGCCGTCGATCGGCTTGGCCAGGGCGAAGTGCTTCTGCAGCTCGTCGCGGCAGAAGTAGGGGGCGGCGAACAGCTCCTGCGGCAGCACGATCTGCGCGCCCTGGGCCGCGGCCCGGCGCACCAGCGCCTCGACCCGGCCCAGGGTCTCGGCCTCGTTCCAGCTGCAGAAGGTCTGGGTGGCGGCGACGGTGACGGTGGTCATGGATGGTCCTCAGACGGGCTGCATCTGGCGCCGGCGCGGCCGGCTGTCGGCGGCGCTGGTGCGGCCGCGGGCGCGGCGGCGCTCCTTCAGCCGCTGCAGGGTGGCGAGGCGCCAGCCGTTGTCGGCGTCGCGCCAGGCCGCGATCTCCTCCGCCGTGCGCAGGCAGCCGGCGCACAGGCCGGTGTCGGCCTCGAGCGTGCAGACGCCGATGCAGGGCGAGACGATGGGCGGAAGGTCGGCGGCCATGATGCCCTCCAGGTAACCCGGCGGCGGGCCGGGTTCAAGGCGGCGCGTGCGGGCCGGGCGGGCGGTGTCGTGGGCGGGCGAGGCCGGGTCGCAGGCGCGATGGTCGGCCCGGCCTCGCGGCGTAGCATCGGACCGTTGCGAGGAGGAAGCGCATGACCGAGCCTGCCCCGATTCCCACGGATCCGTCCGCCGCCGGCGAGGCCCAGGACAGCGGCGGCCGGGCGGGCCGGCGCGGCCGCGGCGGCGCCGAGGCCCGGCGGGCGCTGCGCCGCGGCGGCGGGCTGCAGCAGCTGAAATACATCTCGCGCAAGATCCCGCTCTACGAGGTGCTGAAGACCGACGGGCTGGAGCTGATCGAGCACAACGCCGACACGGTGCTGGAGGAGGTCGGCCTCGAGTTCCGCGACGACGAGGAGACGCTGGAGCTGTGGAAGGCGGCCGGCGCCGACGTCAAGGGCACCCGCATCCGCTTCCCGCGCGGCCTGTGCCGCCAGCTGGTGCAGGCCACGGCGCCGCGCCAGTTCACCCAGCACGCCCGCAACCCGGACCGGTCGGTGCAGATCGGCGGCGACGCCACCGTCTTCGCCCCGGTCTACGGACCTCCCTTCATCCGCACCCTCGACGAGGGCCGCCGCTACGCCCGGATCGAGGACTTCCGCAACTTCGTGAAGCTCGCCTACATGACGCCGGCCATGCACCATTCCGGCGGCACGGTGTGCGAGCCCGTCGACCTGCCGGTGAACAAGCGGCATCTCGACATGGTCTATGCCCACATCAAGTGCTCCGATAAGCCCTTCATGGGCTCGGTCACGGCGCCGGAGCGGGCGGAGGACACGGTCGCGATGGCGCGCCTCGTGTTCGGCGATCAGTTCGTCGACGAGAACTGCGTGCTGATCAGCCTAATCAACGCCAACTCGCCGATGGTGTGGGACGGCACCATGCTCGGCGCCCTGAAGACTTATGCCCGCGCCAACCAGGCGGTGATCGTCACCCCCTTCATCCTGGCGGGCGCCATGGCGCCGGTGACCAGCGCCGGCGTGCTGACCCAGACCCTGGCCGAGAGCCTGGCCGGCATGGCCACGGCCCAGCTGTGCCGCCCCGGAGCGCCGGTGGTGTTCGGCTCCTTCGCCAGCTCGATCTCGATGCAGTCGGGCGCGCCGACCTTCGGCACGCCGGAGCCGGCGCTGGTGCTGTACGGCGCCGCCGCCCTGGCCCGGCGCCTCGGCGTGCCGTTCCGCTCCGGCGGCTCGCTCTGCGGCTCCAAGACCCCGGACGCCCAGGCGGCGTTCGAGAGCGCCCAGACCCTGCTGCCGACCATGCTCGGCGGGGTCAACTTCGTGCTGCACGCCGCCGGCTGGCTCGAAGGCGGTTTGGTCAGCTCCTACGAGAAGTTCATCCTCGACGCCGACCAGCTCGGCATGATGCAGGTGATGGCCGAGGGCATCGACCTCAGCGAGAACGGTCAGGCGATGGACGCGATCCGCCAGGTCGGCCCGGGCAGCCACTATCTCGGCTGCGACCACACCCAGCGCAACTTCGAGACCGCCTTCTACCGCTCGACCGTCGCCGACAACAATTCCTTCGAGCAGTGGGAGGCCGAGGGCCGGCAGGACGCGGCCCAGCGCGCCAACAAGCTGTGGAAGCGCATGCTGGAGGAGTACGAGGCGCCGGCGATCGACCCCGCGGTCGACGAGGCGCTGCAGGACTTCATGCGCCGCAAGAAGGAGAGCATGCCCGACGCCTTCACCTGAGGCGCGCTCAACCCGACAGCGTCTGCGCCCTCCGCAGCTGCGGGAACAGCCGCATCCACAGGAGGGCGACGGCGATGGTGCCGACGCCGCCGAGGATGCCGGCCGGCACGGCGCCGAGCAGCCCGGCCGCCATGCCGGACTCGAACTCGCCGAGCTGGTTCGAGGTGCCGACGAACAGCGCGTTCACGGCGCTGACCCGGCCGCGCATCTCGTCCGGCGTCAGCAGCTGCACCAGCGAGCTGCGGATCACCACGCTGACGTTGTCGGCGGCGCCGAGCACCGCCAGCGCCACCAGCGACAGGGCGAGGCTGGTCGAGGCGGCGAAGACCACGGTGGCGGCGCCGAACACGATCACCGCCGCGAACATCTTGCGGCCGACGGCGCGGCGCAGCGGCACCCGGGTCAGCACCGCCGACATCGCCAGCGCCCCCACCGCCGGGGCGGCGCGCAGCAGGCCCAGCCCCCAGGGCCCCGTCTGCAGGATGTCGTGGGCGTAGATCGGCAGCAGCGCCGTCGCCCCGCCCAGCAGCACCGCGAACATGTCGAGCGAGATGGCGCCGAGGATCATCGGCTGGCTGCGGATGAAGGCGATGCCGGAGAACACCGAGCGCAGCGTCGCCGGCTCGCGCCGCGGCGCCGGCCGCTCCAGCCGCATCAGCACCATCAACGCGCAGGCGCACAGGAAGCAGCCGGCCGCCACGGCGAACGGGACGGTGACGCCGACGGCGTAGAGCAGCCCGCCCACCGACGGGCCGACGATCGTCGCCGTCTGCATGGCGGAGGAGGAGACGGCGAGGGCACGGGGCAGGATCCCGGCCGGCACCACCGCCGGCAGCAGCGCCGCCATGGTCGGCTGCTCGAAGGCGCGGGCCGCGCCCAGCACCAGCACCGCGGCGTAGATGCCCGGCACGCTCAGCCAGTCGCCGAGGATGGCCGCCGCCAGCACCGCCAGCGTCACGCCCTCGATCAGCAGGCAGACCTGGACGATGCGCCGGCGGTCGTAGCGGTCGGCGACATGCCCGACCAGCAGCGTCAGCGCGACCATCGGCAGGAACTGGACCAGCCCGACGAGGCCGAGGCTGTAGGCGCTGCCGGTGCGGGCATAGACCAGCCAGCCGACGGCGACGGCCGACATCTGGAAGGCGATGGCGGACAGCACCCGCGCGCCCCAGAACACCGGGAAGGACGGGTGGTCGAGCAGGCGGTCGCTGCCCGGGGCGGTCGCGCTCACGGTCGACGGGCTCATGCGGGATCCCAGGCGAACAGCTCCAGCGGCTCGGCGAAGCCCTTCAGCGCATGCGGGCCGATGCTGCGGCTGCCCGGCCGGTCCAGCAGCGCCGCAAAGCGCGGCGACATCAGGAGGGGATGCCCGGTGGCGGCGCAGGCGGTCTGGATCCGGCTGACCAGGTTGACATCGCGGCCGATCACCGTGAAGTCCAGCCGCCCGCCGGAGCCGATATTGCCATAGGCGACCTCGCCGTGATGCAGCGCCACGCCGGCGGAGAGCGGCGTTCCGGCCTGGGAGGCGGAGTGGATCAGGCCCAGGGCCTCGCGGGCCGCCTCGAAGGCCGCGGCGCAACTCGCCGCCGGCCCGCCCTCATGGTGGAAGAAGGCCAGCACCGCATCGCCCATGAACTTCAGCACCTCGCCGCCGCCGGCGGTGATGGCCGGCACCAGCTGGTCGAAGTAGAGGTTCAGCCGGTCCAGCATCTGCTCCGGTGGCAGCCGGTTCGACAGCACGGTGAAATCGCGCAGGTCGCACAGCAGCAGCGCCGCCTCCAGCGTATCGACGTCGCCGCGCCGGATGTGCCCGTCCAGGATGCGCCGGCCGGTGGTCCGGCCGACATAGGTGTCGAGCAGCGTCGCCTCGGTCAGCCGCAGCAGGCGGATCTCGCAGGCGTTGCGCAGGGCCGGGGCGATGCGCTGCAGCGCCGCGCGGCCGTTGGGTCCGAATCCGTCCGGCTGCCGGGTGGCGAAGCTGGCGGCGCTGGCCGGGCCGTGGCCCATCACCAGCGGCACGATCTCCGCCACCGCCAGGCCGCGGCCCTGGTAGAAGTCCGTCTGTTCGAGGGGCGCCATGGCCTCCGGCGTTGCCAGGGTCAGCCAGCGTCGCGTCTCGATCGCCCGCCGGATCGGGAAGGTGGCGAAGAAGGGCAGGCGCTCGACCGAGTTGTCGCGGTCGCGCATCTCCACCGGCTCGCCCTCGGTCCAGGCCAGGGTGCGGGCCAGGATCTCCGGGTGCAGCGTGCGCAGGTGCAGGCCCAGCCGGTCGAGCGGCAGGCCGAGCGCCCGCAGCCGGCGGCCGAGCCCTTCCAGCATCGCGGTGTCGGTGGCGTCGTGGCATTCGTCGCCCGACAGCCATTCGATCAGGTCGGAGGCGCGGGACGGATCGGGGGTGGTCATCTGGGCCGGCGCAAGATCGTGTCGCGCGACTATAGGATCGGCAGCGTCCCACGGACTATGGCTCCGTCGGCATGGCTGCGGCGATTGCCTGCCGGCTGGAAGCGGCCGATAACCATGCGTTATCAAGCAGCCGTTCCGGAGGCCCGATGGTCATCCGTCAGCTCGAATACCTCGTCGCCCTGGCCCGCGAGAAGCACTTCGCCCGCGCGGCAGAGGCCTGCCGCGTGTCGCAGCCGGCCCTGTCCACCGCCCTGCGCCAGCTGGAGGAGGAGCTGCAGGTGCCGATCGTCGAGCGCGGCCACCGCTTCCGGGGCTTCACCCGCGAAGGCACATTGGTGCTCGAATGGGCCAAGAAGATCCTGGCCGACCGCGACGGCCTGTCGCAGGAGCTGGCGATGCTGCAGCAGGGCCTGGCCGGCAGGCTCCGGATCGGCGCCGTGCCCTCGGCCCTGCCGGTCGTGTCGTTGATCACAGCGCCCTTCGCCCAGACCCATCCTGCGGTCACCGTCTCGGTGCTCTCGCAGACCTCGATCCAGATCGAATCAGGCCTCGAGAATTTCGAGATCGATGTCGGCGTCACCTATCTCGACAACGAGCCGCTGCGCCATGTCCGCAGCCTGCCGCTGTACCAGGAGGACTACATCCTGCTGATGCCGGCGGGGCAGGTGCCGGCGTCGCGCCGGACCATCCGCTGGGCCGAGGCGGCGGAGCTGCCGCTGTGCCTCCTGACCCCGACCATGCAGAACCGGCGGATCATCGACGGCATCTTCCGTTCCGTCGGCTGCGCGCCGCGCGCGGCGGTGGAGACCGACAGCATCATCAACCTCTGCTCCCACGTCCGCTCCGGCTTCTGGTCCAGCGTCATGCCGCGGGCGCTGCTGCACCTGTTCGGCGTGCCGGCCGGCACCCGCGCGCTGCGGCTGGTCGATCCCGAGGCGACGCGCACCATGGGGCTGGTGATGACCGACCGCGACCCGCCGTCGCCCCTGGCCCGCGGCCTGTTCGACACCGCCCGCACCCTGGACCTCGACGCCGAGCTCCAGGCCACGCCGCTCGATCCGGCAAGCTGATGCGGGCTCCTGCCGGATATCCGCCTCAACGAGGTGGCGGCAGCCGGTCGGCCAGATGCTCGCTGCGGGCAGAAGCGCAATCTTCAATTGCGTTAACTTCCGATTTTGTTCATTATATGTTCCATGAGCATGATGCACGCTGACCGCGATGCCGGCGAGATCCGCGACCCTGACTCGAACTGGACAGAGTGGGTGCGGGACACGCTGCGCGAATTGATCGAGATCGACATGCACACCAAACGCATGATCGCGATGCAGCAGAAGACGACGTCGGTGCCGTCGCCGCCCGATTTCAGCTGATGCAAGCTCGAGTCTCCCGCTGGTGCGGCTGTCGATCGCCATAGTCAGGGCATCCGCACCCACCGGCCGTTCGAAACATGAAACCGTCATGGCGAGCCCGCAGGGGCGTGGCCATCCAGTGCGCCGGCTTCTGGATCGCCACGGCGCTGCGCGTCTCGCGATGACGCGTCTGTTGAGCGATGCTGTGAAGACTGGCGTTGGGTCCCGAGGGCAGGACAGCCAACGCTAGTTAATAAGTTCTGTTTATCGATCCATCCGGGCTTTGTATTTGAATCTGGTATACGCGGCCAGCCATCCTAAATTTATCGGGTGGCAGCCAAGGGCCGCCCGGACCAACGAACCCGAAAAGGGAGTGGAACGGATGCCCGAACGCCGGGGCTGGGACGCCGAGTTGGCGCGTGATGTGATCGCATCGCATGGTGCGACCGAGGGGCCGTTGCTGCCCATCCTGCACGACCTGCAGTCGATCTTCGGCCATGTGCCGCGCGAAGCCGTGCCGCTGCTGGCCGACGCGCTGAACCTGTCCCGTGCCGAGGTGCACGGGGTCATCACCTTCTATCATGATTTCCGGGCCGAACCCGCGGGCCGCCACGTGCTGAAGCTGTGCCAGGCCGAGGCCTGCCAGTCGATGGGTGCGCGCGACCTGGCCGAGCATCTGCGGCGGCGACTCGACATCGGCCTGCACGAGACCACGGCGGACGGCCGGATCACGGTCGAGCCGGTCTACTGCCTCGGCAACTGCGCCTGTGCCCCCTCGGCCATGGCAGACGGGGAACTGGTCGGACGGGTCGACGCCCGGCGCCTCGATCGGATCGTCGACAAAATGGAAGGCTGGGGGGAGGCGACGCCGTGAAGGTCTTCGTCCCCCGCGATGCCTCCGCCATCTCGGTCGGTGCCGACGACGTTGCTCGCGCGATCCAGGCCGAGGCCGCCGTCCGCGGCATCGAGCTGCAGCTCGTCCGCAACGGCTCGCGCGGCCTCCTCTGGCTCGAGCCTTTCGTCGAGGTGGAGACCCCGGCCGGCCGCATCGGCTACGGCCCGGTGGCGCCGGAGGACGTGTCCGGCCTGTTCGCCGCCGGCTTCGCCGAGGGCGGCGACCACCCGCTGCGTCAGGGCCGGCCGGAGGAGATCCCGTATCTCGCCCGGCAGCAGCGTCTGACCTTCGCCCGCTGCGGCATCACCGACCCGCTGTCGCTGGACGACTACGAGGCGCATGACGGGCTGAAGGGCCTGCGCAACGCGCTCGCCATGGAGCCGGCGGCGATCGTCGAGACGGTCACGGCCTCCGGCCTGCGCGGCCGCGGCGGCGCCGGTTTCCCGACCGGCATCAAATGGCGCACCGTGCTGCAGGCCGAGGCCGACCGGAAATACATCGTCTGCAACGCCGACGAGGGCGACAGCGGCACCTTCGCCGACCGCATGATCATGGAAGGCGACCCCTTCCTCCTGATCGAGGGCATGATCATCGCCGGCATCGCCACCGGCGCGACCAAAGGCTTCATCTACATCCGCTCGGAATACCCGCATGCGGTGGCGGCGATGAACGCGGCGATCGACATCGCCTATCAGCGCCGCCTGCTCGGCCCCAGCGTGCTGGACAGCGGCAAGCGCTTCGACCTGGAGGTGCGGGTCGGCGCCGGCGCCTATATCTGCGGCGAGGAAACCTCGCTGCTGGAAAGCCTGGAGGGCAAGCGCGGCATGGTCCGGCCGAAGCCGCCGCTGCCGGCGCTGAAGGGCCTGTTCGGCCGTCCGACGGTGATCAACAACGTGCTGTCGCTGACCTCGGTGCCGATCATCCTCGACAAGGGCGCCGCCTTCTACGCCGATTACGGCACCGGCCGGTCGCGCGGCACCCAGCCGCTGCAACTGGCCGGCAACGTCAAGCGCGGCGGGCTGGTCGAGGTCGCCTTCGGCCTGACCCTGCGCGAGCTGATCGAGGAATTCGGCGGCGGCACCGCCAGCGGCCGGCCGCTTCGTGCGGTCCAGGTCGGCGGCCCGCTCGGCGCCTATTTCCCCGAAAGCCTGCTGGACACGCCGCTCGACTACGAGGCGATGGCGGCGAAGAAGGGTATGCTCGGCCATGGCGGCGTGGTGGTGTTCGACGACCGCGTCGACCTCGCCGTCCAGGCCCGCTTCGCCATGGAGTTCTGCGCCATCGAAAGCTGCGGCAAGTGCACGCCCTGCCGCATCGGCTCGACCCGCGGCGCCGAGGTGATCGACAAGATCATCGCCAACCGGGATACGGGCGGGCGCGAGCTCGGGCGCAACCTGACGCTGATCGAGGACCTCTGCGAGACCATGCTCGACGGCTCGCTCTGTGCCCTCGGCGGCCTTACCCCCTATCCGGTGCTCAGCGCCCTGACCCACTTCCCCGAGGATTTCGACCGCGCGCCCGCCCCGGCGCAGGCCGCGGAATAGGGAGGCCATCCGATGGCTCTCGTGACGGAACAGGATTTCGGGACCCCGGCGCGGATTTCGGCGACCCTGGTGACGCTGGAGATCGACGGCCGGACCGTGACCGTGCCGGCCGGCACCTCGGTGATGCGCGCGGCGGCCGAGATCGAGACCGCGATCCCGAAGCTGTGCGCGACCGACAGCTTGGAGCCCTTCGGCTCCTGCCGGCTCTGCGTCGTCGAGATCGAGGGACGGCGCGGCACGCCGGCCTCCTGCACCACGCCGGTCGAGCCGGGGATGAAGGTCCGGACGCAGACGCCGAAGCTGGCGAAGCTGCGCCGGAACGTGATGGAGCTCTACATCTCCGACCACCCTCTGGACTGCCTGACCTGCGCCGCCAACGGCGATTGCGAGCTGCAGGACATGGCGGGCGTCGTCGGCCTGCGCGAGGTGCGCTACGGCTATGACGGCGCCAACCACCTGGTGGGCGAGAAGGACACCTCAAACCCCTATTTCACCTTCGACCCGACCAAATGCATCGTCTGCTCGCGCTGCGTCCGGGCCTGCGAGGAGGTGCAGGGCACCTTCGCCCTGACCATTGACGGGCGCGGCTTCGCCTCCTTCGTCTCGGCCGGCCAGGATGACGGCTTCAAGGAGAGCGAATGCGTCTCCTGCGGCGCCTGCGTCCAGGCTTGCCCGACCGCGACGCTGATGGAGAACAGCATCATTGAGGCCGGGCAGCCGGAGCATTCGGTGGTCACCACCTGCGCCTATTGCGGCGTCGGCTGCGCCTTCAAGGCCGAGATGCAGGGCACCGAGGTGGTGCGGATGACGCCGTACAAGGACGGCAAGGCCAATCACGGCCACAGCTGCGTCAAGGGCCGCTTCGCCTGGGGCTACGCCACCCACCGCGACCGGATCACCAAGCCGATGATCCGGAAGAAGATCACCGATCCGTGGCGCGAGGTGTCGTGGGAGGAGGCGATCTCCTATGCCGCCTCCGAGCTGAAGCGGATCCAGGCCACCTACGGCCGCGATGCGATCGGCGGCATCACCTCCTCGCGCTGCACCAATGAGGAGACCTTCCTCGTCCAGAAGATGATCCGGGCCGCCTTCGGCAACAACAATGTCGACACCTGCGCCCGGGTCTGCCACTCGCCCACCGGCTACGGGCTGAAGACCACCTTCGGCACCTCGGCCGGCACGCAGGATTTCGACAGCGTCGACGAGTCCGATGTGATCGTGGTGATCGGCGCCAACCCGACCGACGCGCATCCGGTTTTCGCCAGCCGGATGAAGCGCCGGTTGCGCGAGGGCGCCCGGCTGATCGTGGTCGACCCGCGCCGCATCGACCTGGTGAAGTCGCCGCACATCAGGGCCGAACATCACTTGCAGCTGAAACCCGGCACCAACGTCGCGATCGTCAACGCCCTGGCGCATGTGATCGTGACCGAGGGGCTGGCGGCGGACGACTACATCCGCGAGCGCTGCGACCTGGAGGAGTTCTCGCGCTGGGCCGCCTTCATCGCCGATCCGCGGCACGCACCGGAGGCGGTCGAGGAGATCACCGGCGTGCCGGCAGCCGAGGTGAGGGCGGCAGCGCGGCTCTATGCCACCGGCGGCAACGCCGCGATCTATTACGGCCTCGGCGTCACCGAGCACAGCCAGGGGTCGACCATGGTCATGGGCATGGCCAACCTCGCCATGCTGACCGGCAATATCGGCCGGCGCGGCGTGGGGGTGAACCCGCTGCGCGGCCAGAACAACGTCCAGGGCTCCTGCGACATGGGGTCCTTCCCGCATGAGTTCTCGGGCTACCGCCACGTCTCCGACGACGCGACGCGGCAGATCTTCGAGGAGCTGTGGGGCGTGAAGCTCTCGGCCGAGCCGGGGCTGCGGATCCCGAACATGCTCGATGCCGCGGTCGAGGGCACCTACAAGGGCATCTACATCCAGGGCGAGGACATCGCCCAGTCCGACCCCGACGTGAAGCACGTCACCGCCGGCTTGGCGGCAATGGAATGCGTCATCGTCCAGGACCTGTTCCTGAACGAGACCGCCAGCTACGCCCATGTGTTCCTGCCCGGCTCCTCCTTCCTCGAGAAGGACGGCACCTTCACCAATGCCGAGCGGCGGATCAGCCGTGTCCGTCGCGCCATCCCGCCCAAGGCCGGCTATGCCGACTGGGAGGTGACGATGATGCTGTCCGAAGCGCTGGGCTATCCGATGCGTTACAGCCATCCGAGCGAGATCATGGACGAGATCGCCCGGACCACGCCGACCTTCGCCGGCGTGTCCTACCAGCGGCTGGACGAGCTCGGCTCGGTGCAGTGGCCCTGCAACGACGCGGCGCCCAAGGGCACGCCGATCATGCATATCGACCGCTTCGTGCGCGGCTCGGGCCGGTTCATGATCACCGAATTCGTGCCGACGGAGGAACGCACCGGCCCGCGCTTCCCGCTGGTGCTGACCACCGGCCGCATCCTCAGCCAGTACAATGTCGGCGCCCAGACCCGGCGCACCGACAATGTCGCCTGGCATGACGAGGACGTGCTGGAGATCCACCCGTCCGACGCCGAGAACCGCGGCATCCGCGACGGCGACTGGGTGGCGCTGGCCAGCCGGTCGGGTGAGACCAGCCTGCGGGCCAAGATCTCCGACCGGATGCAGCCGGGCGTCGTCTACACCACCTTCCACCATGCCGAGACCGGCGCCAACGTGGTCACCACCGACTATTCCGACTGGGCCACGAACTGCCCGGAATACAAGGTGACGGCGGTGCAGGTGCGGCGGGTGAACCACCTCTCCGACTGGCAGATCGCCTATCGCGAGCTGCGCGAGAAGACGATCCGGATCGAGCAGCCGCAGGAGGCGGCGGAGTAGCATGGTCCTGCCCCCCACCAAACTCCCGGCGACCGATCTGCGCCTGCCGGCCCGGCGGCTGACCCGGGACGACCGGGCCGAGCCGGTGGAGGAGGTGGTCGCGGCCGAGGTGCCGGTGGTGCTGGTCTACAACGGCATGTCCTATGCCGTGATGATGGCGTCGCCGGCCGATCTCGAGGACTTCGCCCTCGGTTTCAGCCTGACCGAGGGCCTGGCCGAGGCGCCGGCCGACCTCACGGTCGAGGAGGTGGTGGCCGACGAGGAGCGCGGCGTCGAGGTGCGGATGACGCTGCGCGGCGCGCAGTTCTCGCAGATGCTGCAGAAGGTGCGGAACATCACCGGCCGCACCGGCTGCGGCATCTGCGGCACCAGCGACCTCGACACGCTGCACGGCCGCAAGCGCCGCGCCCCGAAGCCGATCGAGGTGGAGCGGGCGGCGATCCGCCGGGCGCTGCGCGACCTGGATGCGTTCCAGGACATCCGCAGCCGTACCGGCGCCGTCCATGCCGCCGCCTGGGCTGATCGCGAGGGCCGGATCCGGCTGGTGCGCGAGGATGTCGGCCGGCACAACGCGCTCGACAAGCTGGTCGGGGCCCTGGCCCGGGCCGGCATCGACGCGGGCCAGGGCTTCTGCGTCATCACCAGCCGCTGCAGCTTCGAGATGGTGCAGAAGGCGGCGGCGGCCGGGATCCCGATCGTGATCGCAATCTCGGCGCCGACGACGCTGGCCATCGACACGGCCAGGGCGGCCGGCGTCACCCTGGTCGCCTTCGCCCGCGGCCATGCGATGACCGCCTACACCGATTTCTCCCCACTGCTTCCAGCCAAGGTCGAGGCATGAGCGCCGACAAGATCACGCGCATGGCGAACCAGATCGCCGGCTTCTTCGCCGCCTACCCGAAGGAGGAGGCGGTGGCCGGGGTGCGCAAGCATATCCAGGACTTCTGGGAGCCGCGGATGAAGGAGCAGATCCGCGCCAAGGTGGCGGCGAAGGACGTGGAGTTGAACCCGCTGGTGGTCGAGGCGGTCGAGACCCTGCCGCACTAAGCCTGCAGCGAAGCCCTGCGCAGCGGTGGACGGCGGGCCGCGGCCGGTTATGATGGCCGCGGTGCAGCGCCGGGGTCTCCATGGGGTCCATCACCGCGTCGGTCAAGCGCTACGAGGTCTGGCTCGAGGGACAGCTCGGCCGGCAGCTCGTCCAGGCCGATCTCGACCGCAAGCACCGGAAGATGGAGGAGAACGACTTCCTCTTCCTGCGCGCCACCTGCTTCCGCTGGACCGAGACGGCGCATGAGCTGTGCCCCGGCCTGATGGACGCGCCGCGCGTGGTCGCGGTGGGCGATGCGCATATCGGCAATTTCGGTCTGTGGCGCGATGCAGAGGGGCGGCTGGTCTGGGGCGTCAACGACTTCGACGAGGCGGCGGAGACGCCCTATGCCCTGGACCTCGTCCGCCTCGCCGCCAGCGCCCTCCTGGCCCGCGGCCGCGACCGCTCGGTCTCGGCCGACGAGGTCTGCGCCGCGGTCCTCGGGGGCTATGTCGAGGGGCTGCGGGCGCCCGGCGCCTTCGTGCTGGAACGCCGGCACCTGTGGCTGCGCGACCTGGTGCTGGCGAGCGACGAGAGGCGCGAGCGGTTCTGGGCCGAGCTGGAGGATCTGCCGCGCGAATCGCCACCGCGCGGCTATCGCGAGGCGCTGGCTGCGGCGATG
Source organism: Inquilinus limosus DSM 16000 (assembly GCF_000423185.1). GTDB lineage: Bacteria > Pseudomonadota > Alphaproteobacteria > DSM-16000 > Inquilinaceae > Inquilinus > Inquilinus limosus. The sequence goes on along the minus strand of NZ_AUHM01000009.1, from coordinate 244,580 downwards.
CCCGATCCGGATCTCGCGGTCGTCACGGCCCGGCGGACGGCGGGGATCGGCAGCCTCGGCCGGCCGCGCTGGGTCGCGATTGCCGATTGGCATGGCGGCCCGGCGGCGCGCGAGGCCAAGCCGCTGCTGCCCTCGGCCTGGTCGCTGGTGCGGGGCGGCGACCGCAAGCTGCGCTTCGCCGAGATCGCCTCCGGCAGGTTCCGCGTCCCCGATCCCTGGCTCAAGGCGCGCAAGGGCATCGTCGTCCGCCGCCTGGCGCCGAACAGCCGCAAGCTCGACTTCCCGGCCCTGGCCGATCGCGGCCTGGCGCGCCGCCTGCTGACCGCGATGGGGGCGGAGCTGGCGAATCTGCACTCCGCCCGCCGCTCGCGTGCCCGCGCCATCGCCGCGGACCTCGAGGCGCGCAAGCCCGCCTGGCTGCGCGACGCTGCCGGCAAGGTCGCCGAGGCGACGCGGCAGGACCGGATGGAGTGGCGGGGGCGGCGCTGAGATCGGCCGAAATTCCACGCGCCCTCCCAAATGGGGGTGTCGGGCCGGTCCGGGATCACGGACACTCCAACTACCGCCTCGACCCGGTCGGGGTGGCCGGCGAAGGCTTCGCCGGACTGACTCCATTGCTCCACTCCAGGGCCGGCCCGCACCGCAACCGGGCCGGCCTCCTTTCACGTCCGGGGAGCGCAAACGAAAACGGCGCCTCGGGAGGGCGCCGTCAAACCGGTTGGAAATGGTCGGAGTGAGAGGATTCGAACCTCCGGCTTCTACGTCCCGAACGTAGCGCTCTACCAGGCTGAGCTACACTCCGTCGCACCGGCGGATGGGCTTATAGCGGGACTGGCGGGGGGCTGCAAGGCCTGTGTCGCAGTTCCGTCAGAAATCCCGCTCGACCACGAAATCGACCACGTCCTCCAAAGCCTTGCGCATCGGCGAGGCGGGCAGGAGACGGATCGCCCGGATGGCGTTCTGGGCATGGAAGCGCGCCGCCGCCATGCTGTCGGCCAGCGCGTCGTGGCGCTGCAGCAGGGCCACGGCATGGTCGAGATCCTGCTCGCTCTGCTGGCCTTCCTCCAGCGTCCGGCGCCAGAAGCCGCGCTCCTCCTCGCCGCCGCGCTCCACCGCCAGAATCACCGGCAGGGTGATCTTGCCCTCGCGGAAGTCGTCGCCGATGGTCTTGCCCAGGCGGGCCTGGCGGGCGGAGTAGTCCAGCACGTCGTCGACGATCTGGAAGGCGATTCCCAGCTCCGTCCCGAAGTCGCGCATGGCGGCGCATTCGGCCGGGCTGCGATCGGCGACCACGGCGCCGATCTCGCAGGCCGCGGCGAACAGCTCCGCCGTCTTGGCGCGGATGATGCGGAGATAGGTGTCGCGGCTGGTCACCGTGTCGTGCGCCGCCGAGAGCTGCAGCACCTCGCCCTCGGCGATCACGGCCGAAGCGTTGGCCAGGATGCGCAGCGTGTCGATCGACCCGTCCTCGACCATCACCTGGAAGGCGCGGGAGAACAGGAAGTCGCCGACCAGCACGCTGGCCTGGTTGCCGAACACGACGTTGGCCGAGGCCTGGCCGCGGCGCAGGTCGCTCTCGTCCACCACGTCGTCGTGCAGGAGGGTGGCGGTGTGGATGAACTCGACCGCGGCGGCGAGGCCGATGTGGCGGCGGCCGCGATGGCCGCAGAGCCGGGCCGAGGCGAGGGTGAGGACCGGCCGGATGCGCTTGCCGCCGGAGGCGATGAGATAGCCGGCGAGCTGGGGGATCAGCTCGACCGAGCTCTGCATCCGCTCCAGGATCAGGGCATTGACCGCCTCGAGATCCGCGGCGACGAGGGCGGTCAGGCGGTCGAGGGCGCCGGCGTCGCTGGCCGGCTCCGGCGGCAGGGACTCGGCTCTCGTCGCTCCAAGACTGGCGGTCAAGCCCGGCTCCTCAACATCGGCTTCCGATCTCCGGCCCCGGCCCGCAGCAGATGCGGCGATCCGGACCGGATTGTGTCACCATGACCCGTGTGTGCGCTGCATAGACGAGAAATCGGCCCCGTGAAAGAGCTTCTGCGAACCAATGACCCGGTCCGGCTGTCCTTTCTGACGGCGCTGCTGGCGGATGCGCGGATCGAAAGCATCATCCTTGATATGCACACATCCGTGCTGGAAGGAAGCCTGGGCATCTTGCCGCGCCGCCTGATGGTGGCGGCCGAGGATTGGACCAGGGCGCGCTATGTTCTGCTCTCTGCGGGGGAAAGCCTGCCCGATGCCTGAGGGGCAGGGGGGAGTTGCCGCGGCCGGCGAGGACCGGCTGCTCGGCGGGCGGGTCCGTCTGCTGCAGCCGCGCGACGGCTACCGCGCCGCGATCGACCCAGTGCTGCTGGCCGCCGCCGTGCCGGCCGGGCCCGGCGAGCGCGTGGCCGATCTCGGCTGCGGCGTCGGCACGGCGCTGCTCTGCCTCGCCGCGCGCTGCCCGGATGTCTCGGTCACCGGGGTGGAGCGCGACCCCGGCCTGGTGGCGCTGGCGCGCGACAATCTCGAGCTGAACGGGCTGGTTGGCCGTGCCGCCATCGTCGAGGGCAGCGTCGCCGACCCGGTCCCGGGTGCGCCGTTCGACCGGGTGATGATGAATCCGCCCTTCCTGCCGCCGGGCCGCGGCCGCGCCTCCGACCATCCGGTCAAGGCCGCGGCGAATGTCGAGCACGGGCTCGATCTCGCCGGCTGGGTCGCCGCCGCGGCGCGGTCGCTGAAGCCGCGCGGCTGGCTGACCCTGATCCATCGCGCCGACCGGATCGACGAGATCTGCGCCACGCTGCGCCCCGCCTTCGGCTCGCTGACCCTGCTCCCGCTCTGGCCCAGGGCCGGGGAGACGGCGCGGCGGGTGCTGGTGCAGGCGCGGCGGGGCGGCCGGTCGCCCGCCGTCCTCGCGGCCGGGTTGGTGCTGCACGAACCCGACGGAAGCTTCACCGCGGCGGCGCAGGCGGTGCTGCGCGACGCGGTGCCGCTCCAACTTTGAAGCAGGGCCTTTTGCAATCGCGCTGCGGCGGGCCATATCCTGCCGACGGCAACCGATCGAGAGCGCATCCATGGGTCTCCTGTCCCGACTTCCCTTCCTCGGCCGCGGCGACGCGCCGCTGGTGACCGTTCTGCCGCTGCGCGGCGTGATCGGGGGCGGACGCGGGTTCCTGGCCCAAGGCCTGTCGATGGAGAAGCTGGCCCGCCCGATCGCGGCCGCCTTCAGCGCCAAGCGAGTGGCCGCGGTGGCGCTCCTGATCAACTCCCCCGGCGGATCGCCGGTGCAGTCCTCGCTGATCGCGCGCCGCATCCGCGACCTGGCGGAGGAGAAGAAGGTGCCGGTCTACGCCTTCGTCGAGGACGTCGCCGCCTCGGGCGGCTACTGGCTGGCCTGCGCCGCCGACGAGATCTGGGTCGACGACGCCTCGATCATCGGCTCGATCGGCGTCGTCTCCGCCGGCTTCGGCTTCCAGGACGCGATCGCGCGCATCGGGGTCGAGCGCCGGGTGCACACCGCCGGCACGCGCAAGGCGATCCTCGACCCGTTCCAGCCCGAGAAGCCGGAGGACGTGGCCAAGCTGGAGGAACTGCAGCGCGAGATCCACGCCGCCTTCATCGCCCATATCCGCGCCCGCCGCGGCGGGCGGCTGACGGCGGACGACGCCACCCTGTTCAATGGTGAGTTCTGGACGGGCGCGAAGGGCCGCGCCCTCGGCCTCGCCGACGGTATCGGCCATGCCCATGCCGTGCTGCGCGCCAAGTTCGGGCCGAAGGTGCGGCTGAAGCTGGTGCAGCAGCCGACCGGCTGGCTGCGCCGCCTGACCCGGGCCGACAGCCTGGCCGCCGCCGCTGTGGACAGCGCCGTCGGCGCGGTGGAGGATCGGCTGCTCTGGTCCCGCTACGGGCTGTAAGGACGCTATGCTCGGCAAGATCCTCGTTGCGATCGCCCTGGTGGTCGGCGTGCTCTGGCTGATGGGCATGCTCCGCCGCGTCGGCATGGCCCGCGAAACGGCGGCGCGGCGCGATGCGCTGTCGCGGCAGCATCGGTCGCGGCCGGCCGTGAAGGGGGCCGAGGATCTGGTCCGCTGCCCCCGCTGCGGCGCCTACCACGCCGACGGCCTCGGGCATCGCTGCGAGAGATAGGGGTGGAAGCGCCGGACGGGCGCTGCCCCCGCTTGAAGCCTCCCGCCCGGCGCCCTATGGTGCGCGGCCTTCCTTCAGCGCCAGCCCGAGACATGCCGCCCCGAGACTTAGCAGTGGTCGCCCCACCCCCGAAGAGTTTCCAGGAGATCATCCTGCGGCTGCAGAATTTCTGGGCCGCACAGGGATGCGTGATCCTGCAACCCTACGACATGGAGGTCGGCGCCGGCACCTCGCATCCGGCGACGACGCTGCGCTCGCTCGGCCCCGACCGGGTGTGGAACTGCGCCTATGTCCAGCCATCGCGCCGGCCGAAGGACGGGCGCTACGGCGAGAACCCGAACCGGCTGCAGCACTACTACCAGTTCCAGGTGCTGATGAAGCCGGCGCCGGCGGACTCGCAGGACCTCTATCTGCGGAGCCTCTACGCCCTCGGCATCGACCCGGCGCTGCACGACATCCGCTTCGTCGAGGACGACTGGGAGAACCCGACGCTCGGCGCCTGGGGCCTCGGCTGGGAGGTCTGGTGCGACGGCATGGAGGTCACCCAGTACACCTATTTCCAGCAGGTCGGCGGCATCGAATGCGACCCGGTGCCGGTCGAGTTGACCTACGGGCTGGAACGCCTGGCGATGTATCTCCTGGACGTGAAGAGCGTCTACGACCTGCCGTTCAACGACCCGCAGACGCCGGGCGCCAAGCGCTACGGCGACGTGTTCCTGCGAGCCGAGCGCGAATACTCGGCCTACAATTTCGAGCACGCCGACACCGCCGTGCTGCTGCGCCATTTCGAGGATGCGGAGCGCGAGTGCCGGGCCCTCCTGGACCGCCGCCTGGCGCTGCCGGCCTATGACCAGTGCCTCAAGGCCGGCCACACCTTCAACCTGCTCGATGCCCGCGGCGTGATCTCCGTGGTCGAGCGCGCCGCCTATATCGGCCGCGTGCGCGACCTCGCCCGGGCCTGCTGCCGACTCTGGCTGGACGCCGCCTGACATGGCCGAATTCCTGCTCGAACTCTTCTCCGAGGAGATCCCGGCCCGCATGCAGGCGCGGGCGGCGGAGGACCTCAAGACTCTCGTCACCGACGCACTGAAGGCGGCCGGGCTCAGCTTCGACCGTGCCGAGGCCTTCGTCACGCCGCGGCGACTTGCGCTGGTGGTCGACGGGCTGCCGGCCGCTCGTCCCGACGTGGTCGAGGAGCGCAAGGGCCCGCGGGTCGACGCGCCGCAGCAGGCGATCGACGGCTTCCTGAAGTCAACCGGGCTGACGCTCGACCAGTGCGAGCAGCGCGACACGCCCAAGGGCAAGATCTGGTTCGCCAATCTCACCATCCCGGGCGGCCCGACCGCGGAGCTGTTGCCGGAAGTGATCCGCAAGGCGATCCTCGGCCTGCCCTGGCCGAAGTCGATGCGCGCGGCGGAGGAGGTGGTGCGCTGGGTGCGCCCGCTGCACTACGTGCTGGCGCTGTTCGACGGCAAGCTGGTGCCGTTCCGCTACGACCTGCACAAGCCGGACATCGACGGCTCGGGCGAGGGGGCGAAGGCAGCCGTCGATTCGACGGTCGGTCACCGCTTCCTGGCGCCCGGCCGGATCGCGGTCACCGGCTTCGCCGACTACAGGTCGAAGCTGCGCGACGCCTATGTCGTGCTCGACCGCGAGGAGCGAAAGGCGCTGATCCGCGAGCAGGTCGAGGCACAGGCCAAGGCCGCCGGCCTCGTGCTGCGCGATGATCCTGGCCTGCTGGAGGAGGTGGCGGGGCTGGTCGAATGGCCGGTGGCCCATCTCGGCCGCATCGACGAAGCCTTCATGGAGGTGCCGGAGGAGGTGCTGGTCACCTCGATGCGCACGCATCAGCGCTACTTCGCCCTGGAAGGGGCGGACGGCAGGCTGGCGGCGCGCTTCGCCGTGGTCGCCAACACCGAGACCAAGGACGGCGGCGCCACCGTCGTGGCGGGCAACGAGCGGGTGCTGCGCGCCCGCCTGTCCGACGCCAAGTTCTTCTGGGATCAGGACCGCAAGGCCCCGCTGGAGAGCCGGCTCCGCGACCTGGAGCCGATCATCTTCCACGCCAAGCTCGGCAGCGTGGCGCAGAAGGTCGAGCGCATGGCGGCGCTGGCCGCCTGGCTGGCGCCGAAGCTCGGCGCCGACCCGGCCCGGGCGGACCGCGCCGCCCGGCTGGCCAAGGCCGACCTGACCTCCGGCATGGTCGGCGAGTTCCCGGAACTGCAGGGGCTGATGGGCCGCTACTACGCCCTGGCCCAGGGCGAGCCGCCGGAAGTCGCCGAGGCGATCGCCGACCACTACAAGCCGGTGGGGCCGGGCGACCGCTGCCCGACCGCGCCGGTGTCGATCGCCGTGGCCCTGGCCGACAAGCTCGACACCCTGGCCGGGTTCTTCGCGATCGACGAGAAGCCGACCGGCAGCCGCGACCCCTATGCGCTGCGCCGTGCCGCGCTCGGCGTGATCCGGCTGGTGGTCGAGAACCGCGTCGCCCTGCCGCTGCGCGAGGCCTTCGCCATCGCCCACCGGCTGTATGAGAGCGGGGCGGCTGCGGGTTATGCGCGCATGGAGCAGTCACGCGACGCGGGGGACCGCATCCCGGAGACGGTCCAGGGCGGCCGCCCGCCGGCGACGCCGCTGCGCGACCAGGTCACGGTGGTGGAGGAACTGCTGTCCTTCATCGCCGACCGGCTGAAGGTGGCGATGCGCGAGAAGGGCGTACGCCACGACCTGATCGACGCGGTCTTCGCGGTCGGGGCCGAGGACGACCTGCTTCGCCTGCTCGGCCGGGTCGAGGCCCTGGCCGGGTTCCTCGGCAGCGAGGACGGCGCCAATCTCCTCACCGCCTATCGTCGCGCCGGCAACATCGTCCGGATCGAGAGCAAGAAGGACGGGATCGAGGCCTTCGGCGAGGTCGATCCCGCCCGCTTCGCCATGGCGGAGGAACGGGCGCTGTTCGAGCGGCTGGAAGCGGATGCGCAGCCGCTGAAGGCGGTGCTGACGGCCGGAGACTTCGGCGGGGCGATGACGTCGCTGGCCGGCTGGCGGCCAGCGGTCGACGCCTTCTTCGACGCGGTGCTGGTCAACGACCCGGACGAGGGGCTGCGCCGCAACCGCTTGGCGCTGCTGGAGGATCTGGCCCGCTCAATGGATGCCGTCGCCGATTTCTCTCGGGTCGAGGGGTAGTGGAGAGATCGGGTTTGCACGCGCGAACCCGATCGCAGCTCCGGCGCCGCACTTCCCATCTCGGTCGCGTTGCCGAGGGCGGTACCACGATCGGGTGAATTGTCGCCTATTGTCCGTATGAGACAGATTCGTTCTTGTTTCTCTATGGAAGCGACGGCATCGGCATGCAGACGCTGGGGCCTTCGAACACTCGTTATTCGCTATGCCCGCTTATCGAATGCGCGCAGATTTTCATCTTCGCCCTTAGCAGTTCCGCAATTGGCGATGTTGCATTGCAAACTCCTAAAACTCTGAGGAATTCCGCGGTTTTTCTGCGCTTGACTTCATCGTCTCGCTGCGGTGCAAGACACGGAACACGCGCGGGGATCAAATCGTTGTTCCCGCTGTGCTGGATCGAGGCGGAGGTACGATGATTCCGACCGCATGGGCTCTGGAAGGGGGCTGCCTGCCCGTCGCCGGCCCGAACGCCCGGTCCGGGGCCGGCGTACCGCTCTCGCCGTTTCCGGTCTAAGATCGGACCAACGTCTCCCACGAACGCCAAGGCGGAGAAAAGAACGAAATGACCAAATGGGTCTACGGCTTCGGGAACGGCACGGCCGACGGCCGCGCCGACATGCGCAACCTGCTCGGCGGCAAGGGGGCCAACCTCGCCGAGATGAGCGTCCTGGGGCTGCCGGTGCCGCCCGGCTTCACCATCACCACCGAGCTGTGCTCCCACTATTACGACCACGGCCGGACCTATCCGGACGAGCTGAAGGAGCAGGTGCAGGCCGCGCTGGCCCAGATCGAGGGCCTGGTCGGTGCGAAGTTCGGCGACAAGGCGAACCCGCTGCTGGTCTCGGTCCGCTCCGGCGCCCGCGCCTCGATGCCGGGCATGATGGACACGGTGCTCAATCTCGGCCTCAACGACGAGACCGTGCTGGGCCTCGCTGCCCGCACCGGCGACGAGCGCTTCGCCTATGACAGCTACCGCCGCTTCATTCAGATGTATGGCGATGTCGTGCTGGGGGTGGAGCACTACCGCTTCGAGGACGAGCTCGAAGGCATCAAGCGCGAGCGCGGCGTGGCGCTCGACACCGAGTTGACGGCCGCCGACCTGAAGAACCTGGTCGACCGCTACAAGGGCGTGGTCCAGACCGATCTCGGCCAGCCCTTCCCGCAGGACCCGCAGGACCAGCTGTGGGGTGCGATCGGCGCGGTGTTCGGCTCCTGGATGAACCAGCGCGCCATCACCTACCGCCGGCTGCACGACATCCCGTCGAGCTGGGGCACGGCGGTCACCGTCCAGGCCATGGTGTTCGGCAACATGGGCGACGACTGCGCCACCGGCGTCGCCTTCACCCGCAACCCGTCGACCGGTGAGAACGCCTTCTACGGCGAGTATCTGGTCAACGCCCAGGGTGAGGACGTGGTTGCCGGCATCCGTACGCCGCAGACCCTGAGCAAGGCGTCGCGCGAGGCATCGGGCAGCGACCTGCCGTCGATGGAAGAGACGATGCCGGAGACGTACCGGCAGCTCTGCGAGATCCGCGACCGGCTGGAGAGCCACTACCGCGACATGCAGGATATCGAGTTCACGGTCCAGCAGGGCCGGCTCTATATCCTGCAGACCCGCAACGGCAAGCGCACCGCCGCCGCGGCGCTGCGCATCGCGGTCGAGCTGGCGAATGACGGGCTGATCGACAAGCGGGAGGCGGTGCGGCGGGTCGAGCCGCAGGCGCTCGATCAGCTGCTGCACCCGACCCTCGATCCGAAGGCCAAGCGCGAGGTCATCGCCCGCGGCCTGCCGGCCTCGCCCGGCGCCGCTTCGGGCAAGATCGTGCTGACCGCGGACGAGGCCGAGACCCTGGCCCAGATGGGCGAGAAGGTCATCCTGGTGCGCGAGGAGACCAGCCCCGAGGACATCCACGGCATGCACGCCGCGGCCGGCATCCTGACCACGCGGGGCGGCATGACCAGCCATGCGGCGGTGGTCGCCCGTGGCATGGGCCGGGCCTGCGTCTCCGGCGCCGGCGAGCTGCGCATCGACCCGAAGGCGAAGACCGTTTCGGTCGGCGGCGTCACGCTGAAGGCCGGCGATATCATCACCATCGACGGCGCCGCCGGCGAGGTGATGAAGGGTGAGGTGCCGACGGTGCAGCCCGAGCTGTCCGGCGACTTCGCCACGCTGATGGGCTGGGCCGACGAGGTGCGGCGGATGAAGATCCGCACCAATGCCGAGACCCCGCTCGACGCCCGCACCGCGCGCAAGTTCGGGGCCGAGGGCATCGGCCTGTGCCGGACCGAGCACATGTTCTTCGAGGCCGACCGCATCACCGCCGTGCGCCGCATGATCGTGGCCGAGACGGTGGAGGCGCGGAAGGCGGCGCTGGCCGAGATCCTGCCGATGCAGCGGCAGGACTTCGTCGAGCTGTTCACCATCATGGCCGGCCTGCCGGTCACCATCCGCCTGCTCGACCCGCCGCTGCACGAGTTCCTGCCGCGGACCGAGGAGGATCTGGAGGAGGTCGCCCGGACCGCCGGGGTCGATCTCGGCCGGGTGCGCCACCGCACGGCGCAGCTGCACGAGACCAACCCGATGCTCGGCCATCGCGGCTGCCGCCTCGGCATCTCCTATCCGGAGATCTACGAGATGCAGGCGCGGGCGATCTTCGAGGCCGTGGCCGAGGTCCAGGCCGCGAGCGGCGAGACGGTGACGCCGGAGATCATGATCCCGCTCGCCTTTTCGAAGAAGGAGCTCGACATCCTCAAGGCCGCGATCGTGGCGGTGGCCGCCGCGGTCGAGAAGGAGAAGGGGATCAAGCTCGACTTCCTGGTCGGCACCATGATCGAGCTGCCGCGCGCCGCGCTGCGGGCGCATGAGCTGGCGGAGACGGCGGAGTTCTTCTCTTTCGGCACCAACGACCTGACCCAGACCACCTTCGGCATCAGCCGCGACGACGCCGGCACTTTCCTGCCGGACTACACCCGCGCCGGCATCGTGGAGCAGGACCCCTTCGTCACCCTCGACCGCGACGGGGTGGGCGAGCTGGTGTCGCTGGCGGCGGAGCGCGGCCGCAAGACCCGCTCGGGCATCAAGCTCGGCATCTGCGGCGAGCACGGTGGCGACCCGGCCTCGATCCATTTCTGCGAATCGGTCGGGCTCGACTACGTCTCCTGCTCGCCCTATCGGGTGCCGATCGCCCGCCTGGCCGCGGCCCAGGCGGCGCTGCGCTCCGAGGTGAAGGCCGAGTAGAGCAGGCGGATGGATCTCGCCGTCGCGCCCCGCACCGATGTCCTGACGACGCCGGACGGGGCGCGGCTGCGCTGGGGCGCGTGGCCGGAGCCGGAGGGGCGGGTGCGCGGCACCGCGCTGATCCTGAACGGCCGCAGCGAGTTCATCGAGAAGTACCGCGAGACCGCGGGCGAGTTCGCCGCCCGCGGTTTTCGCGTCTTCGGCTTCGACTGGCGCGGCCAGGGCCTGTCGTCCCGCACCCCGGTGGGCGACGAGACCGGCCACTACGACAGCTTCGACCCGCTGGTGCGCGATGCCGCGCTGATCGCGGACCAGGTGGTGCGGCCGGCGGGGGAGGGGCCGCTGATCCTGCTCGGCCATTCCATGGGCGGGCATCTGGCCCTCCGTCTGCTGGCGGCCCGGCCGGACCTGGCGGCGGGGGCGATCCTGACCGCGCCGATGGTCGCGCCGATCGCCGTGGCCTATGCCCGGCAGGCGGCGCGGCTGCTGTCCCCGATCGCCGCCGCCCTGGGGAACGGCCGCCGCTATGCGCCGGGCGAGGGTGCCTATGACGGCGACCGCATGCTCAACCCGCGCCGGCTGCTGTCCAGCGACCCGGTGCGCAACCGCATCCACGCCGACTGGTTCCGCGACCATCCGGAATACCGCGTCTCCGGCGTCACTTGGGGCTGGCTGGCAGCGGCCTTCCGCTCGGCAGGGGTGATCCAGCGGGCGGCGCCCGGGATCCGCGTGCCGGTGCTGATGCTGCTGGCCGGGCGAGAGACGCTGGTCGACAATGTCGCATCCCGCCGGGTTGCCCGACGGATGCCCCATTGCAGGGTCATGACCTATCCGGACGCCCTGCACGAGATCCTGATGGAACGCGACGATATCCGCGGCGCCTTCTGGCGCGACGCCGACGATTTCCTGGCGACGCTGGCACCATGAGGCGGCGGCATTTCGCCGGCTGGCTGGCAAGTGCCCTGCTGGCCCGGCCGCTCCTGGCCGCGGCCCAGACACAGGCTCCCGCTCCCGCGCCGCTCCCCCAGGCGCCGGCGGAGCAGGCGGTCGATCTCGAGCTGGTGCTGCTGGTCGACGCCTCGGCCAGCATCACCACGGGTGCGCTCGACTTCCAGCTCCGCGGCCATGCCGCCGCCTTCCGCGACGACAAGGTGAAAGCGGCGATCGCCGCCGGCCCGCTCGGCGGCATCGCGGTGACGCTGGCCCGCTTCGACGGTCCGCACAGCCTGAAGGTGCTGCTGCCCTGGCGCCGCCTAGCCGGCGGGGCCGATGCCGACGCCTTCGCGGAAGCGGTGCTGGCGGCGTCGGCGGGGGAGGAGGCGGGGTCGACCGCGATCGGCAGCGCCGTGCTCGACTCGCTGGAACTGTTCGACGGCAACGGCTTCGATGGTCCGCGCCGGACCGTCGACATCGTCTCGAACGGCTTCTCCAATGCCGGGCCGGACCCCGCCCTCGCCCGCGACGCGGCGGAGAAGGCCGGGGTGACGGTCAACGCCCTGGTCATCCTCGACGAATTCGACTGGCTGGAGAACTACTACCGGCAGTCTGTGATCGGCGGTATCGGCGCCTTCGTCCTCACGGCGGAAGGCCGCGACACCTTCGTCCAGGCGCTGATCGCCAAGCTGGTCGAGGAGATCGTGTGAGGTTCGGCGATTGCCCGGATGGCGACCGCGCCCTAAAGCTGTACCTATGTACCAAGTCCTGACCGACCACCCTCTGCAATCCGCCAACAGCTTCGGCATCGCCGCGCGCAGCCGCTATGCGGTGGAAATCCGCGACGAGGCCGACCTGCCGGCGGTGCTGGCCGATCCACGCTTCGCCGGGCTGCCGCGGCGGCTGTTGGGCGGCGGCAGCAATGTCGTGCTGACCGGCGACTTCGACGGCCTGACCCTGCTGATGCGCATCCCCGGCCGGCGGCTGGCGGGGGACGGCGGGGAGGCGGTGCTGGTCGAGGCCGGGGCGGGGGAGGTCTGGCACGATCTGGTCGCCTGGACCATCGCCCAGGGCCAGCCGGGGCTGGAGAATCTGGCGCTGATCCCGGGCACGGTCGGCGCCGCGCCGATCCAGAACATCGGCGCCTATGGCGTGGAGCTGGAGGAGCGGTTCCTGAGCCTGCGCGCCTTCGACACCGCGACCGGCGGCTTCGTCACGCTCGATAGGGCAGCCTGCCGCTTCAGCTATCGCGACAGCCTGTTCAAGCGCGAGCCGGACCGCTGGATCGTCACCGCCGTCACCCTGCGCCTGCCGCGGCCCTGGTCGCCGGTGACGGCCTACCCCGACCTGGCGCGGGTGTTCGGCGACAGAACGGACGTCACGGCGGCGGAGATCTTCGAGGCAGTGGTCGCGGTGCGGCGGCAGAAGCTGCCCGACCCAGCGGTGATCGGCAATGCCGGCAGCTTCTTCAAGAACCCGATCGTGCCGGCGGCGCAGTACCAGGATCTCGCCGCGGCCTTCCCCGGCATCGTCGGCTATCCGCAGCCGGACGGCCGGGTGAAGCTGGCCGCCGGCTGGCTGATCGACCGCTGCGGCTGGAAGGGGCGGTCGGTCGGCCGCGCCGCGGTGCACGACCGGCAGGCGCTGGTCCTGGTTAACCGCGGCGGCGCCACCGGGGCCGAGATCCTCGACCTGGCTCGGCAGATCCAGGGCGATGTTCGCGCCACCTACGGTGTGGCGCTGGAGCCTGAGCCGGTGATCCTCTGAGGCGACGCCTTACGGCATCGCCTCGAGCGCGTCGGCGAAGAAGTCCGGGCCGCCGAAATTGCCGGATTTCAGCGCCAGCACCATCCGCGGCTCGCGGCCGACGGTGTAGAGCACCGGCACGCCCGGCGCGATCTCGGCGCCGATGCGGAAGGCGGGCAGGGCCAGGGCATCGACCACGGCGCCCGAGGTCTCGCCGCCCGCCACCACCAGGCGGCGCACGCCGGCCTCCACCAGGCCGGTGGCGATCCGAGCCATCGCCTGCTCGATCGCATGGCCGGCGGCCTCGCGGCCGAGCTTCTGCTGCACCGCCGCCACCTGCTCCGGCGGCGCGCTGCTGGCGATCAGCACCGGCCCCTCGGCGCGATGCCGCTCGGCCCAGGCGAGGGCGCGTCCGACCTCGCCGGGATCGGCGGCCAGCGCCTCCGGGTCGAGCCGCAGGGTGGGCATGCTCCGCTCCGCCGCCGCGATCTGGCCCAGCGTCGCCTGCGAGCAGCTTCCGGCCAGGATCGCGGCCGGACCGCCGATCGGCGCCGGCGTCTCGCCCGCGCCCTTGGCCGTGATCCGGCCGGCGGCGACCAGCGCCCGGGCGATGCCGAGGCCGAGGCCGGAGGCCCCGGTCGAGACCGGCTGGTCGAGCGCGACCACGCCCAGCGTCTCGAGATGCCGGTCCAGCACCGCGTCGGCGATTACCGCGCCGGCGCCCTCGGACGCGAGCTGGCGGAGATAGGTCCGCACCGTCTCCGGCCCGGCCTCCACAGTGGCCAAGGGCAGGAGGGCGACGGGTGCCTTGCTCTGCCGGCCCAGAACGCGGACCAGGTTCGAATCCCGCATCGGGTTCAGCGGGTGGTCCTTCAGCGGGCTCTCGTGCAGCGGCACGGTGCCGACGAATAGGTGGCCGAGATAGACTGTCCGCCCGGTCTCCGGGAAGGCGGGGGTGACCAGGGCCGGCCCGGCGCCGATCTCGGCCCGCAGCGCATCGGTCACCGGACCGATATTGCCGGCATCGGTCGAATCGAAGGTCGAGCAGATCTTGAACAGCACATGGCCGGCGCCGCGGCCGCGCAGCCAGCGGGCCGCCGCCAGGCTGCGCTCCACCGCTTCGGCGGCCGGAATCGACCGGCTTTTCAGCGCCACCACCACGGCGTCGACCGCCGGGAGATCCAGGTCGTCGCGCGGCACGCCGATGGTTTGGACCGTGCGCAGGCCCGCCTTGGACAAGGTGTTCGCCAAATCGGAGGCGCCGGTGTAGTCGTCGGCCACGCAGCCGAGCACGAGCGTCATCGCTTTCTCCTCATCCTTCGCGGCGGCCGGCATAGGGCGCGAACCAGCCCAGGCCTTCGAGCGTGCCGGCGCGGGGCCGGTACTCGCAGCCGATGAAGCCGGCATAGCCCAGCCGCTCCAACTCCTGGAACAGGAACGGATAGTTCAGCTCCTCGATATCCGGCTCGTGCCGGCCCGGCACGCTGGCGATCTGGACATGGCCGGTGATCGGCAGCAGGGCGCGCAGCGCCATGGTCACGTCGCCGTGCAAGATCTGCCGGTGGTAGCAATCGAACTGCAGCTTCAGGTTGGGCAGGCCCAGCTCTTGGATCAGCGCCGCGGCCCGGTTGAAGTCGCCCAGGAAATAGCCCGGCATGTCACGGGTGTTCAGCGGTTCCAACAGGACGTCGACGCCCTTCTCGGCGAAGGCCTCGGCGGCGAGGGACACCGCATCGCGCCAGGCGCGCTGCGCCTGTGGGTCGGCGGGATCGGCGTTGCCGCTCATCATGTGCACGCGGCCGACGCCCGTGGCCTCGGCATAGGTGAGGGCGGTGGCGACCGAGGCGCGGAACTCCTCCGCCCGTTCGGGCAGGGCGGCCAGGCCGCGCTCGCCCTTGGCCCAGTCGCCCGGCGGCAGGTTGAACAGCGCCTGGGTCAGGCCGTTGCGGGACAGCCGCTGGGCGATCGCCTCCGGCGGATGCTCGT
Source organism: Inquilinus limosus DSM 16000 (assembly GCF_000423185.1). Lineage (GTDB taxonomy): Bacteria > Pseudomonadota > Alphaproteobacteria > DSM-16000 > Inquilinaceae > Inquilinus > Inquilinus limosus. The sequence goes on along the minus strand of NZ_AUHM01000009.1, from coordinate 229,369 downwards.
AGGGGAACAGGTATTCGACCGCGGTAAAGCCAGCCCCTGCCGCCGCGTCGAAGCGGTCGAGGAAGTCCCACTCGGTGAACATCAGGCTGAGATTGGCGGCAAAGCGCGGCATCGGCCTAATCCTCCTTCTTCGCGCCGGGCAGGTCGAGGCCGGCGATCTGGGCATAGAGCCGGGCGACCGAGGCGTCGTCGTCCCGGCCCATGCCCGCGGCGGCGGTCATCAGGAACATCTGCAGCGCGGCACCCGCCACCGGCACCGGGAACTTCCCGCTGCGCGCCATGTCCATGACGATACCGAGATCCTTGGTGAAGATGTCGACCGCGCTGCGCGGCGCATAGTCGCCGTCCAGCACATGCGGGATGCGGTTCTCGAACATCCAGGAATTGCCGGCCGAGGCGGTGATCACCTCATAGACCTTGCGGATGTCCAGGCCCTGCTTGGCGGCGAAGGCGATCGCCTCACAGGCGGCGGCGATGTGCACCCCGGCCAGCAGCTGGTTCACCATCTTGAAGGCGGCGCCGGTGCCGGGCTTGTCGCCGAGTTCGTAGAGCTTCGCCGCAATGGCGTCGAGCGCCGGCCGGGCCGCGGCGAAGGCGGCGGCGCTGCCGGAGGCGAGGACAGTCAGCGCGCCCTCGGCCGCGCGCTGGGCGCCGCCGCTGATCGGCGCATCGAGATAGTGCCGGCCGGTCGCCTCCAGCCGTTCGGCCAGGCTGCGCGCCGCGTCCGGCGCCATGGTGGCGGACGACACGAAGACCCCGCGTTCCGGCATGGCGGCGGCGCAGCCGTTCTCGCCGAACAGCACCGATTCGGTCTGGGTCGCGTTGACCACGACCGAGACCACAATATCGGCGCCCGCGGCGGCCTCGGCCGGGGTCCTGGCGCCGGTGCCGCCGGCGGCGACCAGGCGCTCGACCGCGGCGGCGGAGAGGTCGCAGCCGGCGACCTCGAATCCGGCCCGGCGCAGGGACAGGGCCATGCCCAGCCCCATCGAGCCCAGGCCGATCACAGCGGCACGGCCAAGCGGTTTGGTCATTTTGGTTCTCCCTCGTCCGATCCTAGCGGTTGACGAGCTTCGCGGGGGTGGTCAGGACGGCGGCGGCGCCCAGCACCAGCATGATCGCAAGCATATACATGCCGAATTCGGTGCTGCCGGTCAGGTCCTTCAACAGGCCGATGGCGTAAGGGCTGGCGAAGCCGGCCAGGTTGCCGATCGAGTTGATCATCGCGATGCCGGCCGCCGCGGCCGCGCCGTGCAGGAAGGCGGTCGGCAGCGACCAGAACAGCGGCGCGCAGGTCAGGACGCCGGCCGCGGCCAGCGAGAGGAAGGCGATCGCGATCGTCGTGTCGCTGGCGGTCGCGGCGACGACGAAGCCGACCGCGCCCATGGTCGCCGGGATCACCAGATGCCAGCGGCGCTCGCGGCGCCGGTCGGCGCTCTGCCCGAACAGAATCATGGCGACGACGGCGCACAGGAAGGGGATGGCGCTGATCAGGCCGATGTTGAGGTTGCCGGTGACGCCGGTCGCCTTGACCAGGGTCGGCATCCAGAAGGTCAGCCCGTACTGGCCCGAGACGAAGGCGAAGTAGATGAAGCAGGACAGCCAGACCCGGCCGTCGCGGAACACCGCGCCGAGCGAGGCGGGGCTGTCCTTGCCCTTGGCATCGGCCGCGATCTCGCGCTCGATCACCGCCTTCTCCTCCTCGGTCAGCCACTTCGCCTCGCGGACGCTGTTGTCCAGCACGAAAAGCACGGCGAGGCCGATCAGCACGGCGGGGATCGCCTCGATCAGGAACATCCACTGCCAGCCGGCCAGGCCGTGCGTCTCGTGGAAAGCGTCCATGATCCAGCCGGACAGCGGATTGCCGAAGATGCCGGAAACCGGGATGGCGGCCATGAACACGGCGATGATCTTGGCCCGACGGTGCGACGGATACCAGTAGGTCAGGTACAGGATGATGCCGGGGTAGAAGCCGGCCTCGGCCAAGCCCAGCAGGAAGCGCAGGGCGTAGAACCACGGTGCCGAGGGCACGAACATGAAGGCGGCGGAGACGATGCCCCAGGTGATCATGATCCGGGCGATCCAGACCCGGGCGCCGACCCGGTGCAGGATGATGTTGCTCGGCACCTCGAACAGGAAATAGCCGACGAAGAAGATGCCGGCGCCCAGGCCGAACACCGCCTCGCTGAAGCCGAGGTCCTGCGACATCTGCAGCTTGGCGAAGCCGACATTCACGCGATCGAGATAGGCGATCACGTAACACAGCATCAGGAACGGCACGATGCGCCAGAACACCTTCCGGTAGACCCGCTTCTCGTCCGGTAGACCCGCTTCTCGATCGCTCCCGCCGCTTCGCACGGCAACGGCATGGCTTGGACGCTCATCCTTCCTCCCTCGGCTCGTCCGTGACGGACATTGACGCCGGTATCATCTCCGGATTGCCGCCAATCTTCCCAAAGGGTTGGATTCTGCGACGCCGGAATGATATCGGTATCAACACTCATGGGCGAAGCTGGCAACGGCGTCAAGAGCGAGGCTGCGAGGCGGCTGGAGCCGGGCGGTGCGAGGGCTTCCGCTCGCACCCGGGATGCGGGGATGATGGGGGCCGAGTCGACGCAGATCCCGGGAGGCAGTGTCCTGATGGCGCGCACGAGAAGGCCCGATCCCAGGGGCATCACGCTGGCGGATGTCGCGCGCGCCGCCGGGGTCAGCAAGATCACCGCGTCGCGGGTGCTGCGCGGCGGGCCGGTGGCCGCCGAGACGCGCGATCGGGTGCTGGAGATCGTTCGGCGCCTCGGCTACGTGCCGAACCGCTTGGCCGGCACGCTGTCCTCCGCCGGTTCGAACCTGGTCGGGGTGATCATCCCGTCGCTCGCCAACATCGTCTTTCCCGATGTGCTGCGCGGGGTGGAAGGCGTGCTCGACGCGGCCGGGTTCCGGCTGGTCGTCGGCGTCACCGACTACGACCCGGAGCGGGAGGAGGGGCTGATCGAGGCGATGCTGGCCTGGCGCCCGGCCGGGCTGATCGTCACCGGGCTGGAGCACACCGACCGCGGCCGGGCGATGCTCGCCAATGCCGGAATCCGGGTGGCCGAGCTGATGGACCTCGACGGCACCGGGCTCGACATCGTCGTCGGCCTGTCGAACCGCGCCGTCGGGCGGGCCAGCGCCCGCCACCTGGTCGAGCGCGGCTATCGCCGCCTCGCCTATGTCGGCCACGATCTCGGCCATGACCGGCGCGCGGCCAAGCGGTTCGAGGGTTTCCGCGAGGCGCTGGCGGAGAGCCCGGCGGCCCTGGTCGCGACCGAGCTTCTGCCGGGCCGGTCCTCCGCCGCCTCGGGGCGGGAGGGGCTGGCCCGCATCCTCGACCGTGGCGCCAGGGTCGATGCGGTCTATTTCTCCAACGACGATATGGCGATGGGCGGCTATTTCCTGTGCCTCGCCCGCGGTCTCGCCGTGCCGGACCGGGTGGCGCTGTTCGGCTTCAACGGGCTCGACCTGGCCCAGGCGCTGCCGCAGCCGCTCTCCACCATCCGTTCGCCGCGGGTGCAGATGGGCGAGGTCGGGGCGCGGCTGGTCTGCGGTCGCGAGCCATCGGCGGTCGTCGATCTCGGTTTCGAGCTCATCACCGGCGCCACGGCGTGATCGCTATCGGAAGGACGAATCCATGGACGAGACCAAGCTGCGCGAGGACATCTGCCGCTTCGGCCGCTCGCTGTTCGAGCGCGGGCTGACGCCCGGCTCCTCCGGCAACATCAGCGTGCGGCTCGACGACGGCGGCTGGCTGGTGACGCCGACCAACGCCTCGCTCGGCTTCCTCGATCCGGCGCGGCTGTCGCGGCTCGACGCGGAGGGGCGGCTGCTGTCGGGCGACAAGCCGACCAAGGAGATCCCGCTGCACGGCGCTCTCTACGAGACGCGCGGCTCGGCCCGCGCCATCGTGCACCTGCACTCGACCCATTCGGTCGCCGTGTCGATGCTGCCGGGCATCGACCCCAAGGCGGTGCTGCCGCCGCTGACCGCCTATTACCTGATGCGGGTCGGGGCGACGGCGCTGGTGCCGTACTATCGGCCGGGCGACCCCGCGGTGGCCGACGCCATCCGCGGCCTGGCCGGCCGCTACTCCTCGGTGCTGCTGGCCAACCACGGCCCGGTGGTGGCGGGCGAGAGCCTGGAGGCGGCGGCCTACGCCACCGAGGAGCTGGAGGAGACGGCGAAGCTGCACCTGCTGCTGCGCGGCCTCAATCCGCGCCTGCTGTCGCCGGGGCAGATCTCGGAACTGAAGGAAGTGTTCAAGCTTGACCTGCCGGAGGACGGGGAGCACGGGCACGAGCATTAGAGGAGGCGCCTGCCCTCCGATGCCGGCAGCGCCGGCGTCAGTCCTCGTCAGGCCCGGCGGCCCGGCGTGCCGCGACGCTGGCGTAGCGGCGCAGGCTCCAGAGCAGGGGCGAGGCGTCGCGGGTCTCGACCTCGGTGACGAGGCCGACGAACAGGATATGGGTGGTCACCTCGGTCAGGCCGATCAGGTGGCAATCGACCACGGCGACCGCACCCTCCAGCTTCGGTCGGCCGGACGGCCAAGCGGACCAGGTGCCGCGGGAGAAGCGTTCGGACCGGGGGATCGGCAGCTTGCCGGCGAAGGCGTCGGCGACCTCGGACTGGTCCTCGGCCAGCATGGCGACGGAGAAGCCCTCGGTCGCCTCGATCACGCCGGCCATGGCGCTGGTGCGGTCGATCGAGACCAGCATGGTCGGCGGCTCGGCCGCCAGAGACATCACCGCCGTGGCCGTGCGCCCGTGGCGGGTGCCGTCGGCCTCGGTCGCCCCGACCACGCAGACGGTCGCGGTCAGGCGGGACAACGCCTCGGCGAAGCGGGTGCGGGAGACCGCCGGCGGGTGATGCGGGTCCGGGTTCAGACGAAGCGAGGTACGCGCGACCAAGGTGGGTTCCTGACGGCCATCGGTAGGAGCCGCCCGCCGGTCGGCCGGACCGGCGGGCGGGATCGGCGTCAGGCGGCCTTCAGCTGGGCCTCGGCGAAGTCGTAGTTGGCGAGCTTGTCGAGGAAGTTCTGGGCGTAGTCCGGACGGCGGTTGCGGAAGTCCAGATAGTAGCTGTGCTCCCACACGTCGAGGCCGAGCAGGACCTTACCCTCGCCGGTGGCGAGCGGGTTCGAGCCGTTCGGGGTCTTGGTGACCTTCAGCTTGCCGTCCTGGCCCAGCACCAGCCAGGCCCAGCCGGAGCCGAACTGGCCGATCGCAGCCGCCTTGAAGGCGTCCTTGAAGGCCTGGACGCTGCCGAAGTCGGAGTTCAGCTTGGCCTCGAGCGCGCCCGGGATGGCGCCGCCCTTCGGCGACAGGTTCTGCCAGAACAGGATGTGGTTCCAGTGCTGCCCGGCATTGTTGAACACCGGCGCCAGGTTGTCCTTGCCGTAGGCGAAGGTGACGATCTCGTCGAGCGACTTGCCCTTCAGCGAATCGTCCTTCTCGACGAAGCCGTTCAGCGCCGTGACATAGGCCTGGTGGTGCTTGCCGTGATGCAGCTCCAGCGTCTCCTGGCACATGCCGCGCTCGGCGAGGGCGTTGTGCGAGTAGGGCAGCGAGGGGAGTTCAAACGCCATGGTCGTGCTCACTTTCTGATCGGCTTGGTTGCGGAAGGATACGGTAGGCGCAACGGCGCGCCCCCGCCTGGATGTGCTCCGTCCGCTCCACCCGGGCCTCGGGCCCGAGCACGCGGCGGAACAAGTCGAGCTCGGAGCGGCAGAAGCCCTGGCAGGCCGCCGCCGCGGCGCAGATCGGACAATGATTCTCGACCAGAAGGAAGCCGTTTTCGTCTTCCTCCCACCCAGCCATGTAGCCCTCACGCGTTCGAAGGCCAGCCAGGGTCGCGACCCGGTCGCGCAGCGTCGTTGCGCCGGCCACGGCATCGGCATAGCGGGCGGTGGTCTCGGCCTCGCGCGCCGCGATCAGCCGGTCGAGCGCTGCCTCGCCCAGCTCGCGCCGGATGCCGGCGATCAGCCCTGCCACCATATCGGCATGGCCGTCGGGGAACCGGGCGTGGCCGGCCTCCGTGAGGGACCAGAGCTGGACCGGCCGGCCGACCCCGGCGCGCTGCGGCGCCGAGTCGACGAGCCCGGCCTCGGCCAGCTTGACCAGCTGCTGCCGCGCCGCCTCCCCGGTGGTGCCGAGCGCGGCGCCGAGTGCCGCGGCGCTCTGGCTGCCGCGCGTCTTCAGCAGCAGGAGCAGCCGCTCCGCCGCCGTCGCCGGCTCCCGGGGATTATTGTCAAAGTCCATGCTTTGAAAATAACCACCCGATCCAGCACCTGCAAGCATCATGCGCCCGCCGTCACATGGCAGGCGCGTCGCCGCGGCCCCTTCCGCTGCGCTCGGGATCGGGGCCAAGGTGGCATGGTGCTCCTGCAGCGAGTCGACCCGCATGAAATCCGGCCTTCTCTCCTCATGGCAGTTCTGGGCGCTGCTGTCCGCCGCCTTCGCCGCCCTGACCGCGATCTTCGCCAAGGTCGGGGTCGAAGCGATCAGCTCCGACCTCGCCACCTTCATCCGCACCGTCGTCATCCTGCTGGCGATCGGCGGCATCGTTGCCGTCACCGGGCAGTTCCAGCCGGCCTCCTCGATCTCCGGGCGGACCTGGGCCTTTCTGGTCCTGTCCGGCCTGGCGACCGGGGCCTCCTGGCTCTGCTACTTCCGGGCGCTGAAGCTCGGCCAGGCGGGGCAGGTGGCGCCGATCGACAAGCTCAGCGTCGTGCTGGTGGCGGTGTTCGGCGCGATCTTCCTGGGCGAGACGCTGTCCGGGGTCGCCTGGCTCGGCGTGGCGCTGATCGGCGGCGGCGCGGTGCTGGTGGCGGTCGGATGACGCCGATCTGCCGGCGGATGCGGCCGGAGGAGGCGGAGGCGCTGACGGCGCTGCTGGCCGCGGCCTACGGCAGTCCGCGCTTCGGGCCGACCGTCGCCCGGCTGTCCCGCATGCCGAATGCGGCGATCCAAGTGCTGGAGGCCGAAGGCGCGCTGCGTGCCGCGGCGGCGGTGGTCGACTACGGCCGGGTGGCCTATCTCGGCATCGTCGGCACCGACCCGGCGATGCAGGGGCGCGGCTTCGGCCGCCGCATCGTCGAGGCGGCGCTGGCCCCGGTGCCGGCCGGCCGCGTCATCCTGCTCGACGCCTCGCCCGCCGGCGCGCCGCTCTACGAGAAGCTCGGCTTCGTCGATGTCGACGCTTCGGTGGTTCTGGAGGCGCCGGGGCCGGTCGAGGCGCCGCCGGTGCCCGGCCTCGCGCCGATGGCGGAGGCGGACCTGCCCGCCGTCGCCGCCTACGACGCCGCGGTGTTCGGCGCCGACCGCACGACCGGGCTCCGCGAGCTGTTCCGCGAGCATCCCGACGGCGCGGTCTGCCGCCGTGACGGGCGGGTGGTCGGCTACGGGTTGCGCCATCCGGACCGGATCGGCCCGGTCCTGGCCGAGAACCAGGAGACCGCGGCGGCCCTGGTCGCGATGCTCTCGGCCCTTGCGCCGGCAGGGCCGATGACGATCACCGTGCCCTCCAGCCACGCCGCGATGCTCGACCACCTGCGCAGCAGCGGCGTGCCCGAGCTGCGCCGGCTGCGCCACATGTGCCGCGGCGGCGACCGCCACCCGGGCGACCGGAGACGGATCGCCGCCATGGCCAGCTTTCACCTGGGGTAGAGTGGCGGCCTACTTCTCCGCCAGCGCCGCCAGGATCCGGGCCCAGGAGCGGATGCCCTTGTGGAAGCTGGTCAGGTCGTATTTCTCGTTCGGGCTGTGCACCCGGTCGTCGTCCAGCGCGAAGCCGACCAGCAGCGAATCCATTCCGAGCAGGCGCTTGAACGATCCGACCACCGGGATCGAGCCGCCGGAGCCGACCAGCATCGCAGGGCGGCCCCATTCCTCCTGCAGCGCACCCCGGGCGCGGGTGAGGGCCGGGTTGTCGATCGGCAGCGACAGCGCCGGGCTGCCGTCGCGCGACCAGAACTTGGCCGAGCAGTCGGCCGGAAGCCGCTTCTGCACGAAATCGTGGAACGCGGCCCGAACCTTGTCCGGATCCTGGTCGCCGACCAGCCGGAACGAGACCTTGGCATGGGCCTGGGACGGGATCACCGTCTTGGCGCCCTCGCCGGTATAGCCGCCCCAGATGCCGTTGACCTCGCACGTCGGCCGCGCCCACAGCCGCTCCAGCGCCGTGCGGTCGCGCTCCCCGGCCGGGACCGACAGGCCGACCTGGCCCAGGAAGTCGGCCTCGTCGAAGCCCATCGACTGCCACTGCGCCTTCAGCTGCGTCGGCGTCTCCGGCACGCCGTCATAGAAGCCGGGCACGGTGACGCGGCCGTCATCGTCGTGCAGCGCCGCCAGGATCCTCGCCAGCACATGGATTGGGTTGCGGGCGGAGCCGCCATACATGCCGGAATGCAGGTCGCGATTGGCCGCGGTGATCGTCACCTGCTCGTAAACCATGCCGCGCAGGCTGGTGGTGATCGCCGGGGTCCTCGGATCCCACATGCCGGTGTCGCAGACCAGCGCCAGATCCTTCGACAGCTCCTGGCGGTTGGCCTCCAGGAACGGGTTCAGGCTGGGGCTGCCCGATTCCTCCTCGCCCTCGCAGAACACAGTGATCGGAAGGGGCAGGGAGCCGGTCACCGCCTTCCAGGCGCGGCAGGCCTCGAGAAAAGTCAGAAGCTGGCCCTTGTCGTCGGAGGCGCCGCGGGCGCGGATGCGCTTCACGCCGTCGGCGCCGGTCTCGATCCGCGGTTCGAAGGGCGGATGGTCCCACAGCTCCAGCGGATCGACCGGCTGGACGTCGTAGTGGCCGTAGAACAGGATCGACGGCCCGGCTCCGGCGCCGGGCGCATGGCCGACCACCATCGGGTGGCCGGGGGTCGGCCGCACCCCGGCGGTGAAGCCGATCTCGCCCAGGCTGGCCGCCAGCCATTCGGCGGCGGCACGGCACTGGTTCTTGAAGGCGGGATCGGTCGAGATGCTGGGCTGGCGCAGGAACGCCATCAGCCGGTCGAGGCTGGAGTCCAGGCCGGCATCGACGGCCGACAGAACCTGATCGAGCGTGCTCACAGGGCGAGTCCTCTGGAAGTCGTTGGCGCGACCCTAGAGCAGATCCCGTCCCGGCGGAACCAGCCTCGTCTCAGGCCCCGGACCTCGAGAACGCCAGCCTCGTCCGGTGTAGGTTCAGGCCGCCTTTCCGGCCGGCTTGGCCGGGCGGACCGGCGTATCGCCGGCCAGCAGCGGCCCGGCGTCGCCCTCCAGCGCCTCCAGCCGCAGCAGCGCCAGGCCGATGCCGTCGCGGCTCGACCGCATCTCGCCGGCTTCGCGGCCGTCGCGCAGGATTGGCGTGCCGGGCTCCGGCGCCGGGCCGTCCAGCTGCACCGGGGCCAGCCGCTTCTTCAGCAGGCCGCGATAGCGGGTGCGGGCGGTCAGTTCCTGGCCCATGTAGCAGCCTTTGTCCCAGGCGATGGCGTTCAGCGAATCGTAGTTCGCCTCCAGCAGCACCGTCTTCTCCGGGACCAGGTCGCGGCTGCCGTCCGGCACGCCGAGCGACAGGCGCAGCCGGTCCCAGGCCTCCGGACCGGTCTCGGCCAGGCCGAGGCCTTCCAATGCGGCCTTCGCGGTCGCCCTCGGCAGCAGCGCCCGGGCGCCCAGCGCCGCCAGCCGGGCGTCGACATGGGCGACGCCGTCGGCCAGGGGCCGCGCGGCCCCGGCTTCGTCCGGCAGGTCGAACGCGGCCCGCCCGGCCTCGCCGGGGATCGCCGCCACCGCCCAATCGGCGGTCGCCTCGGCCAGCTCGACCTTGGAGCGCAGCTTGTACAGGCGCAGCCGCCGCAGCAGGTCGGCGCCGCGCCCGGCCTCGCAGTCGATCAGCCAGGCATCGCCCAGCGCGACCACGTGAAAGTCGTGCAGATACTTGCCTTGCGGCGTCAGGAAGGCGGCGAAGACGGCGCGGTCGGGCGCCACCTTCCGCATGTCGTTGGAGACCAGCCCCTGCAGGAAGGCGGTCCGGTCCTCGCCGGTCAGGCGCAGGACGTCGCGGTCCAGGAAGGTGAATTCGGCCATGGCATCGCCCGGTTGCGGATCGGCATCTGCACCAAGAGGTGGGCCAAGTCCCGAAGTCGTGCAAGCGTCCGGCGGTCCGATCTGCGACGGAAGCGGCGCGCTGCATCGTGAAGGGGACATCAGGCACCCATGGCGGTGCGCAATGTCGAGAGCATCATGAAGACGAAGTGGATTGTCGGTTCCGCGCTGCTCGCCCTCGTCGCCGGCACCGCGATGGCGGCCACCCAGGGCGCGCCCGATGGCGGCTGGCGCGGTGGCTTCTTCCGCCAGCTCGACACCAACAAGGACGGCAAGGTCGAGCGGACGGAGGTCCAGGCCTGGGCCGAGGCGCGGTTCAAGGAGCTCGATACGGCAGGTGACGGGGCGCTGACCAAGGAGCAGTATGTCGACGCCATGATCGCGAAGATCCGCCCCCGCCTGGAACAGCGTTTCGACAAGCTCGACGCCGACAAGGACGGCAAGGTGACCGCGGCCGAGTTCGAGGCGCCGTCTCTGGCCCGCTTCGACCGCCGCGACACCGGCAAGACGGGTGCTTTGTCGATCGATGACCTCAAGACCCACCGCAACTGAAGCGTGGCCGAGAGCGACGATGCCCTGGTGGCGGCGGTGGCGGCGGGAGACGCCGCCGCCTGCCGCCGCCTGGTCGACCGGCATCTCGGACGCCTGCTGGCCTTCGCCCAGCGCATGCTGGGCAGCCGTGCCGATGCCGAGGACGTGGCCCAGGACGCCTTCCTGGCCCTGTGGAAGGAGGCCGGGCGCTGGCGGCCCGACGGCAGCGCGACGGTTTCGACCTGGCTCACCCGCGTCACCTACAACCGGGCGATCGACCGGCTGCGGCGGCAGCCTTCGGTCGCGCTCGACGCGGTGCCGGAGCCGCCTGATCCCGCCGCCGGGGCCGAGGCCGGGATGCAGCGCGTCCGGGTCTCGCGCCGGGTCGCCGAGGCGCTGGCCCAGCTGCCCGAGCGGCAGCGCGCCGCCATCCTGCTCAGCCACTACGAGGGCCAGGGCAATCGCGAGATCGGCGAGACGCTCGGGGTCGGGGTCGAGGCGGTGGAATCGCTGCTGGCACGCGGCCGGCGCGCCCTCCGCCAGACTTTGGCGGCGGAGCGGGCCGATCTGATGGGAGATGTGTGACATGGCCGAGATGACGCTCGATCGGTTCCTCGATCTGCTCGACCGGCACGGCCCGGTGATCGACCGCTGGCCGGCGCCCGAGCGGGACGAGGCGGAAGCGCTGCTGGCGGCGTCGGCCAAGGCGCGATCCGCCATGGCCGACGCCCGGGCCGTGGCCGCGGCCCTCAACGACCTGCGGGTGGCCCCGCCCTCGGCGGCGCTGCTCGGCCGCATCCTGGACGCCGCTCCGCGGCCGCGCCGCTGGATTTCGGAGATCCTGTCCTGGCGACCGGCGATCGCCTTCGCCGCGGCGCTGGTGGTGGGCATCTATCTGGGCGCCATGGTGCCGACGGTCCAGGCCAATGACGACGACTGGTCGTCGACCCTCGGCTATGCCCTGGTCGACGACGTGTCGCCCTTCGGAGGAACGCCGTGACTGCACGCTCCTGGCGCTGGGCCTTCGTCGCCTCGCTCGCGCTCAACCTCCTGTTGCTGGGCGTGATCGGCACCTGGCTGTGGCGATCGGATTCGCGGTCCGGCCCGTCCGCGCTGGCCGAGGCCGTCGCGACCTTGCCGGAGCCCGGCCGTGCCGAGTTGGAGCAGCTGTTGGATCAGCGCCGGGCCGAAGGCAAGGCCATGTGGGAGGAGTTGCGTCGGCTGCGTGCCGCTGCGAACGAGGCGCTGTCCGCCGATCCCTACGACCCCGACAAGGCGGCGGCGGCGCTGGCGGCGATGCGCGACAAGTTCAAGGAGCTGCGCGACGTGGTGGAGGGGACGGTGCTCGAGATCATGCCCAGGCTGCCAGCCGAGCAGCGGCGGAAGATGCTGGAACGGCGCAGCGCGCTCTGGCGGCTTTAGTCTCTCCGGACCTCACTGGGCCGCGATCGGCTGCAGGATCAGCACGTTCAGATCGGCGGTCGGGGTGAAGTCGGTCTTGCGCATCTCGAACCGGGTCGGCGAGATCTTCTTCACCCCGTCGGCGCAGAAGCTGACGAGGTTCCGGGCGTCGCCCTTGTCGACCACCAGCCGGAACTCCCCGATCGGCGCCGCCCAGTTGGCCCCGGTCGTCAGAATGTAGGAGACGCGCTGTTCGCTGAACGGCATGCCGTCCTTGCCGGCCTTGGCCTGCGCCCGCTTGACCGCGGCGAGGAAGCCCTGGTCGATGCAGTAGGTGCGCAGGTCGTCCGCATATTCGGGGCTGCCGACGGCATAGGACGAGCCGATCACCGAGCCCACGCTCTCGCCTGTGGCGGGCGTGTAGCGGTGCTCGATCATCACCTCGCGGCCGGCGGGGAAGGTCTGCCGGAAGTGGTAGGTGGTCTTCAGCGTCCAGCTCGGGACGACGTGCTGTTCCCAACCCTTGCCGGAATCGAACTCGTTGACGGCCGCGAGGCCGAGTCCGATCAGTTCGTCCCGCTGCGCCTTCGGCAGGGCGGTCAGGCCGTCATAATCGGCATCGGGATACAGCGGCACGCCCAGCTTGCGCAGCAGCGCCGTATGGTCGACTCCGTTGGCGAAGGCCTTGACCTCGACCTCGGTCGCCACCGGCTCGCCGTCGGCTTTGGTCGAGAAATCGAGGAAGTTCTCGGTGCCGGGATGCGGCACGGCTGTCAGGCCGTCGATGAAGTCGAGCGTGACGTCGGGCATCGGGAAGGCGACCGTCACGGTCCTGTCCTGCGTCGACAGGTTGAAGAAGCGGTAGGTGACCCGGATCTCCTTCGCCGAGACGTAGAGGTCCTCGGATCGCATCTCGATGTCGTCGGTCTTCGTCAGCACGAGGCCGCCGGCGGCCAGCTCCGCCGTCGAATCGTTGGCCCAGGCAGCTCCGGCCGAGGCGAGGAGGGCGGCCAGGACGATCGGAAGAGTGGTGAGGGACGTGCTCACGAGCGGCGGCTCCCGGCGGTCGGCTTCCGAAGCAGTGTTGCGCGGGAGGTCGGGCTTTTCCAGGTTAACATCGCCGGGAGGAGCCGGGCCGGATGTCCGAAGCGCCGGAGCAGCATGAGCATGGCGCTTCACCGCGACGGCGGGGTGATCTCTGGCGCTGGCGCGGCGTTCTTCGCTCCGCGCATGGCCGGTCCGAGTCTCGCCACACTCTGATCCCCTTGCGTTCCCGCCCCGTCCGGCGTTATCAGGGCGCCGCATGCCGCACTGTGCCGATCGGCCCCCTGCCGGGGCGCGTTGCGGCGCCCCGATGCCGCGAAGCGAAGCGGCCTCCGGGGGCGACGGGTCTTGTGTGTTCGTTAAAAGCCAACAAAAACAGCGAGTTGCAAAACTCGATCCTTGCATCGTTTCGATTGTTTCCGATCCTGCGTCTCCCTATACTCCGCGCCGCTCAGGCTCGGAAGAAGGCCGGCACGTCAGACAGTGAGTGGTTGTTGCGATGACAGCGATGCTTCTGCCCCCGGATTATCGGCCGTCGGATGATGAAGACTTCATGAATCCGATGATGCTGGAATATTTCCGGCGCAAGCTTCTGAAGTGGCGGGCCGACCTCCTCGCCGAATCCAATGCGACCCTGAACAGCCTGCAGGACGGCGGCATCCAGGAGCCCGATCTGACCGACCGGGCCTCCGCCGAGACCGACCGCTCGCTCGAGCTCAGGACCCGCGATCGCGAGCGCAAGCTCCTCTCCAAGATCGACGCGGCGATGCGCCGGATCGAGGACGGCACCTACGGGTTCTGCGAGGAGACGGGCGAGCCGATCGGCGTCAAGCGGTTGGAGGCCCGGCCGACCGCGACGCTGAGCCTCGAGGCGCAGGAGCGCCACGAACGGCTGGAGCGGACCCACCGCGACGATTGACCGATACGGCGCCGAAAGGCGCCGTTCTCGTCTTTACTTCTTTTTGGGCAAGACGCCGTTCTCGTCTCCGCCACGCCGTCCGCTCGTGCTAGGGTGGCGCCGAGGGGCTTTCAGATCGAGGTTATTCGATGCTTCGTGGCGCTGCGCTTTTCGCCGCCGTTCTCGCCGTCTCGGGCTGCGGGATCGATCCGGTGACGCCGAAGGAGACCCGTGTCGACTATGCGGGCTTCATCAACAGTGCGGATCAGGCCGCCATCTACGCCAATGCGCAATGCGCCCAGCTCAACCGGCTGGCCGTGTTCAAGGCCGAGGACGTGGTCGACGGCCGCAAGGGCGCGACCTTCCAGTGCCTGCCGGTGCCGAACTGCTATCCGGCTGAAGCGGCGGCGCCGGGACAGCCGGTTCCGCTGACGCCGGCGGCCCAGGGTGCGGCCCCCGCTGTCGCAGCCCAGCCGGGGCAGCCCTACACCGTTCCGCCCGCCGCGGCGGCCCGGCTGCCGGGCCCGATCGTGGCCATGGCCCCGGTGTCCTCGGCGCGCGACCGCCGCGCCGCGCGGCGCGCGGCCGAAGGCCCCTCCGTCGAGGCGCAGTCGGACGACACCTACATCCCCTTCGCCGCCGTTCCGGTGGCGGCTGGCGAGCAGCCGCAGCGCGTGCCGTCCTTCGAGGTGATCGGCGTGCCGACCGGCCCGAATCCGGTCTCGGCGGAAGCCCCGGGCCCGCAGCCCGAAGGCTCCTATGCAACCGCCGCCGCCCCGAGCTGGAAGCGGGCGGTGACCTGCAAACCCAACGCCTCGTTGCCTTTGGCCGTGAACCGGCTGCCGACCGGCGATTACTATCCGTTCTGATCGGCCGCCTCTACGATCTCCATTCGCACCTGCCCGGAGGGGAACGCCCCCCGGCAGGTGCGAGTGCAACAGGCTCTTGCGCTAATCTTCCTCTTACCCCAAGCTTCCTGTCCTATGCTGGAGCGGACCGTCGCGGCGGAATCTGCCGTGTTCCTGATAATTTTCCGAAAATCATTGTCTTCTGACCATTAAGGGGGTGCAGCATGGTGGCGGGAACGAAACTCAACGATGTGCTGACCGGTGACGCTGGCGACAATCGGCTGGATGGCTTGGACGGTGACGACCGACTGTCCGGACTCGGCGGCGATGACCTGCTGATCGGCGGCGCCGGCGCCGATATCCTGGATGGCGGCGATGGTTTTGATCTCGCCTCCTACTACACCTCCGCGGCAGGTGTGACCGTAAACCTCGCCGGCCACACGGCCGCAGGGGGCGAGGCGCAAGGTGATACGCTGACCGGGATCGAGGATCTCGAAGGCAGCGACTGGAACGACACGCTGACCGGCGATGGCGGTGAGAACTGGCTGTATGGCCTGGACGGCAACGACCGGCTTTCGGGCGGTGGCGGCGACGACCTGTTGAATGGTGGCGCCGGTGCCGACATCCTCGACGGTGGCGGCGGCGTCAACGCCGTGTCCTATGCCGGCTCGACCGCGGGCGTCTACGTCAACCTGACCAGCGGCAAGGGCGCCTATGGCGGCGCGGACGGCGACACGCTGATCCGCATCAGCGATCTGATCGGGTCGGATTTCGCCGACACGATGCGCGGCGACGCTGGGGACAACTGGATGGCCGGGGGGGCCGGTGCGGACACGCTGGTGGGCGACGGCGGTAACGATACACTCCGCGGCGGTGCAGGGGCGGACACGCTCGATGGCGGGGCCGGCTACAACGCGGCCTCCTATGTCGGGTCTTCGGCGGGTGTCGCGGTCAATCTCGTCACGGGAGCGGCCGAAGGCGGGGATGCGCAGGGCGACCGGCTGTACCAGATCTCGGATCTGATCGGGTCGGACTTCGACGATCTGCTGGGCGGCGACGCCGAGGACAACTCGCTCTACGGGAATGGCGGCGCCGACAAGTTGTGGGGCAACGGCGGCGACGACTTCCTCGACGGCGGCGCCGGGGCGGACACGCTCTACGGCGGGGCCGGCTACAACGCGGCCTCTTACAAGTGGTCTTCGGCGGGTGTCGCGGTCAACCTCGCCACGGGAGCGGCCGAAGGCGGGGACGCACAGGGCGACCGTCTGTACCAGATCTCTGAGTTGATCGGGTCGGACTTCAACGATCTGCTCGGCGGCGACGCCGGCGGCAACTCGCTCTATGGCGAAGATGGCGCCGACAGGCTATGGGGCAATGGCGGAGACGATTTGCTGAACGGCGGCGCCGGGGCGGATTGGCTTTATGGCGGGGCCGGGAACAATGCGGCCTCCTATGCCTGGTCCTCGGCTGGAGTCGCGGTCAACCTCGCCACGGGGGCCGCCGAAGGCGGGGATGCGCAGGGCGACCGGCTGGACCAGATCTCGGACCTGATCGGGTCGGACTTCAACGATCTGCTCGGCGGCGACGCCGGCGGTAACGCGCTCTACGGCGATGCCGGCGCCGACAAGCTGTGGGGCAATGGCGGTGACGACCTGCTGAACGGAGGCGCCGGAGCGGACTCGCTCTATGGCGGGGACGGCAACAACGCGGCTTCCTATACGTGGTCTTTGGCCGGGGTCTCGGTCAACCTCGCCACGGGGGCGGCCGCGGGTGGGGATGCGCAGGGCGACCAACTGTACCAGATCTCGGACCTGATCGGGTCGGACTTCAACGATTTGCTCGGCGGCGACGCCGGCAGCAACGCGCTTTATGGGGAGGGCGGCGTCGACAAGCTGTGGGGCAATGGTGGCGACGACTTTCTCAACGGCGGCGCCGGGGCGGACTGGCTCTATGGCGGGGCCGGCAACAACATGGCCTCCTATGCCGGGTCCTCGGTTGGGGTTACGGTCGACCTCACCACGGGGGCGGCCGCAGGTGGGGATGCGCAGGGCGACCGGCTGTATCAGATCTCGGACCTGTTCGGGTCGGACTTCAACGATCTGCTCGTCGGCGATGCCGGCAGCAACGCGCTCTATGGCTCTGGCGGCGCCGACAGGCTGAGGGGCAATGGCGGTGACGACATCCTCAACGGCGGCGCCGGGGCGGACTCGCTCTCCGGCGGGGCCGGCTACAACGCGGCCTCGTATGCCGGGTCCTCAGCTGGGGTCTCGGTCGACCTCGCCACAGGGGCCGCCGCGGGCGGGGATGCGCAGGGCGACCGGCTGAACCAGATCTCGGACCTGTTCGGGTCGGACTTCACCGATCTGCTCGGCGGCGATGCCGGCAGCAACGCGCTCTACGGCGCTGGCGGCGCCGACACGCTGTGGGGTAATGGCGGCGACGACTTCCTCGATGGCGGTGCCGGGGCGGACTCGCTCTATGGCGGGGCCGGCCGGGATCTGTTCCTGTTCGAAGCCGCTGCGGATAGCGGCGCCACGGCCGGTACCCGTGACCGGATCATGGATTTCACCCGCGGCAGCGACCGGATCGACCTGTCCGAGGTCGATGCCAACGCCAATGCAGGGGGCAATCAGACATTCAGTTTCATTGGGGGTGATGCCTTCACCGGTGTGGCGGGTCAACTCAGGGTTTTCGCCGAGGGTGGGGCCTTGATCGTCGCCGGAGACCTCAACGGCGATCGGATGGCCGATTTCACGGTCGCGGTCAGCGGCGCGACATCGCTCACGGCCGGCGATTTCGTGCTTTAGAAGGGGCCGGACCGAGCCTCCGGCCCGGCCGTGATTCGGGAGGGCTGTGGTCAGCCGCGCCCCTCCGGGATCGCCCGGATCGGCAGGTGGATGTCGGTGACCAGCTCCGCCGCCGGGGTGCTGCGCGGGTCGTTGAGGTACTCCTCGAAGATCGGCGCCTCGGCCGGTTCGGCGCCGCTGGTCGGCAGCCAGGTGCGGTACAGCCAGGCGTAGGACCGCTCCAGCTCGGCATAGGGACCGATGTGGCGCAGCACCGCATGCGGCCCGCCGGCGACGGTCAGAGTGGTGACTTCGCCTTCTCCCGCGATGCCCTCCGGCACTTCCAGGCAGGCGTCGGAGCGCAGGGCATCGGGCGGCACCGCGGCCGGGTCGTCGTGATAGATGCCGAGGTTGCGCGCGCCGGGGCGCAGCAGCTGGCGGGCGCGGGCCCAGGCCATCAGGCGGTCGAAGGCGCGGCCGATCTCCATGTAAGGGCCGGTGTGGCGGATGGCGGCGGCCCGGATCGGCGCCAGGGTGCGGTAGGTCACGTCGGGCATGACGGCTTCTCCTTCGGGTGAATCGAAGGGGAACGACCGGCGCGTGCCGCGGTAGGCGCCCGGCGGCTGGCCGTAGCGCTCCGCGAAGGCGCGGCTGAAGGCGGCGGCGCTGCCGTATCCCGCCCGGCGGGCAATGCGCGCCACCGAGGTCTCGCTGTCCAGCAGCGTGCCGGCGGCGCGGTGCAGGCGCAGCCGGCACACCGTCTCGGCCACCGTTTCGCCCAGCAGGTACCGGTAGGCCCGGTGGAAGTGGTGGGGCGAGAAGCAGGCTACATCCGCCAGCCGCTCCAGATCGATCGGATCGTCGAGATGGGCGGCGATGTGGTCGATCACCCGCTGGATGCGGGCGAGGTGGCGGTCGAGCGTGGCGTCCTTCGGCATCGATTCGTTCTCCCGGCCCTGGTGTTTAGCTCGAAGCCGATTGATCCTGCTTGCGAAGTGCGGCCGCGGAAGGGCCGTGGAACTGCCGCTCTTGCCTGATGTGAACAAAACGTGTACAAGAGCTGCATTGACGCGGCGTATGGCGCCATGCAACTGGAAAGGACAGGTGATGTCGATCCCGACTCTCCGTGTTGTGGATAAAGCCCCGATGGACAAGACCAAGGCGCTGGAAGCCGCCCTGACCCAGATCGAACGGGCCTTCGGCAAGGGCTCGGTGATGAAGCTCGGGGCCCGGCCCCAGATCGAGGCGGAGGTGATCTCGACCGGATCGCTCGGCCTCGACATCGCGCTCGGCATCGGCGGCCTGCCGAAGGGCCGGATCGTCGAGATCTACGGGCCGGAAAGCTCCGGCAAGACCACGTTGGCGCTGCATGCGGTGGCTGAGGCGCAGAAGGTCGGCGGCACTTGCGCCTATGTCGATGCCGAGCACGCGCTCGACCCGACCTATGCCCGCAAGCTCGGCGTCAACATCGACGAGCTGCTGATCTCCCAGCCCGATGCCGGCGAGCAGGCGCTGGAGATCACCGACACGCTGGTCCGCTCCGGCGCGATCGACGTGGTGGTGGTCGATTCTGTGGCGGCGCTGGTGCCGCGGGCCGAGCTCGAGGGCGAGATGGGCGACAACCAGCCCGGCCTGCAGGCTCGGCTGATGAGCCAGGCGATGCGCAAGCTCACCGGCTCGATCGCGCGGTCCAACTGTCTCGTCATCTTCATCAACCAGATCCGCCTGAAGATCGGCGTGATGTTCGGCAATCCGGAGACGACGACGGGCGGCAACGCGCTGAAGTTCTATTCCTCGATCCGGCTCGACATCCGCCGCATCGGCGCGATCAAGGACCGCGAGACCGTCACCGGCAACCAGACCCGGGTCAAGGTGGTGAAGAACAAGATGGCGCCTCCGTTCCGCGCCGTCGAATTCGACATCATGTATGGCGAGGGCGTGTCGAAGACCGGCGAACTGCTCGACCTCGGCGTCCAGGCCGGGGTGGTGGAGAAATCGGGCGCCTGGTTCTCCTATGACGGCCAGCGCATCGGCCAGGGCCGCGAGAACGCCAAGCTGTTCCTGCGCGACAACCCCGAGACGGCGAAGGCGGTCGAGGCCAAGATCCGGGCCAATGCCGGCCTCGTCTCCGACCGCATGATGACCGCCGGCGGATCGGAGAGCGGCGACGGCGGCGACGAGTGATCGCCGCCGGCACCTGATCCGAAACGCCGCCCGAGATAGAAAGGCCCGGAGTCCCGGGCCTTTTCCGTTGCCGGGCGGATCGTGCTATGTCCCCCGGCCATGACCGACCCGATCGTCACCCGCTTCGCCCCCAGCCCGACCGGCCTGCTGCATGTCGGCAACGTCCGCACCGCGCTGGTCTGCTGGCTCGCCGCCCGCGCCTCGGGCGGCCGCTTCCTGCTGCGGCTCGACGACACCGACACCGAGCGGGGCAGCGCCGAGTTCGCCGCGGCGATCGAGCAGGATCTGCGCTGGCTCGGCCTCGACTGGGACGGCTTCGCCCGCCAGTCCGACCGCACCGACCGCTATCGGGACGCGCTCGACCGGCTGAAGGCGGCCGGCCGGCTCTATCCCTGCTACGAGACGGCGGAGGAACTGGAGCTCAAGCGCAAGAGCCTCTTGGCCCGCGGCCTGCCGCCGCTCTACGACCGCGCCGCGCTGGCCCTGACCGAGGCCGACCGGGCCCGGCTCGAGGCCGAAGGGCACCAACCGCATTGGCGCTTCAAGATGGCGGATGCGCCGATCGAATGGGACGACAAGGTCCGCGGCCGGGTCCATTTCAACGGCCGCGACATCTCCGACCCGGTGCTGGTGCGCGAGGACGGGCGGCCGCTCTACCATATCGGCTCGGTGGTCGACGACATCGATATGGGCGTCACCCTGGTGGTGCGCGGCGAGGACCATGTCGCCAACACCGCCATGCACATCCAGCTCGCCGAGGCGCTGGGGGCCGCGCCGCCGGCCTATGCCCACACCTCGCTGATCGCCGATGCCGAGGGTCACGGCCTGTCCAAGCGCCTGGGCAGCCTGTCGCTGTGCAGCCTGCGGGAGCAGGGGATCGAGCCGATGGCGGTGACCAGCCTGCTGGCGAAGCTCGGCACCTCCGACCCGATCGAGCCGCGGCTCTCGCTCGACCAGCTCGTCGCCGAATTCGACTTCGCCAAGTTCTCCCGCACCATCCCGCGCTTCGATCCGGCCGAGCTCGAGCGGCTCAATAGCCGCATCCTGCACGAGACACCCTTCGCCGCGGTGCGCGGCCGGTTGGCGGCGCTCGGCCTCGGCGCCGTCGACGAGGCCGCCTGGGCGGTGCTGCGCCC
Organism: Inquilinus limosus DSM 16000; assembly: GCF_000423185.1. Classification (GTDB taxonomy): domain Bacteria; phylum Pseudomonadota; class Alphaproteobacteria; order DSM-16000; family Inquilinaceae; genus Inquilinus; species Inquilinus limosus. Next base: position 208,432 of record NZ_AUHM01000009.1, on the reverse strand, counting down.
GAACCTGCAGCGGCTCGAGGACACGGCCGACTGGTGGCGGGTCGTCACCGGGCCGGTCACGCCGGTCGTCGCCGACGCGGCGCTGCTGTCCGCCGCGGCCGAACTGCTGCCGTCCGAGCCCTGGGGCGACGCCACCTGGGGCGAATGGACCGCGGCGGTGCGCGAGCGCACCGGGGTCAAGGGCAAGCCGCTGTTCCTGACCCTGCGACTGGCCCTGACCGGCCGGGACCACGGCCCGGAGCTGCGCGGCCTCTTGCCGCTGATCGGGCGGGAGCGGGCGCTGGCCCGGCTCTCCGGCCGTGTGGCGTGAGCGCCCCACCATCCTAAAACTTGGCTAAAACTTGTCCTTGCCCCCCTTGGCGCCGACCCGCGGTCGGGAGTAAGAAGCCGGAATGACCGACGAGACTCTGCCTGTTCAGGACACCCCGGTGCTGCCGGTGGCCGCAGTCTTCCTCGATGTCGCGTCCCTGCCCGGCGCCGCGTCCGCTGATGATGGGCCGGAGGACCTCACCCGCATCCTCGGTGCGCTCGGCACCGTCTGCCGCCCCGCCCGCCGCATCGCCTATGCCGACTGGGCGGCGCTGTCGGACCTGCGCAGCGTGGCTCATCGCCACGGCTTCGACCAGGTGCAGACCACCGAGACCGAGCCGGGCCGCGACGCGGCCTCGCTGCGCCTCGTGGTCGACGCCATGGAACTGGGGCTGCTGGAACGCGGCATCGACACCGTGGTGCTGGTGACGGGCAGCGCGGCCCTCCTGCCGCTGGTCCGCAGCCTGCGCCGCCACGGCAAGCAGGTGATCGCCATCGGCCCCGGCAGCCGCATGGATCCGGTGTTCCAGTCGGAATGCGACCGTTTCGTCGATTCCGCCGCGCTCGGTCGTCCGGCGCCGGCGCGGGTCGAGGTCCGCCCGGCTGCGGCGACGCCGGCCGGCCGTGCGGCCGCCCCGACGCTTCGCCCGGAGCCTGCACCCGTCCAGGCGCGTCCGGCGGAGCCGGCGCCGCGCCTGCGCGTCGGGACCCCGGCTGAACCGGCCCGCGCCGGCCGGCTGGGCCCGGCGGTGGCGGAGCCGCCGCGGCCCTCGACGGCGGCCCGCGCCCATCGCCCGTCTCTGACGGCGCAGCTCGAGGAGCCTGACGGCGCCCCCGCCGGGCCGCCGCTGATGGCCGGCACCCCGGTGGTGCCGCAGCGCAAGGGCTGGTTCGGCAAGCGCCGCTGAGCGGGCAGCCCTGCGGCCTCAAGCCTTGGACGGCGTGGTCCCGATCTGGTAATCGTCGCGGTCCGACCGAACCGGCCCGACCGGGCCCGACCCCAGGATTGCGACCGTGACGCTGACCCTGCACAACACGCTCACCCGGACGAAGGAGGCCTTCGTCCCGATCGAACCGAGCCATGTGCGGATGTATGTCTGCGGCCCGACGGTCTACGACTATGCCCATATCGGCAACGCCCGGCCGATCGTTGTCTTCGACGTGCTGTACCGGCTGCTGCGGTCGCTGTATCCGCGGGTGACCTATGTCCGCAACATCACCGATGTCGAGGACAAGATCATCGAGCGGGCGAACGCCAATGGCGAGCCGATCGAGAACCTGACCCGGCGCACCACCCAGGCCTTCCTCGAGGACATGGCGGCGCTGGGGGCGCTGATCCCGGACGTCCAGCCTCGGGCGACCGAGCACATCCCGCAGATGCTGGAGATGATCGGCACGCTGGTGGACAAGGGCCATGCCTATGCCGCCGACGGCCACGTCCTGTTCAACGTGCCGTCGATGCCGGATTACGGCCAGCTCTCGCGCCGCAACCGCGACGAGCTGATCGACGGCGCCCGGGTCGAGGTCGCGCCCTACAAGCGGGACCCGGCCGATTTCGTGCTGTGGAAGCCGTCGACCGACGACCAGCCGGGCTGGGACAGCCCCTGGGGCCGCGGCCGGCCGGGCTGGCACATCGAGTGCTCCGCCATGGCCGCGAGCCATCTCGGCGAGGAGTTCGACATCCATGCCGGCGGCGTCGACCTGATCTTCCCGCATCACGAGAACGAGATCGCGCAGAGCCGCTGCGCCCACGGCACGCCGATGATGGCGCGCTACTGGCTGCACAACGGCTTCGTCATGGCCGAAGGCGAGAAGATGTCGAAGTCGCTCGGCAATTTCTACACGCCGCACGACCTGCTGGAGGAGTTCCCGGGCGAGGCGCTGCGCTACACGCTGCTGTCCGGCCACTACCGCCAGCCCTTCGACTTCACCAAGGACGGGGTGCGGCAGGCCCGGGCGGCGCTGGACCGGCTGTACGGCGCGCTGCGCTCGGTCGAGGCGATCGAGGCCGTCGAGCCGCCGGAGGACGCGCTGCACGTGGTGCGGAGCGCGCTGGAGGACGACCTCAACACGCCGCAGGCCCTGGCCGCCCTGCACGACTTGGCCGGCGCCCTGAACAAGGCGGGCGATCCGGGGGTGCAGGCGCGCCTCAAGGGCGAGCTGCTGGCCGGCGGCGCGCTGCTCGGCCTCCTGGAGCGGTCGCCGGAGGACTGGTTCCGCTGGCGGCCGAAGACGGCGGCGGGGCTGAGCGACGCCGAGATCGAGGCGCTGGTGGCCGAGCGCCGGGCGGCGCGGGCGGCGAAGAACTTCGCCGAGGCCGACCGCATCCGTGATCAGCTCACGGCCGCCGGCATCGCGCTGGAGGACAAGCCGGACCGCACCCTGTGGCGCCGGGTGGGGTGAGGCGATGAACGAACGGATCTGGCTGTTCGACACCACGCTGCGCGACGGGGCGCAGACCCAGGGCGTCGACTTCTCGGTGGCAGACAAGATCGCCATCGCCAAGAAGCTCGACGCCCTCGGCATCGACTATGTCGAGGGCGGCTGGCCGGGCGCCAACCCGACGGACGATGCGCTGTTCCGCGATCCGCCGAAGCTAGCCCAGGCCCGCTTCACCGCCTTCGGCATGACCCGGCGGCCGGGGCGCAGCGCCGCCAACGACCCCGGCCTGTCGGCGCTGGTCAACAGCGACGTGCCGGCGATCTCGCTCGTCGGCAAGACCTGGGACTTCCATGTCGACGTCGCGCTCGGCATCCCGCGCGAGGAGAATCTCGAGCTGATCCGCGACAGCGTCGCCGAGGTTGTCGGCCGCGGCCGCGAGGTCGGCTTCGACTGCGAGCATTTCTTCGACGGCTGGAAGGCCAATCCGGACTATGCCCTGGCCTGCGCCAAAGCGGCGTTCGAGGCCGGGGCGCGCTGGGTGGTTCTGTGCGACACCAATGGCGGCGCCCTGCCGCACGAGGTGAGCGAGATCGTCGCCGCCGTCGCCCGGCACATCCCGGGCGACCGCCTCGGCATCCACGCCCATGACGACACCGGCAACGCCGTCGCCAACTCGCTGGCGGCGGTGCGGGCCGGGGTGCGCCAGGTCCAAGGCACGCTGAACGGCCTGGGCGAGCGCTGCGGCAACGCCAATCTGATCACCCTGATCCCGACCCTGATGCTGAAGATGGGCTTCGAGACGGGGGTGACCGAGGCCGGCCTGGCCTCGCTGACCGATCTCAGCCACTGGTTCGACGAGCGGCTGAACCGCGCGCCGCTCTCGAGCGCACCCTATGTCGGCGGCCGCGCCTTCGCCCACAAGGGCGGGCTGCACGTCTCCGCCATCGCCAAGGATCCGCGCTCCTACGAGCATGTGGCGCCGGAGCGGGTGGGCAACCGCCGTCACCTCGTCGTCTCCGACCAGGCCGGGCGGGCGAACATCCTGGCGCGGCTGGCCGAGATCGGCGTCGCCATCGACCCGAAGGACCGCAATGTCGAGCGGCTGGTCGATCTGGTGAAGCAGCGCGAGTTCGAGGGCTATTCCTACGACACCGCCGCCGCCAGCTTCGAGCTGCTGGCCCGGCGCATGCTGGGCCAGGTGCCGGCCTTCTTCGCCATGGACCGCTTCACCGTGGTCGATGAGCGGCGCTTCAACGCCCGCGGCGAGGTGGTGCAGGAATCCGAAGCCACGGTGCTGGTCCGCGTCGGGGCCAGGACCCTGCACGAGGTCTCCTTCGGCAACGGCCCGGTCAATGCGCTCGACAACGCTATGCGCAAGGCGCTGGAGCCGATCTATCCCGGTCTGAAGCCGCTGCGGCTGGTCGACTTCAAGGTCCGCATCCTGCGGTCGAACGAAGGCACCGGCGCCATGCCGCGCGTGATGATCGAGACCGAGGATGCCGACGGCACGCGCTGGTCGACGATCGGCGTGTCGACTAACGTCATCGACGCCTCATTCGAGGCGCTGGGCGACAGCTTCACCTACAAGCTGCTGCGCTCCGGCGTCGACGCGCTGCACTGATGGCCGGCACCGATCAGACACGGGATCCGCGGCTGGGCGGCCCGGCGATCATCCTGATCGAGCCGCAGATGGGCGAGAACATCGGCACTGCGGCGCGGGCGATGCTGAATTGCGGCCTGACCGATCTGCGCCTGGTGCGGCCGCGCGACGGCTGGCCCAACCCGAAGGCGGTGCCGACCGCCTCCGGCGCCGATGCCGTGCTCGACAATGTCCGGGTGTTCGAGCGCACCGAGGATGCGATCGCCGATCTCGGCGCCGTCTACGCCACCACGGCGCGGCTGCGCGACCAGCTCAAGCCGGTGGTGACGCCGCGCCGGGCGGCGGTGGAGATGCGGGCCCACCACGCCGCCGGCACCGGCTGCGGCATCCTGTTCGGGCCGGAGCGCACCGGTATGACCAATGACGACGTCGCTCTGGCCGACGCCGTGCTCAACGTGCCGCTGAACCCCGCCTTCTCCTCGCTCAACCTGGCCCAGGCGGTGCTGCTCGTGTCCTACGAATGGTTCACCGCCGGCGACGCGACGCCGGAGCGGCGCCTGGACTACGAGGAGGAGGCGCCGCCGGCGAGCAAGGAGCAGCTGGTCAACCTGTTCGAGCATCTGGAGCAGGCGCTGGACGCCGGCAACTTCTTCCGGGTGCCGGAGAAGAAGCCCAGCATGCAGCGCAACATCCGCGCCTTCCTGCAGCGCGCCCGGCTTTCGGAGCAGGAGGTGCGGACGCTGCACGGCATGATCGTCGCCCTGTCCGGGCGGCGGAAGGGACCGGGCGGGGAATAGTCACCCGGCCAGCCGCGTGATCCGGTCCGCCCAGGCCGCCACCGTCCCGGCGACCGTCCGCAGATGGTCGGCGGCGGTGAAGCCGGAGACGCTCTTGCGCGGCTTCAGGTCGTGGTCGCCGTCCTCCAGCCACAGCAGCTCGATCCGGTCGGACAAGGCGTAGCCGGCGACCTCGTCGCGGGTGCCGAACTCGTCGCGCGTGCCCTGGCAGATCAGTGTCGGTGCCTTCAGCCCGGCGAGATGCGCGGTGCGCAGCTGCGCCGGCTTGCCCGGCGGATGGAACGGATAGCCCAGGCACAGCAGCCCGGCGATGCGGCCTTCCGCGTGCAGCTCGTCCGCGATCATGGAGGCGACGCGCCCGCCCATCGACTTGCCGCCGATGATCAGCGGCCCCGCGATGCCGAGGGCCTCGACCGCGGCCCGGTATTCCGGGATCACGCTCTCGGCGCGCGGCGGCGGCTTGCGCTGGCCGTCGCGCCGGGCCGCCATATAGGCGAATTCGAACCGCGCCACCCGGAACCCGGCCTGTCCCAGCGCCTGCGCGGCCCCGGTCATCGAGGCCGAATCCATCGGCGCGCCGGCGCCATGGGCCAGCAGGATGGTGGTGCGGGCATCCTCCGGCCCGTCGAAGAGAAACCGCAATGTCATCGTCGGAGCCTAGCATGCCCGCGGAATACGCTGTCGCATTGAACAGCGAAGCGGCTGCGGCGATCATTCGGAGACCACGCCTATGGCAGACCGGTGGCCGCTTGGGGGACGGATCGCCGATGCCGAACCCAGGTGATTTCGATGGATGAATTGCCGATCGCCGCTGCCGCCGCCACGCCCGAAGCCGTCGCCGCCGCGGATACCGCCGCCCGCCGCTGGCGCTTCGAGGAGGAGGGGGCCGCCCCAGCCGGCTCCGACCGCCACAAGCGGATGCTCAGCCGGGTGATGCGCGAGACCTTCAACCCCTACAAGCCGGCGGTGATCCCCTGGCCGGTGCTGGACCCGGAGGCGCGGCAGCGCCTGATCACCCTGCCGATCTGGGACACGGCGGTGCAGACCGAGGGCCGGGCCAAGATGCGCATCCGCAGCTTCGCCCGCACCGTGCAGGATCCGGCGGTGCGCGAGGCGGTGGAGCTGATGGCCTTCGAGGAGGGCCGGCACAAGGAGGTGCTGTCCCATCTCGTCGCCTTCTACGGCATCGCGCTGAAGCCCGAGCCGGAATACGTCGAGCCGAAGGACCCGGAGCGGGCCTTCATGACCACCGGCATCAGCGAATGCGTCGACAGCTTCTTCGCCTTCGGCCTGTTCGAGCTGGCGCGCCGCTCCGGCTACTTTCCCGAGGCGTTGGTGGAGACCTTCGAGCCGGTGATCCAGGAGGAGGCGCGGCACATCCTGTTCTTCGTCAACTGGCTCGCCTGGCATCGCCGCGCCATGCCCTGGTGGCGGCGGCCCTATTTCTTCCTGAAGACCCTGTCGGTCTGGGCCTTCGTGGTCCGCGAGCGGATCGGCCTCGCCCGCGACATGAGCACGAGCCAGGAGAACGACGTCAACTTCACCGTCAAGGGCGCCCGGTCCATGGCCAGCGAAGAGGTCGATCCGGCCGAGCTGATGGACATCTGCCTGGCCGAGAACGATCGGCGCCTCGCCGGCTACGACCCGCGGCTGCTGCGGCCCAGGACGGTGCCCCGCGCGATCCGCCTGGCGCGCCTGTTCATCCGGCCGAAACGGAAGGGCTGACCGCGATCAGTGCGGCTTTCCGCCCTCGCCGAGCAGGCGGCGATACAAGGTGCTGCGGTGAATGCCGAGCCGGCGCGCCGCGCGCGAGACGTTGCCGCCGCTGGCCTCCAGGGCGGCCCGCATCGCGCTTCGGGTGATGGCGTCGAGATGTTCCCCGTCCGGCGCGGATGCCGGCGGCGGCGCCCGCACGTCCGGCGGCAGCGCGTCGATGTCGATCGGACAGCCCGGTTCCGCCAGCGCCAGCAGCGCCCGCAGCGTGCCGGTGAGCTGACGGAAATTGCCCGGCCAGTCATAGCCCGCCAGCCGCTCCTCGCAGGCGGGCGTCAGGGCCACGCCCGCATCCGGCCCGCCGAGCTCGCGCCACAGGCTGCGGACGATTCCGGCCCGGTCCGGCAGCTGCCGCAGCGGTGGAAGCTCCACCGTGTACTGTGCGATCCGGAAATACAGGTCCTGTCGGAAGCCGCCGGCCTCGACCAGCCGCGGCAGCGGCCGGTGGGTGGCGCAGATCAAGGCGAAATCGACCGGCACCGGCGCACCGCCGCCGAGCGGCATGACGGCGCGGTCCTGCAGCACCCGCAGCAGCCGGGCCTGCAGCGGCAGCGGCATGTCGCCGATCTCGTCGAGGAACAGCACGCCGCCATCGGCCTCCCGCAGCAGCCCCTTGGCGCCGCGGCGCCGGGCCCCGGTGAAGGCGCCTTCCTCATAGCCGAACAGCTCGGCCTCGATCAGCCCTTCCGGCAGCGCGGCGCAGTTCACGGCGACGAACGGGGCGGCGGCGCGCGCGCCGGCGGCGTGGACGGCGCGGGCGAACACCTCCTTGCCGGTGCCGGTCTCGCCCTGCAGCAGCACCGGGATCTGCGCGTCGAGAAGGCGGACGGCGCGGCCGAGCGACGCCGTCGTCGCGGCGTCGAAGATCGGCGTCGGAATCCGCGGCGTCAGCGAAGGGGCCGGGCGTGGCCGCGGCGCCGGGGCGGGGAGGGAAGCGGCCGGCCGGCGCTCGCCGCGCAGCAGCGCCCCGGCCTGCGTCCGCAGATAGCCGGCGCTGGCCTGCCGGGCGAAGCCGGTCTCGAAGATCTCCTCGAAGCGGCGCGCGCCCAGCGCCGACCAGTCGAGGCCGAGCTGCTCCAGCCCATAGCGGTTGGCGGCGACGAGGCGGCGGTCGGCGAAGGCCAGGATGCCCTCCCGCGCGGTGCCCAGCAGCGCCGGGTCGCGATGGATGCGGATCACCTCATGGTCCTGGAAGCCCTGGTCGAACAGCCGGTGCTCGATCTGGTCGACCGCGAGCCGGACCAGCCCCAGCGCATGGCGGTGGTCGCCCGCCGCATGGCCGGACAGGTCGAGCGCCCCGATCAGCCGGCCCTGCGGATCCAGGATCGGCATCGCGGCGCAGCTCAGGATCCGGTGCATCTCGAAGAAGTGCTCGGCGCCGTGGACGGCGATCGGTCGGCGTTCGATCAGCGCCGTGCCGATCGCATTGGTGCCGGTGGCGTCCTCGCGCCAGGGCACGCCCGGCCGCAGCGCCACCCGCGCCGCCTGCTCGGCGAAATCGGCACTGCCGACCGTGTCGATCACGAGGCCGTCGGCATCGGTCAGGATGACGATGCTGTCGGTGGCCTGGGCATCGGCGTGCAGCGCTTCGATCTCGGGCCGACAGATCCGCCGCAGCGCCTCGCACCGTTCCCGCAGCTCGCGCATCGCCCGGCCGGCGATCGGCTCGACCCGCGGCCGTGCCCGCATCTCCAGCCCCAGCGTGGCGCAGCGCTCCCAGGACCGCAGGATCGGGGGCGGGACCATGTCGCCTGGCGGAACGCCGCCGTCGATGAAATGACGGCGGGCGGTCAGGACCGTCTGCGCAGTCGCCATGGTCTCCTCCCAAAGTGTCGCAATCTGCGACACCTGTCGCTGTTCTGTCGCATGATCATACACCCGCATGGGCCGGGCACGGAGGCAGTCCGACGACGGGAGCCTGCCGGCGGGCCGACATTTCCGTTCTTTCAAAGGCTTATCAGCCGCGCCGCCGAAGCTGGCATGCGCGATGCAGGGAGAAGGGTCATCCAACACAAGGGAGGACCCCATGAACAAGATCGGACCCCTGGCCCGGGAGGCGCACTCGCCCTTCAAGGCCCGGTACGGCAACTTCATCGGCGGCCGCTGGGTCGAGCCGGTCGAGGGCCGCTATTTCGACAATCTCTCGCCGATCAACGGCCGGCCGATCTGCGAGGTGCCCCGGTCGACCGCGGCGGATATCGAGCTGGCGCTCGACGCCGCCCATGCCGCGAAGAAGGCCTGGGGCCGCACCCCGCCGGCGGAGCGCGCCCGCATCCTGAACGCCGTCGCCGACCGGATGGAGGCCAATCTCGAGACCCTGGCCCAGGCGGAGACCTGGGACAACGGCAAGCCGATCCGCGAGACACGGGCCGCCGACATCCCGCTGGCGATCGACCATTTCCGTTACTTCGCGGGCTGCATCCGGGCGCAGGAGGGGTCGATCGGCGAGATCGACCACGACACCGTCGCCTATCATTTCCACGAGCCGCTCGGCGTCGTCGGCCAGATCATCCCGTGGAACTTCCCGATCCTGATGGCGGCGTGGAAGCTGGCCCCGGCGCTGGCGGCCGGCAACTGCGTCGTGCTGAAGCCGGCCGAGCAGACCCCCGCCGGCATCCTGGTCTGGGCCGAGCTGGTGGCCGACCTGCTGCCGGCCGGCGTGCTGAACATCGTCAACGGCTTCGGCCTCGAGGCCGGCAAGCCGCTGGCCTCCAGCCCCCGCATCGCCAAGATCGCCTTCACCGGCGAGACCACGACCGGCCGGCTGATCATGCAATACGCCAGCCAGAACCTGATCCCGGTGACGCTGGAGCTCGGCGGCAAGTCGCCGAACATCTTCTTCGCCGATGTCTGCGCCGAGGATGACGACTTCCTCGACAAGGCGGTCGAGGGCTTCGTCATGTTTGCGCTGAACCAGGGCGAGGTCTGCACCTGCCCCAGCCGGGCGCTGATCCAGGAGTCGGTCTATGACCGCTTCATGGAGAAGGCGCTGGCCCGGGTCGCGGCGATCCGGCAGGGCGACCCGCTCGACCCGCAGACCATGATCGGCGCCCAGGCCTCGGGCGAGCAGCTGGAGAAGATCCTCAGCTACATCGACATCGGCCGGCAGGAGGGGGCCGAGGTTCTGGCCGGTGGCAGCCGCGCCATCCTCAGCGGCGACCTGGCCGGCGGCTATTACGTCAAGCCGACGGTGTTCCGCGGCCACAACGGGATGCGGATCTTCCAGGAGGAGATCTTCGGCCCGGTGGTCTCGGTCACGACCTTCAGGACCGAGGAGGAGGCATTGGCGATCGCCAACGACACGCTGTACGGCCTCGGCGCCGGGGTCTGGACCCGCGACGGCAGCCGCGCCTACCGCTTCGGCCGGACGATCCAGGCGGGCCGGGTGTGGACCAACTGCTACCACGCCTATCCGGCCCATGCGGCCTTCGGCGGCTACAAGCAGTCCGGCATCGGGCGCGAGACGCACCGGATGATGCTGGACCACTACCAGCAGACCAAGAACCTGCTGGTCAGCTACAGCCCGAAGGCCCTGGGCTTCTTCTGATGATGCAACCGGTGCCCCGGTTTGCCGGGGCACCGTCTCGCCGGAACCCGCAATGACCCACGATCCCGTGCCGCGCGTGCTCGCCACGCCGGCGGCGCTCGAGCTGATCGGCCAGCTGCGCGAGGCGCACGGCCCGGTCCTGTTCCACCAGTCCGGCGGCTGCTGCGACGGCTCCTCGCCGATGTGCTTTCCGGCCGGCGAGTTCCTGGTCGGCGATGCCGACGTGCTGCTGGGCGAGATCGGCGGCGCCTCGTTCTACATCAGCCGGCCGCAATTCGAGTACTGGCGCCACACCCAGCTGATCATCGACGTGGTTCCCGGGCGGGGCGGCATGTTCTCGCTGGAGAACGGCCGCGACGTCCGGTTCCTGACCCGGTCCCGGCTGTTCACCGATGCCGAGCTGGCGGCGCTTCCCGGGCTATGACCGTCGGCCCGGGCTCGGCCAGCGGCGCCTCCGGATGCAGCTTCTCGACCTCCAGCTCCATCCGGGCGCGGAGCAGCCGGTAGCCGAACTGGCGCAGCACGTCGGCCAGGGCGGCGCGCAGCTGGACGTCGCCCAGCGTCAGCGTCTCCGGCGAAGAGGCCGGGGCGGGGAGGGCGGGGCTCATGCCGCCCTCAGCCGCGCCGGATCTCGGCTGCGGCCCGCGCCAGGATCTCGACGATCCGGGTCTCGACCTCGGGGTCGGCGCCGGCCTGCAGCCGCTGCTCCGCCGCCTCGCGCAGATTGTCGAGGGCCGCGATCACCAGCGACGGCATCCGGCTCGACCGCTCGCGTTCGCGCTCGCCGCCCATCATCTTGTTGACCCAGGCCATCTTCTCGCCGGCCGCGGCCAGCCGGCCCAGCACGGCGTCGACGATGCCGCGATTGGCGTCGAGATAGGCGCGGCCCTCGTCGGTGATCCGGTACAGCTTCTTGCTGCCCTCGGCCTCGACCGTGACGTAGCCGGCCTCCTCGAGATAGGTCAGGGTCGGGTAGACCGTGCCGGGGCTTGGGCTGTACCAGCCGCCGGTCTTCTCCTCCAGCAGCTTGATGATCTCGTAGCCGTGGCGCGGCTGCTCCTCGATCAGGGCCAGCGCCAGGAGGCGCAGGTCGCCCTGGGCCAGCATCCGGCCGGCACGCATCAGGTCGCCGCCGCCGAAGCCCCCGAAGCCGCGGCCGCCAAAGCCGCCGCCGAACCCATGGCCCCACCGGCCGCCCCGGCCGCGGCCCATGGCCCACATGTCGTCGCCGCCGCATTCGCCGCGGTGGCCGCGATGATGACGTCCGAACATCGGACTCGCTCCGTTTGGTTAACGATATATCTTAAGATACGTCATCCAGCGATCGGTTTCAAGATATATCGTAAGATGTGTCGAAACGGCCAGGGCGCCGCCGCCGTTCGAAGACTTACATGCCGCTCGATAAGCTTCACCTGAGTGGAAGACCATTGCGCCTTCGAGTTAGTTAGGTTAACTAACTCGCATTGAGCGAAGCCGTGGGAGGCATGGTGGCAAGCGATATCGTTGTCGGCGTCGATATCGGGGGTACCAAGACGCAGCTGGTCGTGGCGCGGGACGGCATCACCCTGGCCGACCGGATCGGCATGACCGGGGGCTGGCGTCGCCATCTCCCCGAGGAGGATGCGGCGGCGCTTGTCGCCATGGTCCGCGACGCGGCGCGCGGCGCCGAACCGGCCGCCATCGTGGTCGGCGCGCATGGCTGCGACAGCACCGATCAATGCCGGGCGTTCCAGGATCTGATCGCGGTCCGGACGGGCGGCGCGGTCCTCGTCCTCAACGATTCCGAGCTGCTGCTGCCGGCGGCCGGCCGAGCCATGGGAATCTCCGTCATCGCCGGCACCGGTTCGATCGCCGTCGCCCGTCTGCCCGACGGCACCATGCTGACGGCCGGGGGCTGGGGCTGGTTCCTCGGCGACGAAGGCAGCGCCAGCGGCCTGGTGCGGGACGCCGCCCGGGCGGTGCGGGACGCGCTGGACCGAGGCCAGCCCCTGGACCCGTTGGCGCAGGCGCTGCTCGGGATCCTCGACATCGACGACCCGGTGCGGCTCGGCAAGACCTTGGCGGCCGAGGGCAGCGCCGCCGGGATCGGCCGTCATGCTCCCGCCCTGTTCGCCGCCGCCGAGGGCGGGTCGGAGCTCGCCCGGAGCGTCATCGAGGCCGGCGGCCGGTCCCTGGCGCTCCTGGTCCGGCGGCTGGTGAATCGCGGGGCGAAAGGCGGCTGCGTGGTCGCCGGCGGCGGCGTCATCACGCGCCAGCCGCGGCTGATGCGGGCCTTCGAGGCGGCGGTGGCCGAGCAGGTGCCCGGCTGGACCGTGACGCTCCTGACCACCCCACCGGCTTTCGGGGCGATTCGCCTGGCCGAAGCCCTGATCCGAGGCGATCTCCCGCCGCAGCTGCCGCGGCCGGGGATGACGGCGGCCGTCCTGCCCGACAGCGATCGGAGGATGCGATGACAGCGACTGACGCGGCGCCCGTCGGGCGCATGCCGAGTCCCTCGGGGCTGCGGATCATCCCGGCGCGATACTGGGGCCAGCGGCTCGGCGCCACCCTGCTGATGGCCGTCGTGCTGGGCTTCGCCGCCCTGGTCGCCAGCAGCCGGAACGTGCAGTGGGACGCGATCGGGACCTATCTGTTCGACCCGACGATCCTGGACGGCATCCAGCTGACCCTGGTGTTCACCGTCCTCGCCATGGCGATCAGCATCCTGGCCGGGATCGTGCTGGCGATGATGCGGCTGGCGTCGAACCCGATCCTGTCCGGCTTCGCCGCCTTCTACATCTGGTTCTTCCGCGGCACGCCGCTGCTGGTGCAGATCATCTTCTGGTTCAACATCCAGCTGTTCATCCCGGCCGTCGACATCGGGCCGCTGCATGTCGAGACCAACACGCTGATCTCGGCCTTCACGGCGGCCCTCCTGGCGCTCAGCCTGAACGAATCCGCCTATGTGGCGGAGATCGTCCGCGGCGGCCTCCTGGCCGTCGACAAGGGGCAGACCGAGGCGGCGACGGCGCTCGGCTACACCCCGTTTCAGACACTGACCCGGATCGTTCTGCCGCAGGCGCTGCGCGTCATCATCCCGCCGATCGGCAACCAAACCATCTCGATGCTGAAGACCACCTCGCTGGTCTCGGTGGTGGCAGCGCAGGACCTGCTGACGCGGGTCCAGAACATCTACGCCAAGAACTTCCTGATCATCGAGCTGCTGATCGTTGCCAGCATCTGGTACCTGGTGCTGACCACGGCCGCCTCCCTCGGCCAGGCCTGGATCGAGCGGCGCCTCGCCCGCAGCGACCGCGGACCGTCGAAGGCTCGCCGGATCCTCGGCGCGGCGGGGAGGCAGGGCTGATGGGCGCCGTCGGACAGGAGGCGGCGCGGCCGATGGTCGAGGCGATCGGCGTTCGCAAGGCCTTCGACAACCTGCATGTGCTGTCGGGCATCGACCTGACCATCCGGAAGGGCGAGGTCGCCTGCATGCTGGGCCCGTCGGGCAGCGGCAAGTCGACCTTCCTGCGCTGCATCAACCATCTGGAGAAGGTCAGCGGCGGCGAGATCCTGGTCGATGGTGAGCTGATCGGCTACCGCCGCCACGGCGATCGCCTGTACGAGCTGAAGGCCGCCGAGCTGGCCCGCCAGCGCCGCGACATCGGTATGGTGTTCCAGCGCTTCAACCTGTTCCCGCATCTCGACGTGCTGGAGAACATCGTCCAGGCGCCGGTGCTGATCCGCGGCGAGCCGCGCCAGGACGTCGTCGCCCGCGCCCGGGCGCTGCTGGAGATGGTCGATCTCAGCGATAAGGCTCAGGCCTATCCGCAGCAATTGTCGGGTGGCCAGCAGCAGCGTGTGGCGATCGCCCGGGCGCTGGCCATGCGTCCGAAGCTGATGCTGTTCGACGAGCCGACCTCGGCCCTCGACCCGGAACTGGTCGGCGAGGTGCTGGCGGTGATGAAGCGCCTGGCCGCCGAGGGCATGACGATGCTGGTCGTCACCCATGAGCTGGGCTTCGCCCGCGAGGTCGCGGACCGGGTGATCTTCATGGACCAGGGCGTGGTGGTGGAGGAGGGGACGGCCGCCGAGGTGCTGGACCGCCCGCGGCACCAGCGCGCCCAGGCCTTCCTGCGGCGGGTCCGCTGACCGTCGCCGGGAGACGAACCGTGCAACGCAAACAGGGAGTGAGACAATGATGAGCAGACTCTTCGTTCTGGCCGCCGCCGCAATCCTCGGCGCCGACGCGGCCCAGGCGGCCGAGGTCGACCCCGCGCTACGGGCGATGCTGCCGGAATCGATCCGCCAGTCGGGCGAGATCCGGGTCGGCACCGACCCGCAGCAGCCGCCCTACGACTTCTACGACGCCGACAACACGACGCTGATCGGGCTGGAGCAGGACCTGGCCGCCGAGATGGCGGCGCGGCTGGGGGTGAAGTTCACCTTCTCCCCCGCCCAGTTCGCCAGCATCATCCCGGCGATCCAGGCCGGTCGCTTCGACCTCGGCATGTCGGCCTTCGGCGATTTCGTCGAACGCGAGAAGATCCTCGACATCATCGACTACACGCTCGAGGGCACCGGGCTGATCGTGCTCGAGGGCAACCCGCACAACATCAAGAAAATCAGCGACATCTGCGGCCTGCGCGCCGGCGCGGTGCAGGGCTCGATCCCGCTGCAGCTGCTCGACAAGCAGAAGGAGCTGTGCCCGGCCGACAAGCCGCTGGAGGTGCTGCAGTTCCCGTCGAACGACCAGGCCAAGGTGGCGATGCGCAGCGGGCGCCTCGACGTCTCGCTCGATACGGTCGGGGTGGCCGCCTACACGCTGGCCCATCAGCCGCAGACCGGCAAGAAGCTGGAACTGGTGGAAACCGCCAAATACGCCGTGGGCTACCAGGGCATCCTGGTCGGCAAGAACAACCCGGAGCTGCGCGACGCGATCAAGGCCACGCTGCAGAAGATGATCGACGACGGCACCTACGGGAAGATCTTCGAGAAGTGGGGCCTCAGCCAGAACGCCGTCTCGACCATCACCGTCAACGATGCGGCCCGCTGGGCCGATTACATGAAGCTCGACTGAGCTGCCTTTCCCCGACTGCAACGGACCAGACCCATGACAGACAGAGTCAGTTACCGCGATGGCATCGCCCTGCAGCCGAAGGCGCTGGAGGCGAGCCGGCAGGCCGTGGCCGGGACGCTGGAGCGGGCGGATCTGGCGCCGTTGCGGCGGGGAACTGTCGCCCTGGTCGGCATCGGCGCCAGCCTCTACGCGGCCGAGGCCGGTGCCGCGGCGATGCGCGGCCAGGGCATCCGGGCCTTCGCGCTGCCCGGCACCGACCTCTACGACCCGGCGATCGACGCGGCCGACGCCTATGTCGCGATCTCCGCTTCCGGACGCAGCGTCGAGCCCGCTCAGGCGATCCGGGTCCGGCCGCAGGCCGCGACCTTCGGCATCGCCAATGCGGCCGCGACGCCGCTGGGCGAGATCGCGCGGACCATGATCGCGACGGCGAGCGGCCCAGACAGCGGCCCGAACACCACCAGCTATATCTGCGCGCTGCAGGCGATCGGCCTGCTGGCGGACCGGGCCGGCCGTTCCTCGGGTGCCGATTGGGCGGCGCTGCCGGCGACGGCCGAGGAGGTGCTCGCCGCCGTGACCGAGCCGGTGGCGAAGGCGTCGGCGCTGCTGGCTGGCCGCATCGCCATCGACTGCGTCGGCGCCGGCATCGCCTTCGGCACCGCCGGCTACGCCGCGCTTCTGATCCGCGAGGCCGTGCGCGTCGCGGCGCAAGGCTGGGACACGCTGAACTTCCTGCACGGTCCGATGGAGCCGAACGACCCTCGCAGCGGCGTAATCCTGTTCGGTGACGGGCGGGAGGTGAAGCTGGCGCAGGATCTCGCGGGCTTCGGGATCCCGTCGGTCCTGGTCACCGCACGGCGCGACGTGGCCGAGGCGAAGAACCTGGTGGTGATCCCGGTGCCCGGGACTGGGCTGCCGGGCGCGATCCTGCAGGCCATCCCGGCGCAACTGCTGATCGCCGACCTCGCCGAAGCGGCCGGCCTGCCGGAATGCAACTTCCGTTACCGGCAGACCGACACCAAGCTGCCCCTGAAGGCAGCCTGACCCGGGTCAGCGCGGCCCGCCCGCTGCCCGCGCCATGCGGCGGGCGGGCCGCGGCTCCTCCGCCCCGTCGGCCGCAGGCAGCAGCGAGAAGGCCGGGCGCCGGTCCTCGCCCAGCAGCGTACCGAGGCTGTAATCCGCCGCCAGCCCGACGGCGCCGAGCACCGTGGCCCTCCGGGTCAGCCGGCTGACCGCGATCTCGGTCGGCCAGGTCAGCTCCGCGACCGTGCGGGCGATCTGCTCCACCATCAGCTCGTTCTGGCCGACGCCGCCGCCCAGCACGGCCAGACCCGGATCGAGCACTCCGACACAGGCGGCCACCAGCCGGCCGATATCGGCGGCGTGCCGGTCGATGCAGGTGCGCGCATGTGCCGAGATCGCGGCCCGCGCGAACAGCTCCTCGGCGCTCTTCGGCGGCGCGCCCTCCTCGGCCGGCCAGTCGCGGGCGCAACGGGCGACCAGGCTCGCCGAACCCAGATACTCCTCCAGCGCCTCCAGCCTTGGCGTCTCCGTCGCCGACCAGGGAAAGGGCAGGCGCCCGACTTCGCCGGCCGCGCCGTTGAAGCCGCGGAACAGCCGGCCGTCGATGATGATGCCGAGGCCGATCTTGACCCCGACCTGCAGGTAGATGAATGACGCCCGTCCCTGGGCCGTGCCTTCGCGCAGCTCCGCCAGGGCGGCGCAGTTGACGTTGTTCTCCAGCAGGATCGGCACGCGGAAGCGATCTTGCAGGCGCTGTGCGATGGTCGGGAGGTCCTTGCCCCGGCCGCGCGGCGCCAGGGCTGAGGAGACGATCGTCGGCACCGCCACGGCGATCGCCCGCAGCGGCCCGTCCCGGCGGACGCGGTCCAGCACCTGCTCCACCGCGCCTTCGATCTCCGATGAGGGCAGGTCGGCCTCGGCAATTGGCCGCCCGTCCAGCCCGGCCGCGATCGCATGGGTGTGGGTGGTGCCCGCATCGACGCCGATGACGGTACCGGCCTGGGGCCCGAGGCCGTAGGTGACGGCGGTCCGGCCGGTCGGGCCCTTGGTGATGCCCTGGGACGCGACCAGACCGTGCGCTTCGAGCTCGCCGACGGCGGCCGACATGGTCGGTTTGGAGAAGGCGAGGAGGGCGCCCAGCTGCGGCCGGGTGATCGGCCCGGAGGTCGACACGGTCCGCAGGACCGCGCGGGCGCTTTCGGTGAGGGCGGGCGGCGGCCCGGCAACCGGAGGAACTTTCGGCGGGTTCGGCATCGACACGCTGTGGCGGAGAAACCGGCCGATGATAGGGCAAGCGCAGCGGCTTCGAAACCCGAACCGCCGATCTCGCGATCGGCCGGCTCATTCTGGGCATGACAATAGGAGGACTCACCGCTTCACCCGATGGCTCCGCCGGGGATATCCGCTCGATTGACCGGCTCTCGGCGCCGCTGATACACATTCCGGCGACGGTTCCCGCACGGGATCAAAAGGGAACACGGTGGCGCCCCCAATCAAGCGCATGGGGGCGGAATCCGTGGCTGCCCCCGCAACTGTCAGCGGATCGCCGAGCGTCCTCGCGGCCCCTCAAGGGCCATGCCACTGCCCGCGGTGCGGGTGGGAAGGCCGACGCGAAGCCATGATCCGCGAGCCAGGAGACCTGCCGTCGCCGCGCAATCCATTTCCGGGCGGGGTGGCCCGGGCAGGAGGCATCCGTGACGGTCATCCGTTCCTTCCATCGGCGTGCCCTGGCTCTGGCCGGGCTGCTGTCCTTCGTCCTGTCGCCGGCCGCCTCGGCCGGGCCGACGCGGTACCCGCTGACCATCCGCAACTGCGGCGTCGACGTCACCTTCGGCCACGCCCCGCGGCGGGCCGTGGCGATCGGCCAGAGCAGCACCGAGATCCTGCTGTCGCTCGGCCTGGCCGACCGCATCGTCGGCACCGCCGTCTGGTTCGGCCCGGTGCTGAAGGGCTACGAGGCGGCGAACGACAGGATCAAGCGCCTGGCCGACAACGACCCCAGCTTCGAATCCGTGGTGGAGCAGGAGCCGGAGCTGGTGACCGCACAGTTCGAATGGCATGTCGGGCCGCAGGGCTCGGTCGGCACGCGCGAGCAGTTCGCCGCTCTCGGCATCCCGACCTACGTCTCGCCGGCCGACTGCGTCGCCAAGGACAATTCCGGCGGCGGCGACGGCGTCCGCAAGCAGCTGTTCACCATGGACCTCGTCTATCAGGAGATCCGGGACCTGGCGCGGATCTTCGATGTCGCCGACCGCAGTGAGGCGCTGGTCGCCGAGCTCGAGAAGCGCGAGGCCGCCGCCATCGCCTCGGTGGCGGGGCTGCGGGCCGAGAACGTGCCGGTGGTGTTCTGGTTCTCCAGCAAGGAGGTGGACGGCGAGGCCTTCGTCGCCGGGAGGAACGGTGTGCCGGCCTACATCCTGCAGCAGCTCGGCGCCCGCAACGTCATCACCACGGAGGAGGAGTGGCCGCTGGTGAGCTGGGAACGGATCGCCGCCGCCGATCCCGCGATCATCGTGATGGCGGAGATGAGCCGCCGCCGCTACCCGGCCGACGGCACCGCGGTGAAGCTGAACTTCCTGGAGACCGACCCGGTGACCGGCCGGCTGGAGGCGGTGAAGCAGAAGCGCTTCGTGCCGATGGATGTGCAGGCCATGCAGCCCTCGATCCGCGCCGTCGACGGCATCGAGGCGCTGGCCCGCGCCATCAAGAGCTTCGGGCTCGGGGGATGAGGCCGCTCCTCGGCGGCGGCTGGGGCGTCCGCGCCCTGCTGGCCCTCCTGTCCCTGGCGGCGCTGGCCGCGGCCATCGCCCTCGCCGTGTCGATCGGCGAGATGCCGATCCCGCTCGCCACGACTGTCCAGGCCGTGGCCAACCGGCTGCTCGGCACCGGCTTCGCACTTAGCCCGATCCAGGAAGGGGTGATCTGGGACTACCGGCTCAGTCGCGCCCTGGTGGCGGCCTGCTGCGGCGCAGCGCTGGCCTTGTCCGGCGCGATCCTGCAGGCGCTGCTGCGCAATCCGTTGGCCGAGCCCTACGTCCTCGGCATCTCGGCCGGGGCGTCGACCGGCGCCGTCGCGGTGATGATCGCGGGCTTCGGCGGCGGCGCCGTCTCGCTGTCCGGCGGCGCCTTCATCGGCGCCGTCCTCGCCTTCGCCCTGGTGTCGCTGCTGGCGGCCGGGGCCGGGGGCGGCACCGACCGCATCATCCTGGCCGGCGTTGCCGGGTCGCAGCTGTTCAACGCCGTGACCTCCACCATCGTCACCACCTCGGCCAATGCCGAGCAGGCGCGCGGCGTGATGTTCTGGCTGCTCGGCAGCCTCGGCGGGGTGCGCTGGCCGGACGTGCAGGTCGCGGCCCCGGTCGCGGCGCTCGGCTTCGTCCTCTGCCTCCTGCACGCCCGCGCGCTCGATGCCTTCACCTTCGGGGCGGATGCCGCCGCGTCGCTCGGCATTGCGGTGACGCGGGTGCGCGTGGTGCTGTTCGCCGCGACCGCGGCGATGACCGCGACCATGGTCAGCATCGTCGGGTCGGTCGGCTTCGTCGGCCTGGTCATCCCGCATGCGGCGCGCTTCCTGGTCGGACCCGGCCATGCAAGGCTGTTGCCGGCAGCGGCGATGATCGGCGCCATCTTCATGGTGCTGGCCGACATCGTCTCGCGCACCCTCATCCCGCAGCAGGTCCTGCCGATCGGCGTGGTCACCGCCCTGTTCGGCGCCCCGGCCTTCGCCGTCCTGCTCTACCGGGCGAGGCGGGCGGCATGACGATCGCGGCACATGACGTGCGCTGGGGCGCGGGCGGGCGGATGATCGTCGACGGCGTCACGCTGCAGGCGGCGCCCGGCCGGATGCTGGGCCTCCTGGGCCCGAACGGGGCCGGCAAGTCCACGCTTCTCCGCCTGATCTGCCGCCTGCGGCGGGTGGACAGCGGCGTGATCACGCTGGGCGGCGCCGACATCGCCGGCCTGCCGCGCGCCGCCATCGCCCGCCGCATCGCGCTGGTCGAGCAGCAGGCGGCGACCGAGGCCCAGGTGACGGTGCTCGACATTGTCCGGCTCGGCCGCACGCCGCATCGCGGCCCGCTGTCGCCCTGGACCGCGCGCGACGACGCGGCGGTGGAGGAGGCGCTGTGCCGGGTCGGGCTGGAGGGCCGGCGCCACCAGCCCTGGCACACGTTGTCGGGCGGGGAGCGGCAGCGGGCGCAGATCGCTCGCGCCCTGGCCCAGACGCCGACCGAGCTGCTGTTGGACGAGCCGACCAACCATCTCGACGTGCAGCATCAGCTGGAGATCCTGGCCCTGGTCGGCCGGCTGCCGGCGACCAGCATCGTCGCCCTGCACGACCTCAACCTGGCCGCCATGTTCTGCGATACCGTCGCCCTGCTGCAGCAGGGACGGGTGGTCTGCGCCGGCGCGCCGGAGGAGGTGCTGACCGGGCCCCGCATCCGCGAGGTGTTCGGCGTGCGCGCCCATGTCGAGCGGTCGCCGCATCACGGCCGGCCGCATATCCACTATCTGCCGGGATGAAAGGCCTTCGGGCTTGACTTTCGGCGGGAAATCGCGTTCTTCACCGCTTCCATTCCCGGGAATGCGGGTCCGGTGCGTGAGCCGGCGCCCCGCCCTGCCGTCGGCAGGGCCTACCGGGACAACATGAGAGAAGGATCGCGCGCGTGAGCAAGCGCCTGAATTCGAAGCACAAGATCGACCGCCGTCTCGGCGTCAACCTCTGGGGCCGTCCGAAGAGCCCCCTGAACAACCGCGAATACGGCCCGGGCCAGCACGGCCAGCGGCGCAAGAAGCCTACCGATTTCGGCACCCAGCTGATGTCGAAGCAGAAGCTGAAGGGCTACTACGGCAACATCGGCGAGAAGCAGTTCCGCCGCCTGTTCGAAGAGGCCGTGCGCCGCAAGGGCGACACCGGCGAGAACCTGATCGGCCTGCTGGAGCGCCGCCTGGACACCGTCGTGTACCGGATGAAGTTCGTGCCGACCGTGTTCGCCGCCCGCCAGATCGTCAACCACGGCCACATCCTGGTGAACGGCAAGCGCCTCAACATCCCCTCCTACCAGGTCAAGGAGGGCGACGTGATCGAGGTCAAGCAGAAGTCGCGTGAGCTGGCGCTGATCCTGGGCGCCATCGCTTCCGCCGAGCGCGAGGTGCCGGACTACATCGAGGTCGACCACGGCGCCTTCAAGGGCAAGCTGGTGCGCACCCCGGCCCTGGCCGACGTGCCGTACCCGGTCCAGATGGAGCCGAACTTGGTGGTCGAGTTCTACAGCCGCTGATCCAGCCGGCTGTCGACAAGCGGAAGGGGCGCCCTCGGGCGCCCCTTTTCGTTTCAGGCTCTCAGCCGACACCGTGGCGCGTGGCCACCGGCAGCCTCGCCCGCCGGGTGGCGTCGACGGTGAACAGGGCGAGGCCGGCCCAGATGAAGGCGAAGGTCACCAGCGTGGCCGGCCGCAGCGGCTCCTCGAACACCAGCGTGGCCAGGACCAGGTTGATGCTCGGCGCCAGGTACTGCAGCAGCCCGACGGTCGACAGGGGCAGGTGCCGCGCCCCGATCATGTACAGCACGATCGGCAGGCCGGTGATCACGCCGGAGGCCATCAGCGCCACCGACATGGCCCAGCCTTCGCCGCCGGCCATGACCGGGCCGAAGGCGCCCGCGCCCTGGCTCCACAGCCACAGCAGATAGGCCAGGCAGACCGGCAGCAGGAAGCCGGTCTCGACCATCAGCCCGACGAAGGGGTCGATCTTCTCGCGCTTGCGGATCAGCCCGTAGAAGCCCCAGGTCGAGGCCAGGACCAGCGCGATCCAGGGGATCTCGCCGGCGCCGATCACCGAGATCAGGACGCCGGCCGCGGCTAGGCCGACGGCGACCACCTGCATCCGGCCCAGCCGCTCGCCCAGGAAGGCGACGCCGAGCAGCACGTTGACCAGCGGGCTGAGGTAGTAGCCGAGCGCCGACTGCACCAGATAGCCGTTCAGCACCGCCCAGATGAAGACGCTCCAGTTGGTGGTGACCAGGGCGGTGGTGGCGCAATAGGTCAGGAAGCGGCGGCGGCTGCGCGCCACGTCGCGGATCTCGTGCAGCCGCCCCAGGGCCAGCAGCAGCAGGCCCAGGATGACGACGCTCCACAGGATGCGGTGCGCCACGATCTGCCAGGCGCCGATATGCTCGACCGCCTTGAAGTAGAGCGGCGCGAAGCCCCAGATCAGGAACGCGCCCAGCGCCGCGCCGGCCCCGAGGCCGGCGCGGCTGCGGCTGGAAGAAACGTCGACGGCCATGATCGTCCCGGATGTGACTCGGGCCCGACGATAGCCGGCGGGCCGGGCCGCGGCGAAGCGCCGGCCGACATGGCTGCCCTGCGGCCGGCTGGCGACAGGTCGATCAGGAGGCCGGGCCGCCTGGGCGCGTTCGCTGGTAGAGCTCCTCGACCCGGCGATGCAGGGCATCGGTGATCCGGCGCGACGCCCGGTTGCCGGTCCCCTCCGTGTCGAGCATCGCGGGATCGAGGGTATCCCCGAACACCAGCTTGACCCGGCCGGGCCGCGGGAGGGCGCGGCCGGGCGGGAACGCCTCGTGCGCCCCGTGGATCGCCACCGGAACGACCGGAACGGGAAATCGCTCCAGGAGCAGCCCGATGCCCGGCATGAAGTCCTGGACCCCGGGCTGCCGTGCCCGCTGGCCCTCGGGAAACCAGATCAGGCTGTCGCCGCGCTTCAGCACCGCGGCGCCGAGCGCCATCCCGGACATGAATCCGCGCTCGGCGTGGATCGGCACGGCCTGCGCCAGCCGGCTGAACGACCGGACGACGGCGTTTCCGAACGCCCAATCCGCATCGCCGGCCCAGAAGGTGCGGGCGAGGCGCCGGCGGTCGAGGGCAGCGGCGATCGCGAACGGGTCGAGCAGGCTGCCATGCGTCGGCGTGAACACGGCTTGTCCCTCCGGCAGGCGCTCTCGCCCCTCGACGTGCAGCCGGTAGAACAGGCGCATGATCCCCCGGTTGAGGACGTAGACTCCGTCCGCGATGCGCGCCTGCCGTGGCCCCAGGGGCTCGAGCCAGCGCTTCTGCTCGTCGTTCAGATGGGCTTCGGGATCGTCCAGGATCGAGGCTTCGAAGGTCTCGCCCGCCGCCGCGGCCTCGGCGACCTCGCGCAGCAGATCGCGGATGGTCTCGATCCGGGTGATCGCCTCCTCGGTCAGGTCGACGCCGACCCGCTGCCCGATCTCCAGCGACAGGGTCAGCCATTCCAGGGAATCGATGCCCAGATCCAGTTGCGGGCTGCTGTCCGGCGTCAGGCGCCGGTCGGCGTATCGTTCCGCCAACCAGGTCCAGACGTCCCGCGCGGCGCGGTCCCGAAGCAGCGCCCGATCGTCGGTGGACATCTCCTCGGGCCGGATCGGCGCAGCCTTGGCCGTGGCCGTCTCGTCCTCCTTGCCTTGCTTGGCCCGGTCGAAGCGGGCTTCCAGCAGATGACGGCGCGGCTTTCCGAGGCGGGTCCGCGGCAGCGGCTCGTTGGTCACTGCATAGTCCGACAGGCGCTGATACGAAGGCAGCTGTCGCGACCGGGCGCGCAGCGCCGCGTCGAGGGCCTGCCTGGCCTGCTCGCCGCGGCCGATCCTGCCGCTCTCGGGCAGGATCACGGCCACCAGGCGTCCGTCCTTCTGCAGCACGCCGATCTCCCGGATCTCCGGACTCGCGGCATAGGCGTCCTCGACGGCCTCGGGCTGGATGTTCTTGCCGCCCTCGGTGACGATCATCGTCGAGACCCGGCCGACGATGTGGAGATAGCCGTCGCCGTCGAGGAACCCGAGATCGCCGGTCCGGAACCATCCGTCGTCGGTGAACGCCTCCCGGGTCTTGTCCGGCAGGTTGCGATAGCCGGCGAAGACGCCGGGGCCGCGCGCCAGGATCTCTCCGTATTCGCGCCCCTCGGCAGCGTCCGGCGCGGCCTCCTCATCGTCCGTCCGCACGGGTGCGATGCGGAGTTCGACTCCGGGCACCGGCCTGCCGGCGCTTTCGAGCCTGCCTTCGTCCGGAAGGTTCCATGTGAGCATGGGCGAGGTCTCGGTCAGGCCGTAACCGGTCGCGACCCGCCATCCGAGACCTTCCAGCCGCAGCGCCAGCCCGGCATCGAGCGCCGCCCCGCCGGAGACGAGCAGGCGCAGCTTCGGGGCGATCCGCCGATGCAGCGGCCGCAGCAGCTTGCCCGGACGCAGGCCGAAGCGGCGGCGCAGCCATGTGGCCCCCGCCGTGCCGGCCCGGAACACCCCGGCGGCGATCCGCCCGCGCGCCTCGAACCGGGCCCGGAGGTTGGCGTCGAAGGCGCGGTACAGTCGGGGCACGCCCATGATCAGCGTCACCCCGCCGTCGTGCATCGCCTTCGCCACCTGCGGTCCGGTCAGGGCACGCGGCATCACGATCGGAAGGCCGAGCGCGAGCGGCGCCAGCATGGCGAGCACGAAGGGGTAGACATGATGCAGGGGCAGCGGCAGCAGAACCCGGTCCCCGGGCCGGACCAGACCGGCCGCAACGACGGCGTTGAGCTGGAAGGCGATATTGGCATGGGTGAGCGGGACGCCCTTCGGCGGTCCGGTCGTGCCGGAGGTGTAGAACAGGCACGCGGGATCCTCCGGCTCCACGGGGCGCGTTTCGGCCTCACCGCTCGGACCCCGTCCCCGATCCTGCCCGCCTTCCGCATCGTCCAGGCGGATGAAGGTCGGCTCGGCGACGCCCCCGAGCATCCGCACCCGTTCCTCGCCCGCGGCCGCGAGGATGATCGTCCTGGCGCCGCTGTCGTTCAGGACGTGCTTGAAGGTGTCGTCCCCGAGTTGCGGATCGATCGGCACGATCACGGCGCCGATCCTGATCACGGCCAGGCAGGCCGCGATCCATTCGGGGCGGTTGTCCGCGGACAGGGCGACCCTGTCGCCCTTGCCGACTCCCGCCCGGACCAGGCGGCGCGCGACCATGTCGATCCGATCGCTCAGATCGGCATAGGACAACGTTTCCATGCCCTTCCGGTGGAAGGCGAGAAGCGCGGGCTGTCGCTCATGTCCGGGAAGCGATGCGACCAGATCGCACAGCGTATGGAGCCCGCCCGGCTGCCTCGATGGATCAGCCGGCGTCCTGCCGGGAAGCATCGGCTCGACGGCAGGCGCGGACACTTCCGACGCTCCGTCCATGCGTCGGGAACATCGAGATCAGCCGCGAGGTTCCGCGGATGGCCGGCCGGGCTCGAATCAGCGCGCGACGGCCCGGGCCCCGACCTGCAGGGCCCGGCCGGCGCCGAGGCCGGCGAGGGCGGCGGCGGTGCCGATGGCGAGCACGAACAGCCCCGCCGCCGCCCAGCCGCCGGTCCAGTCGTGCAAGAGGCCGATCAGCAGCGGTCCGCCGGACGCCAGCGTGTAGCCCACGCCCTGCGACATCGAGGAGAGGTGGGCCGCGACATGGGCGTCCGGCGTGCGCAGCACCACCAGCGTCAGCGCCACGGCGAAGGCGGCACCCTGGCCGATGCCGAGCAGCACGATCCAGAGCCAGACGGTGCCGAGCGGCGCGAAGATGCAGCCCAGGAACCCGACGAGCGAGAACGCCATGCACAGCAGCGCAGCCAGCCGCTGGTCGCGGCCGCGGGTCGCCAGCGACGGCGCCACCAGGGCGGCCGCGACCTGCACCATGATCGAGACCGAGACCATGATCCCGGCGGTCACGCCCTCGATGCCCCGGTCGCGCAGGATCGGGGCCAGCCAGCCGAAGACGCTGTAGGCCAGAGAGGATTGCAGCCCCATGAACAGCGTCACCTGCCAGGCCAGCGGGTCGGTCCACAGGCCGCGCACGGTGAAGCCGGCATGGGCGGCCGGGCCTCGGCGGGGTGGGATCTGGGTCAGCCAGACCAGCGCCGCGATCACCGCGGGCACGGCCCAGAAGGCCAGGGCCGCGGCCCAGGACCCATCGGCGGCGCGGGCGAGCGGCAGGGTGCTGCCGGCGGCGACGGCGGC
The DNA here is from genome assembly GCF_000423185.1 of Inquilinus limosus DSM 16000. Lineage (GTDB taxonomy): Bacteria > Pseudomonadota > Alphaproteobacteria > DSM-16000 > Inquilinaceae > Inquilinus > Inquilinus limosus. Next base: position 181,945 of record NZ_AUHM01000009.1, on the reverse strand, counting down.
GCCGGCGCACAGCGCCATGGTGTAGACCCCGGTCATCAGCGGCGCCTTGTCCGGGAAGTCGCGCTTGACGATGCCGGGCAGCAGCACGTTGGTGACGCCGATGCCGGCCCCGGCCAGGATGGCGCCCAGCAGCAGGGCAGGGGGCGTGCCCAGGCCGCGCAGCGCGGTGCCGACCGCCAGCACCAGCAGCAGCGCCAGCACCGCCCGCTCGGTGCCGAGCCGCCGGCTGATCCGCGGGGCCAGAACGCCGAACAGGCCGAGGCACACCACCGGCGCCGTGGTCAGCAGGCTGGCGCCGCCGGCGGAGATGCCGGTATCGGCGATGATCTCCTTCAGGACCGGCCCCAGGCTGGACAGCGCCGGGCGCAGGTTGAGCGCGATCAGAACCAGGCTGACGACCAGCAGCCATCCGGCCTTGAGCGGCGTCGGCGGCGCCGGGACGTCGTCGACCTCGGCGTCGATCAGCAGTTCGTCGGCCAGGTCGGGAGGCATGCCTCGGGCCTTCCGATCCTGCTCGGCTGTCGACACCACGGGCATCCTCCTGGCCACGAAACGATGTCCGCCCCGGTCGGTCGCGGGGCGGTTGGCCCATTCTGGACCGGAGTGGGGCGTTGCTGCCCGCCCCTCCTCGTCATGCCTGGGTCCAGGGCTCGGCATGGCCGGGGCCGGCAAGCGGTCGGCTGTCATTCATCGGACAAGAATCTGCTAGAATGCCGCGGGGGAGAGCGTCATGGCGGCTTCGCCGATCGCCGTAAAGCTGATCACGCCGCGGCCGAGCCATATCGTTCGGCGGCCCCGCATTCTCGATGCCATCGACCGGGGGCTGCGCGGCGGCTGCTGCTGCTGGCTGGCCGCGCCGGCGGGCTACGGCAAGACCACGGCCGCCGTCGACTATCTGCAGGACCGCCGGGAACCGCATCTCTGGTATCGCGTCGACGACGGCGACCAGGACATCGCCGCCTTCTTCCACTTCCTCGGCCAGGCCCTGCCGGCGGGCCTGGCCCGACGCCTGCCGGTGTTCGGGCCGGAGTATGCCGACCAGCCCGAGGCCTTTGCTCGCCGGTTCCTGCGGGCCCTCTTCGCCCGGCTGCGGCCCGGCACGCTGCTGGTGCTCGACGATCTGCATGCCGCCGACGCGCCCGGTTTCCGGGGCGTGCTGACGATCCTGCTGCAAGAGCTGCCGCAGACGCTGCGCTGCCTCTGCCTGGCCCGCATCCTGCCGCCGGCCGAGCTCGCCGGTCTGCGGCGCGACGGCCGCCTCGCCGTGATCGACCAGGCCGATCTCGCCTTCTCGGACGAGGAGGCGCGCGACCTCGTCACCGCTCATCTGCTTCGCACCGCGTCGGCCCTCGATGTCAGCGCGGCGCGGGGCTGGGCCGCCGGGCTGGTGCTGCTGGCGGAATCGGGAATCGCTGCCGATGCCCGGATCGAGGCCATGGCGGCGGACCCGCTGCAGGGCCGCGAGGACGCGATGTTCGACGTGCTCGGGGCCCAGCTGTTCGAGACGCTGCCGGCGGCCGAGCAGGACATGCTGCTGAAGCTGAACCTGCTGCCCGAGATCACCGCCGGCCTGGCCAGGGCGATGGCGGACTCCGATCAGGCGCGCAGCCTTCTGGAACGCCTGCACCGGCGGCAGCTTCTGGTCGCGCGCGGCGATACCGCCCAGGCCGTCTTCACTCTGCACGACCTGCTGCGCAGCTTCCTGCACGACCGCTTCGCCCGGCGCATGCCGGAGGAGGAGCAGGCTCGGCTGCGGATCCGGGCCGCGACGGTGCTCAGCGACGCCGGGCGCATCGAGGACGCCATCGACCTCGCCCTCCAGGGCCGGGCCTGGGAGCTTGCCCGCGGGCTGATGACCGGCCATGCCGAGGCCGTTCTGGCCCAGGGCCGCCGCGCCACCTTCGCCGATTGGTGCGCGCGGCTTCCCGACGACGCGTTCGACGGCTGGCTGTGCTACTGGGCGGGTGTCGCCGCGATGCCGGACGACGGGACGGCGGAGGCATGGCTGTCGCGGGCGTGGGACGCCTTCGCCCGCGACGGCGATGCGCGCGGCCGCTGCCTCGCCGTGGCGCGCGCGGTCCTGGTCAAGACCGACAGCTGGCGCACGCATCACGGGCTGGCCGACTGGACCCGGCGCGCCTTCGCGCTGCTGGACGCGGGGCTGCCGGACCTTCCGGCCGACGAGCATCTGCTGGTCCGGGTCGGGCTGCTGCGGGCCTGCGTCTATGCCGACGACTATCGCCGCGGTATGCAGGCGGCGGGTCGGTTGGTGGAGGATCTGGTTGCGCGGCTGGCGACGCGCCGGGCCGGCGATTCGCCGACCTCGCGCCTGCATGCCAGCCAGATCCTGATCTCCTATGCCGGCTCGACCGGCAATGCGGAGCTGTTCGAGACCGCCGTCGACAGCGTGGCGGAGGATCTGCGTGACCCCGCCGTGTCGCCCTGGGTGCTCGGCCTTTGGCTGGTCGATTTCGGTGCGGTCCGGGGACGCTACTACTTCCCCTATGCCCGGCGTGGTTTCCCCTATGCCGAGGCGGAGCAGGCCCTGCGCGCGGCCATCGCCATCGGCGAGCGCGAGGCGCTGCGCGGGGTCGAGTTCGGCGCCCTCTACCACCTGCAATTGCAGAGGAAGCTGCGCAACGACTGGGAGGAGTTCGCCGGGTTGGTCGACCGCCTGGCGCAGATCGCGGACAGCCGCTACACGACCCAGGTCGCCGTGGTGGCGGACTGCCAGGCCGCGATGCACACCCGGCAGGGCAATCTCCCCGAGGCGTACCGGGCCTGCGACCGCTTCATGACCGCGATCGAGGCGGCGGACGAGCCGCCGATCGAGCGCTGGCCGCATTTCATCACCCTGTTCCAGGTGCTGCTGGCCGACGGCAAGCCGGCGGAGGCGGCCGCGTTCCTGGAGGCGCGCCTGCCCCTGTTCGACGGCGCCGTGGCGCGGCGCACGGAAGCCTGTGTGCTGATCGCGCGGAGCTTGGAGGCGAAACGGGCCGGACAGGCCGGGTATCCCGAACGGCTCCGGGAGGCCATCGGGGTCCTGCGGGCCACAGGCTGGTCGGCGGTCCTGCCGAACCTGCCGCTGCTTCTGGCGGAGCTCTGTGCCGGAGCGCTCGACGAGGGCGTCGAGACCGAGTTCTGCCGCTCGCTGATCGGGCAGCGCCGGTTGCCGCCGCCGCAGCGCCGGCCGACGCGTTGGCCCTGGGCGCTGCGCATCCATGTCCTGGGCGGGTTCCGTCTCGACCGGGAGGAAGGGCCGCTGGATCCCGGGCCGAAGCCGCCCACGCGGTCGCTCGACATCCTGTGGGCCCTGGCGCTGGCCCGGGACCATAGCTGCGGCATCGAGGAGCTGCAGGACTGGTTCTGGCCGGACGCCGACGGGGATCGGGCGCGGGCCGCCTGCGAGCAGGCGCTGCACCGGCTGCGCCGGCTGCTCGGGCGGGCCGATCTGGTGCTGCAGCGCGAAGGCCGGCTGCGCCTGGCGCCGGACAAGGTCTGGGTCGATCTGGACGATTGGGAGCTTCGCCTCCGCCAGGCTGCCGCCGCCGACGGTGCCGGGCCGGACCTCGACCACCTGATCTTCGACTTCCCCGGTCCGGTGGCGCCGCGTGGGGCCGATGCCGCATGGTCGCTGCCGGCCGCCAACCGCCTGCGCGACCGGTTCCTCGACCTGGCACTGCATCTCGGCCGTCGGCATGAGCAGCGGAGCGATCCCGGCCGCGCCCGGGCCCTGTATCTGCACGCGCTCGATCTCTATCCGGACTCGGCCCGGATCCATGAGGCACTGATCCGCGGCCGGCTGGCCCAGGCCGACATGGCCGGGGCGCTCGACGACTATGAGCGCTATGAACGGATGCTGCGGGCGACGCCGGGCGCCGTTCCCTCCGCCGTGATCCACGGCCTGGTGAAGCCGCTGCTGCGCCCCGCGTAAGCCGCTTCGAATCGGCAAAAAAGGCCGAACATCATACACATCCGCGCGACACCGCGCACCCTCCGTTCGGCTGATGCCGAACACGCCGCGCCACGGCAGGCTGAGCGTTCCTTTTCAGGCTCGGTGACCGCCGGTGTCCGCCCGAGGCTTCGGCCTTGCGGGCATGGCAGCGTGTCGGAGCCGGCCTGGAGATCGTGGTGTTTGAACAGAAGGCATAGTCACGATGGCGATCATTCCAGGAACTCCCGGCAACGACTCCCTGAACGGGACCGCCGGTGCCGACACGATCGACGGCCTTGCGGGGGACGACACCCTGCAGGGATACGCGGGCAACGATATTCTCCGTGGCGGCGTCGGCCGGGACTACATGTATGGCGGCGATGGTGACGACCGGATCGAGACCGGGGGCGGTGGCGGCGATTACGGCTCGGGCGGTGACGGCAACGACACCCTGATCGGGTCGGCCGACGCCGAAAGCCTGTACGGCGACGCCGGCAACGACGTCATCACCGGGGCGGCCGGCAACGACACGCTCTATGGCGGTGCCGGCAACGACAACCTCGGCGGCGGTGACGGCGACGACTACATCGCCACCGGCATCGGGATCGACATCGTCGATGGCGGCGCCGGAACCGACACGCTCTATGTCGACCGCAGCACCACAGCCACGGGCGTCAGCTTCACCCTGAACGGCGCCGCCGGAAGCGACGGCAGCCGGGCGATCAACATGGAGCTGATGACCTACTATGCCGGGTCGGGCAACGACACCATCACCGGGGCCGGCGGCAACGACACGATCTACGGCTATGACGGGACCGATGTCCTGAACGGGGCAGCGGGCAATGACAACCTCAACGGGGGTGCCGCCAACGACACGCTCGGCGGCGGCGATGGCGACGACAGCCTGTCCGGGAACGACGGCAACGACATCCTTCGCGGCCTCGCCGGCCGGGATTACCTGTATGGCGGCATCGGCGACGACCGGATCGAGACCGGGGGCGGTGGCGGCGACTACGGCTCGGGCGGCGACGGCAAGGACACTATGGTCGGGTCGGCCGATGCCGACACCCTGTACGGCGATGCCGGAAACGACACGATCTACGGCTATGCCGGCAATGATTCGCTCTATGGCGGCGCCGACAGCGATGCGATCAGCGGCGGCGATGGCGACGACTATATCGCCACCGGCATCGGCGCCGATGTCGTCGACGGCGGCACCGGCACGGACACGCTCTATGTCGACCGCAGCACCGCCACCGTCGGGGTCACCTTCGTCCTGAACGGCGCCGCCGGCAGCGATGGCAGCCGGGCGATCAACATGGAGACGATGACCTACTATGCCGGGTCGGGCAACGACACCATCACCGGGGCCGGCGGCAACGACGCCATCCATGGAGGCGACGGGACCGATGTCCTGAACGGGGCAGCGGGCAATGACAACCTCAACGGGGGTGCCGCCAACGACACGCTCGGCGGCGGCGATGGCGACGACAGCCTGTCCGGGAACGACGGCAACGACATCCTTCGCGGCCTCGCCGGCCGGGATTACCTGTATGGCAACGCCGGCGACGACCGGATCGAGACCGGCGGCGGTGGCGGCGACTACGGCTCGGGCGGCGACGGCAAGGACACCATGGTCGGGTCGGCCGATGCGGACAGCCTGTACGGCGACGCCGGCAACGACACGATCTACGGCTATGCCGGCAATGATTCGCTCTATGGCGGCGCCGACAACGATGCGATCAGCGGCGGTGACGGCGACGACTACATCAGCACCGGCATCGGGATCGACGTCGTCGATGGCGGCGCCGGCATCGACACGCTCTATGTCGACCGCAGCACCACCACGGTCGGTGTCACCTTTGTCCTGAACGGCGCCGCCGGCAGCGACGGCAGCCGGGCGATCAACATGGAGGCGATGACCTACTACGCCGGGACGGGCAATGACAGCATTGCCGGCGGCACCGGCAACGATGCCATCCATGGCGGTGACGGCACGGATGTCCTGAACGGGGCGGGCGGCAACGACAACCTCACGGGCGGGGCCGCCAACGACACGCTCGGCGGCAGCACCGGCGACGACAGCCTGTCGGGGAATGACGGCAACGACATCCTCCGCGGCGGCGCCGGCCGGGACTACATGTATGGCGGCGCGGGCGACGACCGGATCGAGACCAATGGTGGCGGCAGCGATTACGGGTCGGGTGGCGACGGCGTCGACATCCTGATCGGATCGGTCGATTCCGAGAGCCTCTATGGCGACGCCGGCAACGACACCATCAGCGGCGACGCCGGCAACGACTGGCTCTATGGCGGGGCGGACAACGACGTCCTGCGGGGGGATGCGGGGGCCGATTATCTCGATGGCGGCGCCGGCACCGATACCGCCAGCTACTACACCGGTTCGGTCGGGGTCGTGGTCAACCTGACGACCGGCGCCGGCATCGGCGGCGACGCCCAGGGCGACACCCTGTACAATATCGAGAACGTCAGCGGCAGCCAGGGCAATGACAGCCTGGTCGGGAACGCCGGGGCCAACGTGTTGCAGGGCTGGAACGGCAACGACGTGCTCACGGGCGGCGACGGCAAGGATACGCTGACTGGTGGGCTGGGGACCGATCGTTTCGTGTATGGCAGCACGACGCACAGCCCGACCGGTGCCGGGGCCGACCGGATCACCGATTTCAGCCACGCCCAGGGCGACCGCATCGACCTGTCGGCGATCGACGCCAATGCTGGCGCGGCCGGAAACCAGGCCTTCACCTTCATCGGCACCGGGCTCTACACCGGCGTCGCCGGCCAGCTCCGCTACGCCGTCTCCGGTGGCGTCACCACCATCGCCGGCGACCTCAACGGCGACAAGGTCACCGACTTCCATATCACCCTGACCGGCGCCGTCGCCCTGGCGGCCGCCGACTTCGTGCTGTAGCCAGCGACGATGTCGGATCAACATGACAATGCCCGCCCCGGAAGGGGCGGGCATTCCTGTCCGGCTCAGATGATCCGAGGGCCCGCGTCAGCCCTGGGCGGCGACGGCGATGCCCTTGCTCTCCAGCAGCTCCTGCAGCTCGCCGGTCTGGAACATCTCGCGGATGATGTCGCAGCCGCCGACGAACTCGCCCTTGACGTAGACCTGCGGGATGGTCGGCCAGTTCGAGAAGTCCTTGATGCCCTGGCGCAGACCCGGGTCGGTCAGGACGTCGATGCCCTTGAACGGCACGCCGAGATGGGTCAGCACCTGCACCACAGCGGCGGAGAAGCCGCATTGCGGGAAGACCGGGGTGCCCTTCATGTAGACGACGACGTCGGTGCCGGCGATGTCGCCGCGGATGCGCTCGAAGACGGGATTGTCCATGGGGAACTCGCTTGCGGTGAGGGTCAGGCTTCGGCGGCGGAGGTGTGCAGCATCAGCGCGTGCAGCTCGTTGCCCATCCGGCCGCCCAAGGCCTGATAGACCATCTGATGCTGCTGCACGCGGCTCTTGCCGGTGAAGGCGGGGCTGGTGACATAGGCGGCGTAGTGGTCGCCGTCGCCGCGCAGATCCTCGATCCGCACTTCGGCGCCGGGCAGCCCCTCCTTGATCAGGCGGACGATCTCCGCCGGGTCCATCGCCATCTCTACGCCTCTCCCGCCTGCACGATGTCCGTCATGTAGTCCGGCAACCACGCCTCGTTGACGCGGCGCAGCTCAGCCACGGATATGGCCCCGCCGTCCTTGCGCTTCAACACGTCGCCGCCGGTGCGGCCGATGATCCGCGCCGGAACGCCGGCGGCCCGGGCCCGCGCCAGCAGCGCCTCGCCGTCGGCCGTGGTCACCAGATAGCGGCCCTGGTCCTCGCCGAACAGCAGCTCGGCCTGGGCCGGCAGGTCGATCTCGGCGCCGATCCGGCCGGCCATCGCCATCTCCGCCAGGGCGATATAGAGGCCGCCATCGGACAGGTCGTGGCAGGCGGTCGCCGAGCCATCCTGGATCAGCGCCCGCACCAGGTCGCCGTTGCGGCGCTCGGCTGCCAGGTCGACCGGCGGCGGCGCGCCGTCCTCGCGGCCGTGGATCTCGCGGGCATACAGCGACGCACCGAGATGGCCCTTGGTTTCGCCAATCAGGACAATGGCTTCGCCGGCGTTCCTGAAGCCGAGCCGGACATGGCGACCGCCGGCCTCGATCAGCCCGACGCCGCCGATCGCCGGGGTCGGCAGGATGGCCTCTCCGGAGGTCTCGTTGTAGAGCGAGACGTTGCCGGAAACGACCGGGAAATCAAGCGCTTCGCAGGCGGCCTTCATGCCCTGGATGCAGCCGACGAACTGGCCCATGATCCGCGGCTTCTCGGGGTTGCCGAAGTTCATGTTGTCGGTGATCGCGAGCGGTTTGGCGCCGGTGGCGGTCAGGTTCCGCCACGCCTCGGCGACGGCCTGGGCGCCGCCGGCCTCGGGGTCGGCGAAGCAGTAGCGCGGCGTGCAGTCGGTGGTGATGGCCAGGAGCTTGCCGGTGCCATGCACCCGCACCAGCGCCGCATCGGCCTGGCCGGACAGGGCGACGGTGTCGGCCCCCACCTGGCTGTCATACTGCTCCCAGATCCAGCGCTTGGAGGCGAGGTCGGGGCAGGCCAGGAGGCGCGTCAGCACCGCCTCGGGCGCCTCCGGCAGGGGCAGGGACGCCGCCGGGATCTCCGGCTGCTTCGGTGTCGGCTCCCAGGGCCGGGCGTAGTTCGGCGAGGCGTCGACCAGCTCCGCCACCGGCATGTCGGCCCAGACCATGCCGTGCATCTTGATGACCAGGCGGCCGGTGTCGGTGACGCGGCCGATCACCGCGAAGTCCAGCTCCCATTTGCGGAAGATCGCCTCGGCCTCGGCCTCGCGGCCGGGCTTCAGCACCATCAGCATCCGCTCCTGGCTTTCCGACAGCATGATCTCGTAGGGGACCATGCCGGTCTCGCGCTGCGGCACGCGGTCGAGGTCCAGCTCGATGCCGCAGCCGCCCTTGCCGGCCATCTCGACCGAGGAGGAGGTGAGGCCGGCCGCGCCCATATCCTGGATGGCGACGATGGCGTCGGTCGCCATCAGCTCCAGGCAGGCCTCGATCAGCAGCTTCTCGGTGAAGGGGTCGCCGACCTGCACGGTCGGGCGCTTCTCCTCCGACGCCTCGTCGAACTCGGCCGAGGCCATGGTGGCGCCGTGGATGCCGTCGCGCCCGGTCTTGGAGCCGACATAGACCACCGGGTTGCCGATGCCGCCGGCGGCCGAATAGAAGATCTTGTCCGTCCGGGCCACGCCCACGGTCATGGCGTTGACCAGGATGTTGCCGTTGTAGGACGGGTGGAAATTGGTCTCGCCGCCCACCGTCGGCACGCCGACGCAGTTGCCGTAGCCGCCGATGCCGGCGACCACGCCCGCCACCAGGTGCCGGGTCTTCGGATGGTCCGGGCTGCCGAAGCGCAGCGCGTTCATGTTCGCCACCGGCCGCGCGCCCATGGTGAACACGTCGCGCAGGATGCCGCCGACGCCGGTCGCGGCGCCCTGGTACGGCTCGATGAAGCTCGGGTGGTTGTGGCTCTCCATCTTGAAGATGGCGGCCTGGCCGTCGCCGATGTCGATCACGCCGGCATTCTCGCCGGGGCCGCAGATCACCCAGGGGGCGGTGGTCGGCAGCTGCTTCAGCCAGCGGCGGGAGGATTTGTAGGAGCAGTGCTCCGACCACATCACCGAGAAGATGCCGAGCTCGGTCAGCGTCGGCATCCGGCCCATGATCTGCTGGGTCAGGGCGAATTCGTCGGCGGTCAGGCCGAACTCCGCCGCCAGCGCCTGGGTGACTTCGGGTTCCTGAGGGGCGTTGGACGGTGCGGTCATGAAAGGATCTGCGCCAGGCCTTCGAACATGGCGCGGCCGTCGGTGTTGCCGTGCTCCGGCTCCGACGCGCGCTCGGGATGGGGCATCATGCCGAGCACCCGCCGGTTCTCGGACAGGATGCCGGCGATGTCGTTCAGGCTGCCGTTCGGATTGCCGCGGCCGTCCTCGTCCGCGATGTAGCGGAAGGCGACGCGGTCCTCGTCCTCCAGCCGCTTCAGCGTGTCCGGGTCAGCGAAGTAGCAGCCGTCATGGTGCTGGATCGGGATGCGCACCGTCTGCCCGGCGTTATAGCCGCGGGTGAACGGGCTGTTCGAGGTCTCGACCCGCATCGCCACGGTGCGGGAGACGAATTTCAGCCCGGCATTGCGCAGCAGGGCGCCGGGCAGAAGTCCCGCCTCGGTCAGGATCTGGAAGCCGTTGCAGATGCCGACGGTCGGCACGCCGCGGGCCACCGCCTGCCGGATCGCGCCCATGATCGGCGACTGCGCCGCCATGGCGCCGGAGCGGAGATAGTCGCCGTAGGAGAAGCCGCCGGGGATGGCGATCAGGTCGACGGGCGGCAGCTCGGTGTCGCGGTGCCAGACCATATGGGTCGGCCGTCCGGTCGCGTGGGAGAGTGCCACGGCGAGGTCTCGGTCGGCGTTCGATCCCGGGAAGACGATGACGGCGGCTTGCATGGGCGGGATGTAGCGGTCCCGCCGGGGCTTGGCAAGGGCGCCGCGGGCTGTGCTGTCATGCGCGGCGTCGCGGCCTCGGGGCCGTGTCGGGCGGCAGGGCCGGAGGCCAGAAAAAACCGGATCCGCACGGGCGGATCCGGATCCAGCAGGGGCCAGTCGCAGGGAGGCTGCAGATCAAAGGCGCAGCAGCAGGTCGCGCGGGTCGCTGACGGCCGCCGGAGCATCGAGGCCGATGTCGCGCAGCATGTGATCATCGAGCGTCTCCGCCGGCAGGCGGGCGCCGCGGCGGGCGCCCAGCGCGGCCGCGGCGGCGCCGATCAGGGCGCGCAGGCCGGAGCGGCCGGTCGGCAAGGTGGCGCGATGCTGGATCGCGGCGCGGTCGGTGCAGGCGGTCGTCATGGCATCTTCCCTTCCGTCGGGGCGTTCGGTCGGTCATCGGGAATGCCTTGAGGATCGGATTCTGGAGAACAAACCGCAAACAGGATATTCTCGTGGGTGTTATAAGAGAATCTATCGACTGGATCCGACGAGGGGGAGCCATGCGCCGCCGCCTGCCGCCGCTGAACGGTGCCCGCGCCTTCGAGGCCGCGGCCCGCCACGAAAGCTTCACCCGTGCCGCCGAGGAGCTGGCCGTCACCCAGGCCGCGGTCAGCCAGCAGGTGCGCCGGCTGGAGGATTGGCTCGGCGCCAAGCTGTTCAACCGCACCGAGGGCGGGCTGGAGCTGACCGAGGTGGGCCGCAGCTACCTGCCGGTGCTGCGCGACGCGTTCGACGCCATCGCCGAGGCCACGGCCCGCATCCGGCCGCCGCCGCATTCCGGCATCCTGACGGTCTCCTCCATGCCGTCCTTCATCCGCAAGTGGCTGGTGTCGCGGATGCCCCTGTTCACTGAGCAGCATCCGGAGATCGACGTCAATCTCGACGCCGAATCCCGGATCGTCGACTTCGCCCGGGACAATGTCGATTGCGCCATCCGGCTCGGCCGTGGCGCCTGGGAAGGGGTGGTGGCGGAGAAGCTGTTCTCCGAGAACACCTTCCCGGTCTGCAGCCCGGCGCTGGTCGAGGCCGGGCTGCGCACCCTGGAGGATCTGCGCCGCTTCCGGCTGCTGCACGACGAGACGCTGGTGCAGTGGAAGCACTGGCTGCGGGCGGCGGGGATGGAGGATCTCGGCTGGGTTCGCGGCCCGCGGACGCAGGATTCGGCGCTGCTGATCCAGATGGCGATCGAGGGGCAGGGGGTGGCGCTGGCGCAGCGGGTGCTGGTGATGGACGACCTGCGCGCCGGCCGGCTGGTGCGCCCGTTCCAGCTCTCGCTCAAGAGCGACAACGCCTACTACTTCGTGGCGCCGCCGAACGCCCTCAACCGCCCGCTGGTGCGGGCCTTCCGCGACTGGCTGTTCGCCGTGGCGGCGGAGGCCGAGGGGGCGCCGGAAGTGTCGGTGGCGCTGCCGGCGGCGTGAACCTCACTCCCGCCAGAACGGCTTGCGGCGCATGGTCTCGACCTGATCGCGGCGGAGGCCGAGATCGGTCAGGGTCTCGTCGTCCATGCGCTGCATCCGGGTGCGCGCCTCGATCCGGGCGCACCACAGCGCCGGCAGGGCCGCGACGCGGCGGAGCAGGGACAGGATGGGGGAGGGCCGCTTGCGCGGTGGCGCACGGCGTTCGTCGATGCAGCAGCTGGTCATGATACGGTCCTGATCGAGGGTGGGATCAGGGGTCGACCCGTGTCTTCAAGATCGGTCCTGGCGGCCGCGGCCGCAAACGGGATAGTCTGGCCCTAGCCCAACAAAAACTTGGCCTGAGGGGGCGGAATGGGTTGGCGGTTGCCGCCGCTGAACGGGGTGCGGGCCTTCGAGGCGGCGGCGCGGCATCGCAGCTTCACCCGTGCCGCGGCCGAGCTGTCGGTGACCCAGGCCGCGGTCAGCCAGCAGGTGCGCCGGCTGGAGGACTGGCTGTCGGTCAGGCTGTTCCACCGCCGCGAGAACAGCCTGGAGCTGACCGAGGCCGGCCGCATCTACCTGCCGCTGGTCAGCGCCGCCCTGGCCGGCATCGCCGACGCTACGGCGCAGATCGCGCCCGGCCGGGCGACCGGCGTGCTGACGGTCAGCACCACCCCGTCCTTCGCCGCGAAGTGGCTGACGGCACGCCTGCCGGGCTTCACCGCGGCGCATCCCGACATCGACGTCAACGTCACGGCGTCGCTCCACCGGGTGGATCTCGAGGGCGGCGAGGCGGATTGCGCCGTCCGCTGGGGGCAGGGCGGCTGGGAGGGGCTGGCGTGCGACCGGCTGTTCGCGGAGGACAGCTTCCCGGTCTGCAGCCCGGCGCTGCGCGACGGTCCGCCGGGGCTGCGCACGCTCGACGACCTGCGCCGGCAGACGCTGCTGCACGACCAGTCCCTGGCGCCCTGGCGCGACTGGCTGCGGGCGGTCGGCATGCAGGATGTCGACTGGGTGCGCGGGCCGCGGGTCAGCGATTCCTCCCTGACCATCCAGGCGGCGGTCGAAGGGCAGGGGGTGGCGCTCGTCGTGTTCTCCCTGGTGGCCGACGACCTGGCGGCGGGGCGGCTGGTGCGGCCGCTCGATCTCTCCGTGCACAACCAGGCCAGCTACCACTTCGTCGCCACGACGCGGGCGCTGCGCCGACCGATCGTCCGGGCCTTCCGTGACTGGATCGTCGCCGCCGCGGCCGAGACCGTCCCGGCGCCGCTGGAACCGGTCGCGCCGCCGCGACCGGCCGGTTGAGCTCCGCCCGGGCCTTGTCGGGCCGTCCCGGCCGGACCATCTGCCATCCGACGCAATGATCGAAGGAGAGGCACGTGATCGACCCGAAGAAGCTGTTCGAGGACTTCCTGGGCGGCGGTGCCAAGCGGCCCGGCGGGCCCGGCGGCAAGGGCCCGGGCCTGCCCGGCAATCTCGGGACGCTGGCGACGGGCGCCGTTGGCGGCGGGGTGATCGGCCTGCTCCTCGGCTCGAAGAAGTTCCGCAAGTTCGGCGGCAAGGCGCTGGGTTATGGCGGCGCGGCGGTGCTGGGCGGCCTCGCCTACAAGGCCTGGCAGGACTGGTCGGCCAACCGGGCGCCGGCCCCGGCCCAGCCGCCGGCGCAGCAGCCCATTCCCCTGCCGCCGCCGCGCAGCCCGTTCGACCTGGAGACGCAGAGCGCCGCAGGTGGGGGTGACGCCCGCGTTGCCGTGGTGCGGGCGATGATCGCAGCGGCCAAGGCCGACGGCCATATCGACGCGACGGAGCAGCGGGCGCTGTTCGACCGCATCGGCCAGCTCAACCTCGACACCGAGGAAAAGGCCTTCGTGATGGACGAGCTGGCCAAGCCGCTCGACGTCGCGGCGATCGCGGCCCTGGCGGCGACGCCGGAGCAGGCGGCGGAGATCTGGCTGGCCTCGCGCCTGGCGATCGATCCGGACGACCCGCGCGAGAAGGCCTATCTCGACGACCTGGCGGCGCGGCTGAAGCTGCCGGAGGGGCTGACGGCGCATCTCGAGGCGCAGGCCGCGGCGGTCGGGTGAGGGATGTAGGGCACAGCCTCAATCCCCATTGCTGTCATGCCCGGGCTTGACCCGGGCATCCAGAAGGTCTCGACGCTCTCTGGATTGCCGGGTCAAGCCCGGCAATGACAAAAGAGGAGGGGCTGGCTCAGGCCACCAAGTCGATCGTGTAGCTCTCGGTGACCGGATTGGCCAGCAGCTTGCGGCACATCTCGTCGAGGCGCGCCTTGGCCTGCTCGGCATCGGCGGCGGCGATCTCGACCTCGATCACCTTGCCCTGCCGCACCTCGCCGACCTCGTCGAAGCCCAGGCCCTGCAGGGAATGGCCGATCGCCTTGCCCTGGGTGTCCAGGACGCCGGGCTTCAGCATGACATGGATGCGCGCTTTCATGGGGCGACCTGGCTCTCGCGGATGTCGACGACACTTCCCTCCGGCAGGATGCCGAGGCGCCGGGCCACTTCCTGATAGGCCTCGAGGACGCCGCCGAGATCCTGGCGGAAGCGATCCTTATCGAATTTCTCGTTGGTCTGCACGTCCCACAGGCGGCAGTTGTCCGGGCTGATCTCGTCGGCCAGGACGATCCGCATCTCGTCGTTCTCGTCGTACAGGCGGCCGAATTCGAGCTTGAAGTCGACCAGCTTGAGGCCGATGCCGAGGAACAGGCCGGTGAGGTAGTCGTTCACCCGCAGCGACAGCGAGACGATGTCGTCCAGGTCCTGGGCGTTGGCCCAGCCGAAGGCGGTGATGTGCTCCTCCGACACCATCGGGTCGTTGAGCTCGTCCGACTTCAGATAATACTCGATGATCGAGCGCGGCAGCGGCGTGCCCTCGGGCACGTTGAAGCGCTTGGAGAACGAGCCGGCGGCGATGTTGCGCACCACCACCTCGAGCGGGATGATCTCGACCTCGTGGATCAGCTGCTCGCGCATGTTCAGGCGGCGCATGAAATGCGTCGGCACGCCGATCTCGGACAGCCGGGTCATCAGGTATTCGGAGATGCGGTTGTTCAGCACCCCCTTGCCGGAGATCACCGCCTTCTTCTGGCCGTTGTGCGCGGTCGCATCGTCCTTGAAGTACTGGACGATCGTGCCCGGCTCCGGTCCCTCGTACAGGACCTTGGCCTTGCCTTCGTAGATGCGCCTGCGGCGGCTCATGTGGGAACGTCCATGGAACGGTGATGCCAACAGCAAAAAGGGTCGGGACGTCCCGGAAAGGCCGTCCACGCCCGCGCACATATAGCAAGCGCGGCTCCGGTAAACAATTGCGCGCTCCCGTCCGCCTCCGGGCGTGACCGTGACGGCCGGAGACGCTATATCCTGCCCATGAGGCGCGCCCACGCCGGCGGACACCGAACCGGCGGGCACTGAAAGGGAATTCGGCATGACCACGTTCGACTCGCGGACCCAGGCGTTCGAGGCGGAGTTCCAGCACGACCAGGAGCTGCTGTTCCGGATCCAGAACCGGCGCAACAAGCTGCTGGGGCTGTGGGCGGCCGAGCTGATGGGCCTGACCGGCGCCGACGCCGAGTCCTATGCGAAGGAGGTCATCATGTCCGACTTCGAGAAGCAGACCGACGAGGACGTGCACGACAAGGTCTATGCCGACCTGAAGATCCACGACGTCGACCTGTCCGACCACCGGCTGCGCAAGAAGATGGATGCGCTGCTGGCCGTGGCGCGGCAGCAGATCATGACCGAGGCGACGCCGAAGTAAGGCCAGCCTTCTCACGGAACGGAAAAGGGCGGCCGGAGCCGCCCTTTTTCTTTGGCCGACCGTTCGGTCAGCCTTTGACCGCGCCCGCCGTCAGGCCGCTGGTCATGGCGTTGCGGAAGACGTAGTAGATCACCGCGGGCGGCACGGCGTAGATCAGCCCGGTCGCCATCAAGAGGTTCCAGGGGGAATCGTCGGCCGACAGGAACAGGCCCAGCCCGACCGACAGCGGCGCCGCCCGTTCGCTCGACAGCAGCAGGAAGGCGTAGAGGTACTCGTTCCAGGCCAGGAGCAGCGCATAGATGCCGATCGCCACCAGGGACGGGCGCATCAGCGGCAGATAGACCATGCGGAAGATCTGCATCGGCTTGGCGCCGTCCATGATCGCCGCCTCGTCCAGCTCGCGCGGCAGCTTGTCCGAGGCCTGCTTCAGCACCCAGATGGCGTAGGGCGAGGCCAGCGCGATCATCGCCAGGATCAGCGCGGTCTGGGTGTCCAGCAGCCCGTAGGAGCCCATCGTCTTGTACATCGGCACCGCCAGGAAGGCGGCCGGGATCAGATAGGTGGCCAGCGCCAGGTTCATCACCTGGCGGCCGCCCCGCGCCCGCAGCCGGCTGATGGCGAAGGCGGCGCAGGTGGCGACGAACAGGGTCGCGATCCCGGTGGTGACCGCGATGAAGAAGCTGTTGCCGAGCTGCAGCCAGAAATTGCTGAGATAGTAGTGCTGCTGCCGGAACACGGTCAGGAAGTTGGAGAAGGTCGGGTTCTCCGGCCACAGATCGCCGGCCAGGACCGCGTCCTGCGGCGAGATCGCCAGGACGAACAGGTGGTACAGCGGCACCACGGTCCACAGCACCACCGGGATGGCGATCAGGACCAGAACCGCTTCATTGAACCAGCGCTTCATGCCTCGCCTCCCTTGGACAGGCGCTTCACCATGACGAAGACCAGCGGCAGGACCAGCGGCATGGCGACGATGATCGAGGCGACGCCGAGGTCGAGGTTGTTGTTGCGCAGGTAGCGGATGCCGAGCGTGGCCAGCACCTGGGTGCTGTCGTTCGGGCCGCCGCCGGTCAGGAGGTAGACGCTGTTGAAGTCGCCCAGCGTCCAGATCGTCGACAGGATGGTCGAGGTGACGTAGAGCGCCGCCACCGACGGCCAGGTGACGAAGCGGAAGCGCTGCCAGCGCGAGGCGCCGTCGACCGCCGCGGCCTCGTACAGGTCGCGCGAGATGGCGAGGCGCCCGGTCAGCAGGATCAGGGTCCAGAACGGCAGCGACTTCCAGATATGGACCGCGACGGCGCCGAAGAAGGCCAGCCACGGGTCGGTCAGCCAGGGCGGCCCCTCGAAGATGCCGAACAGCCGGAACAACTGCTGGTTGATCATGCCCGTCTCGGGATTGAGCATGACCCGGAAGGACAGGATGGTCGGGATCGACGGCACCGCCCAGGGCAGGATGAACAGCACCAGCAGCAGCCGGATCCACCAGCGCGGCACCGCGAAGAAGCCGGACAGGCCGAGCGCGATCAGCATCTTCACATTGACCGCGATCAGCAGGAACAGGACCGTGTTCACCGCCGCGGTCAGGAAGATCGGGTCGGCGAACAGGCGCCGATAGCTGTCCGGGTTGGCGCCGAGATAGAGGCCGTAGCCGACCGGATAGGCCACCAGCACCAGGAACACGGCGATGTAGGGGATGAGCAGGATCGCCCCCCAGGTCGCCCAGGTGCGGCGATGGCTGCCGCCGGCGGCGGCCGGGATCGCATGGATCGTGGTCGCGGTCATCGGCTAAGTCCTCTCTGAGAAGGGCTGCGGCCCGGCCCGCGCGGCGGCTGCGCGCGGGCCGGGCCGGCAGGTCGGTCCTAACCCGCGATTTCCTTGATCCGGGCGATCATCTCATCAACCGCCTGATCGGGCGAGACCCCGTCCTGGACCACGCGGTTCAGCGCCTTGGCCCAGACGTTCTCCGCATTCACCGTGGTAAAATGGTAATTGTAGACGAAGGGGAAGGGCACGGTTCCCTCGGTGAACTGCTTCGACACCACGGCGCGATGCGGGTCGCTGCCGTCGGTCCAGAACGGCCGGGCGGCGCCGGACTTGGTGACCGGGTACCAGCGCCCGACCGAGCCCTCGACGAAGGGCGTCAGGTTCTCGTCCTTCATCATGAAGGCCATGAACTCCTTGGCCCGGGCCTTGTTCTTGGAATCGGCGAAGATCACCGCGGTCTTGGTCGCCGCCAGGTTCGGCAGCGTGCCGCCGTCGGGCTTCTTCGGGAACAGCGAGGTGCGGATGTTCTCCTCGTAGTTCTTCTTCGCCTGGGCCCGCTGCTCCTCGCTCAGCGACGGGTTGGTCGAATCGTCCAGATGCTTGCTGGGAATCGAGATCGTCGCGTTGTGGGTTAGGACTGTGGTCTTGTTGTGGAAGTTGACGTTGTTGTCTGTGTCGAGCCAGTTGACCGAGGAGGGCGGGGTGCAGCCGCGGCTGAAGATCGAGCTGTAGCTCTTCACCGCCTCGATCATCGCCGCCCGGTTCTCCGGCTGGTCGAGCACGATCTTGCCGTTCTCGTCGACGATCTTGACGTTGTAGGCGTTGGCCCAGGTCAGGAAGCTGAAGAAGGTGTCGGAGGCGGCGACGCTCATCGGATGGCCGATGGCGTAGATGCGCTTGCCCTTCTTGCGCAGGCCGGCCTGCACCTTGTCGCACCAGAAGTCCCAGTACTCGTTCCAGGTGGTCGGGATGTCGGCCTCGCTGAAGCCGGCGTCCTGCAGCATGTCCTTCCAGTAGAAGATGTGCATCGTCTGGCGTTCGATCGGGAAGGCGTAGTAGGCCTTCTGCCCGGTCTTGCCGTTCGTCAGGAAGGTGGTGGACAGCGCGTCGGGCTGGAACTGGTCCTTGATCGGGTCGATGACGTCGCTGACGTCCTCCAGCCGGCCCTCATAGGCCCACTGGCCGGTGGTGCGGAAGTCGAAGGTGGTGCAGTAGCCGACATCGGGCGGCGTGCCGGCCTCGACCGCGGCGACCGACTTCACGATGCAGTCCTCGGTCGAATACAGCGACAGGTCCACCTTGACGCCGGTCGCCTTCTGGAACCGGTCGACGAGGCCCAGCAGGGCGTCGTCCTCGCCCTTGTAGAACCCCTTGGTGGCCCAGACGGTGAGGGTGTCCTGCGCCTGGGCGGGCGCGACAGCGGCGAGGCCGAGGGCCAGGGCACAACCCGCCGTGAGATGGCGGAGACCGATCTTGGGCATGAAACTTCTCCCAGAGCTGAGGAATGGGGTGGCGCGGCTTGCGCCGTCTTGCTGGTGGCTTCCGAACGGCTGGAAGCGGGGGTGTCAGCCGGGGCGCGGCCGTCTGGCGGTGGAGCCCCGTTCGACGATCTCGAAGCCGACATCGATCACCCGCGGCGGCGCCGGGGCGTCGTCCTCGGGGGCCAGGATGCGCAGCAGCAGCTCGCCGACCCGGTGGCCGATGCCGGCGGCATCGATCCGCACGGTGGACAGCGCCGGCACGCATTGTGCGCCGATCTCGAAATCGCCGAAGCCCAGGATCGAGACCTGCCCGGGCACGGCGATGCCGCGGCGGTGGCATTCCATCAGCGCGCCGACGGCGGCGAGGTCCGAGACCGCGAACACGGCGTCGATCGGCCCGGCGGTGTCGAGCAGCTGGGCCATGGCGGCGGCGCCGCCAGCGAAGGACAGCGGCACCTGGCCGCGATGGACCATGGCATCGGTCGGCAGCCCGGCCTCGCGCAGCGCCTCGGCGAAGCCGGTCAGGCGGGCGCCGCCGCGGAAGTCGCGGGAATCCCCGTCGATCGCCGGGCCGATGCCGCCGATCCGGCGATGCCCCAGCGCGATCAGGTGCCGCGCCGCGGCCCGGCCGGCCTCGATGTTGGAGAAGCCGACGGCCCGATCGATCGGGTCGGCCGCGCCGCAGTCCCAGATCTCGATCACCGGGATGCCGGCGCTGCGCAGCATGGCGCACGCCGCCTCGGTGTGGTTCATGCCGGCCAGCACGATCGCCTCGGGCCGGCGCTCCAGCATCGTGCGGACCAGCGCCTCCTCCTCGCTCATGCGGTAGAGGGTGTAGCCGATCAGCAGCTGGTACCCGGTCCGGCGCAGCACCTCCGACAGCGCGTGCGCGGTGTCGGCGAAGTTGGAGTTGGTGATGGTCGGCACCAGCGTCGCGATGAAGCCGGTGCGGCGCGACGACAGGGCGGCCGCGACCTTGTCGTCGACATAGCCGAGCTGCTCGATCGCCCGGCGGATGCGGTCGCGCGTCTCCGGCGCCACCCGGCTGCTGCCGGCCTGCACCCGGGACACGGTCATCGGCGAGACCCCGGCGAGACGGGCGACGTCCCGCATGGTCGGCCGGAGGGAACGCTTGGGCATGGCTTGGCTCTCGATCGGCCGCGCGGCCGCCTCGCGCGGGGCGGTCCGCCGGCGGCGCCGCACCCCCGGGCGCGTCCGGGCCGCGGCGGAACGGGCGGCGGGGCAGGGCCGCGCGGTGGCGCGGCAGGCCACGGACCACGTCATCGGCAGGGCCGGATGCGCGGAACGGTCGGGCGGATGCGATCGATGGCAAGCATGATGTCGGCCCTCCCTGCGGCCAGTGGTCGATTTGTCCTTCTTATTGATGTGACCGGTAACATGGACCGCTATCGGCGCGCAAGGGCGAGGCTGCGGAGGAGGGCGCCGGCCCTCTCACGGTTGCATCCCGCCGCCCGATCGACGCAGAGTGCGGCGATGATCGAAACGCAGACGCGCAGACGCCGGCCGGCCGCGGCCGAGGCAAAGGCGGCCCGGCCGCGGACCAAGCCGTCCGAGGTGCGCCGGCGCGAGCTGCTGGACGCCGGAGAGGCGCTGGTGCTGAGGAAGGGCATCGCCGGCACCAGCATCGACGACATCGTCGCCGCGGCCGACGTGGCCAAGGGCACCTTCTATCTCTACTTCACCAGCAAGGAGGCGCTGGTCGAGGCGCTGCGCGAGCGCTTCTCCGAACGGTTCAGCGCCCGCATCGCCTCGGCCCAGGCGAAGCTCGACCCCGCCGACTGGTCCGGCCGGCTCGCCGCCTGGCTGGAGGGCGGCGTGCGCGGCTATCTCGACCAGGTGGAACTGCACGACGTGCTGTTCCACACGCCCGACTTCCTGCCGCGCCAGCGCCGCGTCGACGGCCATATGGAACCGGTCCGCGGCCTGGTCGAGCTGCTGCGCGACGGCGCCGCGGCCGGCGCCTGGGCGGTGGCCGATGCGGAGATGACGGCGGTGCTGCTGTTCTACGCCTTCCACGGCGGCGTCGACCACGCCATCGCCGAGGGCCGCACCGCCGATGTGGCCGGGCTGGTGGCCGAGCTGCAGGCGTTCTTCCTCCGGGCGCTGGGGCTGAGTCCGGAGGAAGCCTCCCGGGCCGTCATCGCGAAGCGCCCCTCGGCCTGATCCTGGCCTCAGGCCTTCGGCTTCCAGTTGTGCGTCTCGGCCTGGAGGTCCCGGCACCACCTGTACAGCGCGTCGTAGACGACCAGCCCGTGACGCAGCATCTCGTGGTCGTCGGGGAAGTTGGCGGACAGGCCGAGCGAGATGGCGAACAGCCCGGCCGATTGCGGCGTCAGGTCGTGCCGCGAGGTGTCGGCGCCGCGGACGATCACGGCGAGCTGCCGCAGCGCCGGGTCGTCGAGCCGGTACTTCTCCAGGAAGGCGTCGAAGCTGCACTTCTCGCCGACATGGCTGAGCTCGACATCGGGCACGTCATAGGGAATGGCGCCGGTCTCCCGGGCCGTGTCCAGCACCTTGTCGGGCGGCACGTAGAGGAACTCCGGCTCCTTGTCGATGAACCGGGCGACCAGCCAGGGGCAGGCGATCCGGTCGATCTTCGGGTGTTCGCGCGTGACCCATTTCATCGTCATCTCCCTTCGCTCGCGGCCAGCGGGACCGTCGGCCCGCCGATCGCATGCCAGGCGGCGATGCCGCCGGCGAGGTTGCGGGCGTCGAAGCCGCGCCGGCGCAGCTCCGCGACGGCATCGCCGCTGACCTGGAAGCCGTAGACGCAATAGGCGATCACCGGCCTGTCCCGCGGCAGCTCGCCCGCCCATTCGGCGATCCGCTCCGGCGCGCGGATCCGGGCGCCCGGCAGCATGTCGCCGCGCTTCGCCAGGTCCTCGGCCAGGCAGACGTCGAGCAGGACGAGGTCCTCGCCCCGCTCCAGCCGCGTCCGCAGATCCTCGGGCGCGATCGACAGCTCGCCGCCGTCGCCCGGGCCGGCGGGCGCCTCGGGCTGCCGCCTGGTCGCGCGGCCGAAGCGCGCGGCGACCCGCTGCCAGTGGATGTTCCGCATGAAGGCGTCGACATAGGCGCCGGCCTTGGCGCCGAAGTCGAGGTGATAGGCGTGTTCGTACATGTCGAGAGCCAGGATCGGCACACCGCCGGCCAGGCAATGCGTGTGGTCGGCCGCCCACTGGATCACCAGCCGGCCGTGCCGATCCGACCAGCTCAGCAGGGCCCAGCCGGAACCACCCGCCTGGGCCTTGGCGCAGGCCGCGAAGGCCGCGCGCCAGGCGGCGACGCTGCCGAAGTCACGCTCCAGCGTCGCGGCGAGCTCGCCCTCGGCATCGCCGGATCCGCCGAGCCCGTCGAAATAGACCTCGTGCAGGATCATGGAATTGGCGGCGACCAGTTCCTCCCGCTTCAGCCCGTTGATCTCGAACACCGGCGCCGTGGCCCAGTCGAGGCCCCGGAGTCGGGTCTCGATCGCGTTCAGGCGGCGGACCGCGCCGCCGTAGTTGTTCTCGTAATGGCTGGCCAGCAGCCGTTCGGAAAGGCCGTCGAGGCGGGGCGGCTTGAACGGCAGGGGCACGATCCGGTGCGGCATGGCGTCCTCCACTGCGGCACATCGATCAGGGCCGGAACGCTACGCCCGATTCGAAAATGATACAAGTGTTGCATTTATATGGATCGATGATACGGTACGCATATGACCGATGACGCGCATGCGGCCGAGCAGCGGTGGCTGCTGCTGATCCATCAGCTGCCGACCAAGCCGGCCTATTTCCGGGTGAAGATCTGGCGTCGGCTGCAGGGCATCGGCGCCGTCGCCGTGAAGAACACCGTCTACGCCCTGCCGGCGAACGCCGAGACGCAGGAGGACTTCGAGTGGCTCCTGAAGGAAATCGTCGAGGGCGGCGGCGAGGCCATGGTGTGCGAGGCGCGGCTGGTCGACGGCCTCACCGACGGCCAGGTGCGGGCGCTGTTCGACGCCGCACGGGACGAGGACTACGAGGCGCTGACCAAGGAGGCGCGTGACCTTTCGGCCAAGCTGGACAGGGCCGCCACCCAGGATGAGGTCGCCGAGCTGCCTGCGCAGGTCAGGCGCCTGCGCAAGCGGCTCACGGAGATCGCGACGATCGACTTCTTCGGAGCCACCGGCCGCCTCTCCGCCGAGAGCCTGGTCGCGGCACTCGAAGCCCGGATCAGGGAGGACAACGGGATGACCGAGGAACAGCCGCAAGCCGCGACGGGCCTCGTCGGGCGGGTCTGGGTGACGCGCCAGGGCGTGCATGTCGACCGCATCGCCTGCGCCTGGCTGATCCGCCGCTTCATCGACCCCGACGCGGTGATCCGCTTCGTGCCGGGCAAAGGCTACGTTCCAAATCCGGGCGAGCTGCGCTTCGACATGTTCGAGGGCGAGATCACCCATGAGGGCGACCGCTGCAGCTTCGAGGTGCTGCTGGGCCGAGCCGGCCTGACCGATCCGGCGCTGCAGGCGATCGCCGAGATCGTCCACGACATCGACCTGAAGGACGGCAAGTTCGGGCGCGAGGAGGCGACCGGCATCGCCCATCTGATCGCCGGCGTCGCCATGGCGAACCAGGGCGACGAGCAGCGGATCGCCCAGGGCGCGCCGATCTTCGACAACCTCTACCAGTACTTCCGGACAAAGCGCGGGTGATCCGCGGGGAGCCGCCGATGGTCGAGAGGATGCCGACGCCGGACCACGACGCCGCGAGCGCGGAGGAGGCCATCGGCGCCCCGGCCGCGGTCCCGCCGCTGCCGTCGCTCGGCGAGGCCACCCGCGTCTGGCTCAGGATCGGCTGCCTGTCCTTCGGCGGCCCCGCCGGCCAGATCGCGCTGCTGCATCGCGAGGTCGTCGACGACCGCAACTGGGTGAGCGACCGGCGCTTCCTGCACGCCCTGAACTTCTGCAACCTGCTGCCCGGGCCCGAGGCGCAGCAGCTCGCCGTCTATCTCGGCTGGCTGATGCACGGGCCGGTCGGCGGCGTCATCGCCGGCATGCTGTTCGTCGTTCCCGGCGCCGTCGTCATGCTGGCGCTGTCGGCGGTCTACGCCACGCTCGGCACGGTCCCGGTGATCGCCGCGCTGCTTTACGGGCTGAAGAGCGCCGTCCTGCTGCTCGTGATCGAGGCCGTGCTGCGGATCGGGCGCCGGGCCTTGAAGGGCGGCGTGGCCTGGGCGCTGGCCGGCGCCTCCTTCGCCGCGCTGTTCCTGTTCGACGTCCCGTTTCCGGTCGTCGTGCTCGTGGCCGGCCTGATCGGGGCCGCGGCGCCCGGCCACTTCGTCGGCGGGGTGCATGGCAGGGCCACGGACGGGCCGCCAGCGCTGCTCGATGCCGTGCTCGCCGCCGATCCGGGGCGGGCCGGGCGCTTCGCCCGCAGCGCGCGCATCGCGGGCCTCGTCTCCGCCGCGCTCTGGCTGCTGCCGGTGGCGGCCCTGCTGCCGGTCGGCGGGGCCTACGCCGATGTCGCGTGGTTCTTCTCGAAGATGGCGGTCGTGACCTTCGGCGGCGCCTACGCGGTGCTGGCCTATGTCGCGCAGGAGGCGGTCCAGGGCTATCACTGGCTCAATGCATCCGAGATGCTGACCGGCCTCGGCCTCGCCGAGACGACGCCCGGGCCGCTGATCCTGGTGCTGCAGTTCGTCGGCTTCCTCGCCGGCTATCGCGCGCCGGGCAGCCTCTCGGGCGTCCCCGGCGGCGTGATCGCATCGGTGCTGACCGTCTGGGTCACCTTCCTGCCGTGCTTCATGTTCGTCTTCCTCGGCGCGCCGCTCATCGAGCGGCTGCAGGAGAACCGCAAGCTGTCCGGCGCCCTCTCCGCCGTCACGGCGGCCATCGTCGGCGTGGTGGCCAACCTGGCGGTCTGGTTCGCGCTGCACGCCCTGTTCCGCCAGACCGTCCCGATCCAGGGACTGGGGATGTCCTTCGCCGCACCGGTGCCGGACAGCCTCGATCTCTGGGCCTTGGCGCTGGCGGCGGTCGCCGGCCTCTGCCTGTTCCGCTTCAGGCTCGGCGTGATGTGGACGCTGGCGGTCTGCTCGGCCGCGAGCATCGCGCTCCACTACGCCGCGGGTGTCGCCTGACCGGCCGAGGGCCGAATCTCGGAGAAGGCCGGTCCGCGCGGACCCATCCTCCATCCGGGAACGGGAGACGATGGCGAGACCGCCGAAGGTGGCTTCCGCGCGATCTGCGCCTTGCGCCGATCGCCGCGAAAGCCTGCAAGCCGTCGGCGATTCGCGTGGCCAGGCACGCCGCTGCCTTCGCGCAGGTGTCCGAGCAGATTTCCTTCGCCTCCTCGATGAACTAGACTGGCGGTATCGCGAAGATGCACTCGTCCAGGCGGCGCGCGGCGTAGTCGGCATTGTTCTCGCAAATGTCCCGCATGTCGCTGAGGCGCTTCATACCCTTCCCCGTGTCGCACGTGAGGGGGGCGATGAAGGTCGTCTCATCGCGGGTGTCGCCTTGCTACAGATGGAGAGAACGGGACAGTGACGGCTGATCTGCACATCGACCACTTCAACACTATTGCGCTAAAGATCTTCGCATTGCTGTATGGGGCCTTCCCCAATCCAGTCGACATTGATTTTGATGATATCGGGCTGCTTGACGGCGAAGAGTCGCCGAGAACGGAGTTGGCATACAACACAATTTGCTGGCTTGAGCAGAGCGGCTTGCTGACTGTCACGAATTACTACAACGACCGCCCGAAAGAGATCACAGAGGCACTCGACGTAAGGCTATCCGTCCAAGGACTTGCCGCACTGCAAAAAAAGGTTCCGGACTCCGTCCAGCCCGGCAAGACGCTCGGCGAACAGATCATCGATGTCACGAAGGCCGGCAGCCGCGATGCCCAGCAGGGGACGGCTTCCGGCTTGGTGAGCGGCGTTCTGGCCGCCTCCAGGATCGGGTAGCCCGGCGTTCCGCCCGGCGCCCTGACCTCCGCGCTGGGCGCCGGGTCTGCGCACCAGCACCTCGCGCAGCTGATGCGCGCGCTCGCCTCCGCTCCAATTGGTCAAATCCGTCTGCGCCGTATTTGCGGGATACCAGATGCTGAAAATTGAAAATCTTT
This sequence comes from Inquilinus limosus DSM 16000, assembly GCF_000423185.1. Classification (GTDB taxonomy): domain Bacteria; phylum Pseudomonadota; class Alphaproteobacteria; order DSM-16000; family Inquilinaceae; genus Inquilinus; species Inquilinus limosus. The sequence goes on along the minus strand of NZ_AUHM01000009.1, from coordinate 155,927 downwards.
AACTTTATGCAGCAATTTCCCTCAGCAAGACGCGAAAATAATGAGTATTCGATTTCAAGTGGATCTCGATGGAATTCAAAGTGCTTAAATAAATATTAACACGATCAAAAGAATTCTGATGGATGGGTTGCGTTCTTCGGGATGATGCTTTACGAACCTCGGCATGATCGATGAAATGACTGAGTCGGGCGCCGCCGTCGCCGAGGGCGGCGCCATGCCTGGTGCTGTGCCGAAGATCACGCTCGAGGGCGTCTACAAGATCTTCGGGGCGCGCGTCGCCGAGGCGATCCCCCTGGTCGAGGCGGGTCGGGACAAGAGCGAGATCCGCGGCCGAACCGGCTGCACCGTCGGGGTGAACGACGCCCGCTTCGAGATCCGCGAAGGCGAGATCTTCGTCGTCATGGGTCTGTCCGGATCCGGCAAGTCGACCCTGCTGCGCCTGATCAACCGCCTGATCGAGCCGACGATCGGCTGCATCGTGATCGACGGTCAGGATGTGACGCAGATGTCGAAGCGCGACCTCATCGCGCTGCGGCGTCGCGACATGAGCATGGTGTTCCAGACCTTCGCCCTGCTGCCCAAGCGCACCGTGCTGGACAACACCGCCTTCGGCCTCGAAGTGGCCGGCGTCGGCGAGGCGGAGCGGCATCGAAAGGCGCGGGAAGCGCTGGCAGCGGTCGGGCTGGACCGCTATGCCGACAGCCTGCCATCCGAGCTGTCGGGCGGGATGAAGCAGCGCGTCGGGCTGGCCCGGGCGCTGGCCTCCGAACCCACCATCCTGCTCATGGACGAGGCCTTCTCCGCCCTCGACCCGCTGATCCGGGCCGAGATGCAGGACGAACTGCTGCGCCTGCAGGCCGAGCATTCCCGGACGATCGTCTTCGTCAGCCACGACCTGGACGAGGCGATGCGGATCGGCGACCGGATCGCGATCATGCAGGACGGCGTGGTGGTGCAGGTCGGCACGCCGGAAGAGATCGTCATGAAGCCCGCCAACGACTATGTGCGGTCGTTCTTCCGCGGCGTCGACGTGACCCAGGTCTTCACCGCGGGTGATATCGCACGGCAGACCCAGATCACCCTGATCGAGCGGCCGGGAGTGAACGTGAACGCGGCGCTGGAGCGGCTGCGGCGGCACGATCGGGAGATCGCCGTCGTGACCGACCGCACCAAGCGCTACCAGGGGATGGTGAGCGTCGAATCGCTGACCGCGGCCCTGCGCCGCGATGCCCGGGACCCCTATCACGGCGCCTTCCTCCCGAATGTCGCCCCGATCGCGCCGGATGTGCCGCTGACCCAGGTGCTGGGCCGCGTCGCGGAGAGCCGGTGGCCGGTGCCCGTCGTCGGGGAGGGCGGGCGCTATCACGGCGCAATCACGAAGGCCACCCTGCTGATGGCCCTGGACCGGACGAGTTGAACCATGGAATTCGATCTGGGAATCGACGACGTCGCCAACACCGCCGTCGACTACGTGCTGGACCATTTCGCGCCGGCGCTGGACGTCATCTCCGCCGCCATCGGCTTCGTCGCGGACAGCATCAAGGCGGCGCTGCTGGTCCTGCCCCCCGAGATAGCGGCTCTGGTCATCGTGCTGCTGGCCCTCTGGCGCGTCGGCTGGCGCTTCGCCGTGTTCGCCGCGGCGGCGCTGGCCGTGATCATGGGCATGGGGCTGTGGAAGTCGACGATGGAGACTCTGGCGCTGGTGCTCGCGGCGACGGCTTTCGCCGTGACGGTCGGCATCCCGCTCGGCATCGCCATGGCGCGCAGCAACCTCGTCCGGGCGGTGGCGCGGCCGGTGCTCGACCTGATGCAGACCATGCCGGCCTTCGTCTATCTGATCCCGGCCGCCATGTTCTTCGGCCTGGGTGCCGTGCCGGGCACGATCGCCACCGTGATCTTCTCGATGCCGCCGGTGGTGCGGCTGACCGATCTCGGCATCCGGCAGGTGAACCAGGAGTTCATCGAGGCAGGCCTGGCCTTCGGCTGCACGGACCGGCAGCTGCTGTTCAAGGTGCAGATCCCGAACGCCCTGCCGTCGATCATGGCCGGCGTCAACCAGACCGTGATGCTGGCGCTGTCCATGGTGGTGATCGCCTCGATGATCGGCGCCGGCGGGCTGGGCAACACCGTCCTGACCGGCATCCAGCGGCTCGATGTCGGGCTGGGCTTCGAGGGCGGCATCGCCGTCGTCGCCCTGGCCGTCATCCTGGACCGCATCACCCAGAGCGTCGGCGGTCCGAAGGCCTCCAGCGGCCTGCGGGCACTCTTCAGCCGCAGCCGCCGGGCGCCGGCCGAAGGCGGCGCCACCGCGGCGCCCGCGGGCCGCTGACGGCCCGGCTGTCCCGGGACCGAACCACCCCAGAGAACAAGGAGATGTCATGCTGAAGGCATTCGCGAGACTGGCCCTGGCGGCGGCGTTGACCGCCGGCATCGGCCTCCCGGCGAACGCCCAGGACCAGACTCCGATCAAGATCGGCTGGACGGCCTGGTCCGATGCGGAGTTCGTCACCAAACTGGCCCAGAAGCTGATCACCGACAAATACAAGACACCGGTGGAGCTGGTGCAGACCGACATCGCGCCGCAATACCAGGGCGTGGCCAAGGGCGACATCGACGTCATGATGATGGCGTGGCTGCCGCAGACCCATGCCGACTACTTCAAGCGCGTGGGCGAGGACGTGGTCACGCTCGGCGTCCTCTACACCGACGCCAAGCTCGGCTGGGTGGTGCCGTCCTATGTGCCCGAGGACCAGGTCGCCTCGATCGCCGATCTCGCCAAGGACGACGTCCGCGAGAAGCTGGGCGGCAAGATCCAGGGCATCGACCCCGGGGCCGGGCTCATGCGGCTGTCGGAGGAGGCGATCGACACCTACGATCTCGATGATTACGAGCTGGTCTCGGCCAGCGATGCGGCGATGGTCGCGGCGCTCGACCGTGCGATCCGCCGGAAGGAGTGGATCGTCGTGACCGGCTGGAGCCCGCACTGGATGTTCGGCAAGTACGATCTGCGCTACCTGAACGATCCGGAAGGCGCGATGGGCGGGGTCGAGCGGATCTACGTCCTCTCGCGCAAGGGCTTCCAGGCCGACCATCCCCAGGTCGCGGAGTTCCTGATGCGCATGCACCTGCCGCTGAAGGAGCTCGAGGCGGCGATGGCCGACGCCCAGGACACCTCCTACGAGCAGGCGGTCGAGAAGTACATCGCCGACCATCCGGCGCGGGTGAAGTACTGGCTGACCGGCGAGATCGGCGGCGCCTGAGGGCTCCCCGATCCAGATGCGACGCGCCCCGGGGGCCTCCCCGGGGCTGTTCGTTCGGGTGCGCCGAACCAGGTGTCGTGAGGGACCGGGGCCGCGCTGACGCCGGGCAGCTCCCGCCCCACGGATTGCTTCCGGCATCACTCCCGGGATGGGAGGGTGTGAAGCGTCCGACGGTCTCCTACCGCTCCACCGTCCGGTTCCAGCGGTCGTTCCACTCCGGCCGGTGGGCGTTGATCTCGTCCCAGTCGACCGTGACCGCGTGCTCCAGATAGCCGCGCATCTCCTTCACCATCGCCGCCGACTCCGGCGTCGGGCCGTCGACCTTGGCGTTGGACGGGATCTGGTTGCCGTATTGCAGCGCCTTGGCCTGCGCCTCCGGCGTCAGCAGGTACTGCGCCAGCTTCTGCGCCAGCGCCGGCTCGGAATTCCCGGCGACGACGCATTCGGCGACCATCAGCACCACCGCGCCTTCCTTCGGCTGGGCATAGGCGACCGGGATGCCCTTGTCCTTGAAGCTGGCGACGGCGGTCGGCGTCAGCGGGAAGACCGCCGCCTCGTCGGTCTGCACCATCTCCGACAGCTTGGCCGAGCTGGGGATGTATTCCAGCACGTTCGGGCCGACGGTCTCGCCCCATTTCGCGAAGCCCGGATCGACATTCTCCTCGCTGCCGCCCTGGATGCGGTTGAACATCAGGAAGCCGTGCAGCCCGTAGGTGCTGCTGGACAGCGACTGGAACACGACCTTGCCCTCGAATTTCGGGTCGGCCAGGTCCATCCACGAGGTCGGGGCGGCCCAGCCCTCCTGCTCGAACAGCCTGGTGTTGTAGGCGAGGCCGGTGACGGTCAGGGTCACGCCCAGCGCCATGTCGTCCTTGATCCGCGCGGCGGGGTACAGGTCGGCCATCACCGGCGCGGTCTCGGTCTTCTGGCACAGCCCCATGCCGATGGCGCGGACCATGACGCCGTCGTCCAGGAAAGCCAGGTGCATCTGCGGATTGTCCTTGGCCGCCTGCAGCTTGGCCAGCACCTCGGAGGAGGTGCCGGGGACGACCACGACCTTGACGTCGTTCGCCTTCTCGAATTCGGGGAAGACGTGCTGGGTGTAGGCCTTCTCCATGTCGCCGCCGTTCATGCCGACATAGAGGGTCTTGGTCTCCGCCATCGCCGCGCCCGAGGCCAGCAGCGCGGTGGTGGCCAGCAGCGCCGTCGTGGTCCGTCCGTTCATGTCGCTCTCTCCTGTTTTCGGTTGTTGATGCTCAGGCGGCCGCCGCCGTTCCGGCGAAGCGGCCAATGTCGAAGGCCTCGATCGGCGTAGTGCTGCGGCCGTCGCGCGCCAGCTCGGCCAGCACCTCGCCGACCGCCGGGCCGATCTGGAAGCCGGCGCCGGAGAAGCCGAAGCCGTGGATCAGCCCGGGGGTGGTGCGGCTCGGCCCCAGCACCGGGTTGCGGTCGGGCGTGTCGCCCTCGACCCCGCTCCAGAACCGGATCACCTGGGCGCCGCGCAGGGCCGGGAACAGCTCCGCCGCCTGGCGCAGCAGCGATCCGATGGCGCTGCGGCCGGGCCGGGTGCGGTCGGCGTCCAGCGCGACGCCGCGGCCGCCGCCCATCACGCAGTTGCCGCGCTCGACCTGGCGGGCATAGATGCCGCCGCCCTCGACCCCGACATTGACGTCCATGAAGCGCGGCAGCGGCTCGGTTACCGCCATGTTCGGATGGGCCGAGACCAGCGGCACCGGCTCGCCGAAGGCGGCGGCGAAGCGGCCGGACCAGGCGCCGGCGCAGTTCAGCAGGATGCGCGACCGCACCTCCAGCCCGTCGCCGGCCAGCAGGCGGAAGCCGTCGCCGTCGCGCACCGCCTCCTGCACCACGGCCTGCTCGCGGATGTCGACGCCGGCCTTGCGCGCGGCGCGGGCGAAGCCGGGTGACACCAGTCGCGGATTGGCATGCCCGTCACCCGGGCACCAGGACCCGGCGATGGCGCGGTCGCCCAGCCAGGGCCAGCGGGTACGGAAGGCGTTGCCGGCGACGATCTCGAGCCCGAGGCCGAGGTCGCGCACCCGGTCCTGATAAGCCTCCAGCGACGCCAGGTCGGCCTCGCTGCGCGCCAGCTTGAGGTGGCCGGAGCGGATGTATTCGCCGTCGATGCCGATCACTTCCGGCAGGCGCTGCCAGATCGCATGCGCCCGCTGCGCCAGCGGGATCTGCTCCGGCGGCCGGCCCTGGCGCCGCACACCGCCATAGTTCACGCCGCTGGCCTGGGCGCCGCAGAAGCCGCGCTCCAGCAGCAGCACCTTCATGCCCATGCGCTGCAGCGCCAGGGCCGCGGCGGCGCCGACGATGCCGCCGCCGATGATGGCGACATCGGTGTCGATGCGCTCGGTGACGGTCATGCGGCGGCTCCGGCGATGCCGCAGGTGGGCATACGAACGGATTGCCTCTCCCGCTTGCGGGAGAGGTCGGACATCCGAAGGATGTCCGGGTGAGGGGATCGCGGCCTGGCCGAAAGCCCGGCTGTGGCGCGAGCGAGCACATGATCCGCCAGGTCTTGAAACGCTGGCCCTGGCGTCGCGGCCGAGCCGCCCTCACCCGGTCTCGCTGCGCGAGCCCGACCTCTCCCGCAAGCGGGAGAGGCAACGGAGGATGCGCAACGAGTAACAGCTCTCATCACGCCGCTTCCTCCGGCGCGTCCCCGATCGCGACCGGGATCGGCTTGACCGGGGCCTGGCCGCGCAGCCGCCCCACCGCCTCGACCGGCACGCCGCGATAGGCGGCCAGGATCTCCGCCGCGGCGGCGCCGCACATCCGGCCCTGGCAGCGGCCCATGCCGACCCGGCACAGCGCCTTCAGCCGGTTCAGCTCCGGCGTGTTCCAGCGGGTGGCGGTGGCGCGCAGCGTGCCGGCCGACACCTCCTCGCAGCGGCAGACCACGAGATCGTCCGGCGCCCGGGAGGCCCAGCCGGCGGGGAAGGGGAAGGCGCGTTCCAGCCCCCGGCGGAACCGGCCGATCGCGGCCAGCTTCGCCTCCAGCCGCGCCGCGCGGGTGCGGTCGACCGGCCGGCCCAGATCCTCCAGCAGGGCCAGGGCCGCGCGCTCGCCGGCCAGCTCGGCCGCATCCGCTCCGGCGATGCCGGCGCCGTCGCCGGCCAGATAGACGCCGGGCACGCTGCTGCGGCCGGCGGCGTCGCGCTCCGGCAGCCAGGCGCGGTTCAACGGGTCGAAGCGGAAGCGGCAGCCGGCCAGGTCGGCCAGCTGGGTCTCAGACCGCAGGCCAGTGCCGAAGGCGACGGCGTCGCAGTCGATCCGCCGCTCGCGCTCGCCGTCGTGCCAGACTAGGCCCTCGACCCGGTCGGTCCCCAGGATGCGCAGCGGCCGGGCGCCGTAGCGCATCGGCACGCCGCCGGCCTTCAGCGCCGCCACCAGGCGCAGGCCCTTGGCCAGGACGGCCGGGCCGCGCAGCAGGCCGGGCAGGGCGGCCAGCTTGTCGGCCGTCCGGGCGGTGTCGAGCACCGCGACGACCTCCGCACCGGCCTTCAGGTACTGCGAGGCGACCAGCGGCAGCAGCGGGCCGGTGCCGATGAAGGCGACGCGCCGGCCGATGCCGCAGCCCTGATACTTCAGCGCCACCTGCGCCGCGCCCAGGCTGTAGGCGCCGGGCAGGGTCCAGCCGGGGATCGGCAGGATCCGGTCGGTCGCGCCGGTGGCCAGGATCAGGTGGCTGTAGGGCAGACGCTCGGTGCGCCCGTCGCGCAGCAGGTCCAGCGCCCCGGCCTCGATGTTCCAGACCAGGGTGTTCGGCCGGTGGTCGATGGCCAATCCGTCGATGGTCCGGTGCAGCGCCTCGGCCTTGGCCGCCTCGGTGCCGTAGAGGGTCCTGGCGTCGCGGGTGAAGCCGTCCGGCTGACGGCGGTAGATCTGGCCGCCACCCTTCGTCGCCTCATCCACCAGCGCCGGCCGCAGCCCGGCGGCCGCGAGGGCCTGGGCGGCGCGGATGCCGGCCGGGCCGGCGCCGACGATGACGGGCCCGCCGCTCATGCCGCCTCTCCCGGGCCGGTGACCAGCCGCATGCCTTCGGCGATGAAGGTGGAGCAGGCGCGGAAGCGCTGCCCGTCCTCGGTCGCCACCCAGCAATCCTGGCAGGCGCCCATCAGACAGAAGCCGGCACGGGGGCGGCCGCCGAACTCCGATCGCCGCAGTCGGTCGGCCGCGGTCAGGATGGCGGTCAGCACCGTGTCGCCGGCCAGGGCCGTGGCCGGGCGCCCGTCCAGGCGGAAGCGGATCTCGGGCCGGCCGGTCTCGGCCAGGCGGGTCAGGATGGGCATCGGGAGGATCCGGTCACTGGCGGCCGACCAGGATGCGGTCGAGGCCGTAGATGCGGTCGAGCACGACCATGGCGACGGCGGTGACGGCGACCATCAGGGCCGACACCGCGGCCATCATCGGGTCGATCGATTCCGTCGCGTACATGTACATCCGCACCGGCAGGGTGACGGTGGCGGGTGAGGTGACGAAGATCGACATCGTCAGCTCGTCGAAGCTGTTGATGAAGGCCAGCAGCCAGCCGCCGGCGACGCCGGGCAGGATCATCGGCAGGGTGATGCGGCGGAAGACGGTGAAGGCGCTTGCGCCCAGCGACGCCGCCGCCTGCTCGGTCGACCGGTCGAAGCCGACCAGGGCGGCGATCACCAGCCGCAGCGCATAGGGCGTGATCACCACGCTGTGCGCCAGCACCAGCCAGAAGAAGCTGCCGGCGGCGCCCATCTGCGAGAACAGCTGCAGCAGCGCCACGCCCAGCACCAGATGCGGGATCAGCAGCGGCGACAGGAACAGCGCGTTCAGCGCGTCGCGGCCGCGGAAGGCGTAGCGGGTGGTGGCGATGCCGGCCGGCACGGCGATCGCGGTCGACAGCGTCGCCGACAGGGTCGCCAGCCACAGGCTGTTCCAGAAGGACTGCAGGAAGTCCGGATGGTCGAACACCGCCTCGAACCAGCGCAGCGAGGCGCCGGCGGTCGGCAGGCTCAGCGTGCTCTCCGGCGTGAAGGCGACCAGGCAGACGATCGCCAGCGGCGCCAGCATGAAGATCACGACCAGAGCGTGGAAGACGAGGGCGAGGGGGCCGTTGCGGGACATCTGGGCCTCACCCGAGGGTCTGCCGGTACCGTCCTTCGACGATCCGGTTGCAGCCGAGCATGATGGCCAGGTTGGCGACCAGCAGGATCACCGCGATGGCGGCGCCCAAGGGCCAGTTCAGCGAGCTCAGGTATTCGTCGTAGACCACGGTCGCGACCATCTTCAGGCGCCGGCCGCCGAGCAGGCCGGGGATGGCGAAGGAGCTGGCGGCGAGGCCGAACACGATCAGGCTGCCGGACAGGAGGCCGGGCAGGATCTGCGGCAGCACCACCCGGCGCAGCACGGTGGCGTGCGACGCGCCGAGGGACAGCGCCGCCTGCTCGGTCGCCGGGTCCAGCTTCTGCAGCGAGGTCCAGACCGGGATGACCATGAAGGGCAGCATGATGTGGACCAGCGCCACCATCACCGCGGTCTCGGTGTAGAGCAGCCGGACGCGGCCGATGCCGAGGGCGATCAGCGCCTCGTTCACCAGCCCCGTGGGACCCAGCAGCATGCTCCAGCCGAAGGCGCGGACCACCACCGAGACCAGGAGAGGCGCCAGCACCACCAGCAGGAAGATCGACCGCCACGGGCTGCGCATGCGGCTCAGCACATAGGCCTCGGGCGCGCCGACCACGATGCAGATCAGCGTGGTCAGGGCCGAGAGGCGGAAGGTGCGCAGGAAGATCTCGTAGTAGTAGGGGTCGGTCAGCACCGTCAGGTACTGGCCGACCGTCAGCGCGTCCTGCACGCCGGTGGCGTGGTCGTAGACGCGGAAGGACAGGATCAGGGTCAGCGCCAGCGGCGCCAGCACCAGCCCGGCGAACAGGATCGTCGCCGGCAGCACCATCGCCGCGGGCGCCAGCCGCCCGCCGGCCGTCGCGCTCATCGGACGGCCTCGGCGTCGCGCAGCACCCGAACCATGCCCGGCGCCCAGTCGATGCCGGCCCGGGCGCCCTCGGCCAGCGGCTCGCCGCCCAGGTTGGGCGCCGCGGCCAGCAGCTCGCCGGCCGGGCTGTCCAGGTGGTACAGCCATTGGCTGCCCAGGAAGTAGCGGCGCGACACCGTGCCGGGCAGCCGGCCGGTGCCGGGCGCGCCCAGCGCCAGCTTTTCCGGCCGCAGGCACAGCAGCACGCGGGCGCCGGCGGCCAGCCCGTCGCCCGGCACCTCCAGCGTCGCGGCGCCGACCGTCACCCGTGCGGTGGCGCCGGCCTGGGCCACCACCCCGTCCAGCAGGTTGGCCTTGCCGACGAAGTCGGAGATGAAGCGGCTGCGCGGATGCTCGTACATCCGGTAGGGCTGGTCGATCTGGGTGATGCGGCCGCGCTCCATCACCACCACCCGGTCGCTGATCGACAGCGCCTCGGCCTGGTCGTGGGTGACCATGATCGTGGTGGTGCCGGTGCGGCGCTGGATCTGGCGCAGCTCGAACTGCATCGCCTCGCGCAGCTTGGCGTCCAGGTTGGACAGCGGCTCGTCCAGGAGCAGCACCGGCGGCTCGATCACCAGGGCGCGGGCCAGGGCGACGCGCTGCCGCTGTCCGCCCGACAGGGCCCGCGGATAGCGGCCCGCGAGGTGGTCGAGATGGACCAGAGCCAGCGCCTCCTCCACCCGCTTCGCCCGCTCCGGCCGGGCGACGCCGCGCATCTCCAGGCCGAAGGCGACGTTGTCGGCCACTGTCATGTGCGGGAACAGGGCATAGGACTGGAACACCACGCCCAGGCCGCGGCGGTTCGGCTTCACCCGGGTCAGGTCCTGCCCGTCCAGCACGATCCGACCGGTCGTGGCCGGCACGAAGCCGGCGATCATCTGCAGCGTCGTGGTCTTGCCGCAGCCGGAGGGGCCGAGCAGCGACACGAACTCGCCGCGCTCCACGGTCAGATCGAGATCGGCGACCGCGGCGACGTCGCCATAGAGCTTCGAGATCCGCTCGAGACGGAGAAAGGTCACTGCCGGCTCCCTGGCATCCCTGTCGATGTCCGGCCGTTCAGCGCTGCCGCGCATCGGCCCCGCCGGTCTTGGCTTCCGTGGAACGAAAGGCGCCGGCGCATCTTTTCAGAACACCCTTTCAAAGCGGAGAGTCAAGGAGACATTCCGTTTTATGTCGAGTATTCTCATATCGATTCCATATATCGGAATCGCAGGCGTTGGAATCGATCTGGAGTTTCCGGAAATGGCGAAGGAGAGCGAAGCCCCGGGCAAGAGCCTGCAGCGCGGCTTCGCCGTTCTGAGGGCCCTGGCCGAGGCGGGCGGGGAGGGGGCGAAGCTGATCCGCGTCGCCGAGGCCACCGGCCTGACCCAGGCGACCGTGCACCGGCTGCTGCAGGCGCTGCAGGCGGAGGGGATGGTCGAGCAGGATGGGCGCAGCCGGCTCTACCGCCTCGGCATCGAGTTCTTCGCTTTGGCGGCGCGGGCCGGAAATCCCGGCAACCTGCGCGACCTGTGCCGGCCGGTGCTGCAGCGCCTCTCCGCCATGCTCGGCGACACCGTGTTCCTCTTGGTGCGCAGCGGCTTCGACGCGCTGTGCCTCGACCGCTGCGAGGGGCCGTTCCCGATCCGCTCCTTCACCGGCGACATCGGCGGCCGGGTGCCGCTCGGCGTCGGGCAGGGGGCGCTGGTGATCCTGGCCTTCCTGCCGGAGGCGGAGCGTGAGGAGGTGATCCGCTTCAACGTCCCGCGCCTGATCGGTCAGAGCTTCATGATGGACGAGGTCTATCTGCGGACCGAGATGGCGAAGGTACGCGACACCGGGTTCGCCGCCCGGCGCGACTTCGTCTTCCCGGGCATGGGCGGCGTCGCCGTGCCGATCCTCGACCGCGACGGCCGGGCGGTGGCCGCGCTCAGCATCGGCACGATCTCGGAGCGGCTGGGCGAGGACCGGCTGCCGACGGTGGTCGAGATCCTGAAGCGTGAGGCGGCGGCGATCGGGCCGCGCCTCAACCCCTTCGACCCGGCGCTGCGCCGGCCCGCCCAACTACTGGGCAGCGCCTCGCGCGGCGGCTGACGCTTCCGTTTTCGGCGTCGATATGCCAGGGAGGGCCGGCATGACCGACGATCCCGCCCTCGACACCCTGTTCCTGCCGTTCCGGACCGGGGCCCTGGCCTGGCCCGAGGATGGCCGGGCACTGTTCCTCGGCGCCCGCGCCGGGGCGGCGCTGGCTGAATTCGCCTCGCCGGCCCTGACCTGCGAACAGAGTTTTCGGCCCCAGGCTGCGGCGTTGGAGCAGGCGGGGCTCGCGGTCTCGGCCGGCGTCGAAGGCCGGTTCCCGCTGGTGCTGGTGCTGCCGCCGCGGCAGCGCGAGTCGGCACGGGCGCTGCTGGCCCGGGCGCTGGACCGGGCCCGGCCGGGCGGCATGGTCGTGGCCAGCCTGGCCAACACCGACGGAGCCCGCTCGGTCGAGGAGGATCTGGCGCGGCTGGCCGGCCCGGTCGAGAGCCTGTCGAAGAACCGCTGCCGCGTGTTCTGGGCGCGGGCCGGGGCCGGAGATCCGGCGCTGCGGGCCGAATGGGCGGCGCTTGACGAACCGCGGCCGGTGGCCGGCGGCCGCTTCCTCAGCCGCCCGGGCCTGTTCGCCTGGGACCGCATCGACGCCGGCTCGGCCCTCCTCGCCGCGCATCTGCCGGCGGATCTGAAAGGACGGGGCGCCGATCTCGGCGCCGGCTTCGGTTATCTTGCGGCAGAGGTCCTGGACCGCTGCCCGGAGGTGACGGCACTTGACCTCTACGAGGCGGAGGCGAGGGCGCTGGAGCTGGCGCGGCGCAACCTGGAGCCCTATTCCGGCCGGGCCGAGCTCGGCTTCCTCTGGCATGACGTCGCGGCCGGGCTGCCCCGGGACCGGCGCTACCACTTCGTCGTCACCAACCCGCCCTTCCACGAGGGCGGGCGGGCCGACCGGCACGATCTCGGCCGCGCCTTCATCGCCGCCGCGGCGGCGGCGATGCGGCCGAAGGGCCGGCTGTGGCTGGTGGCGAACCGGCACCTGCCCTATGAGGCGGTGCTGGAGCAGGCCTTCACGATGGTCCGCCGCGTCGCCGACGACGGCGCCTACAAGGTGATCGAGGCGGCGAAGGGCATTCGATGAAGCTGGTCCGCCGCCTCGCCAATCTCGGCTATGGCAGCCGCAAGCAGGTGGAAGCGATGCTGCGCGACGGCCGCGTCACCGACACCGAAGGCCGGCCACTGTCCGCCGAGGCCCAGCCCGACCACGAGGCGGTCCGGGTCGACGGCCGGCCGCTCGACCCGCCGCCAGGTGCCGTGCTGATGCTGAACAAGCCGGCCGGATACACCTGCTCGACCAGCGATCCGGGGCGGGTGGTCTATGATCTGCTGCCGCCGCGCTTTCGCCTGCGCAATCCGATCATCGCCCCGGTCGGGCGGCTGGACCGCGACACCACCGGCCTGCTGCTGCTGACCGACGACGGCCCGCTGCTGCACCGGATCATCTCGCCGAAGAGCCGGATCCCGAAGGTCTACGAGGCCACGCTGGCGCGCGATCTGACGGGGCAGGAAGCGGCGGCCTTCGCCTCGGGCACGCTGATGCTGCGGTCGGAGACGACGCCGCTGGAACCGGCGGTGCTGCAGCCGCTGGGGCCGCGCCGGGCCCGGCTGACCGTGACCGAGGGCCGTTATCATCAGGTCCGGCGCATGTTCGCGGCGGTCGGCAACCATGTCGAGGCGCTGCACCGGACAGCCATCGGCGGGCTCGGCCTCGATGATCTGGCGGAAGGCAAGTGGCGGCTGCTGGTCCCGGCAGAAGTGGCTCTGGTGTTCAAGTCGATGGCGCCTTGAACATATGTTCGACGGTTCAGAGCTTGGTGCGTCATAGGAATGTAATATTATGTCGCCCTTGATGATTTTCCTTGTCGGGGCGTCACCGCTGGCGCAGAGTGCCCACCCTGCAGGTCGGAGATCGACTGCGAGGGCGTTGAGCACGATTTGCCGATAGCCTCGCTGGCCCGTGTGTTTGTCGGTTTGGCATCCGTCCCCGATGCCGATGCGCTTCACAGATCATCGCATCGCCGATGAACATGCAGTGATCGATCTTCTCCTGCGAGAACCACGGCACGCGGCAGGCCTTCGGGGCTGCCAAGCGCCGCAACGACAAAAGCCGCTGGAGGAACCGCCATGGCTGGTCAGCACCGCAGGCGTCCCAGGACGAGTCCGGCCCCGCTTCGGGCGGATGATCACGAGCTAGCCCCCCTTCCGCCCAAGGCCGCGAACGACACCGGCGCTGTGGTCCCGATGAGGGAGATCGCGGAGATGGGCCGCTCGGCCGAAGTCCCCACGCCCGCCGTTCCCCGCCCGTCGCGCGTGCAGGCGGCGTTGCGGGCCGAGATGCTGTGCCGCGGGCTGCGCCTGTCGCAGGCTGAATTCGCCCGCCGCTACGGTCCGGCCAGCTCCGTCGTGCGCAACTGGGCGCCGCGTCAGTCGCAGCCGGGCGGCATCAAGCTCTAGCCTTTTCCGGGCACGGTTTCTCGATCGATCGAACCGGCGGCCGCCGATGCGGCCCGCCGGCTTTCGCTCGTCTGCCGGCACGATGACGTGGCGTCTTGCCCCCGGATGAGCCGCAGGCCACAGTCGCGGCGGGGGTGAGAATGAGTGATTCCCGGCCGGACGATGCGAACGACATGCAGGTCGCCGGCGCCACGCGGTTGTTCATCGGCCTGCTGCAGGGCGTGGCGCTGTATCTTCTATGGCAGGTCGCCGACGACCGGGTCTGGGTGGCTCAGGCGCGATCCGCCTTCGCCGCGGCCGCGCTGGTGGTCGCCTATGTGCCGCTGATCGCCATCATCGGCTTCGGGGCCTTCCGGTTTTGGACGCTGCTGGCTTGGGCGGTCGTCGCGGCGCTGATCCTCGCCGGGTTGGGCGTCCACGACATCGACCGGGCGATCGAAGGCCGCGGGGGACCGTGGCCGTCCTTCGGCCTCTGGGTCTTCGCGGCGGCGATCCTGTTCATCGCCCACCACCTGATCGCCGCCGGGGACGCCGAACGTCGGGTCGTCGCGCCCTATCCGCGCTATTTCGAGATCGCCTGGAAGCACGGCGTCCAGCTGGCGCTGACCGCTGCCTTCGTCGGTGTGTTCTGGCTGGTGCTTCACCTCGGCGCGGCCCTGTTCGATGCAATCGGCATTGGGCAAGTGCGTGACATCATCGGGGAATGGTGGTTCGCCTTTCCGGCGAGCACGGTGATGGCCGCTGCGGCGATCCACCTGACCGACGTGCGGGCGGGGCTGATCCGCGGCATCCGCACCGTCGCCCTGACCCTGTTGGCATGGCTTCTGCCCCTGCTGACCGCCCTGGCGGCGGCCTTCCTGCTGGCCTTGCCCTTCACAGGCCTCGAGCCGCTATGGCGCACGGGACGCGCTACGGCCTCTCTGCTGGGCGCCGCCGCGACCCTGATCGTCCTGATCAACGCCGCCTATCAGGACGGCCAGCCGGACCGGCGGCCGCCGGGACCGCTGCGCTGGAGCGGCCGGCTGGCAGCCATCCTGTTGGTTCCCCTGATCGGGCTGGCCGCCCACGGGATCTGGCTCAGGATCGACCAGCATGGTCTGACGCCCGAGCGTGTCATCGGCGTCGCCGGCGTCCTGGTCGGCGCCTGTTACGCGCTGGGCTATGCCGCGGCCGCACTGCGGGCCGCACCCTGGCTCAAGGGGCTGGAGCCGACCAACATCGCCGCGGGCGTTGCGACAATCGTGGTGGTGCTGGCCCTGTTGACGCCGTTGGCCGATCCCGCGCGGCTGTCCGTTGCCGACCAGTTGCGGCGGCTGGAGAACGGAACCGTGCCGGCGACCGAATTCGACTATGACTTCCTGCGCTTCGATGGTGGTCGTTACGGCGTCGCGGCCCTGGAGCGGCTGGCGGCACGGGGCGGCGCAGCCGGCGATCTGGCGGCCGAGGCGCAGCAGCGGGACCATCGTCGCGCCCGCGCAACGGTCGCGGTCACTCCCGAGATCCGCCAGGACAACATCAGGGTGTGGCCCTACGGCCGGACGCTGCCGGACAACTTTCTCCGCCAGGACTGGAGTCATGAATGGGCGCTGCCGGGCTGCCTGACCGCGAAGGCCTCGTGCGAGGCGTTCTTCGGCGACCTCACGGGCGACGGGACCGCGGAGATCCTGTTGGCGACCACCGGCATGATCACCGCCTATCGGGAGCAGGGGGGCCGCTGGGACCTGATTGGCCGACTGGAACCGGGCCACTGCCCGGGGCTGGTGGAGGCGATGCGCGAAGGCAACTTCGCTCCGGCACCATCGAATTTCGCGGATCTCGACGTCGCCGGCCGGCGGCTGCGGCTCGATGCAGACGGGACATCGTCCGGGTGCGACGGACCGTGAGGCGGGTGGCCTGAATGCGCTGGGAAGGACGGACGACGATGGCGCGGGCCTGGGTCCGGCTGCCGTCGGGCAAGCGGCTGGACCTGCTCAACCCCACCCCGTTCGACTGGGACGACCGCGACCTGGCGCTGGGTCTCGCCCGCACCTATCGCTGGGGCGGGCATTCGGCCTGGCCGCTGCCGCTCTCGGTCGCACAGCATTCGCTCGCCGTGCTGGCCCTCTGCCGCGCCTGGGCGCCGGCCCCGCTGTCACCTTTGGCCGAGTTGCGCGAGCTGCTGCACGACGCCGATGAAGGGCTGCTCGGCTTCGACCCGCTGTCGGTGATCAAGCCGTTCCTGGGTGAGGAGTTCCGTGCCCTGACAGCGCGGCTCGAGGATGTGGTGTTCCAGCGCTACGGCCTGCCGCGCTGGACGGCGGAGCAGAAGGCCTTCCACAAGCGGGCCGACCGCGTCGCCGCGGCCAGCGAGGCGATCCATGTCGTCGGCTGGACCGGCGACGAGGTCTCGCGGGTGCTGAAGATCCGGTTCCGCCCGATCGAGGACGATCCGCTGCAGCCGGTCTATGGCGGCACGCCCTGGGAGCCCTGGGCCCCCGACCTGGCGGCGGAGCGGTTCCTGGAGGAGCTGGGCCGGCTGAAAGCGGCGGCCGGATGACCCTTTAAGAGGCGTGCGGGGACCGCCGGGCGATGAAGCGCGCCACCGATGGGCCCAGCAGCACCACCAGGAAGAAGCGCACGGTCTGCAGCGCCATCACGAAGGGCAGGTCGACATCGCTGGAGGCGGCGATGATGGCGATCGAATCCATGCCGCCGGGGCTGGTCGCGAGATAGGCGGTCAGCGGGTCGACCCCGAGCGTCCGCACCAGCACACAGGCCAGGCCGCCGCAGAAGGCGATCAGCACCAGGATCGACAGCAGGATCTGCGGCAGCGCGCGGGCGGCATGCAGCAGGACCGGACGGGTGAAGCCCAGGCCGATGTTCCAGCCGACCAGGGCATAGGCGATGGCGAGCAGCCATTCCGGCAGCTCGATCTCGATCAGGCCGAGCGCGTGCAGCACCGCCCCGACCACCAGCGGCACCAGCATCGGGCCGGCGGGAATGCGCAGGAACCGCCCGGCCACGGCGCCGAGCCCGGCGAGCGCCAGCGTCACGGCGAAGGGGCCGGCGTCGAGCGGCGGAAACCAGACGATCGCCGGCGGTCCGGCGGCGCCGGTCTCGACCCAGAAGCGGGCGATCAGCGAGGCGGCGGTGGCGACGCAGACGACGCGCAGATACTGCATGAAGGCGACCAGCCGGGCATCGGCGCCGAACGCCTCCGCCATCAGCACCATGGCGGTCGCGGCGCCGGGGGAGGAGCCCCAGACGCCGGTGGTCCCGGGCAGCACCTGCCAGCGGCTCATCAGCCAGCCCAGCACGCTGCTGGCGAGCAGCGTCGACAGCACGACCCCCAGGAACAGCGGCCAGTCCTGCAGGAAGGACACCAGGATCGTCGGCGTGATCGCGGCGGCGATCAGGCAGCCGATGATCGCCTGGGCGCCGAAATAGGGTCGGCGCGGCACCCGGATGGTGCCGCCGCCGACCCCGACCAGGATGCCGGCGATCATCGGCCCCAGCAGCAGGGCCGCGGGCAGGTCGGCGGCCTCCAGCAGCGCGGCGAAAGCCATCGAGGCCGCCAGCAGCAGGGCCCATTGCCCGGCACGCGGCAGCCTGGCCAGGACCGGCACCGCCGGCCCGTTCATGGAAACCACTGCAGCCTCGCTTTCCGCCTCAGGGCCGGCCGAGCACGATGTCCGCGGCTTGGGAGACGATTCCGATGCGGGGCAGGATAGACTCGACCGCGAAGCTGTGCATCTCCGCCGACAGGCTGGTCATCGCATCCTCGGCGAAGACGACGGAGTAGTTCAGCTCCCAGGCATTGCGGGCGGTGGATTCGACGCCGAAATTGGTGGCGATGCCGGCCAGCACGATGGTCGTGACGCTGCGCCGGCGCAGCTGCAGGTCGAGCTCGGTGCCGGTGAAGGCGCCCCATTGCCGCTTGGTGATGAGGATGTCGCCCGGCTCGGCCACGCCCTCGGCGAGGTCGCTCCAGCCCGCCGGCAGGCCGCCTGGCGGGCGGGGCATCGGCCGGTCGACCGGCTGCCGCGGTGCGTCGGCGTAATCGGCGGCCCAGCCGACGCGGACCGGCACCACTGGGGCGCCGGCGGCGCGGAAGCGCGCGGCCAGGGCTTTCGCCGTCGCCAGCACCTCCGCCCCGCTGCGGGGCGCGAGCGGCATGCCGAGGATGCCGTTCTGCAGATCGATCAGCACCAGCGCGGTGCTGCGCGGGTCGAGACTTGCCATCGCTGTCGCCTTTCGGGCAGGCGCGCTCCGCTGATGCCGGCCGCGAGCCGACGGATGGACGGGGAGCGGGCATCTGTGAAAATATGAGGATAGCCTCACGAATAGTTTTATGAGTATGTCCTCACAAAAGTCAACCGCCGATGCCGTCGCCATACGTGAGCCGCGGCGGCAGCGGGGCCGCGACCGCGTCGCCGCGCTGCTGCGGGCGGCGACGGCCGTCTTCGCCGAGAGGGGCTATGAGGCGACGACGATGACCGAGGTCGCCGCCCGGGCCGGGGCGGCGATCGGGTCGCTCTACCAGTTCTTCCCGAGCAAGGAGGCGCTGGCCGATGTCCTGCTCGCCGGCTACGGCGAGCAGGTGCTGGCAGGGCTGCAGGCGATCGAGGCGCAGGCGGCGGATCTGTCGATTCCGGCCCTGGCGGATGCGCTGATCGACCTGCTGGTCGGGCTGAGGGAAGAGCGCGCAGCGGTGCTGGCGCTGATCGAGGCCCGGCGGGACGCCGCGACCCAGCCGTCGACACTGCGCGACTCCCTGCGCGCGAGCGTGGCCCGGATTCTCGCCCGCCGAGCCCCCGGCCTGGCGCCGGATCAGGCCATGGCCATGGCGGTCGTCGTGCTGCTGCAGATGAAGGCGGCGGCCGCGCTCAGCGTCGAGCCGGGGCTGAAGCCGCGCGCCGCGGCCGTGGCCGAGCTGCGGCGGCTGACCCGCCTCTATCTGCTGGATGGCCTCGGCGCCGCTCAGGGCTGACGCGGCGGCAGGACGATGAGGCGGAGCGCGATCAGCAGCGCCGCCAGGGCCAGGACGCCGATCATCAGGGTGACGCCGGGCCAGCCCCAGCCGGCCCAGGCGATGCCGCCGAGCGAGCCGGCGACGCTGGAGCCGAGATAGTAGAAGAACAGGTACAGCGAGGAGGCCTGGGCGCGGGCCTGCAGCGCCCGGCGGCCGACCCAGCTGCTGGCCACCGAATGGGCGCCGAAGAAGCCGAAGGTCAGCACCGCGACGCCGGCGACGATCGCCCACAGCGCATCGCCGCGGGTCAGGGCGATGCCGGCCAGCATCAGCGCGATCGGGGCCCAGAACACCTTGCGGCGGCCGAGCACGCCGGCGAGATGGCCGACCCAGACCGAGGCGCCGATGCCGACCAGATAGACCACGAAGATCGCCGCCACGGCGGTCTGGCTCAGCCCGAAGGGCGGCGCCAGCAGCCGGAAGCCGGTGTAGTTGTAGAGCGTGACGAAGGCGCCCATCAGCAGGAAGCCTTCGAGGAACAGCCAGCGCAGCCCCGGATCGCGCAGATGCTCGGCGAAGGCGGCGAGCAGGGCCCGCGGCCGCAGCGGCCGGGGGGTGAAATGCGCCGAGGGCGGCAGGCTGCGCCAGAACAGCACGGCGCAGACCAGGCCGGTCAGCCCGACCACGCCGAGCCCGAGCCGCCAGGAGGCGAGGTCGGTCAGCACGCCGGCGATCAGGCGCCCGCCGAGTCCGCCCAGGGCGCTGCCGCCGATGAACAGCCCCATGGCCAGCCCGACCGAGCGCGGATGCATCTCCTCGCTGACATAGGCCATGGCGACGGCCGGGAGGCCGCTGAGCGTCAACCCCATCAGCGCCCGCAGGACCAGCAGCCCGTGCCAGGACGGCATCAGCGCGGCCAGCACGGTCAGCACCGCCGAGGCGAACAGCGACGCGACCATCACCGGCTTGCGGCCCCACGCCTCGGACAGGGCGCTGGCCACCAGCATGGCGAAGGCCAGCGTGCCGGTGGTCAGCGACAGCGACAGGCTGCTCTCGGCCGCGCCGACACCGTAGGTCTCGGCGAAGACCGGCATCAGCGGCTGCACGCAGTAGAGCAGGGCGAAGGTGGCGAAGCCGGCGGCGAACAGCGCCAGGTTGGTGCGGTGGAACGCGGCGGTGCCGTGCTCGATATAGGCGACGAGATCCTCGGCCGCGACCGTGCCGGCCGGGACGGCACGGGCGATCGAGGGGGAGGCGGGACGCGGCAGCGACTGGACAGATGACGTCACGGGATCTCTCCGGCCGGGCCTGCGGAAGGGAAGGCGCCCGGCCTTCGCAGAAAACATGGTCTCGCCGATTGATAGTGTCCAATATGTTCGGCGGCATGTTTGATAGCTTTAGCGAATAATGGAACTGAGGCACCTGCGCTACGTCGTGGCCCTGGCCGAGGAGCTGCATTTCGGCCGGGCGGCAGCGCGGCTCGGCATCTCCCAGCCGCCTTTGAGCCAGCAGATCCAGGCGCTGGAGGAGGAGCTGGGCGCCCGGCTGTTCGAGCGCAGCAACCGCCGGGTGGCGCTGACCGAGGTCGGCCGGCTGTTCCTGGAGCAGGCGCGGACGGTGCTGGCCGCCGCCGACCGTGCGGCGGAGGTGGCGCGCCGGGCGCAGCGCGGCGAGATCGGCGAGATCCGCATCGCCTTCACCGCCTCCGCCCCCTTCACCACGCTGATCCCGCAGACGATCTTCGCCTTCCGCCGCAGCCATCCGGACGTGCATCTGGAGCTGCAGGAGATGCCGACGCGGCAGCAGATCGAGGCGCTGGCGGAGCGGCGGCTGCAGATCGGCTTCCTGCGCAACCCGACCTTCCCGCCGGTGCCGGAGGAGATCGAGGTGCGTGAGCTGTTCCGCGACCCGCTGGTGGCGGTTTTGCGCACCGATCATCCGCTGGCCGCGGGCGCGCCGGCGCCGCTGGCTTTGGCCGAGCTGGCCGAGGAATCCTTCGTCTGCTATCCGCGCGACCAGGGCACCAGCCTCTACGACCAGATGATCGGCCTGTGCCGCGACGCCGGCTTCAGCCCGCGGCTGGGGCAGGAGGCGCGCGAGGTCTCCACCATCGTCGGCCTGGTCGCGGCCGGGCTCGGCGTGTCGCTGCTGCCGGCCTCGCTGCAGCGGATCCAGGTCGAGGGCGTGGTGTTCCGCCGGCTGTCCGACCCGGGCGCCGTCACCACCATGTGGCTGACCTGGCGCCGCGACGAGACCTCGCCGGCGGCGCGCGCCTTCATCGACATGGCCACGCAAGTCGATGCATCTTTTAGTAGTAGCCGCTAGATTTAGCCGCATCCCCGGCGCAAGCAGGCCATAATTGGTATGAATTTTCCGTGTCGCCTCTTCTTTTCGCTGGTGCAGCACGAAGGTTGGTGCGACTCTCATTCCTGGCGACGTGATTGCCGTCGTCAGTGATCGGAAAGGCGACATGCGACGGGCAGCAGCCTGGCATCACCATCCGCTTCCCGGCTCCGACCAGGGGCAGACTCAGCATCGACGCTCGTTCGAACGCCCCTTCGCAGGGGCGTTTGTCGTTTTTGACCCATCCGATCCGACCTGTCCTGTTCCACCCGACCCGACGGAGGGTTCCGGCGAATGAGATCTCCCGGTGAAGGGGGCGGCGGCTGGGATCCGCTGTTCGAGGATGCAAGCGAGAGCAAAGGACGACGTTCCATGGCCAAACGCAACGCCTCCAGTGCCCGTGTCGTCGCCATCAGCGAGGGCTACGACGATGATTTCCGGGAGCAGAGCTACCTGAAGACGGTCAAGCCGCGGACCGCCAATCAGGAAGCGCTGATGAAGGCGATCGACGGCCACGCCATGACCCTCGCGCTCGGCCCCGCCGGCACCGGCAAGACCTATCTCGCCGTGTCGAAGGCGGTCGAGGCGCTGACCGCCGAGCGGATCAGCCGCATCGTCATCACCCGGCCGGTGGTGGAGGCGGGCGAGAGCCTCGGCTACCTGCCCGGCGACATCAACGAGAAGATGGACCCCTGGATGCGCCCGATCTACGACGCGCTGTCCGACCGTCTCGGCGCCAAGCAGGTGCGCCAGATGACCAAGGAGGGGATCGTCGAGATCGCGCCGCTGGCCTATATGCGCGGCCGCACCATCTCGCGCAGCTTCGTCATCGTCGACGAGGCGCAGAACATGACCTTCCAGCAGCTGAAGATGCTGCTGACCCGCCTCGGCTGGCACTCGACCATGGTGATCACCGGCGACCCCGACCAGACCGACCTGCTGCCCGGCCTGTCGGGGCTGGAGGAGGCGGCGCGGCGGCTGGAGCCGCTGGACGGCGTCGCCGTCGTCCGCCTGACCACCGCCGACATCGTCCGCCACCCGCTGGTGGCGGCGATGATGCCGCTCCTGGCCTGACGCATCGCGTCGCCCGCGGCCGTGGAACCGCGGGCCGATCGCCGCCATTGGCTTGGGGAAGACGGCCGCCGGGCGACCCGGCGGCCGTTCATCCCTCATCAGCCACAGCGAGGCCGGCCATGGCGACGAAGACGCTGCATGATCTGTTTGTCAACGAGCTCAGGGACATCTACAACGCCGAGCGGCAGCTCACCCGGGCGCTGCCGAAGCTGGCGCGCGCCGCCAGCCACCCGGAGCTGAAGCAGGGGTTCGAGCAGCACCTCGAGGAGACCAAGACCCAGGTCGAGCGTCTGGACAGCGTGTTCGAGAGCCTCGACGTGTCGTCGCGCGGTCACAAATGCGAGGCGATGGAAGGGCTGCTGGCCGAGGCGCAGGAGCTGACGGAAATGGGGCTGGAGCCCGATGCGCTGGACGCCGCGCTGATCGCAGCGGCGCAGAAGGTCGAGCACTACGAGATCGCGGCCTACGGCACCGTCAGCACCTGGGCCAAGGCGATGAAGCACGACCAGGCCCTGAACCTGCTGCTGGAGACGCTGGCGGAGGAGAAGGCGACCGATGAGAAGCTGACCAAGCTGGCCAAGACCGCGATCAACACCGCGGCGGCCCGGCATGCACATCCGCAGGCCGCCTGAGGCACGGCGGTGCGGCCGGCCGGCTGCCGCTGCTCAAGGGCGGGCCGGCCGGACGCCGCAGGCAAAAAGGAAGGGCAGGCCCGAGCCTGCCCGGATGGAGCGAGCTCAACGGGGAGGCGTCAATGCGGTCCGTGGCCGGACAGACCACCTTTCCGGCCCGCTTCCGCCGCACGCTCGCGATCATGGGCGAAGTTGCCGCCGCTCTCCTGGCCGCCCTTGCGGCCGGCCGCCGCTGCGCGCGCCGGATCGTTCTTGAAGTTGCCGCCGCTGTGCTGGCCGCCCTTCCGGCCGGCCTCCGCCGCACGCGCCGGGTCATGGGCGAAATTGCCGCTGCTCATCTGGCCGCCCTTGCGGCCGGCCGCCGCCGCACGCTCCCGATTGTAGGCGAAGTTGCCGGCGCCACCCCGGTGCGGAGTCTGGCTGTTCGCCATGGTCCAAGCTCCCTTGTTGTGGGCTCACGCCATGGGAATAGGCCGCAGCGAAGCCGGGTTCCCAATGAAAAATCCTTAATTTAAGGCCGATTCGTCAGGCTTCGCCCGGCGGCCGCCGGATCGTCGGCGCGACTGGCGCCCGGCCCGATCCGGCAGGCCGCGCCGTCCATGACAAGCCCATGGTTCCGATCAGGGTCTCGGTTCCGATAGTATACTGCCTTGGCCTTGTCACGGCGATGGGAAGGAAAGGATGATGGTGGCGCGCAAGATGGTGGACGGGGCGTTCCATCCCTGTCCGGTCCGGGACGTGCTGGACCGTATCGGCGACCGCTGGAGCCTGCTGGTGCTGCAGACGCTGGCGCCGGGGGTGAAGCGCTTCACCGCGGTCAAGCGCGAGATCGGCGACATCTCCCAGCGCATGCTGGCGCAGACGCTGCGCCGGCTGGAGCAGGACGGCCTGGTGTCGCGCACGGTGCATCCGACCATCCCGCCGCGCGTCGACTACGCGCTGACGCCGCTGGGCCGGTCGCTGATGGAGCCGCTGAACGCGCTGGTGCGCTGGGCCGACGAGCATCACCACCAGGTCCGCGCCGCCCGGATGGCTTATGTCCCGCCGGCCGCCGAGGCTGCGTGACGCTCAGTTCGCGGGCTTCTGCGCCATTTTCTCCAAGGCCGGCGCATCCAGCATCTGCAGCCGGCGGCCCCGGATCCGGAACAGCCTGTCGCGCTGCAGCCGTGTCAGTGTCCGGTTGGCGTGCACCAGCGAGATGCCGAGCGCATCGGCGATGTGCTGCTGGGTCAGCGGGAACGGCATGCTGCCGTCACGCACCATCTCGCGCGCCTCGGCCCGGCCATACAGGTCCAGGATCAGTGCCGCCACCCGTTCCGGCGCCGTGCGCTGGCCCAGCGACAGCAGCTGCTCCTCCATGACCCGCTTCTGGTCCGCGGTCAGCGCCGCGAACCGCAGGGCGATCTCCGGATGGGTTTCGTGCAGGCGGGAGATGTCGTCATGCGGGATCACACAGAGCGAAACCTCGGTGATCGCTTCGATCGAGGTGACCGCGCTGTCGAAGAACTGGGCCTGGAAGCCGATCACGTCGCCCGGCATGACGAAGGACAGGATCTGCCTCCGCCCGTCCTGCAACGACTTGAAGCGCATCGCCCAGCCGCTGGTCACTGTGTAGAGCGGCGGATCGGGCTCCCCCTCCGCGATGATCCTGGCACCGGCCGGATAGATGACATCGTCGACCTGGCGCCGCTGAATGTAGTCGAGCAGCTCGGGATCGAGGACCCTGAGCTGCGGCATGTCGGCGTCGAGCTTCACCGTCAGGTCTTGAGGAGACATGGCAGGCCCCCTGATGCGATTGACGCAGTCGAACGCGGCGGCAGCCGCGGGATAGAGGCGGAAGAGAGAAGGCCCGAACGAATGCCGGAGTCTCGGGCCGCGCGCGACGCCGGCATCGTACCAACATCGCAACCGGACGTGAGTTCCTTGGAAACGCGCCGAACGGCAGAAGGGCCGCTCCGAAGAGCGGCCCTCCGCAGCCTCGCGATAGTTGGAGATCAGAGCAGGAGATCGGCGGCGGCCAAGCCGATCACGCCGCTGAGCACAATGTGGAAATTGGATACGCCGTCACCATCGATGTCGCCGGCGATCGTGACGGTGCCGCTGCCATGCGCATTGACGGCGAAGCGCAGCTCTCCCGCCGTGTGCGAGTACAGGTCGGTGCCGATGAAGGTGAAGGCCTGATCACCGGAGACCAGGGTGTTGGCGTCGATCAGCCTCAGATCGATGCGATCGCCCTGGTCGTGGCTGAAATCCCCGATCCGGTCGGCAGTCGCGCCGATCCCGCTGTCCAGCACCGACGAGAGGACGAAGCGGTCGGCGCCGGCTTCGCCCTGCAGGCTGTCCCGGCCGCCGCCGCCGTTGAGCACGTCGTCGCCGTCGCGGCCGAACAGGGTGTTGGTCCCATCGCCGCCGACGAGGGTGTCGTCGAACCGGCTGCCGCTGACGTTCTCGATGCTGACCAGCAGGTCGCCTTGCGCATCGCCGCCGCGGGCGGCGCCGGTGGCCAGGTTGACGCTCACGCCCGCCGCGCTGTCGAAATAGCTGGCGAGATCGATTCCGGCGCCGCCATGCAGGGTGTCGGCCCCGGCGCCGCCGCGAAGCACGTCATTGCCGTTGTCGCCGTGAAGCGCATCGTCGCCGGCCCGGCCGATCAGCGTGTCGCCGCCGCGCCCGCCATGCAGCTGGTTCGCCGCGGCGCTGCCGACCAGCCGGTCGTCCAGATCGCCGCCGAAGGCATTCTCGATCGACCCCGCGGCGAATGTCACCGACTTGCCGGCGAGGCTGGCCTTGCCGGCCCCGAGGTCGATGTCGCTCGCCGTCGACAGGGCGGCGGCGTTGATCGTATCGCTGCCGCCATCCGTGTCCGACAGCGTCAGGCGGGATGTCGCGGTCAGTTTGGCGAAGTCGTTGGTGTAGTAGTAGGTGTCGTCGGCCGACAGCGCGTCGCCATACAGCTTCAGGGTCCAGGATTCGAGCAGGCCGGTCTTGTCGTTGCCTTCCGTGTCGGTGACCCGCAGCGTCCAGGTGCCCTGGCCGGTCTCGCCGCGCAGCAGCGTGCTGCCGAAGGTGAAGTGCAGATCGGTGATGAAGTCGGCGGCCGTCGTCGGCGTGTCCAGCAGCAGGCTCGAGGTGCCGTCCGGCGAGACCAGCTCGATCTTCAGATCGCCCATCTCCGCATGCGTCAGCTCGACCGTGACCTCGGCGCGGTCGATGTCGATGCCCTGGCTGATCACGGCGGTGGAGACCAGCGGCGCCGCCGGATCGTCGGCGATGGTGCCGGCCTGGCCGAGGGTGACGGTCTTCTCGACCTTCACCTCGTTGTGGCTGGTGTGGGCCGCGCCCCAGGTCTCGGCCAGCCTGACCGCGGCCAGCGCATCGACCGTGCCGAAGCCGTAGTCGTGGCTGACGGTGTAGCCGCCGCCGTTCCAGTTGCCGGCGCCGTTGACCTGGATCGCCTCGTCCGGATCCGACTGCCGGGCCGAGATCGCCAGGATCTCCTGCACGTCGCGCCAGCCGAGATCGGGGTTCGCCTCGAGGATCAGGGCGACGATCCCCGACACCAGCGGCGCCGCCGAGGAGGTGCCGCCGAAGCCGCGCACGTCGTTGACGCCCTGGTAGTCGCCGGCTCCGTAGCCGTCGTCCCCGGTGCGGTCGGTGGTGACGATGCGCTCGTTGGTGCCGGTCAGGCCGCTGCTCGGCGCCGCCACGAGGATCGTGGCGCCCGGGTTGCTGTACCAGGAGGTCTTGCCGTCGTCGGCGACCGCGGCGACGGAGATCGTGTAGCGGTTGTTGTCGAAGGAGTGATAGTTGGTGTTGTCGTCGTCCTCGCGGCCGTTGCCCGCGGCCTGGACGATGATGGTGCCGAGCCCGCCGCGCCCGTTCTCCGCCGCGTTGATCGTCGCGTCCCGGGCCGGGGCGAAATACGGATCGTCGAAATTGTCGCGCAGCACACCGTTGTCGTAGTCGTCGGCATAGCCCCAGCTGCCGTTGATGATGTCGGCGTGCTCGGCGGCGTGGTTGCGGGCATTGACGATCGCGGCCAGCGTCGGCACGCCGGCGATCGTCGGATCGTGGATGGCGACGAGCGTCGCCTCATAGGCGGCGCCGCGGCCGCCGAGCCCGTTGTCGCCGGCCGCCGCCGCGACGCCGGCGACGCCGGTGCCGTGGTTGTCGACCGAGGACGGCACATAGTTCGGCGCCTCCTCGCCGGTCACCGCGTAGATCGACAGCGAGCGGTCGATGTTGGGCGCGAGATCCGGATGGTCGAGCTGGATGCCGTCGTCATGGATGGCGATCCTGACGCCCTCGCCGGTGTAGTCCGCCCACACCGCCTCGACATTGGCGCCGTTCGCCTCGGGCCCCTTGAGGTGCCACTGCAGGTCGAGCAGCGGATCGTCCCCGGCGGACAGGACAGCTCCTTGGATCGTGTCTGACATGCGTTTGCCCCCACAGTTGTTGGACGGTGCCTTCTTCTCTCCGGAAAGGCACATCGTCGGAATTCAGCCTACAAGTGAAGCAGAGGCGCAATACATATTCCCGTGCCTTTGTTTGACCGGAAAATTTCATCAATTCCTTTTTCCAAATTTCCCTTTGAAGAGCATCTCGGAAACGATTGGTCTCTTTGGATTTGTCCGATTTTTCTAAAATTCGTTGAAGAGAATCGGCGGCGGCTGAGAGATGCCTCGCTGCGGCGCTGGGCCGCGACCCGCGCTGACGGCTTCCCCGGCCACGTCCTGTCGCCTTAGACTGCGAAGGCCGCCCCTATCGGGCCGCGGACCCCCTGCCGTCCGGCCATCGCCGGCGGCCCCCGCCAGACGGAACGAGATCATGGACTATACGAGACTGGGCCGGACCGGCCTCGAAGTGTCGCGTCTTTGCCTCGGCTGCATGAGCTATGGCGACCCCGGGCGCGGCACCCATCCCTGGACGCTGGGCGAGGCGGAGAGCCGGCTCTTCATCCGCAAGGCGCTGGACCTCGGCATCAACTTCTTCGACACGGCCAATGTCTATTCGGACGGCAGCAGCGAGGAGATCGTCGGCCGGGCGCTGAAGGAATATGCCCGGCGCGACGAGATCGTGCTGGCGACCAAGGTGCACGGCCGGATGCGGCCGGGGCCGAACGGCGCCGGCCTGTCGCGCAAGGCGATCCTGAGCGAGATCGACAACAGCCTGCGCCGCCTCGGCACCGACTATGTCGATCTCTACCAGATCCACCGCTGGGATCCGGAGACGCCGATCGAGGAGACGCTGGAGGCGCTGCACGACGTGGTCAAGGCCGGCAAGGCCCGCTACATCGGCGCGTCCTCGATGCACGCCTGGCAGTTCGCCAAGGCGCTGTACCTGGCCGACCGCCACGGCTGGACCCGCTTCGTCTCGATGCAGAACTACGTCAACCTGCTGTACCGCGAGGAGGAGCGGGAGATGCTGCCGCTGTGCCGGGCCGAGGGGGTCGGCGTGATTCCCTGGAGCCCGCTGGCCCGCGGCCGGCTGACCCGCGACTGGGACGAGACCAGTGCCCGGTCGGAGACCGACGAGTTCGGCAAGACGCTCTATGCCGCGACCGCCGAGGCCGACCGCGAGGTGGTGGAGGCGGTGGCCGCGGTTGCCCGGGCGCGCGGCGTGCCGCGGGCCCAGGTGGCGCTGGCCTGGGTGCTGCAGCAGCCGGGGATCACGGCCCCGATCGTCGGCGCCACCAAGATCGAGCATCTCGATGACGCCGTGGCCGCGCTGTCCCTGCAGCTGACGGCGGAGGAGATCGCGGCGCTGGAGGCGCCCTATGTGCCGCACCGGGTGACCGGCTTCCGCTGAGCCCGCGGCGAGGCCGGCGGCGCCGGCATCGGATTGACCCTGCGGCGGCGGCGAGGCTATGTCGGGGCGGGGCGCTCGGGCCCCGTTGGAATCATCGGAGCCCCTGAATGCCGCGTCGCCTGCCGCTCGCCCTCGCTTTCCTGGTCGCCGCCTGCGCCGTGCAGCCGCCGGGGCCGGGGCCGCGCACCGGCTATCAGCCGCGGACCACGACACATCTGACCGGATCGATCGCGGTCAATCCGATGGGCTACCAGCCGCGCGGCGGGGTGGCGCCGCAGGGCAGCGTCCGCGACGTGTCGGGCTACGTCACCAACGCGCTGAAGGCCGAGCTGCGCCGCGCCGGCGCCGGGCTGAACTCGGCGCGCTGCGTGCTCGACGGCACGATACGCGACTTCAAGGTCGACCGGGCAGGGGCGGAGGAGCATTACGGCGTCGACATCCGCTACGTCCTGACCGTCGGCAACACTGTCGAGTTCGACCAGGCCTTCGGCACCACCTTCACCGTCGCCCGCGGCCAGTCGGTGGACCGCGCGGTGGACGACGCCATCGCCAAGAACCTCAACTTCCTGCTGAAGGACGACTGGTTCCAGACCCTGCTGGTGCGGGAGTGCAGCGGCCGGGCCTGAGGGCTGCAAGCAAGCCCGGGAGCTTTGCCCGCCATGGCCACGCATGCCGAAATGCCCGACATCCTCGTCGTCACCGGCATCATGGCGGCGGGCAAGTCGACCGTGGCGCAGGCCCTGGCCGAGCGGCTGCCGCGCGCGGTGCATCTGCGCGGCGACGTGTTCCGGCGCATGGTCGTCTCCGGCCGGGTCGAGGTGACGCCCGACCTGCCGGCCGAGGCGCTGCGCCAGCTCGACCTTCGGTACGAGCTGGCGGCGATGGTGGCCGAGCGCTATGCCGAGGCCGGCTTCGCCGTGATCTGGCAGGACGTCATTTCGGGGCTGCTGCGCGGCCGGTCCTTCGGCATCGTCGTGCTGTGCCCGTCGCCCGAGGCGGTGGCCGAGCGTGAGACAGGTCGGGCGAAGACAGGGTATGGCGCCTGGACGCCTGCTGATCTGGATAGGGGAATGCGCGCCGACACGCCGCGGTCGGGCTGTGGCTCGACAGCTCGGCGATGACCGTCGACGGGACCGTCGATGCTATCCTGGCCCGCATCGCCGAGACCCGGAGGGGACTGCCGGCAGGAGGGCTGTGAGACGATGACGATGCATGAACGCTTCCTCGCCCAGGCGATCGAGCTCGCCCGCCGCAATGTCGAGGACGAGGGCGGCCGGCCCTTCGGCGCGGTCGTGGTGCGGGACGACATCGTGATCGCCACCGGGGTGAACCAGATGGGCGCCACAGGCGACCCCACGGCGCATGCCGAGCTGCAGGCGATCCGGGCGGCGAGTCGCAGGCTCGGCGGCCTCCGGCTCGACGGCTGCACCGTCTACGCCAGCGGCCATCCCTGCCCGATGTGCCTCGCCGCCATGACCATGACCGGCGTCACGGCGGTGTACTACGCCTATTCGAACGAGGACGGGGCGCCCTACGGCCTGTCCACCGCCGGGGTCTATGCCGAGCTGGCCAAGCCCCTGGCCGACCAGGCGATGGCCATCCGCCACCTGCCGGTGCGGCCGGACGGCCTCGACCTCTATGCGCTGTGGCGCGACCGGCAGAAGGCCTGATCGGGCGACGCTAGCGCGATTGCGCCCGCACCATCGTGATCTCGACGTTGCTGCCGCCCCCCTGGGTCAGCACCGGGTGGCGGGTATCGGTGACGAACAGCAGCTGGCCGCCGCGCTCGACCCTGGCCGAGACGGCGTAGACGTGGCTCTGATCGATCTTCGCCGGGTCGTAGGACAGGGTGAAGGACACCGGCACGCGGACCGGGGCGATGCGCTGCTCGGCGATCACCGTCGACGGCGCGTCGGCCAGCGAGACGTCGAGCAGCTGTACGATCAGCTCCGCATCGGCCGGCAGGGCGATGCGCTCTCGATAGGTCGCGGTGCCGGTGACGATGGCGCTGGCAATGGGGGCAGACGGTTGCGTGGGCGTGGCGGTTTCTCTGGTCGTACCGCAGGCGGTGAGGGTGACGGCCGCAGCCAGGGTGACGACAAGAAGGGACGAGCGGTTCATCGGTCTCTCCAGGCCCAAACGAGCCAATGCACTGTCGGGAGACAACGCTCCGCGCGTCAATCGGTTGCGCCTCGATGGACCTCTTTCCTCGATTCGCCAGGGCGGTTGAGGGATCCGGAGCGGTTGCTTTATTACGGCCCAATCTGAAATATCCAAACTGCGTGGCGTAATAATATTTTAGAAGCTCTATTCTTGATTTGGCCGGATGGGCTGATAGTATCGCTCTCATTTCGATAATATATGGAGGATATCGTGCCAAATTACTATGGAACGGAGGGGAGTGACTTTATCCACTCGCCGGGCGCGTCGGGTTCCTATCCAGGCTATAACGAGATCCTCGTCGATCTGGGCGGGACTCCGTACATCTACGGCTATGGCGGCGACGACGTGATCGCCGCGAACATCTCTGTCTATGTCATGGATGGCGGCGACGGCGACGACCTGTTCCGGCTCGATAGCGGGTCGGGGGTTAGCTACCTGTTCGGGGGCAGCGGCGACGATACGGTCAGCTTCGCGAGCCGGACGTCAGGGGCCCAGTTCGACGGCTCCGGCTCCAACATCACCTCGCTCGAGAACGCCATCGGCAGCAACTTCAACGACGTCATCCGTCTGACCGGAAATAACGGCATCGGGATTGCCAACCACCTGGAGGGATTGGCCGGGGACGACCGGCTGAGCGGTTCCGGCGGCGGCGATACCATCGACGGCGGCGACGGCAGCGACACGGTCGATTACGGGGATCTCATTGCCGCCGTGCAGGTCGATCTCGAGCTCGGGCTGGGAACCGGCGGTGACACCTATATCAGCATCGAGAACGCGGCCGGCGGCAGCGGCAACGATCAGCTGACAGGAAGCAGCGGCGACAATCGGCTCGATGGCGGGGCGGGGAACGACGTTCTCACCGGCGGGGCCGGCAAGGACACGCTGAACGGCGGCAGCGGCGACGATCTGCTGTCGGGCGGTGCCGGAGACGACACCCTGACCAGCGGCTTGGGGAACGATGTTCTCAGAGGAGAGGACGGTGCCGACATGCTTATCGGAACGACCGCGACCGCCCTCCTGATCGGCGGTGCCGGCGCCGATCATTTCGACGGTGCCCATCTGGCGACCGTTTCCTATGTTGAGAATGCTGTTGGCATCACCCTCAGCCTCGCCAGTGGCGTGGCCTTGGGCGGCGATGCGGATGGCGACACCCTCACCAATGTCAACCGGGTGGTCGGCAGCGCCTTCGCCGACTCCCTGACCGGGGGCGCCGGAAACGATCGCTTTGACGGCGGTGTCGGAAATGACTACCTGACAGGACGCGCCGGGGCGGATCAGCTCATCGGCGGCGCCGGGATCGATACGGCCGTTTACGGCGACAGCGCGGCCGGGGTGCAGGTCGATCTGCAGTCCGGTACCGGCACCGGCGGCTCGGCCGCCGGGGACACGCTGTCCGGCATCGAGAACGTGGTCGGCAGCAGTCATGACGACCTGCTGACCGGTGACGGCGCCGACAACGGGCTCTGGGGCGAAATCGGCAATGATTCGCTGGCCGGTGGCGGTGGGGCGGATGTGCTGCGGGGCGGTGCGGGGGGCGATGTTCTTGACGGCGGCCTCGGCGCGGACCGCCTCGATGGCGGCGACGGCGTCGATACCGTCAGCTACGCGCATTCGAGCCTGGGCGTCACGATCGATCTCGGCACCGGCATGGCCCGCTTCGGCGATGCCCAGGGGGACGTCCTGGTCGGCGTCGAGAACCTGGTCGGCTCCGCCCGCGGCGACACCCTGACCGGCAACAGCGGCGCCAACATGCTGTCCGGGGAGGACAGCAACGACCGGCTGACCGGGGCCGGCGGAGCCGATGTGCTGAACGGCGGAGCCGGTGCGGACCTGTTCGCCTACCAGGCGGTCGGCGACAGCACCGTCGACGTGTCCGGCCGCGACACGATCCAGGACTTCAACAGCCTGGAGTGGGACAGGATCGACCTCAGCCAGATCGATGCGGACGGCAACGCCGCGAACGGGAACAGCACCTTCAGCTTCATCGGCACCGATCCCTTCACCGGGGTGGGGGCGGAGGTGCGCTTCACCGCCGCGGGCGACGACCTGCTGGTCGAGGGCGACGTGAGCGGCGACAAGGTCGCCGACTTCGCCATCCTGGTGCAGGGGACCCTCACCCTGACAGCGGCCGACTTCGTGCTCTGACCGGGCCGGCGCCGATCTCTCCGCGGGGATTGGCGCCCCAGCTCCGGCGTCAGTCCCGGAAGTTCAGATACTGCAGCGGTTGCTCGATCTTCAGGCCGCGGACCAGGGCGATGGTGGCCTGCAGGTCGTCGATCTTCTTGCCGCTGACCCGCAGCTCATCACCCTGGATCGCGGCCTGGACCTTCTGCTTGCTGTCCTTGATCGCCTTGATGATGGTCTTGGCCAGGTCGCGGTCGATGCCCTGCTTCACCACCACCTCCTGCCGCACCATGTTGCCCGAGGCCTTCTCCGGCGTCTTGAAGTCGAGCGCGCCGGCATCGAGCTTGCGCCGGGCGAAATAGCCGCGCAGCAGCTCGTGCATCTGCTTCAGCTTCAGGTCGTCGTCGGCCAGGATCGTCAGCGTGTTGTCGCTGCGCTCGATCGAGCATTTCGACCCCTTGAAGTCGAAGCGCTGCGCCACCTCGCGGGTCACGCCGGCGATGGCGTTGTCGACTTCGGTGAGGTCGGTCTTGGAGACGATGTCGAAGGAGGGCATGGCCATTCGGGATCTGCGGATGAGAACCCGGCGAGTCTAGCCGATTTGCCGGCGGAAGGGAGCCTCCGCGGCGGCGCCGGGCGCATTCGCCGCCGCCGGCGCGCAGAAGGGGGCCAGCGCCACGCCGTGCCGCTGCAGCGCGCGGCGGAACTCCGTTCCGGCGAAGTATCGGTATTCGGCCTCGCGCGGCCAGAGCACCGGGTCGAGGGCGGCGAGCCGCGCGTCGACCACGCCGGGATGGCACATGATCACGGCCCGGTCCGGCACGGTCTCGAGCCAGCGCTCGAACAGCGCGGCATAGTCGCGGTCGGCGAAGTCGTAGACCCCGCAGAAGCTGTCGTTCCGCCGCTCGGAGACCGGCTCGAGCAGGGCGTCGGACCGCAGGCTCAGGGCCTGGAGAGCGAGGGATTTCGAGGCAAAAGGGCGGCGCAGGATCCGCCACGGCCGGTCGCCGCAGCGCCGGATCCAGCGCGGGCGGATCGCGGCCGAGCGCAGCGTCAACGCCAGGGTCTCCGCGATCCCGGGCAGGAGGTGGACGTGCTGGTGCCCGTCGATGAAGTCGGGTGCCCGGCCGAAGGCGGCGACGAAGGCGGCGTATTGCGCCTCGATCTCGGCCGACAGGGCGCCCTGCGGCAGCCGACGGCCGAAGCTCAGCCGGGCCAGGGCGGCGAGGCTGGGGAAGCGGTACCAGCCGGCATCGACGCGCAGCTGCGGCGACAGCGGGGCGAAGGGGCCGGTGAGGCACAGATGCAGGCCGACCTCGATCGGCCCGGCATCGGCGGGAAGGCCGCGCAGCAGCTCCGCCGCCTCGGGCCAGGACGCCCCGACCGTCAGACAGCTCGTGCCGGACAGGCTTCCCGCCGAGAGGAGCTGGCGGATCGCCAGCGAGACGCCGGGCGCCAGGCCGTAGTCATCGGCGACCAGCGTGATACGTCTGGAGGACATGGGGCAGCTCTTCCACACGGTCCCGCCGCACATGCTCGGCGACGACATAGAGGGGGCGGTCCTTCACCTCGTCGAGGATCTGGCCGAGATATTCGCCGAGGATGCCGAGATTGATCAGCAGCACGCCGCCGATCAGCACCAGGATGTCGATCACGCCGGGCACGCCGGGCAGGGCTACGCCCTTGGCCAGGCAGACCGTGGTGATCCACAGCCCGTAGGCGAAGGCGGCGAGGGCCATGGCGAAGCCCAGCAGCGTCGAGATCCGGAGCGGCATGCGGCTGAACGACGTCACGCCGTTGAGCGACAGCAGCAGCAGCTTCCAGAACGACCATTTGGTGGTGCCGCCGATGCGCTCCGCCGGCTGATAGTCGATCCGGCGCTGCCGGAACCCGACCCAGACCGACAGGCCCTTGAAGAACCGGCCGCGCTCCCTGAGGCCGCGCAGCGCCTCCGCCGCCTGAGCCGACAGGAGGCGGAAATCGGCCGCATCCGGCGTGATGCGGAAGGCGTTGCCGGAATTCATCAGCCCGTAGAAGGACTT
The DNA here is from genome assembly GCF_000423185.1 of Inquilinus limosus DSM 16000. Classification (GTDB taxonomy): domain Bacteria; phylum Pseudomonadota; class Alphaproteobacteria; order DSM-16000; family Inquilinaceae; genus Inquilinus; species Inquilinus limosus. The sequence goes on along the minus strand of NZ_AUHM01000009.1, from coordinate 120,969 downwards.
GACCAGCAGGCGGTAGACCGGCCCCTCCTGCCGCCGGCGGCGCACGGCGTAGACGATGTCGTCGCCATCGATCAGCCAGTGGCGGACGAAGGTGTCGATCAGCTCCGGCGGGTGCTGGCCGTCCGAATCCATGAACACCACGGCGTCGCCCATCGCGGCGTCGAGGCCGGCGGTCAGCGCCGCCTCCTTGCCGAAGTTGCGGCTGAGGCGGATCAACTCCACCCGCACCTGGCCGTCCGGCAAACCGGCGATCACGCCGGCGCTGCCGTCGCGGCTGCCGTCGTCGACATAGATCACCTCGACCGCCAGACCGTGGGCCTCGTCCAGCCGGGCGGCCAGGGTCTCGAGCTGCCGGTGCAGCGTCGCCACCGAATCCGCCTCGTTGTAGAGCGGCACGACGATGGACAGGCGACGCGGGTTGGTCCGGACGGTGTGATTCATCGCAGCCCTCATCCCACGGGGCAGGTGACGGCCGGGGCAGATCGGCCGGGCAGCACGGCCAGCCAGACGGTGCGGCTTTCGAGCGGTGTTCCCAGCGCCGTCCGCGCCGGCCAAGCGTATTCGGTGACGTCCTGCGGGCACAGGCCGGCGATCGGCCGGCCCGGCTCGGGCCGGCGCCGGGAGGCGTAGAGGGCGCCGGTGCGCAGCAGGCGGGCCGGGTCGACCCAGGGCGACAGCGCCGGATCGGCGTCCTCGAAGACCTGCGGCCGCGAGGCGGCATAGAGCGAGACGGTCCCGGCTTCCGGGATCGTGCCGATCACGGTCTCCGCCGCCCCGGCCTGGCTGTTCCGCCAGAGCGCCTCAGCCGCCGCCGACAAAGCCGGCCCGTCGAGATTCATGATGTTCGGCACGCCGGACAGGCCGGGCTTGATCAGCATCAGCCCGGTGAAGGCGATCGCGAAGATCGGCGCCAGCGCCAGGGCGGCGGTGCGGAAGCGCGCGCCCGACGGGCCGGAGGCGGCGAGCGCCGGCAGCAGCAGCGCCAGCAGCGGCGGCGCGGCCAGCACGAGGCTCATGCCCCACATCGTCCGGATGCGGATGCCGGTGACGGCGGAGGCGACGGCGAGAACCGCGATCGGAACGAGATAGATGAAGGCGAGGTACAGCCCGGCCGGGGAGCGCAGCCGCTGGCCGGCGAGGCGGAGGAGGGGCGCGATCCGCCCCCGTCCCAGGACGGCGAGGCCGATCGCCGCCGCCACCAGCATCGGGGCGACGGCGAAGGCTTGGTCGGCCAGGAAGGCGAGAGGGGCGGTGAGATGGCCCGCCGGGCCGGTCAGGGTCTCGTCGCTTCGTTCGGCGAGGTAGCCGAGGGTGACGAAATCGTTCCGGACCAGCCACAGCAGATGCGGTGCGATCACCAGCAGGAAGACCGCCAGCCCGAGATAGAGGCCCGGCCGGGCGAAGTGCCGGCGGCCCGAGGGCGACAGCAGCAGATAGGCGAGAAGCGTGGCCGGCAGCACGGCCATCGAATATTTCGACAGGACCCCCAGCCCAGCGGCGAGCCCGGTCAGGATCCACCAGACCGTGCGTTGGCGGGTCTGCGCCCGCCAGAACAGCGCCATCGTCCAGGCCCAGAAGGCGAATTGCGCCACGTTCGGGTTGAAGCGCGGCGCGGCATAGGTGGTGTAGTGCGTCAGGACCAGCAGCACCGCAGCGACCGGCGCGGAGCGGCGCCCGGCGACGTCCCGGGTCAGCAGCCAGATGCCGGCGGCGGCGGCGGCGATGAAAGCCTGGCTCAGCGCGTAATAAGCCCAGTCGGCGCTGCCGAAGACGGCGTGGACCAGCTCCGCGGACCAGGCGGCCAGCGGCGGATGCTTGTGATAGCCCCACAGCCAGTGCTGTCCCCAATACAGCCCTTCGAGCGTGTCCGGATGCAGATTGCCGGCGAGCCAGGCCGGCAGCAGGGTCCAGGCCACGAATCCGGCGCCGAGAAAGGCCGGAACCCACGCGGCCCGGTCGAGTGACGCGGGGCGCATCTCCGTCCCAGCCTGCGCCGCGCCGGCACCGCGCTGCTTCCCCGTGGCAACGGGGGCTTTCATGACGGATGCGGATCGGACCGCCTCGGTGCTCACGATGTCATCGCGCTCGATAGGAACATTTGGTCGCGGCCGGATAGACACGGCAACCGGCGGCGCTTTGCACGGTTAGAAATAGGAGCCCGTCCGGGGAGGAGGTAGTTACAATTTTGTATATCGCCGCCCGGCAATGGTTCCGCATTTCAAATAGAGAGAGCGCTTCGACCGGAGGCGCGGTGCTCAAGTATTTCTGAATACGAGCAGGAGTATGATGAAAAGGTGAGCGACGAAAGACAAAGGCCCGTCCGGGGGCGGACGGGCCTGGCTGAACAGGTGGAAGCGGAGAACGTCTGTCAGTCGGCGCGTTCGGCGACCTGGGTGTTCGGCGCGTAGATGAAGCCGTAGGTCGGATTGACCCTCGTCCCCATCTGGCCGGTCGGCTGGTGCCAGAAGCGGGTCTGGCTCCAGTCGTTCTTCGGCGACACGTCGATCACCCGGGTCGGCTCGTTCACCCGGCCGCGCGGCGCCCAGTTGGCCTGGTCGACGATGATCTCGCGCGAGCTGACCACCCGGCGCACCACCGCGACATGCCCGCGCCGCATCGCCCCGCTGCGCTTCAGCACGAGGACGGAGCCGACGACCGGCATGCGGCCGCGGTTGTAGCGGCCGGCGGCGGCATCCCACCAGCGCCAAGCGTCGCCGGAGATGTTGAAGCCGGTCAGCTCACGGGCGAAGGGCACGCAGGACCAGCGGCGGTGCTGGGCCTTCAGCGCGGCGACGCGCTGGATCTGCCGCTGCTCGGCGACGTTGCGGGCGGTGAGCTGAGCGCGCGGGATCGGGGCGTCGGCCGCTGCGGGAGCGGCGGCTCTGGCCCGGCGCGGCGCCGGGGCGGCGGCCGTCTTCCGCTCTCTGGCGGGCTTTTCGGCGGCCGGGGCCGGGCTGGCCGCTGCCTGGCCGTTCGTCACGGCGTTGCGGACGGCGCCTTCGACCTGGGCGCTGGGCTGGCCCGCGGCGGCAGCCGCGGCAGCATTCAGCTCGCGCGTCGTGCGCGATGCGGCGTGTGCGGGCTCGCTGAGAAGGGCGACGCTGCAGACGAGCGTCAACAGACTTGCAGTGAGGGTACTGAGTGGGCGCCTGGCCCGATTCTGAGTTCTGCTTCTAAGGTCATAGTCAGTGTCGCGGGTCATCACTGGCCCGTCCCCCCTGCGCTGTTCAACCGGACTTCACTCGCTCCCTCGGCGCTCCAATCGGATGCAGCGCCCTTCCGTCCGGCTCGTCCGATGACCCCAGTCATCGCCCCCTCACCGGCAAGGACGTCTAGTAACATTCTGAAATATTCCCGCCAAGCAGAAATGACACGTTTCCGCCGGATTCCTGCCGCCTTTGCAGCGCCAATACAGGAGCCGTCGCGGATCATGTATTGCGGGAGGGCGTAAAAAAATTATTCGACTTTTCTGGAGTGCATAGGTCGTTCCGCTTGCCTATTCGGCTGCCCTTGAACACGATGCTGGAAAGTCGAGTGGTTCAATTGATTGGTAAGACTATTTAAGGGAAGGGAAGCGAAGCGGCTGCTAACATCTTCAACGTCCGACAAATCCCGGTGATGTTCCGGTTTTGGACCTTGCGGCGAAGCGGCAAGCCCCGCGTCCCGCGCATAGCAGACTTCCCGGTGCCCTGGCAGCCCTCAGCCGGCCGCGCTACAACCTCCTTTCGGGACCAGACGGCCGGATACGCCGAGAAGAGGGAGACCGGAACCGATGCAGCTCACCGACTCGAAGCTGTTCCGCCAGCAATGCTACATCGACGGCGGCTGGGTCAACGCCGATGACGGGCGGGTGATCGAGGTCACCAACCCGGCGGACGGCGCCAGGCTGGGCACCGTGCCGCGGGCCGGCGCCGCCGAGACCCGCCGCGCCATCGGCGCCGCCGACAAGGCCTGGCCGGCCTGGCGCGCCAAGACGGCGCAGGAGCGCGCGACCATCCTGCGGCGCTGGTTCGAGCTGATGATGGCGAATCAGGAGGATCTGGCGAAGCTGATGACGGCGGAGCAGGGCAAGCCGCTGGCGGAGAGCCGCGGCGAGATCGCCTATGCCGCCAGCTTCGTCGAATGGTTCGCCGAGGAGGGCAAGCGGATCTACGGCGACACCATCCCGGCCCCGGCCGGCGACCGGCGGATCGTGGTGATCAAGCAGCCGGTCGGGGTCTGCGCCGCGATCACCCCGTGGAACTTCCCGGCGGCGATGATCACCCGCAAGGCCGGCGCGGCGCTGGCCGCCGGCTGCACCATGGTGGTCAAGCCGGCCAGCGAGACGCCCTATTCGGCCCTGGCGCTGGCCGAGCTCGGGGAACGCGCCGGCCTTCCGGCCGGGGTGTTCTCGGTCGTCACCGGCAGCGCCGGCGAGATCGGCGGCGAGATGACGTCGAGCCCGATCGTGCGCAAGGTGACCTTCACCGGCTCGACCGAGATCGGCAAGCTGCTGATCCAGCAATCCGCCTCGACGGTGAAGAAGGTGTCGATGGAGCTGGGTGGCAACGCCCCCTTCATCGTCTTCGACGACGCCGACCTCGATGCCGCGGTGCAGGGGGCGATCGCGTCCAAGTACCGCAACACCGGCCAGACCTGCGTCTGCGCCAACCGCATCCTGGTGCAGGACGGCGTCTACGACGCCTTCGCCGCCAAGCTGGCCGAGGCCGTCGGCAAGCTGAAGGTCGCCGACGGCATGGCCGAGGGCGCGCAGCAGGGGCCGCTGATCAACATGAAGGCGGTCGAGAAGGTGGAGGAGCACATCGCCGATGCCGTGCAGAAGGGCGCGCGCATCGCCTTCGGCGGCAAGCGCCACGCCCTCGGCGGCACCTTCTTCGAGCCGACGATCCTGACCGACGTGACGCCGGAGATGAAGGTGGCGCGGGAGGAGACCTTCGGCCCGCTGGCGCCGCTGTTCCGGTTCAAGACGGAGGAGGAGGCGATCCGGATGGCCAACGACACCGAATTCGGCCTGGCCTCGTACTTCTACAGCCGCGACATCGGCCGGATCTGGCGGGTCGGGGAGGCGCTGGAATACGGCATCGTCGGCATCAACGAGGGCATCATCTCAACCGCCGTCGCGCCCTTCGGCGGGTTGAAGGAGAGCGGCCTCGGCCGCGAAGGCTCGCATTACGGCATCGAGGACTATCTCGAGGTCAAATACATGTGCATGGGCGGGCTGAACCGGTGACCGGGACCCTGTCGCCGCAGGAGCAGGGCAAGCGCGCCGCGGGCGAGGCCGCGGCAGCGCTGGTCGAGGACGACATGCGGCTCGGCCTCGGCACCGGGTCGACCGTCCGCTGGGTGCTGGAGGCGCTGGGCCGCCGCATCCGGGAGGAAGGGCTGCGCGTCGTCGGCATCCCGACCTCGGAGCAGACGGCCGAGCAGGCCCGCGCGCTCGGCATCCCGCTGACCGACTTCGCCGCGACCGAGGCGCTGGACCTCTGCATCGACGGGGCGGACGAGGTCGAGCGCGGCACGCTGCGCCTGATCAAGGGCCTGGGCGGGGCGCTGCTGCGCGAGAAGATCGTGGCCGAGGCCTCGGCCCGCTTCATCGCCGTGGCCGACGCCTCGAAGATCGTCGATGTGCTGGGCGAGAGGGCGCCGCTGCCGGTCGAGGTGACGGAGTTCGGATGGGAGGCGACGGCCCGGCGCCTGACGGCGCTCGGCGGCGCCCCGGTGCTGCGCCGGCGCGACGGCGCCGTGGTGCGCACCGACGGCGGCAACCTGGTCCTGGACTGCGGCGGCTTCGCGCCGATCCGCGATCCCGACGGGCTGCAGCGGGCGATCAAGTCGGTCGCCGGCGTGGTGGAGACCGGGCTGTTCCTCGGCGGCGCCGAGCAGGCGATCATCGGCCAGGCGGACGGCGGCACCAAGGTGCTGCGGCCGGGACGCTGAGATCCGAACCGAGGCGGACATCGCGCTCCGCCTCGGCTATGGTCCGGCGCGTCATCGGACTCAGGAGATTCGCATGAGCACCCGGGCGAGCTACGCCACCTGGCACGCCGATCCTGCGCGCGAAGCCGCCATGGCGGATGGCCATCGGCCCTATTGGGAGCATTTCATCGGCCTGGTGCCGGAAACCGATCTGGCCGGCCGCGACGTGCTCGACTTCGGCTGCAACCGCGGCGGCTTCCTGCAGCTGCTGCACGCGCGGCGCCCGTTCCGCTGGGGGCTCGGCGTCGACATCGCCACCGACTCGATCGCCGCGGCCGAGGCCGCCAAGGGCGACCTGCCGGTCGAGCATCGCGTGGCGACCGACCTGTCGCCCTGGGCCGGGCGCTTCGACATCGCCTTCAGCTACGAGGTCATCTACCTGCTGCCCGACATCGCCGGCCACGCGGCGCAGATGGTCCAGGCGCTGCGCCCCGGCGGCGTCTACTACGCGGTGACCGGCTGCCACACCGACAGCCCGCTGTGGCCGCGCTGGCGCGAGCTGATCGGCGGCACCACCAACGCGCCGGTGCAGGACCGGTCGCCCGACGACTATGCCGAGGCCTTCGCCGCCGCCGGTTTCGCGGTCTCGGTCAAGAAATTCGGCTATGACGGCTTCGTGCCGGCCGGCAAGGACCGGCGCTATTACCCCAAGCTGATCGACGCCGTGACCTACGGGGCGGAGCACAAGCTGCTGTTCCGCATGGTCCGGCCGTAGCAGGCATGGCCGGCATCGGCCTTGCCTCGGCGGCATTCGCGGTGCAAATGCCCATATGAGCCACAAGGCGCGGCCGGTCGCGGTGCGCGCCGCCTTTGCCCGTAGCCGTGGAACCGATCATGGCCAGCATGGACTTCGACTATTTCGTCATCGGCGGCGGCTCGGGCGGCGTGCGCTCGGCCCGCATCGCGGCGCAGCACGGCGCCCGGGTCGGCATCGCCGAGGAACGCTACTGGGGCGGAACCTGCGTCAATGTCGGCTGCGTGCCGAAGAAGCTGCTGGCCATGGCGGCGCATTTCTCCGCCGATTTCGAGGACGCCGCCGGCTTCGGCTGGACCGTGCCGGCCGCGACGCATGACTGGGCCACGCTGATCGCCCGCAAGGATGCCGAGATCGGGCGGCTGAACGGCATCTATCGCAACCTGCTGACCAATGCCGGCGCCACCATGTTCGACGCCCGCGCGGTGCTGGTCGACCCTCACACGATCGAGGTCGGCGGCCAGCGCGTCACCGCCGACCGCATCCTGGTCGCGACCGGCGGCTGGCCGGTGCTGCCGGACAAGCCGGGGGTCCGCGAGCATGCCTTCACCTCGAACGAGGCGTTCCATCTGGAGCGGATGCCCCAGCGCGTGGTGATCGTCGGCGGCGGCTATATCGCGGTGGAGTTCGCCGGCATCTTCCACGGCCTCGGCGCCGAGGTGACGCTGGTGCATCGCCGCGACATGGTGCTGCGCGGCTTCGACGACGACCTGCGGGTCCACCTCGCCGCCGAGATGGGCAAGGCCGGGCTCAATCTGCGCCTCGGCTGCGAGGTCGAGGGCATCGCCAAGGTCGGCAATGCCCTGGCGGTGTCGCTGAGCAGCGGCGAGGTGATCGCCGCCGACGGGGTGATGTACGCCACCGGCCGCAGGCCGAACACGGCGGGGCTGGGGCTGGAGACGGTCGGGGTCGCGCTCGACGCCGACGGCGCCATCGTCGTCGACGAGCACTACCGGACCAGCGTGTCCAACATCTATGCGCTGGGCGACGTCACCGACCGGCTGAACCTGACGCCGGTGGCGATCGCCGAGGGGCATGCGCTGGCCGACACGCTGTTCGGCAACCGGCCGCGGGTGCCGTCCTACGAGAATGTGCCGACCGCGGTGTTCTCGAACCCGCCGATCGGCACGGTCGGGCTGACCGAGGAGCAGGCGCGGCAGCGCCATGGCGAGGTCGACATCTATCGCGCGGTGTTCCGGCCGATGCGCCACACCCTGTCGGGCCGCGAGGAGCGGACGCTGATGAAGCTGGTGGTCGACCAGGCCACCGACCGGGTGCTGGGTTGCCACATGGTCGGGCCGGACGCGCCGGAGATCGTCCAGGGCCTGGCGATCGCGCTCGTCTGCGGCGCCACCAAGGCGCAGTTCGACGCCACCATCGGCATCCATCCGACCGCGGCGGAAGAGTTCGTGACCATGCGCAGCAAGGTCGAGCGTCCGGCCAGCCCGGGGCTGGCGCAATGACCGACGCGCCGCAGAACATCTACGACGACCCGACCTTCTTCGCCGGCTACGCCGCGCTGCGCGAGACGGAGAGCGGGCTGAACACGGTGCTGGAGCAGCCGGCGCTGGCGCGGCTGCTGCCGGCTTCGCTGGCGGGCCTGCGCATCCTCGATCTCGGCTGCGGCTTCGGCGACTTCGCCCGCGCCGCCCGGGCGCGCGGGGCGGCCTCCGTGCTGGCGATCGACGTGTCGGCGAAGATGCTGGCGGAGGCCAAGCGGCGGACCGAGGACCCGGCCGTCCGGTATGAGCACGCCGCCATCGAGACGTTGGCGGTGGAGAAGGGGGCGTTCGATCTGGCCGTCTCCTCGCTGGCCCTGCACTATGTCGCCGACTATCCGGCCGCCGTCCGGAAGATCGCCGCCGCGCTGGCGCCCGGCGGTCGCTTCGCCTTCTCGGTCGAGCATCCGATCTGCACGGCGCTGGGCAGCGGCCAATGGCATCGCGATGAGGCCGGCACGGAACTGCACTGGCCGGTCGATCGCTACGGCGAGGAGGGCCGGCGCGACACGCGCTGGTTCGTCGACGGCGTGGTCAAATACCACCGCACCGTCGCCGGCTATGTGAACGGCCTGATCGACGCCGGGCTGACCCTGGCGCGATTGGAGGAGCCCGAGGCCGAGCCGGCGGCGCTGCAGGCGCGGCCGGAGCTCGCGCTGCAACGGCGCCGGCCGCCCTTCCTGCTGCTGGCCGCGGACAAGCCCGCGTAGCGGTCCTTGTCATGGGAGGGCTGCGCTGCGACGCTGGAAATACCGGATGGGCAGGCGTATAGCCTCACATCCGGTCCCGCGCGCGGGGAGAGTGCGGCGGGTCCCAAGGTGCGGAGTGTACGGTGATGGCCGATCGGTGGACCCCGGAGTCCTGGCGCAGCAGGCCGGCGAAGCAGATGCCGCAATATCCCGACGCGGCCAGGCTGGCGGCGGCGGAGCAGACCCTGTCGAAATATCCGCCGCTGGTCTTCGCCGGTGAGGCCCGTTCGCTGAAGGCGTCGCTCGGCCGTGTCGCCGAAGGCCAGGCCTTCCTGCTGCAGGGCGGCGACTGCGCCGAGAGCTTCGTCGAGTTCCACCCCGACAAGATCCGCGACACCTTCCGCGTGCTGCTGCAGATGGCGGTCATCCTGACCTTCGGCGCCGGCATGCCGGTGGTGAAGGTCGGCCGCATGGCCGGGCAGTTCGCCAAGCCGCGCTCCGCCGACATGGAGACAATCGACGGCGTCTCGCTGCCCTCCTACCGCGGCGACATCGTCAACGGCGTCGAATTCGACGAGGCCTCGCGCGTGCCCGACCCGGCCCGCATGGTGCAGGCCTACAACCAGTCCGCCGCCACGCTGAACCTGCTGCGCGCCTTCGCCCAGGGCGGCTATGCCGACCTGCACAAGGTGCACCAGTGGAACCTGGGCTTCGTCACCCGGTCGCCCTGGGGCGAGCGCTACGAGGCCTTCGCCACCCGGATCGACGAGGCGTTGGAGTTCATGGCCGCCTGCGGCGTCACCGCCGAGACCACGCCGGCGATCCGCGAGACCGATTTCTACACCAGCCACGAGGCGCTGCTGCTGCCCTATGAGCAGGCGCTGACCCGGATCGACAGCACCACCGGCGACTGGTACGACGTCTCCGCCCATCTGCTGTGGATCGGCGACCGCACCCGCCAGGCCGACGGCGCGCATGTCGAGTTCCTGCGCGGGGTGAAGAACCCGCTGGGCCTGAAATGCGGCCCGTCGCTGGCCCCCGACGACCTGATCCGGCTGATCGATGCGCTGAACCCGGACAACGAGGCCGGGCGGCTGACCCTGATCGTGCGCATGGGCGCCGACAAGGTGGCGGAGAAGCTGCCGCCGCTGCTGCGCCGGGTGCGGGAGGAGGGGCGCGCCGTGGTCTGGGCCTGCGACCCGATGCACGGCAACACCATCACCTCGCCCTCCGGCTACAAGACCCGCCCCTTCGACCGGATCCTGTTCGAGGTGCGCGACTTCTTCGACGTGCACCGGGCCGAGGGCACCCATCCGGGCGGCGTGCATTTCGAGATGACCGGCCAGGACGTCACCGAATGCACCGGCGGCGCCCAGGCCATCACCGACGAAGCGCTGTCGCTGCGCTACCAGACCGCGGTCGACCCGCGGCTGAACGCCAGCCAGTCGCTCGAGCTGGCCTTCCTGATCGCCGAGAAGCTGAAGCAGGAGCGCAGCGCCCAGGATGCGGCCCGCCGGGCCGCGGCGGCGGAATAGGGACACGCGGCCCGTCGTGCCGCGGCGGCGGAACAGCAACCCCGGCGGGCCGGCCCGCCGATCTTCCAAGGGAACGGCGTCCATGACCCCTTCGGTCGACGATCTGTCGCGCTGGACCGACAAGTATTTCCTGCGGACCAAGGGGATCGTGGAGCGCTTCGGCGACACCCGCGTCACCTATGCGGTGTTCCTGCGCCGGCCGGTGGTCTCGGCCCCGCGCCTGGCGGTCGACTGGCTGCGGCAGGTGGCGCAGGAGCGCGGCTTCACGGTCGAGATCGACCTGCGCTACGCCGAGGGGAAGTGGGTCGGTTCCGGCGAGCCGATGCTCTACATCACCGGGCCGCTGCGCCATCTGGTCGATTGCGAGACCGTGCTGCTGCAGAAGCTCGGACCCGCCTGCGTCGCCGCCTACAACGCCTACACCATGTGCGCCGAACTGCCCCGTGCGGCCTTCCTGGCGATGGATGCGCGGCACTGCGCCGGCACCGAGATGGCGGAGCTGATGGCCTATGCCGCCAGCGTCGGCTCGGCCCGGGCCAGGCGCAAGCACGATGCCAAGGGCTTCGTCGGCAACGCCACCGACGCCACCGCACATTTCTTCGGCCAGACCTCCGGCCTCGGCACCATGCCGCACGCCCTGATCGGCTATGCCGGTTCGACCGTGCGCGCGGCCGAGATGTTCCACGAGGTGTTCCCGGACGAGCCGCTGACCGTGCTGGTCGACTACTTCGCCCGCGAGGTCAGCGACGCGCTCGAGGTCTGCCGCCGCTTCCCGGAGATGGCGTCGGCCGGCAGGCTGTCGGTCCGCATCGATACCGGCGGCGGCCGCTACATGGAAGGGCTGGGGCCCGGCGAATCCTACGCGGTTCTGGAGCGGCACGTGCCCGAGGCGGTGCGCGGCTACCGCAGCGAGGAGGAACTGCGCCACCTGATCGGCACCGGCGTCTCGGCCGCGGCGATCCACCATCTGCGCGACAAGCTGGACGAGGCCGGCTTCGGCAAGGTGCGGATCGTGGTGTCCAGCGGCTTCAGCCCGGCCAAGTGCCGGGTGATGGCGCTGGCCCGCGCGCCGATCGACGTGGTCGGCACCGGCAGCTTCCTGCCGGAGCGGTGGAGCGAGACCTACGCCACCGCCGACATCGTCGAATACGACGGCAAGCCGATGGTCAAGGTCGGCCGCGAATGGCTGCTGCGGCTGCGCCCGGACGGCAGCGCCCGGCCCGGGCCGGACACGATGGCGGGCTCCGGGATCTGACGATCGGGTTCAGGGCAGGGACGGCTTCGGCCGCCGGCGGCGTGCCTTTTCATCCTCGTCGTCGTCGCTGTCGTCGACCGCCCCGCGCTCGATGTCGCGTTCGACCGAGGCGCTGAGCCGCTGGAACAGGCCGAGGCCCAGCATCATGCCGGTGCCGGCCACGATCAGGATGGTCGGGTACAGCAGCAGGTTCACGTCGTCACGCGCCACCTTGAAGATCACCACCAGGGCTTCAAGGAACACGGCGATGATCATGGTCGAGATGAACTTGGTCAGGCTCTTGCGGACCTCGGAGGCGCGGCGCCGCTCCTGGCCCCGCGCGACCTCCTCCTCCAGCAGGTACTTGGCGACGTCGAAGACGGCGGTGGCGATGATCAGATAGCCGATGACGTCCAGCATCGCCGTGTCGGTCGCGGCGTGCGGCGTCTGGAAGGTGATCACCACCGAGTAGATCGCGTAGCCGGTCAGCCCGGCCGCCAGAAGCATCAGGATGACGCTGACGAGAAAGAAGGCCACGCGGGAAACCAGTTCCATGAATGCCTCCCGAAGGCGGGGCGGCCGGATGTGTGCCGACCCGCAGCGTGCTAGCTTCGGGCTGCGCTGTTGCCGGAGCCCGCTCGATACGTGAACCACAGCTTGGCCACTCCGTTCCCTTTGTCGCCGATCGCCATGCCGCAGGTCCTGTGCCGGCCGATCCCCTGGCGTGATCCGGTCGAGGCCTTCGCTGCCATCCGCCGCCGGCCCCGGCCGGTGCTGCTCGATTCCGCCCTGGTCGACGGCACCCGCGGGCGCTGGTCGCTGGTCGCGGCCGACCCGTTCCGGTGGTTCGAGGTCGGCGCCGCGGAGGCTCCGGCCGATCCCTTCGACTCGATCTCCGCCCTGCTGGCCCGCTACCGCATCGAGCCCGATCCGGAGCGGCCGCCGCTCGGGCCCGGCGCGATCGGCTTTCTTGGCTACGAGGCCGGACGCTTCGCCGACCGCATGCCGGCGCCGCAGCCCGTTGGGCTCGACCTGCCGGACATCGCTTTCGGCCTCTACGACTGCGTCGCCGTCTTCGACGTGGTGGAGCGGCGAGGCTGGGTGCTGTCGGCCGGCTGGCCGGAGGAGGATCCCGCGGCGTGCCGCAGCCGGGCGGAAGCGCGGGCCGACGACCTCGCCGCCGCGATCGCCGGCGCCCCGCCGCTGCCGCCGCCCGACGTCACGCTCCGCGGCGTCTGGCGGTCGGAGATGCCGGCGGACGTCCATCGCGACGGCGTCCGGCGGATCCGCGACTGGATCGCCGCCGGCGACATCTATCAGGCCAACCTGACCCAGCGCTTCCTGGCCGACCTGCCGGACGGGCTCGACCCCTTCACCCTGCATCGCCGCCTGCGCGCCTTCTCGCCCGCGCCCTTCGCCGCCTTCCTCGATCTCGGGGAAGGGCGGTGGATCGCCAGCGCCTCGCCGGAGCGGTTCCTGTCCGTCGATGCGGCGGGCCGGGTCGAGACCCGGCCGATCAAGGGCACCCGGCCGCGCGGCGTCGATCCGGCGGCGGATGCGGCGCTGGCGGCGGAGCTGCAGGCCAGCACGAAGGACCGGGCCGAGAACCTGATGATCGTCGACCTGCTGCGCAACGACCTGTCGAAGGTCTGCGCTGTCGGCAGCGTGCGGGTGCCTGTGCTGTGCGGCCTCGAGACCTTCCCGCGGGTGCACCACCTGGTGTCGGTGGTCGAGGGGCGCCTGGCGACGGGTCGAAGTGCGGTCGACCTGCTGCGTGCCTGCTTCCCCGGCGGCTCGATCACCGGCGCGCCGAAGATCCGGGCGATGGAGATCATCCGAGAGCTCGAGCCGGCGCGGCGCGGGCCCTATTGCGGCTCGATCGTCCATCTCGGCTTCGACGGGTCGATGGACTCCAGCATCGTCATCCGCACGCTGTGCGGGGCGCAGGGGCAGGTCGCGGCCCAGGCGGGCGGCGGCATCGTCTACGACTCCGATCCGGATGCGGAATATGACGAGGCCATGGTGAAGGTCCGGCCGCTGCTGCAGGCCCTGGCGGGGCCCGGCTGATGCCCTGGCTGAACGGAGAGCTGCTGGCGCCGGAGGCGGCGCGGATCGATCCGGCCGATCGCGGCTTCACCCTCGGCGACGGGCTGTTCGAGACCATCCGGGTACTGGACGGCGCCGCGGTCTGGCTGGACCGGCATCTGGCGCGCCTGGCCGCGGGCCGTGCCGTTCTGGGCATCCCGCCGCGCTTCGATGACGCCACCCTGGTCGAAGCCTGCGCCGCGGTGATCACGGCCGAACGGATCGAGAGCGGTGCGCTGCGCCTGACGGTCAGCCGCGGCGCCAGCCCGCGCGGTGTGCTGCCCCCGGCCTCGCCGGCGCCGACCGTGCTGATCGCCGGCCATGCCGGGCTGCCGCTGCAGACGCCAGTGGCGCTGGTCGTCGCCCGCGGCACCTGCCGCAACCAGGCCTCGCCGCTCAGCCGGATCAAGTCGCTGAACTACCTCGACGCGGTGCTGGCCCGGCGCGAAGCGGCGGAGCGTGGGGCGGACGACGCGGTGATGCTGAACACCGCCGGCCGGGTGGCCGAGACCACCATCGCCAACCTCTTCGCCCGGATCGGCGGCGTCTGGGCGACGCCGCCGGCGGCGGAGGGGGTGCTGCCCGGCATCATGCGGGCCGAGGTGCTGACGCGGCTGGGGGCGGTGGAACGGCCGCTATCGGTCGAAGACCTGCGGCGGACGGAGGCGCTGCTGCTGACCAATGCGCTGTCGATCCGGTCGGCCTCCCGGCTGGAGGATGCCCCGATCTCCACGGGCGAGGAGACAGCCGCCGGGCTGCGCCGGGAGCTCGGCCTGCCGGGCTGATCCTTGCTACAGCCGCGGATGATCCGCGAAGAAGCGCCAGATCCGCGGCGTGGCGGCGAATCCGGGCGTGTCCGCCCCGTCCGGCCAGGCGTGGATGCCGCCTTCGACCACATCGAACCGCACCGCGGTTCCCGCCTTGCAGTCCGGGTAGTCCTCCGCCTTGATTCCCGCCACCGAGTCCCGCGTGACCGGTTTCGTCCGGCAACCGTCGAAGGCGGCCCAGAAGGCGACCGAGTCCCGCACCGGCGGGAACTTGGCGCGGGCGTAGCTCTCGCGCTCCGCCGTGCCGTCGAACGGGACCGCCTCGTCGTCTGTGCCGTGGATGTGGATCAGGGAGACGGGACGGGTCGGCGTGCAGGACGGCACCAGGATCGCGCCCGAGACCACGGCCACGCCGGCGAAGATGTCGCCGGCCTCGCAGGCCAGGCGATAGGCCATCATGCCTCCGGCGGAGAAGCCGGCGGCGTAGATGCGGTGGCGGTCGACCGCGCGCTCCTGCTCGATCGTCGACACCAGGGAGCGCAGGAAGCCGACGTCGTCCGCGTCCCGCCGCATCGCCGCGCCGCAGCAGTCGCCGGCGTTCCAGCTGAACTGGCCGGCGGTCGCGGCGGTCGGCTTCGCGCGGCCGGTGCCGTTCGGGTAGGCGACGATGAAGCCCTCCGCATCGGCCTCGGCGCTGAAACCGGTCAGCTCGATGGCGCTGGCGGCGTTGGCGCCGCCGCCATGCAGCACCACGACCAGAGGCAGTGGTTCGCGTCCCGCCGCGGCGGGCGGCAGGTGCAGGACATAGCTCCGAGCCGCGCCGTCGACGGTCAGCGTCGCCTCGACATCCGTGCCGGACGCCCGGCCCGAGGCCGTCGATGGTGGAAGCACGAGGGCCGCGACGGCCGGGAGGATCAGCGCCAATGCAAGCCGTCGTGCCATCTCTGTCGTCTCGGTCGGGTCCGTCGGCAGGATAGCGCGGGCGGCGCGGCCCTCCACCCGCGATGAACGGTCGCGGGCGGGGCGAGGCCGGCCGTTCCTATTCGCCGGTCCTGCCGCGGCGCGCGCCGGTGTCCCGTGCCAACTGCTCGATCAGCCCGACGAGTTCGCGATGGGCCGGGGTGGCGGGGTCGCGCAAGGCGGAGGTCGGCTGATCCTCGGTCAGGTGGCTCAGCCGCACCAGGGCGCGGATACGCTGCCGCCGTGTCTGCTTGAGATCGGACGAGCGATGCCGGAACAGGATCCGAGCCAGCTCGCCGTCGCCGAACAGGTCGTTCAGCTCGGCGGCCGTCGTGTAGATCAGGAACAGAACCAGGATCCAGATCTGGATGAAGAGGAAGCGGTGCCAGGAGAACTGCTCCGCCAGGGCAGCGCCGAAACCGCCGGGCCGGCCGGTGTCGACGATATGGTGGATGAAGGCCTCGATCAGCCGGGCGATGAGGACGAAGGTCCAGTAGACGAAGGTCTTGAACAGGATCGGCTGGATCAGCGGCGCGGTGTCGAAGCGGCGCAGGAACGGCATCTTGTCGGCGACCAGCACCGCCTTGCCGACCACCAGCGCCGCCGTGGTCGCGACCACGAAGTTGATCGACCGGGTGAGGTATTCGGCCAACGCCAGGTATTGCGTGAACAGGATGAGGTTGAACCCGACCAGGAAGAACAGGGTCGGCGGCAGGACGTGGCGGAACTCCTGGCCGAGATGATGCAGGATGCGGTGCAGGCGGCCGCCCTGCGCCGCCAGGGAGGGGCTGGCCATCGGATGTCTCGACGATGGGGATCGTCCCGGAACGGACGAAGCTTGGCGCCGAAGCGGGGCGCGGCAAAGCATAAACCGCCGCGCCCCGGATGATCAGGCGGCAAGGGCAGGGGCTTCCGCCGGTGACTGCGCCTCGGCGCTCAGCCGGGCGATCGCGGCGGCCAGGGGCAGCGACTCCTGCCGGCCGTCGCGGAAGCGCAGCGCCACGGTCCCGTCGCGCGCCTCGCGCGCGCCGATCGCGGCCAGCACCGGCACCCCGTCGCCATGGGCGTCGACGATCTTGCGCGACAGCCGCTCCGGCCGGGCGTCGAGGGCGACGCGCAGCCCCGCGGCCTCGAAAGCCTCCGCCACCCGGCAGGCCGGGACCACGTCATTGGCGCCGATCGACGCGACCACCAGCTGCTCAGGCGCCAGCCACAGGGGCAGCTTGCCCTCATGGTGCTCGAGCAGGATGCCGATGAAGCGCTCCAGGCTGCCCAGCACCGCATGGTGCAGCATCACCGGCATGGCTTGGTTGCCTTGAGCGTCGACATAGGCGGCGCCCAGCCGCTCCGGCATCACCAGGTCGAGCTGGATGACGCCGCACTGCCAGCGCCGGCCGCGGCTGTCGCGCAGGTGGAACTCCAGCTTCGGGCCGTAGAAGGCGCCCTCGCCGGGCAGGGTCTCGAAGTCGAGCCCGGCCTGCCGCGCCGCCTCCGCCAGCGCCGCCTCGGCGCGGTCCCAGACCTCGTCCGATCCGGCCCGCTGCGCCGGCCGTGTGGCGAAGGCGACGTCGAAGCGGTCGAAGCCGAAATCGGCGTAGATCCGCCGCAGGAGGCCGCAGAACCGCGCCACCTCCGCCTCGACCTGGTCGGGCAGGCAGAACACATGGGCGTCGTCCTGGACGAAGCCGCGGGCCCGCATCAGCCCCTGCAGCGCGCCGGAGGGCTCGTTGCGGTGCACGGCGCCGAACTCGAAATAGCGGATCGGCAGCTCGCGATAGGAGCGCACGCGCTTGTTGAAGATCTGGACGTGCCCGGGGCAGCTCATCGGCTTCAGCGCCATGATCCGGCCCTCATCGGCCACCGCGAACATCTGGGCGCCGAATTTCTGCCAATGGCCGCTGCGGTTCCACAGGCCGCGGGCCAGCAGTTGCGGTGTCCGCACCTCGCGATAGCCGGCCCGGGCCATGCGCCTTCGGACATGGTCCTCGACCAGGCGGTACAGCGCCCAGCCGCGCGGATGCCAGAAGACCATGCCGGGGCCGTCCTCCTGCTGATGGAACAGGTCCAGGCGGTTGCCGAGGCTGCGGTGATCGATGTCGTCCATGGAAGTCTCCGTTGCGTTGGGCCGGCGCAGGGAGACCCCGAAAGACCAAGGGCCCCGTCCGTTGCCGGCGGGGCCCTTTGGGGATCAGAGGCGCTATCCGATCAGCGCACGCGACCTCCGCACGACCCGCCTGTGGCGGTGGTCGTTTTGGTGGTCGCGGTGATGATCGAACGGATCGCGCTCATGGCTTCAGTAGAGACATGGCCGGCGGGCGGCGTCAATCGGCGTGCAACGCGAGGGCGGGCTGCCGCGTTGATGCGACGGGGACTTGTCGCCGGACCGGTATCCGACTATATTTGTCTCAAAAGACATAAGAAGTCTCAATCGAGATCAGAGAGAGGAGCGGTTCGATGGTGGCACAGGGGGCGGCGGTGGCGCCGCGCGACGCCGAAGGGCGGCTGGCCAAGGCCGGCCTGAGCGCCTTCTTCAACATCGCCGAGGCCTGGGGGCTGAAGGACGAGGAGAAGCGCGTGCTGCTGGGCCGCCCGTCCAAGGCGACCTTCTATCGCTGGAAGGCCGGCGCGGCCGGCCATCCCTCGGCCGACACGATGGAGCGGATCTCCTACGTCCTCGGCATCTACCGGGCGCTGCAGATCCTGTTCAAGGACGCCAGGCTGGCTGATGACTGGGTACGGCGGCCGAACGCGGCTTCGCCCTTCGGCGGGCGCTCGGCCCTCGACCGAATGCTGTCGGGCAACGTCGCCGACCTGTTCGTGGTCCGCCGCTACCTGGATGCGGAGCGCGGCGGTTGGGGCTGACCATTCCGGTGCATCGGGTCGAATGGCCCGAATGCTGGCGTATCATCCCGAGCCGCTATCCGCCGGTCGACCTGTTCGAGCGGGTGGCGCCGCCCGAGGATTGGGAACTGCTGATCGAGCTCGAATCCCGCACCAACGACCGGCTGCGCGACCAGGTCGGGCAGATCTCGCTGGTGCCGCTGGAGGAGCGGATGAGCGGCCCGGGCACCAGCTTCATCATGGCGCCCTTCACCCATCTGCATCCGGACGGCAGCCGCTTCACCGACGGCACCTACGGCGCCTATTACGGCGCCGCGGCGCTGGAGACGGCGGTGGCGGAGACCAGCTATCACCGCGCCCGCTTCTTCGCGGCGACGGCGACGCCGGCGACCACGATCGACATGCGGGTGCTGATCAACAGCCTGTCGGGCGACCTGCACGACATCCGCGGCCTGGGCGCCGAACTGCCCGGCGTCTACGACCCGGTCGACTATTCCGCCGGGAAGGCGCTGGGGCGGCGGCTGCGCGGCGAGGGCTCCTACGGCATCGCCTACGACAGCGTCCGCCATGCCGGCGGGCACTGCGCCGCCGTGTTCCGGCCGCGCAGCGTGCTGACCCCGGTGCTGCAGGAGCGGCACCTGTCCTATCATTGGGACGGGTCCCGGATCGCCGCGGTGCACGAGATCCGGGCGCTGCAGACGTAGCTCCGCCCGTCGCCTGCCGCATGGCCGCCCTCCGCTTCGGGGGCTGGGAATAACGCAGCCGCCCACCGATATTGTGGCCCACGGTTTCACGAGGTCGGTCGCGGCGCGGCCGTCGGGGTATTCGATGCAGGCACCGGTCAACCCGCCGCGGGTCGAGATCCGCACCACCGTCACCATCCCGATCCTGGACGGGAAGGCGAAGGGCGTGTTCCACACCTTCAGCGGCTTCGCCGATGGCGGCGAGCATTTCGCCATCGCCCTCGGCCCCGAAGGCCGCGACCCGCCGCTGGTGCGCGTCCACTCCGAATGCCTGACCGGCGACGTCTTCGGCTCGCAGCGCTGCGATTGCGGCCCGCAGTTGAACGACGCCCTGCATCGCATTGGAAAAGAGGGCGGTTTTGTTCTCTATCTGCGGCAGGAGGGGCGCGGCATCGGCCTCTACGCCAAGCTCGACGCCTATGTGCTGCAGGACCAGGGGCTCGACACCTACGAGGCCAATGAACGGCTGAACTTCCCGCACGACATGCGCGACTTCACCCCAGCGGCGCAGATGCTGCTGGCGCTCGGGGTCAAGCGGATCCGGCTGCTGACCAACAACCCCGACAAGGCGAAGCAGCTCGAGGCCGCCGGGATCGAGATCGCCGAGATCGTCCCGACCGGCGTCTTCGTCACCGAGCACAACATCCAGTACCTCGAGGCCAAGGTCAGGAAGCACGCGCATCGCATTGATCTACCGGAGGTTTCAGGCCAGGCGGAGGTGGTGCCCTTGGCTGCCGGGCTGCGGCGCCCGGGCAAGCCTTGACCCTGCCGGTCGCGCCCTGCCTGCAGCCGGGCTTCGGTTTCGGCGGTGTCCTCCGCGACACGCTGCCGGAACCGCTGCGCGATGCCGCTCCCCCCGCCCGGGTGGCGGGCGAGGACGAAGCCTGGATGCTGGAGACGCTGCGGACGGCGATGACCCATAACGGGCTGTCGGACCCGAACCCGGTGGTCGGCTGCGTCATCGTCCGCGACGGCCGCGTCATCTCGCGCGGCGCCACCGAGCGGATCGGAGAGCGCCACGCCGAACGCGTCGCGGTCGAAGCAGTGGCCGACCGCTCGGCCTTCCGCGGCGCCACCGCCTATGTCACGCTCGAGCCTTGCAGCCATCACGGCCGTCAGCCGCCCTGCGCCGATCTCCTGGCCTCGCTGGGCTTGGCGCGCTGCGTGGTGGCGCTGCGCGACCCGTTCCCGCTGGTCAACGGGGTCGGCTTGGCCCGGCTGCAGGCGGCCGGCGTCGCCGTCAGCGTCGGGACCCTGGCGCCGGAGGCTGCGGCCTGGCACGCGCCCTTCCTGCTGCGGCAGCGGCTGGGCCGCCCGCTGGTGGCGGCAAAATGGGCACAGACGCTGGACGGCCAGCTGGCCTATGACGACGGCGCCGAGCGCTGGCTGACCGGCAAGGCGGCGCGCGC
The DNA here is from genome assembly GCF_000423185.1 of Inquilinus limosus DSM 16000. Lineage (GTDB taxonomy): Bacteria > Pseudomonadota > Alphaproteobacteria > DSM-16000 > Inquilinaceae > Inquilinus > Inquilinus limosus. The sequence goes on along the minus strand of NZ_AUHM01000009.1, from coordinate 100,477 downwards.
CCACACGCATTGGCTGCGCCAGAAATACGACGCCATCATGGTCGGCGCCGGCACCGTTCTGGCCGACGATCCCGCCCTGACCGTGCGCGACGCCGCCGGCGACCGGCACCGCCATCCCTTGCGCCTGGTCTACGACCCGAACGGCCGGGCGCTGGCGGCGTTGCCGGAACGGCGCGAGCACTGGAAGTCCGGGCTGCTCTCCGCCGACGCGCCGACCGTGTTCCTGCTGGCCGCCTCCGCGGCGCGGCGGGCGGCGGCGCTGGAGGCGCTGCTGCCGCCCTCGGCCGCGATGCTGGCCCTGCCGGACGGGCCGCCGGTCGACACGCTGTTCGATGCCCTGGCCGGGCCGGCCATGGTGGCGCGGCTGGGCCGGCCGGTCGGATCGGTCATGGTCGAAGGCGGTCCGCGCCTGCTCGGCCTGCTGCTCGAGGCCGGGCGGGTCGACCTGGCCCATGTCTTCATCGCGCCCACGATCGGCGGCGGCGAACGCAACCGCATCGCCTTCCCGGGCAGCGCCGCCGCCACCCGGGACTGGCGGCCGATCGCGACCGCCGCCCTCGGCCCCGATCTTCTGATAGAATACGTGTCGCCGGCCGTGGCGGAGCATCTGGCGCGGCTTGTCGACGCCGCTGCCATAGGGTCGCCACTTCGCCATGGCTAAACGGCCGCGCCCATTGTACCGTGCGCGCCCTGCGGTCCGGCGCGCCGGTCCGGATCCCATGACGTCTCGGCCGGGCCAGCCCGAACCGACCGAATTGTGAGAGCTTGCCGTCGATGATGTATTTCGCCCCGTGGAAGAAGGTCACCATCCTGGTGGTGTGCCTCCTCGGCGTGATCCTGAGCCTGCCGAACATCCTGCCGCGCAGCACGCTCGACGCGCTGCCGTCCTGGGTGCCGGCGCGGCAGATGAATCTCGGACTCGACCTCAGGGGCGGGTCCTACCTCCTGCTGGAGGTCGACATGAAGGCGGTGATCGACGGCCGCCTTTCCAACATGCAGGATTCGATCCGCAGCCTGCTGCGGCGCGAGAACATCGCCTACAGCGACCTTTCGGTGAACGGCCGTTCGGTCAATTTCACGCTGACCGATCCCAGCCAGGCCGACCGGGTGCGCACGCTGCTGGCCGAGAACCTGACGACCGGCACCGTCGACCCGCTGGCCGGCGGCCAGCGCGACCTCGACATCACCGTCGGCTCCGACGGCAAGGCCAGCCTGAGCCTGACCGAGGTGGGGCTGCGCGACCGCGAGGCCCGGGCGGTCGAGCAGTCGATTGAGATCGTCCGCCGCCGCGTCGACGAGAGCGGCACCCGCGAGCCGCTGATCTCGCGCCAAGGCAGCAGCCGCATCCTGCTGCAGCTGCCGGGCGAGCAGAACCCCGACCGCATCCGTCGCCTGCTGGGCCAGACGGCGAAGATGACCTTCCACCTGGTCAATCTGGACTACCAGCCAGGCCAGCCGGTGCCGCCGGACACCGAGATCCTGCCGATCGAGAACCCGCGGCCCGGCGAGCGTACCTCGATCGCCGTGCGCAAGCGGATCGAGGTCGACGGCGCCAACCTGACCGACGCCCGCGCCGGCACCAACCCGCAGACCGGGCAGTGGGTGGTGAACTTCGAGTTCGACAGTGCCGGCGCCCGCCGCTTCGGCCAGGTCACCCAGACCAATGTCGGCAAGCCCTTCGCCATCGTGCTCGACGACAAGGTCATTACCTATCCGAACATCAACGAGCCGATCCTGGGCGGCCGGGGCCAGATCAGCGGCAACTTCACCGCCCAGAGCGCCAACGACTTGGCCGTGCTGCTGCGCGCCGGCGCGCTGCCGGCGCCGCTGACCATCGTCGAGGAGCGGACGGTCGGCCCCGACCTCGGCGCCGACGCCATCGAAGCCGGCATCATCGCCGTGGCGGTCGGCTTCGTTCTGGTCGTCACCTACATGCTGCTGGCCTATGGGCTGTTCGGCCTGTTCGCCAACATCGCCCTGGTCATGAACCTGGTTCTGACCGTGGCGGTGCTGTCGCTGCTGGAGGCGACGCTGACGCTGCCCGGCATCGCCGGCATGCTGCTGACCCTCGGCATGTCGGTCGACGCCAACATCCTGATCAACGAACGATTGTACGAGGAGACGAAACGCGGGCGGTCGCCCTTCTCGGCGATGGATGCGGGCTTCAGCCGGGCCTTCGCCACGATCTTCGACGCCAACATCACTTCGCTGATCAAGATGGCGATCCTGTACACGCTGACCACGGGGCCGGTGCGCGGCTTCGCCGTCACCACCGGGATCGGCATCCTGACCTCGATGTTCACCGCCGTGGTGCTGGTGCGGCTGATGATGGTCACCTGGATCCGCCGCAAGCGTCCCACCGTCCTGCCCGTGCTGAGGAAAGCGTGATGTTCTGGCTCCGTCTCGTCCCGGACGACACCAAGATCCCGTTCATGCGGGGCCGCATCGCCGGCCTCGCCACCTCGGCCTTCCTCAGCATCGCCTCTGTCGTGCTGTTCTTCTATCCGGGGCTGAACTACGGCGTCGACTTCAAGGGCGGCATCGCCATCCAGATCCAGACGCCGCAGGTCGCGGATTTCGGGCAGCTGCGCACCGCCCTCGACGATCTCGGCCTCGGCCAGGTCCAGCTCCAGCAGTTCGGCTCGCCGAACGACGTGCTGATCCGGATGGAGGCGCAGCCGACCGAACAGCAGCAGCAGGCGGCGGTCGACACGGTCAAGAAGACGCTGACCGACACGGTGCCGGGGACAGAGATCCGCAGCGTCGATTCCGTCGGCGGCACGGTCTCGGGCGAGCTGTTCCAGAACGGCATGCTGGCGCTCGGCCTCGCCCTCGTCGCCATGCTGTTCTACATCTGGTTCCGCTTCGAATGGCAGTTCGGCGTCGGCGCCGTGGTCACCATGATCCTCGACGTCACCAAGATGGTCGGGGTCTATGCCGTCACCGGCATGCAGTTCAACCTGACCTCGATCGCGGCGCTGCTCACCGTCCTCGGCTATTCGGTGAACGACAAGGTCGTGGTCTATGACCGCGTGCGCGAGAACCTGCGCCTGTACAAGTCGATGCCGCTGAGGGAGCTGATCGACCTGTCGATCAACCAGACGCTGAACCGCACGATCGGCACCTCGCTGGCCACCTTCCTGGCCTGCCTGCCGCTGGCGATCTGGAGCGGCGAGAACCTGCAGGAATTCGCCGTCGTCATCCTGATCGGGGTCGTGGTCGCCACCACCTCCTCGATCTTCATCGCGGCGCCGATCCTGCTGTTCCTGGGCGAGGACAAGCTGTTCCGCAAGAAGGCGCCGCCGGCGGCCCCGGCGGACGGCACCCCGGCGGGCAAGGGCGCCTGAGCGGGATGGCGGCGGCGCGGCCGATCCTGATCGGCAGCGAGCTCTATCGGCATTCCAGCTACGGGCCGAGGCATCCGCTCGCCATCCCGCGCGTCTCGACCGCGCTCGACCTGATCCGGGCGCAGGGCTGGCTGGCCGACGGCCAGTACCGCGACGGGCCGCTGGCCGGGGCCGAGGCCCTGATCCGGTTCCACCACTCGGACTATGTGACCGCGGTGCAGGATGCCGAACGCGACCAGGACCTCGATCCGGCGCGTCGGCAGCGGCACAATCTCGGCGGGGTCGAGAACCCGATCTTCGCCGAGGTGTTCCGCCGCCCGGCGACGGCCTGCGGCTCCTCTGTCCTCGGCGCCGGCCTCGTGGCCGAGGGCGCGGTGGTCTACAGCCCGGCCGGCGGGCTGCATCACGGCCGGCCCGACCGGGCCTCCGGCTTCTGCTACTTCAACGACCCGGTGCTGGCGATCCTCGACCTGCTCGACCGTGGCGTCGACCGCATCGCCTATCTCGACGTCGACGCCCATCACGGCGACGGGGTGCAGGACGCCTTCGCCGGCGACGCAAGGGTGCTGACCGTCTCGGTGCACGAGGCGCGGCGCTGGCCCTTCACCGGCGTGGTCGAGGACCGCGGTGGCGGCAACGCCCGCAACCTGCCGATGCCGCGCGAGCTGAACGACGACGAGATGGCGGCGGTGCGCGACCGGGCGCTGCTGCCGCTGGTCGAGCGGTTCCGGCCGCAGGTCGTGGTGCTGCAATGCGGCGCCGACGCGCTGCACGATGATCCGCTGAGCCGCCTGTCGCTCTCCAACCGCGCGCTGTGGGACGTGGTGGCGGCGGTGCGCGAGGTCACACCGCGCCTCCTGGTGCTGGGGGGAGGGGGCTATAATCCCTGGACCGTCGGACGCTGCTGGGCCGGGGTCTGGGCCGTGCTCAACGGCCTCGATCCGACCGCGCCGCTGACGGTGGCATCCAAGGCGGTGCTGGCCGGCCTGTCCTGGTCGCGCCGCCGCGGCACCCCGCCCGAGCCCGCTTGGTTCGACCGGCTGGACGACCCGCCGCGGCCGGGCCCGGTGCGGCCGGAGGTCGAGGCCGTGATCCGTGCCGTGATGGAACCCTGACAACGGGACGACCGATGAAGACTCTCCTCGCCGCCCTCGCCCTGCTGCTGTTCGCCGCCGGCCCCGTGCGGGCGCAGGAGGCGTCGCCGGCCCAGGCCAAGGACCTGGCCATCGAGACCGCGGCCGGCAAGCGCTACCACTTCACGGTCGAGCTGGCGCTGACGCCGGAGCAGCAGCAGCGCGGCCTGATGTTCCGCGAGAGCATGGCGCCGGACGCCGGCATGCTGTTCGTGTTCGACCGGGAGGAACCACAGGCCTTCTGGATGAAGAACACGCTGATCCCGCTGGACATGATCTTCATCCGGGCCGACGGCACCATCGCCAACATCGTCGAGAAGGCGGCGCCTCAGACCCTGGACCCCCGCAGCTCGGACGGGCCGGCCAAGGCGGTGCTGGAGCTGAACGGCGGCATCGCCCGCTTCCTCGACATCCGGCCGGGCGACCGGGTGGTCCATCCGCTGATCGCGACGACAAAGGGCTGAGGCCGTCAGCGCGGCTTGGTGGTCTCCTCGTCCGGACCCGGCGGGGGAGGGGACCAGCCGCGGCCGGCGGCGATCATGCAGGACTGCCCGTCGGGCCCGGTGTAGATCAGGGTCCAGCTCCGCCCCCGCGGCGCCGTGAACAGCTCGACCCGCCCGCCGGCATTGGCGGTGCCGGCGCCGGCCGGCGTCTCCTGGAAGGCACGCGCCAGATAGTCGACCACCACGTCGCGCGGGCCGCAAGAGGCCGGCGCCGCCAGGGCCGGGGCCGTCAGGAGAATGCCGGATAGCGCGACGGCAGCCGCACGGGCCATGCCTGCCTCGAAAGCCGTGTCGGAGAAGATCGTATCGGAGCCTGGAGCCGGGAGGCCGAGGAAACGATATAATCGGCACGCTTCGGCCAGACCAGCCATATGGCGATGGCCCCGCGCCGGAATTCGCCGCCCGGGCCGTGAAGGGGCGACACGATTGTGGGTCGAGGGGAATGCCGGATACCAGGACTGAGATCGAGCCGAGGCTGCGGCAGACGGTGCCGCCGCCCATGCCCGGGCCGGCCCGGACCACACGTGGCCGGAAGCCCCGCCGGCGCCTGCTGCTGCTGGCGCTGCTTGTCCTGGGCCTGACCGTGGCCGGCGGGGCCTGGTACCGTTGGGGCCGGGCGGTCGCGCCCGATCAGCTCTGGCTCACCGCCGCGGTCGAGCGCGGCGACATCGAGGACGCGATCACCGCGCTGGGCACGCTGCAGCCGGTCAGCTACGTCGATGTCGGCACCCAGGTCTCCGGCCAGCTCAGGACCCTGCATGTCGCGATCGGCGACCGGGTGAAGACCGGCGATCTGCTGGCCGAGATCGATCCGACCGTCTACCAGTCCCGGGTCGAAGCCGACCGGGCGAACCTCGCCAACCTCGCCGCCCAGCGGGCGGAGAAGGAGGCGCAACTGCTGCTGGCCCGACAGCAGGCCGAGCGGCAGCGCAACCTGAAGGCGTCGCGCGCCACCAGCGACGACGCGGTGCAGGTGGCCGAGGCGGCCCTCGCCGCGGCCCAGGCCCAGCTCGACGCCATCGACGCCCAGACCCGCCAGATCCAGTCGACGCTGAAGGGCGACGAGGCCAATCTCGGCTACACCAAGATCTACGCGCCGATCGACGGCACGGTGGTGTCGCAGTCGGCGCGCAAGGGCCAGACCCTGAACGCCAACCAGTCGGCGCCGATCATCGTCCAGGTCGCCGACCTGACGACCATGACCGTCGAGGCCCAGGTCTCGGAGGCCGATGTCAGCCGCCTGCGCCTGGGCATGACCGCCTACTTCACCACCCTGGGCATGCCCGACAAGCGCTGGTACGGGACACTGCGGCAGATCCAGCCGACGCCGGAGGTGGTCAACAACGTCGTGCTCTACAACGCGCTGTTCGACGTGCCGAACCAGGACGGCGTGCTGATGACGCAGATGACGGCGCAGGTGTTCTTCGTCTCCGCCGCGGCGCAGGACACGCTGCTGGTGCCGATGACGGCGCTGTCCAACCTGTCCCCCGGCACCTCCTCGGCCGCGCCGGGACGGGCCACCGTCCGGGTGCTGCATCCGAGCGGCACGGTCGAGACCCGCACCGTGACGGTCGGCGTCACCAACCGGGCGCAGGCGGAGATCCTGAGCGGGCTGGAACCGGGCGAGCAGGTGATCACCGGCAGCCGGAGGCCGAACGCCGCGCCGCAATCCGGGCCGGTGCGGACCCCGAGGCTGTGATGGACATCCGCGAGCCGGTCTACGGAACATCCGGCCAGGCCGCCACCCGGCCGCTGGTGTCGTTGCGCGACGTCACCAAGACCTACGTCAACGGCGACCTGGCGGTCGAGGTGCTGCACGGCATCTCGCTGGACATCCATGCCGGCGAGTTCGTCGCCATCATGGGCGCCTCGGGCTCCGGCAAGTCGACGCTGATGAACATCCTCGGCTGCCTCGACCGGCCGACCAGCGGCACCTACACGGTCGACGGCGTCGACGTGGCGACGCTGGACGGCGATGCCCTGGCGCATCTGCGGCGCGAGACCTTCGGCTTCATCTTCCAGAGCTACAACCTGATCCCGTCGGCGACCGCGGCCGAGAATGTCGAGGTGCCGGCGATCTATGCCGGCATCCCCGCCGCCGAGCGGCGGCAGCGGGCGGAACAGCTGCTGGTCTCGCTCGGCCTCGCCGACCGCACCGACCACCGGCCGAACCAGCTGTCGGGCGGCCAGCAGCAGCGCGTCTCGATCGCCCGGGCGCTGATGAATGGCGGTCGGGTGATCCTGGCCGACGAGCCGACCGGCGCCCTGGACAGCCGCAGCGGCGCCGAGGTGATGGCGCTGCTGCGCCGGATGAACGAGGCCGGCCGGACCGTCATCCTGATCACCCATGACCGAGCGGTCGCCGAGCATGCGAACCGGCTGATCGAGATCCGCGACGGGCACATCGTCGGCGACAGCGGCGCGCGGGGGCCGGCAGCGCTCACGGCCGGGCCGGACGCGGCGCATGGCGGTGATGCCGGCGCGCTCGGCGTCGCCGACATGACGGAGGCGGTGAAGATGGCGCTGAGGGCCCTGCGCGCCAACCTGTTCCGCACCATTCTGACCCTGCTCGGCATCGTCATCGGCGTCGGCGCCGTGATCGCCATGCTGGCGATCGGCGACGGGGCGAAGCAGTCGGTGGTCGACCGGATCTCGGCGATGGGCACCGACCTGCTGCTGATCCGGCCGGCGCAGAGCAACAACCGCACCGCCGATGGCGTGATCGCGACCCTGGTGCCGCAGGACGCCGAGGCCCTGGCCAAGCTGCCCAATGTCGCCGCCGCGGTACCCGAGCTGACCGGCACCGTCACGCTGCGCTACGGCAACACCGACTACCAGACCCAGGCCGATGCGACGACGCCGGACTTCACCAAGGCGCGCAACTGGCCGGTCGAGCGCGGCAGCTTCGTCTCGCCGGCGGACCAGGCCAGCTACGCCCCGGTGATCGTGCTGGGCCAGACCGCGGCCCGGATCCTGTTCCCGGAGGGCGTCGACCCGCTGGGCCGCTATGTCCTGGTCAACAACATCCCGTTTCAGGTGATCGGGCTGATGGAGCCGAAGGGCGCGACGCCCTACGGCGCCGACCAGGACGACATCGCCTTCATGCCGCTGTCGACCGGCAGCCTGCGGGTGTTCGGCAAGCGCTTCGTCCGCTCGATCACGGTGCAGGTCGAGGACACGGACCGGATCGACGACACCCAGGCGCAGGTTCAGGCACTGCTGGAGGAGCGGCACCGCCGCCCGGACGTGCAGATCCGCAACATGTCGTCGCTGCTCGAGACCGTCTCGGCGACCCAGAACACGCTGACCATCCTGCTCGGCTCGGTCGCCGCCATCTCGCTTCTGGTCGGCGGCATCGGGGTGATGAACATCATGCTGGTCAGCGTCACCGAACGGACGCGGGAGATCGGGGTCCGGATGGCCACCGGAGCCCGGATGCGCGACATCCTGCAGCAGTTCATCACCGAATCCGTGGTGGTCTCGGCGATCGGCGGTGCCATCGGGGTGGTCGGCGGCCTGTCCGTGGCGGCGGCGCTGCGCGCCCTCGGCACGCCGATCCTGTTCTCGCCCGGGCCGGTGCTGCTGGCCTTCGGCTGCGCCTTCCTGACCGGCCTGATCTTCGGCTACATGCCGGCGCGCAAGGCCGCCACCCTTGACCCCGTTGTCGCCCTCTCCGCCGAGTGACCATGCCGCCTCTGCCTTGTGTCCAACGCCGTCTTGCGGCGGCCCTCGCCGTCGCCCTGCTCGCCGGCTGCGCCGCCGGGCCGGAGGATCAGAAGCCCGCCCTCGACATCCCCGGCGGCTGGAAGGCGGAGGGGCCGGCCGGCACCTCCTGGCCGGACACCACCTGGTGGCGCGCCTTCGGCTCGCCCCAGCTCGACCGGCTGATCCGCACCGCGCAGCAGAACAACCAGGACATCGGCGCCGCCGTCGCCCGGGTGCTCCAGGCCGACGCCCAGGCCCGGATCGCCGGCGCGCCGCTGCTGCCGAGCATCGGCGCCACCGGTGACGCCTCGCATTCGGTGTCGCCGGAGCGCAGCAGCAGCTTCGGCGGTTCGAGCCGGACGGTGACGGACCAGCTCTCGGCCGGTCTCTCGGCCAGCTACGAGATCGACCTCTGGGGCCGAAACCGGGCGGTGCTGCAATCGGCGCAGGCCTCGGCGCTGGCCAGCCGCTACGACCGCGACACGGTCGCCCTGACCGTCACGTCCAGCACCGCCACCACCTACATCCAGGTCCTGGAGTTCCAGGACCGGCTGGCGATCGCGCGCGACAACCTGGCCAACGCCCAACAGGTGCTGGACGTGGTGCTGGCGCAGGAGCGGGCGGGCGCCGCCTCGGCCCTCGATGTGGCGCAGCAGCGCACCGTGGTGGCGCAGCAGAAGGCCTCGACCCCGCCGCTGGAGCAGCAGCGCCAGCAGTCGGAGACCGCGCTGGCCCTCTTGCTCGGCGAGCCGCCGCAGCGGCTGTCGCTCGAACGCCAATCGCTCGACGAGCTCGATATCCCGGCGGTGGCGCCGGGGCTGCCGTCCACGCTGCTGGATCGCCGCCCGGACATCCAGAACGCCGACGCGCAACTCGCCGCCGCCCGGTTCAACGTCAAGGAGGCGAAGGCGCAGCTGTTCCCGTCGATCCAGCTGACCGGCCAGGGCGGGTTCCAGAGCGCGGCGCTGGGCACGCTGTTCAACTCCGCCAGCACGCTCTACAGCCTGGCCGCCTCGCTGACCCAGCCGATCTTCGAGGGCGGCGCCCTGCGCGGCGAGATCGAGTTGAGCCAGGCGCAGTACCAGGAGCTGGCGCAGACCTATGTGAAGACCGTGCTGACCGCCTTCGGCGACGTCGAGAACGCGCTGATCGCGACGCGCCAGAGCGAGCTGGCCTACCGGGCGCAGCAGGAGGTGGTCGCCCAGGCGCGCGAGGCGTTCCGCCTGTCCGACGCGCAGTACCGGGCCGGGGCGGTCGACCTGCTGACCGTGCTGAACGCGCAGCAGAGCTACTTCTCGGCCCGCGACCAGCTGGTCCAGGCCAAATCGGAGCGGCTGCAGGCGGCGGTCGCCCTCTATCGGGCGCTGGGCGGCGGCTGGTCGGCCGGGTCGGTGAAGACTGCGGCCGCAAGCTAGGAACCGAGGCTCACCCAAACGGAGTATATGGCTCGGCCGGAATTCCGCCACGCTCCCGACCGATGTTATGTTTTGCATCGCAACATCCGGCGGGGGGACACCGGATTTGGATGGGTCGGATCGTGCGGCCGTCCTGATCGACCGAATCTATGCGGCGCTGGTCGGCGAGATTGGATGGGAACTGTTCCTGCAGGAGGTCGCGGCCTGCCTGCCGAACGGCAAGGCGGTGCTGTTCTTCCATGACCTCGACACCGGCGGCGGCGCGTTTTCGCTGAATGCGGGCTTCTCGGCCGATGCGGCCCTCGCTTATGGCAGCCATTACAGCCGGGTGAATCCGTGGATGCGGGCGGCGGCGCACCGGCCGGTCGGGCTGGCGGTGCGGGCGGAGCAGATGCTGCCGCGCGGCGACCTGCTGCGGACTGAATTCTATGCCGACTATCTGCGCCCGCACGGCCTCGGCACCGCCGTCGGGGTCACCGTCTACAAAGAGGAGCGCTGCAACTTCATGCTCAGCGTGCTGGGGGCGGAGACGGACGATGCCACGGCCGACGCCGCCCGCGCGCTTCTGGCTCAGCTGGCGCCGCATCTGCGCCGGGTCTTCGCCTATTACCGCCGATCGCCCCAGGCCGGCGCCGCCCTGCATGGCGGGCTCTCCGTGCTCGACCTGCTCGGCATCGGCCTGATCCTGGTGGCGGCGGACCGGCGGATCCGCCACTGCAACCGGCTGGCGGACGCCCTGATCGCCGACGGCGATGCCGTCGGGCAGGATAGCGAGGGCAGGCTGCGCTTCGCCTCGTCCGATGTCACCGCAGCGCTCGACCGGGCGCTGGGCACGATCCGGCCGGGCGTCTCGCTCCGCCTGCTCGACACGCAGCTGCTGCGGCGCACCGGCGAGCGGCCGCCGCTGCGGGTCCGCTTCGTCCCGCTGGACCCTTCCTCGGCGCAGGTGTTCTTCACCGGCGCCGCGGTGCTGGTGCTGATCGAGGATCCGGCGGTCTCCTCGGCCGCGGCACGGATCGAGAGCGCCCGCGCCGCCTATGGCCTGACCGCGGCCGAGCTGCGTGTGGCCCGGCGGCTGATCGAGGGCCTGACCCCGACCGAGATCGCCGCGGTCGACGGCGTCTCGCCGCTGACCGTCCGCAGCCAGCTGAAGAGCATCTTCGCCAAGACCGACACCCACCGCCAGGCCGAGGTGGTGCGGAAGCTGTCGGCGGGGGTGCTGTAGGGGAGGGGCTCAGCCCTCGTCCGGTTCCCGCTTCCGCGCCATCGCCACGCCGTCGCCGATCGGCACCAGCGAGAAATCGACCCGGGGGTCGTCGCGCAGCATCGCGTTGACGCGGCGGATCGCCTCGGTGCCCGGCGTGCGGTCGGACGGATCCGCCACCCGGCCGCTCCACAGCGCGTTGTCGACCAGCAGCAGCCCGCCCGGGCGCAGCAGCCCGATCGCCGCCTCGACATAGGCCGGGTAGTTGTCCTTGTCGGCGTCGACGAAGATCATGTCGACGGTCCCCACCCAGTCTGCGCGCGTCAGCTCTCCGATCGTGTCGAGGGCCGGCTGCAGGCGCAGCTCGATCCGGTCGGCGACGCCGGCCTCCTGCCAGTAGCGGCGGGCGATCCCGGTCCATTCGGCGCTGACGTCGCAGCACAGGAGGCGCGCTTCCGGCGGCAGCGCCAGCATCACCGCCAGCGCGCTGTAGCCGGTGAAGGTGCCGATCTCGACCAGCCGCCGGGCGCCGATCAGCCGGGCCAGCAGGCCCATGAACTGGCCCTGCTCCGGCGTGATCTGCATCCCGGCCCGATCGGCCACGGCCCGCCGCGTCTCCTGCCGCAGCCGTGCCAGGATCTCCGGCTCGCGCAGCGAGGCGTCGAGCAGGTAGCGCTGCAGCCTGTCGTCGAGGCCGATGCTCATGGCGTCACATGCACGCTGGGGTCGCGCTTCACCGGCACCGGCCGGCGCAGCTCGTTGCGGATCTTCATCGCCTCGAACACCGGAGAGGTGCCGGGCCGCGGCACGAAGCGGCCCTCGCCGCGCTGCACCTTCAGCTCGTTGTTCTCCCACACCACCTTGCCCTGGCTGATGGTGATGGCGGGCAGGCCGCGCACCGCCATCCCCTCGAACACGTTGACCTCGATGTTCGAATGCTGAGTGGCGGCGCTGATGGTCTTGGTCGCCGCCGGATCCCAGACCACGACGTCGGCGTCGGCGCCGGGCGCGATCACGCCCTTCCGCGGGTAGATGTTGAAGATCCTGGCGGCATTGGCGGAGGTGACGGCGACGAACTCGTTCGGGGTCAGCCGGCCGGTGTTGACGCCATGGGTCCACAGCACCGCCATGCGGTCCTCGATGCCGCCGGTGCCGTTCGGGATGCGGGTGAAGTCGTCGATCCCCATCCGCTTCTGCTCGGCCTTGAAGGCGCAGTGGTCGGTGGCGACCACCTGCAGGCTGCCGGCGATCAGCCCGTCCCACAGCGACTTCTGGTGGTCCTTGGAGCGGAAGGGCGGGCTCATCACCCGGGCGGCAGCATAGGCCCAGTCCTTGTTGCGGTACTCGCTCTCGTCCAGCGTCAGATGCTGGATCAGCGGCTCGCCATAGACCCGCTGGCCGTTGGCGCGGGCGCGGGCGATCGCCTCATGCGCCTCGCGGCAGGAGGTGTGGACGATGTAGAGCGGCACTCCGGCGGTGCCGGCGATCATGATGGCGCGGTTGGCGGCCTCGCCCTCGACCTCGGGCGGGCGCGACAGGGCGTGGCCCTCCGGCCCGGTGATGCCGGCCTCGAGCAGCGTCTTCTGCAGCAACCAGACGATGTCGCCGTTCTCGGCATGCACCATCGGCAGGGCGCCGAGCTCGCGGCAGCGGCTGAAGCTGTGCATCAGCACGTCGTCATCGACCATCAGGGCGTGCTTGTACGCCATGAAATGCTTGAAGCTGTTGACGCCGTGCTCGGCCACCAGCGTGCCCATCTCCTCCCGCACCTGGTCGGACCACCAGGTGATGGCGACGTGCAGCGACCAGTCGGCGCAGGCCTTCTCGCCCCATTCGCGCCACTGCCGATAGCCGTCGATCAGGCTCTGCTGCGGGTTCGGGATGCAGAAGTCGATGATCATGGTGGTGCCGCCGGACAGCGCCGCGGCGGTGCCGGTGTAGTAGTCGTCGGCCGCCACCGTGCCCATGAACGGGAGCTGCATATGGGTGTGCGGATCGATCCCGCCCGGCAGCAGGTAGCTGCCCGAGGCGTCGATCACCCGGGCGCCGGTCGGGGCGTCGAGATCCGGGCCCACCGCGACGATCTTGCCGTCGTCGCAGATCACATCGGCGCGGAAGCTGCGGTCGGCGTTCACCACCGTGCCGCCCTTGAGTGCGATCGTCATGGCCGGCGCTCTCCTCTTGTCGCGTGCCTTGTTCCCTGTTGGCGCCAGAGTGGGACGGATCAAGGGAGGAGGCAAGGCCGATCCTGACCGTTTGGTCAGGCCGGCCGCCGATGCAAAAAGGCCGGGACCCGAAGGGCCCCGGCGAGGTCAGGGAGGAAAGCGGCTCGTACGGAGCCGATGAATACGTTACGTATCCTTATTTCGTGAGTCAATACATATCGTATCTCGCGCCTAGTCGCGCATCACCCATTTGACCGGCACCGCCCATTCGATCGCGACATCGGAGATCAGGGGGGCGTTGTAGCTGAACAGGGTGAAGAAGCCTGGGGCGCTGCCGCGCATCAGGATCTTGACGAAGGTCCGGCCGTCGGCCAGGCGGATCACGCATTCGCGGCCGATCAACTGCTCCGGGTCGGCCCGGACGTTGCGGTAATAGATCACGTCGCTGTCGCGGAAAACCGGCGCCATCGAATCGCCGCGGACGATGACGGCGACTGTGTGCTCGTCGGCCGCGGGCGGGGCGTCGGCCTCGTCAATCCGGTCGGTCGACTGGTCGCCCTCGAACAGATGGATCTCGGCCCCGGCGCCGACATAGCCCACCACCGGCACCATCGGGCGCAGGCCCGCCGGCGCCCCCTCGCCGGTGAGGAGCCAGGCCTCGGACACGCCGAAGGCGGCGGCGTAGCGCCCGGCGGCGTCGCGGCGCAGGCCGCGCAGCCCGGATTCGTGGGCGCGGTAGGTGATCGGGCTCCAGCCGAAGGCCCGGGCGGCATCCGCCGCAGTCTCATATCCGGCCTTCGTCCGCGCCAGCACCAGGCGTTGATGGGGTTGCAGCATGCACGGCATTTAGCACGTTTTGTAACCTGATGACAATTCGTTTCGTATTGCGTTAACTCGCTACGAAACGTATCGTCAAGTCATGAGCGAGACGATCACGAGCTTCGACGACCTGTTCACCCGCTGGCCGCGGCTGGGCCAGCTCTCGGCCGATCTCGGCGTCACGCCGCAGCATCTGCGGATGATGCGGGTGCGCCGGTCGATCCCGGTGCGCTTCTGGCCCCGCCTGGTCGCCGCTGCGGCCCGGCGGGGCATCGCCGGCCTCGACTACACGCTGCTGGTCCGGCTGCACGTCCGGGAGGAGCAGCCGTGACCCCACCATCCCGTCCTGCCTTGGAGAGCGACATGAGCACCTTGCCGACCCTCGACCAGATCGAGGGTATGCCGATCGCCGCCGTCGCGGCGCTGCCGGCCGAAGCGCTGGCGCAACTGGTTGACGACCTGGTCGTGCTGGTCGAGCACAGCCGCCGGCTGCAGGCGGTGATCGCCGCGGCACTGGCCCTGCGCAGCGGCAGGCCGGCCCTGCTGGTCGCCGGCGGCCGCGAGGCCGAGGCGGCGAGGAGCGCGTGATGGTCGAGCCGCGCAGCTTCCTGTCGCGCCACCAGCCGCGCCCGCCGACCGACCCGGAGCGGCTGCAGCGGATGCGGGCCGAGGCCTGGCACGGCCAGGGCGTGGCGGTGATCCGGCCGGAGGATGTCGAGGACGACTGGATCCGTCAGGCGATCGTGAACGAGGCGGACCGCCTCTACGGCAAGCGGAAGAAGGAGCCGTGACGGCGGCGGCGCTTTGTCCCGGATGCCGCTCAGCTCTCGGAGAGGAGGGTGTCGGCCACCGTCGTCCAGACCGTGGCGCTGCGGGCCGCCAGCAGGCCCGGGCGGTCGCGGCGTTGGCCCGGCGATCAGGGCCGTGGCGGCTTCGCTCGCGGGGCCGTGCGGCTCGGGGTCGGACGGTTGGGACGGTCCTCCTCGATCCGGATGTGCCGGTCCTGGGCGTCCGGCCGGCGGATCGAGGACGCGAAGCGGCCGGCGGCGTGGCGGGCGATCTCGACCCGGCTCTGCCGCTCGGCGATCTCGATCCGGCCGATCTCGGCCTTGGTGACATGGCCGCGGCGGCACAGGAAGGGCAGCAGCCAGCGCGGATCGGCGTTGTTGGCGCGGCCGACATTCATCCGGAACCAGACCGATCCGTCGCCGTCCTCCCGGGTGGGACGGGGCGGACGCCGATCGGCCGAGGCGGGCCGCCGTTCGGGCGGCGGCGACAGCTCCTCGGGAGCGGGAAGGAGGCTTCGATGCAGACGGACCAGGGCGATGGCGAGATCCTCCGGGCTGCGCTCGGCCAGCAGGGCACGGGCGCCCGCAAGATCCTCTTCCGTCGCCGGCTCGGCCAGAATCGTCTCCTGGGCCAGCCGTGCCTGATCGCGGGCACGGATCTCGTCCGCCGCCGGCGGCGGCGACCAGGCCGCCTCGACCCGCGCGGCGCCGAGCAGCCGTTCGGCCTGGTGGCGGCGGTTGTACGGCACCAGCAGGACGCAGACGCCCTTGCGGCCGGCCCGGCCGGTGCGGCCGCTGCGGTGCAGCAGCACCTCGCGGTCACGCGGCAGCTCGGCATGGATGACCAGGCCGAGATCCGGCAGGTCGAGCCCGCGCGCCGCGACATCGGTGGCGACGCAGACCCGCGCCCGGCCGTCGCGCAGCGCCTGCAGAGCCCGGTTGCGCTCGACCTGGCTCAGCTCGCCCGACAGCGCCGCGACGGCAAAGCCGCGCTCCAGCAGGTTGCCCTGCAGGCGGCGTACCGCCTCGCGGGTCGAGCAGAACACGATGGCACCGCGCGCCTCGAAGAAGCGAAGGATGTTGACCACGGCACGTTCCGCCTCGTGCGGCGCGACCGGCATGGCGCGGTACTCGATGTCGCGATGCGGCTCATCGCGCGACGACATCGCGATGCGCAGGGCGTCGCTCTGGTAGCGCCGGGCGAGGGCGGTGATCTCTTTCGGCAGCGTGGCCGAGAACAGCAGGGTCCGGCGCTCCGCCGGGGCAGCGTCGAGGATCGCCTCGAGATCCTCGCGGAAGCCGAGATCGAGCATCTCGTCGGCCTCGTCCAGCACCACGGCGCGCAGCGCGGAGAGGTCGAGCTGGCCGCGCTCGATATGGTCGCGCAGCCGCCCGGGCGTGCCGACGACGATGTGGCAGCCGGCGGCGAGCAGGCGCTGCTCGCGACGGGCGTCCATGCCGCCGACGCAGGCGAGGACGCGGGCTCCCGCCGGCTGGTACAGCCAATCCAGCTCGCGTTGCACCTGCAGCGCCAGCTCACGGGTCGGGGCGATCACCAGGGCGATCGGCGCCCCGCCCGGCCCCAGACGGTCGGCATCCCCGAGCAGCGTCCCGCCGAGCGCCAGGCCGTAGGCCACGGTCTTGCCGGATCCGGTCTGGGCCGAGACCAGCAGGTCGCGCCCGGCACTGTCGGGCTGCAGCACCGCGGCCTGGACCGGGGTCGGCTCGGCGTAGCCGCGCTCGGACAGGGCGCGCAGCAGGCTGGCGGGGGCGGAGGAGAAAGGCATGTCGCACAAGACCCTTGTTTCGAGCCGTGGCGGACACTGCTCCTGATGGGAATCCCGACCTTCTGAAATGCAGCAGGGCGGCCACCGCATCGCTGCGGGGCCGGTCCGACGGCAGGAGATCTCTGGATCGTCGCGCGCATCGATACGCGACCCGGGCCCGGCGCACAAGGGTTGCGCTGCCCGCGGGGTGCGACGGTTTCGCCAACCAACCACCATCAGCGAGGACGCCATGGCGAATGTCATCATCTATCAGATCCCGCTGCGGGCGGTGCTGCCCCAGCCCGGCCAGGTGACCAACCTGATCGTGCCGGTGGCGGCCTCATTCTCGCGCGCCGGCTTCATGTCGTAGCGGATGGAGCCGACCTGGATGCTGGTGTCGCACAGCTGCGGCGTGCTGGCGGCGATCGCGATCGAGAGCGGCCGGCCGGCGGGGCTGGTGCCCTATGCCGATCTGCGCCCGCGGCTCGACGCCGATGGCGCCATCCTTCGCTGGTGAGAGGAGGGCAGGGGATGTTCATCGGCTCGGGAGAGACCGGGGCGGCCGCGCCCGCGGTCGAGGGCAACGGCTTCGTCCGGCACAATCAGGGGCAGCTGTTCGGCGGCGCGCTGGTGGCGGTGGCGCCGATCGGGCTGCGCAACCCGGACGGGCTTGGGGGACCGCCGACCTTCAGCCTCGAGCCGCGCGCCGTGCTGCTGATGGGGGCCGACGGCAACAGCATGGAGGACCAGGCGATCCCGCTGCGCGGCGGGCGCGAGTTCCTGGTCCGCAGCATCATCGCCTGCCATGCGCGCGGCACGCCGTCGGCCCAACTTCTGGCCGGCCTCTACACCCTGCCGGGCAAGGCCGGGATCGCGGTGGTACCGCAGCGCGGCGGCTTCCAGGCGCTGACCGACGACGGCCGGTTTCTGCAACTGCTGCCGGCGCCGGCGCTGCTGAAGGCGCCGTTTCTGTACTGGTCGCCTTCGGTGGTGAACGGTGCGGCGGTCACCTTCGACATCGTGGTGCATGCCGACATCGTCACGCCGCTGACAGCGTAGGTTGCGGTGGAAGGCGGGGAGATTGCGCTTGCCAAGGCAAGGGGAAATCTCTAGGAAATCTGCGGTGTTCGGGGCGTAGCGCAGTCTGGTAGCGCGCCTGCTTTGGGAGCAGGATGTCGGGAGTTCGAATCTCTCCGCCCCGACCATCCCGCCGAGAGCGGTGTTGCGAGGACTAGTCAGAGGGTCGGCCGAGGCATGCAGGCGCGCATCTATCGTCGTTCCAAATCCGCGATGCAGAGCGGCCGGGGCAAGGTCCATGACTGGGTCCTGGAATACGAGCTGGCGACGCCGCGCCGGCCGGAGCCGCTGATGGGCTGGGTCGCCTCGGGCGACACGCTGAACCAGGTGCAGCTCACCTTCCCGACGAAGGAGGAGGCGATCGCCTTCGCCGAGCGCAAGCATCTCGCCTATTCCGTCCTGCCCGAGCACGAGCGGCGCGTGGTGCCGCGCAACTACGCCGACAATTTCCGTCCGCGGCCGCGATAGGCGGATACGGCCCCGTAGCTCAGTTGGATAGAGCACCCGCCTTCTAAGCGGACGGTCGCTGGTTCGAGTCCAGCCGGGGTCGCCATCCTTTCCCGCCGGCGCTACAGCACGAAGTCGCCCGCCACCAGGGCGATGCCGCCGGTGAGCTGGATGTGAAAATCGGAGACGCGGTCGCCGTTGAGGTCGCCGGCGATGGTGGTGACGCCATTCGTCACGGCATAGCGCAGCTGGCCGGCGACGCCGGTGTAGAGCGCAGCGCCGATGAAGCTGAAGCCCTGGTTGCCGGCGGCCGCGGCGTTGGCGTCGATCAGGGACAGGTCGATGCGGTCGCCCTGGGCGTGGCTGAAATCGGTGATCCGGTCGGCGCCGGCCCCGGTCGGGCTGTGGATCGTGCCGGCATAGACGAAGCGGTCGGCGCCGGTGCCGCCGGTGAGGACGTCCCGGCCGCGGCCGCCGGTGAGCACGTCGTTGCCGGCCCAGCCCTGCAGGATATTGGCGCCGTCATTCCCGACCAGGCGATCGCTGCCGTGGCTGCCGGAGAGGTTCTCGATCCCGGACAGGATGTCGCCTTGCGACTCGCCGCCGCTGCCCGTGCCGGTGAGGAGGCTGACCACGACCCCGACCGCGCCGCCGTAGTAGCTGGCGGTGTCGCTGCCGGCGGCGCCCTCCAGCACATCCGCCCCGGCGCCACCGCGGAGCACGTCGTCGCCGGCGCCGCCGTTGAGCTGGTCGTTGCCGGCCTCGCCCGACAGCGTGTCGCCGACGACGCCGCCGACCCCGGTGGCGAGCACGTCGTTGCCGGCGCCGCCGCGCAGCTCGACCGCGAAGCCCCAGCTGTTGGTGCGGATCCGGTCGTCGCCGTCGGAGCCCTGGATCGCCTCCCAGTTCGACCAGGGATCCGCGCCGATGTCGGCGTCGAGCACGCCCGACTGCCAGTCGGCGACCATCGCCCTGTCGAACACCATGGTGTCGTGGCCGGCGCCGCCATCCATCACATCCGTGCCGGGGCCGACATGGAGGAAATCGTCGCCATCGCCACCGCGGAGCGCGTCGTCGCCATCGCCGCCGATCAGCGTGTCGGCGCCGCCGAGGCCGCTGAGGGTGTCGTTTCCCCCGAAGCCTTCGAGACGATTGGCGACCGCGGAGCCGGTCAGGATGTCATTGTAACCGCCGGTCCCCCGGACGTTCTCGATACCGGAGATGACGTCACCCTGGGCCTCGCCGCCGCTGCAGGCGCCGGTGCCGAGATCGACCGTCACCCAGGCGTTGCCGTTGTAGTCGATGGTGTCGATGCCGGCGCCGCCGTCGAGCCGGTCTGCCCCGGCGCCACCCTGAAGGAAATCGTCGCCGGCATCGCCGACGAGCGTGTCGTTGCCGTCGTAGCCGCGGAGCCGGTCATCGCCCTCATAGCCCTTCAGGGCATTGGCGACGGCGCTGCCGGTGATCCAGTCCCCGGCCTTGCCGCCATTGACGTTCTCGATGCCGGAGAAGGTATCGCCTTCGGCTTCGCCGCCATCGCCGACGCCGAAGGCCAGATCGACCGTCACCGCGGCGGTGGCGCCGTAATAGCTGACGAGGTCGATCTCGCTGCCGCCCTCGAGGGCATCGGCGCCGGCGCCGCCGCGGAGGATATCGTCGCCGGTACCGCCCCAGAGAGTATCGCCGCCGCCGAGGCCGCTGAGGATGTCGTTTCCCCCGGACCCGCTGAGGTGGTTGGAAAAGGTCGAGCCGGAGAGGATGTCGTCATAACTCTTCGTGCCCAGGACATTCTCGACACCGGAGATCACGTCGCCCTGGGCGTCGCCGCCGACGCCGCGTCCAGTGCTGAGATCCACGGTGACGGCACGGGAGTAGTAATACTCGACCTCATCCGTGCCGAGGCCGCCATCGATCCGATCCGCCCCGGCACCGCCTTCCAGGACGTCGTCGCCGTCGCCGCCATAGAGGCCGTCATTGCCGCTTTCGCCGTAGAGCCGGTCGTTGCCGGCATCCCCGCGAAGCGAGTCGCTGCCGTCCCGACCGTAGAGATAGTCGCCGCCGCCGAGGCCGGCGAGCGTGTCGGCCGCCGCGGACCCGCTCAGGCTGTCGGATAGGGTTCCGCCGTGGACGCTTTCGACGCCGGCGATCGTGTCGACCTCGGCCCCGCCGACGGAGCCGCGACCGGTGGTGAGATCGACGCTGACCGAGAAGACGGCGCCGCTGTAGCTGACGATGTCGAAACCGGCGCCGCCGACGAGCGTGTCCGCGCCAAGGCCCCCCACCATGACATCGTTGCCATCGCCGCCGTCGATCAGGTCGGCGCCGTCGCCCCCATAGATGACGTCGGCGCCGCCGTATCCCCGCAACGTGTCGTCTGCGTTGGTCGCCTGGGGGATGTCGCTGTAGCCGGGCGGGGCCACCACCCCGTCGTCGGTGAGATGAATCACATCGTTTCCTGCGGTTCCGTTGACGACGGCCATGATCGTTCTCCTTCCCTGGTCGGGGCCGGCGGCGCCCAGCTCTCAGTCTGCCCGGGGCCGGCCCCGGCGGCGTCGGTCGAACGGAGGATGCGCGCCTGCCGGGAGGCGGGTAACCTGCCCCGCCTTCCGGCGTGGCGGCCGGCCGCGTCCCGGTCAGAGCACGAGGTCGCCCCCCATCAGGGCGATGCTGCCGGTGAGCTGGATGTGGAAGTCCGAGGTGCCGTCGCCGTTGACGTCGCCGGCGATGGTGGTGACGTTGCCGCTGATCGAGTAGCGCAGCTGCCCCGCGACGCCGGTGTAGGCCGCGGTGCCGATGAAGGTGAAGGCCTGGTCGCCGGCGGCGCCGGTGCTGGCGTCGACCGCCGCCAGGTCGACCCTGTCGCCCTGGGCGTGGCTGAAATCAGTGATCACGTCGGCGCCGGCCCCGACCGGGCTCTGCGCCACGCTGCCGTAGACGAAGCGGTCGGCCCCGCCGCCGCCGGTCAGCAGGTCCTTGCCGCCCGCCCCGGTGAGCACGTCGTTGCCGTTCCAGCCCTGCAGCGTGTTGGCGCCGCTGTGGCCGACCAGGCTGTCGTTGCCCTGGCTGCCGGAGATGTTCTCGATCCCGACCAGCATGTCGCCCTGGGCCTCGCCGCCGCTGCCGATGCCGCTGACCAGGCCGACCACGACCCCGACCGAGCCGGTGTAGTAGCTGGCGGTGTCGGTGCCGGCGCCGCCGTCCAGCAGGTCGGCCCCGGCGCCGCCGCGGAGCACATCGTTGCCGTCGCCGCCATAGAGCCCGTCATCGCCGTTGAGGCCGTTGACCGCATCGTCGCCGCCGAGACCGTTGATCTCGTCGCCGACGAGGTCGTGGCCGTAGAGCGTGTCGGCGTCCTCATCGCCGGTCACCACCCCGTCGCGCGGGTCGATGATCTGGGTCCGGAGCTCGCTGGGTCCCCGCCAGACCACCACCAGCCGGCCGTCAGCCAGCGCCGAGATATGGGGATAGAACTCGCCGTTCGCGCCGTCGGTGGTGGTGTTGACGGTGAACTGCGTGCCGACGCGGGCGCCGAAGGCGTCGAAGCGCTGGCCGACGATGTTGTAGTCGCCGCTGTTGGCGCCCAGGGAGGAATCGGACCAGACGGCGACGAAGCCACCATCCGGCAGGGCGACCAGGTCGGGGAAGGCCTGATGGTTCTTGAACATCGCGTTGACCACGAACTCGTTGCCGACCTGCCCACCGGCGCTGTCGTAGATCTGGGCGTGGATGCTGACGCCCTGCCGGTCCTGCAGCGCGGTCGAGAATTCGTACCAGGCGATGACGAAGCCGCCATTGGCCAGGCCGATCACGACGGCCGGGTCGTTGCTCGCCGTGCCGACGCCGGGCGTGTTGTTGACCTGGAGCGAGGCGGTGACGGCGGTGCCGTTCGATTCGAACACCCGATACCGGTAGTTGTGACCGCCATCGTGGTCGACCCAGGTGACGACGTAGCGGGTGCCGTCGGCGATCTCGGCGATCGACGGCCCTTCCTGGACGCCGGCCGTCGCATCGTCATTGACGATGGCGGCGCCGATGCGGATGTCGCCGCCGGCCTGGAAGACGGAACGGACGCCGGTTTGGAACGAGGTGATCGCCCCCTGGCTCTCCTCGACGGCGCCGTTGATGAAGCCCTGCCCGCTCATGAAGGCGCCGTCGGCCGCATAGTGGTTCACCCAGGCATTGCCGCTGCCGTTGGAACTGGTGAAGCTGACGGAGAAGCCGCCATCCGACCGCGCCGCGACCTGCGGTTCGGAATAGACCGTGCCGGGCCCGTCGCTGGTGACCACGATCTCGGCGCCGACCGGCTTGCCGAGCGCGTCGAAGCGCTGGGCCAGCACCTGGCGAGGCGAGTTGGTGTCCTCCCACACCACGACATAGCCGCCGTCGGGGAGGCCCGCGACATCGAACCCCCGCACCGCGCTGGCGGCGGCCGTGACCCCGACGACCTGCTCGCTGCCCCATTTCCGCACCGGCATGATGATCTCCCCCAATCCGACATTCATGACGCCCGGCAACCGGCCGGACATAGCGGGTTAACCTGCCGCGAAATGGGGTGGGCGGCATCGCCTGGACAGGAGATGCGCGTTGGTCACATATGATCTATATTGATAAGTTTTTGATCACAATCGTTCAGGAATCATGTCGTCACCACAGCGCGCGGCGGTCAGTCCCGCTTCACCCATTTCACCGGCACCACCCATTCGATCACCACATCCTCCATCGGCGGGGCGTTGTAGCTGTCGAGGGTGAAATAGCCGGGGCTGGAGCCGCGGCGCAGCACCTTGACGAAGGTGCGGCCGTCGGCCAGGCGGACCACGACCTCGCGTCCGATCAGGCTGACCGGGTCGCCGGTGGCGTCGGCGCGGCGATAATAGATCGTCTCGCGCTCGAGATAGCGCGGGAACATCGAATCGCCTTCGACGATCACCGCCACCGTCGCGTCGTCGGCACCGGGCGGGGCCTCGACCTCGTCGATCTGCTCCGACGAGGTGTCGCCGTCGAACAGATGCACCTCGGCTCCGGCGCCGACCTTGCCGACCAGCCGCACGGTGCGGGGCGTGCCCATCACCTCCAGCTCGCTGGTGCCGAAGGCCTCGGCCGCCAGCCGGATATAGTCGGCGGTCAGCCGCCGCTCGCCGCGTTCGAGCTTGATGAACTGGCCGCGCGAGACGCCCATGGCCTCCGCCGCCTGCTCATGCGTCCAGCCCCGTGTCTGACGCAGCTGCTTCAGTCCGTTCCCCATTTCGGGGATCATGGCGGATCGGATCTGGTTTGTCATTCCCCATTTTGGGGAAATTCGACTTGACTTAATTCCCCGAAATGGGGAATTATCTCTTCATGTATCGAATCCATTTTCAAGCCGTCCGGAGGCTGAGCCGGATGATTCCCCGATTCCTCGACCTTCTGGCCCTGCTGATCTTGCTTGGCCTCACCGCGGCGCTGCTGCGGCTCAGCGGCGCCGGCTGATCCCCTCCGCAACGGACCGTGGCGGCCCGGCTGACCGCTCCCCCTCGGAGTCTCGCAATGTCCTTTGCATCCGCGTTTGCCGGCCCGATGGCCGGCCTCGGCCTCGCCGTGTCCGCCGTCCTGCCGGCCCCGGCCGCCGCCCAGGCGGAGAGCCCTTGCGCCCCCTATGAGATCGTCGCCGCGGCCCTGAACGAGCGCTATCACGAGGCGCCGGTGGCGCGGATGCTGTCCGACCGCGGCGTCGTCATCGAGATCCTGGCCTCGACCGACGGCGCCAGCTTCACCGTGCTGGGCATCCGGGCCGGCGGCACCGCCTGCGTGCTGGCGACCGGATCCGGCTTCGCCTTCGTCAACCCGGCGGCGGCGCCGGTGCCGGGGACGGACGCCTGATGTGCGGCGGCTTCCCGATCCCGCTCAGCGGCCGGACCCGGACGCTGTTCGCCGTCATCGCCGCCGTCGCGGCGGAAGGGGCGCCGACGCCCTCGACCGCCGAGCTGACCGCGGCGCTGCAGGCCGCCGGCCACGGCATCGGTCAGAATCCGGGCCTGATCAGCTACGAGCTGCGGCGGCTGGAATGTGCCGGACGGATCATGGTCATCGGCCGCGGCCGCCGGCGCGTCTTCGAGATCCCCGGCACCGGCCAGCGCACGGTGCGCCGCCCGCGCCGGCTGAGTCCGGAGCAGATCCGGGATCTATCCGAGGCGCAGTCCCGGCGGCAGGCCGAGCGCGCGAGCTGGCCACGGCCGACGAAGGCGAGCGCCGCCAGCTACGATGCCGCGGTGCGGCGCCGCGAATTCGCCCGGCACGAACAGCCCGAGCCGCGCGGCCCGTTCGTCCGGATCGGTCCGCCGCCGCCGCATTCGCCGACGGGATGTGCCGCGGCGATGATGGCGGCGTGGTAGGGGAACGCGATCTCCCATACCGCGAGCGCGAGAAGAGATCGTCATTGCGAGCGCAGCGAAGCAATCCAGGGCAGCTCGCGCCGGCCCCTGGATTGCTTCGTCGGCTTCGCCTCCTCGCAATGACGGTTCTCTTGCAAGTCCGATCACGGGCTCGTCGGTCTCAAAGGCGGGCGGCGGCGCGATTGCCGATATAGGCTTCGCAGAAAGCCGCGAAATCGCGGCGGAACTGCTCCAGCCCGTAGGGCTCGGGCGGCTCCGCCGGCGTCCGGCGCGTGATCGCGGCCATCACGCAGTCGTGGATCCGGCCCAGGCTGCCGCGGTCGCGCGCGATCCGCATGGCGCGGGCGATCCACCCCACCTCCAGCTCGGAGGGGCGGTAACCCTCCTGCCAGTTGATGAGATAGATGCGCAGCCAGGCGTGGATCGCCTCGGCCTGGCGTGGGGACTCCGACATGCGACCTCCGGGTGTTCCCTCTAGTGCAAGCGGGCGACCCGGGAAGTTGTTCCAGGCCGAGACGGCGGCGGCGGGCCGGCTGCCCGCGCCCGTCATCGCGGCGTTCCGAGACCAGCAGAGGGGAATGATGACGCGACACAGGAACGGGCGCGGCAGGACGATCGCGGTCGGGCGGGGCGCCGCCCTGCGGGAGACGCCGGAGCGGGCCCGGCATGCGGCGGGAATCGTCGACCGGCCGACCGGCACCGCGATCGGCGCCCCGGTCGGGCGCCTGGTGCAGGCGCCGATCGACCGGCTGGCCGCCCGCGGCACGATCTCCCCGCGGATGCATTCGGCCGGGCAGCGGCTGCGCGGCCAGTTCGAGATCGGGGTCCTCGGCGTGCAGGACCGCGACGGCGGGCTGCCGCCCGGGATCCGCGGCACCGGCATGGTGCTGGCCCCGAACGAGGTGCAGCTCGAGGCGCTGCGGGCCTACAAGGCGGCGCTGCGCTGCCTCGGGCCCCATGTCGGGGCGGTGGTCGAGGCGGTGTGCTGCCACGAGCAGGACGTCTCCGCCATCGCCGTCCGGCAGGGCCGCATCCGCGACAAGGTGATGGGCGTGCTGGAGGACGGGCTGAAGACGCTGGCCGACCACTACCGCCTGACCGGCCGCGACGACCTGGTCGAGGGAAGGGTGTGAGGTGCGAGACACCCGGCAGGCGGCGGAGGCATTCCGGCGGAGCCACCACGGGCGACGGATCGTTTTCCCCGTCTCGCGCGTTGATTCGGGGCAACAACGCGGAGTTCGGCATTGACCAGCTTTGCCCGGGCGATGCTTCTGACGGTGGCGGTCTCGGCGTCCGCGCCGCTCATCGCCGCATGCCAGACGGACGGCTACGGCTATGGCGGCTATCCCGGCTACTACGGGTCGGGATACGGCTGGTACGACGATGACTACTACTACCGCGATCGATACCGCTACCGTCATCGCGACTGGGACGACGACGACCGCGACCGATATCGCCGCTGGCGCCGCGACCGGGATCGGGATGATGACGATGATCGGCGCCGGGATAGACGGGATAGAGACGACGATCGCAACGACGTCCGGCGGCTGTTCCGCCTTCCGCCGCAATCGGACGATGGGGACCGGGGCAATCGGGGCAGCATCGGCAGAGGCAGCAGCGGCGGAGGCAGTAGTGACGGGGGCAGCAACTCCGTCCGGCGACTCTTCCGCCTGCCGTCGCAGTGAGCGACCGATGCGGCTCGATCCCGGCGACAACCGCTTTCGGTGTTCGCTTTTTGTTCTTGACGTGACGCCGCGTCGCGTGGCATAGTTCAGGCACAGTCAGACAGTTGCGCCCGCCCGGCACCGCCGCGGCGGGCGCTTTCGTTTCGGTGTGTCCCGGGGGGCGGCATGGCACGGAGTCGGTTGAAGCTGAACTGGAAGCAACGCCGTTTCGTCCGCCATCTGCTCGACTGCGGCAACGGCGCCGAAGCGGCGCGCCGGGCGAAGTATGCGGCATCCCAGGCGAAGGACCGGGCTTCGAAGCTGCTGCTGAAGCCCTGGCTCCTGATCTTCGCCCTTCGCCTGGACGAGCGGCGGCGGCTGCGGCGGCGGCTCGTGGCGACGGATGCGGTCGCGACGCTGTCGAACAAGACCCTGGTCGTCCTCGACGGCCGCGGGGAGCGCAAACCCGACCCCGAGGAACAGGCGGAGCTGCTGCGGCATCGGGAGCGGCTGCAGCGCCTGCCGCCCGAGCCCGAGATCCGGCCCATGCTGCGGGCGCCGGCCCCGCCGCCGCTGGAGCTGGCGCCGGCCTTCGCGGACCTGCTGCAGCCGTCGCGCTACAAGGCCGTCCATGGCGGCCGCGGGTCGGGCAAGTCGCATGTCTTCGCCGAGCTCTTGGTGCGGCGCTGCGTCGAGGCGGCGCCGGTGCGGGCGGTGTGCATCCGCGAGGTGCAGCGCTCGCTCGACCAGTCGGTCAAGCGGCTGCTCGAGGACAAGATCCAGGCGCTGGGCCTGGGCCCGGCCTTCACCGTCCAGGCCGACCGCATCCTGACGCCGGGCGGCGGCCGGATCATCTTCCAGGGCATGCAGAACCACACGGCCGAGTCGATCAAGTCGTTGGAGGGCTACGACATCGCCTGGGTCGAGGAGGCCCAGTCGCTGTCGAAGCGGAGCCTGGAGTTGCTGCGCCCGACCATCCGCAAGACGGGGTCGGAGCTGTGGTTCTCCTGGAACCCGACCCGGCCGGACGATCCGGTCGACCAGCTGTTCCGCGGCGGCCCGGCGCCGCCCGGCACGGTGCTGATCGAGGCCAACTGGTCGGCCAACCCGCATTTCCCGAAGGTGCTGCAGGCCGAGATGGAATGGGACCGCGAGCGCGACCCGGACAAGTACCAGCATGTCTGGCTGGGCGGGTACCGGCGGGTCAGCGAGGCGCGGGTGTTCCGCAACTGGCGGGTCGAGGCGTTCGAGACGCCGGCCGACGCCCGGTTCCTGTTCGGCGCCGATTGGGGCTTCGCCCGCGACCCGACGGTGCTGGTGCGCTGCTTCCTCAAGGGCCGGACGCTCTATGTCGACCACGAGGCCTACCGGGTGGGGTGCGAGATCGACCGGACGCCGGCGCTGTTCGACACGGTGCCGGAGGCGCGGCGCTGGCCGATCGTGGCCGACGGCGCCCGGCCGGAGACGATCAGCTACATGCAGCGGCACGGCTTCCCCAGGCTGCGGGCGGCGGCGAAGGGCGGCGGGTCGGTCAAGGAGGGCGTTGAGTTCCTGAAGAGCTGCGACATCCTGGTGCATCCGCGCTGCCGGCACCTGATCGACGAGCTGGCGCTGTTCTCCTGGCGCACCGATCCGAAGACCGGCGAGACCCTGCCCGAGCTGGAGGACCGCGAGAACCACGCCATCGACGCCCTGCGCTACGCCCTCGAAGGCCAGAGGAAGCAGTACGGCAGCTATGACAGCAGCCTGAGATGGGTCGGATGAAGACCGCCGGCGCGGGCGGCCCGCTACGGGCTGGTCGCGCCGCGCGGGCCGTCCGCGACCCGGGGCCAGCCCGCCAGCCGGGATCGCAGCTGACGCCCCAGCGCGATTCCCGGCGTTTCGACCCAGCGATAGGTCACCGCCGAGGCGGCGACGAGCAGCAGCGCGCACAGGCCGCCGACCAGCCAGTACCGGACCGGGTCCGCCATGGCGAAGTCCCGGACCGGCGGCAGCGCGAAGACGAGGGTCAGCACCAGGCCCTGCAGCAGATAGATGCTGTAGCTGATCTCGCTCATGCGCCGGGCGGGGCGCGTCGACAGCAGGCCGAACAAGGTGCAGCCGTCGCAGATGAGGTAAAAGAGGACCGACACCAGGATGATCTGGACCGGGCCGATCATGTCGCCGAAAGCCAGGAACACCGTGCCCAGGCACGCCACGGCCAGCAGCGAGGCCGCCCGTTCCGGCACGCGCGGCCGGGCCTCGCGCCGGACCAGGCATGCCGCCGCCATGCCGGAGAAGAATGCGGCGAGGATCGTGGCCAGGGTGGCAATCAGCAGCCCCGGCGTCGGATGGGCGAACGAGATGTCGGCCGACCAGGACGCGATCGCCAGGACGACCAGGCAGAGCAGGAGGCCGCCGCCGGCGAACCGCTGGGGCCGGGCCCCTCGGGCGACGCCGGCCATCAGCCGCAACGACCCGTAGAACAGCCATTCGACGAAGATCGTCCAGGTCACCCCCGCCAGGATCAGCCCGGTGCGGGGATAGCCGTTGACGTCGGGCTGCAGCGGGACGATGCCGAACGCCAGCCATTGCAGCACGGCCGCCGCGACGGTCCAGGCCGGCTCCCGGAGCGTGAACCCGGTCCGCCAGGCGACGATGACGAGCATCACGCCGACGGCGAGGAGATACATCGGGCCGATGCGGAAGAGGCGGCCGATATAGAGCGCCGTCCAGTCCGGGCGGCCTTTGCCGTCGAGCAGCTTCCCCCAGAACAGGAAGCCGGTGATCATGAAGAAGAGCATGACGCCGGCCTGTCCGAGCAGGGTGTAGAAGCCCGAAGCCGGCAGCTCCCAAAGTCCCGTCTCGATGTACCGGTGGGTGATGACCAGGTGGTGCGCGAAGACGCTCATCGCGAGGAAGCCCCGCAGACCGTCGAGGGTCGCCGTCCGCCGGTCGTGCCGGAGGGGCTCGTCCGCGGCGTGGAAGGCCGGGGTCGCCAGCGCCAGCCAGACGGCGGCCATGAGAACGAAATACGGCCACACGGAGAAGATGCCCATCTGCGCCCCCCGGGACGATCCCGCGCCGGAAACACAGGCGGCGAAAGCCGCCGCCCGTCTAGCTGCAAGATCATGCAGGTCGGCGGTGTCGCGCTCCGAGGGCGGCCCGGTCGGACCGGCGTGCCTTTCGAGGCCCACAAGGTCGGGGCTCTTCCGTTCGCCGTGTTGTGTTCGCTTTTTGTTCTTGACGTGACGCCGCGTCGCGTGGCATAGTTCAGGTATCGTCAGACAGTTGCGCCCGCCCGGTATCGCCGCGGCGGGTTTTTCATGCGCAGCCGCCGTCGGCCGGTGACCCTCCCGCGAGAGGGGCTGAGGCAAGACGACAGCCAGGCCCATGGCCCGGAAAGGCCAGACTTGATCCTGAACACGTCGATCGGCCGGCGACCTGACAGCCCGAAAGGAATATTCGCATGGCAATCAATGGGATGACGTCGGTAAACACCCTTGTCGATCTCCAGAAGGCAGCGCCCCCTACAGACGGCAACACCACGCCGCCCGCCATCTTCCTCCGCGGCCGAGACAACCCCTCGGACAAGGGAGGCGGCACCTTCTCCTGGCGCGCCGACTCGACCGCGATGCCCGATTCAGGAATTGTTGTACGACCCTCCAGCATCACCGATCCAAGCGCTGCCGGACGATGGCACCGCGTCTTCGATGGAGCAGTCAGCCCGTACTGGTTCGGCGCGAAGGGCGATGGCGCGACCGATGACAGCGACGCCATCAACGCCGCGATCGCCGCCGCCGGCCGGGGCAATCATTGTCTCGATCTCGTGGGTCGGTTTCTGATCAAGAAATCGATCCAATGGGACTACCCGATCACCATCCGTGCCGATTGCGACATCCTTTGCGCCGCAGGCTCCTACAATCCGATCCGGGACCTCACCGGCTACCCGTCCGTAAAGACGGTGGCGTTCGACCTGCGCGGCGCGAAATTCGGAACCGTCACCGGCAGCGTTCGGATCAAAAAGGCTGGCGGGGAGACCCTGGGCGATCTCTGCGCCATCGGGTCCAGCCGAAATTTCTATTCCACTGCCCAGAGCGAGTCCGCTGACTACCTCGTCCCCTATGAAGGCCGACTGGTCAGCATCAATGGGGTCGGCGGCCGCGGTGGTTCCAATACCTGCTGGCAGAGCCTCGAGGTGCATGGCCTGGAATATGGCGTCTACTCGCCGGCACGGGGGAGCAACCAATACGGCCCGGTCGAATTCGACCGAAACGCCTCCTACCAGGCAGGCGCCCTGGTGATCTCGGGCGGACGGGTCTTCCGCTGCACGGCGGCGACGGGAGACGGGAAGCCGGGAGCCCCCATCCCCTATGTGGCAAACACGGTGGACAACTGGGAATACATCCAGAACCATCAGAACGATGATCCGATTCCGCAATGGAGCCAGGCAGAAGCGGTCAAGGCCAACGAGCTTCGGCGCTACCTGTCTGGGGGGATTTGGCGTGTCTACCGGGCGGTATCGGATATTGCCGCCTACGGCCCGGCCCCGACACACGGGCCGTCGGCACCGCAAGACATCGGCAACACCACGTTCCAATACGACCGCCTCGCCCAGTACTACCCATGCCTGACCGGCATGACCATCGCGCACTTCTTCGCGCTCTCGGTAGCGAATGCGTGGACGTCACGGGAACT
The DNA here is from genome assembly GCF_000423185.1 of Inquilinus limosus DSM 16000. Lineage (GTDB taxonomy): Bacteria > Pseudomonadota > Alphaproteobacteria > DSM-16000 > Inquilinaceae > Inquilinus > Inquilinus limosus. The sequence continues at coordinate 69,399 of NZ_AUHM01000009.1, read as the reverse complement.
GTCCGGCGATGACAGCCACGTCTCGGATTTCCGCGCCCAGGCATGCCGCGGCCCGGCCATCACCCTCGATCACGGCTTCCTCAGTGCCGGAGCAATTTTCATCGAGGGGAGCCGGGAACGCTATGCGAATGGCGACACCGATCAAGGCGCCTTCGCCGTCGAGTGCGGGCCGTACAGCAAGCTCCTGTGCCAATCCCTATACTTGCAGGGGCGGTGGCGAGGCGGCGTTCTGCTGGGCCAGAATGGCCATGTCGAAGGCTGGTGCCAACCGGACCAGACATTCAAGACCGCCACCGGGACCTTCCTGGAATTCGCGGACGATGCGGCGCGCGCAACCGGTCGCATCACGATGTCATACAATGCGCTTCGTGCACATACGGCCAGTTACTTTCTCTTGGACAACATAGCGGCGTCCATTCAGGGCGGGGACATCATCAGATGGAAGAAACCGGCGACCGGAGCTGCGGTGCATCAAATGCGAGTCCTCTCCGCAAGCCGCGATAGAGCCTCATACCATTGGGTCGTCGCCTACCGGCTGTTGCCGCGGGAAGGCAGTCAGATCCTGTCATCCGCGCCCGAGACGGGTGAAACACTCGAGATCTGGCGCAGCAATAGCCTTGTCGGCACAGACAAGGTCTTCGAGGCGCCGACGTCGTCTCTTTTGAGCCGCGGCGTCATCGGCGTGACGGCGTCAACCGGGGCGGAGCGCAATTTCGAGATCGTGACTCTGGCGGAGGAAGCCGAGCTCACACCCTATCGGAACATCCAGCCGACCGTCGCTGTTGCCAGCGCGAAGGATCAACTGCACAGCCGCACGGCGTGCGGAGGTGCTGTGTGGCGCTATGATGAAACGGGATCATTCGGCAAGGCCACAGCGTCAAACTAGCCGTTTTGCCTTTCCGTCATCGCGAGGCGCGCAGCGCTGCGGCGATCCCGGGCCGGCGGCGCCTGGATTGACACCGCGCCTCTTCGAGGCCCGCGATGCCGGCGGGCCTCTTCGTCTTGCGAAGTTATGTTCTCTTTTTGTTCTTGACGTGACGCCGCGCCGCGTGGCATAGTTCAGGCATCGTCAGACAGTTGCGCCCGCCCGGCACCGCCGCGGCGGGTTTTCATGCGCAGCCGCAGTCGGCTCGCAGCCCTCCCGAAACGGGAGGAGGACTCCTTATTTCGGCCGGCGCCTGCTGCCGGCCTTCGCGGTCATTCAGAGACCATTTCGAAGAGGTCTCCCGCCAGCGAGACCTTTTCAGAACATCCACCCTCATCGTCATTGCGAGGAGGCGAAGCCGACGAAGCAATCCAGGGGCCGGTGCGAACCGCCCTGGATTGCTTCGCTGCGCTCGCAATGACGGTGTTTGGATTTCTGAAAAGAACTCGCAAGCGGGAGAGGTGAAACGACAGCCGGGCCGATGGCCCCGGGAGGCCGGACTTGATCCTGGACACGCTGACCAACCTCGTCGCCGGGCTGTTCACCCCCAAGGACAAGCTGGCGCATGACCGTTTCGTGCTGGTCGCACAGGACCGCGGGCAGCTCGATGCCGCTTATCGCGGCGACTGGATCGCCCGCAAGGTGGTCGACGTGCCGCCCTTCGACATGACCCGGGAATGGCGGCGCTGGCACGCCGCGCCGGAGCAGATCGCGGCGATCGAGGCGGAGGAGGCGCGGCTGGCCGTCCAGCGCAAGGTGGCGCGGGCGCTGCGCCTGGCCCGGCTGTACGGCGGCGCGGCGCTGGTGCTGGGCGCGGGCGACGACGATCCGGCCCGGCCGCTGCCGCCGCTCGGCCGCGGGGCCTTGCGCTACCTGCACGTCATGCATCGCTGGGAGATCGCGCCCGGCGAGATCGACCGCGACGTGCTGTCGCCCGGCTTCGGCGAGCCCGGCTGGTACCAGGTGGCATCGGCCGGCAGGGCGGGGCAGGGCGGCGTGCGCCTGCATCCGAGCCGGGTGGTGCGCCTGGTCGGCGCCGAGCTGCCGGACGGGGCCGGCGGCGACGGCTGGGGCGACAGCGTGCTGCAGGCGGTGACGGACGCGATCCGCCAGGCCGGCCTGGCCGCCCAGGGCGTGGCGACGCTGCTGCACGAGGCCAAGCTCGACGTCATCCGCATCCCGCACCTGACCCAGAACCTGGCCGAGGCCGACTATGCGGCCCGGCTGGCGCCGGTCGTCGACTATGGCCAACGCCATTGCGGCTGGCGGTGAGAGGCCGTTTGGAAATGCTACTGGCGTGGCCGTCTGATGGCGGTTTCTGGGCTTCCGGTGCTCACGGACCTTCATGTCCGCTGCGCTCCGGTTCTCGAAACCACCACCAGCCGACTAACGCCAGCGCATTTCCAAACGGCCTCTGAGGCCTCTCAGGCCGCGGGGGTCGCCACCGGCGCCGGATCGGAGGGCGGGCCGGACCGGCGGATCCGCTCCGCCCATTGCCGCATCCATCGGTATCCGGGCTTCTCGATCCACCGATGCGCCGCCCAGGCCACGACGATGCAGACGGCCAAAGCGATGGCCAGGCTCGCGATCACCCATTCCGGGGACGACGGCCAGCGGCCGAAGATCCAGAGCGCCGCAACCTTGTAGACCCGCAGCACGATGAAATGGGTCATGTAGAGGGCGAAGGACCAGACCCCCATCAGATGCACCGGCCTGGCCGACATCACCGCGGCGGGGCCCGGGCCGGCGACCGAGAGGGCCAGGACGAGATAGCAGAAGATCGGGCTCGCCCCCCAGTCGGCCTCGCCGAAAATGATCACGGCCACCATGGCCAGGGTCGCGAGGATGACGCTGAGACCCGATCCCAGCCAGGGCGCCGCGCGGCGGACCGGCGCCGCTTGCGACGCCTGCTCGGTGACCATGCCGAGGACGAAGCCGCAGAGGCAGCGCATCACCGCACCGTCCTCCTCGGTCAGGCCCAGCGTGCCGGACGGACTGATCGATTCGAGCCAGGCCAGGCCCGCGATCGCTGTGCCGACCACCAGGGACAGCACCGCTGCGGGGCAGCGGATCAGGACGACGAACAGGGCAGGGAACAGGATATAGGCCGCCCATTCGGCGCTGATCGACCAGGCGATCGTGTTCCAACTCGGGCCATGGCCGAAGAACCAGACCTGAACCAGGAACACGTTCTCGAACCAGGCGCCGACGGTGTTGGTTTCGGAGAAGGGCGGCGTGTTGCCGATGTCGATGAAATACTTGAGAAACTCGAGCGGAAGCAGGATCAGCAGCGTGACCACATTGAGCGCGAACAGGCGACCCAGCCGCTTTGTCAGGAAATATCCATAGTCGGCCCGGCGAAGGCTGCCTTCGAACAGATACCGGTTGGCTCGCGTGATGATGAAGCCGCTGAGCACGAAAAAGAAATCCACGGCGATATAGCCGTCGGATATGATTGCGATGTGGTCTGATCTGAAGCTGATCGGCAGGATTCCGCGATCGCAGAGTTCATTGATCGTTGATTGTAAATGGAATAGAACGACGATAAATGCTGCAATGCCACGGGCGCTGGTCAACGGCTTTATCTCTTCGATTTCTTTCATAGGGAATTCAGTAATGAATAATATTTAATGCATCATTGCCGGAAACTGAGGGCCGGTCAAGGACGGCGTTGCGGGATGCCGACGAAAGGGCGCATCCCGATCGAGGGGGCGAGGGCGGGGCAGCACGTGCCGCCCCGCCCCGTCGACCGCTCAGAAGCGCCCGGCGCGGAAGTCTTCGATCGCCTCGACGATCTGCGCCTCCGTGTTCATGACGAAGGGGCCGTATTTCGCCACCGGCTCGCGCAGCGGCTTGCCGGCGACGATCAGCAGCCGGGTCGGGCCGCCCGCGGCCGCCGCGCGCACGCCGTCGCCGGCGCCGAGCACGCCGAGGGTGCCGCGTTCCAGCGCCTCGCCGCCGATCCCGGCCGCGCCCTGATAGACATAGGCGAAGCCGGCATGGCCCTCCGGCAGCGGCACGTCGACCGCGGCGCCGGGCTCCAGATGGACATCGAGATACACCGGCTCGGTGGTGCCGCCCTCGACCGCGCCCGCGGTGCCGCCGAAGCGGCCGGCGATGACGCGGATCCTGGCGCCGGGCGCCGCCTCCACCTCGGGCACCGAAGCGGCCGGGATGTCCTGATAGCGCGGCGCCGTCATCTTCTCCGCCGCCGGCAGGTTGACCCAGAGCTGGAAGCCCCACATCAGCCCGTCCTCCTGCTCCGGCATCTCGGAATGCACGATGCCGCGACCGGCGGTCATCCACTGCACGCTGCCGGGGCCGAGCAGGCCGACATTGCCCTTGTTGTCGCCATGCCGCATGCGGCCGGCCAGCATGTAGGTCACGGTCTCGAAGCCGCGATGCGGATGGTCCGGGAAGCCGGCCAGGTAGTCGGCCGCATCGTCGGAGCGGAACTCGTCCAGCATCAGAAAGGGGTCGAGGTCGGGCAGCCCGGGCTGGCCGATCACGCGGGTCAGCTTCACCCCGGCGCCGTCGCTGGCCGGGCGGCCCCGCAGGGTGCGGGTCACGCCGCGGGGGCGGGCGAGGCCGGTGCTGTTGTTGGTCGCCATCGTCATCTCCGTTTCGGGGCGCCGGGATCGGCGCCACGCTCTGCCGCCAAGATCGGACCGATGACCGGCGGGGAGAATGCGGCTTTCCCCGAAACCGCCGTTCGCTATGATCGAACGATGCGGTACCGGCTCGACGACATCTCCACCTTCCTGCAGGTGGTCGACAGCGGCAGCATCAGCGCCGCGGCGCGGCGGCTGAACCTGTCGAAATCCGTAGTCAGCAAGCGGGTCAGCGACCTCGAGGCCGCGCTGGGCGGGGCGTTGCTGCAGCGCTCGACCCGGCGGGTGCTGCCGACCGATCGCGGCCTCGCCTTCTACGAGCGCGGCCGCGCCATCCTGCGCCAGCTCGACGAGGCGGCGGAGGAGGTGGCGGAGAGCGACGGCGACCTGCGCGGCTCGCTGCGCGTCGCGGCGCCGATGAGCTTCGGCACGCTCTATCTCGGCCCGGCGCTGTTCGACTTCGCCCGCAGGCACCCGCGGCTGACTCTGACCCTCGACCTCGACGACCGCATGGTCGACCTGGCGGGGCAAGGCTACGACCTCGCCATCCGCATCACCCGGCCGCGCGATTCGGCGCTGATCGCCCGGCGCCTCGCCGCCAGCCGGCGCGTGGTCTGCGCCAGCCCGGGTTACGCCGCGGCGGTCGGGCTGCCGCGGAGCCTGGCGGAGCTGCCGCAGCACGAGGCGATCGGCCATGCCGAGGTGCCGTCCACCTGGCTGTGGCAGTTCGAGCCCTTCGCCGCCGGTGGGCCGCCGCGCAGCGTGGCGATGCGCAGCCGGATCAGCGTCAACAACGGCGAGGCGGCGCGGGATGCGGCGATCGCCGGGCTCGGTCTCGCCGTGCTGCCGACCTTCATCATCGCCGACGCCCTGCGCCAGGGCCGGCTGCTGCCGGTGGCGTTGGACGCCGAGCCGGTGGCCGACGTGATCCATGCGCTGTATCCGCAGACCCGGCACCTGTCGCGCCGGGTGCGGGCATTGATCGACCACCTGGCCGAGAGCTGCGGCGAGGCCGCGCCCTGGGAGCAGGGGCTGTCGTTCGCCCCGGCCGAACGCCGGGTTTCCTGATCCGGCGCTTTCGCGCATGACGGGCCGTCCCGATCTTCCCGGCATCACCACCGGACAGGAGATCGCCATGATCACGCTGCACGACCGCATGGCCCGGGGCCGCACCGAGACCGGCCTGATCGAGGCGCGCCACACCTTCTCCTTCGGCCGGTTCCACGACCCGGCGCGGATGGGATTCCGGTCGCTGCGCGTGCTGAACGAGGACCGGATCGTCCCAGGCGCCGGCTTTCCGGCCCATCCCCATGCCGAGATGGAGATCCTGACCTATGTGCTGGAGGGCGCGGTCGAGCACCGCGACAGCCTCGGCAATACCGCGGTGATCCGGGCGGGCGACCTGCAGCGCATGACCGCCGGCACCGGCATCACCCACGCCGAGACGAACGCCTCGGCCACGGAGCCGCTGCACCTGCTGCAGATCTGGATCCATCCGGACCGCCGCGGCCTCGCGCCCGGCTACGAGCAGGCCAGCTTCGAGGGCGAGGCCGTGCGCGGGCTCCGGCTGGTGGCGGGGCCCGAGGGCGGCGACGGCGTCCTGAAGATCCACCAGGACGCCCGGGTCCATCTCGCTCGGCTCGCTGCCGGCGAGACGGTGGAGCATCCGATCGCGCCGGGACGGGCCGCCTTCGCACAGCTGACCCGCGGGGTCGTCCTGCTCGACGGGCACGAGATGCGGGAAGGCGACGGCGCCGCGGTCGAGGACGAGTCCGGCCTTCGGATCACCGCTGAGACCGAGGCGGAGATCCTGCTGTTCGATCTCGCCTGAGCGTTCCCCTGCAGCCCGGCGCGGTGTGCGCGGCCGGGCTGCAGGGCTCTCGACCGGCCGACGTCGATCCTGGCAGGATGTCGGCCGGCCTTCTTCGAGAGCATTGCAGCCGCCGACTCATGCGCATCGCCCTGCTGATCGCCATCACCGTGTTCCTGATCGGAATCGGCGTCTGGAGCTTCGCCATCACCGGCGACCTGGCCGGAAGCGACGGCGGCCGCGCCATCCGGGTCGCTGCCGGTGCCGCAGCCGCCGCGCTGCTGCTGATCGGCGGCTTCGTCCTCCTGATCCTGCGGGCCCGCCCGCGCGATCGGGATCGCAGCTGACCCAACGGGTGCGGGGGTTGCGCCCGCCGCCGCGCTGTGGCCGGATGCCGGAAACCGCGGGAAGCGCAGAAGACCAGGAATGCCCGACGATCCGATGACCGAGCCGCCGCAGCGGGTGGGGTTCCTCCTGGTGCCGAACTTCTCGATGATGGCTCTCTCAGCGGTGCTGGAGCCGTTCCGGGCCGCCAACTGGGTGGCGCGGCGCACGCTGTACGAATGGCGGCTGCTCTCGGCCGACGGCGAGCCGGTCGCGGCCAGCAACGGCGGCGTCCTGATGGCCCAGGGCGCGATCGGTCCGGACGATTCCTTCACCATGGTGGTCGTGGTCGCCGGGCTGGACCCGCAGAACGGGCGCGACGAGCGCATCCTGGCCTGGCTGCGGCGCATGGCCCGGCGCGGCTCGCGGATCGGCGCGGTCTCGACCGGCACCTATCATCTCGCCTGGGCCGGGCTCCTCGACGGTTATCGCTGCACCATCCACTGGGAGAATCTCAGCGCCTTCACCGAGACGTTCCCGAAGCTCGACGTCACCGGGCGGCTGTTCGAGATCGACCGCGACCGTTTCACCTCGGCCGGCGGCACGGCATCGCTGGACTTGACCCATTACCTGATTGCCCAGGCCCACGGCATCGACCTCGCCAACCAGGTGGCGGAGCAGTTCCTGCACGCCCGGCCGCGCCAGGGCCATGCGCCGCAGCGGATGGAACTGCGCGAGCGGCTCGGCGTCAGCCACCCGAAGCTGCTGGCCGCCATCGCCGAGATCGAGGCCAATCTGGCGGAGCCGCTGCCGCGGGCTTCGTTGGCCCGCGCCGCCGGGCTGTCGACCCGGCAGCTGGAGCGGCTGTTCCGGATCTATCTGAACTGCACCCCGTCGCAGTACTATCTCGAGGCGCGGCTGAAGCACGCGCAGATCCTGCTGGCGCAGACCTCGATGCCGGTGCTGGAGGTGGCGGTGGCCTGCGGCTTCGCCTCGGCCTCGCATTTCGCCAAATGCTACCGGGCCCTGTTCAACCACTCGCCGCGGGCGGAACGGGCGCCGCGCCCGGTCGGGCCGACCCAGCTCATGGGCCAGCGCCGGGCGTGGTAATGGCTATGGCAGCTGCACGCGGGCGGCGGTGACGCGGTTCTCGCCCTTCTGCCTGTCGCGGACCACGCCCCAGATGACGTTCTGCTGCGTGCGGTCCCAGGCGATGCCCTGGCCGGCGATGTCGAGCGGCGCGGTGCCGACCCAGCGCAGCACGGAGCCCGCCTCCGGCAGCGCCAGGGCATAGGCCTCCGGCTCGTCATGGCCGGTGATCCAGAGCCGTCCGTCCGGCCCCCAGGAACCGCCGGAATTGCTCATGTCGCCGAACTTCTCCAGAAGCTCCGGCGGCAGCACCCAGGCTTCGGCGACGCGCCAGTCGGCGTCGAAGCGGACGATCTGGGTGTTGTATTTGTTGCCATAGGCGAGCGGACTGCGGTCGAACACCCGGTTGTAGTTGGCGAAGGCGCCCCACCAGACTCCGTCGTGATAGTCGATCCAGGTCAGCGAGCCGCGGTCGATGCCGAAGCTGTGCGTGCCGACATGCTTCAGCGTCGCCGCGTCCCAGATCTCGACCGAGCTGGTCATCGGCCATTCCGGGTAGTTCGAGTGGGCGGTGTAGAGCTTGCCGTCGACGACCACGCCGCTGTCGAGATGGACGATCGGCCCGTCCTTGGCCTCGCTCCAGACGGCGATTCGGGCACCGGTCTTCTTGTCGTAGCGAGCGATCGCCCGGCTGTTGATCGCGTAGAAGGAGTCGGCATCCACCGCCACGGCCTGCCGCGCCTCCGCCGCGGGGAAGGAGGCGACCGCCTCGACCGGGTGCGGCTTCGGTTCGTCCGCCCAGGCCGGGACCGACAGGAGGCCGGCGGCGAGAAGCAGGGCTGGAGCACCGGTCATGCGGATCATCGATCGTCCCTCGCGTCCATGGAGGGCGCCGACCCTAGGACGGGGAGCGTGACAGGACGATGATGCTTCGTTGATGCTTCGGTTGCCGGTCGATCATCCGACGGTCTCGGCCCGCCGCAGGATCTCGGCCAGGCCGGCGGGCAGGGTGCCGCTCAGCACCATCACCTGCAGCCGCAGCAGCGCGGCGACGGTCAGCGAATCGGTGATCCGGCCGTCGGCGACCATGGCGAAGGCCTCGGCCAGCGGCACCGTGCGCAGCGCCAGGTCCTCCGTCTCCTCCGGCTCGGCCTCGCCCTCGGTCAGCCCCCAGGCGACGAACAGGCGGGCGATCTCCGTCGAGACGCTGTTCGACAGGTGCATGCTCAGGAGATCGTGCCAATGCGCCGCCTCCAGCCCGGTCTCCTCGCGCAGCTCGCGCTGCGCCGACAGGATCGGCGGCACCTGCGGGTCGCCGCCGCCCTCCGGGATCTCCCAGCTGTAGACGCCGGGGGCGTAGCGATACTGCCCGACCAGGGTGACCCGGCCTCGGTGATCGATCGGCACCACGCCGATCGCCAGGTTCTTGTAGGTGACGACGCCGTAGATCCCCGGCGTGCCGGCGGGGGTCAGGACATCATGCTCGTCGACCTTGATCCAGGGATTCTCGTAGACCGGCTTGACCTTCAGCGTGGTCCAGCGGTTCTGGCCCCGATCGCTGCCGCCGCCGTCACCATTCGCCACGGACATCCTCCACCAGCCGCTCCAGGCGGTTCAGGTCGGCGATATGCAGATGGTCGGCCGCGCGCACCACGATGCCCGACCGGGCCAGGTCGCTCAGCACCCGGGCCACGGTCTCGCGGGTGGTGCTGACCCGGCTGGCGATGTCGGAATGCACCGGGATCGGCCGGATCGTCGCGGTGCCGTCCGGCTGGGCGCCGTGCAGGGCCAGGCGCAGCAACTCGGCGTGCACCCGGTTGTTGGCGCCGAGCGTGCTTAGCTCCATGATCCGCTCATTGGCACGGCGGACCATGCCGACCAGATGCACCATCAGGGCCAGCGCCAGGGCCGGGTGCTCGGTCACGGCGCTGCGGAAGACGGCGGTGGGCAGGGCGGCGACGGTGGCCTCGGTCAACGCCATGACGTTCGCCGAGCGCGGTGCCTTGTCCAGCGCCGACAACTCGCCGAACACGGCGCCGGTCGGGAGATCGTCGAAGGTGATCTCGCGGCCGGAGGCGGAATAGATCACCACCCGGACCCTGCCTTCGACCAGGAAGTAGACGTGATCGGGATCGTCGTTCCGGTCGATGATCTGCTCATGCGGCGCGAAGCGCTGCCAGCGGCACTGCTTCTGCAGCTCGGCGCGCAGGGCGGCCGGAGCGACCGCGAGGAGGTCGATCCCGTCGAGGGGGCGGGCGTCGTTGACAGGCACGGGTGCGTCTCGTTCTAGAAAACGCGCCAGGATAGGGCCGGCGGGCCGCGCCCGCCAGAGCCCATTCTGGGTTAATCAGCCCGACCGGCCGAAGGCGGGGCGCAGCGCACGTCCCGGGGCGGCCCGGCGGAGCCGATCGCGCGCCGGAACCTCGACCCAGCGGTGGAGCAGGACCGCGAGCGGCAACAGCGCCGCGACCATCGCGGCGATGACCGCCACCGACTGCGCCGCGGAGAACCCCGCATCCTTCAGCTCGTGCCCGGTGGCCAAGCGCCAGCCCAGATGCACGCTGTCGAGCAGCAGCATCTGGGCCAGGTAGACGGCGTAGGAGATGTCGCCGAGGAAGATCATCAGACGGCTGCCCAGCGCCCGGCCCGCCCGCGCCGTGTTCTGCGCCAGGCAGAGGATCAGGAGGCCGAACAACGGCACCACGAAGACGCCGCGCATGTTCAGATGCATGGCCAGAACGATGGCTGCGGCGACCGTCAATGCCGCGATGTCTGTCGCCATCCATCCCGGGGCGCCGTTCTGCCAGACGCGGTGGAGGATCATGCCGCCGATGAAGCCGAGAAAGCAGCGCGGCACGCCCCAGTCACTGGTCAGGTCGAGATCGAGCTGCGGCCCGGCCGAAAGCAGGGCGAAGCCGACCAGGGTTGCCACGTACAGCAGGAGCAGCCCGGCCGGGCGCAGCCGGGCGACCACCGGCACCAGCAACGGGAAGGCGAGGCCGACGATCCATTCGGCGCTGATCGACCAGGACGGCCCGTTCCAGGTGATGGTGTCGTAGATTCCGGCCGCGTTCAGCAGCAGCAGGCTGCCCGGCAGGGTGGCGAGGGTGTGGGAGCCGCCGAAGGCGTCGAGGCCCGAGCGGTCGACCGCGAGCTTCACCAGCTCCAGCAGAACGAAGCCGCCCAGCACGACCAGGTGCAGCGGGTACAGCCGCGCGAACCGGGCCCGCAGGAAGGGGCCTAGCTTCGCCGCGGACGGCCCGTCGGCGAAGCTGCGCCCATAGACATGCATCAGAATGAAGCCGCTGAGCGCGAAGAACAGGTCGACGAAGAGATAGCTCTTGCCGAAGAAGAAGGTCAGATCGGTCGGGTGCAGGTTCGGGAAGGATCCGACCGAATAGTGGAACAGAACGACGCAGAGCGCGGCGATGCCACGCAGTGCGGTGAGGGCGGGAAAGTATTGCTGCTGGCTGCGAAGGGATGCCTCGGCCATGACCCCGGAATGCTGTTGTTGAAGGCGCCTGATGGACCGAACCATCGGGCGGACGGATCGTTCCCCGGGCTGCGGCGTCCCGTCTCAGCCCCGCCCGGTTAGCGCCTGCTCCTCGATGCCGATGCGGTGACGCAGCAGCAGCGCATTGGCGAGCGAGAAGACGATCGCGATCACCCAGGCATCGAAGACCAGCGGCAGCACCGCGATCTCGGCGGTGACGATGAGATAATTGGGGTGCCGCAGCCAGCGATAGGGGCCGCGGCGCACCAGCGGGGCGCCAGGCAGGCTCAGCACCCGCGTGGTCCAGTACGGCCCCAGCGTCGCCACCACCCAGACCCGTCCAGCTTGCAGCAGCAGGAACAGCGACAGCAGCAGCCAAGCCGGAGCCTGGTCCGCCGGAACCAGCAGGAAGATCGCCAGCAGCCAGCCGCCGTGCAGCAGGATGAACAGCGGATAGTGCCGGGCGCCGCTCTCGACCGCGCCTTGCGCGCGCAGCCGCGCCTCGTTTCGGCGGGCATAGGCCAGTTCGCCCAGGCGCTGCGCCGCCACCAGCAGCGCCACCCATTGCGCCCAGCCCAGCATCAGCCGCAGTCCAGCACGGCGAAGCCGGCGCAGAAGCCGGGGCCCAGCGCGCTCAGCAGCCAGCGCCCGGTCATCGACCGGCGCTTTTCCGCCAGCACGAACAGCACCGTCACCGCCGACATGTTGCCGTAGCGGCGCAGCACCGCCCGTTCGGCCGCCATCGCCGTCTCCGGCAGGTCGAAGGCATCGCGCAGCGCCTCGACCACCTTGGTGCCGCCGGGGTGGAACACAAAGCCGGAAAGATCGCCGAGGCCGAGCCCGTGGCGGGCGAGGAAGGCCTCCGCCGCCGGCCGCATGTCGCGTCGCACCAGGGCCGGAATGTCGCGCGAGAAGATCACGCCGAGGCCGTCGGCTTCGACCGACCAGCCCATCACGTCAAGGGTGCCGGGCCAGCGGTGCTCGCCGGTCGGGCCGAGGGCGGGCACGCCATCCTCCGGCCGGATCAGCACAGCGGCGGCGCCGTCGCCGAACAGCGCGGTGGCGACGACGTTGCTCTTGGTCAGGTCGCCGCGGCGGAAGGTCGGGCCGCACAGCTCCACCACCAGCAGCAGCACCGTGCCGTTGAGCGCGCGCGACAAGGCCGCGGCCCGGGCGAGGCCCAGCACCCCACCGGCGCAGCCGAGGCCGAACACCGGCAGCCGCACCGCGTCCGGCCGGAACGGCAGCCGCTCCATCAAGCGCGCGTCGAGGCTGGGCGTGGCGATGCCGGTCGAGCAGATGGTGACGATGGCGTCGACCTCGCCGGCGCCGATGCCGCCTTCGTCCAGGCAGCGCCTTGCCGCGTCCTCCAGCAGGTCGAGCGCCGTGTCGAGGAACACCGCGCTGCGGTCGTGCCAGTCATGCGGGGCGAAGTACCAGTCCAGCGGCACGGCGGAACGGCGGGTATCGATTCCGGCCGCGTCGTAGATCGGAGCCATACGCTCGAACAGCTCCGGCCGTGCCGCGAAGACGCGCCGTGCGCCGTCGCGCGCCTCGGCCTGGGTGATCACGTGTCGGGGCACGGCCGTGGCCAGCCCCGCGAGCCTGGGCATGCTCTACCTCCGCGGGGCCATCCCGCTCAGGGTCAGACCAGGGAAACTGGTCCGTCCAGGCTGTTCGGAAAGGGCGGCCGCCGCGTTGCGCTCGCGGAGCAGGTCAGGATGCCGCAGGGCCGGTGATCCGCCGCGGCCGCAGGACCGTCGCGGCGACAAGGGCGGCGGCGAGGCAGGCGGCGGCCGCGCCCGTCGCCAGCGGCGGGAAGCCGGCGGCAGCATAGCCGATCCCAGCCAGGCCGGTGCCGGTCAGGGTGCCGAGATAGGTGACGGCGCTGTTCAGCCCCAGCACGGCACCGCGGGCCTCCGGCTTCGCCCGGGACAGCAGCAGCACCAGGATGTTCAGCCCGAAATGATTGGCGAAGCCCCACAGCCCGGCCAGCGCGGCGATCGCGGTGAAGCTGTGCGTGGCCAGCAGCATCAGCACATAGATCGCCGCCACCGCCAGCAGCACCATCGGGAACAGCCGGCGCGGTCCCAGCCGGTCGACCAGCCCGTCGCCCAGGCTGGCGGCGCCGAAGCCGATGCCGTAGGTCAGCACGATCAGCCCGGCCTGGCCGGCCGTGAGGCCCAGCGCAGCCCGCACATGGTCGCCGAGGAAGGCGTAGACGCCGTAGAAGGCAGCCATGAAGCCGAGGCAGATCGCCAGCAGCGCCGGCACGCCGGGATAGGCGAGGGGGGCGACCAGCGCTCCCAGCCCCGGCCGTGCCCCCCGGGGGCGAGTCGGCGGTGCCGGCAGCCGGGCGGTGCCGAACAGGGCCAGGACCGCCAGGCCGGCCAGCAGCAGGAAGACCGCGCGCCAGCCCATCGTCTCTGCCACCAGGGCCGCGGCCGGCACTCCGGCCACCAGCGAGATCGACCAGCCGGTCAGCACCCGGCCCAGCACCCGCGATTCCCGGCCCGGCGGCGCAATGGTGGTCGCCAGGGTGTAGATCGAGGGCAGAATCACCCCCGCGCCGAGCCCGGCCAACGCCTGGGCCGCTGCCAGCATCAGCCAATGCACGGCAAAGGCGGAGAGCAGCGTCGCCATAGCCAGCCCGATCATGCCGCCGAGCAGCGCTCGGCGCGGGCCGATGCGGTCGATCTGCGGCGCCAGCAGGAAGGCCGACAGTGCGGTCGCCCCGCCATAAGCGGCGATGGCGCGCGACACGGCCACCGGCGTCGCCGCCATCGCCGTGGCGACGTCGCCCAGGATCGGACTCAGCACCAGCGAGTTCGAGCCGACCACGGCGATGCCGGCGGTCAGAATCGAGGTCTGCACCGAAACAGCGGCCTGATGTTGATGATGTTCGGGCATGAGGCGATAATCGCCGAACCTGGTTCGGTCAAAAAGGGCGATTCTCGTGGTCATCGAAAATACGAAAGCGGTTCGGCGCCGGTCTGCCGAAGACCCCTCCGTCGACGCCGTCGACCGAAAGCTGTTAGGGCTGCTCGCGACCGATGCGACGCTCAGCTACGCCGAACTCGGCCGGGCGCTGAACCTGTCGCCGCCGGCGGTGCATGAGCGGGTGAAGCGGCTGAAGCGCGACGGGGTGATCAAGGCCACTGTGGCGGCGCTGGACGGGCGCAAGCTCGGCAAGCCGATTCTGGCCTTCATCCATGTCAACACGACCGGCTGGGGCAAGACTCCGGAGATGCTCGCCCTGTCGAAACTGCCGGATGTGGAGGAGATCCACACCGTCACCGGCGACACCTGCGTCCTGCTGAAGGTGCGGACGCAGGACGCCCAGGGGCTGGAGGACCTGCTGCGAGTGATCTACGACATCCCCGGCGTCCAGGGCACGCGCAGCTATATCGTGCTCAGCTCGCATCTCGAGCGCGGGGCGCTGCCGGCCGATTAGGCCGCGGACGAGGCATCCGCGGGCTGCGCGGGCCGCAGGCGGCATTCGGCCAGGCGGTCCAGCTCGTCCAGCGCGGCGGCGTGGCGTTGGCCCCAGTCGCACAGCGCGCGCAGCACCGGTTCCAGGCTCAGCCCCAGCGCCGTGGCCGAATAATCCACCCGTGGCGGCACCTGGCGGAAGATCTCGCGATGGACCAGGCCATGCTCCTCCATCTCGCGCAGCTGCTGGATCAGCACCTTCTGGCTGATCTCGGGCAGTGACCGCTTGAGCTGCGACAGCCGCCGAGGGCCGTCGAACAGGTGGTAGAGGATGACCGCCTTCCAACGGCCGCCGATCACCTTGAAGGCGCGTTCCACCGGCAGCACCGGCAACCGCTTGATCGTCTCGGCCATGGTCACCTTCTGGTCAGTATGGAACGAAAGGGTGTGTAGAGCCGCCAGGCGGCATACTGGCAAAAGGCGCCTCACGCTGTCCAACGCCAGGTGAGGTCATGAAAGCCGTCCAGTTCAGCCGCTTCGGCGGGCCCGAGGTGCTTGAAGTTGTTGATCTTCCAACCCCGCGGCCCGGTCCCGGCGAGGTGCTGGTCCGGGTGCGCGCCGCCGGGGTGAACTATTTCGAGACGCTGCTGCGCCGGAACCTCTATGCCGTGACGCCCGAGCTGCCGATGGTCCCGGGTGTCGAGGTGGCGGGAGAGGTCGAGGCGGTGGGGGAAGGGGGCGATGTGGCGCTGATCGATGCGCGGGTCGCGGTGCCGATGTTCGCGATCGGCCGGCCCACCGGCGGCTATGTCGAGTACGTCTCCGTCGACGCCGTCTCCGTCGTGCCGCTGCCCGACGGTCTGTCCTTCGAGGATTCCGCGGCGCTGCTGGTGCAGGGCCTGTCGGCGCTGCATCTGGTTCGGCGGAGTCCGCCTCGCGGGCGAACGGTGCTGGTCACCGCCGCGGCCGGCGGCGTCGGCTCGCTGCTGCTGCAGTTGGCTCGGCGTGCCGGCGCGGAGCGGGTGATCGCTGCGGCGGGCGGGCGGGCGAAGCTGGATGTCGCCCGCAGCCTCGGGGCGGATCTATGCATCGATTATGGCGAGCCCGGCTGGGCCGCCCAGGTCCACGACGCGACCGGCGGTGCGGGCGTTGACATCGCCTACGATACGGTCGGGGGCGCCGTGACCGGGGCCTGCCTCGACGCGTTGGCGCCGGGTGGCGAGCTGGTGTTCGGCGCGCTGGGCCGGTTCGAGCTCGGGGCGGCCGATCTGGAAAACATGATCCTCGGGAACCAGTCCCTGAGGGGTTTCGCTCTGCTGCCGCTGCTGACGCCCGACGGCCTGCGGGCCGATCTGGCGGAGCTGTTCGCCCTGGCCGCGTCCGGCGCGCTGCGGGTAGTCCAGGGCGGCCGCTATCGTCTGGACCAGGCCGCCGAGGCGCACCGGGCGCTGGAGGATCGCAAGAGCACCGGCAAGATCGTGCTCATCCCGTAGGAAGGCTCAGCCGCGCTCTCGCCGGTAGTGCAGGATCACGGCGCCGGTGTCGAGCGGCCGGGTCTCGATCAGCTCGAGGTCGATGCGGTCGAAGCCCGGTTCGAACAGCCGCTTGCCGTCGCCGAACAGGGTCGGCGTCACCATCAGCCGGTACTCGTCGAACAGGTCGCGGGCGACGAAGCTCTGGGCGATGCCGGCGCCGCCGAACATGAACAGGTCTCCCTCGCCCTCCGCCTTCAGCCGCGCGATGGCACTCTCCAGGTCGTCGCGCACCACCGTGCCGTTCCAGCCGGGATCGCCGGTCAGCGTGGTCGAGAACACGGTCTTGGGCAGCCGGTTCATCACCTGGGCCCAGGGAATGCCGGCCGCCGGGCTGCTCGGGTCGATCGCCGCCGGCTCCCAGAACGTCTTGTTGAACAGGAAGTTGACCCGGCCGTAGAGCAGGTGCCCGGCCCGCTCCAGGGCATAGCCGGACCAGTGCGTCGCCAGGTCGTCCGACCATTGCGGCGGCACGAACTCCCCCTTCGGCCCGTTGATGTAGCCGTCCAGGCTGATGAACATCGACAGGATGGCCTTGCGCATGGGTGTCCTCCGGGTTGCTTTTATCTGATTGTATACAGCAACTGGTTGCGTTCTATCCATTCTGATTGCATATTGCAAGCGGAAAAGGAGCGACCCCGAATGAGCAGCGAACCGCGATCCGGCTGTCCGATCAATCTGACCCTCGAAGCCTTGGGCGACCGCTGGAGCCTGCTGGTGATCCGAGACATCATGTTCGGCGACCGGCGGCACTTCCGGGAGCTGCTGACCCAGTCGGAGGAGGGGATCGCCTCCAACATCCTGGCCGACCGGCTGAAGCGCCTGACCGAGGCCGGGTTCCTGACCCGCACCGACGATGAGAGCCACAAGCAGAAGGCGATCTACAGCCTGACCGAGAAGGCGATCCAGCTGGTGCCGCTGTTGGCCCATATGGGCGCCTGGGGCCGCCGCCACATGCCGGCCACCCGCGACCTGTCGATCCGCGCCCAGCTGCTGGAGGAGGGCGGGCCGGCGCTATGGGACGAGTTCATGGACGATCTGCGCAGCACCCATCTCGGCCAGCCGCGCCGGCGCAGCGGCCCGACCGTCGCCGAACGGCTGCGCGAGGCCTTCCTGGCGGTCCGTGCCGCCGGCTGAGCCGGCACAAATTTTTTCGAGGCCGTGTCGGAACCGCGGCGGGGGGCCCGTCCTTGGGGCATCAAACGCTCAAACCAGGAGATCCTCCGTGACCGCCACCCCCGCCTCCGACCGCGAGCTCGTCCTGACCCGCCTGATCGACGCGCCTCGCGAGAAGCTGTTCCGCGCCTGGACCGAGCCCGAGCTGATGAAGCAGTGGTTCGTACCGCGGCCCTGGACCACCCCGGTGATCGAGGTCGATCTGCGTCCGGGCGGCTCCAACCTGATCGTGATGCGCAGCCCGGAGGGCAACGAGTTCCCGAACCGGGGCGTCTATCTCGAGATCATCAAGAACGAGAGGCTGGTCTTCACCGACGCCTATACCAAGGCCTGGGAACCGTCGGAGAAGCCGTTCTTCACCGGCATCATCACCTTCGAGGACGAGGGCGGGAAGACCCGCTACACGGCCCGGGCGCTGCACTGGACCGTTGCCGACCGAGAGGAGCACGAGAAGATGGGCTTCCACGAAGGCTGGGGCCAGTGCGCCGACCAGCTGGCGGAACTCGTGGCGAAGATCTGAAGAGAGTGCGGGTGGTGCCCGTATGCCACCCGCCCGAAACCCAGAACCGTCATGGCGAGCCCCGAAGGGGCGTGGCCATCCAGAGATCGAGCCGCTGGATCGCCACGTCGCTTCGCTCCTCGCGATGACGAAGAGGTCAGGTTCGGCGTCTGGTCAGCCGGCCGTGTCCTTGCTGCGGTAGTGATAGCGATACAGCTCCGTGCGGAAACCGAGCGACGCGTAGAGCGCCAGGGCCGGTGTGTTGTCGGCCACCACCTGCAGGCAGGCGCCTCCGGCGCCCTGGGTCAGGGCCCAATCCATCAGATGGCCGACGGTCCGCGAACCATATCCGCGTTGCCGATGCTCGGGATGGGTGGCGACGGATTCCACCACCAGCAGCCTGTCATGCACGACGCCGTAGGCCTTCGCCACCACTTGGCCGTCGATCCGGCAGGCCGCGAAGACCTTCGGCAGGACGATACTGTCGAGCATGCAGCGGAAGACGGGATCAGCCGGGTCGGACCGCAGCGCGAGCCAGTCCTCGCCAGGCTGGTCCGTCAATTCGATCTTCGCGCAGTCTCGCGGCCGATGATCGGCCAGATCCGCCAGCAGGGTGGTGGTCTCGGTCTCGGCGGCATAGCCCTGCCGCTCCAGCGGGCCGTCCATGTCCGCGGCGATCGACGGGACCCGGAAAATGGCCGGCCGGCCGAGGCCGCGATAGATGCTCTCGGCCGCGGCGATGATCCCGCTCGGGTCATGTGACCCGCTTCGCAGTGGATTCACCGAGTTGGTGCGTCGCGTGGCGCCGCCGGAGGCCCGCAGCAGCCAGCCGCCCAGCAGCACCTGCCGCGGCGAGGGCCAGGCGTTCTGGCAGGCTTCCTCCACTCTCCAGGCGATGTCGTCGGCGGACATGGGCACTGACCCCAAAAGCGGAAGGGGCCGGACGGGTGTTCGGCCCCTTCTCTGTTTAGCGGCGATTCGAGATGGAGTGCAGGCCGTTCAGCGCCGCGGCAGCAGCTTCTGCACCTCGTCGGCGGCGTCGGCCAGGGCCTCCTCCGGCGTCGCGCTCTGCTCCACCACCCGCGACAGGTTGTCGACGATGGTCTGGGTCACCTTCACGCCGTTGCTGCCGGGGAAGGCGTACCAGGGCCGCATCTTCGGCATCTGCTCCAGCCCGGCGCGGAACAGCGGGTTCTTGGCATAGAAGTCGCCGAGATATTCGGGCGACTTCGCCGCCAGCTCGTTGTTCGGGACATAGCCGGTGCCCGGCACCACCACCGAGGCGCCATAGGGGCCGGCGGCGAACTTGATGAACTCCCACGCCGCCTCCTGCTTGGCCGGGTCGCGGGTCAGCATCACCGCCGCGTTGCCGCCGGTCGGCAGCTGGCCCTTGGCCGGGTCCAGCAGCGGGATCGGCGCCGTGCGCAGCTCGAACTTATCGCCGACATTCTTGATGGTGTTGCGCAGCGCGCCGGTGGTCTGGAAGGCGAAGCCGACCTTGCCGGCGACGAAGGCCTGCTCGCCGGCCGACTTGGTGAAGACCGGCATGCCGCCCTCCGTCACCATGCGCTGGACCAGGGTGAAGGCGGCCAGCCCCTCCTGCCCGTCGAAGGCGACCTTCTTCTCGTCCGGCGACAGCATCTCGCCGCCGGCACCGAACAGGAGGGCGCTGAACATCCAGTCGTCGCCCTGCCAGCGGAAGTCGATGCCGTCGACGCCGTCGCCCAGCGCCTTGATCTTGGCGCCGAGCGCCAGGACCTCGTCCCAGGTCTTGGGCGGCGTGTCCGGGTCGCCGCCGGCTTTCCGCACCAGGTCGGCGTTGTAGTACATGATCGGGTTCGAGGTGGCGAAGGCCAGCCCGGCCTGCTGCCCGCCGAACTGGGCCAGGCCCAGGATGTGGTCGCTGAAGCCCTGCTCGGCCATGTGGCCGTCCTTCTCGATGAAGGGCTTGAGGTCGACCGAGATGCCGCGCTCCGCCACCACCCGCAGCCGGTTCAGGCCGATGAAGGTGATGTCCGGCATCTCCGCGGTACCGGCCTGGCGCAGGATCTGCTGCAGCCCGTCCTCATAGGTCGGCGACGGGCTGGCGAAGACGATCTTGATGTCCGGATGCTCGGCCATGAACTTCTGCGAGATCGTGTCCATCACGTCCTTGAAGAAGCCCGGCATCGGGTAGTGGACGGTCAGGGTGGTCTCGGCCTGCGCGGCGCCGGTCATCGCGGCCGCCAGCGCCATGCCCGCCAGCGCGGTTCGGATCAGTCTCACGTTTGCCCCTCTCTGGAAGAAATGCGACCGGGTCAGCCCTTCAGCCCGGTCAGGGTGATGCCTTCGATGAAGCGGCGCTGGGCGGCCAGGAAGGCGGCGACCAGCGGCAGGGTGACGACCACCGTCGCCGCCATCAGAGCGCCGTAGTCGTCGCCGGCTTCGGCGGCGCGGAAGAACAGCAGGCCCAGCGGCGGCGTCGCCATCCCGGTGTCGCTGACCACGATCAGCGGCCAGAACAGGTCGTTCCAATGGGCGACGACCGAGAAGATCGCGAAGGCGGTGATCGCCGGCCAGGCGTTCGGCACGATCACGCGCCAGACGATCGCCAGCTCCGACATCCCGTCCAGCCGGGCCGCGGCGATCAGGTCGTCCGGCATCGCCCGGAAGAACTGCAGGAACAGGAAGATGCCGAACACCGAGATGGTGAAGGGCGCCACCAGCGCGACATAGGTGTTCAGCGTGCCGGTGGCCGACAGCGCGACGTAGATCGGCAGGGCGATGGCGTGGATCGGCACCAGGAGGCCCAGCATGATCATCGTGACCATGGCCCGCGATCCGCGGAAGCGCAGCTTGGCCATGGCGTAGGCGCAAGGCACGGCCACCAGCACCTGCAGCACCAGGATCAGGCCGCAGACGATCACACCATTCAGCAGGATCTGCGCCATCGGCACCCGGGTCAGCGCCTTGGTGAAGTTCTCGACCAGTGCCCAGCGCTGCGGCAGCAGCGACAGGGAGGAGGAGAAGATCTCGTCCTGCGGCTTCAGCGCGACCGACAGCATCCACAGATAGGGCGCGACGAAGACCAGGGCGCCGGCCGACAGCAGGACCAGGCGCACGATCCGCAAAAGGGTCCAGGGCCTGCCGATCATGCGTAGTGCACCCGGCGGTCGAGGACGCGGTACTGCAGCAGCATCAGCACCACCAATACTGCCAGGAACACCACCGTCATCGCCGAGGCGTAGCCGACCCGGAGATAGACGAAGCCTTCCTGGTAGATGGTCCAGAGCAGGACCTCCGACGCCTTGTTCGGACCGCCCTGGGTCAGGGTGCCGACGCTCTCGAACACCTTCACCGCATTGACCACGCTGATGGTGATCACGAACAGCGTGGTCGGCCCCAGCATCGGCCAGGTGACCAGCCGGAACCGGTCCCAGGCGCTGGCGGCGCCGTCGATCTCGGCGGCGGCGTACAGCTCGCGCGGGATCGCGGTCAGCCCGGCCAGGAACAGCACCATGTTGAAGCCGACCGACTGCCACACCCCGATCAGGGCCAGGCTCAGCAGCACGGTCTTGCTGTCGCCCAGCCAGTTCGGACCGGTGATGCCGAAGAGGCGCAGCAACTCGTTCACCGGGCCGATGCTGGGATGCAGCAGGTACTGCCAGACCGTGGCCATGGCCACCAGCAGCGAGGCGACGGGCAGGAAGTAGACAGTGCGGAACAGCGCGCGGCCGCGCGTCTCTGCCTCGATCAGCAGCGCGACGCCGAGGCCGAGCAGCACCGAGGCCGGGGTGACGATGGCGGTGTAGACCGCGGTGTTCTTCAGCGAGATCAGGAAGGTGCGGTCGCCCAGTAGCTCGGCGTAGTTGTCGAAGCCGATGAACTGCACGCCGTCATAACCGAGCTCGAAATCGGTCAGGCTGAAGCCCAGCACCGCCAGGGTCGGGGCCAGGATCAGCGCCGCCATAAGCAGCACCGCCGGGGCGGACAGGCGCCAGGCGGCGAAGCCTTCCGTCCGCGCCGCGGCCCGGGCGGCCCGGCGGGCGGTGCCGTCGTCGAGAACGAGATCAGCCATGGGCGGCGATCCGCAACGGCGTGGCCGCCACCGTCAGGCGGCCGCCCTCCGGGCCGAAGACCAGGACATCGGCCGCATCCACCGCCAGGGTGACCGAGGCACCGGGCGCTAGCTCGGCCGCCAGGGCCGGGGCGGTCTTGGCGACCAGCTCGGCGCCCTCGGCCAGGGTCAGGAAGACCAGCAGCTCGGAGCCCAGGAATTCCAGCCGGCGCACCGTCGCCGTGAGGCCGGGCTGGCCCGGCATCAGGAAGCGCAGCGCCTCCGGCCGCACCCCCAGCGTCACCGCCGTGCCGGGCGCGGCCTCGACGCCGTCGACCAGGACCCGGCCGCCGATGCGGGCGGCGCGCGCCTCGTCCAGAACCGCGGGCAGCAGGTTGATCCGCGGGCTGCCGATGAACTGAGCGACTTCGACATGCGCCGGGTCGGCATAGACCTTTGCCGGGCTGTCCAGTTGCAGCAGCCGGCCGCCCATCATCACCGCCACCCGGTCGGCCATGCTCAGCGCCTCGGACTGGTCATGGGTGACGTAGAGCGTGGTGACGCTGGCGCGGCGGTGCAGTTCGACGATCTCGCCGCGGGTGTGGACCCGCAGGTTGGCGTCGAGATTCGACAGGGGCTCGTCCATCAGGAAGGCGGCGGGCCGGCGTACCAGCGCGCGGGCCAAGGCCACGCGCTGTCGCTGCCCGCCTGACATCTGGCCCGGCTTGCGGTCCAGCAGATGGTCGATCTTCAGGCTGGCCGCGGTCTCGCGCATCTGGGCCTGGATCTCCGCGCGCAGGGCGCGCTGGCCGGGCATCAGGGTGCCGATGAAGGGCAGGCGCTGGGCCGTCGACAGGCGCCGCATCGCCAGCGGCACGGCGATGTTCTGCCCGGCGGTCAGATGCGGGTACAGCGCGTACGACTGGAACACCATGGCGATGTCGCGCGCCGCCGGGCGCAGCGCGGTGATGTCGCGGTCGCCCAGCTGCACCGATCCGGTGTCGGCATGCTCCAGCCCGGCGGCGATGCGCAGCAGGGTGGTCTTGCCGCAGCCGGACGGTCCGACCAGGGCGATGAACTCGCCCGGGGCCGCCTCGATGGTGACGTCCTGCAGGATGCGGTTGCCGCCGAACGCCTTGCTGATGCGGCGCAGCGCCAGCCCGGTCACGAGGCGGCCTCGGCGGGCTGGTGGCGCGGATAGACCTCGTGGATCACGTCGTCGATCACGAAAGGCCGCAGCTCCGGCAGCTCCACGATCTCGCTCGACGCGGTCTCGTCCAGCGTGTGGATGACGGCGCCGAGGATCCGGTCGCCAGGCATGTCGCGCTCCATCGGCCCGACGACGAAGCCGGAGGAGGGGCCCCAGACATAGCGCGTGCCGGCCTGGGCGCCGGTCCAGGCGCGGTGCAGGTGGCCGCTGGCGACCAGGGCCACGCCGTGCCGCTCGAACAGCTCCAGCAGCCGGCGGCGCGGCGCCGGGCGGATGCTCCAATAACCGGTATCACCCTCATCCGGCCGGTCGACGAAGACCGGCTTGTGGGTGAAGATCACGACGCCGCGGCCCTCGCAGGCCTGCAGCACGCCTTCGAGCCAGGCGAACTGTTCCGCCTCTTCCTCGTCGCCGCTGCCGATGACCTGGCTGTTCAGCCCGACCAGGCGCCAGCCGGGCTGGTCGTGCACCCAGCGGTCCGGCCCGACGATGCGACGCCAGCGCTCCAGCCGCTCGCGATTGGCCGGCTGGCGGGTGCCGGGCAAATCACCGACATCGTGGTTGCCGGGCACCGACAGCACCGGGAAGGGCAGGGCGCGCAGCAGCTCGGCGCAATGCTCCAGATCGGCCTCGACATCCGCCCCGTCGACGCTGAGGTCGCCGGTGTGGACCACCAGGTCCGGCCGGGCGGCCTGCAGCCACTCCGCCAGCGGCGCCCAGTTCGACGCGAAGTGGCGCTTGCCGGGACTCAGATGGGTATCGGTGATCTGGATCACCCGCACGGTCGGCTCCTTTGCTGCTGCCGATCGCCGCACGTCATGGCAAAGCACCCGCGCATCGGAGGTCCGACGAGCGGCGGCAATCGGATGTGTCGAAAAGCGAGCTCTGGTGCCGCGGCCGGTGTCCGGTTCCGCTGCGTCTCGCGGCGCGCGGATGATAGGAGCCGGAGATGACGGATCTGTTGCGTCGCGATGAAGAATCGATGTCCACCGGGACCGGATCGACGGTCGACGCCGTGAAGCATCGGCGGGCATCATGTCCCCCGGGGGCGAATCGATGCAGGCGGATGAATGATCGTTGAGGCATCAGGGGCGGCATGGCGGTGATGGAGACGGAAGCCCGCCGACGATCGCCGCTCCTCGCGGCACTGGTGCAATGGAACCGTGCCACCATTCCCTGGCCGGTGGCGTTGCGCAACGCGCTGGCCGTGGCATTGCCGGTGATCCTCGGCGTGCTGTTCGGCCAGACCGATGTCGGCCTCGCCGTCGCCGGCGGCGCTCTCAACGTCGTCACCTCGGACGCGCCGGGGCCGCATGCGCTGCGCTTGCGCCGCATGCTGCTGATCTCGCTCGGCGCCGGGCTCGCCGCGCTGGCCGGCTTCTCGCTCGGCACGCAATGGCTGCCCTTCCTGCCGGTGCTCGCGGCATCGGCCTTCCTCCTCGCCATGCTGGTGGCGCTCGGCCCGGTGGCGACGCAGGGCGGCACCGCGATCCTGATCGTGCTGGTGGTGACCGCCGGCACCGCCGGCCACGGATTCGATCCCTGGGCAGCTTCCGGCCTGTTCCTCGCCGGCGGCCTGCTGGCGACGCTGCTTTCCGTCGCCGCCTGGCCGCTCAGGATTTATCAGCCGGAGCGCGATGCGCTGGCCTCGGTCTACCGCATGCTGTCGGAGATCGCGCGCGCGATGCCGGAGGATACCGAATTCATGCCGCTGGCCGATTCCCTGGGCGAGGCGCAGCAGTTGCTGGCCCGCAGCGGCGTCGCCCGGATCCGCGGGGTGGAGGCGTTTCGGGTGCTGCTCGGCCTGGCCGAGCGCATCCGGCTCGAGCTGCTGGCCCTGTCCGATCTGCGCGGACAGGTCGACGACCCGGTGCTGCCCGCGGTGATGCGCCAGGCGGCGGTGGTGCTGCGCGGCCTCGGCATGGCGCTGCGCCAAGGCCGGCCGATGGAAGGCGGGGCGGCGCTGAAGGGCTTCGAGGCGGCGCTGGCCGGGCTGCGCGACGCCCGTCACGCGACGCATGATCCGCTCCTGCGGTCGCGCCTGCACCTGGCGGAGGCGCGGGCGATCGGCTTGGCCGGCGCCCTGCGCGCCGCGATCCGCAACACCGCCGAGGCCGGCGCCCGTGGCGACCGGCGAGCGGCCGAGCGCGACGCCCTGCAGCCTCCGGCACTGCGCCCCGGCGCGCCGCTGGCGACGCTGCGCGCCAACCTGTCGCTGTCCTCGGCCGCCGGCCGCCATGCGCTGCGCTGCACGGCCTGCGTGGTGGCGGCGGAGGCGCTGGGCCGTGCCGTCGGCCTGCCGCAGTACTACTGGATCGCCATGACGGTGGTGATCGTGCTGAAGCCGGATTTCGGCGGCACCGTCAGCTTCGGCCTGCTGCGCATGTTCGGCACCCTGGCCGGCCTGCTGGTGGCCTCGGCGGTGGTCTATCTCGTGTTCGACCATCCGCTGGCCCAGGCGCTCTTGATCGCACCGCTCTATTTCGGCTTCCGCTACCTGGCGCCGGTGCATTACGGCCTGGCGGTGTCGCTGCTGACCGCCGTGGTCGTGCTGCTGCTCGGCCTGGCCGGGCAGCCTGCCGGCCACACCCTGCTGGACCGTGGTGTCGCCACCGTACTGGGCAGCCTGCTGGCGCTGGCCGCCTATCTCCTGTGGCCGACCTGGGAGCGGGGGCGGGAGCGGCCGGTGATCGCCGCCATGCTCGACGCCTACGCCGCCTATCTGAAGGCGCTCCTGGACGCCGACCCGAAGGCCCAGGCCGATGCCCGCGCTGCCGCCCGTGCCGCCCGGGTGAATGCCCAGGCCTCGGTCGAGCGGCTGCGGATCGAGCCGGCCGATCCCGGCCAGCCGGCGCGGGCCGAGGCGATCTTCGCCAACGCCAACCGCATCCTGCGCGCCGGCATGGCGCTGGAGAGCGCGTTGCACGACCACGGCGGGGCAGCGCTGGCGAAGCATGCTGCGATCGGGTCTTTCGGCCATGCCGTCGCCGCGGCGCTGGGCGAGCTCGCCGCCGCGTTGCGCGACCACCGGCCGCCGGCCGTCACGCCCGACCTGCCGGCCCGGCATCGGGCGCTGGCCGAGCTGCTCGACCCCGCCGGCCAGCCGGAGGCGGATCGGCCGGTGATCATGGCTTTCCTGGAGGCTACCGACCGTATGGTCGATGCCGTCGAGATGCTGACCGGGGTGATCGGGGCCGGGGCCGCCGCGCCATCGCAACAGGAGCGGCGGGCTGTGGCGTAGGATGCCCGATCTCGGCGACACTGGCAGGCTGGCAATCGGCCGCCGGTTCGACGAGGGGAAACGCCATGCCGGTCAAAGGAAGCTGCCATTGCGGCGCGACGCAGTTCGAGGTGCCGACCGCGCCGGAGAGCGTCACCCGCTGCACCTGCTCCTTCTGCGCCAAGCGCGGCGCACTTTGGGCCTACTACCCGGCCGCCCAATTCAGGCTGCTGACGGCACGCGACCGGGTGTCGACCTATCAGTGGCGCAGCTACACCATCCAGCATCACCACTGCGCGATCTGCGGCTGCGGCACCTACACGGAGACGCCGGACTTCAGCACCGGCCAGCCGGATTTCAGCAATCCCAAGATCAGCATCAACGCCCGGCTGCTCGATGACTTCGACCTGGACGCGGTGCCGGTCCAGGTGATCGACGGCAAGAACCTCTGGTAGCCGCGACGGTCAGGCTGCGTCACGCCGCATCGCCGCGGTCTCGACCACCGCGGCGATGGCGTCGAGGAGGACGGTGTCGTCACCGGCCATGCCTTCCATCGACGCCATGCGGGCGATCACCGTGGCGGCGACCGTCTCCTCCACCGTGCCCTCGGCATAGGCATAGTAGATCACGGCGCGCTCGCCGTCGCGATGGCAGCGCCCCTCGATCTGCTGCAGCTGGATGGCGCTGTGGCGCATGTCGTGCACCACCAGCGATCGGTCGCGCTCGCCGCCCGGCAGCTCGCCGCGATGCAGCGAGATCGACTCCGTCACCGTGAACAGCACGGCGTCCAGCCGGCCGGTCTGGAAGGCGATCCGGACATCCTCGTTGGCATCGCCCGACTGCGTGCCGTTGATCTCGCCGACCGACCAGCCGCGGCCGCGCAGCGTCTCGGCCAGCATGGCGCTGGTCTCCAGGAAGGCGACGGAGACGGCGACCTGCTGTCCGTTGGCCAGCAGGTCCTCGCAGAAATCGGCGGTGCCAGCGATGCGCAGCAGGCTGGCCTTCTGGCGGAAGCGCAGATCGGCGGCCCAGCCGGTGGCGCGGCGGGTGCTGCCGCCGGCCAGGCCGAGCTCGCGCCGGAACTCGCGCCAGGTCGCCTCGTAGAGCCGCCGGGCCGGGACATCCAGAGCGGTCGGCGCCAGCTCGCGCTGCACCTCCGGCCAGCCGGCGATATCCTCCGGCCGGCGGCGCAGCCCGATCGCCCTGGGGCCCCTGTACAGGAGGTCGGCCATCACCCGGCGGTCCTCCGGGTTCGGGTCCCAGCTCCAATTCTTCCAGCGGCCCTTGGCCCGGCCGATGCGCAGCCGCTTCATCAGGGTGCGGAAGCCGTCGAGGTCGCCGGTGCCGCCGCCCGCGGCCTCGGCCATCAGCCGGCCGAGATAGGACAGCTCGTGCGGCGCCTGGCCGGCGGTCGCGCTCATATAGATCGTGAACACGGAGGCCGCGGCCATCTGCCGGCAGACGAGGCCCTGCTGCGAGTTCGGGTTGCGGATGCGGTGCGCCTCGTCGATCACCACGATCGGCCAGGTCCGCTTCGGCGTGCCGTGCTTCGCCAGCTCGTTGTTCTTGGCCCGCGTCGACCGCTTGGTGCTGACCAGCGGCGGCGCCAGCAGCGACTTGGTCTTCTCGAAGTTGATCAGCGTCACCCGCTTCGCCGCGGTGCCGGAGCGGGCGATGGTCCGGCGCCATTGCGGCACGGCGCCCTTCGGGCAGACCACCAGCACCTCGTCCTCCGGCATCGCCGCGACCGCGAGCCAGGCGGACAGGGTCTTGCCCAGCCCGGTCAGGTCGCCCAGGAGGAAGCCCGGCCGGCCCTGGGCGCGTGCGGCCAGGATGGCGTCGCGCGCCTCGAGCTGATGCGGCCGCGGCACGAAGTCGGGGCCGTCATCGGCAAGGCGGATCTTGGCGGCCGGATCGATGATCTCCATTGCCGCTTTCCTGGCCCGATCCGGGACGAAGCGCAATGCCCGATTCGGCCCCGGGGTGCGATGCGCGCACCCCGGGGCAGGTTTCAGGCCAGCTTGATGCCCAGCACATTCGCGCCGGTATAGATCCCCAGCAGCACGATCGCGATGCTGCTGACCACCAGCAGCGCGTTGAACGCCGCCCCGCCATAGAGGTCGGGATCGGTTTCGGAGCGCCGCAGGTACCAGACCGCCACCACCGCCGCGAGCAGGAAGATGCCGGTCGCCACGCCGCCGATCTGGATCATCAGCACCGGCGACTGCACGGTCATGTAGGCCAGCCCCCAGATGATCGGCAGCGCTACGGTGAAGATGCGGATCCAGCGCGTCCGCTGCCGCGTGTCGTGCCAGTCCACCGCGCCGATGACGGCGAGCAGGTTGACATACATCCGCGACCAGCTCGGGATCGAGGCCCACAGGGTCGAGCCCAGCACCGCGATCGCGCCGATCAGGAACAGGAACCCAGCCCATTCGCCGAGCGTGTCGGTGTACATGCGCGATACCGTGGTGATCATCTCGTTGCCGGCCGGCACCAGCCCCTGCGGGTTCAGCACCGCGGCGCCCATGATGTAGAAGGCGATGGTCGAGAAGGTGTAGATGCACCAGGACAGGAAGGCGTCCTTGTACATCACGCTGATCCAGCCCCGGGCGCGGCGCTTCCAGGCCTCGCTGCCGTCATTGGGGCCGACCGACCGGGCATAGCCCTTCTCGACGCACCAATAGGTGTAGAAGGTCAGCTCGTCGGCGCCGACGCCGGTGATGCCGAACATGGCGATCGCGGCGCCCACGGCCCCGGCCGGGATGGTCAGGGCCAGCCCGGTCGCCAGATCGCCGGCGGCATAGGGATAGGGCGTGAAGGGCAGGCCGAGCGCGATCACCACCGTGACGAAGGAGAAGACCACGACCAGCAGCACCGCGCCGCGCTCGATCAGGTTGTAGTTGTTGGAATAGAGCAGGGCGATCGAGACGCAGACCAGCAGCGCCGTCCAGATCCCGAGCGACGTGGCGCCGAGCGGGTCGCCGCCCAGCGGCAGCAGGATCGAGAAGGCCAGCGCGGTACCGCCCAGGACGCCGCCGACCTGCAGGATCTTCGACAGCGCCATGACGACCCACAGTAGGTTGACCCAGCCGATGCGCCCGACCGCCGGCGGCACCTTGTTGTAGCCGGTCAGGGCCGGCTGGCCGGTGGAGATGGTCCAGCGCGCCAGCTCGACCTGCACGGCCACTTTCACGAAGGTCGAGAAGATCACCATCCAGAGCAGGGCGAAGCCGACTTGTGCGCCGAGGGTGGTGGTGGCGACGAGCTCCCCCGACCCGACGATCGAGGCCGAGAGGATCAGACCGGGCCCGAGGTGCTTCAGGCTGGCACCCCAGCCCACCGGCGGCTCCCGTATGCCGTCGGGCGTGAGGTGATAGGGATCGTCGAATGTCGCGGTTTGCCGTTCGGCAATGTCGGTCATGGCCGTTTCCCCTTCGCTGCTCCGTGCATCCGCCCGGTCGGCGCCTGGCTTGCTGATGCGTTCGGTTCCCAAAGGGTATCGTCCGACATTTCGAGGCAACAGACGAGCCCAAACCGCACTCTCGACCCGTGGCCCGACTCAAGGACGCGCCCATGGCCGGATGGCCCCGGAGCTCCCATATCTTTTCGAAGGGAGCTCGGAAGCGTGAGCGTGTCGCGTGCGGCCCTGTTTGCGGCGGTTCTCGTCGCCGGTGTGATCGCCGCCTCCAGCCCCGCGGCCGCGGAGGATGGCGCGGCCGGGTCTGTGCCGTCCGGACCCGCGCTGGTGATCACGATCGATGGGCCGATCGGCCCGGCCACGGCACGTCACCTGCACGATGCCGTGGCGGAAGCGGCGGAGCGGCAGGCCGGGGTCGTCGTCCTGCGCCTCGACACGCCCGGCGGCCTCGCCACCAGCATGCGCGAGATCATCGCCGAGGTGCTGGCCTCACCGGTGCCGGTCGCCGGCTTCGTCGCGCCGTCGGGCGCCCATGCCGCCAGCGCCGGCACCTACATCCTCTATGCCACGCATGTGGCGGCGATGGCGCCGGGCACCAATCTCGGCGCCGCCACGCCGGTGCAGATCGGCGGCGCGCCGCCCGGGCTGCCGGGGGCGCCCGGCCCGGGCGACGAGGACAAGGGCGGAGCCGGCGACGCGATGATGGCGAAGGTGACGAATGACGCCGTCGCCTTCATCCGCAGCCTGGCGGAGCTGCGCGGCCGCAATGCCGAATGGGCGGAGAAGGCGGTCCGCGAGGCGGCCAGCCTGTCGGCCAATGCCGCGCTCGCGGCCGGGGTGATCGACCTCGTCGCCCGCGATCCGGCCGATCTCCTGGAGCGGATCGACGGCCGCAGCGTCACCATGTCCGACGGAAGCCATAGGCGCCTCGAGACCAAAAACCTCGCGATCGAGACGATCGAGCCCGGCTGGCTGATCCGGCTGCTGTCCGTCATCACCGACCCCAATGTCGCGATCATCCTGATGCTGATCGGCGTCTACGGCCTGATCTTCGAATTCAGCAGCCCCGGCGCCGTCGCCCCGGGCGTCATCGGCGCGCTCTGCCTGGTGCTCGGCTTCTACGCCCTCGACATGCTGCCGATCGACTACACCGGCCTGGCGCTGATGCTGCTCGGCATCGCCTTCCTGGTGGTCGAGGCCTTCAACCCCACCGTCGTCCTCGGCCTGGGCGGCGTCGTCTCTTTCCTGCTCGGCGCCGCCATGCTGCTGCGGATCCAGGGACCTGGGTACCAGCTCTCCTGGCCGGTCATCGGCATCGCCATCGCGATGATGGCCGGGCTGGTTTTCACGGTCGGCCGCCATCTCTGGCTGGTCCGGCGGCGTCCGGCCAGGGTCGGCGCCCAGGCGATGCAGAGATTGCCGGCGCGGATCATCGACTGGAAGGGTGACACGGGTCATGTGTTCGCCCGCGGTGAACGCTGGCAGGCCCGCGGCGAAGCCGGCTTCGGTCCGGGCGAGACGGTGGAGGTCACAGGCGTCCGCGGGCTGACGCTCCTGGTCCGGCGCCGGGCCGAACCTCGGGATGGAGAGCGACGATGACCATCCTCGACAATGTGGCCTACGTCCTGCTGGCGGTTCTGGTGGTGGTCTTCATCGCCGCAGCGATCCGGATCCTGCGCGAATATCAGCGCGGCGTGGTCTTCACCCTCGGCCGCTTCACCGGGGTGAAGGGACCGGGGCTGGTCCTGCTCATCCCGGTCGTACAGCAGATGGTGCGGGTCGACCTGCGGGTGGTTGTCCAGGACGTGCCGACCCAGGACGTGATCTCGCGCGACAACGTCTCGGTCAAGGTCAACGCCGTGCTCTATTTCCGCATCGTCGACCCGGAGCGGGCGATCATCGCGGTCGAGGACTTCATGTCGGCGACCAGCCAGCTGGCGCAGACCACGCTGCGCTCGGTACTGGGCAAGCACGATCTCGACGAGATGCTGGCCGAACGCGACCGGCTCAACGCCGACATCCAGGAGATCCTAGACCAGCAGACCGATGCCTGGGGCATCAAGGTCACCAATGTCGAGATCAAGCATGTCGACCTCAACGACAGCATGATCCGGGCGATCGCCAAGCAGGCGGAGGCGGAGCGGCTGCGCCGGGCCAAGGTGATCAACGCCGAGGGTGAGCAGCAGGCCGCCGAGAAGCTGGTCGAGGCCGGACGGGCCCTGGCCCGCGAGCCGCAGGCGATGCAGCTGCGCTACTTCGCGGCGCTGCACGACATCGCCGGCGAACGCTCCTCGACCGTGGTCTTCCCGCTGCCGATGGACCTGCTCGGCCACTTCAACCGCCGGCCGGATGGGGAGGACGAGCGCGGCTAACCCGCCCGCAGGTATTTCGCGCTGCTGTCGTGCTCGAACAGGTACAGCAGGGTGCGCAGCGCCTGGCCACGCGGGCCCTCCAGCTCCGGGTCCTTGTTCAGGATCAGCGCGACGTCGTCGCGCGCCGCGGCCAGCAGGTCGCCTTGTGAGTCGATATCGGCGACGCGGAACTCGGGCAGGCCGCTCTGCCGCGTGCCCAGCACCTCGCCGGCGCCGCGCAGGCGCAGATCCTCCTCGGCGATGCGGAATCCGTCCTCGGTCTCGCGGATCGTCGCCAGGCGCTGCCGCGCCGTCTCCGACAGCGGCGGCGAATAGAGCAGGATGCAGCGCGACGCCGCGTCGCCGCGCCCGACCCGGCCGCGCAGCTGATGCAGCTGGGCCAGGCCGAAGCGTTCGGCATGCTCGATCACCATCACCGTCGCCGCAGGCACGTTGACGCCGACCTCGATCACCGTGGTCGCGACCAGCAGGTCGATGCCGCCCTCGGCGAAGCCGGCCATCACCGCATCCTTCTCCGCCGCCTTCATCTTGCCGTGCACGAGGCCGACCTTCTCGCCGAACATGCGGCGCAGGTCGTCGAAGCGGTCGGTGGCGGCAGCCAGGTCGCTCGTCTCCGATTCCTCGACCAGCGGGCACACCCAATAGGCCTTGCCGCCGCCTGCGAGATGCCGGCCGATGCCGGCCACCACCTCGTCGATCCGCTCAGCCGAGACGGCGCGGGTGTCGACCGGCGTACG
Source organism: Inquilinus limosus DSM 16000 (assembly GCF_000423185.1). GTDB lineage: Bacteria > Pseudomonadota > Alphaproteobacteria > DSM-16000 > Inquilinaceae > Inquilinus > Inquilinus limosus. The sequence goes on along the minus strand of NZ_AUHM01000009.1, from coordinate 36,512 downwards.
CCCCGGCGGCTTTTCGGTCAGCTTCGACACCTCCATGTCGCCATAAGCGGTCAGCTGCAGCGTGCGCGGGATCGGCGTCGCCGTCATCACCAGCACGTCGACGCCCTGGCCCTTGGCCGAGAGCTGCAGACGCTGATGCACGCCGAAGCGGTGCTGCTCGTCGATCACCGCCACGGCCAGGTCGGCGAATTCGACGCTCTCCTGGAACAGCGCGTGGGTGCCGACGGCGATGCGGATCGACCCGTCCGCCAGGCCGGCCAGCGTCTCCTTCCTTGCCTTGCCCTTGTCGCGGCCGGTCAGCAGGCCGGGGTCCAGTCCGACCGGCTGCAGCAGCGCCGCCAGGGTCTCGCGATGCTGCCGCGCCAGGATCTCGGTCGGGGCCAGCAGCGCCGCCTGGCGGCCATCCTCCACCGCCGCCAGCATGGCCATCAGGGCGACCACGGTCTTGCCGCTGCCCACATCGCCCTGCAGCAGCCGCAGCATCCGGGTCGGCGCCGCCATGTCGGCATAGATCTCGGCCAGGGCCAGGCGCTGGGCGTTGGTCAGGGCGAAGGGCAGGGCGGCCTCGACCTGGGTCCGAAGCGACCCGTCGCCGGTGGTCGGCCGGCCGGGGCGCTGGCGGGTGGAGCGGCGGAACAGCGCCAGAGCCAGCTGGTTGGCCAGCAGCTCGTCATAGGCCAGGCGCTGCCGGGCCGGAGCGACGGGCAGCAGGTCGGCCGCATCCTCCGGCGCATGGGCGCGGCGCAGCGACTCCCGCCAGCCGGCCCAGCCGCGGCGCTGCAGCCAGGCGGCGTCCTGCCATTCCGGCAGGTCCGGTGCCCGGGCGACCGCATCGGCGATCACCTTGGCCAAAGTGCGCGGCTGCAGCCCGGCGGTCAGCGGATAGATCGGCTCGATCACCGCGATCGCCTCGCGCTCCTCGAGCGTGCCGACGCGGTCGGGATGCGGCATCTGCAGGCTGCCCTGGAACTGCTCGATCCGGCCGGAGACGATGCGGGTCTGGCCGACCGGGAAGGTCGTCGCCAGCCAGTCGGGCCGGGCGTGGAAGAAGACGAGGTCGATCGTTCCGGTTGGATCCGAGGCCCGAACCCGGTGCGGTGCGCGGGCGGAGGAGCCGCGGATATGGCCGTCGATCCTGAGGGTCAGGGTGACGATGCTGCCGGCCTGGGCCTCGCGCAGCGTCACCTGTCGGCGCCGGTCGACCACCCCGCTGGGCAGGTGCCACAGCAGGTCCAGCGCCTTCGGCCCGGCCAGCCTTTCGACCAGTCGGGCGGTCTTCGGGCCGATGCCGTGCAGGGATTCGATGGCAGCAAAGAGCGGGAAGAGGATTTGCGGACGCAAGGCTCGGGTCTATATGGGGGCTCACGTGGACACGCACCTTAAGCCAATGACCGAGCCGTTCGATAGCGATGCCGCTGCACCGCTGCGCCGTCGCCTGCGCTTCCGCAGCTGGCATCGCGGCACCCGTGAAGCCGACCTGCTGCTCGGCGGCTTCGCCGATGCCGTGCTGGACCGACTCGACACGGACCAGCTGGCCCGTTACGGCGAGCTGCTGGAGAACAACGATCCCGATCTGTGGGACTGGGTGACGGAGCGGGCATCAGTGCCGCCCGAGGCCGACAGCGACGTCATGCGGCTGCTGATCGACTATGCCCGGGCGCGGGGTCGCGGATGAGCGCCCTGGCCGAACCCGTCGCCGCCCGAACCGCCGCGCAGCACCGCGCCATCGGCGGCGTGCCGCACGGCCAGGATGCGCGCCTGATCGCCGAGCTGGCGCGCAAGGCAGGCGACAAGGGCCTGCTGCACGTGGCCAGCGACGACGCGCGGCTGCCGGCGCTGGAGGCGGCGCTGGCCTTCTTCGCGCCCGACCTGCCGGTCGTAGTCCTGCCGCCCTGGGACTGTCTGCCCTATGACCGCGTCTCGCCGAATCCGGAGACGGTGGCGGAGCGCGTCGATGCGCTGACGCGCCTGCTGGCGCCGCGGGAACCCGGCCGGCCCTTCGTGGTGCTGACCACGATCGGCGCCGCGATGCAGCGGGTGCCGCCGCGCGACGCCTTCGCCGAGGCCAGCCTGTCGGTGGCCCCGGGCCAGCGCGTCGACCTCGACGCACTGCAGGGATTCCTCGCGCGCAACGGCTATGTCCGGGCGCAGACGGTGCGCGAGCCGGGCGAATTCGCCATCCGCGGCGGCATCGTCGACCTGTTCCCGCCGGGGACGGAGGAGCCGCTGCGGCTCGACCTGTTCGGTGACGAGCTGGAGAAGATCCGCCGCTTCGACCCGATGTCACAGCGGACCACCGGCGAGGTCGAGCGGATCACGCTGAAGCCGATGGGTGAGGTGTTCCTCGATCCTGCCTCGATCGCCCGGTTCCGCAGCGGCTATCGCGAGCTGTTCGGCGCCATCAATGACGACGACCCGCTGTACGAGGCCGTGTCCGCCGGCCGCAAGCAGGCCGGGATGGAGCACTGGCTGCCACTGTTCCACGACCATCTCGACACGGTCTTCGACTACCTGCCCGACGCTTCGGTCACGCTCGACCACCAGCTCGAGCAGGCACGCGACCAGCGCCTGGCTCAGATCGCCGATTTCTATGAGGCGCGGCAGACCCATCAGGCGGCGCAGAAGAAGGCCAAGACGCCGCCCTACCGCCCGATCCCGCCCGAGCGCCTCTATCTCGACGCCACGGAGTGGGATGCCTGCCTGGCGGGCCGGCCGGTGGCCGACTTCTCGCCCTTCGCCCCGCCGGAAGGCGGCACGGACGCCGGCGGCCGCCGCGGCCACGACTTCGCCGAGGCCCGCGGCAATCCGGAGGTCAATCTCTATGCCGCGGTGCGCCAGCACATCGGCGAATTGAAGGCGGCCGGCAAGCGGGTGCTGATCGCCGGCTACACCCCCGGCGCCCGAGACCGGCTGCGCTCGATGCTGTCGGAGCAGGGCAAGGCTGATTTCGCCGTGGCCGAGAGCTGGGCCGGGGTGGAGAAGATCAATCCGGCCAGCGCGGTCATGGTGGTGCTGCCGCTGGAGCACGGCTTCGCCGCGCCCGATCTCGCAGTCATCACCGAGCAGGACATCCTCGGCGACCGGCTGACCCGGCCGCAGAAGAAGCGCCGCAAGTCCGAGCAGTTCATCGCCGAGGTCTCGGCCCTGGCGGCGGGCGACATCGTGGTCCACCAGGACCACGGCATCGGCCGCTACGAGGGGCTGGAGACGCTGACCGTCGGCGGCGCGGCGCATGACTGCCTGCGCATCGTCTATGACGGCGGCGACAAGCTGTTCGTCCCGGTCGAGAACATCGAGGTGCTGTCGCGTTACGGCTCCGCCGACATGGCGGTGCAGCTCGACAAGCTGGGCGGTGCCGGCTGGCAGGCGCGCAAGGCCCGGGTCAAGAAGCGGCTGAAGGACATGGCGGAGGAGCTGATGCGCATCGCCGCCGCCCGCGCCCTGCGCACCACGGCCGCGCTGCCGCCGCCCGAAGGGCTGTACGAGGAGTTCGCCGCCCGCTTCCCCTATGCCGAGACCGAGGACCAGCAGCGCGCCATCGACGAGGTGCTGGACGACCTGCAGGCGGGCCGGCCGATGGACCGGCTGGTCTGCGGCGATGTCGGCTTCGGCAAGACCGAGGTGGCGCTGCGCGCCGCCTTCGCCGCCGCCGCCAACGGCGTGCAGGTGGCGGTGGTGGTGCCGACCACGCTGCTGGCCCGGCAGCATTTCCGCACCTTCTCCGAGCGCTTCAAAGGCCTGCCGCTGCGCGTCGCGCAGCTGTCGCGCATGGTCACGCCGAAGGACGCGAAGCTGGTGCGGGACGAGCTCGCGGCCGGCACCATGGACATCGTCGTCGGCACCCACGCTATCCTGTCGAAGCAGGTGTCGTTCAAGAATCTCGGCCTCGTCATCGTCGACGAGGAGCAGCATTTCGGCGTCAAGCAGAAGGAGAAGCTGAAGGCGCTGCGCGAGGACGTGCACGTGCTGACCCTGACCGCGACGCCGATCCCGCGCACGCTGCAGATGTCGCTGTCGGGCGTGCGCGAGCTGTCGCTGATCACCACCCCGCCGATCGACCGGCTGGCGGTGCGCACCTTCGTCCTGCCCTTCGACCCGGTGATCATCCGCGAGGCCGTGCTGCGCGAACATTTCCGCGGCGGCCAGACCTACTATGTCTGCCCGCGGATCGAGGATCTGGGCGAGGTGCACCAGACCTTGCTGGAGCTGGTGCCCGAGGTGAAGATCGCCGTCGCCCACGGCCAGATGCCGGCGAGCCAGCTCGAGGAGGTGATGAGCGCCTTCTACGACGGCCAGTTCGACGTGCTGCTGGCCACGGCGATCGTCGAATCCGGCCTCGACGTGCCCTCCGCCAACACCATGGTGATCCACCGTGCCGACCTGTTCGGCCTGGCCCAGCTGTACCAGCTGCGCGGCCGCATCGGCCGGTCGAAGCTGCGTGGCTACGCCTATCTCACCTACGCGCCGCGCAAGCCGCTGAGCAAGACGGCGCAGCAGCGGCTGCACGTGATCGAGACGCTGGACACGCTGGGGGCCGGCTTCACCCTGGCCAGCCACGACATGGACATCCGCGGCGCCGGCAACCTCTTGGGCGAGGAGCAGTCGGGACACATCCGCGAGGTCGGGGCCGAGCTGTACCAGCAGATGCTGGAGGAGGCGGTGCGTGCCGCCCGCGCTGGCGTCAGCACGGTTGACGAAGTGGCCGAGAGCTGGACGCCGCAGATCAATCTCGGCGTGCCGGTGCTGATCCCGGAGACCTATGTCGCCGATCTGCAGGTCCGGCTCGACCTCTATCGCCGGATCTCGGCGCTGGAAGGGCAGGCGGAGCTGGACGGCTTCGCCGCCGAGCTGATCGACCGCTTCGGCGCCCTGCCGGAGGAGGTCGAGAATCTGCTGGAGCTGGTGGCGATCAAGCGCCTCTGCCGCGCCGCCGGAGTGGAGCGGCTGGATGCCGGGCCGAAGGGCGCGGTGATCGGCTTCCGCGACAACCAGTTCGCCCGTCCGGACAAGCTGATCGGCTTCATCCAGCGCATGGCCGGGGCGATCAAGGTCCGGCCCGATCAGAAGTTGGTCTACACCCGCGGCTGGGAGACACCGCAGGACCGCGTCAGCGGCGCCCGCAAGCTGGTGCAGCGCCTGGCGGATTTGGCGGGGTAGAGCCTAAGCCCGCTCCGACAGCGGGGCGGAGACGGCGTGCTCTCGGGCGAGGTCGAGCAGCGGCAGGAAGGCGCTCGGCTCCTGGGCGCCGGAGACGGCGTAGCGGCCGTCGAAGACGAAGCAGGGCACGGCCTGGATGCCGAGTTGCCGGGCCCTGAGGTCAGCCGCTTGGATCTCGGTGATGCCGATCTCGCTGGCCAGAACCCCGGTCACGCGGCGGCGCTCGAAGCCGAGATCCTCCGCGATGTCGACCAGGGTCTCGCGGTCCCCGACGTCCAGGCCGTGGACGAAATAGGCGGCGAACAGAGCATCGACCATGCGGTCGGCCTCACCCAGCTCGCCGGCATGGCGGATCAGCCGGTGTGCCTCGACCGTGTTCGGGGTGCGGCGGATCGCGCTCTGGTTCAGGGGCAGGCCTTCCTTGCCGGCAGCCTCGGCGACTACGGCATTGATCTGCCGCATCCGTTCGCGCCCGCCGAACTTGGCGATCATGTAGCTCTGCCGGTCGACGCCCTGCTTCGGCATCTCCGGATTGAGCTGGAACGGCTGCCAGCGGACTTCAAGCCCCGGCAGCGGCCGGATCGACAGCGCACGCTGCAGCCGGTGCTTGCCGATGTAGCACCAGGGGCAGACCACGTCGAAGAAGATGTCGATCCGCATTCACCCAGTATCCCGCGGCGCGGGGCGTTTGGGAATGGGATCGGCTTCCTGCCCGGTTGCGGCGGCGTCGCGGTCGGCGATCTCCTCGGCCAGGAGGCCGATCGCCAGGGTGTTGCGCTCGGCTTCCTCAGCCTCGAGGGCGGCCTTGGCGCGACGGTCGCGCCGCAGCCTGTCCGCCTTCACGGCCCGCTCGACCCGTTCCGGGTCGCGCCTCCCGCCGCCGCGGTTGCGCCAGTTCGGCATGGCTAAGCTCGGGACCGCTTGGTCTTTGGCTTGGCGGCACCGACCCTGGTCTTCAGGATCTGCCGGGCGGTGCGGTATTCGGTGCGGAAGCGCAGCAGCTGGCCGCAGAGATAGGCGATGCGGCGCTTGAGCTGCTGGTCCGGCGCGGTCTCTCCACCCAGGATCCGGCCGTCGGCGGGGGTGACGAAATCGCGGATCGCGGCCTCGACCCCCTCCGGCGCCAGATTGTGCGCCAGCCGGTTGCGCAGGCGGTTCAGCTTCTCCGCCGCATCCAGCAGACTGTCCAGCATCTCGTTCTTGATCAGGGCGCGGGCGAACTGGGCCTTGGTGAAGAAGTTGAGCTGCAGACCGTCCAGCGCCTCCGGGTTGGGCAGCATCTCCTGCAGCAGGTTGTTGATCTCCTCCTCGATCAGCAGATGGCCCTTGAGGATGATCAGGGTGGTGTCATCCGTCCGCGGGAAGTGGCGGAGGAAGGTGACGATCGAGTCCTGGAGGTCCATGGCAACCGTGCGGCCGGAGGGAAGCGCATCATCCGGGGGGCGGGGACCGCTGGCAAGCGCGACGATGCCGCCGGACCGCCGTGACGTGTCGCCGGCTTCGCAGTCGGGGTCGGTTCCAGGCTAGCGGCAGCGGCCGGCATCCCGGTTAATGCGAGCCGTGGCTCATCAGGAATGCAGCCGGCGATCGAGGGCTCCCATGGCGGATGACGATATCGACCTGAACGCGCTGAACGACGAAGAGCTCGTCGAGCAGATGTGGGACGACCTCTATGACGGCCTCGCCGACGAGATCGTCGAGGGCGTCAACATCCTGCTCGGCCGCGGCTGGGCCCCCTACGACGTGCTGACCAAGGCGCTGGTCGAGGGCATGCGCATCGTCGGCATCGACTTCCGCGACGGCATCCTGTTCGTGCCCGAGGTGCTGCTGGCCGCCAACGCCATGAAGCGCGGCATGGGCGTGCTGCGGCCGCTGCTGGCTGAGACCGGCGCGCCCAAGGTCGGCAAGATGGTGATCGGCACGGTCAAGGGCGACATCCACGATATCGGCAAGAACCTGGTGTCGATGATGATGGAAGGCGCTGGTTTCGAGGTCATCGACCTCGGCATCAACAACCCGGTCGAGAACTACCTGAAGGCGATCGAGGAGCATCAGCCCGACATCGTCGGCATGTCGGCGCTGCTGACGACGACGATGCCCTATATGAAGGTGGTGATCGACACGTTGAAGGAGCAGGGGATCCGCGACGACTACGTGGTGCTCGTCGGCGGCGCACCCCTGAACGAGGAATTCGCACGAGAAATCGGCGCCGACGCCTACTGCCGCGACGCGGCGGTGGCGGTGGAGACGGCCAAGGACTTCATGCGGCGCAAGCACAACCAGGCGAAGAGCGCGACGGCCTGAGGCCCGACCGGCTCGGCGTGGCCGGGGTCGCCCCCGGCCCCGGCCGCACGCTGCTGATCGCCTGTGGGGCGTTGGCGCGCGAGACGCTGGCCGTGATCCGCGCCAACGGCATCGCGGACCGCGTCGCCGTTACCTGCCTGCCCGCCATCCTGCACAACCGGCCGGAACGCATCGCCGACCGGCTGCGACAGCGTATCCGCACCGCCCGGGCTTTGGGCTGGAGCCGGATCCGGATCGCCTATGCCGATTGCGGCACCGGCGGCGCCATCGACCGGGTGCTGGCGGAGGAGGGGGCGGAGCGGATCGGCGGCCCGCACTGCTACGCCTTCTTCGCCGGCGCGGCCGATTTCGACCGGCTGATGGAGGAGGAGCCGGGCAGCTTCTTCCTCACCGACTATCTCGTCCGCCACTTCCAGGCGCTGATCGTCGAGGGCATGGGGCTGGACCACCACCCGGAGCTGCTGCCGATGATCTTCGGTCACTACCGCCGTCTGGTCTATCTGGCCCAGACCGAGGATCCGGCCCTGCAGTCCCGGGCGAGGGCCGCGGCGGAGCGGCTGGGGTTGGCCTATGAGTACCGGTTCACGGGCTATGGCGAATTCGCACAGTTCGTGGCGGCTTCCGCCTGAACGTTCACTGACCGAGAGATCTTATGCCGCAGCTCATCATCGTTTCCTGGCGCGACATCCCGAGCCAGGTGATCGCCAAGGCCGGCCGGCGCGACCAGGCCAAGGTGCTGCTGTCGCAGCGCTTCCAGGACGCCATCGACCGCGCCGCCATGCGCGGCAAGGCGCGTGACGCCGACAGCTATCTCGAGGAATGGAAGAAGTCGGAGCCGGTCGAGTGCGGCGACGACCTGCAGGCCGAGGCCGAGGCGGCGGCGGCGCGGATCGAGGCCGAGTACGACGATGCCCGGCTGCGCGCCCTGGTCGAGTCCGGTGGCGTCGCGCCCTGACGCGCCTGCGGCAGGCGATGCCGCTGCAAGACGATCCCGGCGGGGGCGTTCCTCCTAGCCTCGATCCCAGGAAACCCCAGCATCCGAAGGCGGACAGGGCATGACGGACACAGTGGTGAGCTCGGCGACCAGGGAGATCGCCATCGGTTTCGAGCGGCCCTTCGTCATCATCGGCGAACGGATCAACCCGACCGGCCGCAAGCTGCTGGCCGAGGAGATGAAGAACGGCGACTACAGCCGGGTCCAGTCCGACGCCATCGCCCAGGTCGAGGCCGGGGCCCAGATGCTGGATGTCAATGCCGGCATCCCGCTGGCGGACGAGCCGCGCATCCTGGCCGAATGCATCCAGCTGGTGCAGTCGATCACCGACGTGCCGCTGTCGATCGACAGCTCCATCGTCGCGGCCCTGGAGGCCGGGCTCTCGGTCTACAAGGGCAAGGCCCTGGTCAATTCGGTGACCGGCGAGGAGGAGCGGCTGGAGGCCGTGCTGCCGCTGGTGAAGAAATACGGCGCGGCCGTCGTCGCCATCTCCAACGACGAGACCGGCATCTCCGAGGATCCCGACGTCCGCTTCGCCGTCGCCAAGAAGATCGTCGAGCGGGCGCGCGACCACGGCATCTCCTATGCCGACATCGTGGTCGACCCGCTGGTGATGCCGATCGGCGCCATCAACACCGCCGGCCGCCAGGTCTTCTCGCTGATCCGCCGGCTGCGCGAGGAGCTGAAGGTCAACACCACCTGCGGCGCCTCCAACATCAGCTTCGGCATGCCGAACCGGCACGGGCTGAACGCCGCCTTCCTGACCATGGCGATCGGCGCCGGCATGACCTCGGCGATCACCAACCCGCTGCACGCCGAAAGCCTGCAGGCGGTGCTCGGCGGCGACGTGATGATGGGCCATGATCCGCACTGCGCCCGTTGGATTCGCAAATATCGCGAGCCGGCGGCCGAGGGCGCCGAGGCGGCCGGTGCCCGCGGCGGTCGCGAGGGGCGCCGGCGCCGGGCGATGGCGGCGCAGTGATGTGACGGTGCGGGGTCTCGGCCGGGACGCCGCGAGGGTGACGGTTTGGCGATGAACATGATCGATGCCGGACAGCCCGCCGGCCCAGGAACGCCCAACCACGAGACCGTGGAGACGGCACTGGTCGTCTTCACCCCGTCCGGCCGGCGCGGCCGCTTTCCGCTGGGCACGCCGCTGCTGCAGGCGGCGCGGTCGCTGGGCGTCGATGTCGACAGCGTCTGCGGCGGTCGGTCGATCTGCGGCCGCTGCCAGGTCGAGATCGGCGACGGCCAATTCGCCAAGCACGGCATCGAATCCCGGCCCGCCCATGCCTCGGAGGTCGGGGCGGCGGAGCTGCGCTATGCCGAGAAGCGCGCGCTGAAGCCGGGACGGCGCCTGTCCTGCCAGACCCTGATCCAAGGCGATCTCGTCGTCGACGTGCCGCCCGAGAGCCAGGTGCACAAGCAGGTCGTCCGCAAGGATGCCGAGCACCGCGTCATCGAGGTCGATCCGCCGGTCAAGCTCTACTATGTCGAGGTGCGTGAGCCCGACATGCATGACCCTTCCGGCGACCTGCGTCGGCTGGAGGAGGCGCTGGCCGAGCAGTGGGGCATCACCGGTCTCGACTGCGACCTGCGGGTGGTGCAGCGGCTGCAGAAGGCCCTTCGGGAAGGCGGCTGGACCTGCACCGTGGCGGTCCGCGAGCAGCGGGTGAAGCGCCTTCTCGCCGTCTGGCCCGGCTTCCGCGACAAGATCTACGGCTTGGCCTACGACGTCGGCTCCACCACCATCGCCTGCCATCTCTGCGACATCGAGACCGGCGAGGTCGTCGCCTCCGGCGGCGCCATGAACCCGCAGATCCGCTTCGGGGAGGATCTGATGAGCCGGGTCAGCTACATCATGATGAACCCGGGCGGCGACAAGGCGCTGACCGAGGCGGTGCGCGGCGCGCTGAACGAGCTGGCCGGCCGGGTCACCGCCCAGGCGGGGCTGGAGGTCGAGGACGTGCTGGAGGTGACGCTGGTCGGCAACCCGATCATGCATCACCTGGTGCTGGGCATCGACCCGATCGAGCTGGGCGGCGCGCCCTTCGCCCTGGCGACCGACCAGGCGATCAACATCTGGGCCACCGAGATCGACCTGAAGGTCCATCCCAACGCCCGGGTCTATGCGCTGCCCTGCATCGCCGGCCATGTCGGCGCCGACACCGCGGCCGTGATCCTGTCGGAGGAGCCGCACAAGTCGGACGACCTGCGGCTGATCGTCGATGTCGGCACCAATGCCGAGATCGTGCTGGGCAACAAGGACCGCCTCCTGGCCTGCTCCAGCCCCACCGGACCGGCCTTCGAGGGCGCGCAGATCTCGTCGGGCCAGCGCGCCGCGCCGGGGGCGATCGAGCGGGTGCGGATCGACCGCGACACGCTGGAGCCGCGCTTCCGCGTCATCGGCTGCGAGCTGTGGTCGGACGAGGAGGGCTTCGCCCAGAAGGTGCGGCGAACCGGCGTCACCGGCATCTGCGGCTCCGGCATCATCGAGGTGCTGGCCGAGCTGTTCCTGGCCGGCGTCATCACGCAGGACGGGGTGATCGACGGCAGCATGGCGGCGCGCAGCGACCGTATCGTCGCCGACGGCCGCACCTTCAGCTACGTCCTGCACCGCGATGGCGAGCGCGAGCTGCGGGTCACCCAGAACGACGTCCGCGCCATCCAGCTGGCCAAGGCGGCACTTTATGCCGGCGTGCGCCTGCTGATGGACAAGCTGGGCGTCGACCATGTCGACCGCATCACCCTGGCCGGCGCCTTCGGCAGCCATATCGACGTCAAATACGCGATGGTGCTGGGGCTGATCCCGGATTGCGACCTGACCAAGGTGGTCGCGGGCGGCAACGCCGCGGGCACCGGCGCTCGCATCGCGCTGGTCAATCGCACGGCGCGGGCCGAGATCGAGCAGGTGGTGCGCCGGGTCGAGAAGATCGAGACCGCGGTCGAGCCGATGTTCCAGCAGCACTTCGTCGAGGCGATGGCGCTGCCGCACAAGACCGCCGCCTTTCCGAACCTCGCCGCCGTGGTCGACCTGCCGGCCCCGAAGGTGATCGAGGGCGGCGACGCTGAAGGAGGCCGGCGCCGGCGTCGGCGCGGCTGAGCTGGAGGCGCTACGTGCTCGGCCGGCCGATCCGCGCCAGCAGGACGACCGGCAGGATCCCGACCACGACGATCGCGAGGGCGGCGATCGCCGCCTCCTCATAGGTCCCGCGTGCCGCCTCGCCATAGAGATGCGTCGCCAGCGTCTCGACATTGAGGGGGCGGAGCAGCAGCGTCGCCGGCAGCTCCTTCATGCAGTCGACGAACACCAGAAGGCCGGCCGCCGCGAGCGCGGCCTTGGACAGCGGCAGATGCACGTGCCGGAAGGTCCCGGTCACGGTCTGCCCCAGGCTGCGCGCGGCATGGTCGAAGGATCGCGGGATGCGGCTGAAACCGGCCTCGACCGCGCCGGTGGAGATCGCCAGGAACCGCGCCACGTAGGCGTAGATCAGCGCCGCACCGGACCCGATCAGCAGCAGCCCCGTGGACATGCCGAGCCACGCGGCAGCGGTCCGGTCGATCACCTGGTCGAGGGCGGCGACCGGGACCAGGATGCCGATGGCGATCACCGTGCCCGGCATGGCGTAGCCCACGGTGGCGAGACGCTGCAGCGCCGCCGCCACGCGGCCTGGCCGGGACCGCGCCGTATAGGCGACGATCACACCGAACAGCAGCACCGCGATCGTCGCGACCGCCGACAGGGCCACGGTGTTGAGCGCCTCGGACAGGAGCCGGTCGGAGACCCCGTTGAAGCGGAACCGCTTCCAGGCCTCGACCGCGAGGTAGAGCGCCGGGGCGGCGAAGCCGATCAGGATCGGAACCAGGCCGAGGCCGAAGGCGGCGAGGCCGGGCAGGGGAGCGAGCCGGTGCGGGGTGAAGCTGCGCGTGCGCTGGGCCGCCGTCCAGTAGCGCTGCCGGCGGCGCGCCCAGCGCTCGATCATCACCAGGGCGATCACCAGCACGAGCATGGCGAGCGCGATCTGCGCCGCGCCGGGCAGGTCGGAGCGCGTCACCCAGGTCGTGTAGACCGAGATGGTCAGCGTGCGGACCCCCAGGAACTCGGACGCGCCGACATCGTTCAGTGCCTCCATCAGCGCCAGGCTGACGCCGACCGCGATGGCGGGCCGCGCCAGCGGCAGGGCCACCCGCCGGAACACCTGGCCGCGCCGGGTGCCGAGCGTGCGCGAGGCCTCGACCAGATTGGCCGCCTGGGTCAGGAACATCGCCCGGGTGGTGATGTAGACATAGGGGTACAGCACGAAGCCCAGCAGCACGATGCAGCCGGCCATCGACCGGATGTCGGGCAGGCGGAACTCGCGCGGGCTGGAATAGCCCAGGATCGCCCGGATCGCCCCCTGCACCACGCCGAGCGGGTGGAGAATGTCGAGATAGGCGTAGGCGATGATGTAGGTCGGCACCGCCAGCGGCAGCAGCAGCGCCCATTCGAGCTGCCGGCGGCCCGGGAAGTCGTAGGCCGTGACCAGCCAGGCGGTCGAGGTGCCGATCACGGTGACGAGAATGCCGACGCCGAGCAGGAGCGTCACCGTCTGGCCGAGGGCCGGCGGCAGCACATGGGCGAAGAGATGCGACCAGAGCCCGCCTGACCCCTGCAGCGCCTCCCAGGCCAGGGCGAGGACCGGCATGGCGGCGAGCCCGCCGATGACGGCAGCCGCCGACAGCCAGCGCCGCCCGGGGTGGCGCCGGTCGATGGCTGGGGCGGGGGGCTGGCGCAGGACGATTTGCGATACCATCGGAGTGATCCGGGCGCGGGTTCGCCCGCGCCCGGATCCTGCATCAGCTGTCGAAGCCGACCTTCTCGGCCAGCTCGCTCGCCTGCTTGCGGTGCTTGACGATCTCCGTCAGCGGGATGGAGTCGACCTTCAGCTCGCCGAAGGACGCGATGATCGGATCGGCCTCGGCGCCGGCCTTCACCGGATACTCGAAATTGGCCTGGGCGTAGATCTTCTGGGCCTCGTCGGACACCAGATACTCCAACAGCTTCACCGCCTCGGCCTTGTTCGGCGAGTTCTTGGCGAGCGCAGCGCCGCTGATGTTGACCTGGGTGCCGCCGTCCTTGAAGGTCGGCAGGATCACCTTGATCGCATTGCCCCAGGCGACCTGCTCCTCGCCGCCCTTGCCGGAGCGCATCAGCCCGACATAGTAGGAGTTGGCGATGCCGATGTCGCAGATGCCGCCGAGGATGTCTTTGGCCACGTCGCGGTCGCCGCCCCCGGCCTTGCGGGCCAGGTTGGCCTTGACCCCCGTCAGCCAGGCTTCCGTCTTCTCGACGCCGTAATGCGCGATGTAGTCGGCGAAGAGCGCGGTGTTGTAAGGGTGCTGGCCGGAGCGGATGCAGACCTTGCCCTTCCACTTCGGGTCGGCCAGGTCCTCGTAGTTGAAGGCGGTCAGGTCGAGGTCCTTGTCGGCGTAGAGCACGCGGGCGCGCACCGACAGGGCGACCCAGTGGTTGCCGGGATCGCGCAGGGGGGCGGGCACCGCGGCGGTCAGGTCGCTCGACTCGATCGGCTGGGTGACGCCCTTCTCCACCAGATCGGCCAGGTTGCCGGCATCGACCGCCATCAGCAGGTCGGCGGGCGAGCTGGTCCCTTCCGCCGCGACGCGCTCGGCGAGGCCGTCCTTGAGGAACACGGTGTTCACCTTGACGCCGCTCTTGGCGGTGTAGGCGTCGAGCAGCGGCTGGATCAGCCCCGGCTCCCGCGTCGTGTAGATGTTCACCTCGGCTGCGGCGGCACCGGCGCCGCCGATCACGGCGGCAATGCCGGTCAGGAGCGCGAGCCGGAACATGGAAACGTCCTTCATGATGCGGAACCCCCTTCTATCGCCTGGTCGGACTGGATGCGACCAAGACGCATTAGCTGCATATCAGCTGCAACCAAGACGCATTTGCTCCAGCATATATGAGTTCGCGCCGTCAAGCCGCTAGGTTTCACTCGGCGGCGAACACCATGACGCCGCCCGGATCGACGACGAGGCCGACCGGCTCGCCCGGCTTCAGCTCGATCCGGCCGGTGGTACGCAGGCGCAGGAGGTCGGGAACGCCTTCCATCCGGATCGACAGCTGCTCGATCTCGCCGAGGAACGAGCAACTCACGATGCGCCCCGGCAGGCCCTCGCCCGGCTTCGCCAGGGACAGGGCCTGCGGGCGGATGCAGGCCACGGCCGGGCTGCCTTCGGGCAGGCCCGGTCGGGCCGGGAATGCCCCGAGCGGAGTCTCGACCCGGCCGTCGCGGACGGTGCCGGCGATCCGGTTGAGCGGGCACAGGAACTCGGCGGCGTAGAGCGAATTGGGATGGTCGTATATCTCGTAGCCGGTGCCGACCTGCACGACCCGGCCCTTCTGCATCAGCACGACGCGGTCGCCGGCGGACAGGGCTTCTTCCGGATCATGCGTCACCATGATCGCCGTCGTGCCGAGGGCCCGCAGCGTCGCGATGGTCTCGTCGCGTACCTGCTCGCGCAGCCCGCGGTCGAGGTTGGAGAAGGGCTCGTCCATCAGCAGGATGACGGGCTTTGGGGCCAGGGCCCGCGCCAGGGCCACGCGCTGCTGCTCGCCGCCCGACAGCGTGTGCGGATAACGGCCGGCCAGCGCCTGGATGCCGATGCGGCCGATCACTTCCGTCGCCCGGGCGCGCGCCGCTTCGCGCGGCAGCCGCTTCAGGCCGAAGGCGACGTTCTCCTCGACCGTCAGGTGCGGGAACAGCGCATAGTCCTGAAACATGAAGCCGACGTTGCGGTCCTCGGGTTCGATGAAGCCGCCCGGTCCCGCGATCTCGACGCCGTCCAGCAGGATCCGGCCGCTGTCCGGGGCGTCGACCCCGGCGATGATCCGCAGCAGCGAGGACTTGCCGCAGCCGGACCGGCCGACCAGGCAGACGATCTCCCCGTGCGCGATCGAGAGCGAGACGTCGTCCAGCGCCTGGACGGTCCCGAAGCGTCGGCAGATGCGCTCCAGCGTCAGCATTCCATCCGCACCGTGATCTCACCCCGTGAACAATGGCCCATCCTGCTTAGAGCAGACCCGAAGCCGATCCAACCGCGATCCGCGGATGCGGCCGGTATTGGCGCGGGCGGCTCCGTTTGCTATTGCCACACCTCTGCCGCATTCGTTGTCGCGGCGATGTTGATGTGAGAGCGGTGATGTTTCCCGAACGGCTTACCGAAGGCTATCGCGCCTTTCTCAGCGGCCGGTTCGCCGCCGAGCGCAGCCGCTACGAGATGCTGGCGGAGAAGGGCCAGCGCCCGGAGATCATGATCGTCGGCTGCGTCGATTCGCGGGTGTCGCCGGAGGTCATCTTCGATGCTGCGCCCGGCGAGCTGCTGGTGGTGCGCAACGTCGCCAATATCGTGCCGCGCTACGAGCCGGACCGGGAGTTCCAGCACGGCACCAGCGCGGCGCTGGAATTCGGGGTCCAGGCGCTCCGCGTGAAGCACATCGTGGTGCTGGGCCATGCCCATTGCGGCGGCATCCGCGCCTTCGCCGACGAGCAGGAGCCGCTGTCGCCCGGCGACTTCATCGGCCGCTGGATGTCGCAGATCGCCCCGGCGGCGGAGAGCCTCGGCCCCCGCAGGCCGGAGGACGGCGACGACTATCTGCGCCGGCTGGAATTCGCCTCGGTCGAGCTGAGCCTGCAGAACCTGATGACCTTTCCGTGCGTCGCGACCCTGGTCGAGCGCGGCAAGCTGAAGCTGCACGGTGCCTATTTCGGCGTCGCCTCCGGCCGCCTGCTGGTGCGCAACCCGGAGACCGGCGAGTTCGAGCCGGTGGCGGAGGAGGGGCGCGGCGGGCTGTCGGCGATCCGCTGCCCCTAGGGGGCCATGGCGGCCCGCTGGCTGAGCCAGACGCTGGCGACCACCAGGACGAAGCCGCCCAGTTGCAGCGGCGTCAGGCTCTGGTCCAGCAGCAGCCAGCCCAGCAGCGTCGCGACCAGAGGGCTGAGGAAGCCGAGCGAGGCGGCCGCGCTCGGCTCGATTCGCGCCAGTCCGCGGAACCAAAGAATGTAGGTCAGCGCGGCCCCGATCAGGCCGAGCCAGGCCATGCCGAGCACATTGGCTATGGTCAGGGCAGGCAGGGACGGCTCGAGCCACAGCGCCGCCGGGACCAGCAGGATGCCGCCGGCCGTCAGCTGCCACGCGGTGAAGGTCAGGTTGCCGACGGGCGGCCGCCAGTGGCGTGTCAGCACCGTGCCGCAGGCCATCGAGGCCGCGCCGGCGATGCCGGCCGCGATGCCGATCGGGTCCAGCGCCGCCTTCGGCGTCAGCACCAGAAGCGCGATGCCGATCACGCCGGCGATGCCGGCCGCGACGGCGAGCGGCCGCACCGCCCTGCCGAGCACCAGGCGCGCCAGCGCGATCACGATCAGCGGTTGGATTGCCCCGACCGTGGCCGCGACCCCGCCCGGCAGGCGGTAGGCCGAGACGAACAGCATGGCCCAGAAGAACGAGAAGTTGAGGGCGCCGAGAATGAAGGAGCGGCCCCACCAGATGCCGGTCGGCAAGGTCCGGACGAAGGCGAGCAGCAGCAGCCCGGCGGGCAGGGCGCGCAGCATCGCGACCGTCAGCGGGTAGCCGTGCGGCAGGAACGCGGTGGTGACGTAATAGGTGCTGCCCCAGATGGCCGGCGCGATGGCGGTCGTCAGGATCGCCGCCGCCTGGCCGGCATTCGCTGTCGCGTCCTTCTGGGCAATAGGGATGATGGTCACGGATGTCTCACGCGAATGGGAGGCCCACGGCCTCTCGTCGCCGATAGCGTACTAACTTCACCCGTGCGAGATAATGACTGGAATAGTGGCGACACTCGCTACCAAGAGTGAATGCTATGGACCACATGGTCGCGCTTCGGGTGTTCCGGAAGGTGGTGGAGCTGGAGAGCTTCGCCCGGGCCGCCAAGGCCCTGCAGCTCTCCCCGGCCGCGATCAGCAAGAACATCGGCGAGCTGGAGCGGCACGTCCAGGCGCGGCTTCTGAATCGGACCACGCGCCGGATGAGCCTGACCGAGGCCGGGTCGATCTACTACCAGCAGATCCGCCGCATCCTCGACGATATCGAGGACGCCGACCGGTCGCTCAGCGCGTTGCAGAACAAGCCGGGCGGGCTGCTGCGCGTGGCCGCTCCCGTCTCCTTCACGCTCCTCACCCTGTCGCCGGCGATCCCGGCCTTCCTGGCGAGATATCCGGAGCTCTCGCTCGACCTGAACCTGGACGACCGCCGGGTCGACATCGTGAAGGAGGGGTACGACGTCGCGATCCGGGGCAGCGACAGTCTGGAGGAGTCGAGCCTGGTGGCGCGGCGGATCTTCACGATCGAGCACGTCGTCTGCGGGGCGCCGGACTATTTTCGCCGCCGGGGTGTTCCCCGGGAGCCGGATGACCTCGGCCGGCACGAGTGCATCCAGTTCACCCTCTCCGGCCACGCCGGCGACTGGGAGTTCCGAAGGGACGGGCGGTCCGTCCGGGTGCCGGTCGACGGCCGGTACAAGGTCACGTCGAGCATCGCCGTGCGCGACGCGCTGCTCGCCGGTTTCGGCCTCAGCCTCGTGCCCCGCCACTACGTGGCCGACGATCTCGCCCGCGGGACCCTCTCCGCGGTTCTGGACGGCTGGTCGACGGTCGAGACCCCGGTCTACGCCATCTACCCGTCCAGGCGGTACCTCGTCCCGAAGGTCCGCGCCTTCATCGACTTCATCGTCGAGGAGTTCGGCAGGATCCAGCCCCGGCCGAACGCTCGATCGTGAGGGAAGGGGGCATGAGGCCCCTCGTCAGTGGCCGCCGCCGGCCTCGCGTTCGGCCAGAATCGCCTCGCTGGCTGCCACCAGCACCGACAGCGCCACGCCTTCCGCCGCCAGGCCGACATTCTCGATCGACGGGAAGGTCGGGGCGATGCGGATGTTGCGGTCGTCCGGGTCGCGGCCATAGGGGAAGGTCGCGCCCGCCGGCACCATCGTCACCCCGGCCTCCTGCGCCAGGGCCACGGCCCGCTTGGCGCAGCCGCGGCGCACGTCGAGGCTGATGAAGTAGCCGCCCTCGGGCTCGCTCCAGCGGGCCACGCCGGCGCCGCCGAGAAGCTCGGCGAACACCGCCTGCACGCGCTGGAACTTCGGTGCGATGATCTGCCGGTGCCGCTCCATATGCGCGGCGATGCCGGCGTCGTCGCGCAGCAGCCGGACATGGCGCAGCTGGTTCACCTTGTCCGGGCCGATCGACTGGCGGCCCAGATGCCTCCGCGTCCAGTCCATGTTGGCGGCCGAGCTCGCGAACAGCGCCAGGCCGCCGCCGGCGAAGGTGATCTTCGAGGTCGAGCCGAAGACGAAGGGCCGGTTGCCGTGCCCATGCCGGGCGCAGGCCTCCAGGATGTTCGCCAGCGCATGCGGCCGTTCGGTCAGATGGTGCACGGCATAGGCGTTGTCCCAGAACAGCCGGAAGTCGGAGGCCGCGGTGCGCATCGCCGCCAGCCTCTCCACCGTCTCCGGCGAATAGGTCTCGGCCGTCGGGTTGCTGTATTTCGGCACGCACCACATGCCCTTGACCGACGGGTCCTCGGCCGCCAGCCGCTCGACGACGTCCATGTCCGGCCCGTGCCCGGTCAGCGGCACCGGGACCATGCGGATGCCGAAGCTTTCGCAGATCGCGAAATGCCGGTCGTAGCCGGGAACCGGGCACAGGAAGGTGACCGGGGCCTGTGCGGCCCAGGGCTTCTCGCCGTCCGGTAGGCCGTGCAGCAGGGCGAAGACGATCAGGTCGTGCATCAGCCGCAGGCTGGAATTCCCACCGACCAGCACCTGCTCGGCCGGGGCGCCCAGCATCGGTGCGAACAGGGCCCGCGCCTCCGGCAGTCCGCGCATGTCGCCGGGATAGTTGCGTCCGTCGCTGCCCTCCGCCGACCGGAATCCGTCCGGTCCGGGCAGGGACAGCAGCGCATTCGAGAGATCGAGCTGCTCCGGCGACGGATTGCCCCGGCTGCTGTCCAGCTTCAGCCCGCGGGCGCGGAAGGCGGCGTGCCGGTCCCCCGCCTGACGCCGGAAGGCACGGAGGTCGTCTGTCATCATGGTGTCGAGGGGCTGCATGGCCGTCTCCGAAGCGCGTCGTGCCGAACGATGCGGGGAAGCTAACGACGCCCGGGGCGGCAAGGCCAGAGGCAAGCCATGCAGGAACATCGGTCCTGGCCTGCCGGTTAGGCGTCGGGGTCATGACGGCGTCCTGGGATGAAAGTCCGCCTGCCGCCATAGATGGGGGCAGGGGAATAGGAACCGGCCCCGGCCGTTGTTCCGGTGTCGAGAAGGGGAAGAGACAGCGTGGGGGATGAGGTTCGGTCCAACCTCGCGGCCCATCTGCCGCGGCTTCGGCGCTTCGCCTGGGGCCTGGCGGGGTCGCGGGATGAAGGCGACGATCTGGTGCAGGCGGCGTGTGAGAAGGCGCTGGCCCGGTCGCATCAGTTCACGCCGGGCACAAGGCTGGACAGCTGGTTGTTCCGGATCGTCCAGACCACCTGGGTCGATCGGCTGCGCCAGCGCCGGACGCGGCGCACCGAGGCGGACGACGAAGCCCTCGCGGCGGTGCCGGACGGGCGCGGCCATGCCGGCGAGGCGCGGCTGGCGCTGGGCACGGTGGAACGGGCCATCGCCGCGCTGCCGGAGGACCAGCGCAGCGTGCTGCTGCTGGTCTCGATCGACGGGGCCTCTTATCGCGAGGCGGCAGAGATCCTGGAGATCCCGATCGGCACGGTGATGAGCCGGCTGGCGCGGGCGCGTCTGGCCCTCGGGCGGGCGCTGGACGGTACAGGAGAACAGGGGAAAGGTGATGGCGGACGACCGGTCGAAATCCTGGGATGACGCCCTGATCGTCGCCTATCTCGACGGCGAACTGCCGGCGGAGGAGGCGGCGCGGGTCGAGGCGATCCTGCGCGAGGACCCCGTGGCGGCGGAGACCGCCCGGCTGATGCAACTCGGCGGGCAGGCCGCCCGCGGTGCCTATGCCGAGGCGATGGCCGCCCCGCTACCGCCCGGGCTCGCGGCCCTGGCGCAGCCGGGTGCGACCCGGCCGGCCGGGCGAGCCTTCGACCTGGCGCGATGGCTCGGCCTGGCCGGCTGGCGCGGCGTGGCCGTCGCCGTCCTGGCCGCTGTGGTCGCCTTCGGCCTCGGCATCATGATCCCCCGCAACGACGAGCCGGGCGTCGTCCGGACCGCCGGCGGTCCGGCACTGGACACGGCAGACGAGGCCGCGGCCGCGGCGCTGCTGCAGGCGCTGGAGACCGGGCCCGACGGCGGCACGGTGGCGGCGGGCGATCGGCAGATCCGCATCATCGGGCCGGTGGATCCCGGCTTCCCCGCCCATTGCCGTGCCTTCCGCATCCTGTCCCCCGCGGCGGAGGATGGCGTTGCCTGCCGCGGCGCCGACGGCGCCTGGGCGGTCCTGACCCTGCCGGCCGCTCCGGGCGGCGACCGATGATCCGCGCCGCGTTTCTGGTTGCCGTGGCCCTGCTGGCGACGGAGCTGCCGCGTCTCCTGGTCCCGGACCTCGGCCCGGCCTTCGACTGGTCGGCCCGGGCGGATGACGACGGCGGCGACAGCGGCGGCGACAGCGGCGGCGATGACGGGGGTGGCGATGACGGAGGCGGGGACGACGATGGCGGCGGGGACGATGACGGCGGGGGAGGGGATGACGACGGCGACGACGACAGCGGCGCGGACGATGATCGCGATGACGATGCCGACGATCGCGACGACGCGGCCGGCCGTCCGCCGGCATCGCGGCCGTCGCGCCAGGACGGCGGTCACGACATCGTCGCCGACGAGATCGTGGTGGTCGAGGATGCGGCCCGGTCGCATCTGCCGGAGCTGCGGCGGATCGGCTTCCGGCCGATCGACGAGCGGCCGCTGCGGCAGCTGGACCTGCTGCTGATCCGCCTGCGCATTCCGGGCGGCATGACGCCCGAGACGGCCCGGTCCGTGCTGCAGCGGCGCTTCCCCGACCTGCTGCTGGATCTGCACCATCTGTACCGGCCCTCCGGCACGGTGGCGCTGCCGCCGCTCGACTTCGCCCGATCCTTGATCGGCTGGCGGGACGACCTCGCCATGTGCAGCGACGGCGTCGCGGTCGGCATGATCGACACCGGGCTGTCCCCCGACATGCGCCGGGCTCTGGGGCGATGGCTGGTGTCGGCGGATTTCTCGTCCTCGGGACCCGAGGATCATGGCCATGGCGATGCCGTGGCCGCGCTGCTGGCCGGCGGCGGCCGGACCCCGGCCCTCCTGCCGCGGGCCCGGCTGCGTGCCGCCGACGCCTTCGAGCCCGGCGACGCGAACGGCGACGTGGCCAGCGTCGTCGCCGTGGCCCTCGCCCTCGACTGGATGGTGGCGCAGCGCGTGAAGGTGGTGGCCCTGAGCTTCGCCGGCCGCGAGAACGCGATCCTGGCCGAGGCGGTCCGCCGATCGTCCCGCGCGGGGCTGGTGCTGGTGGCGGCGGCCGGCAATGACGGGCCCGGCGCGCCGCCGGCCTATCCGGCGGCCCTGCCGGAGGTGGTGGCGGTGACGGCGGTCGATCACCACCGGGCGGTTTATGCGGCGGCCAATCGCGGCGCCTATGTCGACGTGGCGGCGCCCGGGGTTCGGGTGCCTGTGACCGATGCGTCCGGCAGCACCCGCCTGGTCACCGGCACATCCTTCGCGGTTCCCTTCGTGGTCGCCGCGCTGGCCGCCGATCCGCAGTCGATGGATGGAGAGAGGGCCGCGCTGCGCGGCCTGGCGGCGCGGGCCCAGGATCTCGGCGCGCCAGGCCGTGACTCGGTCTATGGCGTCGGGCTGATGCAGGCCCCGCCGGGCTGCCTGGGCGAATGAGGCGCAAGGCCACAGAGCCTCATTGTCGTCGCGAAGGCCCGATCCCGCGGGCCGATCGCGGTGGCCGTCCGTTCGGGATCGGCCGCCGAAGCGGCCGATCCGTCCGGTGTCTCAGCCGGCGGCCGTCGCCTCCTTGCCGAGCAGGTTGCGCTCCAGCTCGCCGCGCAGCTTCTCGTCGGCGAAATAGGACAGGTTCTGCTCGCGGATCCTGGCGCCCTCCTCGTCATAGAGGAAGGGCAGGGTGCAGTAGCGCGTGCCCTTGGTCACCGGCAGCGCCTCGTGCAGCAGCGAGCAGGAGAACACAATCGCGCCGCCGGTCGGCGCCTTATAGCTGTGGCGGTCGTATTCCGGGAAACGCAGCTCGCCGCCCTCGAACTCCTCGGCGTTCAGGTTGATGGTTACGGCGAAGCGGCGATGCGCCGTGCCCTTGGTCGTGTTGTCGCGATGGGCGCGGAAATAGCCGCCCTCGCCGGAATCGTAGCAGGCGACGATGTAGCGTTCGATCCGCGTGGCGTTGAACTGGAAGACCTTCCTGATCTCCGGCACCAGGCGCCGCTCGATCCGGGCCTTCATGCCCAGGCGCAGCGTCTCGTCCTCGATCGTCGCATCCTTGCGCTTCTTGTGCGCATGGTCGACCGCGGCGGCGGTGCGGCCGTCCGGCAGGGTCTGCATGAAGCCGCTCTCCTCGCCGCCGACCTTCTTGTAGTAGTCGATCAGGGCGCGGCAGAACTCCGGCTCGAACAGATACGGCACCAGCAGCACCGGCGCGCCGGGCGTGGCCGTGCCCAGCCTGGTCAGCGGCGGCAGCTTGCTGACGAACTCCGCCAGGATCCTGGCGTGCTGGGCCCCGTCCTCGATCGGGAAGCGGGCAAGCACGCGCAGGCCGGGCGACAGCACATAGCTGACCTTGCGCTGTTCGGCGCCGTAGGTCGTGCTGATCTTGCGGTCGAAATCGTAGAAGTGGCGCAGCCCCGGGACCCGGGTCGGCAGCCGCCCCGGCTGGGCGTCGTTCCGGTCCTGGCTGACGCCGAAGAAGGCGGCATGGGCGTCGTTGAACGGCCCGATCTCGGCCGCGATCGTCGACAGGAGCCGCGCCGACTGGGCATCGCCGGCCGAACCGAAGAAGCTGAGAACGATGTAACGTCCGGCCACAGTGTCGAAGCGGAAATCCGGCCGTTGCGGCGTCGGGACCACGAAGAGCGGCGCGGGATCGCCGGGCTCCAGCAGTCGGGGCATTCAATCCTCCACGAAAATACGATCGCAATTGAGATCCGCTCGCATACTATCGCAGGATTGTGGCCGCCGTCGTGCCTCATGTCACATGTCGCGCCGAGGCTGCTGCACGGCGAATCCGGGCGGCGCTTCGGTCGTCCTGCTGTGCCACGGTTGAGCGCGAGGATTCGCCCGAGGTCGAGACGAGGTCAGGATGAGCCGCAGCCGTACCACCCCCCGCCGCCGCCGCGACGGCGCGGGCGGGCTCCATCAGCTCCCCTGGCAGCTCGTCGAGAATCCGATGCCGCCGGTCGAGGTGCTGCGGCCGGACCAGATCGAGCGCATCCACGACGCCTCGCTGACCATCCTGGAAGAGATCGGGATGGACTTCCTGCACGACGAGGCGATCGAGATCCTGCGCCGGGCCGGAGCCGAGACCACCCCGGGCAGCCGCCGCGTCCGCTTCGACCGCGGCCTGGTGCTCGGGGCCGTGGCGAAGGCGCCCTCGGCCTATACCTTCCATGCGCGCAACCCGGAGCGGAACGTCCGGATCGGCGGCCGCTCGATCGTCTTCGCCTCGGTCGGCTCCGCCCCCAACGTCTCCGACATCGAGGGCGGGCGGCGGGTCGGAAACTACCGCGACTACTGCAACCTGCTGCGCCTCGGCCAGGCGCTGAATGCGATGCACATCTTCGGCGGCTATCCGGTCGAGCCCGTCGATCTGCATCCCGCGACCCGGCATCTCGAGGCGCTGCGCGCCTTCGTCACCCTGTCCGACAAGCCTTTTCACGCCTATGCGCTGGGTCGGGTGCGGATGCGCGACGGCATCGAGATCGTCCGCATTGTCCGCGGCGTCGGCCGCGAGCAGCTGGAGCGCGAGCCCAGCCTGTTCACCGTCGTCAACACTTCCTCGCCGCTGCGCCTGGACGGGCCGATGATCGAGGGCCTGATCGAGATGGCGAAGGCAGGCCAGATCGTCACCGTCACGCCGTTCACCCTCTCCGGTGCCATGGCACCGGCGACGCTGGCGGGGGCGCTGGCGCAGCAGAACGCCGAGGCGCTGGCCACCATCGCCCTGATCCAGCTGGTCAGGCCCGGGGCACCGGTGATGTATGGCGGCTTCACCTCGAACGTCGACATGAAGTCGGGGGCCCCGGCCTTCGGCACGCCGGAATACGCCAAGGCGGCATTGGCCGGCGGTCAGCTCGCCCGGCGTTACGGCCTGCCGTACCGGTCCTCCAACACCAATGCTTCGAACGCGGTCGACGTGCAGGCGACCTATGAAAGCATGGTGTCGCTGTGGGCGGCGGTGCAGGGCCACGCCAACATGATCATGCACAGCCTCGGCTGGCTCGAAGGCGGGCTGCGGGCCAGCTTCGAGAAGATGATCGTCGATGCCGAGCTGGTGCAGACCATGGTCGAGTTCCTGAAGCCGCTGGTGGTCGACGACGACACGCTTGGCCTGGACGCGATCCGCGAGGTCGGGCCGGGCGGCCATTTCTTCGGAGCGCAGCACACCCTGGCCCGCTACGAGACTGCCTTCTACGCGCCGATCCTGTCCGATTGGCGCAACTTCGAGAGCTGGCAGGAGGTGGGGGCGCCGGACGCCACCCAGAGGGCGCACCAACTGTACAAGCGCATTCTCGCGGAATACGAGCCGCCGCCGCTCGACCCCGCCATCGCCGAGGAGCTCGACGCCTTCGTCGCGAAGCGGAAGGAGGAGGGCGGGGCACCGAGCGACTAGGCGCTGCCGATCAGGATCCCGGTCAGGAACACCAGCAATCCGCCGACCACGACCTGGAAGGTGGACGCGAGCAGCGGCGTGTCCATGAAACGGTGGCGGACCCAGGAGATCGCCGCCAGTTCCACCGCCACCACGGCGACCGCGACCGCCGTGGCGATGCGGAACTCCGGGATCAGATAGGGCAGGGTGTGGCCGAGGCCGCCGAGCGTGGTCATGCCGCCGCAGACCAGCCCGCGCATCCAGGGCCGGCCGCGGCCGGTCAGGCTGCCGTCGTCCGACAGCGCCTCGGCGAAACCCATGCTGATGCCGGCCCCGACCGAGGCGGCGAGGCCGACCAGGAAGGTGTCGAAGCTGTCATGCGTCGCGAAGGCCGCGGCGAACAGCGGGGCCAGGGTGGAGACCGACCCGTCCATCAGCCCGGCCAGGCCCGGCTGCACGACCTGAAGCACGAACAGGCGCCGCTCGTCCTCGTCCTCGCGCTCTTGCACCTTGGCCGGGACGTGCTTGGCCTCCAGCTGCTCGGCGACGTGCTCATGGCGCCGTTCCTCCGCCGCCAGGTCGCCCAGCAGCTGGCGGATCGAGGCGTCCGTGGCGCGGCTGGCGGCGCGCTCGTAGAAGCGCCGCGTCTCCGCCTCCATCGCCTCGGCCTGCTTGCGCACCGTGTCCAGCGACAGCGGCCGTGACAGCCACACCGGCTTGCGGCGGATGAAGCCGCGGACCACATGGCGGTTGATCAGCGGGATGTGGTCGCCGAACCGCGCCTTGTAGAGGTCGAGCAGACGGTGGCGATGTCCATCCTCCTCGCGCCCCATGCCGCGGAAGACCGCCGCCGAAGCCGGGAAATCCGCGGCGAGGCCCTCGGCGAAATCGCCGTAGATCCGCGCGTCCTCCTCCTCCAGCGAGATCGCCAGCGCCAGCAGCTCGCGCTCCGTCAGCTCCGAGAAGTCCTTCATTCATCGCCTCCATCCCGGCTTCCGCTTCGCTTCTCATCCCGGGCGCGGGCGAAGGCAACGACGAACGACTCGCAGCGCGGCGGGGCCGAGCCGGCCGGCGTCGCGGGCGAGATATAAATTCATAACGATATCCTTATATTTAAGTGGTGTTCGCGTCGGCCCGGCGGTACCGTTCCGTCGTTGCCGCGGTTTTTCAGAAGGTCCGGCCATGTCCAGCACCCGTTTCCACGATCTTCTCGCCGCCAAGCCGATCCTGTTCGCCGACGGCGGCATGGGAACCGGCCTGTTCGCCCAGGGGCTGGAGACCGGGGACAGCCCAGAGCTGTGGAATATCGAGCGGCCGGAACGGGTACAGGCGGTGCATCGCGGCTTCGCCCAAGCCGGCTCCGACATCCTGCTGACCAACACTTTCGGCGGCAACGCGCGGCGCCTGGCGCTGCACAGCGCCCAGGGCCGGGTGCGCGAGCTGAATGTCGCCGGCGCCCGGATTGCCCGCGCGGTGGCGGAGGAGTTCGACCGCCCGATCGTCGTCGCCGGCTCGATGGGGCCGACCGGCGACATCTTCCAGCCGGTCGGCGTGCTGAGCCACGAGGAGGGTGTCGCCGCCTTCGCCGAACAGGCCGAGGCGCTGGCCGAGGGCGGCGTCGACGTGCTGTGGATCGAGACCATCTCGGCGGCGGAGGAGATCGCGGCGGCGATCGAGGGCGCGTCGCGCACCGGCCTGCCGATCGTCTCGACCATGACCTTCGACACCAATGGCCGGACCATGATGGGGCTGACGCCCGAGGCGGCGATCACCCATGGCCGCAACTGCGCCTGCCGGCCCAGCGCCTTCGGCGCCAATTGCGGCATCGGCCCGGCCCAGCTTTTGGACAGCATCCTCGGCCTGGTGCGCGCGGCGGAGGCCGACGACATCATCGTCGCGAAGGGCAATTGCGGCATCCCGCAGTACCGCGAGGGCGCCATCGTCTATGACGGCACGCCGGAGATCATGGCGTCCTACGCCGTGCTGGCGCGCGATGCCGGCGCCCGCATCATCGGCGGCTGCTGCGGCACCACGCCCGAGCACATCCGGGCCATGGTCGCAGCGGTGAACGACACAGCCCGCGGCCCGGTGCCGGACATCGAGACCGTCGAGCGGCTGCTGGGTCCGGTCAAGGCCCAGTCCGGCCGCCCGGCCGAAGGCGGCGGCGAGCGCGAGGGCCGCCGGCGGCGCCGAGCCTGACCGCCCGTCAGCGGGGGGCGGTCGTCCGGCTGGCGGCTGTGGCTGGTTCCGGGATCTCGGCGGGACCGCCGCCGATGCGCTCCAAGGTCTGGATGTGCCGACCCAGCAGTGCGACCGCCTGATCGACGGCTCCGCGCCGCAGCGCCTCCAGGATCTGGCGGTGGTCCTGGTTCGAGCGCGGCTGCCACACCGCCGACCGGGTCGCCGCGAAGGCGAAGCGCGAATTGGCGAGCTGCAGCTCCTCCAGCATCGCCAGCAGGCGCGGCATGCGGCAGGCGGCCACCAGCTCGCGATGGAAGGTCCGGTTGGCCGCCTCCCATTCGGCGAAGGATTGCGCCCGGTCGCCCGCGGCGACGGCCTCCGCGATCCGCTCGATCTGCGCCGGCGTCAGCCGGCGGGCCGCGTGCCGCAGCGCCAGCACCTCCAGCGCCGCCCGGATCTCCACAACCTCGCGCATCGACCGCTCGTCCAGCGGCGCCACGCGCATGCCGCGCCGCGGCTCGCTGACCGCGAGGCCCTGGGCCTGTAGGCGCTGAAACGCCTCGCGGACCGGCACATGGCTCGATCCGAACTCATGGGCGACGTGGTCCTGACGCAGCGGCGCGTCCGGCGGCAGCTCGCCGGTCACGATCCGCTCGGCCAGGATGCTGGCGATCCGGTCGGCGATGGTCTGCGGGGTGGTGTCGGTTTTTGGCATCTTGGTCATAGATTATCTATTGGATTAAGCGGTGAATTCGCCCGAACGAGCGATTAAGCTCGGCTGCATCGGTGATCATAGATCGCCTGTTAGAGATTATCTATAATTTAGGAGTCTGTGATGAAGCCTTCGGTTGAAGCGTCGCTGTCCGTTCCCGCCCTCGCCGGCTGGCGCATCCCCGCCGCGATCATCGGCGGCAGCCTGCTGATGGCGCTCAGCGCCCAGATCACGATCCCGTTCTGGCCGGTGCCGATGACCATGCAGGTCTGCGCCACCTTCCTGCTGGCCGGGCTGGCCGGCGGGCGGCTGGCGGCCGCGATGGTCGTGGCCTATCTGGCGGAGGCGGCGGTCGGCCTGCCGGTCCTCGCCGGCGGCAGTGCCGGGCTGGCGCCGCTCGTCGGCCCGACCGGCGGCTATCTGCTCGGCTTCGCCGTCGCCGCCTTCCTGGCCGGCGAGTGGATCCGGCGCCGCCCCGGCGGGCTGATCGGCACCGCCGTGCCGATGCTGGCCGGGCTGGGCGTGATCTATCTGCTCGGCTGCCTCTGGCTGGCGCAGTTCACCGGCTGGCAGGCCGTCATTGCCGCCGGCGTCGCGCCCTTCCTGGCCGGTGACGTGCTGAAGGTCCTGCTGGCCGCGGCCGTGACCATCGCCCTGCGCCGCCTGCGGAGGGCCGCGTGACGGCGGCCGCCGTCGACTCCCGTGCGAAGCCCGC
Source organism: Inquilinus limosus DSM 16000 (assembly GCF_000423185.1). GTDB lineage: Bacteria > Pseudomonadota > Alphaproteobacteria > DSM-16000 > Inquilinaceae > Inquilinus > Inquilinus limosus. Next base: position 7,623 of record NZ_AUHM01000009.1, on the reverse strand, counting down.
CGTCCGGTTCGACCGGACGCGGGCCGAGGCGCTGTACAGCCTGCCGTTCCCGGAGTTGCTGCACCAAGCACAGCTCATCCACCGCGAGAGCTTCGACCCGGCGGCGGTCGAGACCGCCAGCCTGCTCAGCATCAAGACGGGAGGGTGCCCGGAGGATTGCGGCTATTGCTCGCAGAGCGCCCGCCACGACACCGGGGTCAAGGCCACGCGGCTCATGGACCCGAAGGCGGTCGTGGAGCGCGCGGCTCAGGCCAAGGCCGGCGGGGCCGGGCGCTTCTGCATGGGGGCGGCCTGGCGCAGCCCGAAGGACCGCGACCTCGACCGGGTCTGCGAGATGATCGCGGGAGTCAAGGCGCTCGGCCTGTCCACCTGCGTCACGCTCGGCATGCTGACCCGGCCGCAGGCGGACCGGCTGAAGGCGGCGGGGCTCGACTACTACAGCCACAACGTCGACACCTCGCCCGAGTTCTACGGCCGGATCATCACCACAAGGACGCTGCAGGACCGGCTGGAGACGCTGGGCCATGTCCGCGCCGCCGGCATCAAGGTCTGCTGCGGCGGCATCGTCGGCATGGGCGAGACGGTGGACGACCGGCTGGGCATGCTGCTGCTCCTGGCCGGGCTGGACCCGCATCCGGAGAGCGTGCCGCTGAATCTGTGGAACGAGGTGCCGGGCACGCCGGTCATGGCCATGGCGGCGAAGCCCGACCCGATCGACTTCGTCCGGCTGGTGGCGGTGGCGCGGATCTTGTTGCCGCGCAGCGTGCTGCGCCTTTCCGCCGGCCGGCAGTACATGAGCGACGAGATGCAGGCGCTGTGCTTCCTCGCCGGCGCCAACTCGATCTTCCTCGGCGATGTGCTGTTGACCACGGCCAATCCCGGCGTGGATCGCGATGCGCAGCTCCTGGACCGGCTCGGGCTCAAGGCGGTGACGGGCGGGCTGGCGCCGGCCGCCTGACGCATCAGCGCGGCCACTCCGCCATCGGCTGGGCGGACTCGACGATATGGACGCCGAGCTCCGCCCAGCGGGCGAAGGCCTCCTCGGCATGCGGCGTGAAGTCCAGCGCCGGGATCGGCCGGCCCTCCGCATCCAGGCCGACCACGGCCGACATGCAGTCGCTCAGGACATAGACCCGGCGCGGCAGGGCGGGGTCGAGCGCCCGCATCCGGCCGAGGAGGTCGTCGACCGACCAGCGCACACAGTGGCTCGAGGCCTGGCCGGCCACGACGATCCGGTCGGCGCGCAGCAGCTCCAGCAGCGCCGAATCGTCCTGCGGCTTCACCAGCCGCCCGCCGTCCCAGCGGTCCGGCACCTCCGGCGCGAAGGCGGAATAGCTCTCGCTCCAGGGATCGTCGCCCTTGACGATCACGGGCGTCGGCGCGCCGCGCAGCATGGCATGGAACAGCCACGCCTCCTGGACCAGCCCCGGCATGGCATGGCCCTCCGACCCGATCAGGCAGTGGTCGGGCCAGATGATCAGGGCGTTGCGGCCTTGCCGCTCCAGGCTGCGGATGTAGTGCCTGAGCTGCCGCTCCACCCAGGCCGCGCCCTCCGCCGCGACGTCGGAGGGCAGCAGCGCCGGCACGCCGGGGCTTGGCCGCAGAGCGCCGCCGGCCAGCGCCTCCTCGGTGATGACGGTGAACGGCTCCGGCGGGCGGCCGCCGGCATCGACCCAGAACGAGCGGTGGAAGATCTGCAGCGGCGTGTGGGTGTCGAAGGTCGGGACGATCCGGTCGATGGCGCCGAGGTTGCGATGGATGAAGGCGGCGATCCGGGCCGTGTCCTCGACCGCGCCGCGTCCGGACCGTCCGCCGACATAGAGTGCGCCTTCCGGCAGGCAGAAATCGCGCTGCAGGTCGATCAGCAGCAGGTCGATGCGGCCGCTTTCGGCCGGCTTCACCCGGCTGAGCCACGCCTCGGCCGCGGCGCGCAGCCCGGCGATGTCCGGCCGATACGACCAGTCCCCGGCCCGGGCCGGGTCGAAGAAGGGCGGAAGCTCTGCTGTGGCGGTCATGCCGGCCCTGCTGCCTGTCGCCGTGACGGCGGAGTATAGCAGGGGACCGGACCGAGGAATGCCTTACTGGAACAGGCTGGAGACCGACTTCTCCTCGGCGATGCGCAGGATCGCCTCGGCCATCAGCGGGGCGATGGTCAGCTGGCGGATGTTGTGGCTGAGGCGCACCGCCTCGGTCGCCAGGATGCTGTCGGTCGTCACCATCTCCTTGAGCGGCGAGGCGCCGACCCGGGCGACGGCGCCTCCCGACAGCACGCCGTGGCTGATATAGGCGAAGACCTCGGAAGCGCCGCGTTCCATCAGCGCGACGGCGGCGTTGCACAGCGTGCCGGCGCTGTCGGCGATGTCGTCGATCAGGATGCAGCGGCGGCCGTCGATGTCGCCGATCACGTTCATCACCTCGGACACGCCGGCGCGCTCGCGCCGCTTGTCGATGATGGCGAGGTCGGCGTCCAGGCGCTGCGCCACCGACCGGGCGCGGACCACGCCGCCGACATCGGGCGAGACGATGACCAGGTTGTCGCTGGGGAAGCGGCTGCGGATGTCCTTCACGAACACCGGCGCGGCCACCAGGTTGTCGAGCGGGATGTCGAAGAAGCCCTGGATCTGCCCGGCATGCAGGTCGAGGGTCAGCACCCGGTCGGCGCCGGCGCGGGTGATCAGGTTGGCCACCAGCTTGGCCGAGATCGGCGTGCGCGGGCCGGTCTTCCGGTCCTGACGGGCATAGCCGTAATAGGGCATCACCGCGGTGATCCGGCGGGCCGAGCCGCGGCGCAGCGCGTCGATGGTGACCAGCATCTCCATCAGGTTGTCATTGGCCGGGAAGCTGGTCGGCTGGATCACGAACACGTCCTCGCCGCGGACGTTCTCGAGAATCTCGACGAAGACCTCCATGTCGGCGAAGCGCCGGATCTGGGCCTTGGTCAGCGGGATTTGCAAATAGGCGGCGATCGCCTCGCAGAGCGGGCGATTGCTGTTGCAGGCGATGATCTTCATGGGGGGCGGCTCGGTGGTCTCGGGCGGTGGCCGGGGCCGGATGCGGCTGCGTATATCCCGCGCGCTTCGGGGTGTAAACGGACTTCACGCAATCCTGACCCCGAATTGTCACATCACCATCAGGAGCACGCAGCCGCCGAGCAGCGCCACGATGATGAACAGGAACAGAGTGATCAGATGCGGCATCTCCGTCAGCCCGTCAGCAGGATGGCCGAGATCTGCCGGCCGTAATCCTGCTCCTTCCTCAAGGTGGTGCGGCGATAGCTGAAGAACAGGTCCTCCCGCCCCAGAGTGTCGAGCCCCGTGACCGTGACGTCGCGCAGCCCGGCCCGGCGCAGGCGCCGGGCGACATAGCCCGGCAGGTCGAAATGCGGGCGCGGCTCGGCGCCGTTGCGGGGAGTGTGGAAGAAGCCCGCGCTGTCCGGGTCTTCGGCCAGGAAGCGGTCGCGGAACTCGGGGCCGACCTCGTAGCTGCTCGGGCCGATGCAGGGGCCGATGGCGGCGGAGATCCGCTCCGGCTCCGCGCCGAGCGCCCGCATGGCGGCGATGGTGGCATCGGTGACGCCGGCCAGCGCGCCCTTCCAGCCGGCATGGGCGGCGCCGACCACCCCGGCCTCGGCATCCGCGAACAGGATCGGCGCGCAGTCGGCGGTCAGGATGCCCAGCGCCAGGCCCGGCCGGTCGGTCACCATGGCGTCGGCCTGCGGCGCCGTCTCCGGCGTCCACGGCCCGGTGACCGTGGCCACCCGGGGGCTGTGCACCTGATGGACGGTCAGCAGCGCCTCGGCCTGTCCCAGCTCGCGCCGGCAGCGGTCGCGGTTCTCGGCGACGGCCTCGCGCCGGTCGCCGGAGCCGAAGCCGCAGTTGCGCGAGGCGAAGATGCCCTCGCTGACGCCGCCGGTGCGCGGGAAGAAGCCGTGACCGATGCCGGGCAGGGCGGACAGGGCGTCGATGGTGATCACGGTGCGGGCTCCGGCCGATGCGGATGGGGACGGAATAGCATCGCCGGCCGGATCAGGGAAATCCCGCCGGCGTGCCGAGGCCGGGTGCGGTCAGGGCCAGCGCCTTGAACAGCGTGCCCATCTGCTCCGGGCCGGCCAGCCGCCCGACCGCGGCGTCGATCTCGGCGGCCCGCGCCGGGGAAGCCGCCTTCAGCTGAGCCGCGCGGGCGCGCAGACCGAGCGCCTCGAGGAACGCGCCCTGGGGCACCGGCCCATGGGCCTCGGCGCCGGCCTGGGTCGCGGCCTCGGCCAGGGGCTGGAAATCGACATGGGCGGTCAGGTCGGCCTCGCCCGGCGCCTCCAGCGGGTCGGCGAAGGCGTGGCGGCGCACCGCCTGGAAGCTGTCGCCCGGCGCGCTGCGGGCCGGGCCGTAATCGACGATCAGCGCGGCGCCGCCCTGTTGCGCCAGGCGGCGACCGAGCAGGGCGGCGTGCGACAGCCCGGCCGGGCAGGCTTCGGCGATCGACCCTTCCGGCGCGTCCCGCACCGCCTCGGGGATCAGGGCCAGGCCCGGATCGGCGCGGGCCGAGAGTTCCCAGCGCAGCCGGCCCGATTCCTCGTCCCAGCCGATCAGCCGCTCGTGCCAGTCCTTGGCCCCGCGCTGCCACTGCCGGATCGGCAGAGCGTCGAAGAACTCGTTGGCGACCACCAGCGCCGGCCCGTCCGGCAGGTCGGCCAGCCGGTCGAGCCAAGCGGGAGCCGCATCGGCCAGCCGCGCCGCCTGGGCCGCGCGCAGGGCCGGGCTGGTTTCGACCAGATGCAGCCGCAGCGCGGCGCGGAAGGCAGGCGCGGCACGGCGGATGGCGCGCAGCGCGTCCTGCATCAGCGTGCCGCGGCCGGGGCCGAGCTCCACCAGCAGCACCGGGCCGGGCGCGCCCATCCGCTGCCACAGATCGGCGCACCACAGCCCGATCAGCTCGCCGAAGATCTGGCTGATCTCCGGCGCGGTGGTGAAGTCGCCGGCCGCGCCCAGCGGGTCCTGCTTGACGTAGTAGCCGTGCCGGGGATGGCCCAGCGCCTCGGCCATGTACTGCGCCACCGTCAGCGGCCCGTCGACGGCGATGCGGCGGCGCAGCAGGTCGAGCAGCGCGGTCACGTCGCGGTCGGCGACGGGGCAGGGGCCTCGACCGCCGGCCGCCGGGCGGCCCACAGCACCACGACGATGCCGGCGGCGATCATCGGCAGCGACAGCAGCTGCCCCATGGTGGCGCCGAGCCAGAGGAAGCCGAGCTGGGCGTCCGGCTGGCGCACGAACTCGACCAGGAAGCGCGAGAGGCCGTAGCCGATGGCGAAGACGCCCAGCACCAGGCCTGGCTTCGCCCGGATCCGCGGATTCGCCGCCAGCGGCAGCAGGATCAGGAACAGCAGCAGCCCCTCCAGCCCCGCCTCGTAGAGCTGGCTCGGATGGCGCGGCTCCGGCCCGGCATTGGGGAAGACCATGCCCCAGGGCACGTCGGTGACGCGGCCCCACAGCTCGCTGTTCACGAAATTGGCGATGCGGCCGAAGAACAGGCCGATCGGCGCGGCCGCGGCGACCACGTCGCCCAGCAGCAGGGGCGAGAAGCCGCGCCGCCAGGCGAACAGGATGATCGCGGCGGTGACTCCGAGGAACCCGCCGTGGAAGGACATGCCGCCGTGCCAGATCTCCAGGATCGACAGCGGCTCCTTCAGATATTCGTCGAGATTGTAGAACAGGACATAGCCGAGCCGGCCGCCCAGGATGGTGCCGACCACCGCCCAGGTCAGGAAGTCGTCCAGCGCCAGACGGTCGGGCGGCAGCGTGGTGCGGCGGGTCAGCCACAGGGCGTAGCGCCAGCCCAGGAGGAAGCCGGCGATGTAGGCGAGGGCGTACCAGCGGATCGCGACAGGGCCGATCTGCAGGGCGACCGGATCGAACCAACCCATCTCTGTTCCCGTTCGGGGGGCGAAGCGTGCCCTTATAGGCGCGCGGTCCAGGGCGTTGCAACGCGGGGGGCCGGCCGCCATATTGCCCGATGATGACGACCTTTGCTGAAAGCCGCCTGCGATGCCCTTCGACACCAAGCTGATCGACGATCTGGTCCGCGTCGCGACCGGAGCCTTCGGTGCCGTCGCCGGCGTCCGCGAGGAGGCGAGGACCCGCCTGCGCGAGCAGTTCGAGCATGTCCTGTCGCGCCTCGACGTGGTCACCCGCGAGGAGTTCGAGATCGTCCGCGCCCTGGCCCAGCGGGCCCGCGAGGAGCAAGAACTGCTGGCCGCCCGGGTGGCGGCGCTGGAGGCCGCGGCCAAGCCGGCGGCGCCGGAGCCCGCTGCTGCCCCTGCGGCTGCGGCCCAGCCTGCCCGCAAGGCCAAAGCGGCCGTGCCGGCATCACCGGCCGGGGCCCCTGCGCCGAAGGGCCGCAGGCCCCGCGCCAAGGCAGCGGACTGATTTTCGTCACAAATCATCCACAACTTTTATCGTGACGGCGGTGCATATCGGATTGCGCCCAACAACCCCTTGTGCGACCGTTGTCTTGGAAAGGCTGTAATGGACAACACCACTACACGTTGGGTATTGGCCGAGAGCGAGGGCCATAGATGCGCCTCGCCGCGGTACGGGAGCGGAGGATCATGACCACAGCGTCCCAGACCTTCGAGGAAGCCGCCTTCACCCAAAACCCCCTCGACACGCTCGAGGAGATCGTCAGCGCCAACGACTGGAGCTTCGAGCGCGCCAGCGCCGAGGAGATGCTGGCCGAGGTCGCCGGCCGGTGGTGCAGCTACCGCCTGTTCTTCTTCTGGCAGGAGGAGATCAGCGCCATGCAGTTCTCCTGCCAGTTCGACCTGAAGGTGCCGGAGAAGAAGCGCCGCGACGTGGCGGAGCTGCTCGGCATCATCAACGAGCGGATGTGGCTCGGCCATTTCGATGTCGACTCCGAGGAGCAGACGCCGATGTTCCGGCACACCACGCTGCTGCGCGGCGCCCAGGCCGCGAGCCAGGAGCAGCTGGAGGACCTGGTCGACATTGCGCTGACCGAATGCGAGCGCTTCTACCCGGCCTTCCAATTCGTCCTCTGGGGCGGCAAGAGCGCCGGCGAGGCGGTCTCGGCCGCGATCCTGGACACGGTCGGCGAAGCCTGAGCCGACACGGAGTGGCCGATGCGGCCATGACGACGAGCCCGGCTTCGCGAGAGGCCGGGCTTTTTTGTAGCGCCAGGACTTGCAATGCGCCTTGATGGCGACCTCCTCGTCATCGCGAGGCGCGCAGCGTCGTGGTGATCCAGAGGACGGTGCCACTGGATAGCTACGCCCCTGCGGGGCTCGCCATGACGGCTATATGTTTCGGATAGCGGTTCCCGGCAGCATCGGCGCTCAACTGCTGTCCAGCTTCCGGGGCCCGGACGGCGGGCGGCCGTCGTCGGACTCGTCCGGCGGTTCAGGCCAGCCGTGCCCGGTGTCAGGATTCACAGCAGTGATGTCCGTGCCAGCGTCGGGCGGACTGCCGGAGGCGTTGTCATTGGCCTTGGCGACATCGTCCCAGCCCTGCGGCAGCCGGCTCGGGTCCAGCCGGCGGCCGAGCCAGCGGCAGACCTCCCGCACGAACTCCCCGGCCGACAGGGTGTCGAGCTGCACGTCCAGCACCTCGTCCTCGG
>NZ_KE383986.1:172569-306631 GCF_000423185.1 Inquilinus limosus DSM 16000 | reverse complement strand
GAAATCGCTGCGCGATTTCGACCTCTCCCCAAGGAGAGGTGTAGAGGGCTGGGGCTGGGGCTGGGGCTCGTACTCCCCTCTCCTCGGGGAGAGGGAGGGGCCCGACGCCGAAGGCGGCGGGGGGGTGAGGGGGATTCTCCAGCCGCGCCGCCGAAACGCTCGGCCTGACGCCGCAGTCGGCTTATGCTTCGGGGCATGACCGGGAGGAACGGGCGCAGGGATCGGGGAACAGGCGGTGGCTGACTGGCTGCTGTGGATCATCGCGCTCGGCTATCTCGGCCTGCTCTTCGCCGTCGCCTTCGCCGGCGACCGCAGCCCGGGCTACTGGCGCTCCGGCCTGCGCGAACCGCTGGTCTATGCCCTCTCGCTCGCCGTCTACTGCACCTCCTGGACCTTCTACGGCGGCGTCGGCCGGGCCGCGTCGCACGGGCTCGACTTCACGCTGATCTATGTCGGCCCGATCCTGGTGATCACCCTCGGCTTCCCGATGATGCGGAAGATCACCCGGGTGGCGCGCGAGCAGAACATCACCTCGGTCGCCGATTTCATCGCCGCCCGCTACGGCAAGAGCCGGGTCGTCGCCGCGGTCGCGACCCTGATCGCGCTGGTCGGCGTCCTGCCTTATCTGGCTCTGCAGCTGCAGGCCGTGTCGCTCAGCTTCGGCGCGCTCGCCACCGGGCCGGGGCGGACCATCGCAACGCCGATCTGGGCCGACACCGCGCTGCACGTGGCCCTGACCATGGCGGTCTTCGCCATCCTGTTCGGCGTCCGGCACGTCCAGGCGAATGAGCGGCACCAGGGCATGATCCTGGCGATCGCCTTCGAATCCCTGGTCAAGCTGGGGGCGATCCTCGCCGCCGGCGTGTTCGTCACCTTCGTGATGTTCGACGGGCCGGGCGATCTGGCGGCGCGGCTGCTGTCAGTGCCCGAGCTGCAGGCGCGGCTGGAGAGCTTTGCAGTCGGGCCGGAATGGGTGTCGATCACGGTGATGTCGGCGCTGGCCTTCCTGTGCCTGCCGCGGCAGTTCCATGTCGGGGTGGTGGAGAGCGGGCGGCCGGCCGATCTGCGCACGGCGCGATGGCTGTTCCCGGCCTATCTCGGCGCCATCAACGTCTTCGTCCCGGCCTTCGCCATCGCGGGGCTGCTGCTGCTCGGCACCGCCACCGACCCCGACCTGTTCGTGCTGGCGCTGCCGATGGCGGCGGGCGATCCGCTGCTGTCGCTGGCCGTGTTCCTGGGCGGGCTGTCGGCGGCCACGGGCATGGTCATCGTCGAGACCGTGGCGCTCAGCACCATGATCAGCAACGAACTGGTGCTGCCGCTGCTGCTGCGCGGCGGCATGGCGGCCTGCGGCGACGGCGCCCTCGGCCCCACCGTGCTGCGCATCCGCCGGATCGCGATCTTCGCCATCCTGCTGCTGGCCTATGCCTATTACGCCGTGATCGGCGGGCGCCTGCCGCTGGCCTCGATCGGGCTGATCGCCTTCTGCGCCGTGGCCCAGCTCGGGCCCGCCCTGATCGCCGGGCTGTACTGGCGCGGCGCCCACCGCCACGGTGCCTTCGCCGGCATGGCGGGCGGCTTCCTGGTCTGGCTCGTCGTCTTCCTGGCGCCGACCCTGACCGATGTCGACTGGCTGGCCTCGGTGCCGCTGCTCGGGATGGAGGGCGTGCTGTGGGGTATCGGCGACCATGTCGACGCCCTGACCCGGGGCGCGTTCTGGAGCCTGTCGGTGAACACCGCGCTGCTGGTCGGCGTGTCGCTGCTGGCCCGGGCGGGCGAACGCGACCGGGAACAGGCCGAGGCCTTCGTCGGCCCGGCGGTCGAGGCCGGGCAGCGGCCGCAGGCCGCGCACCGCGCCGCCGCCTTCGACGACCTCAAGACGCTGGTCGCGCGCTTCGTCGGGCCGGAGCGGGCGGAAGCGGCCTTCGGCGGGGCGGTCGCGGCGCTGCGGGACCGCGACCTCGCCGACCACACCGAGCGGCTTCTGAGCGGCGCGATCGGCGCCGCCTCCGCCCGCATCATGGTCGCCGCCACGATGCGCCGGCACCGCACCGCCATCGGCCGGTCGCAGGCCCTGCTGCGTGAGGCGTCGGAGGCGATCCTCTTCAACCGCGACCTCTTGAGCGCCACGCTCGACAATATCGGCCAGGGCATCGGCGTGTTCGACCGGGACCTGCACCTCGCCGCCTGGAACCGCCGCTTCGTCGAGATCCTCGGCCTGGCCGAGCCGCGGGTCGCGATCGGCATGCCGCTGGCGGCGCTGGCGGCGCCGGGGCAGGGCGGGGCGTTCGGCCTCGACCTCTCGGTGCTGCTGGAGGAGCAGCGCGACCCCGAGCGGCGGCGGCGCGCGCACAGCCATGAGCGGCGCGGCAGCGACGGGCGGGTGCTGGAGCTGCAGACCAACCCGATGCCCGACGGCGGCTTCGTCCTGGTCTGCACCGACGTCACCGAACGGGTGAAGACGCTGGACGCGCTGCGCGACAGCGAACGGCGCATCCGCATCTACACCGACAACGTCCCGGTCCTGATCGCCTATGTCGACCGGGAGGAGCGCTATCGCTTCACCAACCGGCCCTACGAGCAGGCGTTGGGGCTGGAGCGCGGCGAGACGAACGGGCTGCCGATCCGCGTCGCGCTCGGCGAGGACCGCTATGCCCGGCTGAAGCCCTATATCGACGCGGCGCTGGCCGGGCGGCGCCAGGTGTTCGAGATCGAGTTCGCCGCCGCCGGGGCCGAGCTGGCGCGCGGCACCTACATTCCGCATCGGGACGAGCAGGGCCGTGTCATCGGCTTCTTCACCCTGTATCACGACATCACCGAGCAGCGCCGGGCCGAGGCCGTGCTGCGCGAGACCGCCGAGACGCTGGAGCGCCGCGTCGCCGAGCGGACCCGCGAGCTGACCGCGCTGAACGAGGCGCTGGCGGCGGCGAAGGCGGCGGCCGAGGCGGCGAATCTCTCCAAGACCCGCTTCCTGGCGGCGGCAAGCCACGACCTGCTGCAGCCCTTCCACGCCGCGCGCCTCCTGACCGCCACGCTGGCCGAGCGGCTGGGCCGGCGGCCGGAGGCGTCGCTGGTCGGCCATATCGACAGCTCCCTCGGCACGGTGGAGGAACTGCTGCAGGCGCTGCTGGAGATCTCGAAGCTCGACGCCGGCGCCTTCGAGCCGCAGCCTCGGGCGGTGACGGCCGACGAGATCCTGCGCGCCGCCGTTCTGCCCTTCGAGCCGATCGCGCGTCGCCGCGGGCTGCGCCTCAGGATCGCGCCCTCGACCGCGACGGTGCAGACCGACCCGGCCCTGGTCCGCCGGATCGTGCAGAACTTCGTCTCCAACGCGGTGCGCTACACGAGGCAGGGCACCGTTCTGGTCGGCTGCCGCCGCCGGGCCGGCGCCCTGGTGATCCAGGTCTGGGACACCGGGCCAGGGATCCCGCAGGAGCAGCTCTCCGCCATCTTCGAGGAGTTCCGCCGCCTCGGCTCCGGCAGCGAGGACGAGCCGGCGGGGCTGGGGCTGGGCCTCGCCATCGTCGAGCGCATCGCGGCGCGGCTCGGCCATCGGGTGGCGGTGCGCTCCTGGCCTGGCCGCGGCAGCGTGTTCGAGGTGGTGCTGCCGCTGGCGGAGACCCAGGCCACGGTGCCGCCGCCCGCGGCGCCCCGCCCACGCGTTCCGGCGACCGACCTGGCCGGACGGCTGGTGCTCTGCGTCGACAACGACCATGCCATCCTGACCGCGACGCGGCTGCTGCTGGAGGGCTGGGGCTGCACCGTGGTGGCGGCGACGGACGCTGCCGGCGCGAAGGAGGCGCTGCAGCCGCTCGGCCGGATGCCGGACATGGTGCTGCTCGATTACCACCTCGCCGGGGCGGAGACCGGGCTCGACGTGCTCGCCGCGCTCGAGGCGGCGGCCGGCCGTCCGCTGCCCGCCGCCCTGGTGACGGCGGACCGGACGGAGGCGCTGAAGGCGGCCGCCCGCGCCCGCGGCCTGCCGCTGCTGCACAAGCCGCTGAAGCCGGCGGCGCTGCGCGCGCTGCTGGTGCAGCGCTTGGCGTCTCGGCGGGCGCCCGCCGAGACGCCGCCGGCCGCCTGACGGAGCGGTACCGCTACGTCACGTCCGGTCGGAACTCCCTCTCCAGCCCGCGCAGCATGTCGATCAGGCGGCTCCGGAAATGCTCGGCGAAGCGGTCGGCGGCGCGGGAGCGGGGCTGGCCGGCGGCGAAGGCCAGGCCGAACTCGTTCCACAGCAGCGGCCGGAAGGGCCGGATGGCGATCGGCAACTGCCGGAAATGGCTCGCCATCAGCGCGTTGACGATGGTCACGCCCAGCCCCTGGGCGGCGAAGGCGCAGGCCGAGCCGACCGAATGGGTCTCGACCTGGACCCGCGGCCGGAAATGGACGCGGCGGAACATCTGGTCGATCTCCGCCCGCGCCGGCCGCTGCCGGCCCAGCAGCACCAGCGGCTCGCCCTCCAGATCCTCGACCGAGACCACCGGCTTCTCCGCCAGCCGGTGGCCCTCCGGCATGACGCAGACGCTGGCGGTGCGGGCGATCGCGATCGTGTCCATCCCGGCCTCGCCGGTCGGCAGCCGCACGAAGCCGAGATCGGCCTGGCGGGTCAGCACCGCGCGCTCGGTCTCGTGATAGGCGCCGGACAGGATCTCCAACGCGACATTGCCGTGCTCCCGCAGGAACTCCTCGACGATCAGCGGCAGGATGGTCTGCGACATGCTGTGAGGCACGCCGATGCGCAGCAGGATCTGGTCGGAGTTGCCGGCCCGCAGCGCCTCCGCCACGTGCTGCACGCGCTGCACCCCGTCGACCGCGTCCTCGACCGAATCCAGGAGGCCGATCGCCTCCGGCGTCGGGATCAGCCGGCCCTTCTCACGGGCGAACAGCTCCAGCCCCAGCTCGGCCTCCAGCTGGGTCAAGAGGCGGCTGACCGCCGATTGCGACAGGTCCAGCCGGGCCGCGGCGGCGGTGGTGGAGCCGCTGCGCATGATCGCCTTGAAGGCCTCGAGCTGCTTGACGTTCATCCCGCCCGCACCGATATCCGCGACACGAAGCATCGGGCCAGCCTGTGCCCGCGCACGAAATGCGCATAGCCCGATGCGGATTCCGCATGATGTTGCGGGCCGTTCTCTCCCACGCCTAGTGTCCCCCTCGCCACGCCGGACCGCCCGGCAGGCCCATCATAAGCGAACAGGGACGCAGATGCGGGATTCGCGCGCCGGGACGCCGACAAGCCGGCCATGACCGTCTTCATCATCCGCCGGCTGGTGCAGAGCGCCTTCGTGCTGCTGGTCACCTCTGTCCTCGTCTTCCTCGGCGTCTATGCCATCGGCAACCCGATCGAGATCCTGGTGCCGGCCGACGCCTCGCAGGCCGAGATCGCCCAGGCCATCCAGTCGCTCGGCCTCGACCGGCCACTGTGGGAGCAGTACCTGACCTTCCTCGGCAACGCGCTGCATGGCGATCTGGGCCGCTCCTTCGTCTTCAACCAGCCCTCGATCAGCCTGATCTTCGAGCGGCTGCCGGCGACGCTGGAGCTGGCCTTCATCGCCCTGCTGCTGTCGCTGGTCATCGGCATCCCGCTCGGCGTGCTGTCGGGGCTCAAGGCCGGCAGCCGCTTCGACCGCACGGTGATGACCGGCTCGATCCTCGGCTTCAGCCTGCCGAACTTCTGGCAGGGCATGATGCTGATCATGATCTTCTCGGTGATGCTCGGCTGGCTGCCCTCCACCGGCCGGGGCACCACCGGCGAGGTGCTGGGCCTGCACACCAGCCTCGCCACCTGGGACGGCCTGACCCATCTGATCCTGCCGGCGGTCAACCTGTCGCTGTTCAACGTCTCGCTGATCATCCGCCTGACCCGCAGCGGCATGCGCGAGACCCTGCCGCTGGATTTCGTCAAGTTCGCCCGCGCCAAGGGGCTGACCGAGCGGCGGGTGATCTTCGTCCATGTGCTGAAGACCATCCTGATCCCGATCGTCACCGTGGTGGGGATGGAGTTCGGGTCGCTGATCGCCTTCGCCACGGTGACCGAGACCATCTTCGCCTGGCCCGGCGTCGGCAAGCTGATCATCGACAGCATCATGCGGCTCGACCGGCCGGTGATCGTCGCCTACCTGCTGATCGTCGTCGCGATGTTCATCGTCATCAACCTGGTGGTCGACATCCTGTACTCGGTGCTCGACCCCCGCGTCCGGCTGGCCGACGCATGAGCGACGCCGTGACCGCCCGCAAGCCGCTGCTCGGCGACGGCATCCTGGCCCAGGCGCTGCGCGGCATCCTGGACAGCAAGGCCGCGACCCTGGCCGCCACCGCCTGCCTGGCGCTGGTCGCGGTGGCGATCTTCGCCCCCTGGATCGCGCCGCAGGACCCCTACGATCTGGCCTCGCTCAGCATCATGGATGGCCGCCTGCCGCCGGGCAGCGAGAGCATGGACGGCTGGACCTACTGGCTGGGCACCGACGCCCAGGGCCGCGACATGCTGTCGGCGATGCTGTACGGGCTGCGCACCAGCCTCGGCGTCGGCGTGCTGTCCGGCCTGTTCGCCCTGGCCGTTGGCACCACGCTGGGCCTCGTCGCGGCCTATTTCGGCGGCAAGATCGACACGCTGGTCATGCGCGTCGTCGACCTGATGCTGGGCTTCCCCACCATCCTGGTCGCTCTGATGATGCTGGCCGTGCTGGGGCAGGGGGTGGGCAAGGTCATCCTGGCCCTGGTGGTGGTCCAATGGGCCTATTTCGCCCGCGCCGTCCGCGCCGCGGCCCTGGTCGAGCGCGGCAAGGAATATGTCGAGGCGGCGCAGTGCCTGGGCTTGAGCAAAGCGCGCATCCTGTTCAGCCATCTGCTGCCGAACTGCCTGCCGCCGGTGATCGTGATCGCCACCATCCAGGTGGCGCATGCGATCGCAGCCGAGGCCACCCTGAGCTTCCTCGGCATCGGCCTGCCGATCACCGAGCCGTCGCTGGGCCTCTTGATCGCCAACGGCTACCAAGTCCTCTTGGCCGGCCTCTACTGGATCAGCGTGTTCCCGGGCCTGCTGCTGCTGGCCTTGATCTTCTCGATCAACATCGTCGGCGACCGCCTGCGCGAGGCGCTGAACCCCCGGCTGCAGAAGTGAGGGCCCGGAGATGACCGCCCCCACGCTGAGCGTCGAGAACCTGCAGACGCATTTCTTCACCAAGGCCGGAGTCGTCCGCGCCGTCGACGGCGTCAGCTTCCGGGTCGACCGCGGCGAGGTGCTGGGACTGGTCGGTGAATCCGGCTCCGGCAAGTCGATCACCGGCTTCTCGATCCTCGGCCTGGTCGATCCGCCGGGCCGGGTGGTCGGCGGCCGCATCCTGTTCAAGGGCGAGGACCTGGCGGCGCTGCCGGCGGAGCGGCTGCGGCAGCTGCGCGGCAACCGCATCGCCATGATCTTCCAGGACCCGATGATGACGCTGAACCCGGTCCTCAGGGTCGAGACCCAGATGGTCGAGGCGGTGCAGGCGCATGAGCGGGTGAAGCGGGAGGAGGCCGTGGCGCGGGCCCGCGACGCGCTGGGCCGGGTCGGCATCCCGTCGCCGGAGGAGCGGCTCAAGGCCTATCCCCACCAGTTCTCCGGCGGCATGCGCCAGCGCGTGGCGATCGCGATCGCCCTGCTGCACGAGCCCGACCTGATCATCGCCGACGAGCCGACCACGGCGCTGGACGTCACCATCCAGGCGCAGATCCTGGCCCAGGTGCAGACTCTGTGCCGCGAGATCGGCACGGCGCTGATCTGGGTCAGCCACGACCTCGCCGTGGTCGCTGCCCTGGCCGACCGGATCTGCGTCATGTATGCCGGCCGCGTGGTCGAGACCGGCACGGTCGACGAGGTGATCGACCGGCCGGCGCATCCCTACACCATCGGGCTGATCGGCTCGGTCCCCGGTGACCGGCCGCGCGGCGAGGCGCTGTTCCAGATCCCGGGCATGGCGCCGTCGCCTTTGGCCCTGCCACAGGGCTGCGCCTTCCGCCCGCGCTGCGGCCGCGCGACCGAGGCCTGCCTCGTGGCACCGGAGACGACCTGGCGGGGCGACCGTGCCTTCCGCTGCTTCCACCCGCAGTTGGAGACCCGCCCATGACCGCGCTGATCGAGGCCGCCGGCCTGGGCAAGCGCTTCACCAAGCGCCTGGATTACGCCGAGAAGACGGCGCGCCTGCTGGACGCCAGGATCGAGGAACGGACGGTACACGCCGTCGACGGCGTCGACCTGGCGATCGCGCCGGGCGAGGTGGTCGGGCTGGTCGGCGAATCCGGCTGCGGCAAGTCCACGCTGGGCCGTATGATGGCCGGCATCCTGCCGAAGAGCGACGGTGCTATCCGCTGGCGCGGCCGGGATGTCGACGGCTTGGCCGGCGACGCGGCGCGCGACGCCCGGCTGAAGGCGCAGATGATCTTCCAGGAT
This sequence comes from Inquilinus limosus DSM 16000, assembly GCF_000423185.1. Classification (GTDB taxonomy): domain Bacteria; phylum Pseudomonadota; class Alphaproteobacteria; order DSM-16000; family Inquilinaceae; genus Inquilinus; species Inquilinus limosus. The sequence goes on along the minus strand of NZ_KE383986.1, from coordinate 298,203 downwards.
CCCTTCGCCTCGCTGAACCCGCGCAAGCGGGTGCGCGACATCATCGGCGAGGCGCCGCGGGTGCACGGGCTGGTGGGCCGGCGCGAGGCCGATGGCTATGTCCAGGACATGATGCGCCGGGTCGGGCTGGACCCGGCCTATCGCGACCGATTCCCGCACCAGTTCTCCGGCGGCCAGCGCCAGCGCATCGGCATCGCCCGGGCCTTGGCGGTGCAGCCCGACTTCCTGGTCTGCGACGAATCCATCGCCGCGCTCGACGTCTCGATCCAGGCCCAGATCCTGAACCTGTTCCTGGAGCTGAAGCGCGAGCTGGGCCTGACCTACCTGTTCATCAGCCACGATCTCGGCGTGGTCGAGCATATCAGCGACCGGGTGGTGATCATGTATCTCGGCCGGGTGGTCGAGACCGCCGCGACCGCGGAGCTGTTCGCCCGGCCGCTGCATCCCTACACCGCGGCGCTCTTGAACGAGGTGCCGCGGCTGAGCAACCGCAAGCGCAAGTTCGAGACGATCAAGGGCGAGATCCCGTCGCCGCTGCACCCGCCGACCGGCTGCCGTTTCCACCCGCGCTGCCCGATGGCGACCGACCGCTGCCGCACCGAGCGGCCGGCGCTGCGCCCGGTCGCGCCCGGCCATCAGGCCGCCTGCCACCTGATCTGAGGCGCCTGAACGCGCCCGTGAGCGAAACAGAGGAGAGCAAGATGATTTGGACGCCGGCACGGACCGCCCATTCCTCACCGTCATTGCGAGGAGGCGAAGCCGACGAAGCAATCCAGGGGCCGGTGCGAGCAGCCCCTGGATTGCTTCGCTACGCTCGCAATGACGGTGTTGGGAAGCGACGCCTCGGCGCTCTTCTGGCGACGATTGCAGCGATCCTGACGCTCGGCAGTGCCAGCTTTACCCAGGCCGCCGACCTGACCATCGGCACGGCGACCGAGCCCTCCGCCATCGACCCGCAGTTCTCGCGCACCGGCAACAACCAGTCGATCGCGCAGCACATGTTCGACCGGCTGGTGCAGACCGACGAGAACCTGCAGGTGCAGCCGGCGCTGGCGCTGTCCTGGACCGCCGTCGACCCGACCACCTGGGAGGTCAAGCTGCGCCCCGGCGTCAAGTTCAGCGACGGCTCGGAGCTGACGGCGGAGGACGTGATCTTCTCGATGGACCGCGCCAGGTCGGTGCCGAACAGCCCGGCGCCGTTCACCGGCGCGGTCGGCAGCATCGCGGAGATGACCGCGGTCGACCCGCTGACCATCCGCTTCAAGACCAAGGCGCCGACGCCGCAATTCATCGAGCAGGTCGGCCTCGTCTACATCGTCTCGAAGAAGGCGGCGGAGGGGAAGACGACCAACGACTTCAACTCCGGCGCCGCGGCGGTCGGCACCGGGCCCTATATGTTCAAGGAGTGGGTGCCGGGCGACCGGCTGGTGCTGGCGCCGAACCCGCATTACTGGGGCGACAAGCCGGCCTTCGACAACGTCACCGTCAAGGTCATCTCGAACAACGCGGCGCGGATCGCGGCCCTCCTGTCCGGCGCGGTCGACCTGATCGACGGCGTGCCGCCGGCCGACGTGGCGACGGTCGAGGGCAGCGGCAAGGCCAAGGTCTATTCCACCACCTCCGGCCGGCTGATCTACCTGGCGCTGGATTCGGCGCGGGACCAGAGCCCGTTCGTCACCGGCAAGGACGGCCAGCCCCTGGCGGCCAACCCGCTGAAGGACAAGCGGGTGCGCCTCGCCATCTCCAAGCTGATCAACCGCGACCTGATCATCCAGCGCCTCTTGAACGGCTCCGGCACGCCGGCCGGGCAGATCGTGCCGGAAGGGCTGGGCGGTTACGCCGCCGATGTGAAGCCCGAGGCCTATGACGCCGCCGGCGCCAAGGCCCTGCTGGCCGAGGCCGGCTACGGCGACGGCTTCGGCCTGACGGTCCATTCCTCGAACGACCGTTTCGCCGGCGACGCCGACATCGCCCAGGCGATCGGCCAGATGCTGGCGCGCGGGGGGCTGAAGATCAACGGCGTGGTCACCCAGCCCTACAACGTCTATGCCGGCGCCGCCTCGAAGCAGGAATACAGCGCCTTCATCTTCAGCTTCGGCAACAGCAACAGCAACTCGGCCAACGCCCTGACCAACGTGCTGGCGACCTACGACAAGGAAGCCGGCATGGGCGCCTTCAACCGCGCCCGCTACTCGAACCCGGAGTTCGACGCGACGCTGAAGCAGGCGCTGGCGGAGTTCGACGAGGCCAAGCGCAACCAGCTGCTGGAGCAGGCGGCGCGGATCGGCTTCGGCGATGTCGGCATCGTGCCGCTGTACTTCCCGACCGTGCACTGGGCGGCGCGCGACGGCATCACCTACCGCGCCAACAAGAACGAATGGACCCTCGCCACCTATGCGGAGATCGCCAAGTGAGCTCGGGTGAAGTCCAGGTGCTGCGCGACCGGATGGTCACCCTGCGCGACGGCGTGAATCTCGCCACCGACGTGTACCTGCCGGCCGGCTACCGCGTCGGCGTCGACGCGCCGCTGCCCACCATCCTGGAGCGCACGCCCTACGGCAAGACCGAGCTGTCGCGCTCCGAGATCGGGGCCGGGATGGACGGGCCGATGGCCCGGCCGCAGGTGGCGGCGCATTTCGTCCGCGCCGGCTATGCCGTGGTCTACCAGGACTGCCGCGGCCGCCACAGCTCCGAAGGGGTGTTCACCAAATACACCTCCGAGGGGCCGGACGGTTACGACACGGTCGCCTGGATCACGGCCCAGCCCTGGTCGAACGGCAAGGTCGGCACCATGGGCCTGTCCTACGCCGCGCACACCCAGTTCGCCCTGGCCTGCCTGAACCCGCCGGGCCTGGCCTGCATGGTGGTGGATTCGGGGGGCTTCTCGAACGCCTACCATTGCGGCATCCGCCAGGGCGGCGCCTTCGAGCTGAAGCAGGCGACCTGGGCCTTCAACCAGGCGAAGGAGAGCCCGGCGGCGCTGGCCGACCCCAAGGTGCTGGCGGCGCTGGAGGCCGAGGACCTGCGGGCCTGGTTCGCGGCCATGCCGTGGCGGCCCGGCCATTCGCCGGTGCGCGCGGTGCCGGATTACGAGGCCTATCTGTTCGAGCAATGGACCAACGGGTCCTTCGGCGACTACTGGAAGCAGCTCGGCATCTATGCCGAAGGCTGGTACGGCACCTTCCCGGACATCCCGATCGTGCTGCTGTCCAGCTGGTACGACGCCTATGTCCGCACCACGATGGAGAACTATGCGGCCCTGACCGGCAACGGCCGGAAGGGTCCGGTGAAGCTGATCATGGGGCCGTGGCTGCACGGCAACCGCAACACCACCTTCGCCGGCGACACGGAGTTCGGGCCGGTGGCGACGATCGACGGCAATGTGACCGCTAGCTGGCTCGACTTCCGCCGCCGCTGGTTCGACCGCTGGCTGAAGGGGATCGGCAACGGCGCCGAGGCCGAGCCGGCGGCCCGGCTGTTCCTGATGGGCGGCGGCAGCGGCCGGCGCACCGCGGAGGGCCGGCTGGACCATGGCGGGCGCTGGATCGCGGCGGCGGACTGGCCGCTGCCCGGCACCGTCTTCACCGACTATCACCTGCATGCCGACGGCCGGCTGGACGCGGCGGCGCCGGAGGTCGAGGAGGCGTCGATCGCCTATCAGTTCGACCCGGCGAACCCGGTGCCGACCATCGGCGGCGCCCTGACCTCGGGCCAGCCGGTGTTCGAGGGCGGCGGCTTCGACCAGACCGAGGGCGAGCGCTTCTTCGGCTGCCGGCGGCCCGGCCTGCCGCTGTCGTCCCGCCCCGACGTGGTGGTGTTCGAGACCGAGCCGCTGGAGCGGGACATGGCGGTGGTCGGGCCGATCGAGGTCCGGCTCTTCGTCTCCTCCGACGCGCCGGACACCGACTTCACCGCCAAGCTGATCGACGTGCACCCGCCAACCGCGGACGACCCGAAGGGTTTCGCGCTGAACCTGACCGACGGCATCCTGCGCTGCCGCTACCGCGACAGCTGGGAGAACCCGTCGCCGATGGAGCCGGGCCGCGTCTATGCGATCACCATCGAGCCCTTCGCCACCGCCAACCTGTTCAAGGCCGGGCATCGCATCCGGCTCGACATCTCCTCCAGCAACTTCCCGAAATACGACGTCAACCCGAACAGCGGAGAGCCGGAGGGCACGGGGCGGCTGAAGCGGGTGGCCACCAACCGCATTCATCTCGGCCGCGCGCATCCTTCGAAGATCGTGCTGCCGGTCGTTCCCGTCGAAAGCCTGACGCCGGTGCCGAAGCCGGGGCAGGGCTAGGAGGCATTCCCGGCCCTGCCGGGCGGCGGGTCCGAGAGGCCGAGCTGCCGCACCGCGATCACCGCCTGGGTCCGGTTCTGGACGCCGAGCTTGCGGAAGATCTGGGACAGATGCGCCTTCACCGTCGCTTCGGTGATCGACATCTCGAACGCGATCTGCTTGCTGAGCTTGCCCTCGGTCAGCAAGGCGAGGACGCGGAGCTGCTGCGGCGTCAGCTCGGCCACGCGGCGGCTCAGCTCGCTGCGCTCCGGCGCGTCGGCGGACGGCCCGGTCGCCGCCTCGGGGAACCAGACGCCGCCGCCCAGCACGCTTTCGATGGCGTCGCCGATCTCCGCCAGCGGCGTCGATTTCGGCAGGTAGCCGGAGGCGCCGAACTCCATCGCCTGCCGCATGGCGCCGGGGTCCTCATTGGCCGAGACCATGACCACCGGCACGGCGGGAAACGAGGCGCGCAGCGAGGCCAGGCCGGTGAAGCCGTTCATGCCGGGCATCGACAGGTCGAGCAGCAGCAGGTCGACGGTGCAGTCGCCGAGCGTGTCCAGCACCTCGGGGAAGCTGCCGGCCTCGATGACGGCAGGCGCGGGCGACATCACCTCGGCCAGGGTCTCGGCCAGGGCGCGCCGCACCAGCGGATGGTCGTCGGCGATCAGAACGACGGTGGCGTCAGTCATCTCGGCTCAAACAAGAAGGCCGCGCCATTCTGGGCGCGGCCTCCAGGAAGAGACAAGATTTCTCCGGATCAGTCCGCCCGGATATCGACCGACTTCGTCTCGCGGATGAACAGCGTGCCGACGACCAGGGTGATGCCGGCGACGATGATCGGGTACCACAGCCCGTCATAGATGTTGCCGGTGGCCGCGACGATGGCGAAGGAGGTCGCCGGCAGGAAGCCGCCGAACCAGCCGTTGCCGATGTGGTAGGGCAGCGACATCGAGGTGTAGCGGATCCGGGTCGGGAACAGCTCCACCAGCATCGCCGCGATCGGCCCGTACACCATCGTCACATAGATCACCAGGATGGTGAGGATCAGCACCACCATCACATGGTTGATCTGGCCGGGGTCCGCCTTCGCCGGATAGCCGGCGGCGTTCAGCGCGTCGCCGAGGCCCTTGGTGAAGGCCGGGCCAGCGGCCGCGGCGTCCGCCGCCGTGGCGTCATAGGCGGCGATGCGGGTGCCGCCGACGTCGATCTCGGCCTTGCTGCCCGCGGGCGCCGCCTGGTTGCTGTAGGGCACGCCCGCCTTGACCAGGGCGCTCTTGGCGATGTCGCAGGAGGTGGTGAACTTCGACGTGCCGACCGGGTTGAACTGCACGCTGCATTCCGTCGGGTCGGCGAACACCGTGACCGGGGCCTTGGTCTGCGCCGCCTCCAGCGCCGGGTTGGCGTAGTGGGTCAGGGCCTGGAACAGCGGGAAGTAGGTCAGCACCGCGAGCAGGCAGCCCGCCATGATGATCGGCTTCCGCCCGATCTTGTCGGACAGGGCGCCGAACACCAGGAAGAAGGGCGTGCCGATCAGCAGCGACACCGCCACCAGGATGTTCGCGGTCTGGCCGTCGACCTTCAGCGTCTGGGTCAGGAAGAACAGGGCGTAGAACTGCCCCGTGTACCAGACCACGGCTTGGCCGGCCGTCAGGCCGAACAGGGCCAGCAGCACGATCTTCAGGTTCGACCAGCGGGCGAAGGACTCGGTCAGCGGCGCCTTGGAGCCCTTGCCTTCGGCCTTCATCTGCTGGAACAGCGGCGATTCGTTGAGCTGCAGCCGGATCCAGATCGAGATGCCGAGCAGGATCACCGACAGCAGAAACGGGATGCGCCAGCCCCAGGCGTCGAAGGAGGCCGGGTCCATCGACAGGCGGCAGGCCAGGATCACCAGCAGCGACAGGAACAGGCCCATCGTCGCCGTGGTCTGGATCCAGGAGGTGTAGGCGCCGCGCTTGCCGTCCGGCGCGTGCTCGGCGACGTAGGTGGCGGCGCCGCCGTACTCGCCGCCCAGCGCCAGGCCCTGCAGCAGCCGCAGCAGGATCAGGATCACCGGCGCGGCGAGGCCGATCGCGTCGTAGCCCGGCAGGATGCCGACGATCGAGGTCGACAGGCCCATGATCACGATGGTGATCAGGAAGGTGTATTTGCGCCCGACCAGATCGCCCAGCCGGCCGAAGACCAAGGCCCCGAAGGGCCGGACGAAGAAGCCGGCGGCGAAGGCCAGCAGGGTGAAGATGAACGCCGCGGTCGGGTTGACGGCGGAGAAGAAGTGCTTGCCGATCGAGGCCGCCAGCGACCCGTACAGGTAGAAGTCATACCATTCGAAGACCGTCCCCAGCGAGGACGCGAAGATGACTTTGCGCTCCTCGCGTTTGCTCAATGCGGGAACAGGTGATCGGACTTCGGCTTCCGATGCAGTTGTCACCGGTGCATCCTCCCTTTGGCATTATGGCTGCGCGTCGTTTCTGCGGGGAGGCTCGCCCCCGATAATACGACACGTATTTGCGGAAAGTTATCAGCCGGCGAACCAAAGGGGGTATTCGACGTTCGTCTATGCGTCCTGGCGCGGCCGGTCCTCCAGCACCCGCTTCAGCGTCGCCAGATCACGCTCGACCCATTCGGCGTCTCGGGCGAAACGGGCGTCGTCCATCTCCGGCTGGCGGAACAGATGGAACGTCACCTCGCTGCCGCCGCCATTCGCCAGCACCCGGATCGGCAGGGAGATCTCCGGCCCGCTCGGCAGCGTGACCCAATGGTCGGCGATGCGGAACGGGTTGGGCGGGGTGAAGCGCACCCGCGCGGTCCCCTCCGGCGTCTCGGCGATCCAGACGTCGCCGTCGCGCTTCAGCGAATCGGCGAGGCCGCTGGCCCATTGCATGAAGTTCTCCGGGACCGACAGGAAGGCGTAGACGGCATCGGGATCGCGGTCGATCCAGACGCTGAGGGTGCGGGAGGGCAGGGCTCGGCTCATCGGGATCCTCCTTGGTCGATGCCTGCAGTCTGCGCCATCTTGCGCTGCCCGGCTTGAAAGGAACGGCCAGTTCTCGAAACGTTCTTTCTGCTGGACTCGACTCTGTGTTCCCTTTACGTTCCGATGCGTCGGGCCGCGGAGGCGTCGCGGCCCTGGGCAGAGGAGATCCGGGAATGGCGGTCACGCGCGAAGTCCGGGAACGGGACGGCCTGAAGCTCTACCGCAACACCCTGTCGCGGCGGCTGCTGGCGGCGGAGGGCACGGCGCCGACGCTGCAGGCGGCGCTCCGCGAGTTCCCCGACCTGCTCGGCTTCGACCTGTGGCAGCACCCCTCCGGCGCCCTGATGCTGTGCCGCACCGACAACCGGCCGACGGCGCTGGCCAAGGACAAGGCCTGGGCCGCCGCGCGCCCCGACCTGCTCTTCGCCGCGGCGCCGGAGGTGCCGGCCACGGCGATGCTGCCGCGCGGCTTCGGCGAGAGCGCCCGGCCGGCCTTCGCCTGAGCGGCGGATCAGCCGCCGAGGGCTTTGTGCCGCCGCTCCAGGCTGGCCTTCGGCCACAGCGCCTGCGGGTCGTAATAGACCTCGAAGGCGGGGACGCCTTCCGGCAGCACCACCCAGGGCAGTTTCGACCGGGTGAAGATGTGCACGTCGGGCGGCAGCTCTGCGGGGTCGCCCAGCGTGCCGACGCGGACGAAGCGGATCCGGGTGCGGCCGCCATAGGTGCTCCACAGCGCCGTGCGGCAGGTGGGGCAGCGGTGGATGACATGCGGCCGGCCGCTGTCGGTCGGCACGCCGACCGGTTCGGGCTTGCCCGACAGCAACTCGACCCGGTCGGACTCGATCAGCGCGTTGAGCACGAAGGCGCTGCCGGTCTGCCGCTGGCAGTCACGGCAATGGCAGCAATGCACGAACATCGGCGGTGAGAGCAGGCGATATCGAACAGAGCCGCAGGCGCAGTGGCCTTCGAGAGTATCTGGCATTTCAGCCTCCGATTCGGCTGAAGTCGCCGCAATCTTACCATCCGGCGGTGTATGGCGGTTTCGTCTTTTGTGGACAGCTGGATCAGCCGTCGGTGGCGGGCAGGAGCCGGTCGAGGATGGCGGAGATGTTGGACGCCAGGATCGCGTCGGCCATGGCGTCATTCACGCGGCAGACGTCCTTGAGGGCGATATAGGCCTCCATCCCGGATGCGGCCGATAGCGATTTCACCAGAAAGTCGAAGTCATGCGGGGTCATGCGGGATCGGACCGGCGCGAGGGCATGCTCGTACATCGGCAGGCGCCGGCCGCCGCGAAGATCGATCGTCATGCGGCCGCCATCGGCAACCCAGGCATCGAGCGCGCGCGCCAGGAACAGGCGGAACTTGGTCTCGGCGTCCCGCGTCAGCCGGAACAGGTAGCGTGCGACCCTGAGCACGCGCTCCCGGACGTTCTCGGCCTCTCCGACGATCTCCTCCGGCGTTGCCACTCCTCCGTCGAGCACCGCCTCGAGCGTGAGCGCATCTGAGTCGGAGAAGTAGCGATACGCCGTCGCCTTCGAGATCGCCGCCGCCTCGGCGGCGGCGATCACCGTCACTGGTTCCCCGCGATCCATCAGATGGCGGGCCGCAGCAAGCAATGCCTGCCTTGTCCTGAGCTTCTGGTTGGACCGGCCGGTGTCGAGGCGCATGGCGAACTCTCTTGAGACGCTGTGATCTTAATGATACTAATGTCTCATAAACTAGACAAGACGCCTCAAGGCGCCCGTACGTACAGGGAGGACGTCATGACCGCGTATCCGACCGACACCTATCACCTGTTCGGCAACCTGCTCCGTTTCCTGGCGCACAGCCCGGATACCGGCGGTGCCTACTGCCTCGTCGAATCACTGACGGCGCCCGGCGCCGGCGCGCCGCCGAACCGGCATCCCGGAGAGGACGAGGCGTTCTACGTGCTCGACGGATCTTTCGTCTTTACCATCGGAGGGGAGACAGTCGCGGCGGAGACCGGCGCCTTCGTCAAGATTCCGGACGGGGCGGTGCACGCCTTCAAGAATGTAGGGGCGAGACCCGGCCGGCTGCTGATCATCAACGCGCCGGGCCGTGTCCACGACGCCTTCTTCAGTCAGGCCGGAGAGCCGATGCCCCCCGGAACCCGCGAATTACCACCGCAAAACGGGGCTCCCGATATTCCGCGCGTAATCGAGATCGGGCGACTGAACGGTCTCGAATTCCTGCTTCCGCCCGAGCAGGAGGCGGTCGGCTGACCAGCTACTTGCCGGATTCAGCGCGAATCTGTCGCTAGTTCCAGAAAGTTATTGCCTTAGGTGGGCTGTGGAATACTCGGATCCAGGTCCCTGAGCCGAGCCTCGATCTGACTCGCATATTGATAGATCTCGGTAAGGTCGGAGAGCGGATGTCTGGTCTCCTCTTTGCCTTCGAACAGTCCGAGGTGCTTGGTCGTCACCCCGTTGAAGTGCAGGCGGGCGATCGTCTTGCGATTGTTGTCGTCCAACAGCACGGCGCAGTAGGATTTGGCATCTCTGATCACGACGCGCTTCGGGCTGGTAACTCGAGAGACGATCGCCTGAATGATGTGAAAGCCTGAAATTTCTTCCGGCGTTGTCATCACAGCTTCTTCGTCCGAGCCGTTGTCGGCGACGTCAGGGATCTCAGGTGCTGCGGCATTGAGGGCGGAAGATAGTCGCTCATTCACCAGATCGCGGATCAGGCTGGCGATCACCGCTGGCAGTATCTTGCCGAAGCTCTCCTTGATTGCCGGCGTGAGCCGCCCGCCATAGACCCGCGAGGCCAACATGCGGACGAAATCTTCCGAGGGTTCGTTGAATTCCTTCTCCAGCTCTTTTCTAAGCTGTGACTGCATCTTGAGATTGACGGCTTCCTGAACAATCTGATCGACGTCGAAGGAAGACTTGCTGAATTTTTCGAGTATCTTTGGATCGGATGGTTTGATTGCCTCTATAGAAAATGTATAGAATGGCTTCTCATCCATTTTGTTAGGGCGGTCGACGTCGGAGTAGAACTGATAAACAACGCCGTTGGTCAGGACCGCGAGCCTCGCGTCCGTGACGCTGAAATACCGGAAGAGTTGGCTTGCGTGGTTGAGACTCAGTTCCGCGCTGGAGGGCTTGCATTCGATCAGAATGGAAATTTTCCCATCCTTGCAGATGGCATAGTCAACCTTCTCACCCTTCTTGGTTCCGACATCCGCCGTAAACTCCGGCACAACCTCGCCAGGGTTGAAAACATCATAACCCAGGGCCTGAATAAACGGCATGACGAGAGCTGTCTTCGCAGCTTCTTCCGTCAATAGTATTTCTCGGTGAGCGACGACCTTCTTCTGGAGGTCGACGAGACGAGTGCTGAGATCCATTGTTTCCCTCTTATCAAAATCGGTTTCCTCGGAAAGGTTGCTTTTTGCCGTGCAGTCAGCTGCAACCAGCATGGGCAATGCATAGCGCCTGCTGAAATGATATAACTATACGAGCTGGCTTCCAGAGCAACGATTGCAAAATTGCCGGTTTTGTCAATAGCCGATCGGTGCGCGATATATAGTGTAGGTCTTCATAGGCTTCGAACCGGGAGCACCCTGGACACTACCATAGGCGTTTGTTGGCGAAGGCGTGACCGGACCCTGACTTGAGATAGCGCTCGAAAGCTTCCGCCTTGGCTCGATCGCTAAACGCGATATAGGTCGTCAGCCGCCATGGTTTGAATTTCGAAGTGTGGTAGGATTTCCTTGAGTTGTGCTCTTGAAGACGCTGCCTGAGATCGGCAGTCGCTCCGACGTAGCGCTGGCCCTATGTGGAAAGACTTTCTATGAGATAGACGTAAAACAACAGCAGCCCCCTCCGCTAAAGCTACGGAGGCGTCCTGCTTCGCGATCGGAGAAATTCGCAATCCTGCGAAGCGCGTGAGCGCGAAGCAGGATGGCGGAGGGGAAGTCCGCCAACCCTGGCCTCCCACGGTCACCCACGTTGATCCAGAATAGCCTTTAAAATCGGCAGAGTCGCTGGGGTTTTTGGGGCAATGATTTCCCATCCAAGCCCATAGTTGCCAATCCGCATCCATACCTATAGTGTAGGCTGAGATGTTGGCCGTGGGGTTGGGCGGATGGGCGAGAAGCTCAGCGCGATCAAGGTCAAGAACCTGAAGACGCCAGGCCGCTACGGCGATGGCCGGGGGCTGTGGCTGCAGGTGCGCGGGCCTGATCAGAAGTCTTGGCTGTTCCGATACACGCTGCACGGAAAGCCACACTGGATGGGCCTCGGGCACGCCGACGACGTGACCCTTGCCGAGGCGCGAGAGAAGGCGCGGAATATGCGCCGGCTACTGCTCGATGGCGTTGATCCATTGACACATAAGAGAGCCGAGCGCGCTAAAGCTGCTGCAGAGATCGGCGCCACGATCACGTTCAAGGAGGTGGCGGACAAGTACATCGCCGCCCACGAGGCGACCTGGCGCAACCCGAAGCATCGGCAGCAATGGCGCAATACGCTCGATACCTATGCCGCTCCCGTCTTTGGTGCGTGGCCGGTCGCGTCGGTCGACACAGGTGCGGTCATGAAGGTGGTCGAGCCGTTGTGGTCGACGAAACCGGAGACGGCCTCCCGCCTTCGCGGCCGGATTGAGACAGTGCTCGACTACGCGAAGTCCCGGCATTGGCGAGAGGGTGACAATCCGGCGCGCTGGCGCGGGCATCTGGAGAACTTGCTGCCGGCGCGCAGCAAGGTGAGCAAGGTCCGGAACCATGCGGCGCTGCCCTGGAAGCAGATGGGCGATTTCATGGCCGCCCTGCGTGGCCAGGAGGGTGTCGGCGCGATAGCGCTGGAATTCACGATCCTGACAGCGGTGCGAACCAACGAGACGATCGGCGCCCGCTGGCCAGAGATCGACATCGCTGCGAAGACCTGGACCATCCCAGCCGATCGGATGAAGGCGGACAAAGAGCATCGTGTCCCGCTTACACCGGCCGTCATCGCGATCCTGGAGAGAGTGTTGCCGCAGCGGGACACGAAGAATGGCGACTGGGTATTTCCAGGAGGCAAGAAGGGCAAGCCGCTCTCCAATGCGGCGATGTCCGCCGTCATCGATCGCATGAACGAGGTGGAGGAGGGGACGCCCCTCCCATGGGTCGACCCGAAGCAGGGCGGCCGGCCAATCACTGTGCACGGCTTCCGCTCCAGCTTCCGGGATTGGGCCGCAGAGGCCACCGGCTATCCGGAGGAGCTGGCCGAGGCGTGCCTCGCCCACACGCTCAAAAACAAGGTGCAGGCGGCCTATCAGCGTGGCGACCTGTTCGATAAACGGCGGCGCCTGATGGGAGATTGGGCGAAGTTCTGCGCCGCTCCGAGGCCGGCCGGCGACGTTCGGCCAATGAGGGCTGCACGATGAGGCAGGACCCGTTTCTGGAAACCGAAGACCTTCTCCGCAGAATTAGCAGCGCCCCCGACGATAAGAAGGTCAGATCGGCCGCGATCGACCTCTTCATGGCCGGAAGTCAGGCCGCCGGCGGGATAGTGAGCTCCGACCGTCGTATCGGCTCGCGAGCGGCTGCGGCCTATCTGCGGGAGATGGCGGACGACTGTCGCGACCTTATCAGCCGGCTCATGGAAATGCCGTCCGATGTGACTCGGGCGCTGATAGAGGCTGCTGGCGTCCAGCCCGGGCAACCTGTCTCGAAGCCTTCCTTCGATATCCGCGGCTTGAACCGCTTCGCCGACCTTGCGGATCAAGCCGCCCAATCGATCGAACATGAGGCGCCAACAAAGCCGGCAAAGCCGGGGAAGAGGTTTGCGGCAGCTTTCAGTTCTGTCGCTCTCGAAGTGTACGAGCGCCTTAGTGGCGCACGAGCGACTACTGTGAAGCGCAGAGTTCCAGTCAACCAGCATCAGGATGGATGGATCACGACTGGGCCCTTCGTGGACTATCTGGCCGAGCTATTTGGCATCTTCGGGATCGACGCCGAGGCACCGGCTCAAGCCGGTGCAGCAATTAAAGCCGCTAGGGCGGCAGGGTCGCCGAAACGGGTAGGCAAGCTCCCTTCGACTGACTAAACGTCTCCCGGCATGCTTCCCACAGCAATCAACTACAATTGCTGTGGGTCAATATGCGAAACAAGACCTCTGATCAGATCCATTCCGCCCTTGTGCGCGAAGTGGACCGGTTGACTTGTACGGTCCAGCAGGCGGTCAAGCTTACTGGCATCAGCGACTCTCAGTTCTACAACCTGATGAAGTCCGGTGATCTGGAGTACACCCACGCCGCTGGGCGCCGTCTGATCTATTGGCATTCGCTCAAGAAGCTCGTCGGCCTGCCCGCATGAAGATCGACGGCGCCCTCGGCCGGCGCCTCTCCGACACGCTTGCGAGGGATCTGATAGCTCAGATCGACGCGCTGGACGTGGAGCAACTGGGGCGGGGCGGCCAATCGGCCCCCAAGCTGCTCACCTGGCAGATCGCGTCGGAGCTGGGCAACGACCCGCCAGAACGGGAATGGCTCGTCGAGGGCTGGATTCCCCGTGGATGCGTGACGATGCTGAGCGGCCGGGGCGGCAACGGGAAGACGCTGCTCGCGCAGCAACTCCTCATCTCCGCCACGTCGGGCGTCCCCTGGCTTGGGCTCGAGGTTGCCAGCGGTGCCGCACTCGGCCTCTTCACTGAGGACGACCATGCGGAGATTTGGCGCCGGCAGACTGCCATCCTGCAGGCGGCCCAGCTCGAGCGTGCGTCCCCTGTTCTGCGTTGGGCGGCTCGTGCCGGCTTGCCGAACGTCCTGTTCGAAGTCGAGCCGGGCTTTCAGGGGCGCCACACCGAGCTGTTCAGCCAGCTGCTGACTTGGGTTCACGACGCCAAGCCCACGCTGATCGTCATCGACAACGCGGCCCAGACGTTCGCCGGGAACGAGAATAGCCGGGCCGAGACGACGCAGTTCGTGAACATGCTTGCCAGGCTGTGCGAGCCGTCAGGGGCCGCCGTGATCCTCCTGGCGCATCCGGCGAAGGCCGGCGATTCAGAATACTCCGGATCGACCGCCTGGGATGCGGCAGTGCGCAGCCGGCTCTTTCTCGACCGGCCAAAGGCCGATGCCGACGATGAGGTCGATCCGGATGCGCGCGTCCTGCGACGCGCCAAGGCCAACTATGGCCGCGTCGGCGAGGAGATCTTGATGCGATGGCAGAGCGGGGCTTTCCAGCCTGTTCTTGCCTCGCTGGAGGATACCGTCGATCGCATCGACCGCCGCGTTCGAGCCGAAGGCACTTTTCTTCGCCTGCTGCGCCTGTGCCTTGAGCAGGGTCGGAACGTCTCCGCCAACAAGGGGCCGACCTATGCGCCGGCCGTCATCGCAAGCCTACCCGGCGGCAAGGGTGTGTCGCGGCGGGATTTGGCGGAGGCGATGGAGAGCCTTCTGGCCAGCGGCCGAATTCAGTCGGTGCCGTTCGGCCCGCAGTCGAAGCAGCGTTGGCGTCTCATGCCATGCGAGCAGCCGACATGATCGGAGCCTTCCAACCGGTTTCCAACCGCCTTCCAACCGCTTCCAACCGGTTTCCAACCGCCTTCCAACCGACTTCGGAGCCCAGAGTTTCTGCGGTTCCAACTGACTTCCAACCGCTTCCAACTGCCTGTTCCAACTCCCCCCTTATACCCCCCAGGCGGTTGGAACGCCCCCGCTTGGGGCGGGGCGCCCAACCTGCCGGGCCAATGAGGGCCTGCGACTGGAGGAATCCGTCATGAGCGTGACCGAACGACAGGCCCTGATCCGCGCTGCCATCGCCAAGGCCGAGGTCGAGCTGGAGCAGTTGCGTGCCGCGGCAGCGGCCGAGGTCGTCGGCGAGCTCGAGAGCGGCGAGCGCTCCACCAGGCTCATCGACATCCGGGCCCGCAGGATCGCGCTGCAGGATGACCTGGTGGGCCTGCAGGATGCCCTAGCCCTCCTCGGAGCGGGTCGATGAGGGGGAAGGGGGGGTATCCGAGGATCGGGGGCCAACCGGTCGGGGACCGGCGCAGGGACCTCCGCGCGCAAAGCCGCGTTTCAAAAGAAAAAAGTTGGGCGGCCTCCGGAAAGCCGAAACCCCCCCTTTCAAAATTTGATCTCGGTGCGAACGAAGGGCCCGCGCCGGCCCCTGGGGGAGGCGGACCCGATTTTGACACTCCCCCCGCCTCGCGACCGAGCAGCTTTTCCCTGCGATTTTGGCACGCCGCGTGCGGACCTTCCGGCACCGGCCCGCGAGGGCTCGGTCGGCAGACCGGTCGCTCCCCCCGGTCGGGGGGATCCAGAGGTCTTGTCCCGCCTCGACCGGGGACCGGCGCGGGCACTCGCTCTTTCCAAAACCTGTAGAAAAAACCTTCGCCTAGGAAGCTTCGATGTTGAGTGATGACCTGCTCGATCGGATTGCCTGCATTGCGAATGGGCTGACTGACACGGCGGGGGACGCCGCATGAGCGGTCCCTCGTCGAAGGAACGCATGCGTCGGCTTCGCGAGCGCCGGAGGGCCGGACGTCGGGTGATCATGATCGAGGTCGACGAGGTCGATTTCGGGGCCGCGCTTGAGGCGCTTGGCTTCCTGGATCCGATGCTCGCCGACAGCGAGCAGGCTTTCGATCGAGCCGTGTCCGAACTGATTCAGTCGATCTCAAGACAATGGAACGAATATGAGTGACGCGTCACTACGCAGGCCCAAGAACCGTGACACATTGGCCCTATGATGATTGAGGCTTCCACCATGGACATTGTCTCAGCAGGAACTCGGCCTGCCCTACGTGTTCGGGTGTTCGAGCCCGGGAAGCACTACGAGAGAAGGGCGATCGTGATTCACCATTGCAAATTCTGGTGCGCTCTCCGCGATACCAGCGACGCGCCGCCTTCTAATGACTGGCACGAGATGAAGGCGCGGCCGTCATGGTGAGTTCGGCCGCTGCTCTACATGAGGCTGGGCACGCCGTTGCTGCCTACAAGAAAGGGATCCCAGTCTTCGTCGCTATGGTCGGCGCAGATCCTAGCGTCACATTCGGGCAGCCCCATGACCTGTTCATGCGGGGCAAGCACCACTCGCAAGTGGCAATGGCCTTCGCCATCACCGCGTTGGCCGGAGTTTGCGCCGAGCGGACAGGCGACATGTCCGCGAGCGATGAGCAGCTTCTGGCCCACGCCATTTTCATCGGCTCCTGGGGCGATACCGGCGCCATCCGCGGCGCGCTGCGGGACATCACACAGGAATTTGTCGAGAGGCATCGGGAGGCCATCGAGCGCGTCGCCGTCGCCCTCGACGAGCGCCAAACCCTGACAGGCGCCGAGATCGCCGCGATCATCGGAGGCAAGCCCAAGTGATGGAAGACACGATGGAACAGGCACTCGCTGATGGCGAGGCGCTGCTGCGCCGGCTGGAGGCGAACGAGCGCGCCCGGGAGAGGCGGAGCCAAGAGTTCGTGTATGTGGCGACGGAGCGGCGGATAGGCGCCGACGGCATCGTTAGAGAGCGCGGCGAGGTGGTCCGCCGACAGAAGGGATGGTGACGATGACCCACAAGGACATCGCGGCTCTGATGAAGGGTATGGCGCCGGCCATCCGCGACTATGTCGCGACCGCCGTTCTGCCCCTGGTCGAGCGCCTCGACGCGATCGAGAGGCGCCTGCCGCCCGGCGACAGCGACGCCGAAGACGCGGTTTCCCGGCGCTGGGAGTCGTGATCATGGCCGGCATCGATCCAGAGCGCCTTGCCGATGCCCTAGTCGGGGGCGCCAAGAGATACATCGATAAGGCCATGTCGGACGTGCGGAGCAGGCTGGAGGCGCTGGAGCGCCAGGCCAACGCGGCGGCCGAGCGGGGCTTCCCCTATCGCGGCGTCTGGCAGAAGGCCGAGCAGTACAACCGCGGCGACTTCACCACCTGCGATGGCTCGATGTGGTTCTGCTGCGCCAGCACGCGCGATCGGCCGGGCAGCAGCGACGCTTGGACCCTGGCCGTGAAGCGCGGCCAGGACGGGAAGGATGCCGGCCGATGATCCCTGAGGAACAGCGCGAATTCTGCGAAGACGTTGCCGCCGTCATGCGTGCGGCGATCGAGAAGGCTCTGGCGCCGATCCTGGAACGCCTCGACGCGCTGGAGGCGCGGCGCATCCAGCCGCTTGCCGCCGAAGCAATCACGGCAGCATGGGCAGGAGGCGGAGAGCCATGAGTTCCGACGGGAAGGACGGCGGCTTCAGGATCACGGGCATGACCGAAGACGAGTTCGCGACAGAGATAGGCCTCGTCGTCCGCGAGGCGATCGACAGGGCCGTGAAGCCCATCCTGGAGCGCCTCGACACGCTGGAGAAGGGCCAAGCCGACCTGCGCGCTTCGCAAGCAATCTCCGCCGCTTGGTCAGAAAGGGACGAGCGATGAGTTTCGACGGGAAGGCCATGGGCCAGGAGATCGCCACGATCGTTCGCGGCCATATCGACCGGCGTCTTCAGCCGATCCTGGCCCGGCTCGATGCCATCGAGGCGAAGCTTGCGGATCGCGAGCCCGACCCGGCGGCAGCGGTCGCAAAGGCATGGAGCGCGGACAAGTGACCGAGGATCCGTGCATCTGGAAGCTGATGGCCGAGGTCGACCGTGCCGAGCGGGAGGCTCTCCTCGAGGTCGAGATCGCGCTGCTCGCCAGAGATGCCGAGCCGGATGAGATTGAGGCCGTGATGGCGGAGAACCGGCGACGCTGGGCCGTCTGGCGCGCGGCCGAGCTTCCAAAGGCTGAAGCATGGGTCCGCCGCAGAGGTGCGGCGCTGCACTGAGAAACAACCCGGATCGAGCGTCGTGAGACGGCCGGATCCCTTAGATGGAGACCTCTATGAATCTCGCTCCCTTCCCGATCTCCGGCGACCTCCTGGAGTGCATCCGGGCGTGTCGCCGTTCGCCCTTCCTGACGCGGCTGTGCCTTGTCGCGCTTCGAGCCATCAACGAGGGGAGGGACTTCGTCGCTGATGTGGACGAGCTCCTTGCCGACTACCAGGTCGGCATGGTCGATGCCGGCATCGATCCGCAGAAGGCGGCCGCCACGCTCAGCGAGCAGCGCGCCATGATTCTCGACGAATGGGACCGGTGCACGACTGCCGCCGGTCACGGCGGCGCATAAGGGGGGCTGGGAGATGGCCACCCCGTCCGTTGATCAGGTCTGGGCCGACAACAACCCGGACGGCAGCGTCCATGAGCCGAACAAGCTCGATATCCGCCGATTGCTGCGCTTCATCCAGGCCCTAGCCGAGGCGGCCGGCAGTGGTGCCAAGTCCTACCCGACCAAGGCCGCGATGGATGCCGACACGTCGCAGCCGGACGGCACGGTGGGCATCGTCCGAGCCGATCCGGTCGACGCCAACAACTTCCCGACGCTCTGGGTCTGGCAGGACTCGACCAATCAGTGGATCATGGGCGTCGATCGGGTGTCCAATCTCGCGACGGCCCTCACGACGCTGCAAGGGATCGTCACCGCACTCCAGGCTGTGTTCGTGGTCGATGGTGGGCAGGCCGCATTCGAGTTCGTCGACCCCAACGGCTTGGCCTATGGGCGCGTCCAGAAGGACGGTGTGTGGGAACTGTTCGGGGGCGCCCTGATCGGCGAAACGCCGTTCCAGGTCTATAGGGACACCATCTACTCGCTCGCGGTGCTGGGAGCGAACGGAACCCTGCTCCAGGGCTTCCGGATGGACGGAGACATTGATCTTCTCGGCGCGCGGGTGGGGTACGGCGAGATCGGCGATTACGCCCTCGTCATCACCGATGCCAATGGCGTTGTCCTATTCGGCGCGAAGCCGGACGGCTCATCTTCCGGCGGCGGTGGCGGCCTCACGCCGGAAGAGATCGCCGAACTTCAGCACCAGATCGATCAGATGGTGGCCGACGGCTATGCCGCCGTTGCCGCGGCGACCGGCCCGATCCTCTCCTATGGACCAATCACCAACTATGCGCCGGCCACTGCCTATGACGCCCGCGATCTCGTGCGCGACACCGCGACCGGCGTCGTCTACATGGTCACGACGGCGTATACCTCGACCAGCCTCACGGCGGATGTCACGGCTGGCAATCTGATCCCGTTCATCGGGCTGACGGCGGAGAATTACGTCGGCTCCACCACTGTCACGGACTATGCGGCATTGCGCGTCTATGGCGGCCCGCTCACCAGGATCGTCGTGACGGGCGAGAAGATCGCGGGGGTATTCCAGGTGCGGGCTGGCGACACTACCAGTCCCGATGACGGCGGCGGCATCATCGTCGGCACCGACGGGCGCCGGTGGGAACGCATCTGCCTCCCGGGTCTCGCCAGCGGCGAAGTCACTTGGGAGATGTTCGGAGCCGATGCCACCGGCATCACGCCGACGGAGACGGCGCTGATCAACTGCCACGCCTTCGCCAACGTCAGAGGCCTTCGGGTGCGGCAGAACGATGGTGTCTTCCTGTGGCGCTCCGGTGAGATCCAGGCGAGGACGGATTGCCATCTGAATGGCGCCACGATCCTGACCGACGATCAGTCCGGCGACGGCATCGTCAACTGGGACACCGCCCCTCAGATTTTTCGCATCAGCGGTAAGCCTCGGGTAACTCTCAGCCCCTCGGAAGTCACCGACTTCAATGCGAACTACAAGCAGTACCTGATAAAGGGTGGGGAATATCTCCCATTTCCGAAGCTGCTTGACTACTACGGCGGGATGTTCACCTGGATCTCTGATGAGATCCACATGTGGCGCCGGGGCGATACCTCGAACCTCCGCAACCGGGTCTTCAAGAACGACTGCGTTCTGATTGGCAAGGACGGGAACCTCTCGAACCGGTTCGTTGAGACCCTGACGACCGGGAACGTGGTTGAGGCGATCATCACCCAGAAGGAGGACAGCTTCCTCACCTTCGAGGCCCCGAAGTTCCGTTGCACGGCGCCGCGCTCCTGGGTCGGCATCAAGTGCGACCGGCCCATGACTCGCATCATGGGCTTGGTCGACGAGTACACCTCGGCTCTGACCGACATGGAGAGCCGGCGGATGTTCTTCCCGGAGTATGTGTTCTCGATCCAGCTGAAGGACGCCGAGACCAACGCCCATCCTGCCGTCGCCGGCTCCTACGGCCTGTTCATGACGAACTGTGTCGACGTGCATGTCGACCACTTCCGGGGGCTCTACGGCTGGGGCGTCCTCGGAAACTATATGTGCAAGGACTTCCGGATGACGAACAGCCACGTCAACCGGATCGACTTCCACTGGGGCGGTTGGGACGTCTGGTTTGAGAACAACGTCTTCACGAACCGCGGGGCTCGGCTGATCGGCGGCGGCAAGTTCATCGCCAAGAACAACCGATACGAGTACGTGAACACCCCGGGCGACGTGCTCGGCGAGGCCAACGACTCGCTGCCCGCGATCTTCAGCTTCCGCAACGATTACGGTTGCGACTGGGACGGTGACATCGAAGTCGACGGGCTGACCGTCCGGATCCCCCCGACCGCGACCTTCAACGGCCCCAACTTCGCCAACGCGACCAGCTTCGATGTGGTGCGGCTCGGTTATCCGAATGCCGATAACGTCCAGAGCGACGTCCACATGCCGAACGTGGTCCTGGTCAAGAACATCGTGTTCGACTTCCAGGGCTGCACCAGCATCATCGACCGGCTGCGCTGGGGTGCGGTCCGGATCGTACAGATCAAAGCGCTCGCGAATGCGGGCTACAAGACCTACCTGCCGACCGTGATCGAGGTCGATGGTGTCTCGGCCACGAACGTGCCGGCGAACTCGAATGCGATCTGCTCGGGACTCATCACCGGCACCCTGCACGAGAACACCGACGGGGCGCGGAACCCTCTGCGCTACGACGGCACCAATGCCGACATCGTCATCAAGAACGTCTACTCGACCCTGAACAAGGCGTTCATCGCTGACGGGAACTCGACCCTGGTTCTCGACGGCAATCCGGCGCTGTGGGACTCCGCCTACCTGAACGCGACGCGCAAATGGGTCCCACGCGTCCGGATCGAGAATTGCTGGCCCTGCATGGTCGACATTCGGGCCCTGTGCTCGGTCGATATCCAGGGCGGCGTGATCGGGCGGATAGACACCAACGATCTGACTTCCGCGCACGCGCGGGTCAAGGTCAACGGCGGCGATATCCGGATGATCCCGAGGACCAACGGCGGAACCGATTATGCGATCGGAGATCCCGCCATCACCTCCTTTACCGGGTGCGCCTTCTTCAACCATCTCGGAGGAGGAACGACGCCCATCAATGCTGTGCTCCGGGGCGTCGGCAATGACGCCAGAGCCTCGGCCGGCGTCTATCCGAACCCGCCCGCAACCTTTTGGATCGCATAAGGAGCCTTCAATGCTCGGCACCCGCATCGTCACGCACGTCGTCGCGACCAACCCAAACCTGCCCTCGGTCCCGATGCCCTCCGTTCTGACCAGCATCTCCGGCTGCCTCGCAGCCTGGGAATTCCGGTCGCGCTCCGATGCCACAGGCAATGTGCCTATGTTGCCGGCCGGCCTGACCTTCAGCTCGACCGGCCTAGTGCTGCCCGGCGGCACCTTCGCGGTCGCTACCGGCCTCAAACCATCGACCCCCTATTGCACGGTGGCTTTGGCGGCGATGCCGGCGGCCGACATCTCTGCGACCGGCTACTTCCTCGGGTCGCTTGCCTCGACCAGCGGTTTCGGCATGAATTTCGACAGCGCGACGAACCAGGTCGCAGCCGTGCAGATCAAGTCGGACGGGTCCGTCGCCGCGACGACCGCGACAACTCAACCGAAGGGTGAATGGTTCGGCTTGGTCGTGGCCGTGAACACCACCCAGATCTGGGGGTTGGTGGACGCCGGTTCAAACATCTCCTCGCCAACCTATACCAGCGGTGCTCTGGCGGCCCCCACCAACCAGCTTTACCTGGGAAGCCGTGAAGGCGCGGGGAGCGGCCTCAAGTGCACGCTGGGCGCCTTGGCCGTCTATGACCACTATCTGGACGACACCGGAAGGACTCAGGCCATGGGCCTGCTACGGCAGGTGATGGCAACGAAGGGCGTCACGCTTCCGGGCGGATAACGCCGCACCGGCGTCTCATTTCCGAAGCAGACGCGGCTCCTCTGCGGGATCGAACCGCCGCTTGCCGTCCTTCGCCGCGTCCCAGGGATCGCCATAGGCACGAGGGTGAGGCAGGGCGCCGGCATCGTCCTTGATCGCCACGCGTACCTGGCGACGCTCGCGACGATGCTCAGCGGCCTTGTCCTCCTTATCGGAGGCCGCGGTTGTCATGGCGGAGAAGGGGGATTTACGACGGGATCGGCTCATAGGAGGTCGGCGCCAGATATCCTTTTCTTCGCTGCCGTCATTTAACGGCGGGATGTCGAATGCTGCGGGCCGGTCGCTACTCCGGCTGCGGTGGCTTTCGCGAGACTTCCGATTTCCTGGGCCGGGTATCGGGGGCACGACCTTTCGGCTGTCCTTCCCGCCCTGCTCGCTTCCGCTCCGATTAAGCCTTTTCCTCCGGTCAATTCCGGTCGAGGGCCCCACCCCCTTACCACCTATCGCGCAAGCTCCTCTTGCGAGGAGACGTCTACCCTTTCGGGCAGGCAGCGTGTCTGCTTTCCACGCCGCCGCAGCGAGCGGGACCATAATCCATCTGAGAACAGCGGGGAAGAGCCGGAGGCGCGAGGCTAGCGCCCTTAGCCCACCACGCGGCCGAGGTCGTACAGCCCGAGCCGGACATAACCGTCTTCGTCGAGCCGCTCCGCATCGATCGCGCGAGATGTGGCGTCCAGAATCTCACCTTGGTGAGCTTCGAACGCTCGGACGTGATCTTCGTCGGTCGCTAGATCGGCGCCAGCAAGATCGGAGAGGGCGTCCACGCTGATGAATGCGATGACTTTCCGGCCGCGCCAAGCGACGCGAAACGGAAGGTACTCGCCGGCCACCTTTGTCGGACGCCGGATAACAATCGCCCTTCGTCCGCGCAGGCGCACCCCAGGCCCGTCACCATTAGGCGGGATGAACACAACGCCGGCGTCCTCCAGCGCCCTTCGGATAGCCGCCAAGTTCGCGGCGATGGGCTCCCGCTTTCCGCTCTCCACGTCCTTCACCGTGCTCAGGCCGACATTGGCGGATCGAGCCAAGGTGTCTTGAGACCAATCCAAAAGGGCCCGTCCAGCCCGAACCTGAGCTGGGACGATCACCGGCTCATCCATTTTCAATCACCTCATCTAAAACAGTTGACATGCTGTTTGTGACATCTAACATGGATGATGTCAACCAAAATGGATGACATTTTATGGAGGTGAGCATGCCGGACGGATTGACCATCGAGCCGCGCGCCATTTCAGCGACCATTTGCCTGCGGGAGATCGATGCGATGATTGGCTCTGACGATAATGAGGATCCCAACGCCTACCTTGACGGCATGACCGCGCTCGGGTGGACGCCCTATCTCGTCATGCATGAAGACGGCTCGGCGTCCCTCTTCGAACGGCTTCCCGACCGGCCGTGGATTGCCGCAGACGACGAGGCTCGCCGCATCTCTGCCTATTGGGCGGCGACGGAAGAGCGTCGACAAGCCGTCAAGCGGTGCATGATCGAGCGCGGCTTGGTCGCGCAAGCCTGACGCGAGGGAGGGCCGTCATCATGATAGCTGATACCCGCGCCGAGATCCGCGAGGCGGTGGACGAGTACGAAAATAACCTGCGTGCCGCCGCCGACCTTTGTCACGCCGTTGTCCTGCTGCTGCGCAGCTCAGGCCCGTTCGAGGAGGCTGACGTGGCTGCGGTCCGTCGGGTCGCTGAGGAGGCAGAGATGTTCGCCAAGACTGCGCGCGACGACTGGCCTCTGATCGGCCGGGAGGCAATCGCGGCGTCCTAGCTTCACAACAACGTTGTGAACGGCCCCGGCTTCGGCCGGGGCTTCTGTTTGGAAGAGGACGGATTAGCCTTCCCTGAGGAGGTACCGATATCCCTCTCGGCTCAGCCACCGCGCCCGCTCAAGGTGGCTCTGGTGCATGAGCCTGGCGCGCTCGGGATCGGCTGCAGGATCGATCTCGAAGAGCGCCCGCACCACCTCGCGCCAATCGGCGCCCTCCTCGGCGGCGTCCAGCAGCCGCAGATAGAGCACGAGGTTCTCGCGATCGTAGTCGGTCAGGGTCGGATCGGTCGGCGCTTGGTTGAGATAGGCCCTGGCTTGGGCACTTGACCCATGGCCTACAAGTCGCCTAGCGCGTTGCTTATGGGCACTCCGGCAGGCTCAACAAATTGTTCGGTGGATATCCATCGTTCTGAGTTGCCAGATAATCCCGACCCGACGTCGGGTGCTGTCTGACAACTACCCAGACGTTCTGTCCGTTGGCGGTTGTCCAAAACCGGTGAGTACCAGCCTTGATGAATGCGATCACTCTATCGATCGTATCATTCCAACCAGGGCCGCCGAGCCGATCAATGCGTCGATCGGCATCACTTCTGTCGCGCCGAATACAGGTCACTTGATAATCTGCCATATCAAAAACTCCTCTTGCAATGAAGGGAGTGTGGCTTGCGGAGCGAGGCGAGTCGAGTCGGGATTTCGCGACACCGCCCACGTGCGCCCGCGATACCCGAGACGAAGAGCCCCGCCGAAGCGGGGCTGAGTGAGCGAGAGAGCGTTGCGGACAGCTTCGTATGGCTCAACACGTTGTCAGCCGGATGGTTTGCGGTCCCTTGGATAACAAACTTTCTTTAATATATTGAAAAATAAGGACTTTTCTGGATGGAGTCAGTTGTTATCCTTCACAATAGATAAAGAACCGCCGGGAGGCTCTGGGACCAGTTCATCCGCCGCGGGCTTGTGATAAACCATGTTACGCTTGCCTTTTGTCGGATCCATCTCAAGCAAGCCCTGCTCGACCCACCGTCGAAGGTGCTTGGAGGCGGTCAACGTATCGCATTCGGCTATTCTGCAGACGTCCCCGTTTGCGATCTGACCATGGGTATCGATCCAATGACTGACCTCCTCCCAGATGGCCGGCCTCTCTTCGTTTAAGAGAGTCACGAGGAGCGAGGGGGACGCGATCTCAGTCATTTCCCGATAAATTGGTGGATAAAGATTGCTTGCCTTCATCTCTGAGAACATCATCGGAACCCCCTCTCCTGCATCGACATTTGGAGCAATAGGGAAATCGCGCAGGCATCGCGCGATCATTGGATTTCTGGCGAATGATCCAGATTTATCGATGTTCGTGACTTTGATTACACCGGGTAGCAATCCAGGGCTCTCGATTTCTATTCTATTGTCAAATATCCTGACATGAATATCTTTGTTATAGTGGTAATCTCTATGAATTATAGCGTTGGTAATGGCCTCTCGAATCACCCTGTCGGGATAGCGGTGACGTGATTTGAATCCAGAGCTGGAAAGTACGAGTCCTTTTGAGAGCCTTTCCATTACATAGTTGTATGACATTTCGATTTGCTGAATAAGAGGGCCGCTTATCGTTTTTGGCGGAACATGCAAATTGGGAACGGCTCCTCGCTCTACACTCTTGCCAGAATAATGGAAAACTCTCACATCACCGCGAGCAGATACCCCGGATAGCAGACCGCCGGGCTCTTCTGAGAAGAGAAGAACTGCGGCCCGGGTTGGCGATACCTTGTCAGACTGTCGTTTCGCCAAACCAAGACGGAGAAACTTCTCTTCGTCCGATCCATGAGTAACTCCACGATTTGCACAATAATTTCGCCAAAAAGAAGTGCAAATCAGCTCTAAATCTACATCTACTAATTCGGTTTCCGCACTAATCGTGCCTCTTCTATAGGATAGTTCAACTATCTCTGCCGGCGTCATTTCCCTATTGCTTGTTTCAAAGCGAACCCATGTGCCATCATCTAGGATAGAATGAACCTTCTCGCTTTGCGGCACTCTGACCACGGCAATATTTCCATGCGACCCATCGCGCAGTCGCGTAGGGAATTGGGATATTGCGACGCCAGCTACCGGCGGGATTATATGAGTGCTAAGCTTTCTTCGAAGCTCATCCAATGCTTCAGGATTCTCCTCGACTCCGTAGAGTCGATCTTGGCCAGACGCCTTTCCCCGATCTTCTAAGCCTATTACGAGATAGCCGCCCGATGTGTTGGCGAACGCACAGATGGTCTCTAGGGCCTTTCCAACCATCTTCCCAGACGCACGCTTCGTTTCGAACTTCGTGCTTTCGCGCGCATGCAGCAACGTCGTGACGATTCCGCTGAGATCCTCAGCTTCGACAACTGGTCGCGTTGCATTCATAAAAATCCCCCATCAAAAATCGACGCTCGGTCTAAGAGCGACACACGAAGCGCGCCGAGCCGCTTGAGTATCCTACTACTCCGACAAGTCGCCTCACGCTGCCACGAATGAATCGTGGTAGTAAATGTTGTCGATCTTGGGAGTGGTCGGGACTTCGCTCATACAGGAGCGATAGCGCGGCGGGGCTGAGTCGCCAAGCACCTCATGGCCTAGGCCTGATCGCCGCGTCGATCGCCTCCTGCGCCGCCATGCTGACTGGCAGGTCCTCCTTCGGCGGCGGCCCTTTCCCCTGAGTCCAGATGATCCGAACCACACCGCCGGGCCTTACACGAAACCGGCCGCGGTACTCGTCGCACTCCACGGTGCCCTCGTCACCGTCGTGGCGGACCGTCCAGTCCGATGCGTCGCGCCCCTTCGCCATGCCGCATCAACATCTCCGGCGAGCGTTGAGGTTCCCTCGGCCGAGCGTCAATCAATGTGGCGAAACGGCTTCCCCGGTCGGGGTTGGGATGCCCGTCGCCATCGAGAGCAGGTCGGCCCCTTCAGACTCGGCTTCATGGAGTGGCTGGCCGGCGCCCATCTGCCAGTCGTTCTTTGATCGTCTCATTCTGCGCGATCACATAGGACAGGGCGAAAAACAGCGCTGACATGATCACCGACGCCACAAGGATGGCGGTGGCCCAGACCATTTGCTGCTGCCGGAGGGCGTCCGCCGCACTGTATGAGAGCCCGGCAGATAGGACGTAGCGGAACGAGGGCTCCGGCCAGAGCTTGGCTGCCGCAATGATTCCCCCGAGGATCTGGACGATTCCAAAAAAGATAAGGATCCCCTGCAAAAACCCGGACACGGGATCCCTTCGATAATTCGACATGAATTCCCCCAACTATTCCTTGGCGCACTGCGCCGGCTGGAAATGTCTCGACGATATCACCTGCGGTGCTGCTGCCGGAAGCGGGCCGGGGCCTCGCAGGCGCGGTCGCCTGCCCACACTCCGCGGGCCGCCCGCTCGGCCTCCTCCTGCGCCGGCAGGTAGCGATCCTTGCTGTAGCGGGGAAGAGCCCAGGCCCACCCTGACCGGACCATGGCGTCGCTCACGCTCACCTGCCCGGCCCAGCATTCGGCGACGGTCCGACCGTAGCGGTCGCGGTCCTTTGTCTCGCAGCGCAACTCGCCGTGCGCCAGGATCGACCGCAGCGCCTCGGTCGCCTCCCGGCCGATCGGCTCGTCCCGGCCGTCGATTCGGCAGAGCTGCACCCGTTCTGGCGCGTCGATGCCCCACAGCCGCACGCGCTCGCCGTCCACGCGCAGGGTGTCGCCATCGACGATCTCGACCGCGGCGATGGCAGGGGAGGAGAGAGCGAGGAGAAGGACAACCAGGGAGCGCATGGGCCGCTGTCTACTGCCTCATCCCCTCTTCGTTCAACAGCGCTTCGCACCGCTGCGCGATCAGGCGCCAGGCTGTAGCGCCACAGGTCGATTTCGGAGGGGATGGCCATGCGGCACCTGGACGATCGGTGATCCCGAACTGTACCTGGTCATGCAGCGGTGCAGATCGCTCGCGTAGAGTCTGGGAGGGGAGGACAGGGTGGCCACAAGGAAGCCGAAAAAGCGGCGCACTCCGATCGCAAGGACCGAGGCCATCAGGCGGCTCGATGCCATGATCGGGCCGATCGTGAGAGACGTTCAGTTCGGCCTCGCTGTTGAGGCGGCGTTGGAGGCGGGCAACGACATTGTGGTGAAGCCCCCGGCTCGACCGGTCTATGGGGCTGGGACCTACAACACAATCAGCCACAGCGCGGCTCTGACGTTGGCCCTGGTTCTCAGCCGTCTTTTCGATCCGGGCAGTCGCTGGCGCCACGCCGACGAGAAGGACACAAACTCCATCCCGATCCTGCTCCACTACCTCGCTCAGCAGCGCTGTCGAGGGCTGCTGGGCAATCGAGCCAGGACCTGGGTGACAGGCATGCCGCACATGGCGGATTCACAACAAGCAGCCTGTTTGCAGCACATCGATCGGGCGATCGACGCCTACAAGACCCTCAACCTGTCGCCGAAGGGGCGATTGGCGAAACGGCGGCTTCGGGAATTCCGCAACAAGATCCTCGCGCACAACCTTCGAACGCCGATGGAAACCGGCCATCCGAGATTCGGGGAATTGTTTCTGCTCATGAAAGCCGCCGCGCAAATTGTTGGGAGCGCCGACTTCGCCATCCGAGGCTCGAACCGTGATCTCGGTGAATATGCGGAGAACCGACGAGGCGAAGCTGATGAGTTCTGGACTCACGCCTTAACAGGGCTGATGCAGGAAAGGTGAGCACCGGAACGCGGGACCGCTAGCCTCGCGGGCGGACGCGCAGCGCAGAAAAATCGGGCGACCTCCTTGCAGATGGAACCCATCCACAGCCCGGCGGCCACAGGTCGAAGCCGGAGGACCAGAGGGCTGGCAGCGAAAAAGCGAGGTCGTCGCGCCCCGTCGCCACCATTCGCCCCAGATCGGATCGGAAGTGTAGCCGCAGATGTAGGCTGAAAATCCAGCTGTGGAATTTCGTCAGGAAAATCAATGCGCTGCGGGACTAAATGGCGGAGGGGAAGGGATTCGAACCCTCGATACGGCTCAACACCGTATACCCGCTTTCCAGGCGAGCGCCTTCAACCACTCGGCCACCCCTCCGCTGGAGGCGCCGACAATAGCGACGAGGGTCGGGCTCGGCAAGCGGACTTGTATGCGGTTTTGTGTGTTGCCTCCGGCATGGCCGCCCATCCAGCCTCGCGATAGAGTCGGCACCGACAAATCGGGGAATCCGGGAGAGACAGATGGCCGAGGTGTTCCGGTTCGATCGCGCCCTGGCGCGCCAGCCCGCCGGGTCCGCGGTGGACGGGCTGCGCGCCGTCGATCGGGGGGCGCCCGACATCGCTCGGTTCCGGGCCGAGCACGCGGCCTATGTCGCGGCGCTGGAGCGGGCGGGCGTGGCGGTCGAGGTGCTGCCGCCGCTCGAGGCCTTCCCCGATTCCGTCTTCGTCGAGGATCCGGCGCTGACCTTCCCCGAAGGCGCCATCCTGCTGCGCCCCGGCGCGCCGTCGCGGCTGGGCGAGGCGGCGGAGATCGCCCCCGCCCTGGCCGCCCGCTTCGAGCGGGTGCTGGCGCTGGAGGCCGGCTTCGCCGAGGGCGGCGACGTGCTGGTCACGCCGCGTGCGGTGATGATCGGCCTGTCCGCCCGCACCGACGCCCGCGGCGCCGGGGCGCTGGCGGCGCTGCTCGCCGAGCTCGGCCGCAAGGCCGAGGTGGTGACGCCGCCGCCGGGCGTGCTTCACTTCAAGACCGCCTGCTCGCTGCTCGACGGCGAGACGGTGCTGGCGACAGAGGCCCTGGCCGGCTTCTTCCCCGGCATGCGCGTGGTGCGCGTGCCGGAGGGGGAGGAGGCTGCCGCCAACGCGCTGCGGGTCAACGACGTGGTGCTGGTCGGCGCCGGCTTCCCGCGCACCATCGAGACGCTCGACCGGCTCGGCCACCGTGTCGTGCCGCTCCGGGTCGAGGAGACCGGCAAGCTCGACGCCGGCCTGTCCTGCATGTCGCTGCGCTGGCGCAGCCCTGCCTGACGCTTCCAGCCATGGCGCGCATCCGGCTGCTGATGTAGGGTGCGCGCCCGTTTCGCCCGGTACCATCGTAACTCGTGACCGCTCATCTTCTTCCGCCAGACGCCGCGACCGACGAGCCGCCGACCGCCCCGGTCGACCTGCGGGGCCGCACCATCCTGCAGGTGCTGCCGGCGCTCGGCACCGGCGGGGCGGAGCGCGGCTGCGTCGAGGTCGCCGCGGCGATCGAGGCGGCGGGGGGCCGGGCGCTGGTCGCCTCCGAGGGCGGCGCCATGCTGCGCGACCTGGCGCGGACCGGGGCGGAGCACATCACCCTGCCGCTTGCCGGCAAGAACCCGGTGACGATCTGGCGCAACATCCGCCGGCTCGAGGCGGTGATCCGCGACCGCGGCATCGACCTCGTCCATGCCCGCAGCCGCGCCCCGGCCTGGAGCGCCCACGCCGCCTGCCGGCGCCTGGGCATCCCCTTCGTCACCACCGTGCACGCACCCTACAACCAGCACAACGCGGCCAAGCGGCTGTACAACTCGATCATGGTGCGTGGCGATCGGGTGATCGCCATCTCCGACTACGTCGCCCGATATATCATCCAGACCTACGGCGCCGATCCGGCGCGGATCCGCACCATCCCGCGCGGCGTCGACCTGCGGCATTTCGCGATCGAGGCGGTCTCGGCCGAGCGGATGATCAAGCTGGCCCGCGCCTGGCGGGCGCCGGACGACCGGCCGGTCGTGCTGATGCCGGGGCGCCTGACCCGGTGGAAGGGCCAGACCGTGGTGATCGACGCGCTGGCCCGGCTCGGCCGGCAGGATCTGTGCTGCCTGATCGTCGGCAGCGACCAGGGCCGCAGCAGCTACCGGCAGGAGCTGGTCGACCGGATCGCGGCGAAGGGGCTGAACGGCGTGGTGCAACTGGTCGACCACTGCGACGACATGCCGGCCGCCTACATGCTGTCCGACGTGGTGGTGCACGCATCGACCGATCCCGAGGGCTTCGGCCGCGTGGTGGTGGAGGCGATGGCGTTGGGCCGGCCGGTGATCGCGACCAACATCGGCGCGCCGCCCGAGGTGGTGGCCGAGGGCGAGACCGGCTGGCTGGTGCCGCCCGGCGACCCGGAGGCCTTGGCCGCCGCGATCGACCGGGCCCTGTCGCTGACGCCGGAGGAGCGGGAGCGGATGGCGGAACGCGCCATCGCCACGGTGGCGGCGCACTACACGAAGGAAGCGATGACCGGCTCGACCCTGGCGGTGTACCGGGAGCTGCTGGGCGCCTCGCCCGCGGCGGCCGGGTAGGGGGGCGCGATGCTGCCGCTGCTCGCCAAGACCTATGCCCTGGCCGGGGCCCTGGCCGCGCCCGGCCGCACCCGGCGGATCATGGCGCTGAAGGACCGCCATCGCGGCGAACGCTGCTTCCTGCTCGGCAACGCACCCTCGCTGCTCGAATTCGACCTGTCGAAGCTGGCCGGCGAGCAGTTCTTCGTGGTCAAGAAGGGCTACAAGGCGCTGGAGCACGGGCTGCCGGCGCCGATCCCCTACTACGTGCTGAGCGATTTGCGCGGCTGGGACCGGATCAAGGCCGATGTCTCGACCCTGCCGGTCGAGACCTATCTGGTGCGCGACACCATCGCGGCCCGGCCTGAGTTCCGGCCGCCCACCGACCGTGTGGTGACCTTCCCGACCTATCGCGGGGGGTTGCGCAAGCAGGGCTTCCGGCACCATCCCTGGCAGGGGCTGGGCAATGATTCGACGGTGATCCTGTTCGCGGCCCAGATCGCCCACTACATGGGATTCGCCGAAGCCTACATCCTCGGCGTCGACCTCGACTACAGCCAGGCGACCACCTATTTCTACGCGCCGGGGCAGAGCGAGACCAATCAATACGTCCGCCCCGAGGACGAGATCTATGTCCGGGAGTTCGGCGTCCTGCGCCGGGCCTTCGAGGCGGATGGCCGGATCCTGCGCAATGTCGGCCGCGGCGGCGCGGTGATGGGGCTGGAGCGGGCCGATTACGACGCGGTCCTGGCCACGCCGAGGCCGCGGCCTTCGCGACCAGGCTAGGACCACTTTCAGCCCGACAGGCCGGTGTTCGAGCCACGGCCTACTTCTTGACGACGATGCCGATGACCGGATTACTGATCCACGCAGCGGCATCGCATGGAAATTGATGTCGCCGATACTTCCGAGACCCACTATGCTGGTCCTCAACCAGGGGACGTTCATAAAGAAATCGGTAACATGACTTCCGGGCTTGCCGCGCGCGGGCGCAGATTCGCCGTGGTCACGACCTGCAATGCCGCAGGATACGAAGCCTATGGGCAGCGCATGGTCGAGACCTTCGATCGGCACTGGCCCGCCGAGGTGCCGCTCCTGCTTTATTGCGAGGGCTTCGCTCCCAGGCCTCCCGCCGGCCGGATCGTGGTGCGCGACCTCATCGAGAGTTCGCCGGAGCTGGCCGCGTTCAAGCACCGCCACGCCGACAATCCGCTCGCCCATGGCCTGACCCGGCGTGTGCGGTTCCGGCTGAGCTATGATCTGGCCAAGCTGCGCTTCAAGCTCGGCGAGAAGCGCTGGGGGGAGGGATATCGCTGGAACGCGGTGCGGTTCGCGCATAAGAGCTTCGCCGTCTTCCATGCCGCCGCGACCACCGATGCCGATGTGCTGATCTGGATCGACGCCGACACCCGCTTCTTCGCCGATGTCAGCCGGGAGGAGATCGAAGGATTCGTGCCGCCCGATTGTTTCGTCGGGTATCTGCGCCGCCGCATTCATTCCGAATGCGGTTTCGTCGCCTACAATCTGCGGCACTCGGCGACCCGCGGAATGCTCGCGGAGTTCGAGCGGCTGTACACGCGGGACGAGATGTTCCGCGAATACGAGTTCCACGACTCCTTCCTGTTCGATCTCGTCCGCAAGCAGACCGAGCGCCGCGGTCACAAATCCTTCGACATCGCCGGGGGACTCGGCCTCAAGGTTCCGCATGTGCTGATCAACTCCCGTCTCGGCCGCTTCATGGATCACCTCAAGGGCGGGCGGAAGGAGGAGGGGCGAAGCCGGGTCGACGACCTGGTCCTGCATCGGGAGGAGGCGTACTGGCGCGAATCCGGCTGACCGCACAGGAGGGGCCCCGGGCGCGAATCGAGCGCCGGCGGGCCCGCCGCGATCGGCCTTGCGAAGTCCCCCGCCACGCCATGATTGCGCCCTGCTGCTTCTCCAGGATGCGGAATTGTGGGCGCCTGGGGCTGGGGCAACGCAAACCGGATGTGACGCTAGGCACGTTATGGTATTTCTCGTGACGCTAACGTGCCGGTGAGCGGGCCACCAGCAGCGGGAGGTCGCAGACGATCGCCGCCGCGTCAAAGGAAATGGGGTTTCGGGCAAGACGTCATGAGCGGCTATTCACTCAAGAGATTGTCCCGATGGTTTTTGAGGCGATTGTCCTGCTCTATTCTTCTGGAGAATTTGGCCGACACGAGGACGAAATCTGCTGTCAAGAACTATCGTTTGCGGATTCGCGGCAATACGCCGGATATGGGAACGCCGGGGGTCCTGTTCTGTGGTTGTGACGACAGATACTATAGGAAATTCGCGCCGAGTTTCCTGCTGTCGGCCGAGACGCTGGCCGAGCCGCTGCACATCCATATCCATCTGTATGGTCCGTGCCAGGAGACGCTCGATCACATCGATCGGATGCGTCGATCCCTGTCCCATGTGAAGCTGTCGTTCACATGGGAAGACAACTCCTACGAACGGCTTTCTCTCCCCAGGCCGGTCTATTTCTCGGCCGCGCGATTCCTGGTCCTGCACCATCTGCTGCTGGCCTGCAAGGCGCCGATCCTGTGCGTCGACATCGACGGCATCATCCGCCGCCCGTTGGCTCAGGTGTTCGAGATGATCGAGCGGGCCGACGTGACGCTGCGCTTCCGCCTCGGCGAGCGCAGGGTCTGGCGCCGGGTGTTGGCCGGCGCGGTCGGCGTCAACCATTCCAAGGAAGCGCTCGGCTTCTGCGAAAAGCTGGCGGCCGGCACCTGGCGCGCGCTGCACATGCGCCCCAGCGACCATATCGACCAGCCGGTCATCTACTATCTTTATGTCATCCGCCGGCGGCTCAAGCCGCGGATCCGGTGGCAGAACATGCCGGCCGGCCTCGTCGACGTCGAGTTCGGCGACGACAGCTTCATCTGGTCGGCGAAGGGCGCACTGAAGGAGGGGGCCGTCTTCGCCCGCGCCACCTCGGCGCTCGAGGCGCGCTACACGCAGAGCCTCGAGCAGCCGCATGCGATCTACGCCCAGATCCGCGGCAACGGCACCCATGGCTAGGATCTTCGTGTTCTGGGGCGTGTCGATCGGCAAGCCCGGGGCGGCGCTCGCCGAAGGCGCGGCGCGCCTCGGCACGGTCCATATGAGCACGCCGGCGTGGTTCGAGCCGGACGACATCGCGATTCTCTGGGCCCCGTTCCGCGGTACCTTCCGCAGCGACATCTATCGCCAGATCCGCGCCGCCGGAGGGCGGGCCATCATCGGCGAGAACGGCTGGCTGTCTCCGATCCGGGGGCAGAAGTACTTCCAGCTCGCGCTGCACGGGTGGAACGGCACCGGCGACTTCCCGGCCGGCGACCGCGGGCGCTGGGACTCGTGGAACGTGCCGCTGCGCGACTGGCGGCGCGACGGCGATAGCATTCTCGTGGTGGAGCAGCGACCGAAGGGGATCAATCTCGACCCCCGCGCCATGCCGCCCGGCTGGGCGCAGAGCGTCGTTCCCCAGACCCGCCGCAGGGTGGTGCGGCGGACCCGGTTCACCGAGACGCCGCTGGACCGGCAGCTGGACGAGGCCTTCGCGACGCTGACCTGGACCAGCACGGTCGCGATCAAGTCGATTATCCGCGGCGTCCCGGCCTTCTACTGCGGGCCGCACATCAATTGCGGCGAGTTGATGCGGCGCGGCCTCGACGTCGATAACCCGGTCTATCCGGACCGTGAGCCGGTGTTCCGTCGCTATGCCTGGATGCAATGGACCGAGGACGAGATCCGGTCCGGCGAGCCTTTCGCCCGCCTGCTGTCGCTGCCGCATGACGGACGGCCGGAGATCCTGATGGATCCGGAGCCGGTGCCGTCGGCCTGGACCTTCGCCGGGCGTATGCGGGCTGCGGCGTCACGGCACAAGCCGCTGGCCAGGATCGCACAGCGTCTGGTCGGGTAGAGGAGGGGATCCGCCGCCGGCGGATCGATCGTACACCCCGTCCATCAGGCCGCCGCGGCCCGCCGCCGTCCTTTTTGCTCCATTCCTGCGCTTTTGTTCTCTGCGTCCTGCCGCGGCGCGGCGTCTGATCGCCGCCATGCTTGCCTCGGCGGGCAGGTTGGTGGATACCCGAAGACGATATGGGAGTGACGCCTCGTTTCTTTGTTTATCTGCCCCAGGGCGACCGCAAGCCGTGGCGCGAATGCATCGCCGCCTGCGAGCGCATCGGACCGACCGCGACGGAGCTGCCGGAGCAATTCGGACCCGAAGACGTCCTCATCACCTGGTCGCCGTTCCGCCTGTCCAAGCGCTGGGCGGCGGTCCGTGACGTGCGGGCGGCGGGCGGTCGGGCGGTGATCCTCGAGAATGGCTGGCTCTCGCCACTGTGCGGCGTGCGCTACTTCCAGTTCGCGCTCGACGGGTGGAACGGCACCGGCCGGTTCCCGGACGGCGGACCGTCGCGCTGGGCGGAGTGGGGTGTGAAACTGCAGGACTGGCAGCGGCAGGGCGGGCATGTCCTGGTCCTGGGCCAAAAGGCGCAGTCGATCGGGGATGCCCGGCGGATGCCGCCGGGCTGGGCCCAGAGCCTGCGTCTGGAGACCCGCCGGCCGGTGCTGCGCCGGATGCCCGGCGCGGCGCGCCCGCTGGAGGAGGATCTGCGCGGCGCCTGGTGCACGGTGACCTGGACCAGCACGGCCGCGATCAAGGGGCTGGTCGCCGGCATCCCGGCCTTCCACTGCGGTCCCAACACGCTGTGCCCTGAGCTGTCCAAGCCCGGCCTCGATATCGAGGCGCCGATCTATCCCGAAAGGCAGCCCGTCTTCGAACGCCTCGCCTGGTGCCAGTGGAGCCCGGCGGAGATCGCGACCGGGGAGCCGCTGAGGCGGCTGCTGGACCTGCCGCATGACGGTGTTCCGGTGCGGCTCGAGGAGCCGGCCGAGGTTCGCCCGCACTACACGCTGCTGGGCCGGTTGCGCGACCTGGCCCTGCGCCTGCCCGGCGACCACCCGGTCCGCCGCCGGCTCGGCATGTCCTGACGTCGGAGGCAGCGGCGCATGCGCATCTTCATCGTCCTCGGCGATCCGCCATCTCCCGGACAGACCAACGTCAAGCCCTATGACGAGGTGGCGGCCGGGGCGCACCGGCTCGGCCCGGTCACGATCGGCATGCCCGACCGCGACGCGGGGCCGGACGACGTCTTGATCTGCTGGTCGCCCTTCCTCGGCACCGACCGGCTGGCGGCGCTGCGCACCATCAAGGCGGTCGGCGGCCGGGCGATCGTGATGGAGAACGGCTGGCTGTCGCCGATCGGCCCGCGGCGCTTCTTCCAGGTGGCGCTCGACGGCTGGAACGGGGAGGGGCGGTTTCCGCCGGGCGGGCCGGACCGCTGGCGCGGCTGGGGCGTGCCGATGCTGGACTGGAGGCGCGACGGCAGCCACGTTCTCGTCATCGGCCAGAAGCTGAAGGGGGCGGACCAGGATTTCCGCCGCATGCCGGAGGGCTGGGACTACAGTCTGACGCTGCCGACCCGGCGTCCGGTGGTGCGCCGGACGCGTAAGACCGCCGTGTCGCTCGACGAGCAGCTGCGCGACGCCTGGTGCACGGTGACCTGGACCAGCACCGCGGCGGTCAAGGGGCTGATCGCCGGGGTCCCGGCCTTCTATTGCGGGCCGACCCTGATCTGTCACGAGCTGTGCCGGCGCGGCACCGATGTCGACCATCCGGCCTATCCGGAGCGCGAGCCGGTGTTCGAGCGTCTCGCCTGGTGCCAATGGACGCGGGAGGAGATCGCGACCGGCGAGCCCTTCGCGCGGCTTCTGGACCTGCCGCACGACCGGGTGCCGCAGGCGATCGCCGAGCCCTTCACGCTGCCCGCTGCGGTGACGCAACGCGGGTTGCTGCGCGAGCAGCTGGACCATGCGCGCCGGCGATGGCGCCGCCGCCTGGCGCGCTGGAAGAGCTGATCAGACCCCCTGCTGCCTTGCGGCCAGCCGTTCCCGGAGGATGCCGGCGATGCGGCCGGCCTCGTCCAGCGGCGTGTAGGCGTAGGGCTCGATCGTGCCGGTGAACGGCCGGGTGAGCCCCAGCGTCTCCTGCATGTCCCGGTGGAAGCGATGGAACTTCTCGAGATATGGGCCGGGCTTCTCGTCCAGCGGGATCGAGAACACCGGCGTTCCGGTCGACGCCGCCTCGCAGGTCATGGTGATCGAATCCACCGTCACCAGCACGGCATCGGCGATCGCGAGATACTGGAAATACGGATTTTCGCCGGTGCGGTCCCAGACGAAGCCGCGATCGCCGGACAGCGCCTGCTGCAGCCGCGGCAGCACCGCAGGGTCGGAGCGGCGCGAGGTCGTGACCAGGAGGCTCCAACCTTCCGCCTGAAGCGCCTGCAGCTGGGCGATGAGCGCGTCGATGCGCTCGCCGGAGTAGCCGTAGCCGGGATTGGGACCGCCGATCATCACCGCCGCCCGGCGGCCGGGCAGGGCGCCGAAGCGCTGCTCCGCCGCCGCGCGATGACCGGCGACCAGCGCCGTGTCGACCCGATGCGGCGCGCCCACCATCGGCAGCACGTCGTCGCGGCCGTCGAACTCCGGCCGCCAGTCGTGCCGGCCGACGAAGCACAGGTCGAACCGGTCGAAGCCGACCATCGGGATCTGCAGATGGACGGTGAAGATCGAGCCGCCGGAGCGGCGCGTTGCGGCCATCACCGCCGGCTCCGCCTGGCGGCCGCAGGAGATCGAGAGATCCGGCCAGGGCGGCCGGATCCGGTTCAGATGGACGTTGCGGATATGGGTCCAGCGTCGGTTCAGGCGGCGTGCCAGCCCGGTCTTGGTCCGATCGGGGCGCTGTACCAGCCGTGTCTCCGCCGCGACGCCCAGCTTCTCGGCCACGCCGCGGCACTGTGCGATGGTGCCGGCCTTGCTTTCGCTGACGATCCAGCAGCGGATCGCGGAGATGTCGGACGGATCGGTCAACCCCAATGCTCGGCGACCCATGGGGTCGGGCGCACATGCTTCGACCAGCGGCCCGGCCAATGGCCGTTGAT
This sequence comes from Inquilinus limosus DSM 16000, assembly GCF_000423185.1. Taxonomy (GTDB): domain Bacteria; phylum Pseudomonadota; class Alphaproteobacteria; order DSM-16000; family Inquilinaceae; genus Inquilinus; species Inquilinus limosus. Next base: position 259,832 of record NZ_KE383986.1, on the reverse strand, counting down.
CGCATATTCCGGCTTCGGATCGCCGTGGAACACGACGATGCGGGCGCCCTCGGGGCGGCGCGGGGTCATGAACCAGTTGAACAGGCCGAACGGACCGCCGGGCATGCAGTGCTTCTTGAAGCTCTTGCACCAGGCGTCCGGCCACCAAGTGATCTCGCCGATATGGTCGGAGACGTAGGTCTGCGAATTGCGGTAGCGCGCGAAGATCTGGCGATGGTTGGCGACCAGGTTGTCCAGCACGTCCTGATGCGCCCCGATCTCGAAGCGGTAGACCGAGGTGTTGCCGACGCGGCGGTCCGGGTGCGTCCAGTTGTGGATCACGCAGAACCGGCCCGGATGGTCGAAGAACGGGTCCAGGCTGTCGACGATGACGATGTCGAGGTCGAGGAACAGCGTCGGCCCTTCGAGGTCGCCGAGCGGCTTGCCGAACAGCGTCACCTTGCGCCAGGGCAGGTTGCGGTGCGGCTCCGGCACCTGCAGCACCGGCATCGGGAAATGCTCGACATCGGGGGCGAGGCCGGTCGGGTCGTCGGTGAAGCACACGAAACGGTGCGGCCGCGCCAGGTTGCGGCTGACCATCGACTTCAGCCGATTGACGTAGTCCGGCCCGTATTTCGGGCCCCATTTCGCGCAGATGACGTTGACCATCGAGATATTTCCGTTCACTTGCCTGCCGAGTTAGCATGCGGGTTCGGCCGGCTCAAGCGACGTGCCGCCGCGCCCCGGATGACCGGACTTCTCCGCATGGCTCCTCGAACTTGCCTTTGTCCGGCAACATTCCCAATTTTCGGCCTGAGCGAATCCCGATCCCGATTTCTCTGATGAGTCGATTGCGCAATAGACTGAAACGGCTGCGGAAGGACGCGCCGCGCCTGGTGCGGTCCTACGTCGTCCATCCGCTGCAGGCGGCCCTGGCCTACACGGCCTACGGGCTGCTGCGCTGCGTGCCGATCGACGTCGCCTCGAACATCGGGTCCTGGGTGGCGCGGACCATCGGCATGCGGATCGGCGCCACCCGTCACGGTGACCGCAACCTGCAGCTGGTGATGCCGGAGCTGACGGCGGCCCAGCGGCGCAAGATCCTGGCGGGGATGTGGGACAATCTCGGCCGGGTGATCGGGGAATATCCGCATCTGCGGGCGCTGGGGCGGGCCGAGGCGCGCCGCGCCGACCGGATCATCGTCGACGGGGTCGAGAACTACGAGGCCGCGCGGGCCGACGGCCGTCCGGTGATCATGGCGCTGGCCCATTTCGGCAACTGGGAGGCCGGGCCGATCGTCGCCACCCGACACGGCGCCCCCCTGACCATCTTCGTGCGGCCGCTGAACAATCGGCTGGTCGACCGGCTGGTCCGCGGCGTGCGCAGTTCGCTCGGCACCGGCCTGCTGGAGAAGCGCATGGCCGGCAACGACGCGCGCCGGGCCCTCGGCCTCCTGCGCAATGGCGGGGTGCTGGGGGTGATGGTCGATCAGCGCTACACCGGCGGGCTGAAGGTGCCGTTCCTCGGCCAGGATGCGCTGACCTCGCCGGCGGCGGTGGAGATGGCCTACCACTTCAACTGCGCCCTGCTGCCGATGCGGGTGGAGCGCACGAAAGGCGCCCGCTACCGCGCGGTGATCGACCCGCCGCTCGACATCCCCCGCACCGGCGACCGCAAGGCCGATGTGGAGGAGGGAGTGATCCGGCTGAACCGGGTGGTCGAAGGCTGGATCCGCGCCCGGCCGGAGCAGTGGCTGTGGCTGCACAAGCGCTGGCGACTGACCCCGAAACGGCCGATCAAGCCGCCGCGGGTGATGCGCCAGCCCGCGCCGCCGTCGCAGGCGGCATGAGCGCGCCGCTGCCCAGGCCGCTTGACAGGCCTTGCCTGCCCCGTACAGTGCCTCGCCCCCTTCCGGAAGAATGAACGTGGATAGACCCATGGCCGAGCCCGCCGGCATCGCCATCACCCTGCCCGACGGCGCGGTCAGACGCTACGACCGCCCGATGTCGGGCGCCGACATCGCCGCCGATATCTCCAAGAGCCTGGCCAAGGCGGCGATCGCCATGACGATCGACGGCAAGCTGTCGGACCTGGCGACCATGGTCGACCGGGACGCGAAGGTCGGCATCGTCACCCGCAGCTCGCCCGAGGCGCTGGAGCTGATCCGCCATGACGCCGCGCATGTCATGGCCGAGGCGGTGCAGGACCTGTATCCCGGCACCCAGGTGACGATCGGCCCGGCGATCGAGAACGGCTTCTACTACGACTTCGCGCGCGACGAGCCGTTCACGCCCGACGATCTCGAGAAGATCGAAGCCAAGATGCGGCAGATCATCGCCCGCAACGCGCCCTTCACTCGCGAGGTGTGGGACCGCACCGAGGCGATCGAGTTCTTCAAGAACAAGGGCGAGAAGTACAAGGCCGAGATCATCCAGGACCTGCCGGAGGCCGAGACCATCTCGATCTACCGCCAGGGCGACTGGCTCGATCTCTGCCGCGGCCCGCACATGCCCTCCACCGGCGGGGTGGGGCAGGGCTTCAAGCTGATGAAGGTGGCCGGCGCCTATTGGCGCGGCGATCACCGCAACGCCATGCTGCAGCGGATCTACGGCACGGCCTGGCGCGACCAGAAGGAGCTCGACGCCTATCTGCACCAACTGGAGGAGGCGGAGCGCCGCGACCACCGCAAGCTGGGCCGCGAGATGGACCTGTTCCATCTGCAGGAGGAGGCGGCCGGCAGCGTGTTCTGGCATGCGAAGGGCTGGACCCTGTACCGGACGCTGGAGAACTACATCCGCGAGAAGCTGGCCCGGGCCGACTATGTCGAGGTGAAGACGCCGCAGCTGGTCGATTCCAGCCTGTTCAAGGCGTCCGGCCACTGGGACATGTACGGCGACAACATGTTCAAGGTGGCGATCGGCCAGAAGGAGGACGGCTCGCCGGAGCGGCTGGCCGGCATCAAGCCGATGAACTGCCCCTGCCATGTGCAGATCTTCAAGCAGGGCATCGTCAGCTACCGCGACCTGCCGATCCGGATGGCGGAGTTCGGCAGCTGCCACCGCAACGAGCCTTCGGGCGCGCTGCACGGGCTGATGCGGGTGCGGGCCTTCACCCAGGACGACGCCCATATCTTCTGCACCGAGGAGCAGTCGGTGTCGGAGGCGGCGCGCTACATCGCGCTGCAGTACGAGGTCTATCGCGACCTCGGCTTCCCCGACGTGGCGGTGAAGCTGGCGCTGCGCCCCGACGTGCGGGCGGGGTCGGACCAGCAATGGGACGTCGCCGAGCAGGCGCTGCGCGATGCGCTGATCGCGGCCGGGCTGGAGTTCGAAGAGCTGCCGGGCGAGGGCGCGTTCTACGGGCCGAAGATCGAGTTCCACCTGACCGACGCGATCGGCCGGACCTGGCAGTGCGGCACGCTGCAGTTCGATTCCGTGCTGCCGGAGCGGCTCGACGCCACCTATGTCGGCGAGGACGGGGCCAAGCATCGGCCGGTGATGCTGCACCGCGCGATCCTCGGGTCGCTGGAGCGCTTCATCGCCATCCTGATCGAGAACTATGCCGGCAAGCTGCCGCTGTGGCTGGCGCCGGTGCAGGCGGTGGTCACGACCATCACCAGCGAGGCCGATCCCTACGCGCAGGAGGTGCATGCGGCGCTGGTGGCCGCGGGGCTGCGCGCCGAGATCGACCTCCGCAACGAGAAGATCAACTACAAGGTCCGCGAGCACAGCCTGAAGAAGGTGCCGCTGATGCTGGTGGTCGGAAAGCGCGAGGCGGAGAGCCGGAGCGTGGCCCTGCGCCGCCTTGGCGGAGAGGCGCAGGAAGTCCTTGCCCTGAGCGAGGCGCTTCATAAACTTGTGGAAGAGGCGCGATCCCCGTTGACATCCAAGAGGGGGGAGGTGCAGACGGGGGCGCAGCAATTGACGGAGGCTATCCATAGCTAGACTACCAACGAATGCCCTGCCGACCCGCGAAGGGCCGAGGGTGAACCGCGAGATCGATACGGCCCAGGTGCGGCTGGTCGGCGCGGATGGCGAAATGATCGGGGTCGTGCCCCTGCGCGAGGCCCTTTGGGCCGCGGAGCAGGCCGGGCTGGACTTGGTCGAGATCTCGCCCAACGCCGTGCCGCCGGTCTGCAAGATCCTCGATTACGGCAAGTTCAAATTCGAAGCGCAGAAGAAGAAGAACGAAGCGCGGAAGCGACAAAAAGTCATCGATGTCAAGGAGATCAAGCTCCGCCCCAACATCGACGACAACGATTACAACGTGAAGATGCGCAGCGCGCGGCGCTTCCTCGAGGAAGGCGACAAGGTCAAGGTGACCATGCGCTTCCGCGGGCGAGAGCTGGCGCACCAGGAGCTGGGCATGAATGTTCTGGTCAAGGTGCGCGACGAGCTGCAGGACCTGTCGAAGGTCGAGCAGATGCCGAAGATGGAAGGCCGGCAGATGATCATGGTGCTCGCGGCGAAATAGCCGCGGGCACGCCTGATGACGGTGGTGCGGTCCTGCACCCGGGTGCAGGGCCCTTTTCTTGGCTTGAGGAAGGGCGGAGGCGGGTATGCGGATCGGCGTCGATCTCGGAGGCACGAAGATCGAAGCGATCGCCTTGGACGATGCCGGGACGGAGCTGCACCGCCAGCGCATCCCGACGCCGCGGCACTATGAGGGCACGGTCCAGGCGATCCGGGATCTCGTCGCCGCGGTCGAATCGGCGGCCGGCCAGCGCGGTACGGTCGGCGTCGGCATGCCCGGCGTTCTGTCGCCGCAGACCGGGCTGGTCAAGAACGCCAACTCCACCTGGCTGATCGGCAAACCCTTCGACAAGGATCTCAGCGCCGCCCTGGACCGCGAGGTGCGTTGCGAGAACGACGCCAACTGCCTGGCCGTGTCGGAGGCGACCGACGGTGCCGCAGCCGGCAAGGGGCTGGTTTTCGCCGTCATCATCGGCACCGGCACCGGAGCTGGCATCGCCGTCAACGGCCGCGCCCATCGCGGCGGCAACGGCCTGGGTGGCGAATGGGGCCACAACCAGCTGCCCTGGGCCACGCCCGAGGAGCTGCCGGGCCCGGACTGCTACTGCGGCAAGCAGGGCTGCCTCGAGACCTGGATCTCCGGCACCGGCTTCGGCAAGGACCACGTCCGGGTGACCGGGCAGGAGATCTCGACGCATGAGGTGGTGGCGCGGGCGGAAGCCGGCGATCCGGACGCCTCGGCCAGCCTGGAGCGCTATATCAGCCGGCTGACCCGGGGCTTGGCCCATGTCGTCAACCTGCTCGACCCCGACGCCATCGTGCTCGGCGGCGGCATGTCGAACGTCGTGCGCCTGTACGAGGAGGTGCCGAAGCGCCTGCCGCCGATCGTGTTCGGCCGGGAATGCGCGACGCCGATCCTGAAGGCCAAGCACGGCGACAGCAGCGGCGTCCGCGGCGCCGCCTGGCTGTGGCGGCAGGGCGAGGTCGGCTGATCGCTACTGTCCGCCTCGTGGTTCCAGCGGGGCAAACGCGGTCGCCTTGATCTCGACCAGCCCGCCATCTGGGTTCAGTTCCGCCACCGCCAGTTCGACCGCAGCGGGATAGGGGGCGGCAAAGAACTCGTCCCGCACGGCCGCGATTGCGGCCAGCTGTCCGGCCTTGTCCAGCGCCAGCCGGTCGCTGCCGAAGATGTGGAACATCTGCAGCTCAACCACGTCCTCCAGGCGCGCATCGCAGGCGTTCAGAAGGTCTTCGATCTGCCGGAAGACGCGGCGCAGCTCTTCGCGGAATTCCGCCGCATCCATCGGCTGCGGCTGCGGGTTGCAGGCGACCACCCCCGACAGATGGACGAAATCCCCGGCCCGTCGTGCCGGCGCGTAGTGGAACTGGTCGACATCGGCCTGCAACGCGGCCGGGATCGCCACTTTGCCGGTGCGGGTTGCGATGCTGCGGATGTCCGCTTGGCTGACCATCGACGTTCTCTATTTTGTAATCCGTGATACAGAATAGCTCCCAAAGATCGGGCGGATGGTCAAGTGATTTATGGAATAGTAACTACAGAATCGTGATGGCTGTCGCACGATATATCGAAATCGATGTTCATGGAATGTTCTCCATCTCGCGGCGGCGCGGCTGGTGGGTTATGATCCGGTCTCGATCTGTTATGAGGCCGCCATGCCGCCGGAACGCCGCCTGACCGCCATCCTATGCGCCGACGTGGTCGGCTATTCGCGGCTGGTCGGGCGCGACGAGACCGGCACCCTGGCGCGGCTGGATCAGGCCCGCGACATCCTGCGGGCGGCGACCGAAGCGCAGGGCGGTCGCGTCTTCAACCTGGCCGGGGACGGGCTTCTGGCCGAGTTCCCGAGCGCGCTGGCCGCGGTGCAGGCCGCGATCTCGGCCCAGGACAGGCTCGGCGTCTGGGCGGCGGACCAGCCGGAGGACGACCGCATGCGCCTGCGCATCGGCGTCAATCTCGGCGACGTCGTGGTCAATGGCGGCGACCTGCTGGGCGATGGCGTCAATGTCGCGGCGCGGCTGCAGGCGCTGGCCATGCCGGGCGGCATCTGCCTGTCCGGCGCGGTCTACGACCAGGTCCGCGGCAAGATCGAGATCGGCTTCGCCGATCTCGGCCCACAGCCGATGAAGAACATCGCCGAACCGGTGCGGGTCTATGCCCTCAGGATCGGGCCGGAGGCGGACCGGGTCGGGACTATGACGCCTCCGGCCGAGGTGCCGCAGCCGTCTTCGCCCTTCGATGGTTTCCGACGCCGGTTGCTGGGCTCCCTGTTGATCCTGGCCCTGCTCCTGGTCATCAACCTTATGACGAGTCCGGACTACCTCTGGGTACGATGGCCGGCGCTCTGGTTCGCCTTCATGCTGATCTGGCCCTTCCTGCGGATTCTGCTCTGGGACCGATCTGAGAACGCCGGCAGCAAATAGGCGGCCTTACGCCAGCAGCAGGCTGTCGTCGTCGAGCTGCTCGCCGCGCACCTTGCTGAACAGCTTCAAGAGGTCCGGCACGTCGAGGCCGTGCCGTTGGTCGCCGGCCACGTCGAAGGCGACCTGGCCCTCGTGCAACATCACCGTGCGGCTGCCGTGGTCGAGCGCGTCGCGCATCGAATGGGTGACCATCAGCGCCGTCAGCTTCTGCTCCTCGATGATGCTGCGGGTCAGGCGCAGCACGAAATCGGCGGTGCGGGGGTCGAGCGCCGCGACATGCTCGTCCAGCAGCAGGATCTTCATGCCGGCCAGGGTCGCCATCAGCAAGCTGACCGCCTGGCGCTGGCCGCCGGAGAGCTGGCCCATGGCGTCGCCCAGCCGGTTCTCCAGCCCCAGCCCCAGCACCGCCAGCTTGTCGCGGAACACCTTGCGGCGCGGACCGTCGAGGGAGGCGGCGAAGCCGCGCGCGCGGCCGCGGGCATAGGCCAGGGCCATGTTCTCCTCGATCGACAGCCCCTCGCAGGTGCCGGCCATCGGGTCCTGGAACACCCGGGCGACCAGGCCGGCCCGCTTCGGCGCCGGCCAGCGGGTGACGTCGACGCCGTCGATCTCGATCCGGCCGCGCTCCGGGCTGGCGTCGCCGCTCAGCACGTTCAGCAGGGTCGACTTGCCGGCGCCGTTCGAACCGATCACGGTGACGAACTGACCGGCCGGGATGGCGAGGTCGATGCCGCGCAGCGCGCGGTTCTCCAGCGGCGTGCCGCGTCCGAAGGTGACGTGGACGTTCTCGACTCGGATCATCGTCAGGCGCTCCGCCGCATCAGCGTCTTCAACGGGTTGCGGACGCCCGGCAGCATCAGCGCAACGCCGACCAGGACGGCGGTGACCAAGTTGAGGTCCGAGGATTGCAGCCCGAGCCAGCCGGTGTTCAGCGCCAGCGCGATGGCGATGCGATAGAGCACGGCGCCGATCACGCAGGCCAGCAGCATCATCACGATCGAGCGGGTGCGGAAGATGGTCTCGCCGAGGATCACCGCGGCCAAGCCGCTGACGATCGTGCCGGTGCCGACGGTGACGTCGGCGAAGCCGGCCGTCTGGGCGAACAGGGCGCCGGCCAGCGCCACCAGCGCGTTCGACAGCGCCATGCCGACATAGATGTGCAGCTTGGTCGAGATGCCCTGGGCCCGCGCCATCCGGGGGTTGGCGCCGGTGGCGCGCATGGCGAGGCCGAATTCCGAGGTCAGGAAGCGGCCGAGCGCCAGGCCGACAACCAGCACGATGATCGCCAAAACCACCACCTTCAGCGTCGCCCGGACCGGCAGCCCCGTGGCCTCGATCGCCGGCGACAGCCAGGTGAACAGGTTGATCACCGTATCCTGGTTGATCAGAGCGACGTTCGGCTTGCCCATGATGCGCAGGTTGATCGAGAACAGCGCGATCATGGTCAGGATGCTGGCCAGGAGGTGCAGGATGCCGAAGCGGACGTTGAGCCAGGCTGTGACCCAGCCGGCCGCGGCGCCGGCGGCGACCCCGACCAGCGTCGCCAGAACCGGGTCGATGCCGCCGACGATCAGCGTGGCGGTGGTGGCGGCGCCGAGCGGAAAGCTGCCGTCGACGGTCAGATCGGGGAAGTTGAGGACCCGGAAGGACAGAAACACCCCGAGCGCGACGAGGGCAAAGACCAGCCCGATTTCGATCGCGCCGAGAAAGGCGATCAGACTCATCAACACATCCTGCGGAACGGCCGCCGGCGGCCGCGGAAACGAGAAGGCCCCGATATACGGGCTTCGGCCGGATCTGTCATGTCCGGACGGCCCGATCGGGGCAGTGCCCGTAGGTTGGGTTCGCCATGACGAACCCAACACCTCGCCGGTCACTGACGACGATGTTGGGTTCGCTGACGCGAACCCAACCTACGCGTTCAAGCTTACTCGATCACCTTCTTGGCGCGGCTCAGCACCGCTTCGGGGACGGTGACGCCCATCGCCGCGGCCGATTTCTTGTTCACGAACAGGTCGGTGCCGCTGGCGTTCTTGACCGGGATGTCGCCCGGCTTCTCGCCCTTCAGCACCCGGGCCACGACCGCGCCGGTCTGGCGGCCGACCTCGAAATAGTCGAAGCCGACGGAGGCGATGGCGCCGCGGGCGACGCTGTCGGTGTCGCCCGAGAAGACCGGCAGCTTGTTCTCGCTGCCGACCGCGATCACAGCCTCGAGCGCCGAGACGATGGTGTTGTCGGTCGGGACGTAGATCACGTCGGCCTTGCCGACCAGGCTCTGTGCCGCGCCCTGGACATCGGCCGACTTGGACGCCGCGGCGGTGACGATGTCGACCTTCCACTCCGGCGCCATCTCCTGCAGCGCCGCGATCAGCGCCGCCGCGTTCGCCTCGCCCGGGTTGTAGGGCACGCCGATCGTCTTCACCGTCGGCACGATCTCCTTGATCAGATTCAGGTGGTCGGCCAGAGGCGACAGGTCGGAGATGCCGGTGACGTTGCCGCCCGGCTTCTCGAGGTTCTTGACCAGCTGGGCGCCCGCCGGGTCGGTCACCGCGGTGAACACGACAGGGATGTCCTGGGTCGCCGCGACCACGGCCTGGGCCGAGGGGGTGGCGATCGGCACGATCACGTCCGGGCTCTCGCCGACGAACTTCTGCGCGATCTGGGCGGCGGTGGCCGGGTTGCCCTGCGCCGATTCCCACTGGAAGACGAGGTTGTCGCCGTCCTTGTAGCCGGCCTCCTCCAGCGCCTTCTTCACGCCGTCGCGGGCGGCGTCGAGCGCCGGATGCTCCACGATCTGCGTGACCGCCACCGTGACCTTGTCGGCGGCGACGGCCACCGAGGACAGAAGCGCCAGGGCCGCGCCGGCCGCAAGTGCCAAACGGCTGATATGCATGATACCTCCCCTGTTTCTCCGCCGGCGGGCCTCGCCGGTCGTGTCTGAGCGCATTAGCGCAGGCGGCCGGCGGGCCGTCAAGAAACCCGCCCGCCGCCTGCGTTTTGTCAGAGTTTTCGGCCGATCAACCCAGGTCGAAGACGATGCCCTGGGCCAGCGGCAGCTCGCGGCTGTAGTTCACCGTCGCGGTCTGCCGGCGCATATAGGCCTTCCAGGCGTCCGAGCCGCTCTCGCGCCCGCCGCCGGTCTCCTTCTCGCCGCCGAAGGCGCCGCCGATCTCGGCGCCCGAGGTGCCGATGTTGACATTGGCGATGCCGCAGTCGCTGCCCGCCGCCGACAGGAAGGTCTCGGCCTCGCGCATGTCGGTGGTGAAGATGCAGGAGGACAGGCCCTGCGGCACGTCGTTGTGCAGCATCAGCGCCTGGCCGAAGTCCCGGTACTTCATGACGTAGAGGATCGGCGCGAAGGTCTCGTGCTTGACGATGTCGCTCTGCGCCGGCATCTCGGCGATCGCCGGGCGGACATAGAAGCCACCCTCCGGCACGCCCGCGGTGACCCGCTCGCCGCCGGTGACGGTGCCGCCCTGGTCGCGGGCCGCCGCCAGCGCCTTCTGCATGCCGTCGAACGACGCTTGATCGATCAGCGGCCCGACCAGCGTGCCCTGCTCCAGCGGGCTGCCGATGCGCACCGCACCATAGGCCTGCTTCAGGGCCGGGATCAGCTTGTCGTAGACGCTCTCATGCACGAACAGGCGGCGCAGCGTGGTGCAGCGCTGGCCGGCGGTGCCGACGGCGCCGAACAGGATGGCGCGGACCGCCATGTCGAGATCGGCCGAAGGGCAGACGATCATGGCGTTGTTGCCGCCAAGCTCGAGCAGCGAGCGGCCCAGGCGCTGGGCGACGCGCGGCCCGACCTCGCGGCCCATGCGGGTCGACCCGGTGGCCGAGATCAGCGGCACCTTCGGGCTGTCGACCAGCGTCTCGCCGATGCCGCGGCCGCCGATCAGGATCTCGGCCAGCCCGTCCGGCACGCCGCCGAAGCGCTCGGCCGCCTTGCGGAAGATCGCCATGGTGGCCAGCGCCGTGAGCGGCGTCTTCTCCGACGGCTTCCAGATCACCGGGTCGCCGCAGACGAAGGCCAGCGCGGCGTTCCAGGACCAGACCGCAACCGGGAAGTTGAAGGCGGAGATGACGCCGACGGGGCCGAGCGGATGCCAGGTCTCGGCCATGCGGTGGCCCGGCCGCTCCGAGGCGATGGTCAGTCCATAGAGCTGGCGCGACAGGCCGACCGCGAAGTCGCAGATGTCGATCATCTCCTGCACTTCGCCGAGGCCCTCCTGCAGGATCTTGCCGGCCTCGATCGAGACCAGCCGACCCAGCTCCGTCTTATGGGCGCGCAGCTCCTCGCCGAACAGGCGCACCAGCTCGCCGCGGCGCGGCGCCGGTACGCTGCGCCAGTTCAGGAAAGCGTTGGACGCGCGCTCGATCGCGGCCTCGGCGTCGGCGTCCGTATGCTCGCGCAGGCGGGCGATCTCGAGGCCGTCGACCGGCGACCGGACGACCAGCGTGCCGCCGGTCAGGGCATCGGGATCGAGCCCGAGGCTGCGGATGAGGTCATGCAGCTCCATGAAACACAACTCCGGAGAACGAGAGCGCCGAAGGCGCTGATGGGCGGCATTCGTATCGTCGCCGGGTCCGCGGGGCAAGCGCAGTGGCGACGGGCAAGGGCGAGCGGATGCACCACCAAAAATAGCATTGCGGCTTGATTAAAAATAGTGTTTATGATTTGTTCGTGTCCTGAAAGTGGTGGATGGGGAAGATGGGCGCGGCATTCCTCGAAGCGCTTCATGTCGAAGCTGTGGCCATGGTCACGGCGGTGCGGCGGACCCGCAGCGCCCGCAGCCTGCTCGACGGCACCGCCGGGATCGCGACCTATGCGAACATGCTGCGCGAGGCCTATCACTACCAGCGTGTGCTGCCCTCCACCCTGGCCCTGGCGGCGGAGCGGATGCTGGATCACGGCCGCCATGTTCCGGTCGCGCTGCTGCTGCAGGAGAAGGCGGGCGAAGTGGCGGGGCTCGACCTGCGGATCCTGGCCGATCTCGAGATGCTCGGCTTCAGCCGGGCGGATGTGGTCAACTCGGTCCCAGCGCCGCCGACCCAGGCCTATATCGCCTGGCTCCGGTTCCTCTGCCGCAGCGACCATCCCGCCGGCTTCCTCGGGACCGCCTATGCGCTCGAATATCTCGCCGCCACCTGCGCCGGCGTGGCCGCCGACAGCCTGGGGCGGGCGGGGCGGATCCCCGGCATCCGACGGGCGCTGGGCTTCCTGCGGAACCGGGCCGACGCCCGCGAGGGGCATGTTCGGACGCTGGCCGCAGCGCTGCCGGAGCTCGACGATCCGGCGGAGATCGACTCGATCCTGACCTCGGCCCGGGTGACCCGCATGGCCTATGCCGGGCTGCTCAAAGCGGTCGACGGGATGTCGTCGATGCCGGCGCGCCTGCCCCAGGTCTGAGGCTCGCCGGGCAGGCGACGGCTGTCGGTCCGCTGCGCCCTCTGGTAGAAGCCATGGCCTGCAGAGGCTCGAGAAGGGGAGGGACCGATGCACGAGGGCATGGCGCTCAACCGGGCGAACTGGGACGAGCGGGTCGCGGTCCATCTCCGCTCCGCCTTCTACAATGTCGACGGGTTCCGGCGCGGCGAGACCGACCTCGGGCCGATCGAGGCGGCGGAGATCGGCGATGTCGCCGGGCTGTGCGTGGCCCATCTGCAGTGCCATTTCGGCCTGGACACCATGTATCTGGCCCGGCGCGGCGCCCGGGTCACCGGCCTCGACTTCTCCGCCAACGCGATCGCTGCCGCCCGCGCCTTGGCGGCCGAGACCGGCAGCATCGCCGAGTTCGTCGAGGGCGACGTCTACGACGCGCCGCGCCTGCTCGGCGCGGGTCTCCACGACCTCGTCTTCACCAGCTGGGGCACGATCCTCTGGCTGCCCGACATCGCCGGCTGGGCCCGGGTGGTGGCGGCGCTGCTGAAGCCGGGCGGGCGGCTCTATTTCCTCGACGACCATCCGGCGGCGCGGGCGCTGGACCAGGCGGGCGCGGATGCGCCGGTCGTGCCGACCTACGCCTATTTCAACGACTCGCCGTTCGAATTCGACGCACAGGGCAGCTACGCCGACCGCGATGCCGCCTTCACCCACACCCGTTCGGTCGAGTGGATGCACCCGCTGGGCGCCATCGTCGGCGCGCTGCTGGCGGCCGGGCTGCGGCTGACGGCGCTGCGCGAGCACGACGCCACGGCGTGGCAGATGTGGCCCTGCCTGGTGCGGGGAGAGGACGAGCTATGGCGGATGCCGGCGGACGGGCCGAACCTGCCGCTCAGCCTCACCATCGAGGCGGTGAAGGGCTGAGGTGAGCCGTCGAGGCTGATTTGGAGAAGAGTCCGGCCGGATCGGCTGCGCCGCGGCCGGGGCGGCGTCTCACCGGGGCCTTCCGCATCGCCCCTTCTGGGTGAGACCGGCTTCGCTCAGCCGCGGGCCGCGATCCGGGCAGGGCCCGACGGGGTCGGGATCTCGATGTCGACCTCGAGCGTCGACACCGAGTCGCCGCGGTCGAGCTTGACCTGGACCTTCTCGCGGTCGACCGCGATGTGCTTGGCGATCACCGCCAGGATCTCCTCCTGCAGGACCGCCATCAGATCGGACCGCCCGCCGATCACCGACCGTTCATGCGCCAGCAGGATCTGCAGCCGCTCCCGCGCCACCGGGGCGGAGTTGCGCTTGGTGAAGAAGCTGAACAGGCTCATGCAACCCTCCGGCCGAACAGCTTGGCGAAGATGCCCTTCCGGTCGCTGGGCACCGACATCTCGACCGTCTCGCCCTTCAGGCGCTTCACGGCGTCGAAATAGGCCCGGGCCGGGGCGCTGGTCGGGGCATTGAGCGTGACCGGCGCGCCCATGTTCGAGGCCCGCAGCACCTCCTCGCTCTCCGGAATGATGCCGAGCAGCGGGATCGACAGGATCTCCAGCACGTCCTCGGTCTTCAGCATCTCGCCGCGCTCGGCCCGGCCCTGGTCGTAGCGGGTCAGCAGCAGGTGCTTCTCGACGCGCTCGCCCCTTTCCGCGCGCTCGGTCTTGGAATCGAGCAGGCCGATGATGCGGTCGGAGTCACGGACCGAGGAGACCTCGGGGTTGGTCACCACCACGGCGGCGTCGGCATGGCGCATCGCCAGAACCGCACCCTTCTCGATCCCGGCCGGGCTGTCGCAGATCACCCAGTCGAACTTCTCCTTCAGCTCGCCGATGACGCGCGACACGCCCTCCATGGTCAGGGCGTCCTTGTCACGGGTCTGCGATGCGGCCAGCAGCGACAGGGTGTCGATCCGCTTGTCGCGGATCAGTGCCTGCGGCAGCTTGGCGTCACCCTGGACGACATTGATCAGGTCGAACACGACCCGCCGCTCCGACCCCATCACCAGGTCGAGGTTGCGCAGGCCGACGTCGAAGTCGACGACGACGACGTTCTGCCCGGTCTGGGCCAAGGCCGCGCCCAGCGCCGCGGTGGAGGTCGTCTTGCCGACCCCGCCTTTTCCGGATGTCACGACCAAGACCTTGGCCATATTCGCTCCTCTCCTCTAATGCCTCAGTCCAGGGCTGCCAGAACCATGGCGTCGCCGTCGAGCCAAACCTGCACCGCCCTGCCGCGCAGCTTCGGCTCCATATCGTCCGCGGTCTTGTAGAGACCGTCGATCGCCAGCAGCTCGGCCTCGAGCTTGCGGCAGAAGATCCGGGCCCGCCCGTTGCCGGTGGAGCCGGCGATCGCACGGCCGCGCAGCGTGCCATAGACGTGGATCGACCCCCCCGCGATGATCTCGGCCCCCGAGGCGACCGACCCCACGACCGTGACGTCGCCCTCGGGGAAGATCACCGACTGGCCGGAACGCACCGGCCGGTCCAGCAGCAGCGAGGCGGCGGGCCGCGGTTCGGCCGCAGGCGCCGCCGCGGCCTGGGCGCCGTCCGGCACCTCGATCATCCCGGCGGGGCGGCTGCCGGTCATCATCGGCGGCAGGCCCCAGGCCTCGGAGCCGAGCCAGGACGGGTCGGCGCCTTCGATCCCGATCAGGCGGATATCGCGCTGCTGCAGGTCCTCGATCAGGGCGGTGAGGTCCTGTTTGCGCATCGGCAGGGCCGACAGGTCGACCACCACGGGGCGGCCCTGGAAGAACGCAGGCGAGCGCTGGATCTGGGCGTCGAGTTCGGTGAGCCAGTCTGTGATCGGCGGTTCCGGCGCCAGGACGAGCGCCATGAAGGAGCGACCACGGAAGCGGATGGCGGGGCGGGTGCGGGCTGCTGTTGTCACGGTCAGGGGCGTAGCCGGGCGCGATCCGGCCGTCAACACGGGGGTTCTCGACCATTGAACCCGGTTCGATCCGGATATGCAACAGGTTGTGGTTCCCAGGGCGCGAGGCCGCCATTTGTTGTGTCGCGTTCCCTTCTGTCCCGGCCGGTTTGCAAAGCTTTCGCCGCTCTCCCGATCGGTCGGACCGCCATGCCGGCCCCGGTTCCGGATCCGGCCGGACGTCGGCAAGCGAGACGGAAAGCCGGGCGACTCGGAGTCCGATCGAATATGTCGGCCGCAACCGTTGTCGGTCAGCCGGCCGGAGCGGCCTCGAATCGCCGCAGCGTCTCGGCGAGATGGGGCGGCGGCGGCGCCTCGGCCGTGACCGGCGGCTTCTTCGGATACAGCGGCACCGACACGCCGCGGGCGTGCAGATGCAGCGGCGGGGCGTCCGCGCCGCGGCCGGCGGTGCCGTAGATCGCGTCGCCCAGGATCGGGAAGCCGGAGGCGGAGCAGTGCAGCCGCAGCTGATGGGTGCGTCCGGTCAGCGGCCGCAGCTCCAGCCAGGTCAGGCCGCCGGCGCGGCCCAGCACGCGGAACTCGGTCTCGGCCGGCTGGCCCGAAGGGTCGATCTTCATCCACCAGCCGCGCTCTGCCGACCGCCTGGCCAGCGGCAGGTCGATGCGGCCCTCATCCGCGGCCGGCCCGCCTTCGACCACCGCCCAGTAGGTCTTCGCGACCTTGCCGGAGGCGAAGAGCTGACCCAGCGTCGCCGTGGCCTTGCGGTGCCGGCCCAGCACCAGGCAGCCGCTGGTGTCCTTGTCCAGGCGATGGGCGAGGGCGGGCGGGTGCGGCAGTCCGAAGCGCAGCGCGTCGAGATGCCGGTCCAGCACCGGCCCGCCCTTCGGCCCGGCATGCACCGGCAGCCCGGCCGGCTTGTCGAGGATCAGCATCAGCCCGTCGCGGTACAGCAGGCGGGCCAGGATCTCGGCGTCGGTCAAGGCTGGGGTCGGGGCGGCGATCATGCCGGCGTCATCGCACCGGGGAGGTATCCGGCGCAACGGCGTCGATGCTCCGCCACCCGTGCAGCAGCCTGCGCCCGATCGCGGCGAAGGCGAAGTAGTGGCCGCCTTGGCCGGCGGGCTGGTCGGCCTCGCGGCTGATCGGCCGCCCCTGCAGATGGCACAGCAGCAGCGCCCCGACGCCGCCATGCGAGACGATGCCGACATCGCCATCCGCCGGAGCCCGGCGCAAGACCTCGTCGACGGCGGCGACGATGCGGCGCTGGGCGTCGGCCGCGCGCTCCCAGCCGCGCACGCTCTCCTGCGGCCGGGCGAAGAATGCGTCGGCCATGGCTTCGAACTCGAACTTCGGCAGATAACCGGTTGAAGAACGATCATTTTCGCCGAGTTCTTCAAGTTCGGTGACAGGCAGGCGAAGGGCTTCAGCGAGGATGGCCGCGCCGTCCCTGGCCTTGCGCTCGGTGCTGCAGAACACGCTGTGCAGCCGGGGCACCCAGGGCCGGTCCAGCACCGCCCGCATGCGGGCCCGGCCGCGCTCCGACAGCGGCCACTCCGGCACCGGCACCGCCGGATCGATCACCACATCGGGGTGGGTGATGAAATAGAGGTGCTGGGCCATTCGATCCTCGATCCGGAAAGCCGGTCATCATCTCCGATTTGCCAGACCGACGAAATTCCTGCATCGATCATGCCGGAGCGCGCTGTCCGGCGCGCCGGGGGTCCGATCGGAGAGGGAAGGAATGGTCAAGCTGGGCAAGCTGGCGAAGCGCTACCGGATCGAGGATGGTGACGGCTTCCGCCTGAAGGACTGGGATCCGGCGGACACCGCCTGGCTCGACAAGGACGACAAGGTGGCGGCGCAGGAGGCGCTGGCCGAGAGCGTCGCCCGGCTGGCGGAGATGCAGGACATGCTCTACGCCCAGGACCACTGGTCGGTGCTGCTGATCTTCCAGGCCATGGACGCGGCCGGCAAGGACAGCACCATCAAGCACGTCATGTCCGGGATCAACCCGCAGGGCTGCCAGGTCACCGCCTTCAAGCAGCCTTCGGCGGAGGATCTGGACCATGACTTCATGTGGCGCACCACCCGGCACCTGCCGGAGCGGGGGCGGATCGGCATCTTCAACCGCTCCTATTACGAGGAGGTGCTGGTGGTCCGGGTGCATCCGGACATCCTGGCCAGGCAGCGGCTGCCGCCGAGGCTGGTGACCAAGAAGATCTGGAAGGAGCGGTTCGAGGACATCAACGCCTTCGAGCGGTATCTGGCCCGCAACGGCACCCTGATCCTGAAGTTCTTCCTCAACGTCTCGCAGGAGGAGCAGAAGAAGCGCTTCCTGGCGCGGCTGGACGAGCCGGAGAAGCACTGGAAGTTCCAGCCCGCCGACGTGGCGGAACGCCAGCTCTGGCCCGACTACATGAAGGCCTATGACGAGATGATCCGGGCGACCGCCACTCCGCATGCGCCCTGGCATGTGGTCCCGGCCGACAGCAAATGGTTCACCCGCCTGGCCGTGGCCGCGGCCATCGTCGGTGCGATGGAGGGGCTGGACCTCGCCTATCCGAAGGTCGCGCCGGACCTGAAGGACAAGCTGCAGGCGGCCCGGGCGTCGCTGGAGAACGAATAGACCGCGACATCCGGTTGGATGCCGCCGGCGTATCCGGGTGGTATCCGCAGGCCGTCGATGAGTCTCATGAGGGGCGGCATGGCGATCCGGATCGGTTGGAAAGGGCCATGTGTCGCCGCGGCTCTCTGGCTGGCTGCTCTTCTTCCGGCCGGCCAGGCCTGGGCGGCCAATCCGGTCTTGCTACCGGCGCCGGCAGGGATATTCGCGGTCGATCCCGCGACCTTGGCCGTATCCTTACGCACGGCGGCGGGGGCGGAACAGGCGCTGGCGGCGCCGGCCTTCGACTCCGGAGCGGTGACTGACCGGACCGGCCGTGCCTGGCATGTGAGCTCCGGCAGCAATGGCTTCTCGATCGAGGCCGCGATCGCGGACGGGGTGCTGCGCCTGTCGATCCGCTCCGACCGGCCTGCCACCCTGGCCTGGCCGAAGACCGCCGATCCGGCAGCGATCACCGCCTATGCCATGCCCTTCGGCGAGGGCCGCTACGTCCCGGCGGACGATCCGGCTTGGCTCGGCTGGCTGACTCGGCGCTACGAGGACGGCGAGCTGAGCGAACAGCTCTCGATGCCGTTCTGGACCGAGCTGCGGCCCGGCGGCTCGATCACCTGGCTGGTCGAGACGCCGTTCAACACCGGCTTCGCCGTCACCGAGGCGGCGGGCCGGCCGCGGCTGGATCTGACCCAAATTCACGCGATTGGCGCCCGGCGCGCCCTATATCGTCCGCATCCTGCCCGGTCCGGCCGATCCGCTGGCCGGGGCGAAAGCCTATCGCGCCTGGTTGCAGGCGACCGGGCGGTTCGTGCCGATGACCGACAAGGTGAAGGCGAACCCGGAGACGGCGAAGCTGGCCGGCGCCGCGCACATCTATCTCTGGTCCACGGGGCTTCTGAAGACCGGAGATGTCCTGCAATGGCGGGCCTTCGTCCGCCAGTTCCAGGCGAAGCTGTCCGATCCCGGGGATGTCGCCGGCAAGCTGTGGCAGGTCTTCGACGCCGGGACGAGGAAGGAGTTCGAGGACGCGTTCAAGGAAGCCGCGGGCGAGAACGGCTTTGTCGCCGCCTATCGGCGGTCGGCGCTGATCCGGGCGATCAATGCCGGCTTGGCAAAGGCCGTGCCGATCGTGCCGGTCGCGCCGCTGCCGGGCAGGCACGACCCGACGGGCGAGGCGGCCTGGGCCGCCGGCCCGGCCAGGGCGGCGCTGGTCGACGGCTTCGGTTCGCTTCTGGCGCCGCCGGAGCGCTGGGGCGGCGGAATGTCGGCCGATACCGTGGCGGCGCTGCGGAAGGCCGGGCTGACCCGACTCTGGCTCGGCACCGAGACTTGGGACGACGCTGTCCTGCATCCGGAGGCCGTCGCCGCCGCCAAGGCGGCGGGCTGGCTGGTCGGCGCCTATGACAGCTATGGCAGCGCCCATCCCACCACCCAGGCCGACACCTGGCCGACCGCCCAGATGGGCGACGAACTGGCGGCGGCGGGCTATCGCGACCGCGACGGGAATCCGGTCACCGGCTTCGGCGGGCGCGGCGTCTATGTCAGCGCGGCGGCCGTCGAACCCTATGCCCGCCGGCGGATGGCGGCGGTGGCGAAGGCGGCCGGGCTGAACAGCCTGTTCCTCGATGTCGATGCCACCGGCATGGTCTATGACGACTACACCCCGGGGCGCGAGACCAGCCAGGCCCAGGATGCCGAGGCCCGCCGCCGCCGGCTCGATGACGCGGCCGCGCTGGGGCTGGTGGTCGGCAGCGAGGGCGGCTCGGCCTTGTTCGCGCCCGATATCGCCTTCGCCCACGGCATGACCACCCAGCCCTTCGCCTGGATGGTGCCGGAGATGAAGGACAAGGCCTCGCCCTATTACCGCGGCAATTACTGGCCGCCGGAGACGCCGTCGCTCTACTTCAACCCGGTGAAGCTGAAGCCGGAGGTGGCGCGCTTCGTCGCCGATCCGCGCTTCCGGCTGCCGCTGTATGAAATCGCGCTGCACGACAGCGTCGTCACCACGCATCATTGGGAATACGGCTCGCTGAAGTTCTCCGGCCAGCGCGAGGCCACGGCGCTGCTGCAACTGCTCTACGCCGTGCCACCGCTCTACCACCTGAACACGACAGTGCTGGACCGCGACCTGCCGGTGATCGCCGCCTACGACCGGGTGTTCCGGCCGCTGCACGAGCGGGCCTTCAACCAGCCGATGACCGATTTCGCGGTGCTGTCGCCCGACCGGCTGCTGCAGCGCTCGACCTTCGGCGACGGCACCACGGTAACGGTGAATTTCGACGCGAAGCCGCGGGCGCTGCCAGACGGCGCGGCGCTGCCGGCGCAGTCGGCCCGGATCGCCGTGCCGGACCAGCCGTCCCGAACGATCGAGATCGGCAAGATCTTCAAATAGGCGGATACGCAAAACTATCAGCGAATCCGCTTGGTCGGCGCCATGAGGCGCGCCTACCATCGCCTTGCACGTCAAACAGGGGGGGGCGTCCAATGAGAACAATCCTCCGCGGTGCCATCGCCGCGATCCTGCTCGGCTGCGCCGCGCTGCCGGCCCGGGCCGAGACGCCGAGGGACACGCTGGTCCAGGCCTACCGGATCGACGACATCATCACGCTCGACCCGGCCGAGGTGTTCGAGTTCTCCTCCACCGAATACCTCGCCCAGGTCTATGACCGGCTGGTCTATTACAATGCCCAGGACCCGGCGAACTTCCGGCCCGGTATCGCCGAGAGCTGGTCCGTCTCCGACGACGGCAAGACCTTCACCTTCAAGATCCGCGACGGCGTGACGTTCCAGTCCGGCAATCCGCTGACCGCCGAGGACGCGGCCTATTCGATCCGCCGCGCCATCAAGCTGAACCTGGGGCCGGCCTTCATCATCGGCCAGTTCGGCCTGAACGCCGAGAACGTCGACAGCATGGTCACGGCGCCGGATGCCCGCACGCTGGTGTTCAAGACCGACCAGGTCTATGCGCCGAGCTTCGTGCTCAACTGCCTCAGCGCGCCCGTCGCCTCGGTGGTCGACTCCAGGACGGTGGAGGCGAACGCCAAGGGCGGCGATTTCGGCCATGACTGGCTGAACACCCACTCGGCCGGCTCCGGCCCCTACAGGCTCGTCACCTGGAAGCCGAATGAGAGCCTCGTGATCGAGCGGTTCGACGATTACTGGCAGGGCAAGCCGGGCTTCCGGCGGATCTTCTTCCGCCATGTGCTCGACCCGACCTCGCAGATGCTGCTGCTGCAGAAGGGCGACGTCGACATCGCCCGCGGCCTGACCGGAGAGCAGATCGAATCGCTGAGGTCGAACCCCGACGTGACGCTGCAGGAGGTGCCGCGCGGCACGATCTGGTACCTGTCGATGAACACCCAGACCGAGCCGCTGAAGAAGGTCGAGGTGCGGCAGGCGCTGAAATACCTGATCGATTACCAGGGCATGGCCGACAGCTTCATGAAGGGCCGGGCCGTGCTGCATGAGAACTTCCTGCCCAAGGGCTTCCTCGGCGCGGTCGACGACGAGCCGTTCAAGCTCGATGTCGACAAGGCCAGGCAGCTTCTGGCGCAGGGCGGTTATCCAGACGGCTTCAAGATCACAATCGATGTATCGGACGGGTCGCCCTATCTCGAAATGGCGCAGTCGATCCAGGCGACCTTCGCCAAGGCCGGGGTGGAGGTCCAGATCATCGCTTCCGACGACAAGCAGACCACCAGCAAGGTCCGGGCGCGCAAGCACCAGCTGGCGATCGGCCGCTGGGGCCCGGACTATCAGGACCCGCACACCAACGCCCAGAACTTCGCCATCAACGTGGACAACGGCGACAACCCGCCGATGAAGACCACCGCCTGGCGCAACGCGTGGGACATTCCGGAGCTGACCCGCGAGACCGAAGCCGCGGTGCTGGAGACCGACACCGCCAAGCGCAAGGCGATGTACGAGGATCTGCAGCGCAAGGTGCGCGAGACCGGGCCATACGCCTTCATGTTCCAGCAGGTCGAGGTGGTCGCCGCGCGCAAGGATGTCCAGGGCCTGGTCTGGGGCCCGGGGACGGAGAACGACTTCTTCTGGCGGGGGAAGAAGGAGTAGAGCCGGAGGCGGGGCGGCGGTTATGCCGCCTCCCGCGCCACCAGATGCCCGCCGCCGACATCGGCCAGGTCGACCAGCACCGGCCGGTAGCCCACCGGCCGCACCGGGCTCGGCACCTCGCCGGACAGGCGCTGGAAATGGTCGCGGCGGCGGCGCGGATCGGCGATCGGTACCGCCTGCATCAGCTTCTTCGTGTAGGGGTGGCGCGGATCCTCGAAGATCTGGCGGCGCGTGCCGGTCTCGACGATCTGGCCAAGATACATCACCGCCACCCGGTGGCTGATCTGCTCCACCACCGCCATGTCGTGCGAGATGAAGAGATAGGCGAGGCCGAGGTCGGCCTGCAACTCGTGCAGCAGGTCGAGCACGCGGGCCTGGACCGAGACGTCGAGGGCGGAGACGGATTCGTCGGCGATGATCGCCTTGGGCGACAGGCTGAGCGCACGGGCGATGCAGATGCGCTGGCGCTGGCCGCCTGAGAACTCGTGCGGGTGGCGGTGGCGCAGCTCCGGCGCCAGCCCGACCCGGCGGAACAGCCATTCGACCCGGTCGGTCAGCTCGCTGCCCTTGGCCAGGCCATGGATCACCAGCGGCTCGGCCACCAGCTCGCCGACGGTCATGCGCGGGTCGAGCGAGGCGTAAGGGTCCTGGAACACCATCTGGATGTTCCGGCGCAGTGGCTTCAGGGCCACGGGGCCCAGGCCCGCGGCCTCGACCCCGGCGATGCGGATCGAGCCGCGCCAGGGCACCAGGCCCATCAGCGCCTTGCCGGTGGTCGACTTGCCGCAGCCGCTCTCGCCGACCAGGGCCAGGGTTTCGCCCGGGTTCAAGACGAAGGACAGGCTCTCGACCGCATGCACGCGCCTGACCGTGCGCTGCAGCAGCCCGCCCGCGATGTCGAAGCGGACGGTCAGGTCCTTGACCTCGACCACCGGCTGGTTCGCCGCCGCGGGCAGGGCAGGGGCGGCGGCGCGCAGCGGCGCGTCGCGGCCGGCCATCTGGCCCAGCTTCGGCACGGCGGCCAGAAGCTGCCGCGTGTAGTCCTGCTGCGGCGCCTCGAACAGCGGCACCACCGGGCCGCTCTCCACCACCCGGCCCTGGCTCATCACCACCACGCGGTCGGCCATCTCGGCCACCACGCCCATATCGTGGGTGATCAGGATCAGGGCGGTGCCGAACCGGCGCTGCAGGTCCCGCATCAGCTCCAGGATCTGGGCCTGGATGGTGACGTCCAGCGCCGTGGTCGGTTCGTCCGCGATCAGCAGCTTGGGCCGGCAGGCCAGCGCCATGGCGATCATCACCCGCTGCCGCATGCCGCCCGACAGCTCGTGCGGATATTGCCGCAGCCGCCGCTCGGGCTCGGAGATGCGCACCGCCTGCAGCGCCTCCAGCGCCGTCTGCCGGGCCTCGCCCGCATCGACCTTGTGGTGTGCGCGGACCGCCTCGCCGATCTGCCGGCCGACCGACATCACCGGGTTCAGGCTGGTCATCGGCTCCTGGAAGATCATCGCGATCTTCCCGCCGCGGACCCGCCGCATCTGGCGTTCCGAAAACGCCAGAAGGTCGCGCCCCTCCAGCAGCACCTGGCCGCCGGCGACCCGCGCCATGGGCTGCGGCAGCAGGCCCATGATGGACAGCGAGGTCATGGACTTGCCGCTGCCCGATTCCCCGGCGATGCACAGAGTCTCGCCGGGGTTCAGGTCGAAGCTCAGATCCTCGACCACCAGCCTCGGCCCTGCCGGCGTCGCGACCTGAGTGCTGAGGTTGCGGACGCTCAGCAGCGGCGTCGTTCCACCGCTCATTCGAAGACGATGCGCGGGAAGTAGAACGACACCACCCAGTTCGGCTGATCGACGATCTCGCTGATCCTGAGGTCGCCGCAGACCGAGCACAGCATGTAGGCGTCGACCGGGGCCATGTTGCGGGTACGGCACAGCAGCTCGATCATCTCCGAGACGGCGACGCGAGCTCCTTCCATCAGGTCGGGTCCGACGCCCGTGGTCACCTCGTAGCCCTTGCCGTCGAGATGCCGAGCCACCGGGCCAGGCGTGGTGAAGCGCGGCATCTTCAGATTGGCGCCCTTCACCAGATCGAGCCGCAGTGTCACCTTCATCGGGCTTTCGATGGCAGTCCCGCAGACCTCGCCGTCGCCCTGGGCGGCGTGGGTGTCGCCGATCGAGAACAGCGCCCCCGCCACCTCGACCGGAAGGTACAGCGTCGCCCCGGCCGCCAGGTCCCGGATGTCGAGATTGCCGCCGACCCGCCGCGGCGGCACCACCGAATGCCGCCCGGGCTCGGCCAAGGCCACCCCGATGGTCCCGGCGAAGGGCTTCAGCGGCACCTTCGCCAGGGTCGAGAACAGGGCGGGGGCCAACGTGTCTGGCTCATAGCGCCAGAGATGCAGCGCCGGGTCCTTGAACTGGTCCGCCAGCAGGCCGAAGCCGGGGATGTTGGCGGTCCAGCCGAAGCCCGACGGCGCGTAGTGGTCGAGCGTGATCTTCAGCGCGTCGCCTGGCTGCGCCCCGTCGACGAAGACCGGCCCGGTCACCGGGTTGACCTTGCCGAAATCGAGCGCCGCGACATCGGCGACCGTGCTGGAGGCGCTGAGCTGGCCGCCCGAGGCGTCCAGGCAGTCGAACTCCAGCGTCGTGCCCGGCGCGATCGTGGCGGCCGGCGGAATCGACCGGTCCCAGCCGAAATGGTGGTGCGCGCCGTGGATCGTGTGGTGGTGATGCGGCTTACTGGACATCTTTGACATACACGTTGTCGTAGTTGACCGGGATGTGCACCGGGTCGACGAACAGGGCGTCGTCGCCGCCCATCCGTTCGGAGCGGATGGTGTAGCGCTGCTCGTTGAACACCGGGGCCCAGGGCGCGTCCTTCATGATGTCGAGGAAGATGTCCCGCCACTTGGCCTCGCGCTCCGCCGCCTTGGCCGGGTCGGCGATCGAATCCGCCTCGGCCGCGCGCTTGTCGAGATCCTCGTTGCAGTACCAGGACCAGTTCCAGCCGCCGGGCACGGCGCCGCCGCAGCCCAGGATCGGGCCGTAGAAGTTGGACGGGTCGGGGAAGTCGGCGATCCAGGCCATGCCGCCGGACCAGATCATGGTCGACTGCTTCTCGTCGCCGCCGGCGGCGATGACGTTGGCCTGGGCCAGGGCCTTGATCTCGGCCTTGATGCCGATCTGGGCCAGGTCCTGCTGGATCGCCTGGGCGATGCGCGGCTGCGGGTCGGTGTTGGCGACATAGAGATCGGTGGTGAAGCCGTCGGCCAGCCCGGCCTCGGCCATCAGCTTCTTGGCGCCCTCGACATCATAGGGATATCCCTTGTAGTCGGCGGCGTAGCCCGGCATCGACGGCGGCAGCGGCTGCGTCGCCGGCTTGGCCCGGCCGTTGATGATGCGGATGATCCGGTCCTTGTTGATCGCCATGTTGACGGCCTGGCGCACCCGGACGTCGTCGAAGGGCTTGGCCTTGACGTTCATGGTGATGTAGCCGGTGTGCAGCTGGTTGCCCTGGATGATCAGGCCCTTATAGGCCGGGTCCTGGGTCACCTCGAGGAACTTGGCCGGCGGGATGCCGTCGCCGGCGATGTCGACTTCGCCGCGCTGCAGCCGCAGCAGCGCCACCACCGGCTCCTGGCCCACCTCGAACACGATCCTGTCGAGATGCGGCAGCCCCTTCTGGAAATAGTCCGGGTTGCGCTCGAACACGATGCGCTGGCCCAGCGTCCACTCCGTCATCTTGAAGGCGCCGGTGCCGACCGGATGCTTGCCGAAATCGGCGCCGTACTTCTCGACCTCCTCCTTCGGCACGACATGCGCGAAGTTCAGCGCCATCTTGTGCAGGAAGGGCGCGTCCGGCCGGGTCAGATGGAACACCACCGTATGGTCGTCCGGAGTGGTGATGCCGCTCAGCGCCTTGGCTTTGCCGGTGGAGACGTCTTCGAAGCCCTGGATCGAATCGAAGAAGCCGGCGCCGGGGCTCTGCGTCTCCGGCTGCACCACGCGGTCCAGCGAATACTTGACGTCGGCGGCCTTCAGCTCGCGGCCGTTGTGGAACTTCACGCCCCGGCGCAGCTTGAAGGTGTAGGTCAGGCCGTCGGCCGAGACCTCGAAGCTCTCGGCCAGGTCCGGCACCAGCTCGGTGGTGCCGGGCTTGTAGTCCATCAACCCGTCGAACAGGCTCTTGATCATCGACCAGTTCTGCCAGTCGTAGCCGATGGCAGGGTCGAGGGTGGTGACGTCGTCCTTGTAGGTGATGGTGATCGAGCCGCCCTGCTTGATCTCCTGGGCCGTGGCGGGTGCCGCCAGGGCCAGGGCGAGAGACGCGGCGCCCGCGAGCAATAAGGTCTTCAGCATGAAACCTCCTGTGGTTCGGCTTGTCACCGCAGTTTGATTCTCGGGTCGATGAAGGGGGCGATCAGGTCGGCCAGAAGGTTGCCCAGCACGATGGCGACGGCCGAGACGAGGGTCACCCCCATGATGATCGGGATGTCGACGCGCTGGATCGCCTGCCAGGTCAGTTGGCCGATGCCGGGCCAGCCGAACACGGATTCGACGACGACGATCCCGCTCATGAACAGGCCGATATCGATGCCGATCATGGCGATGATCGGCAGGAGGGCATTGGGCAGCGCATGCGCCAGCACGACTCGCCACGCGGCGAGGCCCTTGGCCTGGGCGGTGCGCATGTAGTCCTGGCGCAGCACGTCCAGCATCGCGGATCGCATCATCCGCGAATACCAGCCGGCGCCGAGCAGCCCGAGCGTGAGCGAGGGCAGGACGAGGTGGGCGAAGCTGCCGTAGCCGCCGAGCGGGAACCAGGCGAGCTGCCAGGCGAAGACGTAGAGCAGCAGCATGCCGACCACGAATTGCGGCGCCGAGACGCCGATGAAGGAGGTCAGCATCAGCGCGTGGTCGGTCGTGGTGTTGCGCCGCAGCGCCGCGATCACGCCCATGGTCAGGCCCAGCACCAGCTCGCACAGGATGGCGCCGACCATCAGCAGCAGGCTGGCCGGCAGGCGGCTCATGATCAGCGTCGCCACCTCGGTCCGCTGCAGGTAGGAGCGGCCGAGATCGCCCTGCAGCAGGGCGCCGAGATAGCGCAGATACTGCTCGTGGAACGGCCGGTCGAGGCCGAGCTGGGCGCGGATGCTGGCCACCACCTCGGGCGTCGCGCTGCGGCCGGCGATCTGCCGCGCCGGGTCGGCCGGCAGCAGGTACAGCAGCACGAAGGTGACCAGGCTGACCCCGAGCAGGATCAGCACGGCCTGGGCCAGGCGGCGGAGCAGATAGGCGCCCATCAGTGCCGGCCCTTCTGCGTCGGGTCGAGGATGTCGCGCAGCGCGTCGCCGACCAGGTTGAAGGCCAGCGCCAGCAGGATGATGGAGGCGCCGGGGATGAACACCAGCCAGGGCGCGCTGGAGAAGTAGGTCTGGTTCTCGAAGATGATATTGCCCCAGCTCGGCGTCGGCGGCTGCACCCCGATGCCGAGGAAGGAGAGGGTGGCCTCCAGCAGCACCGTGGTGGCGATGCCGAGCGTGCCCCAGACGATGGTGGTGGACAGGAGGTGCGGCAGGATGTGGCGCAAGAGGATGCGGGCGCGGGAGGCGCCGAGGCCCCATTCCGCCTCGATGAAGTCGCGCTCCGCGATCGACCGGGTCTCGGTGTAGATGATCCGGGCGATCTGCACCCAGTTCACCATGGCGATGACCAGCGCCACGATCCACAGCGACGGCCGGAAGATCGCGGCCAGCACGATCGCCAGCAGGAGGGCCGGGAAGGCCATCATCAGGTCGGTGAAGCGCATCATCGCGGCGCCCAGCCAGCCGCCGACGAAACCGGCGACGACGCCGAAGAAGGTGCCGATCAGCACTGCCGCACCGTTGGCGACCACGCCGATGATCAGCGAGGTCTGGGCGCCGTAGACCAGGCGCGAGAACATGTCCCGGCCCAGGAGGTCGGTGCCCATCCAGAAGCGGCCATCCGGGGGCAGGGGGGCGCCCTCCAGCGTCAGCCCGTCGAACATCTGCTCGTCGGGTGAAAAGGGTGCGACCCAGGGGGCGAAGACCGCGGCCGCCAC
Source organism: Inquilinus limosus DSM 16000 (assembly GCF_000423185.1). Lineage (GTDB taxonomy): Bacteria > Pseudomonadota > Alphaproteobacteria > DSM-16000 > Inquilinaceae > Inquilinus > Inquilinus limosus. Next base: position 231,909 of record NZ_KE383986.1, on the reverse strand, counting down.
CACGACCAGGATGACGAGCAGGCCGAACAGGGCGAGCTTACGGCGCAGCAGCTGGCTCAGGATCGCCACGGCTCAGCCTCCGCGACGGCCGGCGGCCGGCCCGGTGGTCCCGGCGGCGAGGTCGAGGCAATGCTCCTCGATGCTGCGGCGGCGCTGCATCGCGGCGCTGCGGATCTCGCGGAAGGCGTCCGCCTCGTTCAACCCTCGCTGGGCCATCAGCATCAGGATGGCGCGCACCACCACGGGCCGCAGGCGCAGCCTCGTCTCCAGATCGGCGATCCGGGCCTCGCGGTCACGGCGCTCGGCGAAGCCGTGCTCGGCGATGACGAGGGCGCTGAACACGCCGCCCGAGGCGACCGGCTTCAGCAGATGGGCGGTGGCGCCCTGGGCCAGCACCCAGTCCAGCCGTCCCGGCGCCTCCGACCCGATCAGGGCGACCAGCGGCATCGGCGGCGAACCGGCCGGCCAGGGGAACTGGCCGTCATGGGCGGCGTCGGCGTCGAACAGCACGAAATCGGCGGCCAGGTCGGCCTCGGCCAGCACAGGCCAGGCCGGCCGTGCCGCGATGCCCAGCCGCTCGAGCTGGCGCAGCACGGCGTCGGCCGCGGCGTGCGGCCGATGCAGCACCACGGCGCTGCGGCCGCGGAAGTTCGGGGTGGGGACGCGGCGCATGTCACTTCACCCGCTTCAGCCGCGGGGCGGCGCCGGGCCCGAGGACGCGCCGGGCCAGGGCCGCGGCGTCGAACTCGACCAGATACGGGTCCGGCGCCACCGGCGACGCGGCGCGGTCGAGGATCTCGAAGCCGCCATTGGCTCCGATCCGGCCCAGGCAAGGCGTCAGCGCCGCATGGTTGGTCCGCGGGTCGATGCCGAGCGGCCCCAGCGGCGTGGCGAAGCGGCGGGCGTGCAGGACCGGACGCAGCGCCTCCGGCGCGTCGGTGCCGGCCTCGCGGATCGCTTCGGCCAGCATCCGCACGGCCGCATAGCCGCCGGCGAGGAAGGCGGAGCAGCGCCGGCCGGCGCCGAAGCGCGCTTGCACCCGGTCGCGGAAGGCGCGGTTCTCCGGCGTGTCGACGCTGTCGAAGTAGATCGCGCTGCTGAGATGGCCGGTACCGGCCGGACCCACCAGAGCCAGCTCGCATTCGGTCAGGTTGCAGCTGACGATCGGGCAGCGGTCCGGCCCGAAGGCGGGGTCGCTCTCGGCGAGGTCCCGATAGGCCCGGAAGAAGGCATAGCTCGACGGGCCGATCAGGTTGTTCAGGATGAAGTCCGGCCGCTTCTCCCGCACCTCCTGGACCAGCCTTCCGACATCCTCGCTGCCGATCGGCAGGTAGCGTTCGGCCAGCACTTCGCCGCCGCAGGCGCCGATCAGCTCGCGCGCCACGCGGCTGACCTCCCAGCCCCAGATGTAGTTCGAGCCCAGCAGCGCGGCGCGGGTGCCCCAGCGCGGCAGCACGTGCTGGAACAGCGGCACGATGTGCTGGTTCGGGGCAGCGCCGGTGTAGATCACGGCCTCGCTGCTCTCGAAGCCCTCATAGGGGCAGATGTACCAGAGCAGCGCGTCGTGCTTCTCGATCGTCGGCAGCACCTCCTTGCGCGACAGCGAGGTGATGGTGCCGACGATCTGCCGGCAGCCGCCCTCGCGGATCGCCGCCTCGCACAGCGCATGGTAGCGGTCGATCACGCCTTCGGGGTTGGCGGCGACGGGGACGAGGGTGAAGCCGAAGGCGTCGTCGGCATTGACCTCCTCCAGCGCCATCAGCGCGCCGTCCAGCGCCTCGCGGCCGATCGCGCCATAAGGCCCAGTGGTCGAATAGAGAAGACCGATCGCGTAACTCGCCCGCACGTCCGCCTGTCCCCTGAACGCACGAAACCCCATCGCCCGCCGTCGCCGGCTTGCGGATGGGGCTTCATTGCCGCTCCTGCCCGTCGGGCAAGAAGAATGTCGTGTTGTTGGCCTCAGGATAAGGCCCGGCCGATTTCTGTCAATTGCGATGCAACAATGCGTCCTGGGCCCTGTCCGCCATGACCGTTCGCAGATTGAGGCTGGCTTGATCTCGAAAGAGAGATATCATCTCGGATATGAGAGATTCGCCATCGCAGCTCCTCTTTGGCCTCGGCCACAACGGCGGCCCGCCGCTGGAGGAGGAGCATCCGGATTCCGCGCCGTCCTGGCGCCATTTCTGCTGGCGCAAGGCGCACGCGGCCGCCTGGAAGACGCCGCCGCGCGAGGTGGCGCTGCGCCGCCTGGCCCGCGCCGAGGAGCTGGGCATGAGCTATCGCGACTACACGCTGGCGATCATGGAAGGGACATATCTCTAGCCGGCCGCCATCAGCAGCACATAGCAGAGGATGACCACGGCCAGGCACCGGAAGGCGTAGCCGACATAGCGGTACTTGGCGTGGCAGATCGCGGCCAGGTTGCGGGCGTTGGCGGTGTATTCCGCGACGATGAAGCCGGGCTCGGTCCGGCGGGCGGCATGGGCCAGCCGCTCCCCGGCTTCGGGCCAGGCCGCCCAGTACAGGCACGCGCCCCCGTTGCGCTTGCGCGGCAGCAGCACCAGGGCCACGCAGACCAGCCCGGCGGCCAGGGCCGCGACCAGGATCAGGCACAGCACCCATTTCGCCGAAGGGAAGGGGACGCTGCGGGTCCAGGTGAAGACCGACCGCATCTCCGGCGACCACGCCACCAGCGCGATCAGGAAGGTGAAGATATAGGCCGCCTTCTGGTCGGCGACCTTGATCTGCTCGTGGAAGGTCTGGTTGATGGTCTTCAGATAATCGAGGTGATCGGCGGCGTTCATCGCGGGGGCAAATATCTGATCGAAATGCGGCGAGCGTGAATAGAGGCTGCGCCCGGAAATGACAAGCCGCCGTCATTGGATCGGCATGGTACACTGCGGCTGCCGGCCCGCGAGGCGCAGGCTCCTCCCGGTGCCGGAGAGGATCATGCGATGTCAACCTATGTCATGCTCGGCAGCTGGACCGAGCTGGGGATCCGGAACGTTTCCGACTCGCCGAAGCGGCTCGATGCAGCCAAGGCGCTGCTCCAGGAGATGGGCGGCCAGTTCAGGGCCTTCTACATGACCATGGGCGATCATGATTTCGTGCTCGTCTACGAGGCGCCGGACGACGCGGTCGCGGCCCGCTTCACGCTGATGACGGGCCGCCAGGGCTTCATCCGGACCAGGACGCTGAAGGCGTTCCCGGAGGCGGCCTATCGCGAGGTGATCAACTCGCTGGGCTAGCCCGCAGGCCGCTCCCCGATCGGCGCCGCCGGCGCGGCGCGGAACTGCCGCCCGACCAGAAGGGCGACGGCGGCGGCGACGGCCAGGCTCGCGGCCAGGAGGCCCATACCGGCGGTGAAGCTGCCGGTCGCATCCTTGATCCAGCCGACGGCATAGGGCCCGACGAAGCCGCCGAGATTGCCGATCGAGTTGATCAGGGCGATGCCGCCGGCCGCGGCGGTGCCGCCCAGGAACACCGGCGGCAGGGTCCAGAACGGCCCGAGCGTCGCGTAGATGCCGATCGCGGCGACGCCGAGGAAAACCAGCGACAGCACGGTCGAGGTTGAGGCGATGCTGGCGGCGAAGCCGGCGGCGCTGAGCAGCGCCGGCAGGGCGACATGCAGCACGCGCTCGCCGGTGCGGTCGCTGTGCCGGCCCCAGACCATCATGGCGCCGGCGCTGAGCAGATAGGGCAGGGCGATGATCCAGCCCGTCTGGACGGTGGAGAAGCCCATGCCCTTCACGATCTGCGGCAGCCAGAGGCCGATGCCGTACAGCCCGATGACGATGCCGAAATAGACGAGGCCGAGCAGGATCACCCGCGGATCGGCCAGCGCCGGCCATAGGTCGTGCAGCGGCGGATGCGTCGAGGCTGCGCGGTCGCGCGCCAGATCGGCGGCGATGGCGGCGCGCTCGGTGTCGTCCAGCCAGGGCGCCTGGCGCGGTCCGTCCGGCAGCCACGCCAGGACCAGGAGGCCGAGCAGGCAGGCCGGCAGCCCCTCGATGATGAACAGCCACTGCCAGCCCTTGAGGCCGAACCAGAGATGGGTGGCGTCGAGGATGATGCCGGAGATCGGGGCGCCGATCGCGCTGGCCAGCGGCACCGCCGCCATGAACAGGGCGACGAAGCGGGCCCGCCGCGCCGCCGGGAACCAGTAGGTCAGATACAGGATCATGCCCGGCAGGAACCCGGCCTCGGCGGCGCCGAGCAGGAAACGCAGGATGGTGTAGCTCCAGACGCCCTCGACGAAGGCCATGGCGGCCGAGATCAGCCCCCAGGTGACCATGATCCGGCAGATCCAGAGCCGGGCGCCGACCTTCTCCAGGATGATGTTGCTCGGCACCTCGAACAGGAAGTAGCCGAAGAAGAACACCCCGGCGCCCCAGCCGAAGACATAGGGCGAGATGCCGAGATCGGCGTTCATGGTCAGGGCCGCGAAGCCGACATTCACGCGGTCGAGGAAGCTGACCAGGTAGAGGACCATCATGAACGGGATCAGGCGCAGGCTGACCTTGCGGTACAGCGCCTCGCGATCGACTTCCGGCACGCCGGTCCTCCCCTTTCCTCCGCGCGCCGGTGCTCGGCGCCGCGGTTCCTGCGACTCGTCGCCGAGGGTAGGGACGGATCGCCGATCGAGGGAAGCCAAATCCCGTGATCCCGCCTATAACGGCGTATGATCCCGGCAGTGCGGGCCTGGACGATGCAACGATACGAACGGGAGGCGAGCATGGCGGGCGGGGAGTTGCGCTGGTCGGCTGCGGCGGAGGCGGCGGCCGGGATCGCGGCAGCTTGGGGGCCGGGCGAGCCCGGCGGCGCCGTGGCCGTGTTCGACACGCGGGAGATCCGGGCCGAGGCCTGCGGCGGGGTCGAGAGCCTGGCCCGCGACGTCGCCTTCTCCGGCGACACGGTGGTTCGCTACGCCTCGGTCACCAAGCATGTCTTCGCGGCGCTGGCGCTGACGCAGGACGGCATCGGCCTCGACGATCCGCTCGGCCGGCTGCTGCCGGCCCTGCGCGGCGGCTTGGCCGCGGTCACGGTCGGCCGCGCCCTCGACATGACCGGCGGCCTGCCGGACTTGCGCGAGACCCTGTCGCTGCTCGGCGTCCCCCAGGGCGCAGCGGTGAGCCGGGAGGAGAGCCTCGATGTCCTGTCCCGGCTGACCGAGCTGAACTTCCCGCCGGGGCAGGAGATCTCCTACTCCAACACCGGCTACCGGCTGGTCGACGCGGCGCTGCTGCGCCGGGGCATCGGCTTCGCCGGGCTGGTGCGCGACCGCATCGCCGATCCGCTCGGCATCGGCTTCCGCGTGCCGGAGACCTGGTTCGACCCGATCCGCGGCCTCGCTCCCGGCTACTGGAAGGACGCGACCGGAGCCTGGCAGCTCGCCGCCTCAGGCCAGCACCTCTCCGCCTCCGGCTGCCTGACCGGCAGCCTGCGCGACCTGGTGCGCTGGCAGCAGGCGGTGCTGGCCGACCGCGGGCCGGGGCAGGGCGTGCTCGCCCGGCTCGGCGCGCCGCGCCACCTCGCCGACGGACGGCCGACCGGCTACGGGCTCGGCCTCGCCTGGTCGCGGCTCGGGGCGCACCGGCTGGTCGGGCATGGCGGTTCGCTGCTCGGCTACAAGACCTATTTCCTCTTGGATCCGGAACAGGGAGTCGGTGCCGCCGTGGTCTCCAACCGCGAGGACACGGTCTCGCACGGCACCGCGCTGAAGCTGATGGCGGCGCTGCTGGGCGAGGATCTGCCCCGGCGCGGCACCTCGATCCCCGACGGGCTCTATGTGGCGGAGCAGGGGCCGGAATGGCTCGAGCTGAAGGACGGCGTCGCCAGCTTCCTCGGCACCGGCGAGACCCTCTATCGCGGCGAGGACGGCTGGTCGGTCTCGCTCTCCGCCCATCTGCCGATGCGGCTGCGCTGGGCGGACGGGGCGGTGGAGGGCGAGATCGGCCATGCCGCGCGCCGCTTCCGCCCGATCGAGCCGGACGGCGCGCTCGACCGGGTGCAGGGCGAATGGCTGTGCCCGGAGCATCATGCCGCCTTCACCATCGCCGGCGAGCGGATGGAGACCGGCGCCGGCCCGATCCGGGCCGCGTTGCCGCTGGTGCCGCTCGGCGGCGGCCGGCTTGTGGCCGAAGGCCGGGAGGAGCCCTGGCCGAAGCGGATCGGCCTGGCGTTCGAGGGCGACACCGTCCGGCTGGCGCTGAACCGCAGCCGGATCCTGCGCTTCCGGCGGGGCTAGGAACGGCGGGGTGCCGCGTCCCGTTTCCTGGGCGGAGGGGCTGCCGAGGAGACGATGCGATGCAGCAGGCCCGTCAATGGAACGTCACCGCGCTGTTTGACTCTCGGAAGGATGCGGAGGAGGCGGTCGAGCGGCTGATCGATGCGCGCATCCCGAAGGACCGGATCCGGCTGGTGCCGGGCAACGAGATCGACCCGAAGGGCGATCCCGACGCCTGGGGCGATGAGCCGCCCCTGCCCGAGCAGCGGATGGGCATCCTCGAATCCCTGCGCGGACTGTTCTTCCCCGATGACGAGCGCTTCACCTATGGCGAGCACCTCCGCCGCGGCTGCTGCATGATCTCGGTCCAGGTGACCGATGCCGAACATGACCGCGTGCTCGATATCCTGGACGATGAGGGCACCGTCGACATGGATGCGCGCGAGGACCGCTGGCGGGCCGGCGGCTGGACCGGCCCGGTGGTCCCGCTCACCGCGGCCAATGAGGACGACTCGGTCTGGCGCCGCGACGTGGAGCGCAGCCGGCCGCGCGTCCGCTCCTATGTCGGCGGTGCCGCCGCGGTGAACAAGGGCGGCTGAGCGGGCCATGGCGCAACCGCTGGCGACGGTGTTCGGCGGCACCGGCTTTCTCGGCCGGCGCGTGGTGCGGCAGCTGGTCGACCAGGGCTTCGCCGTCCGGGTCGCGTCGCGGCATCCGGATCGTGACGGAGACCTGCCGCCAGCCGGCGACGGCGCGGCCGAACCGGCGCGGGCGGACGTGACCGACGACCACTCGGTCGCCCAGGCCGTCGCCGGCGCGCAGGTGGTGGTCAACGCCGTCAGCCTCTATGTCGAGCGGGCGGGAGCCACGTTTCGCTCCATCCATGTCGAGGCCGCGGCCCGGGTCGCGCGGCAGGCGCAGCAGGCTGGCGCGGCGACCCTGGTCCATCTCTCCGGCATCGGCTCGGACCCGGCGTCCAGCTCTCCCTATATCCGCAGCCGCGGCGAGGGCGAGCGGGCGGTGCGGGCGGCCTTCCCGGCGTCGATCCTGATCCGCCCCTCCGCCATGGTCGGGCCCGGCGACGCCCTGCTGGTGCCGCTGGCCCGGATGCTGCGGCAAGCACCGGTATTCCCGCTGTTCGGCAGCGGCCGGACCCGGCTGCAGCCGGCCTATGTCGAGGATGTCGCGGCGGCGATCGGGCGGGCGGTCGCGGGGCAGGGCGGCGTCACCTACGAGCTCGGCGGCGGCTCCGTCTGCAGCTATCGCGAGCTGGTCGAGCTTGTCGCCCGGCATGTGGGCCGGCGGCCGCCGCTGCTGCTGCCGGTGCCGTTTCCGGCCTGGCAGGTGCTGGCCCTGATCTCGGAGCAGCTGCCGCAGCCGCCGATCGCGCGGAACCAGGTGGAGCTGATGGAGCGCGACAACGTCGCCGACCCGAACAGGCCCGGATTCCCGACCTTGGGGCTGACGCCGCTGTCGGTCGAGCAGGTCCTGCCGCTGGCCGTCCCGCAGGCCGGGCAGGGCGGCTGACGGTCGCGGGTTCACGGATCGGACGGATCGCGCCATCATCCACCGGTCGGGGCCCGGAAGGGGCGGCCGCCGGCGCATCGATCCGGAGGAGATCCATGAATCCGACCATCGCCGTCATCGCCCCCGGGGCGATGGGCAGCGGCGTCGCCCGGCGCCTGACCGAGCACGGTGCCGTCGTCCCGACCCTGCTCGACGGCCGCAGCGCCGCGACCATCGCCCGGGCCCGGGCAGCCGGCATGACGGCGGCCGACGAGGCGACGATCACCGCGGCCGACATCATCCTGTCGATCCTGCCGCCCGGCGAGGCCGTGGCCCTGGCGGAACGGCTGGCGCCGGCCCTGTGTGCCGCGTCCCGCAAGCCGGTCTATGTCGACTGCAACGCCGTGAACGTCGAGACCGTGCAGGCGATCGCCGCGATCATTGCGCCCACCGGCAGCGCCTTCGTCGACGGCGGCATCATCGGCGGTCCGCCTGTGCCGGGCGATGCGGGGCCGGTGCTCTATCTCGCCGGTCCGGAAACGTCGCGGCTGGGCATGCTCGGCGAGCTGGGCCTGCGCATCCGCATGCTCGACGGGCCGGTCGGCGCCGCCTCGGCGCTGAAGATGTGCTATGCGGGCATCAACAAGGGCCTGACCGGGCTGGCCGCCGCCATGATCCTGGCCGCTGACCGGGCCGGCGCCGGCCCGGCGCTGCATGCCGAGCTGGCGGACAGCCAGCCGCAGCTGCTGGCCAAGTTCGAGCGTTCGGTGCCGGACATGTACGCCAAAGCCTATCGCTGGGTGGCCGAGATGCGCGAGATCGCCGATTTCCTCGGCCCCGACGATCCGGCGCGGCTGATCTATGAGGGCATGGCGGGGCTGTATGAGCGGCTGGCCGCCGATGTCGCCGGAGAGAAGCGGGACATCGCGGCGCTGGACCGCTTTCTCGCGACCGGCAAGGCCGACGCGGCGGCGTAAGTCTCCGTCGCGGGCGCGAGCGGAGGCATGGATCGCTCCGTCGGCTTCGTCTCCTCAGGCGTTCTCATTCGTTTGTTTTGGCACCGGCACCAGATGCTCGGCGGCGGCCCGCAGCAGCACGATTTCCTGCAGCAGGCGTGACCGCTCCGGATCGTCGGCCGCCCCGTCCGGCGGCGGCTCGGCCGGGGGCAGGGCGGTGCCGCGGCGCAGCGCCCCGGCCAGGGCCGCGGTCTCGGCGCCGACCCATCGCCCGAACGCGGCGTCCCCGGCCCGCGCGTCCAGCCGGTGCAGCCAGGCGGCGGTGGCGGTGCCGGCCAGCTGGCGGGCCAGGATGACGATGCTCAGACCAGCGTCCAGCGCCTCGCGCTGCCACCAGGCCTCCAGCATCGTCCGGCCGTGCACCGCCTCGGCATTGCCGCTGGCGAGGCCGGCGGCGCGCCGTGCCGCCTCGATCGCCGCCTCGTCCCGCTCCGGCGCGAAGGCCAGGGCGGCGTAGCGGCCATTCGCCTCGACCGCCTCGGCCAGAGCCGGCCGCAGCCGCCGGCCCTCGCGGCTCGGCCACAGCAGGAGCCCGCCGAGCACGCCGATGGCGCTGCCCAGCACGTTGTAGAGGGCGCGCATCCAGGCCAGGGCCGGCTCGCTCGTCCCCGGCTGCGACAACTCGATCACCAGCACGAAGAGCGGGGTCAGGAAGAAGACGAACAGGCCGTAATTGACCGAGCGCACCGCCATGGTCGCGATCGCCAGCGGGAACACCGCGGCGGTCAGGGCGAAAGGCGTGTGCAGCACGAGGCCGAGCAGGGCCGCCAACGCGCCGCCGAGCACGCTGCCGACCGCCCGCTCCAGCGCCCGCGGCCAGGTGGTGGCCACCGAAGGCTGCAGCACCAGCACCACGGCCATCGCCATCCAATAGGCATAGGGCAGGCCCAGGATATGGCTCAGCATCACCGCCCCGGCGGTGGCGACGGCGCAGCGCAGGGCATGGCGCAGGGTCTCGGACCGCCAGGTCAGCTGTGCCCGCAGCGGCGCCAGCCACTGTCGGCGGGCGGCGGGCTGGGCGGCGGAGCGGGTGTCCTCCGGCGGCGTCTCGCCGGCCGACCGCAGCTGGTCGGTGATCGCCCGCAGCCCGGCCGCGACCGGCCCGCCGCCGGGCGATCCGATCAGGCCGTCCAGGCGGTCCAGCGACCGCCGCCACGGCGCCGCCTCTTCGCGCCCGGCCTCGAAGGCATGGGCCTGGCGGTACAGCACCATCGCCAGGCGGCGCAGCGCCAGACGCTGCGAGACCTCCCGTTCCGTCTCCGGCGGGCCGGCATGCTGGCGCAGGTCGCTCAGCGCGATCAGCCGGGCGAAGACCCGTTCGGAGCGATCCAGGGCCAGCAGCAGCCGCTCCAGCGGGGCGGCCAGGCCGCGGCCGCGCATGGCCCGGTCCAGCGTCGCACGGGCGGACTCGATCGCCGTGCGCACCGCTTGGCGATAGCGCTGGGCGTGCAGCACCCAGTCGCGCGGCGCGGCGCCGGCGTCCAGCCGAGCCAAGCCGGCGGCCATCGCGGCGAGGCTGCGATAGACGGTGGCGACGCCCGCCCGGGCGGGCCGGAACGGATGGATGCGCCAGATCGACAGGGTCAGCAGCATCGCCCAGACGCAGCCGCCGAGATAGGCGGCGGCGAATTCGACCAGCGCCGCCGGACTGGGGGTGTGATGGTCGACCGCGACGACGCAGGCCACCACCGCCAGCGTGCCGATCTGCCGGGCGGCGGCGCCATAGACCCGGACCACGCTGCCGATCAGGGCGCACAGGAACACGGCCGCTGTGGCCCAGGGCCAGCCCTGGGCGGAGGCCGCGGCACCGATCACGGCGAAGGCGCCGGACAGCAGGGTGAAGCCGCCCAGTGCCTGCACGCGGTCGCGATTCGGCCCGCCGGGGTCGGCGAGGCAGGTCCAGAACGCCGCGATCGCGGCCCAGGCCAGGATCGGCGCGTGCAGCAGGCTGCCGATGGCGACCACCACGGCGCAGGAGGCGGCGGCGCGCAGGCCTTCGCCGATGCTGAGGCTGCGCGGCGAGACGGCGATGGCGGCACGGATCAGGGACGGCGGGCGGCGGGCCGCCGCGGCACGGCTCATCCGCGGCACCGCCTGGGGGCCGGACTCCGGGAAAGGCTGCTCATCGCTGTCGTCTCCATGTCGGCCGCGGGCCGCCCTTCTGCGCGCTCCTCCCCTGTCTAGCCGAAGCAGGATAGCCTGTCCGCCGGCCGAACGGCTGCGGCGCGAGGGCACGTCTGCCCTGCGATCGAAGGGCAGCGCGGTCAGGCCGTTCCGGGCCATGATCCCGATCTCGCAGGAAGGAGAGGCCGATGGAGTACCGCAATCTCGGGCGCAGCGGGCTGAAGGTGTCGCCGCTCTGCCTCGGCACCATGATGTTCGGCGGCCCGACCGACGAGCCGACCGCGACCCGCATCATCGACCATGCGCGGGAGGCGGGGATCAACTTCATCGACACCGCCGATGTCTACACCGGCGGACGGTCGGAGGAGATCGTCGGCCGCGCCATCGCCGGCCACCGCTCCTGGTGGGTGCTGGCGACCAAGCTGGCCAACCCGACCGGCGACGGGCCGAACGACCGCGGCCTGTCGCGCCGCCGCGCCTTCCTGGCGGTGGAGGCCAGCCTGCGCCGCCTCGGCACCGACACGATCGACATCCTCTACCTGCACAAGGAGGATCCGGCCACGCCGCTGGAGGAGACGGTGTCGGCGCTGGCCGACCTGATCCGCCAGGGCAAGATCCGCTATTTCGGCGTCTCCAACCATCGCGCCTGGCGGGTGGCGGAGATCTGCCGGCTGTGCGACCGGGCCGGGATCGAGCGGCCGGTGGTCAGCCAGCCCTATTACAACCTCTTGAACCGGATGCCGGAGGCCGAGCATCTGCCGGCCTGCGCCCATTACGGGCTCGGCGTCGTGCCCTACAGCCCGCTGGCGCGCGGCGTGCTGACCGGCAAGTACAAACCGGGCGCGACGCCGGAGGAGGGCAGCCGTGCCGGCCGCCAGGACAAGCGCATGCTGGAGACGGAGTGGCGGCCGGAGAGCCTGGCGATCGCGGCCGAGCTGGCGGAGCATGCGCGCGGCCGCGGCATCACCCCGGGCCAGTTCGCCGTGGCCTGGCTGCTGAACAACCGCATCGTCACGGCGCCGATCGCCGGACCGCGGACCGAGGAGCAGTGGGCCGACTATCTCGGAGCGCTGGACTACGCCTTCACGGCCGAGGACGAGGCGCTGGTGAACCGGTTGGTGATCACCGGCCATCCCTCGAGCCCTGGCTACAACGACCCGGCCTACCCGATCGAGGGAAGGGTGCCGCGGGCGGGGTAGGGCTCGGGGCTGGATGGGCCGGAGCCACCCCCTCACCCGAAATCGCTTCGCGATTTCGACCTCTCCCCGGGGGAGAGGTGATGTTTCCCTCTCCTCGGGGAGAGGGAGGGGCCCATTCGCGTTGGCGAACGGGAAGGTGAGGGGGAGAGCTGGCCCTGCCGTCAAGCCGTCTCCGCCGCCCTGATCCCCAGCTCCGCCTCCATCGCCTGGCGCATCCGGAACTTCTGGATCTTGCCGGTCACGGTCATCGGGAAGCCGTCGACGAAGCGGATGTAGCGCGGGATCTTCTGATGCGCGATCTGGCCGTCGCAGAAGCCGCGCACCTCCTCGGCGGTCAGGGATTCGCCCTCGCGGATCCGGATCCAGGCGCACAGCTCCTCGCCGTATTTGGGGTCGGGGACGCCGAACACCTGCACGTCCTGGACCTTCGGGTGGCGGTACAGGAACTCCTCGACCTCGCGCGGATAGATGTTCTCGCCGCCGCGGATCACCAGGTCCTTGATCCGGCCGACGATGTTGCAGAAGCCCTCGGCGTCGATCACCGCCAGGTCGCCGGAATGCATCCAGCCGGCGGCGTCCACCACCTCCACCGTCTTGTCCGGCTGGTCCCAGTAGCCGCGCATCACCGAATAGCCGCGGGTGCACAGCTCGCCGCGCTGGCCGCGCGGCACGATCCGGCCCTCCGGGTCGACGATCTTCACCTCGAGATGAGGATGGATCCGGCCGACGGTGGAGACGCGCCGCTCCAGCGGGTCGTCGACCGCGCTCTGGAAGCTCACCGGGCTGGTTTCGGTCATGCCGTAGCAGATGGTGATCTCACGGATGTTCATCTGGCCCACCACCCGCTTCATCACCTCGATCGGGCAGGGCGACCCGGCCATGATGCCGGTGCGCAGGCTGCCGAGGTCGAACTCGCCGAAGCGCGGGTGGTCGAGCATGGCGATGAACATGGTCGGCACGCCGTAGAGGGCGGTGCAGCGCTCCTCCGCCGCCGTCGTCAGCGTCGCCAGCGGGTCGAAGCCCTCGCCCGGATAGACCATGGCGGCGCCGTGGGTGACGGCGGCCAGGTTGCCCATCACCATGCCGAAGCAATGGTACAGCGGCACCGGGATGCAGATCCGGTCCCGCTCGCCCAGCGCCAGGCCGCGGCCGACGAAATAGCCGTTGTTCAGGATGTTGTGGTGGCTGAGGGTCACGCCCTTGGGCGAGCCGGTGGTGCCGCTGGTGAACTGGATGTTGGCCGGGTCGTCGAACTGCACCGTGCCGGCGAGCTGCTGCAGCCGCGCCCGCTCCGCCGCGCCGCCCAGGCCGGCCACGCGGTCGAAGGGGACGGTGCCGGGGGCCGTCCCCCCGATCTGGATGACGCTGCGCAGCGCCGGCAGCTTCGCCGCCTGCAGCCGCCCCGGCTCGGACCCCGCCAGCTCCGGCGCCAGGGTGTTCAGCATGCCGAGATAGTCGCTGGTCTTGAACGCGGTAGCGGTGACCAGCGCCGCGCAGCCGACCAGGTTCAGGGCGTATTCCAGCTCGGCCAGGCGGTAGGCCGGGTTGACCGTGACCAGGATCAGCCCGGCCTTGGCGGCGGCGAACTGGGTCAGCGCCCATTCCGCCCGGTTCAGCGACCAGATGCCGATGCGGTCGCCCGGCTGCAGGCCGAGGGCGAGCAGGCCGGCGGCGAAGGCCTCGGCCCGGACGGCGAAGTCCCGCCAGCTCCAGCGGATGCCTTGCCCGCGGTCGATCAGCGCCGGCCGGTCGGGCCAGCGTTCGGCAGTGCGGTCCAGCGCCTGCCCGATGGTCTCGCCCAGCAACGGCACGTCGGCGATGCCGCTGACATAGCTCGGTTCGCTGATCATGGGCGCCTCCCGATCCGCCTCGTTGTCGGAGGCAGTCTAGCGGGCGGGCCGAAAACGGCTAGTCGATCCAGCCGCGCACGTCGTTGGCCGCCACCAGCGCCTTGTCGAAGGCGCGGAGGTCGAAGCGGCGGGCCTCGTCCTCCTCGGCGGCGGTCAGCGGGTCGCTCCGCCGCATCTCTGCCTCCGCCTCCGCATCCCGGCCCTGCCGGAGGAGGTCCGTGGCGTGCTTCCAGTTGAGCCGCTGCCGCGGGACCGGACCCGAGCCGGTCTGCGCCCAGTCGCGCAGGCCGATGCAGAGAGACGTAAAGAGAAGCAGGCCGGGATCGCCGTTCGCTTCCTGGCTCATGGGGACTCCAAACGGTTCTGTTCCGGAATGACATGGTCCGGAGCCGCACAAGGGCAACGGGACCGCGGGCATGGTCGGGCTGCGCCAGCCCGACCGCCCCGGACTAGCCCAGCCCGCATGCGGGCGTCAACGATCGATGGCGGAGGCGGGGAGGGACGACGCCGCATCTCCCCGCCTCGGCCGGCCGGGTCTCAGGACGCCGGGGCGCCGGCCACGGTGATCATCCAGGACACGCCGAAGCGGTCCGCGACCATGCCGAAGCGCGAGGAGAAGAAGGTCGGTCCCATCGGCATCTGGATCTGGCCGCCTTCGGCCAAAGCGGCGAACACCTTCTCGGCCTCGGCGTCGCTGGCGGTCTCCAGCGCCAGGGAGATGCCCTTGAACTCCGGCTTGCCCTGGCACATGCCGTCGGAGGCGAACAGCCTTGTGCCGCCGACGGTGAATTCGGCATGCATCACCTTCTCGGCCATGTCGGCGGTGACGGGGCCGCATCCTTCCTGGGCCGGTTCCGGCTGAGGGGGAGCGTCCTTGAAGCGGAACAGCTGCTCCACCCTGGCGCCGAGGGTGCGCTGGTAGAATTCGAGCGCCTCGTCGCAGCGTCCGTCGAAGAACAGATACGGCTTGACCGCCTGGGAACCGGAATGGCCTTGCATGATGCGTTCCTCTCCTGGGTTTGTGGTTCGGACCGGCGCGGCAGGGGCCGGCACTGATCCAAGGACGAACCGCGGGGCCGGGATCCGACAGCGCCGCGGA
The DNA here is from genome assembly GCF_000423185.1 of Inquilinus limosus DSM 16000. GTDB lineage: Bacteria > Pseudomonadota > Alphaproteobacteria > DSM-16000 > Inquilinaceae > Inquilinus > Inquilinus limosus. The sequence goes on along the minus strand of NZ_KE383986.1, from coordinate 216,889 downwards.
TTATTTCGAGGCCGGCCTGCCTGGGCTTGGCGATCCTACGCCACCATGGCGGCCGCGCCGAGTCCCACGGTTTTCGTCCGTGATTTCAGCGGGTTGGCACTCTCCTGCTGAGAGTGCCAAAAATTTTGAGGAAGGTTCTTGAAGCCGATTTCCGGCCTACCTATGTCGGCATTCGTCGGGCCGGCGCCCCTGCATTTTCAGCGGCGCCGCCCATGCTCATACGACGCTGTTGGCAAGACAGGAGTAGTCCGCAATGACGTTCCGTCCGCTGCACGATCGCGTGGCCGTCCGGCGCCTCACCAGCGAGGAGAAGACCAAGGGCGGCATCATCATCCCCGACACCGCCAAGGAGAAGCCGCAGGAGGGCGAGGTGATCGCCGTGGGCCCCGGCGCGCGGGATGAGCGGGGCGAGCTCGTGCCGCCCGATGTGAAGGTCGGCGACCGCGTGCTGTTCGGCAAGTGGTCGGGCACCGAGGTCAGGATCGACGGGGAGGAGATCCTGATCATGAAGGAAAGCGACATCATGGGCGTCCTGGAAGGCGGCGCCCTGCGCCAGGCCGCCTGATTTCCCCGCGTGGTCGTGTTTCGTTGAGGAGGAATGAACATGGCTGCCAAGGATGTGAAGTTCTCCGCCGACGCGCGGGAGCGCATGCTGCGCGGCGTCGAGATCCTGGCCGACGCGGTCAAGGTCACGCTGGGCCCGAAGGGCCGCAATGTGGTGCTCGATAAATCGTTCGGCGCGCCGCGGATCACCAAGGACGGCGTCACCGTCGCCAAGGAGATCGAGCTTTCCGACAAGTTCGAGAACATGGGCGCGCAGATGGTGCGCGAGGTCGCGTCGAAGACCAGCGACATCGCGGGTGACGGCACCACCACCGCGACCATCCTGGCCTCGGCGATCGTCAGGGAAGGCGCCAAGGCGGTGGCCGCGGGCCTGAACCCGATGGACCTGAAGCGCGGCATCGACAAGGCGGTCGAGGCCGTGGTCGCCGAGCTCAAGGCCAAGGCGCGGAAGATCACCAAGAACGACGAGATCGCGCAGGTCGGCACCATCTCCGCCAATGGCGACGCCGAGATCGGCAAGTTCCTGGCCGAGGCGATGCAGAAGGTCGGCAACGAGGGCGTGATCACGGTCGAGGAGGCGAAGAGCCTCGACACCGAGCTCGAAGTGGTCGAAGGCATGCAGTTCGACCGCGGCTACGTCTCGCCCTACTTCGTGACCAATCCGGAGAAGATGCGGGTCGAGCTCGAGGACGCCTATGTCCTGATCCATGAGAAGAAGCTGTCCTCGCTGCAGGCGCTGGTGCCGCTGCTCGAGGCGGTGGTGCAGAGCGGCCGGCCGCTGCTGGTGATCGCCGAGGATGTCGAGGGCGAGGCCCTGGCCACCCTCGTGGTCAACAAGCTGCGCGGCGGCCTGAAGGTCGCGGCGGTCAAGGCCCCGGGCTTCGGCGATCGCCGCAAGGCGATGCTCGAGGACATCGCCACCCTGACCGGCGGCACCGCGATCTCCGAGGATCTCGGCATCAAGCTCGAGAACGCCACCCTCGACATGCTGGGCCGCGCCAAGCGGGTGGTGATCGAGAAGGAGAACACCACGATCATCGACGGCGCCGGGTCCAAGGACGAGATCCAGGGCCGCTGCAACCAGATCCGGGCGCAGATCGAGGAGACCACCTCGGACTACGACCGCGAGAAGCTGCAGGAGCGCCTGGCCAAGCTGGCGGGCGGCGTCGCGGTGATCCGCGTCGGCGGCGCCACCGAGGTCGAGGTGAAGGAGCGCAAGGACCGGGTCGACGACGCGATGCACGCGACCAAGGCCGCGGTGGAGGAGGGCATCCTGCCGGGCGGCGGCGTCGCCCTGCTGCGGGCGGCCAAGGCGCTCGACGCGCTGCAGCCGGACAATGACGACCAGCGCGTCGGCATCGACATCGTCCGCCGGGCGCTGCAGGCGCCGGCGCGGCAGATCGCGCTCAATGCCGGCGAAGACGGGTCGCTGGTCGTGGGCAGGGTGCTGGAGGCCAGTGAGCACGCCTTCGGCTTCGACGCTCAGGCCGGCGAATACGGCGACATGTACGCCAAGGGCATCATCGATCCGGCCAAGGTCGTGCGCACCGCACTGCAGGACGCGGCGTCGGTCGCCGGCCTCCTGATCACCACCGAGGCGATGGTCGCCGAACTGCCGAAGAAGCCGGCCGAGACCCCGGCGCCCGGCGCGGGCATGGATTACTGAGGCCCGGGCCGGCCGGCGGGAGGCGAGGCGTCTCGTCGCCTCCCGCTGCCGCCGGCCGGCCTGCATCCCCGACCTGGTCCCATTGGATATCGCCTCGGAGGTATCGCGGTGGTTCGCAGAGTCCTTTCCGGCCGGCTCCGGGCGGCCGTCGGCGCCCTGATCCTCGTCCTGTCCGGCCCGACGGCGCCGGCGGCAGGCACCCTGCCGCCCTTCGCCGGCCCGCAGTTCAACTCGATCGCGCCGATCCTGCAGCAGGTGACGCCGGCCGTCGTCAACATCGCCGTCCGCGGCCATGTGCGCGAACGGAACCCGCTGTTCCGGGACCCGTTCTTCCGCCGCTTCTTCGACATGCCGGAGGTGGTGGAGCGCGAGGTCCAGGCCGCGGGGTCGGGCGTCATCGTCGACGCCCGGAACGGCTACATCCTGACCAACAACCACGTGGTCGACGACGCCGACACGATCCAGGTCACCACCAAGGACAACCGGCGCTTCACGGCCCGGCTGGTCGGGCGCGACCCGGCGACCGACATCGCCGTGCTGCAGATCCCGGGCAATGCCTCGCTGACGCAGATGGCGTTCGGTGACAGCGACCGGCTGCAGGTCGGCGACTTCGTCCTCGCCATCGGCAATCCCTTCGGGCTGGGCCAGACGGTGACCTCGGGCATCGTCAGCGCCCTCGGCCGCAGCGGCATCGGCCGCGACGGCGGTTACCAGGACTTCATCCAGACCGACGCTTCGATCAATCCCGGCAATTCCGGCGGCGCGCTGGTCGACTTGAACGGCCGACTGATCGGCATCAACACGGCGATCCTGTCCTCGACCGGCAGCAATGTCGGGATCGGCTTCGCCGTGCCGATCAACATGGCGCGCGGCGTGATGGACCAGATCATCCGCAACGGCTCGGTGCAGCGCGGACGGATCGGCGTCACCATCCGCGACCTGACGCCCGAATTGTCGGAAACGCTGCATCTCGACCGCTCCCAGGGCGCGGTGGTGGTCTCGGTCGATCGCCGGTCTCCGGCGGCGCGTGCGGGGATCAGGGCCAACGACCTGGTCGTCGCCGTCGACGGGGTGCCGGTGAGAAATTCGACCGAGCTCCGGAACAAGATCGGCCTCATGCCGGTTGGAAACCGCGTCGAACTCACCATCGAGCGGGACGGCAGGACCCAGACCTATGCGGTCGAGGTGGCACCCAGCGGACGCTCGTGACCAGCACGCCCCGATCTCGGGGCTTGGAAGAGAAAGGACCAGCATGACCGGTTCTGCATCATCCATCCGCGCACGAGTTCTCGCAGCCTACCGTTCCAGCCGCGATGGCGGGGCGGATGAATGGACGGCGTGCGAGAGGGCGCTGGAGGTGTTCTGCCGGGCTCATCCGGACGCCTCCTCGGATTTCGCCAACACCTTCGTCTCGGAGGTGCTGCGGGAGGCTTATCCGCCCGATCGCGTCGTGCGCCCGGCCGGCCCGGTGCGGGTCCCGACCTCGGCGCTCCGACGCGCGCCGCGGGCCGGGCGGATGGCGGCGACCGCCCGCACAGCCCATCGCGCGGACGCCGGCACACCTTCGTAGCCGTCGCTCCCTCCCTTCGCCGTCCTGTCCGCGTGCGTACCGACCGGGCGGGCTCCCCGCGTCCCGAAACGGCGGCAACGCTCGCCATGTCACAGCCAGGTTCGACGATGAAGATAGCCCAGATTGCCCCTCTCTACGAAGCCGTGCCGCCCAGGCTCTATGGCGGCACGGAACGGATCGTCGCCCATCTCTCCGACGCCCTCGTCGCGCTGGGCCACGACGTCACGCTGTTCTCAAGCGCCGATGCCCAGACCCGGGCCAGGCTGGTCCCGGTGCGCGACCAGGCGTTCCGGCTCGATCCGAGCCCGCTCAAATCCGACTACGCCGCGCATCTCTCGATGCTGCACGAGCTGCGGCGGCGGGCGGACGAGTTCGACATCATCCATTTCCATGTCGACCTGATCCATTTCCCGGTGTTCGAGGAGATCGCGCACCGGACGGTGACCACCCTGCACGGCCGGCTGGACCTGAAGGACCTGCCGGAGGTGTACCGGCGCTGGCCCGACTACCCGCTGGTCTCGATCTCCGATTCCCAGCGCGCGCCGCTGGCGGACGCCAACTGGGTGGCGACCGTCCATCACGGTCTGGCCGAGGATCTCTTCCATCCGACGGACACGCCGCGGGGCGGCTATCTCGCCTTCCTCGGGCGCATCTCGCCGGAGAAGCGGCCCGACCGGGCGATCGAGATCGCCCGCCGGTCCGGCCGCCGGCTGCGCATCGCGGCCAAGGTCGACGCCGCCGACCAGATCTATTTCCGCGAGACGATCGAACCGATGCTGGACGACCCGCTGGTCGAGTTCATCGGCGAGATCGGCGACGGCGCCAAGGCGGATTTCCTCGGCAACGCCGCCGGCCTCTTGTTCCCGATCGACTGGCCCGAGCCCTTCGGCCTGGTGATGATCGAGGCCATGGCCTGCGGCACGCCGGTGATCGCCTGGAACTGCGGCTCGGTGCCGGAGGTGATCGACACCGGCGAGACCGGCTTCATCGTCCGGTCGATGGAGGAGGCGGTGGAGGCGGTCGGGCGGCTGCCGGAGCTGGATCGGCGGGAGATCCGCCGCAGCTTCGAGCGGCGCTTCTCCAGCCGGGTGATGGCGGAGCGCTATCTCGAGCTGTACCACCGCCTGGCCGGCGTCGAGGACGATCCCACCCCAGCCCTGATGGCGGCCGAGTGAGCCGGCCGGAACCAGAACTGACCCCGGGCGAGCCCGTTCCGGAGCCGGCGCCGCCGCCGGACCTCTCCGCCCGGCGCGTCCCGCTGCGGATGTATTCGCTGAAGCACGGCGACACCTTCCTCGTCGCCGATGCCCTCGGCAACGTCGCCGGCGACGATGATGGGCTGTTCCACAACGACACCCGCATCCTGTCCCGCTTCATCGTCCTGCTCGGCGGCAAGCTGCCCTCCCTGCTCGGCGCCGGGCTCAGCCAGGACAACGCGGTCTTCACCACGCACGCGACCAACCGCACCCCGTCGCCGCTCGGGGACGAAGGGCTGCCGGAAGGGGCGATCCATCTGCAGCGGTCGATCCTGCTGTGGAACGACCGGCTGTACGAGCAGATCCGGGTCGAGAATTTCGGCCAGGCCGAGGTCCAGGTGCCGGTCGCCATCCGCTTCGCGGCGGATTTCCGCGACATGTTCGAGGTGCGCGGCGCCACGCGGCTGCACCGCGGGCGCGTGGCCGACCCCGAGGTGCGCGGCGACGCGGCCGTCCTGCGTTATACCGGGCTGGACAAGGTCGGGCGGCAGGCGGTGATCCGCTTCTCCGAGGCGCCGCGGCGCCTCGACAGCGGCACGGCGGAGTTCCTGTTCCGGCTGCCCGGCCACGGCGCGGTCGATCTCTATATCGAGGTCGGGTCGGAGGAGGAGGCCGCGGCGCCCGGACGGGCCCGGTTCCGCCATGCCGCCGCCCAGGCCAAGCGGCGGATGCGGACGCTGTCGCGGCACGGCACGATCCTGCGCACCTCCGGCCGGCTGTTCAACGACTGGATCGAGAAGTCCCGATCGGACCTTTCGCTGCTGGTGACGGAGCTGCCGACCGGCCCCTATCCCTATGCCGGCATCCCCTGGTTCTCGACCACCTTCGGCCGCGACGCGATCATCACCGCGTTGCAGACGCTGTGGCTGAGCCCGGCGCTGGCGCGGGGCGTGCTGCGCTACCTGGCCTCGCGCCAGGCGCTGGAGGCGTCCGACTTCAAGGACGCCCAGCCCGGCAAGATCATGCACGAGGCGCGCAAGGGCGAGATGGTCGCGCTCGGCGAGTTGCCCTTCGGCGAATATTACGGCGGGGTCGACACCACGCCGCTCTTCGTCATCCTGGCCGGAGCCTATGCCGGCCGGACCGGCGACCTGACGCTGATCGAGGAGCTGTGGCCGGCGCTGCTGCGCGCGATCGGCTGGATCGAGCGGGTCGGCGACAACAACGGTCACGGCTTCGTCGACTACGCCCGCAGCTCCGAGAAGGGGCTGTCCAACCAGGGCTGGAAGGACAGCCACGATTCCGTTTTCCATGCCGACGGCCGGTTCCCGGAGGGACCGATCGCGCTGGCCGAGGTGCAGGGCTACGCCTTCGCCGCCTTCCGCACCATGGCGGATCTGGCGGCGCAGCGCGGGTTGGAGGAGCAGGCGACCCAGTGGCGGGTCCGGGCCGAGGCGCTGCGCATGGCGGTCGAAGGCCGGTTCTGGATGAAGGATCTGGGCTTCTACGCCCTGGCCCTCGACGGCCGCGGCCAGCCTTGCCGCGTCCGCGCCTCCAACGCCGGGCACCTGCTCTATTGCGGCCTGCCGTCGCGGGAGCGGGCGCTGCAGGTCGGGCGGCAGCTGCTCGACGCGCCGTTCTACTCCGGCTGGGGCATCCGCACCCTCGCGCGCGGCGAGGCCAACTTCAACCCGATGTCCTATCACAACGGCTCGGTCTGGCCGCATGACGGGGCGATCTGCGCCGCCGGCCTGGCCCGCTACGGCGAGCGCGACGGCGTGGTCCGTCTGCTGAGCGGGCTGTTCGAGGCGGCGGTGCATTTCGACATGCGCCTGCCGGAGCTGTTCTGCGGCTTCCCGCGGGCGCGCGGCGAGGGGCCGATCGCCTATCCGGTCGCCTGCCTGCCGCAGGCCTGGGCCTCCGGTGCCGTGTTCATGACGCTGCAGGCCTGCCTCGGCCTCAAGATCGACGGCGCCCGCAACCGCATCCGCATCGACCGCCCACGCCTGCCGATCGGCATCGAGACCCTGACCGTGGAGGCGCTGCCGATCGGCGAGCGGCAGGTCACCTTGACCTTCCAGCGCATTGGCGACCAGGTCGTGGTCTCTCCGAGCAGCACCCGCCCGCCCGAGGTCGAGATCATCGCGCGGATGTGAGCCGCTGCCGCGGCACCGGCTGATCCAGCCAGCCTGCTGGCCCTGGCCCTGCATCAGGCCCTGACCTTGTCGGCGACGCTGCTCCGGGTCGAACTGATCGGACGCGCCATAGCTGCGCTGCTTCTGATCGTGATGGCAGTCCGGCTGTTGCGGCAGCGTGCCCCGATCGGTGTGCCGGGCCATGATGCCGCACTTCGCGGAGAAGGTCCGGTGCTCCCGGCTTTCGGCGCCGGCATCTGCATCGCCGCGACGAACCCGATCACCGGCGCGTTCTTCCTGACGCAGTTCCTCGGCATGGTGGCGGAACTGCCAGGGCCGGCGCAGATCTGCATACTGCTGCTGGTGCCGCTGGAGGCGCTCGGCGTCGCCCTGCTCGCGCTCTCTTGTTCGGCGATGGCTGTGTAGATCTAGAAAAGGTGCCCGGGCTTGCGCCCGGGCACCTCTTCTTCCGCTTTGCTTCCTAGCGCCCTCCGGGCCTCAGCTGCAGCCGGTGGTCCCGCCGCAGGTATCGCATTTCAGGCAGGTGCCGTTCCGCACCAGCGTCATGTTCTGGCATTCGGGGCAGGGGTCGCCCTCATAGCCCTTGGCCCGCGCCTCGCGGATCTTGGCCAGGCGGGTGTCGGCCGTGCCGTTCAAGGCCGCACTGCGCAGCGGGACCGGCTCCGGCGCCGACGCCAGGGCGGTGGCGCCTTCGGTGTGCAGGGCGGTCGCCGCCTCGCTCACCAGCTCCTGCACCTCGGTCATCCGGGCGACCGCGACGTCGCGGACATTGCCGCCCTCGAACACCCGGAAGTTGCCGCGGACGAAGCCGGTGGAGGCGACGCGGCGGATCGGCGTCGCCACCTCGGCCACGGCCGGGGCCTTGCCGTCGTCCTTGGCCACGCCCTTGCCGACCGTGTCCGGCGTCAGGTCATCCGGCGTCGCATGGGCGAGATCGCTGCGGCCGAGATAGGAGACCGCCAGCTCGCGGAAGATGTAGTCGATGATCGAGGTCGCCATCTTGATGGCGTCGTTGCCCTGCACCGGGCCTGAGGGCTCGAACCGGGTGAAGGTGAAGGCCTCGACGAACTCCTCCAGCGGCACGCCGTATTGCAGGCCGATCGAGACGGCGATGGCGAAGTTGTTCATCAGGCTGCGGAAGGCGGCGCCCTCCTTGTGCATGTCGATGAAGATCTCGCCGAGGCGCCCGTCATCGTACTCGCCGGTGCGGAGGTAGACCTTGTGGCCGCCGACGATCGCCTTTTGGGTGTAGCCCTTGCGGCGGTGCGGCAGCTTTCCGCGGATGCCGGTCTTCTCGACGATCCGCTCCACCACCCGCTCGACAATCCGCTCCGCCACCATCGGGGCGCGGGCGCCGGCCGGCGCCTCGATGATGCGCTCGACCACGCTCTCCTCCTCGTCCTCGGCGTCGTCCTCGAGGAGGGAGGCGTTGAGCGGCTGGCTCAGCTTCGAGCCGTCGCGATAGAGCGCGTTGGCCTTGAGGCAGAGCTGCCAGGACAGGAGGTAGGCCTGCTTGCAGTCCTCGACCGTGGCCGCGTTCGGCATGTTGATGGTCTTGGAGATCGCGCCCGAAATGAAGGGCTGCGCCGCCGCCATCATCCGGATGTGGCTCTCGACCGACAGGAAGCGCTTGCCGATGCGGCCGCAGGGGTTGGCGCAGTCGAACACCGGCAGATGCTCGTCCTTGAGCTCCGGCGCACCCTCCAGGGTCATGGCGCCGCAGCACCAGGTGTTCGCGGCCTCGATCTCAGCCTTCGAGAAGCCGAGGAAGGCCAGCAGGTCGAAGGACAGGTCGTCCAGCGCCGCGGCCGGCACCTTCAGCGTCCCGGTCAGGAAGTCGTCGCCGAGGGTATAGCGGTTGAACACGAACTTGATGTCGAAGGCCGACTTGAGGCCCAGCTCGACCGCATCGATCGCGGCCTGGGTGAAGCCCTTGGCCTTCAGCGCGGCCCAGCCGATCGCCGGAGAGTTCTCCAGCGTGCCGTGGCCGACGGCGTAGCGGATGATGGCCTCGATCTGATCGTCGTCATAGCCGAGGACGCGCAGCGCCTCCGGCACCACCCGGTTGATGATCTTGAAGTAGCCGCCGCCGGCCAGCTTCTTGAACTTCACCAGGGCGAAGTCCGGTTCGATGCCGGTGGTGTCGCAATCCATCACCAGGCCGATCGTGCCGGTCGGCGCGATCACCGTCGCCTGGGCGTTGCGGTAGCCGAAGCTCTCGCCGAGGCCGAGCGCGCGGTCCCAGGCACGGCGGGCGGCGGCGACCAGCTCCTGGTCCGGGCAGGCGTCGGCCTCCAGCGGCACCGGCAGGATCGACAGGCCCTCATAGCCTTCCGTCTCGCCATAGGCGGCACGGCGGTGGTTGCGGATCACGCGCAGCATGTGCGGCGCGTTCTTCTGGTAGCCGGGGAAGGGGCCGACGGCCTTCGCCATCTCGGCCGAGGTGGCGTAGGCGACGCCGGTCATCAGCGCGGTGATGGCGCCGCAGATCTCGCGGCCCTCCGCGCTGTCATAGGGGATGCCCGACGCCATCAGCAGGCCGCCGATATTGGCGTAGCCCAGGCCGAGGGTGCGGAACTCGTAGGACAGGCGTGCGATCTCCCGGCTCGGGAACTGCGCCATCATCACCGCGATCTCGAGGGTGATGGTCCACAGCCGGCAGGCGTGCTCGAAGGCCGGCACGTCGAAGGACCCGTCGGCGCGGCGGAAGGTCATCAGGTTCAGGGACGCCAGGTTGCAGGCCGTGTCGTCCAGGAACATGTATTCCGAGCACGGATTGGAGGCGTTGATCCGCCCCGATTCCGGGCAGGTGTGCCACTCGTTGATGGTGGTGTCGAACTGCAGCCCCGGATCGGCCGAGGCCCAGGCGGCGTGGCCGATCTTCTCCCACAGGTCGCGGGCCTTCAGCGTCTTCGCCACCTTGCCGTCGATGCGGCGGATCAACTGCCACTCGCCGTCCTGCTGCACCGCTTCGAGGAAGGTGTTGGTGAGACGGACGGAGTTGTTCGAGTTCTGGCCGGAGACGGTGAGGTAGGCGTCCGAATCCCAGTCGGTGTCATAGACCTTGAAGTCGATGCCGGTGTAGCCCTGGCGCGCGAAGTGGATGACGCGCTGGACGTAGTTCTCCGGCAGCATCGCCTTGCGGGCGGCCAGGATGGCGCGCTTCAGCGCCTTGTTCTGCTTCGGATCGAAGCGGTCGCCGGTCTCGGCGTCGGAGACGCCGTGGCACGCCTCCATCACCTCGTTCAGATGCTTGCGGGCGAGCTTCGAGCCGGCGACAAGGGCCGCGACCTTCTGCTCCTCGACCACCTTCCAGTCGATATAGGTCTCGATGTCCGGGTGGTCGATGTCGACCGTCACCATCTTGGCGGCGCGGCGGGTGGTGCCGCCCGACTTGATCGCCCCGGCGGCGCGGTCGCCGATCTTCAGGAAGCTCATCAGGCCGGAGGAGCGGCCGCCGCCGGACAGGCGCTCGCCCTCGCCGCGCAGCTTGGAGAAGTTCGAGCCGGTGCCGGAGCCGTATTTGAACAGGCGCGCCTCGCGGACCCACAGGTCCATGATGCCGCCCTCGTTCACCAGGTCGTCGGCGACCGACTGGATGAAGCACGCATGCGGCTGCGGCCGCTCATAGGCGCTGTCGGACAGGCGCGGCTCGCCGGTCGCCTCGTCGACATACCAGTGGCCCTGGGCCGGGCCGTCGATGCCATAGGCCCAGTGCAGGCCGGTGTTGAACCATTGCGGGCTGTTCGGCGCGGCCATCTGCTGCGCCAGCATGAAGCGCATCTCGTCGAAATAGGCGCGGGCGTCGGCGGCCGAATCGAACAGCCCGCCCTTCCAGCCCCAATAGGCCCAGGTGCCGGCCAGCCGGTCGAACACCTGCCGCGCCGTGCGCTCGCCACCGCTGCGCTCCGACTCGGGCAGCCCAGCCAGCGCCTTCTCGTCGGGGACGCTGCGCCACAGGAACTCGGGCACGCCCTTCTCGCGGACGCGCTTCAGCCGCGCCGGCACGCCGGCCTTGCGGAAATACTTCTGTGCCAGGATGTCCGACGCGACCTGGCTCCATTCCGCCGGCACCTCGATGTCGGTCTGGCGGAACACCACCGAGCCGTCCGGATTGCGGATCTCGCTGGTCGCCGACCGGAACTCGATCCCCTCATAGGCGTCGTGCCCTTCGGCCGTGAAGCGCCGTTCGATCCGCATGGTCCCCAATCCTCCTTCTCCGTCGCGCCGCCGCGACCCCCGCCTGATGTCCTCGGGGACCGCGATCCCCGCGCCGAACTCCACCGGCGACTCCGCGTCAACGGGCCGCCACAGACCAGTCAAGGAACCGTCATTCTAAGTCGAAAACAAGTATTGAAAATCGAAATTTTGCTCCCTCTGTGGATAACCTGGTGGATAGACCAGTGAATACCCGGTGAGGAACCAGTGGTTATTTTCCATGAGCCGCAGAAGCCTGCGGCTTTCCGGACCTGGCGCGGTCCCGCCCCCGAGAGAATCGCCACAGATCCGATTCTTGTGGCTGGCCCCAGCGGTGGGTGGTTTGCCGTGCCCAGGCCCCACATATTGTGTCAGTTCCGTGGCGGGTGCAAGCGCGGAATTGTTCAATCCAGGGTCGTTCCGCATGCGGATTCGTCATGGGAATCACAGGGTTGCGGGCGATGGTTCAGAGCCCGTGGAAGAATGGGATGTTATGAATCCGCTGACGGCGCGGTCGAGGGCCGCAATACGGCGGCGGTGAAGGCGCCCCGGAATCCGCCGCAGGAGGGCAGCGCCTTCTCAGGCTTCCGGGAACCCGAGGAGGAGATCGGGCAGCCCCTCTTCGTTGTCGGACCCGTCGCCTTCGCTGAGAATCACGCCGCCATGCGACCGGTAGAACGCAAGGGCGCGGGCGTTGTGGGCGAAGCAGTAGAGGCGCAGCCCCGGGCTTTCGCGCCGGGCCCAGGCCAGCAGGGCCGTGCCGATGCCGCGGCGGTGGTGGTCCGGGTGGATGTAGAGCTGGTCGAGCCAGCCGTTGTGGAGCGCGGCGTAGCCGACCGGCGCCCCGTCGCGGCAGGCGATCATGACCTGCGACTGCTGGATGGTGCGCAGCAGGAAGCGGCGGACCGAGGTGCGGCTGTGCAGATTCGGGATGTCGGCCGACTCGCGGGCCCGGCGATGGATCGCCGCCAGCGTGCCGGCGTCCGCGGCCGTGGCCGGCCGCAGCGTCAGCCCGGCCGATTCCTCCTTGCTTGGGCTGGCGTCGTCCAAGGCGGTCCCGCCGATTCCGTCCGAAGGTGGCGCGACCATGCGGGCAGGGGCGGGGGGCGTCAAGGCTTGGGCGTCAACACCGGGGGGCGGTGTCCTCCCCGATCCGGTCGAGCAGGGCGCGGCCGCGCGGCGACAGGCGGTAGCCGACCTCCAGGCTCTCGGTCAGTCCCAGCGCCTTCAGCTTGCGCACATCCGTCTTGAAGGCGGCGGTCTCGCGGCCGAGGCGGGCGGCCAGCTCCGGGGCCCTAGTGCCGGGATGCTCGGCGATCAGCCGCAGCACCGCCCGGGTCCAGGCGCCATGCCGGCCGGCGTGGTCGAGCCGGTCCAGCCGCTCGCGCAGGGCAACGACGTCGTCGGCCGTGAGATCATCCTGCTCCCGCAGCGCCGCGCGCGGATCCGCGCCCTGAAGCCGGAAGGCGATGCGGTACAGCTCGCGCTCCGTCGGCCCCAGCCCGGCGAGCAGGTCGTCGCGTCCGGCGAATCCGGCCCGCCGGGCCTCGGCATCGGTGATCCGGTCCGCGGCGACGATATCGACGGCCTCGATCGCCAGCACCCCGACCGGCGTGGTCAGGGTGCCGCCCGGCCGCACCGTCGGCCGGCGCCAGCGGCGGAAGGCGAGGGTGACGGCGCCGGCGGCGATCCGGTCCAGCACCGGGCGCTTGAACAGCATCAGCGGCCGTCCCGCGGCGCCGGCCGCGACCCGACAGGCTGGCAGAACCGCAGCAGATAGCCGTCGGGATCCTGGACCACGAACTGGCGCTGGCCGAGCATGACGGCGTCGCGGCGGTACCAGCGCTCCTCCAGCGGCCGCTCGATCGGGGCCCCGGCGGCCAGCACGGCGGCGTTCAGGGCATCGACATCCGCGACCTCGATCTGGAGGTTGATGCCGCGGCCGTGAGGGCGCTCCAGCGGTCCGGCCAGCCATATGCGGCCCGGATCGGCGGGCTGGTCCAGCATCAGCGCGGCGCCGTCCCGGTCGAGATAAGCGAAGCGCTCCTCCGGCCGTTCGTACAGCACGGCGAATCCGAGCAGCCCGGTGTAGAAGCTGAGGCTGCGGCCGATGTCCGAGACGTAGAGCTCGGGCACGAGCTTGGGTGACGGCATGGCGATACTCCCCCGGGGACACCGTAGCCGATGCCTGTCGCCCTCACAGCTCCAGCTTCATGCCCTCATGGCTGGCGACGAAGCCGAGGCGCGCATAGAAGCGGTGGGCGTCGGGCCGGCGCTTGTCGGTGGTGAGCTGGACCAGGGCGCAGCCGCGCGCCCGCGCCCGGGCGATCGCCCATTCCATCATCGCCCGCCCGGCGCCCCGGCCTCGCTGCGCCGACTCGATGCGCACGGATTCGATCTGCGCCCGCCAGGCGCCGCGGCGCGACAGGCCGGGGATGAAGCTGAGCTGGAAGCAGCCCACCACCCGGCCATCCAGCTCCGCCACGACCATCTCTTGGTTCGGGTCGGCGGCGATCGCGGCGAAGGCCGCCTGATAGGGCGCCTCGACCGCCGTCTCGCGGTTCTTGCCCAGCGGATCGTCCGCCAGCAGGCGCAGGATCGCCGGCAGATCGGCCGCTGCGGCCGCACGCATCGTCACATCCATCATCCGCTCCGCAATTCCGTCTCTCGCCGTAACGGCTTATCGTGAGGCCATACCCATTGCGAGAGCCATGGCGGCCGCTGAGCATCGTCGCCGAGCAGGTGGAGGACGCCGAAACCCTCGATCTCGTCTGCGCCATGGGGATCGACCGGGCGCACGCTTCTCCGTGGGCCGGCCGAGGCCGCTGGACACCCTGTTCGAAGCCTGAGGCTGTGCGCGCCGTCACCGCGACAGGCGGCGGCGAGATCATTATGATCTTATGCACGCCATGGGCAGCGCCAGATTTGGGCGCGAGGAGAGGGGGCATCATGCGAGGCCGTTCCATCGGCGGGGCGGCGGTCCGGCCGGGCGCCGATGTGTCGTCCGCCGGCGGCCGGGCGGACGAGCCGCAGCTTCTCCGGCTGATCGACCTGATCTACGAAGCCGGCACCGGCAGCGAGGACTGGTTCGCCGTGCTGCGCCGCCTGGGCCAGGCGCTGGGCGGGGAGTCGCTGGTGCTGCGCCGGATCGGCCCGAAAGCGCCGAGCCCCGCGACCCTGGCGACCGAGACCGACCCGGACTATGTCGAGCGCTACCACGCGCACTACCACAAGCTGCTGCCGCTGCTGCCCGTGCTGCCGCGGCTGAAGCCCGGCGCCGCCTTCGCCCATTCGGCTCTGATCCCGGATACCGAGTACCGGCGCACCGAGTTCTACAACGACTTCATGCGGCCGCAGGGCAAGGACCACGGCCTGTACTGGGTGGATTTCGAGCGCCGGGATCTCTCGGCGATGCTGTCGGTCTGGCGACCGCGGCGCCGGCCGGACTGGGACGACGCGCAGATCCGGATGCTGCGCCTGATCGGGCCGCATCTCAGCCGAGCGCTGAGGATCGAGCGCGGACTGGCCGCGCTACAGGCTTCCGCCTTGCCCGCGTCGCCGTCGCCCCTGACCCCGCGCGAATGCGACTGCCTGTCCTGGATCGCCCGCGGCGCGTCGAGCAAGGAGACAGCGCGCCGGCTGTCGCTTTCGGTCTACACCGTCAACGAATATGTCGCCTCGGCCATGCGCAAGCTGGGCGCCGGCAGCCGCGCCGAGGCCGTCGCGATGGCGCTGCTCAGCGGCGCGATCGGCGGCTAGCCCCCGGTCACGGCCAGCGTAATAAAATATCTGCAAAACGAACCGTCATTAGCGTCCGTTTCCGGCAGGATCCGAGGGCGAAATTCTCGTTTTCCGAGCGGAATCCATCATGGCGGTCATCAACGGCGGCGCTGGCATCGACAATCTCGAGGGTACGGCGAGCAACGACACGATCAACGGGCTCGGCGGCAACGACACCCTCGACGGGGCTGCGGGCCAGGACACGCTGAACGGCGGCGACGGAAACGATCGGCTGCGCGGTGGGCTCGGCGCGGACACGCTGAACGGCGGTGCCGGGACCGACACCGCCGATTACGGCGCCAGCGCCGCGGGGGTGACCGTCACGATCGGCGGCACCGGCAGCGGCGGCGATGCCCAGGGCGACGTGGTGGCCGCCGATGTCGAGAACATCGAGGGATCGGCCTTCAACGACACGCTCACCGGTTCGGCCGCGGCCAACCGGCTGGTCGGCGGGGCGGGCAGCAACATCCTTTATGGCCTCGGCGGCGACGACAGCCTGGTCGCGGGCGACGCGTCGGGATCGGGCAACGACCTGCTCGACGGCGGCGCTGGCAACGATACCTTGGCCGCAGGCGCCGGCACGGACACGCTGCGCGGCGGCGACGGGAACGACGTCCTCCAGGGGGGCGCCGGCGCGGACACGCTGAGCGGCGGCGCCGGCATCGACCAGATCACGTATTTCCTCAGCTCCGCCGGCGTCGTCATCAACCTGACGGCCCTGACTGCGTCGGGCGGCGACGCGCAAGGCGACGTGATCGGGGCGGATATCGAGACCATCGAGGGCTCGAACGGCTTCGCCGACACGCTGACCGGATCGGCTGCGGCCAACGCCCTGCTCGGCCAGGGCGGCAACGACGTGCTCGATGGCCAGGGCGGTGACGATTCGCTGGACGGGGGCGCCGGCGACGACGTGCTGCGTGGTGGTGCCGGAAACGACGTGCTCCATGGCGGGATCAGCAGCCTGAACGGCAGCAGCGGCAACGATGTGCTCGACGGCGGCGCCGGGGCGGACACGCTGAACGGTGGCGCCGGCATCGACACCGTCCGCTACTATGACGGCCCGGCCGGTGTCACCGTGACGATCGGCGGGACCGGCATCGGTGGCGACGCCCAGGGCGACACGATCGGCAGCGATATCGAGAACATCCAGGGCACCAACGGGTTCAACGACGTCCTGACCGGGTCGATCTTCGGCAATGCGCTGTCGGGCAATGGCGGCAACGACACGCTCGGCGGCCTGGGCGGCAACGACACGCTCGACGGCGGGGCCGGCAACGATGTGCTCCAGGGCGGGGAGGGCGCGGACGCGCTGATCGGCGGCGCCGGTATCGACACGATCGCCTATGGCGGCACGGTCGGGGTGACGGTGGACCTGAGCCAGCTCACCACCGCCGGCGGCGAGGCCGAGGGCGACAGCATCGGCGCCGACATCGAGAATATCCGCGGCACCGGCGTCGGCGACACCCTGACGGGCTCGAATGTCGCCAATGCGCTCTCGGGCCTGGCCGGCGCCGATGTGCTGTCCGGCCTAGCCGGGAACGACACGCTCAACGGCGGCGACGGGGACGACTTCCTCACCGGCGGCGCCGGTGCCGATGTGCTGGCCGGCGGCGCCGGCATCGACACGATCAACTATGACGGCCCGGCCGGGGTGACCGTCAACCTGACCACGCTGGCCGCATCGGGCGGCGACGCCCAGGGCGACGTGATCGGCGGCGACATCGAGAACATCGTGGGCACCGTCGGCTTTGGCGACGTGCTGACCGGCTCGGCCGCGGCCAACACCCTGTCCGGCTACGGCGGCGCCGACACGCTCAACGGCATGGCGGGCAACGACACGCTCAACGGCATGGACGGCAACGACGTGCTCCGCGGCGGGGCGGGGGCGGACCGCCTGGACGGCGGCGCCGGCACCGATACCGTCAGCTACTACGAGAGTTCGGTCGGGATCTCGGTCAGCCTCGCCACCGGCAAAGGCAGCGGCGGCGATGCCCAGGGCGACATCCTGGTCGGGATCGAGAACCTCTCCGGCAGTCAGGGCAATGACGGCCTGGCCGGGAACGCCGGCGCCAACACGCTGCAGGGCTGGAACGGCAATGACGCCCTCGTCGGGGGGGGCGGCAAGGATATGCTGTCCGGCGGCGCGGGGGCGGACCGGTTCTACTTCACCGCCCTCGGCGACAGCGTGGTCGGGGCCAATGCCGACCGGATCACCGATTTCAGCCACGCCCAGGCCGACCGCATCGACCTGAGCGCAATCGACGCCAACGCTGGCGCCGCCGGCGACCAGGCCTTCAGCTTCATCGGCACCGGCCTCTACACCGGCGTCGCCGGCCAGCTGCGCTACGCCGTGACCAACGGCATCACCACCATCGCCGGCGACGTCAACGGCGACAAGGTCACCGACTTCCACATCACCCTGACCGGCAGCATCGCCCTCGTCGCCGCCGATTTCGTGCTGTAGGCGCGCCGGTCGGCGGCTCGGAGGCTTCAGGCGGGGACGGGCTTGGCCATGTGCACGATGGTGAACTCGCCCCGCTGCTCCTGATGCGTCTCGCGATAGCCGCGGGCGGCATAGAGGGCTCGGTTCTCCGACATCCGGATGTTGGTGTAGAGCCGGATCTCGGGCAGGCCGCGCTGCCGCGCCTCCTGCTCGGCGAAGTCCAGCAGCCGGCGGCCGAGGCCGCGGCCCTGATGGCTGGGATCGACCGCGACGTTGACGATCAGAAGATGGTCGGGCTCGGGCTTCAGCTCGATCAGTGCGATGCCGCCGTGGATGCCGTCGATCATCCAGATCTCGTGCTCGGCCAGGGCGCGGACATAGTCGGCGCGCATCGGCATCGGCTCGCGGCCGACGCTGATGATCCATTTCGCATAGGCGCGGCGCACCAGGGCGCGGATCGCCTCCGCCTCGTCGGGCCGGGCACGGCGGATCTCGCCCCATGTCGAGCTGAACACGGGTGCTCTCCCGTCTTTCTCTGCACTGGCCGCATGCTATCGTCGGCGGCGCCGTTCCCTCAGTGAAATTTCGTGAAGGCCAGCCCCGCCATGGATCTCGTCCTGCGCAACGCCAACCTGCCCGACGGCCGCACCGGCATCGACATCGGCATCGACGGCGGCCGCATCGCCGCGGTCGAGCCGCATCTGGCGGCGGAGGCGGGGCAGGAGATCGACGCCACCGGCCGGCTGGTGACGCCGCCCTTCGTCGATGCGCATTTCCATCTCGACGCCACGCTGTCGCTCGGCCTGCCGCGGATGAACCGTTCCGGCACGCTGCTCGAAGGCATCGCGCTGTGGGGCGAGCTGAAGCCGCAGCTGACGCAGGAGGCGGTGATCGCCCGCGCCATGGCCTATTGCGACCTCGCCGTGGCGCAGGGGCTGCTGGCGATCCGCAGCCATGTCGACGTCTGTGACGACCGGCTCCTGGCGGTCGAGGCGCTGCTCGAGGTCAAGCGACGGGTCGCGCCCTATCTCGACCTGCAGCTGGTCGCCTTCCCGCAGGACGGGCTGTACCGCTCCGCCAGCGCCGAGCGGAACCTGCTGCGCGCGCTCGACCTCGGCGTCGACGTGGTCGGCGGCATCCCGCATTTCGAGCGCACCATGGCGGACGGCGCCGCCTCGGTCCGGCGGCTGTGCGAGATCGCGGCGGAGCGGGGGCTGCCGGTCGACCTGCATTGCGACGAGAGCGACGACCCGCTGTCGCGCCATATCGAGACGCTGGCGGCGGAGACGCATCGCCTCGGCCTCGGCGGGCGGGTGACCGGGTCGCACCTGACCTCGATGCATTCGATGGACAACTACTACGTCTCGAAGCTGATCCCGCTGATGCGCGAGGCCGGCGTCGCCGCGATCGCCAACCCGCTGATCAACATCACCCTGCAGGGCCGGCACGACACCTATCCGAAGCGCCGCGGCATGACCCGGGTGCCGGAGCTGATGGCGGCCGGCATCACCGTCGCCCTGGGCCAGGACTGCGTCATGGACCCCTGGTATTCGATGGGCTCGGCCGACATGCTGGAGGTGGCCCATATGGCGGTGCATGTCGGGCAGATGACCGCGCTCGACGCCATCGGCCGCTGCTTCGCCGCGGTGACCACGGAGGCGGCGAAGATCCTGGAGCTCGACGGCTACGGCCTGGCGCCGGGCTGCCGGGCCGACCTGGTGGTGCTGCAGGCGGCCGACCCGTTCGAGGCGGTGCGGCTGAAGGCGACCCGCCTCCTGGTCCTGGGCGCCGGCCGGGTGATCGCCCGGACGCCGGAGCGGGTGACGGCGCTGGACCTGCCGGGCCGCCCGCCCAGCGTCGCCCCGACCTTCACGCCGGGGTCGATCGCCTGACGATTCGATCGGGGCTGTGCCGATCGTCGCGAAAGTGCCATCCTGATCCTCCAAGGCGCCCGCGTGATCGGGCAATGCGCCCGGTCGGCACGGCGGGCCCGTGCAGAAGGGAGGATGCGCATGCCGCAGGAACGCCCTGCCCCCAGATACAGAAGCGCGGCCCTGGTCGGGCCGTATTCGAGCGGCAAGACCACGCTGCTGGAGGCGCTGCTGCACAGCGCCGGCGCGATCCCGCGCAAGGGCAGCGTGGCCCAGGGCAACACGGTGGGCGACGCCTCGCCCGAATCCCGCGCCCGGCAGATGACGATCGAGCCGAACATCGCCTCCTGCCGCTATCTCGACGAGGACTGGACCCTGATCGACTGCTCCGGCTCGGTCGAGCTGGCGCAGGACGCCCTGGCCGCGTTGATGGTCGCCGACATCGCCGTGGTGGTGGCCGAGGCCGACCCGGACCGCGCCGTGATCCTGGCGCCGCTGCTGCGCTTCCTCGACGAACACGAGATCCCGCACATCCTGTTCATCAACAAGATGGACCGGTCCGGCATCCGCATGCGCGACCTGCTGGCCGCCCTGCAGCAGGTCTCGTCCCGGCCCTTGCTGCTCCGCGAAGTCCCGATCCGCGAGGCCGACAGCGTCTCCGGCTATGTCGACCTGGTCAGCGGCCGTGCCTACAAATGGCGAGAGAACCAGTCCTCCGACCTGATCGAGGCGCCCGGCGACATCAGGCCGCGCCAGGAGGAGGCGCGCCAGACCCTGCTCGAATCCCTGGCCGATTTCGACGACGCCCTGTTGGAGCAGCTGCTGGAGGACAAGATCCCGGCGCCGCAGGAGATCTATGCCCAGCTCACCCGCGACCTGCAGCAGGATCTGATCGTGCCGGTGTTCTTCGGCTCGGCCGAGCACGGCAACGGCGTCACCCGGCTGTGGAAGGCGCTGCGCCACGAGACGCCGTCGCATGAGGCGGCGGCGATGCGGCTGGGCTATGACGCCAATGGCGGCTTCGCCGCGACCGTGTTCAAGACCCAGCATCAGCCGCACACCGGCAAGCTCAGCCTGGCGCGGATCTGGAGCGGCCGGCTGGCCGACAACAGCAATCTCGGCAGCCGCCGCATCTCCGGCGTCTATCGGCTGAAGGGCGGCGAGAGCCAGAAGCTGGCCGAGGCCGGGCCGGGCGAGATCGTCGGCATCGCCCGGCTCGACGACCTCGCCACCGGCCATACCCTGCGCGCCGACGGCACCGCCGAGGCGACCTGGAACTGGCCGAAGCCGGCGGAACCGGTGCATGCCGTCGCCCTGGCCCTGTCGGACCGCAAGGACGACGTCAAGCTGACCACCTCGCTCGCCAAGATCTGCGAGGAGGACACGGGCCTGTCGGTGCAGCATGTCGAGGCCACCGGCGAGCTGACCCTGGCCGGGCAGGGCGATATCCAGCTGCAGATCGCGGTCGAGCGGCTGAAGAGCCGGTTCAACGTCGCGGTGACCACGGTGCCGACCCGCACCGCCTATCGCGAGACGATCCGGCGGCCGACCAAGCAGCATTCCCGCTTCAAGCGCCAGACCGGCGGCCACGGCCAGTTCGCCGACATCCATGTCGAGATCCGGCCGCTGCCCCGCGGCGAGGGCTTCCTGTTCGAGAACAAGGTGGTCGGCGGCGCCGTGCCGAAGAATTACATCCCGGCGGTGGAGGCGGGGGCGCGCGAGGCCCTGAACCGCGGCCCGCTGGGCTTCCCGGTGGTCGACGTCGCCGTGGCCCTGACCGATGGCCAGCACCATTCGGTCGACAGCTCCGACCAGGCCTTCCGCACCGTGGCACAGATGGCGATGGCCGAAGGGCTGGCGAATTGCGACCCGGTGCTGCTGGAGCCGATCCAGGCGGTCACCATCGCGGTGCCGGCGGAATACACCGCCAAGGTCCATGCCATCGTCTCCAGCCGGCGCGGCCAGATCCTCGGCATGACCGCGCGCGAGGGCTGGACCGGCTGGGACCTGATCGAATGCCAGATGCCGGAGGCGGAGATGCACGGCCTGGCGGTCGAGCTGCGCTCGGCCACGCTCGGCGTCGGCAGCTTCACCGCCCGCTTCGACCATCTGCAGGAGCTGATGGGCCGCATCGCCGAGCAGGTGGTGGAGGAACGCCGGCGCGCTTTGGCGGCTTAGGGCCGGAGCAGCGCGCCGCCTCCGCCGCCATTCCGTCACTGCGAGGAGGCGAAGCCGACGAAGCAATCCAGGAGCCGGAGCAAGCGGCCCTGGATTGCTTCGCTGCGCTCGCAATGACGGTGTTGGCGGTGGCGACGCGGAAGGCCGGCGGGCTCGGCTCTTGGCAGCGGCGCGCGGGCCGGCCTATGACAGCACACGCATCGCGAGAATCCGGGGGAGCGCGGGAATGCTGAGCCTGAGGCGGGTGGACGCGGAGGATTCCGACCGGCTGTTCACCTGGCGGAACCTGCCGCATGTCGCGGTCCACCAGTACACCGACCATGTCATCACACGGGACGAGCACGACGCCTGGTTCGCCCGCGCCATGGCCGATCCGCGCCGGATCTACTGGATCATCCAGGACGACGGCGAGCCCATCGGCCTCGCCAACCTGGTCGACATCGACCAGCAGAACAGCAAGTGCTCCTGGGCCTTCTATCTCGGCGCCGGGGAACTGCGCGGCAAGGGCATCGGCAGCTGGGTCGAGCTCAAGGTGCTGGACCACGTCTTCCTCGAGCTGAAGCTGAACAAGCTGTGCTGCGAGGTGCTGGCCAGCAATCCCGGCGTGGTGCGGATGCACAAGCGCTTCGGCTTCCAGGAGGAGGGGCTGCTGCGTCAGCATGTGCGCAAGCAGGGCCAGTTCCTCGACGCCCATGTGCTGGGCCTGCTGCGCGACGAATACCTGGTGCAGCGCGACGCTCTGGTCGCGATGCTGCGCGAGCGCGGGGTGCAGACCGAATAGGCCGTCACTGAACCTGGGCTGTGGCCGCGGAGGCCTCAGCGGAATCCACGATCACCAGCATGTTTCCCGCGAGCGGCGTCGGCGTGCGGTCGGGGCGCAGCACGGCGTCATAGCGGGGGTCGATCTTCGCGGCCGACTCGTAGTCGATGTCGAGGACGCCGTTGCGGTCCAGGAAGACGTTCATCGGTCCCGGGACGCGGATGCATCCCTTCGAGGCCGGCTGGCCTAGGCGCTGCTCCAGCGTGTCCGGATCGGTGGCGTGGAGCAGCAGCCGGATGGTCGATTCCCGGCCTTCCGCCTCCCAGCCCCGCTCGGCGGTCTGCCAGCCGAAATCCCACACCCGCATGCCCTCGAGGCCGAGGCCGCGGATGCCGTTCGCGTTGAAGGTGCCTTCGGCGCGCCAGTCGAGGATCTCGTCGGTGTGCGGGAACACGCCGGTCGGGGTGATGAAATAGCCGTTCCGGCCCTCCTGCCCGGTCGAGACCTTCGCGCCGCCGAGGCTCAGCCAGCCGCCGGAGGGCTGGGCTACCAGGATGCGCATCTCCTGAACGGCGGGGTTCCGGTCGACCACCACCACCAGCTGCGGCCGGCGGATGGCGTGGCCTTCGGCCTTGATCTCGGCCTGCGCCAGGGCCGCCCATCGCCGCTCGCTGTCCGGCGCGTCCGTGATCCGGCCGGGCACGTCCCGCGCCAGCGCCGCCCGCAGCCGGGCGACCTCGGCGCCGACATCGACCGGCGTGCCGATGGGCGCCGTTCCGGGCAGCGCTGAACTCGGGGGCAGTGCCCGATCGCATCCCCAGATCAGGAGCGACAGGGCGGCAAGCAGGAAACGTGCGGACATGGGATCTGCACAGTCGCAATGGCAGAGAACAATAGGTGTCCGATTATCCTTGTTCCGCTTGATCATGTATTTATAACATGAATTGCATGGAATTTCAGTGGGGTATTTGCGGTGATAAAGTGAGCTGAAAGTTCAGCCCGACGGGTGACCATGCTGCGCCGGATCCCGCTCCGATCCTTCCTCGCCGGGCTGCTCGTCCTGTCGCTGGCCGTCGCGGCCCCGGCCCAGCAGACGGAAGGCGACGCCGGCCGCTCGGTCCCCTCCGGCCGCGTTCTGGCGCTGCTGCCGGAGGATTCGGTCACCCGGCACACGCTGACGGTGGACGGCCGGACGCTGGCCTACACCGCCACCGCCGGAACCATCCCGCTGTTCGACCGGAACGGCGAGCGTTCGGCCGCGGTCTTCTACACCGCCTATGTTCTGGACGGCGCCGCCGCCGAGAGCCGCCCGGTGACCTTCGCGTTCAACGGCGGGCCGGGCGCGGCCTCGGCCTATCTGCAACTCGGCCTGGCGGGGCCGCAGGCGGTGTCGTCCGGCTTCGCGCGGGCGCCCGCCAAGGCGCGCCTGCGCGACAATCCCGACACCTGGCTGGCCTTCACCGATCTCGTCTTCGTCGATCCGGTCGGGGCCGGATGGAGCCGTGCCGCCGAGCCCGACAAGGCTGAGGACTTCTGGGGCGAGCGCGCCGACGCCCAGTCGCTCGCCAAGGTCATCGCCGTCTATCTGGCGCAGAACCGGCGCAGCGGGTCGCCGACATTCCTCCTCGGCGAAAGCTATGGCGGTTTCCGCAGCGTGAAGGTGGCCCGCACCCTGCAGCGCGAGCAGGGCGTCCTGGTCGACGGCATCGTCATGGTCTCGCCCTTCATGGAAGGCCGGCTGCAATTCGGGGCCGACCGGCTCGCGCTCGTCGCCGCGCTGCGGCTGCCCTCGCTCGCGGCGGCCGAGCTCGACCGCCGCAACGCCTTCACGCCCGAAGCGCTGGCCGCGGCCGAGCGCTTCGCCCTGACCGACTATCTCACGACCCTGGCCGGGCGGCCGCCGGACGGCGACGCGGCCGAGGCCTTCCACGCCCGGGTGGCCGCGATCGCCGGGCTGCCGCCCGAAGCGGTGGCCCGCTCGCGCGGCTTCATCGGCAAGACCACGCTCGAACAGGCCGGCGAGGACGGGATGGGGATCGTCAGCCCCTACGACGCCGCCTTCCTCGCGCCCGACCCGTTCCCCGAAGCTCCGGGCGACGGTCCCGACCCGGTGCTCGACGGCTACACCCAGGCCCTCGGCGGGCTGTTCGTCGGCTATGCGCGCGATGCGCTCGGCTTCCGGACCGCGCTGACCTTCAACCTGCTCGACCGCAGGATCGCCGGGGAATGGAAGTGGGAAGCCCGCGGCGGCATCGCCCAGGCCAGCATCGAGCGGGATCTGCGCGAGCTGCTGGCGCTCAACGCCGATCTCGACGTGCTGGTGGCCCATGGCCGCAGCGACATCGTCACGCCCTATTCGGTCAGCCGCTACGTGATCGACCATCTGCCGCCCTCGGGAGGTTCGGGGCGCGTGGCGCTCCGGCTCTACAAGGGCGGGCACATGTTCTATTTCGACGACTCCACCCGCGCCGCCTTCACCGAAGACGCGGCCGCCTTCTACCGCTCGCAGGCATCGCCCTGACTCCGCGCGGCCGCGCGGAGGCCCTGCATCGTTCCCGCGAGGGGCGATGGCATTCGCACGTCACCCGGGCGCTCTCCGATTGCCTATCCCGCAAGCGGGCTTTTCAGAATTTCCAACGCCGTCATTGCGAGCGCAGCGACGCAATCCAGGGCCGCTCGCACCGGCCCTGGACTGCTTCGTCGGCTTCGCCTCCCGCAATGACGGTCGGGAGTCCGCCGAGGATTCGTCGAAGTCAGACGTAAGGTGTCCCGACGAGCGCAGCGTCGACGCCGGCGAAACCGCGTTCCATCACGCTCACGAAGGCTGTTCCGGGCTCCCGGTTCTCACGAAAGGTGCGAAGCGCCTCGCTGTAAGCGACCACCAGCGTCGCCATCAGCATGGCCGCCGCGAGGCGCGCACCCGGATCGGAGTGTGGCCTGCCCACCGCGTCGGACAGCATTCCTGCGAGATCATCGGCAAGCGTCACTTGGAGCTCGCGTGCGCGCGCCGTGAGCGCCGGACTCTCCGCGACGGTGCGCCAGAACTGGACGGGGCGCTCGGAAATCCTGAACAGAGGGTGTCGGCTCTCCGCCAGCCTGCGCACCAACATCTGGAACGCGGCGACCGGCGACTGCCGGCCGCGACCGGCGAGCGCTTCACGCACCAAGGCCCGCACTTCCTCCTCGCGATCGAAGACCAGATCCTCCTTTCGGGGGAAGTAGTTGAACACGGTCTTCCTGGCGACGTTCGCTTCGTGCGCGATATCGGCAACGGACACCTTGTCGAAGCCTCGTTCGATGAACAGGCGCGTTGCAACGTCGGAGATCGCTTGACGCGTCATCTCCTTCTTGCGGTCTCGGAGTCCGGGCCGGTTTGGCATGTCGATATTTATACCACGAGAAAAATTATACTGAGTATAAAAATCATGCTATGCCGACGATGCCGGCGCGGAAGATCGGTACCTTCGCCGACGTGGCGCTCGGTTGAGGAATTTTGGTGTGACCTATGATGTCGTGATTGCCGGAGCGGGCCCCGTCGGCCTGTTCCTCTCCTGTGAGCTGCGCCTCGCGGGCCTCTCGGTGCTAGTGCTGGAGCAAGCCGAAGATCCGCGCTCGCCATTGAAGCGCCTTCCGTTCGGCATGCGCGGCCTTTCGGTGCCGACGATCGAAGCCTTTTACCGTCGCGGATTGCTGGACGACATCGTGGCGGAGCAGCGCGCGAAAGACGGCCCGGGCAGCGACAATGCTCCGGCTGCCGCGCATTGGATGCAACAGGCGCGCCGGCCAGGTGGCCATTTCGCCGGCATCCAGTTCTACCACGACAAAGTCGACCCCTCGAAATGGCCGTATCGCCTGCCAAGCCCGGCCAGCGCCGGCATGGCGGTCGATATGGAACAGATCGAGTCCGTCCTGGCCGTCCGCGCACGCGCGTTGGGCGTCGAGATCAGGCGCGGCCTCGGCGTGGAGGACGTCGATCAGTCGGACGAAGACGTGACCATTCGCGCTGGCGGGGGGATGTTTCGCGGACGCTGGCTCGTCGGTTGTGACGGCGGCCGCAGCACGGTTCGTAAGGCCGGCGGCTTCGAGTTCGTCGGCACCGATCCCGAGTTCACCGGCTATTCCGTCGAGGTGGAGATGGCCGATCCGGACAGGCTCCGCCCGGGCCGCCATTACACGTCGACGGGCATGTATACCTACGCCCGGCCCGGGACGATCGCGATGGTCGAGTTCGACGGGGGCGCATTCCATCGAACCCAACCGATCACGCTCGAGCATGTGCAGGCGGTGTTGCGCCGCGTCTCCGACACGGATGTCATCGTGACGGCCCTTCGCCTCGCCACAACCTGGACGGATCGCGCCTACCAGGCAACCGCTTACCGCAAGGGGCGGGTGCTGCTCGCCGGGGACGCCGCGCACATCCATTCCCCCCTGGGCGGCCTGGGGCTCAACCTCGGGCTTGGCGACGCCATGAACCTTGGTTGGAAGCTGGCTTCCACGATCCGTGGCGAGGCGCCGGCTGGTCTGCTCGACAGCTATGTGACGGAGCGGCATCCGGTGGGGGCGCGGGTTCTGGACTGGTCGCGCGCCCAGGTCGCCCTCATGCGGCCGAGCCGGAGCTCGCGCGCGCTCGAGGCCATCATCCGTGATCTCATCGACACGCGCGACGGCGCGACATACTTCGCCGAGCGCGTGTGGGGCGTTTCCCTCCGATACGATCTCGGCGGCAGCCATCCGCTGGTGGGCCGCAGCGCTCCCGACTTCGAATTGGTCGACGGGACGAGGCTCGGAGAACTCCTCAGAAAGGGAAGAGGTCTTTTCCTAGACTTCGACGCCCATGCACCGCGTGAGGTGCTTGCCGGCCGCTGGGGTGGCCGGGTCGCATACGTCGCCAGTGACGCCAAGGACAGGCTAGGCTTGAGCGCCGTCCTGGTGCGTCCCGACGGCTTCGTCGCCTGGGCGGATGAGTCCGTCTTGGGCCTTGAGGAAGCGGCTCAGGCCGCGTCACGATGGTTCGGCGAACCTGAAGCGGCATCTGCATTGTGAGCACGCGGGCTGATCAGTGTTTCGGGCCGCTGCCATCCGGGCCCATCACCGCCGGCAACACGTGACGTTCCAGCACCATCCGGGCGAGCTGGTCCTGCAGGTCGGGCCGGTCGTAGAGGCCGGCGGTGATCACCACCAGCACCTCCGCGGACGGCACCAGGAACAGCCGCTGGCCGCCCCAGCCCAGGCCAGCGGCCCAACGGACTTCCCGGCCGTCGACCAGAGACCGGCCGAGCCACCACTGGAAACCGTAATCGACCTGATCCTCGACCGTGATCTGCGGCGCGGTCGCCTGCTCGATCCATGCCGCGGAGACGATCTGCTTGCCCTGCCAGGCGCCGCGGTCGAGCACCAGCTGCCCGATCCTGGCGATGTCGCGCGGCCGCAGCCGCAGGCCGGAGGCTGCGATCGGGTCGCCGTTCGGGTAGCGCACCCATTCGGCGTCGGCGATGCCGAGCGGCGCGAACAGCACCTCCCGCGCCAGCACGTCCAGCGGCCGGCCGGAGACCTGCTTCAGCACCGCCGACAGCAGCGCCGTCGCCCCGCCGCTATAGGTGAAGCGCTCGCCCGGCGCCGCGGCGAAGGGCTGCTCCAGCACGTAGCGGTACGGGTCCGGCGCGTCCGACATCAGCCGCTCGCTGTTGCGCGGGTCGCTGTAGGGCAGCTCCTCGTTCCACGCCAGCCCGCTCGACATGGTCAGCAGGTGGCGCAGGGTGATGCGGTCGGTCTCCGGCGAGCGCAGATCGGCATATTGCGGCAGCAACGACAGCGCCGGCGCGTCGATGTCCTTGATCCAGCCGGTGTCGACGGCGATGCCGACCAGCAGTGCGGTGACGCTCTTGGTGATCGAGCGCAGGTCGTGCTTGGTCCCGGCATCGTGCGGGATGCGGCCCAGCGGCCGGCCCCAGATCTGGTCCTCGCCGGCGAAGTACCGCTCATAGACCAGCCTTCCGTGCCGTGCGACCAGCACGGCATGGGCATTGCCCTCGGTCCAGGCCGTGAGCGCTGGGCCGAGGGCGCAGAGCAGTGCCGGCTCGAAGCCCTCGCCGGCCGGGGCGGCGACCGCCCAGCCGTCGTCCAGCACCGCCGGCGCGCGGCATTCGGACAGCGTATCCGCCGCCGAAGCAATACCGGGGGAGGCGAGGGCGGCGAGAAGCGGCAGGGCGCGGCGCAGCGGCATGATCATCTCCGTCTCGGGCGAAGGGTCGTCTCCGATCCGTAGCAGGGACGCCGGGCCGCCATTGTACCGGGATTGCTCAGCCTTCGATTCACCTCCGCCCGGTCACGGCTTCGCCGCAGAGCGGGAGGGATGATGCCGCGCTGGATGCCTCGGGGGAGGAGATCATGCGCGTTCTGTCGAAGCTCCTGGCGGCCGGGCTGCTGCTGGCCCTGGCCGCCTGCGTGCCGTCGCGGCCGGCGGTGCAGGAGGCAATGGTACGGCAGCAGACGCTGCCGGGATACGCCCCGTCCCGGGCCGCCGCTCAGGCCGGGTCTCGGCTGATCGAATCCGCCCGGCAGGACCTGGCGGAGCAGGAAAGGCTCGGTACGCGCTGGGGCGAGGACATTCGGTCGCCGATCCGCTTCGTCAGCCTTGCGCGCTTCCGGCCGGACCGGCCGGACGGCCGGTTGACGATCCGCTACGACGGCCGCCGCAGCGCCGCGACGGGGCCGGTCCACACCGTTCATGAGCTTCCCGTCGCGAACGGCACTGTCGAAGTCTCCGTGCTCGGCGCGCGGGGCAGGTCGATGCAGCTAACGCCAACGAGCGGCGGCGACCTTCGCCTCGAGGGTCGGGCCGGCGACCTCTACCGGCTGGCCTTCAGCAACCGGGGCCGGCAGACGGTCGAGATCGTGGCGACGGTGGACGGGCTCGACGTGCTGAACGGCCGGGCCGGCAGCATCGCCCATCGCGGCTACGTGGTGCGTCCCGGCGACATGCTGCTGATCGAGGGCTTCCGCCGCAGCGAGGACATGGTCGCGGCCTTCCGCTTCTCCGCGCCGGGCGAGGCTTATGCCGCCAACACGCCGCAGGGCGATCCGCGCAACATCGGCGTCATCGGCGTCGCACTGTTCACCCTGGATGACCCGGCCCATGAGGTCGTCGCCGCCACGCCCCGGCCGTTCCCGGCCGATGCGCCGCAGGACCCGCGCTTCGCGCCGCCGCCGGTGCCGTAAGCCGCTTGCGTTTCATCTCATGATCGGGATAATTTCTCGATCATGAGAAGCGAACTGATCAACGAACTGGAGCCGGTGGACGCCCGACTCGCCGCCCGGCTGGCGGCGCTGCGGGCAGAGCAGGGGTGGTCGCTCGACGCCCTGGCCGAGCGCAGCGGCATCAGCCGGGCGACGCTGTCGCGGCTGGAGCGCGGCGAGACCAGCCCGACCGCCTCGCTGCTCGGCCGGCTCTGCACCGCCTATGGCCGCACCATGTCCGGCCTGATCGCCGAGGTCGAGACCGACCCGCCGCAGCTGCTGCGCCGGGCCGAGCAGCCGGTCTGGACCGATCCCGAAAGCGGCTTCCGCCGTCGCAGCGTGTCGCCGCCCGCCGCCGGCTTCCGCGGCGAGCTGGTCGAGGGCGTGCTGCCGGCCGGCGCCGTCGTAGCCTACGACACGCCGCCGATCCACGGCATCGAGCAGCATGTCTGGATGTTGGACGGGGTGCTGGAGCTGCTGGTCGACGACGTCGTCCACCGGCTCGGCCCGGGCGACTGCCTGCGCTACCGCCTGTTCGGCCCGACCCGATTCCATTGCCCCGGCCCGCAGCCGGCCCATTACGTCATCGCCCTGTGCAAGCCGTGAGCGCCGCCATGCCAGACACCGCCGTCCCGTCTCCAGTCACCCTGACGGAGGTCGAGCCCGACGATCTCGATCGGCATCTCGACGACTTGGCCGAGGTGCTGCATGGCTGCGTGCTGGACGGCGCCAGCGTCGGCTTCGTGCTGCCCTTCACGGTCGGAGCGGCGCGGGATTTCTGGCGGGGGCTGGAGCCGGCCTTCCGCAGCGGCGCCCGGCGCCTGATCGTCGCGCGGCTGGACGGCCGCACGGTCGGCACCGTGCAGCTCGTGCTCGGGATGCCGGCCAACGGCATTCACCGGGCCGAGATCGCCAAGCTGCTGGTGCATCCGGCGGCGCGTCGGCGCGGCATCGCCCGCATGCTGATGCTGGCGGCCGAGGATCTGGCCCGCCGGCACGGCCGCACCCTGCTGCTGCTCGACACGCGGCGCGGCGACAACGGCGAGAAGCTGTATGAGAGCCTGGGGTTCCGCCTGTTCGGCATTGTCCCCGGCCATGCCTGTTCGCCGGCCGGCGTGCTGGAGGACACCAGCTACATGCTGAAGCAGCTGGAGGCTAGCGACGTCTGATCGTGGTTTGACGCTCCGTCACCGTCGTGGCGAGCCGGCGAAGCCGGCGCGGCCATCCAGGGCCGGTGCGAGCGGCCCTGGATGGCCGCGCCCCTTCGGGGCTCGCCATGACGGGGAGATAGGGTCGGGCCCGCGCGTGATGCGAGCCCGACCGCTGCCGCGACCGATCAGAGCGGCCCGCGTTCCCACGGCCCGGTGATGGCGAAGGTGATGCCCGGGGTCTGGATGTTGACGAACAGGGTCCGGCCCTCCGGGCTCCAGCAGGCGCCGGCGAACTCGCTGGTGCGGTAGTCGCCCTCGGCGATGGTCTTGCCGGCGTCGGCGATCTGGCCGGCCGTCAGCTCGACATTGTTCTTCAGGAGGTAGAAGGGCGCGCCGGTCCGGGTCAGCGCGACCAGCCGGGTGCCCGGGCCGTAGTTGTCCGGGCTGCCGGCCGGCGCCGCGTCCGGGTCCTCGCACAGCACCACGCCGCCGCGCGGGCTGACCGTGACGTTATCCGGGTTGTGCGCCGCGATCTGGCTGTCGCTGACGAACAGCGCCCGCAGCCGCTGGGTGAACAGGTCCAGCACCCAGACGGCGCCGTAGCCGCGGCCGAGACGGCCGCTCGGCTCCTTGCCCGTGCTGGTGTCGACGATGAACATGCGGCCGTCGGCGTAGAAGATGCCCTCGCCGCGGCTCATCCGCAGCCCGCCCTCGGCCCAGCTCTGGGCGAAGGGGCCGCTCAGCGTGTCGCCGGCGCCGATGTCCGGGAAGCCGATCGGGGCGGGGACCGCGTCCATATCCGGCTGCTCGATGTCGATCCACTCCAGCTGGTACTCGTCGCCGACATGGGCGACCACCAGATCGGCATTGGGCTTGCGGCGGACGCGGGCCGCCTGCAGCCGGCCGCCATCCTCCAGCGCGCCGTGCCGGCCCGAGCGGTCATTGGGGATGAAGCGGTAGAGGCCCGACTTGTTGCGGTCGTCCTCGGTCAGATAGATGATGCCGGTGCGGGGGTCGACGGCCACCGCCTCGTGGCTGAAGCGGCCCATCGCCACCAGCGGGCGGCCGGTGGTGCGTTCGGCCTCCGGATGCACCTCGAACACATAGCCGTGGCGGTGGCCGGCGCTCGACTTGGCGTTGGTCTTGACCTCCTCGCAGCTCAGCCAGGTGCCCCAGGGCGTGCGGCCGCCGGCGCAGTTGGTCAGGGTGCCGGCCAGGCTGGCCTCCGCCGACATCCAGCGCCCGTTGCGGAAGCGCAGCGTGGTGGTGCCGCCGCCGGCGCGCAGGCCGTCGGTGCCGATCGTGCCGGTGTCGTAGGTGCCCGGCGCGGTGATCTGCGTGGCGGCGGTGCCGACCTCGTGGTTGCGGATCAGGACCAGCTCGTTGCCGCGGCCATGCCCGTGACCATGGCCGAGGCCGAAGTCGAACCAGCGGCCGCCCTTGCCGTGCATCACCGCCATGCCGTCATGCGCCCGCGGCACCGGCTGGCCGTCGGCCAGCCGGTCGCCGGTCCAGGAGAAGGAGCTGTAGCGGAAGCCCGGCGGCAGCAGCAGCAGCGGCAGGCCGGTGCTCTCGTCGGCAACCGGGGCGAGGGGGCCGTAGGGGCTGCGGACCGGGGCGGTCCAGTTCTCGCCGGTGGCGGCGGCCTGGGCCTGGCGCTGCGACAGCGCGCCCAGGCTGCCGATCGCGCCCAGGGCCAGGGCGGCGCCGCCGCCCTGAAGGACGAGGCGTCGGGAGGTGGGGATGGACATGGTGGATCTCCTGCTGGCTGCCCGTCGACCTGAGCCCTGCGAACGCCTGCGGCGAAGACGGCTGCCTCAAGTCAAGGGAATCACTGACCAGGCGAGCTATATCCGAGATCAGATAAACTTTTGTTAAGGTGACTCGATTTTATAGGACAATAGAATCAAGATCAGAATTGTGTTTCAAATTTGTTTCTTTTTTATTGTGATTTGGTTTTCGGATAAGTTTTTCCGTCCCTGATTTCGAGTTGGTCTTGAGTCGCGAGAGCGAAGGGGCGGCCATCCATTGGGGCGGTGCCGACCTCTCGGACTGTCATCTGCAACCCCGCGGAAAAGGGACTGGCGGGCATTCCTAGGAAGGCGTAAAGGTCGGACATACCCACTTCGGAGACCGGCCATGGCGACCTCCTTGCCCGACGACCTGCTGATCGGCGCCGAGGACGAGGTGGCGATTCGCCAGGACCTGGTGCTGACGGCGCTGGGCAAGCGCCCGGCCGACGCGCTGCTGCGGGTCGGAAAGTTGCTCGAGGTCCATACCAGGAGCTGGCGCGAGGACCAGGAGATCGCGATCAAGGGCCGGCGCATCGCCTGGACCGGGCCGGCCGGGACCTTCCCGGGCACCGCGGCGCGGCGGGTGGAGAAGCCGGATCTCGCGGCCGTGCCGGGCTTCGGCGAGGTGCACAAGCACATCGAGAGCACGCATCTGACGCCGGAATGGGAGGCGGCGCTGGTGCTGCCGCGCGGCAACACCTGGACCTGCGAGGCCAGCCACGAATTCTCCAATGTCGACGGCCCGAACAACCTGGCCTTCTGGCTGGAGGCGCGGCGCCGCGGCTCGCCCTTGAAGATCTTCCCACTGCCCGGCTCGGCGGTGCCGCCGACGGCCTATGAATGGGGCGGCGGCTGGTACGGCTATGACGAGCAGAAGGGCTTCCTGAAGGACAGCCTGATGGTCGCGGGCCTCGACGAGGTGATGGACTGGCCGGCGGTCTGGAACCCGGAGAACCCGTCCTATCCGCGGCTCTGGGGCATGATCCGAGCCACCTTCGAGCAGCGCGGCGTGGTCGAAGGCCATGGCGCCGGTCTGCGCGACACCGCCGCGATCAGCGCCTTCGCCGCCGCCGGCCTCGCCTCCGATCACGAGGCGTGGACGCCGGAGGAGGTGTGGGAGAAGCTGGCCCACGGCATCTTCGTCGAGCTGCGGCCCTATTCGATGCCGGAGGTGATTCCCTGGCTGATCGAGAAGGGCCTGGCCGACTGGTCGCAGGTCGCCTTCACCACCGACGACCGCAGCGTCTCCGACACCTTCAGGCTCGGCGCCACCGACCACAATGCCCGGCTGGCGATCCGGTACGGGCTGGCGCCGGAGATCGCGATCCAGTGCGTCACCCTGAACCCGGCGCGGCACATGCGGCTGACGCCCTGGGTCGGCAGCCTGGCGCCGGGGCGCTACGCCGATGTGGTGCTGCTTTCGGATGTGGCCAGCCTGGAGATCGCCGAGGTGTGGTCCGACGGCCAGCCGGTGTCGGAGGGCAAGCGCTACACCGGCCCGGTGCCGGCGATCGACTGGCCGGCCTGGGCACGGCAGACGGTGAACATCAAGCGGCCACTGACGGCGAAGGATTTCGCCCTGCCGGCCGCGCCGGGCCGCGACACCATGCAGGCGGCGCTGCTGCGCCCCTTCCACTGGGCCGACGGCTTCATCACCGCCGAGCTGCCGGTGCGCGACGGCGCGGTGCAGCGCGACCCGGACCGCAACATCACGAAGTTCGCGATCGTCGACCGCTTCTCCGGCGACGGGCGAGTGGCGAAGATGTTCTGGCTCGGCTGCGGCCCGCGCACGGCGGAGACGGCCCTTGCCTGCTCGGTCGCGCATGACAAGCACAACATCTGGGCCGTCGGCTCCTCCGACGCGGCCATGGCGCTGGCGGTCAACACGCTGACCGAGCTGCAGGGCGGCTGGGCCCTGGTGCGCGACGGCAGCGTCCTGGCCACGGTGCGCTACGAGATCGGCGGGCTGATGAGCTGCCGGCCGCCGGAGGAACTCGACGCCGAGATGCAGGCGCTCTACGCCGCGGCCGAGGGCATCGACTGGATGTACGAGCCGACCTTCCATCCGCGCTGGTTCCCGGGTTTCCCGGAGCGGCTGATCTTCGCCACCCTGACCTGCGCGCCCTGGCGCTGGGTGCTGGTGGCGCCCTGCGAGCAGGCGCCGCAGGGCTTCGTCAACGTGCAGAGCGGGGAGACCCACCCCGTCGTCTGGTAGGGGAAGCGCCGTTCCGATCGAACCGACCCGGCGCAGACCCGGGCGAGGGGGGCTCATGACCGTTTCCAACATGTCGCGGGCGTCGTCTAAGGAGGGGGGCGCGGGGGGCTGGCTCGACCGCCGCTTCAGGCTGCACGAGCGCGGCAGCTCGGTGCCGCAGGAGGTGATCGCCGGCATCACCACCTTCGCGGCGATGGCCTATATCGTCGCCGTCAACCCGGCGATCATGTCCGCCGCCGGCATGGACCGCGGCGACCTGGTGATCGCCACCGCCCTGGCCGCGATCTTCGGCAGCCTGATGATGGGGCTGACCGCCAACCTGCCGCTGGCGGTGGCGCCGGCCATGGGGTCCAACATCGTCTTCGCCTACGTCATGGTGAAGCAGATGGGCATCCCCTGGCAGGGGGCGCTGGCCATGGTGGCCGTCACCGGCGTGATCTTCTTGGGCCTCAGCCTGTCGCGGCTGCGCGAGAAGGTGGCGAAGGAGGTGCCGGACGCGCTGAAGATCGGCATCCAGGCGGCGGTCGGCACGCTGATCGTGTTCATCGGCCTGCGCGGCGCCGGCTTCATCGTCGCCAACCCGAACACCTATGTGGCGATGGGGTCGCTGGCCAGCCCGCCGGTGCTGCTGACCCTGGCCGGCATCCTGGTCACGCCGGTCCTTGTCGCCCGCGGCGTGCCGGGGGCGCTGATCCTGTCGATCGCCGTCCTCACCGTGATCGGCATCTTCGTGCCGCTGAAGGACGACGGCACCATGGTGACGACGCTGCCGGCCGCGGTCTTCGCCCTGCCGAAATGGCCGGAGAGCACCTTCCTGGCGCTCGACTTCAGCTATCTGATCTCGCATTTCCTGGTGGCGCTGCCGCTGCTGTTCTACTTCCTGTGCGGCGAGTTCTTCAGCACGCTGGCGACGCTGATCGGCGTGACCGGCGCGGCCAATCTGCGCAAGCCGGACGGGTCGATCCCGAACGCCACCGCCGCCTTCTCGACAGACGCGACCGCGACCATTGTCGGGCCGATCCTCGGCACCTCGGTGGTCACCGCTTTCATCGAATCCGTCGCCGGCGTCCAGGCCGGCGGCCGCACCGGGCTGACCTCGGTGGTGGTCGCGGTCGGCTTCGTCCTGGCGCTGTTCATCTGGCCGGTCTTCGTCATCATCCCGCCCCAGGCCACGGCGCCGGCGCTGGTCGTGGTCGGCATCTTCATGCTGCAGGGGCTGGCGCGGATCGACATCGCGGACCTCGCCAACGCCGTGCCGGTGGTGCTGATGCTGCTGGTCACGGTGCTCAGCAACAACCTGATCAACGGCATGGCGATCGGCACCTTCGCCTACATCCTGCTGTGCCTGGCGCTGGGCCGCCGCGCCGGCGTCACGACGGTGGTGTGGGGGCTGGGGGTGATCTTCGTGCTGTACTTTGTGGTGACCAGCCGGCTGATGTAGGCCGGCTCACCCCATCCGAGGCCGCCCGGCGGCGGTGGCGGTGACGGTGCTCTCGACGAACATCTCGAGGCCGCCGGCCATCGTCACCACCCGGTCGGCGCGGGTGACGATGACCGCCACCTCCTGGCCGCCGGCCTCACGCGCCAGAGCCTCGGCCCGGCTGCGCGCCTCGGCCTCGGCATGGGCGGCGGCTTCCTCCAGGCTGCCGAAGGTGCGGACGCCGCCCGGGGCGTGGACGCGGAAGCGGCCCTCCTCCGGCGCGGTGATGGTGACGGTGGCGCGCTGCAGCACGCCGCTGGCCACCGCGCCGATCGCGTTGGTGACGCCGGCGTGCTGCGGCACCACGCTCTCGGTGCCGAGGCGCCGGGCGATCTCCGGGTAGTAGGTCGCGGCCGAGGCGCCGATGCCGACCAGCGGCAGGCCGAGGGTCAGGGCCGGGCGCAGCAGGGAGGCCGGGGCGTCGCCCGCCACCGCCCGGCGGGGCAGCAGGCTGCGCGCCTCCCGCGCCGGGTCGGCGACGCCGTCGCGGGCCAGCGCCGCCTCGACCAGCGCGAGCGCGCTGTCGGCGGTCAGCCGCTCCAGCACCGACCGGGCGAAAGCCTCGGCATCGGCGGGCGGGGTCCAGCCCGGCTCGGCCGGGCGGCGGGTCCAGAGCTGCGCGCCCAGCAGCGCCGCCTCGCGCGACCAGCCGCCGTGAAGCCCCAGCACATGGGCGGCGTCGGTCGGGGTGAAGCCGGACAGGATAACGAGTCCGCGCGCCACCAGCCGCTCCAGCGGCCGGTCGAGCAGATGGCTGGTCAGCACCGCCTCCAGCGGCTGCGGTCCGTCGGCCAGCGCGTCCCAGATCCGCCTCTCCTGCGGCGACAGGGTGTCGGCTTCGGTATCGAGCGCGCGCAGGCGCAGGGCGAAGCGGCCGTCCAGGCTGGTGCCTTCGGCGCGCTCGGCCTGGCGCCGCAGCGCCGCCAGCATCTCCGGATGCTGATGCGCCAAGAGGCTCAGCGGCACCGACCGGCGCGGCCCGACGGCGAGGCCGAGTCCCGGCTCGATCCGCACCTCGCTGTCGCCGCCGAGGCCGAAGGTGCGGATCTCCACCGCCTCGACCATGGTGCGCCAGCCACCGACCTGGGCGCCCTCGCGGTTGAGCAGCGGGCGGCCGTCCTTCAGCACGGCGATGTCGGTGGTGGTGCCGCCGATGTCCGAGACGAAGCAGTCCTCGCGGCCGGTCAGCCAGCGGGCGCCGACGACGCTGGCGGCGGGGCCGGACAGCACGGTCTCGACCGGCCGGGCCAGGGCGAAGCGGTCGGCGATCAGCGACCCGTCGCCCTTCACCACCATCAGCGGCGCCGCGATGCCGCGGGCGTCCAGCCGGCCGCGCACCGCCCGGATCAGCGCGTCCGTCAGCGGGATCAGCCGGGCATTGAGCAGGGCGGTCAGCGCCCGCCGCGGGGCATCCAGGCCGGAGGTCAGCTCATGGCCGCAGGTCACCGGCTTGCCGATCAGGTCCCGCACCAGGTCGCGCACCGCCTGCTCATGCGCCGGGTTGCGCACGGCGAAATAGCCGGCCACGGCGAAGGCGGTGACGGACGGGGCGTGGCGCAGGATCGCGGCGCGGGCGGCCTCGATGTCGAGCGGAGCCTGCTCCTCGCCGGTTGGCCGATGGCCGCCGGCCACGGCCACCACCGGGTCGCCGCCGATCGCCGCGCGCAGCCCGGCGCGGTCCAGCGCCGCCTCGGGATAGCCGATCAGGATCAGGCAGGCGGGGTTGCCCTGGCCCTCGACCACCGCGTTGGTGGCGAGGGTGGTGGACAGGCCGACGAAGCCGATCTCGGCCGGATGCTGGTCCAGCACCGCGTCGATGGCGGCGCCGATGCCCAGCGCCAAGTCGTGCTTGGTGGTCAGCCGCTTGGCGGTGGCGACGACACCGCGGTCCGGGTCGAACAGGACCGCATCGGTGAAGGTGCCGCCGGTGTCGATGCCGAGGGAGAGGGACAAGATGGGTCGCGCCGAAAGTCTGGTCTCCGATTAGGACAAGACCTCACGCGCGCCAAAGCTTTTCGGCATGCGACAGGGACAGGCCCGTCAGCGGCCGGCGCTGACGGTCTTACCAGGCGTTGCCGGTCACCAGGAATTCCGCCTCGTCGAGATCGGCGTCGAAATCCACCAGGTCGTAGTCGGCGTCGTCCCATTCATCGGGCTCGAAGGCGGCGCCCGGCATCTCGACCAGCAGCGAGAGCACCTGTCCGGCGGCCGCGATCCGGTCGTACTCGTCCCCCGACGGCGGATTCTGGCTGGCCACCAGGCACCACAGGATCTGGTCCAGCACCCACCGCTCCTGCGGCGGCGGCACGTCATCGTCGGACCAGGTTTCGCGGACCCTCCGCAACATGCTGAGGATCCTGGCGGCGTTCTCGCGCAGGGACCGGATTTCGTCCTGACGGCCGATCGGCGGTGCCTGGATGGACTCAGGCGCCCTCGACGGGGAAATGCCGGAGCTGTCGAATTGCGTGAAGGGCATGACGGACCCCCGATCCTATGCGGCTCGTATGCTTTGACTATATACCTACAAATTACAGCATTTTATCTAATTTGCAATGATCCATTTGGGTAGGATCGCTGGCCGGTTTGGGGATGCGGTCCGATGGAAGGGCGGCGGCTCAGCCGCCCTTCACCGCGCCGGAGGTCAGGCCGGCGACGATCTGCTTCTGGGCGATCACGGTCAGCACCAGCACCGGCAGGACCACCACCAGCGCCGCGGCCGAGAGCGGGCCCCAACTCACCTGCTCGAAGGTGAGGGAGTTGTAGACCGCGACCGGCAGGGTGCGGGTGGTGCGCCCGGCCAGCACGATGCCGAAGACGAAGTTGTTCCAGGAGAAGATGAAGGACAGCAGCAGGGCCACGGTGATGCCCGGCCGGGTCAGCGGCAGCACGACGTGCCGGAACACCTGCCAGCGGTTGGCGCCGTCGATCCGCCCGGCCTCCTCCAGCTCGATCGGCAGGGCCTCGAAATAGGAGATCAGGACCCAGATCACGATCGGCAGGGTGATCACCAGATGGGTGATGATCTGCGGCCACAGCGTGCCCATGAGGCCGAGCCAGCGGAACATCAGGAACAGCGGGATCAGGT
Source organism: Inquilinus limosus DSM 16000 (assembly GCF_000423185.1). GTDB lineage: Bacteria > Pseudomonadota > Alphaproteobacteria > DSM-16000 > Inquilinaceae > Inquilinus > Inquilinus limosus. The sequence continues at coordinate 177,548 of NZ_KE383986.1, read as the reverse complement.
AGCTGAGGCCCGGCGTCATCCGCGCGATCATCACCACCACGGCCATCTTGGTCGCCTTGGCCCGGGCGATGCCGTAGGCGGCCGGCGCGCCGATCACGAGGCCGAGCAGCGTGGCGGCTCCGGTGACGATCAGGCTGTTGATGAAGTAGCGGCCGAAGGAGTTCTCGGCGAAGACCTGGGCGTAGTTGCTCCAGGCCAGGGTGGTCGGGATCAGGACCGGCGGATAGCTGATGTTGTCGACCTCCGGCTTCAGCGACAGCGACAGCATCCACAGGAAGAACAGCAGCGCCGGCGAGACGATCACCAGCACGGCGAAGTACAGGCCGGCGCGGCGCAAAGCCTTGATGAGGGGGCGGGACATGGTCTGGGGCCTCCTCACGTGGCCGCGAGCTTGGCGCGCTGGCGCAGCCACAGCAGCGCCAGGGACATGGCGACGACGATGACGAAGAAGACCACGGCGATCGCAGAGCCGTAGCCGATGTCGTAGAAGCTGAAGGCCTGGGTGTAGAGATAGATGTTGATCGTCTCCGACGCCGTGCCCGGGCCGCCCTGGGTGATGGCGTAGATGATGTCGAAGCTCTTCAGCGCGTCGATCGAGCGGATGATCACCGCCACCATCAGGAAGGGCGAGATCATCGGCAGGGTCAGGTAGCGGAACTGCTGCAGCCAGGTGGCGCCGTCGATCTGGGCGCTCTCATACGGCTCGGCCGGCAGGGCGGACAGGCCGCCCAGCACGATCAGCATGACCAGCGGCGTCCACTGCCAGGTCTCGACCAGCACCAGCGACGGGATCACCGTCGCCTGGTCGAACACCCAGAGCGAGGGGGGCAGCCCGACGAGGCTGAGCAGGTAGTTCAGCACGCCGAGCTGCGGGTGGAACATCATGGTCCAGACCAGGGCGATGGCGACCGGGGTCGCCATCATCGGCATGATCACGATGCCGCGGGCCAGGCCGCGCAGCGGGAAGCGCTCGTTGAACACCAGCGCCGCCGCCAGTCCTAGGACCAGCGGCAGCAGCACGGAGAGGACGGTGTAGACCAGGGTGTGCCACACCGCCTCGCCGAAGCGGGCGTCGGCGAACAGCCGCGCGTAGTTGTCGAGGCCGATGAAGCCGCCGGCGCCGGTGGCCTGCCAGTCATGCAGGCTGACCCAGCCGGTGAAGGCCCAGGGGAAGACGATCACCGCCCCGACCACCAGCACCGCCGGCAGGATGAAGGGCAGGTAGGTGCGCAGGGTCGGCGCGACGGTATTCGGCCGCCGCGCCCGCACCCGTTGTCTCCGTCCCACCCCGGCGTCCGCGGCCGTCATCTGATCAGGCCTCGCTCTTGTCCAGGATCGGCTTGAACTGCTCGGTCGCCTTGGCCAGCTCCGCCGCCGGGTCGGCTCCGCCGAGGACGTTGGTCAGGGCGATGCCGAAGATGTCGCGGAACTCGGTGACCGGCACGATCACCGGCAGGCCGAGCTTGCTGACCTTGGCCGAGCCGGTGACGGCGTCGATCCACTCGGCCGGCAGGGTCACGCCCTTGCGCACCTCGGCATCCTCGAGGATCGAGTTGCGGAACGGCACGCCCGAGCCGCTCTGCAGCAGGTCGGCCTGCACCGTGCGCGACACCGCCCATTGGCAGAACAGGAAGGCGGCCTCTTTGTTCTCGCTGGCCGCGGCGACGCCGATGCCGTCGCCGAAGGTGGCGGCGGCCTGGGCCTTCGGGCCCTTCGGCATGACGCCGTAGCCGACCTTGCCGACCACGCGCGACAGCTTCGGGTCCTCCAGCGGCTTGGCGAAGCCGACGCCGTCCAGCCACATGCCGATCTTGCCCTGCAGGAAGGCCGACTGGCATTCGTTCCAGTTGAAGCCGGCGACGCCGGGAGGGGCCGCCTTGGTCAGCAGGCGCTGGTACAGCTTCGCCGCCTCGACCGCTCCTTCGGAGGTGGTGGCCAGGCTGCGGTCGTCGCCGACCGGGGCGACGCCGTTGCCGAGCATGAAGGAGGTCCAGACCGGGACATTGGCGTTCTTCATGCCGCGGGCGACGAAGCCGTAGGTGCCGGCGGCCGGATCGGTCAGCGCCTCGGCGGCGGCGACCAGCTCCTCGAAGCTCGTCGGGTACTTCAGCCCCTTGGCGTCGAACAGCTCCTTGTTCCAGTAGACGATCCAGTAGTCGACGCTGAGCGGCAGGCTGCCGATCGCGCCGTCCGGCCCGGTGGCGAAGGCCAGGCCGGCGCTGGAGAAGTCGTTCAGGCTCACGGCCGGGTCTGCGAGGGAAGGGTCGGCCAGGAACGGCCGCAGATCGGCCAGCCAGCCGCCCTTCTCGAACATCCGCTTCTGCACATGGTAGCTGAGATGGATGACGTCGAAGCTCGGCGCGCCGCTGTTGAACTCGACCACCGCCTTCTGCCGCTGCTGCTGCTCCGGCGTCTGCTCCAGCCCGACCTCGATGCCGGTCAGCTCGGTGAACTCCTTCAGGTTCCGGGCGATGGTCTCGCTGCGCGGGCTCTTGACCAGGTTCACCTCGATATGGGTGCCCTCGTACTTCTTCCAGTCCGGCGCGGCCCAGGCCGGGCGGATGCGGGGCAGGGCGGCGGAAGCCGCGGCCGCGGCGGTGCCGGCCAGCAGCGATCGGCGGCTCAGTCTCGAGAAGGGTCCCATGATGTCCTCCCTTGCTTGGTTGGGCCGGACGGCGCCGGCTGGTTGACGCTATAGCCCGAGGGCACGGTTGCGGGCATTGGCGATGTGCGCGGTCATCGCCTCGGCGGCGCGGACCGGGTCGCGGGTGGCGATCGCGTCGATGATGCCGAGATGCTCGCGCATCACCGGCACCACGAGCCCGGCGATGCCGGTCAGCTCGCGGCGGATCAGCCGGATCTTGATCGAGTTGACGCGATAGGTTTTGGAAATGATCTCGTTGCCCAGCGCGTCGATGATGGTGTCGTGCAGACCCCAATCGGTGGCCTGGGCGTCGTCGATGACTTGCTGCGTCGCGCCCTCGCGCTCGACCCGGGCGATGATCTCCTCGTGCTGCGCCCGCAGCGCCGCGAGGCCCGCATCGGTCACCGTGCGGGCGAAGGCGGCGGTCGCCTCCTTCTCCAGGAACAGCCGGAACTGATAGGCATCGCGGATCATGGTCAGATCGATGTGCATGATCTGCATGCCCCGCTGCGGCACGGTCTTGATCAGCCCTTCGGCCTCCAGCCGCGGCACCAGCTCGCGGATCGCGCCGAGCGGCATCTGGGTCAGCGCCACCAGCTCGCGCTGGGAGATGAACTGCCCGGCGCGCAGGTTGTTGGCCAGAAGATGCTGCGTGAAGCTGTCATAGGCCCGTTCGCGCAGCTTCAGCGGCTCGCGCTCGTCGCTGATGCTCATCCGGCCGCCGCCCTGGCCGTGAACAGGCTCTCGGCCACGGCGGCCAGGTCCTTCGCCTGGGCCGGCGACAGCGGCTGCAGCGGCGCGCGGGTGGCCAGCCAGGTGGGGTCGCCGCTGCGATGCGCCACCAGCGCCTTGACCGCCGGGATCACCGGATAGGCCAGCAGCGCCTCGACCAGGCGGAGGATCAGGTCGTTCTCGCGCCCGTCGCGCACCATCGGCAGCATCGCCTCGGGGTAGATGTTGGCGATGCCGGAGATGGCGCCCTGGCCGCCGAGCCGGACCGCGGCGGCGAGGCAGCGCTCGTCGCCGATCAGGATGGCCAGGTCGCGATGCGCCGCCAGCAGGGCCTGGGCGTAGTCCCAGTCGCCGGAGGAATCCTTGACTCCGCGGATCACCTCCGGGAAGGCGGCGCGCAGCCGGCCGACCAAGTCGACCGAGATCGGCACCTGGGTGACGCTGGGGATGTGGTAGAGGATGACGTCGCGGGCGGCGGCGCCCAGCTGCTCGAACACCCGGGCGAACCAGGCGAACAGGCCGTCGTCGCCGACCCCCTTGAAGTAGAAGGGCGGCGGCAGCAGCAGCGCGTCGGCCCCGAAATCGAGCGCCAGCCGCGCCTGCGCCACGGCCTCCTCGGCCGAGGAGGCGGCGATGCCGCCGACCAGCTGCCGACCCTCGATGCCGGCGCCGGCGAAGGCGCCCAGCACCTGCTCGCGCTCGGGCAGGGAGAAGGCGGCGCCCTCGCCGGTGGTGCCGAAGGCGGTAACGGTGCGGCAGCCATGGGCCAGGCACCAGCGCGCATGGGCGACGAGGCGCGGGAAGTCGACATGGCCGTCCGGCCGGAAGGGGACGGTCAGGGCCGCGGAAAGGCCGAAACGCTCGCCTGGCTGGGACACGTCCAACTCCCTGTCCTCGGCCGCGCGAGCTCAGCACGCGGCCAGTGATGTCGATCTGACATGTCAGTCGTAGCGTGCCTGTTTGCAGGCGTCAATATGTCGAACAAAAGATCGAAGGGAGCAGGGCAGATCACCTCTTCCGCCACGCGGGAAAGGCAGGACAATCCGGCTCATGACCAGGGGAGGGGGCGCCACAGAAGCGGCGCTCAGCTGCTGTCCAGCTTCGCAGGCACGGGTGGCGGACGGACGTCGTCGAACTCGTCCGGCTGTTCAGGCGAGCCGTCTCCGGTGTCGGCATTCACCGCAGTGACGTCCGTGTCCGCGTCGGGCGGACTGCCGGAGGCATTGTCATTGGCCTTGGCGATGTCGTCCCAGCCCTGCGGCAGCCGCGACGGGTCCAGCCGGCGGCCGAGCCAGCGGCAGACCTCGCGCACGAATTCGGCAGCCGACAGGGTGTCGAGCTGCACGTCCAGCACCTCGTCCTCGGTCAGCCGCTCCCACACCTGCTCCCGCAGCCGTTCGGTCTCCTTGGGATCGACGGTCTCGCCGGCCGCGGCGAGGTCCGCGGCCTCGGCGGCCGCGACCGCCTCGACCACCGCCTTGGCCGCCTGCTCCCGCCGCCGGCGGCGGCGCTCCAGCGCCCCCGACTCCTCGCCCTCGGCCCGGCGGTGCAGGTAGTCGCCGCGGATCCGCTCGGCCATCGCGATCGACAGCCGGATCGAGCG
>NZ_KE383986.1:0-171799 GCF_000423185.1 Inquilinus limosus DSM 16000 | reverse complement strand
CGCAGGCCGGAGCGCCAGTAGCCCGGGCTGCGGTCGCCGGCGAAGGCGACGGCGAAGAGCAGGCCGAGATAGCCGAGCGCGATGATCCACAGCAGCCAGTCAGCCACCGCCTGTTCCCCGATCCCTGCGCCCGTTCCTCCCGGTCATGCCCCGAAGCATAAGCCGACTGCGGCGTCAGGCCGAGCGTTTCGGCGGCGCGGCTGGAGAATCCCCCTCACCCTCCCGCCGCCTTCGGCGTCGGGCCCCTCCCTCTCCCCGAGGAGAGGGGAGTACGAGCCCCAGCCCCAGCCCCAGCCCTCTACACCTCTCCTTGGGGAGAGGTCGAAATCGCGCAGCGATTTCGGGTGAGGGGGCGGCGCCGGCCCATCCGCCTTGCGCGAACGTCAGCCGAAGAACCGGGCCGGGCGGAAGGTCGCCAGTTCGGGCCGGGTGACGCCGCGCAGCAGCTCGTCGGCCACGGCCGAGCCCAGGAACGCCGCCAGGGTGACGCCGCTGTGGGTCACGGCGGCGTAGTAGCCCTCGACCTGCGGCAGCGGGCCGACGGCGGAATAGCCGTCCTTGGGGATGGCGCGGATGCCGAGCCGCACCGCCTCCGAATCCACCGGCCCCATCGCCGGCAGGATCGCCCGGGCCCGGCGGATCAGCTCGCGCAGCTCCGGTAGGTCGATGCTGGGCTTCGGCGCCGCGGCCGGGTCGAACTCGTCGTCGTTGCGGCAGACCAGGAGGCGCCCGGCGCCGTCCGGCCGGAGATCGCAGCCCGGCGTCTTCAACAGGTGCTCGAGCCCGACCGCGACCGGCGGGGTGAACGCCAGCAGCCCCGCGGTCGGCGCCAGCGGGATGCGCAGCGCCGGGTCGTAGCCGGCGTCGTCGGCCCAGCGGCCGGTGCAGTTGACCACGAGGTCGGCGGCATGCATCGTGCCGTCCGCCGTGGTCACGCCGGTGACGCGGCCGGCTCGGAGTTCCACCCGCATCACCCGGGCGCCGATCTCCACCCTCGCGCCCAGGCGCCGGGCGGCGGCGAGCATGGCCTGGGCATAGACCACCGGGTCGACCCAGCCCTCCTCCGGGAACCAGGCGACCGGCGCATCGCCGACGGCGGCCGGGTCGATGTCGGGCGCCAGCTCGCGCAGCTGCGCGGCGGAGATCCATTCGGCGGCATAGCCCCAGTCGCGCAACCGTTCGAAGCGCCGGCGCTGTTCCTCCTGACCGGCCTCGTCCGCCCATTCCAGGCAGCCGTTCAGATGCAGCCAGGGCGTCGCCGCGAACTCCTCACGCAGCGCCGCATGCGCCTTCATTCCGGCGACGTTCAGGTCGTGATAGGCCCGCGGCGTCTTGCCGTGCGAGTTGACCCAGGCGAAGCTGGTGCCGGAGGTGCCGGCGCCGATCCGCACCGCCTCCAGCACCGTGACCGACGCCCCGCCCTGCGCCAGGCGGTACGCCACCGAGGCGCCGATGACGCCCGCGCCGATCACGATGATTGAAGGCATTCCGACCTCTCAGTTCTTCTTCGTCTCTTCCAGATAGAACCGGCCGAGCGGGTTCTGGCCGAAGTTCTCGATGTTCTTGCGCGACACGCTGAGATAGGGGCTGTAGTACAGGTCGATCCAGTTGACGTCAGCCTTGGCCGTCTTCTGCAGCTCGACATACATCGCCTCGCGCTTCGCCGGGTCGGCCTCGACCCGGGCCTCGGCCACCAGGGCCTTTACCCGGTCGTTCTGGTACCGGGTCATGTAGTTCATGTTGGTGTCGTGGCCGAGGACGAAGGTCGTCTTCTGGTCCGGGTCGATGATGTCGTTGGTCCAGTAATTCATCGCCATGTCGTAGTCGCCCGCCACCTCCATGTCCCAGGTCTGGCTGGGGTCGACCTTCTGCAGGTTGGCGGTAATGCCGACCTCGGCGAGCTGCTGCTGGACCAGCACCGCCACCTGCTCGGCCACCGTGTCGCCGGTGTCGACGAGGTAGGTCAGCTGGACGTTGTCCACCCCGGCCTGCTTCAGCAGCTCCTTCGCCTTGGCCGGGTCGTGCGGCCGCTGCAGATTGTCGGCGTGGTAGTACAGCGCGCCCTTCGGGATGTAGGAATTGGCGACGGTGCCGATGCCGAAGGTCACGGTGTCGACGATCGCCTTCTTGTCGATGGCGTAGTCGATCGCCTCCCGCACCTCGCGCTTGTCGAGCGGCGGGTGCGAGTGGTTCAGCAGCAGATGGTCCTCGCGGGTCGAGGGGTCCTTGTGGACCACCAGGTTCGGGTCCTTCTCCAGCTCCGCCACCTTGGCGAAGGGCACGAAGATCGCGGCATCGAGCTCGCCCGCCTGCACCTTCAGCATGCGGGTGTTGTCGTCGGGGACCGAGATCCATTCGACGCCGTCGAGACTGACCTGGTCGGCCTGCCAGAAATTCGGGTTCTTCTTCAGCACCACCTTCTCGCCGCGGCGCCATTCCTCGACCTGGAAGGCGCCGGAGCCGACCGGCTTCTCGGCGAAGGCGTCCTCGCCCATCTCCTTCATCGCCTTCTCGGAGACGATCGAGGCCCCCGGCATGGCCAGAGTCGCCAGGAACGGCACCATCGGCTGGGTCAGGGTGATCACCAGCGTGTGGTCGTCCTTGGCCTCCAGCGTCTTGATCACCTTGTAGGTGTCGCTCCACAGCGACCCCTCGTTGTCGCGGATGCGGGTCAGAGAGAACACCGCGTCCGAGGCCGCCACCGGGCTGCCATCCGAGAATTTCGCGTCGCGGAGCTTGAGGGTGTAGACCGTGCCGTCGTCGGAGACGGTCCAGCTCTCGGCCAAGCCGGGCACCAGCTTCTGGCCGGACTTGTCGACCCGGACCAGCACGTCGAAGACGTTCGAGAACACCCAGAAATCAACGTTTTGCGAGGTCTTGATCGGGTCGAAGGTGGTGCCGTCCTCGCGCCGGCCGATGGTCAGCACGCCCGCCGCCTCGGCCGCGGCGCCGCCAGCGACCAGCGCCGCAAGGAACGCCGCCGTGGCGATGCCGAAATGTCTCCTGGTCCGTGTCATCGTGAGCCTCCGTTGTTGCCCTGCCTCAATTGCGGGCGGGGATTGCAGGATAGAGATGGCAGGCCGTGAAACGGCCTTCGGTCGGGCGCAGCGCCGGCGGCGCCCCGGCCCGGCATTCCGCCATGGCGAAGGGGCAGCGCGGATGGAAGGCGCAGCCCGCCGGCAGGTCGAGCGGGCTCGGCGGCTCGCCGCCCAGCAGGTCCGTCGGCAGCGTGCGGTCGGGGTCGATCTCCGGGATCGCCCGGATCAGGGCCTGGGTGTAGGGGTGCTTCGGCGCGGCGAACACCGCCTCGGCCGGCCCCTCCTCCACGATCCGGCCCAGATACATCACCGCCACCCGGTCGCAGAGCCGACGCACCACGGCGAGATCGTGGGCGATGAAGATCAGGGCCAGGTTCATCCGGGCCTTCAGCTCGATCAGCAGATTGATGATCTGCGCCTGGATCGAGACGTCGAGCGCGGCGACGCATTCATCGGCGATGATCAGCTTCGGCTCGACCGCCAGGGCCCGGGCGATGCCGACCCGCTGGCACTGGCCGCCGGACAGCTCGGCCGGGCGCCGGCCGGCGTGCTCGGGCCGCAGCCCGACCAGGGTCAGCAGCTCCGCCACCCGCGCCGGGACGCGGTCGCGCGGCACCTTGCGGTGGACCCGCAGCACCTCGGCGATCGCCTCGCCCACCGCCATGCGCGGGTTCAGCGCGCCGTACGGGTCCTGGAAGATCATCGCCGTCTCGCGGCGCAGCCGGGCAACGCCGTCGCGGCCGCCCGATCCGATGTCGGCGCCGCCGAAGCGGATGCTGCCGCCGGTGATCTCGCCGAGCCGCAGGATGGCGCGGCCGAGCGTGCTCTTGCCGCAGCCGGATTCGCCGACCAGCCCCAGCGCCTCGCCCGGCGCCAGGGTGAAGGAGACGCCGTTGACCGCCCGCACCAGCCGCGGCGGGCGCCCCGGCAGCGTCAGGCCGCCGGCGCGGAAATGGACCTCCAGGTCCTGGACGTCGAGCAGCGTCACGCCGCGTCTCCCAGCGCCCGGTGGCAGGCCGCCATATGCCCAGGTTCCGGCCAGGACGGGTCCGGCCGCACGGCGGCGCAGCGTTCGAAGGCGCGGTCGCAGCGCGGATGGAAGCGGCAGCCGGAGGGCAGCTCGGCCAGGGACGGCGGCTGGCCGGGGATGAAGGGCAGCAGGTGCCCGCCGTCGCCATGCGCCGGCTGGCAGGCGATCAGCCGGGCCGTGTAGGGATGGCGCGGCGCCGCCAGCACCGCCCGCTTGGCCCCCGCCTCGCACAAAGTGCCGCCATACATCACGGCGATGCGATCGCAGCTCTGCGCCACCACGCCGAGGTCATGGGTGATCAGGATGATGGCGAGGCCGCGACGGTCGCGCAGGTCCAGCAGCAGCCGCAGGATCTGCGCCTGAACGGTGACGTCCAGCGCCGTGGTCGGCTCATCCGCGATCAGCACCTCCGGGTCGCAGGCCAGCGCCGTGGCGATCATCGCCCGCTGCCGCATGCCGCCGGAGAATTCGTGCGGATATCCGCCCGCCCGCCGCTCGGGATCCGGGATGCCGACTTGGCGCAGCAGGTCGATCGCGGCCGCTCGCGCCTCACGCTTCGAGGCACCGCGGTGCAGGCGGATGCCCTCGGCGATCTGGTCGCCGATCCGCATCACCGGGTCGAGATGGCTGGACGGGTTCTGGAAGATCATGCCGATCTCCCGCCCCCGCACCCGGCGCAGCGCCTCCGGCCCCAGCGCCGCGAGGTCGCGGCCCTTGAGGAGCACCGACCCGCCGGAAATGCGCAAGCCGCCGGGCAGCAGCCCGATCAGTGCCCGGCAGGTGACGCTCTTGCCCGAGCCGCTCTCGCCCACCAACCCCATCACCTGCCCCGCCTCCAGCGCGAAGGAGACGCGGTCGACGATGGTCGTCTCCTCCCCCGCCCGGGTCAGGGCCACCGACAGGTCGCGCACCTCCAGCAGCGGCGCGGTCATTCCTTCACCCCGAGCCATTCGCCGAGGCCGTCGCCGAGCAGGCTGAAGCCGAGCGCGATCACCGCCAGCGCCACGCCGGGGAAGGCGGCGATCCACCAAGCGCGGATGATGAAGTTCTGGCTCTCCGCCACCATCACGCCCCATTCCGCCGTGGGCGGCTGCACCCCGAGGCCGAGATAGCTGATCGAGGCGCCGAGCAGCATCGTCAGCACCACATCGGACATCGAGAACACGATCGAGCTGACCATCGCGTTCGGCAGGATGTGCCGGGCCATGATCCTGAGATGGCTATAGCCCAGGCTGCGGGCGGCGGTGACGAAGTCGGCGGCCTTCAGCACCAGCACCTGGGCCCGGACCAGCCGGGCGTAGGACACCCAGCCGACCAGGGCCATGGCGATGAAGAAGCTGCCGAGGCCGGGGCCGAGGATGGCAATGATCGCCAGCATCAGCACCAGGAAGGGGAAGGCCAGGACGATGTCGAGGATGCGCATCACCAGCGCGTCGACCCAGCCGCCGAAATAGCCGGAGACGCAGCCGACCGCGGTGCCGATCAGGAACGGGATCAGCACGCCGAGCACGCCCATCATCAGGTCGAGCCGGGTGCCCCAGATCAGCCGGGACAGCACGTCACGGCCGACATTGTCGGTGCCGAGCCAATGTCCCGGCCCAGGCGGCAGCAGCGCGTTCGCCGTGTCCTGCGCGATCGGATCGTAAGGCGCGATCACCGGCGCCAGCAGCGCGACCAGGAGGAAGAAACCGACGATGCCGGCGCCCCACCACAGCGCGCCCGGCACCCGCGGCAACTTGATCCTGAGCCGCAGCCGGGCGGCTGGTGTGCCGGCGACCGCGCTCACAGCTTCACCCGCGGATCGATGGCGACGGTCAGCACGTCGGCCAGGAAGTTCACCGTGACGCTGGCGACGGCGAAGGCCATGGCCACGCCCTGCACCACCATGTAGTCGCGGGTGAAGATCCCGCGCACCAGCAGCTGGCCCATGCCGGGGATCGAGAACACGTTCTCGATGATCACCGTGCCGCCGATCAGCCAGCCGATGTTGACGGCCAGGAGGTTGATGGTCGGCACGATGGCGTTGGGCACGACATGGCGCCAGAACACCATGCCCTCGGGCAGGCCGCGCGCCCGCGCCGCCGTCGCCTGGTCGGAGCGCAGCTCGGCGATCATCGCGGCCCGCAGCGTCCGGGTCAGCACCGCCGACAGCGCCAGCGCGATGGTCAGGCAGGGCAGCACCAGATGGTGCAGCCGGTCCGCCCAATCGTCGCCGTATCCCGCCACCGGGAACAGGCCGAGCGTCACGCTGAACAGGATGATCAGCATGATCCCCAGCCAGAACGGCGGCAGGCCCAGCCCTGTGGTGGAGACGATGCGGATGGCGTGGTCGGCCAGCCGGCCGCGGCGGCGCGCCGCGATGGCGGCGAAGGGTACGGCGATCAGCAGCGACAGCAGCACGGCGCCGAACACCAGCAGCAGCGTCGGCTCGATCCGCTCGGCGATCAGGCGCAGCACCGGGACCTTGTACAGGATCGACCGGCCCATCTCCCCATTCGCCAGGTTCTGCAGGAACAGCGCGTATTGCGTCCACAGCGGCTCGTCGAGCCCGAACTGGGCGCGGATCCTGGCGATCGCGTCCGGCGTCGCCTTGGTGCCGAGCAGAACCCGCGCCGGATCGCCGGGGATCGAGCGGATCAGCACGAAGGTGATGACGCTGATCCCGAACAGCACCGGGATCAGCTGCAGCGGACGGGTCAGGACGAAGCGGAAGCGGTGCATCGCCGGTCAGCCCCGGTGCCGCGATGGCACCGGAAGCAAGACTTTACCATGAAGACGGTCCGGCATCAGGCGGCCCGATTCGCCTTGAGGAAGTCGAGCAGCACCGGGTAGTAGGCGTGCGGCTCCTCGTAGAAGGGCATGTGGCTGGAGTTCTGGAAGACGTGCAGCCGGGCGTTCGGCAGCGCCAGCTTCATGCGCAGCGAACAGGCCGGGGTCAGCTCGTCGTGCTCGCCGCAGGTGATCAGCACCGGCACGGTGATCCGGTGCATGTCGGGCAGCCGGTTCCAGTCCTTCAGATTGCCGGTGTAGAGGAACTCGTTCGGGCCCTGGATGGTGCCGTAGGGCCCCATGTTCCAGTCGTCGAGCGAGCGCCGCACCGGCGCCGGCCAGTCGTCGAGCCGGCAGACATGGCGGTGATTCAGGATGGTGATCGCCGCCTGGTACACCGGGTGGTCCAGCGTGCCCTCGGCCTCGTGCCGCTGCATCATCGCCACGGTCTCGGGGCCGAGCGCTGCGCGCAGCCGCTCCAGCTCGCCGATCAGGTGCGGGATGTCGGCGGCGGTATCCTCCAGGATCACCGTCTTCAGCGCCTCCGGATGGGTCAGCGCGTATTCGACGCTGAGCCAGCCGCCCCAGGAATGGCCCAGCAGATGCACCCGGCCGAGGCCGAGCGCCTGCCGGACCGTCTCCACCTCCGCGACATAGCGGGTGATGGTCCAGAGCGCCGGATCGGTCGGCCGGTCGGAGGCGCCGGTGCCGAGCTGGTCGAAGGCGACGACGCGGTAGCCATGATCGATCAGACAGGAATGGGCGTCGCGCAGATAGTCGCAGGGCAGCCCCGGACCGCCGTTGAGGCACAGCACTGTCTCCGGCCCCGAGCCGAAGCTGTAGGCCACGACCTTGTAGCCGTCGACACGAATCTCGTCCCGCCGGTCCGGCGCGATCTCCCGCCACATCCTGCCATCCCCGTCTTGATCTTTTTTGTGTCGCGGAACGCTAGACTGATCGGACAAATCCGGCAAGGCGGCCGACAGGAGAAGATCATGACCGGCGGTTGCCTGGGATCTTTGCGACGAAAGCCAACGCACCGGGTCGCTCTTCGGTCCGGATGTCCCGCAGGCCGAAGGTCTCGAACGACGACCGGATCGTCTCGAAGATCCCGGCCCTCGGCTCGTCATAGATGATCCAGATCTCCCCGCCGGGGCACAGGCTGCGGACGACATGCGGCAGCGCCAGGCCAGGGCGGGTCCAGAAGCTGTTCACGCGGATGGCGAAGATCCGATCGAACCCGCCCGGCTCGACCGGCCCGTGCTCGATGTCCCCTCTCTCGATCCGCACCCGCCCGGCCGCGATTGCCGTCGCGTTGACAATCCGTGCCCGCGCCACCGCCGTCTCGGAGCGGTCGATGGCGAAGACCGTGGCGGTCGGCGCACGGGCGAGCGCGGCCAGGATCGCCTGGCCGGTGCCGCAGCCGATCTCCAGCAGCCTCTCCCCGGGCCGCGGTGCCAGAAGGTCGATAGCGGCCAGGATGCGGGGCGAGATCGGCCCGGTCACGCCTTGCCGTAAACCGGCATGATCGCGCCGCGGCCCACCTGATTCCTCGGCGAGGCCAGGTGCAGGATGGTCGCCGCGACCTCCTCCACCTTCGGCCAGGCGGCATGGTCGGCCTTGGGCATGGCGGCGCGGTTGGCCGGGGTGTCCATGATCGACGGCGCCACCGCGTTGACCAGGATGCCCTGCCCCGCCACCTCCTGCGCCAGCGCCACGGTCAGCGCGGCCAGCGCCGCCTTCGACGCGGTGTAGGCGGTCATGCCGGCGCCCTGACGCCATTCCAGCGCCGGCCGGGCCGCGACATTGACGATGCGGCCCCCGGCGTCGCCGCGCCCGATCGCCTGCACCGCGGCACGGCAGCACAGGAAGGCGGTGACCAGGTTGGTGTCGAGCTGCTGCTGCAGCATCGCCTTGCCGGTCTCGCCGACCGGCGCCATGGCGAAACCGCCGGCGACATGGATCGAGGCCCAGAGCGAGGGCAGCGCCGCATAGAACGCGGCCACCGCCGCCTCGTCGGTCAGGTCCGGCACCGGCGACAGCACCACCCGGTCGTGACCGCGATGGGCGAAGCGGCGCGAATCCTTGATGTCGCGGACCGGGACGTGGCAGGTGGCGCCGGCCTCGAGCAGCAGCCCGACCACGGCCGAGCCGAGCGCGCCGGTGCCGCCGGTCACGACCACGTGACGATCTTTGAACTCCATGGCACCTCCTCAGGCTTGGCGGCGATCCTCCAGGATCATCGCCGAGGCCTTCTCGGCGATCATGATGGTGGGCGAGTTGGTGTTGCCCGAGGTGATGGTCGGCATGATCGAGGCATCGGCGATGCGCAGCCCCGACAGGCCGCGCACCCGCAGCCGCTCGTCGACCACCGCCAGCGGATCCCGGCCCATCTTGCAGGTGCCGACTGGGTGGAAGATGGTGGTGGCGATGTCGCCCGCGGCCCGCACCAGCTCGGCATCGTCCTGCAGCGCCGGACCGGGCCGGACCTCCTCCGGCGCGTAGCGCGCCAGGGCCGGCGCCGCGGCGATCCGCCGGGTCAGCCGGATGGCGTCGACCGCGACGCGGCGGTCCGCCTCCTCCGACAGGTAGTTCGGCCGGATCGCCGGCGCCGCGGTCGGGTCCGGGCTCTTGATCCGGACCGAGCCGCGGCTGTGCGGCCGCAGGTTGCAGACGGAAGCGGTGAAGGCCGGGAAACTGTGCAGCGGCTCGCCGAACCGGTCGAGGCTGAGCGGCTGGACGTGGTATTCGAGATTGGCGGTCTCCTGCGACGGATCGCTGCGGGCGAAGGCGCCGAGCTGGCTCGGAGCCATACTGAGCGGGCCGCTGCGGAACAGCGCGTATTCCACGCCCATGCCGATGCGGCCGAGCAGGCGGTTCGCCCGCTCGTTCAGGGTCGGCACGCCCTCGACCTTGTAGACCAGGCGCAGCTGCAGATGGTCCTGCAGGTTCTCGCCCACCCCCGGCAGGTCGTGCACCGGCTGCACGTCATGCGCGGCCAGGAGGTCGGCCGGGCCGATGCCGGAATGCTGCAGGATGGCGGGGGAGCCGACGGCGCCGGCGGCGAGGATCACCTCCCCCGCCGCGGCATAGGCCTCGGTGCCGTCCGGCCGGCGGAACACCACGCCGGCGACGCGCTTGCCCTCGAGATGCAGCTTCAGCACCTGGGCATGGGTCTCGACCTTGAGGTTGGGCCGGCTGAGCACCGGCTTCAGGAAGCCTTTGGCCGCGGTCCAGCGGATGCCGCGGCGCTGGTTTACCTGGAAATAGCCGCAGCCCTCGTTGTCGCCGGTGTTGAAGTCGTCGGTCGGCCGGATGCCGGTCTCGGCCGCGGCCTGGCGGAAGGCGTCCAGGATGGTCCAGGACAGGCGCTGCGGCTCGACCCGCCATTCGCCGCCGGCACCGTGGAAGGCCGAGGCGCCCTGCCAATGGTCCTCGGACTTGATGAAGAAGGGCAGCACGTCGTCCCAGCCCCAGCCGGCATTGCCGAGCTGCCGCCATTGGTCGTAATCGCGCGCCTGGCCGCGCATGTAGATCATGCCGTTGATGGCGGAGCAGCCGCCCAGCACCTTGCCGCGCGGATAGTTGATCGCCCGGCCGCCCAGCCCGGCCTCATGCTCTGTCTTGAAGCACCAGTCGAGGCGCGGATCGCCGTGGGTGTAGAGATAGCCGACCGGGATGTGGACCCAGATGGTGCCCGGCCTGCCTCCGGCCTCCAGCAGCAGCACCGAGGCCTTCGGGTCGGCCGACAGCCGGTTGGCCAGCACGCAGCCGGCCGAGCCGGCCCCGACGATGACAGTGTCGAACGTTCCGATCGTTCGCGTCATCGGCCGGACGCCTTCTTCAGCACCATCCCTATCCCCGATCCGCCTTGATTGTTGGCCTTGGGTGGCGATCTTCCTACAAGCCCGGCAGCCATACAATGCGCCGCAGCGCTCGACGGGCCGGGCCGCCCGCGCTAACCATTCTCAACGCGACATGAAAGAGACAACGGCGATGGCCAGCGACGTCGAAACCGTGACCGCCACCCCGGACTCGCCGCCGCGGCAGCGCATGGCGGCGCATCTGGCGGCGATCGGCCGCGGCCCTGGCCGGTCGCGGCCGCTGACCGAGGCCGAGGCCGAGGACGCCTTCGCCATCATCCTGGCCGGCGAGGCCGACCCGATGCAGGTCGGCGCCTTCCTGCTGCTGGAGCGCTATCGCGGCGAGACGGCGGCGGAGCTGGCCGGCATGATCCGCGCCGCCCGCGCCGCGGTGACGGCTGCGCCGGCGACCCGGCCGGATCTCGACTGGCCCTCCTACGCCGCCGGCAAGACCCGCGGCGCACCCTGGTTCCTGCTGTCGGCCCTGCTGGTCGCCCGCGCCGGCCATCCGGTGCTGATGCACGGCATCAACGTCCGGATCACCGAGGGGATCGAGACCGAGGATGCGGTGCGGGCGCTGGGCCTGCCGGTGCCCGAGACCCCGGCCGAGGCGGCGCGAATCCTGGACGGCACCCGCTTCGTCTATCTGCCGCTGCGCGCGGTCAGCCGCACCCTGACCGGGCTGATGGAGCTGCGGCCGGTGCTGGGGCTGCGCAGCCCGGTCAACTCCGCCGCCCGGCTGCTGAACCCGTTCGAAGCCAAGGCCAGCTTCGTCGGCGTGTTCCACCCGGCCTATCAGGACCTGCACCGCGACACCGCGCGGCTCCTGGGCCAGCGCGACCTCTGCGTGGTCAAGGGCGCCGGTGGCGAGGCCGAGCGCACGCCGCTGAAGGCGCTGGCGCTGCAGCGGCTGGTGGCCGGCGAGGCGCTGGACGAGACCGTGCCGCCGATCGTCGGCGAAGGCCGCGGCGAGCGGCTGGAGCGCCGCGACCTGGAGCATTTCCGCGCGGTGTGGACCGGCGCCGCCGAGGACCCGGCGGCCGAGGCGACGGTGATCGGCACCGCCGCCGTGGCCCTCGCGGTGATCGCCGGCGACAGGGGCGAAGCCGCCCATGCCCGCCACCTGGAGCAGGCGGCGGCGCTGTGGCAGGAGCGGAACGGCTAGCCTGCCTGCCCCGCCTTCCACGCCTCGATCGCGCTGGTGATCAGCCGGTGGTCTTCCTCGTGCGGCAGGCCGGAGACGCCGATGAACCCGACCACCTGGGCGCCGATCCGGATCGGGAAGCCGCCGCCATGGTCGATCATCGCCGCGCGGACCGATGGGCTTTCGGCCAGGGTGCGGCCGCGCGCCTTCAGCCGGTGGTGCAGCCACAGCGTGCTGTGCCCGAACTGGCGGACCGCGGCGGATTTGAGGTCGAGCCAGACCTGGTTGTCGGCCGAGGTGCCGTCGAGCGCCGCGGCGAACAGCACCCGGTCGGCGACCTGGATGCGGATCGCGACCGGGGCCGGCGCGGTCTCGACCAGCGTCCGGCCGATCGCCCAGGCCTCGGCGAAATCGAAGCGGTCGAAGGCCAGCCGTGCTTCCTCGGCCTCCAGCTCGGCGGTGCGGGCGGCATGATCGGTCATCGGTCCCTCCTCGACTCTCGGGAACCGATCCTGCCACAGCCGCGCCTGCGATGCGCCATGGCTGTGCCGTCAGTCCCCGTCGCCCAGGGTCAGCGAACCGTCGTTCAGCCGGCAGCGCAGCACCGTCGCCGGCCCGACCGGCTCATAGGTCGACGGGTTCAGATGCTTCAGGCTGAGCTCGGCGGTGTTGTCCGGGAAGATCCGCAGCCGGATGTATTCCAGCGACATGGCGCCGTTCGCCGCCTCGAAGGCGTGGGTCTCGGAGGTGGCGATGAATTGCGGCGTCAGGTTGTAGGTGGTGAAGGTCGGCACCGCGACCACCGGCGGGCCGCCGGCCCCGGACGGGTCAAGGCATTTGGCGAGGTCGATCACCACGCTCGGCCTGTCGCCCTCGCGCAGCTCGCGGTCGAGCCTGGCGTAGTCCCAGCCGGCCCGGGCCGGAGCCGCGGCGGTGAGCAGGACGAGCAGTGCCGCGGCCGAGGCGCGACGGAACGGACGATGGCGGACGGTCATCGGCAGCGAATCCTTCCGATGGTGCGGGCGGCCGGAGAATCGGCCATGGGACGGAGATCCTACCCGATTCGCGCCGATGGCGAGCCGCGAAGGAAGCCGGGCGGCCGGATCATGTCCGGCCGCCCGTTGACCTCGCCGTCAGACGTCCTTGTCCGGATCGATCGGCCCGAACTCGATCACGACATCGGTCGGCTCGGGCTCGTGCGGTGCCAGGGTGGTCCGATCCGCATCCGCCCAGCTGGCCAGCTTCACCACCTGCCCCGCCGGAGCGCCGGTCGGCGCCAGCTCGACCGCTTCGACGATATGGAGCCCGTCGCCGTCGAGGAAGAAGGTGTGCTCCCCGAACAGGCCGTTGAGCTGGGGCATGGCCGGGTGGGTTTCGGGCACGGGTTGCGCCCCGAACCGGGTCACGGTCCGGTCCACCATCGCGGTGTTGAGCTTCATCGCATGCTCCTGTCGATGCGGCGCGCCCTCACAGGGCGGCCTGTCGATCGGCTCGCGCCGGGCCGCATGCCGCGGCGCGTTGCGGGACCTCCCACCCCGAGGTGGTGCGATGTCGGCCGTCCGCGCCGATGAACCTAACCCGCGCTTCGCATCCTGCAACCCCGGCGGGCGACTGATATGATGGGACCATGATCGGATCGACACGCGACGCGCCATGAAGCCGGAGGATCTGGACCGATTGCCGCGCCATCTCGACCCGCGCCGCGATCCCTGGCGCCCGGCGATCCGGCCGCTGCCGCCGGGCCGCGCGGTGGCGGCGATCGGCGACGTGCACGGCCAGGCCGACCTGCTGGAGGCGATGCACCGGCTGGTGGCGACGGAGTTCGCGGCCCTGCCCGCCGGCACCGACTGCACGCTGATCCATCTCGGCGACCTGGTCGATCGCGGCCCGGAGAACCGGCGCGCCCTGGCCCTGGCGCGAGGCGGCATCGCCGGCGCCGAGACGATCACCCTGCTGGGCAATCACGACGACCGCATGGTGGCGGTGCTGGACGGTGCCGCCGATCACGGATCCCTGCAGTTCTGGCTGACCTATGGCGGCGACCGGGTGCTGATCGAATGCGGCGTCACCGAGCTCGCCGGCGACTGGCGCGGCCGGGTGCGGGCGGCGATCGGGCCCGACGTGCTGGGCTGGCTGCGCGGCTGCCCGGTCAGCCACCGGATCGGCGACCTGCTGTTCGTCCATGCCGGGATCGACCCGCAGCGCCCGCTGGCGGAGCAGGACCGCCACACCCTGCTGTGGATCCGCGACCCGTTCCTGGAGTGGCGCCGCCCCTTCCCGGAGAACGTCGCGGTGATCCACGGACACACGCCGGTCGAGTCCCTGGAGCTGGGCCATCCGCACCGCATCGACGTCGACACCGGAGCCTTCGCCACCGGCTGCCTGTCGGCGGTGCTGATCCATGGCGAGCGGATGCGCGGCCTCAGAGTCTGGCGGGTCTAGGCGTAGTCCGGCTCGAGCGTGAACAGCTCCTGCGGCATGCGGACGCCGCGCAGGGCGTAACGGCCGACGCAGACGAGGCCGGCCTCGGCCCCGCCCGCCGCCGCGGCGAAGGCGGAGGAGACCAGCATCGGCTGGTCGGCCGAGCGGCACAGTTCGGCGATGCGGCTGGTCTCGTTCACCGCCGGGCCGACCACGGTGAAGTCCAGCCGGCTGGCGCTGCCGACATTGCCGAAGAAGACCTCGCCGATATGCAGGCCGGCATACATCTCGGTCACCGGCAGGCCGTCCGCGGCCCGCTGCCGGTTGAGATCGGCGATGGCCGCCCGGGCCCGGCGCACGGCCTTCAGCGCGGCCCGACAGGCCCGGGCGCGGCCCTCCTCGCCGCCGCCGTCCTCCGGCCGGAAGATCGCCAGCACGCCGTCGCCGATCAGCTTCAGCACGTCGCCACCCAGCGCCTGCACCGCCGAGATCACGGCATCGGCATAGTCGTTGAGCAGCGGAATGATCTGCTCCGGCGGCGCCGAGTCGGTGATCCGGGTGTAGCCGCGCAGGTCGCTGAACCACAGCACCGCGTCGATCCGGTCGGCGACGCCGCGGGCGATACGGCCCGCCCACACCAGGTTGCAGGCGTCGCGGCCGAGATAGGTCTCGAGCAGCGTGCTGGCCATCCGCGCCAGGGTGAAGGCCTTCATCGCCATGGCGAGGCCGGGCAGCAGCCGCAGCAGCGCCGCGATCTCCTCGTCGGTGAAGCCGCCCGGCCGGTCCGTGGTCCAGGCCGAGAACAGTCCGTCCCAGTCGGCGATCGCGCCCTCCGCCTCGAAGCGGTTGAGGACGCCGAGATAGTCGGTCATCCCCTCCTGCGCCGCCGTGGCCACGGCCGGGAACTCGGCGCAGCTTTCGGGCGTCACCCGCCGGCGCATCCATTCCTGCCCGGTCTCGATCAGGTGGAAGAAGGGGCTGGCGCGCCATCTCTCTTCATTGATGCCCGGGGTGGTGCGGCCATAGCCGGTGAAGCTGGCCTCCGGCTCGCCGCGGCGCCAGCGGACGGCGTTGCCCTCGTAGACCGGGTGCAGCGTGTCGATCACGAGCAGGCCGGTGGCCAGCGGCAGCCCGGCGAAGGTGGCCCGGGCGCAGAAGCCGGCCAGCAACTCGGTCTCCGGCAGGCCGATCAGCCCGGCCTCGGTGATCCAGCCGGCCAGCGCGGTGAGCTTGGCGTCGTCCATCGAGTCTCCTTGGCGGGAAGCTCTACACCAAGCGCGCGTCCGGCGGCAGCAGGCCGTGCCGCTGCAGCGCTGCGGCCAGGCCCGCCGCATCGACGAAGCGGTGCCCCGCCAGCCCCGCCTGCTCCGCCCCGGCGACGTTGCCGGCGCCGTCATCGACGAACAGCGTCTCGGCCGCGGCGGCGCCGAGCCGGTCGAGGCAGCGCCGATAGGCCTCCGGGTCCGGCTTGCAGGCGTGGAACTGGGCCGAGACGTGGATCGCATCGCCGAAGATCGGCCGCAACTCCGGGAACAGCGCGTCGATCTGCTGCAGCATCAAGAGGCTGTTGTTGGTCAGCACCGCGACCCGCGCCGCGCCGGCCACCCGGGCCGCGAGGTCGAGCGTCTCCGGCATCGGCGTCATCGCCGCCCGCTGCGCGGCCGTCCACTCCGCCCGGCTGAGGGAATAGCCGATGCGCTCGCCGAAGCCGTGGAGATAGGCCTCGGCGTCGAGCTCGCCGGCATCGCCGCGATCCTCGAAGCCCGAGCCCCAGATCGCGGCCTCGACCGCCTGCGGGCTGCGTCCGGACAGGCGCGCCAGGGCGGCGATCCGCGCCGCCTTGTCATAGCGGCACAGCACCTCGTTCATGTCGAACAGCACGAGCGCGATCATGCGGCGGCTCCGCGGTTCCTGCCGTCCAGTTCAGGATGGTGCCGCGGGGCCGGACCGGCAACCGCGGTCACAGCACGCCGAGCAGCCCGTCGACCAGCAGCTTCAGCCCGATCGCCACCAGCAGCAGGTGGCACCAGTAGTAGAGCCGCGCCTCGTCGATCCGATCGTGGAAGCGGCGGCCGATCCAGACGCCGATCGGCACCACCGGCGCCGCCGCGGCGATGGCGGCGAGGTTCCGCGGCTCCAGCACGCCGAGATAGAGATACGGCACCTGCTTGGCGATGTTGCAGATCATGAACACGATCGCCGAGGTGCCGGCGAACACGGTCTTGTCCAACCGCTGCGGCAGCAGATAGATCGCCAGCGGCGGCCCGCCGGAATGGGCGACGAAGGTTGTGTAGCCGGTCAGCGTGCCCCATACCGCCACGCGCCGGCCGGAGGGGGCGGCGCGCGGCCGGTCGAGCTTCCGGCGGGCGAACCAGCGCAGGGCGAAGACCAGGGTGACGATGGCGATCAGCAGCGTCACCCAGGCGGGCTCGACCAGAGCGAAGGTCAGCCCGCCCAGCCCGATGCCGCACAGCAGCGGCGCGATCAGCAGCCGCAGATTGGGACGGCTCCAGGTCCGCGGCGGGAAGGCCCAGACGGTGAACACGTCCATCAGCAGCACCAGCGGCGCGATCACCGCCGCCGCGTCCACCGCCGGCATGACGAAGGACAGGGCCGGGATGCCGAGAATGGCGAAGCCGCCGCCGAACCCGCCCTTGGTGAAGGCGATGACGAAGATGGTGCCCAGCAGCACGGCGAGAAGGATGGGATCGGTCGGCATCACCGCGACCATCGCCGATCCGGCCCGCTTGGCTCAACCTCCGTATTGCGCCGAGAGCAATTCTTTCTCATCGGAGAGTACTTCTATCGTCAATATTGTTGATATCGGCCCTAAATCGATGCAGCCTATGATTTGGATTAAGATTTAAAGGATTGATTTTCTATGAAGATTGAAAACATCGATCTTATGTTTCTCAAAGGCTTTCGAGAGTGCATCACTACCATTTTTCTGTGCCATCTCGAACTCGCCATCCGAAATCGGAACAGCAAATAGCCACGCCACCTGCTTCGTGGGAAACTTGTGAGTTCTCAAGGGCCACAGAAAATGATCCACACACATAACATGCTTCATTGCCAGAGCGGAATTATACATCTCGATCACGCGTGGATAAATGACACCCGGCCTGCATGACATTTTGGAGTTTATGATGTTGAACGCGCAAGTGGCCAATATATTGGCGGCGTAGTCATAGTTGGACCGTGCCGACAAAGCGATCTCCACGCCGAGTGGAACGCCTTCGACCACGAGACCGATTGAAGCGTCTGACAGCCCAATTGTGGAGTATGTGGTCACATTCTTGTGAGGCACATCCGCAGCCGTCAGGATATCGACGCTGCTCTCATTATTTTCATCGAGATATGATTTCATCTTGGGGGAGCCGCCGAACATAATTCTCAAATATTGAAAAAGTGTTCTATTCTCAGCGGAAACAGGCATTAGAAATCTCCCTGTCTGTCCGACTCTAAAGTTACCATAGCATTAGTCGAAATCCCCATCTGCTGGCTGGCGGTGGCGACCGACCGCCTCTCCGGCCAACGTCGGCAGCAGAGACGGACAAATCCCCCCTCGCCTATCTTTCGGTCCGCCGCCGGATAGGCCGGCTTGATCCCGGGCAGGCGCCCTGACATGGTCCCTTCGGGCGGCCCCAGAACCGCCCGTCGGATATTCAGGGGCCTGCCAACGAGCCGTCAGGACCCGCCGATGCTTCTGCATTCCCTCTATCTGATCGCCATCGTCGCCGAGGCCATGACGGCTGCGCTGGCCGCCGGGCGGCGCAGCATGGACTGGGTCGGCGTCTATCTTCTCGGATGCGTCACGGCCCTCGGCGGCGGCTCGGCACGGGATGTCCTTCTCGGCCATTATCCGCTGTCCTGGGTAGAGCATCCATCCTATCTGCTGATCACGGGCGGCGCCGCCCTGCTGACCATCCCCGCCGCCCGCCTCATGCATCATCTGCGCAGGCTGTTCCTGCTGCTGGACGCGATCGGTCTGGTCGTGTTCACGGTGATCGGCGCCAATATCGCGATGGCGCTGGACCTGCCGATCGTGATCGTCATCGCCTCGGGCATGATCACCGGCTGCGTCGGCGGCGTCCTGCGGGACGTCCTCTGCAACGACATCCCGCTTCTCTTCCGCAGCGAGCTCTACGCCACCGTGTCGGTGGTGACCGGCGGCGTCTATGTCGCCGGGCTGTCCGCCGGGATCGGCCATGATCTCGTCACGGCCGTCGCCATGGTCATCGGCCTCGCGCTCCGCCTGCTCGCGCTCCGATTCAACTGGAGCATGCCGAAATTCGTCTATACCCGGGACCTGCACTGATCCGGCGCCCCCTGGCGCTTGATGAAGAGCCGATGAAGGCTCGCCGATCTCGGAACCGGCCCATCGCGCGCGGACGCGCGCAGACCCCTTCCCCCCTCCCGCAAGGGGAGGGGGAGTGAGGAAGGCATGGCGGCTTCGTAGGTTGGGTTCGCGGCACGCGAACCCAACGGGCATAGGCGCGGCGGTGAGATGTCGGGTTCGCCCAACGGCGAACCCAACCTACGCGGTCGCGCGCCGCATCAACGCTCAGCTGCTGTCCGGCTTCGGGCACGTGAACGGCGCGAGGCCGTCTTCGGACTTGTCCGGCTGTGAAGGCCAACCGTCCTCGGCATCGGGGTCCGCGGCGACAGTATCTGCTTCCGTGCCGGCCGAGCCGGCGTTGTCATTGGCCCCGAGGACATCGTCCCAGCCCTGCGGCAGCCGCGACGGGTCCAGCCGGCGGCCGAGCCAGCGGCAGACCTCGCGCACGAATTCGGCGGCCGACAGGGTGTCGAGCTGCACGTCCAGCACCTCGTCCTCGGTCAGCCGCTCCCACACCTGCTCCCGCAGCCGTTCGGTCTCCTTGGGGTCGACCGCCTCGCCGGCCGCGGCGAGGTCCGCGGCCTCGGCGGCCGCGACCGCCTCGCCCACCGCTTGGGCGGCCTGCTCCCGCCGCCGCCGGCGGCGCTCCAGCGCCCCCGACTCCGTGCCCTCGGCCCGGCGGTGCAGGTAGTCGCCGCGGATCCGCTCGGCCATCGCGATCGACAGCCGGATCGAGCGCGACAGGCGCGACTGCATCAGCGGGAAATCCGGCGGCTCCTGCGGCTCCGCCGGGGTTGCCTGCTGCTGCCGCTCGGTCAGCCGCTTGCTGCGGATGTCGATCTCGACCACCTCGCGCAGCTTCTCCAGCGCCCATCCCGTCCAGTTCAGGTCGGGATCGGTCGGCCGGGCCTCGCCCGCCTCGCCATCGGTCTGCGCCATATCCATGGAACATATCATGAACATGATCGCGAGTTAACGCAACTGGACATCACGTTCACCGACCCCGTTCTCCGCCCTTGAGCCGGCGCAGGCGGCGGCAGGCTCGTCGATGTCAGTCCGCCGGCACCCGGAAGCTGGCGCGGTACTGGGCCGGGGTGACGCCCAGCCGCTTGGCGAAGACGATGCGCATCCGGTCGGCGCTGCCGAAGCCGCAGTCATAGGCCACCGCCTTGAGCGCGCGGTCGCTGCCCTCCAGCAGGTTGCGGGCGGCGTCGACCCGGGCGCGCTCGACGAATTCGTGCGGTGTCACGCCGGTCTCCTGCACGAACAGCCGCGCCAGGTTGCGGGCGCTCATGCCCGCCACCTCGGCCAGATCCCCCACCGTGAAGCTGGCGCCGATGTGCTGCATGACATGCGCCTGCACCTTGGCGATCGGCGAGTCCGGGTCGGCCGGGGCGGTCAGGAACGGGCTGAACTGGGACTGGCCGCCCTGGCGCTGCGCCACCACCACCAGCCGCTTCGCCACCGCCAGCGCCACCCGGGCGCCGTGATGCTCCGCCACCAGCGCCAGGGCCAGGTCGATGCCGGCGGTGACGCCGGCCGAGGTCACCAGCGCCCCGTCGCGCAAATAGATCCGGTCGTGCTCGACCTGGGCGCGCGGGAACAGTTCGGCCAGGCGCGGCGCGTTCTGCCAATGCGTGGTCACCCGATGGCCGTCCAGCAGCCCGGCATGGCCGAAGGCGAAGGCGCCGGTGCAGATCGACCCGTGCAGCCCGGCCCGCGGTGCGGCCTCGGCCAGCCAGGTGGACAAAAGCGGGTCGGGTGGCGCCGTCGGTAAGCCGGGACCGCCGGCGACCAGCACCATCGAGAACGGCTCCACGGCGTCCGCGAAGCGGCGGTCGGCGACCATCTGCATGCCGTTCGAGGCGCGCAACGGCGCGGTGTCGGCCGCGACCAGCAGCGTCTCGTAGCGGTCCCCCGCCGCGATGAAGCCGTTGGCTTCGGCGAAGACGTCGACCGGCCCGGCGACGTCCAGCGCCTGGACGCCGGGAAAGATGGCGATCGCGACGGTTCGCACCGGCATGTCCGTCCCCTCCTCTCGCCGATCCATTCCATGCCGGCCGGCCCGCGGCAATGTCCGTTTTGCGCGTGCCTTTGTCCGGAAGCGCCGCCCCGGCCGCGTTGAGGGCGGCGGCTGTCGGGACGCACATAGGAGGGGCCGGCGCCGACCGCCGGACCGACATCCCGAAGACCAGAGAAAGGCCGGACCATGACCGAGTCCATCGCCGGCATCCGCATCCCCGACAGCGCCATGGCGCGGGAGATCACCGAGCTGGTGCGCGACACCGAGAGCGAGCTGCTGTTCCACCACTCGACCCGGGTCTACCTGTTCGGCGCCCTGACCGGGCAGCGCAAGGGGCTGAAATTCGATCCCGAGCTGCTCTATGCCGGCGCGATGTTCCACGATATGGGGCTGACCGACGCCTATGCGAGCCCCGACCTGCGCTTCGAGGTCGACGGCGCCAACGCCGCGCGCGACTTCCTGAAGCGCCACGGCATCCCCGCGGCCGACATCGACCTGGTGTGGGACGCGATCGCGCTGCACACCACCCCGGGCATCCCGGAGCACAAGCACCCGGTCGTGGCGCTGGTGACCGCCGGGGTGGAGATGGACGTGCTGGGCCTCGCCTTCCACGACTTCACGGCGGAACAGCGCCGCCAGGTGGTGCATGCCCATCCGCGCGGCCCCGACTTCAAGCACGGCATCATCGAGGCTTTCGCCCACGGCACCATCCGCAAGCCGCAGACCACCTTCGGCAATGTGAAGGCCGACGTGCTGGCCCGGATGGACCCGACCTACAAGCGCGTCGACTTCACCGAGGTGATCCTGAATTCGGATTGGGAGAGCTGAAATACGCCTCGCTCCCTTCCTTTGTCATTGCCGGGCTTGACCCGGCAATCCAGAGGGTGTCGACGTTCTCTGGATGCCCGGGTCAAGCCCGGGCATGACAGTGTGGGGGTGAGGCTCTTACGGCCCACCCTGGACAGCCGCGCGCCGGCGGCCCATCTTCAGGGCATCATGACCGCCCCGGGATACAGCATCTGCGCCGCCGACGGGCTCGGCCGGTCGTTGCGGCTGTGGCGCGCGCTGCGGCGGGTGAAGCAGAACCACGCCGCCGAGCTGCTGCGCGTGTCGCAGGCGATGGTGTCACGCTGGGAGGCCGGCACGCTGGTCCCCGATGCCGAGGAGCAGGCGCGTTTGCGCCGGCTGATGAGCGCCCGTCTCGACAGCGCCGCGGACCATGCTTTGGCCCGGCTGGTCACCGACTCCCCCGGCAGCGTGCATCTGGTCTGCGACCTGACGCACCGGCTGCTGGCGGCGTCGCGCGGCCGCAGCCGCGACTGGAACTTCCGCACGCCGGATCTGCTGGGCGTCTCGCTGTGGCGCTTCGCGACGCCGGAGATCCAGGCCGCCGAGGCCGCGCTGACCGACGAGGGCTGGTTCGAGCCCGAGCCGCCCGAGATCGAGATCGAGACCAGCGCCAACGGGTCCGAGATCGTTCCGATCCGCGAGGGCCGGATGCGCTGGACCCGCCTGCAGCTGTCCGACGGCGCCTTCGTGCGCCTGGCCGAGACCATAACCTGAATATCTTATTCAGCCGCCCTCCCCCGCGCCTTCGCTAAGATAGCCCTGTCGCTATACATCGCGGGTGTCTGGTTGAGGGTTTCCGAGGTGGAAAAAGAGCAAGGCTAAACTTCTATTGTCATTGCCGGGCTTGACCCGGCAATCCAGAGGGCCTCGACAGCCTCTGGATGCCCGGGTCAAGCCCGGGCATGACAGTAATAGGCAGAGGGTCCGGCTCTAGAATTCTCCCAACATTTGCTACCGCCCCTCAACCAGGCATCCGGTCCTGAACACGGAGTGACCATGTCGTCCCGCGGATCCTGGCCGGCGATCCTGGTGATCTACGCCGCCGGCGTGATCGCGGCGGCGCAGCTCGGCAAGCTGTCGGCTCTGCTGCCGCCGATGCAGCGCGACCTCGGCCTCGACCTCACAGTCGCGGCGCTGCTGGTCTCGCTGCTCGAGATCGGCGGCGCCACGCTGGGGCTGTTCGCCGGGGTCGTGGTCGGCCGGGTCGGTGCCCGCCGCGCCTTGCTGGCCGGGTTGCTTCTGCTCGCCGTCTCCGCCGCCGGCATGGCCGCGACCTCGGCGGTGGCCGGGCTGTTCCTGTGGCGGATCGTCGAGGCCGCGGCCTATCTCGCCGTGGCGGTCGCGGCGCCGACCCTGACCATCGCCGTCGCCACCCCGGCGCAGCGGGCGACCGCGCTGGCGCTGTGGAGCACCTTCTTCCCGGTCGGCTTCGCTGTCGGCAGCGTTCTGGCCGGCGTCGGCGTGGAGGCCGCGCCCTGGCGCGCGGTGCTGCTGGGCAGCGCGGTCCTGACCGCTGCTCTGCTGCTGCCGGCCTGGCGCCTGCCGACGCCGCCGGGCGCGGCGCCGCGCCGGGCTGCGAGCGGCGCCGCCCGGCCGACCCGGGCGCCGCTCGGGGCCTGGCTGATGGCGGTGGGCTTCGCCTGCTACACCGTGTTCGAGGTCGGCCTCTTGGCGGTGATGCCGGCCTATTTCACCAGCCGGCACGGCGTCTCGGCCTCGGTGGCCGGGCTGATCACCGGCCTGGCCGCCTTCTCCTCGGTGCTGGGCGGCCTCGCCGCCGCCTGGTGGATGCGGCGGGACCGGCCGCTCGGCGGCTTCACCGCCTTCGGCGTCGCGGTGCCGGCGCTGCTGCTCTTCGCCGTGTTCACCGGCGCGGACGGATCCTGGCTCTGGCCGGCGGCGGTCGCCACCGTGCTGAATGCGATCTCCGGCGCCGTGCCGGCCGTGGTCTTCGCCCGCCTACCCGAAGCGGTCGGCCCTGGCGGCGACATGGCCAATGCCAACGGCCTGCTGGCCCAGGGCGGCGCCTCCGGATCGCTGCTGGGTCCGCCGCTGCTGGCCGCCGCGGCGAGCCATTGGGGCTGGCCGGCCGCGGCCGGCGCGGGTTTCGTTGCCTCGGCCCTGTGCCTGCTGCTGCTCGGCCTCGCGGCGCGAGGCCACGACGGCGCGGCGGCGCTCAGCCGCCGCTGATCGCGGTCAGGACGATCACCTCCGTCCCCGGCGACAGCGGCGTGTCCAGCGTGGCGCGGCGGCCGCCGACGAAGATGTTGATGTGGCGCCGGATCGCCGGCCGGGTGTCGCGGATGCGGTCGCCCATCCCCGGCCAGCGCTGGTTCAGCGCGTCGATCGCCTGGGCCACGGTGCCGGCGCGCAGCTCCACCCGCTGCGGCGCGCCCGGGAACAGCATGGTCAGCACCGTCGGCAGCCGGACGACCACGGCCGGCGCCTCCTCCGGTTTGGTCCGTGCCTCGGCCATCGGTCAGCGGTCGACCACCAGCGTCTCGACCGACAGGATCGAGGGCAGGTGCTGGGCGACGCAGTCCCAGCTCTCGCCCTCGTCGGCGCTGGCGAACAGCGCCCCGCCCGAGGTGCCGAAATAGACCCCGGCGGGATCCAGCCGGTCGGTCGCCATGGCCTGGCGCAGCACGCCGAAATAGGCGTTCTCCTGCGGCAGGCCGCGGCGCAGATCCTGCCAGCTGGCGCCGCCGTCGCGGGTGCGCCAGACCGCGGCCCTGGCGTCCGGCACGAAGCGGCCCTTGATGTCGCCGTTCAGTGGCAGCAGGAACAGCGTGTCCGCGTCGCGCGGATGGGCGGCGGCCGGGAAGCCGAAGCTGGAGGGCAGCCCGGCCTCGATGCTCTCCCAGCTGCGGCCCCCGTCGTCGCTGCGATACATGCCGCAGTGGTTCTGCTGGTACAGCCGGTCCGGCTTGCCGGAGGCCATCACCAGGCAGTGCACGCATTGCCCGAATTCCGGATACCGCTGGTCCTCGGGCAGGAAATCGGCGCGGGTGCCGCGGTTGCGGGTCTCCCAGGTCTCGCCGCCATCGGCGGTGTGGAACACCCCGGCGGCGGAGATGCCGACCCAGATCTGATTCGGGTCGTTCGGATGCAGCACCAGCGAATGCAGGATCAGCCCGGCCCCGCCCGGGCTCCACTCCGGCCGGGTCGGATGGCGCTGCAGCCCTTCCACATGGTTCCAGGACTGGCCGCCATCGTCGCTATAGAACAGCCCCGCCGGCTGGACGCCGGCATAGAGGCGCCCGTTGCGCGAGGCCAGGCTCCACACCGCCTTGATCGGCTCCTGCCCCTCGGCATAGGCCAGCCCCTCGCTGGAATGGGTCCAGGTCTCGCCGAGATCGGTCGACTTCCACACCGCCGGCCCGAACCATTCGTTGCCGCCGGCGCCGTAGATCGCGCCCGTCGCCGGGTCGGCGACGACATGGTTGATCGGCCAGGTCTCGCAGAACGGGCCGCGCAGCCGCCACGACCGCCGCGCCGGGTCGCTTTCGGCGATGAAGGCGCCCTTCTTGGTGCCGACCAGGACGAGAACTCGCTCCGCCATTGCGGCCTCCCCCATAACATTTAACTTTATAGTTAAGTTAATGGCAGAGGCAGGCCGCTGTCAAACCGGGCGAGGACCGGTCACTTGAAGACGACGGTCTTGGCGCCGTTCAGCAACACGCGGTGCTCGGCGTGGTATTTCAGGGCGCGGGCCAGGACCACGCTCTCCACGTCGCGGCCGATGCCGA
Source organism: Inquilinus limosus DSM 16000 (assembly GCF_000423185.1). Taxonomy (GTDB): domain Bacteria; phylum Pseudomonadota; class Alphaproteobacteria; order DSM-16000; family Inquilinaceae; genus Inquilinus; species Inquilinus limosus. Next base: position 146,574 of record NZ_KE383986.1, on the reverse strand, counting down.
CCATGTCCTCGGCCGAGGCCGTGTGGTCAACCCGGGTCACGTCCTGGTCGATGATCGGCCCTTCGTCGAGGTCGTCGGTGACGTAATGCGAGGTGGCGCCGATCAGCTTGACGCCGCGGGCATGGGCCTGGTGGTACGGCTTGGCGCCCTTGAAGCTGGGCAGGAAGGAATGGTGGATGTTGATCACCCGGCCCTCCATCCGCCGGCACAGCTCGGAGGACAGCACCTGCATGTAGCGGGCCAGGACGACGAGGTCGATCGCCTCCTCCTCCACCAGCTCCATCAGCCGCCGCTCCTGCTGCGCCTTGTTCTCCCGGGTCACCGGCAGGTAATGGAACGGGATGCCGGCGGCGGCGACCCGCTGATAGCTGTCGCGGTGGTTGGAGACGACGGCCGGGATCTCGAGCGGCAGCGCCCCGATCTGCACCCGGTACAGAAGGTCGTTCAGGCAGTGGTCGAACTTCGAGACCATGATCAGGGCGCGGATCTTCCGGTCCGCGTCATGGATCTCCCAGCCCATGCCGTATTCGCTGCCGATCGGGGCGAAGCCTTCGCGCAGCTCGTCGAGGTCGACCGAGCCCTCCACCGCCTCGGCCACCACCCGCATGAAGAAGCGGCCGGTGTCGCGGTCGAAGAACTGCGCGCTCTCGAGGATGTTGAGCCCGGAGCGGAACACGAAGTCCGAGATCCGGGCGACGATGCCGGGGACGTCGGTGCAGGAAAGCTTGAGGATCAGCCGTTTCGCCATGGGATGCCGCGTCGTCTCGCTGAAGGCAATGCCAGACACCTAGCACGGGACCGGCCCCCGGCTGAGGCTTGATTGCGACGGCCGGATGCCTGGAGCCGACGCGGCCCCAATCTGGCTAGGCGGTTTCCCGATACGGCACCAGGTCGGGCGTGGTCCCGTCCTTGAAATCGACATGGATGTGGTTGCCGTCCGGGTCGTGGAAGTTGACCTGGACCAAGCCGCTGCGCGGCGGCCGGCCCAGCTTGGTCTCGATGCCGAGGCCCTTCAGATGGGCCAGGAAGGCATCCAGGTCGCCGCTGCTCTGGAAGGCGAAGTGCGAGAGCTGCACCTGCTCCGGGTGCAACTCCTCCTTCACCTCGACCAGATGCACCACCGCCTGGTCGCCGAGATAGAGCCAGGCGCCGGGGAAGGGAAAGTCCGGCCGCGGCCCCGGCTCGAGGCCCAGCGCGTCGCGGTAGAAGCGGATCAGCCGCTTCATGTCGGCGGTCCAGATGTTGACGTGGTCCAGGCGCGTCAGGCTGGTGGTCATGGGCGGTCTCCCGGCGGGCTCCTAAGATCGTTGGCGCCAGCATAGACCTGGATTGTCGGACGAAAGAAGCCGAACCTTGTTCCCACACCCCCTTGCGCCCGGGGCGGCCGCGGGGCGACAACCGAAGCAAGAACCGGCGCGGCGATGCCGGCGACCCTCAGGGAAGGATGCGCCATGAAGGCCTATGTCATCGGAACCTGCGACACCAAGGGCCGCGAGCTGGTCTATGTGAAGGGGCTGATCGAGGCGCGCGGCGTCCCGGCGGTGCTGGTCGATGTCGGCACCGGCCCCGACGGGCCCGCCGAGGGCATTCCGATCGACGTGACGGCGCGCGAGGTGGCCCTGCATCATCCCGGCGGCATCGACGCCGTGTTCAGCGACGACCGCGGCCGGGCGGTGGCGGCGATGGCCGAGGCGCTGCGCGGCTTCCTGGGCAGCCGGACGGATGTCGGCGGCGCGATCGGGCTGGGCGGCTCCGGCGGCACGGCGCTGGTCACACCGGCGCTGCGCGACCTGCCGGTCGGGGTGCCGAAGGTCATGGTCTCGACCGTCGCCTCCGGCAATGTCGCGCCCTATGTCGGGCCGGCCGACATCATGATGCTGTACTCCGTCACCGACGTGGCCGGGGTGAATCGCATCTCCCGCGCCGTGCTGGGCAACGCCGCCCATGCCCTGGCTGGGATGGTGGCGCATCCGGCGCCGCGCAGCGACGCCGACAAGCCGGCGCTGGGCCTGACCATGTTCGGCGTCACCACCCCCTGCGTCGAGCAGGTGCGCCGGGCGCTGGAGGACGAATACGACTGCCTCGTCTTCCACGCCACCGGCACCGGCGGGAAATCGATGGAGAAGCTGGTCGATTCCGGCCTGATCGGCGGCGTCGTCGACATCACCACCACCGAGATCTGCGACCTGCTGTTCGGCGGCGTGTTCCCGGCCGGCGAGGACCGGTTCGACAGCATCATCCGCACCCGGGTTCCCTATGTCGCCTCCTGTGGCGCGCTCGACATGGTGAATTTCGGCGCCATGGAGACGGTGCCGGAGCGTTTCCTGAAGCGGAACCTCTACGTCCACAACCCGCAGGTGACGCTGATGCGGACGACGGTGGAGGAGAATGTCGAGATGGGCCGCTGGATCGGCGCGAAGCTGAACCGGATGGACGGGCCCGTCCGCTTCCTGATCCCGGAGGGCGGCGTGTCGCTGCTCGATGCGCCGGGCAAGCCGTTCCACCACCCGGCCGCCGACCAGGCGCTGTTCCAGGCGCTGGAGGCAACGGTCCGGCAGACGCCGAACCGCCGGCTGATCCGCCTGCCCCACGCCATCAACGACCCGGAATTCGCCGCCGCGCTGGTGCGCGAGTTCCGCGCCATCGCCCATCATTGAGGACGCCGCCATGACCCGCTTCGCCCGAGCCGACCTCCTGGCCAAGTTCCGCCGCATGGTCGAGCGGCGCGAGCCGATCGTCGGCGGCGGCGCCGGCACCGGCCTCTCCGCCAAATGCGAGGAGGCCGGCGGCATCGACCTGATCGTGATCTACAACTCCGGCCGCTACCGCATGGCCGGCCGCGGCTCACTGGCCGGCCTCCTCGCCTATGGCAACGCCAACGAGATCGTGGTCGAGATGGCGCGCGAGGTGCTGCCGGTGGTGAAGCACACCCCGGTGCTGGCCGGGGTCAACGGCACCGACCCGTTCCTGCTGACCGACCATTTCCTGGCCGGACTGAAGGCCATGGGCTTCGCCGGGGTGCAGAACTTCCCGACCGTCGGGCTGATCGACGGGGTGTTCCGCCAGAACCTGGAGGAGACCGGCATGGGCTATGGCCTCGAGGTCGAGATGATCGCCCGCGCCCATGCCCTGGACCTGCTGACCACGCCCTATGTGTTCTCGGCCGAGCAGGCGGTGGCGATGGCCGAGGCCGGGGCCGACATCATCGTGCCGCATATGGGCCTGACCACCGGCGGCGCGATCGGCGCCGAGACGGCCAAGACCCTCGACGACTGCGTCGGGCTGATCGACGAATGGGCCGCGGCGGCGCTGGCGGTGCGGCCGGACATCATCGTGCTGTGCCATGGCGGGCCGATTTCGATGCCGGAGGATGCGGCCCATGTCCTGCAGCGCTGCAAGCACTGCCACGGCTTCTACGGCGCCAGCTCGATGGAGCGCCTGCCGACCGAGCAGGCCCTGACCGCCCAGACCCGCGCCTTCAAGCAGGTCTCGTTCTGAGAACAAAGGAGGGGGAGGTCTTTTCAGTTAATCTGTCATGCCCGGGCTTGACCCGGGCATCCAGAGGATGTCGAGACCTTCTGGATTGCCGGGTCAAGCCCGGCAATGACATCGAAACTAAAACGGCAATACTGCTTCAATCCCAGGAGGAGATGCGAGCATGATCCGAGTGACCACCAGCAGCGTGATCAATGCCCCGGTCGAGACCCTGTGGCGGGCGATCCGGGACTTCAACGGCCTGCCCGACTGGCATCCCGCGATCTCCAGCAGCAAGGTCGAGGATGGCGGCGACCCCGACCGCATCGGCTGCATCCGCAGCATGGAACTGGCGGGGAATGGCGGCCTGATCCGCGAGAAGCTGCTGGCGCTCTCCGACGCCGAGCACCGGGTCCGTTATTCGATCCTGGAATCGCCGATGCCGGTCGAGAACTACGTCGCCACGCTGCGCCTGCTGCCGGTCACCGACGGCGACCGCAGCTACGCCGAATGGACCGCCGAGTTCGACGTGGCGCCAGAGAACGAGGCGGCGATGCGCAAGCTGATCGGCCAGGGCGTGTTCCAGGCCGGCTTCGATTCGCTGAAGCAGCGTTTCGGCGGCTGAGCCAAGACCGAAAGGCGGCCGCCGTCCACGGCCGCCTTCTTTCTGTTTGCGGGCGTTCGTCAGCATGTAGCATTCCCGCTCTATCGTCAGAATCGTCTGGCTGATCCGGGGGGATTGCTCATGAAGCGTTGCGTGGCGATGGCGCTGCTGGCCGTCGCGGTTCCTGCTGCGATGGCCCGGGCCGAGGAGCCCTATTCCTCCGTCGCCGTGTTCGGCGACAGCCTGAGCGACCGCGGCCGGATCCCGGGGCTGATCCAGCAGCAGAACCCGGCCTTCCCGCTGCGCTTTCCGGTCTCGCCGCCCTATTTCGGCGCCCGCTTCTCCAACGGCCCGACCTATGCCGAGCGGCTGCCCGGCCTGCTGGGCCTGGACGCCGAGCCGGGCCGCAACTTCGCCGTCGGCGGCGCCGAGACCGACAGCGGCAACATCGCCAACCCGCTGCTGGCGCAGGGCGGCGTCACCCTGCCCGGCATCCGCGACCAGATCGGCGCTTATACCGGTACCGGAGGCCGCTTCGGCGCCTCGGACCTGGTGATCCTCTACGGCGGGGCCAACGACTATTTCGCCTGGCTCGGCGGCACGCCGTCGCCGGCCGGGCTGCAGGCCGAGGTGGCGCGGACCGTGGGCAACATCGAGGCCGATGTCCGCCGGCTGGCCGCGGCCGGGGCCAGGACCATCCTGGTGCCGAACGTGCCGGATCTCGGCGCCACCCCGTCTTTCCGCGGCACCGCCGGCCAGGCGCTGGCCAGCGCCCTGTCCGCGGGCCATGCCGAGGCGCTGAACCGGCAGATGGGCGCGCTGGCGCGGGAGCTGGATGTGCAGATCGTGGTGGCCGACTTCGCCACCGGCCTCAAGACCGTGCTGGCCGACCCGGCCCGCTTCGGCTTCGGCAACGTCACCGAGGCCTGCGTCGCCAGCGCGACCTCCCTGCCCTCCTACGTCACGCCCGGATCGGTCTGCGGCGACCCGGAGAGCCGGCTGTTCTGGGACGGCGTGCACCCGACCGCGCTGGGGCACCAGCTGCTGGCGGAATACGCCGCCGACACGCTGATGGCGCCCACGACCATCGGCGCCCAGGCCGGGCTCGCCCTGCTGGCCAGCGACAATTTCCTGCGCCGGGTCACGGACGCGATCAGCAGCGGCGACGCGGCCGGCAGTCCGATGCTGGCCGGCGCCCTCGCCCCTGCGGACCGGCCGGTCGACGGCTTCCTGACCCTGCAGCGCGCCTTCGGCAGCCAGGGCTTCGACCGCGGCGCCACCGGCTTCGACTACGGCGTCACCTCGATCACCGGCGGCGTCACGGTGCGGCCGGTCGACCGGGTGACGCTGGGCGTGGTCGCCGCCTACGACACCGGCGACGCCGATCTCGACCGCGGCTGGGGCACGGTCGACTACAGCTCGGTCCGGATCGGCGCCGTGGCCGGCTATGACGACGGCGCGCTGTTCGGCGGCGCCGGCGTCGCCTACGGCTTCGACAGCTACGAGCTGGAGCGCCGGACCTATGTGCCGCAGCTGCGCGCCTCGGCCGACCCGGACGGCAACAGCCTCAGCGTCTTCGGCCGGGCCGGCTACCGTTTCGCCGTCGACGCCTTCACCTTCGGCCCGATCCTCGGCCTGCGCTATTCCCGGGTGGAGATCGACCGCTATTCCGAATCCGGCGCCCCCGGCCTCGACATGACGGTGGAGGGCCAGACGGCCGAGGCCCTGATCGGCAGCGCCGGGATCGCCGCCGCCGCCCGATTCGAGGCCGGCACCGCCCTGGTCACGCCGCATCTGGAGCTGTCGGTCGAGGGCGACCTGCTGGGCGGCGACCGCTCGATCGACACGGCGCTCGTCACCGTCCCGGATGTCCGGCGCGTCCAGGAGGTCGAGGCCTCCGGCGGCGTCTATGGCCGGCTGGCCGGCGGCGTCGCCGTCCGGCTGATCCCGGCGGTGACGGCGCAGATCGGCAGCGAGACCACGCTGGGCCGCGACGGCGGCGACGACTATGCCGTGACCGGACGCCTCGCTGTGCGCTTCTGAGAACCCGGCTACCATCGCGTCGGAAGGGGCCAACCCTGGAGGGGACAGGCCGATGACGACGGATTGGGCCGGGGACAACGACCCGGAGGAGCGCCGCCGCGCCACGATCGCGGCGGCGAAACAGCGGGCGACGCTGGTCGAGCGCTGGTCGCGCGAGGATATGGGCAAGCTGGAGTCCTGGGCCGAACGGGCCCGGGCGGCCGCCGTCCACGCCCGCCCGGGCATGCGGGTGCTGGACATCGGCTGCGGCGCTATGGCGCTGGAGGGGATGCTGCCGGCGGGCTGCACTTATCTGCCGCTCGATTGCGTCCGCCGCGACGACCGGACCATCGTCCGCGACCTGAACCGGGAGCCGTTCCCGGAGATCGAGGCCGACATGGCCTTCGCCCTCGGCGTGCTGGAATATCTCTACGACGTGCCGCGGTTCCTGCGCCGGCTGCGCGCCGCGGTGCCCCGCGCCCTGCTGAGCTACCATCCGCAGGACCGGAACATCGGCCGCGACCGCTGGTCGCTGGGCTGGGTCAATGCGCTGAACTCGGTGGAGCTGACCGCCCTGCTGCGCCACGCCGGGTTCAGGAATGTCGAGGTCGTCCCCTACAAGCCCAAGCTGCTGTTCTATCTGGTCGAGCGCGACCCGGCATAGGGCCGGGCGCCGTTCCCGGACTCGACTCGGGCGCCGATTTCGACTAGAACAAAACACGAACACAACCCAGCGAGACACCTTGATGGCCGCGAGACCCGCCGCGTCGACGCCGATGGATTCGCTGCGCCGAATCCCCTTCCCCTCCGCCCGACCCGACATCCGAGGAGCCGCCCGCCCGATGCGACCGATCCGGGACATCCGGTCCGAAGCCGATCTCGAAGAGGCGGTGCGGCGCTGCGAGCTGCGCTGGCGCGCCCTGGAGAAGGGGCTGCGCGAGGACGAGATCGCGGCGCTGCTGTCGCTCGGCCTCGACCGGGCGGAGGAGCAGCTCCGCGCCCTCGGCCCGCATGATTAGAGCGCGACGCGGCCCGACGGCTGGGCTAAGAACGGCCGATTCGACCGGAGATCGGCATGGCCCAGACCGACCTGTTCATCGACCGCGGCGCCACCTTCAGCGCCTGCCGGCGCTATCGCTACCTGCTGTGGCGGCGCTGGGACCGGTCGGTGCCGCCGGCCAATTTCCTGCTGCTGAACCCGTCCACCGCCGACGAGGTCAAGAACGACCCCACGGTCGAGCGCTGCGAGCGCCGGGCGCGGGCGATGGGCTATGGCGGGCTGATCGTCACCAACGCCTTCGCCCTGCGCTCGACCGACCCGAAGGCGCTCTATGCCGAGGCCGATCCGGTCGGCCCCGGCAACCCGGCGGCGATCGTCGAGGCCGCCCGGGCCGCGGCGCTGGTGGTCTGCGGCTGGGGCCGGCATTGCGATGCCGTGCGCCCCGGCTGGGGCCGCACCCTGCTGCGGATGCTGGCGGAGGCCGGGGCGGTGCCGCACGCCCTCGCCATCACCTCGGACGGCTCGCCCAAGCATCCGCTCTATGTCGGCTACGCCGTGCAGCCGGCACCGGTGCCTGCGGTCTGACCGGAGGCTGACTCCCCCTCCCCTCCGAAAGCGCGCCGCTTTAAGATCGGCGCGATCCGGACGGATTCCGCCCTCGGATCGAGCGAGGGAACGCATGCTCCAGGCCTCCAGGGACCGACGCCCGCTGTCCAGCCGCGACCCGGACAGCCTGCGCATGCCGGGCCTGGCGGTCGCCCTGCACGCCCTCGGCGTCACCCTGTTCCTGGGCGGGCTGCTGATCGGCGCCATCCTGGCCGCCCGGCTGTTCGGCGCCGCCGACACGCTCGGGCAGATCTCCGCCCTGATTCCCGACCGGCCGGCCGACATGATGGGGATGCCGGATGCCCGAATCGCCACCCTCGCCGACATGATCGGCGACGGGCCGGGGCTGCGCCGGCAGCTGGAGATCGAGGCGTGGGCCGTCGGCGGCGGCGCCGTGATCTCCGGGCTGGTGCTGTGGCTGCTCTGCGCCGCCCTGGCCTCCGCTCTGGCGCGGCTGCAGCGGATCGAGGCGGCGCTGCAGCTCGGCCCCGGCCGGCTCGCCCGGCCCGAATTCACGAAGGATTGACGCTTCCTGTCCTATCTCCGCCGACAACCGGGCTTCGGCCCCAAAGGCATTGGAGTCGGAGTTGATCTCATGACTGGGGGCCAGAGCCGCGAACCGCGTTCCGAAATCGCCGAATGGGCCGCCCGCTACCTGGAGCGGCTGGACCAGCCCTTCGATGCCTGGGAGGCGGACTTCTTCCGCCGCGGCTGCAGCTTCCTGTCGCGCCGCGTCGCCGCCGGCGCCGCGTCGAGCTGGCGCTCCCTGACCCTGCCGCCGGACCGCCGTGACGAGGTCTATTCCGGCCCGCTCGCCGCACGGCCGCTGACGGTGGAGGAGATCGACCGCTTCCGCGACATGCTGCGGCGGATCGTGCGGGAGGGATGAGGGGGCGGTCAGGAGCGAATGGCGGGGCCGCGGCAGCGGCCGGTCGCAAAAAGAAAGGCCCGCCGAAGCGGGCCCTTTTCTTTCCATCCTGCGAACTGGTGGGCGCACTAGGGCTCGAACCTAGGACCCGCTGATTAAGAGTCAGCTGCTCTACCAACTGAGCTATGCGCCCGTTCGCTCGGGACGGGCGGTGATATAGCCAACGCCCCGACGGGTTGCAACCCTTTCTTCACGAAAATCTCAACCTTTGTCGGCGCCCTCTCCCGGCGCGGCCGACAGCAGCCTGCGGCCGGACTCCCGCTGCTGGCATTCCAGCAGGATGTCGCGCGCGATCGGCGCCGCGTATTCGCTGCCGCCGCCGCCATGCTCGACGATCACCGAGCAGGCGTAGCGCGGCGCGCCGACCGGGGCGTAGGCCACGAACCAGGCGTGGTGACGCTGGTTCCACGGCCAGTTGTCCGGGTTCACCCCGGCGGCGCGTTCGGCCATGCTGATGCGGCGGACCTGGCTGGTGCCGCTCTTGCCGCCCATCTCCATGCCCTTCTGCTTGATCTGCGACTTGCGGCCGGTGCCGCGGGTCATCACCGCGGCCGTGCCCTCCATCACCACGTCGATATGGGCCTTGGCGAAGCCCATCGACGGGACGTCCGGCGTCTCCGGCATCGCCTCGTCGCCGATCGCCATGACCAGGCGCGGCACCACCGCCTTGCCGCCGTTCACCAGCCGCGCCGTCATGGTGGCGAGCTGCAGCGGCGTCGCCAGTACATAGCCCTGGCCGATGCCCGCGATCAGCGATTCGCCGAGCTGCCAGGAGGTGCCCATCGCGCCCTCCTTCCAGGCCTTGGTCGGCATCAGCCCCGGCCGCTCGTTCGGCAGGTCGACCCCCAGCTTCTGGCCGATGCCGAACTTGCGCGCGCCCTCGGCCAGCCGGTCGATGCCGAGCCGCCGCGCCATCTCGTAGAAATAGACGTCGCAGGACTGGGCCATTGCGTCGACGACATTGAGGCTGCCGTGGCCGCCGCGCTTCCAGCAGTGGAAGCGGTGGTCGCCGAGATTGACGTAGCCGGGGCAGAAGATGCGCTGGTCCGGCGTGGTCACCCCGGCCTCCAGCGCCGTCATCGCCACCGCGATCTTGAAGGTCGAGCCCGGCGGGTACTGGCCGTTGATCACCTTGTTGTTGAGGATGCCGTAGGGATCCTCGACCAGGCGGCGCCAATCAGCCGATTTGATGCCGTTCGGGAACAGGTTGGCGTCGTAGGACGGGTGCGAGGCCATGGCCAGCACGTCGCCGTTGTGCACGTCCATGATCACGGCGGCGGCGCTGAACTCGGTCTTCAGCCGCTCCATGACGTAGCGCTGCAACTCGAAATCGATGGTCAGCCGCGCTTCCCGGCCCGGCTTGCCCTCCTCCCGGTCCAGCTCGCGGATCACCCGGCCGACGGCGTTCACCTCGACCTGGCTCGACCCGGCGACGCCGCGGAGGTCGGCCTCGTATTGCCGCTCGATCCCCGACTTGCCGACGCGGAAGCCCGGCAGGCTCAGCACCGGGTCGCCGGTCAGGTCGCCCTCGGCCACTGCGCCGACATAGCCGATGATGTGCGCGGTCTCGACCCCGAAGGGGTAGCGGCGGGATTCGCCGACCTCGATCGACAGGCCCGGCAGCTCCGGCCCGTTGACGTCGATCCAGGAGACCTGGTCCCAGCTCAGGCTCTCCTTCACCGTCACCGGCACGAAGGCGCGGCGGCGCTTCACGTCGCGGGTGATGCGGGCCAGGTCGGCCTCGGTCAGCGGCACGCCCTGCGCCAGCCGGCCGAGCACGGCCTGGATGTCCTTCGCCTCTTCCGCCACCAGCACGACCCGGAAGTTCTGGTCGTTGACCGCGAGCGGGACGCCGAAGCGGTCGGTGATCAGGCCGCGCGACGGGGCCAGGAGCCGCATGTTGATGCGATTCGATTCGGCCAGGACCTTGTAGCGGTCGCTCTCCTCCACCTGCAGGTAGTAGAGCCGGCCGGCCAGCACGCCGAGCAGGCCGAGCTTCAGCCCGCCGAGGGCGAAGGCGCGGCGGGTGAAGCCGCGGGAGCGGTCGGTGTCGCGGTCCATCGGCCTAGTCCCCTGCCCGCAGGAAGCCGCGATGCACCTGGATGAACAGCCAGGCCAGCGGCGGGAAGACGGCGATGGTCAGGACCAGCCGGACCAGCAGCGGCCGCGGCGGCACGACCGCGAAATCGTACAGGCCGACGCCGATCCATTCGACGATGGTGACGGCGGCCGCCAGCACGGCGAAGCCGAACCACAGCACCACGAAGGGCCGCCCGGCCAGGAAGCGGCGCTGGCGCAGCAGCACCCATTGGCACAGCAGCAGGATCGCCGCGTGCAGCCCGATCGGCGCATCGGTCAGCACGTCGTGCATCAGCCCGACCAGGAAGATCAGCCACATCGGCATCAGGTCCGGCCGGTGCACCCCCCAGTAGTAGACCGAGGCCAGCGACAGGAACGGCGCGATGTTGCCGTAATAGGGCAGATGCGTCGGCGTCACCCCGACCAGCACCAGGATCAGGGTCACGGCCCCTGGGGCGGCGTGGCGGGCGGCGAGGTCGAGCTTATGCAGCAGGTCCCCGGTCATTGCGCGAAGCCGGGCACCGGCTGCATCGCCATGCCGGGATCGACCGTGCGGAAATCGACGACCTTGACGTGGGTGATGGCCTCGAGCGGCTCGATCGGCTGGATGCGCACGGCGCTGTCCTGGGCGGCGGCGACGACGCCGACCGGAAGGCCGGCCGGGAACATGCCGCCGCTGCCGGAGGTGACGATGCGGTCGCCGACGCGGATCGACGCGTCCGGCGGCAGGTACAGCAGCCGCGGCCGGTCGGTGTTGTCGCCGCCGATGACGGCGCGCTGCTGGGTGCGCTCCACCACCACCGGGATGCGGGCGTTCAGGTCGGTGATCAGCAGCACCCGGGCGGAATGGTCGCCGGTCTGCACGATCCGGCCGATCAGGCCGCGGCCGCCGAGCACCGCCTGGCCGTCGCGGATGCCGTTGGCGGAGCCGAGATTGATCGTCAGGCTGCGCACGAAGGCGCCGCCATTGTCGCCGACGACCCGGGCGGTGAGGAAGGAATGCGCCGAATCCGGCGTGTAGTTCAAAAGGTTGCGCAGGGTCAGGTTCTCGGCCTCGAGCCGGAAGGCGACGTCCTGGTATTGCCGCAGCGTCGCCACCTCCTGCCGCAGCCGGGCGTTCTCGCCGCGGATGTCGGACAGGCTCTGCATCTCCGTCACCAGCCGGGCGACGCTGGCGGCCGGGCGCGACATGGCGTCGAGGATCGGCGCCACGGCGTCGACCACGCGGGCGCGGATGCCGTCGACCAGCACCGCGTCGATCTTGCCGACCATCAAGAGGCTGATCGCGGCGAACAGCAGGAGACCGAAGGAGAATCGGTGCGCGACGGCTCTGATCGCCGCGATGCGCGCCACCGGCCTGCTCCGCTGCATCACCCGCATGTCCGTCCGCCGAAGACCGGATTCCTGAAAACGCAGAGTACTACCGTTTTCCCGAATACCCCAGCATGTGCCGGGGCGCTGATCAATACATGTTGATCAGAACGTGCTTGAGAGTCTTCATCTCCTCCAGCGCCCGCCCGGTGCCCAGCGCGACGCAGGACAGCGGGTCGTCGGCGATCGACACCGGCAGGCCGGTGGCGTGCCGCAGCACCAGATCGAGATTGCCCAGCAGCGAGCCGCCGCCGGTCAGGACGATGCCCTTGTCGACGATGTCCGCCGCCAGCTCCGGCGCGGTGTGCTCGAGCGCCACCTTCACCGCCTCGACGATCTGGCTGACCGGCTCGGCCAGGCTCTCGGCGATCTGCCGCTCGGAGATCACCAGCTCCTTCGGCACGCCGTTCAAGAGGTCGCGGCCCTTGATCTCCATGTAGCGGCCCTCGCCGTCCTCCGGCGGGGCGGCGGAGCCGATCTCCTTCTTGATCCGCTCGGACGAGCCCTCGCCGATCAGGAGGTTATGGTTGCGGCGGATATAGGCGATGATCGCCTCGTCCATCTTGTCGCCGCCGACGCGGACCGAGCGGGAATAGACGATGCCGCCGAGCGACAGCACCGCGACCTCGGTGGTGCCGCCGCCGATATCGACCACCATGCTGCCGGTCGGCTCGGTCACCGGAAGCCCGGCGCCGATCGCCGCCGCCATCGGCTCCTCGATCAGATAGACCCGGCGGGCGCCGGCGCTCTCGGCCGATTCCTGGATGGCGCGGCGTTCGACCGCGGTCGACCCCGAGGGCACGCAGACGATCACCTCCGGCGCGGCGAAGCTGCGCCGGTTGTGCACCTTGCGGATGAAATGCTTGATCATCTCCTCCGCCACCTCGAAATCGGCGATGACGCCGTCGCGGAGGGGGCGGATGGCGGTGATGTTGCCCGGGGTGCGGCCCAGCATCTGCTTGGCCTCGTCGCCGACCGCCAGGACCTGCTTCTTGCCGCGGATGTTGGCGATCGCCACCACCGACGGCTCGTTCAGGACGATGCCACGGCCCTTGACGTAGACCAGCGTGTTCGCCGTGCCCAGGTCGATGGCCATGTCGGCCGAGAGGAAACCGAAGAAATTGAACATGCGGCCGTGATGTCCTGTCAGCCGGGCTCGGCTGGGTAAGGTCCAGTGCGAGGGGCGGGAACGGCGGGCCGATCCCGCCGCCGCGTTGCTTTAGACCAGCGCGACCCGAGTCTCAAGCGGAGAGTCGGGCCGAATCACGCCGCCGGAAATCACATGCCGCGCTCGGCCATCGCCCCGCTGACGCCGACGTCCCGCGGCGCCGAGCACTGCCCCGGCCGGCGGTACAGGCAGATCTCGCTCGGGCAGCTCTCCAGCCGGTAGCCGGTGTTCGGCGGCATCTGCTCCGGCCGCGCCATGACGTAGTTGAAGGATTGGGCCGAACGCCACAGCCGCCGCGTGTCGTCGCCGAACCAGAACACCGGCACGTCGCGGTGCAGGGTGGTGTAGCCGGCCAGGTCCGACCATGGCGTCAGCAGACCCAGGCCGCACAGCGCCTCGCGCTCGTGCAGCGCCTGCGTGGCGGCGATGCCGGGCGCGACGCGGGTCCATTCCGGCCCCCAGCGGTCGCTGGCCGACAGCAGGCCCGAGGCCAGCACCCAGGCGGCGCACAGCACCGCCAGCGGCGTCCAGCGCGGCACGCCGCTCCACCTTTCCGCCGCCAGCTCCTTGCCCAGGCGCCGGGCCAGCCGCTCGGTGCCCAGAGCGGCCATGATCAGCAGGAAGGGCAGCGCCGGCAGAACGAAGCGGTACTCCTTGTGGGCCACCAGGCTGTGCGACAGCACCACCGCCAGCGGCACCGCCACCAGCATCGGCTGGCCGCGCGCGCCCAGCACGATCAGCGCCGCCATCGGCGCCAGCCACCACGACCAGATCCGGGCGTATTCCTCGAAGTAGAAGCCCGGCGGCATGACGCCGAAGCTGTGGCTCTTCTCCTCGACGATGTTGATCCAGAAGTTCTTCACGACCGACTGGAACGGCCAGCCGAGCGTCACCCAGTCGAGCAGCCCGTTGCACAGCACCACCGGCCCGAGCCCGGCCAGCAGCATCGGCCGCAGCCGGCCGCGCCAGTCGCCCCGGCTGGCGACCACGGCCGCAGTCAGGATCGCCGGCAGCAGATGGAAGCGGAAGACGAAGACCAGGCCGAACAGCAGCCCCGCCCAGATCAGCCGCCGGCGGTCGACCGTCTCCGCGGTCCAGGCCAGCCAGCAGGCGATCAGGAGCAGGCTGGTGGCGATCGATTCGGTCAGCGCCGTCGGCGCGTAGTAGACCAGCTCGAACCAGACGGTGGCGATGAAGGCCGTGGTCAGCCCCGCCGTCAGGCCGGCGGCGCGCTTGGCCCAGAGGAAGGCGACCGCCGGGATGCTCAGCGACAGCGCCGACCACAGCCCCTTCGATACGGCGAGATAGGCGGACGGGTCGTCGCTGATCCAGGACACCGCCTTCATCAGCCCCGCCAGGATCCCCGGCAGCAGCCAGGAGCGGATGCCCTCGCGGTACTCCCAGGGCACGATGCCCTGGCCGAAGGCCAGCCGGTGCGCCTGCTCGTAATACTGGAACAGCTCGTCGGCGTGGTGGATCCGCGGGAACGCCAGGGCGAGCACGATGCGCAGCAGCAGCCCGAGGGTCAGCAGGCCGGCGAGGCCGATCAGCCAGCTGGGCCAGCGGTCGATGACGCCGGGCCGCGACGGATAAGGCAGAGCGACCGATGCTGCGGTGGCGCCGACGGGTCGACCCAGATAGCGATCGGACACGGAGGGATCGACCGATCGGCGTTGCTCCACAGTGTCGTCGGCCATATCGCTCCGAATCGCAGAGAGGAAAAAACGATGCCGCTGCCTATAACACCGGCAACGCGGTTTTCGTCTGAAAAATCCTCAGAAAAAGCATCATATCCAGGATCTTGTTGGGAGTTTGTCGGCGCGTCCGCCGAAAGAAGGCGCGGCCCGGGATGAAAATCGCCGGCGGCTGCGTATATGGGTCATGAAACGCCGCAAGGACGATTTCGACGTCATCGCCGAGCTGCCGGGGCTGAAGCGCTACGCGCTGGTCCTGACCCGGGATGCTGCCGAAGCCGAGGACCTGCTGCAGGAGACCCTGCTGAAGGCCTATGAGGGGCGGCGCAGCTGGCAGCCGGATCGGGCGCTGCGCCCCTGGCTGTTCGCGATCATGCACAACGCCCACGCCTCGCGCCTGCGCGGCCGCCGGGCGGAGGATGCCCGCATCGTCCAGGCGACGCAGCTCGCCCCCGAGATCGGCGCGCCGAGCCAGGACGCCCGGGTCCAGCTGGCCCAGGTGCAGCGGGCGATGCTGACCCTGCCGGAGGAGCAACGCGAGGCGCTGCTGCTCGTGGCGGTCGAAGAGTTCCGCTACCAGGAGGCCGCGACCATCCTCGGCATCCCGATCGGCACGCTGATGTCGCGCCTGGGCCGGGCCCGGGCGGCGCTGCGCGAGATCGTCGGCAGCGGCGCCGGCGATGCGGCGGGCGACCGCGGCACCGATGGACCGACCCCGCCGCGGCTGCGGCTGGTGGAGTGACGCCCATGACCCAGACCCCGACCATCCCCACCGAAGCCGAGATCCAGGCCTATATCGACGGCGAGCTCGACCTGCCCCGCCGCATCGAGATCGAGGCCTATCTCGAGGCCAACCCGCCGGTGGCGGCCCAGGTGATGGCCGATCTGCGCCTGCGCGACGCGCTGCGCCTGGCCTTCGCCGAGGATGCCGGCATCCGCGTCGCCAGCTACGAGAACGCCCGGCTGCTGGGCCGCGCCGTGCGCTGGCGCCGGCTGACCGGCCGCCTGCGCCGGGTGGCCGCGGTGGTGCTGCTGGTCGGCATCGGCTGGAGCGCCCAGTCGATGCTGGGCGTGACCCGGATCGACAGCGCTTCGGCCACCATCCCGGCCTATGCCGACGAGGCCGGCGACGCCTACCGCGCCGTGCTGTACCGCCACCTGGTCGATCCGGCCGAGCCCAAGGGTGGGCTGAAGCCGGAGGACCTGGCCAAGGCGCCGATCACCCTGCCCGACCTGCCGCAGGGCTGGTCGATCCGGTCGATCGAGGTGGTGCCCTGGGACGGCGGCTCCGGCTTCGAGGCGACGATCGACACCGACCGGTTCGGGCTGGTGACGCTGTTCGCCGCCGCCACCGACAGCTTCGACGTGCAGGAGCCGCAGGCGCAACGGGCGAAGGACGTCACCGTCGCCTACTGGCAGGTCGGCCCCTCGGTCTACGCGCTCTGCGCCGAGGCCAAGGCGGAGGACCTGCTGGTCGCCGCCAGCGGCCTGGCCGAAACCCTTTACTGAACGCTCACGAAGGAGTGAACGACCCCATGAACATGCCGCAATACCAATGGCAGACGACGGCGCGCCCGACGGCCGCCGAACTCGATGTCGGCCTGCGCCAGCACATGCTGCGCGTCTTCAACTACATGGGCCTGGGCCTGGTGATGACCGGCCTGGTGGCCTTCCTGGTCGCCAGCACCCCGGCGCTCTACATCCCGATCTTCACCACCCCGCTGAAATGGGTGGTGATGCTGGCGCCTCTGGCCTTCGTGTTCTTCTTCTCGTTCCGCATCCACGCCATCTCCTCCTCCACGGCGCAGATGGTGTTCTGGCTGTTCTGCGCCACGATGGGCCTGTCGATGGCGTCGATCTTCCTGGTCTTCACCGGGACGAGCATCGCCCGCACCTTCATGATCACCGCGGTCATGTTCGGCGCGATGAGCCTGTACGGCTACACCACCAAGGCGGACCTGTCGCGCTTCGGCTCGTTCCTGATGATGGGGCTGATCGGCATCATCATCGCCAGCATCGTCAACATCTTTCTCGGCTCGACCGCGCTGCAGTTCATCGTCTCGGTCGCCGGCGTGCTGATCTTCACCGGCCTGACCGCCTGGGACACCCAGCGGATCAAGGAAGAATACGCCGAGCACTACGACACCGAGAGCCTGAACAAGCTGGCGGTGATGGGCGCGCTGTCGCTGTACCTGAACTTCATCAACATGTTCCAGCTGCTGCTGCAGCTGACCGGCGTGACGCGGGAGGAGTAAGGGCGTGTACGATAACGAGAAGCAGGCCATCGACGATCTGTTCGTGAAGCTGGCGCGGGCCGAGCGCGACGGCGGCCCGCGCGACGCCGGCGCCGAGGAGCTGATCCGGCGCCGCCTCGCCGAGCAGCCGGCCGCCGCCTACTACATGGCCCAGGTCATCCTGGTGCAGGAGCAGGCGCTGGCGGCCGCGCAGGCCCAGATCAACGAGCTGGAGCGGCGCGCCGCCCAGCCCGCGGCCGGCGGCTTCCTGGCCGGTCTGTTCGGCGGCGGCCAGCGGCCGCAGCCGTCCGGCTCGGCCCCCTGGGGCCGGCAGGCGCAGCCCGGCCCTGGTGCCCGCGGCGGCTACGGCGCCCCGCAGGGCTACGGCCGACCGGGCGGCGGCGGCTTCATGGCGGGTGCGATGCAGACCGCCATGGGCGTGGCCGGTGGCGTCGTCCTCGGCAACCTGCTGATGGACGCCTTCACGCCCGACGTCGCCCAGGCGGCCGAGGATGCCGCCGGCGACCTGGCCTCAGACGCCGGCTTCGATATGGGCGGCGAGGAGTTCTGAGAGTAAGCTGGGGCCGGAGGCCGCCGTGCCTCCGGCCCTTCCTTTTTTGACGTGAGCCGATTGGACGTATCGTGGAATCCTTCGTCGCCCAGGTCACGCAGTTCATCACCGACAACCAGGCCTGGGCGGGGCCGATCCTGGCCCTGCTGGCCTTCGGTGAATCCATGGCCGTGGTCGGCCTGATCGTCCCCTGTACCGCGCTGATGCTGGCGACCGGCGCCCTGGTGGGCGGCGGCGTTCTGCATCCCGCGCCGGTGATCCTGTGGTCGATCGCCGGCGCCGTGCTGGGCGACGCCGTCTCCTACTGGCTGGGGCAGAAGCTGGGCCCGAACGCGCGCAATGTCTGGCCGTTCTCGCGCGACAGGACGATGATCGCCCGCGGCCGGCTGTTCTTCCGCCGCTGGGGCACCGCCTCGATCTTCCTCGGCCGCTTCCTGGGCCCGCTGCGCGCCGTGGTGCCGCTGGTCGCCGGGATCATGCGCATGCGCCAGTCCCGCTTCCAGATCGCCAACATCCTGTCGGCTATCGTCTGGGTTCCCGCCATGCTGGCGCCCGGCTGGCTGGTGGCCCAGGGAATCGGCGAGCTGGAAGGCATCGGCGAGACCGAATGGATCGTCATGACCGGCGGTCCGCTGCTGGCCGGCGCCCTGACCCTGGCGATCTTCGCCAAGCTGGCCGCCCGCCGCGCCGTCCCGGTCCGCGCCCGGCGCGAGCGCCCGGCCGGCAACCAGGGATGAGCGGAGAGCCGTCATGGGCCTGAGCGGTGCGAAGCTCCTGATCATCGGCGCGGTGGTCGCGCTGCTGTTCCTGCCGATGCTGCTGCGCCAGGCGCGGTCGATCCCCGCGCTGCTGGAGCAGGCGCGCGCCGCCTTCGGCGGCGAGGACGCCGAGACGCACGGTCATCGCCCCGAGCGAGCGGCGGAGCCGGTCCGCCAGGCCCCGCCCCCGGCCAGCTTCGCCGAGCGGCTGGGCCGCGGCATCGGCCGGCTGCTGCAGCGCCTGGGCCTGTTCCGCGCCGGCTGACGGCCACCTCCCGGCCGGAACCGCTTCCGGCCCGGTGCCGTTGATCTTCTGGCCGACCCGTCCGGCACCTTCCCGCCGGGCGGGCCCTGCGGTTGGAGGTCGGCATGCCGTCCATTGCGCTACTGCCCCTGATCGGCGCCCTCCTGGTCATCGCCGGTTTGGTGTATTCGGCCTTCCAGGGCATCTGGATCAGCGGCTTCAGCCGCGAGCGGCGGTCTTTCAGCCTGCGCGGCTTCGGGCTGAGGACGAACTGGCCGGGGCTGGCGATGATCATCATCGGCGCCATCCTGCTGCTGGCACCGACCGCACTGGCCCCCGGCTGACCCGCTCACGCGTCCTGCGTCGCGTCCGACCCGGCGCGGCGGTGATAGAGGTCGAGCACCATCTCCCGGCCGGCCGGACCCAGCAGCTCCAGCGCCGCCAGCGGATGGCGCTGCGGCTCCGGCAGCAGATCCAGGCGATTCAGCAGCAGCGCCACCGCGCAGGCGTCGCGCGGCGGCAGCAGGCGGATGTTGTCCGGATCGGACTTCGCCAGCCCGACCAGCCGGGCGAGATGAGCCATGTCCTCGTCGCTGTAATTCGGCATGTGCGTCTCCCGAGAAGGCGGCCGGAAATCCTACAGCCGATGTCGCATCCGGGCCAGAATGCCCTATTCCCGACAAAATCGCGTGTGCCGCCGGCGGAATCGCGCTAGAGGGGCGCCCGTCGGACGAACAAGAAGAAAGACCAACCATGGCCGCGGGACCGGACGGCGGGCTCCACCAGGGCTTGCAGCAGCGCCACCTCAGCATGATCGCGATCGGCGGCGTCATCGGCGCCGGGCTGTTCGTCGGCTCCAGCTCGATCATCGGCACGGTCGGGCCGGGCGCCTTCCTGACCTATGCCGTCACCGGCCTGCTGATCATCATGGTGATGCGCATGCTGGGCGAGATGGCGGCGGCCAACCCGTCCACCGGCTCCTTCTCCGACTACGCCCGGCTGGCGCTGGGCGACTGGGCCGGCTTCACCGTGGCCTGGCTGTACTGGTACTTCTGGGTGATCGTGGTCGGGTTCGAGGCGGTGGCCGGCGCCGGCCTCTTGCAGAAATGGCTGCCGGACGTGCCGCTGTGGGCCGCGTCGCTGGGCCTCCTGCTGCTGATGACCGCGACCAACCTCTACTCCGTTCGCTCCTTCGGCGAGTTCGAGTACTGGTTCGCCGGCATCAAGGTGGCGACCATCGTGGTGTTCCTGATCCTCGGCACCGTCTATGTGCTGGGGCTGTGGCCGGGCCGGGACATGGATTTCTCGAACCTGGCGCCGGCGGCCGGCTTCCTGCCGAACGGGGTCGGGGCGATCTTCTCCGGCATCGTCGTGGTGGTGTTCTCGATGGTGGGGGCGGAGATCGCCACCATCGCCGCGGCCGAGGCCAGGGACCCGGAGCGCGCGGTGGTCCGCGCCACCCGCTCCGTCGTCGTCCGCATCCTGATCTTCTACATCGGCTCGGTGTTCCTCCTGGCCGTGATCCTGCCCTGGGACAGCCTGGCGCCGAAGCAGTCGCCCTTCGTCGTCGCCTTCGAGCGGATGGGCATTCCCTGGGCCGGCGACCTGATGAACGCGGTGGTGCTGACCGCGGTGCTGTCCTGCCTCAACTCCGGCCTCTACACCGCCTCGCGCATGCTGTTCGTGCTGGCCGGGCGGCGCGAGGCCCCCGCCGGCCTCACCCGCACCACCAGGAGCGGCGTGCCCGCGCGGGCGATCCTGGCCTCGACCGTGATCGGCTACCTCTCGGTCGTCGCCGCCTATGTCTCGCCGGACACGGTGTTCCTGTTCCTGCTGAACTCCTCCGGCGCGGTCATCCTGTTCGTCTATCTGATGATCGCCGTGTCGCAGCTGGTGCTGCGCCCGCGCACGCCGCCGGAGCGGCTGCGGGTGAAGATGTGGCTGTATCCCGCCCTCACCCTCCTCACCATCGCCGGCATGGTCGCGGTGCTGGTGGCGATGGGATTCCAGGACGACACCCGGTCGCAGATCGTGCTCAGCCTGGCCTCGGCCGCCGTGGTGATCGCCGCCTGGCTGGCCCGGCGTCTCGTCCTCGGCCGCAGCGTCGCGGCGCCTGCCGAATAGCCAAAAGAAAAGGGGCCCTCCTGGGGCCCCTTCCCATTCCGGATCGCGCCGGGATCAGTTCTTGGCCTTGTCGACCAGCTTGTTCTTGGTGATCCACGGCATCATCGCGCGCAGCTTCTCGCCGACCTTCTCGATGTCGTGCTCGGCCTGGCGGCGGCGGGTGGCCTTGAAGCTGGCCTGGCCGACCTTGTTCTCGAGCATCCAGTCGCGGGTGAAGCGGCCGGACTGGATGTCGTCCAGCACGCGCTTCATCTCCTTCTTCGTCTCCTCGGTGATGATCCGCGGGCCGGTGACGTAGTCGCCGTATTCCGCGGTGTTGGAGATCGAGTAGCGCATGTTGGCGATACCGCCCTCATACATCAGGTCGACGATCAGCTTGACCTCGTGCAGGCACTCGAAATAGGCCATCTCCGGCGCGTAGCCGGCCTCGACCAGGGTCTCGTAGCCGGCCATGATCAGCGCGGTCAGGCCGCCGCACAGCACCACCTGCTCGCCGAACAGGTCGGTCTCGCACTCTTCCTTGAAGGTGGTCTCGATGATGCCGGACCGGCCGCCGCCGATCGCCGAGGCGTAGGACAGGCCGATGTCGAGCGCGGCGCCGGTCGCGTTCTGGTGCACCGCGATCAGGCACGGCACGCCGCCGCCCTTCTGGTACTCCGAGCGCACGGTGTGGCCCGGGCCCTTCGGCGCCACCATGAACACGTCGAGGTCCTTGCGCGGCTCGATCAGGTTGAAGTGCACGTTCAGGCCGTGGGCGAAGGCGATGGCGGCGCCTTCCTTCATGTTCGGCCCCAGGTCGCGGGCATAGATGTCGGCCTGCAGCTCGTCCGGCGTGCACATCATCAGCACGTCGCCCCAGGCGGCGGCCTCGGCCGGCGACATCACGGTGAAGCCGGCGGCCTCGGCCTTCTTCACCGTCGGGCTCTCGGGGCGCAGGGCGATGCGCACTTCCTTGACGCCGCTGTCGCGCAGATTGGCGGCATGGGCATGGCCCTGGCTGCCATAGCCGACGATCACCACCTTCTTCGACTTGATCAGGTTCACATCCGCGTCGCGGTCGTAATAAACGCGCATAGCTCTGTCCTCTCACACGGGGCCGGGCGGCCCGGCCTTTCTCTACGATGACGGGAACTGCCGGCCGCACGCAACCGGCAGCAATGGTTCAGACGGCGGTCAGCAGCCCTTCGGGCCCGCGGGCGATGGCGACGACGCCGGTGCGGCTGACGTCCACGAGCCCGAGCGGGATCATCAGCTGGATGAAGGCGTCGATCTTCTGGGACGAGCCGGTGACCTCGAAGACGAAGCTCTCGGTCGTCGAATCCACGGCCCGGGCCCGGAACACGTCGGCGATGCGTAGGCTCTCGATGCGCTTGTCGCCGCTGCCGCGGACCTTGACCAGCGCCAGCTCGCGCTCGACCGCCGGGCCTTCCAGCGTCAGGTCGTGCACGCTGTGCACCAGCACCAGCCGGTCCAGCTGGGCCTTGATCTGCTCGATGATCATCGGCGTGCCGGAGGTGACGACGGTGATGCGCGACAGGTCCCGCGCCGCGTCGACCTCGGCCACGGTCAGGCTCTCGATGTTGTAGCCGCGGCCGGAGAACAGGCCGATGACGCGGGCCAGCGCGCCCGGCTCGTTGTCCACCAGCACGGCGATGGTATGGGTTGCGATCTGGGTCTGCGGGGTCATGATGCGATCCGGGGAAGGTCACGAGACGAGAGTCGCGGCCACCCGATCGGATGGCCGCGGCGAAGGGCGTCGTCCGCGCCTTATACGAGCACCATCCCCTCCTCCGAGGTCGGCTTCGCGGCCTGGTCGCTCGGCCCCAGCAGGATCTCGTTGTGGGCCGCGCCCCCCGGGATCATCGGGAAGCAGTTCTCCATCTTGGAGACCTGCATGTCGACGACCACCGGCCCCTTGATCCGCAGCATCTCGCGGATCACGTCGTCGGCCTCGCCCATGCAGGTGGCGCGCAGGCCGGTCAGGCCGAAGGCCTCGGCCAGCTTGACGAAGTCGGGCAGCGCCTCGGAGTAGCTCTCGGAATAGCGCTCGCCGTGCAGCAGCTCCTGCCACTGCCGCACCATGCCCATCCAGAAGTTGTTGACGATGAAGATCTTCACCGGCAGCCGGTACTGGGCGATGGTCGACAGCTCCTGGATGTTCATCAGCGTCGAGGCCTCGCCGCCGACGTCGATCACCAGCGCCTCGGGATGCGCGATCTGCACGCCGACCGCGGCCGGCAGGCCGTAGCCCATGGTGCCGAGCCCGCCCGAGGTCATCCAGCGGTTCGGCTTCTGGAACGGGATCAGCTGCGCCGCCCACATCTGGTGCTGGCCGACCTCGGTGGTGATGTAGACGTCGTCGCGGTCGGCGGTCAGCTCGCCCAGGCGCTTGATCGCGTATTGCGGCTTGATGATCGCGTCGGGCGACCGGTCCTGGCTGAACTGCAGGCAGTTGCGCGCCTGCCACTGCCTGATCTGGCCCCACCAACCGGCGATCGCCTTCTCGCGCGGCTTGTAGCCCCGGCGCTTCCACACCTCAACCATCGCCCGGATCACCTTGCCGGCGTCGCCGACGATCGGCAGGTCGACATGGACGTTCTTGTTGATCGAGGACGGATCGATGTCGACATGGATCTTGGTCGACCCCGGCGAGAAGGCGCTGATCTTGCCGGTCACCCGGTCGTCGAAGCGCGAGCCCAGCGCGACCATCAGGTCGGCGCCGTGCATCGCCAGGTTGGCCTCGTAGGTGCCGTGCATGCCGACCATGCCCAGGAACCGCGGGTCCGAGGCCGGCAGGGCGCCGAGGCCCAGCAGAGTCGAGGTGCAGGGGAAGCCGGTCAGCTCGACCAGCTCGCGCAGCGCCGCCGACGCGTCGGGGCCGGAGTTGATGATGCCGCCGCCGGTGTACAGGATCGGCCGGTCGGCCTTGGCCATCAGCTCGACCGCCTGCTCGATTAGGTCCTGGTCGGGCTCGGTCCGCGGCCGGTAGGTGCGGTGCTCGACATGCTCGGGCGGGGTGTAGATCCCTTCGGCGAACTGCACGTCCTTCGGCAGATCGATCACCACCGGGCCCGGCCGGCCGCTGCGGGCGACGTAGAACGCCTCGTGCAGCGTGCGGGCGACGGCGTTGGCGTCCTTCACCAGGTAGTTGTGCTTGGTGCAGGGCCGGGTGATGCCGGTGGTGTCGGCTTCCTGGAACGCGTCGTTGCCGATCAGATGGGTCGGCACCTGCCCGGTCAGGCAGACGATGGGGATCGAATCCATCAGCGCGTCGGTCAGGCCGGTGACCGCGTTGGTCGCGCCCGGGCCGGAGGTTACGAGGACGACGCCGACCTTGCCGGTCGAGCGGGCATAGCCTTCCGCTGCGTGCACCGCCGCCTGCTCGTGCCGGACCAGGATGTGGCGGATCGCGTTCTGCTTGAAGATCGCGTCGTAGATCGGAAGGACAGCACCGCCCGGATATCCGAAGATAACCTCTACGCCCTGGTCCCGAAGGGCACGCAGGACGATTTCGGCTCCGGTCAGCGTTTCTGTCGACATCGGTACCTCTGTGGCGGCCCCCTCCGGGCCGCTGCGTTCAACGTTGGGGATCAACGAGGGTCGGCAAGCTAGACGGCGGATTCCGGCAGGTCAACCGGAAATGCGAAGAAAAGACAAAGTTTCGGCTGTGATTTTTTCCGAATATTGCGCGTGGACGACATGGCTGCGTTGCACCCTTGCGTTCCCGGCCGGCAGCTGGTGGCGGAACCAGGTGGTCTGGCGCTTGGCCAGGTTGCGCGTCGCCTGCTGCGCCCGGGCGATCGCGGTCTCGAGATCGGTCTCGCCGCGCAGATGCGCCGCCAGCTCCGGCACCCCGACCGCCTTCATCGCCGGCAGATCCGGGTCGAGATCCAGCGCCAGCAGCGCCCGCACCTCCTCCAGCGCCCCGGCGGCGACCATGGCGCGGAAGCGGCCGTCGCAGGCGGCGTAGAGCGCGTCGCGCGGCGGCGCCAGCACGATCCAGTCGAACACCATGCCCGGCGGCGGGCCGGACCCGGCCTCAAGCTGCCAGTCGGCGAGCGAGCGGTTGGTCGCCACCATCACCTCCCAGGCCCGGATCAGCCGCTGCGTGTCGCCGGGGGCGAGGCGCCGGGCCATCTTCGGGTCCCAGCGCATCAGCTCGGCATGGAAGGCCTCGCCGCCCAGGCTGTCATGCAGCTCGACGGTGGCGCGGCGGATCTCCTCCGGCACCGGCGGGATCGGGCTCAGCCCCTCCGTCAGCGCACGCAGATAGAGGCCGGTGCCGCCGACCACGATCGGCCGCTTGCCGGCCTTCTGCGCCAGGCCGATCTCGGCCAGCGCCATGTCGCACCAAGCGGCGGCGGAGCAGCGCGTCGACGCCGGCAGCACGCCGTAGAGGCGATGCGGCGCCCGCGCGAGGTCCGCCGGTCCCGGCCGGGCGGTGAGGATCGACAGCTCGGCATAGACCTGCATGCTGTCGGCGTTGATCACCACACCGTCCAGCGCCTCGGCCAGATCCAGCGCCAGCGCCGATTTGCCGCTGGCGGTCGGCCCGCCGATGACGATGACGCTCTCCGCCATCATCGAGACCCGCCCGCTCGTCGCATTGCCTCTCCCGCGGGGCGGGAGAGGTCGGACGTCCGCCAGGACGTCCGGGTGAGGGCTGGAACCGCCCTCGACGAACTCCCCTCACCCGGAGCCGCTTCGCGTCTCCGACCTCTCCCGCAAGCGGGAGAGGCAACGCTGGGGAGCCGCGCCTGCTCAACCATCCCTGCGCCTTTCGCGCATAGACAGGCACCGCCGCGCTGCGGCATATCCGGGGCCCGAGCTTGGGAGCTGCGCCGCGTCATGGATCTCGTCCTCACCCTCACCACCGCCCCGGACCAGCCGGTCCTCGACGATTCCCTGACCCGCCATGTGCGCAACGCGCTGGCGATCGCCGGCGGATCGCCGGGCGCGGTCGACTGGCTGGCCCCCGGCATCGCCTGCGATATCGCATTCGCCGGGGTCGATGCCAAGGCGGCGCAGGCGGCGGTGCGGCTGTCGCTGGCCGGACAGCCGGTCGACGCCAATGTCGTGCCGGCCCGGGGCCGCCGCAAGCGGCTGCTGGTCGCCGACATGGATGCCACCATCGTCGAGGCCGAGACGCTGGACGAGCTGGCGGCCCTGGCCGGCGTGGCCGACCGGGTGGTGCCGATCACCGAGCGGGCGATGCGCGGCGAGATCAATTTCCGCGAGGCGGTGGTCGAGCGCGTGGCCTTGCTGGAGGGGCAGCCCCGGTCGATCATCGACCGCGCCCTGGCCGATCTGCGCTACACGCCCGGCGGCCGCACCCTGGTGGCGACGATGCGGGCGAACGGCGCCTATTGCGCCCTGGTCTCCGGCGGCTTCGACGCATTCACCCGCCCCGTCGCCGCCGCCGTCGGCTTCGACCGGTCGGAGGGCAACCATCTGATCGAGGCCGATGGCCGCCTGACCGGAAGGGTGCGCGAGCCGATCCTGGGCAAGGACGCCAAGCGCAGCTTCCTGGAGGAGATGGCGGTCGAGCGCGGCCTCGGGCTCGACGACGCCATCACCGTCGGCGACGGCGCCAACGACATCCCGATGCTGCAGGCCGCCGGCCTCGGCGTCGGCTTCCGGGCCAAGCCGCTGGTGCGGGAGACGGTGCCCGTGTCGGTGACCCATGGCGACCTGACCGCCCTGCTCTACCTGCAGGGCTACCGCGCGGCGGAGTTCGTGGTCGTCGACACCGACTCTCAGGGCTGACTCCCTATGCCGTCATCGCGAGGAGCGAAGCGACGCGGCGATCCAGGGGCCAGTGCGAGCGGCCCTGGATGGCCACGCCCCTTCGGGGCTCGCCATGACGTCCGGTTTGTAAGCCGCGATCACCGAGGCACGGCCTGACGATGTACCGCAAGATCGCCTCCGTCGGCGGGCTGACGCTCGCCAGCCGCGTGCTCGGGCTGGTCCGCGACCAGATCATCGCCGCGGTGCTGGGGGCCGGGCCGGTGGCCGACGCCTTCTTCCTGGCCAACCGGCTGCCGAACCATTTCCGGTCGCTGTTCGCCGAGGGCGCCTTCAACGTCGCCTTCCTGCCGACCTTCACCACCACGCTGCAGCGCGAGGGCAAGGCCAAGGCGCTGGCGCTGGCCGAACAGGTGCAGGCGATCCTGCTGGCCGTCCTCCTGGTCGTGCTGGTCGCGGCCCTGGCCGCCATGCCCTGGCTGATCGCGCTGATGGAGCCGGGCGGCGCCCCGGCGGCGCAGACCGACCTGAAGGTGGAGCTGACGCGCATCACCTTCCCCTATCTGCTGTTCATGTCGCTGGTGTCGCTGCAGGGCGGCGTGCTGAACGGGCTCGGCCGGTTCGGGGCTGCGGCGGCCGCGCCGATCCTCCTGAACCTGTTCATGATCGGCGCGGTGCTGGGGCTGACGCCGTTCCTGCCCACCGCCGGCCACGCCCTGGCCTGGGGCGTGTTCCTGTCCGGCATCGCGCAGTTCCTGTACCTGGAATGGGACATGCGGCGGGCCGGGGTGTCGCTGAATCTCGTCCGGCCGCGGCTGTCGCCCGGGGTGCGCCGCTTCTTCCGGGCGCTGGGCCCGGCGACGCTGGGCGCCGGCATGGCGCAGATCAGCGTCTTCGCCGACACCATCATCGCCCAGGCGCTGCCGACCGGCGCGCAATCCTACTTGAACTATGCCGACCGGCTGAACCAGCTGCCGCTCGGCGTCATCGGCATCGCCGTCGGCACCGTGCTGCTGCCGGAGGTGACGCGCCGCCTGGCCGCCGACGACCATGAGGGCGCGCTGGCCAGTCAGAACCGGGCGATCGAGCTGACCCTGGCCCTCACCCTGCCCTTCGCCGTCGCCTTCCTGGTGGCGGCCGAGCCGATCCTGGCGGCGATGTTCGAGCGGGGACGGTTTACTGCTGTCGATTCTCATCAGTCAGCACTGACTTTGACCGCCTACGCCTTCGGCCTGCCGGCGGTGGTGCTGGTGCGCTGCCTGCTGCCCGGCTTCTACGCCCGCGGCGACACGGCGACACCGGTCAAGATCGCGGTCGCCACGGTGGCGCTGAATGTCGGGCTGAAGATCGCGCTGATGGACTCCCTGTCCCAGGTCGGCCTCGCCGTCGGCACCTCGGCCGGGGTGTGGCTGAACATCATCCTTCTGGCCTGGGTGCTGCACCGCCGCGGCCATTTCAGCCTCGACGCCGCGGCCCGGCGGCGGCTGCCGCGCATGGTGCTGGCCGGGGCAGTGATGGCGGCGGCGCTGTGGGGCCTGCTGGTCCTGGCGGCGCCGGCCCTGGCCGGCCGCTCGGACCTGCTGGCCATCGCCACCGTGCTCGGCGTGCTGGCGGTGGCCGGCCTGATCTACCTCGCCGCCCTGTTCGGCCTCGGCGCCCTGCGGCGCGAGGATCTGCGGCGGCTGCACCGGCGGGGATAAAGCCGGGTAGGTTGGGTTCGCGACCCGCGAAACCCAACATCCCGATACCGCACCGGCCGAGAAATGTTGGGTTCGCCGAGGCGAACCCAACCTACGGGAAAACAAAAAAGGCGCCGCGCGGAGGCGGCGCCTTCTTCAGCGGGACGGTGGGCTGACCTCAGCCCGGCCCGACCGGCAGGGCGACGAAGCGCAGGTCGCCGCCGCTTTCGACCAGCAGCAGCACCGATTTGCGTCCGCCCTCGCGCGCCTCGGTCACCTTCTTGGCGACGTCGGCCGGGCTGGCCACCTCGGCCTGGCCGACCTCGACGATCACGTCGCCGGGCTTCAGCCCCTTCTCCGCCGCCGGCGAACCGCCGGCGATCTCGGTGACCACCACGCCCTTCTGGTCGTCGGCCAGCGAGTACTGCTTCTTCAGCGCATCGGTGATCGGCGACAGCGTGAGCCCGAGAGCCGTAAGCTCCTGCGGCTTGCCGCTGTCGCTCTGGCTGTCCGGGGTCGAGGCCAGGAGCCCGGACTCCTCCGCCGCCTCGAGCTCGCCCAGCGTCACCGGCAGCTCTTTGCGGGCGCCCTTGCGCCAGACCGTGACCGACACCTGCTTGTCCACCGGCGTGTCGGCGACCACGCGCGGCAGACGCCGGCTCTCGGTGATCGGCTTGCCGTCGAACTGCAGGATCACGTCGCCGGTCTCGATCCCGGCCCTGGCCGCCGGGCCCTTGTCGGTCACCCCGGCCACCAGCGCGCCCTCCGGCTTCTCCAGGCCCAGGCTCTCGGCGATCTCCGGCGTCACCGACTGGATCCGGACGCCCAGCCAGCCGCGCTTGGTGCGACCGAACTGGATGATCTGGTCGATCACGCCGCTGGCCAGCGACGACGGGATGGCGAAGCCGATGCCGACCGACCCGCCCGAGGGCGAGTAGATCGCGGTGTTGATGCCGATCACCTTCCCGTCCATGTTGAACATCGGACCGCCGGAATTGCCGCGGTTGATGGCGGCGTCGGTCTGCAGGAAGTCGTCATAATTCCCGGCACCGATCTCGCGCGACCGGGCCGAGATGATGCCGGCGGTGACGCTGCCGCCGAGGCCGAAGGGGTTGCCGATCGCCAGCACCCAATCGCCGACCCGCAGCTGGTCGCTGTCGCCGAACTCGACGAAGGGCAGCGGCTTGTCGGTCTCGACCTTCAGCACCGCCAGGTCGGTCTTGTCGTCGCGGCCGATCAGCTTGGCCTCGAGGCTGGTGTTGTCGTGCAGGACGACGGTGATCTCCTCGGCGTCCTCGATCACATGGTAGTTGGTGACGATGAAGCCGTTGGCCCGGACGATGAAGCCGGAGCCGAGCGCCGTGGCGTTGCGCGGCCGCGGCGGCCGGTCGCCCTGGCCGCGCCGGTTGAAGAAGTCGCGGAAGAACTCGTCGAACGGCGATCCCGGCGGGAATTGCGGCATCTCCGGCAGGTCCTGGCCGTCCTGGACCTTCTGGGTGGTCGAGATGTTGACCACCGCCGGCACCAGCTTCTCGGCCAAGTCGGCGAAGCTGTCGGGCGCCGGCGCGGCGCGGGCCGTCCCTGTCATGGCGGCGGCTGCCGCCATCAGCATGGCCGCCACAACCAGCACCGTCGCGGCCCAACGCAGCAGGGCGGTCTCTCCCGCGGCGCGGGCGACGGCGATCGGGCGGCGGGCTATCGGTCTGGTCACGAACGCTCTCCCTCGCTCAAAGCACGACGCCGGCCCATGCAGGAGCCGGCGTCGGTCATCATACACCCGATCGTGGCGAGATGCGGGCTTCCATCAGCCGGGGCTACCCGGTGCCGCAGGGGCCGGCTCGGGCTGGGCCGGAGCTGGCGCAGGGACCGCCGGCGCCGGAGCCGGCGCGTTGTTGGTGCCGGGCGGGGTCTCCTGGGTCACCGCCGGCACCAGGCCGCGGCCGGTGACGTCGTTGAAGTACTTGAAGAAATCGCCCTTCGGCGACAGCACCAGCGTGGTTCCGGTCGTCCCCAGCGTGTTCTGGTAGGCCTGCAGGCTGCGGTAGAAGGAGAAGAACTGCGGGTCGGCGCCGTAGGCCTCGGCCTGGATCCGGATCGCATCGGCGTCGCCCTGGCCGCGCAGCTCCTGCGCCTTGCGCTCCGCCTCGGCCAGCAGGACGGTGCGGTCGCGGTCGGCGCGCGACCGGATCTGCAGCGAGTATTCCTCGCCCTGGGCGCGGTACTGCGCCGCTTCGCGCTCGCGCTCCGAGCGCATGCGGTCGTAGACCGACTGCACCGTGCCCTCCGGCACGTCGGCGCGGACGATGCGGACGTCGACGATCTCGATGCCCAGCGGCTTGGCGTTGGATTCGACCTGGTCCCGGATCGACCGCATGATCGGTCCCCGCTGCTCCGACAGCACGTCGAGCTGGGTGTAGTTGCCGAGCACGTTGCGCAGCGCGTTGTTGACGAAGCTGCTGATCCGGGTGCCGGCGATCTGCTCGTTCCGCACCGACTGGAAGAACAGCAGCGGATCGACGATCCGGTAGCGGGCATAGCTGTCGACGTCGAGCCGGCGCTGGTCGGACAGGATCACCTGCTCGACCGGCGGATCCACGTCCAGCACGCGCTTCTCGTAGAACTGCACGTTCTGGATGATCGGCAGCTTCAGCTTCAGCCCGGGCTCGTCCTCGACCTTCACCACCTCGCCGAACTGCAGCACCAGGGCCTGCTCGTTCTGATTGACGGTGTAGAGGGAGTCGGCCAGGACCAGGCCGGCGACGACGACGGCGGCGCCGAGAGCGGCTAGTTTGGCATTCATCTCACTGCCCTCCCCGCTGCGCCGGGGCCGGAGCCGGGCGGTTGATCAGCTCGTTCAGCGGCAGATAGGGCAGCACCCCCTGCCCGCCGACGGCGTCGTCGATCAGGATCTTGTTGGAACCCTTCAGCACGCTTTCCAGCGTCTCCAGATAGAAGCGCTCGGCCGTGATCGCCGGCGCCGCCCGGTAGGATTGCAGCACCGAGGTGAAGCGCGCCGCGTCACCGCGGGCCCGCGCCACCACCTGCTCGCGATAGGCTTCGGCCTCCTGCGTGATCCGCTCGGCGTCGCCACGGGCCCGCGGCACGATGTCGTTGCGGTAGGTCTCGGCGGCGTTGCGCAGCCGGTCCTGGTCCTGGCGGGCGCGCTGCACGTCGTCGAAGGCGTCGATCACCTGCTGCGGCGGCGCCACCTTCTGCAGCTGCACCTGGTCGATCACCACGCCGATGCCGGGCCGGCCCGGGCTGCCGTAGCTGTCGAGCGTGGCCTGCAGCAGGCGCCGGGCGTCCTGCTCGATCCGGCCGCGCGCCTCGTTCAGCGCCGGCTGGATCTCGGTGTGGCCGATCACCTCGCGCATCGCGCTTTCCGCCGCCACCTTCACGGTGGCCCGGGCGTCGCGGATGTTGAACAGATAGGCGACCGGGTCGGAGATGCGCCACAGCACGACGAAATCGATGTCGACGATGTTCTCGTCGCCGGTCAGCATCTGGCTCTCGTCCGGCACGTCGCGGCCTGCCGCGCGGCCCTCGCCGCTGGTGAAGCCGACCTCGATCCGGTTCTGCGTCGTCACCGACGGCTTGGTCACCGTCTCGATCGGCGCCGGCAGGTGGTAGCGCAGGCCGGGCTGCTCGGTCCGGACATAGGCACCGAATCGCTGGACCACGCCCAGCTCGTCCGGCTGCACCCGGTAGATGCCGGTCAAGAGCCAGCCGATGATGATGACGACGATCGCGATCAGGATGCCGCGGCCGCCGCCGAAGCCCTTCGGCATGACCTGGCGGAACCGGTCCTGGCCGCGGCGGATCATCTCCTCGATGTCGGCCTGGCTCGGGCCGCCACGGCCCCAGGGATTCTGTCCGCCGCCCTGCGGTGAGCCGCCCCAGGGGCCGCCACCGCCACCACCACCTTGATTACTCCACGGCATCCAGATCCCTTCCCCCGTCGACCGCCCTGTCATCCCGGGCGCCGGATGCTATATCTCGGCGCGGCGGGCCGCAAATGTGGAGCCTGTCATATTGGACAAAGGGCAGGAAGTTCAACCATGGCAAACGGCCGGACGGTGGTCACCGAAGCCGCAGTGCGCGAGGCGCTGGGCAAGGTGCGGGACGAGGAGCGCGGCGGCGATCTCGTCAGCCTCGGCATGATCTCCGGCCTCACCCTGCGCGACGGCCACGTGCTGTTCTCGATCGAGGTCGATCCGCAGCGCGGCCCGCAGCTGGAGCCCCTGCGCCAGGCCGCGGAGAAGGCCGTGGCGGCGATCCCGGGCGTGCTGTCGGTCACCGCGGTGCTGACCGCCCATCGCGGCGCCGGCCAGCCCCAGAGCGCCGCCCCTGCGCCCCGCCCCGCCCCAGGTGGGGCACAAAGCCGCAAGCTGCCGGTCGCCGGCGTCGGCGCCATCATCGCCGTCGCCTCGGGCAAGGGCGGCGTCGGCAAGTCGACCACCGCCGTCAACCTCGCCCTCGGCCTCGCCGCCAACGGGCTGAAGGTCGGGCTGCTCGATGCCGACATCTACGGCCCGTCGATGCCGCGGATGACCGGCATCACCGGCAAGCCCAGCTCGCCCGACGGCAAGAGCCTGGACCCGAAGGAGAATTACGGCCTCAAGGTGATGTCGATCGGCTTCCTGATCGACGAGGAGACGCCGATGATCTGGCGCGGCCCGATGGTGCAGTCGGCGCTGTCGCAGATGCTGCGCGACGTCAACTGGGGCACGCTCGACGTGCTGGTGGTCGACATGCCGCCGGGCACCGGCGACGCGCAGCTGACCATGGCGCAGCAGGTGCCGCTGGCCGGCGCGGTGATCGTGTCGACGCCGCAGGACATCGCCCTGCTCGACGCCCGCAAGGGCCTGAACATGTTCCGCAAGGTCGACGTCCCGGTGCTCGGGATCATCGAGAACATGAGCTATTTCTGCTGCCCGAACTGCGGCCACCGCACCGACATCTTCAGCCATGGCGGGGCGCGGGCGGAGGCGGAGAAGCTGGGCTGCGACTTCCTCGGCGAAATCCCGCTCGACGTCACCATCCGCGAGACCTCGGATTCCGGGCGCCCGATCGTGGTCTCGGCGCCCGACAGCCCGCATGCCGAGGCCTACCGCGCCATCGCCGCGCGGGTGTGGGAGAAGCTGCGCGCCGGCAGCGGCCCGGCCGCTCCCCGGATCGTGATCGAGTGAGCGGCCACAGCGTCACCACCTCGCCACAAATCGAGCCGATAAGAAGCCAAATCGCGGCGCCGGACGGACCGGACGCCGCCCCCTCGGAGTGGGAGAGTGATGGGACGCTTCTGCCGGATCGCGGTGCTCGCCGTGCTCGCGGCCGGTTCCGCCGCCGCGGCATGGGCGCAGGCCCTGCCGGATTCGGTCGAGATCCAGAACCGGCGGAGCGGCACGATCGAGGATCTGCGCGTCTCGCCGGACTTCGAGAGCTCCTGGGGCTACAACCGGCTGCGCGCGGCGCCGCTGGCGCCCGGCGCCAGCGCCCGGATCCCGACCGACGACCTGCGCGGCGGCTGCTATTTCGACGTCAAGGTGCGCCAGAACGACGGTGCCGAGGCCGAGTACTGGAGCCTCAACCTGTGCAGCCGGCCGGTGATCGACCTGGAGTGACCAAGCCGATCCGGAATTGACCGATCGGCCGGTCAGCCATTCCCGCCGGCCTGGCGCCTCTGATTCCAGAGCGGCATCGGATCGGCCGGGACCCATTCGGGGATGCGCGGCGCGGCGCCGGCGGGCACGGCCTGGCCTTCCAGGAACTGGCGGATCGCCTCGATCCTGGCCGGCGGCGTCAGGATCTCGTTGCCGAGTTGCGGCAGCACGCCGTCGCGGAAATCCGCGATCGCCTGGCGCTGCTGGTCCGTCCTCGCCGATGCTTCGAGATCCACCAGGTATTGCCTCATCGCGGCGGCGCCGCCTTCGGGGAACAGGACGCCCTGGCCTTGCTCCCCATGTCTCAGGAAGGCGTCCAGCCAGCTCGGGACCGTGACGTACCGGTTGCCGCCATCGTCTCCGGCATAGGTATAGACAACGTCCTCGCGCTCTCTCACGGCGCGGGAGACGCCACGCGGCGTCTCCTTCGACACGCCCGGCGGGTCGATCTTGACCTGGCCGCGGAATTCGAGCGACGCGGCAACCGGCAGGAAGGGCAGGCTGAACGTCGGCAGCTTCAGGGACGCGGTGAAGCGCGTCGCCTCGGCCACGAAGGACGCCATCGGTCCGGTCAGCCGGCGGTACATGTTGACCTCGGACGGCACCCCGCGCACCAGCGGCGTCCTGTCCTGCTCCGTCGAGCGCGGCAGGGCGCGCAACTGGTCATCCCCTTGGAGTCTGTCGTACTCGGCCGCGCTGACACGGTGCTGGTAAGCGTCGTTGGAGAGCGCCTGATCGGGGTTCGGCACGCTGTCCCGCAGGCCGGGGATGCTCTCGGTCGGATAGCGGTCGTTGAAGATGAAGTCGGCATTCGCCGCATCGCGATGCCACTGGTAGTCCCTGCCGGTCAGAAGGTCGACATACTCCTCCGCGTATTTGCCGGTGACCGCCGACAGGCGCATGCCGCTGGCGCGTCCGGGCACGTAGGAGACGGCAGTGCTGGGATCGATCCGCTCATCGCCGACCAGGCCCCGGATGGTCGCGAGATCGGGCTCCGAGTCCAGGAGAAGCCGGCTGGTCTCGTCGTCCACCACGATCCTGGTCCGCATCGACAGCCGCTCATAGGTGGCCTGCATCTGGTCCCAGGCCTGCCTCGACAGCACGGTGCCCTCGGGGATGGTGACCTTGATGTTGTCCTCCGGCCGCCGCTCCGCGCCCAGGAGCGGCAGATGCCTCAGCCCGGGGATGAAGTTGGTCCAGAAGCGCGGCCGGATACCGACCTTCTGCTCCTCCATCAGCTTGGTGAAGGTGATGCCGCCCTCGGGCACGGCCACGAAGGCGTCGACGGGGGCGTCACGCCCGGCGACGGTGCCGAGCAGATCCATCTCGCCCGGATGGAGCGTCACCGTCTGCGCGTCGGGCAGCATGGCGCCCCAGCTCAGCTCCATCACGCTGCCGGGCAGCTCGTTGCCGTCCGCGTCGCGCGGCGCCCCGATGTCGCGCACGCCCTGCAGCGTCGGCATGAAATCCGCCGAGACCTGGGTCGGATCGGTCGCGAACAGGGCTTGCTCGCCCTGCTTCAGCACGGTCGATCCCTTGATCTGGAAGACCGTCTGGTTGGAGGCGGGCAGCATCCCCGCCTCCTTGAGCGTGATGTTGCGGTATTCGTGCGGCCGCTGCGACACCGTCAGCTCGCGGCCCAATGTCAGCCGGAACGGCTTGGTCGACCCCATCACCAGGCTGTCGATGACAGACTGCCCGAGCGCCCTGACGTTCATCTTGGTGCTGATGGCCGCACCGGCAGAGGCCAGGGTCGGCCGGCCGAACTGCGGCAGGTTATCCTGCGTGACCATGTCCGGGTTGCCGAGGATCCGGACCTGGGCACCGAGGCGGAACTCCGGGATCCTGCTCTGCCAGCCCCACAGCTTGGGAACATCTGACTCCTGCCGGATTCCGCCACTGTCCACCAGCATCTCGCGGCGTGCGGCGATCCGGGCCATCATGTCCGGGTGCATGGCGACGTTCTGGACGGTGCCCGGCAGCGCCCCCATCGCCGCCGAGATCGCCTCGTTCCGGTTCATGTGGCGGCCTTCGGTCAGCTGCGCCACCAGCTCGGCGCCGCCGAAGTTGTTCGCCAGATCGTTGCCGAACTGGCCGGCCAGGCCGAGGCGCGACAGGCGGGTGGCTTGTGCTGCCGGGATCGTGTCCAGGCCGATGTCATCGGTTGCACTGACAGTGTCGTCGGCCGCGTTGACGACATCATCGGATGCGTTGGCGACGTCGTCGGCCGCGTTGACGGCATCGTCGGCGGTGTTGGCAACGTCGTCGGCGGCATTGACGACATCGTCGGCTGCGTTGGCAACGTCGTCGGCTGCACCCGCAACCTGGGACGTGCCCGAGACGGCATCGTCGGTCGCGTTGGCGGCCGGGCTGACCAACCGCTGCACCGGGATCGCGCCCGCCACCGCCCCGGTCACCGGCGCCGTGGCGAGGTAGATACCCTGCGTCTTGGCGGAGTTGAGCAGCTGCTGCCCGCCCTCCTC
The DNA here is from genome assembly GCF_000423185.1 of Inquilinus limosus DSM 16000. GTDB lineage: Bacteria > Pseudomonadota > Alphaproteobacteria > DSM-16000 > Inquilinaceae > Inquilinus > Inquilinus limosus. The sequence continues at coordinate 110,130 of NZ_KE383986.1, read as the reverse complement.
GGTGAACAGCTTGTTGTCGAAGGCCAGCCGGGTGGCGTCGCTGGCGAGCTGGCCGGCGCCGTTCACCACCTGCCCCGTCGTGGCGCCCGCCGCAGTGGCGACGGAGCGTTGCGCCAGATTCGGCAGCGCGGTGGTGCCGAGCCGCGTCCCCACGGCGGTCGAAACCCGCATTCCGGCCGTGGTAGCGCCGGCGGTGGTGATCGACGACAGCCCGTCGATCGCCGTGTCCTTCAGCGCCGCCATGGCATGGTCTCCGCTGACGCCCAAGCCGTCGCCGCTGTCGCCGTCAAGGCCGACCGCATCCATGCCGAAGCCGATCAGCGAGCTGTGGCCGTCGGCATACATGTCGTCGCCCTGCACCACCGCGCTGATGTCGCCGGCCGCGTCGATCAGCTCATAGGTGCCGAAGCCCGCGGCGAAACCGGCCACGACATTGCCGCCGGTGGCCGCGGTGGTGACGATGCCGACGGTCGTCGCCGCGACGACCCGGCCGACCTCGCCGATCGTGTTCCAGGTCTCATCGCTCTCCGCCATCGCGTCGGCGTGTTCCTGGAACTCCTCCTCGAAATTCCCGAGGACGGCGTTCAGCTTCTGCTCGTATTGCGGCTGCGGCAGCCCGGTGTCGTTCTGCCTCAGCTCCCTCAGGCCGTCGAGCTTGTCCTCCAGGAAATCCCGGAACTCCTCGCCCGCGCTCTTGCCCGGGGTGATCCAGCCCCAGCCCTTGCGGACGAAGCTCTGGCCGTCGAGCTTGTCGTTGACCTGGTTCAGATTCGCTTCGACCGCGGAGATCTGCTGGTCGAGCGCCGTGGTCCGCGACTGCTGCTGGACCTCGCCATCGACCTGCTCGAGCGCCTGCTGCGTCTCCAGCGACAGCCGGTCGGTGCCGACCGCCCAGCTGTTGAGCGCCTGCAGCTTCGCCTGCTGGTCGGCGGTGAGCTGGAGCTGGCCGTTGGCGTCGAGCTGCACGGACTGGCGCAGCTCGCCGGCGATCGCCGACTGCACCGCGTCCCAGTTGCCCTGGCTGTCGGCCGAGTTCGGGTCGTGCTCGCGGTCGTAGGCGAGCGCGGTGTCGATCAGCCCCTCCGTCTCGGCGCTGACCGGCGACGGCCCCTGCTGGAAGTAGATGTCGCCGGGGTTGATGTCGTTCGGATCCGCGAACTGCCCGTTGTTGGCGACGCCGTCGGTCCCCACCAGCCGTATCAGCCCGTCGCCGGGCTGCACCTGGCCCGCCGTCTCGTAGCCATGCGATTCGGGCGGGCGCCCCTCAGCCGCCGCGCGGGCCTCCAGGGCCCGCTGCACCGCCGCCTGGAACTCGGCGTCGGTGTTGGGCCGGACCGGGTTGGCGGGACGTGGGTTGCGCTCGATCGGCTTCAGCATGTCTTCCCCACCGCCTTCGTGGACCGGTCGGGAAGCCTAGAAAAATTGCATGACGCCGTTATTTCATTTGTATGACAAAGAAGGACGACCTCGCCCTTCGTAGGATTTTTATCGTCACGACCGCCGTGACCGACATCTTCACGGAACCGTCATCTTCCTGGAACAGCTCGTCGCCTATCGTGCGCCCCGGTGGAGAGGAATGGAGGCCGGAATGGCGATCGAGGTCGACAAGGACGGACGCATGCTCAGGGTCGAGAACGGCGTCACGACCTACGTGCCCACCGGGCAGCAGCAGCAATGGCAGGCGGCCGTCCAGGCAGCGATGCAACGGAACGGCATCGACGCGAACGAGGCCTCGAACATGCGGTTCCTGATCGCCGAGGAAGGCGATTCGCAATGGTCGATGTCGGAGCAGATCGGCTCGCCCTGGACCGAGATGACCGCCCACAACGAATTCGCGGATGACGACCTGATCCAGATCGGCGAAGCGGTGGCGGTGCCCGCCCCGACGCCGGAAGGCGCCGCGGCCCTGGGCCCCGAGGGCCGGGATGCCTTCGCCCAGAGCATCGAGACCCGCGCCAACAAGGCCTCGAACGCCGATTCCGGCACCGCGACCCAGCAATGGGATGCGATCGACGCCGACATTCAGACCTATCTGAACTCGGTGCCGCAGGAGGATTTCGTCCAGGCCACCTTCGACCTGGTCGGCTACGACTACGCCGCCGAGGGCTCCGCCCACGCGCGCAGCTTCGTGATCAACAACGCCCTCGACGCGCTGGGCAACGACACCGACGCGCAGCAGCAGATGGTCAACCAGCTGCTCGGCCAGGAGTGGCCCGTCAACGGCGAGGACATCAAGGCCGACGTCACCCAGATCGCGCAGGAGCGCGGCCTGAGCACCAACGGCGCGCAGGGGACCGACGAAACGACGCAGACCGATCCGGGGCTGACGGCGATCCAGAATGCCGCGAACAGCGGCGACCGCGCCCAGCTCAGGGCCCAGATCTGGAACTATGTCGGGCAGGTGACCAGCGCCGACAACAGCGCGAAATTCCAGGCGATCACCCAGCACGACTGGGGGAACGCCTCCGGCGCGGTCATGGAAGAGCTCTACAACGTGGTCGTTCAGAACGTGAACGATCCGGTGCCCGTCGCCACGAATCCGGGGGCCGAGAATCCGATCCCCGGAAACACGCGCCAGTATCTCACGGCCTATCTCTCGGCCCTGCCCAACGTCTGCACCGACCTGCCCGAGGAGCAGCGCCAGTATCTCGAGCGGGACAAGGTGGCCGACAAGCTGTCGGGGCAGGAGTGGGAGAACAACGAGGCCACAAGGCCGCTGGTCACGCAGGTTCGGAACGAGCTCGGCATCCCGGAGGAATAACCGCCGGGATGCGACGCCCTCCTCGGCGTCAGGCCGGCCGGCCCAGCACCGCCATCAGCTCGCGCCATTCGCGCGGGCTGAGGCCGCTGTCCGGCTGCGACACCGTCTCGCCCGCCAATAGGCGGCGCAGCACGGCGAGGCCGGGTGCCGAGATCGTGGCCGCATTCATGCGGTAATCGCGGAACGCCCGGGTGGAGAGCGGCACCCAGCGCTCCATCGCGTCCAGCATCACGTCGGCATAAGCCCGGATCTCGTACTGCGCATGAGGATCGGCCCGTAACCTCAGGAAATGCATGAGGTTGTGCAGATCCGTCTTCCAGTACCACTGGGTGTAGGTGTTGAGCGTCAGGTTCATCCGCGCCAGCTCGCGCGCCAGCCCCTGGCGGTTCGGGTCGACCGGCTCGGACCCGTCGATCTCCTCGTTCAGCATCCAGGCATAGTCGCGCCAGCAGCGCTCGGCATCCTCGCGCAGCAGGTCGAGCACCCGCGACGCCTCCTCCCCCTCCAGCACCGCGTCGCGGCCCTGGCGGTTGTTGCGCGACTGCGCCGCCAGATGCTCCGGCGCCGGCAGGTAGAACTCGCGGTCGAGGATCGAGTAGCGGGCCGAGTACTCGTTGACGTTGGCGGTGCGGTGCCGGATCCACTGCCGGGCCACGAAGATCGGCAGCTTCACGTGGAACTTGATCTCGCACATCTCGAAGGGCGTGGTGTGCCAGTGCCGCATCAGGTAGCGGATCAGCCCTTCATCCTCCGACACTTTCTTGGTGCCGCGGCCGTAGGAGACGCGCGCCGCCTGCACCACCGCCGAATCATCGCCCATGTAGTCGATCACCCGGACGAAGCCGTGGTCGAGCACGGGCAGCGGCTCGAACAGGACCTCCTCCAGCGCCGGCACGGTGGCGCGGCGGGTGGCGAAGGTGGCGGCGCGGATCTGGTCCAGCTCGGCGCGCTGGTCGGCGGTGATGGTCATGAGGCCAGGTTCTGTCAGAGAATTTCCAGATACTGTAGCCCCACCCGGTTCCGGGACCAAGGGCTGGTGTGGGCGGTGGGCACAGCCACCGCTGCCGCGCACCGCAAGTTTAGGACAATTGCTTCGCAGAACGGCCGCATTTTCCAGGTATGTTCCTGCTTCTCATTTCCATTGCAGGATTGTCCGTCATGCCGGCTCCGACCGACCCGCTCTATGCCCAGCAATGGCATCTCACCGGCGCCTGGGGCATCAATCTCGGCAACATCTGGGACGAATATACCGGCGACGGCGTGGTCGTCGCCGTGCACGATCAGGGCATCGACTTCGGCCACGCCGACCTGAACGACAACATCGACACGGCGCACAGCTTCAACGCCTATACCGGCGGTTCGGGCGGCGCGCCGGTGGCGACCGACGACAACCACGGCACCGCCGTCGCCGGCATCATCGCGGCGGAGCGCAACGGCACGGGCGTGGTCGGCATCGCCTACGGCGCGACGCTGCTGTCCTATTACGACCCGCTGTATTTCAACACGCTGCAGAGCGCGGTGGCGAACGCCCGCAACCAGGCGGCGGCAGATGCCGACGTGCTCAACAACAGCTGGGGCTTCGGCAACGCCTTCGCCAACGACCCGAACTCCGCCTTCCTCGACAACTTCGCCGATGCCAGCTGGGCCGCCGCCCGCGCGGCCACGGTCAACGCGGCGACGAACGGGCGGGACGGGCTGGGGACGATCATCGTCCAATCGGCAGGCAACCTCTATTCCGGTGGCGACGACACCAACCTGCACAGCTTCCAGAACAATCGCTGGACCATCACCGTCGGCGCCACCAATGCGGACGGCGGCATCTCCGACTACTCGACGCCCGGCGCCACGATCCTGGTCGGTGCGCCGGGCAGCCCCTCGGCCGGCACCATCGTCACCACCGACCGGGCCGGTGCCGCCGGCTATGCCGCGGGGGACTACACCACCAGCTTCAACGGCACCTCGGCCGCGGCGCCGATGGTCTCCGGCATCGTCGCCCTGATGCTCGACGCCAATCCGAATCTCGGCTGGCGCGACGTGCAGGAGATCCTGGCCTATACCGCCCGCTCCGCCGCCGCCGGCGCGACCGTCGACCAGACCAACGGCGCGACCAACTGGAACGGCGGCGGCCTGACGGTCAACCACGACATCGGCTTCGGCCTGGTCGACGCCCATGCCGCGGTGCGCCTGGCGGAGAGCTGGACCGGCCCCGCACACACCAGCGCCAACGAGATCAGCGTCGCCGCCTCGGCCTCGCCCGGCCTCGCCGTTCCGGACGGCGACGAAGACGGCGTGACCACCAGCCTGACCATTGCCAGCGGCATCGAGATCGACCGGGTCGAGGTGACGCTGAACCTCAGCCACACCTGGATCGGCGACCTGCAGATCATCCTGACCTCGCCGGACGGCACCGAGAGCGTCCTCCTGAACCGCCCGGGGCTGAGCGACGACGCCGTCGACGGCTCGAGCCAGGACAACATCAACTTCACCTTCGGCACCGTCCAGGACTGGGGCGAGACCGGCCAGGGCACCTGGACCCTGACCATCCGCGACTTCGTCTTCGGCGACACCGGCACGCTGAACTCCTGGAGCCTGCGCCTCTACGGCGACGCCGCCAGCGCCAACGACACCTATGTCTACACCGACGAATTCGCGACCGTCGGCGCCGACGCGGCGCGCCGGACCCTGACCGACGGCGGCGGGGTGGACACGATCAACGGCGCCGCGCTGACCGGCGCCGCCGTGATCGACCTCCTCAACGGGGCCGCCACCATCGCCGGCCGCGCCATCGCCTTCGCCGTCGGCACGGTGATCGAGAACGCCATCAGCGGCGACGGCAACGACCAGCTCAACGGCGGCGGCGGCGCCAACCAGCTGAGCGGCGGCCGGGGGAATGACGTGCTCCGCGGCGGCGCCGGGGCCGACGCGCTGAATGGCGGCGCCGGCACCGACCTCGTCAGCTACTACAACAGCTCGGTCGGGGTGGCGGCCAACCTGGCCAGCGGCACGGGCAGCGGCGGCGATGCCCAGGGCGACAGCTATTCCGGCATCGAGAACGTCAACGGCTCGGCCGGCGCCGATACCCTGACCGGCAACGGCGGCGCCAATGCCCTGAACGGCTGGGCCGGCAAGGATGTGCTGGCCGGCGGTGCCGGGGCCGACCGGTTCGTGCTGTCCTTCGCCGCCCACAGCGTCGTCGGCGCCAATTCCGACCGGATCACCGATTTCAGCCGGGCCCAGGGCGACAAGATCGACCTGTCCCCGATCGATGCCGTCACCACCGTCGCCGGCAACCAGGCGTTCAGCTTCATCGGCTCGGGCCTGTACAGCCACCACGCCGGCGAGCTGCGCTTCGCCTTCACCAGCGCAGGCGTGACCACCATCGCCGGCGACGTCAATGGCGACGGCGTCTCCGACTTCCATATCCGCCTGACCGGAACGATCGCGCTGATCGCCGCCGATTTCGTGCTGTGAGCGGGCTAACCCCTTCCCTCCGCGGCGGCGAATGCCTATCTTACGGGCGTCGGGCAACCGACTATGACGATAAACGCCTTCTGGAATAGGCACAGCGGACCCGGGGGCAGTACCCGGCGCCTCCACCAAATCTCCGGCGTTGGACGGAGCGCGGGGGCGAAACAGGATCGACGCGTGTAGTAAAGAGATGGTTTTCGTCCGGCATGGTTCCGCCGTTATCGGGCCGTAGCAATAGTTGCCAACGACAACTTTGCTGAGGTTCGCGCGGCTGCGTAAGCAGCTTAGCGTCCTCTCTTAAATCCCTCGGCGGCTAGCCCCGTCGAGGTGGGGTCAGGGGCACCCAGCAACAGAACGCCCCGTTTCCGCTTCCAAATGTCGGACTTGAGCGGCCCCGGGCCGCGCGTCTCCCTTTTCAACCCGCCGGCCCCGGTCTAGTGTGATCGGATGGACGACGAACTTCGATACGACCGCATGGTCGAATCCGCCCTGCGTGGCGTGGTCAGGGAAGCCCTGGCGCAGGTGGCCGAGAAGGGCCTGCCGGGCGACCATCACTTCTACCTGACTTTCGTGACCAATCATCGCGGGGTGACGATCCCGGATTATCTGCGGCAGAAATACCCGCAGGAGATGACGATCGTCCTGCAGCACCAGTTCTTCGGGCTCGAGGTCTGCGAGGACCGGTTCTCGGTCTCGCTCAGCTTCTCCAGCAAGACCGAGCGCCTGGTGATCCCGCTGGCCGCGATCACCACCTTCGCCGACCCGTCGGTCAATTTCGCCTTGCAGTTCCAGTCCGCCCGGGAGCCCGGCGAAGAGGATGTCGCCGCCGAGGAGGCCGCGCCGGAGCCGGACGAGGCCGGCGCCAAGGCCCCGGCGTCCGAGACCGCGCCGGGCGACGGCGCCAAGGTCGTGGCGCTGGACGCCTTCCGGAAGAAGTAAGCCGCAGCAATCTATAAGGCTGTCATGCCCGGGCTTGGCCCGGCATCCAGGAATGTCGGTGCCGCTCCGGGTGGCCCCTGGATCGCCGGTTCAAGCCCGGCGATGACAACGAGTCTTTGGCCTAACCAGCTGCCGCTCCCCTGCCCTCGCGCAGCCGGGCGGCCAGCCGGAACGGCGCTTCGGCGAGATCGCCGAGCCGCTTCAGCCCAAAGATCTGGCGGCCGAAGGCCAGCACCTCGCCGATCCGGCGCTCCAGGAAGGCGCGCGTCGTCTCCTGCCCCTCGGAGCGGTCGTCGAGCCAGACCAGCAGGGTCGAGGCGTAGACCCCGGCCAGGAGCCCCCGCTTCGAGTAGTAGTTGATGTCGGTCGAGCGGTCGCCGGCCGCCCGCCACATCGCATCGACGGTGCGATGCAGCTGGTGCAGGCCGCGGCGCGACAGCGGGCGCAGCACCCGGCGCGACAGGTCGCGGCGGACCGCGTCACGATAGGGCAGCAGGATGTCGAGCCGGGCCATGACCGCCTGGGCGATCTTCTCGCGCACCCGCAGCGCCTCGAAGGCCTCGCCCTCCTCCGCCAGCCGCTCCAGCATCGCGCGGTCGGCCCAGTCGTGCAGATGCTCCGCCAGCTCGGCGATTCCGCCGGGGAACAGGATGGCGGCGTCGTCGAGGCCGAATCCCGCATCCTCGGCGCCGAGGCGCAGGGCCTGCCGGGTCCAGCCGTCGAAGGCGACATGCGGCAGGACCGCCAGCAGCAGGGCGTCGCGTTCGGCCGTCCGGTCGCTCGATATCGGGTCGGTCATGATGTCTCCCTCACGCTCTGTCGGCGAGATGGCGGGCCTCGGCGTCGACCGCGAGGTCCCTGAGGTCGCGCAGCCGGTCGAGATACAGCACGCCGTCGAGATGATCGGCCTCGTGCTGCACCACGCGGGCGTGCAGGCCTTCGGCCTCGCGCTCGATCAGCCTGCCGTCGAGGCCGAGGCCACGATAGCCGATCCGCCGCCAGCGCGGCACCAGGCCGCGGAAGCCCGGGATCGACAGGCAGCCCTCCAGCCCCAGCGCCTTGTCCTCGACCAGCGGCACGATCTCCGGATTGATCAGCACCGTCGGCCCCTCCGGCGCCGGCGGCTCGCCCTCCTCCTGCCGTCCCGGCGGCACCTCGAACACGATCAGCCGCAACGGCCGGTAGACCTGCGGCGCGGCCAGGCCGATTCCCGGCGCGTCCCGCATCGTCTCGATCATGTCGGTGGCCAGCCGCGCGATCTCCGGATCGCCCGGATCCTCCACCGGATCGGCGATTCGGCGCAGCACCGGGTGGCCCATGCCGACGATCTTCAACAGAGTCAAAATTCCGTCTCCCGATGAACCCGGTCTGGCGGGCGCAAACCTGATTTGCCCCGACTTGGCAAGCAAAAAGTCGCGTGATACAAGACACGCCCCACTGAGACCTGCACCGGGATCACCCCGGCTGTGAAAGGAGCGATGGCAGAACGTGCAAGTCCATGTCCGTGACAACAACGTCGACCAGGCGCTGCGCGCGCTGAAGAAGAAGATGCAGCGCGAGGGCATCTTCCGGGAGATGAAGCTTCGTCGCAACTACGAGAAGCCGTCCGAAAAGCGCGCCCGCGAGCAGGCCGAGGCCGTGCGCCGCGCCCGCAAGATGCTGCGCAAGCGGCTCGAGCGCGAAGGCTTCTGACGACGCCCCGTCCGCGGGCATGCGGACGACGGAGCTTCCACCGCGGCCCGCCGCGGACGACAGAACGGATTTGCCGGACCGCCGGAGGCATTGCCTCGCGGCGGTTTTGTCGTTGGCCGATCCAGAGGCACGCCCTGCGGCGCAAGGATGAAACGGGCGGCGCGCATGCGCCGCCCGTTTCATCTCGCTCGCTGCGAGCCGGCCCGACGTTACGGCACCGGAACCAGCTTGAAATCCACCGGCTTTCCGACCGAGATCTTCTGCCCGTCGGGATCGAGTTCACCCGTCGCGACATCGCGGCGGAACACATAGAAGCTGTCGCTGTCCTGGTTGCCGACGATCAGCCACCGGCCGCTCGGGTCGATCAGGAACTCGCGCGGCGTCCTGCCGAGGGTCGATTGGCGGCCGACGAGCGTCAGGCGCCCGCTGCCGGCATCCACGGCGTAGATCACGATCTCGTTCGCGTCGCCGCGGTTGCTCGCATAGAGGAAGCGGCCGTCCGGCGACAGATGGAGCGCCGCGGCCCCCACCCTGCCCTTGAAGCCGGGTTCGGACATCGGCACGGTCTCGATGTGCGTGAGGCGCCCGTCGCGATAGCCGTACACGCCCACCGACGCGTTCAGCTCGTTCGTCACATAGGCGAAGCGGCCGTTCGCGCTGAACACCAGATGACGCGGGCCGGACCCCGCGGCCACCGGCGTATCGCCGGTGGAGATGAAGAGCCGGCGGACGCCGTCCGGCGTGTAGCGGTACTCGAAGATCCGATCCGCCCCGAGATCCTGCACGAACAGGGACCGGCCGTCGGGCGAGAACACGGTCGAGTGCACATGTGCGCTGTCCTGCCGTCCCCTCACCGGCCCCGAGCCCTCGTGATGGACGGTCTGCACGGCGGCGCCGACCCGCCCGTCGGCCGAGAGCGGAAACACCGAGAAGCTGCCGCCGGGGTCGGCCGCGACCGAGTAGTTCGCGGCGACGAGATACCTGCCGTCGGGCGAGAGGCTCAGATAGCACGGGTCGTTTCCCGTCGCCGACACGCGGTTCAGGAAGGTCAGCGTGCCTGTCCTCGCGTCGAAGCCGAACGCGCTGATGCCGCCGCGCTGGCTCGCGGGGCCGTTGTCGCCCGGCAGCTCGTTGACGGCATAGACGGTGCGGCCGTCCCGGGTCGGCACGAGATAGGATGGATTCTCCGTCTTGACCGACGAGACCGGCGTGACGCTGCCGGTGTTGCTGTCGAAGCGATAGACGTAGAGGCCGTCGCTGCCGCCGCCCGTGTAGGTGCCGACGAGCAGGTTGTAGACGCCGCCCGCGGGCGCGCCTGGTCCCTGAGCACATGCGTTCACGGCAGCAACCGACAGAATGACGGCGAATCGCTTGATCCAGCGAGCCAGCTTAGGCGGAAACGGCCGCAGATCGCCTGGGGATTGTGGAATGTGGTCCCGTTTGGACGTCATTCGAGCTGGTTCCTCTCCCGTGGGGTGACATCAGCAGGATAGACGCCGGCAAGACAGACGCCGCCGCCGTTTCGACCCGTGTCAGCTCACATGATGTCATTCTCCTCACGGCTGATGTAGGAATCGGAGAGGCGCCGCCCGCAGGGCGGCCGCCGGCAACGAAACCCGGGGGAAACATGCTCATCGGCGTGCCGAAGGAAATCAAAACCCACGAGTACCGTGTCGGCCTGACCCCGAGCTCCGTCCGCGAGCTGGTCCATCACGGTCACAGCGTCATCGTCGAGACCAATGCCGGCGCCGGGATCGATTTCGGCGACGACCGCTACCGCGCCGCGGGGGCGGAGATCGTGTCCACCGCCCAGGAGATCTTCGACCGCGCCGACATGATCGTGAAGGTCAAGGAGCCGCAGCCGGACGAATGCCGGATGCTGCGCCGCGGCCAGGTGCTGTTCACCTATCTGCATCTGGCGCCGGACCCGCGCCAGACCGAGCTGCTGATGAAGTCCGGCGCGGTCGCCATCGCCTACGAGACCGTCACCGATGCCCGCGGCGGCCTGCCGCTGCTGGCGCCGATGAGCGAGGTGGCCGGCCGAATGTCGATCCAGTGCGGCGCCCATTGCCTGGAGAAGATCCAGGGCGGCCGCGGCATGCTGCTGGGCGGCGTGCCGGGCGTTCCGGCGGCCAAGGTCGTCGTCCTCGGCGGCGGCGTGGTCGGCACCAACGCCGCGCGCATGGCGATGGGCCTCGAGGCCCATGTCACGGTGATCGACAAGTCGCTGCAGCGGCTGAAGGAGCTGGACCTGCAGTTCGGCGCCGAGCTGAACACCATCTACTCGACGGTCGACGCGATCGAGGAGCATGTCACCGGGGCCGACCTCGTGATCGGCGCCGTGCTGGTGCCGGGCGCCGCGGCGCCGAAGCTGGTAACCCGCGCCATGATCGCGAAGATGAAGCCCGGCTCGGTGGTGGTCGACGTCGCCATCGACCAGGGCGGCTGCTTCGAGACCTCGCGTCCGACCACCCACGACAACCCGACCTACGTGGTCGACGGGGTGGTGCATTACTGCGTCGCCAACATGCCCGGCGGCGTGGCACGGACCTCGACCTTCGCGCTGAACAACGCCACCCTGCCCTTCGCCCTGGCGCTGGCCGACAAGGGCTATCGCCGCGCCTGCCTGGACGACCCGCATCTGCGCGAGGGGCTGAACGTCCATTCCGGCCAGGTCACCAACAAGCCGGTGGCCGAGGCGCTGGGGCTGAACTACGTCCCGGCCGAGGTGGTGCTGCGCGCCGCCTGATACCAACGGCCGCAACACTTAACCGTCATGGCGAGCCCCGAAGGGGCGTGGCCATCCAGGCGGCACCGCCCCTCCTGGATGGCCACGGCGCCCCGCGCCTCGCCATGACGGAATGGGGCTGGAGGGTCGACCTTAAAGGCCGCTGGAATTACCAGTTCACCAGCGACTCAAGGAAGATGCGTTCGAGATCGGCGGGCCCGGCCGGCTTGGGCGCGCCGACCAGGAGGCGCTGCTGCTTCAGCGCGCCTTCGACCAGGGCCGGGATGTCGGCCTCGCCATAGCCCAGCGCGGCGATGCCGCTCGGCGCGCCGACCTGCCGCATCAGCGCGATCAGCGCCGCGGGCAGGCTGTCCGGCCCCGGATCGCTGACCGATCGTCCGGTCAAAAGCTCCGCCGCCCGGATGTGCTTCTCCGGCGCCGCGTCGTAGGTGAAGCGGAACGCCGCCGGCGACGTCACGATTACCGAATAGCCGTGCGGCACGAAGGCGTGGTCGCGGCTGTACCCGTCGGCATGGAAGACGTGCTTCAGCCCGGCGATCGGATAGGCGCAGGCGTGCGGGATGTGCACCCCGGCGGTGCCGAAGCCGATCCCGGCCATGGTCGCGGCCAGCATCATCGTGCCGCGCGCCTCCAGATCCTCGCCGTCTGCCACCGCCCGGGCCAAGTACCGGCCGCCGAATTCGATCGCCTGCAGCGACCAGACATCGGCCACCGGGTTGCTGCCCTGATAGGGCGGCCGGTCGTCCGGCGCGGCCGGGCGCGGCCGCGCGTCGAAGGGCTTGGAGATGTAGGATTCGACGGCGTGGCAGACCACGTCGAGCCCGGCCGAGGCGGTGACTCCGGCCGGGGTGGTGCGCGCCAGCTCAGGATCCACCAGCGCCAGGCTCGGGCGGATATGGCGGTGCGAGATGCCGGTCTTCACCTTGAGCTCGGGGATGTCGAGGATGGCGACGGTCGTCGCTTCCGACCCCGAGCCGGAGGTGGTCGGCACCGCGACCAGCGGGAACAACGGCCCCGGCGGCTTGCGGCCGCCGCCGATCGGCGGGTTGACATAGTCCATGATCGCGCCGCCATGGCGCTTGATCAGGTTGGCGACCTTGGCGGTGTCGATGGTCGACCCGCCGCCGAGCGCGACGAAGCCGTCGACCTCCGCCGCCAGCGCGACCTCGGCGGCGAGCTCCAGCGATTCCAGCGTCGGCTCGACCGCAATGCCCTCGAACCGGGTGACGCCGATGCCGCTGCGCTGGATGATGCCGATCACCCGGTCGACCAGCTTGAATTCGTGCAGCGCCGGATCGGCGACCAACAGCACCCGGGAGACGCCGAGGCGCTTCAGCTCCCAGCCCAGCTCCTCGACCGCGCCGGCGCCGAACTTCAGCGGCGCCGCCTCGATGGTGAAGACGCTTTCGAGGGATTCGGTCACGCCGCCCTCCAGCATTCTCACAGCCGCCGCAGCGCCTGGTAGATCAGCTCGAAGAAGCCGTCGGCGTCGATCTCGCGCAGCACGCGGCAGTTCTTCGGCTTCTCGTCGGGGCGGCCCCATTTCTCGGCCATGCCCCACCAGTCGACCACGGTCATGCCCAGCGTGTGCTCGCCCGCCAGTTCGACCGCCACATGGCAGTCGCGGCCGCCGAACAGCTCCGGCCGCAGCAGATAGGCGATGACGCAGGGGTCGTGCAGCGGGCCGCCGGCGGTGCCGTAGCGGTCCATGTCGAAGCGCTCGTAGAAATCCAGCATGCCGGCGACGCTCCTCGCCACCGGCGTGCCGAGCGCCGCCACCTTTTCGAGCCAGGCGCGGGAGATCAATGCCTTGTGGGTGACGTCGAGCGGCACCATGGTCAGCTTGATGGCGCTGGTCAGCACCACATGGGCGGCGTGCGGATCGACATAGATGTTGAACTCGGCCGCCGGGGTGGTGTTGCCGCCCTCGAAGAAGCCGCCGCCCATGAACACGATCTCGCGGATGCGCGGCGCGATCTTCGGCTCGCGCACCAGCGCCGCGGCGATGTTGGTCAGCGGCCCGAGCGGGCACAGGGTATAGGTGCCCTCGGGCGCCGCCATGATCGTGTCGATGATCCAGTCGACCGCATGGCCGGGGACCGGCTTCGTGGTCGGGTCCGGCAGGCCGGAGCCGTCGAGGCCGGTCTTGCCGTGCACCGCCTCGGCGGTGACCAGCGGCCGCACCAGCGGGCGGATCGATCCCTGCACCACCGGGATGTCGGTGCGGCCGGCCAGCTCGCACAGCTTCAGCGCGTTGGCGGTGGTCAGGTGCAGCGGCACATTGCCGGCGACGGTGGTGAGGCCGGCGATCTCCAGCTCCGGCGAGCCCATCGCCAGCAGGATGGCGATGGCATCGTCCTGGCCCGGATCGGTGTCGATGATGATGCGCCTTGTCCCCGCCATCGCGGCCTCCCCTTCGGAACTCTCTCGGGAGGCTGGCTAGCACCGCCGCGGCGCGGCGTACAGAGGCGGCTTACTCGGCGGCGAGGAGGACCGGCGCGTCGTCCTGCTCGCGGTTGGCCTCGTTCACCATCTGGCGGATGGCGGTGACGCATTTGCCGCAGCGCGGCGCGCAGCCGAGCCCGGCATAGACCTGCCCCGCGTTCTTCGCCCCTGCCTCCACGGCACACCGGATCTGAGTGTCGTTCAGGGCGTTGCAGATGCAGATGTACATGCGTCGGCGGCTCCGGTGTGGTCCGCCGGATTTAGATGAGATTGCGAATGAGTGTCAATAGGCGCTCTATCCCACTTCCGATCCTGCCCGTGCGGCGCGAAGGCGCACCGCGGTCAGGATGGCGAAGAACGGCCCGCCGATCGCCGCGCCGATCAGGATGTAGGGGAACAGGCCGAACCAGGCCGCCGGCGCGAACAGGTAGAGCGCGTCGTCGAAGTCGAAGCCGAGGATGCCGACATAGGCCTTGGTCTCGACCGCGCCCGCGGCCTCCAGCCGCTCCGACAGGATCGAGGCCAGCAGCACCCCGGCGCTCGCCAGGATCCCCAGCAGCGGCCCGGCCGAGCCCAGCCAGCCGGTGCGCAGCCCGATCCCGATCGCCAGGAACATCAGCGCGTTGACGGTGATGTCGGAGTAGTAGTCGTAGATGTGGCCGAAGCGCGAGGAGCTGTTGCCGAGCCGCGCCAGCTCGCCATCCGCCCGGTCGAGCAGGCAGGAGACCAGCCAGATGACGCCGCCCCAGAAGGTCCAGCGCGCATCGCCGACGGCGAAGGCGCCGGCGCTGGCGAGGCCGGTCAGCAGCCGGGCCGTGGTCAGGTGGTTCGGCGTGACCCGGGTGCCGACCAGGGGCCGCACCATGATCCGGGTCAGGCGATGGGTCCAGGAGGTGTGGGGCTGGGTGTAGATCGACTTCATGTCTGCTCGCGTGCAACATCCGGCGTCCGCAGCAGGCGCCGGCCTTCGATGAGGTACCAGATCAAAAGGGCCGGGGCATGCAGCAGCAGCTCGCGGATGCGCTTGACCAGCGCCACCGAGAGGGCGAGCTCCGGCGGCAGGCCGAACATGACGCCGAGCGCCAGGATGCTGCCGTCCTGAACGCCGAGCGCCCCGGGCACCAGGAAGGCGGCGGTGCGCACCGCCTGGCCGATGCTCTCCATCACCAGCGCCTCGGCGAAGCCGACATCGGCGCCCAGCACCCGCAGGGCCAGCCAGACCTCGCCGGCGCCGAGCAGCCAGGCCGCCAGGTGCCAGGCCCCCGACAGCGCCAATGCCCGGCGGTCGCGGTAGATCGCCATCACCGTGTCGTGCAGCCCGGCCAGCGAACCCAGGGCCGGCCAGTCGAACTGTTGGGCGATCCGGCCCAGCAGCTGCTCGAACAGCCGGAACATGCCCCAGCGCTGCACCAGCACGAAGGCGACGCCGGTCAGGACCGCGACCATCAGGCCGATCCCGCCCCAGCGCAGCATGTCGCCGCTGCCGATCAGCAGCAGCACGACGAGGCCGATGGCGAAGAACAGGATCTGGCTCAGGAATTCGAGGGTGAGGTCGACCAGCATCCCGGCGCCGGCCGGGACCGTGCCGGCGCCGTGCAGCGCCAGGACGCGGGCGCCGAGCACATTGCCGCCGACCTGCGCCACCGGCAGCACCGCATTGGCCGATTCCCGCACCAGCCGCGCCCATACGAAGATGCCGGGCCCGGCCGCCCACAGCGGCCGGATGGCGGCGCGCCAGCCCATCGCCGAGCAGGCCATCGGCAGGAGGTGATAGGCCACCACCAGCAGGATGCCGCCGCTGGCGCCGAGCAGGAGGCGCAGCACCGCCTCGGCATTCTGCGAGGCGACCAGCCCGATGACGCCGCACAGCCCGGCGAGCCCGACCAGGGCGGTGGCGAGCTTGATGGCGCGCCGGGTCACGATGCCGTGGCGGTCATGGCGGGCGGGACAGGATCTCGGATCGGCATGCCGCGGCGGCTCCTCTCGGGCGGGCGGATTAAGCGGGGCCGGCGGGGCCCGTGTCAATCGACTGCACGGCCGGCCCGGCCGCCCGCCCGAATCAGAATCGTGCAAACATCAGACGATTTGACGCCGGGCGTTCCAAAATGCTGGCCTCGGCCGCCCGTGCTGGATATGGTGCGGACAAAGTTTTGCGCAGTGGAGGAAACATGGCTGGCGTTACGCTCCGTGGCATTCGTAAGTCGTTCGGCGACCTCGAGATCATCAAGGGCGTCGATCTCGACATCCGCGACCGCGAATTCGTCGTCTTCGTCGGCCCGTCGGGCTGCGGCAAGTCGACCCTGCTGCGGCTGATCGCCGGCCTCGAGGACATCACCGCCGGCGACCTCGCCATCGACGGCCAGCGGGTCAACGACCTGCCCCCGGCCGAGCGCGGCATCGCCATGGTGTTCCAGAGCTACGCGCTCTATCCCCACATGACGGTCTACGAGAACATGGCCTTCGGCCTGAAGCTCGCCAAGACCAGCAAGGCCGAGATCGAGCGCAAGGTCGGCGACGCCGCCCGCATCCTGCAGCTCGAGCATCTGCTGAAGCGCAAGCCGAAGGAGCTGTCGGGCGGCCAGCGCCAGCGCGTCGCCATCGGCCGCGCCATCGTGCGCAACCCGAAGGTGTTCCTGTTCGACGAGCCGCTGTCGAACCTGGACGCGGCGCTGCGCGTGCAGATGCGGATCGAGATCGCCCGCCTGCACAACGACCTGAACGCGACCATGATCTACGTCACCCACGACCAGGTCGAGGCGATGACGCTGGCCGACAAGATCGTGGTGCTGAACGCCGGCGTGATCGAGCAGGTGGGCTCGCCGCTCGAGCTGTACCACCATCCCGACAACCTGTTCGTGGCGGGCTTCATCGGCAGCCCGAAGATGAACTTCATCGAGACCGAGATCACCGCGGCCAACGGCGCCAACGCGACGGTGAAGCTGCCGGGCGCCGGCTCCGTCACCGTGCCGGTGCAGCCGGGCCGGGCCAAGGCGGGCGACAAGGTCACGCTCGGCATCCGGCCGGAGCACATGAACGAGTCCGGCACCGGCGCCGCCACCATCCCCGGCCAGGTGCTGGTGGTCGAGCGGCTGGGCGGCGAGACCTATCTCTACGTCAAGACCGAGGTCGGCATGCTGACGGTGCAGGCCGACGGCGACAGCCGGGTCAAGACCAACGACCAGATCAAGATCGGCTTCGCGGCCGAGACCTGCCACCTGTTCGACGCCCAGGGCCAGGCCCTGCAGCGGGCGGAACGGCACCCGATGGCCGATATCGGCCGTGAGCCGGCGATGGCCCACTGATGCTGACGGCCAGGATCCTCAAGATCCTGGCCACAGCCGGTATTGCCCTGTTCTTCACCCTGGTCGCGGTCGGCAACCTGACCGACTACGGCTCCAACTTCGCCTTCGTCCGGCACGTGCTGGCGATGGACACCACCTTCCGGTCGCCCGCCCTGATGTGGCGGGCGATCGACGTTCCGTGGGTCCACCATCTCCTCTATGCCCTGATCATCATCTGGCAGATCGCCACCGCGGCCGTCTGCTGGGTCGGCGCCGCCCGCATGGCGCTGCGCTGGGACGCGCCGTCGGCCGTCTTCGCCCGGGCCAAGGCCCCGGCGCTGGCCGGGGTCGGCATGGGCTTCCTGCTCTACGCCTTCGGCTTCGTCGCCATCGGCGGCGAATGGTTCGCCATGTGGCAGTCGAAGGAGTGGAACGGCCAGCCCGCCGCCCATCTGTTCCTGACCGTCACCGGCCTGGTCCTGCTGTTCCTGAACCAGAGGGACGAGGAGCTGCCGTATGATATTTGAGGTGCGGCACAGGACCCTTTGACCGCTCGCCACGATCGGGTACAGGTTCTTGACCCGTTCGCAGCGCCGATACGACCATGACCTTTTCCCCTTTCCGACACGGCGGGATCGCCGTCCCCGGCGCGGCATGAGCGACGACCACCCCCTCCCCGCCGCCGGGCCGGCCGGCATCGCGCTGAAGCTGGCGGATCAGCGCATCGCCGATGTCGTCGACCCGTCGATCGGCCTCAACGCGCTCAGGATCGAGGACCTGCCGATCATCGCCCGCTGGCTGGAACTGCCGCATGTCATGCGCTGGTGGGGCGATCCGGAGGAGGAGCTGGCGCAGATCGCCGCCCATCTGGTCGAATCGAACATCGCCCCGTTCCTGGCCTGCGAGGGCAGCCGGCCGATCGGCTACATGCATGTCTACCACGCCAATCCCGACAGCTACTGGGCGGCCCACCAGCTGCCGCGCGAGACCTTCGGCATCGACCTGTTCCTGGGCGAGACCGACGTGATCGGCCGCGGCATGGGCACCCGGCTGATCCAGCTGGTGCTGCGCCGCCTGCTGGCCCTGCCGGAGACGGCGCGGGTGCAGGTCGACCCCGCCCCGGCCAACGCCGCCGCGATCCGCGCCTATGAGAAGGCCGGGTTCCGGCGCCGCGGGCCGATCGACACGCCCGACGGCGCCGCCCTGTACATGACGATCGACCGCGAGGGCTGAGCCCGGAATGCCGGATCTGAGCGACGTCGTCGGCGGGATCGCCGACGCCATGGCGCGGGAGCAGCGGCGCGGCGAGGTCGCCAGCTACATCCCGGAGCTGGCGAAGGTCGAAATCGGCCAGTTCGGCATCGCGGTCGCCACCCTCGACGGCGGCTTCCACAGCGCCGGCGACGCCGAGGTGCCGTTCTCGATCCAGAGCATCTCCAAGGTCTTCACCCTGACGCTCGCGCTCGGCGCCGTCGGCGACGCGCTGTGGCGGCGGGTGGGGCGCGAGCCGTCGGGCAACGCCTTCAACTCGATCGTCCAGCTCGAGCACGAGCAGGGCGTGCCGCGGAACCCCTTCATCAACGCCGGCGCGCTGGTGGTGACCGACGTCGTCCTGGCCGGGCACCAGCCGCGCGAGGCGATCGGGTCGATCCTGCGCTTCGTCCGCTGGCTGGCCGACGACGAGAGCATCGCCATCGACGAGAAGGTGGCGCGGTCCGAGGCCGGGACCGCGTTCCGCAACATGGCGCTGGCCGCCTATATGAAGTCCTTCGGCAACCTGCTGCATCCGGTGGAGCTGACGCTCGGCGTCTATGTCCACCAATGCGCCATCGCCATGACCTGCCGGCAGTTGGCCACCGCCGGGCTGTTCCTGGCCGATGGCGGCGGCCGGTCCTCGACCGGGCACCGCGTGGTCTCGCCGGAGCGGGCGCGGCGGATCAACGCCCTGATGCTGACCTGCGGCCATTACGACGGCTCGGGCGACTTCGCCTTCCGCGTCGGCCTGCCGGGCAAGAGCGGCGTCGGCGGCGGCATCCTGGCGATCGTGCCGGGCCGCGCCTCGGTCGCCGTCTGGTCGCCCGGGCTGAACCAGCACGGCAACTCGCTGCTCGGCACCCTGGCGCTGGAGCGGCTGGCCAAGGCCATGGGCTGGTCGGTCTTCGGGCCCTGAGAGACCGTCCGACAATGCTACTGGCGTGGCCGTCTGATGGTGGTTTCTCCGCTTCCGGTGCTCACGGACTTCCATGTCCGCTGCGCTCCGGTTCTCGAAACCGCCACCAGCCGACTCACGCCAGCGCATTCTCGAACGGTCTCTGAGCCGATGCCAAGGCGCCTGCCCTCCCTGCCCGCCCTGCGCGCCTTCGAGGCAGCCGGCCGGCATCTGAGCTTCCGCCTCGCCGCCGAGGAGCTGCTGGTGACGCCGAGCGCCATCAGCCACCAGGTGCAGCGGCTGGAGCGCGAGCTCGGCACCGCCCTGTTCCGGCGCAAGACCCGCGCCATCGTCCTGACCCCGGCCGGCGAGCGCTATCTCGACGGGGTGCGCCGCGCCTTCGATCTGCTGGAGGATGAGACGCGTGCGGTGCGGGGGCCGGAGCGGGCGGTGCTGCGGGTCAGCCTGCTCGCCTCCTTCGCCACCCATTGGCTGGTGCCGCGCCTGCCCCGCTTCGCCGCCGCGCATCCGGAGATCGAGCTGCGGCTGGAGCCGTCCAACGCCCTGGTGGACGTGAAGGGCGGCGAGGCCGACCTGGCGATCCGCTACGGCACCGGCGGCTGGCCGGAGGTCGAGGCGGCGCTGCTGCTGGCCGACCGGATCGCCCCGGTGGTCAGCCCGGAGCTGCTGCGGCGCGGCCCGCCGATCGCGCGCCCGGCCGACCTGCTGCACCACACCCTGCTGCTGTCCTACGCCCGCGAGCCGATCGAATGGCCCGCCTGGTCGGCGGCGCATGGCTTCGACCTGGCCCGCGCCCGCACCCTGATGCTGCACGACTACAACATCGTGCTGGAGGCGGCTTTGGCGGGCCAGGGCGTGGCGATGGGCCGGCATGCCTTGATCGGCGAGCGGCTGCGCAGCGGCGCGCTGGTGGAGCCGCTGGGCGGCCCGCCCTTCGCCCCGCCCGGCCTCGGCTACTGGCTGGTGACCCGCCCCGGCCCCCCGCCCCCGCCGGTCGCCGCCTTCACCGACTGGATCCGCGGCGAGGCGGCGGCCTCACAGGTGAATCCGAGTCACCCATAAGGCGAAAACTTCGCGTTCGTCGACCGCAGCGGACGGCGGCTAGCATCCGGGCTTCCGACACGAAGGACCGGACCATGCCGAAGACCATCGCCGAAGCCGTCGCCGCCCTGGGCCATGAGCTGCCCGCCGCCCCTGCCCCAGCAGCCAACTACGTGCCGTATGTCCAGGCCGGCAACCTGCTGTTCGTCTCCGGCCAGATTTCGCAGGACCGCAACGGCCCGGCCTATCTCGGCCATCTCGGCGACACCGTCTCGCTGGAGGACGGGCGGAAGGCGGCCGAGCTGTGCGCGCTTGCCATCCTCGCCCAGGTCGCGGCCGCGACGGGCGGCGAGCTGTCCCGCATCCGCCGCGTCGTCCGGCTCGGCGTCTTCGTCGCCTCGGCGCCCGGCTTCACCCAGCAGCCGCAGGTCGGCAACGGCGCGTCGGACCTGATCGCCGCGGTGTTCGGCGACAAGGGCAGGCATGCCCGCGCCGCGGTCGGGGTGGCGGCCCTGCCGCGCGGCGTCGCGGTCGAGGTCGAGGCCGTCGTCGAGCTCGAGGGCTGACCATGGATTGGGCACGGCTGCGGGCCGAGACGCCGGGCATCGGCCGGGTGCTGCACTTCAACCATGCCGGCGGCTCGCTGCCGCCGCAGCCGGTGCTGGACGCGGTGCTGGCCCATCTGCAGCGCGAGGCGGTCTCCGGCCCGATCGAGGCCGGGCTGGCGGCGGCAGCGGCGCTAGAAGAAGCGCGAACCGAGGCCGCGGCCCTGATCGGCGCCGCGCCGGCCGAGGTCGCCTTCACCGGCAGCGCCACCCAGGGCTGGGGCCTGGCCTTTGCCGGCCTGCCCCTGTCCGCCGGCGACCGCATCCTGGTCGGCCGGCAGGAATGGGGCGGCAACCTGACTACCATGCAGCGCGCAGCGGCCCGCACCGGCGCGGTGATCGAGGTGATCCCCTGCGACGAGGCCGGCCGAGCCTCGTCCGAGGCGCTGGCGGCGATGATCGACGAGCGGGTGAAGCTGGTGTCGCTGACCTGGATCGGCGCCAATGGCGGGCTGATCAACCCGGCCGCGGCGATCGGCCGGGTCGCCCGCGCCGCCGGCGTGCCCTTCTTCCTCGACGCCTCCCAGGCGATCGGCCAGATCCCGATCGACGTCGCGGCGCTGGGCTGCGACGTGCTGATCGCGCCCGGCCGCAAGCATCTGCGCGGTCCGCGCGGAACCGGGCTGCTTTATGTCCGGCAGGGCTTCCTCGACCGGCTCGATCCGCCCTATCACGACGCCCGCACCGCGGCCTGGACGCCGGACGGCGCCCGGCTGCAGGACAGCGCCCTCCGCTTCGAGGCCGGCGACTTCCCGATGGCGCTGCGGCTCGGCCTCGGCGCCGCGATCCGCTACGCCCGCAGCATCGGCATCGACGCCATCCGCGCCCGTCTCGACGCGCTGGCGCAGGGGCTGCGCGCCCGCTTGGCGGCGATCCCGGGCGTGACCGTGCACGACCTCGGCGTTGAGCGCGCGGCCCTGGTGTCCTTCGCGGTCGCGGGGATCGAACCGGCGGAGCTGCGCCGGCGCCTGTCGGCGCAGGGCATCAATATCGCCGTCAACGGCGTGGCCTATACGCCGCTCGACATGACCGCCCGCGGCCTGGGCGAGATCTGCCGCGCCGCGGTTTCGTACCTGCACACGGAGAAAGAACTGGACCGCCTGGCCGAGGCCGTGGCGGCGGCCCGAACGGCGATCGGCTGAAGAGGCCGCCTGTTGTTTCCTGTCATCGCCGGGCTTGACCCGGCGATCCAGGGGCCACCCAGAGCGGCATCGAGATCTCTGGATGCCCGGGTCAAGCCCGGGCATGACAATATCTGGGCAAATGCTCTTCAATGCCCTGGCTGTACCTCCTATCGCCCATGCCGTCTCGGCCGGGCCTTGATCTGCAGCTCTGCCTGCTTCTCGGCCTGTCGCCCCAGCTCGCGAAAGGCCTGGTCGCGGCCCGGCCAGTATTGCTGCGGCCAGGACTGGCCGCGCACGCCGTACCAGGCCTCGGCCTGGCGGACGAAGGTCGGGTTCCACAGATGCGGCCGGGCGAGGGCCACCAGGTCGGCGCGGCGGGTGTGCAGGATGGTGTTGATCTGCCCCGGCTCGGTGATGGCCCCCACCGCCATGGTCGCCATCTTCGGCACGTTGCGGATCGCCTCGGCGAACTGGACCTGGAACATGCGGCCATAGACCGGCTTCTGGTCCGGCACGGTCTGGCCGGCGGAGACGTCGATCAGGTCGCAGCCGGCGTCGCGGAAGGCCTCGGCGATGGCGAAGACGTCCTCCTCGCCGATGCCGCCCTCCTTCCAGTCGGTGGCCGAGATGCGAACCGACATCGGCCGTTCCTCCGGCCACACTGCCCGCATCGCCCGGAACACCTCCAGCGGATAGCGCAGCCGGTTCTCGACCGGCCCGCCATACTCGTCCGTCCGCCGGTTGGTCAGCGGCGACAGGAAGGAGGCGAAGAGATAGCCGTGCGCGCAGTGCAGCTCGAGATGGTCGAAGCCGGCCCGGGCGGCGCGTTTCGTCGCCTGCACGAAATCGGCCTTGATCCGGTCCATCTCGGCGCGGTCGATCTCCCGCGGCACCGGGCTGACGCCCTCGATCCAGGGCACCGGCGAGGCCGAGAGCACCGGCCAGTTGTCCGCCGGATCGGCGATCGGGTGGTCGGGGTTCTCCCAGCCCAGCTGGGTCGATCCCTTGCGCCCGGAATGGCCGAGCTGCATCGCGATCTTCGTGTCGCTGTGGGCGTGCACGAAATCGACCATCCGCGTCCACTGCGCCTCATGCGCGTCGGTCCAGAGGCCGGCGCAGCCGAGACTGATCCGCGCGTCCGGCGACGGGCAGGTCATCTCCACGAACATCAGCCCCATGCCGCCGAGAGCGTGCGAGGCATAGTGCACGAAGTGCCAGTCGGTCAGGTTGCCGTCGCGGTCGGCCGAGTACTGCGCCATCGGCGACATCACCACGCGGTTCTTCAGCTCCATGCCGCGCAGCCGGAAGCGGGTGAACATCGGCGTCGGCCGGGAGGCGCGGTAGTCGTCGCCGGTCTCGCGCCACAGCCGCTCGTAGAAGGCGTCGTCGGCCCGGCGCACGAAGTCCGGGTCGCGGATGCGCAGGTTGTCGTAGGTGATCGACTTGGCCCGGCACATCACCACCATGGCGAACTGCATCGGGTCCATATCGAAGGACCGGTTCATGTGCTCGAACCAGGCCAGCGACACGTCGGCATTGTGCTGGGTGACCTGGCACGGCGTGCGGCGGGCCTTGTCATAGGCGGTGAAGGCCTGTTCCACGCTGGTCTCCGCATGGGCCACGACGGCATCGGCCAGGGCGATGGCGCATTCCATCGCCAGCTTGGTGCCGGAGCCGATCGAGAAATGCGCCGACGCCTTGGCGTCGCCGAGCAGCACGATGTTCCTGTGCCACCAGCGCTCGCAGAAGATCCGCGGGAAGCGCCGCCACATCGACCGGTTGAGCAGCAGCGGATGGCCCTGCAGCTCCTCGGCGAAGATCGCCGCCAGCTTGTCGCGCGAGCCCTCCTCATCCGCCTCGGTGAAGCCGTGCCCCTGCCAGCAGGCCTCGTCCATCTCGAACACCCAGGTCGACCGGCCGCCGCCCTCCGCATCCGTCTCGTACTGGTAAGTGTGGGCGCAGATCACGCCGTGCTCGGTCTGGCGGAAGAAGTAGTTGAACTCGCCCATCGGCCGGGTCGAGCCCATCCAGCAGAAGCGGTTGGCCTTGAGCGAGACCTCGGGCCGGAAGGCGTCGCGGAAATGCTCGCGGATCGCGGAGTTGATGCCGTCGGCGGCGACGATGACGTCCGAATCCGCGAAGCGCCGGTCCAGCGTCGCCGGGTCGATCCGCTCGGAGAAGGAGAGCTCGACCCCGACCTCGCGGCAGCGGCCCTGCAGGATCTGCAGCAGCCCCACCCGCGAGGTGCCGCAGAAACCGTTGCCGGCGCAGCGGATGGTCTCGCCCTTGTAGTGGATCGCGACGTCGTCCCAGTACGCAAAGCGGTCGCGGATCCGCTCGTAGGAGTCCGGATCGCGAGACAGGAACTCGTCCAGCGTGTCGTCGGAGAAGACGACGCCGAAGCCGAAGGTGTCGTCGGCGCGGTTCTGCTCGTGCACCTCGATATGCCAGTCCGGCCGCGCCTTCTTGGCCAAAAGCGCGAAGTACAGGCCGCCCGGACCGCCGCCGATGACCGTGATCCGCATCCCGTCCGTCTCCCGTCCCCGGGCCGGAGGCGCGATCCCCGGCCCTGCCCCGGAAGAGTACGGCGAATTGTTTTAGGCTTAAAGGATTTTCTGGTTTCACCGAGCCGCGCACGATGCCGCAAACCGGTAATCTCACTCGCCGAGCTGCTCAGGGCCGCGCCTCGAGCACCATGTTGAAGGGCGTCTCGGCCGCGCGCCGGACATGGGAGAACCCGCCTTCTCGGACGACCTCGGCCAGCCGCCGCTCTCCCGCCTGTGCGCCGAGCGCCGCGCCGACCTCCTGGTTCAGGGACGCGGGCACGCAGACGCTGGTCGAGAACGCGTAGAAGATGCGCCCGACCGGGTTGAGATTCTCGGCCAGGCTGTCGCCGGCCATGGGTTCGACCAGCATGAGTGTGCCGTCTCTCTTCAGGGTGCTGCGCGCATGAGCCGCCGCGCCGACGGGATCGCCCATGTCGTGGAGCGCGTCGAACATCGTGACCAGATCGTAGCCGCCGCCCGGGTAGTCCTGCGCGCGCGCCGCCTCGAAGCGCAGATTGGTGAGGCCGCCGGCCTGCTCACGCGCATGGGCGATGGAGGCCTCGTGGAAGTCGATCCCGACGAACTCGGAATTCGGAAACGCCCTGGCCATGATCAGGGTCGAGGCCCCGTGGCCGCAGCCCACATCGGCCACCCTGGCGCCGCGCTCGAGCTTGGCGACGACGCCATCGAGCGCCGGCAGCCACTCCGCCAGGAGATGCGCCTTGTAGCCGGGGCGAAAGAAGCGCTCCACGCCGCAGAACAGGCAGTTGCAGCGCTCGCCCCAGCCCACGCCCTTGCCGTTCCTGAACGCCTCGGTGAGCTTGGGCTCGTCGGCGAACACGGCGGCGAGCGAGTAGAAGCCGCCGGTCATGTTCACGGCGCTGTCCTCGTCCGCGAACACCGCCGCCTGCTCGGGCGACAGGGTGAAGGTCCCCGCTCTGCCGTCATAGGTGACGAAGCCGGACGCCGCCTGCGCCGAGAGCCATTCGCGCACATAGCGCTCCCGCGTGCCGGTCTTCGCGGCGAGCTCGCCCGGCGTGAGCGGGCCGCCGGCGAGCGCGCGAAAAAGCCCGAGCTTGTCGCCGATGAGCACGAGCGCGGCATTGGCCGCCGCGCCCATCTCGTTCACCATCGTCCCCAGCAAGGATTCGAGTTTGGCTGTGTCCAGATGCATGGCGCCGATCCTCTCGACCGTTTGAGCGGTGGCGTTGGCCGCCGCCGGTGTGGGGGGAGGACTTAGCCCCTGGCGCCGCGCCGGCGTGAGAGGCAGAATGGCCGTCACGGAGCCATTTGAGCCACGCTCATTTGCCGCAATGCCTCCCAAGCCGCCCATCCATGTCAGCGTGGTCGTGTTTCGCGAATGCGATCCGTCGATCGTCTTCGGCGTGTACGACACGCTGTGGGCGGCGGGGTGGCTGTGGGACGCGCTCAAAGGGCAGGGCGCCGCCGGCAATCGCCTGTTCGAACCGCGCCTGGTGACGGCCGAGCCGGGCCCCCTGCAGCTGGTCACCGGCGTCAGCATCATGCCGCAGGACACGATCGTCGACATCCCGCGCACCGACATCGTCTTCGTGCCGAATGTCATGGCAGAGCGGATGGAGAGCGTGCGCGCGCTCGACCGCCGGCTGATCGGGTGGATCAGGAACATGCACGCGCAAGGCGCGCAGCTCTATGCCGCCTGCGGAGGCTCGCTGGTGCTGGCCGAGGCCGGCCTGCTCGACGGCGGGGAGGCCACCACCCACTGGAGCTATGCGCCGCTGTTTCGCCGGATGTACCCCCAGGTGACCCTGCGCGAGGAGCGCATCCTGGTGCAGAGCGGCCCCGGCCACGGCCTGGTCTGCTCGGGGGGAGCCTCGTCCTGGCAGGATCTGGCCCTGCTGCTGATCGCCAGGCACGCCGGAACCGAGGAGGCGATCCGCATCTCGAAGCTGTTCCTCTACCAGTGGCACCGCGACGGCCAGTTGCCCTATGCGTCGATGATCGCCAATGTCGATCACGGCGATGCGGTGATCCTGCGCTGCCAGGCCTGGCTCGCGCAGAACTACGAGCGCCCCGACATCGTCGCCGAGCTGGTCCGCCAGTCGGGCCTGCCGAAGCGCACCTTCGACCGCCGGTTCAGGGCGGCGACCGGTTATTCGCCGCTGGCCTATATCCAGGCCCTGCGCATCGAGGAGGCCAAGCAGCTGCTGGAGACGGCCGCAGCGCCGGTCGACGCCATAGCCCGCGAGGTGGGATACGAGGACGCGGCATCGTTCCGCAGGCTCTTCCGGCGCCTTGCGGGCATGCCGCCGGGCCGCTACCGGCGGAAATTCAGGGTGCCGGACATCGTCGGGCATGCGCTTCCGAAGCCCGGCTCGCAGCCGGGGGCGGTCGGGCCGGAGCCTGCGCCTTGACTTCGTCTCGACGCATCGAGGGGACAACGTGACGCCGAAGCCCATCACCGGCCGATGCTTCTGCGGTGCCGTCCGCTTCCGGTTCGACCAGCCGCCCGTCGCCACCCGCGCCTGCTGGTGCCGGGACTGCCAGTACCTGTCCTCCGGCAACGCCTCGATCAACGCGATCTTCCGGACCGAGGGCCTCACCCTCACGGGCGAGGTCGCCGAGTATGTCAGCACGGCCGACAGCGGCAACGTCATGTACCGCCGCTTCTGCCCGAGATGCGGGACCCCGTTGTTCAGCCAGGCGTCGGACCGGCCCGACATGATCGTGGTCCGGGCGGGCGCCCTGGACGACCCGGAGATCGCCCGCCCGGCGAGCGTGATCTGGACCGCCTCGGCCCCGAGCTGGGGCCATGTCGATCCGGACCTGCCGAGCCGCCCGGGCCAGCCGGGGCCGGTGTCCGGCTCGTGAGGCCGGCTTTCGGGCCAGCCGGGACAGCTGCTGCATAGGCTTCTCCACGTCCATTTTCTACAAATCGATTAAGATTTTTCGCCTAGAATTGACGTTTCCTGAACGTCAATTAAGCTGCCTCTCCGCAACCGGAACAAGCGAGCCGGCGAACGCATTCGGTGGAGAGGACCTCCCGTTCCGTTCGGCCCGAACAGAGAAGGCAGCGCCATGACCCCCTCCCCGCTCAAGCGCATCCTCGCCGCCGCCGCGCTCGGCGCCGGTCTCCTGGCCGCTTCCGCCGCCATGGCCGCCGATGCGGTCCGCGTCGGCTCGAAGGTCGACACCGAGGGCCGCCTGCTGGGCAGCATCATCCTGCAGGTGCTGGAGGCCAACGGCATCCCGACCGAGAACAAGCTGCAGCTCGGCACCACCAAGATCGTGCGCAGCGCCATCCTGGCCGGCGAGATCGACGTTTATCCGGAATACACCGGCAACGGCGCCTTCTTCTTCAACATCGACAGCGCCCCGGCGTGGAAGAACGCCCAGGCCGGCTACGACAAGGTCAAGCAGCTGGACGAGGCGCAGAACAAGATCGTCTGGCTGGCCCCGGCGCCGGCCAACAACACCTGGGCCCTTGCGGTGCGCCAGGAAGTGGCGGAGAGCAACCAACTGAAGACGCTGGAGGACTTCGCCAAATGGGTGAATGGCGGCGGCGAGGTCAAGCTGGCCGCCTCGGCCGAGTTCGTCGAGAGCCCGGCGGCCCTGCCCTCCTTCCAGTCGGTCTACGGCTTCACGCTGAAGCAGGACCAGATCGTCACCCTGGCCGGCGGCGACACCTCGGCCACCATCCGGGCGGCGGCGGAGCAGACCTCCGGCGTCAACACCGCCATGGTCTACGGCACCGACGGCGCCATCTCCTCGGTCGGGCTGGTGGTGCTGGAGGACAACAAGGGCGCCCAGATCGTCTACGAGCCGGCGGCGACGATCCGCGCCGATGTCCTGGCCAAGCATCCCAAGATCAAGGAGGCGCTGGACCCGGTCTTCGCCTCGCTCGACCTCAAGACCCTGCAGGAGCTGAACGGCAAGATCGCGGTCGACGGCGAGGACCCGCAGCAGGTCGCGTCCGAGTACCTGAAGGCGAAGGGATTCGTGAAGTAGGACGCGACAGGGCGGATCGGCCGGTGCTTTCATGGCCACCGCCATGACCGTCATCCGCAACCGCGTGCTGCTGGTGCTGGGGGTGGTGGCGGTGGCCGGGGTGCTGGCGCTGCCGATCCTGACCCATGCGCCGAACCGGCTGCTGTCGGGCAAGCCGATCGGCGCGCTCGACCTGGCCGGGCCCTGGGCGGCGCTGCCGGTCGCCGCGGCCGTCCTGCTGCTGATCGGCGCCTTCGTGCCGCCGCGACGCTGGACGCTGACGGCGCAGCTGGTCGCCGGCATCGGCATCGCCATCGGCCTCATCTGGCTGGCGGGGATGCAGGCCGGGCTGCTGGCCGCCGGCGCTCGCCCCTCCGCCCGCACCTCGCTCGGCGCCGGATTCTGGGTCCTGACCCTGGCCGCCCTGCTGGCCGCCGCCGACGCGGCCCGCCGGCTGGATCTCGGCCCGGCGGCCCGGCTCGGTGCCGCGCTGCTGCTGGCGGTGCCGGTCGCGGCGCTGATCGCCGGCGGTGCGGTCGACCAGCTGTCGCTGATGAAGGAATACGTCCAGCAGCACGGCGTCTTCGGTCCGCAGGTGCTGCGCCACCTGCTGCTGGTCGGGCTGGCGCTGGTGCCGACGCTCCTGATCGGCGTGCCGCTGGGCATCGCCGCCCATCGCTCCGCTGCCGCGCGCGGGCCGATCTTCTCGATTCTCGGCATCATCCAGACGATCCCGTCGATCGCTCTGTTCGGCCTCTTGATCGCGCCGCTCTCTGCGCTTTCCGGCGCCCTGCCCTGGCTCGGCATCAGCGGCATCGGCATCACCCCGGCGGTGATCGCCCTCACCCTCTATTCGCTGCTGCCGATCGCCCGCAACACTGCGGCCGGGCTGGGCCAGGTCGAGGCCGGGGTGATCGACGCCGCCCGCGGCATCGGCATGACCCGGCGCCAGATCTTCCGCAAGGTCGAGGTGCCGCTGGCCCTGCCGGTCTTCCTGTCCGGCCTGCGCATCACCCTGATCCAGGCGATCGGACTGGCCGCGGTGGCCGCGCTGATCGGCGCCGGCGGCCTCGGCGCCGTGATGTTCCAGGGCCTGTTCGCCAACGCCCTCGACCTGGTGCTGCTAGGCGCCCTGCCGATCATCCTGATGGCGGTGACGGTCGACGCCGTGTTCCGCATCCTGGTCGACGCCCTGCGAGGGAGAGCCGCATGATCGAGTTCGAGCATGTCAGCAAGGTGTTCGACGGCATCACCGCGGTCGACGACCTGACCCTGACCATCCCCGAAGGCGCCTTCTGCGCCCTGATTGGCTCCTCCGGCTCCGGCAAGTCGACCAGCCTCCGGATGATCAACCGGCTGATCCCGCACACCGAAGGCACGCTCACCGTCGGCGGCGAGGACGTGACGAGGATCCCGGTCGAGGCGTTGCGCCGGCGCATGGGCTACGCCATCCAGTCGATCGGCCTGTTCCCGCATTGGACGGTGGCCCGCAACATCGCCGCGGTGCCGGTCCTGCTGGGCTGGCCGCAGCCGAAGATCGACGACCGGGTGCGCGAGCTTCTGGACCTGCTGCAGCTCGACCCGCGCTTCGCCGAGAAATACCCGCATCAGCTGTCCGGCGGCCAGCAGCAGCGGGTCGGCGTCGCCCGGGCGCTGGCGGCGAACCCCGAGGTGCTGCTGATGGACGAGCCCTTCGGCGCGCTCGATCCCATCACCCGCGACGCGCTGCAGGGCGAGCTGGCGCGGATCCACCGCGAGACCGGCAAGACCATCGTCTTCGTCACCCACGACATGGACGAGGCGCTGCGCCTCGCCAGCCAGATCGCCATCCTCGACCATGGAAGGCTGGTGCAGCTGGGCAGTCCGCGCGAGATCCTGACATCACCGGCCAACGACTTCGTGCGCGACTTTATCGGCCGCGACGATCTCGGCCTCAAGCTGCTGGCGACCGAAACGGCGGCGGACCGGGTGCGGCCCGGCGAGGCGGCCGACGGCGCGCCGATCCCGGCCGAGGCGTCACTGCGCACCGCCCTGTCGATCCTGGTGGCGCGCCATGCCGACCGGGCGCCGGTGGCGGCGGCGGACGGCAAGCCGCTGGGCAACCTGCATCTCGACGATCTGGTGCGGGCATGAGCGTCGCCCAGCCCGCCGCGGCCGAACCCGCCCGCCCGGGCTGGCGCCCCTGGCGCGATCCGCTGCTGTGGCTCGCCGCCGGTTTCGTCGCGCTGGTGTTCGGCCTGCCGCTGACCCGGCCGCTCTTCGCCGCCTGGTTCCCGCAGCTGGAGCGGCCCTTCTACGAGGCCGACAGTTTCGCGGCGCTGGTGCTGGCGCATGTGCTGCTGGTCGGGGCGTCGAGCCTGATCGCGATCGCGGTCGGCGTCGCCGCCGGCATCTTCGTCACTCGCCCGGCCGGGGCCGAGTTCCGCGGCCTGGTCGAGACCGTGACGGCGATGGGCCAGACCTTCCCGCCGGTCGCGGTGCTGGCGATCACGGTGCCGCTGATCGGCTTCGGCGCCTGGCCGGCGCTGATCGCCCTGTCGCTCTACGGCCTGCTGCCGATCGTCGAGAACACCATCGCCGGGCTGGAGCAGGTGCCGCCGGCGGCGCGCGACGCGGCCGAGGGCATGGGCATGGGGCCGGCCCGGCGGCTGTGGTCGGTCGAGCTGCCGCTGGCCGCGCCGGTGATCCTGGCCGGCATCCGCACCTCGGTCGCGATCAACATCGGCACCGCGGCGATCGCCTCGACCGTCGGCGCCACGACGCTGGGCACGCCGATCATCGTCGGGCTGAACGGCAACAACCTGGCCTATGTCATCCAGGGCGCGCTGGTGGTCGGCACGCTGGCGGTGCTGGCCGATTTCGCCCTCGGCCGCCTGACCGACCTGATGCAGCGCTGGAAGAAGGCGTGAGGCGCCTCAGCTTCGCGGTTTGCTGTCGCCGACCCAGAAGCGCGGTCCCGGACCGAGCCGGGCGGCGCGGTCCGCCGGGTTGACGAGGCCGCAGGAGGACAGCGACAGGCAGCCGCAGCCGATGCAGCCGGCGAGGCCGGATTTCAGCCGCTCCAGCTCCGCGATCCGCTCGTCGATCCGCCGGGTCCAGCCGCCCGACAGGCGCGACCAGTCCTCGCCGGTCGGGATGTGGTCGGTCGGCAGCTTGTCCAGCTCGGCCTTGATCTCGTCCAGCGACATGCCGATGCGCTGGGCGAAGACGATGAAGGCGATCCGCCGCAGCACCGCCCGCGGGAAGCGGCGGTGGCCGGAGCCGGCGCGCTCGGACCGGATCAGCCCCCGCTCCTCGTAATAGCGCAGCGCCGAGGCCGCGACGCCGCTGCGCCGCGACACCTGGTTGATCGTCAGGACTCCGTCCATGGCTCCGCCACCGTGCCGATCGGGCTTTCAAGCTAACTTGAGCTTGCCGCCGGCATCGATCAAGCCGGGGCGGGTCGATCGGCCGTCTCAGGCCAGCGCCGGGGCGCGCTTCTCCAGCGTGTAGGAGAGGACGGCGACGGCGAGCCCGACCACGGCCACGGCGGCGCCGAGATACGGGATCTGGCCATAGGGCATGCCGGCGGTGATCGCCGCGCCGCCGAGCCAGGCGCCGGCGGCGTTGCCGAGGTTGAAGGCGCCCTGGTTCAGGGTCGAGGCCAGGTTCGGCGCCTCATGCGCCTGGTCGACCACGCGGGTCTGCAGCGGCGCGCCGAGGCTGAACTGGACCACGCCCCACAGCACCATCGCCGCGACGGCGGGGATGGCGAAGGGCGCGGCCAGGCCGAAGCCGGCGCAGACCACGGCCAGCGCGGTGAAGCTGGCCATCACCGCCGGCATCAGCCGCCAGTCGGCCAGGCGCCCGCCGAACAGGTTGCCGACGGTGATGCCGACGCCGAACAGCAGGAGGGCGGTGGTGACGCCCTGCGGCGTCAGGCCGGAGACGGTCTCGAGAATGGGCGTGATGTAGGTGAAGACGGTGAACAGGCTGACCGAGGACAGGATGCTGAGCGCCATGGCCAGCAGCACCTGCGGCTTGCGCAGCACCGAAAATTCGGAGAGCAGGTTGCCGGCCGGCGCCTCGCGGTCGCGCGGCAGAATGAACGCGATGGCCAAGGCCGCGGCGATGCCGATCGGCACGATCGCCCCGAAGGTGGCGCGCCAGCCGGCGACATGGCCCAGCGCGGTGCCGAAGGGCACGCCCAGGACGTTCGCCAGGGTGAGGCCGGAGAACATCAGCGCGATGGCGCGGGAGCGCTGGTGCCGCGGCACGAGGCCGGCGGCGACCACGGCGCCGATGCCGAAGAAGGCGCCGTGGCACAGCGCCGTCAGCACCCGCGCCGCCATCAGCGACCAGTAGTCGGGCGCCAGCGCGCACATCAGGTTGCCGAGGACGAAGACGCCCATCAGCCCGAGCAGCACGGTCTTGCGCGGCAGCCTGGCGGTCAGCAGGGCGACGATCGGCGCGCCGATGGTGACGCTGAGCGCATAGCCCGAGACCAGCATGCCGGCCGCCGGGATCGAGACGCCGAGATCCCGCGCCACGTCCGGCAGCAGGCCCATGATCACGAATTCGGTGGTGCCGATGCCGAACGCGGCGACGGCCAGGGCGAAAAGCGGCAGCGGCATGAGGGGCGAATCCGGTGACGGGATACCGGCCCTAGGATGCGCGCTTATCTTCGCCAAACGTCATACGAATGCTGCAATGCAGCATTCGGGAAATGCGGGGCGGAGGCCATCGGGTCTCCGCCCACCGCGAGCCGTCAGGAGAACACGAAGTCGGAGGTGTGGAGTTGGGATGCGGAGGTGAACCCGGTCAGGTTGATCGTGATGTCCGCTGTGCCGTTGCCATCGGTATCCACAAGCACCTGTCCGCTGGCAAAGCGGGCCTCGCTGTTGCCGCTGGCTGTGAATGCCGCGGCACCGAGATAGCTAAAGGTGCCGTGCAGCAAACCCTGGAACACCAACGTGTCGCCTTGCCCTGGGTTGAAGTCATTGATGAAGTCTCCTCCATCGAGGGTGCTGGTAAAGACGAATCGATCCCGCCCGATTCCGCCATGTATCGAGTCACCGTCGGCACCGCCGATGATGATGTCGTTGCCATCGCCTCCCGATAGCGAGTCGTGACCCGCACCGCCGGTGAGGGTGTCGTCACCGGCGAAGCCGAAGAGGGAGTCGTCATCTCCCCTGCCATCAAGCAGATCGTTTCCGGCGCCTCCTGCATAGAAGTCGCGACGGGACCCGCCGATGACCGTATCGGCCCCATCTCCCCCTTGCACCTCGAAGCCCCACGATCCCGCGCGGATCGTATTTCCGGTCGCGGACAGAAAAAGGGTCATGTTCGAAGCGACAAACGAACTGTCGGTGAGATCGACGGATCCTCCGCCAACGATCTCGATCCTCGGTGCCGATATGCTCCGGAACCCATCCAGCTGATCGGCCCGAAGGATAAGTCGGCTCGTGAAGCTGGTCAGAACTTCAAAGCTGACGACTTCAGCAATGGAGATATCGACCGATGGGGTGTAGTCTTCATAGCCAACAGACAATTCATCGACACCCGCTCCGCCCTCATAGCGGTCCCCAGCAGCGATATAGCCATCATTGACGTGGAGGTAGTCATTACCGTCTCCTCCATTCACATCATCGCTGCCCGCTCCGTCGTAGATCAAATCCGAGCCTATTCCGCCGCGCAAAATGTCGTCGCCGACCCCGCCGTTGAGTGTCGCCCCATGCGCCCCGGCAACAAGTGTATCATCCCCTCCATTGCCGATAGCGGATCTGCCTCCCGTTACAGTATCGTCGCCATTCTCACCAACCACACCGGCGCCGGCGGAACCAAGGTTGATGACATTTCCGAAATCGCTCAACTTTATTGATGTACCAGCGGCTATCTGTGAATTTTCCAAATTTATTTCACCACCATCGATAACCCTAATTTCCCATGCCGAAATATATTTAAATGAATTCAATTGGTTAGAATACAGATTCACGTTTCGCGCATCCAAATTTTCAATATTTATAATGTTAATTTTGAACAAATCTGCATCGCCAAAATCCTTGACACTAAAAGTATCCACTCCGGAGCCGCCGTCATATACCTCACCCGACTGAATGTCAGCACTTCGAATATCGAGGTTATCGTTTCCAGAACCGCCATAAACTCGGTCAAAGCCGGCATCACCGGAAAGACGATCATTCCCATCCATGCCGTAGACCACATCGTCTCCGGCGCCGCCTGCTATCGCATTGCCGGCCCCGTTTCCCACGATCGTGTTGGCTAGCCCATTTCCGGTGCCGTCGATGGCAACGGCACCGGTCAGGTTCAGCTCCTCGACATGCGCGCCGAGCGTATAGCTGACCGACGACCGCACCCGGTCATAGCCCTCCCCCGCCGACTCCTGGACCTTGTCTCCGATCGAATCCACGTCGTAGACGTCGTTGCCGGCGCGGCCGATCAGGAGGTCGTCGCCGAGACTGCCGTTGAGGACGTTGTTCCCGGCGTTGCCGATGAGGGTGTTGGCCAGCGCGTTGCCGGTGCCCATCAGGTCGCCCGTGCCGCCCAGGGTCAGGTCCTCGACATTGGCGCCCAGCTGCCAGCTGACCAGCGACCGCACCCGGTCTTGGCCCTCGCCCGCCGCCTCCGCCACCTTGTCGCCGGCCGAATCCACGTCGTAGACGTCGTCGCCCTTGCCCCCGATCAGCACGTCGTTGCCGGCGCTGCCGTTGAGCACGTTGTTGCCGGCATTGCCGACGATCGTGTTGTCCAGCGCGTTGCCGGTGCCGATCAGATCGGCCGTGCCCGCCAGGGTCAGGATCTCCACATTGGCGGCGAGCTGATGGCTGATCCAGGCCCGCACCCGGTCGGTGCCCTCGCCGGCCCGCTCCACCACCTGGTCGCCGGCCGAATCGACGTCGTAGGAATCGTCGCCGAGGCCGCCGACCAGGATGTCGGCGCCCAGGCCTCCGATCAGCCAGTCGTTGCCGGCCGCGCCGTAAAGCTTGTCGTCGCCCGCGAGACCGTAAAGCTGGTCCGCCTCGGCGCTGCCGACGATCCTGTCGGCGGCCGCCGTCCCCGAAAATACCGGCATGAAATCCTCTCCCCCTTCAAAATCCGGCGCGCCTCGGCCGGTGTTCCCCGGCCCTCCCGCGCCTCCATCAGCTTAATCCCGGCTCCGCCTCGCTCGGCAATCCGGATTCTGCGAATTCGTGAAAAAATTCATATAACGGCGGCGCGCCATGCCAGGCCGCCGCCATGCTAGGGTCCGCCTCGCCCGACCATCGCCCGAGACCGCCATGGCCCGCCGCCTGCCCCCGCTCCTCGCGCTCCGCGCCTTCGAGGCCGTCGGCCGGCTCGGCAGCGTCCGCGCCGCGGGGGAGGAGCTGGCGGTCAGCCACACCGTGGTGTCGCGCCATGTCCGCAACCTGGAGCAGCGCCTCGGCGCCCGGCTGCTGCGGCCGGCCGGGCGCGGCCTGGCGCTGACGCCGGAGGGGCAGCGTTACCTGGCCCAGGTCGCCCAGGCCCTGGACCTGATCGAGCGCGCCACCGCCGAGCTGTCGGCGCCGCGCCGCCGCACGCTCGCGATCTGGTGCGCCCCCGGCGTCGCCTCGCGCCGGGTGCTGCCGCGGCTGCCGGAGCTGGAGGCGCTGCTGCCGGAGCACGAGATCACGCTGCTGCCGACGCTCGCCCGGCCCGACTTCGCGCGAGACGAGGCGGATGCCGAGATCATCTATCTGGAGGCGGCGGCGCCGCGCGACGGGGTGCGGGCCGAGCTGCTGTCCAGCCCTCGCGTCTTCCCGGTGGCCAGCGCCGCCTTCCGCGCCCGCCACGCCGATGTCGCGGCGCCGGCCGACCTGCTGCGCCTGCCGCTGATCCACGAGGAATCTACCGAGCAGTGGGAGCGCTGGCTGCGCCGGGCCGGGGTGGCGGATTTGCCGCCCCTGCGCGGCCCGCGGCTGTGGCACGCCCATCTGGCGATCGAAGCGGCGCGGCTGGGCCAGGGCGTCGCCCTGGCCAACGCCGTGCTGGCCGGCGAGGACCTGGCCGCCGGCGGGCTGGTCGAGATGGTGCCGTCCGACATCCGCCTCGGCGGCTACTACTTCCTGTCCGAGGCGGCGCGCTGGGACGAGCCCGGCCTGGCCACGCTGCGGCGGTGGCTGCGCGATCTCTTCACGACACCGAACGGCAATGGTGCATAGGATGCACCAGACGCGTTCAAACTAGGCGATTGTGCAACGAGGCTGCCGCACCGACCTTCTGTCTGTCGCCTGACCCGACCTCAGAGGATTTGCATGACCACCAATGCCGAGCTGTTCCAGCGCCGCAACGCCGCCGTCGTCCGCGGGGTCGGGCACGCCACGCCGATCTCCGCCGCCCGCGCCCTGAACGCCGAGGTCTGGGATGTCGAGGGCAAGCGCTATGTCGACTTCGCCGGCGGCATCGCGGTGGTCAACACCGGCCATTGCCATCCCAAGGTGATCGCCGCCGTCCAGGAGCAGATGGCGAACTTCACCCACACCTGCTTCCAGGTGCTGCTGTACGAGCCCTATATCGAGCTGGCGGAGAAGCTGAACGCGCTGGCGCCGATCAGCGGCCCGCTGAAATCGGTGTTCTTCACCACCGGCGCCGAGGCGACCGAGAATGCGGTCAAGATCGCCCGCGCCGCCACCGGCCGCAGCGGCGTGATCTCCTTCACCGGCGCCTTCCACGGCCGCACGGTGATGGCCTCGGCCATGACCGGCAAGGTGGTGCCGTACAAGAAGGGCCTGGGCCCCGTGCTGCCCGAGGTCTGGCACCTGCCCTTCCCGGTCGCCCATCACGGCGTCACCGTCGAGGATTCGCTGAAGGCGCTGAGCTTCCTGTTCAAGGCCGATGTCGACCCGTCCCGCGTCGCCGCGATCATCATCGAGCCGGTGCAGGGCGAAGGCGGCTTCTATGAGGTTCCGGCCGAGCTGATGCGCGCCCTGCGCCGGATCTGCGACGAGCACGGCATCGTCCTGATCGCCGACGAGGTGCAGACCGGCTTCGGCCGCACCGGCAAGATGTTCGCGATGGAGCATTTCGACGTCGAGGCCGACCTGATCTGTGTCGCCAAGAGCCTGGCCGGCGGCTTCCCGCTGTCGGGCGTGATCGGCCGGGCGCCGATCATGGACGCGGCCGATCCGGGCGGCCTCGGCGGCACCTATGCCGGCAACCCGCTGTCCTGCGCCGCGGCGCTGGCGGTGCTGGAGGTGTTCAAGGAGGAGAAGCTGCTGGAGCGCTCCAACGCCATCGGCGCCCGGATCAAGGCGCGGCTGGAGACGCTGTCGCGGCGCAACGACCTGCTGCCGATCGCGGGCATCCGCGGCCTGGGCGGCATGGTCGCCTTCGAGATCGTCAAGTCGCGCGGCACCTTCGACCCCGACGCCGACGCCACCAGGAAGGTGACGCAGAAGGCCTATGAGAGCGGCCTGGTGCTGCTGTCCTGCGGCGTCAACGCCAACGTCATCCGCATCCTGGTGCCGCTGACCGCCAGCGACGCCATCGTCGACGAAGGCCTGGACGTGCTGGAGCAGGCCCTGGCCGCGGCCTGAGCCGCCGGCTCTTCCATCCCTCCTTCCTGTCATGCCCGGGCTCGACCCGGGCATCCAGGGCGGCAAGAGCTGCTCTGGGCGGCCCCTGGATTGCCGGGTCAAGCCCGGCAATGACAGCAAAGAGCAGCGAAAGGCGCCTTTGCGCCATTCCGTTCCGTGACCCCGTGAGGCCCTGATGCCCACCCTGACCCTGAACGACCCGACCCTGTTGAAGAGCCAGAACCTGATCGGCGGCTCCTGGATCGGCGAGGCCGTCGATCCGGTGACCAACCCGGCGACCGGCGAGACCTTGGGCCGCGTGCCCCGTTTCGGCGAGGCCGAGGCCACCGACGCCGTCGAGGCCGCGGAGGCCGCCTTCGGCCCCTGGGCCAAGAAGACGGCCAAGGAGCGCTCCGCCATCCTGCGCCGCTGGTTCGATCTGATCCTGGCGAACAAGGAGGACATCGCCCTGATCATGACCAGCGAGCAGGGCAAGCCGCTGGCCGAGGCGCGGGGCGAGGTCGACTACGCCGCCTCCTTCGTCGAGTTCTATGCCGAGGAGGCCAAGCGCATCTACGGCGAGACCATCCCGAGCCACCGCGCCGACGCCCGCATCCTGGTGATGAAGCAGCCGATCGGCGTGGTCGCGGCGATCACGCCCTGGAACTTCCCGGCGGCGATGATCACCCGCAAGGTCTCGCCGGCCCTGGCCGCCGGCTGCACCGCCGTGATCAAGCCGGCGCCGGAGACGCCGCTGACCGCCCTCGCCCTCGCCGAGCTGGCGGTGCGCGCCGGAGTGCCGGCGGGCGTGCTGAACGTGATCACCGGCGACGCACCGAAGATCGGCAAGGTCCTGACCGGCCATCCGGCGGTGAAGTTCGTCGGCTTCACCGGCTCCACCGAGGTCGGCAAGCTGCTGATGCGCCAGGCCGCCGACACGGTGAAGAAGGTCGGGCTGGAGCTCGGCGGCAACGCGCCGTTCATCGTCTTCGACGACGCCGACATCGATGCCGCGGTCGAGGGGGCGTTGGCCTCGAAGTTCCGCAACATGGGGCAGACCTGCGTCTGCGCCAACCGGATCTACGTCCAGGACGCGGTCTATGACGATTTCGTCGCCCGCTTCGCCGCCAAGGTGAAGGCGATGAAGGTCGGCCGCGGCACCGAGCCCGGCGTGGTCCAGGGCCCGCTGATCACGGCCGAGGCGGTGGAGAAGACCGAGCGCCACATCGCCGACGCCGTGGCCAAGGGCGCCACGGTCGTCACCGGCGGCCACCGCCACGCGCTGGGCGGCACCTTCTTCGAGCCGACGGTGCTGTCCGGCGCCACCACCGAGATGGTGGTGACGCAGGAGGAGACCTTCGGCCCGCTGGCCCCGGTCTACCGCTTCCGCGACGAGGCGGATGTGGTGGCCCAGGCCAACGCCACGCCCTTCGGCCTCGCCGCGTATTTCTACGCCCGCGACCTGGGCCGCGTGTTCCGGGTGGCGGAGGCGCTGGACTACGGCATCGTCGGCGTCAATGCCGGCGTCGTCGCCACCGAGGTGGCGCCCTTCGGCGGGGTCAAGGAATCCGGCCTCGGCCGCGAGGGCTCGCACCACGGCATCGAGGAGTTCGTGGAGCTGAAATACGTCCTGCTCGCCGGGATGGGCGGGTAGGACGGCGAGCTCGCGATGGCGGTTCGAGGAGAGAACCGTCAGTGCGAGGAGGCGAAGCCGACGAAGCAATCCAGGGGCCACGCCAAACGGCCCTGGATTGCTTCGCTGCGCTCGCAATGACGATCTTTTTGTCGGTCGCCAGTTCTATACGTGCGGGAGGGCCATCGGCCCTCCCTCCTCGTCAGGACCGCCGCACCGCATGCGGTTCCATCACCGCCATGGTGAAGCGGACCGCCCGCGCGCCCTTGCAGGCATAGGCGTGCGGCCGGTCGCTGCGCAGCAGGGCCGAGGTGCCGGCCGGCACCTCGTGCGGGCGGCCTTCGACCTCGAGCAGCAACGTGCCGGCGGTGACGTGCAGCAGCTCGCGCGTGCCGGCCGGATGCGGGTCGGAGACGTGCCGCTCCTTCGGCTTCAGCTCCCATTGCCACAGCTCCAGCATGTCCGGGCCATCGCTGCCGACCAGCAGCACCGCGGCGCCACCCTCCGGCCCGGCCCAGAGCCGCGCCGCCTCCTCCGGCCCGACCAGCCGCACCACATTCTCCCCGCCCAGATCCACCAGCTGCGCCACCGAGACGCCGAGCGCCGCGGCCACCCGGCACAGCGTGGCGATCGAGGGGTTGGAGCGGGCGTTCTCGATCTGCACCAGCATGCCCTTGCTGACGCCGGACAGCCGGGCCAGCCCGTCCAGCGACAGCCGCCGCGCCCGCCGCAGCTCGGCGACATGGCGCGCCACCGCCGCCGCGGTCGCCGTCTCGGCGTCGCCGGCCACGCCTCGATCGGTCACTATATTGACCTGTCCGGTCATCATGGCCTATTCAGCAAAATGATCCATCCGGTCACTATAGCGAACCGAGCCGATGCTGTCCTCCCCGCCCGTCATCGATCCCGCCATCTGGGCGCTGCGCCCCGACTTCGCGGCGCTGAGCCTGGTCGCGCGCGGCGCCCGCAACGGCCCGAGCGACGCCGCCGGCGCAGCCCTTCTGGCCGAGGCGTGCCGGGCCGCGGCGGACGGGCCGGGCTGGGCGGCGGCGCATCTGGAGGCGTGGCGCGAGGCCTATCGCGGCTTCGGCGCCAAGCCGCAGCGCACCCCCTGCTCGGCCGAGGCGCTGCGCAAGCGGGCGCAGCGCGACGGCGGGCTGCCGCCGATCAACCGGCTGGTCGATCTCTACAACGCGCTGAGCGTGCGCTGGGCCGTGCCGATCGGCGGCGAGGACCTGGCCGCCTATGAGGGGCCGCCGCGGTTGGTGCGGGCCACGGGCGACGAGACCTTCGAGACGCTGGCGAACGGCGAGCCCGCGACCGAGCATCCGGAGCCGGGCGAGGTGATCTGGCGCGACGATCGCGGCGTCACCTGCCGGCGCTGGAACTGGCGCCAGGGCCCGCGCACCCGCCTCGACCTGCCGACGACCGAGATGTGGTTCGTGATCGAGCGGCTGGAGCCGATGCCGATCGAGGCGCTGGAGGCGGTCGGCCGGGAGCTGGCGGAGGGCATCCGCGCGATCGCGCCGGAGGCCCGGATCGAGACGGCGCTGCTGCGATCCCCTTAAATCCACCCGCCGTCGACGACATACATCTGACTGGTACACATGCGGGCGTCGTCCGAGGCCAGGAAGGCGACCATGCGGGCGATGTCGATCGGTTCGACGAAGCCCTTGATGCATTGCGACGCCATGATCCGCTCGACATAGTCCGGCGTGTACCAGAGCTTCACCTGCCGCTCGGTCCGCACCGCGCCGGGCAGCACGCAGTTGACCCGGATGCCCTCGGCCCCGAGGTCGCGCGCCAGGCTGCGGGTCAGCCCCTCGATCGCCGCCTTGGCCGTGGTGTAGGCCGGCATGCCGCCCATCCCGGCGCGCCAGGAGATCGAGCCGAAATTGACCACCGAGCCGCCGCCGGCGTCGCGCATCCCGGGGCGCACCGCCTGCACCATGAAGAACTGGTGCTTCAGGTTCACCGCCAGCCGGTCGTCCCAGTACTCCGGCGTCACCTCGTCGATGCCGTGGCGCTGGTCGTGGCCCGCATTGTTCACCAGCACCCGGATCGGGCCGACCGCCGCCTCCGCCGCCCGCACCATGGCGCGCAGCGCGTCGATGTCGCGCAGGTCGCAGGGCAGGAAGGCCGGGGCCGGCAGCCCCTCCCCCGCCAGGCGCTCGACCAGGGCCTGCGACGACTCCGCATCGATGTCGCAGAACACGACCCGGCTGTTCTGGCGGACGAAATGCTCGACCAGCGCGGCGCCGATGCCGGAGCCGCCGCCGGTGATCAGCACGGCCCGATCCTGCAGGCTGGGATAAAGGGTGATGTCGGTCATGATGCGCCCGGGTGAGAAGGGACGGAATCAGGTCAGTCGCGGACCAGCGTCAGCCGGCGTTCGAACAGCTCCAGCACCTCGGCCAGGGTGCGGCCGCGGCGCAGCCGGTGCCTGCCCTCGTAGACGCAGTATTCCACGCCCTGCGCCCCCATCACCTTGGCGATGCCGTAGAGCGGCCGGTCCTGGCTGTGCCGGAACACGCTGAACACGGCGATGCCGACGCCGTGGTCGATCGCGTAGTCGCGCCATTCGCCCGCGGCGACGCGGTCGAAATAGAGGCTGAGGAGCTGGCCGAGCTCGCCGCGGTTGAAATAGACGCGCCCGCGGCGGCGCCGTATCTGCGAGAGATCGAGAACCTGCGACATGCGCCGGACGAAAAGCCTCGACACCGTTGAGTCGGTCCGCCGAGTGTCGGCCGAATCCGCCCGCGCGTCCAGCCGCCGCGCGCCAGCGTCGCAGCGGCGGCGGATCGCCCTGCCGCCGCACATCGCCATATCGCCGCCACACCGTTGGATTGTCTTCCCGGAACCAATCGTCTACGTAAGGCGGCTCGGCCATGAGGCCGGGCCGAGGCGCGCCCTGTTCGGAACCCTGTGATGACCGATATCTTCCGCGAAGTCGACGAAGCCCTGCGCGAGGATCGCGTCAAGGCGATCTGGAACCGCTACGGCAGGCTGATCGTCGCCGGCGCGGTCGCGATCGTCCTCGGCACCGCCGCCTTCGTCGGCTGGCGCAGCTACAGCCAGAGCCAGGCGCAGTCGCAGACCCGGGCCCTGGTCGACGCCCAGCAGCAGGCCGCCGCCGACCCGCAGAACGCCGCCTCGATCTATGCCGCCGTCGCCGCCGACAGCAGCGCCGATCGGGCGGCGCTGGCCCGCCTCCTGGAGGCGCGCGCCGATCTCGATGCCGGCAAGCGCGACGAGGCGGGCAAGACCTACGAGCAGATCGCCGGCGACAGCGGCGTCAACCCGGTGGTGCGTGACCTCGCGCGCCTCTACGCGGTGACGGCCCGGCTCGACGACGGCGACCCCGCGGCGCTGGACACCAAGCTGGCGCCCCTGGCCGCCGACGGCTCGCCCTGGCGTGCCTCGGCGCGCGAGCTGCAGGGCCTCCTGGCCCTGCGCCAGGGCGACAAGGCCAAGGCCCGTGAGATCTTCGAGGCGCTGGCCAAGGACCCGGCCTCGCCCCCCGGCGTGCGCAGCCGGGCCGACCAGCTTCTGAGCATTTCGAGCAATTGAGGGATCACGCCATGCGGCGACGCCACCTGCCGACCCGGGTCTCCATCGTTGCGCTCGCCGGGTTGCTCAGCGCCTGCAGCTGGTTCAAGGATGAGAAGACCCCGCTGCCGGGCGAACGCATCCCGGTGATCAGCCGCACCCAGGACCTGGCGCCCGCGGCCGATGCCGGCCAGCCCAGCGTGCTGCCGGCGGTGCGCACCAATGCCGACTGGCGCAACCCGGGCGGCGCCGTGAACCACGTCAACGGCAACCTGGCGCTGAAGATCCCGTTCCAGCGGGTGTGGAGCACCAGCATCGGCACCGGCGACAGCAGCACGACCGCGCTGCTGAGCAGCCCGGTGGTCGCCGATGGCAGGGTCTACGTCACCGACGCCGCCGGGCGGCTGAACTCGATCGACGCCGCCACCGGCCGCTCCGACTGGCGGGTGCGGGTGGCGGATCCGGAGCAGGACAGCGTGCCGATCGGCGGCGGCGCCGCCTATGCCGACGGCGTGGTCTACGCCACCACCGGCTTCGGCGAGGCGGTGGCGGTCGACCCGAAGAACGGCGGCCTGATCTGGCGCAGCAAGCTGGCCGGGCCGGTGCGCGGCGCGCCGACCGTGACCCAGGGCCGCCTGATCGCCATCACCATCGACAACCAGACCGAGGTGCTGGACGCCAAGACCGGCACCGAGGTGTGGAACCATGCCGGCATCACCGAATCCTCCGCCCTGCTCGGCGGCGGCAGCGCCGCGGTCGACAACGGCGTGGTGGTGGTACCCTATTCCTCGGGCGAGCTGTACGGGCTGCGGATCGAGAACGGCCGGCCGGTGTGGTCGGCCAATGTCGGCGGCGGCGCCGCCCGCGCCGCGGGCGCCCTGGCCGGCCTCGCCGACATCACC
Organism: Inquilinus limosus DSM 16000; assembly: GCF_000423185.1. Lineage (GTDB taxonomy): Bacteria > Pseudomonadota > Alphaproteobacteria > DSM-16000 > Inquilinaceae > Inquilinus > Inquilinus limosus. The sequence goes on along the minus strand of NZ_KE383986.1, from coordinate 65,726 downwards.
GCCCCGCCGGCGGTCGACGGCGACCTGGTGGTCGCGGTCAGCCACGGCAACCAGGCGGTCGGCGTCGACATGCGCTCGGGCGTCGCGGTCTGGGAGCAGCCGATCAGCGGCACGCAGATGCCCTGGGTGGCCGGCGACACCATCTATCTCGTCACCACCGACGGCGTGGTCGTGGCGCTGGCCCGCAACACCGGCAAGGTGCGCTGGACCCGCGAGCTGGAGCGCTGGACCGACCCCGAGGACAAGGAAGGCCCGATCACCTGGACCGGCCCGGTCCTGGCCGGCGACACGCTGCTGCTGGCCAGCTCGACCGGACAGGGCGTGCTGATCTCGCCCAGGACCGGCGAGGTCACCGGCCATTTCGAGACCGACCCGACACGGATCACCCCGGTTGTCGCCGACGGGACGCTGTATATTCTCAGCACGGGCGGCACGCTGACCGCCTATCGCTGAGCAGATCGAGCGCATGTCCTTCACCCTCGCCATCATCGGCCGGCCGAATGTCGGAAAATCGACGCTGTTCAACCGGCTGGTGGGCAAGCGCTCGGCGCTGGTCGACGACACCCCGGGGGTGACGCGCGACCGGCGGATCGGCGAGGGCAAGCTGGCCGATCTGCGCTTCCGCGTGATCGACACCGCCGGCCTCGAGGAGGCGTTCGACGACAGCCTCGAGGCGCGGATGCGTCAGCAGACCGAGATCGCGCTGCGCGAATCCGACGTCGCGCTGATGCTGATCGACGCCCGCGCCGGGGTGACGCCGCTGGACAAGCACTTCGCGCAATGGCTGCGGCGGCAGGGCCGGCAGGTGCTGCTGCTGGCCAACAAATGCGAGGGCCGCGCCGCCGAGGCCGGGATGCACGAGGCCTGGTCGCTGGGGCTGGGCGAGCCGATCGGCATCTCCGCCGCCCATGGCGAGGGGCTGGCCGACCTGGCCGAGGCGCTGCGGCCGCTGATGCCGGCCGAGGATGGCGGCGCGGCCGAGGGCGCCGGCGAGGACGACGACGCCATGCCGGAGGAGGAAGGCGACGGCGACACGGTCGATCCGGAGCGCGACCTGACGCGGCCGATCCGCCTCGCCATCATCGGCCGCCCCAATGCCGGCAAGTCGACCCTGATGAACGCGCTGCTGCGCGAGGAGCGGGTGCTGACCGGGCCCGAGGCCGGCATCACCCGCGACGCCATCGGCGTCGACTGGACCTGGCGCGGCCAGGCGATCCATCTGGTCGACACCGCCGGGCTGCGGCGCAAGGCCAGGATCGACAAGCACGACGACCGGATCGAGTTCATGTCGGTCGGCGAGACGCTGGAGACGATCCGCCTCGCCCATGTCTGCGTGCTGATGCTGGACGCCGCGGCGATCCTGGACAAGCAGGACCTGACCATCGCCCGGCACGTGATCGAGGAAGGCCGCGCCCTGGTGATCGCGGTCAACAAATGGGATGCGGTCGAGGACCATGCCGCGGCGCTGCAGCAGTTGCGCGACCGGATGGAGACCTCCCTGCCCCAGGCGCGCGGCGTGCCGACCGTCACGATCTCCGCCCTGCGCGGCCAGAAGCTGGACAAGCTGATGGACGCGGTGCTGGACATCCACCGCGTGTGGAACCGCCGGGTGCGCACCGGGCCGCTGAACCGCTGGCTGCCGGCGATGCTGGAGGCGCATCCGCCGCCGCTGGTGCGCGGCCGCCGCCTGAAGATCCGCTACATCACCCAGGTCAAGGCACGGCCGCCGACCTTCGCCCTGTTCGTGTCCCAGGCCGAGGAGTTCCCGGAGAGCTATCTGCGTTACCTGGTGAACGGGCTGCGCGAGAGCTTCGACCTGACCGGCGTGCCGATCCGGATGGTGCTGCGCCAGCCGAAAAACCCCTACGCCGACAAGAGCTGACGGCCTCCGCCGGTTGCCGGACGATTGCAATCGGGCCGAGGCGGGGCCAGAGTCCGACCCCTTTCGGGAGGAGATCGGATGATTCACGAGCTGCGCGTCTATCACTGCGTGCCGGGCAAGCTGCCGGCGCTGCTGAACCGCTTCGAGACCATCACCCTGAAGATCTGGGAGCGCTTCGGCATCCGCCAGGCCGGCTTCTGGACGGTCGAGATCGGCGAGAGCAACCACGCCCTGTACTACCTGCTGGAATGGGAGTCCCTGGCCGAGCGGGAGCAGAAATGGTCGGCCTTCACCGCCGATCCGGAGTGGCTGGAGAAGCGCGCCGGGACCGAGCGCGACGGCCCGATCGTCGCCCGCGTCACCAACGCCATCCTGAAGCCGACCGCCTTTTCCAAGGTCAAGTAGCCAGCAACCGACCGACAGGGGCGGCCGGTTCCGGCCGCCCTTTCCTTTTGCCGGAGGGGATGATGACGAAGACTTCGACCGACCGGGAGCACTGGGCCCGCGTCGCCCGGGACTGGACGGCCTGGGCGCGGAAGCCGGGCCACGACGCGTTCTGGGCCTATCGCGAGGCGCTGGTCGGCTATATCGGACGGGGTTCGGGCGAGGCGCTGGACCTCGGCTGCGGCGAGGGCCGGGTGTCGCGCGAGCTGATGGCGCTGGGCTACCGCGTCACGGCTTCAGACACCGTCGCGGAGATGGTGGAGATCGCGGCCGAGGCGCGGTCTGCCCATGACTACGCCGTGGCCGACGCCGCCGCCCTGCCCTTCGAGGACGGCCGTTTCGACCTGGTGGTCGCCTACAACATGCTGATGGATGTCGACGACGTGCCGGCGGCGGTGCGCGAGATCCGCCGCGTGCTGCGGCCGGGCGGCACTTTGATGGTGTCGCTGGTCCATCCGTTCCGCGACCGTGGCCGCTTCGCCGGGCCGGAGCCGGAGGCGCCCTTCCTCTTCGAGGGCAGCTATTACGGCCGGGTGCGCTTCGAGGGCAGCGAGGAGCGCGACGGGCTGCGCATGGACTTCGCCGGCTGGTCGCAGCCGCTCGAGGCCTATGCCGCGGCGCTGGAGGCGGCCGGCCTCGCCATCACCTCGATCCGCGAGCCGCAGCCGGACCATCCGGAGGGCAACACCCTGCTGCAGCAATGGTCGCGGCTGCCGCTGTTCCTGTGGCTGAAGGCCCGGCCGCTGGCGTGACGGCCTCTCTTGATTGTCATTGCCGGGCTTGACCCGGCAATCCAGGGGCCACCCCTAGCGGCCTCGACATTCCCTGGATGCCCGGGTCAAGCCCGGGCATGACAGAAAGGAGAATGAAAACAGGTAATTATCCGAGGATCTTCCCCGGGTTGAGGATCGCCTTCGGGTCCAGCGCCGCCTTCACCGCCGCCATCGCCGCCCGCCGCGCCGGGTCGCCGTAGCGGCGGAAGGCGTCCTGCTTCTCCAGCCCGATGCCGTGCTCGGCGGAGAAGGAGCCGCCGGCCTCGGCCAGACCGTCATAGAGGATCGCCTCGATCCGCGGCTCGGACCCGGCCGGCCGGTCGCCGACCATCACGTGCAGGTTGCCGTCGGCGAGATGGCCGAAGACATAGACCCGCATCGCCGGGGAGAAGGCGGCGGCCAGATCCGCCCGGATCCGCGACACGTATCCGGGCAGCGCCGACAGAGGCACCGAGACGTCGAAGGTCTTGGCGTCCGGGCAGGCGCGGCCGATCGCATCGGAATCGTCGCGGATGCGCCAGAACAGCTCGCGCTGCCGCTCGTTCTGCGCCAGGGCGGCGCCGGTGACCGCCCCCTCCTCCCACAGCGCCCCGATCTCCGCCTCCATCGCCGCGGCGATGTCGGTGTCGGGGTCCTGCTCGGCCTCGGTCAGGAGATAGACCGGCGCCGGGTCCAGGCCGAAGCCGGACAGCGCCTGGCCGTGCTCCTGCGCCACCGTCTCGGCATAGGCGTGCCACATGATCTCGAGCGCCCGCAGCCGGCCGGGGAAGCGGTCGCGCAGCCGCCCGGCGGCGGTCAGCGCCGCCTCGGCCGAGGTGCAGGCGACCAGCGCCGTCGCCGCCGGCGGCACCAGCCGCTCCAGCCGGATCACGGCGCGGGTGACGATGCCGAGCGTGCCCTCGGAGCCGACGATCAGGTCCTTCAGGTCGTAGCCGGTGTTGTTCTTCAGCACCCGCACCAGGTCGGAGACCACGGTGCCGTCGGCGCGCAGGAATTCGAGACCCAGCACCCGGTGGCGCATGGTGCCGCGGCGGAACGCCTCGATCCCGCCGGCGTTGGTCGCGATCATCCCGCCGATGGTGGCGGAGCCGCGGGCGGCGAGGTCGATGCCCGGCGTCAGGCCGTGCTCCGTCGCCGCCTCCTGCAGCCGCTGCAGCGTCACCCCGGTCTCGACCACGGCGAGGCGCGCGGCGGTGTCGATCTCCAGGATCCGGTCGAGCCGGCGGGTGCTGAGCACGATCTGCCCCGGGCGCGAGGCGCCGCCACCGACCAGCCCGGTGCGGCCGCCGTGCGGAACGACGGAAACACCCGCTTCGTGGCACAGCGCCAGCACCGCCGACGCCTCCTCAACGCTGCGCGGCGAGGCCTGGATCCCGGCGGCCAGGTTGTCCGGATGATAGCCGGGATCGGTGCCCGCCAGGGCCTCGGCCCGGGCCACCCCGCCCGGGCCGAGCAGCGCATCGAGGCGGGCGAGGAAGGCGGCGTCGAGGCCAGCCTGGGGATTGGGGGGCGGTCATGGCATTCCCGGTCGGTGACGGCCGAGAATGGCGGGGGCGGCCGCGTGGATCAAGGCCGGGCCGGAGACAACGGCACGAGCCCCCTCCCCCTGCCCCCTCCCGCAGGGGAGGGGGAGAGTGAAGAGGAGGCATGGCTCAACTATCCTCCCCCTCCCCTCACGGGAGGGGTTAGGGGGAGAGGGTTGTCGCCCCCAAGAACCGCCTCAAGCCGCCTTCCGCGCCGCGACGAAGACCGACTCGTCGGCGCCGAGCGGCACCGGCTCCGGCCGCTGGCAGACGCTTTCGATCACGACGTGCCGGCCCTCGGCCGAGGAGCGGCCGAACGCCTCCATCACCTCCAGCGCATGCAGCGCCAGCTCGCCCGAGGCGCGGTGCGGCCGGCCCTCGCGGATCGCGACGGCCATGTCGAGCGCGCCGATGATGCGGTAATCGGCCACCGAGCGGCCGTCCTTCAGCGGCCGGTTCGGCGCGCCGAAGGGATGGGCCGAAATGTCGACATCCTGCCAGTCGCCGGCCTGGGCGGTGACCTGCGGCGCGCCGCCGAAGAAGTTCGGGTCGGGCACCAGCAGCGAGCCCTCGGTGCCGTAGATCTCGAACGGGATGCGCTTGTTCTTCCACACGTCCCAGGAGGCGGTCAGCGAGATGTTGGCACCGCTCTCGAACTCCAGCACGCCGTTGACCGTGGTCGGCACCTCGACCTGGATGATCTGGCCATTGAGCGGCTCGCTGGTGACGGTGCGGGTCGGATACCCCTTGGTGGCGACCGCCGCCACCCGCTTCACCGGCCCCAGCAGGTTGATCAGCTGGGTGACGTAGTACGGCCCGATGTCGAGGATCGGTCCGCCGCCCGGCTTGAAGAAGAACTCCGGGTTCGGGTGCCAGCTTTCCATGCCACGCGAGATCACCGCCGCGGCGCCGCCGACTACCTGGCCGATGCGGCCCTCGTCGATCAGGCGGCGGCAGGCCTGGTGGGCGCCGCCGAGGAAGGTGTCGGGGGCGCAGCCGATGCGCAGGCCGGCCGCCGCCGCGGCCTGGGCCAGGGCGCGGGCATCGGTCAGCGTCGCCGCCAGCGGCTTCTCCGAATAGACATGCTTGCCGGCGGCGATGATCTGCAGCCCGACTGCGGCATGGGCCAGCGGCACGGTCAGGTTGATGACGATCTCGATCTCCGGATCGGCCAGCAGCTCTTCGACCGAAAGCGCGGCGACGCCGTATTGCCGGGCCTTGGCTTCGGCGGCCTCGTGCCGCAGGTCGGCGCAGGCCTTGACGCGCACCAGGCCGGAGCCGGCGGCGCCGCGGAAATAGGCATCGCTGATGTTGCCGCAGCCGATGATGCCGAGGGTGACGGGGGTCATGTGGGAAGTCTCCGGGGGTGGTGCGGTCGGATCGGCCGACCCGCCCCCTCACCCTCCCAGCCCTGCGGGCTGGGCCCCTCCCTCTCCCCGAGGAGAGGGATTGGTCACCTCTCCTCGGGGAGAGGTCGGAACCGCGTCAGCGGTTCCGGGTGAGGGGGTGGCTCCGGCCGATGGTCTTCAGAGCGGTCAGGCCGGCAGGCCCTTGAGGAAGTCGAAGCTGGCCTTGGCGAAGGCGTCGGGGTGCTTGGGGTTGTCGTGCTCGACCACCATCCATTCGGCGCCCGCCGACCGGCATTCGCGCCACAGCCGCGGCCAGTCGAGCGTGCCGGTGCCGACATCGGTCCAGCCGTCCTCGTCGGTCTTCTGGCCGGCCGGGGCGATGTCCTTGACATGGGCCGAGACGACGCGCGCCTTCTCCTTCGCCAGCCAGTCGGACGGGTCGGCGCCGCCGCGCGCCAGCCAGGCGACGTCGACCTGCCAGGTCAGCGGATGGCCGTTGGCGCCGTCGAAGAAATGCGCCAGCGCCGGCCGGCCGTCCTCCATCGCCTCCAACTCCCAATGATGGTTGTGGTAGCCGAGCTTGATGCCGCGGTCGGCGAGGCGGGCGGCGAACTCGCCGAGCTCCTGCCCTGCCCTGTGCCAGTGCTCGCCGCCGCCCTTGCGCTCCTCCGTCGGCAGCGCCGGCATGAACAGCTGGGTGATGCCGACCGTCTTGGCGCCCTCGACCACCCAGTCGAGCCGCTCGCGCAGCGCCGGCAGGCCGATATGGCCGGACGACGCCGTCAGGCCGCGGGAATCGAGCTTGCGGCGCGTGCCGGCCGCGTCGTCGAAATGCGACTGGATCGTCTCGACATGCCGGTAGCCGGCGGCGGCCACGGCGTCGAGCTGCCTGTCGAGGTCCCCATAGTTGCGAAGGCTGTAGAGCTGGATGGAGATCACATCCGGAGTGGACATCGCTTCCTCTTGGTTTGGCGCCGGCGTCACAGCCGGCGTTCGGTCTGGGTGCTGAACAGGGAGGCCTTGGACAGGTCGAGCGCGAGACGCGCCCCGCCCGACAGGGCCCGCGCCCGGTCCGGCGGCAGGCGGACGGAGACGCGCTTGCCGGCCAGGTCGAACCAAGCCAGCGTGTCGGCGCCCATCGGCTCGGTGAAGATCAGCGGCGCGTCGACCGGGACGCCCGGCGCGCCATCGTCGGCCAGGCCGATATCCTCCGGCCGGAAGCCGAGCACGATCTCGTCCCCCGCCGCCGGCTCGTCCAGGAAGGGATAGGCGCCGAGCGGCAGGTCGTGGCCCTCGATCCGCGCCGCCATGCCGTCGGACGGCACCACCGTGCCGGGCAGGAAGTTCATCGCCGGCGAGCCGACGAAGCCGGCCACGAACAGCGTCTGCGGCTTCTCGTACAGCGTCTGCGGGTCGGCATACTGCTCCACCTGCCCGCCCTTCATCACCGCGATCCGGGTCGCCAGCGTCATCGCCTCGACCTGGTCGTGGGTGACGTAGATGATGGTGGTGCCGAGCTCCTGGTGCAGGCGCTTGATCTCGACCCGCATCTCGGTGCGCAGCTTGGCGTCGAGGTTGGACAGCGGCTCGTCGAACAGGAACACCTTGGCGTCGCGCACCAGGGCCCGGCCGATCGCCACGCGCTGGCGCTGCCCGCCTGAGAGCTGGCCCGGCTTGCGGTCCAGCAGCTCGCGGATCTGCAGCAGGTCGGCGGCCCAGGCGACGCGCTTCTCCACCTCCTCCTTCGGCACGCGGTTGACGCGCAGCCCGAACGACAGGTTCTTGCGCACCGTCATGGTCGGGTAGAGGGCGTAGGACTGGAACACCATGGCCAGGCCGCGGGCGCTCGGCTCGGCGTCGGTGACGTCGACACCGCCGATCACGATCTCGCCGGAATCGACGTCGTCGAGGCCGGCGATGGCGTTGAGCAGGGTGGACTTGCCGCAGCCCGAGGGGCCGAGCAGCACGGTGAAGGCGCCGGGATCGACCTCGATGTCGATCTCGCGCAGCACGTGCAGCGGGCCGTAGGACTTGTTCAGGCGGCGGATCGAGATGCCGGAGGACATACGGATCACCCTTTCACGGCGCCCGAGGCGATGCCGCGGACGAAGTACCGACCGGAGAGGAAGTAGACGACCAGCGGCGGGATCGCGGTCAGCAGCGTCGCCGCCATGTCGACGTTGTATTCGACCTCTCCGGTCGTGGTGTTGACGATGTTGTTGAGCTGGACCGTCATCGGCAGGTTCTCGCGGCCGGCGAAGATCAGCCCCAGCAGATAGTCGTTCCAGATGCCGGTGACCTGCAGGATCAGGGCGACCATGAGGATGTTCAGCGACATCGGTAGCATGATCTGGAGGAAGATGCGGAAGAAGCCGGCGCCGTCGACCCGGGCGGCCTTGACCAGCTCCTCCGGCAGGCCGGCATAGAAGTTGCGGAAGATCAGCGTCAGCACCGGCAGGCCGAAGACGATGTGGATCAGCACGATCCCCGGCAGCGTGCCGTAGAGCGACAGGGTCGAGAACACCTTCACCAGCGGATAGAGGATCACCTGGTAGGGGATGAAGGCGCCCAGCATCAGCGCGGTCAGGATCAGGTTGGCGCCGCGGAAGCGCCATTGCGCCAGGGCGTAGCCGTTGAGCGCGCTGATCAGGATCGACAGGACCACGCTCGGCACCAGGATCTTGACCGAGTTCCAGAAGCCGACATGCAGCCCGTCGCAGAACAGGCCGGTGCAGGCCGAGAACCAGGCCTTGTCCCAGGCCTCCAGCGTCGGCGCCGCCGGCAGGGCGAAGAGCGAGCCCTGGCGGATCTCGTCCATCGGCTTCAGCGAGGTGTTGAAGGCGATCAGCAGCGGGATGGCGAAGAACAGCGCCGAGACCACCAGGAAGGCGTAGAGCCCGAGGCGCCCGGCGGTGCCGCGCGACGAGGCCCGGCGGGCGGCGCGCGGGATGGCGCCGGCGACGACGGTGTCGGTCATCGGTTCCTCCGCCCGAGCTCGATGTAGAGATAGGGGGCCAGCGCCGCCAGCACCGCGGCCAGCATGACCACGGCGCCGGCCGAGGCGAGGCCGACATTGGCGCGCTCGAAGGTCAGGTCGACCACGAACTTGGCCGGCATGTCGGTGGCGTTGCCGGGGCCGCCACGGGTCATGGCGACGACCAGGTCGTAGCTCTTCACCACCGCGATCGCGAGCAGGACGACGCAGGTGACGATCAGCGGCCGCAGCATCGGCAGCACGATCGAGAGATAGGTGCGCCAGCGCGGGATGCCCTCGACCCGCGCCGCCCGCCAGATCTCGTGGTCGATGCCGCGCAGCCCGGCCAGCATGATCGCCATGATCAGGCCCGAGGAATGCCAAACCGCGGCGAGCACCAGGGTATAGATCGCCTTGTCGCGGTCGACGATCCAGTCGAAGGTGAAGCTCTCCCAGCCCAGCCCGCGGACGAAGTCCTGCAGCCCCATGGTCGGGTTGAGGAACCACTGCCAGGCCAGGCCGGTGACGATGAAGGACATCGACAGCGGGTACAGGAAGACCGTGCGGAACACGCCTTCGAACCGGACCTTCTGGTCGATCAGCACGGCGAGCAGCGTGCCGAAGATCAGCGCCGTCACGATGAACAGCCCGCCGAAGATGAACATGTTGCTGAAGGCGGTGTGCCAGCGCGCGGTTCCGAACAGGCGCACATACTGGCCGATCCCGGTGAAGGTGTAGTTCGGCACCAGCCCGGAACGGGTGAAGGAGATGTAGATCGTCCACAGGATCGCGCCGTAGAAGCACACCGCCATGATCAGGACGGTGGGCGCAATCACGGCCTTGGCCGCCGGATAGCGGATGCGGAGCGCGGACATGGTCCCTCCCGGATGGCTCCCGGCGGCGGGCCGCCGGGAGCGGTGGGGATCAGAGATCGGCGTTGGCGACGATGTCGGCGAACTGCTTGGCCGCGTCCGCCGTCGTCATCTCCGGCGTGGTCCAGAACTGGGCGACCAGGTCGTTGATCTGGCCTTCGACGTCGTTGTTGAAGCCCAGCGCGGTGTTGGGGATCTGGTTGTTGACGTCCGCCAGCACCTTCTGGCCGGCCTGGGCGCAGGGGTCGAGGGTCCCGACATCGGCGTCCAGCCGGGCCGGCAGGGCGCCCTTGAACTGGTTGAACCTGACCTGCACCGCCGGGTCCATCATCACCTCGGCCAGCAGCTTCTGCGCCTTGACCTTGGCCTCGTCGGTCTGCTTCGGGAAGACGAAGACGTCGACCGTCAGAATGTAGGCGTCCTGCGTGCCCGGGGCCAGGACGCAGCCGAACTCCTTGCCCGGGGTCAGCCCCGCGGACGCGAATTCGCCCTTGGCCCAGTCGCCCATGATCTGCATCGCCGCCTTGTTGCTGGCGACCATCATGGTGGTGTCGTTCCACTTCCGGCCGGCATGGCCCTCGTCGACATAGTCCTTGAGGCGGCGCAGCGTCTCGAACGCCTTCACCGTGCCCGGGCCGCCCGCCAGCTCGGCGTCGTGATCGACATAGATCTTGCGGTAGGTGTCCTTGCCGGCAGTGCCGGCCAGGATGGCGCCGAACAGCAGCCCTTCCTGCCACGGCTCGCCGCCCAGGCCGAAGGGGATGTAGCCCTTGGCCTTGATCTTGTCGGCGACGGTGAAGAACTCGTCCCAGGTCTTCGGCGGTTCGACCCCGACCTCGGCGAAGATCTTGGTCGAGTACCACATCCAGTTGTTGCCATGGATGTCGGTCGGCACCGCGACGACGTGATCGTCATAGGTGTTGTTCTTGACGATCAGCGGCGGCAGCACCTTCTCCCAGCCGCCTGCGGCCGCGAGGTCGTCGAGCTCGGTCAGGAGCCCCTCCTCCGCCAGCTTGCGCACGGCGACGCCGGCGTTCCACTGCGCGGCCGAGGGCGGGTCACCGCCGGCGATCCGGTTCATGGCCGAGGCGCGCGCCGCCTGGCCGCCGACCACGGCGCTGTCGATCCAGGTGCCGCCGCGCTTCTTGAACTCCTCGGCGAAGACGCTGATCGCCTTGGATTCGCCGCCGCTGGTCCACCAATGGACCACGTCGACCGTCTGTGCAGCCGCCGTACTCGCCCCTGCCGCTGCTATTGCACTGCAAAACGCAGCGGATAGCAGAAGTTTCTGGGAAAAACTCATAAGATTCCTCCCTCGATTTATTCGGTCACCGGCTCATCGAATCCCATCACCGCCCGCAGAACGGGCAGCGAACATTGGAACTGCAGCGCATTCCGTATTTTGACCGGATCGTACAATCGATTACATTGGGGCGTCAACCGCGGAATTGGGGAACGAATATTGCCTTCCTGCGGGAATGGGCGGAACCGCACCAGGATGATCGACATCGCCCGGCTGGCCGGGGTTTCGGTGGCGACGGTCAGCCGCGCGCTGACCGGCTCGCCCCTGGTCACGGCCGAGACGCGCGAGCGGATCGAGGCGGCGGTGCGCCAGACCGGCTATGCGGTGAACCCGCTGGCGCGCGGCCTCAGGCGGCAGGAGGCGCGGCAGATCCTGGTGCTGGTGCCGGACATCGCCAACCCGTTCTTCTCCGAGGTGCTGCTGGGGATCGAGGAGGAGGCGGCGGCGCGCGGCTTCAGCATGCTGGTCGGCAACACCGCCAAGGATCCGGCGCGCGAGGACCGGCACGCCGGGCAGCTGCTGACCGGCGCGGTCGACGGCCTGATCCTGCTGAACGGTCGGCTGCCGCCCCGCCTGCAGCGCGACCGCGACCATGACGGCCGGATCGTGGCAGTGTCCGAGGCGATTCCCGGCGGCCGGGTGCCGGTGGTGGGCATCGACAACGAAGGCGCGGCGGCCGCGGTCGTGGCCCATCTCGCCGGGCTCGGCCACCGCCGCATCGGCCACATCGCCGGGCCGGAAAGCAACATCCTGACGCGGCAGCGCCTGGCCGGCTACGGCGCCGGGCTGCTCGCCGCAGGCCTGGCCGCCGAGCCGGCGCTGATCCGCCACGGCGACTTCACCATCCCGAGCGGCGAGGCGGCGATGGCGGCGCTGCTGGCCCTGCCCTCCCCGCCGACCGCGGTGTTCTGCAGCAACGACGAGATGGCGATCGGCGCTATCCGGGTGCTACGCCAGGCCGGGCGCGATGCCCCGCGGGACGTAGCGGTGGCCGGATTCGACGACATCCAGTTCGCCGGTACCTACGAGCCGCCGCTGACCACGATCCGCCAGCCGCGCCGCCGCATGGGCGCGGAGGCGATGGCGCTCCTGGACCGCCGCGTCGCCGGCGAGCCCGGTGCCGGCGGCGACGTCACCCTGCCCTTCACGCTGGTGGAGCGCCGGAGCAGCCGGACCTGAGCGCCACCTCCCCGACCTGCTTCGCGTCCGATATTGACGCCGCGCCATTCCCGGCTTTAGCTGTTAAGACGCAATAACGTCACATACTTCGTTATTGCGGAATAACGGGAGGCCGGGATGACCGACATGCTGGTCAAGCTCTACGCGCTGGAGCCGCCGACGGCATCGCGTGCCGCGATGCAGGCGGCCGGCATCACCATCCGTCCCGCCATCGCGCCGGAGAAGCGCGCCGTCGCGCAATGGGTGGCGGAGCGCTTCGGCGACCGCTGGGCCAGCGAGGTCGAGGTCGCCTTCGCCCATCAGCCGGTCGGCTGCCTGGTCGCGGTCAAGGACGGCGTGCTGCTGGGCTTCGCCTGCCACGACGCCACTGCCCGAGGCTTCTTCGGCCCGACCGGCGTCGACCCCGATCAGCGCGGCAGGGGAATCGGCGAGGCCCTGCTGCGCGAGACCATGCAGGCGATGCGCGGACAAGGCTACGCCTACGCCGTCATCGGCGGCGCCGGCCCCACCGCCTTCTACGAGAAAATCGTCGGCGCGATCGCGATTCCGGGTTCCACAAGTGGTCTATACCACGGCATGATAGGCTCCAAGACGGAGTGATCCGAAGGGCACGGCCCCGACCTCGGCGGGCCGCCCATCGCAGACACGGGAGGTTCAACGGTGACCGCAGCACCCAGCCGGCCGCTCGCGCTCGTCCTCGGCATCCAGCGGCCGACGCTGTCGGCGGACGAGCTGGCCTTCTTCCGCGAGGCCAACCCCTACGGCCTGTTCCTCGGCCGCCGCAACATGAAGGACCCGCAGCAGCTGCGCGCCCTGTGCGCCGCCTTCCGCGAGGCGGTGGGCCGGCCGGACGCGCCGGTGCTGACCGACCAGGAGGGCGGCCGCGTCTCGCATCTCGATTCCGGCGCTTGGCCGCTGTTCCGCAGCTTCCGCAGCTTCGGCCGGCTGGCCGAGACCGACTTCGCCGCCGCCAGGCGCGCCATCCGCCTGTCCTCGGTCGCCATGGGCCGGATGATGCGCGACGTCGGCCTGAACAGCGCCTGCTCGCCCGTCCTCGACCTGCTCATCCCCGGCGCCGATGCGGTGATCGGCGAGCGCGCCTTCGGCGGCGATCCGGAGCTGGTGGCGGCGCTGGGCCGCGAGGTGGTGGACGGCTTCCTCGAGGTCGGGCTGATCCCGGTGATGAAGCACATCCCCGGCCATGGCCGCGCCACCGAGGACAGCCACAAGACCCGGCCGGTGGTGACCGCCGACGCCGCGACCCTGGACGCCACCGACTTCCTGCCCTTCGCCAAGCTGCGCGACACGCCCTGGGCGATGGTCAGCCACATCGTCTACAGCGCCTTCGACCCCGACCGCCCGGCCTCGGTCTCGCCGGTGATCACCCGGGAGGTGATCCGCGGCCGTCTGGGCTTCGAGGGCGTGCTGATCTCCGACTGCGTGTTCATGAACTCGCTGCAGGGCGAGGTGCATGACCGCGTCGCCCAGGTGCTGGACGGCGGCTGCGACATCGCCCTGCATTGCCATGGCGAACTGCCGGAGATGCAGCGCGCCGCCGTCCGCGCCCGGCCGCTGAGCGACGCCGCGGTCGCCCGGCTGGAAGCGGCGGAACGGCGGCTGGGCGCGGCCGCCGCCGATGTCGGGGCGCTGCACGCCGAGGTCGAGGCGTTGCTGGCCGCGGCCTGACCGCACCGGCGGCCGGCAGATCAACGATCAACGACAAAACGAAGGCATGGAGGCCAATGTCATGAGGCAGAAGAAGTCGGCATTCCTGCTCGCGGCCGCGCTGCTGGCGGCGACGAGCGCCACCGCCCCCGCCCAGTCCACCCTGTCGATGCTGATCGAGGAGGAGACGAACTGGGTCCGCAACTTCAACCCGTTCAACCGCACCTCATACCGGCAGAGCACGATGGATTTCATCTACGAGCCGCTGGTCGTGTTCAACAAGATGCAGAACAACAAGGTCTACTACCGCCTGGCCACGGCAATGAGCCTGGCGGACGACCTGAAGGCGGTCACCTTCGACCTGCGCGAGAACGTGAAGTGGTCGGACGGCCAGCCCTTCACCGCCGACGACGTGGTGTTCAGCTTCGAGCTGATGAAGAAGTTCCCGGCGCTGGACTTCAACAGCATCTGGCAGGTGATCGACGGGGTGGAGAAGCTGAGCCCGACCCAGGTGCGCTTCACCTTCAAGGCCCCGACCGCGCTGGGGCCGGAGAAGATCGTCGAGATGCCGATCGTGGCGCAGCACGCCTGGAAGGACGTGGCCGACCCGGTGACCTATCTCAACGAGAACCCCATCGGCACCGGGCCGATGACCGAGATCACCCGCTTCACCCCGCAGGTCTATGAGCAGTGCCGCAACCCGAACTACTGGGACGCGGCGTCGCTGAAGGTGGACTGCCTGCGCTTCCCGCAGATCGCCACCAACGACCAGGCGCTGGCCGCGGCCAAGGCCGGCGAGCTGGACTGGTTCGCCTCCTTCCTGCCGGACATCGACAAGACCTATGTCGCGGCGGACAAGGAGCATCACGGCTACTGGTTCCCGCCGGGCAGCCTGGTCGCCGTGGTGATGAATCTGGAAAGCCCCAACCCGGCCAACCGCAAGGCCTTCGACAGCGTCGAGTTCCGCCGCGCCGTCAGCATGGCGATGGACCGCGACGCCATGGTCAACGTCGCCGGCTACGGCTATCCGACGCTGAACGACGACCCCGGCACCTTCGGCAAACGGTTCGAGAGCTGGGCCGACCCCAAGGTGCGCGAGACATACGGCAAATACACCCAGTACGACCTGGAGGCGGCCAAGGCGCTGCTGGACCAGGCCGGCTTCAAGGACAAGGACGGCGACGGCTTCCGCGACACGCCGGACGGCGAGAAGCTGTCCTTCGACCTGATCGTCCCGAACGGCTGGACCGACTGGATCAGCACCTCCCAGATCGCGATCGAGGGCCTCAACCAGATCGGCATCGACGTCAAGCTGGCGACGCCGGACGGCGCGGCGTGGCGCCAGAGCCTGCTGGACGGCAAGTTCGACATGGCGCTGAACTCCTGGTACGTCGGCGCCACGCCCTACTACCAGCTGGACGACGCCTTCCACTCCCGCAACAAGGGCAAGACGCGGTTCACGGCGCAGCGCTTCTTCGACCCGAAGCTGGACCAGCTGCTGGACGCCTATACCCAGACCACCGACGACGCCAAGCGCAAGGACCTCCTGGACCAGGCGCAGATGCTGCTGGCGGAGAAGATGCCGGTGGTGCCGATCTACAACAACCCGCTCTGGTACGAGTACAACTCGAAGCGGTTCACCGGCTGGGCCACCGCCGACAACCCCTTCGTCAGCCCGCAGAACTACGATCCCAACCACGACCGGCTGCTGCACCTGCTGGCGTTGCGGCCGGTGCAGTAGGGCTGTGCGGGCAGGCCGCCTGAAGAGGCCCCCCCTGCCCTTCTCTTCTTGTCATCCTCGGGCTTGACCCGAGGATCCAGGGCCGCCGGAACCGCTCTCGATGGCCTCTGGATTGCCGGGTCAAGCCCGGCAATGACAGACCAAAGGAAGCGATGCCGCGAATACACCGCCTCGTCACCACAGCCGGATGACCTGACCACATGGCCTTCGTCGCCCGACGACTGATCTTCTACATGGTCGCCTTCCTGGTGGCCGCGAGCATCAACTTCCTGATCCCGCGGCTGATGCCGGGCGACCCGATCGACATCATGTTCTCGCAGTCCGGCACCCGGCTGTCGGTCGAGAACCTGGCGGCGCTGAAGGCCACCTTCGGCTTCGTCGACGGCCCGCTGTGGCAGCAATACCTGGCCTATCTCGGCAGCATCTTCACCGGCGACCTCGGCATGTCGGTGAAGTACTTCCCGACACCCGTATCCGACGTGCTGGGTCGCGCCCTTGTCTGGACTCTGGTGCTGATGGGCGGGGCCACGGTGCTGAGCTTCACGCTCGGCACGCTGCTCGGCATCATCGCCGCCTGGCGCCGCGGCAGCCGCTTCGACGTCGTGGTCTCGACCACCGCCATCGTCTCGATCGCCACCCCGGCGGTGGTGGTGTCGCTGCTCGGGCTGTTCCTGTTCGGCTTCACCCTGCAGTGGTTCCCGACCGGCTACGCCGCCGATCCCGGGATCGACCCGGCCCTCTCCGCCGACTACGTCCTCAGCGCGCTGTACCACGCCGTGCTGCCGATCCTGACGCTGTCGGTGGTGCTGACCGGGGACTTCCTGGTCACCATGCGCAACAACATGATCAACCTGCTGGGCGAGGACTACATCACCATGGGCCGGGCCAAGGGCCTGGCCGACCGGCGGGTGATGCTGATGTACGGTGCCCGCAACGCCCTGCTGCCCGGCGTCACCAGCCTGGCCATCGCCATCGGCAAGATCCTGGGCGGGTCGCTGGTGACCGAGGTGGTGTTCAACTATCCCGGCCTCGGCAACACCCTCTTCAAGGCGATCCTCGGCCGCGATTATCCGGTCATCCAGGGCCAGCTGCTGATCATGACGCTGGCGATGCTGGCCGCGAACTTCCTGGCCGACATCGCCTATGCCTGGCTCGACCCCCGGCTGCGCAGGAGCTGAGAGATGCGGATGATCCTGGCCGCCCTGTCCAACCGCAAGGCCGCGATCGGCCTCGTCATCGTCGTCTTCCTGGTGGTGACGGCGCTGATCGCGCCGCTCTTGACCGACTACAACCCGTCGCGCCGGGTCGGCCGGCCGCACGAGCCGCCCTCGGCGGAGCACGTCCTGGGAACCACCCGCAACGGCTACGACGTCTTTTCCCAGCTGACCTACGGCGCCCGCACCTCGCTGGCGGTCGGCTTCGGCGCCGGGCTGCTGATCACCGTGATCGGCACCGCGGTCGGGATCGCGGCCGGCTATCTCGGCGGGAAGACCGATGAGGTGCTGAACTTCGCGACGAACGTCGTGCTGGTGATCCCGAACCTGCCGCTGCTGCTGGTGCTGGCCGCCTTCATCGGCCAGGCCAGCCCCTGGGTGATCGCGCTGATCATCGGCGCCACATCCTGGGCCTGGGGCGCGCGCGTGACCCGGGCCCAGACCTTCGCGCTGCGGGAGAAGGAGTTCGTTCGCTCCGCCGAGATGATCGGCGAGCCGCGCTGGCGCATCATGCTGGTCGAACTGCTGCCGAACCTGGTGTCGATCGTCGGCATCAACTTCATCGGCAGCGTGATCTATGCCGTGATCACCGAGGCGACGCTGGAGTTCCTCGGCCTCGGCGACCCGCAGACCATCTCCTGGGGCATCATGCTGTTCAACGCGCAGAACGCCTCGGCCATGGCGGTCGGCGCGTGGTGGGAGCTGCTGGCCCCCTGCGCCGCCCTGGCCCTGCTGGGCGCCGGGCTGTCGCTGCTGAATTTCGCCATCGACGAGGTCGCCAACCCGCAGCTGCGCATCGGCCGGTCGATGGCGCGCTGGAAGCGGCTGGCCCGGCTGCGGGAGGCGCGGCCGTGAGCCCGGATGTGACCGCGGCCCCGCCGCCCGAGCCGCTGCTGTCGGTGCGCGGCCTGACCATCGATTATGTCGGCGACCGCGGCGACTTCCGGGCGGTCGACGACGTCAGCTTCAACATCGGCCGCGGCGAGGTGTTCGGCCTGGCCGGCGAATCCGGCTGCGGCAAGAGCACCATCGCCTTCGCCATCACCCGGCTGCACAAGCCGCCGGCTCTGATCAGCGCCGGCGACATCCGCTTCGACGGGCAGGACGTGCTGCGCCTGGACGGAGAGGCGCTGCGCCGCTTCCGCTGGCGCGAGGTCGGCATGGTGTTCCAGAGCGCGATGAACGCCCTGAATCCGGTGCTGACCATCGAGGCCCAGTTCCGCGACGTGCTGGCCGCCCACACCGGCTGCAGCCGGGCCGAGGCGCGGGAGCGCGCGGCCGAGCTGATGCGCATGGTCGACATCGACCCGGCGCGGCTGCGCGATTATCCGCACCAGTTCTCCGGCGGCATGCGCCAGCGCATCGTCATCGCCATCTGCCTGGCCCTGAACCCGAAGCTGATCGTGATGGACGAGCCGACCACGGCGCTGGACGTCGTGGTCCAGCGCGAGATCCTGCAGCAGATCGACGGGCTGCGGCGAAAGCTGGGCTTCTCGATCCTGTTCATCACCCACGACCTGAGCCTGATGGTGCAGTTCTGCGACCGCATCGGCGTGATGCTGAAGGGCAAGCTGGTCGAGGTCGGGACGGCGCAGCAGATCTTCCGCGCCCCGGCCCATGACTACACCCGGAAGCTCTGGGCCTCCTTCCCCTCGGTGCACGGGGCCCGCCGCACCACGCTGCAGGACGTGGCGGAGGCGTCATGACCCACACGCCCATTCTCGCCCTCGAGCGCGTCGGCAAGCGCTTCGGCCCGCTGCAGGCGCTGGACGACGTCTCGATCGACCTCCATGCCGGCCGGGCGCTGGCGCTGGTCGGGGAGTCCGGCAGCGGCAAGACCACCTGCGCCCGTATCCTGATGCTGCAGCACCAGCCGACCGCCGGCCGGGTGCTGTTCCGCGGCCAGGACGTCGCCACGCTGAACGGCAAGGCCGAGCTGCTGGCCTATCGCCGCGCGGTGCAGATGGTGTTCCAGGACCCGTTCGGGTCGCTGAACCCGGTGCACACCATCTTCCACCACATCGCCCGCCCCCTCGCCCTCCACGCCGGCCTGGCCGACCGCCGCGCCCTGCGCGCCCGGGTGATGGAGCTGCTGGCGGCGGTGGAGCTGGAGCCGGAGACGACGGCGGCGAAGTATCCGCATCAGCTCTCCGGCGGCCAGCGCCAGCGGGTCAACATCGCCCGCACCCTGGCGGTCGGCGCCGAGGTGGTGCTGGCGGACGAGCCGACCTCGATGCTCGACGTCTCGATCCGGCTCGGCGTGCTCAACCTCCTGGAGCGGATGAAGCGCGAGCGCGGCATCGCCTTCCTCTACATCACCCACGACATCGCCACAGCGCGCTACGTCGCCGAGGAGATCGCGGTGATGTATGCCGGGCGGATCGTGGAATGGGGCGACACCGGCGCCGTGATCGATGCGCCGCAGCATCCCTATACTCAGCTTCTGCTCTCCGCCGTGCCGGACCCGGAGCGGCCGTTCCACGGCGAGGCCTCGCAGCTGCAGTCCGAGCTCGTCGCCCAGGCCCGCGAGGCCGCCCGCCTTCCCAGCGGCGTGCGACAAGTGGCGGGCAACCACTTCGTCCGCGCCGCCTAGGAAGGCCGTCCGGCGCCTGCCATATCGACGCCACCATCGGCCCGGAACCTGCATTCGCTGTAGGCCTTGGGGGCAGGAGATGGGGCATTTTCTGCGATGGCGGACGCAGCCGACGATCGCGCTGCTGGCGGTCCTCGCCGGCTGCGGATCCGATTGCAACATCCTGTCCAGCTCGAACAGCTCAGGTTGCGATGCCATGCTGGCCGGCGGCATGATCCTGTCCGCCCCTGTCGTCCTTCCCGCCCTCGCGGTGCAGGGGCTGGCGCAGGATGCGGAGGACAGCGCCACCTTCCGCCACATGACGGACAAGGTCCGTGCTGGAGAAATGGCGGCGCTGCGGCAGTGCACCATCGCCTGCAACAGCATGGCCGCCGACGTCGTCGGGCCGGAGGAGCGGCACGGGCTGCGTGCGGAGGCCGCGCGGGCCCTGATCGCCGCAGCCGGCCCGGCCCCCCAGCCGCAGGATGTCGTTCCGCTCGTCGTCGCCTACGACCTCGTCTCGGAGCAGGAGACGCCGGCCGGACGGATCGCCATCGACGAGGCCGCGGTGCGTAAGGCCTATGACCTGCTTCGCCGGCCGGATTTCGAGCCGCTGGCCCGGCGGAGCCCATGGACGCCGTATGGCGGGTTCGATTCGGTGGTGAACTCCGTCTACGGGAAGCACCTGGCCCTGCGGACACGCTCCCTTCCCTCGTCCGAGACGGACGCATTCTTCAGGCGATGCGCAGCCACGGTGCGCTCGGCCTATCCCTCGCCATATAAACCAAGGGCGTCCGCGATCTGCTCGACGGCATACCAGGCGACATATGCCGCCGACCCGCCCGGGGAACTCAGGAAGATCTGGATCGAGGCCGATTTCACCAGCATGCGCGGCGGTCCGGTTCGTCCGCGCCGTCCGGGCGCATGACCCGGTCAGGCTGAGTCGCCGGCCGCTTCGGCGCCTTCTCCGGCATGCTTCAGGCCATTGAGATAGGCGCAGAACATATCGGCCATGGCGTTGGCGTAGGTCTCGATCTCCGCGGGTGTCCGGGGCGTCTCCGAGAAGCGCTTCCCCACCTCGCTCAGCGTCGTCGTGATCAGATCGCCGGCCAGTTCGCGGATCGTTTCCGAGGCCTCGGGCAGCACCTCACGCATGAAGGCCTCGACGGCGCGGTCTCCCGACGCCCTCGCCTCCTGCGCCTCGGGCGCGTCGCGATAGAGGGGAGCGGCGTCGTCGAGCGCAGTACGGATCTCGGCCTCGTCGCATTCCGAGCGGATGAAGGCGTGGACCAGGGCGCGCAGCCGTTCGAGCGGCGGCCTCCGGACATCCTCGAGGATGCCGCGCAGCAGCTCGGTCGTCCGCCGCCACTCGTCGCTCTGGAGCCGGAAGAGGATCGCCGCCTTGTTCGGAAAGTACTGGTAGACCGACCCGACGCTGACTCCGGCCTTCTCGGCCACCCGCGCCGTGGTGAAACGCTGCGCGCCCTCCTTCGCCAGAACCTGAACCGCAGCCTCCAGAACCGCGGCGACGAGCCCGGCCGAGCGGGCCTGCTGCGGCTGCTTTCGTGAGGAAATCGAAGGGCTTCGGCGATCGGACATCAGGGCGCGCGGCAACGCGAATAGGGAACCTGACGCATTAGTCGTATTTCTGGTCCGGCGCAACGACGCGCTCACCCCAGACCGGAGACCTGCATGACCACCCTGACCGCCAACCCGCTTGCGCCGCTGCTGGACCGCCTGTTCGACGAGTCCTCCAGGGCATGGTCGGCGGCGCCTCCCGCCGTGGCCGACCTCTCGCCCGAAGAACGGGATCGCCTGATGCGAAGCAAGACCGGCTACCTCGACTTCTACGGACACCTGAAGGATCTTCCGCTCGCGGTCTCGCGGGAGATCGGCGTGCTGCTCTACATGCTGGCGCGAGGCTGCGGCGCGCGCACGATCGTCGAGTTCGGGACCTCGTTCGGCATCTCGACCCTGCATCTCGCCGCGGCCCTGCGGGACAATGGCGGCGGCCGCCTGATCACCACCGAGTTCGAGCCGTCCAAGGTGGCGCAGGCCCGGGAGAACCTGACGGCCGGCGGCCTCATCGACCTGGTGGAGATCCGGGAGGGAGACGCCCTGCAGACGCTGGGCGGCGACCTTCCCGAAACCATCGACCTGCTTCTGCTCGACGGCGCCAAGGCGCTCTATCCCGAGATCCTGAGCCTGGTGGAGGGTCGCCTCAAGCCGGGCGCCTTCATCGTCGCCGACAACGCCGATTACAGCCCCGACTACCTGGCGCGCGTGCGCTCACCCGCGAACGGCTACCTGTCCACGCCCTTCGGCGAGGATGTCGAGCTGTCCATGCGGATCGGCTGAGCGCAAGGCTCGAAAGCCGTCCGGAGGCGGCTTCGGCCGCCGCGCCGACCGGCTTTGACCCCGGTTGATGGTGACGGGGGGCGGCCTGTACCCTGCCGCCGCCATGATCGAGACGCACGCGCCGAGCGACGGGCAGGTGGAGCAGTTCATCCGCGACGGCTTCGTCCGGATCGACCGGGCCTTCCCGCCCGAGGTGGCGGCGGAGGCGCGGGCCATCCTGTGGCGCGACCTGCCCTGCGATCCCGACGACCCGGCGACCTGGACCCGGCCGGTGGTGCGGCTGGGCTTCTACGGGCAGGAGCCGTTCCGGGCGGCGGCGAACACGCCGGTGCTGCACGCGGCCATCGACCGGCTGGTCGGCCGGGGCCGCTGGATCCCGCGCCGGGACCTCGGCACCTTCCCGGTGCGCTTCCCGCACCACAAGAGTCCCAATGACGACGGCTGGCACGTCGATGTCAGCTTCCCGGGGCCGGACAGCGACCCGGACGAGAGGCAGGACTATTCGTCCTGGCGGGTCAACGTCACCTCACGCGGCCGGGCGCTGGTGATGCTGTTCCTCTTCTCGGATATCGGCCCGCGCGACGCGCCCACCCGCCTGCGCGTCGGCTCGCATCTCGACATGGCCCGCTTCCTGGCCCCGGCGGGCGAGGCCGGCGTGTCGAGCCCGCGGGTCGACCTCGTGGGCGCCGGCCGGCCCGAGGCGCTGGCGACCGGCGAGGCCGGCACCGTCTATCTCTGCCACCCCTTCATCATCCACGCAGCGCAGAAGCACCGGGGCACGGCGCCGCGCTTCCTGGCGCAGCCCTCGCTGGCCCTGGCCGAGCCCTGCCGGCTGGACCGGGCGGACAGGGCCTATTCGCCGGTCGAGACCGCGATCCGCCGGGCGCTCGGCATGGCCTGACCGGGCTCGGTCAGAACCGATAGGCGACCCGCCCCAGGCCGGCGTGGGAGGCATAACCGTCGCCGACGCCGGCACTGTACTGGAGCCGGAAGTCCCAGTTCGCGCTGCTGAGCAGCTCGGCTCCGAGGGTGAACCTGCCCAGCACATCCGGGATCGGCGTCTCGGCCCGGAAGCCCCGGCTCCCCGGCTGATCCGCGAACCGCGCGGTCGCCGCCCAGTCTCCGTTGGCGTTGAGCTCGACGCCCGCACTGGCGAACGGACGCAGCACCGCGGTCGGGCCGATGGGGATGCGCCCGCCCACCTCGACCGCGGGGATCGCGGCGAAGGTCATTGCCCCCTCCGCCTCGACGTCGAGATTGAACGGGCCGGCTCCCGTCTCCGTGTAGCCGTCGCTGTGCACATAGGTCAGGTGCAGGTCGAGGCGGGGCTGCACGTACCAGGCCTCGACGGGCACCTGATAGGCAAGACGCGCATGCGCGCCGACATGCCAGACATTCGGCGAGGCATCGGCGGTCCCCCGGAAGCTGCCGGCCTCGACCGCGCGCCTGCTGTCGTACCAGCCATAGCCGAAGTCGAGCGCACCCGAGGCCTGCCACGGCCCGGTCTGGTAGCGGAGGATGGCGCCGAGCAGCAGGCTGTCGCCGCTGACCCGCGAGCTGCCGGCATCGCCACGGAAGCTGCTGCTCTCGTAGCCGATGGAACCGCCGAGGAACCAGCCGGGTGCGACCTCGCGCTGTCCGCCGGCCTGCAGGGTCCAGGCGCTGGTGTGATAGCCGAGCGCGTCGCCCGTGCTGTCCTGGTCGGCGACGCCGCCGAAGGCGCGCGCCCAGGCGCAGCTGACTTCGTCCTGCGTCACGCCGGCGCCCTCGAAGGTCGCGCACTCATCCAGCATGTTGGTGACGAAGCCGTGGCTCGAGCTGTAGCGGAAGGCCGCGATCGCCCCGACCGTCTGCCCGGACAGGCTGTTCAGTGCCTGCGCGTAGCTGCCCCCGTCCCCGACCCCGACCAGGGCCGTGAAGCCCTCATCGAGCGTCGCACCGCTGTCCCAGAGCCGCTGCAGATGCGCCGCCACCCGACGCTGGTTGCGGCCCAGCGGGCCGGCCGCCGCGCTGAACTCCGCCACCGGCTGCAGCTGCAGGCTATTGTCGGACTGACGCGTGTCGAAGCGATAGAGATAGGTCCGGCTGGCCTCGAGGTCGGGATCGACCGTCAGCCCCTCCGTCGCGCTCAGCACCGTCACGGCGCGGTTGGCGAGGCTCACCGGATGCACCTCCACCGTGCCGTCGAGGCGGGCACTGCCTTGCACGTCGAGTTGATCCGCCGCGCCGGTGCTGTGGTTCGTCTCCACCACCAGGCGGCCCGTGGCGCTCTGGGCGAGATCGCCCTCGAGCGTGGTCCTGCCGATCCGTCCGCCGCCACCGACGAGCAGGGAGCCGGCGTTCCGCAGGACGCCGCCGTTCCCGAGCGCGATCGCCGTCGGGGCATCGACCACGCCGCCCGACCAGTTGTCGAGGAGGCTGCCGGAACCGCCGGAGAGCTTGACGTCGCCGGTGATCCGCCCGGTGTCGGTATTGGTAACGGCGGTATTGCTCGACGGCGTGTCGGCCAGGATCGCGATCCCTCCGTTAACCCCCAGGATCTGGCCTGCGTTGTGGATCCGGTTCCCGGTGCCGCCCAGCAGCCGGATGGCCGCGTCGTCCCGCTCCGAGGCCTCCTGGCCGCTGCCGTCGGGCGCACCGCCCCGAACCTGCGAGGTTTGATCGATCGAGATCTGGATCGGACCGGACCCGGTTCCGGCGCTCTGGGCGAGAATCCCCGCCGAGCCCACCCCCTCGGCGAAGACCAGGGTGTCGGCCAGCGAGACCGTCACGCCGCCGCCTGTGCCGGCGCCGCCGGCGGTACCCCGCGCCTGGATGTGAGCGCCATTGGCGACGTAGTTCACCAGCCCGCCGCCGCCGCCGACGCTCTGCGCGAAGATGGCCGGGGCGTATTTGCCGGTGGTCTGGATGAGGGCGCCGTCCGCCGTGACCGAAACGGCGCCGCCATTCCCCGAGTTCAACGCCACCAGGTTGCGGGGGATGCCGAGCGCATAGGTCCCCACTGCGGACAGATCTCCGGCGATGCCGCCGCTGCCGCCGACGCTCTGGGCCAGCACCCCGTAGGCGCCGTCGCCGGCCGTCGTAATCGCCGCTCCCGACTGCAGTTGCACGGTGACGGGGCCACCGCTGCCGCCCGCGCCGCCCTCGGGGGGCGCGGGCTGCAGATGGACCTGGCCGCCGACCGCGATGCCTCCGCCGCCGCCGACCGACTGCGCCACAATGGCGTGTGCGTCCAGCCCCGACGTCTCGACGGGGCCGGCGGCCGCCGTGACCTGGACCTGCCCGCCGTCGCCGCCGACGCCGCCCTGGCCGCCGAAGGTCAGCGCCAGCCCGTGGATGTCGCCGAGCCGCCCCTGCGGGTTCACGATGATCTTGGAGGGGTCGAAGGTCTGGTCGGTGGTCATCGTGCGCGCCAGGCCGCCGCTGCCGCCGACGCTCTGCGCCAGGATGGCGATGCCGTGCTTGCCGGTCGTGGTGATGTTGCTGCCGGTGCCACCGCCGGTGGTCACGCTGACGGCGCCGCCATTGCCGCCGGTGCCGCCACTGCCCCCGACGCCGACCGAGAGGCTCTTGAACGAGCCGCTGACCGTCCCGGCCGCCGCCCCTTCGCCACCGCCGCCGCCGACGCTCTGGGCGAAGAGGCCGAACGCCGCGACGCCCTGGGTCAGGATCATGCTGCCGGTGCCGTTGACGACGGTAACGGTGCCGCCCGCGCCCCCGCCGCCGCCCTTGCCGCCGACGCCGATCGCAGTCTGGTACGCTTTGTCGTTGGTCGCCGCGCTCGTCGAAGTCGCCGCCCCGGCACTCCCCCCGCCGCCGCCGACGCTCTGTGCGTAGATCCCGTCCGACTGCGCGCCGAAGGTGATGATCGAGCCGGTGTTGGTCGCGGTCGCGGCGCCGCCGTTGCCCGCGGCTCCGCCGCTGCCGCCGACCGAGACCGAGACGTCGATCTGCTTGCTGGTGCCGATCTCGGACTCGCCCGCCTGCGGCTGCGAGAAGATCTCCTGCAGCTCGTCGATCGTCGCCTCGATCTCCTTGCCGATCTGGCCGATCTGCAGAATGCCGTCGCCGAGGTCGGTGACCTGCTGATTGATGTTCAGCCCGCCCGCCAGGATGTTGAACAGCGCCTTGGCGTTGGACACGGGGTTGACGCCGCCGGCGGTCGCGCCGCCTTTGCCGCCGGTGCCGCCACCGCCGCCGACGCTCTGCGCGAAGATCGCGACGGCGTCGGTGCCACGGGTGACGATGCTGCCGCTGTTCTGCACCGTCGCCGTGTTGCCGTTGCCGCCGGCGCCGCCCTTGCCGCCGACGGCGACGGCGACGGCGATGTTGCCACCGTTCGCCGTGGCGGTGCCGCCGCCGGCGGCGCCGCCACCGCCACCGACACTCTGGGCGAACACGCCGACGGCACCATCGCCGCGGGTCGTGACGGCGCCGCTGTTGGTCAGGCCAAGGGCGCCGGCGTCCCCGCCGGTGCCGCCGCCGCCGCCAACTGCGACGGAGGTGCCGAAGCTGAGCTTGGCCTGGTTCGCGAAGGCGGTGGCGTCGCCGCCACCACCGGTTCCGCCGCCGCCGCCGACGCTCTGTGCGAATACGCCGTAGGCGTCCTGGCCCAGGGTGGCGATCAAGCCCGAGTTGGCGATGGTCACCCCGCCGCCGGTGCCGCCGGTGCCGCCGGAGCCACCGACCGCCACGTCGATCGAGACCGACAGCCCGCCCTGGTTGTTGCCGCCCGCATAGGAGGCGGCCGTGGCGTCGCCCGCCGCCCCGCCGCCGCCGCCGACCGACTGCGCCATCACCCCGATCGCCCCGTCGCCGGCCGTGGTGATCAGTCCGGAGTTGTTGAGCCCCACGGCCCCACCGATATTGCCGGAGCCGCCGGCGCCGCCCGTTGCCACGGCGACCGAGATCGCCGGGATCCGCCGGTTCGGCGAGATGTCCACCGCACGCGCCGCCGCCGCCCCGCCGCTGCCGCCGCCGCCGCCGATGCTCTGGATCAGGACGCCGTGCGCGTCCGCGCCGTAAGTCGTCACCTGTGCCGTGTTGCCGACGGACACGTCGCCCGCCGCGCCGCCACCGCCGCCGCTGCCGCCCACGGAGACGGACGCGAGCGGCAGGACACCGGCCTGGAACGACACCGCTGAACCGCCTTTGCCGCCGCCGCCACCGATCGATTGCGCCTGGATCCCGGCGGCGTGGTCGCCGTAGGTGGTGATGAGCGCATCGCTGCTAATGTTCACCGGGCCGCCGGCCCCGCCGCTCCCGGAATTGCCGCCGATCGCCATTGAGATCAGCCCGACCCCAGTCGTGGACGCGCTTCCGCCCGCCCCGCCCGAGCCGCCGATGCTCTGGGCCAGGATGCCGGCGCCGCCGAGGGTGCTGGTCGAGGCGAACACGCCCTTCGTAAGATCCAGCCCTATAGCTCCCCCATCTCCGCCGAGTCCGCCGACGCCGCCGATGACGATCGAGGCGCCAACGTCAACAGTGGTTGCGTCGCCGCCCGAGCCGCCGCCGCCGCCGATGCTCTGCGCCAGCAGGGCGGCGCCATTCTTGCCAGTGGCGATCACGGAGGCGTTGGGCGCGCTGGCCAAGACCGTGCCACCATTGCCGCCGGCCGCACCATCCCCGCCGGTGCCTCCGATGCCGAAATCCGCGCCTGCCCCGGCACCGCCGCCGCCGCCGATGCTCTGCACCAAGCCCCCATGCGCGAAATTGCCCGAGGTCCGCACCGCGCCGGTGCTCGTCGCATTGCCGAGGGTAAGCGTCGCGTTGCCGCCGATACCGGCGAGTCCGCCGCTTCCGCCCTCACCCGTGAATCCCGAGGCGCCGCCGCCGGGCCCGCCCCGACCACCATTGGCCTGGACGAGAATGCCCTGTCCGTCGACCTGACCGGTGATCCCCGCGCCGTTGTAGGTCACGCTGCCGAGGACGGTGACGATGGCCGTTCCGCCATTGCCTCCGTTGCCGCCCGTGCCACCGCCGGACCCGAGCGACGGGCCAGCCAGGCCACCGCTGCCGCCGTTACCGCCGTTCGCCCGTGCGAGGATTCCGGCGCCGGGCGTCTGGTGGGACAACTGATTGATGGTGATCGCGCCATCGGCCAGGGACACACTGGCCATCCTGCCGGCGCCGCCAGCACCGGCATTGCCGCCGGTCAGGCCGGTTGCGTCCACCGCCTGGCCGCCATCGCCGCCCGCCCCTCCAATCGATTGCGACCATAAACCGAATTGCCCGGTCTGGACGGTGCCGCCGACCCACTGCAGGACCGCCGGGCCGCCGGCTCCGCCGGCGCCACCATTGCCGCCCGTGGCCCCGGTCAACCGATCGACAAAGGAGGTGGCGAGGCCGCCGATGCCGCCCCCGCCCCCAACGGATTGCACCGTGACACCTTGCACCGCGGCGCGGACAGAACCGCTGGCGGTAACCGTCAGAGAGCCGCCATTTCCACCCGGGCCGCCATTCCCAGCGAATTTTCCAAAGGCCCCACCACCCGAGGTTGTGCCGCCTTCCCCTCCGGCGCCACCTTGCGCCGTCACGACTAGAGCCTGGTCTGCCAAGCCTTGCGTCGGATCCGGAACGAAGTTTCCGTTGAAGATCACCGTGGCCGGACCGGCGTTGCCGCCGGCACCTCCGTCGCCGCCCGGCGCGAACTCAAAGACCGCGTTGCCGGCGGTGCCGCCCAGCCCGCCCCCGCCGCCCGTACTTCCGATAGTTGCGGCGGTCGTTGGATTGAAATCGTTGAACTGGGCACCAATGAGCGTCAGAGAGGAATTGGTGCTGGTGACCTGTCCACCAGGCTGTCCTGGACCGCCGGGGCCGCCGGATTGGTCATCGCCACCATTCGTTCCACCGCAGCCGCCGATGCCGACCGAGCCCACCGTCGGATAGGGCGTCGAGGGGCTGAAGCTCCGGTCGGCGAAATTCGCCGTAACCGCAGGCGGCGGAGACGGATTGCTGTTGGAGTTGCACTGCGCCTGCGCCGCGGCGGGGACTATGATCTCCGCGAACGCGATGCCGCCAAGCGCCAGGGCGATCCATGACCCGAAGCGGCGCTCCACCGTTGCGAAGGATCCGGTTGCCACCATCGCTTCCCCCATGCGGGCCGGATGACGACCAGTCCGCCACGATTCATTGCCCCGTCGCGAGCCGTCAACAGAGCCCCTCTTGAACCGGCTGATCGGCCTTGACGCCGTCCCAATGATCGCCGGTGCCATGCCTTCGCCGCGCGCCGGCCACGCCGCGATACACGCCAGGCTCGTCTTTCGATTTACTTCGACTAGGATTGCAGAGACGGGAAGTACTGTATGCACGAAAGCCTATTAATGCCCCGGATCACCTCCTATTCGGAAATTGGTAGAGCTGATACCTCGCAGGGCGTAGCCTGTTCAGGCATATAACCACTCAGAGACCTGCAAAGCCCGTCCTGACAGCGCCAGTGCCTGGTCGCTCCCAGCACGCCGGAGGGTCGGCGCGTCGACGGGCGGGACGTCACCGTCAATTCAGGCTTGTCGTCGCCCGGCCTCTCGCGTACCGTGTTTGAGAAAGCGGTTTCTCACATCGAAGAACAAACCTGAAGAAGCAGGTGTGAGAAACTACTTTCTCAACGAGACGTCACCGGGCTGAGCATGGACCAGAGGTCGCCACGATCCGCTCCGAACGGGCCCGGCCGGCCGGTGACCTTGCGCGACGTGGCCCGGGCCGCCGGGGTCAGCGTCGCCACCGCGTCCAAGGCGCTGAACGGCCAGGGCCGGATGGCCGATGAGACGCGCGAGCGGATCCGGCAGACGGCCAAGGCGCTGGGCTTCCGCCCGAACGGGCTGGCGCAGAGCCTGTCGCGCCAGCGCAGCTTCACCGTCGGCCTCTTGACCAACGACACCTATGGCCGCTTCACCCTGCCGGTGATGGCCGGAATCTCCGACGCGCTGGTCGACAACGGCGTGTCGGTCTTCCTGTGCAACATCGAGGACGATCCGCGGCTGGCCCAGACCCATGTCGACGCCATGCTGGAGAAGCGGGTCGACGGCATCATCGCTTCGGGCAAGCGGATCGACCGCCACCTGCCGGTGGACCTATCGAATCTGGGCATCCCTGTCATCTATGCCTTCACCGAGCCCGACCCGGAGTCGATCGGCTTCGTCTCCGACGACGAGGCCGGGGCCCGGCTGGCGGTCGAGCATCTGGTGCGGCTGGGGCGGCGGCGCATCGCCCATGTCACCGGCCCGGCCAGCTTCCGCGTCGTGCATCAGCGGGCCAAGGCCTATCGCGACGTGCAGCGCGAGGCGGGGCTGGAGGAGCCCGAGCAGGGTGTTCTGACCGGGCAGTGGGCCGAGGCCTGGGGCCACGAGGCGACCGGCTATCTGTTCGACGGCATCGGCCGCCCGCCCGACGCGGTGTTCTGCGGCAACGACCAGATTGCTCGCGGCGTTGTCGATGCGCTGCGCGAGCGCGGCCGCCGGGTGCCGGAGGACGTCGCCGTGATCGGCTTCGACAACTGGGAGATCGTCGCCGCCGCGACGCGCCCGCCTCTGACCACCGTCGACATGAACCTGAAGGAGCTGGGCCGCGAGGCCGGGCTGACCCTGCTGAAGCTGGTCGACCGCGAGCCGATCGAGCCGGGCATCCGCAAGCTGCCCTGCCGGCTGGTGGTGCGGGCGTCCTGCGGCGCCCCGCCGGACGGCTGACGCCGGGCCGCACCGACAAGGCCGCCCCGAAGGACGGCCGCAACCGAGGGAGGACACGAGATGAAGTGTCTGTTGCAGCGCCTGGCCGGGGGCATCGCCCTGATGGCCCTGACCGTCTCCGCCGCTTCGGCCGAGACCTTCACCCTGTGGGTGCGGTCGGACGGGTCGAACTTCATGCCCCGCATCGTCGAGGCCTTCAACAAGAGCCATGAGGACAAGGCCGAGTTGCAGATCGTGCCGGTGGCGGAGCTGGTGCAGAAATACGCCACCGCGGCGGCGGGCGGCGCGGCGCCGGATGCGCTGTCGCTGGACCTGATCTACACCCCCTCCTTCGCCGCCGCGGGCCAGCTCGAGGACATCACCGACTGGGCGAAGTCCCTGCCCTATTTCGACAAGCTGTCGCCGGCGCATGTGAAGACCGGCACCTACAAGGGCCGGATCTACGGCCTGCCCTACTCCGCCGACAGCTCGGTCCTGATCTGGAACAAGAAGCTGTTCCGCCAGGCCGGGCTGGACCCGGAGAAGGGCCCGGCCAACTGGGCCGAGATCGAGGCGGCGGCGGAGAAGGTCAACGCCCTCGGCGGCGACATCAAGGGCTTCTACTTCTCCGGCGCCTGCGGCGGCTGCAACATCTTCACCTTCACGCCGCTGATCTGGGCCAGCGGCGGCGAGATCCTGAGCGAGGACGGCAGCCAGGCGACGCTGGACACGCCGCAGATGCGCGACGCCATCGCCTTCTACCGCAGCATGGTCGAGAAAGGGCTGGTGCCGGAGGGGGCGCGGACCGACACCGGGTCGAACTTCTTCGCCGCCTTCGCCCGCGGCAATATCGGCCTGGCCCCGTCAGGCGCCTTCGCCATCGGCGCGCTGAACACACAGTATCCGGACATCGAGTACGGCGTCACCTTCCTGCCGGGGAAGACCGGCGGCTGGTCTTCCTTCGCCGGCGGCGACAATTTCGTGGTCACCAAAGGCACGACCAAGCTGAAGGCGATCAAGGCCTTCCTCGACTTCTCCTATTCGCTGGAAGGGCAGACCCTGCTCGCCCGCTACGGCAGCCTGCCGGTGCGCGGCGACATCTCGGACGAGGCGCTGAAGGACCTCGACCCCCGCTACAGGATCGCGGCCGAGGCGATGGAGAAGGGCCGGACGCCCTATTCCGTGGTCTTCAACGACATCATCAACAGCATGAACAGCCCCTGGGTGCAGATGGTGAACGAGGTGTTCTTCGGCGACGACGTCGACGGCTCCCTCGCCAACGCCCAGGAGACGATGCAGAGCATCATCGACAGCGCCCCGGGGAATTGAGGGCGGTGATGGCAGCGAAGGCGAAGCCAAACGAGTCCCCCCTCCCCTCGCGGGAGGGGGCCAGGGGGAGGGGGTTGTCTCCGCTGGGCTCGGCTCGGGCTGTCGAAAAACCGGTTCGGCGAGATCGACCCTTTTCCCCTTCGCGCGCGGACGCGCGCAGACCCCTCCCCCTACCCCCCTCCCGCAAGGGGAGGGGGGACAAGGAAGGAGCGGGCTCGGGTGGAGGATCGGCATGATGTCGACGTCCCAGGCCGCCGGCGCGATCCCGAGGGCCCTCGCCCGCCGCCGCCCAGCCCGGCGGCGGGAATGGGCCGGGCTGCTCTTCGTCCTGCCGGCGGTGGCGCTGGTGGTGGTGTTCTTCGTCGTGCCGCTGGCGATGACGGCCTGGATGTCGCTGCACAACTGGCCGCTGATGGGCGTGTCGCGCTTCATCGGCCTGGACAACTACCTCGCCATCGCCCGCGACATGCGGTTCTGGAACGCGCTGCGCTTCACCGCGCTGTACACCGTCGTCGTCACGATCGCGATCTTCGCGGTCGCCTTCCCGCTGGCGCTGTTCGTGGAGAAGCCGCGTCCCTTCGGCGGCTTCTTCCGCACCGCCTATTTCCTGCCGGTGGTGGTCGGCTTCGCCTCGGCCAGCCTCTTGTGGTCCTGGCTGCTGAACGTCGATGCCGGGCTGTTCAGCCCGGCGGCGGAGGCGCTGGGCCTGACATCCGGCCGCGTCAACCTGCTGGCCGATTTCGACCCGGCCTTCTGGTCGATCATCGCCATGGTGGTGTGGAAGGTCGCCGGCTTCACCATGGTGATCCTGATGACCGGGCTGCAAGGAATCCCGGCCGATTACCTGGAAGCGGCGAAGATCGACGGCGCCGGCGCCTGGGCCCGGTTCCGCCGCATCACCCTGCCGCTGATGCGGCGGACCATCGCGCTGGCGCTGATCCTGTCGGTCACCGGATCGATGCTGGCCTTCGACCAGTTCTACATCATCCTCGGCGGCGGGCCGCGAAACCAGACCGTCACGGCCGTCTACTGGATCTTCAACCAGTCCTTCGTCTCGTTCCGGCTGGGCTACGGCGCGGCGCTGTCGATGGTGCTGCTGGCCATCCTGCTGGTGCTGAGCGTGATCCAGCTGCGCCTCTTGCGCCATCCGGAGAGCGAGTGATGAGCGCCACCGTCCCGATGCGCCGGACCGCGCCCGGCTTCCTGCTGCAGGCGGCGGCGCTGATCGCCGCCATCCTGTTCCTGGCGCCGATCGCCTGGACCATGCTGGCCAGCGTCAAGCCGGCGTCGGAGGCCAACCTGCCGCCGCTGCCGCCCTGGCCGAGCGCGGGCTGGAGCACCGACAGCTACGCCGCGCTCGACGCCTTCGGCGCCGGCATCGGCCATTACGCCGGCAACAGCATCACGGTCGCCGTCGCCACCGCCGTGATCACCTCGATCGTCAGCCTGCTCGGCGGCTACGGCTTCTCGCGCTTCCGCTTCCCGCTGAAGAACGTGCTGTTCGTCCTGATCATCGCGACGATCATGATCCCCTTCCAGTCGATCCTGACGCCGCTGTTCCTGCTGCTGACCAGGCTCGGGCTGCAGAACACGCTGGCCGGGCTGGTGCTGATCTACGTCACGCTGCAATTGCCCTTCTCGATCTTCATGATGCGCAACGCCTTCGACGCGGTGCCGCGCGAGATCGAGGAGGCGGCGCGGATCGACGGCGCCGGCAGTATCCAGCTGCTGGCCCGGGTGATGCTGCCGCTGGTGTTCCCCGGCATCGTCACCGTGGCGCTGTTCGCCTTCCTGGCCGCCTGGAACGAGTTCCTGGCGGCGCTGATCCTCTTGACCGACCAGGACAAGTTCACCCTGCCGATCCTGATGACCGCCGTCCGTTCCGGCCGCTTCGGCGCCGTGAACTGGGGCGCGGTGCAGGCCGGCGTCACCGTGATGATGATCCCCTGCCTGATCCTGTTCCTCGCCCTGCAGCGCTTCTACATCCGCGGCCTGACGGCCGGCGCGGTGAAGTAGGCGCCCCCTCCCGCTGATCGATGGAGTCTCACCGATGACCGACGCTTCCGCCGTTGCCGTTCCCGACGCCGCGCCGCGCGCCCGCTTCCGCCCGCCGGCGGTGCCGCAGGTCGAGGTCCGCGGCTTCTGGGGCGCCCGCATAGACGCCGTCTGCGCCAAAACCGCCGACACGCTGTACCAGCGCTGCGAGGAGGCCGGGATGCTGCAGCAGATCGACCCCGACCAGCCGTCGCCGGGTGTCCGCATCCCCTTCCATGGTGGGCTGGTGACGGCCCAGATGTTCTGGGATTCCGATTTCGGCAAGGTGATCGAGACCGCCGCCTACTGCCTGCAGCGCAGCCCGAACCCGGAGCTGGAGCGCAAGGTCGACCACGTCATAGACCTGTACGGCCGGCTGCAGCAACCCGACGGCTATCTCAACAGCTGGTACCAGAGAATCGAGCCGGGGCTGCGCTGGACCAATCTGCGCGACTGCCATGAGCTGTACTGCGCCGGCCATCTGATCGAGGGCGCCGTCGCCTATTTCCAGGCCACCGGCAAGCGCAAGCTGCTGGACATCATGTGCCGGTACACGGACCACGTCGCCACCGTGCTCGGCACCGGCCCCGGCCAGAAGCGCGGCTATTGCGGCCATGAGGAGATCGAGCTGGCGCTGGTCAAGCTGGCCCGCGTCACCGGCCAGCAGAAATACATGGACCTGGCCAAGTACTTCATCGACGAGCGCGGCCGGCAGCCGCATTTCTACGACACCGAGGCGCGCGAGCACGGCCGCGACCCGAAGGACTACGTGTTCAAGACCTACGAGTACAACCAGTCGCACCTGCCGGTGCGGGAGCAGGACAAGGTCGTCGGCCACGCCGTCCGCGCGATGTACCTGTACAGCGGCATGGCCGACATCGCGATGGAGTATGGCGACGACAGCCTGCGCCTGGCGCTGGAGCGGCTGTGGCGCGACCTGACGAGCAAGCGCCTCTACGTCACCGGCGGGCTCGGCCCTTCCGCCGACAATGAGGGCTTCACCGCCGATTACGACCTGCCGAACGAGAGCGCCTACGCCGAGACCTGCGCCGCGGTCGGGCTGGTGTTCTGGGCCGGCCGCATGCTGGGCCTCGGCCCCGATGCGCGCTACGCCGACATGATGGAGCTGGCGCTGTACAACGGCGCCTCCTCCGGCCTGTCGCTGGACGGCGCCACCTTCTTCTACGAGAACCCGCTGGAGAGCCGCGGCGGACACCACCGCTGGACTTGGCACCGCTGCCCCTGCTGCCCGCCGAACATCGCCCGGCTGACCGCGTCGATCGGCAGCTACATGTACGGCCAGTCCGAGGATGGGATCGCCGTCCATCTCTACGGCGACAGCACCGCGACGCTCGACACCGCCGGCGGCAAGGTGCGGCTGGTGCAGGAGACGCGCTATCCCTGGGATGGAGCCATCGCCCTGACGGTCGAGCCGGAGGCGCCGGCGGCCTTCACGCTCCATCTGCGCATTCCCGGCTGGTGCCGGAAGGCGAGCCTGTTGGTCAACGGCACGGCCCAGGACCTCGCCGCCATCACCCGCAACGGCTATGCCGCGATCAGCCGGCGCTGGGCGGCCGGCGACACGGTGCGGCTGGACTTGGAGCTGGCGGTCGAGCGGATCCACGCCCATCCGGAGATCCGGCACGACGCCGGCCGGGCCGCGATCCGGCGCGGGCCGCTGGTCTACTGCCTGGAGGGCGTCGACAACCCCGTGCCGCTGAACAGCGTGGTGCTGCCACAGGACGCCAGGCTGACCGCGCGCGAGGAGCCCGGCCTGCTGGGCGGGGTGGTGACGCTGGAGGGCGAAGGGCGGGCGCAATCGGCCGCCGACTGGGGTGGCGATCTCTACCGCACCGCGCCGCCGGCCGAGCGGCCGGTGCGGATCAAGGCCGTGCCCTACTACGCCTGGGACAACCGTGACCCCGGGGAGATGCTGGTCTGGGTCCGCACGGCTTAGCTGGCCGGTTCAGGGCCGCGTTCCGTGGGCATAAAGATAGGCTGCGATGTCGCGCGCCTCGGCCTCTGGGATCCGCGTGCTCGGCATCGCGGTGCGCGGGTTCACGGCGCGCGAATCCCGGAGCCACAGCACCAGGTTCTCCGGCGTGTTCGGCAGCACGCCGCCGATATAGGCCCGGTCCGCCAGGCCTGACAGGGCGGGGCCGACCGTGCCGCGGGCGGCGTCGATCCCGGGAATGGTGTGGCAGCCGGCACAGCCGTTGCGCAGGATCAGAGCCGGCGCGCGCTGCGGGTCGCCGCCGGTGAGATCCGCCGCCCAGCGCTCCGCCGCCTGGCGGCTCTGGATGCCGTAGACCGCCGCGCCGCCGCCCAGCAACAGGATTATCGCCAGCACGGGGACGATCCAGGCCAGCGCCCGGCGGAGACGCCGTGCTCCCGGAGACGTCCGCGGTTCCGAAGCGGGCTGCGGCGCGGCCCGCCGCCCGCCGCAGGCCGCGAGCACGGCCATGGCCGCCGTCGCCAGCACCGCGGCGACGCCCCTACCGCGTCCCGACGGCATGGCGCCCCTCCCCTGCCCGCCGGCCGGCGCCGGCGATCCACAGCCCGGCCAGCGCCAGCCCGGCGATCGGGTAGGCCAGGCAGGCCGGGATCCACATCACCAGCCCGGCCAGCTGCTGGTCCTCCAGCGCCGTCAGACCCCAGCGCGCCGCCTCGCCCGCCTGGTCCGGGAACCACAGCCGGGTGGAGAACACCAGGAGGGCGCCGAGAAGGCCGGTGTGCAGCGCCGTGGCGAAGAGGTGGCCGACCGCCACGCCCCGGCTGCCGCGGCGGCACAGCAGCGACCACCAGAACAGCAGCGCGGTGACCAGGAAGCTGAGGTGCTGCAGCGCGTGCATGGCCTCTTCCGCCAGCGCCGCCGCGAACAGCGCCGGCACGTGCCAGGCCCAGATCGCGATGCCGTGCAGCACCGTCGCAGCCAGCGGGTCGGTGACCGCCCGCCAGAACCGGCGCCAGGGCCGCGACCCCGCCGCCGCGCCCAGCGACCGGCGCCAGCCCTGCGGCAAGCCCCACAGCATGGCGCCGATCGGGCGCGACAGGGCGAGAAGCGGCGCCGCCAGCACCATCAGGATCTCATGCTCGACCATATGCGCCGTGAACAGCCGCTCGCCCAGCGCGTGCAGCGGCGTGACGAGCGCGGCGGCGAGCGCCAGCCAGCCTGCGAGGAACATTGCCGCCTGCCCGTGGCCGACGCCCCGCCCGGGCCCGGCGCGGCGCCACAGCCGCAGCACGCCACGGGCATAGAGCAGCGCCGTCAGCAGCAACGGCCCGGTGATCCACCAATCCCAGGTCCAGGGATACCCGTGGTCGTGCCCGGCATGGGCGAAGGCCGTCGCCGGCACAAGCGCGAACGGGACGGCGAGGCAAAGGCGTCTCATCGCTCGCATCCGTCGAAGACCAGCCCGGCCGAGCCGTGCAGCGCCACGATCAGCGCGAACAGAAGCGCCGCGCCGATGCCCAGCATCGCGATGAAGCGCTCGGTCCGGACCGGCCGCGCGGTGACGTCGGGCCGGCGCAGGGCCCGCCAGGACAGCGCCCCGCCGGCGAGGGCCACCAGCACCAGCAGCAGCGCCGTCCAGGGCACGATGCCGAGCTGGCGCGGGCAGTCCCAGGGGACCAGGGCGTAGTTCACCTGGGTCGACAGCGCCCACGCCCCAGGCCCCGACAGCAGCCCGGCCCAGGAGAGCCCGTGCAGCCGGATCCGGGTGAACACGCCCGCGCCCATCACTGCACCCAATAGAGCAGGAGGTAGATCGGCAGCCAGGAGGCGACCACGAAGTACCAGTAGAACGCATTGTCGCTGACGTCGCTGAAGCGCCTCCCGGTCCTGGCGTGGCGGGTGAACATCAGCACCGCCAGCACGATGGTGTCGCCGGCGTCCGTCAGCAGATGCGTCGTGTGCAGGCCGAGCAGGAACCAGACGACCGAGCCGTAGGCGTTGGTGTCCCACAGCACCGTCAGGGCCTGGAACTCGAAGATGCGGACGATCAGCGGCGCGACGCCGAACAGGCTCATCACCACCAGGCCGATCCGCACCTTCCGGAGGTCCTGCCGCTTGGCCCATTGGTCGAGCAGATGGTTGGGGACGGCGCTGACCAGGAGCAGGATGGTCAGGATCGTCGCCGCCCGGATGTCGTGCTGCGGCGGTGCGATCGGCCAGCTCGGCGCCTGATGGGCGAGGTAGAGATAGGCGCCGATCGCCAGGGCGAAGCCGGTGCCTTCGAGCGCGACGAAGCTGAGCGTGCCCCACCAGATCGGGCTCTTCGATCCGAAGCCGTAGGTCGGCAGCTCCGAGACATCGGCGACGGGGCGGTGCCTCATTCCTCGTCCTCCGGCGTGCCCTTGGGCCAGAACCAGCCGATCAGCGTGACCGCCACCGGGATGCCGCCCCAGACCACCGCCCAGGGGGTGAAGATCGACCCGAGGAAGGCGGCGCCGACCGCCAGCGCCGCGAAGAGCGGCCAGATCGAGGAATCCGGTGATGCCTCTCGCATCTCCGGCTCGGCCTCGGCCAGGGTGCCGGCGATCAGCTCGCGCGCGTCGACGCGAAGTCCGGTCGCGACCGGCAGATCGCCGCGCTCGGCCCAGAGCGGCTCGACATGCGTCACCACCGGGATCCGGGCGAAGTTGTAGGGCCGCGGCGGCGACGCTGTCGCCCATTCCAGCGTGCCGGCATCCCAGGGGTTGGGTCCCGCGATCTCGCCGCGGCGCAGGCTGCGGATCACATTGACCAGCAGCAGGGCGAAGCTGGCGGCCAGGACCACCGCCCCGGCGGTGACGAACAGGTTGGTGCCGCCCCAGCCCGACGCCTCCGGATAGGTGTAGACCCGCCGCGGCATGCCGGCGAGGCCGAGGAGGTGCATCGGGAAGAAGGCGGCGTTGAAGCCGATGAAGGCGAGCCAGAAGTTCCAGCGTCCCAGCCGGTCGTTCAGCATCCGGCCGGTGATCTTCGGGAACCAGTAATAGACGGCGGCGATCAGCGGGAACACCGAGCCGCCGATCAGCACATAGTGGAAATGCGCCACCACGAAGTAGGTGTCGTGCACCTGCAGGTCGATCGGCACCGAGGCGACCATCACCCCGGTCAGCCCGCCGATGACGAAGACGACGATGAAGCCCAGCACGAACAGCATCGGCGTGTTCATGACCGGCCGGCCGCCCCACAGCGTCGCGATCCAGCAGAAGATCTGCAGCCCGCTGGGGATCGCGATCAGCATGCTGGATGCGGTGAAGAAGGCGGCGCCGAGCTGCGGCAGCCCGGTCGCGAACATGTGGTGCACCCACAGGCCGAAGGACAGGAAGCCGGTCGCGATCAGCGCCAGGACCATGCCGAGATGCCCGAAGACCGGCCGCCGCGCGAAGGTGGCGATGATGGCGGAGACCATGCCGGTCGCCGGCAGGAAGATGATGTAGACCTCCGGATGGCCGAAGAACCAGAACAGGTGCTGCCACAGCAGGGCGTCGCCGCCCTCGGCCGGGTTGAAGAAATGGGTGCCGACCAGCCGGTCGAGGATCAGCATGGTGCTGGACACCATCACCGCCGGCATGGCGAAGAGGATCATGAAGGCGGTGACCAGCATCGCCCAGACGAAGAGCGGGACGCGGTCCAGCGTCATCCCCGGCGCGCGCTGCTTGAACACGGTGACGACGATCTCGACCACGACCGCCAGGGCCGAGACCTCGGTGAAGGTGACCATCTGGGCCCAGAAGTCGCTGCGCTTGCCGACGCCGTATTCCGGCCCCGCCAGCGGCACGTAGCTGAACCAGCCGGCATCCGCCCCGGTGTTGAGCGCGAAGGCGATCCAGATCATCAACCCGCCGGAGAGGTAGACCCAGTAGCTGAAGGCGTTCAGCCGCGGGAAGGCGATGTTGCGGGTGCCGACCATCAGCGGCACCAGATAGATCGCGAAGGCCTCCATCACCGGCACGGCGAAGAGGAACATCATCGTCGTGCCGTGCATGCTGAACAGCTGGTTGTAGAGGTCGGGCCCGACCACGCCGGCCTCCGGCCGCGCCAGCTGCAGCCGCATCATCACCGCCGCGAGCCCGCCGAGGATCAGGAAGAAGAAGGCGGTCACCATGTAGCGCCGGGCGATGATCTTGTGGTCGACGGTGGCGAGCCCCGCCAGGAGGCCTCTGCCCGTCCCCCAGGTCTCCGACAGCAGCCGGTCGAGCGTGTGCTCGTCCAGATCGGTGTCGCGCAGGCCGCGCGGTGCGGTGTCGGACGGCAGCGCCTCGGCCTCGTTCATTTCAGGCTC
Organism: Inquilinus limosus DSM 16000; assembly: GCF_000423185.1. Classification (GTDB taxonomy): domain Bacteria; phylum Pseudomonadota; class Alphaproteobacteria; order DSM-16000; family Inquilinaceae; genus Inquilinus; species Inquilinus limosus. The sequence continues at coordinate 25,582 of NZ_KE383986.1, read as the reverse complement.
TCGAGATAGGCGACGAGGGCGTTCAGCTCGTCGGCGTCGAGATCGACGCGGGGCATGTTGCTCCCGGGCTTGATCGCCTGCGGGTCGGCGATCCAGGCGGCCAGGCTGCCGCGGGTCAGCGGCAGGGTTCCGGCCGCGAGCGTCTCGCGGCTGCCGATATGGGTCAGCTCCGGTGCCACCCGGCCGCCGGACGGGGTGCCGCGGATCTGGTGGCACATGACGCAGGGCTTGGACAGGAAGACGTCCCGGCCCCGCCGCGCCTCCGCCTCCTGCGGCTCGGCCGCCGGGGCCAGCTGCGCCTCGCGCCAGGCGTCGAAGGCAGGGCGCGGCTCCGCGACCACCAGCAGCGCCATCTTCGCGTGCTGCAGGCCGCAGAACTCGGCGCATTGTCCGCGATATCGGCCGGGCGCGTCGGCCTTGATGGTGATGACGTTCTGCCGGCCCGGGATCAGGTCCTCCTTGCCGGAGAGCCGGGGCACCCAGAAGGAGTGGATGACGTCGTTCGCCTCCAGCTTGATCTGCACCGGCTCGCCCACCGGGATGTGGATCTCGTTCGCCGTGGTCAGCACCCGGTTGGGCTGGTCGTCCTCGTACTGCACCTGCCACCACCACTGGCTGGCGGTGACGCGCAGGGTCAGCGCCGGCCGCTCGCCGAGGGCAGCGAGCCCCTTGCCGGTCCACCAGCTGAACCCGGTCAGCACGATCAGGATCACGCCGGTCGCGGCCAGGCAGGCGCCGACCACCCGGCGCGCCGCGCGGTCGCGCCGCGGCTCCTCGGCCAGAGGGTCGGCCCGGTCGACGCGATGGCGGGCGATGGCGATGGCCAGCGCCAGCACGACCAGAAGCCAGACCACGGCGCAGACGATGGTGAACAGCCAGAACAGCCGCGCGATCCGGTCGCCGCCCTCGCCCATCGGCGTCAGCGCGGCCGGCCATTCGCCGCAGCCGGCGAGCAGCGCGGCGCCGGCCATGGCGACGGACCGGAGCAGCCGAGCCGTCATTGCGGCACCCCGACCGGGCGCGGTACCGCGGGCGGCAGCCGGTTCTCCGCCGGCCGCGATTGCATGCCGTCGTTGCGCGACGGCGCGGCGTCCTTCGGCACGAAGCGGCCCATGGAGCGGACATAGGCGGCAATCTGCCAGATCTGGTCGTCCGGGATGCGGCCGCGAAAGGACGGCATGCCGTTCGGCCGGCCCTCGCGGATGGTGGCGACGATGTTGTCGATGCCGCTGCCGTAGATCCACTTGTCGTCGATCAGGGCAGGCCCGGAACCGCCGCCGCCATTCCCGTGACAGCCGCTGCAGTTGTACCACTGGAACAGCCGCTTGCCTTGGCTCATGGCGTAGGCGTTGTGCTCGTACTCCTGCCCTTTCGGGTTCGCGGCCGTCTGCGGGCTGCTGCCGCCGGGCGAGATCGGCGCCAGCGCCACGATCACCTCGGCGGCGGATTCGGCCCTCGACGTGTCGTAGCTGCGCTCCTCGCGCCGGCAGCCGGAGGCCAGCAGAGCGACAGAGAGCAGCAGGATCGTCGGCAATCTGCGCATCTCAGGGCCCCGCCTGCTCGGCGCGATCGAGCCGCGGCACGCCGTACTGCGCCAGGATCGCGTCGATCTCGCCGCGATGACGGCTCAGGGCGGCGTTCACCTCTTCGGCCAGCGGCTTGTCCTCGCGGCGCACGCCCATGGCGATGTCGAACGCCATCGGCATCAGCCCCGCGGTCTGCGGCTGCACCGGGGTGACCGTCAGCGGCACCGGCTGGCGCGGCGCGAAATAGCCGGCGAAGGGCCCCCAGACCACGGCGACGTCGATCTCGCCCTTCGCCACCGCCGCGACGATCCGGCCGGCTGGGCTTGGTTCGGCGTAGTTCCCGTAAACGGTGTAGCCGACGACGTGGCCGGCCAAGCCGCGCCGGGCCAGCGCCTCGGCCGGCGGCGGGTTGGCGCCGTCGTCGCCGACCAGCTGAACGCCGATGCGGAGGTCCCGAAGCGCCGGGTCGTCGAAGGACGAGATCCGCGGCCCATCCGCTCGGGTGACGAAGACGTAGCCGGAGCGGTAATAGGGCCGGGTCGAACGCAGCATCTCCAGCCCCAGCATGGTGCCGGGGACCAGGTCGCACAGCCCGGCCTGGAGCGTGTTGCGGATGAAGCCGCGGCGCTGCGCCCACCAGGTGTAGGTCACGGTCGCGCCGAGATCCTGCGCCACCAGCGCGGCGATGCGGTTCTCAAAGCCTTCGCCCCTCGCATTGGAGAACGGCAGGTTGTTGGGATCGGCGCAGACCTTGAGCTCTCGCGCCCCGGCGGCACCGGCCGTCAGCGCCAGCGCCGCGACCAGCAGCAGCCTAGGGAAGCCGGAAGACATAGAGCATGCCTCCCCGCGTCGTCGCCTCCTTGAGGTCGCCCATGGCGCCGACGAAACCCAGCGCCGCGGTCTGGTCGCGCGGGTCAAGGTCCCCGGCGACGATCGCGCCGGCCCAGCCGCCGGCGCCGGACAGGATGGCGACATACTGGTGCCCGTCCGGGCCGCGATAGGTGGTGGGCTGGCCGATGATCCCGGAGCCGGTCTTGAACTGCCACAGCAGCTTGCCGCTGCGCGCGTCCAGCGCCTTGAACCAGCCTTCGAAGGTTCCGTAGAAGACCACGTCCCCGGCGGTGACCAGCGCCCCGCTCCAGACCGGGAAGTTCTCCTTCACCGTCCAGGCCGGCTCGCCCTTGGCGATCTTCCAGGCGGTGAACTCGCCGCGATGACCGCCGGGGCCCGGCTTCATCCGCACCTCGGCCCCGAGATAGGGGGTGCCGGCGATGTAGTTCGCCTCCATCCCCAGGAAATCCATGCACAGGTTGTTGTGCGGGATGTAAAGCAGCCCGGTCCGCGGCGAATACGCCGAGGGGTTCCAGTCCTTGGCGCCCGGCGCCGCCGGGCAGATGTCGCGGATCACGCGCCCGGTCTGCGGCGCCTTGTCCGCCACCATCGCCAGCCGGCCGGTCGCGAGGTCGACGCCGCTGCTGCTGGTGATCGGCACGAAGGGCTTGGCCGACAGCACCTCGCCAGTGACGCGGTCCAGCACATAGACGTAGCCGTTGCGCTCCGGACGGACCAGGACCTTCCGCGGCTGCCCCTGCCACGGCATGTCGAGCAGGATGTTCTCGTTGATCCCGTCATGGTCGTAGAGGTCGTGCGGGCTCCACTGATAGGCCCAGCGGGCGGCGCCGGTGTCGAGGTCGCGGGCGAAGATGCCGGCGGTCCATTTGTTGTCGCCGGGCCGCAGGTCCGGGTTCCACGGCCCGGGGTTGCCGGTGCCGTGATAGATCAGGTTCAGCTCGGGGTCGTAGGAGATCCAGCCCCAGACATTGCCGCCGCCCTGCTGCCAGGCGCCGGGCGGCCAGGTCGAGACGCCGAGGTCCTTGCCCCGGTCCGCTTCGTAGATCGGTTTGAAATCCGGGCCGATCAGGACGTCAGCGTCCGGCCCTGTGCTGTAGGCCTTCCAGGCCAGCTTGCCGGTACCGGCGTCGAGCGCCGCGATCCAGCCGCGCACGCCGTATTCGCCGCCGGAATTGCCGACCAGCACCTTTCCCTTGGCGACCAGCGGCGCCATGGTGACGGTCTCGCCGATATTGATGTCGCCGAGCTTGGTGCGCCAGATCTCCTGCCCGGTCGCGGCGTCGACCGCGATGGTGTTGCCGTCCAGGGTGTTCAGGAAGACCCGGCCGTCGGCCACGGCGGGGCCACGGGTGACCACGTCGCAGCAGGCGACGCCCTGGGCGGCGGCCTCGGGCTTCGGCTCGTACATCCACTTCAGCGGCGCGCCCGGCCTGGTGAGATCGAGGGCGTAGAGGATGTTCGGGTAGGGCGACAGGATGTACATCGTGTCGCCGGCCACCAGCGGCGGCGCCTCCTGCCCGCGGTTGACGCCGATCGAGAAGGTGAAGGCCAGCTGCAGCCCGGAGACGTTGCCGGCGTCGATCTCGTCGAGGCCGCTGAAGCGGGTGCTGGCATAGTTCTTCGCCGCCATCGTCCACTGCCCGTCCTCGGGCGGCGCCGCTGCGGGGGGCGGCTGCGGGAGGTCGGCGGGTCGCGCCGGTGAGCCGGCCGCCGCGACGACGAAGACGATGATGGTGCTGAGGATTCGGCGGCCCAATTCACCCTCGCGGCCCGGCCTCCCACATCAGCGCCAATAGGATCGGACGGGGCCGGGTTCCGGCAGCAAGGAACGATTCGTACCGGGTGGGCGGCGTCAGTCGGCCCGGGCCGTGCTGGCGATCACCCGTTCCGGCATCACCGCGGTCAGCGCCGCCTTCAGCTTCGCCGAGAACGGGGCGATGACGTGGTCCTTGCCCTTCATCATCGCGTCGTAGCCGGCCCGCGCGATCTCGGCCGGATCGGCCTTGGACGCCCGGCCGAGCTTCGTGTCCTCCATGTCGGCGCGGGCGAAGAACTCGGTCTCGGTCGCGTCCGGCAGCAGCGCCGTGACGGTGACACCGGTGTCGGCGAGCTCGTTGGCGATGCCTTCGGCGAAGGCGTATTCGAAGGCCTTGCTGGCGGAATAGACCGACTGCAGCGGCGACGGCGCAATGGCGGCGACCGAGGAGGTGATCAGGATCCGCCCCGATCCGCGCGCCACCATGCTGGCGGCGAACAGCTTGGTCAGGCGAACGACCGAGACGACGTTGAGCTGGATCAGCCGCAGCTCGTCCTCCCACCGTGTCTCGCGGGCGAAATCGCCGAAGACGCCGATGCCGGCGTTGTTGACCAGGAACTCGGGAAGGACGCCGATCCGCTGCGCCGCCTCGTGGACCTGGTCCGGCCCCTCGGGGCGGGAGAGGTCGGCCACCACCGCCTCCACGCGCGGGGAGCCTGCGTGCCGGAGCGTGGTCGCCGCGCGCTGCAGCGCCTCCTCCTCCTCCGCCACCACGATCAGGCCGTGGCCGTCCCGCGCGAAGCAGCGGGCGAGCTCGAACCCGATGCCGGTCGACGCGCCGGTCACCAGGGCTATGGTATCCTTCGGCTCAGCCATGACCGGCCTCCCTGATGGGGACCGTGACGCGGGCCGCGCCGCGCATCCGCTCCGGCGTGTCCGGCAGGCCGCTGCGGTCGCTGTAGTCGCGCACCGGCGTGCGGTGCCGGCGCCGGGTCGAGAGCGACTGGGCGCACAGCGCGTCCAGCACCGTGACCCCGATCACCGCGGCGACGGCGAGCCCCAGCCGGCCGCGGGCGCGGCTGCCGCCGGCCATCGCGGCCAGGGTGGCGAGATCGAGCGCATCGCCGGCGACGCGGGCCCAGACGAACGGCGCCGGATCGCGCGATCGCCCGAGAATGGCGAGGCCGGTCGCCACCTCTCTGGCGCCGTAGGCCTGGACCATGCGCGGATCGCTGCGCAGACCCAGCCATTGCGCCAGGCGCCGCGGTGCCAGCAGCTCGAGCACGCCGAGCGCGATGCTGAACACCCCCAGCCCCTGCGCGACGCCGCGGGCGGTGGGGAACGGGTTCGCGGGCGCGCCGCGGAAAACGGATCTCATCGCCGGCCTCTAGGGTTTGAGCACGACCTTGACGCAGCCGTCATGCTTGTCCCGGAACGTCTTGTAGAGCTCCGGCCCGCGCGACAGCGGCTCGGTGTGCGTGATGACGAAGGACGGATCGATCTGGCCGTCCTGGATGCGGCGCAGCAGGTCGTCGGTCCAGCGGTTCACATGGGTCTGGCCCATGCGGAAGGTCAGCCCCTTGTTCATGGCGGCGCCGAAGGGGATCTTGTCCAGGAGCCCGCCATAGACGCCGGGGACCGAGACGGTGCCGGCCGGGCGGCAGGCATAGATCGCCTCGCGCAGCACATGCGGCCGATCGGTGCCCAGCATCACCGCCTGCTTGGCACGGTCGAGCATGGAGTCCACCGGCCGGCCGGCATGCGCCTCGAGGCCAACCGCGTCGATGCACTTCTCCGGACCGCGGCCATGGGTCAGCTCGCGCAGCCGGTCCAGCACGCTCTCCTCGTCGAAGTTGATCGTCACGGCGCCGGCCGCCTCGGCCATGATCAGCCGCTCCGGCACGTTGTCGATGGCGATCACCTGCTCGGCGCCGAGCAGCAGCGCGGCGCGGATCGCGAACTGGCCGACCGGCCCGCAGCCCCAGATCGCGACGGTGTCGGTCGGCTCGATGTCGCATTGCGCCGCCGCCTGCCAGCCGGTCGGGAAGATGTCGCCGAGGAACAGCACCTGCTCGTCGGTCAGTCCGTCCGGGATCTTCACCGGCGCGACATCGGCATAAGGCACCCGGACATATTCCGCCTGGCCGCCGGGATAGCCGCCGGTCAGGTGGGTGTAGCCGAACAGCCCGGCCGTGGTGTGGCCGAACATCTTGGCCGCCAGTTCGGCGTTGCGGTTGGTGCGCTCGCAGACCGAGAAGTTGCCGCGCCGGCACTGGTCGCATTCGCCGCAGCAGATGGTGAAGGGCACCACCACCCGGTCGCCGACCTTCAGCCGCCGGTTCTCTGGCCCGACCTCGACCACCTCCCCCATGAACTCGTGGCCCATGATGTCGCCCGACTTCATGCCCGGCATGAAGCCATCATAAAGATGCAGGTCGGAGCCGCAGATGGCGCAGCTCGTCACCCGGACGACGGCGTCGCGCGGGTGCTCGATCCCGGGGTCCGGCACGGTGTCGCAGCGGATGTCCTCCCTGCCGTGCCAGCACAGCGCCTTCATGCCTCGCCTCCTGGATCAGCCGTCGGGCGGTTGCAAGCGGCCGTGGCGGGGCCAACGGCGCCCGCCGTCCGGTCCATCGGGCTGGTCGCTCAGCGCTTGGCCGTGGCGCCGACCTCGGAGCGGCTGATGTACTCCTTCGTCAGAGTGGGCATCTGCTGCCAGATCCAGTCGCCCATCGCCTCTTCCTCGTGCTGGATGCGCTCGCAGGTCTCGGCGATGCCGGGTTCGCCCGCCTCGCGGGCCGCCGCCGCCAGCATGCGATAGCTGCCGGCCTCGAACTGCTCGAAGGAATAGCTGCCGAGCGCGTGCTTCAGCACCTCGTCCTCGGTCATGGAATGGAACAGGCCCTGGATGTTGGCGATGGTCTTCTGCGCCAGGACCTTCAGGTCGGACGGGTCTGCGCCGAGCTTCGCCAGGCAGTCCTCGACATCCTGCCGCTGGCGATGGGTCTGCTGCAGATGCTCCTGCACCTTCGCCCGGGCCTCGGGATAGGTGTCGAGCCGGCTGGCCTGCGTCTCCAGCAGGGAGATGGCCTGGCTTTCCATGGCATAGGCATCGCGCAGCCAATGGGTGAGATGCTCTCTTGGGTCGGTCATCGCGATCTCCTGTCGAACCGCGCCCGGACCGGCTCCCTCCGGCTCCGATGCGCCCTGAAGGCTCAACAGCGCCTCGCGCACGGCCGTTCGCGGCCCGGTGAAAAAATCGCAGGGAACCGGCAGGTACCCGCGACCATTGCCAGGGCAACGGCCAGTGTCGGAGCCCGGACGAATGCCTTCGCCCAGCCCGAGGGACAGACCGACGACGGAGCAGTTGCGGCACGACATCGATCGGGGCCTCACCGGAGACAAGATCCCGGTGCAGGATCCGGCGGCCGCTCCGCTCGGCACCGATGACGAGGCGGCCGGCATGTCGCCCACGGCCGACGAGATCCACAATGCCCGCAGCCGCGAGGCGATCGGCCGCCCGCCGGACACGAGCCTCGCGCGCGGCCGCGAAACGGCCGATCTGAGGGTGCCGGTATCGTTGGGGCCGATCTGGGCGGTCGCCGTCGTGTTCGTGCTGCTGCTCCTGGTCATGCTCATCCTCGGCCTGTGGACCCAGCTTTGACCGGCACGGGCCGCGACCGGATCCGTCTCGTGGAGGACGCCATGAAGTTGTCGTGCGGCCTCGTGATCGGCATCGTCTTGGCGTCCGCATCGGCGCTGGCTCAGACCCAACCTCAGCCACAGACGCCCGCTACCGGCAGTTGCGCCGATCGGCAGCAGATCGGCTGCACCGATACTTTCAGCGGCGAGTCCTCGAACACGGGCGCAAGCGGAACTGCCCCTCCCGGCAAGCCGGGCGAAAACCAGGGCCAGCCCGCTCCCAACCAGCGGCCGGACCGCGACCGGCAGCCCCCTCCGAAGCCACAGGCCCCGAACCCGGCCCCCGGCGGGACCGGCGGCACCGGGGACAGCAACGGCGGCTGAGCGCGGGCAGTCGGTCAGGCAGCCTGCGCTGGCTCGTCCGGCGGCAGGTCCGGCCGGGTCTCGGGCATCGCCACCGCGAAGACCACGGCGGCGACCGCAGCAACCAGGCCCAGGGTGAGGAAGGCGGCATCGAAGCCGAGGGCGTCGACCACCACCCCGGCGACGAGGCCACTGAGCGAGGCGCCGATCCCCGTCATCGTCGCCACCGCGCCCTGGGCCATGTTGTAGTGGCCGGTGCCGCGCATCAGGTCGGCGATGACCAGCGGCGTCAGGGCGGCGTAGATGCCGAAGCCGACGCCGTCCAGCAACTGCACCGCAATCAGCCAGCCGCTGTCGTGCGACAGGGTGAACAGCACGGCGCGGACCGGCAGGACGGCAAAGCCGATCAGGAAGATCGGCTTTCGGCCCCAACGGTCCGCCGTGTGGCCGACCAGGATCGAGATCGGCAGCATCACCGCCTGCGCCGCGACGATGCAGATCGACATCATCGCCGTCGCCCAGTCGGGATGGGCGAAGGCCAGCACCTGCCCGACCAGGGGCAGCAGGGGCGCATTGGCGAAGTGGAACAGGAAGGCGCAAATCCCGAAGACCATCAGGGGCCGCCGCCGGAGCAGGACTTTCCAGGCGGGCCGGGCGACGGTCCTTTTCCCCTCGCTGTCGGGATCCGCTGCACGAGCGAGATCGTGATCGACGGCCTGCGCCGGGATCGACAGCGTCGCCGCTGCCGCCAGCACGGCGAAGATCGGCACCAGCAGGAACACCGCGCGTTGCGAGAACCACCAGCCGACGGCGGCGGCCAGCAGGGCGATCATCACGTTTCCGGCGTGATCGAAAGCAGCATTGCGTCCGATCCGCTGCGCCAGCCCGCGACGGCCGATCAGCCCGAGGGTGATGGCCGAGACCGCGGGGTAGAAGATGTCCCCGACCACCGCGATCATCGTGGACGCGACCAGGATCCACCAGAAGTCCGTGCGGAGGAAGATGGCGACGGCGCCCAGCGCCATCACCGCCAGCGCCAGCACGATCGCGCCGCGCTTGGCGCGGCTGCGGTCGATCGCGGCGCCGATCGGGGTCTGCAGCGCCAGGGCCGCGATGCCGCTGACCATGGTGACGACGCCGAGAGCCGACTGGCTCCAGCCCCGTTCGGTGATCAGGTAGACGTTCAGATATGGACCGACCGCACCGCGCGCATCGGCCAGGAGGAAGTTGATGGCGTCCAGCGAGCGCGGGCTGAACCCGGCCCGGCGGGCTGCCGCCGTGGATGTCCGATCGGCGCTCACCACCGCAGCAGGAAGCCGGCCAGCGCCAGGAGCAGCGCCGGAGGCATCACGACGAGGCCGAGGCGTAGGAACTGCAGGGCGCCGACCTCCAGCCCTTCGCGGCGCAGGGCGACCAGCCAGAGGATGGTCGCGAGCGAGCCGGTGACCGACAGGTTCGGGCCGAGATCGATGGCGATCAGCGCGGCGCCGGCGACCTGCGGCGGCACCGGGGCCTGGGCCAGCGTCGATTGCACGATCAGCCCCGCCGGCAGGTTGTTCATCAGGTTGACCGCGACCGCCACGATCGTTCCGACGCCCCAGGAGGCACCGGCGACGGACCCGGCCACCGCGTCCTGCAGCGCGGCGGCGAGGAGGTGGACGGCCCCGGTGCGGTCCAGCCCCTCGACCAGCACGAACAGTCCGGCGACCAGCGGCAGCACCTCCCAGGAGATGCGGCGCATCAGCCGCCAGGGCGCGGCACGGCGGTGCAGAAGGACGGCGGCGGTGGTGGCTAGGCCGGCGAGCGCCGTGGGCAAGCCGAGATCCAGGCCGAAGGCCGAGGCCAGCAGCAGCACGACCGCGGTGACGCCGAGGCCCAAGGCCGCCATCTGCCCGCCCGGCGGCAGGGCGGGCACGGGGACATCGGTCGCGATCGGCGCACGCAGCGCCCGCGCCTGGGTCAGCCGCAGCGCGACGAAGGTGGCGCCGATCGCCAGGGCCGAGGGCAGAGTGAACCAGGCCAGCCAGGTCAGGAGCGGAGGCATGTGACTGCCGAACACCACGAGATTGGCGGGATTGGAGATCGGCAGGACGAAGCTGGCGGCATTGGCGATAAAGGCGCAGATGAGCAGATACGGGAGCGGCGCGGCCCCCGCCGTCCGCGCCACGGCATAGACGGCGGGGGTCAGCACCACGGCGGTGGCGTCGTTCGACAGGAAGACGGTGACGACGACGCCGACAACGTAGATCAACGCGAAGAGCCGGCTGGCCGATCCCCGCGCCTGCCGCGCGGCGATCGCCGCCGCCCAGTCGAACAGGCCCTCGGTGCGCGCCAGCTCGGCCAGCAGCATCATCCCGATCAGGAACAGGTAGACATCGGCGCCCTTGCCGATCGCCGCCAGCGCGTCACTGCCGGGCAGAAGGCCAAAGCCGACCAGCGCCGCGGCGCCGGCCACCGCCCAGATCGCCTCGGGCAGGCGCCAGGGCCGCAGGATGACGCCACCGGTGGCCAGCGCGGCGATGCCCCAGGTGGCCGCGGCGCCGTCGGTCAGCATGCTCATGTCGGTGTCAGCTCCTCCGCGGGCAGCGATGCCGTCTCGCGGAGGACCGGGATCGCCGCCGCGCTCGCGGCTTCTCGTTAGACGGGAGCCGGTCCGTCGGCAAGGCCCGGCACGTCCCCGCGGACGGCGACATTTTCCGTCTCCGGGCGTTGAGTGGATAGGACGCGAAGCGAAGGAACGCCACGCCGTGCGGGTCATGCGAACTGCGGCCACGGTCGAGGAGAAGGAAGATCTGCTCTCGGAGACATCCGTGCTGCGGCCAGGGCGGAACGTCTGGCGGATCGAACGTGCCGACCGCGCCGCCGTGCTGGTCGACGCCGCGGCCTATTTCGGGGCGCTGCGCTCGGCCATGCGGCAGGCCAGGCACCGGATCCTGATCGTCGGCTGGGACATCGACAGCCGCACGCCCCTGGTCGGGCCGGAGGGCGAGCCGCGCGACGGGCTGCCGGCGACGCTGGGCGATTTCCTCTGCGCCCTCGTCCGCGAGCGGCCCGAGCTGTCGGTCAAGCTGCTGCTGTGGAACTACTCGCTCTACTACGCGCTGGAGCGGGAGCCGCTGCCGCTGCTGGCGCTGCAATGGAGCACGCCGCCGCAGATCGAGCTGTGCCTGGACGACGAGATCCCGGTCGGCTCCTCGCACCACCAGAAGATCGTGGTGATCGACGACGCGGTCGCCTTCGTCGGCGGGCTCGACCTGACCGTGCGACGCTGGGACACGGCCGACCACCTGCCGGCCAACCCGTTGCGCGTCGACCCGGCCGGCGTCCCCTACCCGCCGTTCCACGATGTGCAGATGATGGTGGACGGCCCCGCCGCGCGAGCCCTGGCCGAGCTGGTCCGCTGGCGGTGGCAGCGCGCGAGCTGCGAGGCACTGCCCGCCGTCGCCGCCCGAACCATGTCCTGGCCCGAGGGGGTCGGGGCGGAGTTCCGCGACGTCACGGTCGGCATCTCGCGCACGCTTCCGCTCTATCCCGGCGAGGGCGAGGTGCGTGAGATCGAAACCCTGTTCGAGGATATGATCGATGCCGCGCGGGAATCGATCTACATTGAGAACCAGTTCCTGACCTGCATCGGCATCGCGGAGCGCCTGGCCCGGCGGATGCGGGCGGTGCCGACGCTGGAGGCGGTGGTCGTGGTGCCGCGCGTCCATCACAGCTGGGTAGAGCATCGCACCATGGCGATCGGCCGGATGCGCTTCATCGAGATCCTGCGCGCCGCCGGTGTCGGCGATCGCGTGCGGGTGCTGTCTCCGCGGAGCGACCGCGACGGCTCGACCGCCGACGTGATGGTGCATTCGAAGCTGATGATCGTGGACGACCGGCTGCTGCGGGTCGGCTCCGCCAATCTCTGCAACCGGTCGATGGGCGTCGACAGCGAGTGCGATCTGGCCGTCGAGGCCGTCGACGCGGTGGAACGCCGGGCCGTCCGGGCGGTCCGCGCCCGCCTGCTGGGCGAGCATTGCGGGGTTGCGCCGGAGGAGATGGAGCGGCGGATCCGCGAGGCCGGTTCGCTGCTCGCCGCCGTGGACACGGCCGGGAACGGACAGCGCCGCCTGGTGCCGATCGACGATCTCCGGACGGTCGCGGAGGAATGGGGCTGGGCCGTCGCGGCGGTGGCCGATCCCCGCCACCCGCTGCCGGCGACCGGCCTGGTCGACCGCAGCCTGGCCTCGGTCAAGGCGCGCTGGCGGGGCCTGCTGCGCGTCCTTCCGATCGCGCTGGCGGCCGTCCTGCTGGCGCTGGCCTGGGGCACCACCGACCTCGCCGGTTGGGCCCATCCGGGCCGGCTGCAGGAGTCGCTGCACGGTGTCGCCGGGACCGGCTGGGGAGCGCCGCTCGTCATCGGCGCCTTCGTGCTGGGCGGGCTGGTGATGTTCCCGGTGACCGTGCTGATCGCCGCGACCGCCGCCGCCTTCGGCGCATGGCCGGGGCTGGCCTATGCCGCGGCCGGCGCGCTGGCCAGCGCGCTCGCCGGCTATCTCATCGGCCTCGTGGCCGGCGAAAGGGCGCTGCACGCCGCCATGGGCCCGCGCCTGCACCGGATCCGCGACGGGATCGCCCGCCGCGGGGTCATCGCCATGGCCACGATCCGCATGGTCCCGATCGCGCCCTTCACCATGGTCAACCTGGTCGCCGGCGCCGCGCGGATCCCGATCCTCGACTATCTTGTGGGCACGGCCCTCGGCCTGGCGCCCGGCCTGCTCGTCCTGTCCGCGCTGGGCGACCGCATCCTGTCGATCCTGCGCGACCCGTCGCTGGCGGAGATCGGCATCCTGCTGGCGGTCGTGGCCGCCTGGATCGCCCTGTCCGTCGGGCTGCAGGCGCTGGTGAGCCGGAGGCGGCGAACACGATCGTGACGGACGCCCCGCCGCTTCGGCTGCTGACCTGGAACATCCATGCCGGCATCGGCCCGGACCGCCGCTACGACCTCGATCGGGTGATCGCCCTGGTCCGACGGCACGCGCCCGACATCGTGGCGCTGCAGGAGGTGGATTCGCGCGGCCGCGGCACCGGCCCGGACTCGCCCTTCGCGCTGCTGGCGGCCGCTCTCGGCAACCACACCGCCGCAGCCCGGACCATCGTCGCGCCGGACGGGCACTACGGACACCTGCTGATCAGCCGCTGGCCTCTCTCGGCCATCAAGCTGCACGACCTGACCCATTCCCGCCGCGAGCCGCGATGCGCCATCGAGACCATGGTCTCGGCCCCGGGCGGCCCCCTCCACCTCGCCTCGGTGCATCTCGGCCTCGATTTCGCCGAACGGCGCCACCAAGCGGCGCTGCTGGCCCGGATCGCCGACAGCGCGGCGCGGACCTCGGTGATGCTCGGCGACTTCAACGACTGGACCTGGAACGGTGCCGTCCGGCGGTCGCTGGCCCAGGTGCTGCCGGGGCGAACCCCGCAGCGCACCTTCCCGGCCTGCTGCCCCATCCTGACGCTGGACCGGGTCTATTGCCGGCCGCGCCACGCCCTGCTGCGCAGCTGGGTCGACCCGCAGGGCCGGCGCGTCTCCGACCACCTGCCGGTGATCGCGGAGATCCGCATCGACCCGGTGCCGATGGCGTCGGAACCCGCGATCCTGCCTCAACGTTGACCAGGCAGGTTCGTCACGCCCTGCCCGCCCATGCGGAGCCGATCATGAGACGACTCCTGGCGACGGCCCTGGGGCTCGCCATATCGGCCTGCCCCGCGACCGCCGCGATCGCCCAGAGCGGCAACACCGCCGCGCAGCCGGTGCAGACCGACGCCGCCGGCTATGTCCGGGAGACCGCGATCAGCGGTCTGTTCGAGATCTCCGCCGCCCAAGCGGCGCTGGAGAAGGCGTCCTCCGACGACGTCCGCAGCTTCGCCCGGATGATGCTCGACGACCACACCAAGGCCGGCGAGCAATTGACGGACGCGGCCAAGAGCCAGAATCTCGCGACCGCCCTGCCGACGGCGGTGGACGCCCGGCACGACGAAGCTCTGCGGGATCTGGCCAATGCCACCGAGCAGGACTTCGACCGGCTCTACATGCGGACCCAGGTGGAGGCGCATAGGGCAGCGCTGAAGCTGCAGCAGGACTACAGCAGCTTCGGCGCCAATCCGGCGCTGAAGGCGATCGCGACGCAGCTGCTGCCGGTCATCAAACGCCATCTCGATCAGGCGCAGACGATCCTCGACCGGCTCGGCAAGGCATAGATCCCTCACCCTTTCCGGAAATTCGATGAAAATCTCCACCAAATGAGATTGCGAGTCATTATTATTCTTGTTAATGAGCACCCGCATTCGAAGACGGGTGGGCGACAACCGCCGGTGCCCGCGGTTCCGGATAAGAAGGATGGGGTGGCATGGGTGCTGGATACGGCGCGCGCGACCGCGTGCGGATGTTGCTAACGACAACCATTCTCGTCGCGGTTGGAGGGCCGGCCTTGGCCCAGGCCCAGGAGCAGACTCAGGCGCAGCCCCAGACCCAGACGCAAGCGCCCCCGGCCACGAACGGCCTTGTCCTGGCCCCCATCGTCGTCACCGGCCAGGGGGAGGACCCGACCGGCCCGGTGCAGGGCTTTGTCGCCAATACCAGCCTCAGCGCCACCAAGACCAACACGCCGCTGATCGAGACGCCGCAGTCGATCTCGGTGGTCACCAGGGACCAGATGACGGCGACCAACGCCGAGACCCTGTCGCAGGCGCTGGCCTACACCCCGGGCCTCACCTTCCAGTCCGGCGCCTACAGCCGGATGAATGATGATTTCATGATCCGCGGCTTCAACGTCGCGACCGGCGGATCCGGCATGCTGCGCGACGGCATGCGGCTGCAGCCCAACGTCTACGACGGCAACCAGGAGCCCTACGGGCTGGAGCGCATCGAGGTGCTGCGCGGCCCGTCCTCGGTGCTCTACGGCCAGCTCAGCCCCGGCGGCGTGGTCAATGCCATCAGCAAGCGGCCGACCGACACGCCGTTCCACGAACTGAACGCCGAATACGGCAGCTACGGCCGCACCCAGTTCTCCGGCGACTTCAGCGGCCCCGTCGATGATGCCGGCATGCTGTCCTACCGGCTGACCGGTCTGTGGCGCAATTCTGGCAACTGGGTTGATCATGTCCCCGATGACAAGCTGTACATCGCCCCGGCGTTCACCCTGCAGCCCTCAGATTCGACCAAGATCACCTTCCTGAGCAACTATCAGGAGATCTACACCCGCTTCGCGCCGCCGATGGATTATGAGGACCTGCGCAAAGAGCGGATCCCGCGCGATCTGTTCATCGGCCAGAAGGGCTTCGACCGCTACTACAGCGAAACCTACTCGCTCGGCTACCAGTTCGAGCACAAGTTCAACGACAGCCTGACGCTGCGCAACTCGCTGCGCTATTTCCATTCCGACGTCCTGTGGGATTACCTGACCTACGGCACGCTTACGGGCGATTCCCTGAGCCGGGGCGTGAGCAAGCGCTTCGAAAGCTCGGACAGCTTCACCACCGACACCTCGCTGGAGGCGAAGGTCGAGACCGGGCCGGTCGAGCATACGCTCCTGGCGGGGGTCGATACCTGGGGCCTCGACTACGACACGAACCGCTTCACCTCCGGCTCGGTCGGCCCCCTCGACATCCACGACCCGGTCTACGACGCGACCGTGACCATCAACACCAGCAACAACAGCGGCTTCAACAACAAGGGCTCGCAGGTCGGCATCTATCTCCAGGATCAGATGAAGATCTATGACAAGCTGATCCTGGTGCTCGGCGGCCGTTACGATTGGGCGGACGCCTACAACACCAGCTACCGCCCCGACCCTTGGCTCGTCCTCCGGAACCTCGACCGGAAGCAGGACCGCTCCGACAGCGCCTTCACCGGCCGCGTCGGGCTGCTTTACCTGTTCGACAACGGCTTCGCGCCGTACGCCAGCTTCAGCCAGTCTTTCCAGCCCACCGCGCTGAATGCCGGCATCAACCGGGACGGGGAACTGTTCGAGCCGACCAAGGCCGACCAGTACGAGATCGGCCTGCGTTACCAGCCGCCCGGCGAGAACTTCATCATCAGCGGCGCCATCTACCGGATCGACCAGGACCATGTCCTGACCGCCGATCCGACCGACCCGACCCGATCCTTTTCGGTTCAGACCGGCAAGGTGCGATCGCAGGGTATCGAGCTGGAGGCCCGGGCCAGCTTCGGTGCGCTCAACCTCGTCGCGTCCTACGCCTATACCGATGCCCGCACCGTCGAGAGCGACGATCTGTTCACGAAGGACGAGCGTCTCGCCCTGGTGCCCTATCACAATATTGCCCTGTGGGCCGACTACAAGCTGGACGACCTCGGCGTCAGGGGCCTGACGATCGGCGCCGGGCTGCAGTATCTAAGCTCCACCAACCTCCCGGGGGTCACCCTCTCCAGCAACAACCAACTCGAGAAGGTCGACGAGGACGTGCCGGGCCGACTGCTGGTCGACGCGATGATCGCCTATGATTTCGGCGCGATTGACGACCGCCTTGCGGGCACCACGCTGCAGCTCAACGCCAAGAACCTGTTCGACGAGGAGTACATGACCTGCACCGATATCAGCGGATGCCGCTACGGCGAGCCCCTCACCGTGTCGGCCACCCTGGGCTATCGCTGGTGAGCCGCTGATGCCGACCCGGCGCGCGGTCCTCGGCGGGATCGGCCTGGCCCTCGCCGGCCCGGCCTGGGCGCGCGCGCAGGCCCCGGGACCGGCGCGCCGGGTCGCGGCCCTCGACCTGCTGCTGACCGAGATGCTGCTGACCCTGGGCATCACGCCCGCCGCGATCGGCAATATCCCCCTGTACCAGAGGCTGGTGGCCGAGCCGGCGCTGCCGGACGGCGTGCCGGATCTGGGCCCGCTGCAGGAGCCGAATCTCGAGCTGCTGCAATATCTGCGGCCCGACCTCGTCCTGGCCCCGTCCTGGGCGGAGGTCGGACAGAACAACCTCAAACGCATCGCCCCGGTCGCCTGGCTGCCGACCTTCTCCAAGGAGAAGCCGGCGCTGGACCACGCGCGGGACCTGCTGATCCGGGTGGCGGCGCTGACCGGCCGCGACGCCGAGGCCCGAGCCTGGGCCGACCGCGCCGACGCCACCCTGGCCGAGGCCCGCCGGGTCCTTGAGCCCTGGACCGACCGGCCGGTCTATGTTGTCCGCTTCATGGAGGATGGGCGCCACGCCGCGATCTTCGGCGGCAACGGCATGATCGGCGACGTCCTGTCCCGCCTCGGCCTGCGCAACGCCTGGACCGGGCGGACCAATGTCTGGGGCACCACTTCGATCGGCATTGAGCAGCTGGCCGGCAACGCCGAGGCTCGGCTGATCCATTTCGACCGCGGCGCCGAAACCGAACGTGCCCTGCGGCAGCTCGCCACCAGCCCGCTCTGGGCCGCGCTGCCGGCGGTGCGCCAGGGCCGGGTGATCGAGATGCCGGTGGTGTATCCGAATGGCGGGCTGTTCTCGGCCACGCGCTTCGCCCAGCAGCTGGCACAGGTGTTGCCGGCGCAGGGGACCGCGAATGGCTGACATCGCTCTGCCCCGGCCGGCGACTGCCGGCCGCCCGGCGCTCCTGGCAGCCCTGCTGATCACCGCCGCCCTGGGGCTGTTCCTGCACCACCTGACGGCGCTGCTGTCGCCGGCGGACTGGGCGCAAGCCCTGATCGCGCCGGACCCGACCGACATGCGCCAGATGCTGGCGCAATACAGCCTGCTGCCGCGGCTGGTGGTCGGGCTGCTGGGCGGCGCCGCCCTCGGCCTCGCCGGCGTGCTGTTCCAGCAGGCGCTGCGCAACCCGCTGGCCGAGCCCGGCACGCTCGGCGTCTTCGCCGGGGCGAAGCTGGCCCTGATCGCCGCCACGCTGTCGGCGCCGTTCCTCCTCGAAGCCGGGCAGGAGGTCGCCGCTCTCCTCGGCGGCGTTGCGGCCGTGGCGCTGGTGCTGGCGCTGAGCGGGCGCCATCGGCTGGCGCCGATCGCCGTGATCCTGGCCGGGCTGGTCGTCTCTCTCTATCTCGACGCCGCCGGCAAGATGCTGGTGCTGTTCAACCACCAGGCCCTGACCGACCTGTTCGTGTTCCAGGGCGGGTCGCTGAACCAGAACGACTGGGGCGTGGCGCTCGCCCTGGCGCCGCGGCTGGCCCTGGCGGCGCTGGCGAGCGCGCTGATGCTGCGGCCGCTGACGCTTCTCGACCTCGACGAACAGGGCGCGCGCGGCCTCGGCCTCTCGCCGGCCGCGGCACGGCTGGCGGCGATTGCCGTCGCGGTGCTGCTCAGCGCCTCCGTCGCCGCCCTGGTCGGGCCGATCGGCTTCATCGGGCTGGCCGGCCCTGCCATCGCCCGCCTCGCCGGCGCGCGCCGCTTCCGCGACCGCCTGGTCTGGGGGGCTGCGGTGTCCGCCGGTCTGCTGGCGCTGACCGACCAGCTTCTGCAATTCGTCGAGGGCGCCGGCGCCGCACCGACCGGCGCGGTCACCGCCATCCTCGGGGCGCCGCTGCTGCTGTGGCTGCTGCGCCGGCTGCGGCCGGCGGGCGAAGCCCGGCCGGACCGGGCGATGTGGTCCGCCGAGCACCGTCGCCGGCATCCCTGGATCTGGGTCGCAGGCATCCTGCTGCTGCTCGGCGCCATCGTCTGGGCCGCGCTGGCGCTGGGCCGCACGCCGGAGGGATGGCACTGGAGCACGGGAAGCGATCTCGAGCTGTTGCTGCCCTGGCGTGCTCCCCGCGTCGCCGCCGCGCTGGGCGCCGGCTTCATGCTCGCGGCCGCCGGCGTGGTGCTGCAGCGCCTGACCGGCAATGCCATGGCGAGCCCGGAGCTGCTCGGCGTCTCCTCCGGCGCCGCGCTGGCACTGATCGTGGCGGCGGTCGCCGTGCCCGGGCTGGATCGCCTGGCCCTGACGGCCGTGGCCGGCCTCGGCGCGCTGGCGGCGCTGCTGGCGGTCCTCTCGCTCGGGAGGCGATCGGCCTTCTCGTCGGAGCACATGCTGCTGGCCGGCACGGCGCTGACCATGATCGCGGCGTCCTTCATGGTGGCGCTGCTGTTCAGCGGAGATCCGCGCACCGCCCTGCTGCTGGGCTGGCTGTCGGGATCGACCTACGGCGTCTCGGGCCGGGACGCCGTGATCACCTGCGGCCTCGCCCTTGCGGCCGCCCTGATCCTGCCCCTGGCCGGGCGCTGGCTGACCATCCTGCCGCTCGGCGCCGCGACCGGCCGGTCGCTCGGCCTGTCTCTGGCCCGCAGCCGGGCCGCCCTGCTGCTGCTGACCGCCCTGTTGACGGCCGGGGCGACGCTGACCGTCGGCCCTCTGAGCTTCGTCGGCCTGATGGCGCCGCACATGGTCCGCATGCTCGGCATCCGGCGGCCGACGCCGCAGATCCTGGCGGCCGGGCTGCTCGGCGCCGGGCTGATGGTGCTGGCCGACTGGCTGGGCCGCACCGTCGTCTTCCCCTGGCAGGTCCCGGCCGGGCTGGTCGCCACCTTCGTCGGCGGCACCTATTTCATCTGGCTGATGCAACGGCGATGATCGACGCGATCGCCCCGATCTTCGCCGGCCCCCTCGCCGATTTCGCCGACCGGCTGGTCCTGGCCGACGATCCGCGGCCGGCGGTGCCGGGGTCGGACCTCCTGGATCCCGCCGTGCTGGGCCCGGTCCTGGAGCGCTTCGCCGGGCGATACGACCAGCCGGAGCCACGGGCCGTGGCCTCGCTGTGGGCGAAATGGCATTTCTGGATGCTGCTGACCCCGGTGGTCGCGGCGAGTCTGCTGCTGGAGCACGGGCTGCCGACCGGGCTCGACGAGGTCGGGGTGGTCCTGGCGCCGGACGGGCAGACGACGGCGTTCAAGCTGCCGCATGGCGGCGGCCGGGCCGCCCCCGCCGACGGATTCGAGCGCTTCGGCCCCTTGGTCGACCACCACATCGAGCCCCTGGTCCGTGCCCTGTCGGCACAGAGCGGCGCCACCGCGAAGGTGCTGTGGAGCAATGTCGGCAACCTGTTCGAGAATCTGCTGCGCCAGATTGAGGCCTCGGGCATGGCGCGCGGCCCCGGCCCGGCCCAGGCCCGCGCCCTGCTGGCCAGCCGCGATTGGCCCGGCCGACGCGCCAACCCGCTGTTCGAGCCGGTGCGCTATGTCGATCGCGGCGGCGAGCGGAAAAGGCTGCGGCGCGTCTGCTGCATCCGCTATCTGATCCCCAACCTGGACTACTGCTCGACCTGCCCGCTGGTGAAAGCGAGAACGGCATGAACCACACCGCCCCCGCGCCTGCGGCCGAGACCGACGCCGCGCCGGCGATGTTCGAGCTGTCGCAGGTCGCCTTCGCCGTGACCGACCGCACCCTGCTGCAACCGCTCGACCTCACGCTCGCACCGCACCGGGTCACCGGGCTGATCGGCCACAACGGCTCCGGCAAATCGACGCTGCTGAAGATCCTGGCGCGGCAGCAGCCGCCGAGCGCAGGCGCCGTCCGTTTCGAGGGGCGCCCGCTCAGGGACTGGGCCGACCGCGCCTTCGCCCGCCGGGTCGCCTATCTGCCGCAGCAGACGCCGCCCGCCTCCGGCCTGCTGGTGCGCGAGCTGGTGGCGCTGGGGCGCTATCCCTGGCACGGGGCGCTCGGCCGCTTCGGCGCCGGCGACCGGGCGAAGGTCGAGGAGGCGATGGCGCTGACCGACATCGCCCCCTTCGCCGACCGGCTGGTCGAGACCCTGTCGGGCGGTGAGCGGCAGCGCGCCTGGCTGGCCATGCTGGTGGCGCAGGATGCTGCCTGCCTCTTGCTGGACGAGCCGATCTCCGCCCTCGACATCGCGCATCAGGTCGAGGTGCTGGCGCTGGTGCAGCGGCTGAGCCGCAGCAAGGGTCTGGGCGTCGTGGTGGTGCTGCACGACATCAACATGGCGGCGCGGTTCTGCGACGAGATCGTGGCGCTGCATTCCGGCCGGCTGATCGCCCGCGGCACGCCGGATGCCATCCTGCGGCCGGACCGGCTGCAGGCGATCTACGGCATCCCGATGGGCGTCCTGCCCAACCCGGCCGGCGGCCCGCCGATCAGCTATCCGCACTGACCGGCGGCCCCCTCCCCCGCCTTACTGGGCCGCCACCGCCAGGACGGCATCGACCCGGCGCAGCGCATCCCGGACCCCGGACTGGAATTCCGGGGAGTGGATGATGTCGAGATGCGTGGCGCCCGGCACCCGGGCCAGCGCCGCCACTGGCGCCAGCAGGCTCCAGTCGCGCAGCCGCTCCGGCCGGCCCAGCGAATCCTCCGCCTGCCAGACATGCACCGGCAGGCCGAGCGGCCGGTAGGCGTAGCGCGCGGCGCGCAGCCGCTTGTCCAGCATTGCCCATAGTTCGAACTCGCGCGAGGTCAGGTCGGGCCCGTCCGCCGGCAGGCCGTCGGCGTGGGTCAGGACGTATTCGTCCAGCGCCGCCTTTTCGGCCTCGTCCATCAGCGCAAACAGAGACCGCCACTGCGCCGCCATGGCCGAGCGGCCGAGCCATTGCTCCAGCAGGGAGGCAGCCCGCTGCCGCTCCTCCACCGCCAATTGCCGGTCCGTGCGGACATCGACGTTCTCGAAGACATCGACCAAGCCGAGGAACTCGATGCTCACCCGGTCCTTCAGCCGATGCGCCGTCTCGAAGGCCAGGTCGCCACCGGAGGACCAGCCCAGCAGGGCGCAGCGCCCGCCGGCGGTGCGCTCGATATGGGCGGCGAACTCCTCGGCCAGGGCGGCCATGTCGTAGCCGCGCCAGCGCTGCTGCGTGTAGACATGGCTGACGAAGCCGGTCACCGGGCGGTCGCCGCCCAGCGCCGCGACCATCGAGGCGAATTCGGTCGAGTTCACGATCAGCCCCGGCAGGCAGTAGAGCGGTACCCCGTCGCCGCCGCGCTGGAGATGCACGACCTCCGGCCCCTTCGGCGGCTCCGGCGCGATCCGCGCCGCCAGATCGGCGAGGCTGCGGGCGTTCAGGATGTCGGCCAGGGTCAGCGCCTGCCCTCCCGCCAGCCCCTGCTTGCGGATCCGGGCCAGGAGCTTGAGGCTGAGGATCGAGTCCCCGCCCAGGGCGAAGAAGTTGTCGTCGCGGCCGATCGCGTCGGTGCCGAGCAGGCCGGACCAGAGGGCGGCCAGCGCCTGCTCGGTCTCGCCGCGCGGCGGATCGTCGGCCGGTTTCGCCGCCTCCGGCGCCGGCAGCGCCTTGCGGTCGAGCTTGCCGTTGGCGGTGACCGGCAGGGCATCGAGCCGCACCCAGGCGGCCGGGACCATGTAGTCCGGCAGCCGGGCGGCGAGCCGGGCCTTCGCCGTCTCCAGATCCGTGCCGGCCGGCGCCGCGACATAGGCGACGAGCTGCATCCGGCCATCCTCCGCCGGCAGTGCCACCACCGCGGCGTCGGCGATGCCGTCGAGGCTGCGCAGCGCCGTCGCCACCTCGCCCGGTTCGACCCGGTAGCCGCGGATCTTCACTTGGTCGTCGGCCCGGCCGAGGAACTCCAGGCTGCCATCGGCCAGCCGCCGCACCCGGTCGCCGGTGCGGTACAGCCGGGCGCCGGGCGGACCGAAGGGATCGGGCACGAAACGTTCCGCCGTCAGGTCCGGCCGGCCGAGATAGCCGCGCGCCACGCCGGGGCCGCCGAGATAGAGCTGGCCCGCCGCGCCGGCCGGCACCGGGTTGAAATGGCCGTCCAGCACATGCGCCGCGGCATCCGGCAGGGGCCGGCCGATCGGCAGCGTGCCGGCCGCGCGCCAGGCCGCGACGGCGGGCTGGCACAGGGCGCCGACCGTGGCCTCGGTCGGTCCGTAATGGTTGACCACGCGGCAGCCGGGCGCCAGCTCGCGGATCCGGTCCAGCAGCGGCCAGCCGGTCGCCTCGCCGCCCAGCACCAGAGTGTGGGCCGGCAGCGCGTCCTGCGGCCGGCGCGCCTGCAGCAGCGCCTGCAGGTGGCTGGGCACGATCTTCAGCACCTCGATGCGCTGGGCAGCCATGTATTCGGCGAAGCGGTCGGGGTCGAAGGCGCGGGCCGGGTCGATCAGGTGCAGCTCGCCGCCGCCATACAGCGCGCCGTACAGCACGGTGTTGCCGAGATCGGCGGCGACGGTCGAGACCATCGCCATCCGCGCCCCCTCCGGCAGGTCCAGGACCTGCAGCACGCCGCGGGCATAGTCGGCGATGCCGCCGCGGGTGACCACCACACCCTTGGGCTTGCCGGTCGAGCCCGAGGTGTAGATCAGGCAGCCGGCCTGGTCCGGCGCCGGCTCGGGCAGTGGGACCGTCGCATCATCGGCATCGTCGTCCAGCGACAGGCGCAGCACCTCGCAGCCGAAGCTCTCGGACGTCTCCGCATCGACCAGAAGCCAGCGAGCGCCGCTGTCGGCCACCAGCTCCGCCCGCCGCTCCGCCGGCGCCGCGGGGTCGAGCGGCAGATAGGTCGCGCCGGCCTTGAGCACGCCGAGGATGCCCAGCACCCATTCCGGCGTGCGCCCCATCTGCAGCGCCACTCGGTCCTCGGGCCGGACGCCGCGGGCGACCAGCCGCCGGGCCAGCCGGTCGGAGACCCGGTCGAGCTGCGCCCTGGTGCAGGACCTGTCCTCGTGCCGGACCGCGACCGCCTCCGGCCGTGCTGCCGCCTGCGCCCGCCAGACCGCGACCAGGTCGGCCGGCGGCTTGGCGCTGGCCGGGCCGAAGGCGGTCCCCGGCGCCGGGGCCGGCGCAAGATCGACCAGGCGCCGCTCCGGCGCCGCCACCACGGCGTCGGCCAGGGCGGCGAAATCCGTTGCCAGCCGCTCGACCGTCGCCGCGTCGAACACGTCGGTGGTGTAGGCGATGAGGATGTCGATCCCCTCCGCTCGGTCGGTGAAGTCGAGGCTGAGGTCGAAATGCGCGGCGCCGCTGCCCAGGCCGCGCAGCGTCATGGCCAGGCCGGCGAAGTCGCCGCCGCCCGGCGCGTCGGCCTGCTCGGTGCATTTCACCTGGAACAGCGGATGCACCCCGGCCTGGCGCGGCGGCGCCAACGCCTCGACCACCATGTCGAACGGCACGTCGATCCGGGTCTCAGCCGTCAGCAGGCCTTCGCGCACCTGGTCCAGCAGCGCGGTGAAGCCCCGGCGCTGGTCCAGGATCGTGCGCAGCACCGCGACATTGGTGAAGTAGCCGATCATCGGATGCGTCTCGGCCCGGCCGCGATGGGCCAGTGGCGCGCCGATGCGGATGTCGTCGCCGCCGCCGTTCCGCGCCAGCAGCAGCTTGAACAGCGCCAGCACCACCATGAAGGTCGAGGCGCCGCGGCTGCGGGCCAGGGCGCGCAACCCGTCGCTGACCGGCCTCGACAGCTGGAAGCGGTGCGCCGCCCCGGCCTCGCTGCGCTCCGCGGGACGTGGGCGGTCGAAGGGCAGGTCGAGCGGCGGGTGGCTGTCGCCCAGCGCCGCCTTCCAGGCATCGAGCTGCCGCGCCTCCTCCCCCGCCTCCAGCCAGTTGCGCTGCCAGGCGGCGTAGTCGGCATAGTGCAACGCCAACGGCGGCAGGCCCGACGGCTTCCCGTCGCGCCGGGCCGCGTAGAGGGCGGCGAAGTCGCGGATGATCAGCCCGATCGACCAGCCGTCGGCGACGATGTGGTGCAGGACCAGAACCAGCCGGTGCTCGCGGTCGGCCAGCACATGGAGCTCGAAGCGCAGCAGCGGACCGGCTTCGAGGTCGAAGGGTTGGCGCGCCAGAGCCTCGGCGAAGGCGTCACTCTCCGCCTCCCCTGCCGCGCGCAGGTCCCGGACCACGAAGGGCGGCGGCAGCTCGGCGTGAATGCGCTGCACCGGCCGGCCCTCGGCGTCGATGCCGAAGGTGGTGCGCAGCGCCTCATGCCGGGCGACCAGATCGCCCGCGGCCGCCTGCAGGGCCGCGGCGTCGAGATCGCCGGTGAGGGACAGGATGCCGGCCATGGTGTAGGCCGGGCTGGCGGGGTCGCGCTGCCAGGTCAGCCACAGCCCGCGCTGGGCGTGGGACAGCGGCAGGTCGCCGCCCCGCCGCGCCGGCACGATCGGCAGCGTGGCGAAATCCACCCCATGCTCGGCCAGCTTGTCCAGGAAGGCGCGGCGACGGTCCGGCGCCAGCGCAGCGAAGCGGCGGGCGATCTGCTGGGCATCGACGGTCATGTCAGGTCCTCGAGTTCGCTCATCCACTTGTTCATGTCCTCCAGTCGCGGCTCGGCGGCGCCGGCGGACAGGTCCAGGCTGGCGGCCAGCCCGGCGAGGGTCGGATGGTCGAAGAAATGGCGGATCGGCAGGGCGCGGCCGTGCCGCTCCAGCAGCAGCGCCCGCACCTTCATGGCGGCCAGCGAGTGCCCGCCGAGGTTGAAGAAGTCGTCGTGCCGGGAGACGTGGTCGAGGCCGAGGACGTCCTGCCAGATGCGGGCGATGGCCTGCTCGGTCTCGCCCTC
>NZ_AUHM01000006.1 GCF_000423185.1 Inquilinus limosus DSM 16000 | reverse complement strand
CGATCCGGCTGTCGATCGCGATGGCCGAGCGGATCCGCGGCGACTACCTGCACCGCCGGGCCGAGGGCGAGGAGTCGGGGGCGCTGGAGCGCCGCCGCCGGCGGCGGGAGCAGGCGGCCAAGGCGGTGGTCGAGGCGGTCGCGGCCGCTGAGGCCGCCGGACCCAGCTCACCCTCGGGCGGCAATCCCTAGGGCTGTGTACGGTCTCGGCGGCCCAGGCTGGGGGTCCGGGTCCCCCGCCTGGGCTCAGCTTCTCACAAACCTCATCAGACAAGGGAAGTGTGTCGAGGCCAGGGCCGGCCCTCACCCGGTCTCGCTCCGCGAGCCCGACCTCTCCCGCCAGGCGGGAGAGGTCACGCGACAACCGTACCGGGAATGACGGCCGAGAGGATGAAAAAGCCCCCTCCCCGCCTCACCGCCCGAACAGCCGCGGATACTCCGTCTTCGCCAGCGCCTCGCGCAGCGTCTCCCGCTCCGCCTCGGTCAGGGGGCGCAGCGGCGGATGGGTCCGGCGCCAGGCCGGGTCGCCGTGGATCTCGGCCAGCGTGTCCTTCACCGCCGCCACCAGCGTGACCGTGCTCAGTGCCGCGCGCACCGCCCCGGCGGCGGCGACCGCCTGCTCCGCCTCCGGGCTGCCGGCTTGGTGGAAGGCGGTCCGCGCCAGCGGGCCGGTGACGTTGGTGGTGGCCGAGATGCAGCCGGCGAAGCCGCGCTCCTTCGCCAGGCCCAGCGTGGCCTCGGAGCTGGGGAACACCGCGATGCCCGGCACCCGCTTCGCCAGCTCGGTCGAATAGGCGATGTCGCCGGAGGAATCCTTCAACCCCAGGAGTGTGCCCGGATGCCGCTCCGCCAGCCGCGCCACCACCTCGATCGGCCACGGCACGCCTGTGTTCTGCGGGATGTGGTAGAGGTAGAGGCCCAGCCCCTCGGCCCCCACCTGCCCGATCACCGTGTCGACGTAAGCCGCCAGGCTCTCGTCATCGATGCCCTTGTAGTAGAAGGGCGGCAGCAGCAGCACCCCGGCGAAGCCGAACGCCTTCGCCGCCAGGGTCAGCCGCACCGCATCCTCCAGCGCCGAGGCGCCGGTGCCGACCATGAAGCGGTCCATAGGCAGGCCAGCTTCGGCCACGGCCCGCATCGCCGCCAAGCGCTGCTCGACCGAGAAGGAGGTCGCCTCGCCGGTGGTGCCGAGCAGGTTGACCCCGTCGCAGCCGCCGTCGCCCAGCAGCCAACGGCAATGCGCCACCAGCCTTCCGTGGTCGATCGAGAGGTCGTCGCGCAGCGGCGTGGCGGCGGCGGCGATGACGCCGGTCAGTCTCGGCATGGGGGAAGTCCTCCGTCGGTCGGCTCAGCCGGCCTTGCGGCCCGGCACCAGGAAGTCGAAGTCGCAGCCCTCGTCGGCCTGCAGCACGCTGTCGTGGAACAGCCGGGCATAGCCGCGGTCCGGCGCCGGCTTCGGCGGCGGCGCCTCGGCCGCACGGCGGGCCAGCTCAGCCTCGTCGACCAGCAGGTCGAGGCGCCGGCCGGCGACGTCGAGCCGGATGCGGTCGCCGGTCCGCACCAGGGCCAGCGGCCCGCCGGCCGCGGATTCCGGCGCGATGTGCAGCACGATGGTGCCGAAGGCGGTGCCGCTCATCCGCGCGTCGGACAGGCGGACCATGTCCTTCACCCCCTGCTGCGCCAGCTTGCGCGGGATCGGCAGGTAGCCGGCCTCCGGCATGCCGGGCGCGCCCTTCGGCCCGGCGCTGCGCAGCACCAGCACGTCCTCGGCCGCGACGTCGAGCTCCGGGTCGTCGATCCGCGCCGCCATGTCCTCGACCGACTCGAACACCACCGCCCGGCCCGTGTGCTGCAGCAGGGAAGGCGTCGCCGCCGACTGCTTGATCACCGCACCGCGGGGGCAGAGATTGCCCTGCAGCACCGCCATCGCGCCCTGGGCCTTCAGCGGGTTGGCGCGCGGCCGGATCACGGTCTCGTCCCGCCATTCGCCCGCTTTCGGCAGCGTCTCGGCCAGCGGGACGCCGGCCACGGTCGGCACGGTCGGGTCCAAGAGGTCGCGCAGTTCCGCCAGCAGATGCGGCACGCCGCCGGCATGGTGGAAATGCTCCATGTAATGCGCACCGGAGGGCTTGAGATCGACCAGCACCGGCGTCTCGCGCCCGATCCGGTCGAACTCGGCATAGTCGATAGCCTGGCCGACCCGGCCGGCGATGGCGGCGAGATGGACGAGACCGTTGGTCGATCCGCCCACCGCCTGCAGCGCCACCAGGGCGTTGCGGAAGGCGCCGGGCCGCAGGATCTCGGACGGGCGCGGCCCGCCGGACACCGCCAGCCGCGCCGCCGCCTGCCCCGTGGCCTCGGCGCAGCGGATGCGGTCGGCATGCGTCGCCGGAATCGCGGCGGCGCCGGGCAGCGACAGGCCCAGCGTCTCGGCCAGGATCGCCATGGTGCTGGCGGTGCCCATCACCATGCAGGTGCCGACCGACGGCGCCAGGCGGCCGTTCACCGCCTCGATCTCCTGCTCGTCGATCTCGCCGGCCCGGTGGCGGCCCCACAGCCGCCGGCAGTCGGTGCAGGCGCCGAGCACCTCGCCCCGGTGATGGCCGACCACCATCGGCCCGGTCGGCAGCACGATCGCCGGCAGGTCGGCGCTGGCCGCGGCCATCATCTGGGCCGGCAGGGTCTTGTCGCAGCCGCCGATCAGCACCACCGCATCCATCGGCTGGGCGCGGATCATCTCCTCCGTGTCCATCGCCATCAGGTTGCGCAGGAACATGCTGGTCGGATGGGCGAAGGACTCGTGGATCGAGATGGTCGGGAACGCCATCGGCATGCCGCCGGCCAGCATCACCCCGCGCTTCACCGCCTCGACCAGCGCCGGCACGTTGCCGTGGCAGGGGTTGAAGTCGCTGCGGGTGTCGACGATGCCGATGATCGGGCGGTCCAGCGCGTCGTCGGAATAGCCCATGGCCTTGATGAAGGCCTTGCGCAGGAACAGCGAGAATCCGGCGTCGCCGTAGCTGGTCAGCCCCTTCCGCAGGCCGCGCTTGTCCATGGGAAACCTTCCGGGATGACGGTCGCGGCGGAACCGCCGCACGACCGCGGCACCCTAGGCCGCGGCCTTCGATTGTTCAACGATCCCGCCGCCCTGACGGACCATTCGGGGCCGCGGGAGTGTTCTACAGGCGTGAGCCCGCGGGAGACGCCGCCGATGCCACAGATGCCACGGAAGAACACCAAGACCCGGTTCCACATCTGGTACTGGATCGCCGCGTTCTTCGGCATCCTGCTGCTGCAGTACCTGATCACCACCGGGCAGCAGGTCGCGCCGATTCCCTACAGCGAGTTCGAGCAGTATCTGCGAGACGGCAGGGTGGCCGAGGTCGCCGTCTCCGACCGCTACATCCAGGGCACGCTGAAGCAGCCTCTGGAGAGCGGCCAGGACCGGTTCGTCACCACCCGGGTCGACCCGAACTTCGCCGAGGAGCTGCAGCGCTACGGCGTGCGCTTCACCGGCCAGGTCGAGAGCACCTTCCTGCGCGACCTGCTGTCCTGGGTCCTGCCGGTGCTGCTGTTCTTCGGCCTGTGGGGCTTCCTCCTGCGCCGCATGGGCGGCATGGGCGGCGGGCTGATGCAGATCGGCCGCAGCAAGGCCAAGATCTATGTCGAGGCCGACACCGGCGTCCATTTCGACGACGTCGCCGGGGTCGACGAGGCGAAGGCCGAGCTGCAGGAGATCGTCACCTTCCTCAAGGACCCGAAGGAATACGGCAGGCTCGGCGGGCGCATGCCCAAGGGCGTGCTGCTGGTCGGCCCGCCCGGCACCGGCAAGACCCTGCTGGCCAAGGCGGTGGCCGGCGAGGCCAAGGTGCCGTTCTTCTCGATCTCCGGCTCGGAATTCGTCGAGATGTTCGTCGGCGTCGGCGCGGCCCGGGTGCGCGACCTGTTCGAGCAGGCCCGGGGCCGGGCCCCGGCGATCATCTTCATCGACGAGCTCGACGCGCTGGGCCGCGCCCGCGGCATCGGCCCCTTCGGCGGCGGCCATGACGAGAAGGAGCAGACGCTGAACCAGCTGCTGGCCGAGCTCGACGGCTTCGACTCCTCGACCGGCCTGGTGCTGCTGGCCGCCACCAACCGGCCGGAGATCCTGGACCCCGCCCTCCTCCGCGCCGGCCGCTTCGACCGGCAGGTCCTGGTCGACCGCCCCGACAGGCTGGGCCGCATCCAGATCCTGAAGGTGCATCTGCGCAAGGCGAAGCTGGCGCCGGATGTGGATCCGGAGAAGATCGCCGGGCTGACCCCCGGCTTCACCGGCGCCGACCTCGCCAACCTGGTCAACGAGGCGACGCTGCTGGCGACCCGGCGCGGCGCCGAGGCGGTGACGATGGAGGACTTCAGCAATGCGGTGGAGCGGATCGTCGCCGGTCTCGAGAAGCGCAACCGGCTGCTCAATCCGCGCGAGCGGGAGATCGTCGCCTATCATGAGATGGGCCATGCCCTGGTCGCCATGGCCCTGCCCGGCACCGATGCGGTGCACAAGGTCTCGATCATCCCGCGCGGGGTCGGCGCCCTCGGCTACACCATCCAGCGCCCGACCGAGGATCGCTTCCTGATGACGCAGGCGGAGCTCGAGACCAAGATGGCGGTGCTGCTGGGCGGCCGGGCGGCGGAGTGGATCGTGTTCCGCCATCTCTCCACCGGCGCCGCCGACGACCTGGCCAAGGTCACCGACATCGCCCGCGCCATGGTCACCCGCTACGGCATGTCGAAGACGCTGGGCCACGTCGCTCTGGAGAAGGACCAGCGCTCCTTCCTCAGCCCCAACCCGCTGACCGACGGGCCGCGCGAGCGCGACTTCTCGGACGAGACCGCGTCCGCGGTCGACGCCGAGGTGCGGCGGATCGTCGACGCCGCCTTCGACCGCAGCGTCGCCCTGCTGACCGAGCGCCGCGCCCTGCTCGACCGCACCGCCAGGCGCCTCTTGGAGAAGGAGACGCTCGACGCCGCCGAGCTCGCCACCCTGACCGGCGCCGAGGCCACCGCGAAGACGGGGACGGGGGGCTGACGCTAATCTCGATACAGCGCCGCCACCCGCCGCGCGCCCTCCACCAGGGCTTGGCGCAGCTCCGGCGGGTCCAGCACCTCGATCGTGTCGGTGAAGCCGAGCAGCAGCCGGGCGGCATGGCCGACGCCCTCGATCGGCACCGACGCCTGCCGCAAGCCGGCCGCATCCGGCTGCGCCTGCCGGATCGCATCCGCCGCATCGGCGCCGAGCCGGTCGAGCAGCGGCAGCGCCTCCGGCGACACGCGCAGCACCGCCTCGCCCCGGCGCAGCTCCTGCGCGAAGCGCTGCAGCGACTCCCGCCACTGTGCCGCCAGATCGAAGCCGGCAGGGTAGTCGAAGGTGTCGGGCAGGATGTCGAGGTCCAGCACCTTGGCGACCTTGTAGGTGCGGATGTCCGCCCCGATCCGGGCCATCAGGTACCAGGCGCCGGCTTTGAGCACGAGGCCGAGCGGGTCGACCGTGCGCCGCACCATGGCCGACCAGCTCTCGTAGCGGATCACCAG
Organism: Inquilinus limosus DSM 16000; assembly: GCF_000423185.1. GTDB lineage: Bacteria > Pseudomonadota > Alphaproteobacteria > DSM-16000 > Inquilinaceae > Inquilinus > Inquilinus limosus. Next base: position 384,193 of record NZ_AUHM01000006.1, on the reverse strand, counting down.
CCGCCGCTGGCCCCACACCGCCCGCGCGATCGCCGGCAGGTGCAGGGGCGGCTCGGCTCGCCGATACCAGTCGACCGGGTCGAGGTGGAAGCGGTCGCCGACCCGGGCCGCCCCCTCCCCCGCCGCCGCGGGCACCGCCGCCAGCAGCTTCAGCCGCGCCGTGGCCAGCGGCTCCGCCAGGCCGAGATCGGCCGCCGGCCCGGGCAGCCCGGCCAGCAGCAGGGTCTCGGCCTCGCCGGCGGTCAGCCCGGTCAGCCGGGTGCGGTAGCCGTCCAGCAGCGCGAAGCCGCCGCCCGGCCCGCGATCGGCATAGACCGGTACGCCGGCGGCGGAGAGCTCGTCGATGTCGCGATAGATGGTGCGCACCGAGACCTCGAACTCCGCCGCCAGCGCCTGCGCGGTTATCCGGCCGCGGGACTGCAGCAGCAGCAGGATCGACAGCAGGCGGTTGGCGCGCATGAAGCGAGCATAGCCGAAATCCTGACAGCGGGTGTCAGTCGGACGCCGGCAGCATCCGTCTCATCGCCATTTCACCCTGGAGAGACCGATGCCCGCGCTGTTCGCCAAGCCCGCCCCCGGCACCGACCCGAGCGTCCCCGACTCGCCGCGCGACGGCCGCGACGACTTCGGGCCCCTGTTCGGCCGCTGGCGGGTGTCGCACCGCCGGCTGCGCCGGCGCCTGGCCGGCGACACCCATTGGGACGAGTTCGCCGGCGCCTCGGAGATGCGCCCGCTGATCGGCGGCCTCGGCACGATCGACGACAACGTCATCGAGCTACCGTCCGGCCCCTATCGCGCCGCCACGCTGCGCCTGTTCGACGTGGAAACGAAGCTCTGGTCGATCTGGTGGTTCGACGGCCGCAGCCTGCACATGGACGAGGCGCCGCTGCGCGGCCGCTTCGAGGACGGCGTGGGCACCTTCTTCGCCGACGACGTCTGGGAGGGCACGCCGATCCGGGTGCGCTTCATCTGGTCGGAGATCACCGGGCAATCGGCGCGCTGGGAGCAGGCCTTCTCCACCGATGGCGGCGAGAGCTGGGAGACCAACTGGATCATGCGCTTCGAGCGGACCGGGCCGTGACGGCCCAGGCCCGCGCGCCGAGACGGACGGGGCCGTCGGTCCCGAGCATCCCGGCCAGCTGCGCCTTCAGGGCGGCACGATGATCTTCGGACAGGCCAACGCAGTAGCTCGGCGCCGGCCCCGCGCCGAGCGTGAAGGGCTGCCAGAACGCCTCGAAATCCGGGAAGACGGTCTCGATCTCGATCGGCTCGACCGTTACCGATCCGAAGCCCGCCTCGCGGCACAGCGCGGCCAGCCCTTCCCGGGTGCAGAACGGGAACCGCTGGCCCTCGTCCGGGGCGCCGCTCTGCAGCCCCAGCTCGGCGACCGCCTTCCAGAAGACGTCGATGAAGCCCATCCCGCCGCCGGGATAGTCCCAGACGTAGAAGGCCAGCAGCCCGTCCGGCCGCAGCACCCGCCGCATCTCGGCCAGGGCCGCCGGCCGATCCGGGATGAAGTTCAGCACCAGGGCCGAGGCGACGACGTCGACGCTCGCCTCCGCCGCGGGCAGGCTCCGGGCGTCCGCTACCGCGAAGCGGACACGCGGGTCGTCGATCGTCGAGCGGGCATGGGCGACGAAGTCGGCCGACGGATCGATCGCCAGGATCGACCGCGGCGCGGCGTCGGCCAGGACGGTCGCGGTCAGGGCCCCGGTGCCGCAGCCGATCTCCAGCCAGTCCGCGTCCCGCGGCAGCGCCAGCCGGGCGACGAACCTCGCCGCGACCCGCCGGCTCCAGCGGCCCATATACTGCTCGTAGCTCTGCCCCGCCCGCCACGCATCGGATCCGGCGGCCATGACCATCCTCCACCCCGGTTCGGCAGAGATCGCCGCGTCCAGCATAGTCCCGAACCGGCCCGCCGGACATCCGCAGAGCCGCGCCCGTTGCGCTCTCCCGCCATCCGTGGTCTGGTCCGCGACCGATCAGCGGAGGCGCGAGATGATCAGGGACCAGCGGCCCGAAGACGATGCGGCGGTGCTGCGGCTCGTCGGGGACGCCTTCCGCGACCGCCCGTACAGCGACGGGCGCGAGCCGGCGATCCTCGACGCCCTGCGCCGGGCCGGCGCCCTGACCCTGGCGCTCGTCGCCGAGGAGGACGGCGAGATCCTCGGCCAGGTCGCCTTCTCGCCCGTCACCATCGATGGCGTGTTCCGGGACTGGTATGGGCTCGGCCCCGTCGCCGTCCGTCCCGACCGGCAGGGCCGGGGCATCGGCCAGGCTCTGATCCGCGCCGGTCTCGACCGTCTGCGCGCCCTCCGAGCCCAGGGCTGCGTCCTGGCCGGCGCGGCCGGTTACTACAACCGCTTCGGCTTCGCCGCCGATCCGCGCCTCCGCTCGCCGGGCATCCCGCCCGAACACTTCCTGGTCCTGCCCTTCGGCGCCGAGGTGCCGAGAGGATCAGTGGAGTTCCACCAAGCCTTCGAGTCGGAATGACCATCCTGCACACGCCCCGCCTGCGGCTCGAGCCCTATGCGGAGCGGCACTTCGACGGACTGCTGGCGCTGAACTCGGACCCGGCGGTGATGCGCTATGTCGGCGGCGTCACCGACAGCGCCGAGGACGTCCGCACCGGCATCGCCCGGGTCCAGGCGCGCTGGGCCTCCCAGGGCTTCTCCTGGTGGGCGATCCTGTTGGCCGGAACGGACGAGGTGGTCGGCGCCGGCTGCATCCAGCACATCGAGAACGACCCGGCCCAGCCGCTGGAGATCGGCTGGCGGCTGCGGCCAGATCATTGGGGCCGGGGGCTGGCGACCGAGGCGGCGCGGGCGATGGCCGATTTCGCCTTCACCACCCTCGACGCGCCCTGCCTCTACGGCGTGGCCGATCCCGGCAACGCCGCCTCAATCCGGGTGATGCAGCGGCTCGGCATGCGCAGCCTCGGCCTGCGCCGGCACTACGGCACCGAGTGCGCGGTCTGGCGGCTGGAGGTTCAGCCTTGAGCGCAGGGTGCCGACCGGGCCATGCCGCCGAAGGCGTCGAGCAGCCGGTCGCGCCAGGCGAAGACCGGGTCGTCCGGCTGCAACAACTCGACCGGGCTGGTGCAGCGGGCCCACATGAACATGCCGAACACGCAGTAATCGGCGTAGGCGGGCTGCGGCCCGGAGAGGAACGGATCCTGCGCCAGCGCCTTGCGCAGCGGCGCCAGCGCCTGCTTCAGCGCCGCCATATGGGCCGGCCGGTCGGCCACCACCTCTTCCAGCCGCTGTCCGAAGCGCTGCTCGCGCGACGTCCGGAAGTACTCGCGATCGCGCTCGTCCAGGCAGTTGGGGATGTCCGTCAGGATGACTCGGACGATGGCCGGCAGCAGCGCGGTGTCCGCCCAGCTGTTGACGAAGCGCGCCAGCGGCACGGAAGCGGCGCCGCCGAACAGCGACGGCCGGTCGGGGAAGCGCTCTTCCAGATGCAGCGCGATGCGCCAGGAATCGCAGACCGTCTCGCCGTCATGCACCAGCACCGGCACCAGCCCCTGGCCGGAGAAGGCGATCGCTTCCTTCTCGGTGAAGCGCCAGGGCACGCGGTCCGCCTCCAGCCCCTTATGGGCCAGCGCCATGCGGGTCTTCCAGCAATGTGGACTGAAGCGCAGCGCGGCATCGGCGCCGGCCAGCTCGTAGAGGGTGAGGGTGTCGGGCATCGTCTGTTCGCGGCCTGGGCATGAGGGAATCGAGCCGCTATCTTTGACATCGGCGTCAAGTTTGACAACCCCGTCAAGAATGATCCGGAGCGGCCATGGCCGGTGTGAGGCGGTTCGACGAGGCAGCGGTGCTGGCCGAGGCGCTGGAGGTGTTCCGGCGCAAGGGCCTGAGCGCCGCCACCATGCAGGACATCGCGCAGGCGACCGGTGTGCTGCGCGGCTCGCTCTACAACGCCTATGGCGGCAAGGAGGAGATCTTCCTGCTGGCCTTCGACGCCTATATCGGCCGCTTTCTGGCCGGCGCGCGCAGGGCCTTGGAGTCGACGTCCGATCCGCAGCAGGCGCTGCAGGCCCTGTTCGACGCCGCCATCGCCAGCATGACCAGCGGCTCGCCGCCGCGCGGTTGCCTGAGCACCAGGACGGCGACGGAGGCCGTGGCCCTTGAGGATCCACGGCTGCAGGCGCGGCTGCGCGGCATGCTGGACGAGCTGCGCCGCATCGTCCTGGCCGCGCTGTCGACCGATGCCTCCCGCGCCCGGCTGGCGGTGACGCCGGACGAGGCGGCGGAGCTGGTCGTCACCTTCACTCGCGGCCTGGCGGTGATGGAGCGGGTCTACCAGGACCCGGCCCAGTTGGAACGGATCGCGGCGGCGCTGGTGCGGACGCTGTTCCGGTAAGTCCAGACTTATTTCTGAAACAGAAATTATACGGCTTGCCCGCCTCGACGTCCTGAAATATGAGTCCCATAAGGCGCTGCCCTCGCAAACGAAGGGCCGCGCAGCGGGGGCAGGATGGCGCGAGACACGGGAGAGCTGGATCTGCGCGGGCGCTGGGGCGACGCCTCGGAGCTGCTGCGCCTGATCCATCGCCGCGGCGGCGCCAGCCGGATCGAGGCGGCGCGAGAGCTCGGGCTCAGCGCCTCGGCCGTGACTCCCCTGGTCCGCAGCCTGATTGGCCACGGCCTCTTGCGCGAGACCGGCGCCAAGGCATCCGGCGGCGGCCGGCCCCGAGTGATGCTGGACCTCAACCCGGATTACGGCACCCTGCTGGGCCTGCATCTCGGCGCCGACGCGGCGCAGCTCGTCATCGCCGACCTGGCCGGCGCGCCGAAGCAGAGCCCGATCCCCCTGCCCGCCCCGGCCAATGACGACCCGTCGCCGCTGGTCGACGCGCTGGACCGCCTCCGCCGCAAGGGCGGTCCGGGCTGGGACACCCTCGCCGCCGGCGGCGTGGTGCTGGGCGAGGTCGGACCGCGCCGGGCCGAGATGGCCGGCGCCGGCCAGCGCCTGACCGCGGCGCTGCAGGACGCCTTCGGCATCGGCGTCGCGGCCGAGACCCCGTCCAACGCCATCGTCGTGGCCGAGCGCATGCTGGGCCTGGCCCGGGCCTATGAGAACTACGCCGTGGTCAGCCTGCAGAACGAGATCGGCTCCGGCATCTCGATCAACGGCGACGTCTATCGCGGCAAGGGCCAGGCCGGCGAGATCGGCCATCTGTCGCTGGCCCCCTATTCCGGCGCCGCCTGCCGCTGCGGCAAATGCGGCTGCCTGGCCTCGCTCGCCTCGCTCTCCGCCATCTCGCGCCAGGCGCTGAAGCGCGGCCTGTCCGACGACATCGCGGTGCTGGCGCAGATCGCGTCGCAGGGCGATCCGGAGGCGATCGAGATCTTCGACTGCGCCGGCCGCTGGATCGGCCAGGCCCTGGCCCAGGTGGCCAACCTGTTCGACCTGGAGGCGATCGTGTTCCGGGCGCCGCAGCCGGCGCTGAACATCTACCTGCTGAAGGCGCTGAACGAGAGCTTCCGCGCCCATGGCTACAATTTCGACGAATGCCGCACCGGCCTCGTCATCAGCCCCGACGAGGGCGACGGCTATCTGCGCGGCGCGGTCGGCCTGGCGCTGGACCTGCTGCTGCGCCGAGGCGGAATGAGACGCCCGCCCTGATCCCTTGCCGGGGATCGGGGCGTCGCCAAGCAACACCAGCCAGCCACGGGAGGCTAACATGAACCTGCGCAGCATGCGGCTCGGGCCGAGCCCCCTTACCTCTTTCTTGGGCATCCTTGCCCTGGCAGCCGGCCTCGCCGGCCCGGCCCTGGCCGAGACCACCGAGATCCGCTTCTTCATCCCCGGCGCCAGCGACGAGGTCAGCCAGAAGACCCTGCCCGCCTTCATCGCCGATTTCGAGGCGAAGAATCCCGACATCAAGGTGAAGGTCGAGGGCGTGGGCTGGGACGAGGCGTTCCAGAAGCTGTCGACCGACTTCATCGCCGGCCGCGCCGCCGACGTCGTCTATATCGGCACCCGCAACGTCGCCGAATTCTCGATGATGGGCGCGATCCAGCCGGTCGACGGCCTGGTCGACGCCGCGACGCTGGCGCGGATCCCGGAGACGCTGCGAGCCGCGGCGCAGTTCGGCGGCAAGCAGATGGCCGTGCCGATGGCGTTCTCGACCCAGGCCCTCTACTACCGCACCGACCTGATCCCGACCCCGCCCAAGACGTGGGACGAGCTGGTGGCGACCGCCAAGGCGGTGATGGAGAAGAACCCCGGCATGTACGGCTACGCCACCTCGGCGGCCGCCCATGTCACCCTGGTCAGCCAGTTCCTGAACTTCGTCTACCAGAACGGTGGCGAAGCCTTTGATTCCTCAGGCGAAACGAAGCTCAACAGCCCGGAGGCGGTGGGCGCGCTGCAGTTCTATGTCGACCTGTTTCAGAAGGACAAGATCGTGCCCAACCCGCTGGAGCTGAACCGCGAGCAGCACCCGCCGCTGTTCGCCCAGGGCAAGATCGCGATGATGGTCAGCGGCCCTTGGGGCCGGTCGATCATGGGGCTCGACCCCGACAACAAGACCGCGCCCTACGCCGTCGCCCCGCTGCCCTGCGGCAAGGTGTGCAAGGGCGAGCAGGTCTCCGACAGCCTCGCCATCTCGGCCAAGAGCCAGCATCCCGAGGCGGCAGGCAAGTTCGTCGCCTATCTGCTGCAGCCCGACGTCCACGCCAAATGGGACGACCAGCGCGGGCTGGTGCCGCTGCTGGCGGAGGAAGAGCAGCTCGACACCTTCAAGACACCGTTCTGGCAGACCTTCATCACCATGAAGGCGAACGGCTTCGCCCAGCCGACGCCGAAGGCTTGGCAGCCCTTCGAGAAGATCCTGGTCGAGGCGGTGCAGTCGGCGATCCTGGGCAAGGCGACGCCGCAGGAGGCGCTGGACGCGGCGGCGGAGAAGATCCGCAAGGCCCGCATCGAACCGCGCGCCTGAGCCCGTGGTCGCGCTCACCACCACCGTGCCGCGCCGGGCGCCCCGCGCCCGGCCCTGGTCGCCGGACAAGGCGCCCTGGCCCTACCTGGTGCTGCCGCTGCTGCTGATCATCGCATTGCTCGGCCTGCCGGTGCTGCGCATCTTCTGGCAGTCGGTGCACCATGTGGTGCTGACCGCGCCCTGGGAGGGCAACGACTTCATCGGCGCCGAGAACTTCCTGGCGCTGGTGCAGGAGCCGGCCTTCCTGCGGACGCTGCAGCTGACGGTCATCTGGACCGCCTGCTCGGTGGGGGTGAAGCTGCTGGTCGGCCTGGGCGGGGCGTTGCTGCTGCACCGCCCCTTCCCCGGCCGCAAGGTCTATCTGGCGCTGCTGCTCCTGCCCTGGGTGACGCCGGCCGTGATCGCCGCCGTCTCCTGGCGCTGGGTGCTGGACGGCCAGTCCGGCTGGATCAATGCCGCGCTGCTGGTCACCGGCGCGATCCGCGAGCCGATCTCCTTCTTGGGCCAGGAGACCACGGCCTTCATCGCCACCGTGGTGGTCGACGCCTGGCTCGGCATCCCCTTCATGGTGGTGACGCTGATGGCCGGGCTGCAGCGCATCCCCGACGACACTATCGAGGCGGCGCGGATCGACGGCGCCCGCCCGGTCCAGATCTTCCGCCGCATCACCCTGCCGCTGCTGCGGCCGGTGCTGATGACCTGCGTGCTGCTGTCGACGGTCTGGACCTTCAACTCCTTCCAGGTGATCTGGCCGCTGACCAAGGGCGGTCCGGCCGGCGCCACCGCCACCCTGCCGATCCAGATCTACGAGACCGCCTTCGGCAGCTTCGACTTCGGCACCTCCTCCGCCATGGCCGTGGTGGTCTTCGCCATCCTGATGGCCGTCTCGCTGCTGTACTGGCGCGTGCTGAAGGGAGGCGAGGAATGACGGCCCGGCGCCTCCTGCCCGAAGCCGGACGGCACGGAGCCCTGATCCTGCTGCTGGGCTTCCTTCTGTTGCCGGTCTGGGTGATGGTGAAGACCTCCTTCACCCCTTACGAGCGGCTCTACGTCTGGCCGCCGGAGTTCCTGCCGACCAGCCTGGACCTCGGCAACTACGCCCGCGCTTTGTTCGGCCAGTACCGGGTGATCGAGGCGCTGGGCAACAGCCTGATCATCGCCGGGGCGACCGCCGCGATCTCCACCAGCTTCGGATTCCTCGGCGCCTACGGCCTGGCGCGGTTCCGCTTCACCGGCCGGACCACGCTGCTGTTCCTGGTGCTGGCGACACAGATGCTGTCGCCGGTCGTCATCGTCATCCCGCTCTATGAGGCCATGATCGCGGCCGGGCTGCTGGACACCCACCTGTCGGTGATCCTGTGCGACACCGCTTTGGCCACGCCGATCGCGATCTGGCTGCTGCACGGCTTCCTGCTGGGCATCCCGCGCGAGCTGGAGGAAGCGGCGATGGTCGACGGCTGCTCACGCCTGAAGAGCCTGTGGCATATCATCCTGCCGGTGGTGCGGCCGGGCCTGGCGATGACCGCGATCTACACCTTCATCCATGCCTGGAGCGACCTGATCTTCCCGCTGGTGATGCTGACCGACGACGGCAAATGGCCGGTCACCCTGGCCCTGACCCGCTTCGTCGGCGAGAACGTGATCCGCTGGGACAGCCTGATGGCCGCCGGCGTGGTCACCACCCTGCCCGCCGCGATCCTGTTCGCCCTGGTCCAGAAACACTTCACCCGCGGCCTCGTCGCCGGCGCGGTGAAGGGCTAGCCTCCCACCTCCATCGTTCGAGCCTGAAAGCCAAGACCGATGTCCAAATCCCTGAAATCCCAGCAGATCCGCGTCGGTGTGATCGGCGCCGGCAACCGCGGCATCGAGGCCTATGGCGACTATATCCGCCGCCGGCCCGACATGGCCCGGATCGTCGCCATCGCCGACCCGCGGGCCGACCGGCTGCAGGACGCCGCCGCCCGGCACGGTCTCGGCTCGGAGCACCTCTATGCCGACTGGCGCGACCTGCTGGAGCGGGAAACGGAGCTGGATGCGGTGCTGATCACCACCCCGGACGCGCTGCATCTGGAGCCGGCGCTGGCCGCGATCCGCCGCGGCCTCGGCATCCTGCTGGAGAAGCCGATCTCGCCGACCGAGGAGGAGACGCGCATCCTGGCAGAGGCGGCGCGGGAGACCGGGGCAGACGTCACCATCGCCCATGTGCTGCGCTATACCGCCTTCTTCTCGCGCATCAAGGAGATCCTGGACCGCGGCGTGATCGGCCGGCTGGTGACGCTGCGCCAGACCGAGCATATCGGCTACTGGCACTTCGCCCACAGCTTCGTGCGCGGCAACTGGCGGCGCGAGGAGGAGTCCAGCCCGCTGATCCTGGCCAAGACGTGCCACGACCTGGACATCATCCGCTGGCTGGCCGGGGCGCCCTGCCTCGAGGTCTCCTCCTACGGGTCGCTGGCCCATTTCCGGCGCGAGAATGCGCCCGACGGATCGACCGACCGCTGCGACGAGGGCTGCAAGGTCGAGCGCGTCTGCCCCTATTCCGCCCAGCGCATCTATCTCGAGAAGTTCAAGCCGGCCGACGCTTGGCCGCACAAGGTGCTGAGCCTCGACACCTCGCCGGACGGCATCCGCGAGGCGCTGCGCGAAGGCCCCTACGGCCGCTGCGTTTACCGCTGCGACAACGACGTGGTCGACAACCAGGTGGTGGCGATGCGCTTCGCCAACGGCGTCAGCGCCACGCTGAACGTCAGCGCCTTCACCGCCGAGAACACCCGGACGTTGCATCTGATGGGCACCCATGGCGAGATCGCCGGGCATCTGGAGAAGAACGAGATCACGGTGATCGACTTCCGCACCGACGACGTCACCACGATCCGCCTGACCGTGCCCGAGGACAGCGGCCATGGCGGCGGCGACGACCGGCTGATGGCGGAGTTCCTGGGCCGGCAGGTCCAGCGCCGCGGCCGCAGCCAGGTGAATGTCGCCCTGACCTCGCTGGAGGAATCGCTGGACAGTCACTTCATGGCCTTCGCCGCCGAACGCTCACGCCGCACCGGCACCGTCGTTCGGCTGTGACGGGACGGCCTTGAGCGACGGCGCAACGGGCGAGGCCGAAGCACGGCCGGACCACGGCCGGCTGCGCGCGATCGCCGCCCTGTCGGCGCATTACGGGGTCAGCGGTATCCTGACCCCCTACCTGCCGGTGTGGCTGGCGGCCAGCGGCCTCGCCGCCGACGCCGTCGGCTGGACCGTGGCCGCCGGCTTCGCTCTGCGCGCCGTCTGCATTCTCGGCTTCGGCATGATCGCGACCCTGCTGCTGCCGGCCGGCGGCCTGTCCGCCGGCGCCGCCCTGGCCGCCGGGGCGGTGCTGATCGCGGCGGCGCTGATCGGCGATCCCGGCGCCGCCGGCTTGCTGTCGGTGCTGGCGGTCGGTCTCGTCTACGGTTCGATCCCGCTGATCGAGAGCTTCGCCAACACCGTGGCGCTGCGCGGCAGCCATGGCTACGGCCGGATGCGGGCCTGGGGGTCCTTCGCCTTCCTGGTCGGCAATGTCGGCATGGGCGCGCTGCTGGTGCTGCCGGACGGCGTCGGGCTGCTGCCCTATATCACCGCCGGGCTGCTGATCTGCCTGTCCCTGTCGGTGCTCGGTCCGTCCTGGCAGCCGCCGGCGCCGCGCCTCGACCCGCGCGCCGCCGCCGCGGCGCTGGCGGTGGCGGCGCCGCTTCTGATTCCGGCCCTGCTGCTGCAGGCGTCGCATGCCTTCTACTACTCCTTCGGCACGATCTGGTGGATCGACCACGGCGTGGACAAGGGCAGCACCGGCCTCGTCTGGGGCGCCGCCGTGGCCGCCGAGGTCCTGGTCTACCGCTATGCCGCGCGGCGGCTGGAGCGGGTCCCGCCCGCGGCGCTGCTCGCCGCCTGCTGCCTCGTCGCGATCGGCCGCTGGCTGCTGCTGGCGCTCGACCCGCCGCTGCCCCTGATCATCCTCAGCCAGTTCGGCCACGCCATGACCTTCGGCGGCGCCTATCTGGTGGCCCAGACCGTGATCCGCACGCGGATCCGGCCGGAGCTGCACTACATGGCCCAGGCCGGCTATGCCTTCCTGACCACCTTCGTCGGCCTGGCCGGGACCACGGCGCTGATCCCCTGGGCGCTGCGGATCACCGGCGCCGATCCCTGGCTGCTGATGGCCACGATCGCGACGGCGGCGCTCGCCTGGCTGGGGCTCGCCCGCCTCATCGGGCCCCGCCAGGTCCCTGCACCCTGAAATCGCCCCGAAGCATCGGATGGCTTTCTCCCATCGGTGAAGCAGGCTAAAACACCGCCCGCCTGCCGATCCTTCAACATCGCAAAGCGGACCGCGTGGCTTCTGATCCCAATCCGTCCCTGACCGTCGCCCTGATCCGTCTCGGCGCCTTCTGCCAGCGCCGTGCCCTGTGGGTGATCGGCGCCGCCGTGGTCCTGTCGGTCTGCGCCGTGCTGGCGGTGACCCGATACCTGTCGATCAACACCGATACCGACGCGCTGCTCGACCCGAACCTGCCGTGGCAGCAGGACAATGCCGCGTTGGACCGCGCCTTTCCGCAGAACATCGATGTGCTGGCGATCGTCGTCGACGGTCAGACGCCGGAGCTGGCGGACTCCGCGGCGGCGCAGCTGGCCACGGCGCTGGCGGCGGAGCCGTCGCTGTTCAAGAGCGTCCGCCGGCCGGACGGCGGTCCGTACTTCGACCGCAACGGCATCCTGTTCCTCTCCGTGGACGAGCTGCGCCAGACGGCGGAGGACGTCATCGCCGCCCAGCCGCTGCTCGGCGGCCTCGCCGCCGATCCGAGCCTGCGCGGGCTGCTCGGCGTGGTCGACCTGGCCCTGCAGGGGGTGCAGACCGGCCAGGCGGAGCGGTCGCGGATGCAGCCGGCCTTCACCCGGATGGCGGCGACGATCGACGCCAACCTGGCTTCCGACCACGTCGTACAGCCGCTGTCCTGGCAGTCGCTCCTGTCCTCCGCCCCGCCGTCGCCGCGGGCCCTGCGCCGTTTCGTGCTGGCCCAGCCGGTGCTGGACTACGGCGCGCTCGAGCCCGGGAAGAAGGCCACCGACTTCGTCCGCGCAACGGCGGAGCGGCTGCACCTGACCCCGGACTACGGCGTCCGGGTGCGGCAGACCGGCAACATCCCGCTGAACGACGACCAGTTTTCCACGGTCAGCGAGGGCATCGGCCTGTCGACCACGCTCTCGGTCATCCTGGTCCTGGGCCTGCTGCTGCTCGGCCTGCGCTCGCTCACCATGACCGGGGCGATCATGATCACGATGCTGGTCGGCCTCCTGGTGACCGCCGCCTTCGCGGCGCTGACCGTGGGCGCCCTGAACCTGATCTCGGTCGCCTTCGCCGTCCTGTTCGTCGGCATCGCCGTCGATTTCGGCGTCCAGCTCTGCGTCGCGGTGCGGGCCAAACGCGTCACGACCCCCGGTATCCAGACGGCCACCGCCGCCGCCATCCGCCGGATGGGCGGCGCCCTGGTGCTGGCCGCGCTGGCCGCCGCCAGCGGCTTCTTCGCCTTCCTGCCGACCGCCTATCGCGGCGTATCCGAGCTCGGGCTGGTCGCCGGCGCCGGCATGCTGATCGCGGTGGCGCTGAACCTGACCCTGCTGCCGGCCCTGCTCGCGGTGCTGCCGGTCCGGGCCGAGCGGGAGGAGGTCGGCTGGAAGGCGCTGGCGCCCGTCGACCGCTTCCTGCTGGTGCGCCGGCGCTGGGTGCTGGCCGGCGCCGGGGTGCTGGCGCTGGGGGCGCTGGCACTGATGCCGCGCCTGAGCTTCGATTTCAATCCGCTGAACCTGATGGATCCGCGCACCGAGTCGGTCTCGACCATGCTTGAGCTGATGCGCGATCCGCTGACCACCGCGAACACCATCGAGATCCTGACTTCCTCGGTGGAGGAGGCGGCAGCGCTGACGCCGAAGCTGGAGGCGCTGCCGGAGGTCGGCACCGTGCTGTCGCTGAACAGCTTCGTGCCGACGGACCAGGAGGCGAAGCTGGCGATCCTGTCCGACCTCGCCCTGCTGGTCGGCCCGACCCTGGACGTGCCGGAAACCGAGAACCCGCCGCCGGACGACGCGGTGCGCGCCGCGGCCGCCCGAACCGCGGCGACGCTGCGCCAGATCGCGCCCGAACCGGACAGCCCCGAGCGCCGCCTCGCGGACGGGCTGGAGCGGCTGTCCAAGGCCGATGCCGCGACCCTGGCGCGGGTGAGCGAGGCGCTGCTGGCATCGCTGCCGGCGACGCTGGACCGGCTGCGGTTGATGCTTTCGGCCCAGCCGGTGACCCAGGCCGACCTGCCGCAGGAGCTGCGGGAGAGCTGGGTCGCCCCGAGCGGCCAGGCCAGGCTGCAGGTGTTCCCGTCCGGCGACGCCACCGACAACACGGTGATGGAGCGCTTCGTCGACGCCGTCCGCAAGGTGGCGCCGCACGCCACCGGCACCGCGGTGACGATCCAGGAATCGAGCCGCACCATCGTCGGCGCCTTCATCACCGCCGGCATCCTGGCGACGATCATGATCGCAGTGCTGCTGGCCGTCACCCTGCGCCGGCTGATCGACGTCGTGATGGCGCTGGTGCCGCTGCTTCTGGCCGGGCTGCTGACCCTGGCCGCCACCGTCGTCATCGGCCTGCCGATCAACTTCGCCAACATCATCGCCCTGCCGCTGCTGCTCGGCGTCGGCGTCGCTTTCGACATCTATTTCGTGGTGAACTGGCGCGCCAGGCGCGGCGAGCCGCTGCAGTCCAGCACCACCCGCGCCGTCGTGTTCAGCGCGCTCACCACCGGCTCGGCCTTCGGCGCCCTGTGGCTGTCGCCCCATCCCGGCACGGCGGGCATGGGCGAGCTGCTGACGATCGAGCTGCTGTTCACCCTGTTCGCCGTGCTGGTGTTCATGCCGGCATTGCTCGGCCCGCCTGCGCCATTGCAGCGCCGTCATCCGGCCCGATCGTGAAGCAGGCTTCACGGAGCGTCCGGCTCAGGATCGGTGACGGTCCGGCCGGATGCGGCTAGTCTCACCCGGCCGCAACGGTGCGGCCCCGGTCGGCGCCCGGGTCCGGCGCCCAATACGATGCGGCCTGACGGAAGGGGAACAAAGTTTTTCGTCAGGTGGTTGTTGCCGCACAGGCCGCAGGATAATGTTCGCATTCTGACTTTCTTCTCCGCCGCGGTTCGGATCGAACCCAACCGTGCCGGGAACGTGCCAAGCCGCCGATCTCCGGCGGGCCAAGATCACAGACTTTCGGTTTTACGGATCGGACCGGACATGCCGTTGCGCTCACGTGGATCCTTTCGCCCTCTCGCCCTCGGCATGGCTGCGCTTCTCGCCGCCACCGCACTGAGCGGATGCGCCACGCCGCCGACCGACCCGGCGCAGCGGGCCGAGTTCGACCGGATCAACGATCCGCTCGAGCCGATGAACCGGGCGATCTTCGACTTCAACCAGGCCGTCGACAAGAATGCGATCCGCCCGGTGGCGCTCGCCTATCGCGACGTCGTGCCCGAATTCGCCCGCGACGGCCTGCACAACGCGCTGCAGAACTTCGGCGAGCCGGTGATCTTCCTGAACAAGGTGCTGCAGGGCGAACCGATCGCCGCGATCAAGACGCTGCTGCGCTTCATGGCGAACTCGACCTTCGGCCTCGGCGGCTTCTTCGACGTGGCCACGCCGCGCGGCGTGGTCCGGCAGCAGGCCGGCGACTTCGGCGCGACCCTGTACAAGTGGGGGATCGGCGAAGGCCCGTACCTGATGCTGCCCCTGCTCGGCCCTTCCAACCCCCGCGACACGGTCGGCTTCGCGGTCGACACGGTCAGCAGCCCGTGGGGCTACATCGTCGACATCCCGACCGAGGCCAGCGTCGGCATGTTCGTGTTCAGGGGTGTCGACGTGCGGTCGCGCACGGTCGACGCCACGGACGAGCTGGAGCGCAACTCGGTCGACTATTACGCGACGCTGCGCAGCGTGTTCCGGCAGTACCGGCAGGCCGAACTCAGCGGCGGCCAAGCTCCGTCGGGCGGCGATCTCTATACCGACCCCGCCGCGGCCGGTCCGGCCGGCGCCGCCGCGCCGACCCCAGGGGCCGCTGGCGACATCCCGGAGTCGCAGCTGCCGGATATTCCCTGAGATCGGCCGGCCGGCGGTGGCGATGCCTCCGCCGGCCGTCCCGTGACTACCGGCGCGGCGTCAGCTCGGCGATCTTGCCTTCGATCAGCTTGATCAGCGCGTCGCCGCCGCCGTTGCGCAGGGTCGCGCCGAACTCGGACCGGTAGTTGGCGAGCTGGCTGATCGTGCCGTTCAGATAGACGTCGATGATCTGCCAGTTCCCACCGGCAGCCCGCAGCCGGTAGTTCAGCAGCACCGGGGCCCCGCTGGGCCGCACCAGCGTGGTGTTGACCACCTGGTCGCCGCCACTGACCGGCTTGGCGTTCTCGGCCTGGAAGCTTTCGCCGCCGTAGCCGTCGAAGCGGGCGGCGTAGGTGGTGATGCTGAAGCGGCGGAAGGCGTCCGTCACCTTCTGCTGCTGGCTCGCGTTCAGCGTCGACCAGTCCGGGCCGACGGCGATGCGCGCCATCAAAGGCAGATTGAACACCCGGTCGAGCACCGGCTCGAGCTTCTGGTAACGCCCGCGGAAGCCCAGCGAATCGGCGTTCTTCATGACGTCGAGAAGGGCGGCGTCGAGCGTCTCGACGACCTGGCGCGGCTCGGCCGCGGACGCGGCCGTCGTGACGAAAGGCAACGGCAGCAGCAGCGCCAGGGTCAGGACAAGGCGGTGAAAGGCAGGCGAGCGCATGATGTCTCTTCCGATTCGGAACATTGGGTCGTCGCCGTTCGGCTCCGCGACGCGGCGTGGTCTCCCCATGATGGCTTCAACCCGTCCCTTTGCCGAGAGGTTCCGCACGACCGGGCTGCGGAAATCCTCGGGCGGGCAAGCATATCCGCCGATGCATACAATTTGATAAATATCAGGAACCTGTTGTGACACAGATCACTGCGGTCACCTTAGTGACACGCAAAGTTGTCGCGTTGTATGGTCCAAATTGAGAGTGATTCACTCTGGCGACCGCCAGCGCTCAGCCAGAACAAAGGTGCGGAATGCGGATCATCTTGGCCCAGCCGCGAGGCTTTTGCGCCGGCGTCGAGCGGGCGATCGAGATCGTCGAGCGGGCGTTGGAGATTTTTGGCCCTCCCGTCTATGTGCGGCACGAGATCGTGCACAACCGGCACGTGGTCGAGAGCCTGCGGGCGAAGGGCGCGAAATTCGTCGACGAGCTGGACGAGGTGCCGCCGGGCAGCATCACGATCTTCAGCGCGCATGGTGTCGCCCGATCGGTCGAGGAGGATGCGGAGCAGCGC
Organism: Inquilinus limosus DSM 16000; assembly: GCF_000423185.1. Classification (GTDB taxonomy): domain Bacteria; phylum Pseudomonadota; class Alphaproteobacteria; order DSM-16000; family Inquilinaceae; genus Inquilinus; species Inquilinus limosus. Next base: position 367,854 of record NZ_AUHM01000006.1, on the reverse strand, counting down.
GGCCTGCAGGTGATCGACGCGACCTGCCCGCTGGTGTCGAAGGTGCATATCGAGGGGCGCAAATACGCGGCCCAGGACCGTACGGTCATCCTGATCGGCCATGCCGGCCATGCCGAGGTCGAGGGCACCACCGGCCAGATCCCGGGCGGCGTCACCCTGATCTCGACGGTGGAGGACGTCGCGACGCTCGAAGTGCCGGATCCGGAGCGCGTGTCCTACATCACCCAGACCACGCTCAGCGTCGACGACACCAAGGCGGTGATCGATGCGCTGAAGGCCAGGTTCCCGGCCATCGTCGGCCCGGACACCAAGGACATCTGCTACGCCACCCAGAATCGCCAGCGCGCGGTGCGGGAGCTGGCGCAGGTCGTCGACGTCATCCTTGTCGTCGGCGCCAAGAACAGCTCGAACTCGAACCGGCTGCGCGAGATCGGGGCCGAGCTCGGCGTGCCGAGCTACCTGATCGACGACGCCTCGGCGCTGGACCCGACCTGGCTCGAGGGCAAGCAGGCGGTCGGCATCACCGCCGGCGCCTCCGCCCCCGACAGCCTGGTGCAGGAGCTGGTCGAGGCCCTGCGACGTTATGGCGAGGTCGAGGTCTCGACCCTGCAGGGCGTCGATGAGAATATCCGCTTCCGCCTTCCCTCCCAATTGACCGCGCCGGTGCCAGCCGAGTAGCAAGCACCGTTTGGCTCGGTTTTCGGCCGACAGTCACGTGAAGGTCCCATGGGTATCCCGCTTCAACAGCAGATCCGTATCGGCGCTTACCTCCTGAAGAACCATCTGATGGGGACCAAGCGGTACCCGATGGTGCTCATGCTGGAACCGCTGTTCCGCTGCAACCTGGCCTGCGCCGGATGCGGCAAGATCGACTACCCGGACGAGATCCTGAACCAGCGCCTGTCAGTCGCCGAGTGCCTGCAGGCGGTGGACGATTGCGGCGCGCCGGTGGTCTCGATCGCCGGCGGCGAGCCGCTGCTGCACAAGGAGATGGCGGAGGTGGTGCAGGGCATCATCGCCCGCAAGAAATACGTCTACCTGTGCACCAACGCGCTGCTGATGGAGAAGAAGCTCGATCAGTACAAGCCGAATCCCTACTTCATCTGGTCCGTCCATCTCGACGGCGACCGCGAGGACCACGACCGGTCGGTGTGCCAGACCGGCGTCTACGACCGCGCGGTCAAGGCGATCAAGGCGGCCAAGGATCGCGGCTTCCGCGTCAACATCAACTGCACGCTGTTCAACAACGCCGATCCGGAGCGCGTCGCGAGGTTCTTCGACGACGTCAAGGCGATGGGCGTCGACGCCATTACGGTGTCGCCCGGCTACGCCTATGAGCGCGCGCCGGACCAGCAGCACTTCCTGACCCGCCAGACGACGAAGCAGCTGTTCCGCGAGATCTTCAGGCGCGGCGACAAGGGCCGGCGCTGGTCGTTCAGCCAGTCGACGATGTTTCTCGACTTCCTGGCCGGCAACCAGCAGTACCACTGCACCCCCTGGGGCAACCCGACCCGCACCTATTTCGGCTGGCAGCGTCCCTGCTACCTCCTCGGCGAAGGCTACGCCCAGAGCTTCAAGGAGCTGATGGAGGAGACGGACTGGGACAAGTACGGCACCGGCAACTATGAGAAGTGCGCCGACTGCATGGTCCATTCCGGCTATGAGGCCAGCGCGGTGAAGGACATGTTCCGCAACCCGCTGAAGGCCTTCCTGGTCGGCCTGCGCGGCATCCGCACCGACGGGCCGATGGCGCCGGAGATCCCGCTCGACCGGCAGCGCCCGGCCGAGTACGTGTTCTCCTCCCATGTCCAGAAGGCGCTGGAGAAGCTACGCCACACTCCCAAGGTCGCCAAGGCGGCCGGCGGCGGCAAGTAGCGCCTTCATCGCCGCGCCGCTCTGCCGGCCCAGGCGGATCAGCGCGGGAAGCTGACCCGGGCTGCGGGCCAAGGCCCGCAGCACCGGCCCGATCGCCGGCCGGCCCTCGGCATCGAGGCCGACCAGCGCCGCCGGCGGCAGGCCGTGCCCCGCCGGGTCGGCCACGGCGCGCAGCACGCCGAAGGGCAGCCCCGCCTCCGCCGCGGCGATCGCGACCGCGGCGCTCTCCAGATCGACGATGACGGCGCCGCTGTCGCGGTGCAGCCGCGCCTTGGCCGCGGCGGTGTCGACGATGATGTCGCCGCCCCAGACGTTCCCGCGCAGGGCATCGGGCAGGACCACCCCCAGCCGGACCGCCAGATCCTCGTCGCAGGGATAAGCCACCGAGCCGGTCCGGACGGCAGTGCCGATCACCAGCCGTCCCGTCGACAGCTCGGGCGCCAGCCCGCCGCCGATGCCGAAGCTGAGCAGGATGGTGGCGCCCCGGCCGATCAGATCGCGCGCCAGAGCGTCGGCCCGGGCCGGATCGCTGGCCGAGCAGGCGACGAGCGGCGAGATCCGCCGCGCGATCTCCGCCTCCCTGGCGAGGCCGGTCAGGATGCCGAGCACGGGCCGGCGCCGCCCCTCACATCCCGGCCTCGACCCGGCCGCTGTTACTGTCGCGCAGGCGGCGGTAGCGGGACAGCGCCCAGGTCGGGAAGAAAGCCGGGTAGCCGTGGTAGCGCAGGTAGAACACGCGCGGGAAGCCGACGGCGGTGAAGCTCGGCTCGTCCCACAGCCCGTCCTCGCGCTGATGCGAGGACAGCCAGGCGATGCCGCGGGCGACCGCCGGGTGCTTGGCCTCGCCCGCCGCCATCAGCGCCAGCACGGCCCAGGCGGTCTGCGACGCCGTGCTGGTGGCCGGCGTCATCTCCGGCTTGCCTTCATAGTAGCTGTCGCCGGACTCGCCCCAGCCGCCATCCTCGCGCTGCTGCGACACCAGCCAGTCGACGGCGCGGCGGATCATCGGCTCCTGCGGGTCGATCTCGATGGCGTTGAGGGCGCACAGCACCGACCAGGTGCCGTAGATGTAGTTGGTGCCCCAGCGCCCGAACCAGGAGCCGTCGGCCTCCTGTTCCTTGCGCAGGAACTCCACCGCCCGCGCCACCGCCGGGTCGTCGATGCGCCGGCCCAGCTGGCCCAGCATGCTGACGCAGCGCGCCGTCACGTCCGAGGTCGGCGGGTCCAGCAGCGCGCCGTGGTCGGCGAAGGGGATGTGGTTGAGGTAGTGATAGGTGTTGTCGACCTCGAAGGCCGCCCAGCCGCCATTGCTGCTCTGCAGCCCCAGGATCCATTCCACCCCGCGGTCGATCGCCTCGCGGTAGCGGGCCGGGTCGGCGCGGTGCATGGCCATGACCACGACCGCGGTGTCATCGAGGTCCGGATAGTGCGGGTTGGCGTATTGGAAGGCCCAGCCGCCCGGGCGGACGTCCGGCCGGCGCACGGCCCAGTCGCCCTTGACGTCCAGCACCTGGCGCGGGACCAGCCAGTCGAGGCCGCGCTTGGCCCGCTCCACCGCCTCCGGCTCGTCGGATTCGAGCAGCGCGTGCGCGGTCAGCGCCGTGTCCCAGACGGGCGACAGGCAGGGCTGGGCGTAGGTGACGCCGCCCACCGTGTCGACCAGCTTCTCGACCGAGGCCCAGGCGATCTGCAGATCCGGATGGTCGTCCGGATAGCCCAGGCATTTGAACATCATCACGGCATTGGCCATGGCCGGGTAGATGGCGCCGAGGCCGTCCTCGCCGTTCAGCCGCTCGGTGACGAACTCTACCGCCTTGCGGATCGACTTCTGCCGCCGCGGGAAGAACGGCTCGACCGGCCGCAGCACCCCGTCCAGCCGGCGGAAGAAGCGGCCCCAGAAGGTGCCGTCGACATGGACATGCCAGTTCTTCACCTGCTCCGGCGGCTCGACCATCAGCTCCTGGATCGACAGCGCCCCCGGATTCGCCGGCCGCGGCTTCTTCGCCATGATCACCAGCAGCGGCACGATCACCGTGCGGCTCCAGTACGACACCTTGTCCAGGTGGAACGGGAACCAGGAGGGCAGCACCATGATCTGCATCGGCATCACCGGCACGGCGCGCCACGGCACCTGCTCGAACAGCGCCAGCAGGATGCGGGTGAAGACGTTGGACCGCGCGGCGCCGCCGGCGGCCAGGATGGCGGCGCGGGCGCGGGCCATGTGCGGCGCGTCCGGGTCGTCGCCCGCCGCCTTCAGCGCGAAATAGGCCTTCACGCTGGCGCTGATGTTGAACGGCCCGTCATGCCACAGCGGCCAACCGCCATGCGTGTCCGACTGGATGCTGCGGATGTAGTCGGCCAGCTTCGCCTCCTTCTCCCGGTCGACAACGCCGAGGAAGTGCTTCAGCAGGATGTATTCGGCCGGGATCGTGGCATCGGCTTCGAGGATGAAGGCCCAGTGGCCGTCTTCCCGCTGCAGGCAGAGCAGCCCGCCGACGCCGCGGCCGATCGCCTCGTCGAGGCTGGCACGGGAGGGCGCGGCGAGGTCGTCGGTATCGAGGGAAGCGCTGGACATGCTCATCGGGACGGGGTCCGGGTCTGACGGGACAGGTCGGGCGCGGCGCCGGGCTGGTCGTAGACGCGGCCCTTCCAGGCCCCGCCGACGCCGGCCCAGTGGCGCCGCGCCGAATCGATCGTGGCGCCGAGATACACCAGCGCCGCGAGCGGCAGGAAGGGCGCCCAGAGCGGCGAGCGCCGATAGAAGCGCAGCATGGGCACATAGCAGCCGCTCATGATCGCCCAGGCGGCCAGGCCGACATATCGCGCCGCCCCCTGCCCCAGGATCGTCAGAGCCGGCGGTGCGATGTAGGTGACGATCAGCCCGGCGACGGTGCCGAGCAGCAGCCAGGGCGAATAGCGCAGCTGGGTGAAGGCGGTGCGGGCCACCATGCGCCAGATCTCGCCGACATGGCCGTAGACGCGCAGGCTCTCCGCCTCGTCGGTGAGGTCGAGCCGGATCCGGCCGTGCCGCTTCAGCGCCGCCGCGAGGGTGCAATCGTCGATCAGCGCATCGCGGATCGCGGCGATGCCGCCGACCCGGGCCAAAGCCTCGCGCCGCACCAGCATGCAGCCGCCGGCCGCGCCGGCCGTGGCCTTGTCCGTCCGGTTCACCCACGCGAAGGGGTACAGCATCTTGAAGAAGAACACGAAGGGCGGGATCAGCCAGCGCTCGGCGAAGTCGACGCAGCGCAGGCGCACCATCAGCGATACGAGGTCCAGCCCGTCGGCCTCGCCCCGCGCCACCAACTGCGCGACGTTGTTCGGCCGGTGGACGATGTCACCGTCGGTCAGCAGGATCCAGCGCGCTTCCGGGTCGGCCTGCTCCGCCGCCGCGGCGCCCTGCGACACCGCCCACATCTTGCCGACCCAGCCGGGCTGCAGCGGCGCGCCGGAAACAACGGTCAGGCGGTCGGTGGCGCTCGCGTCCGCCGCGGCGGCGCGGGCGATGTCGGCGGTGTCGTCGGTCGACTGGTCGTCGACCACCACCACCCGCAGCCGGCCGGGATAGGCCTGCCGCAGCAGCGAGCCGACCGCGGCGCCGATGCCCTCGGCCTCGTTGCGCGCCGGGATCACCACGGCGACGCCCGGCCATTCGGCCGGCGGCGGCGCCTCAGGAGCCGTCCTGGCCTCCCAGAACCGGCCCTGGAACAGCCACAGCTTGAGCCAGGCGGCGAGGCTGGCGAGCGCGAGGATTAGCCCGGCTATCTCACACCCCCTACGACCTGCGTCGTCTTGCGGTGAGTCGGATGCGGGGGCGGGGCGCGAAATGCGTATAGGGACATACGGTTGAGCGGCCCGCCTCCGCAGGCGGCCGCCGCAAGACGACCCTTCGGGCCGGTTGAAAATGCCGACAGGGTGCGTCGAACGGCTTGCCCGATGCATAAGCATCGCGCTGCGCCGCTCTCCTGCCCCGTCGGCATTTTGAACCGGCGCAGGACGCAGGGGTGTGAGATAGCCGGGCTGAGCCGATCATTTCAGGTAACCGTTGGCCTGGAACCACTCGAGCGCATCGACCAGGGCCTGGCGTGCCGGCCGCGGCCGGTAGTCCAGCGCGCCTTGGGCCTTGGCCGAGGAGAAGTACATGGTCTTGCGCGCCATGCGCAGCGCGTCGCGCGTCACCATCGGCTCCTTGCCGGTGAAGCGCGACACCGTCTCGGCCATCAACGCCACCGGCCAGATCGGCCCCAGCGGCAGCCGGATCTTCGGCGCCTTGCGGCCGACCAGGCCGGCGATCTCGGCCAGGATGGCGGACAGGGCGAAGTCCTCGCCACCCAGGATGTAGCGCTCGCCCGGCACGCCGCGGGCGAAGGCGGCGAGATGGCCCCGGGCGACGTCGTCGACATGGACGAGGTTCAACCCGGTGTCGACGAAGGCCGGTATGCGGCCGGTCGCGGCCTCGACGATGATCCGTCCGGTCGGGGTCGGCTTGACGTCGCGCGGCCCGATCGGCGTCGAGGGGTTGACGATCACCACCGGCAGGCCCGTCTCGGCCGCCGCCGCGCGGGCCGCATCCTCGGCCAGGAACTTCGAGCGCTTGTAGAGGCCGATCATCTGGCCTTCGGTCGCGACCGTGGTCTCGTCCGCCGGCCGGCCGTCCGGATGGTGGCCGAGGGTCGCGACGCTCGAGGTGTAGACGGCGCGCGAGACCCCGGCCGCGGCGGCGGCGCGCAGGATCGCGGCCGTGCCCTCGACATTGGTGCGCAGCATCGCCTGCGGCACGGGGACCCACAGGCGGTAATCGGCCGCGACGTGGAACAGCGCGGTGCAGCCCTTCAGCGCCGGGATCAGAGAGGCCTGGTCGTCGAGGTCGCCCGTCACCGGCTCGGCATCGAGGCCGGCCAGGTTGCGGCGGTCGCTGTTCGGGCGCACCAGCGCCTTGACCCGATGGCCTTCGGCCAGCAGCGCGCGGGCCACGGCCGAGCCGACGAAGCCGGTGGCCCCGGTGACGAGGGCGATCTCGCTCATCCTTCCCCGCGGCTGTCGTCCCGGCCTCGGGAATATCCCGTACTCGGTCGCATCATGGCGGCGAGACTGTCGGACCGGGCCGTCGACCGCAACATCAATTACCGTAAGCCTGCATGCCATCGGCGTTTGCCTTGACAATTCAGGGGGGTCTGCGATGTGGTGGCCCGGTCCAGGGCCGCGCGGCGGGACCGCCGCTGCGCCTCGTTCCGGATAGCCCTGGCCGAGACAAGACAGGCGACCATGACCGTGCCGGCCGACCGAGCCATCGTCGACTCTTCCCCGCCCGCCGGCGCGCCGTCCCCCCGGGCGGACGCCGTCGAGCTGCCGGCGACGAAGACGTCGAGCCAGGAGAACTTCCCGGTCGGATCCTGGCTGCTGCCCAAGCGCCTCAGGCCGCACGTCGCCGCCTTCTACCGCTTCGCCCGCGCCGCCGACGACATCGGCGACGACCCGGACCTGCCGACGGCGGAGAAGCTGGCCCGGCTGGACGCGCTGAAGGCCGGGCTGACCGCCCCCGGGCCGGAGGCGACCGCCGGGATCCGCGCCTCGATCGCCGCCACCGGCGTCGGCCTCGTCGACTGTCGCGACCTGCTGGTCGCCTTCCGCCGCGATTCCGAGAATCGCAGCTGCCGGACCTGGGACGACCTGATCGACTATTGCCGCTATTCGGCCAACCCGGTCGGGCGCTACCTGCTGCGGCTGCACGGCCAGTCCGAATCGACCTTCCCGGCCGGCGACGCGCTGTGCACGGTGCTGCAGATCCTGAACCATCTGCAGGATTGCGGCGACGACTGGCGCAAGCTGCGCCGGATCTATGTGCCGACGGACTGGATTGAGGCCGCCGGCGGGATCGACCGTTTCTTCGCCCCGGACGAGGCCTCCGCCCGGATCCGCCGGCCGGTGATCGACCGCTGCCTCGACATCGTCGACGCCATGCTCGACACCGCCTGCACCCTGCCCGGGCAGCTGACCTCGCGGCCGCTGGCGGCCGAGGTCAGCGTCATGCTGTGGCTGGCCCGGCGCCTGGCGGCGCGGCTGCGCCAGGGCGACCCGATCCTGACCCGGGTGGCGCTGAGCAAGGCGGATTTCGCAAGGGCGCTACGGCCCGGCCTGTCCGTCATGGCCTTCGGCGCCAAACCCCTGGACGACGCCGCGCTGGTGCGGATGGCGGTGTTCCGGGCCAAATCCTCCTTCGCCGCCGGCATGCGCATCCTGCCCGCCGAGGGCCGCCGCGCCATCTACGCCGTCTACGGCTTCTGCCGGCAGGTCGACGACATCGCCGATTCCGCCGCCGCGGTCGAGGAGAAGACCGTCGCCCTCCAGGCGTGGCGGCAGCGGCTGGACCGGATCTTCGCCGGCCGCGGCGAGGATCCGCTGGACCGCGAGCTGATCTGGGCGATCCGCCGCTTCGGCCTGCCGCGCGCCGAGTTCGAGAGCATGCTGGACGGCATGACCATCGACGCCGCGGCCGAGGTGCGGATCGCCGACCGCGCCGGGCTGGCGCATTACGCCCGCTGCGTCGCCGGCACGGTCGGCGTGATGGCGGTGAAGATCTTCGGCTGCCCGGACCAGGCCAGCGAGGCCTTCGCCGTGGCCCAGGGCGAGGCGCTGCAGCTGACCAACATCCTGCGCGACGTCGACGAGGACGCGACGCTCGGGCGGCTGTACCTGCCGGAGAGTTGGCTGCGGGAAGCCGGCATCCCGACCGAGCGGCCGATCCCGGAGATCGTCGCCGATCCCCGCATCGCCGCGGTCTGCGCCCGGCTGGCGGCCGAGATCCAGCCCCTCTACGCCGCCCTGCCCGGGCTGATGCCCGCCGGGACGGAGAAACGGATGAAGGCCGCGCTGATCATGCAGCACAGCTATCGCCGCATCTTCGAGAAGCTGCAGGCCCGGGGCTATACCGACCGGTCGGTCCGGCCGCGCCTGTCGAAGCGCGAGCGGATCGGCATCCTGCTGTCGGCGCTGCTGCGATGACCGCGCATGTGATCGGCGGCGGGCTGTCCGGCCTCGCCGCCGCGGTGGAGCTCGCCCGGACGGGGACGCCTGCGGTGGTCTACGAGGCCACGGCGCGGCCCGGTGGCCGCTGCCGCGCCTTCCATGAGCCTGCGCTGGACCGGGTGATCGACAACGGCAACCACTTGGTCCTGTCGGGCAACCGCAACGTGCGGCGCTATCTCGAGCTGATCGGCGCCGCCGATCGGCTGGCCGCGCCGGCGCGGCCCGGCTTCCGCTTCGTCGACCTGGAGCGTGGCCGCGAATTCACCCTGCGGCCGAACCGCGGCCGGCTGCCCTGGTGGATCCTGCGCGCCGGCCGCCGGGTGCCGGGGACCCGGCCGCGCGACTATCTGGCGCTGCGCCGCCTGGCCAAGGCCGGGCCGGGGGACACCGTGGCCGGCATGGTGCCGCAGGGTGAGCTGTATCGCTGCCTGATCGAGCCGCTCGCCGTCTCCGCCCTCAACACCCCGGCCGACGAGGCCTCGGCCCGCAGCCTGTGGGCGGTGGTGGAGCAGACTCTGGCCAAGGGCGGCGCCCAGACCATCCCGCTGATCGCCCGCACCGACCTGGCCGACACCTTCATCAACCCGGCGCTGGACTTCCTGCACCGCCACCGCGTGACGGTCCGGACCGGGATGCGGATCAAGACCCTGGAGATCGACGAGGGTCGCATCACGGCGCTGGAGCTGGACCAGGGCACCCTGCCCCTGGCGCCGGACGACCAGGTGATTCTGGCGGTGCCGCCGGCGATCGCGGCGCGGCTGGCGCCGGGGCTGACGCCGCCGGAGGTGGACGAGCCGATCGTCAACGGCCATTTCGCCATCCCGCTGCGCGAGGAACCGCACGACATCGCCGGCATCGTCGGCGGCACCGCCCATTGGGTGTTCCGCCGCCCGGGCATCGCAAGCACGACGGTCAGCGCCGCCCGCGGCTTGGTGGACGAGCCGGCGGAGCAGCTGGCCCCGCGCCTGTGGGCCGATGTGGTGCGGGCCTTCCCCGACCTGGCCGGCCCCCTGCCCGCCCACCGCATCATCAAGGAGAAGCGGGCGACGATCCGCCAGAGCCCGGCCGACGAGGCCCGGCGCCCGCCCTGCCCCACGCCCTACGCCAATCTCTGGCTGGCCGGCGACTGGACCGCGACCGGGTTGCCGGCGACCATCGAGGGCAGCCTCTTGTCAGGCTTCCGCGCCGCCGACCATGTGCGGTCAACCGGAACGGTGACGGCGTCGGCGCGTCGCCGGGGACGCCGCGGCCGGGCCGGGTCAGAGCCCGTCTGAGAGACCGTCACCGGACGGCCGCGCCGGTAGCCCTGTCGGGCGGGCTCTCAGGCCATCATCTCGCGGACGAGCGGCATGACCTTTCTGCCGTAGAGCTCGATGCTGCGCATCAGCCTGGCGTGCGGCAGCGGCCCGGCGCTGTACTTCAGCTGGAAGCGCGAGGCGCCGAGGGCGGTGACGGTCGAGACGATCTTGCGTGCCACGGTCTCGGGCGAGCCGACATAGAGCGAGCCGTGCTCGGCCTCGCGCTCGAACTCGCCCTGCCCCATCGGCGGCCAGCCGCGCTCCGCCCCGATCCTGTCGCGCATCTTCTTGTAGTCGGCGAACAACTCCTCCCGCGCCTGGTCGTCGCTGTCGGCGACATAGCCGGGGGAATGGACGCCGACCGGTTTCACCGGCCGGCCCAGCTGCTCGAAGGCGCGGTGGTAGAGGTCGACATAGGGGCGGAAGCGCTTCGGGTCGCCGCCGATGATGGCCAGCATCAGCGGCAGGTCGTAGCGGGCGGCGCGGATCACCGATTCCGGGCTGCCGCCGACGCCGATCCAGGTGGTCAGCCGGCGGTCGCCCTCGACCGGCGGAAAGACGCTCTGGTTGCGCAGCGGCGGGCGGGTGCTGCCGCGCCAGGTCACCGGCTCCTGCCGCAGCAGCGCCGCGAACAGGTCCAGCTTCTCCTCGAACAGCGTCTCGTAGTCGCTGAGCTCGTAGCCGAACAGCGGGAAGGATTCGGTGAAGGAGCCGCGGCCGAGGATGACCTCCGCCCGGCCGTTCGAGACCGCGTCCAGGGTCGAGAAGCGCTGGAACACGCGGATCGGGTCGTCGGAGCTGAGCACCGTCACGGCCGAGCCGAGACGGATCCGGCTGGTCCGCCCCGCGATCGCCGCCAGCAGCACCTCGGGCGCGGAGACGGCGAAATCGGCGCGGTGATGCTCCCCGACGCCGAAGAAATCGAGGCCGAGCTGGTCGGCCAGCGCGGCCTCCTCGACCACATTGCGCAGCACCTGGGCGTGCGGCAGCGGGGCGCCGTCCGGCCCGGTGGTGACGTCGCCGAAGGTGTCGAGTCCGAATTCGAGGGGTTGGGCCATGCAAGTCTCTGGGTCGCGGGGTGCGTCACCGCACAGATGGCCACCGGCCGGGGCCGGTCAACTGCGTTGGACGGAAACAGACTGTCTCGCGGACGGACCCTCCGCTCCCGGCCCCGGCTGGCCAACGCTCGGCGGTCACTCCGGCCGGAAGCGCCATTTCCGCTCGACCGCGGCGGCCAGGTCGATCCCGTTCGCCCGGGCGAACAGCAGGATGTGGCCCAGCATGTCCGCGGTCTCGTCGGCCAGCGCCTGCCGCAGCTCCTCCTCGGAGCGGCCCCGAGTCCGGCCGCGACCGGTCAGCTTGTTCCAGACCTGGGTCAGCTCACCCAGCTCCTCGTGCAGCTTCAGGAGGAACCAGTCGGGGTCGCGCCGCAGCCCGTTGGCCTCGGCATAGACGCAGGACACGTCCTCGAACTGGTCCTTCAGGCGATCGAGCATTGGCGGCCTCGGGCAGAGATTCGGCTCCCGCAGGTTACCGGGAGGCCGGAACGGCGGGATAGCTTCGGCAGAGGATAGGCATTTCGGCCTACCCGACAGTCGGCCGATACGTCATACTTATGCGCAGCGGATACGAAATACAGAATATCCGTTCATCCGGAACGACGACCGGCCTCGAACAGCCGGCGCAGAGAGAGGAGGACGCTCATGAGCACATGGAGGGCCATGTCCGGCGTGGTCGCCGGCCTGTTCACCGTCTTCGCGGCCGGCGTGTCACCCGCCCAGCAGCCCCCGGCGCAGCCCGCCGCGCAGGGCGAGGACGAATCCTGGGCGGCCGGACGGCCGCGCAGCGACGCCGCGGTCGCCCTGGCGCCGGTCGGGGCGCCGCCGATCCCGACGCCGGCGGCGCGGCTGCCGGTGGCGAAGATGAAGGTGCCGGATGGCTTCAAGGTCGAGGTCTGGGCGGCCGGCGTCGCCAATGCCCGGTCGATGGCCGTCGGCGACAAGGGCACCGTCTTCGTCGGCACCCGGCAGCTCGGCAACGTCTATGCCGTCACCGACAGCGGCGGGAAGCGCACGGTGAAGACGATCGCGAAGGGGCTGCACCGGCCGAACGGCGTCGCCTTCAAGGACGGCGCGCTCTATGTCGCCGAGCTGTCGCGGATCCTGCGCTACGACGACATCGAGCAGCATCTCGACGCCCCGCCCGAGCCCAAGGTGGTCTATGACGACCTGCCGAAGGACGAGCCGCACGGCTGGAAGTTCATCGCGATCGGGCCGGACGACAAGCTCTATGTCCCGATCGGCGCGCCCTGCAACATCTGCGAGCCGCCGGAGACGCATGCCCAGATCCGCCGTATCGCCCTCGATGGATCGGGGGCCGAGGTGGTAGCGCGCGGCGTGCGCAACACGGTCGGCTTCGACTTCGACCCGAAGACCGGCGACCTCTGGTTCACCGACAACGGCCGCGACTGGATGTCCGAGGACATCCCAAATGACGAGCTGAACCACCTGACGCAGCCGGGCCAGGAGCATTTCGGCTATCCGTTCTGCCACCAGGGCAGCATCCGCGATCCCGAGTTCGGCTGGGGCAAGTCCTGCGAGGAGACCACCGCCCCCGCGGCGCTGCTGGGGCCGCATATCGCGGCGCTGGGGATGGAGTTCTACACCGGCAGCATGTTCCCGGAGGCCTATCGCGGCGCGATCTTCATCGCCCGTCACGGCCCGTGGAACCGGACCGAGAAGATCGGTGCCGATATCGCCGTCGCCACTCTGGACGCCGACGGCCGCGTCACCAGGGTCGAGCCGTTCCTGACCGGCCTGATCGAGAACAACGGCTATCTCGGGCGGCCGGTCGATGTGGAGACGCTGCCCGACGGCTCGCTGCTCGTCTCCGACGACCACAACGGCGCGATCTATCGTGTCAGCTATGGCGGCTGAGAGAGGTCTTCGTTGGCTGCTCGCCGGCGGCCTCGTCCTGGCGGCGGCCGCCGCGGCGGCGCAGAGCCTGGAGGAGCGGCTGCCGGCCTGCGCCGCCTGCCACGGCGAGGCCGGTGTCTCGCCGATGGAGGCCACGCCCTCCCTGGCGGCGCAGCCCTCGGCCTATTCGGTCGTGCAGCTCTACATGTTCCGCGAAGGCCTGCGGCCCGGCACGCCGATGACCGACGTCGCCAAGGACCTGACCGACGAGGACCTGCAGGCCTTCGCCGATCATTTCGCGGCCCTGGCGCCCCCTGTCCCCGCGACGGACGGCGATTCGGGGCGGATCGAGCGGGGCCGCGCTTTGGCGCAGACCCATCGCTGCGGCGTCTGCCACCGGCCCGACTTCTCGGGCCAGGGGCAGGTGCCGCGCCTCGCCGGGCAGCGTGAGGACTACCTGGCCAAGGCGCTGCGCGAGTACAAGAGCGGCGTCCGGCCCGGCTACGACCCGGCCATGGCCGAAGTCATGGCGTCGATCGGCGAGCCGGAGATCAACGACCTCGCCTATTTCCTGGCCCGGACGGGGAAGTGATCGCCGGGAAGGCCGTCACACCCGGAACCTGTACTCCTTGCCCGGCTGGCGCTCGATGTCGGGCGGGAAGCTGGCGCGCTTCTCGGCGAAGTACAGCTCGCGGTGGTCGCCATCGGCCAGGCGGTTGTAGGTCAGGTACAGGATCCGCCGCGCCTTGTCGGTCAGGTTCGGCTTCGAGGCGTGCGGGGCGTAGCTGTCGAAGAACAGCACGTCGCCCGGCTCGGTCGGCACAGGCACCAGCTGGAAGCTGGCCATCTGCTCGTCGGTCAGCGGCTTCCACTCCTCGCCGATCAGCCCGGTCAGGCGCGGCATGTCGGCCATCTCGAGGCAGCCGTTCTCGACCGTGGCGCGGTCGACCGAGACCATCACGGTCAGGAAGATCGGGGCATAGCGCGACCACCCGGCCTGCTGGTCCTGGTGCGGCTCGAAGCCGGCGCCGCCCGCCATCTTGAAGTTGATCTTCTCCTTGAACAGGCAGGACGGCGCGCCCAGCAGTTGCTCCACCGCCCGGAACAGCCGGCCGTGGCGGACCAGCCCGTCGAACTCGGCGTGGTACGGGCAGAAATTCTCGATCCGCTGCACCACCCGCTTGGTCGGGTCGAGCAGGCTGGGCTCGTAATAGACCATGTGCTTGCCCGGCTCCTCGGGCATCGCCACCAGCTCGTCGGTCCAGCGGCTGATGGCGGCGGCTTCGTCCGGGCTGAAGAAGCCGCGGGCGGCGACCCAGCCGGTGCGGGCATAGGCCGCGAGGTCCTCGACGGATAGCGGACCGGCGGCCGTAGCGTCGGCGGGGGTCACGGTATCGGGCATTCTCAATGCTCCAGTTGCGGCAGGATCTCCCGCTGCGCGCGGGTCACATCGACGTCGAAGTCGATCTCGGTCCAGGGCAGATCGCTGATGTCGGCGACGCCGAACCGGTGCGGATGCGCCAGGATCAGGTCCCGGATCGCCTCCTCGTATTCGACCGCGGTGATGCCCTGGCGGACATACCAGTCGGTGCGGTCGCCGAGCGCACGCGCCATGTCGGGCGAGAAGCGGAAGAAGCCGACCGACTCGCCGTGCCAGTCATGCGCGTGCTCGGGCTTCTTGCGGAAATCGACGATGGTGTCGCCGCGGAAGCAGATCTTCACCGGCTCGTCGCCCGGCTCGATCTCGCGGTCGACCAGCAGCGCGTTCTCCGGCTCCGCTTCCAGGAGGCGGCCGATCATCGGCTCGGGGTACAGCACGTCGCCGTCCATCAGCACCACCGGCTTGCCGGCGGCAAGGCGGTCGCGCTGGACCCAAAGCGAGACCAGGCTGCCCTCGCGGTAGCGCGGGTTCTCGACGAAGCCGATGCGGCCGCCGAGTCCGAGTCGGTCGATCTCGCGGCGGATCTGGTCGCCCTCATGCCCGATGGTGATCGAGATGTCGTCGATCCCGTTCGCGTGCAGCGCGGCGATATGCCGTTCCAGAAGCGACCGTCCACCGAACCGGAGCAGGATTTTCGGGCCGCCGGCGGCCGATCCGAGGCGCCGGCCGATGCCGGCCGCGAGGATGATCGCAGCGGCCGGCCGCCCATCGGGAAGTGACAATTCCGTGATGCTCCGGTTGCTTTTTTCTGAAGTGGCCTGAAGATACAGGCCGAAATGGCGGCCCGGCAAGGCGCTGGACGGCCGAGATTCCGCAACCCGGATATCCGGTTCATGACCAAGAATGCGATGAAGGCTCTCGACGACACCGCCCTGACGGGCCCGTCCGACGCCGGCTCTTCCACCCGGACCGACCGCCCGAAATCGGTCTTCGCGGCGCTGCGCGAGGAGATCTTCTCCCCGACCCTGTCCTTCCTGATGGAGGCCCATAACGGCCTCTCGGCCAAGATCGTGGAGGAGGCCGGGTTCCGCGGCATCTGGGCCTCGGGCCTGACCACCTCGGCCAGCCTGGGCCTGCGCGACAGCAACGAGGCGTCCTGGACGCAGGTGCTGGACGTGCTGGAATACATGGCCGATGCCTCGACGCTGCCGATCCTGGTCGACGGCGACACCGGCTACGGCAACTTCAACAACGTCCGCCGCCTGGTGCGGAAGCTGTGCGAGCGGCGCATCGCCGGGGTCTGCATCGAGGACAAGCTGTTCCCGAAGACCAACTCCTTCATCGGCGAGGACCAGCCTCTGGCCGAGATCGAGGAGTTCTGCGGCCGCATCAAGGCCGGCAAGGACAGCCAGCTGGACGACGACTTCGTGCTGGTGGCCCGGGTCGAGGCGCTGATCTCCGGCCGCGGCATGGAGGAGGCGCTGCGCCGGGCCGAGGCGTATCACGCCGCCGGGGCCGACGCGATCCTGATCCATTCCAAGAAGTCGACGGCGAACGAGATCTTCACCTTCGCCGAGCGCTGGGGGAACCGGGCGCCGCTGGTGATCGTGCCGACGATGTACTATGCCACCTCGACCGACCTGTTCCGCCAGGCCGGCATCTCGACGGTGATCTGGGCGAACCACCTGCTGCGGTCCTCGATGACGGCGATGCGCGAGACCGCCCGGCGGATCTTCGAGGACGAGTCGCTGCGCGAGGTCGAGGGCCGGGTGGCGAGCGTGCGCGACATCTTCGCCCTGGTCGGCAATGCCGAGCTGGAGGCTGCGGAGCGGCGGTACCTGCCGGGCAAGGCCGCGCCGAAGGCCGTGGTGCTGGCGGCGTCGCGCGGCGACCTGGGCGACGAGCTGACCCGCGACCAGCCGAAATGCATGATCGACGTGCGCGGCCAGTCGCTGCTGCAGCGCCTGGTCTCGACCCTCGGCGACAGCGGCCTGAAGGACGTCACCGTGGTCCGCGGCTACCGCAAGGAGGCGGTGGTGGTGCCGGGCATCAAGACGGTCGACAACGACCGCTATGACGAGACCGGCGAGGTCTATTCCCTGGCCCAGGCGCGCCAGGCGCTGGATGGCGAGGCGGTGGTGGTCTACGGCGACGTGCTGTTCCGCCGCTACATCCTGGACGGGCTGATGTCGAGCGAAGGCGACATCGTGCTGGCGGTGGACGCGATGAGCCTGTCGGTCAAGCAACCGAAGAAGACGCTGCGCGACCTGGTGGCCGCCGACCGGCCCTATTCCGGCAGCTATCTCGATGACACGCCGGTGCATCTGAAGTCGATCTCCGAGTCGATCCCGGCCGGCGAGGTCAGCGGCGAATGGATCGGCCTGGCCCGGTTCAGCGCCCAGGGGGCCGCCTGGCTGCGCGAGGAGATCGACCGGATCGAGGCCGAGGGCCTGCTGGAGACGGCGGACCTGCCGCTGCTGCTGACCCGGCTGGCGGCCCGGCATCCGGTGGTGGTGCAGTACTTCACCGCCCATTGGCTGGACGTCGACACGCTGAGCGACCTCGCCGACGCCCGGAACTTCACCTGAGGACACGCGGCGCGCGACCCTGCCATGCGTCCGCGCGCCGCTTCCCTCCGGCGTCATCGCGCTCTAGAAGGTCGGGCATGATCACCGCAGACGAGTTCATCGCGGCGGCGAAGGCGCGCGGCCACGACTTCTACACCGGGGTCCCGTGCAGCTTCCTGACGCCGCTGATCAACGGCGTGCTGTCGAGCAAGGCCCTGACATATGTCGGCGCCGCCAGCGAGGGCGAGGCGGTGGCGATCGCCGCCGGTGCCTGGCTGGCCGGGCGGAAGACGGTGGTCATGTGCCAGAACTCCGGCCTCGGCAACGCGGTCAACCCGCTGACCTCGCTGAACGCGCCGTTCCGCATCCCGACCCTGTTCGTCACCACCTGGCGCGGCCAGCCCGGCCTGCCGGACGAGCCGCAGCACGAGGTGATGGGCCGCATCACCCAGGACCTGCTGGCGCTGATGGAGATCCCGCAGTCTCCCTTCCCGGCCACGCCTGAGGCGCTGGGGCCGGCGCTGGACCAGGCCGCGGCCCGGATGGACGAGGCCGGCCTGCCCTATGCCTTCGTGATGAAGAAGGGCGATGTGCGGGACGAGGATCTGCAGGCCCCGCCCCTTCCCCTGCCCCGCCCGGGCCGCCGCGCCGACTGGCCCGAGGCCGGGCCGCGCCCGACCCGCGCCGCGGTGCTGGAGCGATTCCTGGCCCTGACCGACGACCGCACCGCGGTGGTGGCCACCACCGGCAAATGCGGCCGCGAGCTGTTCACCCTGGCCGACCGCAGGCAGCACATCTACCAGGTCGGGTCGATGGGCGGCGCCTCCGGCATGGCGCTGGGCGTGGCGCTGAACTCCCCGGCGCCGGTGGTGGTTCTGGATGGCGACGGCGCCGCGCTGATGAAGCTGGGCACCTTCGCCACCATCGGCGCCCAAGGGCCCGGCAACCTGATCCACATCCTGCTCGACAACGGCGTGCATGATTCGACCGGCGGCCAGGCCACGGTCTCCGCTTCCGTCGACTTCGCCGCGATCGCGCTGGCCTGCGGCTATCAGTTCACCGCCTTCTGCGCCAGCCTGGACGGGTTCGAGGCCGCGTTCCGCGCCGCGTCCGAAGCGCCGCGGCCGGCGCTGATCCATGTCCGCATCGCCCCCGGTTCGATGGAAAAGCTGGGGCGGCCGACCGTCGTCCCGGCCGATGTCGCCCGTCGCTTCCGAGACTTCCTCGCCGGCCTCCGCCCGGCCGCAACGGGTGCCGGCACCGCATCATGAAATGGCCCGCCTGCATCGGAATCGCCGTCGGCTTGGCGGTCGCGGTCGTGCTGGTCTGGCTGACCGGCGCCTCCGAGATCTGGGCCGCCCTGACCGGCGCCGGCTGGGGCATCCTGGCCGTGATCGCCCTGCACTTCCCGCAGTTCCTGTTCTCCTCGCTCGGCTGGCGGGTGCTGGTGCCGGAACGGCCGGTGCCAAGCCTGCTCTACTTCATCCGGCTGCGCTGGATCCGCGAGGCGATCAACGCGCTGCTGCCGGTGGCGCAGATCGGCGGCGAACTGATCACGGCCCGCCTGCTGGCGATGCGCGGCGTGCCGCTGAACCGCTCCGGCGCCGCCATCGTCGTCGACCTGACGACGCAGATGGCGAGCCAGGTGGTGTTCACCGTCTTCGGCCTGGGGCTTCTGCTGCTCGGCGCCCATGACGGTGCGATGACGCCGTGGATCATCGCCGGCGCCAGCGTCGGGCTGGTGCTGGTGGTCCTGTTCATCGGCGCCCAACGCTTCGGCATGTTCAAGGTGCTGGAGCGGGCGCTGATCCGGCTGGCCGACAAGTTCGGCTGGTCGTCGCTGGGCGAGGTCTCCGGCCTGCATGATTCGATCGTGTCGCTATACGATGACCATGCCCGCCGGGTCTGGGTGTCCGGCGGCCATCACCTGATTTCCTGGCTGCTCGGCTGTCTCGAGATCTGGGCGACGCTGTGGGCGCTGGGCCTCGACGCCGGGCTGCGCGAAGCGGTGATCATCGAGAGCCTGGCCCAGGCGGTCCGCGTCGCCGGCCTGCTGGTGCCGGGGGCGCTCGGCATCCAGGAGGGCGGCTTCATCGTCATCTGCGGCCTGCTCGGCATCCCGCCGCACAGCGCGGTGGCCATGGCGCTGATCCGCCGCATCCGCGACCTCGCGCTCGGCGTGCCGGGCCTGATGGCCTGGCAGGTGATGGAGGGCCGATACCTGGCCCGCCGCCGGGCCCTCGCGCGCGCCGCGGCGGCCTCGGAGGCATCCTCGTGACCCGCACTCCGGACGAGCCGGCCCTGCTGACCCCCGGTCCGCTGACCACGCGGATCGAGACCCGCCGCGCCATGCTGCGCGACTGGGGCTCGCGCGACCGCGCCTTCATCGCCCTGACGGCGGAGCTGCGGCGGCGGCTGCTGGCCGTCGCCCATGGCGAAGCCAGCCATGTGGCGGTCCCGCTGCAGGGCAGCGGGACCTTCATCGTCGAGGCGGCCATCGCCACGCTGGTGCCCCAGGCCGGCAAGCTGCTGGTGCTGGCCAACGGCGCCTATGGCGAGCGCATGATCGCGATCGCGAACCGCCTCGGCCGCGCCGTGGAAGCGCTGCGCTGGCCGGAAGACCAACCGGTGGAGCCGGAGCAGGTCGAACGGGCACTGGCGGCGGATCCCGCGATCACCCATGTCGCCCTCGTCCATTGCGAGACCACCTCGGGCCTCCTGAACCCGTTCGAGGCGGTGGCCGCCATCGTCGCCGCGCAGGGCCGGGCGCTGATCCTGGACGCCATGAGCAGCTTCGGCGCGCTGCCGATCGACCTCGCCACCACCCCGGCCGCGGCGGTGCTGGCCTCCAGCAACAAATGCCTGGAGGGCGTGCCCGGCATCGGCTTCGCCC
This sequence comes from Inquilinus limosus DSM 16000, assembly GCF_000423185.1. GTDB lineage: Bacteria > Pseudomonadota > Alphaproteobacteria > DSM-16000 > Inquilinaceae > Inquilinus > Inquilinus limosus. Next base: position 347,899 of record NZ_AUHM01000006.1, on the reverse strand, counting down.
TTGTCGAACGCCAGGCGATCGCGGCGGCGAAGGGCAACAGCCCGTCGGTCAGCCTCGACCTGCACGATCAGTGGCGCGGCTTCGAGGGCAACGGCCAGTGGCGCTTCACCCCGCCGGTGCAGGTGGCGGCGGCGCTGGTCGAGGCGCTGCGCCTCCTGGAGGCCGAAGGCGGTCCGGCCGCGCGGCTGCGCCGCTACCAGGACAATTTCGACACGCTGGCCGCGGGCATGCGGAATCTGGGCTTCCGCCTGTTCCTCGACCCGGCGGTGCAGGCGCCGATCATCGCCACCTTCCACCCGCTGGACGATCCGCGCTTCGCCTTCGACCGCTTCTACGAGGCGCTGGCCGCGCGCGGCTTCCTGATCTATCCGGGCAAGCTGACCCGGGCCGACAGCTTCCGCATCGGCTGCATCGGCGCCCTCGACCGCGACGACTTCCAGGCTCTGCTCGTTGTCATCGAGGACGCGCTGTCGGAGATGCGCCGATGAACATCCCCCTCCTGGCCGGAGCCGCCGCCGTCTGGCTCGGCCTGGGCGCCGCCGCGGCATCGGCGGCGACGGTCGAGATCATCGTCACCAACATCAGGGAAGCCAAGGGCACGATCCGGATGTCGCTGTGCCCGCAAGCCCAGTTCCTGAAGGACGACTGCCCCTACAGCGGCACGGCGCCGGCCGCGGTCCCCCAGGCGACCGTGGTGATACCGAACGTCGCCCCCGGCGTCTACGCCGCCCAGGGCTTCCAGGACGTCAACGACAACCACGAAGTCGACCGCACCCTGCTGGGCGTGCCCGAGGAGGGCGTCGCCTTCTCGCGCAACCCCTCCTACTTCTTCGCCCCGCCGGACTTCCAGGACGCGGCCTTCACCGTCAGCCCGCAAGGCACGCGGATCACCGTCCGGCTGCGTTACTTCTGAACCGCCGGCTTCGGCCGCCGCGACAGCACCCCGAGCCACAGCGCGCCCGCCGGCGTGATCACCGCCGCCGCGATCAGCATCGGCCAGGCCAGGCCGAGCCAGAGGAAGACCGGCACCAGGGCCAGCGCGTCGTCGGGGTCGACCACCACGCCGCGATGGCGCATGGCATAGCGCGACAGCTCGATCACCTTGGTGACGTTGAGCTGCCAGAACAGGACCCCGATCCCGAGGCCGGCGGCCGCGCCCAGCAGCACCGGGGCGATGCCGAGACCCGATCCGGCCAGGCCGACGCCGATGCCGATGAAGGTGACCGCGTCGCACAGGCAGTCGGTGACGAGGTCGTAGCGGTGGCCCCATGGGCTCATCTGCCCGGTCTGCCGGGCCAGCTCGCCGTCGGCCCGGTCGAACAGCATCGACAGCAGGAACACCACCCCGCCGAGATCGGCCCAGCCCCCGCCGGCCGCGAAGGCCGCCGCCGCCGCCAGGCCGGTGACCAAGCGCACGGTGGTCAGCTGATTCGGCGTGACGCCGGTCGGCGCGATCCGCCGGACCGCCGGCCGAACGATGCGATGGATCAGGGTATCGTGGCTCATCCGTTTCTGCTGTCTTCGCGCCCCGTCCCGAAGGCGCCCCGTCCCGGGGCTTCTACACCATCAGGACGGATCCAAGGCAACGGTCTCGCGACCCCTGCGTCGAATCGGCGATGCCTCCTGACACGAAGGCGCGATTGCAATCCGTCGCCGGCTCTGCGAAATGCTTATATCGTCGCGCTGGGTTTCGTCGCCTGTCGAGGCTGTTTTCGCATGACCGCGTTCATACCCTCCCGGCCTCCGGCTCCCACCCTCAACCGCCGCGCCGCGCTCGGCATCGTCGGCGGCATCGTCCTGGCCGGACCGGCGGCCTATGCCCTGCCCCCGGCGGCACGTCCGGGATCGCTGCTGGACGAGGTGCACAACCGGGTGCCGCCTTATCTGGAGCTGACCCACGCCCATACCGGTGAGAAATATACGGGCCAGTTCTACGGCCCGACTGGCTATGACGTGGCCGAGCTGCAGAAGCTCGACTGGTTCCTGCGCGACTGGCGCCAGGGTTTGACCGTGCAGATGGACCCGCGGCTGTTCTGGGCCCTGGCGGTGATCCGGGCCGTGACCCAGCGGGCCGGCTTCAGCGGCAAGGCGACGATCAATTCCGGCTACCGCACGCTGAAGACCAACTCCTCGCTCGAAGGCGCCGCCCGCAACTCGCTACACATGGCCGGCCGGGCGATCGACCTGACCTTCGACAAGGTGCCGCCGCACCAGCTGGTGGGCTGCGCCCTGGCGCTGCAGATCGGCGGCGTCGGCCAGTATCCCGGCTTCACCCACATCGATTCCGGCAATCTGCGCACCTGGGAAGGCTGACCGCCGCCCCGGGGAGCGTGGCCATGCGCCGGGCGGACGCGATTCCCAATCGCGGAGTCGACGCGGCGGCGCGATCATTCTATCCATGGTCCAGCCTGCGCCGCCGCGCAGGCACGCCGCCGGATAGCCCCGGACTCGCTGCTTCAAGGGAGAGCCCGCCGCCATGCCGTTCCCGTTCACCCGCGCCGCCATCATCGCCACGGCCCTGATCGTCGCGGGTTGCGGCGAGTCGGCGACGACCTCCCTGATTCGGATGGGCGACAACATCCGCGCCGCCGGCGATCCGGCGACCGCCATCACCTTCTATCAGCGCGCCGCGACCGAGGACCCCAACAATCCCCTGCCGATGATCAAGCTGGGCGATGCCATGGTGCAGTCCGGCGACACGGCGCGGGCGGCCAGCTACTACCACGCCGCCCTGGCGATCGAGCCGACCAATGTCGACGCCCTGCGCGGCCTGGGCAAGGTGCAGCTGGCCCAGGGCAAGCCGCAGGAGGCGATCGCGGTGCTCGACCAGGCGCTGGCCCGCAAGCCGGACGACGCGCAGACGGTGCTGGTCAAGGGCACCGCGCTGGCCCTGCTGGGCCAGCCGCGCGACGCGCAGGCGCTGTACCAGAGGGCCCTGGCGAAAGAGCCGGCCAATGTCAGCCTGAAGACCAACCTCGCCCTCTCCTACGCCCTGGCCGGCGACACCGGCGAGGCGGTGCGGGTGATGCGCGAAGCCGCCGCGGCGCCGGACGCCACCGCGGTGCAGCAGCGCAACCTGGCACTGGTCCTGGCGATGGACGGCAAGACCCAGGAGGCGCGCCGGGTGGCCGAAGCGGCCCTGCCGGCGAAGGAGGCGCGCAACCTGGTCAACGCCGCGCGCCGGATCCGCGGCATCAAGGACCCGGCGCGGCGGGCCCAGGCGATCGGCACGATCGGCTGAGCCCGTCGGCGTCCGGCCCCTACTGCGAGGGGCTGGTGGAGTTGGAGGTGAAGTCCGAGCCGGTCGCGGCCGGCGGCGGCAGGACCATGCCCGCCTGGCTGCGCTCGCCATGGGACTCGGTCTCGGCGCCGGTGCGGTCGTCGTCGTCGAGCTGCAGGTAGCGCTCGGCCGCCCGCACCGAGGGATTGGCGAAGGCCGGGCCCATCTGGCGGCCCTGGAACAGGTCGCTCTTGCGCTCCACCTGCAGCGCCAGGTTGAGGTCGTTGGCGCAGCCCAGCGGCAAATCCTCGGGCAGCGAGCCGTCCGGGTTCAGGCAGCGTTTCGGCCACAGCACCTGCTGCCCGGCCGCCGCCACCTGCACGGTGTCGGAGGCCGCGGGGTCGCTGACCAGCGAGATGTTGTAGCGGCCGGCGCTGCGCAGCGCCGCCGCCACCGCCTCCTGCCGCGCCGCCGCCCGCGGGCCGCCGGCGGCGACGGTGATGGAGGATCCGGGGGCCAGCCCCGCGCCGCGGACGAACTCGACCAGCCGGGCGCGCTCGGTCGCGCTCAGGCTCGAGGCCTGGGGCGCGAACAGCACCGGATGCGCCACCGGGGTCGACAGAGTGGTGTAGCCGTCCTCCGGCCAGTCCGGAAACTTGTGTTCGCAGGCGGCCAGGACGCCGGCCAGGGCGATGGCGGCGAGATGCTGGATCGGAAATCTCATGGCACGTCCTATTCGAGCACGAAGCCGGCGCTGCCGCCGGTCATGGAGGGGGACTGGCGCGCCCGCCGCACAGTCGGCTCGGTGCGCTGCGCCGGCGCCGCCACCGCCTTCGGCGACTCCGCCGGCTTCATCAGGAACGGGGTGATCAGGATCACCAGCTCCGTCTCGTTGCGCTTGTACCGGCTCGACTGGAACAGCTTGCCGAGGATCGGGATGTCGCCGAGCACCGGGATCTTGTCGGCCACGTTCGACATGTTGCGCTGGAACATGCCGGCCAGCGCGAAGGTCTGGCCCGAGGCCAGCTCGATCGTGGTCTCGGCCCGGCGCACGATCAGCGACGGGACCGAAACCCCGTCGCTCTCGACCCGCGCGTCGTCGCTGAGCTCGCTGACCTCCGGCTTCACCCGCATGGCGATGCGCTCGCCGGGCAGCACGGTCGGGACGAAGGACAGCGACACGCCGAACTGCTTGTATTCGATCGTCACCGTCTCGTTGCCCTGGGGCACCGGGATCGGGAACTCGCCGCCGGCCAGGAAGTTCGCGGTCTCGCCGCTGACCGCGGTCAGGGTCGGCTCGGCTAGGATGCTGACCAGCCCTTCGCGCTGCAGCGCGTCGATCACGGCATCGACGTTGTAGCCGCCGCTGTGGTAGCCGGCGGTGGCGGTGCCGGGCAGATTGATTGCCGAGGGCATGCCGCCGCTGACCAGGCCGATGTTGAACTTGCCGATCTCGAACATCGCCTGCCAGTTGATGCCGAGATTCTCCACCGCGTTGCGCTGGACCTCGGCGAAGCGGACACGGATGCCGACCTGCTGCGACCCCTGCAGGGTGTTCAGGTTCATCGCCCCGCCGCTGTTGCTGCCCAGCTGCTGGGCCAGGGCGTCGAGCTTCATGGCGCTGCCGAGATCGGCCACCGTGCCGGTGGTCACCGGGCGGTCCTGGATGTAGCCCATCTGGCCGCCGCTGGCCGGGGCCACCCGCATCAGCTCGCGCTGCGCCGCCGTCTCGTCCTGGCTGACCCGGACATTGGCCGCGGCCACCACCTGGTCGGCGCTGCTGAGCGCGAACAGGTTGGTGGTGCCCGAGGAGACGCCGTAGATATAGGCCGAGCGGGCGGACACCATCTCGACGTCCAGCACGTTCGGATTGGCCACCAGCACGGTCTGCACCGGCAGGGCGAAGGTCAGAAGGTTGCCCTGCCCGACCTTCATCTCGATCAGCGAGCGGCTGGGCGTCAGCGTCGGCTGCCGTGGCGGCGCCGGCGAGACCTGCATCATCGGCCCCTGCGGCGCGCCGGGGGCGGCCGGCTGGCCAGGCTGCGACGACGGCGGCGGCTGCATCGCCGGCGTCATCTGCGGCGGGTCGTCCGGCATCCCGGGCGGCACGGTCACGATCTTCGGCGCTGTGGCCGGCGCCCGCAGGGCGGTGACGTCCTCGGTCGGAGTCACCGGCGCGGCGGGCGCGGCCCCGGGCTCCTGCGCCTGGGTCGGCAGCGGCTGCACCGTCATGGCCCCGTCCGGCCCGGCCTGGGCCTGCGCACGCGGAACGCCGGCCGCGATGGCCGCGACCAGGACGGCCGTGGCGGCGAGGGAGCGGCGCAATCGGGATCGTGACTGGTCCATCTTCCCCCTCACTCCGCGGCGGCCCGGTCGGCCCCGGCATCCTGGCGGACGCGGCGGCCGGTCAGCCGGACCACCGCCACCGGCTGCACCGTGTAGTCCGAAGCGATCTCGGCGTAGGACAGCACCACCGCCTCGACCCGGTTCCGGGTCAGGGTCTGGCGCAGGAACCGGCGGGTGTCGAGCGCGGTCAGGATCACCGGCGGCCGGCCGCCGGCCACCACCCGGCCGAGATGGCCGCGAATGGTGTCGACCAGCTCCTCGGCCTGGCCTTCGGGCAAGGCGAGATAGGCGCCGACCGTGGTCTGCCGGATCGACTGGCGCAGCACATCCTCGGCGCTGCGGTCGAGGATCAGCGCGTGGATGACCTTCCGCTCGTCGGCATGGGCGTGGCAGATCTGCCGCTTCAGCCCGCCGCGGACATATTCGGTGAGCAGGATGACGTCCTGCTCCTTCTGCCCCCATTCGGCCAGCGTCTCCAGCACCAGCCGATGGTTGCGCAGCGAGATGCCCTCCTCCAGCAGACGGCGGAACACGTCGGCGAGCTGGTTGACCGACAGGTTGCGCTGCGCCTCGCGCACCAGGTCGCCGCGCGTCGCCTCGATGCCCTTGAGGAAGGCCATGGTCTCCTGGATGCCCAGGAAATGCGGGACGTAGCGGCGCAGCGCCCGGGTCAGCGCCTCGGCCACGATCTCCTCCGCCGTGGCGAAGCCGATCCCGGCCTCGGCCAGTGCCGCCTCGTGCCGGGCGTCGAGCCAGTGCTGGACCACCCCGCCCGGGCCTTCGCCGGCCTCGGCGGAGAGACCGAGGAGGTCGAGATGCATCGGGTCGTCGCGCAGCAGGATCCGGCCCGGCCGCGCCGTTCCGGCTTCGACCGGGACCCCGTCGACGTCGATCCGGAAGCCGTCCGGCGGCAGCGTGCCGCCGGGCCCGACCCGACCGGCCGGGAACGGCACGCCGAGCTCCTGCTCCAGCTCCGCCGCCGCGTCCCGCGCCAGCCGCTCGGCCACGGCGCGGCCCAGCCCGGCCGCCAGATCGGCGCCGAGATGCAGCGTCACCGTGTCGTCCTCCGCCGCCTCGGGCGCCGTCTCCTCCTGCGCGGCCGTCTCGGCGCTGCGCAGCATCCGGCGCCGGCGCAGCAGCACGCCGCCGGCCATGGTGGCGGCGATGGCGAGGAAGATCAGGGTCGGGAAGCCCGGGATGAAGCCGAGCAGCGCCACTACCCCCGCCGCCATCAGCAGCGCGCTGGAGTTGGCGCCCAGCTGGCGGGCGATGTCGGCGCCGAGATTGCGGCTTTCCGTCGTGGTTACGCGGGTGACGATGGTGCCGGAGGTGATGGCGACGAACAGCGCCGGGATCTGCGACACCAGCCCGTCGCCGATGGTCAGCAGCGAATAGACGTGCATCGCCTGGCCCAGCGACATGCCGTGCTGCAGCATGCCGATGGCGAGGCCGCCGATCAGGTTGACGGCGACGATGATCAGCCCGGCGATCGCATCGCCCTTCACGAACTTCATGGCGCCGTCCATGGCGCCGTAGAGCTGGCTCTCCTTCTCCAGCTCCTGCCGCCGGCGCGTCGCCTCGGCCAGGTCGATGTCGCCGGCGCGCAGCTCGCCGTCGATGCTCATCTGCTTGCCGGGCAGGGCGTCCAGGGTGAAGCGGGCCGCGACCTCGGCCACCCGCTCGGCGCCCTTCACCACCACCACGAACTGGACCACGGTGATGATCAGGAAGATCACGAGGCCGATCGCGAGGCTGCCACCGATGACGAACTCGCCGAAGGTCTGGATGATCGCCCCGGCATCGGCGTCCATCAGGATCAGGCGGGTGACGCCGATCGACAGCGCCAGGCGGAACACCGTCGCGATCAGGATCACCGACGGCAGCACCGACAGCTCGAGCGGGCTGCGCAGATAGACCGCCACCATCAGCAGCAGGACCGCGAAGGTCATGTTGCAGGCGATCAGCGCGTCGACCAGCAGCGTCGGCAGCGGCAGGATCATCAGGAGGATGGTCGCGACCAGCAGGGCCACGATCATCAGGTCCTGCCGCCCCGTGGCGGCGGACAGGGCCGATTGCCAGCTCCGGGCGCGCACGCTCATGCCGCCACCGCCATCCGTCCGTTGCGGGCGTCGAGATAGTCGCGAAAGGCGCGGCGGGCCGCCTCGATCTCGCCGAGCTGGTGCAGCGCCCGGCTGCGCAGCAGATGCCGCGTCGCGGCCGGCGGCTCGACCTGGTCGAGCCGGTCGAGGACCGCGAGCGCCTGGCCGGGCCGGCCGACCGCGAGCAGGGCGACGGCGAGAGCCCGCAGCGCCGCCGGATCGGCCTCGCCGTCGCGGGACGCCAGCAGCAGCGCCAGCGCCAGCGCCCGCCGGTTCTGGCCGTGCTGCAGATAGTCGAAGACGAGGCGATGCAGGGCGTCGCGCTGGGCTTGCGTCATCCGCGTCACCCGCCGATCAAATCGTTTAGCCGAGCGCGCAGCAGGTCGTGCTTGCGCAGCTCCTGCAGCAGCACGGCGCTGCCCCAGCGGGCCAGCCGGTCCTCCGGCGCCTCCGCCTGCAGCAGGTCCAGGATATCGGCCAGGGTCTCGGCCTGGCCGCCGGGGGTGGCATGGATCCCGCCGGCCGTGGCCGGGCGGATGTAGTCCAGCATCTCCTCGCGCAGCCGCGAGGTCCGGTCGCGCCGGCCGCGCACGGCCCCGGCCCGGCGCGGCGCCGGCGGACCGGCGGCGGTGACCGGGCGCCCCGCGACGCCGTCCGGCTGCTGGCCGGCCCGGACGCCGTCGAGCGGCTCGGTGCGTGGCTGGATCGTCGTCATCTCGGCTCCCCCTTCCCCGACATCGCTTCAAGGCTTGGCGGGGTCGGTCAGGACCATCACGAAGGTCTGCCCAGCCCGGCTGCGCAGGGTGACGGCGTCGGCCCGGATCTTGTCGACCGACCAGCCGCCGCCGAGATCGGCACCCTCGAAGTATTTCGAGCCGGTATGGGTGATCAGATAGGGGTTGTCGCCGGTCCACACCGCCTGGATTACGAGTTCGGGGGCGCCGCTGCCCGCCCCGGTCGCCACCTCGGACGCCAGCAGGGCGGAGGAGGCGAAGGTACGGTCGAACCAGGCCTGGATCTCGCGCCACTGCGCCATGTCGGCCGGCGACAGCCGGCCCGAGGCGACGATGCGGCTGCCCTTCACGGCCAGGGTGACGCCGTCGAGATGGGCGGCGTCGATCCGCGCCTGCAGCGCCTCCTGCGGGGTCTGCTGCCGCGGCACGACCGGCGCCAGCGCGGCGGTCTGCACCGCCGGCTTCCCGGCCTCGGGCGCCTCGGCCTGTCCGGCTGTCGGCCCGTCGGAGCCGCCGCCGGATGACAGCGCGATCCCGGACAGGCCGCCGAGGATCACCAGCAGCGCGATGGTCACGGTGACGGCGCGGAGGCGCGAGCCCCCGATGGTCGCCTCGACGGGGCTGCGCACCACGATGCGCGAGGATCCCAGGGTCAGCTCGGCCGGCAGCGGCAGGGTCAGAGCCCCGCCGGGCTCCGTCACCTCGGCCCGGCCCGGCACGGCGACGGCGCCGGCCAGTGGTTCGATCCGCACGCGATGGCGGCCGATGTCGATCAGGGCATGGACCGGGGCCAGAGTCTCGTCCGCCAGGACGATGTCGGAGTCGAGCCCGCTGCCGACCCGGTAAGCGGCCGGCGCCAGCTTCTGAACGGTGCCGGCGTTCGGTCCCTCGAGCACGAACAGGGTGACCGAGGCCGGCTGAGGGAAAAGTCGCTGGATCGGCCCCTGAAGGGGGCTGTCAGACAGGAACGCCTTGAATTTCGAGAGCATGGCCCACCCCACGAGGCGCCTCGATCAGTGGCGAAAGCGAGCGCGACCGGGGCCGGCCGCGCTCGCGATACTGACAGCGATGAAACTCAGGAGCCGGAACGACGTCCGGCCTCAGCCCTTGCGGGCCGCGTCCTGGAGCGCCTGGGCCCACTTGTCCTGCTGCTGGTTCTTCTGGGTTTCCCAGGCAGTGGCGATCGTGTCCTGCTTGTTCTGCTCGCGGATCTTGGCCATCTCCTGCTGGAGATCGGAGACATTGCCGGAGCCGGAAGTCGAAGCCATAATCCATTCCTCCTTGTGCGATGCTCAAGATGTACAAAGCCGAAAACAGAGAGGGAGGCGCAGGCCCGAAGCCTGACCCGGCACGCCAATTCGCCGACCCGCTCCGGCGCCTGGGGCCAAACAATCCTAAGCTTTGCCTCGCCCCGTAACCTTGGCCAACACGACCCGAATGCCGGTTCGATACCAAGGCTTGCCCCACCACTCGAAACTACTATCCGACTATGCTGCAAACGGCCGTCAGGTCAAGCACTTCAATGTCTCAGTGCATTGAGATTTCGACTACAGGCACGTTCAACAAAACTTTAACAAAAAGCGGGGAACCCCGCCGACAGTCTAAGCGTTTAGGCCTGCCCGATGTCTGGGCGATCCGCAGCCCGTTTCAAGCAGGCCGGGCGTTTGGATTGGCTTTTGCACGTCGGGCTATGCAGCGTTATAATGACGAAGGCGGGTCGACGATCTCGGACATTTCGGCGGGAAGTCTTGATGCGGGCGGGGATGGCGATCAGGACCGGAGGGCTGACAGGAGTATTGTCCGACAAGACTCGGCGGGGCACCGCCGTGCTCGCGCTTGCCGCCCTGATTTCCCTTCCGGCCGGACCGGCGGCGGCACAGGAGCCCGCCCCTCCGGCCGTCGAGACCGCGCCAGCCGCTCCCATTGTTGCCGCGACGCCCGCCCCGGCCGATCTCGCCGCCCAGGGCAGTCGCGCCCTGCCCTGGCCCGACAAGCCCTACCCCTATGTCGTCCTGGACCAGGACGTGCGCGACGTGCTGTTGGCCTTCGGCAGCAACCTCGATATCCCGGTGAAGATCAGCGACAAGGTCTCCGGCCGGGTGCGCGGCCGGCTGCCGGAGCTGACGCCGCAGAAGCTGCTCGACCAGCTCGCCGCCAGCTTCGGCCTGCAATGGTACTATGACGGCCAGGTGCTGTACGTGACCACGGTCGAGGAGGCGGTGTCGGAGATGCTGCCGCTCGGCGCGATCCGATTCGAGGAGCTGCAGGCGTCGCTGGCCAGCCTGAAGCTCGACGACCCCCGTTTCCCGCCGCGGCCGCTGGCCAGCGCCAATGTGGCGCTGGTGTCGGGCCCGCCCCGCTACGTCGCCCTGGTCAAGGAGACCATGCAGGCGCTGCAGCAGGCCTATCAGTTCCAGACCACGATCGTGCGTGGCCGCACCGCGAAGCCCGGATCATGATCCGGCCGCGAGGTTGCCCCGTAGCCTACACCCGTTTCATGAGCCAAGGCTGATCCCATGGTTGTCATCTCGCCCTCCGTTCTCCAGACGCCGGCGCTGATCGAACCGAAGGCTGCGGTCACGCCCGTCGCCCTGCCGCTGGATCAGAAGGCGGCCAACGTCTTCGACTATGCCCTGCCGCTGCAGCCGGCGCACAAGTCGGTCGCCGACTATGCGCCCAGCCTGAAGGCCAAGCTGCTGGCGAACCCGGCGGCGATGGGCGACCAGCTGCTGAACTCGCTGCAACAGTTCCACAAGGACACGATGTCCCTGGGCGCCAAGCTCCGCGAACCGCAGCCCGCTGCGGCGACACTGGCGTCGGCAACGGCCCCGGGCACGACCAAGCCGGGCCTGCAGCCGGGGCCCGCCGCGGCGCAGCCGGGGCAGCGGCCCGCGGCGGAGGTCGACTTCCGGGCGGAGATGCGCGAGATGCGGGCGGCGTCGCGGGAGTTCAGCAACGGCGTGCTGCGGACCACGTTGGTCACCACCGCCTCCAAGCAGCTGGGCAACGTTCCGGAAACCCTGCTGCGAGGCTGATTTGCGGCTGCCGTCCCGGCGGGTGTCGGACAGGATCTCAGAAAGGTCGACCGGAATTGCTGAAGCCCTTCGCGTTCGCCGCGCTGCTGCTGCTGGCCGCCTGCAAGGTCGAACTCTACAGCGGCCTCCAGGAGCGCGAGGCCAACGAAATGGTCGCGATCCTGCTCCATCAGGGCATCCCGGCCGAGCGCGAGGTGACCAAGGACCGCGGCCTCGTCGTCTCGGTCGAGGAGGACCGTTTCGCCGACGCGGTCGACGTGCTGCGCCGCAACGGCTACCCGCGCGAGCGCTACGACACGATCCCCAACGTCTTCAAGGGCGAGGGCCTGGTGTCGTCGCCGGTCGAGGAGCAGGCGCGGCTGATCTACGCGCTGAGCCAGGAGCTGTCGCGCACCATCTCCGAGATCGACGGCGTCTACTCCGCCCGCGTCCATGTGGTGCTGCCCGACAGCGAGGGGCTGAAGGCGGCCAGCCTGCCCTCCTCCGCCTCGGTGGTCATCCGCCACCGCGCCGATGTCGACCTGTCGAAACTGACGCCCGAGATCAAGATGCTGGTGGCGAACGGCATCAAGGGCCTGCTCTACGAGAACGTCTCGGTGGTGTTCCTGCCGACCGCCCCGGAGGCGGCGACGCCGTCGATCACCGATCCCCTGACCAATGTCGCCGGCTTCTGGGTGCACCGCTCCAGCGCGCCCTGGCTCGAGGGGCTGCTGGCCCTGGTCGCCGTGGCCGTGGTCGCCGCCGCCGGCACCGCCGGCTGGAGGATCTGGCGCCGCCGCGGCGCGGCCCCCCAGGCGGCTGAATGACGATGCGTCCCGAGATGGCGGACCGGCTGGCCCTCCGGCGCTTCGACCGGGCGGTGGCGCTGCATGCCCATCCGGCGCAGCTCGGCCGAGCCTTCCCCGGCCTGCCGGAGGCGGCCGCCCGGCGGCTGCTCGACACCAAGCGGATCCAGCCACGCCTGTCGGCCCTGCTGCGCCGGCGGCTCGGCCTCGCCCCCTGCGATGCCGCGGCCTGGCGGGGCGACGTCGCCCGCATCGCCGGCCTGGCACCGGCCGATCTCGACCGCGCCCTCCGCCACGCCGGCGCCGCGGTCCTGGCGGCACGGCTGCGCACCATCGTCCTCGGCGCCGAGATCCGCCGCGTCACCGGCCAGATCGGCGCCGATGCCTACAGCTTCGGCCTCGGCCACAAGGGCCCCGCTCCGGCGATCGGCGGGCTGGACGGGCTGCCGGTCGAGGAGGCGGTCGACCGCGCCGGGCTGCTGTGCCTCGTGGCGTGGTGCGGCGAAGCCGGTCCGGCGATCGGCGAAAGACTGAGGCTGCGGTTGGCGCCGGAGCGATGGCCGGAGGACGGCCCGACGCCGGCCGAGCGGCCCCGTGCGGCAACCTTGTTCGCAGCCGCGGCCCGGGCGGTGGCGGGCCATGGCTGAAACGGCCCCGGCCTTCCGCCGCGGCAGCCCGGTCCTGAAGGCCGAGGCGCTCGGCCAGTGGCAGGACGCGCGGCGGTTCCTGGCGGAAGCCCAGGCGCATGCCGGGCGGCTGCGCGCCGAGGCCGACGCCGCCTTCGCCGCCGAGCGCGAGCGCGGCCACGCCGAAGGGCTGGCCGCCGCGCGGGAAGAAGCCGCGGCCCTCCTGGCCGCGACCTCGCTGCAGATCGACCGTTACCTCGCCGGGCTGGACCAGACCTTGGCCGACCTGGTGCAGGAGACGATCGAGCGCATCCTCGGCCGCTTCGACCGGCGCGAGCTGCTGCTGCAGGCGGTCGACCATGCCCTGCGCCAGGCCCGGCTGGACCATGCGGCGACGCTGCGGGTGGCGCCGGACATGGTCGAGGCGCTGCGCGGCCGGCTGGCCGATCCGGCGCTGGCCGATATCGGCCGCCGGGTGACGGTCGAGTCCGATCCGGGCCTCGCCGCCGACACCTGCGTGATGGTGACCCGATACGGCCATGTCGAGCTGGGCATCGACGCCCAGCTGCGCGCCCTGCGCGACGCGCTGCGCCGCGCCGGCCCGGGCGAGGCCGCGCCGTGAGCCCGGACGCCCTGCCCCGGCCTGTGCCCGGCCTGCAGCTGCGGATCGATCCGCTGCAGGCGCTGCGCCGCCGCCTGGAGGAGGCCGATCCCCGCCCGGTCAAGGGCCGGGTGGTGAAGGCGATCGGCGTCACCGTCCATGCCGAGATCAACGACGCGCGCCTGGGCGAGATCTGCGAGCTGCGCGACCCGCAGACCGGCCACAGCATCCTGGCGGAGGTGGTCGGGCTGGTCGACGGCGCCGCGGTGCTGACCCCGATCGGCAGCCTGCAGGGCCTGTCGACCCGGACGGAGGCGATCCCGACCGGCCGCTCCCTGCGGCTCGGCGTCGGCCCCGCCCTGCTCGGCCGGGTGCTGGACAGCCTGGGCCGGCCGCTCGACACCGCGGAGCGCGGGCCGCTCGACACCGACGGCACCTACCCCCTGCACGCCGAGGCGCCGCCGGCGCTGCTGCGGCCGCTGATCAGCCGGCCCCTGCCGCTCGGCATCCGCGCCATCGACGGTCTGCTGACCTGCGGCGAGGGCCAGCGCATCGGCATCTACGGCTCGCCAGGCACCGGCAAGTCCTCGCTGCTGGCCCAGATCGTCAAGGGCGCCGAGGCCGACGCCATCGTCATCGGCCTGATCGGCGAGCGCGGCCGCGAGGTACGCGAATTCATCGACCGGCATCTGGGGCCGCAGGCGCTGCGCCGGGCGGTGATCGTCACCGCCACCTCCGACCGGCCGGCGATCGAGCGCGTCAAGGCCGCCTTCGTCGCCACCGCCATCGCCGAGTATTTCCGCGACCAGGGGATGCGCGTCGCCCTCCTGATGGACAGCATCACCCGCTTCGCCCGCGCCGTGCGCGAGATCGGCCTAGCCGCCGGCGAGCCGCCGACCCGGCGCGGCTTCCCGCCCTCCTTCTTCGCCATGCTGCCGCGCCTGCTGGAGCGGGCCGGACCGGCGGCGACCGGCTCGATCACCGGCTTCTACACCGTGCTGGTCGAGGGCGACGCCGAGACCGACCCGATCGCCGACGAGACCCGCGGCCTCCTGGACGGGCACATCGTGCTGTCGCAGGCCCTGGCCAGCGCCGGCCATTTCCCGGCGATCGACGTGCTGGCCAGCCGCAGCCGGGTGATGGAGGCGGTGATCGACGGTTCGCATCGCCGCGCCGCGGTGCAGCTTCGCCGGCTGATGGCCAAGCACGCCGATATCGAGCTGCTGCTGCAGGTCGGCGAATACCGGGCCGGCGCCGACGCCCTGGCCGACGAGGCGGTGGCCAAGATCGGCGACATCCGGCGCTTCCTGCAGCAGGATTTCGAGGAGGCGTCGCCCTTCCCCCAGACCCGCGAGCAGCTGGAGCGGCTGAGCCGATGAGCCCACGCTCGAAAAGCGATGCCCTGGACAAGCTGCGGCGCCTGCGGCACGACCGGGAGAAGCTGGCGGCCGAAACGCTGGGCCGCGAGCGTGCGGTCCTCGACGCGGCCGAGGCGCGGGAGCGCCAGGCCGAAGCCGACCGCGCCGCCTATGAGCAGCACCGGGCGTCGCAGGAGGCCCGGCTCTACGCCGCGGCGCTGGAGCGGCCGGCCCACGTCGATGCGCTGGAGCGGCTGGGCGATCGGGTGTCGGAGCTCGCCGCCGGATCCCGGCGCCAGGAGGCCGCGGTGCGGGAGCGCCGGGCCGAGACCGGCCGGGCCGAGGCCGAGACCGATGCGGCGCGCGAGACGTGGCGGCAGCGGCGGCGGGACGCGGACCGGCTGGACCGGCTGGCCGAGCGACGTGGCCTCGCCCGGCGCAAGGCCGCGGAGGTCCGCGACGACCTCGCCGCCGAGGACGAGGCCAGCCTGATGCCGACGAGGGGCCGGTCATGACCGCCGCCGCGCCGCCGGCGCGGATCCGCGCCGATTCCCCGGCTTCCGATCCCGCCGCCGCCCCCTATGACCCGCCGCGCCTGACCCTTGAGCAGGCGGGCGACGCCAACGCCGCCGCCCGGCGCTGCACGCCCGTGCCGATCCGGATCGGCGGGCTGGAGATCGAGGCGCCGCTCGCCGTCACCCCGGCCCTGGCTCCACTCGCCTCCGATGGTGCCGCGATCGCCCTCGGCCTCGGCCCCGGCCGGGTCGTTCTCCAGCTGCCGCCGCTGCTGGTCGAGCAGGCTCTGGCGGAGACGGCCGGGCTGCCGGTGGCGGAGCTGGAGCCCGAGCTGGCGGCGCTGCTGCTCGAAGCCGCCGCGGCCGAGCTGCTGCCGGCGCTGGAAGCCGCGGCCGGAGTGCCGATCGCGATCGAGAGCGTCGGGCCGGCCGAAACGCCGGCGTTCGAGCCGGCCTTCCGCTGCACCGTCGCGATCCGCCACGCCTTCGCCGAGGTGGCGCTGCACCTCGCCGCCGATGCCGCCGCCCGCCCTGCCCTGCGGCGCCTGATCGAGGCCGCGCCGAAGCTGCCCGCACCCTGCGCCGGCCTGCCGGTGCCGCTGGCCGTGCGCATCGGCGCGGTGCGGCTGGCGCTGGCCGAGCTCGCGGGGCTTGCGCCCGGCGACGTCGTCTTCCCCGATGTCGCCTGCCCGGCCGGCGAGGCGCTGGTGGTCTACGGCAATGGCTGGTCGCACACGGCGAAGCGCGGCGGCGCCGCGGTCACGGTCACTGGGCCGCGGCGCCCCCTGGCCCTGTTGGATGGAGGAGGATGGATGGCGGATCCCGACAGCGGCGCCGCGCCGCCGCCGGCGGAGCGGCTGGACGAGCTTCCGGTGACGCTGGTGTTCGAGCTGGGGCGCGGCGAGCTGCCGCTGGCCGCGGTGCAGGGTCTGGCCCCAGGCGCGGTCATCCCGCTCGGCCGCGATCCGGGCGAGGCGGTCGACATCGTCGCCAATGGCCGGCGCATCGGCCGCGGCGAGATCGTGCGGATCGAGGGCGAACTGGGCGTGCGCGTGGTGCGGCTGTTCGGCGATGAATGAGGCGCCGCCGGATGTCCTGCCGCTTCTCGGCATCGTCACGCTGGTCGGGCTGGTCCCGTTCCTGGTCGTCACCCTGACCGCCTTCCTGAAGATCGCGGTCGTCATGCTGCTGCTGCGCAACGCGCTCGGCATCCAGCAGACGCCGCCGAACATGGTGCTGTACGGCATCGCCCTGATGCTGACGATCTACATCACCGGCCCGGTGATCGCAGAGGTCTACGCCCGGGTCAGCGACCCGGCGCTCAGGCTGCGCAGCATCCAGGACTGGCAGGCGGTGATCCAGTCGGCGATCGAGCCGGTGCGCGCCTATCTGATCCGCTTCACCGACCCGGCGGAGCGCGAGTTCCTGCTGTCCGCCACCGCCCGGGTGTGGCCGCAGGAGGCCAGCGCGGCGGCCACGCCGAACGACATGGTGATCCTGATCCCGTCCTTCGTGATCTCGGAGCTGACCCGGGCCTTCGAGATCGGCTTCCTGCTCTACCTGCCCTTCATCGTCATCGACCTGATCGTCTCCGCGATCCTGATGGCGATGGGCATGATGATGGTGTCGCCGCTGGCCATCTCGGTGCCGTTCAAGCTGTTCCTGTTCGTCATGGTCGACGGCTGGTCGCGCCTGCTGCACGGCCTGATCCTGAGCTACAGCAGCTGAGGCGGCGATGGGCTCGGTTCCGCACAGGCTTCCCTACTTGTCATTGCCGGGCTTGACCCGGCAATCCAGAGGGTGTCGAGGCCTTCTGGACGCCCGGGTCAAGCCCGGGCATGACAGATGGGGTTTCCCGCTGCCGGGGAAGAGCCGCCCATGAACCAGGCGGTGATCTCGCATCTGCTGCAGGAGGCGCTGACCCTGACTCTCCTCCTGTCGCTGCCGGCGCTCGCCATCGCCGCGGCGGTCGGCCTGCTGGTCGGCCTGTTCCAGGCGGTGACGCAGATCCAGGACCAGACCCTGCCGATGGCGGTCAAGGTCATCGCCGTGGTGCTGGCGCTGGTGCTGCTCGGCCCGATGCTGGCCAGCCCGCTGGTCCGCTACACCGACCGGATCTTCGCCGACTTCGCCTCGATCACCCGCGGCGCGGTGCCGGCCGACGCCGGGCCGCCCTGATGATCGAATCCTTCCGGCTCCTGGCCGAGCTGATCGGGCCGTATGTCACCGCCATCTCGGTGGCCGTCGCCCGCTCGGTCGCCCTGGCCGCGGTGCTGCCGATCTTCTCCTGGCTCGGTCTCACCGGCATCCTGCGCAGCGCGGTGATGATCGCCATCGCCTTGCCGATGGTGTCGCAGGTCACCTCCGAGCTGGCGGTGCTGACGCCGCTGCAGCCCGGCCAGGTGCTGCTGCTGGTGGCCAAGGAGGCGGTGATCGGCGTCCTGCTCGGCCTGCTGTTCGGCCTGCCCTTCTGGGCGGTCGAGGCGGCCGGTGAGCTGATCGACATGCAGCGCGGCGTCATGGGCGCCTATCTGCTCGACCCCAACGCCTCGGGCCAAGCCTCGCCGGTCGGCACGCTGTTCGTGCTCGTGCTGCTGGCCTTGTTCTTCGCCGGCAACGGCTTCGGGTTGGTGGCCGAGGCCCTCTACACCAGCTACGCCCTGTGGCCGGTGACCGAGCTGCTGCCGCCCTTCACCGGCGAGACGCCGACCCTGCTGCTCGGCCTGCTCGACCACGTGGTCCGGCTCGGCCTCTTGCTCGCCGTGCCGCTGGTGATCGTGATGCTGCTGGCCGACATCGCGCTGGCCGTGATCGGCCGGATGGCGCCCCAGCTCAACGTCTTCGACCTGTCGCTGTCGGTGAAGTCGGCGGCGCTGGTGCTGGTGCTGCCGATCTACGCGATCTTCCTGGTGCCGTATTTCGACGACAGCCTCGGCTCGCTCCGCAGCGTGCTCGACCTCGCCCGGACGGTGCTGCCGTGAGCCAGACCAGTGAGGAGAAGAGCCTTCCCGCCAGCGCCAAGAAGCTGACGGATGCGAGGCGCAAGGGGCAGGTGGCGCACAGCCGCGACCTGGTCACGGTGGTCGGCCTCATCGCCGGCTTCGTCTATCTCGGGGTCGAGGGGCCGGAGATCATGGAGGCGTTCCGCGCCATCCTGACCGAGCCGATCGCCCTGACCGCCAAGCCGTTCCACGAGAGCTACACCATCCTGCCGACGCTCCTGGCGCTGGCGACCCGGATCGTGGCGCCGCTGGTGCTGGTCGTCGTCGTCGCCAGCATCCTCGCCAATGTCGGCTTCCTGCGCGGCATTCCGTTCTCGCTCGACCCGCTGGTGCCGCGCGGCGAGAAGATCAACCCGGTCAGCGGCTTCCAGCGGCTGTTCAGCCTGCGCAACCTGCTGGAGTTCGTGAAGTCGGTGGTGAAGGCCTGCACTCTGCTCGGGGTGATCGGGCTGCTGGCCCTCGGGGCGCTGCGGGCGGTGCTGGTGGCGCCGCAATGCGGCCGCGACTGCATCGGCCTGGTGCTGGTGGCGACGCTGAAGCCGGTGCTGATCGGCATCATCGCGGTGCTGCTGGTCTTCGCGCTCGCCGACATGGCGCTGCAGCGCTGGCTGTTCCTGCGCGACCAGCGGATGACCCGCACCGAGATGAAGCGCGAGCGCAAGGAGCAGGAGGGCGATCCGCAGATCCGCAGCACCCGGCGGCAGCTGCATCGCGGCCTGGCCCGCGGCGAGGGCCGGTCCTCCGCGCCGACGCTGTTCGTCACCGACGGCGAGGTCACCGTCGGCATCCGCTTCGTCGCCGGCGAGACGACAGTGCCGATGCTGGTCGGCAAGTCGTTCAAGGGCGGAATGGCCGGCGTGCCGGTGGAGACGGCGCCCCTGCTGGCGCGGCAGCTGCACGCCGACGGCAAGATCGGCGAGCCGATCCCGACCGAGCATTTCGACGCCCTGGCCCGGATCCTGCTGCGGCTCGGAGTCGTGTAGCGAGAGGCGAGGATCAGGGCGAGGCGGGGCCGCGCGGCAGGAAGGCGGCGATGATCGCCTCGGCCATGCGGATGAAGCGCGCGCTGGGCCCTTCGGCGCCGACGCTCTGCCGGCTCACCCGGGCGCCTTCCAGCAGCAGCCACAGCGTATCGGCCAGAAGCTCCGCCTGAGTGGCGCCGGCAGCGCGGCACAGCCGCACCAGGCGGTCGCGCTGGGCCGTCTTGAATTCCTCGATCACCCGCCGGGCCGGATGGTCCGGCTCGGTCAGCTCGACCGCGGCATTGACCATGTCGCAGCCGCGCGCATCCGCGATGGCGCATTCGGCCCCGGCCCGGACCCATGCGTGCAGCTGGGCCACCGGATCGCCCGGGTGCCTCTCCTCCAGGCCGGCCCAGAGCGCGCCGGCCTCCTCCGCGAATCGCTGCAGGCATTCGACGATCAGGTCGTCCTTCGACCCGAAATGCCGGTACAGCGTCATCTTGTTGGTGCCGGCCGCCTCGGCGATGGTGTCGACGCCGACGCCCTTGTACCCGTATCTGTGGAACAGCTCCCGGGCGGTGCCGAGGATCCGGTCCCGCGGCCGAAGCCCGCAGCAGGATCCCGACAGGCCCTCCGCCCTTGGGGGTGTGATCGTCGTCATAGCTGCTGGTTTGCCCTTGACGCTATGATCGGTCTAGACCAATACTGTTACTTACCGGTAACACCCTAGTGAGGTCAGGTCAAGATCCGACCCAGCCGGGGGGTGTTGCGGGACGAAGCTCCGCTTGACGACGTCCCGCCGGAACGATAATCAACCATAAGGTTAACTAACCAAGAGGTTTACCATGGCCTACGGGTCGGCCTCGGCATTTCCCTGCGGCGCGCGTCACGGCAGCGCGGACCGGCGCCGTCGGCTCGGCCGGACCGCAGAGTGGGCGTCCCGGTCATGGTAGGATTCTTCATCCAGCGCCCGATCTTCGCCTCGGCGATCGCGGTGATCATGGTGCTGGCGGGCGGCATCTGCTACTTCCTGCTGCCGGTCTCGCAGTTCCCCGACATCACCCCGCCACAGGTCGTCGTCACCGCCAACTACCCGGGCGCCAGCGCCCAGGTCGTGGCCGACACGGTGACCACGCCGCTGGAGCAGCAGATCAACGGCGTCGAGGGCATGACCTACATGTCCTCGACCAGCTCCAATGACGGCAGCTCGAACATCACCGTCACCTTCGAGGTCGGCTATCCGCTGGCGATCGGCGCGGTCGACGTCCAGAACCGGGTGTCCCAGGCGGCCTCGTCGCTGCCGGCGATCGTCAACCAGGGCGGCGTCACGATCAAGAAGCAGAACCCGAACTTCGTCCTGATCGTCGACCTGACCTCGCCGGACGGGTCGGTCGACCCGGTGTCGCTCAGCAACTACGCCTATCTGCAGATCGTCGACCCGATCAAGCGCCTGCCCGGCGTCGGCGACGTCCAGATCTTCGGCGAGCGGCGCTATTCGATGCGCATCTGGCTGGATCCGGACAAGCTGGCCAATCTCGGCATCACCGCGGTCGATGTGCAGAACGCGATCGCGGAGCAGAACCTGCAGGTGGCGGCCGGCAAGATCGGCCAGTCGCCGGCGCCGGCCGGCACGCCGTTCGAGATGCAGATCAACGCCACCGGCCGCCTGAGCGATCCGGGCCAGTTCGGCGACATCGTCGTCCGCACCGACACCCAGACCGGATCGGTGGTGCGGCTGCGCGACGTCGCCCGGATCGAGCTCGGCGCCCTGCAATACTCCTCCTCCGGCGATTTCGGCGGCCGGCCGGCGGTGGTGATCGGCGTGTTCCAGGCTCCGGGCTCGAATGCGCTGGCGCTGCAGCAGGCGGTCAAGGACACGATGGAGGGCCTGTCGAAGCGCTTCCCCAAGGGCATCGAATACGGGATGCGCTACGACACCACCCGCTTCGTCTCGGCGGCGATGGAAGACGTGCTGGTCACGCTGATCGAGGCGCTGATCCTGGTCGTGCTGGTGGTGTTCATCTTCCTGCAGAACTGGCGCACCACCATCATTCCGACCATCGCCATCCCGGTATCGCTGGTGGCGACGCTGGCGATCATGGAGATGATGGGCTTCTCGCTGAACATGCTGAGCCTGCTCGGCATGGTGCTGGCGATCGGCCTGGTCGTCGACGACGCCATCGTCGTGGTCGAGAACGTCGAGCGGCAGCTCGAGGCCGGCCTGCCGCCGCTGGCGGCCACACGCAAGGCGATGGGCGAGGTCACCGGGCCGATCATCGCCACCACCGCCGTGCTGATGGCGGTGTTCATCCCGGTCGCCTTCATCCCCGGCGTCTCCGGCCGGCTGTACAACCAATTCGCCCTCACCGTCGCCATCTCGGTCGGGCTCTCGGCGTTCAACTCGCTGACGCTGAGCCCGTCGCTGAGCGCCGCCTTCCTGCGCCACCGGCCGCCCGGCAGCTTCATCCTGTTCCGCTGGTTCAACGCCGGCTTCACCTGGCTGTCGCACGCCTATGCCGCGTCGGTGCGCTGGCTGATCCGCTTCCGCTGGCCGGTGCTGGCCCTGTTCGTGGCCGGGCTGGGCGCGACATACTGGGTCTCCACCCGGCTGGCCTCGACCTTCCTGCCGGTCGAGGACCAGGGCTATTTCTTCGTCGTCATCCAGCTGCCGGACGGCGCGTCGCTGGAGCGCACCGACGCGGTGGCGAAGCAGGTGCGCGAGATCCTGCAGGCGACGCCGGGCGTCGAGACCGTCGGTTCGATCAGCGGCTTCAACTTCCTGACCAGCGCCGCCCAGTCGAACTCCGCCGTCGAATTCGCCATCCTGACGCCCTGGGCCGAGCGCGGCGCGGATCTGAGCGCCACGGCCATCGTCAACCGGGTGCGCGGCCAGCTGCTGCAGATCCCGGAGGCCTTCGCGCTCAGCTTCGACCCGCCCTCGATCCCCGGCATCAGCACCACCGGCGGCTTCGAGTTCCAGGTCGAGGACCTGACCGGCCAGGGCGTCGAGGCCCTGAACGCCGCCACCCAGGCGGTGATGGCCGAGGCGCGCAAGCAGCCGGAGCTCGACCCGCACCAGCTGTTCACCACCTTCAGCACCTCGACGCCGCAGTTCAACTACGACCTCGACCGCAACAAGGCGAAGCTGCTGGGCCTCAGCCTGCCGGACGTGTTCAACACGCTGCAGATCTATCTCGGCTCGCTCTACGTCAACGACTTCAACCTGTTCGGCCGCACCTTCCGCGTCACCCTGCAGGCCGACAAGGACGCCCGCGGCTCGGCCGCCGACATCTCCCGCCTCTATGTCCGCAACGCCTCGGGCGGCATGGTGCCGCTGAGCACGCTCGGCGAGCTGAAGCCGACCGTGGGGCCGGAGACGGTGCCGCGCTACAACAACTACAACTCGGCCAAGATCAACGGCGCCCCGGCGCCGGGCTACAGCTCGGGCCAGGCGATCGCGGCGATGGAGCGGGCGGCGGCCGCGGCCCTGCCGCGCGACTTCGGCTACGAGTGGACCGGCATCACCTTCCAGGAGCTGAAGGCGGGCTCGATCGCTGTGATCGTCTTCGGCCTCGCCATCGTCTTCGTCTTCCTGATCCTGGCGGCGCAGTACGAGAGCTGGTCGATGCCGTTCATGGTGCTGCTGGCGGTGCCGCTGGCGCTGTTCGGCGCCTTCGCGGCGCTGTGGATCCGGGAGATGCAGATCGACGTTTACTCCCAGATCGGCTTCGTCATGCTGATCGGCCTCGCCGCCAAGAACGCCATCCTGATCGTGGAGTTCGCCAAGCGGCTGCGCGAGCAGGGCTACAGCATCGTCGAGGCGGCGGCGGAGGCGGGGCGCCTGCGCCTCCGCCCGATCCTGATGACGGCCTTCGCCTTCATCCTGGGCGTCGTGCCGCTGATGTTCGCGACCGGGGCGGGCGCCGCCAGCCGCCAATCGATCGGCACCACGGTGTTCGGCGGCATGGTCGCCGCCACCCTCCTGACGCTGATCTTCGTCCCGGTGTTCTACGCGGTGATCGAGTCGCTGCGCGAGCGCCGCACCCACACGCAACCCGCCCCCTCCCCTGCCGGCCATCCGATCGGATCGCAGGTCGAGGGTGCTGCTGAATAGGATTGGAGAGCCGCTCCATGCGCGCCTTGGGCATCATTCTCGGAACGGCCGTGGTCACGGGTGCGGTGCTGTCCGCCGGCCTCTATGTGGTCAAGCGCGAGATGCCGTCGCTGGGCGGCGAGACCGCGAACGCGGCCGCGCCCGAAGCCTTCGTCATGCCGGTGCCGGTGGCCCCGGTGGTCAAGAAGACGATCCCGGTCGATCTCGAATATTCGGCGCGCACGGAATCGATCCGCAACGTCGCGCTCCTGGCCAAGGTCTCCGGCTACATCGAGTCGCAACCGGCGGCCGACGGCAGCGACGTGAAGCAGGGCGATCTGCTCTACAAGATCGACTCGCGCGACTATCAGGCCGCGCTGGACCAGGCGAATGCCCAGGTGCAGCGGGACCGGGCCCAGATCGAGTATCTGCGCTCCAACTTCGACCGCGGCAGCGAGCTGAGCAAGAACGGCTGGCTGGACAAGGACGCGTTCGACCAGCGCTCCAGCAATCTGCGCCAGGCCGAGGCGACGCTGGCCAGCGACCAGGCGGCGCTGCGCCAGGCCGAGCTGAACCTGGGCTACACCGAGATCCGGGCGCCCTTCGCCGGTCGGCTCGGCCGCAACCAGGCGCCGGAGGGAACGCTGGTCAGCGTCGGCAACACCGTGCTGAACACGCTGGTCCAGCTCGACCCGATCTACGTCACCTTCAACCCCAGCGAGACCGAGCTGGCGAAGATCCTGGAGGCCAAGGCCGACGGCAAGGTCGAGGCCGACATCCTGCTGTCGGGCGAGACCGAGCCGCGCTACAAGGGCGAGCTGACCTTCCTCGACAACGCGGTCGACCACGCCACCGGCACGATCGTGGCCCGCGCCACCGTGGCCAATCCCGACCGGACGCTGCTGCCCGGCCAGTATGTCCGCATCCGCCTGCACCTGAAGCAGCAGCCGAACGCGCTGATGGTGCCGCAGGTCGCGGTCGGGTCGGGCCAGTTCGGCAAATACGTCTATGTGATCGGCAAGGACAATACCGTCGACCAGCGCCTGGTCTCGCTCGGCCCCACGCTGGGCGAGCTGGTGACGGTCGAGAAGGGTCTGGCCGAGAGCGACCGCGTCATCACCGGCAACCTGCAGAAGATCGGCCCCGGCATGCCGGTGCAGCCGCTGCCGCAGCAGCAGGCCAACGCCGGGTCGTGAGGATCCGGCGCCTCTTCCAAGACCGTCATTGCGAGGAGGCGAAGCCGACGAAGCAATCCAGGGGCCACGCCAAATGGCCCTGGATTGCTTCGCTGCGCTCGCAATGACGGATAGGACAGGCGGGCTTGGTGCCGAACCCCCTTACCCGTCCAGACGCCGCATCAGCTCCCGCGTCGCCGGATACAGGTCCTTGAACACGCCGAACTGCCGCCGGTAGACCTCGGCATGGGCCGGGTCGGGCGTCACCTCCGAGTCGGTCGGGTTCCAGTCGCGGATGTCGCCCGGCCGGGCGTCGCCGACCGCGAGCGCGGCCAGGAAGGCGTCGCCGTAGCTGGCACCGACGGTCTTCTGCCGCAGGATCTGCGGATGGCCCGAGATGTCGGAGGTCGCCTGCGACCACACCCGGTTCTTGGTGCCGCCGCCGACCGCGAACACCGCGCGCGGCACCTGCCCCGCCTCGCGATAGGTCTCGACGATATGGGCGGTGCCGCAGGCGATGCCCTCGAACAGCGCCCGGCAGATGTCGCCGCGGGTGTGGGTCAGGTTGAGGCCGAACAGCACGCCCTTGGCCTGCGGGTCGTGGATCGGCGTGCGCTCGCCGGAGAAATAAGGCAGCAGCACAAGCCCCTTCGCCCCGGGCGGAGACTGCTCCGCCTCCGCCACCAGCGCCGGGATCGCCGAGGCCGGGTCGAGGTCGCGGCCGAACTGGTCGCGGAACCAGTGGCTGAGCGTGCCGCTGGTGGCGAGGCCCGCCAGCGCCGCGTGCTGGCCGGGCATCAGCCAGGGCGCCCACCACAGGCGCGGATCGCGCAGCCGGGTGTCCGCCAGCAGGATGGTGAAGATGGTCGAGCCGTACATCACCATCATGTCGCCGCTGTCGAGCACGCCGACGCTGACCGCCTCCGCCGCCGCGTCGATGGTGCCGGCGATCACCGGCGTGCCCTCGACCAGCCCGGTCTCCTCCGCCGCCTGCCGGGTCACGGTGCCGACGATATCCGTGCTCCAGGCCAGATCCGGCATCCTGTCGAGGTCGACGATGCCGGGGGCCAGCTCATCGCTCCAGGCCAGCGCGTCGGCCAGGTAGAAGGGGCTGGAATTCGCCGCCGTGTAGTGGTCGATGACGAAGCGCCCGGTCAGCTTGTGCAGCAGGAACGAGGTCGAGGTCAGGATCTTCGCCGTGCGGGCGAAGATTTCCGGCCGGTTGCGCTTGAGCCAGAGGATCTTCGGCCCGACCGATTGCGAGGTCAGGGCGTTGCCGCAGCGGTCGACCAGAACGTCCTCGCCGATCTGCGCCGTCAGATCCGCGATTTCCTGGTGGGCGCGGGTGTCGACGCCGTAGAGCACGCCGTTCATCAGCGGCTCGCCGGCGGCGTCGACCGGCAGCATGCACGGCCCGATGGCGCTGGTGCCGACCGCGCGGATCGAGGCGGCGGGCACGCCGCTCTCAGCCAGAAGCTTGCGGCAGAGAAAGGTGACGTCGTCCCACCAATCCTCTTTCGGCCGGTGCTCCGCCCAGCCCGGCTGCGGCACGATCAGCTTGTGCGGCTTCGCCGCCATCGCGACGATCCGGCCGTCCGCGGCGACCAGCACGCCCTTGGACTCGAAGGTTCCGATGTCGATGCCGAGATAATGGGTCATGTCACGTACCGATCGCGGTCGAGGCTGAAGCTGTCGTCGATGCGGCCGATGCCGGCGGCCAGCAGGCGCGCCAGCCCGGCGAGGTCGGAGAGGTCGCAGATCTCGAGCGAGGAATGGGTGCCGCGGGCCGGGAAGCCGAGATCGATCGCGGCGACGCCGGCATGCACCAGCTGCACGTAGGAGGAATCGGTCAGCAGGCCGACATGGGCGCTCTTCTGCAGCGGGATGCCCTCGCCGCGAGCGGTCTCGCCGAACAGGGCGACCAGCGCCGGATGCGGGATGGTGCCGTTCAGCGTGCCACGGCCGTGGAAGCTGTACAGGCTCATCGCCGGCCCGCCGCCGAGGCGGATATCGCCGCGCTGCGCCATGTCCGGCGTGTCGGTGGCGAGGACGATGTCGAGCTGGATGGCGATGTCGGGCGCCAGCACCTGCGCCGCCGTCACCGCGCCGCGCAGGTTGAACTCCTCCTGCACCGAGAACACCAGATGCACGGTCGGCCGCCGCGGCGCCGCCAGCAGGGCGCGGGCGACCTCGATGATCACGGCGCAGCCGGCGCGGTCGTCGACCGCGGTGCCGGCGATGCGGTCGCCGGCCAGCTCCACCACCTTCGGCGCGTAGACCACCGGCGTGCCGATGTCGATGCCGGCGGCCAGCGCCTCGGCGGCGCTGTCGAAACCGGCATCGATATAGATCTCGGGGTAAGGCAGGACCCGGTACTTCTCCTCTTGCGAGGTGGCGTGGTGGCTCTTGTTGGCGATCACGCCCGGCACGTCGCGGCCGCCGGTGCAGAACACCACGGGCTGGGACGGCAGCGCCTTCTCCGGCACCCCGCCCAGCCGCTCCACCCGCACCAAGCCGCCCGGCTCGATCTTGCGGACGATGAGGCCGAGCTGGTCCATATGGGCGAACAGCATCACGCTGGGCCCGGCGACCGTGCCCTCGACCGTCGCGATCAGGTTGCCCAGCCGGTCGGTGCGGGAGGCGATGCCGAGCCCTGACAGCAACCCGGCGAGATGCCGCCGCACCCGCCCTTCATGGCCGCTGAGGCCCGGGATCAGCATCAGCTCCGACACCAGCCCGCGCAGGCGCCGCTTGGCCGGATGGTCCGGCAGCTCCGTCGCCATCGCCGTCAGCCCTGCCGGGCCGCCCGCGCCAGCCGCATGAACTCGGCCGCGCGGTCGGGATCGACCGGGTTCCAGGTGTTGCCGTCGACCTTGAGCGAGGAGCCGACGATGCAGCCATCCGCCACCCGCAGCACGTCGGCCACCGTCTCGTGCCTGACGCCCGTGTTGGCCAGGACCGGGGTGTGCGGCAAGGCCTGCTTGACCGCTTCGAGGTCCGACATCGCCGCGGCCTCGCCGGTGATCGCGCCGGAGACCAGGACCGCGTCGGGGATGCTGGAGAACACGGCGCTGCGCGCCCGGTCGGCCAGGCTGCGCCGGTCCAGCGACCAGGCGAACTCGGCGGAGATGTTGTACAGCATCGCGAGGTCCCGGCGGCCGAGCCGGTCGCGATAGCGCATGGCGGCGCCGGCATCGGGATTCCACGGGCCCATGTCGGAGGCGTAGGTGCCGGTCATGATCTCGCGCACGAATGCGGCGCCGGTGGCGGCCGCCAGCGCGACCGTGCTGGCCGGATCCCACAGCACGTTGACGCCGAACGGCACCGTGATCTCCGGCCGCAGCCGGCCGATGAGATAGGCCATGGTCGCGGTCGAGGCCGGGTCGACCTTGAACTCGTAGGGCCGGTCGTTCTCGTTGCCGAACATCACGGCGTCGAAGCCGGCCGCCTGCAGCGCCAGGAGGTCGCGGCGCGCGCCTTCGAGCAGCCCGTCGAGTCCCGCTGCCGAGTCGTGGAGCGGTGCACCGGGCAAGGCGCCGAAATGCACCATCGCAATGACCGGCTTTCGGTCGCCGAACACCCTCTGAAAATTGCCAACCCTGCCCATCCGGATGTCTCTCCCTAATTCGGGTTGCGGCTTCCGGCCGTTCCCTTGCGCCCCCATCGAGGCCGCATCATACTCAGCTTCGCCTTCGTCACCCGCCGAAATCGCAGCCGGAGGCCGGGCCGCATGAAACGTTTCACAAGAAACGGCTGCCGAGCCCGGACGACACAAGACGAAGAACACAGGGAGGTTCGCGGTGAAGCAACAGGATTATGATCGTTTTGTCGGGATGCAGGCCAGCCGGCGCTCGGTTCTGAAGGGTGCGGCCGGGCTCGGCGCGGCCCTGGGGACGACGGGCCTGCTCGGCCCCTTGTCGTCGACGGCGCTGGCGCAGAGTGACCTGCGCGCCCAGATCCTGCAGATCCCGGGCGTCGGCAAGGGGTCGCCGACCGATGCCGACTGGCAGAAGGTGGGCGAGCTGTGCCTCGGCCCGACCAAGGCGATGATCAAGGAGGGCGAGTTCAACGGCGTCCAGCTCACCTTCATGGGGCTGAACAACCAGAACCTGCACAACCTGCTGTTCCGCGGCTTCCTGAAGCCGTGGGAGGCCTATACCGGCGCCCGGATCACCTGGATCGACCTGGCCCAGGCCGACTACAACCCGCGGCTGCAACAGGCGATCGCCACCGGCACGGTGGATTTCGACATTGTCGAGATGGGCGCCCCGTTCGAAGGCGACGTGTGCGGCAAGGGCCTGGCCTCGGAGATGCCGGATTGGGTCAAGGCCCAGATCGAGATGGACGACTATGTCGGCTACCTGAAGGCCCCGGTCGGCACCTGGGAGGGCAAGACCTACCGGATCTCGATCGACGGCGACTGCCACACCTTCAACTACCGCACCGACGTCTTCTCCGACGCCGATCTGGCGGCGGCCTGGAAGGAATCCGGCGGCCAGGGCGAATGGGGCGTGCCGAAGACCTGGCAGCAGGTCCAGGCGGTGACCAAGTTCCTCAAGGGCAGGCAGGTCGCCGGCCAGGACGCCTACGGCTATCTCGACGCGCCCAAGGCCTGGGGCGGCTTCGGCTTCTATTTCCTGGGCAGCCGGGCCTCGGCCTATGCCAAGCACCCGGACGACAAGGCCTGGCTGTTCGACGTCGACACGATGAAGCCGCGGATCAACAACCCGGCCTGGGTGCGGGCGATCCAGGACGTGATCGACGCCCTGCCCTCCGAGCCGCCGGACCAGCTGGGCGCCGACCCCAACACCACCGCCTTCCAGCAGTTCCTGGCCGGAACCGGATCGATGGTGGCGTGGTGGGGCGATGTCGGCTCGAACGCCAAGACCAGCGACTCTTCGGTGATCGGCGACGTCTGCGGCTTCAGCATCCTGCCGGGGTCGGACGACGTCTACAACGCCAAGACCGGGGCGTGGGACAAGCTGCCGGGCGGCCCGAACCACGCGCCGAACATGGCCTATATCGGCTGGGGCGTCTATGTCATGGCCCGGGTCGACAACGACCCGGCCAAGCACAAGGCGGCCTGGAGCGCCGCGGCCCATCTCGGCGGCAAGGACCTGTCGCTGTGGATGGCGGCCTATCCCTCCGGCTTCCAGCCCTATCGGAACAGCCACTTCCAGATCCCGGAATGGGTGGCGGCCGGCTACGACGAAGCCTTCATCAGCTCCTATCTGAGGGCCAACGCGGACTCCTACAACCACCCGAATGCGGCGATCGAGCCGCGGATTCCCGGCATCTTCCAGTACTACAGCGTGGCGGAGGACGAGCTGGCCAAGGTCTTCGCCGGCCAGAGCACCGCCCAGCAAGGCGCCGACGCCATCGCCGCAGCCTGGGAGAAGATCACCGACCAGATCGGCCGGGACAAGCAGATCGCGCTCTACAAGGCGTCGCTCGGGCTGTGAGGGCCGGAGACAATCGGGTGACAGCGTCCGGGCAGTCGTCCGACCTCTCCCGCGTGGCGGGAGAGGTCGGACGTCCGCCAGGACGTCCGGGTGAGGGCTGGCACAGGCCTCGACGAACGCCCTCACCCGGAACCGCTGACGCGGTTCCGACCTATCCCGCAAGCGGGAGAGGCAACGCGGAGGTCGCCCTCGACAGCACGCAACTGCGGTCCCGACCGGCATGAGCGAAGCGGAGATCAGCGCCGGCGCCCTCGCCGGCGATCACAGCATCAAGCCAGTCTCGTCGCACATTCCCGCCGGCCGCAAGGTCGCGGGCCGATGGCTGATCGGGCTCGCCACCCTCGGCCTCGCGGCGGTGCTGCTGCTGCAGGTGCTGGACTCGGCGGGGGTCGTCGCGATCGGCTTCGAGAGCTGGCGCCCCCTGCTCTACGCCTATCTGGCCTGGGCGGTGGCGCTCGGCGCCGGGCAGGTGATGATCCGGGGCGAGGCCGGGCACCGGGCGCTGTTCCTGCTGCCCGCGGTGCTGTTCACCGTGTCGATGGTGATCTTCCCGACCGTCTTCGGCCTCTACATCGCTTTCACCGACTGGAACCTCAGTTCCTTCGCCGGCCGGCAGCTCAACGGCCTCGACAACCTCCGCACCCTCTGGGCCGATCCCTATTACTGGAACGCGCTCGGCAACATGGTCTGGTACGTGCTGGCGGTGCTGGTGCAATACGCCATCGCCTTCGGCCTGGCCCTGCTGCTGAACGCGGAGATCCGCGCCCGCAAGTTCTTCCGCGTCGCCTTCCTGATGCCGTTCATGCTGAGCCCGGTCGCGGTCAGCTGGATGATCGGCAAGTCGATCATGGAGTACCGCTTCGGCCCGGCGGCGTCGCTGGCCCGGTATCTCGGCTGGGAGAATCCGGCCTTCTTCGCCTCGCCCTGGATGGCGCGGCTCAGTATCATGGCGATGGACGCCTGGGTCTCGATCCCCTTCGTCATGATCTTGCTGCTGGCCGGGCTGCAGGCGCTGCCGAACGACATCCTGGAGGCGGCGCGGATCGACGGCGCCAAGGCCTGGCAGTCCTTCTGGAAGATCACCTTCCCGCTGATGCTGCCGGTCAGCGTCACCGCCGTGATCCTGCGGATCATCTTCGAGCTGAAGCTGGCCGACATCGTCATCAACGTGACCGCGGGCGGCCCCGGCGGCGCCACGGACACGGTGTCGAGCTTCATCTATCGCGAGTACCGGGACCGATCGAATGTCGGCTACGGCACCATGCTGGCGCAGGTCTATTTCGTGATGATCATCGTCTTCGTGACCGCGCTGCTCAGCCTGGTCAGCCGCTGGATGCGGCGGCTGACATGACCGGCGCGGCGCCCCTGCGCCTCCGGCGCCTGTCCGGCCGCACGCTGCTCTACGCCGCGGCGCTGCTGTGGGCCTTCATCTCGCTGTTCCCGATCTACTGGACCGTCACCACCTCGTTCAAGACCGCGGTCGACGTCACCCGGGGGCATCTGATCCCCTGGATCGACTTCCAGCCGGACTGGCGCGGCTGGCGCTCGCTCGGCCTGTCGCCGGATACGATCGGCGCCACCTCGACGGTGCGGGAGGAGTTCCTGCTGCGCTTCGAGAACAGCGTCGTCGCCTCGATCGGCGCCTCGCTGCTGGCGGTCGCCATCGGCTCGCTCGCCGCCTACGGCCTCAGCCGCTTCCGCTACCGGTTCGGGCCGTGGCGCAACAAGGACATCTCCTTCTGGTTCCTGTCGCAGCTGATCCTGCCGCCTGTGGTCCTGGCGATGCCGTTCCTGGTGCTCTACAAGGAGCTGGCGCTGCTGGACACCCGGATCGGGCTGATCCTGGTCTACACGCTGATGGTGCTGCCGATCGTGATCTGGATCATGCGCGACCAGTTCGCCTCGATTCCCATCGAGCTGGAGGAGGCGGCGCGGGTCGACGGCGCGACGGTGTGGCAGGCCTTCCTGCGCATCGTGGTGCCGCTGGCCCTGCCCGGCATGGTGGCGGCCTTCATCCTGTCGGTCGTGCTGTGCTGGAACGAGTATTTCTTCGCCGCGCTGCTGACCAGCACCGACGCCAAGACCCTGCCGGTGATGGTGGCCAGCCAGACCGGCTCGCAAGGCATCAACTGGTGGTCGATGGCGGCCTTGTCGACCGCGGCGATCGCGCCGCTCGCGATCATCGGCGTGTTCCTCGAGCGCTACATCATCCGGGGCCTGACCGCGGGCGCGGTCAAATAGGGCAGGCCGGCCGGCGGCCTCGCTTCGCCTGAATTCCATCGATCGGCGCGGTCAGGAACCGCGGCGATGCGGCTCCCGTTCTCGGAAGAAGAACCTAGCCGCAACTGCCGCGAGACCGGACATGCCCGGACAGACTCTCCAGTTGCGCCGGAAGTCCGGCCGCCCCGCAGCCGCCCCGCTCCGGGATCCCCGAATCCTCTACAGCCTCACCGGCGACCTCGGGTCGCTGTCGGGGGCCTTCCTCGCCGAGCGCGTGCCGCAGGTCGCGCGGATGGGGTTCGACCATCTGGTCGTCGCGGCGCCGCCGGACCCATCCGCGCTGTCGCAATCCCGCGCGGCCATCGACCTGGCGGTCGAAGCCTGCCGCCGGCACGGGCTGGGCCTCGTCCTCCAGCTCGCCCCGGCGGAGGGCGAGGCGGCGGCGGGACCGGCCGCCGACGACGCGCCGCCGGATCCGCGCCGCCTCCCATCCCGGACGCCGAAGGCGGCGCTCGACGAGGCGGCCGCCGCCCGGCTGCCGGCCCCGCTCGTAGCCGCCTGCCAGGCCGGCGTCGACGGCTTCATCTGCCGGGTCGCGAGCCCGGACGAGGCGCGGCGTTGGGCGGAGGTCATCGCCCGGGCGCGGGCCGAGACGGACCGGATCTGGTTCGCTGCCTGGACCGACCGGGAGCCGGACCAGATCCTGCTGCGGGACTGCGGCTTCGATGCCCATGTCTCGGCCGCCGGGCTGCTGGAGGCGTGGCAACGGTCGCCGCTGTGCCCGGCATCGCCGGTGCTGCCGGCGATCACCTATCCCGAGCCGCCGTCGGGACCGCGCCTGGCGGCCCGCATCCGCCGCACCCCACTGCTGCGCCGCGCCTATCTGCGGTCGCTGCGGCTGGCCGCCGCGGCGGGGGACGGGCTGCTGCTGCCGATGGGCTTCGAATTCGCCGCCCGCGAGCCCGCCGCCGGCACCGCCGAGGCCGAGCTTCGCTGGGCGCGGGAGACCTCGGCCTTCGACCTGAGCGAGGAGATCGCGGCCACCATCGCGGCGCTGACCCGGCCGGACGGCAAGGCCGCCAGGCTGCGCAGCCTCAGCGGCCCGGGGGCCACGGTCGTCGCCCTCCTCCGCACCGAGGCCGGCGCGGCGCCCGAAAGGGCCGAGCTGATCCTGGCCAACACCGATCTGCAGCGCCCGGCCGCCGTGCGGCCCGTCGACATGCTGCGCGGCATCGGCGGCGAGTTCGGCCCGTTCTCGCCCAAGCTGGGCGATGCGCCGGCCTGGCTGGACGGCAGCAGCCCGATCACACTCGACGCCGGCGAGACCCGGGTGCTGGAGGCGCCGCGCGCGACACCGGTCGCCGCCGCCCCGTCGCGCACCGCCGAGCTGGATCTGGCCCGCGCGATCCGCGCGCCGCGGGTGGCGATCGAGGCGGTCTCCCCTTCCCCCGGCCATCCCCGCTTCCCGGTCAAGCGCATCGCCGGCGAGAGCCTGCGGGTCGAGGCCGACGTGGTCACCGACGGGCACGAGATCACCGCCGTCGCCCTGCTCTGGCGGCCGGAGGACGAGCGGGGCTGGCGCGAGCGGCGCATGGCGCCGATCGGCAACGACCGCTGGGCCGGGGAGTTCCCGCTGGAGCGGATGGGCCGCTACCTCTTCGCCGTCGAGGCCTGGCGCGACGACTTCGCCACCTTCCTGTCCGACCTGCGCAAGAAGCAGCTGGCAGGGCTGGACCTCACGGTCGAGATCGAGGAGGGCAGGCTGCTGGTCGAACGGGCGCGCGACGCCTGCCGCGGCCGGATCCGGGCCGAGCTGGAGACGTTGCTGGCCGGTTTCGCCGAGGCCGCGCCGGCGGACCGGCTCAAGCGGCTGCAGGCGCCGGAGACGGCGGCGCTGATGACCAGGGCCGACCGCCGGCCCTTCGCCGTCCGCCAGGACCCGCCGCAGGCGGTGGACGCCGAGCGCCGCGCCGCCGGCTTCGCCAGCTGGTACGAACTGTTCCCGCGGTCGGCCAGCGGCGACCCGCACCGGCACGGCACCTTCGACGACGTGATCCGGCGGCTGCCGGTGATCCGCGCCATGGGGTTCGACGTGCTGTACTTCCCGCCGATCCACCCGATCGGCCGGAAGAACCGCAAGGGCCGCAACAACACCCTCACCCCCGGGCCGGACGATCCCGGCAGCCCCTACGCCATCGGCGCGGCCGAGGGCGGCCACGACGCGATCCATCCGCAGCTCGGCACGATCGAGGATTTCCGCCGGCTGCGCGACGCGGCGGCCGAGCACGGGCTGGAGCTGGCCCTCGACTTCGCCATCCAATGCGCCCCCGACCATCCCTGGCTGCGCGAGCACCCCGGCTGGTTCGGCTGGCGGCCGGACGGGTCGATCCGCTACGCCGAGAACCCGCCGAAGAAGTACGAGGACATCGTCAATGTCGAGTTCTACGCCGAGGCGGCGCTGCCGGAGCTGTGGCGGACCCTGCGCGACATCGTCGCCTTCTGGGTCGGCGAGGGCGTGCGGCTGTTCCGGGTCGACAACCCGCACACCAAGCCCTTCCCCTTCTGGGAGTGGCTGATCGCCGACATCCGCAGCCGCGACCCCGGCGTCGTCTTCCTGGCCGAGGCCTTCACCCGGCCCAAGGTGATGTACCGGCTGGCGAAGATCGGCTTCTCGCAGTCCTACACCTACTTCACCTGGCGCAACACCAAGGCGGAGCTGACCGGCTACCTGACCGAGCTGACGACGACCGCGCCGAAGGACTACTTCCGGCCGCACTTCTTCGTCAACACGCCGGACATCAACCCGCAGTTCCTGCAGACCAGCGGCCGCCCGGGCTTCCTGATCCGCGCCGCGCTGGCGACCACGCTGTCCGGCCTGTGGGGCATGTACAACGGCTTCGAGCTGTGCGAGGCGCAGGCGGTCCCGGGCAAGGAGGAGTATCTCGACAGCGAAAAGTACCAGCTGCGCGCCTGGGACTGGGACCGGCCCGGCAACATCATCGCCGAGATCACCCGGCTGAACCGGATCCGCCACGCCAACCCGGCGCTGCAGACCCATCTCGGCCTGACCTTCTACAACGCCTTCAACGACAGCATCCTCTATTACGGCAAGGCGACGCCCGACCGCGGCAACGTCCTGCTGGTCGCGGTCAACCTCGACCCGCACCGGCCGCAGGAGGCGGACATCGAGATCCCGCTGTGGGAATGGGGCCTGCCCGACCACGGCGCCCTGGCGGCCGAGAACCTGATGACCGGCGAAGCGTTCACCTGGCACGGCAAGATCCAGCACATCCGCCTCGACCCCGCCGTGCAGCCCTTCGCGATCTGGCGCATCCGACCGGCGCAGGAGGTGTGACATGGCCCCCCGTTCCCCCGCCCCCGGCTTCGACGACCCGGTCTGGTACAAGGACGCCGTCGTCTACCAGATCCACGTGAAGTCGTTCTTCGACAGCAACGACGACGGGATCGGCGACTTCAAGGGGCTGATCACCAGGCTCGACTACATCGCCAGCCTGGGCGTCGACACACTGTGGCTGCTGCCCTTCTACCCCTCGCCCCGGCGCGACGACGGCTACGACATCGCCGCCTACACCGAGGTGCACCCGGACTACGGCACCCTGGCCGATGTGCGCCGCTTCATCGCCGAGGCGCATCGCCGGGGCCTGCGCGTGATCACCGAGCTGGTGATCAACCACACCTCGGACCAGCACCCTTGGTTCCAGCGGGCGCGGCGGGCCAGGCCCGGCACCGCCGCCCGGAACTTCTACGTCTGGTCCGACACCGACCAGGCTTATGCCGGCACCCGGATCATCTTCTGCGACACCGAGAAGTCGAACTGGACTTGGGACCCGGTGGCCGGCGCCTATTTCTGGCACCGCTTCTACTCGCACCAGCCGGACCTGAACTTCGACAATCCTCGGGTGCTGAAGTCGGTGCTGCGCGTCATGCGGTTCTGGCTCGACCTCGGCGTCGACGGCCTCCGGCTCGACGCCATCCCCTACCTGATCGAGCGCGAGGGCACCTCGAACGAGAACCTGCCCGAGACCCATGCCGTGCTGAAGCAGATCCGGGCCTATCTCGACGAGCACTATCCCGGCCGGATGCTGCTGGCCGAGGCCAATCAGTGGCCGGAGGATACGCAGGAGTATTTCGGCCGCGGCGACGAATGCCACATGGCGTTCCACTTCCCGCTGATGCCACGGATGTACATGGCGATCGCGCGCGAGGACCGGTTTCCGATCACCGACATCATGCGCCAGACGCCGGAGATCCCGGAAACCTGCCAATGGGCGATCTTCCTGCGCAACCATGACGAGCTGACGCTCGAGATGGTGACCGACAGCGAGCGCGACTATCTGTGGGAGGTCTATGCCGCCGACCGGCGCGCCCGGATCAATCTCGGCATCCGCCGCCGCCTGTCGCCGCTGCTGGAGCGCGACCGCCGGCGCATGGAGCTGATGACCAGCCTGCTGCTGTCGATGCCGGGGACGCCCGTCCTCTACTACGGCGACGAGATCGGCATGGGCGACAACATCCATCTCGGCGACCGCGACGGCGTTCGCACGCCGATGCAGTGGTCGCCCGACCGCAACGGCGGCTTCTCCCGCGCCGATCCGGAGAAGCTGGTGCTGCCGGCGATCATGGACGCGCTCTACGGCTTTCCGGCCGTGAACGTCGAATCCCAGGCGCGCGATCCGCATTCGCTGCTGAACTGGACCCGGCGGATGCTGGCGCTGCGCCGCCAGCACCGCGCCTTCGGCCGCGGGGCCTTGCGCTTCCTCTATCCCGGCAACCGCAAGATCCTGGCCTATCTGCGCAGCTATGAGGACGAGACCATCCTCTGCGTCGCCAACCTGTCGCGCGCGCCGCAGGCGGTGGAGCTGGACCTCGCCGATTTCGAGGGCCGGTCACCGGTCGAGCTGACCGGGGACACGGTCTTCCCGCCGATCGGCCAGCTGACCTATCTGCTGACCCTGCCGCCCTACGGCTTCTACTGGTTCCAGCTGCGGGCCGACGCCGCGGCGCCGCGCTGGCACCACGAGCCGCCGGAGCAGATGCCGGAATTCGTCACCCTGGTGCTGCGCAACGGCGTGACCGACGTGCTGTCCCCGGCATCACGGCAGATCCTGGAGACCGAGAGCCTGCCGGCCTACCTGCCGAAGCGCCGCTGGTTCGCGGCCAAGGACCGGCACATCGACGGCATCCGCATCGCCACCGCCGTGCCGCTGCCCGGGACCGAGCTGATGCTGACCCAGGTGGAGGCGACCGCCGGCGGCACCACGGATTGCTACCAGCTGCCGCTCGGCATCGTCTGGGAGGACGGCAGCCTGCCGGCGCTGCAGCAGCAGCTCGCCATCGCCCGCGTCCGGCGCGGCCGCCGCGTCGGCTTCCTGACCGACGGCTTCTCCCTGCGCGACCTGCCGCTGGCCCTCGTCGACGGCCTGCGCACCGGCCGTCCGATCCCGACCGATGACGGCGAGATCCGGTTCCTGCCGACGACGCGGATGCAGGGCTTCGAGCTGCCGCCGGATGCGGAGATCCACTGGCTGGCGGCGGAGCAGTCGAACAGCTCCCTCGTCCTCGGCGATCAGCTGGTGCTGAAGCTGCTGCGCCGCATTCGCCCCGGCGTCCATCCGGAGGCCGAGATGGGGCGGTACCTGACCGAGCACGGCGCGGCCAACATCGCCCCGCTGTTCGGCGAGGCGGTGCGGATCGGTGCCGACGGCCAGCCGCGGACCCTCGCGATCGTCCAGGGCTATGTCCGCAACCAGGGCGACGGCTGGACCTGGAGCCTGGACAATCTGCGCCGGACCGTGGACGAGATGACCCTGACCGACGAGGCCACGGATGGCGAGGGCTTCGCCGACGAGGCCGGCTTCGCCGCGGCGATCGGCCGGCGGCTGGCCGAGATCCACGCCGTGCTGGCGCAGCCGTCCGACGATCCCGCCTTCGCCCCCGAGCCCGCCGATGCCGAGGCGGTCCGCGGCTGGATCGAGGAGACGCTGGTCGAGATCGACGGTGCCATCGCCACGCTCGCGGCGATGCGCGACTGGCCGGACGCCGCGACGGAGGAGGCGGCGAAGCGGCTGATGGCCGGACGCGACGAGCTGGCGCGGCTGGTGGAGCTTCTGGCCGACGCCGGGCGCGGCTCGCTGCAGACCCGGATCCATGGCGACTTCCATCTCGGCCAGGTTCTGGTCGCCCAGGGCGACGCCTATCTGATCGATTTCGAGGGCGAGCCGACCCGGCCGATCGCCGAGCGCCGGCGCAAGTCGAGCCCGCTGCGCGACGTCGCCGGCCTGCTGCGATCGATCGACTACGCCGCGGCCACGGCCGACGACGCCACCCGCGACGCCATCCCCGAGGCGATGCGGGAGCACCGGGCGGCGCTTCTGCAGCGCTATCGCACCGAGGCCACCAAGGCCTTCCTCGGCGCCTATCGCGATGTCGCCCGCGCCGCGCCGCGCCCCTGGGCGGAGCCGGAGGCGGAGGAGGCGCTGATCGCTCTGTTCTCGCTGGAGAAGGCGGCCTACGAGATCCGCTACGAGGCGGCCAACCGCCCCGCCTGGATCGGCCTGCCGATCCGTGGCCTCGCCGCCCTCCTGGACCAACTCTCTGCCGACGCGAAGGTTCTGGCCCATGCCTGATGTCGCGCTGCCGACCGGCCTCGATCCCGCCGCCCTCGACGCGATCGCCGCGGGACGCCATGGCGACCCCTTCGCGGTGCTCGGCCCCCATCCGACCGGGGACGGCATCGCGGTCCGCGCCTGCCTGCCCAATGCCGACCGGGTCGAGGCGGTGGCGCGGTCGGACGGGCGCCGCCTGGCGGTGCTGGAGCCGGTCCATCCGGCCGGGGTGTTCGCCGGCATGCTGAACGAAGACGAGCCCTATCTGCTGCGCATCGCCTGGCCCGGCGGCGCGGTGCAGGAGACCGAGGATCCCTACGCCTTCGGGGTGCTGCTGGACGAGCCGGACCTGCGCGCCCTCGTCGCGGGCGACCCGGAGGCGGTGCGGCGCTGCCTGGGCAGCCGGGTGGTCACGATCGACGGGGTCGAGGGCACACGCTTCGCCGTCTGGGCTCCGAACGCCAGCCGCGTCTCGGTGGTCGGCGAGTTCAACAGCTGGGACGGGCGGCGCCATCCGATGCGGCTGCGCCACCACGGCGGGGTATGGGAGATGTTCATCCCCCGCGTGGCGGACGGCGCGCTCTACAAGTTCGAGCTCTTGGACCGGCACGGCCATCTGCTGCCGCAGCGCGCCGACCCGCTGGCCCGCGAGACCGAGGCGCCGCCCCGCACCGCCTCAGTGGTACCGCTGCCCCTGCCCTTCCGCTGGACCGACGAAGATTGGATGAAGGGCCGCGCCGCCCGGCAGGCCGCCTCCGCCCCGGTCTCGATCTACGAGCTGCACGCCGGCTCCTGGCTGCGCGGCGAGGACGGCCGGCCGCTCGACTGGGACGGGCTGCGGGAGCGGATGGTCCCCTATGTCGCCGGCATGGGCTTCACCCATCTCGAGCTGCTGCCGATCGCCGAGCATCCGTTCACCGGCAGCTGGGGCTACCAGCCGCTCGGCCTGTTCGCGCCGACCGCCCGCTTCGGGCCGCCGGAAGCCTTCGCCCGCTTCGTCGACGCCTGCCACCGCGCCGGCATCGGCGTGCTGGTCGACTGGGTGCCGGCGCATTTCCCCAACGACGCCCACGGCCTGCACCGCTTCGACGGCACTGCGCTCTACGAGCACGAGGACCCGCGCGAGGGCTTCCACCGCGACTGGAACACCTGGATCTACAATCTCGGCCGCGCCGAGGTCGCCGCCTTCCTGCTGGCCAGCGCGCTGGAATGGCTCGACCGCTACCATGTCGACGGGCTGCGCGTGGACGCCGTCGCCTCCCTGCTCTACCGCGACTACAGTCGCGGCCCGGGCGAATGGACCCCCAACATCCATGGCGGGCGCGAGAATCTGGAGGCCATCGCCTTCCTGCGCGCCCTGAACACGCTGGTGGCCGAGCGGCATCCCGGCGCCGTGGTGATCGCCGAGGAATCGACCGCCTGGCCCGGCGTCACCGCCCCGCCGGCGGCGGGCGGCCTGGGCTTTTCCTACAAATGGAACATGGGCTGGATGCACGACACGCTCGGCTACATGGCGCACGACCCGATCCACCGCAAATACCATCACAACGCGATGACCTTCGGGCTGCTCTACGCCTTCACCGAACGCTTCGTGCTGCCGCTGTCGCATGACGAGGTCGTCTACGGCAAGCGATCGCTGCTCGGCCGCATGCCGGGCGACACGGCCCAGCGCTTCGCCAATCTCCGCGCCTATTTCGGCTTCATGTGGAGCTCGCCGGGCAAGAAGTTGCTGTTCATGGGCGGGGAGTTCGGCCAGGAGCGGGAATGGAACCACGACGCCCAGCTCGACTGGCACCTGCTCGACGACCCGCTGCATCGCGGGGTGCAGCGCCTGGTCCGCGACCTCAACCGCATCTACCGCGCCGAGCCGGCCCTGCACCGCCGCGACGCCGAGCCGTCCGGCTTCACCTGGACCGTGGTCGACGATGCCGAGGCCAGCGTCTTCGCCTATCTGCGCCGGGGCGCGGATGGCGACCGGCCGGTCCTGGCGGTGTGCAACTTCACCCCGGTGCCCCGGCCGGAATACCGCATGGTCGTGCCGCATCCGGGGCCGTGGCGCGAGATCCTGAACACCGATGCCCGGGTCTATGGCGGCGGCGGGATCGTCGCCCCCGATCCCGTGGTCCTCGGCGATGCCCGCGATGGCAGCGAGATCATGCTGTCGCTGCCGCCCCTGTCCACCGTGATGCTGCGGGCCGAGGCGGCCTGATTGGCCGCTGTTGCTGGCGGGCGACAATTTGCCCCGGACGAGGATTTCCGTCCCGACGAGCCCTTGACCAAAGGACGAGGCTGCTTAGTTGGCTTTTCGTGGCGCCGGGGCGCGCGCCCCGGCAGGCTGCCGCGACCGACGCTGACCGCCTGATTCTGGAAACGACGGAGAGAGTTCGGCGATGCACAGGGTGAGCGCCGAGACCATCCCCCATACTCCAGCCCCCAGCTCCCACCGCACCCCGATCGCCCAGTTCTTCATCCCGGCCGCCGCCTCCCTGCAGGAACGGCGGCCCCGGACGCTGAAGCACGGCGACACCTTCGCGGTGTTCGACCACAATGGCGATGCGCTGTCCGGCCCGGGCAGCCCCGAAGGGAT
The DNA here is from genome assembly GCF_000423185.1 of Inquilinus limosus DSM 16000. GTDB lineage: Bacteria > Pseudomonadota > Alphaproteobacteria > DSM-16000 > Inquilinaceae > Inquilinus > Inquilinus limosus. Next base: position 306,453 of record NZ_AUHM01000006.1, on the reverse strand, counting down.
CTTCCATCGCGACACGCGGCACCTGTCGCATCTCTACCTCACGATCGACGGCGCGCGGCCGATGCTGCTCAGCTCGACGCTGCGCGACGACAACGCCGCCCTCACCTGCGACCTCACCAACCCCGACCTGTTCGACCCGGCCGGCCGGCTGCTGCTCGGCCACGACCTGATCCATCTGCGCCGGTCGCGCTTTCTGTGGAACGCCACCTGCTTCGAGCGGCTGGCGGTCCGGAACTTCGACGACCGACCGCAGCGCGTCTCGATCGAGATCGTCTTCGAGGCCGATTTCGCCGACCTGTTCGAGGTGCGCGGCGCGCAGCGGGAGGTCCGGGGCCGGCTGCACGAGCCGGAGATCGGCGCCGACCGCGTCGTGCTCCGCTACACCGGGCTGGACCGGCGGACCCGGACCACGGCCCTGGCCTTCGACCCGGCGCCGGCCGAGCTCACCGGCGGCAGCGCCCGCTTCACCTTCGAGCTCGGCCCGAAGGAGACGCGGCCGCTGTTCCTCGAGATCCGCTGCGGCGAGGACCAGCCCCGCCGCCATCCGTCGAGCCGGGCGTTCTTCGCCGGCCTGCGCGACGCCCGCCGCGCCCTTCGCGCCTCCTCCTCGCGGGCCGCGTCGATCGCCGGCTCGAACGAGATCTTCAACGAGGCCGTGCGCCGCAGCGTCTCCGACCTCTACATGCTGATCACGGACACGCCGGAAGGGCCGTACCCCTATGCCGGCATTCCCTGGTTCAGCACCGTCTTCGGCCGCGACGCCCTGATCACGGCGCTGGAGACCCTGTGGCTCGACCCCGCCATCGCCCGCGGCGTGCTGGGCCATCTCGCCGCGAACCAGGCGACGGCGCTGGATGACGCCGCGGACGCCGAGCCCGGCAAGATCCTGCACGAGGTCCGGCGCGGCGAGATGGCCGAGCTCGGCGAGGTGCCGTTCCGCCGCTATTACGGCAGCATCGATTCCACCCCGCTCTTCGTCATGCTGGCCGGGGCCTATCTGCGGCGCACCGGCGACGTGGTCACGCTGCGGCGGCTGTGGCCCAGCATCGAGGCGGCGCTCGGCTGGATCGAGACCTATGGCGACCGCGACGGCGACGGCTTCGTCGAATACGGCCGCCGCACCGCCGAAGGCTTGGCCAACCAGGGCTGGAAGGACAGCCACGATTCCGTCTTCCATCGCGACGGCACGCTGGCGCGCGGCCCGATCGCCCTGGCCGAGGTCCAGGCCTATGTCTACGGTGCCTGGCAGGCGGCGGCGGAGGTCGCCCGCCGGCTGGGCCGTCCGGACCGCGCGGCGGATTATGACGGGCGGGCCGTGGCGCTGCGGACGGCGTTCGACGCGCGGTTCTTCGACGATGCCCTCGGCACCTATGTGCTGGCGCTCGACGGCGACAAGCGGCCCTGCCGGGTGCGCAGCTCGAACGCCGGCCATGCCCTCCTGACCGGCATCGCCTATCCCGAGCGGGCGGCCGTCGTGGCCCGGACACTGATGGACGCCTCGTCCTTCTGCGGCTGGGGCGTGCGCACCATCGCCTCGAGCGAGGCCCGCTACAACCCGATGAGCTATCACAACGGCTCGGTCTGGCCGCACGACAACGCGCTGATTGCCGCGGGCTTGGCGCGCTACGGCTTCCGGGCCGAGGCGGCGCGGATCTTCGAGGGGCTGTTCGCCGCCTCGACCTATATCGACCTGCGCCGCCTGCCGGAGCTGTTCTGCGGCTTCCCGCGGCAGCGGACCCGCGGGCCGACCTTCTACCCCGTCGCCTGCATGCCGCAGGCCTGGGCCGCGGCCGCGCCGCTGTTCATGCTGCAGGCCTGCCTCGGTCTCGGCTTCGATCCGGACGAGTTCAGCGTGACCTTCGACCAGCCGGTCCTGCCGGCCTTCCTCGACGAGGTCCTGCTGCGCAACCTGGCGATCGACGGGGCGGCGGTCGACGTCGCCCTGCGCCGGTCCGGCCCGCATGTGGTGGTCGATGCGCTGGACCGCAGCGGGCCGATCCGGGTCCTGTCGCGGAGCTGAGCCGGGAGGCCGCCATCAGGCCTCCGGCTCCTCCTCCTCGGGCGCGAGCAGCTCGACCAGGGCGGCGACCCTGCCGCTCGGCAGCGGCCGGCCGTCGCCGATCATCGCCTCGTCGCTGCTGACCCACGCCCAGGCCTGGACCAACTCCTCCCGGCTCGCGCCGGTGCGGATGATGTCGGCCACCAGCGTCTCTTCGACCGGCCCCAGGACCGTCGCGACATCCTCTGCGGTCAGGCTCATCGCTGTGCTCCCAATGGTCGCCCTCTTGAACTCACAACCCGTTGTTCTACATCAACAATCACCGGTCGCCCATTCGGGGACCGGCGGTCCAGGAGGCGCCGGGCCGCTCCATCGCGATCCTGGCGCCCTCTCGTATCCATGTTGCTCATGCGGAGGATATGGCTATGAGGACAACCCTCGACTTCTCCCCCCTGTTCCGGTCGGGCATCGGCTTCGATCGCATCTTCGACCTGCTCGAATCCGCCGGCCGGGTCGAGCCGATCGACAACTGGCCGTCCTATGACATCGTCAAGACCGGCGACGACGACTACCGCATCGCCATGGCGGTGGCCGGCTTCACCCAGGACGAGCTGACCGTCACGCAGCAGCAGAACGTGCTGGTCGTGCGCGGCGCCAAGTCGGGCGAGGACGGCGCGCAGTATCTGTACCGCGGCATCGCCGGCCGGGCGTTCCAGCGCCGCTTCGAGCTGGCCGATCACGTCAAGGTCGTCGGCGCCAACCTGGTGAACGGCCTGCTGACGATCGACCTCAAGCGCGAGCTGCCGGAGGAGATGCGGCCGCGCCGGATCGAGATCTCGCGCGGCACCGCCCTGCCGAAGGCCGAGACGCCGCAGATCGAAGCCGGCAAGAAGGTGGCCTGACGCCGCCGCACCCGAAAGACACGGCGCCGGGACTGGCCCGGCGCCGCTGCTCCGTCGTTTCCGACATCCGTCACAGACCAGGGGAGAGCCTGCGATGGACACGCTCCAAGCGTATGAGATCCAGCCCGAGCTTCCGGCCGCGGTGACCGATCTCCGGCCGGACAACGACAACCGCCGGGTTCGGCAGGCCGACGGCCGCACGAGATTCCCGCGGGACGCCGTCGCCCACATTGTCCGCCCGGCCCGGTCGGCAACGACCTCGGGCCGCGCCGGCACGCGGGAGTGGCGGCTCGTCTTCGACCGGCGGACGCCCGGCCGGGTCGAGCCGCTGATGGGCTGGACCGCGGGGGACGACCCGCTGCCGCAGATCGAGCTCCGCTTCCCGAGCCTGCAATCCGCCGTCGCCTATGCCGAACGGCAGGGCCTGTCCTATGTCGTCCATGACGAGCGCCGGCCGAAGGCGGCCGCCGACACCCGGCCGGCGGCCGGACCCGGGGCGATCCGCTTCGACCCGATCCCGAACCAGGCCTGGCTCGTCTGGCTGCACAGCGGCTACGGCGCAGCCGAGAGCGTTTCCGCGGCGAACGACACTTGGTGGGAGTCCCTCCGGCCGCCGTCGCTGCCGGCGGCTGCATCACCTCGCTCCTCCAAGACGGCGCCCGAAGACCTGGCGGACGCGGTCTGGACCGAATACCTGGCCGATGTCGCGACCGACGAAGGCATGCCTGAGAACGGCCGCCCCTCGCGGCTGCAGGAGATCAGGTTGGCGCTTCTCGCGGCCGCCGGATCGCGGCACCAGTCGGGCCAGCAAGCGGCATGAAACAACAGTCGCAGATCGGCGATCCGGAAGGCTCGGCTCAATTGTGAGCCGGCCATTGGGACAAATGCCGACATCGTCAGGTTAATATCAATAGCACCGTATGTAGAGACAGAGACGGGCTGATTGAGGTGTCTTGCCCCCGATGGGAGGGATCGGCGGGAACTTGGCCGGGCGGGCTCGACACGACTTTCTGTCTTCGTCGATTCTGGTCCCAAGGCCCATGTCGGCGCGGCGCGCCGGAAGGCCGCAGGGCAAGGAGGTGAGATGGAAGGCCATGTGCCGCCGCCCCGGGTTCTCATCGTCGAGGACGACACCTGGATCGCCGCCATGCTGGAAGATATCGTCCGGTCCGCCGGGCTCGAGGTGGTCGGGCCCGTCGGCACGCTGCGCGAGGCGGTCCGGATCGCCAGCTCGGAGCAGTTGGACGCGGCGCTCCTGGATATCGGCCTCGGCCGCACCGAGGTCTACGCCGCCGCCGATGTGCTCGATGAGCGCAACATCCCCTTCGCCTTCGTCACCGCCAAATCGGAAGCGGAGATCGAGCTGCTGCACCGGGGCCGCCCGGTATGGACCAAGCCGATCCTGCAGCAGCAGATCACGCGCGGCCTGAAGGACCTGATCGAGCGGCGGTGACGCCGCAAAGGCGCCGCGGGATCCTGCCGCGGCGCCTTCGCATCCGTCACGGGGTTCCCAGCGCCGCGGCCAGCCGCTGGCCGTGCGGCTGGGCCGACGGCTCGTGCAGTTCGACCCGCGCGCCCGAGGCCGTCCAGCGTTCCGCCCAGTCGGCGATGGTCTCCATGCTGGTGTGGTCGATATGGGCCAGCCGGCCGGCATCGACCCGCACGGTCGCGCCCGCCGGCAGCGCCTCCAGCGTGCGCAGCAGCACCGGAAGCTGCAGGAAGGTGGCGGCGCCCTCCAGCCGCAGCTCGGTCTCGCCGGACGGCAGGTCCCGGCGCCCGATGCGCAGCGGCAGGCGCCGGAGATGCGGCACCACCTCAAGCAGCGACAGGCCCAGCCCGACCAGGACGCCGGTCAGGAGATCGGTCGCCACCACCATCACGACCGTCGCGGCCCAGATCGCCGCCGGCAGCACGCCGTGCCGGTGCAGGAGCTCGCGGACATGCTTGAGGCTGACCAGCCGCCAGCCGGTGACCACCAGCACGCCGGCGAGCGACGCCATCGGCACCTCGCGCAGCAGCCAGGGCATCAGGGCCACGGCGGCGAGCAGCCAAAAGCCATGCAGGATGGTCGACCAGCGCGTCCGCGCCCCGGCCTGGACATTGGCCGAGCTGCGCACGATCACGCCGGTCATCGGCAGGGCGCCGGCCAGGCCGCAGAGCAGGTTGCCGACGCCCTGGGCGGAGAGCTCACGGTCGTAGTTGGTGCGAGCGCCGTCATGCATCCGGTCGACCGCCGCGGCCGACAGCAGCGTCTCGGCGCTGGCGATCACGGCGATGACCAGCGCGGCGAGCAGGATCCCGGTCTCCCCCAGCCGCGACAGGTCGGCCATGGTGGGGACCGAGATGCTGGCGAGGATCGCGTCCGGCACCTCCACGCGCTGGACCGGCAGCGCCAGGGCCACGGCCAGGATCGTCCCGGCGGCGACGCCGACCAGCGCGCCCGGGACGAGGCGCATCGACCGGGGCCGCAGCTTCTCCCACAGCACCATCGCCAGGATGGTCGCGCCGCCGGCCAGCACCGCGGCCGAGCCGGACGACCATTGCAGCGGCACGAGGCCGGCGAGGGCCGCCGGGATTGCCGCCAGATTCTGCAGCCCGTCCGGCAGCGGCGACCGGCCGAACAGGACGTGGACCTGCGCCGCCACGATCAGCACGCCGATGCCGGCCAGCATGCCGTGCACCACCGCGGGCGAGATGGCGCGGAACCACCGGCCCAGGCGCAGCAGCCCGGCGCCGAGCTGCAGCAGCCCGGCCAGAACCAGGATCGGGCCCAGCATCGCGAGGCCGAAATCCTGCACCAGCTGGAAGACGATCACGGCGAGGCCGGCGGCCGGGCCGCTGACCTGGAGCGGCGAGCCGGCCAGCAGGCCGACGACGATGCCGCCGATGATGCCGGTCATCAGCCCCTTCTCCGCCGGCACGCCGGAGGCGACGGCGATGCCCATGCACAGCGGCAGGGCGACCAGGAACACGACGATGGAGGCCGGCAGGTCGCGCGCCAGCGCGGTCGGGAGGAAGCGCGTCATGGCGGCTACTCCGCGGCCAGGCGCGGCATCGACGGCAGGGCGACCGGCAGGCTGCCGGCGCCGTCGACCCGGCCGAAGCGGCCGGCGGCGCCGTCATAGGCGAGGACGTCGCCGGATTCGAGCTCGAAGAACCAGCCGTGCAGGCGCAGCTGGCCGCGGGCGATCTTCGCCGCGACCGAAGGATGCGTGCGCAGGTGGTTCAGCTGCGCCACCACGTTCTCGAGCGAGACCGAGCGCAGCACCTCGCGCTCGCTGCGGCCCGGCGGATAGGCCTCGCACACCACCCGGTGGGCGGCGTGGCTGTGCCGCAGCCAGGCGGCGACGTTCGGCATGTCCTGCAGCGCCTCGGGGTGCAGCAACCCCTTCATCGCGCCGCAGTCGGAATGGCCGCAGACCACGATGTCGCGGACGCCGAGCGCCACCACCGCGTATTCGATCGCCGAGGACACGCCGCCATTGGCCTGGGAGAAGGGCGGCACGATGTTGCCGGCGTTGCGGCAGACGAAGATCTGACCTGGGCCGCTCTGCGTGATCAGCTCCGGCACCACCCGGGAATCGGCGCAGGAGATCACCAGCGCCTGGGGCTGCTGGCCGTCGGTCGCGAGCTTCTGGTAGAGCGGCTGCTGGCTCGGGAAGACTTCGGCGCGGAACCGCGCCATCCCGTGGAAGAGGTCGTCCATCCTTGGCCTCCTGTGCGTGAGCGAGACGTCACGCCGGAGAGGATGGGAATCCTACCTTTCGCATGTGCGAATGGATTGTGACAAAGTGTTTCAGCGCCGGGGCAGGATCACTTCGGCCGTCAAGCCTCCTCCCGGTCGATTGATCAGGGACAGGCGGCCGCCCTCGCGCTCCACGGCCTGGACCGCAATCGCCAGGCCGAGTCCGACGCCGCCGGTGGCGCGGTTGCGCGATCCTTCGACCCGGCGGAAGGGCTCGCGCACCCGGTCCAGCTCGGCCTCGGGGATGCCCGGCCCGTCATCGGCGATGGCGACCGTCACCGCGGTCTCGCTGCACTGCAGCGAGACCCGGGCCGAGCCGCCGTATGTCACCGCATTGTCGATCAGGTTGGCGAAGGCGCGCTTCAGCATCAGCGGCCGGGCGTGGACCACGGCCCGCGGCGGGCCGTCATAGGCGACATCCTGCCCGGCATCGGCCGCGGCGTCGGTCAGCGTGGTCAGCAGCGCGACGAGGTCGACGGGGCGCGGCGGCTCCGGGTCGACGTCGCCCTTGAGATAGGCCAGCACCGAGCCGACCATCGCCTCCATCTCGTCGAGATCGGCCTGCATCTCGGCCTGGAGCGGACGGTCCTCCAGCAGGTCGGTGCGCAGGCGCAGCCGGCCGATCGGCGTGCGCAGGTCGTGCGACACGGCGGCGAGGGCCTGGGTCTGGTCGGCGATCAGTCGGGCCAGCCGGCCCTGCATGGCGTTGAGGGCGCGCGCCAGCCGGCGGACCTCCATCGGTCCTTCCACCGCGACCGGCACCGGCCGGCCGCGGCCGATCGCATCCGCCGCCCGAACCAGGTCGCGCAGCGGCGCCCCCAGCGCGCGGACCAGGAGCGGCGCCGCGATCAGCAGGCAGCCGGCCAGCAGCGCGGTGGACAGAAGGTTGCGCAGGAGATCGGGCAGGCCGTGCCGCAGCCGGGTCACGTCGAAGCCGAGCACGGAGCCGTCGGCGAGGCGCAGTTCTCCTCGCACGCGACGCGGCTCCCTCTCCCCGTCTCCGAGAGCTGCGGTGAGCTCCCGCCCCACCAGGCCCGGATTCCACTTCGCCAGGCGCGCTTCGAGATCCCGCAGCCAGGGCGATGCGGTCCCGCCTCCAGCACCGCCCGGCCGGTCCGACCAGCTCAGGGTGAGGTCATCGGTGGAGAGGGCCTGCGCCAGCCGCGGCCGCTGGTCCGGCGGCACGCTGGCCAGCGCCCGGTCGGCGATGGCCAGCCGCTCGGCCAGATGGTCGGCGTGGACGTTGCCGGCCTTGTAGCGCTCCGCCAGCTCCTGCAGCACCGAGGTGCCGATGAACTGCAGCAGCACCGCGGACAGGACCACCAGGGTGACGCGGCCCAGCAGGCCGCGCGGCCAGACGACGCGGCGGATCACCGATGCTCCACATCCGCGGTGAACATGTAGCCGACGCCGCGGATCGTGCGGATCAGGCCGCCTTCCGATCCGCCCGATCCCAGCTTGCGGCGCAGCCGGCTGACCAGCACGTCGACGCTGCGGTCGGACGCGCTGCCGAGGCGGGAGCGCGACAATTCCAGCAGCCGCTCGCGCCCGATCACGCGCTGCGGATGCTCGAGGAAGCTGACCAGCAGGTCGTGCTCCGCGCCGGACAGTTCGACCTCGGCCCCGCCGGGATCGGTCAGCCGGCGCCGTCGGCGATCGAGGACCCATCCGGCGAAGCGCAGCACCTCGCGGGCGGAGCGCCCGGGGAACGGGTCCAGCGCCGCGCCCCGCCGCAGGGCCGCGCGCACCCGCGCCAGCAGCTCGCGCCGGCCGAAGGGCTTGCTGATGTAGTCGTCCGCCCCGACCTCGAGCCCGACCACCCGGTCCATCTCCTCGCCGCGGGCGCTGACCATGATGATCGGCACCGGGCTCCGGGCCCTGAACGCGCGGCAGAGGTCGAGCCCGTCCACGCCCGGCAGCATCACGTCGAGGATCAGCAGGTCGACCGGCGCCGTCTCGATCGATGCCCACATCTCACGGCCGTTGCCGACCCCGGTGGCGTGCAGGCCGTTCTCGCGCAGGATCCGCACGATCAGGGACCGGGTCCCGGGGTCGTCCTCGACCACGAGCACCCGGTCGGAACGCAACGGGCTGGCGGAGTGCAGGGGGCTGGCATCGATCATCACGGGACCGGGGATCCTTTGGCGGAAACGGACAGAGATCGCGTCCTCCCCACGGCCCGGCAGGCGCCGGGCTCCGCCGATCGGGCAACATGCCCGAGATCGACGATGTTTTCGTTAAAATCATCGCTAATGATTTACACGCGACGACAATCATAACGGGACCTGCAATAGAAGATCTTCGCATCGATCTCAACCGCAAGAAGGTCGCATCTGTCGCACGTACAAAGGAACGTTCGAACTGTTCAGATTATTCCGGTCCGGATGCGGAACGATGACCACGAAGCGAAGCGGCACGACAGTCCCAAGGAGCGTCTCGCCGCATAGTCGCTGGACAGGAGCGGATTCGACCGCTCTCCCCGCCCGCTAGCAGGGTGAGCTGCACAGGCACGAGTGAACACGATGTGCACTATCGTTAACTGGCGATCTTTGTTCATGATATGTTCCATAAAGAAGGCGCAGACCAATCAGGGCATGGACCCGGCCGCCGCTTCCGCGGAGGAGCGGGCGGCACGGCATCTGCGCATGCTGGCCCGGCTGGCCGAAATGGGCGTGGAGGTGGCCGAGGCCACCCGCACGGAAGCGGTCGAGGCGCCGCAGCCGGGCGTCGACTACTGCCAGAGATTCGCCACCGCCGCCCGCGCGGTGCGGCTGACCGTGCTCTTGGAGGACAGCTTCGCCCGGCAGGCCGAGGAGCAGCGCCGGGCCGCGGCCATGGTGCAGGTCGGGACCTGGCACCGGCAGCGGTTGCGGCAGGCCGTGGTCGCGGCGGTCGATGAGGCGGCCGAGAGCACCGAGGAGGCCTGCCGCCGCAGCGCCGAGGCGGTCGAGCGGCTGGAGCGGCCGGAGCTGGCGGAGATCGTCGAGCTGTACCCGGCGGAGGTGGCCGTGGCCCGGCTGTGCCGGACGTTCGGGCTGCCGGCGGAGGCGGGGCGCTGGCTCGAGCTGGCGGATGAGGTGCTGGAGGATTTCGAGATCCGGCCGCCGGACGGCGCGGCACTCGCCGATCCGCCTGCGGATCCGTCCCGATCCCATCCCGCCCGCAGCCGCCGGCCCAGGGCACCGGACACCGGATGACGTAGGTTGGGTTCGCCGTGGCGAACCCAACATCCCGCCGCTCTTGCGGCTCCGATCCTGTTGGGTTCGCGTGCCGCGAACCCAACCTACGAACCGACGCCGACGCAGCCTTCCCTCCCTTGCCGGAAGGGGAAGGGATCTGCGCGCCCGCGCGTGGCGGGCGTCCCCGGCCGGCTACTCCGACCGCGTCTGCGAGGCGGCCTCCGCCGGCTTCGCGCGGCGCCGCGCGGCCCGGCGGGAGAACATGTTCAGCAGCTCGATCAGGGCCGAGAACGCCATGGCGGCGTAGACATAGCCCTTCGGCACATGCGCGCCGAAGCCCTCGGCGATCAGCGTCATGCCGATCATCAGGAGGAAGCCGAGCGCCAGCATCACCACCGTCGGGTTGGCGTGGATGAAGCGCGCCAGCGGGTTCGCGGCCAGCAGCATCACCGACACCGCGGCGATCACCGCGATCACCATGATCGCGATATGGTCGGTCATGCCGACCGCCGTGATGATGCTGTCGAGCGAGAAGACGAGGTCGAGCATCAGGATCTGCCCGATGGCGGCCCCGAAGCCGAGCGTCGCCTTGGTGGTGCCGAAGACGTCGTCGGCCGGGGTCGGATCGACGTTGTGGTGGATCTCCTTGGTCGCCTTCCACACCAGGAACAGGCCGCCGCCGATCAGGATCAGGTCGCGCCAGGAGAACGGGTGGCCGAGGACCTCGAACACCGGCTCGGTGAGCTGGACGATGATCGACACGGTGCCCAGCAGGGCCAGCCGGAGGAACAGCGCCAGCCCGATGCCGATCCGCCTCGCGCTGTTCTGCTGATGCTCCGGCAGCTTGTTGGTCAGGATCGAGATGAAGATCAGGTTGTCGATGCCCAGAACGATCTCCATGACGACGAGGGTCGCCAGGGCGGCCAGGGCAGTCGGGTCGGAGATCCAGGAGAAGTCCACGGGAGGTCCTTCGGATTGTGGTGGATGGAGGTTTTCGGTTGATCGGCCGGCCGTCTCACTCGAACAGCGGCCGCTCTGTCTCCGGGCGCGGCAGGCCGTGCCGCGCCAGCTCGAGCGTCAGGATCCTGGTCTCGAGCAGGTTGAAGATCCGCAGCACCGCCTCGACCGCGTCGAAAGGCTTGGTCAGGAAGTCCTTGGCCCCGAGCGAGAGGGCGCGGCGCCGCGCGGCCAGGGTGGCGTCCGCGGTCAGCACCAGGATCGGCAGATAGGTCCGGGCCGGGATCAGGCGGGAGAAGGTCTCGAGCAGGGCGTAGCCGTCGAGCTCCGGCATCATCAGGTCGAGCAGCACCAGATCGACCGGGTGCTCCTGGAACAGCGGCAGGGCCCGGCGCGGATCGGTGGTGGCCAGCAGCCGGGTGAAGCCCTCGCGCTTCAACAGCCGCTCCAGCAGCACGACATTGGCCGGCTCGTCGTCCACGATCAGGATGGTCGACTGGCGCATCAGGTCGGTGGATGGCATGGCCCCCTCGTCATCGGCCCCCCTGACTCGTCGGCACTGCCTCCAACTGGCCGTCCGGCCGCGGCAAATCAAGATGGAAGGCCGAGCCGCCTTCCGCCAGGTTCTCGTGGGTCAGCCGGCCTCCCATCGCCTCGGCGAGCTGCCGCGACAGGGCGAGGCCCAGCCCCGAGCCTTCGGCCGCCGACCTGTCGGCGCCCAGCCGGTCGAACGCCGCGAACAGGCGCGCCGCGCGGTCCGGCGGGATGCCGGGCCCGGTGTCGCGGATGGTGATTCGGATCCGCCCCGCATCCGCCGGCCGATGCTCCAGAACGACGTGTCCGCCGTCGCGGTTGTACTTGACCGCGTTGGACAGGAGGTTGAGCAGCACCTGCAGCAGCCGGCGCCGGTCCGCCAGGACCGGGAGACCGCTGTCCTCCGGCGCCGCGGCCTCGATCGCGATGCCGCGCGGCTGGCCCAGCGGCGCGGCCAGCGCCGCCGCCTCGGCCAGGACCTCCGCGGCCGGCAGCGGCTCGGCCGCCAGGTCCATGCGTCCCGCCTCGATCCGGGCCAGGTCCAGCACGTCGCCGATCAGGCTCAGGAGGTGCCGCCCGGCGCGCAGGATCTGCGCCACGTTCTCGCGCGCCTCCTCGTCCTTCAGGTCCAGCTCCAGCAGCTGGGCGAAGCCGAGGATGGAGTTCAGCGGCGTGCGCAGCTCGTGGCTCATGCGCGACAGGAACTCGCTCTTGGCCCGGCTGGCCTGCAGCGCCTCCTCGCGGGCGGCGACCAGGTTGCGCTCGCTCTCGCGCAGCTCGGCCTCGCGCTGCCGCAGCAGGATGCTCGCCTCGTGCAGCGTCTGTTCGAGATGGCCGATCTCGTCCCCCGCCGGGTCCGGCGCCTCGACCTTCTCGCCGCGCGCCAAGCGATGGGCCATGCCTTCCAGGGCCTGGACGCGGCGGACGATGCCGGTCGAGAACAGGCCGACGGCGGCGATGGCGCCGCTGAGGCCCAGCAGCCCCGCCACGACCAGGAGCGCGCGGGACAGCGCGCGGATCCGCTCCGCCGCCTCGGTGCGCGAGGCCAGCAGCCCCGCCTCGCGCCTCGACATCGCGTCGATCTCGGCCCGCAGCACGTCGAGATCCTGCTTGCTCTCGGTCAGCGCCACCGTCAGCGCCTGCGGGTTCGCGGGATCGGCCGCCGCGGCCCGCCGCAGCTCCGCCAGGCTGGCCAGCTTGGTCGCGACCATCGCCCGGATGCGCTGCATCCGGTCCCTCTGCTCGGGGTCGGCGAGGCGTTGCCCCATCCGCTCGATCACCACCGGCAGCCCGGCCTGTGCTCGGTCATAGGGCGCCAGGAAGGACTCCTGCCCGGTCAGCAGATAGCCGCGCACGCCGGTCGCCGCCTCGGCGATCTGGGCGTGGATCTCCTGGATGTCGGACTGGATCGCGAGCGTCAGCCGCACCTGGTCCTCGGCGACGGTGCTCTGCCGGTCGGCCAGGAAGACGAAGGCCAGCGCGCCGAGCAGCAGCGCCAGCGGCACGGCGACGACGACGATGCCCTTCGCCTTCAGCGGCCAGTCGACGAAGCGCCCGGTCATGATGATGCGGCCGATCCCGGCAGCAGGCCGCCGCGCGCGGCCAGGACCGCGGCCTGGGTCCGGTCGCCGACGCCGAGCTTGGCGATGATCCGCTCAACATGGATCTTCACCGTGCCTGGGGCGATCGACAGGCTGCGCGCGATCTCCTTGTTGGTCAGGCCCTCGGCGACCTTGGCCAGCACCTCGCGCTCGCGCCCGGTCAGGCCGTCGAGGGCGCCCACCGGCGGGGCGGGACGGGCCGAAACGCGGCGCAGCAGCCGGGCCACCAGATCGGCGTTGAAGAAGGCGTCGCCCTCCAGCACCCGCCGCATCGTCGCCAGGATGTCCGCCCGGCTGGCGTCCTTCAGCAGATAGCCCGACGCGCCCGCCTCGATCGCGGCTTCGAGATAGTCGAGGCTGTCGTGCATGGTCAGGATCAGCACCCGGGTCCTCGGGGCCACGCGCCGGATCTCCCGGGTCGCGGCGAGGCCGTCCAGCTCCGGCATGCGGATGTCGAGGATGGCGAGGTCGGGCGCCTGCGCCCGGCAGGCGGCCACGGCCTCGGCCCCGTTCGTGGCCTCCGCGACGATGCGGAAATCGGCCTCGCGCCCGATCATGGCGGCAATGCCGGCCCGGGCCAGATCGTGGTCGTCGGCGATCAGCACCGATGCGGTCATCGGGCCTCCGCCCCGGCCGGCAGCGGAACGGCGGCGCGAACGGCCGTCCCCTGCCCCGCCGCACCCTCCAGCTCCAGCCGGCCGCCGAGCACCGCCAGCCGCTCGCGCATGCCGGCGATGCCCAGGCGTTCGCCGGCGGCGCCCGGCACCCCGGCGGCGGAGATGCCCTTGCCGTCGTCGATCACGTGTAGATGGGCGTGGCCGTCGTCCTCGAGCAGACGCACGGTGACGCGCCCGGCCCCGGCATGCTTGACCACATTGGCCAGCGCCTCCTGGGCGACGCGGTAGAGCACCAGGCCGACCGCGGCCGGCCAGCGATCCGCCGCCGGCGACAGCTCGGCGGACACGTCGACGCCGTTGAGCATGTCCAGCCGCGCCCGCAGCGCCGCCGTGAGGCCGAGGCCATCGAGCTCCGGCGGGCGCAGATCGGCGATGGCGGCGCGGATCTCGGCCACCGATCGCCGCGCCAGATCGGCGATCTCCTCCAGCTCCTGCCGCAGGGCCGCGTCTTCGGGCAGACCCGCCGTCACCGTCTGCAGCCGGTAGCCGAGCGCCGCCAGGGTCTGGGCCGAGCCGTCGTGCAGGTCGTGCGCCACCCGTCGCCGCTCCTGCTCCTGCGCCTCGATCAGGCGGCGCACCAGCGCCGCCAGCTCGGCGCGCTTGCCGGCGAGATCGTCGAGCAGCCGCTGCCGCTCCGCTGCCTGGCGCTGCAGCCCCACGGCCGTGGCGACGCCGCGGAGGGCGACGTCCAGCGCATCCCGGTCCTCCGCCGCCAGGCCGTGCCGTCCCGGCAGCAGGCGCAGCGCCAGCCGGACCGTCGCCCCGCCGTCACGGGAGCACAGATCGACCGTGCCGCCGGAGCCGCGATCGGTCTGCCCGACCGCCGACCGCCAGGCCGGCAGCCCGTGCGACGCCTCGATCTCCAGCACGGCCGAACCGGCCCCGGCGAAAGCCGCGATCCGCGCCAGCACCGCCCCGGCCGCCTCCTCGAACCGGCCGGGCTCCAGCCCGGCATGGACATCGACGATGAAGCGCAGACGCGCCGCACGCGCCTCGGCGTCGCGGTAGAGACGGCGCAACTCGATGACGGAGGAAGCCTCGGCGGCTTCCGGCGACAAGGGCATCGTTTCGGTCTCGCTCCGGTCCGGACGGTCTCAGCCCAGCATAGCGCAGCGGCGGTCATAGCGCCCTATGCCGTTCGGCAGATCCGCCCGGCAGACGCGCGACCGGCCTCCGTCCCCCAGATCCAGGCCATGCGGCGCCGGTGCGCCGCCCGACAAAGGAGATCGATCATGCGTGTCGCCCTGGCCACTGTCCTCGCCCTGTCCGCCCTGTCGCTGCCGGCCTTCGCCGCCGATAAGACCCCCGCCGTCCAGACGGCCGCCGCAGCCGCGCCGGCCCGCTGCGAGCCGATCACGGAAGACGGGGTCGCGAAGCTGTTCGACCGCTGGAACGCCGCCCTCGCCACGCTCAAGGCCGAGGCAGTGGCCGCCAACTATGCCGAGGACGCGATCCTGCTGCCGACCCTGTCGAACACGCCGCGCCTGACGCAGGAGGAGCGGATCGACTACTTCAAGCACTTCCTCAAGAAGCGGCCGCAGGGGCAGATCGACAGCCGGGTGATCCGGATCGGCTGCAACAAGGCGATCGACAGCGGCACCTACACCTTCACGCTGGATGACGGCAGCAAGGTTCCGGCCCGCTACACCTACGCCTATGCGTTCATCGACGGCGCCTGGCTGATCACCTCGCACCACTCCTCGGCCATGCCCGAGAAGTAAGGCCGGAGGGCGCGCCGGATGGCGGCGCGCCCGTCACGGCTTCAGCACCGAACGGGCGACGTCGATGAAGGCGCGCAGCTTCGGCTGGTCCTGGGCCCGCCGCGGGAAGTACAGGAACAGGCCGGGCGTCTGCGGCAGGAACGGCTCCAGCACCTTGTGCAGCAGCCCGGCCGCGAGATCCGCCTCGACCGCGATATCGGGCAGATAGGTGAGGCCGAGCCCGGCGCGGGCGAAGGAGGACAACAGCCCGCCGTCATTGACGATGAGGCTGCCCGGCGGATCGACCGTCAGGGCGCGGCCGTCGCGCTCGAACTCCCAGCGATAGATCACGCCGGAGGTCGGGAAACGGTAGCGGATCGCCTCGTGCCGCGTCAGGTCCTCCGGCCGCTCCGGCCGGCCGCGGGCGTCGAGATAGGCGGGGCTGCCGACCACGGTCCAAGCGATGTCGCGGGTCAGCCGCACCGCCACCATGTCGAGTTCGACATATTCGCCGATGCGGATGCCGGCGTCGTAGCCGCGCGCCGCCAGGTCGACGGTCGCGTCCTCGACCGCGATCTCGATCGCGATCCGGGGATGGCTGCGCCGCAGCGCCGCCACCACCGGCTCGACGATCAGCGGAACCGCCATGCGCGGCACCGTCAGGCGCAGCAGCCCGGCCGGCACCGACCCCATCGCGCCCACCTCTTCGATCGCCGAGACGATCTCCGTCGCCGCCGGCCCGACCCGCGCCAGCAGCGCGGCGCCGGCCTCGGTCAGCCCCACCCGGCGCGTGGTCCGCACGAACAGCAGCGCCCCGATCCTGGCTTCCAGCGCCTTGACCGCCTGGCTCACCGCCGCCGGCGAGACGCCCAGCCTCGCCGCCGCACCGGTGAACCCGCCCGCCTCCGCGACGGCCAGGAAGGCGGAGAGGCCGGTGAAGGGATCGGGCGCGTTCATGCCCGGATTATAAATCGGATCTTAAAGGCTCAGGAAGGCAGCCCCGATTTTTCGGGGCAATCGCAGCCGCTAGGCTCTCCCGCATCGCCAACAGGGAGGACACCATGGCCCAGGAAGAGACCTTCGATCCGGCCGCGGCCGGGCTGCCGCGCCGCGTCGTCCTGGCGGGCGCGATCGCCGCCGGCGGGGCCGTCCTTCCAGCCGCGGCCGCGGTCGCCCAGACGCCCGGCCTGCTGGCCGGGAAGGTGGCGATCGTCACCGGCGCGACCTCGGGGATCGGGGCGGCGACCGCGGCCGCCCTGGCGCGGGCCGGCGCCAAGGTCGCGTTCAACGGCCGGCGCGAGGCGCTGGGCCGCGAGGTCGAGGCGCGCATCCGCCGGGACGGCGGCGACGTCGTCTACACTCGGACCGATGTCCGCGACGCGGCGCAGATGGAGCGGTTCGTCGCCGACACGGTTGAACGCTGGGGCCGGCTCGACATCGCCTTCAACAATGCCGGGATCGATCTGCCGCCGGCGCCGATCGCCGACACCGACATCGCCGGCTTCGACGACCAGGTCGCGACCAATCTCCGCGGCGTCTTCGTCTCGATGAAATACGAGCTGCCGCATCTGGTGCGGGCCAAGGGCGCCATGATCAACACGGCGTCGATCGGCGGCCGCCACGCCTTCCCGAACATCGTCGCCTACGGCGCCACCAAGGCCGCGGTGATCCACATGACCCGCGCCGCGGCCCAGGAATACGGCCGCGACGTGCGCATCAACGCGATCGCCCCGGGCCCGATC
Source organism: Inquilinus limosus DSM 16000 (assembly GCF_000423185.1). Classification (GTDB taxonomy): domain Bacteria; phylum Pseudomonadota; class Alphaproteobacteria; order DSM-16000; family Inquilinaceae; genus Inquilinus; species Inquilinus limosus. The sequence continues at coordinate 289,417 of NZ_AUHM01000006.1, read as the reverse complement.
GAGACGCCGATGCTGGAGCGGGTGCGGCGCGACTGGAAGGTGACGACCGAGCAGCTGGTCGCGCCCTATCCGATGCGCCGGGCCGGCACACCCGAGGAGGTGGCGGCGGTGGTGGTCTTCCTCGCCAGCGACGCCGCCTCCTATGTCAGCGGCCACGTCATCGGCATCGACGGCGGCGATCTGGCGTGATCCCTAGACCGAAGCCAGCAGGCCGCCATCGACATAGATGATCTGGCCGTTGACGAAGTCGGAGGCGGCGGAGGCCAGGAACACGGCGGCGCCACCCAGCTCGTCCGGCTTGCCCCAGCGCGCCGCCGGGGTGCGGCGCTTGACGAAGGCGTCGAACTCCGGGTCGTCCATCAGCGCGCGATTCAGCTCGGTCGCGAAATAGCCGGGGCCGATGCCGTTTACCTGGACGTTGTGGCGGGCGAACTCGACCGCCAGGTTGCGGGTCAGCATCCTCAGCGCACCCTTGGCCGAGGCGTAGGGGGCGATGGTCGGCCGGCCCAGCTCGCTCATCAGCGAGCAGATGTTGATGATCTTGCCGGCCTGGCGCTCGACCATCCCCGGCAGCACGGCGCGGGCGGCGACGACGCTGCCGATCAGATGCACGTCGAGGATCATCCGCCAGTCCTCGATCGCGAAGTCCAGGAACGGCTTGCGCAGCTGGATGCCGGCATTGTTGACCAGGATGTCGATCGCCCCGACCGTCTGCACCGCCTGCCCGATCGCGGCGGAAGCGGCCTCGGCGTCGGTCAGGTCGAAGCGGGCCGGATGGGCGTCGATGCCCTCGTCGCGCAGCTTGGCGACCGCCTCGGCCAGGAGGCCGTCGTCGCGGCCGTTCAGGATCACCGTCGCACCGTGGCGGCCGAGCGCGGCGGCGACCGAGAAGCCCAGCCCCCGGGAAGAGCCGGTGACCAGCGCCCGCTTGCCGGTCAGGTCGAACAAGGTACTCATCACGACGTCTCCTGATCGTGGAGGGTGCGGTCCAGCGCGTCGACCAGCATCTCGGCATGCTCGCGGCCGAAGACCAGCGGCGGGCGCAGCTTCAGCACGTTGCCGTGCCGGCCGCAACTGCTGACCAGCACCCGCCGCCGGCGCAGCCCGTTCACCACGCGCGCCGCCAGTGTGCCGTCGGGCTCGCGCGTCGCCCGGTCCCGCACCAACTCGACCCCGACGAACAGCCCAGCGCCGCGCACGTCGCCGATGGCCGCGTGCCGGTTGGCCAGGGCCCGCAGCGCCTCCTGCAGGAAGGCGCCGGTGTCCCGGGCGTTGGCGATCAGCCCCTCCTCCTCGATCACATCCAGCACCGCCATGCCGACCGCGGCCGAGACCGGGTTGCCGCCGAAGGTGTTGAAATAGCGGGTGCGGCGGCCGAACTCCGCCAGGATCTCCGGCCGCGCCGCCATGCCCGCGATCGGATGGCCGTCGCCCATCGGCTTGCCCATGGTCACCATGTCCGGGACGATGCCGTGCCGGGCGAAGCCCCACATGCCGTCGCCGGTGCGGCCGAAGCCGGGCTGCACCTCGTCGGCGATGACCAGCCCGCCCGCCGCCCGCATCGCCGCCGCGGCCGGGGCCAGGAAGCCGGGCGGGTCGGCGAAGACGCCGTCGCTGGAGAAGATGGTGTCGACCAGCAGCGCCGCCGGCGTGATGCCGTGTCTTCGCATATCCTCGATCGCGGCCGTCACCCGGGCGGCGAAGGCCCGGCCGACATCGCTTTCGCCGCGGTAGCCGTCCGGCGCCGCGACCAGGCGGACATGGTCGCCGATGCGGACCGCGCTGCCGAGCGAGGGCGACATCTCCGCCAACGCCACGGTGACGCCGTGATAGGCCCAGTCGGTGACGATCACGCCGGTGCTGCCGGTGACGGCGCGGGCGACCCGGAGGGCCAGGTCGTTCGCCTCGCTGCCGGTGCAGGTGAACATCACATGCCCGATCTCCGGCGGGAAGGTCGCCAGCAGCCGCTCGGCATAGTCGAGCACGCCTTCGCCGAGATATCGGGTGTGAGTGTTCAACACCGCCGCCTGCCGCGCCAGGGCGGCGACGACATGCGGATGGCAGTGCCCGACCGAGGCGACGTTGTTGTAGGCGTCGAGATAGCGCCCGCCGTCGGGGTCGTAGAGCCAGACGCCCTCGCCCCGCACGACATGCAGCGGCTCCTCGTAGAACAGGCGGTAGGCCGGACCCAGCAGCCGGTCACGGCGGGCGCGCAGGGCGGCGGTACGGGGATCAGACATGGGCGGCCTCTTCCCGGCAGATCCGGTGCAGGCGGTCGGCGGCCACCTGCCGGTCGAGGTCGGCCAGGCGCCGCAGCCGCGACCAGGCCGCCTCGTTGTTGCGCAGGATGTAGTCCCGGTTCTCCGGATGGCGGCGCGCGCGCCAGGCGCCGATGACCACGATCATCACCAGCCGGGTCGCCATCAGATCGCAGAGCAGGTCGATCTCCCCCGGCCGCAGCGGCAGCGCGGCGTGGTAGCCGGCGATCAGCTCGGCCGCCGGACCGAGCGGATCGTCGCCGTCCGAGAGGTGATAGGCGGCGGCGACGGCGACGTCGCTGGCCAGCACGGTCCGCACCGCATCGCCGAAATCGATCAGGCCGGCGATGGTGTCGGGGTCGGCCGGATCGATCAGGATGTTGCTGGGGTTCGCGTCGGCGTGGATCACCTGCCGGCGCAGCCCCGGCAGTGCCGGCACCACCACCCGCTCGAACCGGTCGAGGCCGGATGCGGCCAGGGCGCGGCGGTCCGCATCCGCGATCTCGCCCAAGAGATCGCGCAGCCGCGCCGCGCGGGCCATGTCCCAGATCAGCCCATGCGCCTCGGCCGGGTGGCGGAATTCGGCCAGCCCGGCGGCGACGCGGCCGACCAGCCCGCCGATCCGCCAGCGCTGCCGCGGCGACCGCGCGGCGACCGTCGCCAGCGGCGTTCCGTCCAGGAAGGACAGGAGCCGGGCGACTCCCGGCGTCCCGCAGCTGTCCGGCTCGATCTCGACCGTCCCATCCCATGCCGGCAGGATGCGCGGCACCGGCAGGGCCGGATCCGTCCGCTCCAGATGCAGCAGTAGCTCGGTCTGGAAGTTTGTGACCTGCCGGTCCTCGGCCGGGTCGGCGATCTTCAGCAGCACGCGCCGGCCGGCGGCGGTCTCGATCCGGAAGTTCTGGTCCCGCTCGCTGCTCAGGGGATAGGCGCGCCCTTCGATCCCGTAGCGGTCTCGCACCAGCCGCTCGGCGTCCTCCGGCGAGAGCATCAGCCGGAGAAGCCGTCGAAGAAGCGCGTCAGCAGCCGGCCGAGGACGTCGACGGCGTAGCCGCCCTCCTGGATGATCGCCGCCGGCTTGCCCAGCGCCGCGATCTTCTCGCCCGCCCGGGCGAAGCCGTCCTCGGTCACCTGAAGCGCCGCCAGCGGCTCGTCCTTCGAGGCGTCGAAGCCGAGGCTGACCACCACCGCGTCGACCCCGGCTTGGCTGATGGCCGCAAGCGCCTGGTCGACGGCGGCGAGCCAGCCCTCGTCGCCGGTGCCAAGGGCGAGCGGCAGGTTGAGGTTGCTGCCCTCCCCCGCCCCGGCCCCGGTCTCGCCGGCATGGCCGACATACCAGGGGTAATAGCGGTTCGGGTCGCCATGGATCGAGGCGGTGAAGACGTCCGCCCGCTCCCAGAAGATGCCCTGTGTGCCGTTGCCGTGATGGGCGTCGATGTCGAGCACGGCGACACGCGCGGCGCCGCGGTCGCGCAGCCGCTGCGCCGCCAGCGCCGCGTTGTTCAGATAGCAGTGGCCGCCGGCCCGGGCCGCGTAGGTGTGGTGCCCGGGCGGCCGCGCCAGCGCATAGGCGGCGCGCCTGGACGCTGCCTCGTCCGCCGCGGCGACGGCGCAGGCCGCGGCGGCGACGGACGCCGTCCAGGTCTGCGGCCCGATCGGGCAGGAGGTATCGGCAGTGTACCAGCCGAGCCGGCCGACGATGGTGCCGGACGGCCTGGCGCCCTGGGCCAGCATCTCCGGGCTCGGATGGATGTTCGGCACCAGCTCGGGCCCATGATCGGGCAGCGCCGCCCAGTCCGCCCAGGCGCCTTCCAGGAAGTCGAGATAATCCGCCGCGTGGACCGACTGCAGCACAGCGCGGTCGGCCTGCGGCGGCTCGACGACCTCGAGCCCCATCTCATGCACCGCGGCCAGCAGCGCCTCGGCCCGGGCCGGCACCTCGAAATTCCGGCGCAGCTGCCCCCGCTGCAGGAAGAACTGCGGCGCGTGGCTGCGCTGGATGTCGTTCCAGAAGACCTTCATCTCATCGTCCCATCATCGAAGCGCGTCGGGCCGCCGGGCCGGCCTCGACCAGCGCCGAGTCACTGATGTATGATGCATCATCGAGACCCTTCGCACCATCCCCGCGGCATGGACAGCACGACGCCCCCGACGACCGAAAAGACCCGCCCGGTACCTGGCCTGGCCGCAATCGACCACGAGAACCTGGGCGACATCGTCTACGGCAAGCTGAGCGCGGCGCTGATGGAAGGCGCCTTGCGCCCGGGGGAGCGGCTGCGGATCCGTGACCTGGCGCAGTTGATGGGCACCAGCGTCACCCCGGTGCGCGACGCCATCCTGCGGCTGGTGCAGGAGCAGGTGCTGACCCTGCGCAGCCTGCGCGACATCCGCGTGCCGTCCCTGACCCTGGAGCAGTATCTCGAGATCCGCGACATCCGGATCGAGCTGGAGGGGCTGGCGGCGGAGCGGGCGGCAGCGCGGGCCACGGCGAAGGACCTGAAGCTGCTGGAGCGGCTGATCCGCCAGAACGAGGCGGCCATCCGCAAGAGCGACACCCTCGGCGCCATCGCTTTGAACGAGCAGTTCCACCTGGCGCTGCCGGCGATCGCCGGGCTGCCGACCCTGGCCGGCATCCTGAAGCCGCTGTGGATGCGGATGGGGCCGCTGATCTCCGAGCTCTACGAGGCCGGCGGCCGGTCGATGATCGAGCATCACTACCCCGTCCTGGAGGCGATCCGCGCCGGCGACGGCCCGGCGGCGCGGCGGGCGATCGCGCAGGACATCCTGAAGGGCGGCGAGGTCATCCTGCAGCGCAAGCTGCTGGAGGCCTCGTCTCACGACCAGTAAGGCGGTTTCCCGTCCTCGACCAGGACCAGCGCGGCCTTCCACCCCTTTTCGCAATGCTCCAGCGTGGCGCCGCGGCGGAACTGCTCGGCGGTGTGCAGGCGCACCTCCTCCGGCGGCAGCACCAGCTCCGCCCCGCCGGCCAGGGCCTGGATCTGCGCCTGGCAGGCGCGCTCCAGATAGTAGATCTGGTTGAACGCCTCCGGAATCGTGCGCCCGGCGACCAGCAGCCCGTGGTTGCGCAGGATCATCGCCTGGCGGTCGCCGAGGTCGTGCACCAGCCGCTCGCGCTCGTCGAGATCGAGGGCGATGCCCTCATAGCCGTGATAGGCGAGGCGGCCGTAGAACTTCAGCGCGTGCTGGCTGATCGGCAGCAGCCCGTGCTTCTGCGCCGAGACGGCGATGCCGGCGGCGGTGTGGGTGTGGACGACGCAGGTCAGGTCGTGACGGGCGGCGTGGATCGCCGAATGGATGGTGAAGCCTGCGGCGTTCACCTCCTGGTCCATTGCCGCGCCGACGCCGCCGACCACCCGGCCATCGAGGTCGATCTTGACCAGGTCGCTGGCGCGCATGCAGTCGAACAGCACGCCGTAGCGGTTGATCAGGAAATGGTCCTCCGGCCCCGGCACCCGCGCGCTGATATGGGTGTAGATCAGGTCCGTCATCCGGAAATGCGCGACCAGCCGGTACAGCGCCGCGAGATCGCAGCGCGTCTTCCACTCCGCCTCGCTCATGCCGGCCGGCACCGTGCCCATGCGTCCGTCCATCCGGGCCTCCTCTCAATAGCCTCGTTCGCGTTCGACCAGCCCGATCAGCGGCTGCTGACCGATGGCGCGGCGCCAGTTCTCCGCCGCCTGGCGGGCGATGTCGCACCGGCCGGTGCGCGACGCCATGTGCGGCGTCACCACCACCGCCGGATGCCGCCAGGCGGGATGGTCCGGCGGCAGCGGCTCGATCTCGAAGACATCGAGCACGGCGCCGCGCAGATGCCCCTCGTCGAGCAGGCCGAGCAGGTCGTCCAGCACCAGCTGCTCGCCACGGCCGACATTGACGAAGGCGGCGCCGGGCTTCATCCGAGCCAGCACTCTGCGGTCGAACAGGCGCCGCGTCTCCGCCGTCAGCGGCAGGATCGACACCACCACGTCGCAGGCCTCGATGCAGGGCACCAGCCCGTCCGGGCCGGCGAAGCACTCCACGCCCTCGACCTGCTTCGGGCCGCGCGACCAGCCGCGCACGCGGTAGCCGAGATCGCGCAGCGCCGCGGCGACGCCGAGGCCGATGGCGCCGAGCCCGAGCACCCCAACGGTCCAGTCGCCGGCCGGGATCGGCGCCCGCGCCTCCCACAACCGCTGCTCGCGCTGGCGGGCGGCGAAGTCGAAGTCGCGATGGAAATACAGCACCGACCACAGGACGTATTCGCGGATCCCGGCGGCCATGGCGCCATCGATCATCCGGCACAGCGGCCGGTCGGGCAGGTCCGGGTCGGCGGTGATGTGGTCGACCCCGGCGCCGATCGAATGGATCAGCCTGAGGCGCGGCATGCCGGCCAGCACGCCGGCCGGCGGCCGCCAGCAGATCGCCATCTCCACCGCCTGCGGATCGACATCCGGCCACAGCCGGACATCGGCGCCCGGCAGGGCGGCCTGCATCGGCTCGACCAGATAGCCGAGGTCGAGGGTGGTGGAGAGCAAGAGGACCGTGGGCGCGCTCATGCCGCCGGCTCCATCGCCAAAGCCGGCGGCGTCCAGTGCCGGCCCGGGATGCTGTCCAGCAGCTCGCGCGTGTAGTCATGGGCCGGGGCGGCGAAGACCGCGGCGGTTTCGCCCTGCTCCACGATCTCGCCGCGGCGCATCACCGCGATTTGGTCGCAGATCTGCGCCGCGACCCGCAGGTCGTGGGTGATGAACAGCATCGACAGGCCGAGGCGCCGGCGCAGGTCGCGCAGCAGATCCAGCACCTGCGCCTGGACCGAGACGTCGAGGGCCGAGACCGGCTCGTCCGCGATCAGCAGCTCCGGCTTCATCGCCAGCGCCCGGGCGATGCCGATGCGCTGGCGCTGGCCACCCGAGAATTCGTGCGGATAGCGGCCGGCAGCGGCGCGATCCAGCCGCACGAGGTCGAGCAGCTCCAGCGCCTCCGCCTCGGCCTGGGCCCGCGGGACGCCATGGGCGATCGGCCCCTCGGTGATGATCTCACCCACCCGTCGCCGCGGGTTGAGCGAGGCGAAGGGGTCCTGGAACACCATCTGGATGCGCTTGCGGTAGGGCCGCCAGCCGGACCGCGACAGGGGCCGCAGGTTGGCGCCGTCGAAGACGATGCTGCCGTCGTCCGGGCGCACCAGGCGGACCAACGTCCGGGCCAGGGTCGACTTGCCCGACCCGCTCTCGCCGACCAGCCCCAGCGTTTCGCCGCGCCGGATCTCGATCGTGGCGCTGTCGATCGCCGTCGTCGCCGGCCGCCGGAACAGGCCGTGCGAGCGGTAGGTCTTGCGGATGTCCCGCGCCGCGACCAGCACCTGCCGCCCGTCGGCCATCCCGTCGCCCTGCGCCCTTCCCTCGAAGCGGGGCACGGCGCGGATCAGGGCGCGGGTGTAGGGGTGGGCGGGTGCGTTCAGCACCTCCTGCGCCGGCCCGGTCTCGACGATGCGGCCGTGCTGCATCACCGCGACGCGATCGGCGATCTCGGCGACCACGCCGAAATCATGGGTGATGAAGATCACCCCCATGCCGCGCCGGCGCTGGATCGACCGGATCAGGCGCAGGATCTGCATCTGGGTGGTGACGTCAAGCGCCGTCGTCGGCTCGTCCGCGATCAGCATCGCCGGCTCCAGCGCCAGGGCCATGGCGATCATCACGCGCTGGCGCTGCCCGCCGGACAGCTGGTGCGGGTAGGACCGGGCGATCCGCGCCGGGTCGGGCAGCCCCACCGCCTCGATCAGCTCGGCCACCCGATTGCCGGGGCGCACGCCATGGACCTGCATCACCTCGGCGATCTGGTCGGCGACCCGCATCAGCGGGTTCAGCGCGGTCATCGGCTCCTGGAAGATCATGCCGATGCGGGCGCCGCGCAGGGCGCGCAGCTGCTCCGGTTTCATCGCCAGCAGGTCGCGGCCCTCGAACAGGATGCGGCCGGACCGGACCGGCAGCTGCTTCGGCAGCAGGCCGGTAACCGCGGCGGTGGCGACCGACTTGCCCGACCCGCTCTCGCCGACGATGCACAGGATCTCGCCGGCCTCCAAAGTCAGCGACACGTCGGAGACGGCGTTCGGCCGGTCGCCGCCGGGCGGCAGGGCGACGGTGAGGCCGGAGATCTCGAGCAGGCTCATCGCTGGGTCCTCGCCAGGCGCGGGTTCAGGGCGTCGCTGAGCCCCTCGCCAACCAGGTTGAGCGACAGCACCGTCAGGAAGATCGCGACGCCGGGGAAGACGCTCATCCACCAGGCCAGGCGGATGACGCTGCGGCCGCTGCCGATCATGAAGCCCCAGGACATCAGGTTCGGGTCGCCGAGGCCGAGAAAGGACAGCGAGGATTCGAGCAGGATCGCGGTCGCCACCATCAGGCTGGCCAGCACCACCACCGAGGAGGCGACGTTGGGCAGGATCTCGCGCAGGATGATGGCGGCGTGCGACCGGCCCAGCACCTCCGCCGCCTGGACGAATTCGCGGCTGCGCAGCGACAGGCATTCGGCCCTGACGACGCGCGCCACCGGCGGCCAGGAGACGATGGCGATCGCGGCCACGATCGACCCCAGGCTGGGCGTCAGGATCGCGACCACCACGACGGCCAGGACGAAGCCGGGCACGGTCTGGAAGATCTCGGTGAAGCGCATGATCAGGTCGTCGACCCGCCCGCCGGCATAGCCGGCCAGCGCGCCGAGCAGCACGCCGATGCCGACCGCGGCCAGGGTCGAGACCACGCCGATCAGCATCGAGACCGAGGCGCCGTAGGCGATGCCGGCGGCGACGTCGCGCCCGAGCGAGTCGGTGCCGAGCAGGAACTGCTCCTCGCCCGGCGGGGTGAAGGGCGCACCCTGCATGTCCCAGGGCGAGAACGGGAACAGCACCGGCGCCAGCGCGGCGAGGAGGCCGAGCGCGAGGAGGAAGAGGAGGCCGATGACGGCGCCCTTGTTGCGCAGGAAGGCCCGGGCGAACGCCATCACACCGCCTCCACCCGCGGATCGATCACGAGGTACAAGAGGTCGGTCACGAGGTTGAACAGCACCACCAGCACCGAGGTGCAGAGAAAGACACCGAGCAGCAGCTGGTAGTCGCGCGCCATCAGCGCGTCGAAGGCCAAGCGGCCGATGCCGGGCCAGGCGAAGACGGTCTCGACCAGCACGGCGCCGCCGACCAGCTGCCCGGCCTGGATGCCGGCCAGGGTGACGATCGGCAGCAGCGCGTTGCGCAGCACGTGCCGACGCAAGATCCGCCCTTCCGGCACGCCTTTGGCCCGGGCGGTGCGGATATGGTCCTGGTCCGCCACCTCCAGCATCGAGGCGCGGGTCATGCGGGCATAGACCGCCATGTAGAACAGGCCGAGCGTCACCGCCGGCAGGGTCAGATACCACAGCGTGTCGAGCACCGCGGCGAGGCCGGTGAGGTCGGCGCCGACGGTGGAGCTGCCGAAGCTGGGCAGCCAGTTCAGCCAGACGCTGAACACCAGCACCAGCATCAGCCCGACCCAGAAGATCGGGGTGGCGTAGAAGCACAGGGCGACGACCGTGACCACGCTGTCGAGCCAGCGCCCGGCATGCCGCGCCGCGACCACGCCCGCGATCACCCCGGCCAGCAGCGCCAGGAGGAAGGCGGTGCCGGTCAGCAGCAGGGTCGCCGGCAGCCGCTCCAGGATCAGCGAGGCGACGCTGCGCTGCTGCGGATAGGAAAAGCCGAGGTCGAACTGCGCCACATGGCCGAGATAGATGCCGAGCTGGGTGATCAGCGGCTTGTCGAGGCCGAATTGCTGCCGCAACTGGTCGACCAGCTGCTGGTCCGCCGCTCCGGACTGGCCGGCGATGACGCTGGCCGGGTCGCCGGGGGCGGCATGGATCAGGAGGAAGCTGACGATCGCGACCGCCAGCACGACCAGCACCATCTTGACGAGGCGCCGGCCGAGCAGGATCAGGATCCGCGCCATGCTCAGGCGATGAACACGTCGTCGAAACAGGCGTGGACGCCGGTTCCGGTGGTGATCAGGTTGGTCACCCGGCGGTCATGGATGGTCGGAAAACTCATCTCCATCAGCCAGACGACCGGCACCTCCTCGGTCAGGATCTTCTGCACCTCGTAGCAGGCCTTCTTCCGCTTCTCGGGGTCGCCGGACAGGCGGGCGGTCTCGAACAGCTTGTCGACCGCCGGGTTGGAGTAGCCTTCGGTGTTGGCGAAGGTCACCTTCTTGATGTTGCTGCTGACATAGGTGCGCTCGACCCCCAGCGTCGGGTCGCCGTATTGGTAGACGAAGTTGATCGCGGTCTCATAGTCCCAGTCGCCGACCCGCTTGGCCCAGCTGCCGGCGTCGGTCGTCTCCAGCACCACCTGGATGCCGACCTTGCCGAGCGAGGCGCGGATGTATTCCGACAGGCGCGACCAGATCTCGCCATAGGGAATGGCGAGATGCTTGATGGTGAAGCGGACGCCGTTGGCGTCGGGCTTCAGCCCGGCGTCGTCGAGCAGCTTCGCCGCCGCCTCGAGATCGTAAGCCTGCAGCTTCGCGTCCGGGTCATGGTAGCGAGTGGCCGAGGCGACCGGGCTGGTCGCCGGCTTGCCGACGCCGAACCACAGCCGCTTGACGATGAAGTCGCGATCGATCGCATGGCTGATCGCCTGGCGCACGCGGACATCATCGAGCGGCTTCACCCGGTTGTTGAGCTCGAGCCACATCAGCGGCGCGAAGTATTCCCAGCCCTTGGTCTCGACCATGACGTTGGGGTTCTGCTGGAACCGCGGCACGTCGAACGGCTCGATGTCGTTGAACTGGGTCATCTGGACCTGGCCGGTTTCCAGCGCCAGCGCCCGGCTCTGGCTGTCCGGCACGATCCGGTAGATCAGTTGGTCGAGATAGGGCTGCCCGGATTTCCAGTAATCGGCGAACTTCTTCAGCCGGATGAAGCTGCCGCGCTGCCAGGCGTCGAAGGCGAAGGGCCCGGTGCCGACCGGTTTCTGGTTCGCCGGGTTGTTGCGGTAATCCGTGCCGTCATAGAGGTGCTTCGGCACGATCGCGCAGGTGGTCACGTCGAACATCAGGAGGAACGGCTCGAAGGGCGAGTCGAGCGTCAGCTTCACGGTGTTCGGGTCCGGCGCCTCCGCCGCCTTGATCTTCGAGAACACGCCGCGGGCGCGCGGCGCCAGCTCCATGTGGAACTTCATGATCGAGAAGATCACGTCGTCGGCCGTCATCGGCTTGCCGTCGTGGAACTTCACGTTCGGCTGCAGGTGGAAGGTGTAGGTCAGCTTGTCGTCCGACAGCTCCCAGCTCTTCGCCAGGGCCGGCTGGGGAGTCAGGTCGGGGGCGTAGCCGATCAGCCCCTGATAGATCTTGCTGGTGACGATCAGGGTCGGCCCCTGATTGTTCACGCCCGGAATCAGGATCGGCGGCTCCGGCGTGATCACGGTCGTGAGCGTGCCGCCGGATTTCGGCGCCACGCCCTGGGCCCGGGCCTCGGCGAGGCTCAGGAGCGAGAACGCCCCGGCGGTGGCGAGCAGATCCCGCCGCGTCAGGCCATGGATGTCCATTCTTCGATCGCCTCCCCTGCTGCTGGCTGGCCGGCCGGTCAGTCTCCGCCGTCCCGATCCGGCTTCTGCAAAACCCGTGCCATTTGGCGCATCATGTTTGATGCATCATAATTGGACGGTCAAGGGCCGTGGAGGGCGGATGCGGACCGGGGCCGGCTGGATCGATCCGGGGCGGTCTGCCCAGGATTTGATCAGGCCGGCCCCGGCCGGGACTGCGTGCGCGCTACTCCAGATCCACCGCGTAGCGCCGATGGAACAGCCCGGTGAGGAAGGCGAAGGCGGCGACCGCAGCGAGGTACAGCCCGGGCGACGCCGGGTCGCCGGTGGCCGACAGGAGCCAGGTGGTGATCAGCGCGGACAGGCCGGCGAAGACCGCGGCGGCGATGTTGTAGGCCAGGGCGACGCCGCTGAACCGGACCTCGGTCGGGAACAGATCGGTCAGCAGGGCGCCGAAGGTGCCGTTGGCGAAGGCGCCGGCCAGCCCGACCGCGGCCAGCAGCAGGACGATATCGACGCTGTGCCCGATCATCGCCTGATAGGCCGGATAGGCGCCCAGCATGATGGCGGCGGCGCCGATGCGGTGGAGATAGCGCCGGGGCATCGTATCGCCGGCGAAGCCGATGACCGGGATGGCGAGGGATAGCAGGCCCACCGCGACATTCACCGCCAGCGAGGCGGTCGCCGGATCGTAGCCCGCGACCTTGGACAGATACGGCGCCAGCGCCACCATCACCAGGCCGTTATAGGCCTGGACCAGCGCGGCGATGCCGACGCCGACGACAAGCGGCCCGGGGAAGCGGCGGAAGATCTCCAGCGCCGGCAGCCGGGCCGGCCTCTGGCGCATGCTGCGAAAGGCCGGGGTCTCCTCCAGCGCCCGGCGCAGCAGGACGCTGATCGCGCCGAGCAGGCCGCCGATGCCGAAGGCGATGCGCCAGCCGTAGTCCTCCATCGCGGCTGGCGTCAGCATCCCGTGCAGCGCCGCGCTGATCGAGGTGCCGAGAAAGACGCCGGTGTTGGCGCAGAAGATGACGATGCCGCAGGCCAGGCCGGCCCGGCGCGGCGCCGTCTCGACGACATAGGTCAGGGCGCCGGGCAGCTCGCCGCCGACGCACAGCCCCTGGACGAAGCGCAGGGCGGTGAAGAGCAGCGGCGCCGCGAGGCCGATCGCGGCGTAGCCGGGCACCATCGCCATGGCGAGCGTGACGCCGGTCATGATCAGGAGCGACGCCATGAACGACCGGCGCCGGCCGGTGCGGTCGCCGACATGGCTGAACACCAGACCGCCCAGCGGGCGCGACAGGTAGCCGATGGCGAAGACGGCGAAGGCGCTGATCAGCGACACCAGCGGGTCGTGCGACGGGAAGAAGGTCGCGGCGATGTACTGGGCGAAGATGCCGTAGATGATGAAGTCGTAGAATTCGAGCCCGGCACCCAGGCTGGCCAGGACCACCACTCGCCAGTTGATCGCGCCCGCCTGCGGCGGCGCGACGGCTCGTCCCTGCACGTCCGATTGCAGCGTCATCTGCCCCTCCCTGGTGTCGTTGGTTGCCGCGCCTGCGGATCAGGCCGGCGGCCTGCGGGCGCGTTCGATGGCGGCGATCACCGCATCCGGGTCGCCGGCCAGATTGGCCAGGATCAGCACCAGCCGGGCGTTCAGCGCCGCGCTCTCGGCGAAGCCCAGCCTCTCATGCGCCCGCATCAGCGCGGCGTAGATGTCGTCGCCGCGCCCCGCCAGGCGGTCACGGCCGGGATCCTGCGTGGTCATGGCGTCTCTCCTTTGGCCCGGGCCAGCGCCGCCTGCACCTCCCCTGCTGAGGCGCCGGTCAGCCGGGCCGCGACATGCTGGTCCGGCCGGATCAGATACAGGCCCTCGCCGTAGCGCGCGGCGGCGAAGCCGTGCGGATCGCGGTCGGCGCCGACCCGCAGCATCGGCAGGCCGGTGCCCTCCGGCACCGCCGCCCCGCCCACCGCCAGCAGGCCGAAGCCTCCGCCCAGCCGGTTCAGCAGAAAATCGCCGCCATCCAGCAGGGCATCCGGGCACACCGCGCCCGGCGCCAGCAGACCCTCGGCGGCCTCCGCCGGCGTCTGCAGCGAGAGCCCGTCCAGCGCGCAGGGCAGCGACAGCCGCCCGGAATTGACCAGCCGGCGGGCGAAGTCGTGCTCCACGGCCAGGTCCAGCACCGCGGCGCGGAACACGCGCTCCATCTCGCTCTTCGGCGTCATGAAACGGGTCGCGCGCGCCGAATGCAGGATGTTCTCGTCCGCCGCCCGGATCCGCTCCTCGTCATAGGTGGCGAGCAGAGTGGCTGACGCCCCGCCCTGCAGCACCAGCGCCAGCTTCCAGGCCAGGTTGTCGGCATCCTGGATGCCCCCATTGCCGCCACGGGCGCCGAAGGGCGAGACCACGTGCGCGGCGTCGCCCAGGAAGATCACGCGGCCGTGTACGAAGCTTTCCAGCCGCCGGCACTGGAAGCTGTAGACCGACACCCAGTCGAGCTCGAAGGGCCGGTCGCCGACCATCGCCCGGATGCGCGGGATCACCCGTTCGGGCCTGCGCTCCTCCTCCGGGTCCGCCTCGGGGCCGAGCTGCAGGTCGATGCGATAGGTGTCGTCCGGCTGCTTGTGCAGCAGCGCCGACTGGCCTGGATGAAAGGGCGGCTCGAACCAGAACCAGCGTTCGGACGGGAACTCCGCCTTCATCTCGACATCGGCGATCAGGAAGCGCTCCTCGAAGGCCTGGCCGAGGAAGTCGAGCCCCAATTCGCGGCGCACGGTCGAGCGCGCCCCGTCGCAGGCCAGCAGGTAGTCTGCATCGATCGAATAGCCGCCGTCCGGCGCCTCCACCCGGACCCGGATGTGGTCGCCGCCCGGCTCGACAGCGGTGACGCGGTTCTTCCAGCGCAGGTCGATCAGCTTCGGGAATTCGGCGCAGCGCTCCACCAGATACTGCTCGACATAGTACTGCTGCAGGTTGATGAAGGCCGGCATCTTGTGCCCGGGCTCCGGCAGCAGGTCGAAGGCGTAGACCTCCCGGTCGCGGTGGAACAGCCGGCCGACCTTCCAGGTCACGCCCTTGGCGAGCATGCGGTCGCCGACGCCCAGCCGGTCGAAGATCTCCAGCGTGCGCTTGGACCAGCAGATGGCGCGGGAGCCGACGGAGACGACGTCGTTGTCGTCCAGCACCACGCTCGGCACGCCGTGCAGCGCCAGGTCGATCGCCGCCGCCAGCCCGACCGGGCCGGCACCGACGATGGCGACGGGGTAGCGCCCTGGGCCGCCGCCGGACAGCTCCGGCGGGGTGCGCGTCGCGAAGCGCTGAGTGGCGTATCGGGCCATAAGCCCCTCCCCTGCTCCGGCTCTCCTCGGCCGTTCGCCCAGGATGGTCCGGAGATCGAACCCCGTCTGTCCTCAGATCTGAGGACAGCGGAGACGGCGCCGCCGGCCTATGCTGACCGGAACAACGCGGGAGGACCGCCCATGACCAAGACCTTCGCCTCGGCCGGCGACCTCGCCGAGAAGTCGATCTCCTTCACCCAGCTCGGCGACGGGCTCTACGCCTTCACCGCCGAGGGCGATCCGAACACCGGCGTGATCATCGGCGACGACAGCGTCATGGTGGTCGACGCCCAGGCGACGCCGGTGATGGCGCGGAAGGTGATCGAGCGGATCCGCGGCGTCACCGACAAACCGATCAAATACGTCGTGCTGAGCCACTACCACGCGGTGCGGGTGCTCGGCGCCTCGGCCTACGGCGCCAGCGAGATCGTCGCCTCGGAGACCTGCCGGGCGATGATCCATGAGCGCGGCCAGGAGGACTGGGACTCCGAGTTCGGCCGCTTCCCGCGCCTGTTCCAGGCGGCGGAGTCGATCCCCGGCCTGACCTGGCCGACGGTGACCTTCAAGGACCGCATGACCATTCATCTCGGCCGCCGCCGGGTCGACCTGCTGCATCTCGGCCGCGCCCACACCGCCGGCGACATCGTCGCCTGGGTGCCGGATGCCGGGGTGATGTTCTCCGGCGACATCGTCGAATACCGCTCCGCCTGCTATTGCGGCGACGCCCACTTCAACGACTGGCCTGGGACGCTGGACGCCATCGCGGCCCTCGGGCCTGAGGCGCTGTCGCCCGGCCGCGGCGACGCCCTGGTCGGCACTGCCAAGGTGGCCGAGGCGCTGGAGCTGACCCGCGACTTCATCCTCAGCACCTACCGTCCCGTGGCCCGGGTGGCGGCACGCGGCGGCTCGCTGAAGGAGGCGTGGGAGGCCTGCCGGGCCGCCTGCGACCCGAAATTCGCCAGCTATGCCATCTACGAGCACTGCCTGCCCTTCAACGTCGCCCGCGCCTATGACGAGGCGCTGGGCATCGACACGCCGCGGATCTGGACCGCCGCGCGCGACCGGGAGATGTGGGCCGCCCTGCAGGGCTAGGCGCGATGTGCTAGGCTCCCACCCGGGATCGGGTGAAGTCACCCGCGAGGGAGGAGAGATGCAGCGGATCGAGGCCGAAGCGCCCGACGGGCTGTGGGATGTCGAACTCTACGCCGGCATCGTCGACGCTCTGGGCACGCCGGATTTCGGGCCGGTCGTGCTGGACGCCCTCGGTGCCGTGGCGGGGGTGGAGGAGATCTTCGCCTTCCATCGGGCGGAGGGCGGCGCGATGCCCTCGGTCATCCTCTCCGCCGGGGCCGAGCGCCAGGCCGGCGGACGGGCCGAAGCCTATCGCCGCCACTATTTCCGCTTGGATCCGCTGAACAGCGTGTTCCGGGCCGGCGGCGAGCGCGGCGGGCTGTGCCTGCGGGTGCGGCCGGACGACATCGCCGACCGCGACTACCGGCGCGACTGCTACGCCCGGCCCGGCTTCGCCGAGAAGCTGTCGATCCTGCGTCCCGGCCGCGGCGGCTGGATCACGCTCAGCCTGTTCCGCCATGGCGGAACAGGCGCCTTTTCCGACGGCGAGGCGCAGCATCTCCGCGCCCTCGGGCGGGTCCTGCTGCCGCTGATCGAGGCCCATGGCCGGACCTTGGGCGCCGACCGGCCGGGGCCGGGCTCAGCTGCCGCGGTCGAGGCACGGCTGCGCAGCCTCTGCCCGGCCCTGACCGAGCGCGAGCGCGCGGTCTGCGCCCGCACGGTGATCGGCATGACCGCCGAGGGCATCGGCCTCGACCTCGGCATCCGGCCGACCAGCGTGCTGACCTATCGCCGCCGGGCCTATGAACGCCTGGGCATCAGCACCGCCCTGCAGCTCGCCGCCCGGCTGTTCCACTGAGGCGTCCAGGCAGGGCGGCTACAGCACGAAATCCGCCGCGGTGAGGGCGTGGTCGGAGATGACGTTGATGGCAAAGTCCGGGACCTTGTCGCCGTTGACGTCGGCATAGACCACCTGCACTGATCCGGCGGTGACGATGCGGATCTCGCCGGCCTGGCGGGTGAAGTCGCCGGTGCCGAAGGTGAAGGCGGTGTCGCCATTGGCAGCGTTGCCGTCAGCGTCGATCGCCGACAGATCGATCCTGTCGCCAGCCGTGAAGTCGGCGATCGTGTCCTTGCCGAGGCCGGAGATCGCGCTGTCGGATACCGCCGCGTAGACGAAGCGGTCGCTGCCGGCGCCGCCCTTCAGCGCGTCGCCGCCGCCACCGCCGGTGAGCACGTCGTCGCCGGCCATGCCCCACAGGGTATTGGCGTTGGCATCGCCGGTCAGTGTGTCGGCGAAGCCCGAGCCCATGACTTGCTCGATGCCGCTGAACGTATCGCCCTGGGCGTCCCCGCCTGCGAGCGCTCCGGCCGCCAGGTTGACCGTCACCCCGGCGGCCGAGCTGGCATAGCTCGCCGTGTCGATCCCAGCCCCGCCGGCCAGCGCGTCGGCCCCGCCATTTCCTTCGAGCGTGTCGTTGCCGTCGCCGCCGTCGATCTCGTCGTCGCCGACGCCGCCATAAACGGCATCATGGCCGGTCCCGCCGAAGACCTGGTCGTTCTCGCTGCCGGCGTCGACCGAGTCGTTGCCGGTGCCACCATGGATGGTGTCGACCCCGGCGCCGCCGACGAGGCGATCGGCACCGTCACCACCATCGAGGCTGTCGTTGCCGCCCTCGCCTGACAGGGAATCATCGCCGCCGTTGCCCGCGATGCTGTCGTTGCCGTTCCCGCCGCCGATGATGTTGCGGACGTCGCTGCCGGTGAGCTGATCGTCGAGGCTCGACCCATACAGGTTCTCGATGCCGGTCAGGGTGTCGCCCTGGGCGTCGCCGCCGGAGGCGGTGCCGGCCAGCAAGTTGACCGTGACCGCCGCGACCGAACCCCGGTAGCTGGCGAAGTCCGACCCGGCCCCGCCGTCGAGAGCGTCGGCCCCGGCACCGCCATGCAGGGAGTCATCGCCCGCCGCGCCACTCAGCGCATTGGCGCCGCCATTGCCGAACAGCCGGTCGGCCAAGGCCGACCCGACGAGGTTCTCGATGCCGGACAGCGTGTCGCCCTCGGCGTCTCCGCCGGAGGCGGTGTTGGCGGCTAGGTCGATCGTGACGCCGACGGCCGAGGCATCGTAATAGACCGTGTCGACGCCCGCGCCGCCGTTGATGGCGTCGGCGCCGCTATAGGCGTTGATCAGGTCGTTGCCGTTGCCACCGCTGACGACGTCGTTCCCCGCGCCGGAACGGAGCGTGTCGTCGCCGTCGCCGCCGGTGAGCGAATTGGCGCCGTCGTCGCCGATGAGCATGTCGTTGAAGGCCGAGCCGACGAGGTTCTCGATGCCCGACAGCGTGTCGCCCTGGGCGTCACCGCCCGCGCCGGTGCCGCTGGCCAGATTGACGGTCACCCCGACGGTCGAGTTGTTGTACCAGGCCGTGTCGATGCCGGCGCCGCCGATCAGGGCGTCCGCACCGGCTTCCCCGGCCATAGCATCATTGCCGGCGCCGCCGTCGATCCTGTTGGCGCCGGCATTGCCGATCAGGTTGTCGGCAAGGCCGGAGCCGACGACGTTCTCGATCCCGCTCAGCGTGTCGCCCTGGGCGTCGCCGCCCGCGCCGGTGCCGCTCCGGAGGTCGATCGAGACGGCGACAGTCGAGTTGTTGTACCAGGCCGTGTCGACGCCGTCGCCGCCGATCAGGGCATCAGCACCGGCCTCTCCGGCCATGGCGTCGTTCCCGGCGCCGCCCTCGATTCGGTTCTTGTCGGCATTGCCGATCAGGTTGTCGGCGAGGTCGGAGCCGATGACATTCTCGATGCTGGTCAGCGTGTCGCCCTGGGCGTCGCCGCCGGAGGCGCCGCCATTGCGCAGGTCGATCGAGACGGCGGCGGCGGACCCGGCATAGCTCGCTGTGTCATTGCCGGCGCCGCCGTTGAGGGCGTCGGCCCCGGCGCCACCGCGGAGCGTGTCGTCGCCACCGCCGCCGGCAAGCGAATTGGCGCCGCCGTCCCCGATCAGGGTGTCGTTGAAGGCCGAGCCGATGAGGTTCTCGACGCCCGACAGCGTGTCGCCCTGGGCATCGCCGCCCGCGCCGGTGCCGGTGGCCAGGTTGATGAGCACCCCGACGGTCGAGCTGTCGTAATAGACCGTATCGATGCCCGCGCCGCCGTTGATGGCGTCGGTGCCGCTATAAGCGTTGATCGCGTCGTTGCCATTGCCGCCGCTGATGACGTCGTTCCCCGCGCCGGAGCGGATCGTGTCGTTACCGTCGCCGCCGCTGAGCGAGTTGGCGCCGGCGTCACCGATCAGGGTATCGTTGAAGGCCGAGCCGACGACGTTCTCGATGTTCTGGAAGGTGTCGCCCTGGGCGTCGCCGCCGAAGCCCTGGCCGGTGGCCAGGTCAACGGTCACCGCCGCGGTGTCGTAATAGACCGTATCGATGCCCGCGCCGCCATTGATGACATCGGCACCGCCATAGCTGGCGATCTGGTCGTCGCCGGCGCCGCCGTCGATGGCGTTGGCCCCGGCATCGCCGCGGAGGGTGTCGGCGAAGGCCGAGCCGATCAGGTTCTCGATGCCGGTCAGCGTATCGCCCTGGGCGTCGCCACCCGAATTCCCGCCGAAGGTGAGGTCGGCGGTGATCCCGGCGTTCGACTGGGCATAGCTCGCCGTGTCGGTGCCGGCGCCGCCGTTCAGCGTGTCTGCCCCGGCGCCGCCATCGAGCAGATCGTTGCCGTTGCCGCCGTCCAGCACGTTGACCACGCCGTTGCCGAACAGGATGTCGTTGAAGGCCGAGCCGGTGGCGTTCTCGATATTGGTCAGCGTGTCGCCCTGGGCGATGTTGCCCAGGCCGCTGCCGAGGGCCAGGTTGACGGCGACCCCGCCGGTCGCCTGGGCATAGGTCACTTGGTCGGTGCCGTTGCCGCCGTCCAGGCTATCGGCCCCGGCGCCGCCGTCGAGCAGGTCGTTGCCCTCATAGCCGAAGAGGCTGTTGACCACGGCGCTGCCGGTCAGAACGTCGGCGAAGCCCGAGCCGTTGACGTTCTCGATGTCGATCAGCGTGTCGCCCTGGGCCTCGCCGCCGGATGCGGCCCCGGTGGCCAGGTTGATGGCCACTGCGGCGCCGGAACCGTAGTAGTTGATGCTGTCGACCCCGGCACCGCCGTTCAGCACATCGCCGAACTGGCCGCCTTCGAGAACGTCGCTGCCGGCCCCGCCGTTCAGCGTGTCGGCGCCGCCGGTGACGACCATGCCGGCGAAGTTGTCGCCGTACAGGGCATCGTCGCCATTGGCGCCGTTGAGCGTGTCGGCGCCGTCGAACCCAGCCAGGCCGGTGCCGATGTTCAGGTTGGCGGTCTGGATGTCGTTGAAGCCGGTGCCCAGGACCAGCTCGAAGCCGGAGAAGGTGCAGCCCGCGGTCCCGCCCTGCCCGACCCCGGTGGTCAGGTTGACGTCGATAGCCGCACCGTAGACGCGGCCATCGAGGATGTCGTAGCCGTCGCCGGCGATCATCGTGTCGGCACCGCCGCTGAGCTGGATGTAGTCGTTGCCGCCGGCGGTATCGATCACGTTGTTTCCGCCGTCGCCGGCGATCTGGTCGCCGAAGGCGGTGCCGATCACATTCTCGAAGCCGCTCATGATGTCGCCCACGGCTTCGCCCGCGGCGCCGAAGGCGTTCAAGGCCAGCCCGACGCCCGCGGTGGCATTGGCGAAGCTGAGCGTGTCGATGCCGTCGCCGCCATTCATGGTGTCGGCGCCCAGGCCGCCCTGGATGGTGTCGTTGCCGCCGAGGCCGTTCAGCGTGTCATCGCCGGCGCTGCCATTGATGATGTCGATGCCGTCCGGGTTGGCCGCATTGCCCGGGTCGGTCCCGGTGAGGGTGTCGTTGCCGGGGGTGCCGTTGAGGGTCTGGGTCACGGAACGTCCTCCACTGTCGGGTCGGAGCCGCCCTTCTTGCGGGAGCGGCCGAGCGTCGAATGCGCCCCTCGGGACCGGGGCAGATCGCAGTGGACGGGATTTATCAGACGTTGCGCATACCTGGTTAGGTCCAGATCGGGCAAACCGATGGGGCCAGATGCGGCGGCGATGGGTCCAGATGCCCTCTATCGATGAGTCCAGATTGCACCAGGGGGCGAAATACGATCTTATTCAGGACCACGGATGATGCTGTGGGGGACGCGTGGCGGCCGACGATATCCTGTGGCGGCAGTTGCTGACGCTGTCGCGCCGGCCGGACCTGACCTTGCAGGCGCAGCTGCGCGGTGCCATCGCCCAGGCGGTGCTGGACCGGCGGCTGCCGCCGGGCACCGAGCTGCCGTCGTCGCGCCGGCTGTCCGAGATCCTGGACATCAGCCGCAACACGGTGATCCTGGCCTATGACCAGCTGACCCAGGAAGGCTTCATCACCGCGCACAGCCGGTCGCGGCACATGGTCCATCCGGCGGCGCTGGACAATGCGGCGCGGGCGGCGGGGGTGCGGCCCGACCCGCCGGTGCGGCGGCCGGACTGGACCGGGCGGCTGGTGAGCCGCCCGTCCCGCACCCGGCACGTGATGAAGCCGGTCGACTGGTTCAACTACCGCTTCCCCTTCGTCTACGGCCAGCCGGACCCGACCCTGTTCCCGATCGCGGAATGGCGCGAGGTGGTGCAGCTGACGCTGCGCTCCGTCACCATCCGCGAATGGGCCGGCGACCATGTCGACGCCGACGACCCGCTGCTGATCGAGCAGCTGCAGAAGCGGGTGCTGCCGCGCCGCGGCATCTGGGTGTCGCCGGAGCAGATCCTGGTCACGATGGGGGCGCAGCAGGCGCTGTTTCTCGCCGCCGCACTGCTGCTGGGGCCGGAGAAGACGGCCGGGATCGAGCAGCCCGGCTATCCCGATATCCGCAACCTGTGCCGGCAGTTCGGCGCGCGGGTCGTCGGCCTGCCGATGGACCATCACGGGCTGAAGCCGAGCGGCAACCTGGCCGGATGCGACATGCTGTTCGTACAGCCGAGCCATCAGAACCCGACCACCGTGACCATGCCGCTAGCCCGCCGGCAGGAACTGCTGCAGGCGGCGGCGGCGCATGATCTGGTGATCGTGGAGGACGACTACGACAGCGAGCTGACCTTCGTCGGCGAGGCTACCCCGGCGCTCAAGGCGCTCGACCGCGACGAGCGGGTGATCTATGTCGGCAGCGTGTCGAAGACCCTGGCCCCCGGGCTGCGGCTGGGCTTCGTGGTGGCGGCGCCGGAATTCATCGCCGAAGCCCGGGCGATGCGGCGGCTGATGGCACGGCACCCACCGGCCAACAATCAGCGCGCGGTGGCGCTGTTCCTGCAGCTCGGCCACCATGACGCTGCGATCAAGCGGCTGATCGCCGCCTATCGCGAGCGCGTCGCGGCGATCGGGGACGGGCTGCGCACCCATCTGCCCGAATTCGAGTTCCGGTTGCCGGCCGGCGGCTCCGCCCTCTGGGCCGAGGGGCCGGCCGACGTGTCGATGAACGCCGTCGCCGCTGCGGCCGCGCCACAGGGCCTGCTGTTCGACCCCGGCGCCGTGTTCTTCGACCACCCGGTGCCGCCGGAGAACGTCGTGCGGCTCGGCTATTCCGCCATCCCGGTCGACCGCATCGAGCCCGGCATCCAGCTGATGGCGCGGTTGGTCCGGGCCCAGCGGCACGGCGGCCGACAGGCGGGGTGAGCGGCTCCGCTAGGCCAGGAACAGCTCCGGCATCATCGCCCGTGCGATCGGACGGAGGCGTTCGGCCTCGGCTTCGGCGATCCAGCGATAGGGGCGCCGCAGCCGGGTGCCGACCGGGCCCCAGCCGCCGATCGCGGCCAGCAGCTTGTCGAGCGCAGCATTGGAGTAGCCGTGCCGGGTCCGGAACGGCACGACATGCTCGTCCATGAAGCGGCAGATCCGGCGCTCCAGGTCGAGGGCGGCGCCGATGTCGGTCGCCATCCGGTCGGTCCAGGCCTGGGCCCCCGCCGGGCTGAGGCAGGCGACGTTGGAGAAAGCGCCGGCGGCGACGCCGTGCTTCACGCCGGTCGCGAGGTGATGGCCGGGCACGAAGAGCGCAGTGCCGGACAGGTGCTGCTTCGCCGCCGCGTACCAGGCTGCATCCCCGTCGGCCAGCTTGATGCCGGCCACCGCCGGCACGGCCCGTACCAGCCGCCCGAGCTCCTCCGGCGCCAGCACACGCTTGGCGTGCGGCGGGTTGTAGAGGATCAGCGGCACCGGGCCGGCCGCCTCCGCCATCAGTTGCAGGAAGTCGGCCGCCTCCGGCTCGGTCACCGGCCACCAGTCCGGCAGCACCACCTGGATGGCCGCCGGCCCGAGGTCCCGCGCCAGCCGCACCCGCTCCCGCGCCAGGCTGGGGTCCGGCTGGCAGGCGCCGATCACGAAGGGCATGCCGCGGGCGCCGCACGTCTCGGCGAGCAGCGCCTGGATCTCGGCGTATTCCCGTTCGGTCTGGTTGTGGAACTCGCCCGCCGTGCCGTTGGAGTAGATGCCGTCGACCCGGGCCGCGATCAGCAGGTCGATCTCCTCGGCCAGCCGGCCGAAATCGATGCTGTCGTCATCCGCGATCGGCAGCAGCAGCGTCGCCCAGTTGCCGCGCAGTACGTCGCTCATCAAGGCCCCTCAGAATTTCCAACACCGTCATTGCGACCCCGGCCTTGAGCCGGGGGAAGCAATCCAGGGCCAGCGCGAGCCGCCCTGGATTGCTTCGTCGGCTTCGCCTCCTTGCAATGACGGGGAGGTCGGTTCATCGGCTGACGTCCTGTCTGATGCACGCCTTGAAATGCCCCGGCTCCACCTCCTCCAGTGGCGGGACCACCCGGGTGCAGGCGTCGACCGCGTGGGGACAGCGGGTGCGGAACACGCAGCCCGAGGGCGGGTTGGCCGGGCTGGGGATGTCGCCCTTCAGGATCTGACGCTGGCGCGGCCGGTCCGGGTCCGGCTCCGGGATCGCCGACAAGAGCGCCCTGGTATAGGGGTGCTTCGGCGCGGCGTAGAGCCGTTCGCTCGGAGCGATCTCCATGATCCGGCCGAGATAGAGCACGATCACCCGGTCGCAGATGAACTCCACGACCGCGAGGTCGTGGGAGATGAACAGCATGGTGAGGCCGAGCCGCAGCTGCAGGTCGCGCAGCAGGTTGACGATCTGCGCCTGCACCGAGACGTCGAGCGCCGACACCGGCTCGTCCGCTACCAGGAACTCCGGCTCCAGCGCCAGGGCCCGGGCGATGCCGATGCGCTGGCGCTGACCGCCGGAGAACTCATGGGCGTAGCGCTCGACCGCGTCGGCCGGCAGCTCGACCGCCTGCAGCGCCGCGCGCGCCTTGTCCAGCCGCTCGCGCCTTGTTCCGATACCCTGGATGGCGAGGCCCTCGGTCAGGATCTCGCCGATCGTCATCCGCGGCGACAGGCTGGCGAAGGGGTCCTGGAAGATGTACTGCATCCGCCGCCGCTGTCGGCGCATCTCGCCGCGCGACAGCCTGGTCAGGTCCCGGCCGTCGAACACGACCTCCCCGGCGGTCGGCTCGATCAGCCGCAGCACCGACCGGCCGATCGTGGTCTTGCCCGAGCCGGATTCGCCGACCAGGCCGACCACCTCGCCGCGGCCGACATCGAAATTGATGTCGTCGAGCGCGCGCACCACCGGGCCGCGGCCGAAGGCGCCGGGGCCGAAATGCTTGGCCAGGCCGCGCACGGCGAGAAGCGGATCGGCCATGGTCAGAGCTCCTGCCAACGGATGCAGCGGCTGAAGTGGCCCGGGGCGACCTCGGCCGGCGCCGGCACGGCGGCGCGGCAGGCCTCGACCGCATGTGGGCAGCGCCCGGCGAAGGCGCAGCCGGGCGGCATGGCGGCGAGGCTCGGCACCGTGCCCGGGATGGTAGCCAGCTTGGCGCCCGCCGCCTTCAGCCGCGTCGCCTCGCCCAGCTTCGGCACCGAGGCCAGGAGGCCGATGGTGTAGGGGTGGCGTGGATGGCGGAACACCTCGCGCACCGGCCCGGTCTCGACGATCCGGCCGGCATACATCACCGCCACGCGATGGGCGATCTCGGCGACCACGCCGAGATTGTGGGTCACGAACAGCACCCCCATGCCGCGCTGGTCCTGCAGGCGGCGCAGCAGGTCGAGGATCTGCGCCTGGATGGTGACGTCGAGGGCCGTCGTCGGCTCGTCGGCCAGCAGCAGAGTCGGGTCGCAGGCCAGCGCCATAGCGATGGTGGCGCGCTGGCGCATGCCGCCCGACAGCTCGTGCGGGTACTGTGCCGCCCGGCGCTTCGGGTCGGGGATGCCGACGCTGTCGAGGAGGTCGACCGCCGCGGCCCAGGCCGATTTGCGGTCGCGGCCGAGGTGGATCCGGATCGGCTCGGCGATCTGGTCGCCGATGGTGTAGACCGGGTTCAGGCTCGTCATCGGCTCCTGGAACACCATGCCGATGTCGTTGCCCCGGATCCGCCGCCGCGCCTCCCCGTCAAGCGTCGTGAGGTCCCGCTCCCGCCCGTCCTTGCCGCGGAAGCGGATCGACCCTTCGGCCACGCGCCCAACCTTGGCCGGCAGCAGCCCCATGATGGAGAGGCTCGTCACCGACTTGCCGGAGCCGGACTCGCCGACCAGCGCGACGGTCTCCGCCGCACCGATGGCGAGGTCGAGATCCGCCACCGCGGTCACCTCGTGCCCGCGGATGCGGAACACGGTCCGCAGCCCGCTGATATCGAGGATCGGGTGCTGAGCCTCCACCATCTTTCCTCTCAGGCCAGCAGGCCGGTCGCCTTCAGGATCGCCTCGACCTTCGCGGCCTCGGCGTCGTTCAGCGCCCGCTGCGGCCGGGCCATGACGTTGGTGTCGATGATGCCGAGGCGCCGCATGGCGGTCTTGAAGCCGCCGACGCCGGCCGAGCCGGCGCTGGTGCGCGGCAGGCTGACCCAGACGATCTCGAACAGACGGCACAGCCGCTCCTGCTCCTGCCGCGCCGCCGCCCAGTCGCCCTTGCGGCATAGGTCGTAGAGGCGGACATAGCCGTGCGGGTCGACATTGGCGAGACCGGGCACGATGCCGTGGGCCCCGGCGGCCAGGGCGGAATCGCAGACGATCTCCGACCCCGTCATCATCGCGATCTCGGGCTTGTCGGTCAGGTCCATCAGGGCGAAGCGGAAATTGCCGTCGTCGCCGCTCGAATCCTTGAGGCCGGCGATGGTGCCCTCGCGGGCCAGCGTCACCACGCTGGCGCGGTCGAGCTTCACATGGACGCAGACCGGGATGTCGTAAGCGATGATCGGGAGGTTGATGCCGTCGCGGACATAGCGGAAATGGTCGACGATCTCCGGCGCGCTGGTGCGGGCGTAGAACGGCGCCGTCACCACCACCGCGTCGACGCCGATTGACTGCGCCACCTTGGCGTGGCCGATGACGCGGTCGGTGGTCGGGTCGATCACGCCGGCGAGCACGGGCACGCGGCCGTTCGCGACCTTGACCGCATGCTCCAGGATCTGCCGCCGCGTCGCCTCGTCGTGGAACACCACCTCGCTGGTGGAGCCGAGCACGAACAGGCCGTGCACGCCGCCGTCGATCAGGTGCTCGAGCACGCGGGTGAAAGACGGGTAGTCGACCTGGAAATCCGCGGTCAGCGGGGTAACGACGGGCGGGACGACGCCCTGGAAGGCTGGGGCTGATGCCATGATCAAGAACTTTTCGGTCAGTTGAGTTCGGAACGGGGGTCGAAGGCGTCGCGCAGGCCGTCGCCGACGAAGTTGATGGCGAGCACGGTGATCACCAGGGCGGCGCCCGGGAACAGCCATTGCCAGGGGTACTGCTCCAGCACCACGGTGCTGCGGGCGGCGTTCAGCATGTTGCCCCAGCTCGCCTCCGGCGGCGGCACGCCGAGGCCAAGGAAGGACAGGCCGGCCTCGAGCAGGATGGCGGCGGCGATCTGCAGCGTGGCGTAGACCACCAGGATGTCGATCGAGTTCGGCAGGCCGTGCCGCCACAGCAGGTGGCCGAGACCCGCGCCCATGCCGCGCGACGCGACCACGAAGTCGCGCTCGCGCAGCTCCATCAGCCTTGCCCGCACCATGCGCGCCAGCACCGGCCAGGACAGCAGCGAGATGACGATGATGGTCGGCACGATGCCGGCGCCGGTGATCGAAGCCAGCACCAGCAGCGAGATCACCGGCGGCAGGGTCATGGCGAGGTCGACGAAGCGCATGATCGCGGCGTCGGCAAAGCGGCCGGCCATGGCCGAGACCGAGCCGATCAGGAAGCCGATCACCACCGAGATCGCGACCGAGACCACGGCGACCAGCAGCGAGATGCGCCCGCCCTGCAGC
This sequence comes from Inquilinus limosus DSM 16000, assembly GCF_000423185.1. Lineage (GTDB taxonomy): Bacteria > Pseudomonadota > Alphaproteobacteria > DSM-16000 > Inquilinaceae > Inquilinus > Inquilinus limosus. The sequence goes on along the minus strand of NZ_AUHM01000006.1, from coordinate 261,870 downwards.
ACCCGGGCCAGGATGTCGCGGCCGACGCCGTCGGTGCCGAGCCAATGCGCGGCGCTGGGGCCCTTGTTGAGGGCCAGGAGGTCGATGTCGTTGGGCTTGTGGCCGAGGATCAGCGGATAGGCCGCGATCAGCACCAGCATCGGCACCAGGATGGCGATGCCGGCCAGCGCCGCGCGGTTGGCCGCGAAACGGCGGAAGGCACGGGCCAAAGGACCATTGCCGCCGCGGCGATGTGAGATTTCCGCGACCGCCATGTCAGGCCACCTGGATCCGCGGGTCGATCGCCGCGTAGGCGATGTCGGTGAGGAGGTTGGCGACGATCACGCAGGCGCCGACCACCAGTGTCGCCCCCATGATCACCGGGTAGTCGCGGGTCTCCACCGCGTTGACGAGCAGCAGGCCCATGCCCGGCCAGTTGAAGACGCTCTCGAGGAAGATGGCGCCGCCGACCGCGATGCCGATGGTCGACCCGATCAGGGTGACGACCGGCAGCAGCGCGTTGCGCAGCGCGTGCTTCACGATCACCCAGAACTCCTTGACCCCCTTGGCGCGGGCCGAGCGGACATAGTCCTGATTCAGCACCTCCAAGAGCGAGGCGCGCATGTAGCGCATGATCAGCGCGGTATGGCCGATGGACAGCAGCAGCGCCGGCAGGATCAGGTGGCTGACGAGGTCGCCCAGGGAGAACGGCGCGCCCGGGGTCAGCATGCCGCCGGATGGCGCCCAGCGCAGCAGCACGGAGAAGACGTAGAGGCCGACCAGCGCGGTCAGGAACGCCGGGCTGGAGATGCCGAGGAAGGCGGCGACCGACAGGCCGACATCGGTCGCCGAGTTGCGCCGGACGGCGCCGATGATGCCGGCGCCGATGCCGACCACGATGGCGATCGCGAGGCCGGTGCCCATCAGCAGCAGGGTCGGGCCGATCCGCTCCGCCACCAGGTCCAGCACGGTCTCGCCGTTACGCTGGAGGGAGAAGCCGAGATCGCCGCGCAGCGCCCCGCCGAGCCAGGCCAGGTACTGCACCGGCAGCGGCTGGTCGAGGCCGAGACGGGCGCGCACCGCCGCCATCTCCTCCTGCGACATCGCCACATTCGGGTTGATGTAGGCGTCGATCGGGTCGCCGGGCGCGAGCCGGAGCAGGATGAAGATCAGCAGGCTGAGGGCGACCAGCATGCCGATCCCGACCGCGAGGCGACGAAGGCAGTAGTTCAGCATGGCGTTCCCAGACGGGGCGGCGCAGCCTGGCCGGCCACACCGCCCTGCCCCATGGAAGGAGTCAGTTGCCGATCGCCCATTTTTCCGGACGGGACTCGAAGGGGCCGCCCGCCGGCGCCGGGGTCCAGACGAAGTCCTTCAGCTTGCTGGAGGCGACGCCGTAGCGCTTGGCCACCCACATGGTGGCCCAGGGCAGGTTGGCGTTCATCGCCTTGCAGACCGCCTGGTAGCGTTCCGCCCGCTTGGCGTCGTCGGTCTCGTTCATCGCGGCATCGAAGGCGGATGTGAGCTCCGGCATGCGGATGCGCAGGAAGTTGGCGCCGGCGGGCGGGATCTGCTTCTCGTTCAGGCCGATGTTGATGGCGCTCGGGTCCGGGCCGTTCTGCAGCCCGGCATAGACCATCGGGAACTGCGACCAGTCCGGGTTCTGGGCGTAGATGGTGGCGTTGTAGGTCGGCGTGTCGACCGCCCGCGGCACCACGTTGATGCCGACCTGGGCCAGCATCGCCTGAACCGCCGCCAGCACGTTCGCGGCCAACGGGTTGTTGTAGTAGGTCAGAAGCGTGATCGGCTTGCTGCCGTTGATCTGATCCCAGCCCGCCTCCGCCAGCAGCTGCTTCGCCTTCTCCGGGTCATAGGCATAGCTGTCGATGCCCGAAGGCAGCAGCCGGTCGGCGACATAGCCGCAATTGGCGATCTCGGCGGCGCCCTTGTACAGGCTCTGCACGATCGCCTCGCGGTTGATCGCGTGCATCACCGCCTGGCGCACGCGGACGTCCTTCCACAGCGGCACCTCCTGGTTGAAGCCCAGGTAGTTGACCACGAAGGAGTTGCCCTCGATCACCTGGAAGGCGTCGTTGCCCTGGAAGGTGGCGACGTCGTCGGCCTCGACATAGCTGAAGCTGATCTCGCCGGAGCGCAGCGCCGCCACTGCCGCCGCGGTGTTGGCGAAGTAGCGGTTGATGATCCGGTCGGTCACCGGCTTGCCGCCGCGGTAGTCCGGGTTGGCAACCAGCTCGACATACTGGTCGGTGACGTAGCGCGAGAACTTGTAGGGGCCGGTGCCGATCGGCGATTTCGACCACCATTCATGCTTGGCCAGAGCGTTCGCCGGGATGTCCTTCAGCGCGTGCTGCGGCAGCATCATCAGCTGGGTCAGCGTCGCCAGCAGGCCGGCATTGGGTGCCGACAGCTTCAGCACCGCTGTCTTCGCGTCCGGCGTCTCGACCGAGGCGATGGCGCCGAGGCGGGCGGCGAAGACCGTGCCGGTGGCGCCGTTCTTCGCCGTGTCGATGGTGAACTTCACATCCGCCGAGGTGAAGGGCTGTCCGTCATGCCACTTCGTGTCGGCCAGCTTGAAGGTGTATTGCAGCTTGTCGGCGCTGACCTCGTAGCTGGAAGCCAGATCGCCGACGATGTTTTCGAGCTTGGCGTCGTAGATCACCAGCGGCTCGAAATAGAGGCTGAGCCAGGTGAAGCCGCCGGTCGCGGCCAGCGGGTTGAAGTTGCCCTGGAAGCCGCCCGGGCCGACATCGAAGCCGCCGGTGATCGTCGAGGGCTCCTGCGCCAGGGCGGGCGCGGTGCCGCCCGGCGTTCCCGCCAGCATCGCGGCGGCGAGCGCCAGCGCGGATGCCACCATCCCGAATCTCATCGTTTCCTCCCTGTTTGGATTCAGCTTTGCGCTTTCGCGTCCTTGCGGGTCGCGAGGAGACGGGCGATGCCGTCATAATGCTGGTCGAGCCGGCTGCGGGCGGCCGCCACGTCGCGCGCCGCGATCGCGGCATAGATCTCCTGGTGGTCCCGCCAAGTGGCCATGGGGTCGAGATTGGCCAGGTTCACGAAGTCGGAGGCCTTGTAGAAGGCCTGCCAGAACACATCGATCAGGCTGGTCAGCATGCGGTTGTTCTGGCAGCGGAACAGCAGGTGGTGGAACTGCTGGTCCTCCTCGGCGAAGCTCTCGTTCCGCTCGGCCCTCTGCCGCATGCGCTCGACCGTGTCCTTCAGCTCCGCCAGGTCCTCCTCGCCGATCAGCTGGATGGTCTTGCCAATCAGCCCGACCTCCAGCACGCGCCGGATCTCCAGCACCTCCTCGACCTCGCGCAGCGCGCCACCCAGGCCATAGGCCAGGTTGGCGAGCAGCGGCTCGAACGAGAAGGCCTTCACGAACACGCCGATGCCGCGCCGCGTCTCCAGGATGCCGAGGGATTCGAGCGCTTTGATCGCCTCGCGCACGGAGTTGCGGCTGACCCCGAGCTGCTGCGCCAGGAAGGTCTCCGGCGGCAGCGGCGCGCCGGGGGCGAGGCTGTTGTCGTCGATGTAGCTCTTCAGGCTCTCCTGCACCGAGACGTGGAGCAGGGGCGGCCGGGCGAGCGGCTTGATCTCCTTCATCGTCGACACCTTCCACCCCATCGCGGGATCAGCATGGCTTGATGGTTGCTGACTTGTAGGATATCTGTCAAGGCCATAAGCCGAGAGGGAGGACGGGATGGCCCGGGTAGCCTTGGCGGGCGTGGGGCATTGGCATGCGGGAATGCATCTGGAGGCGGCCCGTTCGGCGGGCGCGGAGGTGGTCGCCGCCTGGGATCCGGACCCCGCGGTCGCGGCCGGCTTCGCCGCGAAGCACGGGGGGCCTCGTCAACCCTCGGTCGAGGCGCTGATCGCAGCGAAGCCGGACCTGACCGTCGTGATGGGCCGGCCGGATCAGGTGCCGGCGCTGGCCCTGGCCTGCATCGAGGCGGGCCTGCCGATCGTACTGGAGAAGCCGGCCGCGGTGTCGACCGCCGCCCTTGAACCGCTGGCCGAGGCAGCGCGGCGCCGCGACCTGTTCGTCGCCGTCCCCCTGCCAAACCGCTGCGGCCCGATCTGGGTAGAGATCGAGGCATTGAAGACTGCTGGCCGCCTCGGCCTAGTGTCGCACGCCCAGTTCCGGATCGTGAACGGCCCGCCGGAGCGCTACCGGCTGGACGGGGTGCCTTGGGTGCTCGACCCGGCCATCGGCGGCGGCGGGGCGCTGCGCAATCTCGGCATTCACGGCATCGACGCCGCGCTGGCTCTGGCCGGCGGCGCCGGCCTCGCCGTCGTCTCGGCCTCGGTCGACCGGCGCCTCTACGGCGAGGCGGTCGAGGAATACGCGATCGTCACCCTGCGGGCGCCGGACGGCATGATCGCGACGGTCGAGGCCGGCTACACCTATGCCTCGATGGCGCCGGGCGGCGACTTCGAGTGGCGCGTCTCGGCCCGCAACGCCACTCTGATCGACCGCGGCGACAGCTGCCATGTCGCCACGCTCGACGACGGTCGGGTGCGAGATCTCGCTCCGATCCTGCCGGCGGACCGGTACAAGGCCTTCATGGCCGACACGCTGGACCGCTTGGCGCGGGGCGCGGCCCCGTCTGTCGGGATCGCGGATTATCTGCAGGCCATGCGCCTGATCGACCGGGCCTATGAGGAGGCCGCAGAATGATCGGCATCGGCATCATCGGCGCCGGCTATTTCGGCGCGATCCATGCGCGGGCCATCGCCGCCGTGCCGGGCGTGCGCGTCGCGGCGGTCTGCCGCCAGGACATCGACGCCGCCCGGGCCTTCGCGCGGGAGCACGGCGGCAACGCTTATAACCATTGGCAGGCGCTGCTGGACGACCCGGCCGTCGACACGGTGCTGATCGCCACGCCGCATCACCTGCACGCCGGGATGGCGATCGCCGCGGCGCAGGCGGGCAAGCACGTCCTGCTGGAGAAGCCGATGGCGCCGACCGTCGCCGAATGCGACGCGATCAACGCCGCGGTGGCCGAGGCCGGCGTCCATCTGATGGTCGGCCACGTCATGCATTTCGCCCTGCCCTGCCTCGCCGCAAGGGAGATCGTCGCGGGCGGCGGCATCGGCCGCCCGGTGCTCGGCAGCAGTTGGCTGATCAAGCTGTGGATGGAAGCGAACCGCCAGCCCTGGCACTTGTCGTCGAAGACGGGCGGCGGCATGCTGCTGACCGCCGGGATCCACGCGCTCGACCGGCTGGTCTGGCTGATGGACGGCCCGGTGGCTTCGGTCTCGGCCATGGCCGGCACCCATTTCCACGACCAGGAGGCCGACGACGCCGCGCTGATGCTGCTGCGCTTCGCCGACGGCCGGATCGGCCAGGTGGCGAGCATCGGCTATCGCGACGGCGGCGTCGGCTTCGCCATGGACCTGGTCTGCGAGGCCGGAACCCTGCGCATCGATTTCGACCAGGGAGTCGCGATCGGCCGGGGCGGCGCCTGGACCCCGGTCCCGAATTCGATCGAGCCGGACTGGATGCAGCGCGCGGTCGAGCGTGAATGGCGGGCGATCCTCGCCCTGATCGAGGGCGATGCGCCGAACCCGGCGGATGGGCGCTACGCCCGCCATCTCATCGCCTGCATCGAGGCAGCCATGCAGGCCGAACGGTCGCGCCGCGAGGTCACGCTGATGCCGGCGGCCGCCTGAGGCGGGTTCCGACGGCCTCGCCGTCACTGCCGCCGGCCGGCGCGCCACGCATCCAGCGAGACGCGCCCGGCGCCGCGGGCCGAGAGGATCAGGAACGCGCCGGCCAGGGCCATGTCCTTCTCGAAATGGATCAGCTGGCTGTGGTCGCCGAACCGGGTATGGAAGACCACGGCGGCGACGGTGCAGAACGCCGCCAGGGCGACGGCGGCAATGCGGGTGTGCCAGCCGATGATCACCAGCAACCCGGCGCCGAGCTCCACGACGATGGCCGCCGGCAGCAGCAGAGGCGGCATGCCAAAGACGGCCATGTAGCCCGCCGCGGCGTCGTAGGCGCCGAGCTTGCCGAGCCCCTCCAGCACGAACAGCAGCCCCAGCAGCACACGGCCGGCGAGCTCGCCGCCGTCCTCCAGGCCTCGCCGGCTCGTCACCGCGACTTCGCCGCTGCCTGTTCTATCGCCTGCTGCAGGTCGGCGAGTTCCTCGCAGCCCTGCGGGCACAGTGCTTTCAGTTTGGCCTCATTCTCGCGAGCCTTGGCCACGTCGCCGAGCTGCAGGTAGAGCTCGCCGGAATATTCGAGCGCACCCTTGTGGTCGGGATCGTATTCCAGGGCCTTCTGATAGAAGCTCATCGCTGCTTTGGTGTCGCCGCTCTTGCGCAGGCTGAACCCCATCAGGTTGTAGACGTCGGCGTGCTGGACGCCGTCGTCGATCAGGGCGTTTAGGTCGGCGATGGCACCACGAAAATCGGCCGCCTCGATCTTGTCGCGGATGCCGTCGAGGTCCGGCGCGTCGGTCGAAAAGTTTCTGTCGACCGCCAGCGCCGGCGACGCGGCGGCGAGTAGCGCGGCCAGCACGAGCGAGCGCAAGGTTTTCATCGTCGGCTCCTTTCAGGCGACCGTGTCCGGGACGAAAGCATAGACGGCGCCGTCCCTGGCGAAGCGGCCGGAGCCGGGAAACGGGAAATGCGCGCCGCAGACCCGCATCCTGTCGGCGATCGCGCGGTCGAGCAACGTCCGGCGGGTCTGGACCGCCAGCGGCCCGTCCTGGTCGTAGGCGCCCTGCCACTCCGGATGCGGCGCCAGCAGCGCCGGCACATAGGCCATGTCGTTCGAGATCAGAAGCTGCTCACCGCCCGAGGACAGCAGGAAAGCGGAGTGGCCGGGCGTGTGGCCCGGCGCCTTCACCAGACGGACGCCCGGCGCGACCTCCGTCTCCTCCTCCACCAGGGTGAAGTTCTTCCAGGCCGGGAAGACGGCGTTGATGCGCTGGCCCAGCGGCCGGCGCGCTTCCGGCAGCTTCTCGACCCGCCCGGGCTCGGTCCACCATCTGTATTCGGCGGCGTTCACCACCAGCTCGGCGTCCGGAAAGACCGGCTTGTTGGTGCCCTTCTCCATCAGCCCCGAGATGTGGTCGGGATGGAAATGCGAGATCAGGATGGTGCCGATCCTGGCGGGATCGATGCCCGCCGCCGCCATGGGGCCGAGCACGCCCTGCGCGGTCGGCTGCCATTGGCCGCCCGAGCCGGCATCGACCATGACGTGCCGGCCATCGATGGTGAGCACGACCACGGTCAGGGGGATGGGGACGTGGTCGGTCGGCAGCCCGGCCTTGCCCAGCGCCTCTTTCGTCTCCTCGACCGAGGCGTTCTTGATGAAGGCGCGGTCATGCGGCTTCGCCCACATCCCGTCATAGAGGGCCGTCACCTCGACCGAGCCGACCCTGTATCTGTGGAAGGGTGCGTCGGGCGCCTGCGCGAAGGCAGCGGGGACGGCGAGCCTGGTGCCGAACCCGAAGGCCGCGGCGAAGGCTGACGACAGGACGAAGTCACGGCGGGACGGACCGGGCATCGGATCTCTCCATCGATGAGGGGAGCACCTGCCGAGGAGATCCGGCCGGGGTCGCGTTTATTCCCGACGCGCGGCGGGAATAAACCGGCGCCGATCGGGATCGATACCCGAGGAGCCAATTCGCTTAGGCTGACCGCATGGCCGCGCCCCGGGATTTCGAACGGCTGTCGCTCGCGCATCTGGATGCCGCCTACAACCTCGCCTACTGGCTGCTGCGGGACCGCGACGACGCCCAGGACGTGGTGCAGGACGCCTATCTCCGCGCCTTTCGGGCCTATGACGGGCTGGCCGGCGAGGACATCAGGCCGTGGCTGCTGACGATCGTGCGCAACGTCGCCTATCGCTGGCTGTCGGCGCGGAAGCGGACCGCCAATGTGATCTCCTTCGACAGTGCGCTGCCGCACCGGGACGACGAGGACGACCGCGTGCTGGAGGTGGCGAGCGAACATCCGTCCGCCGAGGAGCAGCTGCTGAGCCGGGCCGATCAGAGGCTGGTGCGCAGCGCCCTGGCGGAGCTGCCGCCGATCTTCCGGGAGGTGATCGTCCTCAGGGAATTCGAAGGCATGACCTATCAGCAGATCGCCGACGTGACGGGCGTTCCGATCGGAACCGTGATGTCGCGCCTGGCCCGTGCGCGCGACCAGCTGCGGGACCGGCTGCGGCCGCTGCTCGCGCAGGAGAGCCGGAATGCGCTGTGACCAGGCCCGCGACCGCATCGCCCTTCTGGTCGACGGCGAGCTGCCGCCGGACGAGCGGGAGGCGGTCTCGGCTCATGCCGCCGGCTGCCCGGACTGCGGCCGCACCCGCGACGAGCTGCTGCGGCTGCGCCGCCACCTGCAGCAGGCTCGCGAGCCGGCGCCGCCGAAGCTGCTGGACCGGGTGTCGGCGCGGCTGGCGATGGAAATGGAGGAGGCCCGGCCCGACCTGCGCGGCACCGTTGTCGACCGCGTCGTGCGGAGCCTGTCCCCTTACCTGCGCCGCGCCGCGGTCATCTTGCTCGCCTGCATGCTTTCGGTCGCGGGCACCGCCTGGTGGATGCAGCGGAGCGAGGGAGAGGCCGCCGTGTCGCGCGACGTGCTGGCCGCCCATGTCCGGTCGCTGCTGCAGGATGATCCGGTCCAGGTCGCGTCGGCCGACACCCATACGGTCAAGCCGTGGTATGCCGGGCGTCTGGACTATTCGCCCGTGGTCAAGGACCTGTCGGGCGAAGGCTTCCAGTTGGTCGGCGGGCGGCTCGACTATGTCGACGGCCGGCGTGTCGCCGCCCTCGTCTACCGGCGGCGCCTGCACCAGATCACGGTGTTCCTCTGGCCGTCGGACGACCGCCCGGCCGCGCCCGTTTCGGCCAGGGTCGACGGTTTCAACCTGCTGGGCTGGAGCCGGGCCGGCATGTCGTACTGGGCTGTGTCCGACCTCAACGAGGGCGAGCTGCGAGAGCTCCAGGCCCTGCTCTGACCCCAGGGAGGCGTGCCATGCCCATCCTTCGGCCCGTGCCCGTTCTCGTCGCGCTGAATGTGGCCACGATCTGCGCGCTGGCCTGGACCGGCGCCCGGTCGCAGGCTCGGCCCGAGGTGCAGGACCACATCCGGGCGCGGGTGATCGACATCGTCGACGAGCGCGGCGAAATGCGGCTGCAGCTCTATGTCCAGGAGAATGGCGGCGGCGGAATCCGCCTCTACAGCGGCCAGGGCGAGATCCGGTCGAAATACGGCGCCTCGAACGAGGGCGGAACCGGTCTCCTGCTGATGGACGCAGGCTCGAACCCGACGGTCGAGTTGAGGAGCACCGCGAATGCGGCGGAATTGAAGCTCACCGGCCCGGCCGGCGCACGCGTCCTCACCCCCTAGAGGCGGCGCGCCGGCACCGCCCCCCGAGTCCCGTCATTTGATGTCGCCGTGGTCGAGGCCGGGCCAGTTCGAATTGGCCTTCTCGATATACCCCTTGGTGTCCTTCAGCCACATCTCGCGGACGCCGAGGTCGTAGTTGAGATAGAGCCGCCCGTCGACGATCGACCAGGCCTCGGGCTCGACCTTCACCAGATAGCCCTGGGACGTGCCATAGGCGCAGAAGCCGCCGAAGGCCGGCAGGTATTTCTGAGGATCGCTCTCGAACTGCGCCTTGTTCTCGGCGCTGGCGAACCACCAGGTGGCGCTGTCGTGCTGGACCGCGAACTCAGGCTTGCCCTGCCGCGGCGCGCCCTCGCGGAAATAGGCGACCGGATCGTAGCCGCGGATCGCGACGGAGTCGGTCGAGCCCAGGGTGTTGACCGGGCGCGGCGCCTCAGCCCGGGCGGCCGGGATCGCCGGCGCGATGCAGGCCAGGGCGGCCAGCGCCAGCACGGTTCGACGGATCATGACAAGCTCCTTTCGTGGTTGCGGATCGGGGGGTCACTGGGCCAGCAGCGCGGTCGCGCGCTGCCGGGCCAGCTCCTGCTCCATGTCGCGGATGCGCCGGTCCTGGCGGGCCGGGTCGGGACCGGTCCCGCCCTTGAACCAGGCGACGGCATAGGCGACCGCGACCAGCGCGGCGAAACCGGCGATGTTCGCGGCGGCGACGGCGAGGCCGCTGCGGCCGGTATGGTCCAGCGCCATGCCCAGCAGCTGGGCCACGACCATGCCGGTGACGAAGACCGCGAGCGTCTGCTGCCCGACCTTGGAGACGACGGCGACCAGCGGCCCCTTCAACCGCCGGCCGCCGGGACCTGCCAACTGCATCGCCAGGACGGCCAGCGCCAGGAAATGCACCAGGCGCAGCAGGCCGAAACGGGTCTTGTCGGTCAGCGGCGCCAGCGCATGGGCCCAGCTGCCGAAGAAGGGCGAGGCCTCGAGGATCCGATAATAGGCGAAGGGCACGGTCGCCAGGACGAAAGCGATGGCCACGACGATCAGGGTCCAGCTGAAGCCCGGCGCCGGCAGCGTGCCGCGCATCAGGAAGAAGCCGAGATAGAACAGCAGCTGCCAGCCGAAGGGGTTGAAGAACCAGACGCGGTCCGACCAGGGCTCGGCCGGCAGGTCCAGAAGATGCGCCTGGGCCAAGCCCCAGATCGCGGCCATCAGCACGAAGGGGAGCGCCTTGTGCAGCCGCTCGGCCAGGATCATCGCCGGCATCAGCGCCAGGATGACCAGGTACATCGGCAGGATGTCGAAATAGTTCGGCACATAGGCCAGGATCAGGAACCGCGGCAGCAGGCCGACGGGGTCGGCGAAGAAGTGCGGCAGGTTCAGCTCGACGATGTAGCTCTCGCCGCCCGGGCGGGTGCCGGCCGCCGCCGCCAGCGCGGCGATGACGACGAAGACCGCGACATGGATCCAATAGATCTGCCAGACCCGGCGGGCGACCCGGCCGGTGCCGCGGGCGAAGCCGTCGCGATCGAACACCCGGCCGAAGGCGATGGCCGAGGCCATGCCGGACAGGAACACGAATATCTCGGTCGCGTCGGAGAAGCCGAAACGCGCCGGGATCCACAGGATCCAGGAGTTCTCCGGGATATGCGCGGTCAGGATGATCAGCATCCCGAGGCCGCGGAAGACGTCCAGCCGCGGGTCGCGCCCGGGCTTGGCCGCAGCGACGCTGGACAGCGCTTCGCGCGCCGCCGGCTCAGAAGGCCTGGTGATATGCATCGGCGTCGAACCTGCAGGCGATCAGGGTGAAGCGGTCGCGGTCCCGGGCGGCGGCCAGCTCGGCCTCCAGCTCGGCGGTGCTCTCGACCGTGCGGCCATGGCCGCCGAAGCCGGCGGCGACCGCGGCGAAATCCGTGAGGCCGAGGGCGACCCCGTGGGACGCCAGCCCGGCCGAATTCTGCTTCAGCGCGATCAGCGCCAGGCTCTCATCCTGGAACAGCACGATGGTGACCGGCAGGCCGAGGTCGCGCAGGGTGGCGAGCTCGCCGATCCCCATCTCCAGCCCGCCGTCGCCCATCACCGCGACGACGCGGCGCGACGGGTCGGCGACCTTGGCGCCGATCGCCAGCGGCAGCGCCGCGGCCATGGTGCAGAAGCCGGCCGATTGCAGCAGCGACAGCGGCCGCCGCGCGATCCATTTCTGGGAGAGGAGGATGCGGTGGGCGCCGGCGTCGACGGTGACCAGATCGCCGTCATCCAGCGACCGGTTCAGGGTCTCGATGATGGCGTGCGGGCTCCACCCAGCCCGGGCGGCGAAGCGTTCGGCCAGCGCTGCCCGGGCCCCGGCGGGTTCCCCGTCGGTCCAGGTCTCGCCGGGACCAACCGCCTCGGCCAGGGCGGCGACGGCAGCCGCGGGATCGGCCAGCAGGCGCGTGCCGGCATGATGCATGGCGTGGTCGGCCGGGACGGCGGTGATCTCGACGATCCGGTCGGGGTCCGAGACGGGGTCGAGCCAGCCGAGCCGCATCTCGATCGGGTCGTAGCCGACGAACAGCAGCAGATCGGTCTGATGGAACAGGCGCAGCAGGATCGCATCCGCCGTCGGCGACAGGCCGGCTCCGCCGAGCGCGAGAGCATGATCCTCGGGCACCAGCCCCTTGGCCTTGTAGGTGGTGACCACAGGCGCGCCGAGCCGTTCTGCCAAGCGCAGCAGCGCCGGCCCGGCGCCGGCCCGCACCGCTTCGAAGCCGGCCAGGATCAGCGGCCGCCGCGCCTGCGAGATGCGGCCGGCCAGTTCGGCGATCGCCGGATCATGCGGGCCGATCGCCGGGCGCAGCACCGCCGGCGGCGCGACCACGCGCGGCGCTGGGTCGGGCATCGCCGCGACCGCCGGCGACAGGTCGAGATGCACCGGTCCCATGGGTTCGGCCGATGCGACGGCGAGGGCCCGGGCGACGGTCGGGCCGGCGCTCTCGGGCTCGACCTCGAAGCTGGCCTTGACCAGCGGCCGCAGCAGGGCCGCGTGGTCGATCACCTGGTGGGTGTAGCGGGCGCGGGTCGGCCGGTCGACGATGCCGGAGATCACCACCAGCGGCACGTGCTCCTGCGCCGCGTCGGCGATGCCGTTGACCGCATTCGCCAGCCCGGGACCGACGGTGGCGACCAGCAGGCCCGGCGTGGCGGTGGTCAACGCGGCGCCGGCGGCCATGATTGCCGCCGCCGTCTCGTGCCGCGCCAGGTGGAAGCGGATTCCCGCCACCTCCAGCCCGTCGATCAGGGTCACGACCTCGCCGCCCGGCATGCCGAAGGCGTGACGGACTCCATGGGCCTGCAGGGTGGCGGCGATCGTGTCGGCGATGCGGGTCATCAGAGGGCGCTTTCGGCGGGTTGGGACTCGCGGAAGCGTACGACGTAGGCGACGGCCAGGCCGAACAGGACGTGGCCGACCAGCGAGGCCCAGGCCAGCGGGATGAAGTCGAGGAAGGCCGGCAGCCCGGCGAAGACATGCGCCATGACGTAGAGGGCGAAGACCCACAGCCCGATGCCGAAGCCGATGCCGGTCAGCACCAGGGGCAGCTTCGGCAGGATCGCGCGCTGCAGCGGCCGGGCGATGAACAGGTAGCCGATCGGATAGAACACGATGCCGACGATGGCGTGGATCAGCTCCGCCGCCGTCCAGCTCTGGAACCCGAAGACGGACTGCACCAGGGCGGCGGGCTCCAGCGGGCCGCCGACCAGGAACGGGGTGATGCCGCGGGCCCAGACCTCCCAGGTCAGATCGGCCGCGATGCCGGCCAGAAGGATGGTCGGGACGAGGCGGCCGCTTAGCGCCGGGAACAGCGGCGCGGTGGCGGCCTGGGTCTGAGTCATGGTCATGATGGGATCTCCAGGACTGTTCAGCGATGGGCCCGGAGGCGGGCCGTGGGAGACAGGGCGCGGCCGTCGACCGCCGCGATCAGGCGGTCCTCAGCCTTCAGGCGGCGGCGGGCATCGCGGATCGCCCGCAGCGCAGGCGCGTCGCCGCGCCGGGTGGCGGCCTCGGCCAAGGCGAGGACGAAGAGGTCGCGTTGCGCGCGGCTGCCGCCGAGTTGCGGCAGGGCGGCGGCCAGGCGGTCGAGCGCCCCCTGCTCCGCCCCCATTCCGGTGATGGCCCGGGCCAGGGGCAAGCCGATCCCGGCCGCGACCCCGGCCTGGTCGCCATTGCCCTGGGCCCGGACCTGCAGCGCCATCACCAGTTCCGCCGCCGCCGGCCGGTCGCCGAGCGCCAGCAGCGCGATCAGCGTGTGCAGCGTCGCGAAGACCAGGGTGGTGTCGGCCCGGCGCCGGCGGGCGATCTCGGCCAGGTCGGCCCAGCGGCCGCCGACATCGACGCCGAGGCGCTCCAGCCGCCACAGCAGCGACACGGCATTGGCCATGTCGCGGAAATCATCGGTTTGCTCCGGCCGCACCTCCTCATCGTAGAGGCACAGTACCCGGTCGTGGTCGCCGCGCTCGAGATGCAGCAGCGCCAGGTGCCAGGCCAGGTGGAAGCTGAAGTTGTTGCAGCGGGACCAGCGGTCACGGCTGCCCTCCAGCCAGGCGATGCCGGCCCTGGTGTCGCCGCGCATCTCATGGACATGGGAGACGGCGTGCAGGCCCCAGGCGTCGTCCGGCTCCAGCGCCACGGCCTGCCGGCCATAGGCCTCGGCGGCGGCATAGGCGCCGTGCTCCTCGACCGCGAAGGCATGGCAGCCGAGGAGGAAGCCGGCGGCGGGCAGGTGAGCCGACCACACCGCCATCATCCGGTGCGATGCGGCCAGCATGCCTTCGGCGTCGCCGAGCATGAAACGCAGCGCATGCGCGATCTTGAACGGCAGGAAGGTCGCCGGCCGGTCGGCGAAGCTGCGGTCGAGGCTGTCGGCGGCCTGGGCGAAGCGGTCCTCCACGGCGAGGCCGAGGGCCTCGACCAGCGCCCGCTCGTCGGCGGTGCCGCCGTCCTTCGCTGCCAACGCCCGCCGGGCCGCGCCCAGCGCCTCCCGCGCCGGGCCGGCCAGTTCCTCACGCGCCAGGATCAGATTGGCGAAGCCCTTCAGCGCCAGCGCCGGGACATGGTCCGGGTCGGCATCGAGCGCCTGCCCGATCGCGGTGCCGGTCGAAGGCCGGTGCGCCGCGAGACCGTGCACCGCCTCTTCGAAAGCGGCCGTGGCCGCGGCGCTGGCGGAGCTCGTCGACAGGTCGTAGGCATCTCTCGGCATGGCGGATCCTTTGGGCAAGGCTCGGCCGTGGCGTCGATCAGGCGACGCGGCGGCGGTCCGAATTGTGAGAGGCCGGCTGGTGCGCTCCGGCCGCGCAGGCTCAGCCGTTCGTGACGGCGGTGCCCGGCGGGGCGAACAGGAGCAGAGGATAAATCATGGCGGGTTCCGCAGAAGAGGCTCGCCGCAATGGGCTTGTGACGACTTCTTCGGCGCCGGGGCGGCTGCTATTACACCGGCGGCAGAAATTTTTCCGATCTCCCCAGAACCGGCCGGCCCGCTGTAACGAATCCGAACGCGGGGCCGTATGAGGTGATGACGCGTGACTGACCCGTCGCGGGAGGAAGAGTGGGCGACATGGATGCGGGCCGCGATCTCGGGCGACGCCGGGGCCTACCGCCTGTTCCTGCAGGCGGTGACGCCGCATCTGCGCGCCATGGCCCGGCGGCGCGGCGCCCTGTTCGGCGCCTCCGGCAGCGATGCGGAGGACGTCGTCCAGGAAGTGCTGCTGGCGATCCATCTGAAGCGCGCTTCCTGGGATCCGGCGCGGCCGATCGGCCCCTGGATCTCGACCATCGTGCGCAACAAGATGATCGACGCGCTGCGCCGGCGCGGCCGGCATGCCGACGTGCCGATCGAGGACGTGATCGACACGCTGGAGGCGGAGCCGGCGGCGGACGGGCTGGAGCGGCGCGACGTCGCCCGCCTGCTGTCGCGGCTGCAGGACCGGCAGCGCGAGATCGTGCGGTCTATTTCGGTCGAGGGCGGCAGCGTGCGCGAGACCGCCGGCCGGCTCGGCATGACCGAAGGCGCGGTGCGCGTGGCGCTGCACCGCGCCCTGAAAGTGCTGGCTGTTTTGTATCGGAGTGACCCGGAGTGAGGACCGACGATCTGATCACCGCCTTGGCACAGGACGCCCCCGTCCGCTGGCCGCTCGGCCGCGCAGTGGCGGCGGCGATGGCCGGCGGCGCGGTCGTGGCCGGTGCCATCTTCTTCGTCGGCGTCGGCATCCGGCCCGATGTGATGCAGGCGGTGGAGACGGTCCGCTACCTGTTCAAGTTCGTTGTCACCCTGGCGCTCGCCGTCACCGCCACCGGGCTGATCCTGCATCTGGTGCGGCCGGGCGTGCCCTTGGGCGCCTGGCGCTGGGCGCTGCTGGCCGCGCCGGTCCTGCTGGCTGTCTCGGTCGCGGCGGAGATGATGGCGATGCCGGTGTCGAGCTGGGGCGCGCGGTGGATCGGCGAGAACGCGCGCTACTGCATGATCACCATCCCGCTGATGGCGCTCGGGCCGCTGGCCCTGCTGCTGCTCGCCCTGCGCCAGGGCGCGCCGCGGCGGCCCGGCGTCGCGGGCGCGGTCGCCGGGCTGGTGGCCAGCGGCATCGCCGCGACCTTCTACGCCGCGCACTGCCCGGACGACAGCCCGCTCTTCGTCGCCACCTGGTACACGCTGGCGACCGGGATCGTGGTGCTGATCGGCACCCTGGCCGGCCGGCGCTGGCTGCGCTGGTAGGCCGGGCGCGGCATCCCCATCCTCGCGTTCAGAATTCGATCAGCACGCTCTTCTGGCGCAGATTGGCCTCGACCGCCTGGCGGCCGAGATCCTTGCCGATGCCGGAGCGCTTGTAACCGCCGGTCGGCAGGATGAAGTCCGCCGTGCGGCCGTAGCGGTTGACCCAGACGGTGCCGGCCTGCAGCCGGCGCACCGCCCGCATTGCCCGGCCGAGATCCGCCGTGTGGACGCCGGCGGCGAGGCCGTAATCGGGATGGTCGGCCAGCGCCAACCCCTCCTCCTCGTCGTCGAAGGCCTGGACCGTCAGCACCGGGCCGAAGATCTCCTCCCGCACCGCCGGCATGTCGGGGGTGACGTCGGCCAGGATCGTCGGTTCGTAGAAGGCGCCGTCCTGGATCGCCGCCATGCGCCGGCCGCCGACCACGGCCTGCGCGCCGTGGGCGAAGGAGCGGCGGACGATGCCGTCGATCCGGTCGGCCTGCGGCGTGGAGATGATCGGCGAGAAGCTGGTGTCCTCGCGCCACGTCGGGCCCGGCCGCACCTCGGCGAACAGAGCCGAGAGGCGCTCCACCAACTCGTCCCGCAGCCGGCGCTGCACGATCAGGCGCGAGCCGGCGACGCAGACCTGGCCGGCATTGCCGAGGATCGAGGCGGCGACCTGCCGGGCCGTCCGGTCCGGGCTGGGCGTGTCGGCGAAGACCAGCTGCGGGCTCTTGCCGCCGAGCTCCAGCGTCACCGGCTTCGCCCCGCTGGCGGCGCTGGCCGCCATGATCGCGGCGCCGGTGCGGGTCGAGCCGGTGAAGGAGATCTTGCCGACCAGCGGATGGCGGCAGAGCGCGTCGCCGGTGACGGCGCCGGTGCCCTGGACCACGTTGAAGATGCCGGGCGGCACGCCGGCCTCGACCGCCAGCTGCGCCAGAAGAACGGTGGAAAAGGGCGTCAGCTCCGACGGCTTGAGCACCACGGCGTTGCCGGCGGCGAGCGCCGGCCCGGCCTTCCACGACGCCATGCTGAGGGGGAAGTTCCAGGGCGTGATCGCAGCGACGACGCCATAGGGCTCGGAGATGACGAGGCCGAGATTGTCGCTGCGCGTGGCCGCAACCTCCCCGCCCAGCTTGTCGGCATATTCCGCGAAGAAGCGGAAGCCCTCGGCGGTGGACGCCACGTCGAAGGACAGCGCCTGCGCGATGGGCCGGGTGGAGCCGAGCGCCTCGAGCCGCCCCAGCTCCTCCGCCCTTGCGTCGATCAGATCGGCGAAGCGGCGCAGCACCCGGGCCCGCTCGCGCGGCGGGCGGGTGGCCCAGTCGGTCCGGCGCTGAGCCTCGGCCGCGTTCGTCACCGCCCGGTCGACCAGATCGACCGAGGCGACGGGCAGATCGGCATAGAGGGCGCTGTCGGACGGCCGACGGACGCCGATCGCCTCGCCCTCTCCCATGACGAGCGCCCCGTCGATGAAGTGCCCGGCGGGGATGGCGACGGGGGCGGGATCGAAATCGAGCATGCTCAGTATCCCGCGGCCCAGCGGGCGAGGTCGGATGCGCTCTCCGCGCCGTCGAACATGGCCATGATGCGCTCGCCCAGCAGCGGGCCGAACTTGAACATCTGCCCGTCGCAATTGGTGACGACCAGGCCTCGACCGGCCTTGTCGAGCCTGAAGCGGCGCGACGGGTCGAGGACGTAGTAGCCGACCTGGATCCGGGTCGGACGATAGGCTTCCGCATCCCGGAGATAGGGCCGGAACGGCGCCAGAATCGCTTCGCCTTCGGCGGCAAGATCCGAGCCGAAGCCGTCGACCTCCGGCCGGGCGCGGCGGCGATGCGGGCCATGGCCGAATTTGAGGCCGGCGCCGCGCCGGTCCGGCAGGGTGTAGCCGGCATGGTCGCCGAGGGTGACGATGGCCGGAGCGTCGCGCCAGGACTGCGTGAAGCGCGCCGGCGGCTCGATGTAGCAGAGGCCCTGCCGCCAGGTGGCCGCCTCGCCGTAATGCTGCGGCATCAGCGCCGGCAGCCAGGCGCCGGCGGCGATCACCAGCATGTCGCCTTCGACCGCGCTGCCGTCGGCGCGGACGGCGACGCCGCGCTCCTGGTCCACCCGGGCGATGCGGCAGCCGCCTTCGAGCACGGCCCCGTGCTCCGTCACCCAGCGCGCCAGCCCGGTGACGATGCGGCCGGCGAAGAGCGGCCCGCCCGGCGAGGCGGTGACGCCCCAGGCGCCCTCCGGAAGTTGCAGATGCGGGCAGAGCCGCTCCACCCCGTCGCGGTCCAGCACCTCATGCCGGATGCGGATCTCACGGAAGGCCTCCAGCGTCTTGGCGGCGTAGTCGCCGGCCTCCAGCGAGATCGAGATCGCCCCCGTGTCCTCGAATTCTTCGCTGCCGATGTCCTCCCAGACGCGCGACCAGGCCTCGAACGCCGGCGCCACCATGCGGGTGTAGCCGAGTGCCGCGCCGTAATGGTAGCGGATCATCCGGTGCCGGTCGTAGGAGGCGCTGTGCGGGTTCGGCACCTCGCCCTGCTCCAACAGATGGACGGCATGTCCGCGCTTCAGCGCCGCCCGCGCCACGGACAGACCGACGATACCGGCACCGATGATGACGACACGAGCCATGGGGATGCGCCCTGTTTCCGCTGAGACTGCGACCGAGGCTAGACCGGCCGTGGTGGCAGATGCTGCCATGGATGCGGTCCGCTTTGGCGCATCCGCATGGTCCGCCGCCGGCTTTTCGGGCGATCGTGCCGGGCCGGGCGGGGCAAGCTGCCGGCAAGCGGCCCGGCCGTTCCGACGAGAGATTCCGGCATGATCCACGACACCCCTCCCCCGACCCTGCGCCCGATGACGGAGCACGACCTGCCGGCGCTGCACGCTTTGACCGTGGAGGTCGGCTGGGCGCACCGGCCGGAGGATTGGCGCTTCGTCACCGAGGTCGGCGAGGGCGTCGTGGCCTGCGACGGCGCCGGCCGGGTGATTGGCTCGGCCATGTGGTGGCCATTCGGGACGGATTTCGGCACGGTCGGCATGATCATCGTCTCGCCGCGGCTGCAGGCGAAAGGCACCGGGCGGCGGATGATGCGCTGGCTGTTCGACCGGGCCGGCGACCGCGCGCTGCAGCTCAACGCCACGCCGGCGGGGCTGCGGCTCTATCGTTCCGAAGGCTTCCGGGAGACCGGCCGGATCCACCAGCACCAGGGCACGGTGCAACCGGTGCCGGCCGCCTCTGTCGCCGGACTGGTCCGGCCGCTCGCGGCCGAGGACTGGCCGCGGGTCCGGATGCTCGACCGCGAGGCCTTCGGCGCCGACCGGTCGGCCACGCTGGACGCGCTCGCCGCCCGGTCGGTCGGCACCGCCTACGAGGCGGATGGTGAGCTGGTCGGCTTCAGCCTGTGCCGTCCCTTCGGCCGCGGCCATGTCGTCGGCCCGATCGTCGCGCCGGACGAGGCGGCCGCCATCGCCCTGCTGCAACCGCATCTGGAGGAGCATGCCGGCCGGTTCCTGCGGGTGGACACGCCGGATGACGGCGCCTTCGCCGACCGCCTCGCGGCCGCCGGCCTGGCCCGGGTCGACACGGTCGCGACCATGCGGCGCGGCGACCGGCCGGCGCGGCAGCCCGCGGTCCGAACCTTCGGGCTGATCAACCAGGCCCTGGGCTGACCATGGGTGACGGGACTGCGCGGCCGACGCTGCTGTACAAATCCGACCCGATCCGCGGCGCGGTCTGGAACCGGGTGTTCCGGGAGGAGGCGCCGGACATCGCGCTCCAGGTCTGGTCGCCCGACGCGCCGCCCTCGGACGCCGCCTATCTGGTGGCCTGGATCCCGCCCGAGGATCTGGAGCGGTCGGTGCCGAGGCTGGAGGTGCTGTTCGGCTTGGGCGCCGGAGTGGACCATCTGGACCTTGACCGCCTGCCGCCGCGGGTCCAGCTGGTCCGCATGGTCGATCCCGACCTCACCCGCTCCATGATCGAATACGTGCTCTACGCCGTTCTGGCGCTGCACCGGGACATTCCGGCCTATTTCGCCGACCAGCGCGAGGGCCGCTGGTCCCCGCGCCCGGTGCGGCGCGCCGCCGACCGCACCGTCGGGGTGATGGGGCTGGGCGTGCTCGGCCGGGCTGCGGCGGAGGCGCTGCGCGACCTCGGCTTCGCTGTGCGCGGCTGGAGCGCGTCGGAGAAGGAGATCCCGGGCGTCGCTTGCTTTGCCGGGCCGGCGGCGCTGCAGGACTTCCTGAGGAGTTGCGAGGTCCTGGTCTGTCTGCTGCCGCTGACCGACGCGACCCGCGGCATCCTGAACGCGGCGGCCTTCTCGGCCCTGCCGGCCGGGGCCGGGCTGGTCAATGTCGGCCGCGGCGGGCATGTGGTCGAAGCCGACCTGCTGGCCGCGCTGGAGAGCGGGCAGGTCTCGGCCGCGATGCTCGACGTGCTGGCGACCGAGCCGCCCGCCCCCGACCATCCGCTGCTGTGCCACCCGAAGGTGATGCTGACGCCGCACGTGGCAAGCGCCACCCATCCGGAATCCGCCGCCCGCCAGGTGATCCGCGCGATCCGCCGGCACCGGGACGGTCTGCCGCTGGAGAACGTCGTCGACCGCCGGCAGGCGTATTGAACTCCCAAACCGTCATTGCGAGGAGGCGAAGCCGACGAAGCAATCCAGGGGCCCGTGCGAGCCGCCCTGGATTGCTTCGCTGCGCTCGCAATGACGTTCTTTTTCTGACTTGCCGGCTCTTCACCCGAACAGGCTCATCAGCGGCTGTTCCGTCTTCCGGATCGGCGTCTTGATCACGATGTAGCTGAAGTATTTCGAGATCCCGACCGGGCGCTCCAACAGCCCCTCCATCACCTCCTGGTAATGCGACAGGCTGCGGGTGACGAACTTGACCAGATAATCGTAGCCGCCGCTGACGAGGTGGCATTCCATCACCTCGTCCAGGCCGCGCATCGCCGCTTCGAAGCGGGTGAAATAGGGCAGCGTCTGGTCGGCGAGCGTGATCTCGGTGAAGACGGTGACGGTCTCGCCCAGCTTGGCGAGGTTGAGATGGGCGCCGTAGCCGGTGATGTAGCCCGCCTGCTCCAGCCGCTTGACCCGCAGGAGGCACGGGCTGGTGGACAGCCCGACCGCATCCGCCAGGTTGACGTTGGTCATCCGCCCCTGGCGCTGCAGCTGCACCAGGATCTTCATGTCGATCTGATCGAGCCTGTTGCCTGATGGATGCACGCCCTGCTCCTCGACTCCTAGGCGGCCGCGTCGGTCTTGCCTTGCCGCACCGCGTTGGCCTTGTGCAGCGTCCTGACCGGGTCGCCGAAATGGCGGTCCAGCTCCTTCAGCGCCGCCTCGGCATCCTCGCCGCCGACGAGGTCGGCCAGCAGCTGATGCTCCTCGATCAGCGCCTTGTTGCCGCGATAGCCGCCCATCAGCTTGTGCAGGCACAGCTTGGTCTCGGCCTGCAGCGTGGCGTAGCCGCGGGACAGGCGGTGGCTGCCGGCGGCATCGACCATCTCGCGGTGGAACTCCAGGTCCAGCTCGGCCGTGCGCGGCCAGTCCCCGCGCCGCACGGCGGCCTCCATCTGCCGGGCGATGGCCTTCAGCCTCTTCGCCAGGGCGGCCCGGCCGGGCAGGCCCATCACCCGCCGGAGCGCGGCGAGCTCCAGCGACCGGCGGACGAAATAGATGTCCTGCAGGTCTTCCTCGCTCAGCTCCGGCACGAAGACGCCGCGATGCGGCTCGCTGCGCAGCAGCCCCTCCTGAATCAGCCGCTGCAGCGCCTCGCGCACCGGCCCGCGGCTGACGTCGAAGCTGGCCGCGAGCTCCATCTCGTTGAGCTGGGAGCCCAACGGGAAGGTGCCGTCGAGGATCGAGGCGCGGATCTGCTCACTGATCTGGCCGGACAAGGTCGTCCGCGCCAGCCGCTTCACCTTCCCACCGTTCGCCTGTGCCATGCGCTGCCCCACCCTCCGTGACACCCCGCTCAATGCAGGACGTCCTGCAGCCGATAGTAGGCGCCGACCAGGGGCAGGAACCAGGGGGGGCCGAAATGGCCGGGGACCGCCGGCCAGTCGAGATCCCGGAAGACGTTCGTCTCCGGCCGGCCGCCCATCACCTCCGCCATCACCGCCCCCATATGGGTCGCCATCTGGGTGCCGTGGCCGCTGTAGCCCATCGAGTAGTAGAGCCCGTCATGGACACCGGCGCGGGGCAGCCGGTCGGCGGTCATGTCGACGATGCCGCCCCAGCAATAGTCGATCCGCACGTCGCCCAGCTGCGGGAAAACCCGGTGCAGAGTCCGCCGCAGGATCTTGCCGCTCTTGGCGTCGGACAGCGGGCTGGACACGGCGAAGCGAGCCCGGCCGCCGAACAGCAGGCGGTTGTCGCCGAGGATGCGGAAATAGGTGCCGACATTCTTCGAATCCGTCGCCATCCGGCGCGTCGGCATCAGCTCGTCCACCACCGCCTGCGGCAGCGTCTCGGTGACGATCACGAAGCTGCCGATCGGGACGATGCGGCGCCGGAACCAGGCGAAAGGGCCGGCGCGCGACGGGCCGGTCGCCAGCAGCACCTGGGACGCGGTGAGGCGGCCGCGCGCCGTCGCCACCTCATGGGCGTGGCCATTGAGGCGCTTCAGCGCCGAGACCGGCGCGTCCTCGAAGATCACGGCCCCCCGCGCCACCGCCGCCTCGGCCAGGCCCTTGGAGAACCGGCCCATATGCATGCCGGCGCTCTTCCTGTAGACGAGCCCGCCGTGGAAGCGGTCCGAGCCGATCTCGGCCCGCAGATCGCCGGCCGTGACCAGGGCGGTGTCGGCGTCGACCTCGCGCGCCAGCACCTCCTGCGCCCGCTTCAGCTTGTCGAAATGCTCCGGTTTGGCGGCGAGCTTGATCTTGCCGGTGCGGCGGAAGTCGCAGTCGATCCCCTCCTCCCGCACCAGGCGCTCGACCGTGTCCACCGCGGCGTCATAAGCCCGGTACAGCAGCCGGGCCCGATCGAGCCCGTGGCGGGCCGCCACACCCTGGAAATCGACCGCGAGGCCGTTGTTGCACTGGCCGCCGTTGCGGCCGGAGGCGCCGGCGCCGACCTTGCCGGCCTCCAGCACCGCCACGCGGGCGCCGCGCCGGGCCAGCGCCAGCGCCGCCGAGAGCCCGGTGAAGCCGGCGCCGATCACGGCCACGTCCACCTTGCCTTCGACCGGCCCGGCGGCCGCGCCCTGGAAGGGCGTGACGGAATCCATCCAGTAGGAAGCCAGCTTCATGATCGATCCTGATCGCGCGCTCGGGTCAGCGCCTGTCGCGGCGGCGACCCTCTAGCTTGATCATGTTCGTCGTAGGATTGTCAACAATCATAACGACAGACGAACGACCAGCCGCTCGACCATGGCGACGCCCGAGGCCAGCTCGGCCCGGGTGATGAACTCATCCGGCTTGTGCGCGCGGTCGATGTCGCCCGGCCCGCAGACCACGGCCGGCACGCCCGCTTGCTGGTACAGGCCGGCTTCGGTGCCGAAGCTGACCGCGGCCTGCCGCTTCTTGCCCGACACCGCCTCCGCCAGAGCCGCGAGCGGATGATCGTCGGCCAGGTCGAGCGCCGGATAGAGGCTGAGAGTCTCGCTCTCCACCGCGACCGGCCGCCCTTCCGCCTGCAGCGCTGCGATCCGGGACTCGGCGCACTCCGCAATCGGCCGCCAGAGATCGGCCGGGTCGGTCCCCGGGATGGCGCGGGCTTCCAGGTCGAAGACGCATTCGGCCGGGACGATGTTGACGCCGGTGCCGCCGTTCACGACGCCCACCTGCAGGGTCGAGACCGGGGGCGCGAAGCGGTCGTCGAACGGGCCTTCGGCTTCGATCCGCCGGGCTTCGTCCCGCACCTTCAGCATCAGCTCCGCCGCCAGATGGATGGCGTTGTCGGCCAGGTCAGGGCGCGAGGAATGGCCGGCGCGGCCGCGGACGCGCACCCGCCGGGCGATCTTGCCCTTGTGCCGCAGCACCGGACTCAGCCCGGTCGGCTCGCCGACGATGCAGCCGAGCGGCGGAGCGCAGAGCTGCGGCAGCCGGCCGATCATGTGCCGCACCCCGACGCAGCCGACCTCCTCGTCATAGGACAGGGCAATGTGCACCGGCCGCGGCAGCCGGGCGGCGATGATCGCCGGCACGGCGGCCAGGACGCAGGCGACGAAGCCCTTCATGTCCACCGCCCCGCGGCCGAACAGCCGGTCGCCGTCGCGGCGCAGGGCGAAGGGATGGCCGGTCCAGCCCTCCGGCGCCGCCGGCACCACGTCGAGATGCGCCGACAGGACCATGCCCGGCACCTCCGCCGGCCCGATGGTGGCGAACAGGTTGGCCCGGTCGCCCTCCGGCCCCGGCAGCACCGTGACCGCCACCCCATGTTCGGCGAGATGCGCGCGGACATAGTCGACGATCGCGCCGTTCGGGGTGCGGCAGACGGAGGGAATCGCCACCAGATCCGCCAGAATCTCCTCGACAGACTTCATCCCGCTCCTCCTGTCATGGCCCTGCCATCCTGCCCCGCCGCGGCCCGGCGGTCGCGCCGAAGGTCGGCGGCGGATCGGCATGCCGTGCCATCGAAGCCGCCGCAAACGGCATGATCGCCCTGCCTTGCGGCGCACAGACGGCTGGCCGTGCGGCCCGCCCCTTCTAGGATGGTCCGATCGCAGACCTGGGAACGACCGAGGCACGGCATGGCCCTGAGACCGAAATACGTCACCTTCGACTGCTACGGCACCCTGATCTACTTCGAGATGGCGCCCGCCGCCCGCCGGATCTACGCCGACCGGGTCGATGCGTCGCAGATGGACGCCTTCTGCGCCGACTTCTCTTCCTATCGGTTGGACGAGGTGCTGGGCGCCTGGAAGCCCTATGTCGAGGTGGTGCGCAACGCCCTCGAACGCTGCTGCAAGCTGTGGCGGGTGGAGTTCCGGGAGACGGATGCGGAGGCGATCTACGCTGCGATCCCAAGCTGGGGCCCGCACCCCGACGTGCCGGAAGCGCTGGCCAAGGTCGCGGCCCATGTTCCGCTGGTCATTCTGTCCAATTCGATGACCGACCTGATCCCGCACAGCGTGGCGAAGCTGGACGCGCCGTTCCACGCCGTTTTCACGGCGCAGGAGGCGCAGGCCTACAAGCCGCGCATGCGGGCCTTCGAATACATGTTCGACCAGCTCGGCTGCGGGCCGGAGGACGTGCTGCACTGCTCCTCCAGCTTCCGCTACGACCTGATGACCGCGCATGACCTGCGGATCACCCACAAGGCCTTCGTGAACCGCGGGCACGAGCCGCCGACCCCCTATTACGGCTGTCACGAGATCAAGGACATCCGCGGCCTGCCCGGCCTGCTCGGGCTGTAGCCGACGCCGTCGGCGGCATCGTCTTCATTAAGATTGTTGACAATCATACGACTGCCGCCATCATGTTCCGAACAGCGACAAGGCCCGGCGGCCCAACCGGCCGCCGGGCGACGCGGAACACCGCGCGCCGAGACGGTCGGCCATCAAACCAGGGGGCTCGGGATCTCTGATCCCGCACAACAGAGGGACGGCGGCATGACGACAATCCACGATTTCGAAACGATGCGCCCCGCCGAGCGCCGGCGGATTCTCGAGGCGCTGCGCGGCGGCGCCACGCGGCGCGAGGTGCTGGGCATGCTCGGCATGGCCGGGATGAGCCTCGCCGCCGGCGGGGCGGTGTTCGCCCAGGCCGGCCAGGCGCTGGCGGACACGCCGAAGCGCGGCGGCAGCATCCGCGTCGCCGGCTACACCAGCTCGACCGCCGACACCCTGGACCCGGCCAAGCAGACGGCGTCGACCGACTATGTCCGCTGCAACCTGTTCTACAACAAGCTGACCCGGATCGACGAAGCCGGCGAGCCGCAGATGGAGCTGGCCGAAGCGATCGACAGCGACAAGGCGACGGTCTGGACCATCAAGCTGCGGAAGGGCGTGACCTTCCACGACGGCAAGACCCTGACCGCCGACGACGTCGTCTATTCCCTGAAGCGCCATCTCGACCCGGAGGTCGGCAGCAAGGCCAAGGCCCTGGCCTCGGCGATGGAGGAGATCGCGGCCACCGGCCCGGACGAGATCCGCATCAGGCTGTCGGGCCCGAACGCCGACTTCCCGGTCATCCTGGGCACCGCCCATTTCCACATCGTCAAGGACGGCACCAAGGACTTCACGACCGCGGTCGGCACCGGCCCGTTCAAGTGCCAGGAGTTCTCGCCCGGCGTCCGCTCGGTCGCCGCGCGCAACGACGGCTATTGGCGCGAGGGGCCCTGGCTCGACCAGATCGAGTTCTTCGGCCTGGCCGATGAAAGCGCCCGGGTCAACGCGCTGCTCTCCGGCGACGTGCAGCTGGCCTCGACCATCAACCCGCGCTCGGTCAAGCAGCTGCAGGACACCGGCGCCTTCGGCATCCTGGACACACGCGCCGGCAACTACACCAACCTGATCATGCGGCTGGACCAGGCGCCGGGCAGCAGCCCGGATTTCGTCCTGGGCATGAAGGGCCTGATCAACCGCGAGCAGATCCGCTCCGCGATCTATCGCGGCTATGCCGAGATCGCCAACGACCACCCGATCCCGTCCTCGAACCGCTTCTACGCCAAGGACATCCCGCAGCGCGCCTTCGACCCTGACCAAGCGAAGTTCCACTTCCAGAAGGCCGGGGTGCTGGGCTCGACCATTCCCGTCGTCGCCTCCCCCGCCGCCGACAATTCGGTGGAGATGGCGGTGCTGCTGCAGCAGGAGGCGCAGAAGATCGGGCTGACGCTCGACATCCAGCGCGTGCCGTCGGACGGTTACTGGTCGAACTACTGGATGAAGTCGCCGGTCGGCTTCGGCAACATCAACCCGCGGCCGACGGCCGACCTGCTGCTGACGCTGTTCTACAAATCCGACGCCGCCTGGAACGAATCCGGCTGGAAGGACGGCAAGTTCGACCAGCTGCTGGTCGCCGCCCGGGCCGAGACCGACGAGGACAAGCGCCGGCAGATGTATCACGACCTGCAGGTGATGGTGCGCGACGGGTCCGGCGTGGCGATCCCCACCTTCATCAGCAACATCGACGCCTACACCAGCAGCCTGAAGGGGCTGAAGCCGATGCCCACGGGCGCCCTGATGGGCTACGGCTTCGGCGAGTATGTCTGGCTGGACAGCTGATCCCAGTCTCGTGAAAGCCGCTTCTTGCCTTTCTCACAATCGTCATCGCGAGGCGCGGAGCGCCGCGGCGATCCAGGGGCCGGTGCCGCTGGATGGCCACGCCCCTTCGGGGTTCGCCATGACGATGAGGACCGTGAATTCCGGTCGGCGATGTTTGGAATGATCCGATGAACGCGCAGATCGCGAAGCTGATCGGAGGACGGCTGGTCGTCGCGGCGCTGACCCTGCTGTTCGTCGCCGTGGTGGTGTTCGTCGCCACCCAGCTGCTGCCGGGCGACGTGGCGCAGGCGATCCTGGGCCAGAGCGCGACGCCGGAGGCGGTGGCGGGCTTGCGCACAGCGCTGGGCCTCGATCAGCCGGCGACGCAGCGCTTCCTGCACTGGCTCGGCGGGATGCTGACCGGCGATCCCGGCGTGTCGCTGGTCAGCCGCCAGCCGATCGGGCCCCTGATCGGCACCCGCCTCGCCAGCTCGCTGCTGCTGGCCGCCATCGTCGCGGCCGTCGCCGTGCCGCTGGCGCTCGCCATCGGCATCACCTCCGCCGTCTGGCGCGGCTCGCTCTACGACCGGGCGGTGGCCACCGCCACCATCTCGGTCGTGGCGGTGCCGGAGTTCCTGGTCGCCACCCTGGCGGTGCTGGTCTTCGCGGTCCATCTGCACTGGCTGCCGGCGCTGTCCTTCGTCCCGGCCCATGCCTCGCCGCTGCAGTTCCTGCGCGCCGTGGCCATGCCGGTGCTGAGCCTGACCTTCGTGGTGACGGCGCAGATGGCGCGGATGACCCGCGCCGCGGTGATCGAGACGCTGCGGTCGCCCTATGTCGAGATGGCGGCGCTGAAAGGCGCCAGCCCGGCGCGCATCGTGCTGCGTCACGCCCTGCCCAACGCGGTCGGCGCGATCGCCAACGCCGTGGCGCTCAGCCTGTCGTACCTGCTGGGCGGCGTGATCATCGTCGAGACCATCTTCAACTATCCGGGCATCGCCAAGCTGATGGTCGACAGCGTCGCCATGCGCGACATGCCGGTGGTGCAGTCCTGCGCCATGGTGTTCTGCGCCGTCTACCTGCTGCTGGTCACCGCGGCCGACATCGCGGCGATCCTGTCCAACCCGAAGCTGCGCCGCCGATGACCCAGCCCGCCATCGACGATATCGACCTCCCCCGGCGCAAGCCGTGCCGGCTGCGGCTGTCCGCTTCCGGCGCGATCGGCGCCGCGATCGTGCTGGCCTGCATCGCCGTCGCCGCCTTCGGCTCGGTCTTCGCGCCCTACGATGCCGGGACGGTGGTCGACTACGAGGTGTTCAAGCCGATCAGCACCGCCTTCCCGCTGGGCACCGACTATCTCGGCCGCGACATGCTGAGCCGCGTGCTGCTCGGCGCCCGCTACACCGTCGGTATCGCCGGTCTCGCCACCCTCCTGGCCTGCGGCGCCGGCGTGTGCCTGGGTCTGTTCGCCGCCGCCGTCGGCGGCTGGCCCGACGCCATTCTCAGCCGGACGCTCGACGCCCTGACCTCGATCCCGAGCAAGATGCTGGCGCTGGTGCTGGTGGCCGGGCTCGGCTCCTCCACCCCGATCCTGGTGCTGACGCTGGCCTTCATCTACCTGCCAGGCTGCTTCCGCATCACCCGGGCGCTCGGCGTCAACATCGCGGCGGAGGATTTCGTGCTGGCCGCCCGCGCCCGCGGCGAGCGCACCGGATACATCATGCTGCAGGAGGTGCTGCCGAACATGGTCGGGCCGATCCTGGCGGATTTCGGCCTGCGCTTCGTCTTCGTCGTGCTGCTGCTGAGCAGCCTCAGCTTCCTGGGCCTCGGCGTGCAGCCGCCGAACGCCGATTGGGGGTCGCTGGTGCGCGAGAACATCTCGGGGCTGAGCGAGGGCGCGCCCGCCGTGATCATGCCTGCGCTGGCCATCGCCATGCTGACCATCGGCGTCAACCTGCTGATCGACAGCCTGCCCGGCCGCCGCCGGGACGCGGGAGGGCATTGAGATGACCGCGACGGTCGAGGTCTCCGGGCTGCGCGTCACGGCCCGCACCGAGGAGGGCGGCGAGGCGGTGATCGTCGACGATATCGGCTTCACCATCCGCCAGGGCGAGGTGATGGCGCTGATCGGCGAGTCCGGATCCGGCAAGACCACGATCGCGCTGGCGACGATGGGCTATTGCCGGGCCGGCTGCCGCATCGTCGGCGGCTCGGTCAACGTCTTCGGCCGCGAGATCCTGGCGCTCGACCGCAAGACCCTGCGCGGCCTGCGAGGCCGCCAGATCGCCTATATCGCCCAGAGCGCGGCGGCGGCGTTCAACCCGTCGCGCCGCATCATGGCGCAGGTGATCGAGAGCGTGCTGATCCACGGCACCATGACCGCCGAGGCGGCGCGCCGGAAGGCCTGCCAGCTGTTCCGTGAGCTGGCCCTGCCCGACCCCGACGGCATCGGCGACTGCTATCCGCACCAGGTCTCGGGCGGGCAGCTGCAGCGCCTGATGGCCGCCATGGCGCTGATCAACGACCCCGAGCTGGTGATCTTCGACGAGCCGACCACGGCGCTGGACGTCACCACCCAGATCGAGGTGCTGCGCGCCTTCAAATCCGTGGTCCGCACCCGGAAGACGACCGGCATCTACGTCTCGCACGACCTCGCCGTCGTCGCCCAGATCGCCGACCGGATCGCGGTGCTGCGCCAAGGCCGGCTGCAGGAGACGGGACCGACCGAGCGGCTGGTGACGGCGCCGGAGGACGGCTACACCCGCCAGCTGATCGCCGCCGCCACGCCGGCGCGGCGAACCATCGGCGAGGCGGCACAGGCCGAGGCGGCCCCGCTGCTGCGGGTCGAAGGGCTGCTCGCCGGCTTCGGCGCGGTGCGGCCCGGCGCCCTGCCGCCGGTCACGGCTCTGCAGGACATCGACCTCTCGATCCGGCGCGGCCGCACCTTGGGCGTGATCGGCGAATCCGGCAGCGGCAAGAGCACCCTGGCGCGGGTGATCGCGGGCATCCTGCCGGCGGCGCGCGGCCGCATCCTGCTGGACGGCGAAGAGCTGCCGGCGGCGCTGGGCGGCCGCAGCCGCGACCAGCTTCGCCGCATCCAGATCGTGTTCCAGAACGCCGACACGGCGCTGAACCCGGCCCGGACCGTCGAGCAGATCATCGCCCGGCCGCTGGCCTTCTATCACGGCCAGGGCGACCGGCAGCGCCGGCAGCGGCTGTACCGCCTGCTCGACCTCGTGCGCCTGCCCGCCGCGGTCGCCGACCGCCTGCCGGGCGAGCTGTCCGGCGGGCAGAAGCAGCGCGTGAACTTGGCCCGGGCGCTGGCGGCCGACCCCGAGCTGATCCTGTGCGACGAGGTCACCTCCGCCCTCGACACCGTGGTCGGCGAGGCGGTGCTGGACCTGCTGACGGAGCTGCAACGGGAGCTCGGCGTGGCCCTGATGTTCATCAGCCACGATCTCGGCGTGGTCCGCTCGATCAGCCACGAGGTGCTGGTGCTGCGCCAGGGCCGGACCGTCGAGGCGGGGCCGACGGAGCAGCTGCTGCGCGCTCCGCAGGCGGCCTATACCCGCCTCCTGCTCGCCTCCGTGCCCGAGCTGCGCACCGGCTGGCTGGACGAGGTCGACACCCGCGCCGTCTCCGCGGCCTGACCGCGCCGACAAGACATCGGCCGATATCTCGGCCGTGTAACCGACGGTTCTGCTCGGAACGAACGTGAGGGGCGGTATCGCCGCGTCCGGAGTCGCGGCTTGCACGGAGAGGAGCGCCCCATGACCCGTCTCACGGCCAAGGACTTCCAGCCCGAGCTGCTCGAACTCTACGACTATTACGTCCACGGCAGGATCACGAAGCGCGAGTTCCTCGACCGCGCCGGCACATTCGCCGTCGCCGGGCTGAGCGCCGCGGCCATCCTGGCGTCGCTGAGCCCGAACTACGCGCTGGCGCAGCAGGTCGAGTTCACCGACCCCGACATCGTCCCGGAATACATCACCTATCCGTCGCCCAAGGGCAACGGCGAGGTCCGCGGCTATCTGGTCCGCCCCGCCAAGGCCGCCGGCCGGGTGCCCGGCGTGGTCGTCGTCCACGAGAACCGGGGTCTGAACCCCTATATCGAGGATGTGGCGCGGCGCGTGGCCAAGGCCGGCTTCGTCGCCCTCGCCCCCGACGGCCTGACCTCGGTCGGCGGATATCCCGGCAACGACGACAAGGGCCGCGAGCTGCAGCAGAAGGTCGATCCGACCAAGCTGATGAACGACTTCTTCGCCGCGGTCGAGTTCCTGATGCAGAGCGAGCTGACGACCGGAAAGGTCGGCATCACCGGCTTCTGCTATGGCGGCGGCGTCGCCAATGCCGCGGCCGTCGCCTATCCGGAGCTGGCCGCCGCCGTGCCCTTCTACGGCCGGCAGGCGAAGCCGGAGGACGTGCCGCGCATCAAGGCGCCGCTGCTGCTGCACTATGCCGAGACGGATCCCAACATCAATGCAGGCTGGCCCGCCTACGAGGCCGCGCTCAAGGCGGCGAACAAGACCTACGAGGCCTACATCTATCCCGGCACCAGTCACGGCTTCCACAACGACTCGACGCCCCGCTACGACGAGGCTGCCGCCAAGCTGGCCTGGGACCGGACGATCGGCTGGTTCAAGCGCTACCTCGCTTAGGGCTTCGCGCCCGCCGACATCGGCTTACCCGTCGCGGGCCGCCGGCCGGCGGCCCGCTTTGCCGCGTCCGCTCCATATCCCCGGCCGTGTCGCCTGCCGTCGAATTGACAGCTCGCGACGACCAGACCAGAAAGTCGCCCTAAATTGAGCGCATCGTCATAAGGTCACAGGCCGGCCGGGATTCCGTGGGACTGGAGAAGAGCCCGTCAGAGAGTCCGGCGCGCGTTTCGGAGGGGGAAGTTCATGTTCGGGCGCATAGTCAATCTGTTCAAAGCCTTCCTGAATGTCTTCATCGGCAGCGTCGAGCGTCAGAATCCCGAGGCCCTGCTGGAGCTGGAGAAGGAGAACCTGCGCGAGCAGATCGGCAACTTCAACCAGGGGCTGGCATCCCATGCCGGCCTTGCCGAGCGGCTCATGGGCCAGGTGCGGAAGCTCGAGGCCGATGAACGCGAGCTGCGCGCGAAGGCGTCCGCCCATCTGAAGGCCGGCAACCGGTCGGCGGCCGGCCAGTACGCCCTGCGCCTGCAGACGGTCGAGCGCGAGCTGGAGGAGAACCGGCGGCAGCTCGCCCAGGCCGAGGAGACCTATCAGAACATGCTGAAGGCGCGCGACGTCGCGGTCGCGAATGCCCGCGCCAAGATCGAGGGCCTGCGCGGCGCCATCGCCGACATGCGCATGAACAAGGCGATGGCCGAGATGCACGAGATGGCCGCCGGCATGATCAGCGAGATCGGCGGCAGCGGCGATACCCTGAACCGGCTGCACGAGATGGTGGAGGAGGAGCGCCAGAAGGCCGCCGGCCGCGCGCGCGTGGCCAAGGACGCCATCGACATGACCGAGGTCAACGTCAAGGAAGCGGAGATGAACGCCCTGGCCGAGCAGGCGCTGGCGGATTTCACCGCGCGGGAAGGCATCACGCTCGACACCGACCGAGCGGCGGCGGCACCGGCCGGCACGCGCACCATGGGAGTGGCGACGCCGGAGAAGGGCTCGGCGGAGCAGGCCTGATGCCGCTGTCGCCCGAAGCGCCCGACTGGGCCGCCGAGATCGCCCTGGCCTACGAAAGCGGCGCCCAGGGCCAGTTCATCCTCTACGGCAATGTGCACGACCGGATCCCGGTGAAGGGCGGGCTGGTCAACCTGGCGCGCTATCTCGAGACGGAGCTGCTTTCCGGCTTCCAGGTGGTCTTCTCCTACGACCTCGGCAACGGGCTGCGGGTGGAGCGCGGCACGGAGCACCTGGAGGGCTGGGGCGGCGCCAAGCGGCTCACGCCGACCATCCGCCAGCCCTTGCCCGCGGTGGAGCTGGTCGGCAATTATGTGCGCTACCTCGCCAATCTCCGGACGCTGCGCCAGGGAGAGCCGCTGCACGTCGCCTGCATCCTGCGCGGCGCGGACGAGATCCTGCCGGCATCGGGCCTGTGGGGGCACGATCTCGGCGGGCTCGCCAGCCTGCTGCGCGACTGGGCCGGCGAGGCGCCGTTCTGCGACCTGCCCTTCACCAGCCTGCTCATCGCCGACAATCTCAACGACCTGCACCCCTCGGTGACATTCAACCCGCGGGCGGCCTCCATCCGCGTTCCGTTGCCGTCGAAGGAGGCCCTGCGCACCGCGCTCGGCCTGCTGCGGCGGGCCCATCCGCAGGCCTTCGGCCCCTCCGATGACGAGACGCTGGCAGCCTCCCTCACGGGCGTCACCGTCACGGCGGTGGAGACCCTGTCCAAGCGCCGCGCCCATCAACGCCGGCCCATCGAGACCGCCGACCTGGTCGAGATCAAGAAGCAGATCGTGGAGCAGGAAAGCGCCGGCCTGGTCGAATTCATCGAGCCGCGCCGCACGCTCGACGATTTCGAAGGCTCGGAAGCGCTCAAGACCTGGCTGCGCCAGGACGTATCCCTGTGGCAGGCCGGCGACCTGAAGGCCCTGCCCAAGGGCTATCTCGTCTGCGGGCCGGTCGGCACCGGCAAGACCTTCCTCGTCGAATGCCTGGCGGGCGAAGCCGGCGTGCCGGTGGTGAAGCTCAAGAACTTCCGCGACCGCTGGGTCGGCTCCAGCGAGGGCAATCTCGAGAAGATCATCCGGCTGGTGCGGGCGCTCGGCCGGTGCATGGTCTTCGTCGACGAGGCCGACCAGGCGCTGGGCCGGCGCGACGCCGGCAGCGGGGACAGCGGCCTCTCGGGCCGCCTCTACGCGATGATCGCGCAGGAGATGGGCGACGCCGACACGCGCGGACGGGTGATGTGGATCCTGGCCTCCTCCCGCCCCGACCTCATCGAGATCGATCTCAAGCGCCCCGGCCGCGTCGACGTCAAGATCCCCCTCCTGCCGACGACCGCCGAGGCGGAGACGGCCTCGCTGCTCACGGCGCTGTGCCGCCGCATCGGGCTCGCGATCACCCGGGAGGATCTGCTGCGGCTCACCGGCAAGCTGCCGCTGCTGCTGACGCCGGGCGCCGCGGAGGCCATCGCGGTGAAGGCGTATCGCTTGGCGCGGACGCAGTCTCTCGGGCCGGCCGAAGCCATCGCGGCCTGCCTGGAGGGCTATCAGCCCCCCGTCCCCGAGGACGTGCTGCGCTTCCAGATGCAGCTGGCGATCCGCGAGGCGACCGACCTGGCCTTCGTGCCGCCTTCGCTACGTCACTTCGCCGACGACGGAGGCCGGAGTGCGCTGGCCTAGCTACCTATGGCGGGCCTTCAACGCCCGCCCTTTCGGCATGCCGGTGCCGCCCGCCTGGTTCGCCATCCTCGCCTCCGGCCTGCTCGGCGCCTTCATCGATCCGGCGTTCTACCTGATCGGCGGCGGGCTGACGGCGGCAGTTGCCGGGATGGTGGCCAGCAGCCCCCGCTTCCGGCGGACGGTCGATGCCGCGGATCTGCCGTCGGCGGAGGACGACCGCGATGCCGTCCTCGCCCGCCTGGACGACAAGGGCCGGGCCCGGCAGGCCGATCTGGAGGAGCAGTGCAGAGCGCTGCAGCACGTTCTCGAGAGCGCCGGCGCCGGCGGTGAGCACATCCGCGGCACCTGGCAGCTCGTGCGACTGCACCTGCAGCTTCTCGCCGCCCGCCAGGCGGCGGCCTCCGTGATCGAGACCACGACCCGGGACCAAGGGACCCGCCTCTCGCGCCAGATCGACGACATCGAGCGGCGCCTCGCCCAGCCGGAGGTCG
The DNA here is from genome assembly GCF_000423185.1 of Inquilinus limosus DSM 16000. Lineage (GTDB taxonomy): Bacteria > Pseudomonadota > Alphaproteobacteria > DSM-16000 > Inquilinaceae > Inquilinus > Inquilinus limosus. The sequence goes on along the minus strand of NZ_AUHM01000006.1, from coordinate 226,810 downwards.
ATCACGAGCTGCGCGAGGCGCTGGAGGGCCAGGCAGCGGTGCTCAGGAACCGCCTGGCGATGCGCGGCGAGGCGGAACGCCGGCTGGAGGTGCTGGATGCCGAGCTGGAGCGCATCCGCCAGCAGATCGCGCTCATCCGCGAGCAGGCGCTGCTGGCCTCGGACGCCTCGGGGATCGCCCGATCCGTCGCAGCCTTGACCGCGTTCCTCAACGAATCGAGCCGCTGGCTGCACGACCAGCAGGAAATCTTCGCCGATCTCGACGGCATCGCCCCCGATCCGGTCGGACCGGCCGGGACGTGGCCGCATCGGCAGCAACGGACAAGCTTGCACGCAGGAGAAGGGGAATGATCGACAAAGGGCCGCATAATCGCTCCGGCGGATCGCCGCTGGGCGTGATCCTGACCCTTCTGCTCGGCCTGGCGGTCGCCGGGCTCGGCGCCTGGCTCTATCTCGGCAAGGGCGGCGGGCAAGGATCGGAAACCGGCGGCGGGCAGGCCCCGGTGGCGCAGGTCGATGCCCCTGACCCGGTCGAGCCGATCACCGGCAGCCCGGCCCTGGCCCAGCCGGCGGCCTATGTGCCGAAGAACGGCGTGGTCGAGATCGACATCAGCGAGTATGCGGGCTATGGCGGCCTGATCGTCGCCAACGGGGGGCTTGAGCCCAATCCGAACTCGTTCTTCGCCCGCCAGTACGGCTTCCAGGTGAAGCTGTCCGTCTCGGAGGAGGAGAGCTGGAGCAAGCTCAACAACGGCCGCTTCGCCGCCGCCGCGACCACCACCGACGTCCTCGCCGCGCTGGGCCGGCAGTTCGAGGTGGTCGTGCCGGCGCAGATCGCCTTCTCCCGCGGCGCCGACATGGTGGTGGTGGATCGCGGCGTCGCCTCGATCAATCAGCTCGCCGGCAGGACGCTGGCCGCCTCCCAGTTCAACGAGAGCGACTTCTTCATCCGCTATCTCGCCCGCGAGGCCGGCGTGCCGGTGCGCGTCCTCCGCGATCTCGACGCCCGGCCGGGCCCGCAGGAGATCGGCCTCGTCTATTACGAGGACGCGTTCGTCGCCTGCGACGCCTATCAGGCCGAGCTCGGCCGCAGCCAGCCCCGACTCAACGGCTGCGTCGGCTGGACGCCCCGCACCGACGAGGTGATCGAGGCGTCGCAGGGCCGTGCGAAGCTGCTCGTCTCCAACCGCAACCTGCTCGTCGTTGCCGACATCCTGACGGTCAACAAGGGGTTCGCGGACGCCAACCCGAAGATGGTGCGCGGCCTCGTCCACGGCCTGCTGGAAGGCAACCGGCAGCTGCGCGAACAGCCGGACCAGAACGTCGCCGTCGTCGCCCGCGCCTTCGGCTGGACCGAGGCGGATGCCCGGGACGAGCTGTCGCGCGTCCATCTCTCCAACCTGCCGGAGAACCTCGCCTTCTTCAAAGGCACGATCGACGCGGCCGGCTCCTTCTTCGGCATCTATCAGGCCTCGGTGCTGGCCTATGGGAGCCTGATCCGCAACCCGGTGGACGGCGAGCGCTTCGTCGACTTGACGGCGTTGCAGGGGCTCGAGAAGGACGGGACCTATGCGGGCCAGGTGGTCGCCATCGCGCCGATCCGCACCGCGACCCAGCAGCGGCTCGAGGAGAACCCGCTCCTCAGCAAGGACATCCGCTTCTTCTTCGAGCCCAACTCCGCCGCCCTGGATGGCCAGGCGAAGGAGAACGAGGGCTATCTCGACACCATCAAGTCCTTCCTGCAGGTCAGCCCCGGTTCCACCGTGCTCCTGCGCGGCCATGTCGACAACGCACGCATCCCGGAGTTCCGGCGCCAGGGCGGCGATCAGCTCGTCCAGCGCATGGCGCTGACGGCCATGGACCTGTCCAAGCAGCGGGCCGAGGCGGTGCGGGCGGCGCTGATCAAGCGCCATCCGGGGATCGACGTGAAGCGCGTGGAGATCGTGGGCCGCGGCTGGGAGGAGCCCGCGGGAGCCGACAGCGACCTGAACCGCCGGGTCGAAGTGCAATGGTTCACGATCGAATAACGTCCAGCCTGCTCCCGGCGCTCAGGCGGAGGCGCGGCGGACCAGCCGCCACGGCACGTCGAAGACCGTCGGGCCTTCGCCCTCGCGGCCGGTGACGAGGCCGATCAGATGGTCGGCGAGGCGGTCGTAGCGGGTGGTCTCGGGGCCGATCGTCGTCAGCGCCGGATGGCCGAACTCGCCCTCCTCGATGTTGCCGCAGCCGACGACCGCGATGTCGCCGGGCACGGAGAGCCCCATCGCTCCGAAGGCGTGGATGGCGGTGACGGCGGCGAGGTCGGATTCCGCGAACAGCGCCGTCGGCCGCTCCGGCAGCGACGCCAGCGCCTTGGCGTTGGCGAAGGCGGCCTTGCGCGCCTCGGCCCCGCCGACCAGCAGCTCCGGTCGCAGCGGCAGCTTCCGCGCGGCGAGGAAGCGGCGATAGGCGGCGAGCCGGCTGCCCTCCGCCGCCTTCTCGTGCTGCATATAGGCGATGCGGCGGTGACCGGCCTCGTGGAGGTGGTCGAGCGCCACCCGGACCGCCTCCGCCGTGTGCTGGCGGACGACGGAGAAACCCGCCGGCTCGACCGACGGGTGGAAGACCACCGCGGGCCGTCCCGCGGCCGCGAGACGGGCGGCGAGCTGCACCACCTCGGCTTCGGAGAGATGCTGCCAGTCGGCGATGACGCCGTCGGCCAGGCCGCTCTCGATCTCGCGCACGATCCTGTCGGTGCGGTCGGGCGTGTCGCCGGCGGCGATGATGGTGGAAAAGCCGCTCGCCGCCGCGGCGGACTGGACCTCCTGCGCGATACGATCGCTGAAGGGCACGCCGAGGCGCGGCAGCAGGAGGCAGATCCGCTCGGCCTGCCGGCGGCGGAGCTGCCGGGCCGTGCGGTTCTGGACGTAGTTGAGCTCCCTCACCGCCTCCAGGATGCGCTGGCGCGTCTCCGGGCCGACGAATCTCAGCCGCGTGCTGTCGCCGCTCAGGTAATAGGAGACGGCGGCGGTCGACACCCCGGCGCGACGGGCGACGTCGGCCATGGTCGGCGCCCTCTTCCGTTCGGAACTGCTCTCGTCCATTGCCTCGGCGGTCCGGAGCGGCTCAGCCCTCGCTCACCAGCCCTTCATGCCAATTCCTGTGCTCGACGGGAAGGATCTCGGGCGGCCTCTCGCCCGCCTCCTCCATCCGGGCGAGGAGGCGGCCCCGCAGCTCCGCCCGCGTTTCGGCATGGCCGGGCGAGGCGACGAGGTTGCGCAGCTCGTTCGGATCCTCCTCGAGATCGTAGAGCCGCGCCTCGGCGTAGAGGTCGCTGGCCGGATCGTTCCAGCCGTCCCCGCCCGGCGCCTCGACCTCGTATTTCCAGCGCCGGGTGCGCAGGGCGCGGCCGACATGGTGCTCGCTAATCTGGACGAAGATCTCCTCGCGCGGCCCCTCCCCGCCCCGGATCGCACCGAGGATCGAGCGGCCCTGCATCGTCTCCGGGACGGCGATCCCGGCCGCGTCGAGCAGGGTCGGCGGCAGGTCGATCAGGCTCACCAGCCCCTCGAAGGCGCCGACACCCGCGAAGCCGGGGCCGTGGAACAGCGTCGGCACCCGGATCGAGGCCTCGTGGCAGGAGCGCTTGTACTCGTTGTTGCGCGTCTTGAAATGGCAGCCATGGTCGGAGGTGAAGAGGATGATCGTGTCCTCCAGCAGGCCCAGGCTGTACAGCGCCTCGACCAGCCGGCCGAACGCCTCGTCGAGGCGCGCCACCATGCCGAGATAGCCGGGGAAATGCGCCTCCGTGCTGCCGCCGAGCGCCGCGAGGTCGCCGGGGACGGCGAGCTTCCGGCGGATCCGTTCCTCATAGCCGAGCGGCGCCGGGTAGTTGTCCGTCTGGTTCTGGTGGTGCGGCTCGAGAAAGGAGAGGAACAGGAAGAACGGCGCCTCCTTCGGCGCCGCGATGTAGCGGATCGCCGAGTCGGTCAGCGCGTCGACGCGATAACCGGGCAGCTTCACCGGCCGGCCGTGATTGTCGTGGACGACCGTGTCGAAAGGGCCGGAGGTGAACTCCAGGATGTTGGAGGCGAGCCAGTGGCGGTAGCCGCCGCGCTCCCCCGGCGTCACCGGCTCGGCCGAGCCGAGATGCCATTTGCCGATATAGGCGGTGTCGTAGCCGGCGGCGGCGAAGTGATGCGCCAGCGTCTTCTCGTCCTGCGGCAGCGGGATGCCGTTGCGGTAGCAGCCGGTCGCGGTCGCGTAGCGCCCGGTCTGCAGCACCGAGCGGGCGGGACCGCAGACCGGCTGGCAGGTGAAGGAGTTGGCGACGAAGGTGCCGGTCCAGGCCAGGCGGTCGAAATTGGGCGTCAGATCCAGCGGGTTGCCGTGGGCGCCGACCGTGTCCCAGCGCTGCTGATCGGTGAAGAAGACGATGACGTTCGGGCGGGTCATGGGGGCTCCGGACAGGTCATTTCATGCCCGCGAGCATGACGCTGCGGACGAAATAGCGCTGGGTGAAGAGGAACAGCAGCAGGCTGGGCACGAACAGGATCACCCCGCCCGTCGCCGTCATGTTCCACTGGGTAAAGAATTCCTGGTTGAAGAGGGTGAGCCCGGTCGTGATCGGCCGCATCTCGGTGGTGTTCACCGCCACCAGCGGCCAGAGGAACTCGTTCCACTGGAAGACGAAGGTGAGGAGCGCGAGGGTGGCCAGCGCCGGCCGCACCTGCGGCAGCACGATCCGCCAGTACACGCCGATCTCCGAGCAGCCGTCGATGCGCGCCGCGTCGATCAGCTCGCTTGGGATCGGGCGGATGAACTGGCGCATCAGGAAGATGCCGTAGGCGCTCATGGCGAAGGGCACGATCAGGCCCTGATAGGTGTTGAGCCAGCCCATCCGCGCGGTCAGCACGTAGAGCGGGATCATGCGGATGAAGAAGGGGATCATCAGCGTCGACAGCACCGCGACGAACAGGATGCGCTTCCCCGGGAAGTCCAGCTTGGCGAAGACGTAGCCGGCCAGCGGGTCGAAGACCAGGTGCAGCAGCGTGATGCCGCCGGCGATGACGACGCTGTTCAGCACGAAGCGGGCGAAGGGTGCCTTCTGCCAGATGTCGACGTAATTCGTGAGCTGCAGCGTGTCCGGAACCAGGATCGGCACGCCGCTGAAGATGTCGCTGTCGCTCTGCAGCGACAGCGACAGCATGTAGAGGAACGGAAAGATGCACAGCGCCGCCGCGAGCAGCAGCAGAAGGTAGGCGACGGCCGTCTCTCTCGATGTCATCGCGGCCCTCAATAGCTGACGTCCCGGTTGAGCAGCCGGAACTGGACGAAGGTGACCGCCAGGATCAGCAGGAACATCAGGAAAGCGAGCGCCGAGGCGTAGCCGATGTTGAGCTCGAAGAAGGCCGCCTCGAAGACGTGCAGACTGAAGAGACGCGTCGCATCCGCCGGCCCGCCCTTGGTGATCAGATAGGCCGGCGCCAGCTCCTGGAACTGGGCGATCATGCTGACGACGGCGATGAACAGCGTCGTCGGCGTCAGCAGTGGCCAGGTCACGTGCCGGAAGCGCTGGCCGGGCGTGGCGCCGTCGATCGCGGCGGCGTCGGTGAAGTCGGACGGGATCGACTGCAGCGCCGCGAGATAGATCAGCATGGCGTAGCCGACATCCTTCCAGACCGCGATGGCGATCAGCGCCGGCAGCGCGGTCGCGGGCTCGGTCAGCCAGCTCTGCGTCGGCAAACCGAGATCCGCGAGGAGGCCGTTCAGGATGCCGGTATAGGGATCGAGGATCGCCTGCCACATCAGCGCGACGATCACGAAGGAGATGATGTAGGGGAAGAAGATGATCGCCCGGAACACCGTCCGCCCGGGCAGCGGCTTGTTGAGGAGCAGCGCGAGGCCGAGGCCGATGGCGATGCTCGCGGCCGTCACCCCCACCGCGAAGACGAGGGTCACGACGATCGACTGCCGGACCCGGTCGTCCCCGAGCGCCACGGCGTAGTTGGCGAGGCCGGCGAAGCGGCTGTCGCCAATCAGCGGCTGGCCGCTGTACAGGCTGGCCCAGAATTCGAGCGCGATCGGATAGAAGAAGTAGACGGTGAAGTAGACGATCGCCGGCGACAGCAGCAGATAGGCCGCGATCGTGTGGCGCGCCCGCCGTGTCAGGCGGCGGCGCGACCGGCCGGCCGCGAGCCCGAGCGTGGCCGTGCCCCCGCTCACCGTCATCGGCCTAGTTGCCCGCCAGGATGGCGTTGGCCTCGGCCGCGAATTTCGGCATCGCCTCGGCCGCCGGCACCTGGTTGTAGACGATGTCCTCCAGCGCGCTCTGCAGCAGCTTGTCGATCCGCGCATGCTTGCCGGTGAGGCGGAGCTCGGCGGTCACGTCCTTGGCGTAGGGCAGGCATTTGGCGAAGCTGCCGATCACCGGGTCGGCCTGCACCTCCGGGTTCTCCGCCCAGGATTTGCGCGGCATGGTCATGCCGGCCTCCTTGGTGGCCGCGATCTCCGTATCGAGCGCGACCAGGCGCTTCAGCAGGTCCCAGGCCTCCTTCGGATGCTGGGCGTCCTTCGGGATCATCAGGCTGACGCCGCCGGCGAAGGTGGACTGCACCTTGTTCTTCAGCGATGGCGCGACCGCCCAGTTGAGCCGCGGGTTGCCGGAGCGGATCGGCTTCACGTCCCACGGGCCGGTGACGATCATTGCGACCCTGTTTGCGGTGAACAGCTTCTGCGGCCCCTCGTAATCCGCGCCGGCGACGGGCTTGGTCGCCGCCTTGTCCTTGTGGATCAGGTCGGCCAGGAACTGGATCGCCTCGATCGCCTCCGGGCTGTCGAGCCCGACCTTGTTCGTCTTCGGGTCGTAGTAGCGGACGCCGTTCTGCAGGAACCACGACCAGTAGTAGCCGATGCTGGGGTTGGGCGCGAAGCCGAAGCGGCCGCCGGAGCTGGTGGCCTTGGCGACGGCGCGGAACTCCTCCCAGGTCGCCGGCGGCGCGTCGAAGCCCGCCGCCTTCAGCAGGTCGACATTGTAGACCAGCGTCGCACAAGTCAGGTGGATCTGGACGCCGTAAACCTGGTCGCCGAGCTTGTTCCGCTCGACCGCATAGGGCTGCCAGTCGGCGGGAAAGCCCATCGCCTCACCATCCGCGGCGACGAAGTCGTTGAGCGGCGTGAGCAGGCCCTGCTGCCCGAATTCCTGCACCCAGCCGCCCGGCTCTGCGACCAGGTCCGGCGGGTTCTTGGCCGAGAAGTCCGCGACCAGCTTGGTGCGCATGTCCGGCCACTGGAACTTCTCCCAGCGCACCGTCCAGCCGGGGTGGTCGGTCTCGAATTTCCTGATCACGTCGGCATAGGCCTGATAGGCGTGGCCGGCGTTCCAATAGAGCGTCAGCGTCTCCGCCCCTGCCGCGGTCGCCGCCAGGGCACCCAGCCCGGCGCCGATGACGAGCGCACTCGTCCTCCACCAGCTCATCCGTCTCCTCCCCAGCCTGAGGATCCGCCTTCGTGCTCTGTGGCGGCTTTATTAATCGATTAATATGACGGAGATGGGAGCCGCGTCAAGACGCGACCGCCCGAATGGGGGCGGCCGCGCCGGGATGCTAAGGCTCGACGGTTGGAAGTCCCTGATGCGGGGAGCCGTCAAGCGGCCGCCCCGCGATCCCTCACCAGCAGACGAAGCCGCCGTCGACGATCAGGTCGATGCCGGTGCAGAAGGACGAGGCGGCGCTGGCCAGGAACACCGCCGGCCCCACCAGTTCGTCCACCGTCGCCATCCGGCCCATCGGCGTGTCGCGCTCGAAGATCTTGCGCTGCTCCGCCACCTCCGGCCGCAGGTTCATCGGCGTCAGCGTGTAGCCGGGGCTGATCGCGTTCACCCGCAGGCCGCGGTCGGCCCATTCCATCGCCAGGCTCTTGGTCAGGTGGATCACCCCGGCCTTGGAGGTGTTGTAATGCGCCTGCAGCAGCCCGCGATTGACGATCGACCCCGACATCGAGGCGATGTTGACGATCGATCCGCGGCCGCGCGGCAGCATCACCCGGGCCTCGGCCTGGGCCGAGAGGAAGACCCCGGTCAGGTTGACGTCGATGGTGCGCTGCCACTGCGCCTCCGGCAGGTCCTCCGCCGCCGTGGCATTGGCGATGCCGGCGCAGTTCACCGCGACCGACAGCGCGCCGAGTTGGGCTTCGACCGCATCCACGGCCCGCGCCAGGTCGACGGCCTGGGTCACGTCGCCGGTCAGGGTCAGCGCCCGGCGGCCCAGCGCCCGGATGCGTCCGGCGGTGTCGGCGAGGCCGGCCTCCGAGGCCGGCAGGTCGAAGCAGGCGACGTCGGCGCCGGCCTCGGCCAGGCCGACGGCGATGCGCTGGCCGATGCCGCTGCCGGCGCCGGTGACGAAGGCGATCTGATCATCGAGCCGGAAGATCTGCACGGTCGGGCGTTCCTTGGTTCAGCGGGTTGCGAGTTCCATCACAGAGACGCGGTTGGCCTGGTCGCGGTCGAGAATGCCCTGGTTGCGGCCGCGGGCCAGCACCATCACCCGGTGCGACAGGCCCAGCACCTCGTCGAGGTCGGAGCTGACGACCACCACCGCCATGCCGGTGGCGGCGAGTCCGGCGATCACGTCGTAGATCGCGGCCCGGGCGCCGACATCGATGCCGCGGGTCGGCTCGTCCAGGATGAAGACCTTGGGGTCGCGCGCGATCCATTTCGCGATCACGACCTTCTGCTGGTTGCCGCCCGACAGGTTGCCGGCGCGCTGGCCGGGCGTGCCCTTCACCCCCATCCGGGCGATGAGATCGGCGGCGAAGCCGCGCACCCGCGCGGGGCTGATCCAGCCGCCGGGGGCGATGCGGTCGAAATTGGCATAGGCGATGTTGTCGGCGATGGTGTGGTCCAGCACCACGCCCTGCAGCTTGCGGTCCTCCGGCACCAGCATGACGCCGGCGCGGATCGCATCGGACGGGCCGCGCAGGTCGACCGGCCGGCCGTCCACCGCCACCCGGCCGGACGCGACCGGATCGGCGCCGACGATGCCGCGCACCAGCTCGGTCCGTCCGGCGCCGACGATGCCGGCGATGCCGAACACCTCGCCCGCGCGCACGGTGAAGCTGATGTCGCGGAAGCCGCCATCGGCGGCGGTGAGGCCGGAGACCTCGAGCCGCGTCCGCTCCTCCGGCAAGGAGACGGTCGGGAACATCCGGTCGACGCTGCGGCCGACCATCTGCTCGACCAGCGTCTTGACCGGCACCTGCGCCGTCTCATGGGTGGCGACCAGGCGGCCGTCGCGCAGCACCGCGACGCGGTCGGCGATGCGGGCGATCTCGTCGAGGCGGTGGCTGATATAGATGAAGGAGACGCCGTCGCGCTTCAGCCGCTCGATCTGCTGGAACAGCCGCTCCGTCTCCTCGCCGCCCAGCGCCGCGGTCGGCTCGTCCAGGATCAGCAGGCGGGAGTTCAGGGTCAGGGCCTTGGCGATCTCGACCTGCTGCTGCGCCGCAACCCGCAGCTCGCGCACCAGCTTCGTCGGCGCGATGTCGAGGCCCAGGCGGTGCAGTTGCTCGCCAGCACGGCGGTTCATCTCCGCCCGGTCGATCCGGCCGCCCCTGGCCGGCAGCCGGCCGACGAAGACGTTCTCGGCGATCGTCAGGTCCGGCAGCAGCTTCATCTCCTGATGGATCAGGCCGATGCCGGCGGCGATCGCCTCCCCCGGCGAGGCCGGGGCGTAGGGCCGGCCCTGCCAGGTCATATGGCCGGTGCTGGGCGGCACCAGGCCGGAGATGACAGAGGACAGGGTCGACTTGCCGGCGCCGTTCTCGCCCAGAAGGGCCAGCACCTCGCCCGGCCGGATGTCGAGGTCGACATCCTGCAGCACGGTGATGCCGCCATAGGCCTTGCCGATGCCGCGGATGGAGAGCCCCTCGGGGCTCTCCGCCACGGCGGCGCGAACGGTCGCCGCGCCCGTCATCAGGGGTGCTTCTCGATGAAGCCGGCGACGTTGTCCTTGGTGGTCAGCGTCGCCTGCTGCAGCTGCTCGGCCGGGACTTTCTTGCCGTCCGCCAGCTCCAGCGCGGACTGCAGCGCCAGCCGGCCCATCTGCTGGGTGGTCTGGGTCATGGTCGCGTCCAGCGTGCCGGCCTGCACCGCCTTCAGCCCGGCGACGTCGCCGTCGAAGCCGAAGATCCAGGCCTTGTGGTCGAGATTGGCCACCTTCACCGCCTGGGCGGCGCCCAGCGCCAGCGCGTCGGCCCGGCCGAAGAAGACCGAGATGGTCGGGTCGCGTTGCAGCATGTCCTGGGCGATGTTGAAGCCCTCGTCCTGCATCCACATGGTGCTGGCCTGCTTGGCCACCACCTTCAGCCCCGGGCACTTCTCCAGCGCCTCGGTGAAGCCCTTGTCGCGATCCTGCTCCGGCGTGGTGCCGAGCTGGCCCTGGATGATGGCGACATTGCCCTGGCCGCCCGTCACCTTGCAGACATGCTCGCCCAGCGTCCGCGCGGCGGCGACGCTGTCGGTGGCGATGAAGGTGTCGCCCGGCGCGTCGGCCGGGTTGCGGTCGACCGCGACCACCGGGATGCCGGCGGCCTTGGCCGCCTTCACCGGGACGCTGGCGGCGGTGGCGCCGGCCGGGATGTAGATCAGCGCGTCGATCTGCTGCGTGATCAGGTCCTGGATCTGGCTGACCTGGGTGGCGGAATCGCCCTTGGCGTCGACGGTGACGACCTTGATCCCCTGTTCCTGGGCCGCGGCCTCGACCGACTGCTTGATCTGGTTGAAGAAGTCGGCCTGCAGGTTGGCGACGGCCAGGCCGATCACCTTGTCTTCGGCCCAGGCGCTGGAGCCGAGGGCGGTGCCGGCCAACAGCGCCAGCGCGGCGACGGCGAAACGGGTCTTCATGGGTCGGTCCTCTCCTGTTGCGACGGTCGTCCCGTCTTTGTGGTCCCGGTCAGCGGTTGCGCCGGCCGAGGGTGTCGAAGGTGACGGCGGCGGCGATCACGAGTCCGATCACCACCTGCTGCACGAAGGGCGAGACGCCGAGCAGGTTCAGCCCGTTGCGCAGCACGCCGATGATCAGGACGCCGACCACCGTGCCGCCGATGCTGCCGACGCCGCCGGACAAGCTGGCGCCGCCGATCACGACCGCGGCGATGGTGTCGAGCTCGTAGCCGAGGCCGGCGCTGGGCTGGGAGGAGTCGAGCCGCGCCGCCAGCGCCATGCCGGCGATGCCGGCCAGCGCCCCGGCCGCGGCATAGACCGCGATCGTCACCCGGCCGACATGGATGCCGGCGAGGCGCGCCACCTCGCGGCTGCCGCCGATGGCGTAGAGATTGCGGCCGCCGGGCCGGAAGGTCAGGTACAGCCAGCTGACCGCGACCAGCACCAGGAACAGCGCCACGGTCAGCGACAGGAAGCCGAAATGGCGGACGATGGCGAGCGAGGTGAACCAGTCGGGGTAGCCGACGATCTGGGTGCCGTCGGTCAGGATGTTGGCCAGGCCGCGCGCCACCGACATCATCGTCAGCGTGGCAATGAAGGCGGGCAGCCGCGCCAGGGTGATCAGCAGGCCCGAGGCCAGGCCGCACAGCGCGCCGGCGCCGATGCCCAGCAGCAGGGCCAGCGCCATCGGCAGCTGCATGTCGCGCGCCAGCCAGCCCATTACCATCATCGACAGCGCCAGGACCGAGCCGACCGACAGGTCGATGCCGCCGATCACGATCACCGCGGTCATGCCGATGGCGAGGATGCCCAGCACCGTGACCTGGTCGAGCACGTTGAGCGCGTTGCGGACCGACAGGAAATGGTCCGAGGCGAAGGAGAAGATCACGCACAGCAGGACCAGGCCGATCAGCGGGCCCTGGGCGCCGCTGGTCAGGCTGATCCGCGGCAGGATCGTCCTGGGGGCCGGTTGGTCGATGCGCGCTTCCATCCCTGTCGTCCTCTTGCTGTTCACGAGACGGGGCGGCTCAGCGCCCCGCCGTCTCCGGCGGCACCGCACCCGAGGCGCGCCGCACCGCCCGCCGCCAGCCATCCCGTTCGGCCCGGCGCCGGTCGGCCGGCATCGCCGGGGCGAAGCCGTGGCGCTCCCGCGGCAGCGCCGCGAGGCCGTCCCACGACCAGATCCCCGCGCCGAGCCCGGCCAGATGCGCCGCGCCGAGCGCCGATAGCTCGGCCGTGTCCGACCGCAGCACCTCGCAGCCGGCGAGATCGGCCAGCGCTTGCATCAGCACCGGGTTGCGGGTCGGGCCGCCATCGACATGCAGCGTGCGGACCTGCCCGACGCTGCGGTCGATGGCCTCGACCACGTCGGCGATCTGGTGCGGGATCGATTCCAGCGCCGCGCGGGCCACCGCGGCCCGGCCGGTGCCGAGGGTGAAGCCGGCCAGGAGGCCGACCGCGTTCAGGTCCCACCACGGCGCGCCCAGCCCGTTGAAGCCGGGCACCAGGTACACGCCGTCGCTGGAGGCATTCGCCGCTAGATCCGCCAGCTCCTGCGTCGACAGGCCCAGCAGCTCCGCCGCCCAGCGCAGCGTCGAGCCGGCGGAGCGGATATTGCCTTCGGCCGCCAGCGCCGGACCGTCTATCGACCAGGCGATGGTCAGGCACAGGCCGGGATCGAGTGCCTCGGCCCGGTCGATCAGCCCCATGACGGAGGAGCCGGTGCCCATCGTCGCCTTGATCTGGCCCGGGGCGAAGGCGCCATGGGCGAACAGCGCCGCATGGGAATCACCCAGCACCGCCGCGACTGGCACGCCATCCGGCAGCGGGTCAAGACCCCGGACGGACGGGAACGGGCCGGTCGAGGACACGACGCAGGGCAGCGCCGCCTCCGGCACGCCGAACAGCACCATCAGGTCGGGGTCCCAGGCGGCGCGGCGGACATCCAGCAGCTGGGTACGCGAGGCGTTGCCGGCCTCGGTCACCGCCTCGCCGCCGAAGCGGCTGAGCAGCCAGGCATCGACGGTGCCGAGGCAGATATCCCCGGACTTCGCCCGGACGCGGTCCGGGTCGAGCCTGTCGAGCAGCCATTTGGCCTTGGCTGCCGAAAACATCGGGTCGAGCGGCAGGCCGCTGCGCTGGCGCGCCAGCCGCTCGGCGCCCGGCGAGCGCAACGTCTCGCACAGCTCACCGGTGCGCTGGTCCTGCCAGCTGATCAGCGGCGACAGGGCCTGGCCGGTGCGGCGGTCCCACATCAGCAGGGATTCGCGCTGGGTGCTGAAGCCGACCGCGGCGACCGCCTTCGGATCCTGCCCTTCCAGGCAGGCGGCCACGGCCGTGCGGACGCTGTCCCAGATCGCCGCTGGGTCCTGCTCGACCCAGCCCGGACGGGGATGCGTCTCGCCCAAGGGGGCGGCGCCGCGCGCCACCACCGCCCCCGCGGCGTCGACCAGCAGCGCCTTGGTGGAGCTGGTGCCCTGGTCGATGGCGAGGAGGAGCGGCGCCGGCATGGGTCAGCCCACCAGTTCGCGGGCGGCGGCGGCGATGCCGGCCGGGTTCAGCCCGAAATGGTCCAGGAGGAAGGCGGCGCTGCCGGTGGGTGCGAAGCCGGTGACGCCGAGGATGCGCATCGGCACCGGATGCGCCTGCGACACGATCTCGGCCACGGCGCCGCCCAGACCGCCCTGCACCACCGCCTCCTCGACGGTGACGATGCGGCCGGTCTCGGTCGCGGCGCGCAGCAGCGGCTCGGGGTCGAGCGGCTTGAGGGTGGCGACGTTCAGCACACGGGCCTCAACCCCCTCGCCGGCCAGAAGCTCCGCGGCTTCCAGCGCCCGCGACACCATGGTCCCGGTCGCCACCAGCGTGACGTCGCCGCCGGCGCGCAGCTGCTGGGTCGCGCCCGCGCCGAACTCGGCGCCGGGCGGCGTCACCTCCGGCACCGGGAAGCGGCCGATGCGCAGGAACACCGGGCGTCCGGCGCCCGCGGCCCAGCGCACCGCCGCGCGGGTCTGGGACGGATCGGCCGGCACCATCACGGTCAGCTCCGGGATCGCCCGGGTCCAGGCCAGGTCCTCGATCGAATGGTGGGTCGGCCCCAGCTCGCCATAGGCCATGCCCGGGCTCATGCCGCACAGCACCATCGGATACTGGCTGTAGGCCGCGTCGGCCTTGATCTGTTCCAGCGCCCGGCCGGTCAGGAAGGGCGAGGCGGCGCAGACGAAGGGGATGAAGCCGCCATTGGCCAGGCCGGCGGCGACGCCGACCATGGCCTGCTCGGCGATGCCGACATTGACCAGCCGGTCGGGGAACTCGGCCGCGAAGGCCGTCAGATTGCTGGAGCCGACGGAGTCGTTGCACACGGCGACGATGCGCCGGTCGGTCCGGGCCAGCTCAGTCAGCGTCTCGGCGAAGGCCTTGCGGCAGTCGAAGGTGCCGGCCTTGGCGGCGACATCGGCGCTCATCGTGCGACCTCCGCCAGGGCCTGCTCGATCTGCGCCGGCGACGGCACCTTGTGGTGCCACTCCACGCGGTCTTCCATGAAGGACACGCCCTTCCCCTTCAGCGTGCGGGCGATGACGCAGCGCGGCCTGCCGGCCGGCGCGGCGGTGAAGGCGGCCCACAGCGCGGCGTGATCGTGGCCGTCCAGTTCGATCGCCTCCCAGCCGAAGGCGCGCCACTTGTCGGCCAGCGGCTCCAGCCGGTTGGTGTCCTCGGTGCGGGCACCCTGCTGCAGCCGGTTGCGGTCGACGATCGCCGTCAGGTTGTCGAGCCCGCGATGGCCGGCGGACATCGCGGCCTCCCAGTTGCTGCCCTCCTGCAGCTCGCCATCGCCGAGCACGACGAAGGTGCGCCAGGACGCGCCGGCCAGCCGCGCCGCGACGGCACAGCCGACGCCGATCGGCAGGCCGTGGCCGAGCGGGCCGGTGTTGGCCTCGACCCCCGGCACCTTGCGCCGGTTCGGATGGCCGTTCAGGGCGGAGAGCGGCGCCATGAAGCTGCCGAGCTGGGCCTGCGGGATGAAGCCGCGCAGCGCCAGCGTGCTGTAGAGCGCCGCGGCGCAGTGGCCCTTGCTGAGGATGAAGCGGTCGCGGTCGGGCCGCGTTGGGTTAGCGGGATCGAGGTCGAGCACGCCGAAGAACAGCGTCGCCAGGATGTCGGTCACCGACAGGTCGCCGCCGACATGGCCGAGGCCGGCCTGCCCGATCATGCGCAGTACGGAGGCGCGGATCTCCGCCGCCGCCCCGGCCAGGAGGCGCGCCCGCTCGGCCCCGTCCGTCACGGCGATGCGCGCCACGTCGGGGACCGTGTCGAGGACGAATGGGGGCTTGGGGTCGAGCACCGCTCCTCCGGTTTGAATAATTATTCATACTCAGATTTAAATTCATGCTATCGACGAGTCGAAACCGCGTCAAGCCGCTCGGCCTGACGCTCCGCCCAAAGAATGATAAGCATTCAGGATTAGGAGAAAATTCGTGGACGCGGCTGACTTGGATGTGCAGCTTCCGCTTGACCGGATGCCAGCCTGCGTCTGAATAATCAGGCCGTGATGCATAAATTTTCCAACCAGCCGAACCGGCAACCGACGATCGAGGCCGCCTGCCGATGAGCCGCATCAACGAGCTTCGCCTGATCACCCGGGTGGCGCAGATGTATTACGTCGACCGGTTGAAGCAGTCCGACATCTCGCAGCGGCTGCACATCTCGCAGGCGACGATCTCGCGCCTGCTGAAGCGGGCCGAGGAGGAATCGATCGTCCGCATCACCATCAATGCCCCGCGCGGCACTTATGTCGATCTGGAGACAGGGTTGCGCGAGCGCTTCGGCCTGACCGAGGCGATCGTCGCCGAATGCGGCGAAGACCGCGAGGAATCGATCCTGGCCGGCATCGGCGACGCCGCGGCGCATTTCCTGGAGACGACGCTGGATCAGGGCGAAGTGATCGGCATCTCGTCCTGGAGCGCGTCGCTGCTGCGCATGGTCGACGCCATCAACCCGCTGAAGCGGGTGGCGGCGGATCGGGTGGTGCAGATGCTGGGCGGCATGGGCAACCCCGCCGTTCAGGGCCACGCCACCCACCTGACCACGCGCCTGGCCCAGCTGACCGGGTCGCAGCCCCAGCTCCTCCCCGCCCCCGGCGTTGCCGGGTCGGCCTCGGCCAAGCGGGCGCTGCTGGCCGACCCCTATGTGCGGGCGACGATGGAGCAGTGGCGGCGGATCACCCTGGCGCTGGTCGGCATCGGCGCGGTCGAGCCGTCGAAGATGCTGGCCAACAGCGGCAACGTCTTCACCGGCGAAGAGCTGGAGGCGGTGGCCCGCAGCGGCGGCGTCGGCGACATCTGCCTGCGCTTCTTCGGCGCCTATGGCGCCCCGGTCCAGACCCCGCTGGACGAGCGGGTGATCTCGATGTCGCTGGACGAGATCCGCGCCGTTCCCCGAATCGTCGGCGTCGCCGGCGGCGCCCGCAAGGTGGCGGCGATCCGCGGCGCCCTTCTGGGCCGCCACATCAACATCCTGATCACCGACCGCTTCACGGCGGAGAAGCTGCTGGCCCAGTCCGACAGCGACTTCGCCCGCTGACCCCAACCAAGAGAGTTCCGGGAGAGAGCCCATGCCCCGCTTCACCGACAAGACCGTCGTCATCACCGGTGCCAGCCGCGGCATCGGCGCCGCCATCGCCCGCCGCTTCGTCGCCGAGGGCGCGTCCGTGCTGCTGGCCGCCAACGAGGCCGCCGTGGCCGAGACCGCGGCCCGGATCGCGCAGGAGGGGGGCCGCACCGCCTCCTTTGTCGCCGACGTCACCGACCCGGCCCAGGTCGCGGCCCTCTATGACGAGGCCGAGCGGCGCTTCGGCACGGTCGACATCTCGATCCAGAATGCCGGCGTCATCACCATCGCCCGGATCGAGGACATGACCGAGGCGGAATGGGACAAGGTGCTGGCGGTCAACACCAAGGGCGTGTTCCTGTGCTGCCAGGAGGCGATTCGCCGGATCCGCAAGCACGGCCGCGGCGGCCGGCTGATCAACACCGCCTCCGGCCAGGCGCGGCAGGGCTTCATCTTCACGCCGCACTACGCCGCCTCGAAATTCGGCGTGGTCGGGGTGACCCAGAGCCTGGCCAAGGAGGTGGCGAAGGAAGGCATCACCGTGAACGCCTTCTGCCCCGGCATCATCGACACCGACATGTGGGCCTACAACGACACCGCCTGGGGCAAGCTGCTGGGCGACTACAAGCCGGGCGAGCTGATGGCGGAATGGGTGCGCGGCATCCCGATGGGCCGCGCCGGCACCGGCGAGGACGTGGCCGGCCTGGTCGCCTTCCTGGCCAGCGACGACGCCGCCTACATCACCGGCCAGACCATCAATGTCGATGGCGGTCTGATCATGTCGTAGGAGAGCAGAGGAGCGGCCGGTCCGGCGGCTCGAGATCCGCCGGAAGCCCTGTCATCCGAGCCGTGTCGGTCACTGCCCGTCCTGAACGCGGACGACGTAGCGTGGATGGACATCCTCGTTCCGCAGCACCGCGAGGACGTTCCGCACCGTCTGCAGCGAGACCTCCCGACGCGCCTCCTCGGTCACCCCGCCGACATGCGGAGAGACGATCACGGTGTCGAGCCGCCACAGCGGATTGTCCGCGGCGGGCGGCTCGGGCGCGAAGGTGTCCAGCCCCGCGCCGGCAATGGCGCCGGCCTGCAGCGCCTGCACCAGGGCGGATACGTCGACCACCTCGCCTCGGGCGGTGTTGATCAGAAGCGCGGTGGGCTTCATCAGCCCCAGCTCCCGCGCCCCGATCAGGCCCCGGGTCCGGTCGGTCAGGGGACAATGCAGGCTGACCACGTCGCTCTCGCGCAGCAGCGTGTCGAGATCGGCCGCGCGCCCGACCTTGGCGCCGAAGGCTTCGTCCGGGGCGAAGGGGTCATAGGCCGTGACCTGCATGCCGACGGCATCGGCCATCCGGGCGAGGGCCTGGGCGATCAGCCCGATCCCCACCAGCCCGAGCCTGCGGCCTCGCAGCTCGTGCCCCTGATAGGCCTTCTTCTCCCAGCCGCCGCCGCGGACGAAGGCGTCCTGCCGCCGGAGGTCCTTGATCAGGGCCAGCATCAGCGCCAGCGCGTGCTCGGCGACCGAATGGGCGTTGCATCCGGTCGCGGCGAGGACCGGCAGGCCGAGGCGCCCGGCGGCCGCCACGTCGATGTCGTTGGTTCCGGCGCCGTGCTTGGCCACCACCCTGAGCCTGGGCGACGCGCGCAGCACCGCCTCGTCGATCCGGTCGACCAGGCGGACGATCACGGCATCCGCCTGATGCTCGGCGAGGGTCGTGATCATCCGCTCCCTCCCCGGATATGGCTCCGTGGCGATGGAGTTGACGCCGGCCGCGCGCAGCAGCGCCTCCGCCTCCGGCGCCACCGGCCCGCCCAGGCTGACCACCGTGAGCGTCATGCGTTCTCTCCCGCGTCGCGGATCGGTTCCACCTTGGTGAGGAGGAAGGCGTAGTTGAGGATCCCCAGCACGCCGATCGCGGCGGAGAACACGAGGGCGGCGTTGAAGGAGCCGGTGGCGGCGACGATGAAGCCGGTCACGATCGGCCCGACGATGCCGCCGAAATTCGAGACCATGTTCTGCAGCCCGGCGACCGTGGAGGTCATGTTGCGCGGCGAGACGTCGCCCGGCAGCGCCCAGACCTGCGAGGCGGCGACGGTGGTGCCGGCCTTGGCGATGCACAGCAGCAGCACGGTGACGGTCACGGAGGTGGAGAACGGCGCCGGGCCGATGCACAGCGCCATCATCAGCCCGCCGATCAGGAACAGCTTGCGGGTGGCGGTGAGCGACAGGCGCCCGCTGTGGACGATGCGGTCCGACAGCCAGCCGGCCAGGATCTCGAACACCAGCCCCGCCAGCAGCGGCAGCGAGGCGACCAGACCCATGGTCAGGAAGCCCATCCCCTGCTCCTTCACCAGATAGGTCGGCAGCCAGGTGATGAAGAAGTAGGAGATGTAGTTGATGGTGAAGAAGCCGAGGCACATCGCCCAGATGTTCCGGTAGCGCAGCAGCTGGTACCAGCGCATCGGGATCGTCTTATCGGTGCCGTGGCGCCGGGCCTGGCCGTCGCGGATGTGCCGCAGCTCCGCCGCGTTGACGCGCCCATGGGTCTCCGGTGTCTCGGCGAAGAACCACCACCAGGCGGCAGTCCAGACCAGGCCGACGGCACCGATGACAACGAAGGTCAGCCGCCAGTCGAGGATCGAGATCATCCAGGCGATCAGCGGCATCGCCACGGCGCCGCCGAATTTCGAGGCGCTGTCGAACAGGGCGGAGATCGTCGCCCGCTCCCTGTCCGGGAACCATTTCGCGGCGATGCCGGCATTGGCCGGATAGGCCCCCGCCTCGCCGGCGCCGAGCGCCACGCGCAGCCCCAGGAGAGAAGTGAAGCCGGTGGCGAGGCCGCTGGCGGAGGTCGCCAGCGACCACCAGGCGACCGCCGCCCCCAGCCCGATCTTCTGGCCGAACCGGTCGGCGAACCATCCCGCCGGGATCTGCAGCAGCGCGTAGGACCAGAAGAACGCCGACATGATGATGCCCATCATCTCGGGCGGGATGGCGAGGTCCCGCGTCAGATGCGGCGCAGCCGCCGCCAGCACCGTGCGGTCGATGTAGTTGATGGCGATGGCGAGCCACATCAGCCCGGCCACGATCCACCGCACCTTGGTCCTGCCGCGCACGGCCGCGATCGCCGCGCCGCCGTCCCGGGTCGCGCTCTCAGTCATGTCCCAGCCTTCTCTCGTCGATGGGGACGCCGCCGGCTAGCCCGCGGCCTCGACATAGGCCCTGGAGATCTCGGCGATCCGGCGATCGGCCTCCTCTCCGATCAGCACGGGGCCGCGGCTGCGGCCGACCTCCGGCATCGCGTGGCACAGCGCGCGCTTGACCATCGCCGGCGGGAAGCCCAGCGCATACAGATCCTTGCGCAGGGCGCTGAACCGGGCCTGGTGGGCCTCGGCCGCCACCAGGTCGCCACGGACGAAGGCGGCGTGAATGCCGTTGAGGGTCACCGGGCAGACATTGCCGAGGCCGGAGATGCAGCCGGCCGCGCCGTGGCGCAGCCCGTGCAGCACCAGGGAGTCGGGCCCGACCAGCACGTCGAAATCCGACCGGTCGCGGGCGATCGCCAGGAAGGCGTCGAGGCTCTCTTGCGACCCGGCGCTGTCCTTGATGCCGATGATGTTGGGATGCTCGGCCAGCGCCCGGACGGTGTCCGGCTCCAGCGTGTTCCCGGTGCGCGCCGGGATGTTGTAGAGGTAGAGCGGCACCGACAGCGCATCGGCCACGCGCCGGTAATGGTCGGTCAGCTCCGCCTGCGAGCAGGCGATGAAGGACGGCGTGATCGCCGAGACCGCCTTGACGCCCAGCCGCTCGACCCGCCGGCCGAGGGCGATGGTCTGGCCGGTGGCGATCTCGCCGATATGGGCCAGCACCGGCACCCGGCCGGCCGCTGCTTCGACGCAGGTCTCGGCCAGCCGCACCTTCTCCTCGAAGGACAGCGCATAGAACTCGCCATTGGTGCCGGCGCAGAACACGCCGTTGCCGGCCGCGGCCTGGCGGTCGACCTGGCGGCGCAGCGCCGCGAGATCGAGGGCCTCGTCCCGGTCGAACGGGGTGACGATGGCGACGAAAGGACCGGTGATCATGTTTCCTCCGTGTCTGGCGCGCCCGGCTCAGTAGGCCGCGCGATAGATCGCCAGGATGTCGTCGCGCGTCAGGTCGCGCGGATTGTTGTCGAGCAGCCGGCGGATCGCATGCGCCTCCTCCGCCATGCGCGGCAGGTCGTCCTGCGGCACGCCATAGGCCGACAGCCGCATTTCACAGCCGAGACCGGCGCACCAGCGATGGGCGGCGTCGAACACCGCGCCGGGATCGGTCGCGGCCGGCAGCCCCAGCGCGGCCAGCACGGCGGCGGTCCGCTCCGGCACCGCCGGGGCGTTGAAGGCCAGCACATGCGGGAAGATCAGGGCGTTGGCCGCGCCATGCGCCACATGGTGGCGGGTGCCCAGCGGATAGGCGACCGCATGGCCGCCGGCGGTGTTGACCGGGCCGAGGCAGAGGCCGCCGTAGAACGAGGCCAGGGCCAGGCCGGCGCGCGCCGCGCGGTCGCCGCCATCCGCGATCGCCCGCGGCAGCCAGCGGCCGACCAGCCGGGCACCTTCGAGGGCGTAGAGGTCGATCGCCGGATGCGCCTTGCGATTGGTGTAGGCCTCGACGCAATGGGCCAGGGCGTCGACGCCGGTGGCGGCGGTAACCGCGGGCGGGACGCTGATCGTCAGATCCGGGTCGATCACCGCGAGGTCGGCCAGCATGTGCAGGCTCTGCACCGCCAGCTTGCTGCGCGTCGCCGGGTCGGTGACCAGGGCGCGGGTCCCCGCCTCGCTGCCGGTGCCCGCGGTGGTCGGCACCTGGACCAGGGCCGCCCGCTTGCCGGCCACCTTCTCGACCCCGACGACATCGGCGAGGGGCTGGCCGCTGCCGGGCAGGACCGCGGCCAGCTTGGCCAGATCCATGGCGCTGCCGCCGCCGAACCCCACCACCACCTGGGCCTCCGCCGCCTCGGCGACGGCCAGAAGCGCCTCCAGGTTGGGGATGTCCGGCTCCGGCTTGATCTCGGCGAACACGGTCACGGCGCCGGCGAGGCCCAGCAGCTCCACCCGCGCGGCGTTGAAGGCGTCCGCCACCACCAGCACGCGGGTGAAGCCGCTCTCCCGGATCCAGCGCCCCGCGGCCGGGGCGGCGCCCGACCCGAACTCGATGCGGCGCGGGCGGGTCAGGTCGATCGGGCGGGTCAGGTCGCCAGTGGTCGTATCGTCGATGGTCATGGCGGGATCCGTCAGGCTGCGGTGCGGGCGGCGGCCAGCGCCTCGGCGTATTCGATCGCCTCGATCAGGCTCAGCTCGTTGGCGATGCCCTTGCCGGCGATGTCGAAGGCGGTGCCGTGGTCGACCGAGGTGCGGATGATCGGCAGGCCCAGCGTGATGTTGACGCCGCTCAGCGCGTCCCAGGCCCCGGTCTCCGGATTGACGTTGAAGCCCAGCAGCTTCACCGGGATGTGGCCCTGGTCGTGATACATGGCGACGACCGCGTCGTACTGGCCGGCGCGCAGCTTGACGAAGACGGTGTCGCCCGGAATCGGGCCGACCACGTCCAGCCCGTCGGCCACGCAGCGCGCGATCACCGGCTCGCTGACGTCGATGTCCTGCCGGCCGAACAGGCCCCCCTCTCCGGCATGCGGGTTCAGGGCGGCGACGGCGATGCGGCGGCGGGGCAGCCCGAGCCCGGCCAACGCCTGGTCGGTCAGGTCGATGACGGTGCGCAGCCGCTCGGGCGTCAGCCTGGCCGGCACGTCCTGCAGCGCGATGTGGGTGGTGACGTGGCTGACGCGCATGTTGCCGTGCGCCAGCATCATCACCGAGCCGCGGACGCCGGTCAGCTCGGCCAGCATTTCGGTGTGGCCGGCGAAATGATACCCGGCCTTGTTCAGCGCCTCCTTGTTCAAGGGCGCCGTGACCATGCCCTGGATCCGCCCGGCCTGGGCCAACCGGACCGCCCGCTCCACCGCCAGATAGGCGAAGCGCCCGCCATCCGCCGACAGCACGCCCGGCCGGATCGGCTCGCCCTCCGGCCCGGCCTGCAGACAGGCCAGCGCCGGCCAGGCGGCATCGCCCTCCTGCACCTCGGGGAAGTCCAGATCGCTGCCCAGCGCCGTCCGCGCCGCCTCCAGCGAGACCCGGCTGCCGATCACCAGCAGGCGCAGGTCCCCGGCCGCCAGCCTGTCCTTCAGCCGCGCACAGGCCTTGACGATGATCTCCGGGCCGACGCCGGCCGGATCCCCCATGGTGATGGCGAGATGAGGTGTCATGCTTGAGCTCCCTGGAGGTCTGCCCGTTCGAGGCCGAGCAGCCGGCGCAGCAGCCCGGGGTCGCCGAACGCGCCCGATTTCGAGATGACGCGGACGCCGTCGAACCGCCCGCCGCGCAGAGTCGAGCGGGGGACGCCGGGCAGAAGATGGCCGTCGAGATCCAGCCGCTCCGCCTCCAGCGCCGTGCACAGCGCCCGCAGGGTCTCGCCGCCGGCGACCAGCAGGGTGCCGGGCGGGTCGATCCGCCGCGCCAGGGCGCCCAGCTCGTCCCCGATGCGCCGGGCGGCCTCGCCGCGCGTTAGCCGGTCGGGCAGCGACACGGTGGCCAGCGCGATCCCTTGTTCGTTCATTCGCCCGGCCACGCGGGCGGCGCTGCCGTCTTCGCCGGGACGCAGGGCGGTGACGAGCGGCCGGCAGGCGGCCAGCTGCTCCGCGGTGGCGGGATGATCGGTGCCGAACAGCCCCAGCACCGGGCGCGGAGCGGCCGGCACGGCAGGATGGCGTGCGGAGGGGCGGCTGGTCCCCGCCAAGGCACCGGCCAGCCCACCGCTGCCGCACCACAGGACAGGCGCCTCGAGCGCGCGGCCGGCCGCCGCGATGGCGGCCAGGTCGGCGTCGGTCTCGGCATCCCACAGGCTGATGCCCGGCGGCACTGGATCGCCGGGCCGGCGATGCTGCACCGCCAGCCCTTCCCGCCGCAGGTCGGCGTGCAGGTCGGCCCCGACCGGCCGCCAGCCATCCGCCGTGCGCGCCAGTTGCACGCTGTCGCGGGTGACCCGGCCCTGCGCCGGAAAGGCCGGCGCGATGATGCAATGGGCCGGCGCGAGGACCTGGAGCCAGGCGGCGATCTCCGCCCCGGCATGGCCCCGCAGCAGGCTGTCCAGCTTGGCATAGGGCAGCGCGTCCGAAGCCCTCGGCAATCCGGCGACGAGCCGCGCCAGGGTCGCCCGCGCCTGGTCCCGCCCGGCCTCGCGGGTGCCGCTGTCGAGGGCGATGCCTGTCGCCGGCAAGGATTGCGGTGCTTCCGTCCAGTAGACCGGGATCGGCCCGGTCGCGCCGGCGAATGGCGCCGCCGTGTCGAGGGCACCGGTCAGGTCATCCGCGATCAGCTGGAGCCGCGTCGAGGCCTGCATCCGGATCATCCCTCCCTTCCCCGACCATGCGGAATCCGTTCGCCCGGGCGGGCGGCGTGAGCCACTCCCAGGCGGGCGCATTGAACCGCGGAGGGATATCGGTGTCAACATGTTGTAAACTTGAATGCCGATATTCGGGCGCCATTCGTGCAGATGCATGTCTGCATCTTAACAACTCCGTCACGCATCAACAGGGAGAGCAGTTGATCTGAGCCGGCAGAGGCCGCAGATAATAGGGAGATCCGTGCCGGTCCTGATCCGGGCAATCACGTGCGAGACGATGTCATGTCCGAACAGGGCGCCCTGGAAGAGAATACCCCCGTCGCCCTCGGCAGCGAGGCCGATGCGGTGATGACCGGGCGCGGACGCCAGACCCCCCTGGTCCAGAAGGTCTATCAGCACCTGCTGACCCAGATCGGCGCGGGACAGTTCCAGCCGGACCAGAAGCTGCCGGGCGAGCATGAGCTGGCCGCGCAGTTCCAGGTGTCGCGCCCGATCGTGCGGGAGGCCCTGGGTCGGCTGCGCGAAGAGGGGCTGATCTATTCGCGGCGCGGGGCGGGCAGCTTCGTCAAGCCGCAGGCCGCGCAGGCGGAGCGGCTCGCGCTGGGCTATTCCCCGGTCGAGACGATCGCCGACATCCAGCGCTGCTACGAATTCCGCCTGACCATCGAACCCGATCACGCCTACTACGCCGCGTTGCGCTGGAACGAGCCGGCCTTGGCGGCGATCGCCGCGGCGCTCGACCTGATGCGCGACGCGACGCGGGCGCATCGGCATCGCGAGGACGCCGATTTCGCCTTCCATCTCGCCGTGGCCAAAGCGGCGAACAACCACTACTACGTGTCGTCCCTGCAGGCCCTGAGGGAGCACATCGCCGTCGGCATGAAGTTCCACGGCGTCTCGCTGATGGGGCCGCGATCGGGCCTGGCAGGTGTGCTGGACGAGCACCGCGCGATCTTCGACGCGATCCGCAGCCGCGAGGCGGAACGGGCCCGGACGGCCATGCGCCGCCACCTCGAAGGGTCACGCGACCGCATCTTCGAGGGCCGGGTGCTGGACTTGGCCCTGTAATACCGACGGCCTGAAACATTGACCCGTCATGGCGAGCCCCGAAGGGGCGTGGCCATCCAGTGGTCCCGGCCCCTGGATCGCCACGGCGCTGCGCGCCTCGCGATGACGAAGAAGGGGCCGGAGAGGCCGATGGTATAAGCGCCCCGCTCAAGCCTCGTGCCCGTCGATCCAGCCGGGGGCGAGGCGCACATATTTGATCGCCCGCCGGTGATAGGTGAAGGCCAGGTGCAGGGCCCGGTCGGGCCCTTCCAGCAGGGCTGGATAGGACAGTTCGGTGTTGCGGCCGTCGAGCGAGTTGTTGGTCAGGCAGGTGCCCGGACCATCCTCGACGATCCGCCGCTGTGGAAAGGTGCGGCCGCCATCCTCCGAGACGCACAGGGCCAGCGGCGCGCGCGGCACGCCCCAGACCGGCGAACAGCCGCCTTCCGCGTCGGGGCGCGCGTCGCCTTCCCCGAGCTCATCGTAGAGCGACCGGCGCCGGGCGTGCGAGGTGGCGGCCGAGGACGGGTTGCACAGCAGCGCGACGCGGCCGTCGGACAGGCGGATGGCGGCGATCGAGGAGTTGTTGTTGGGAACGTCGGTGGGCTGCGGCGCCGACCATGTGCGTCCGCCATCCGCGCTTTCGGACCGGTGCACGGCATCGGCCTGCCGGCGCCGGTAGAAGGCCGCCAGCCGCCCGCCCCCGAGTGGCACCAGCGTCATGTGCACCGAGCCGACCGAGCCCGGCACTGCCGTGAGCTCCCAGCTCTCGCCGCGGTCGCGGCTGACGGCGAGCGCGGAGGTGTCGTGGCTGCCGGTCCAGCGCCGTCCGGGCAGCCCGACGCAGCGGAAGACCGGCATCATCCAGGCGCCGTCGTCGCGGAGCATGATCGACGCCCGCACGAAGGTGCCGCGCGGCAGGTCGAGCTCGCGCGCCGGCCCGGCGGAGACCTGCCCGCCCGCGAAGTCGAGCGCCCGCCGGCGCAGCAGGCACTCGTCCTGGTTGCCCGCGGGCTGCGCGGTGTGGACGAGGACCACGCCGCCGTCCGGGTCGACGAAGATCACCGGATTCTGCTCCGACCGCGCGGGATCGCCGCTCACCTGCCGCGGGGCGATCCATTGCGCGGCGCCGGGCGCCAGGGTCGAGACATGGATCGAGATGTCCGACGCGCCCTCGATGGTGCCGCCGAACCAGGCGCAGGCGAGCGAACCGTCCGGCAGGAAGGCGAGGAAGGCGGCGTGGTTCTGCACGACCGGCGACGGTAGGAACGCCTCGAGCCGCCCCGCAGGGCCGGGAGCGACGACACCCGTCATGCGCGCGGCGATCTCGTCGGGACTCAACGGCTCCTCCCAGGTCGTGAATTGCCTGCACGATGCGAGTCGATAGATCAGTTGTCAAGTTGTACCAGCACGGCCCTCAACCTTGTCTGGCCTCAAATATATTATTTAACAGTGACTTACACTGAACCACCGACACCAAGCGGGTCCTGAGTCGCGCCCCAGGAACCACAAGTTGACAACACACGACCGAAGACCCATAGTCCGGAGCAACAGGATAGTGGACATGCGCGGGTTCCCCGGCGGCATCGCTGCCCGCCATGCCCGGGTTCCGGAACGAACATTGTCAGGGAGGCCAAGGGTGTTGCTCAGATTTCCGCTGATCGGCGCCGCGCTCGCGGCACTGTCCGTCGGCCCGGCGCTCGCGCAGACCAAGACCGACGTCACCATCGTGCTGGGCGAGGATGTCGACCTGGTCGAGCCCTGCATGGCGACGCGCTCCAATATCGGCCGCATCATCCTCGAGAACGTCTCGGAGACGCTGACCGAGCTGGATGTCCGCGGTGGCAAGGGCCTGGCGCCGCGGCTGGCGGAGAGGTGGGAGGCCGTCGGCGACAAGACCTGGCGCTTCCATCTGCGCCAGGGCGTGACATTCTCCGACGGCTCCGCCTTCGACGCCAATGACGTCAAGCACTCGATCGAGCGCACGATGAGCGACAAGATCAGCTGCGAGACGCCGCGCTATTTCGGCGGCATGACGGTCTCGGCCCAGGTGGTGGACGACCACACCATCGACATCACCGCCGACCCCGCCCAGCCGATCCTGCCGCTGCTGATGTCGCTGGTGACCATCGTGCCGTCGGAGACGCCGGTCGAGTTCACGCGCAAGCCGGTCGGCACCGGCCCTTATGTGCTGTCGGAATGGACGCCCGGGCAGCGGATCGTCCTCGAACGCCGCGACGGCTATTGGGGCCAGACGCCGGCCGTGACCAAGGCGACCTATGTGTTCCGGCCGGATTCCGCCGTCCGCGCGGCGATGGTGGAGACCGGCGAGGCCGACATCGCCCCTTCGATCTCGGAGCAGGACGCAACCAACACGGCGACCGACTTCTCCTATCTGAACTCCGAGACCTTCTACCTGCGCCTCGACCATTCCATGGCGCCGCTCAACGACAAGCGCGTGCGCCAGGCCTTGAACATGGCGGTGGACCGCGAAGCCTTCATCGGCACGATCCTGCCGAAGGGGACGGAGCTGGCGACCGCCATCGTCCCGCCGACCACGCTGGGCTGGAACAAGGACGTCAAGGTGCCGGCCTATGATCCGGAGGGGGCGAAGGCCCTGCTGGACCAGGCGCGCGCCGACGGCGTGCCGGTCGACACCAGGCTGGAGCTGGTCGGCCGCACCAACAACTTCCCGAACGTGACGGAGGTGATGGAGGCGCTGCTCGACATGCTGAAGAGCGCGGGCTTCACCGTCGACCTGAAGATGTACGAGGTGGCGGAGTTCGAAGGCCTCTACTCCAAACCCTATCCCGAAGGCCGCGCGCCGCAGCTGGTCGCCGCCCAGCACGACAACGCCAAGGGCGATCCGGTCTTCTCCATGTACTTCAAGTACCACTCGCAGGGCCGCCAGTCGGGCATGAGCGACCCGAAGGCCGACGAGTTGATCGAGAAGGCCAGCGCGGCCTCGGGTGAGGAGCGCGCGAAGCTCTGGTCCGAGCTCTTCGCCTATCTTCACGACGATGTGGCGGCGGATGTGCTGCTGTTCCACATGGTCAGCTTCGCCCGCGTGAACGAGCGGATCGACTTCAAGCCGACCATCGCCACGAACTCGCAGCTGCAGCTGTCCGAGATCGGTTTCAAGTAGGCGTCCGCATGCGGAGGGCGGATCGGGCATGTTGAGACTCGTGAGGCAGCGCACGCTGGCGAGCCTGATTTCGCTGGTCGGCCTGATCGTGCTGGTCTTCTTCCTGTCGCGGCTGACCGGCGACCCGACCTCGCTGTTCCTGCCGATCGACGCGACGCAGGAGATGCGCGACCAGTTCCGCCAGATCCACGGCCTGGACGACCCGCTGCTGGTCCAGTTCGGCCGCTATCTCGGCGACCTCGTGCATCTCGACTTCGGCGAATCCATCCGCAAGGCGCGGCCGGCCATCGACGTGGTGCTGGAGGCCTTCGTCTGGACCCTGCAGCTCGCCCTCATCACCATGGCGCTGGTGATGGCGGCGGCGGTGGTGGTCGGGTCGCTCGCGGCTTTCCGCATCGGCGGCTTCTTCGACCGCCTCGCCTCCACCATCTCCCTCGTCGCCGCGGCCGCGCCGGACTTCTGGATCGCGATCGTCGCCATCGTCCTGTTCTCGATCAATCTCGGCTGGCTGCCGACCTCGGGAACCGGCACCCCGTGGCACTGGCTCCTCCCCATCGCCGTGCTCTTCATCCGGCCCTTCGGCCTGCTGGTGCAGGTGGTGCGCGGCTCGATGCTGTCCGCCCTCACCTCCGCCTATGTGAAGACGGCACGCGCCAAGGGCGTGCGGACGGCATCGATCATCTTCGTCCACGCGCTGCGGAACGCCGTGCTGCCGGTCATTACGGTGATGGGCGACCAGGCGGCGGCCCTGCTCAACGGCGCCGTCGTGGTCGAGACCATCTTCGGCTTTCCCGGTGTCGGCAAGCTGATGATCGACGCCATCCTGCAGCGCGACTTCAACGTCATCCTGGCCGCCATCACGGTGACGGCGGTGGCCATCTTCGTCATGAATCTCCTGATCGATCTCGCCTATGCCGTCTTCGATCCCCGCATCCGGCAGTAGCCCCGTGGCCGACGCGGCTGCAGCTCCGGACGCCTGGTCGTTCGGGCGCGTCCTGCGCATGCTGTGGCGGGACAAGCTGGCCTGTGCCGCGGCGGTCATCCTCCTCGCGGTCGTCCTCTGCGCGATCCTGGGGCCGCATTTCCTGGCCGAGGCCGCCTCCCAGCAGAATCTGCGCGGCCGGAACGCGCCGCCCTTCTCGCTCGACCGCGGCTGGCTCTTCGTGCTCGGGGCCGATGCGCTCGGCCGGCCGCTTCTCGCGCGCATCGTCGTGGCGGCGCAGAACACCCTGGCGGTC
This sequence comes from Inquilinus limosus DSM 16000, assembly GCF_000423185.1. Classification (GTDB taxonomy): domain Bacteria; phylum Pseudomonadota; class Alphaproteobacteria; order DSM-16000; family Inquilinaceae; genus Inquilinus; species Inquilinus limosus. The sequence goes on along the minus strand of NZ_AUHM01000006.1, from coordinate 197,421 downwards.
GCCGCGGGCGCGGTGCTCTGCTCGGCCGTGGCGGGCGCGGCCCTGGGGCTGATCGCCGGCACTGCGGGCCGGCGCACCAGTCAGGTGATCATGCGGCTGGCCGACGTGATCATGGCCTTCCCGTCCCTCCTCCTGGCCGTGGTTGTGCTCTATGTGCTGGCGCCCTCGATCGCCAATCTCGTCATCGTGCTCGCGATCACCCGCATCCCGGTCTATCTCCGCACCACGCGGGCCGAGGTGCTGGAGATCCGCGAGCGCATGTTCGTGCAGGCGGCGAAGGTCATGGGCGCCTCTCCCCGGCGCATCGTCCTGCGCCATATCCTGCCGATCGTGCTGCCGACGCTGCTGACCATCGCGACGCTCGACTTCGCCTTCGTGATGCTGGCGGAATCCTCCCTTTCCTTCCTCGGCATCGGCATCCAGCCGCCGGAGATCACCTGGGGGCTGATGGTGAGCCAGGGGCGGGAGTACCTCCGCAACGCGTGGTGGCTCGCCTTCTGGCCGGGCTTGGCGATCATCCTCACCACGCTGTCCCTGAACCTGCTGTCGAACTGGCTGCGCGTGGCCCTCGACCCCGTCCAGCGCTGGCGGCTCGAAGCGAGGGCAGGGAAGAATGGCTGACCATCTGCTCGAGGTCCGCGACCTCGCCGTCCGCTTCCACACCGCGGGCGGTGTCGTGGATGCCGTCAAGGGCATCAGCTGGCATCTCGACCGCGGCGAAACGCTGGCCATCCTGGGCGAGAGCGGCTCCGGAAAGTCGGTCTCGGCGGCGGCGATCCTCGATCTGATCGACCGGCCGCCGGGGGAGATCACCAGCGGCGAGGTGCTGTTCGACGGCCGCGACCTGCTCAGGCTCCCGGCCGAGGAGCGGCGCCGGATCAACGGCCGGCGCATCGCCATGATCTTCCAGGACCCGCTGAGTCATCTCAATCCCGTCTACAGCGTCGGCTGGCAGATCGTGGAGGCGATGACGGCCCATGGCGAGGCGAAGGAGGCGGCGCATCGCCGGGCGCTGGAACTGGTGCGCCGGGTCGGGATCCCCGATCCGGAAGGCGCCATGCGCAAATACCCGCACCAGTTCTCCGGCGGCCAGCGCCAGCGGCTGATGATCGCGATGGCGCTGGCGCTGAAGCCCGACGTGCTGATCGCCGACGAGCCCACCACCGCGCTCGACGTCACCGTGCAGGCGGAGGTGCTGGCGCTGCTGGAGGAACTGCAGCAGGAGACCGGCATGGGCCTGCTCCTGATCACCCACGACCTCGGCGTCGTCGCCGAGGTGGCCGACCGCGTCGTGGTGATGAATGCGGGCGAGATCGTCGAGGCCGGCAGCGCAATGGAGGTCTACCACGACCCGCGTCACCCCTATACCCGCCGCCTGATCGCAGCCGCGCCCGGCAAGGGCCGGATGCATGACGAGCCGGCGGCCGGGACGCCGCTGCTGGCGGTGGACGGCGTCGCCAAATCCTACGGCAGCTATCGGGCGCTCGACGGCGTGTCCTTCCAGCTGCATCGCGGCGAGACCCTGGCCATCGTCGGCGAAAGCGGCTCCGGTAAATCGACCCTCGCCCGCGTGCTGCTGCAGCTCGACACGCCCAACGACGGACGGGCCCTGTGGAAGGGCCGGGATCTCTTCGCCATGCCGGCGAAGGAACTGTTCGGCCTGCGGCGCCAGATGCAGATGGTGTTCCAGGACCCGACCCAGTCGCTGAACCCGCGCATGACGGTCCACGACCTGATCGCCGAGGCCTGGGCGATCCATCCCGACATCCTGCCGAAGGCGCGATGGCGCGATCGGGTGGCGGAGCTTCTGGCCCAGGTCGGCCTCTCTCCCGACCACGCCCGGCGCTATCCGCACCAGTTCTCCGGCGGCCAGCGGCAGCGCATCGCCATCGCCCGCGCGCTGGCCCTGGAGCCGGAGCTGATCGTGTGCGACGAGGCCGTCTCCGCGCTCGACGTCTCGGTCCAGGCGCAGGTGATCGCGCTGCTCGACCGGCTGCGGAAGGAGCTGGGCATCGCCTTCATCTTCATCGCCCACGACCTGCCTGTGGTGCGGGACTTCGCCGACCGCGTCATCGTCATGCGCGCGGGCCGCATCGTCGAAAGCGGCACCGTACGCCAGATCTTCGAGACGCCGCGCGAGCCCTATACCAGGGCGCTGCTGGCGGCGGGGCTCGACCCCGATCCCAGGGTGCAGGCCGCCCGGCGGGAGGAGCGGCAACGGCTTCTGGCATCGTAGCGGGTCAGGGCCCCGAGCCGCCACCCTCCTTGATCCGAAGGAAATAGTCGGGCGCGCCCATCTGGCCGCCCTTCAGCGCGATCTCCAGCCCGGCCAGGGCCGGGTCGTCGCCATGCGCCCGGAACAGCGCCGCCCCCGGGACGGTCGGTGCCAGCGCCGTCAGGGCGTGGATGCCGAGGACGCCCGCGCCGTAGCCCGAGGTATCGCCGCCGGCGATGATGCCGCGCTTCAGCTTCGCCTTCCGCAGCACCTCCTTGAGCGCGGTGCCGAGGCCGGTGCCGATGCGCTCGTTGACCGCGGCCGGATCGGCGCCGGAGGCGACCAGCGCCTGGTTCAGCGCCGCAACCGCCGGGTCGTCCGGGCCGCGCGCGGTGAAGAGCAGAGGGTCGCGCCCGGCGCCGATGGCGGCGAGCGCCGCGTCCACAGCCCGCCCGACCTCGCCGGCCCAGGATTCGGCGTCGACGGCGCGGCGGGCATCGACCGGGACCGGCTGGAAGCCGCGCTCCAGCGCATGCGCGATCTGGGCGGCGGTCTGCGGCGCGCAGGAGCCGGAGACGACGGCGATCCGCCCGACCGCCCCGGCGCTCGGCGCCGGCGGGGATGGCGCGATCAGCCCCGACCGGCGCCAATAGGCCAGCAGCGCGTATTCCAGCCCCTGCGAGCCGATCGCGAACAGCCTCTTTCCGCGGTTCCGCCAGATCAGGCCGCCGACCGCGGCGAGATCGGCATCGTCCACCACGTCGAAGGCGACGATCTCGGCGCCCGCCGCGATCTCCCGTTCCAGCGCCCCCTCGCCGCGGCCGGAGCGAAGCGCCGTCACGTCGACGAGGCCGAAGGCCCTGTCGGTCTGCCGCGCCAGATGCCGCCGGACATCGGCCTCGTGCATCGGCGTCACCGGATGGCGGCTCATCGTCGGGTGGCGGTCGAGGCGGTGGACCGCGCCCCCGAAGGCGGCGAAAAGGTTGCCGAAGCACTGCCAGCGCCCGATCGCCGGCGCCGCGACCACGAAGGGATGCCAGGCGCCGCCGAGCACCGGCACGGCAAGGTCGACCGCCTTGCCGATCGAGCCGACCTCGGGCGCGGAATCGAGGGTCGAGCAGATCTTGTATTGCGCGATCGGCGCGCCGAGTCCGGCCAGGGCTGCGAAGGCCGGCGGCAGGTGCCGCTCCATCCAGGCCGGGTCCTTCGACCGCGCCACGCCGGCGATGCCAATGCCGCGATAGCCGGCGAAGGCGGCAAGGCGCTGCGGCGTCGGGATGTCGAGGAACAGCACGGACGGCACACCGCCGAAGGTCAGCGCCTCCATGACCGCGGCGGCGCCGGTGAAGTCGTCGCCGTACCAGGAGACGAGCGGGCCTGCGGGCAGGGAGGAGGTCATGCGGACGCTCCCTGGCCCGTCGGATGCAGACACCGCGAAGGGCTGAAACGAGATCTAAGGGAAAGCAAATGAGTCCCCCCTCCCCTCGCGGGAGGGGGGTAGGGGGAGGGGGTTCTCGCGGCCAGATCCGGCCCTGGAATGCGGCGAACCGATATGGAAGCGAGGCGGGTCGAAAGCGCGTCCGCGCGCGGACGCGCGCAGACCCCTCCCCCTGCCCCCCTCCCGCAAGGGGAGGAGGGACTAAAATGGAAATGGGCCAGTCCGAAAGGATCTCTCATCCCTTATACGCCTCCAGCGCCTTGGCCAGGGCCGGTCGGGCGCGGGCGTGGTCGGCCAGCGGCACCCCTTCGACCGCCGCCTCCCAGGCCTCGCGCAGGGCGGCGACGCCGGCGGCCGGACCGTCGGGATGGGCCATGATCCCGCCGCCGGCGGCGAAGATCAGGTCGGTCGAACCCAGCGCCCGCCAGGTGCCCGGCGCCTGCCGCACCGTCTGGCCGGAGGAGAAGACCGGCATGATCGGGCAGGGCTTGTCCGGGAACAGCGGCGCCAGGCAGGCCCGGGCCGAGGCGACGACGCTGTCGTCCTCCTCCGAGAACTTGTTGGCCAGGCCGTTGACATGGATGTGGTCGGCCCCGGCCAGCCGCCAGACCTTGTGCCAGGCGGTGAAGCTGAAGCCCAGCAGCGGGTGGCGGGAGAGATAGCCCCAGCCGTTGCGATGGGCATGGATCGGCAGCGCGCTGTGGCGGCCGAGCGCGATCATGCCGGCGAGCCCGACCGAGTTGACGCTGGCCATGACGCAGGTGCCGCCGAGCTGATGCACCAGGTCGTGCCGGCGCCGCATCTCGTCGAGGTCGCCGGTCAGGTTGAAGGCGAACATCACCTTCCGGCCCTTGCGCTCGGCGACGTCGTTGACCACCCGCATCACGGCACGGGCGCGCGCCTCGAACGGGCAGGAAGGGCCGTCGGCCTGCAGCTCGTCATCCTTAATGAAGTCGATGTCGGCCTCGGCCAGCGTGCGCACCAGCGCCGCCGTCTCCTCCGGCCCCAGGCCGACGCTGGGCTTGACGATGGTGCCGATCAGCGGCCGGTCCTCGACGCCCGCCAGGCGCCGCGTGCCGGCGATGCCGAAGCGCGGCCCCGCATAGGCCGCGGCGAAGGCCGGCGGCAGGCGGATATCAAGCAGCCTGAGCCCGGAGAACTGCTTCAGCTCGAACAGGTTGCCGGCCACCGTCGCCATCAGGTTCGGCAGCGACGGCCCGAAATTGGCGAGCGGCCAGGACAGCGTCACTTGCGCCCTGACGATCGGCCCCGTCCCGCCTGCGCCGGGCAGCGACGGCGCCGGGGCCTCGCCGACGACCTCCAGCCGCTCAACCCGCGCCGCCGACCGCTCCTTCAGCGCCGGCGTCTCGCCCGGCACCGCCACGAAGGTGCCGGAGGACTGCTCGCCCGCCATCGCCTCGACCGCCGCCCTTGGGTCGTAGGCGGTCTCGATCAGGTAGTCGGCTTCGACGCGCTCCATCCCCTGCCCTTTCGGCTCGATCAGCGATGGATCATGCTGATTGACTCATCATACCAGCTGTCATACTCGTCTCGGCAAGGAACTGACAAGAGAGGACGCCCCATGACGTCGATCGCGCTGTTCGGGGCTGGCGGCAAGATGGGCTTCCGGCTGTCCAGCAACCTGAAGCGGTCGTCCTTCGACGTCCGCCATGTCGAGGTCGGCGAAGCCGGGCGGGCCCAGCTGAAATCCGCGCTCGGCATCGACTGCATCCCGGCCGAAGCGGCGCTGGACGGCGCCGATGTCGTCATCCTCGCCGTCCCGGACACGCTGATCGGCAAGGTCGCCGCCGCGATCGAATCCCGGCTCAAGCCCGGCACCATGGTGGTCGCGCTGGACGCCGCCGCCCCCTTCGCCGGCCACCTGCCGAAGCGCGACGACCTGACCTACTTCATCACCCATCCCTGCCATCCGCCGATCTTCAACGACGAGACGGAGATGGCGGCGAAGACCGACTATTTCGGCGGCATCGCGGCCAAGCAGCACATCGTCTCCGCCCTGATGCAGGGGCCAGAGGAGGCCTATGCACTGGGCGAGGAGATCGCCAAGGTGATCTGGGCGCCGGTCATGCGCTCGCACCGGGTGACGGTCGAGCAGATGGCGCTGCTGGAGCCCGGCCTGTCCGAGACCGTCTGCGCCACCCTCCTGGTGGTGATGCGCGAGGCGATGGACGAGGTGGTGGCGCGCGGCGTGACCTACGACGCGGCCCGCGACTTCCTGCTGGGCCATCTCAACGTCCTGGCCTCCGCCATCTTCGACGAGCGGCAGGGCGTGTTCTCCGACGCCTGCAACAAGGCGATCGAGTTCGGCAAGCCGGCGCTGATGCGGCCGGACTGGAAGCGGGTGTTCGAGCCGGAGGAGATCGCCGCCAGCATCCAACGCATCACCTGAGGCCGGGCGCCGCGGACGAACCGCGGGCCCGTCGGAACAACGACATCATCGGGGAGGAAAAGACCATGCGTTTCACCAAGGCGCTTCTCGCGGCCGGCATCGCCGGCACCCTGGCCCTCGGCTTCAGCGTCGCCGCCCAGGCGGCGGACCTGATCGCCATCATCACCCCGTCGCACGACAACCCCTTCTTCAAGGCCGAGGCCGAGGGCGCCCAGAAGCGGGCCCAGGCGCTGGGCTACGACACCATCGTCCTGGTGCATGACGACGACGCCAACAAGCAGATGGAGCGGATCGACACCGCCATCGCCCGCGGCGCCAAGGCGATCATCCTCGACAATGCCGGGGCCGACGCCACGGTGGCGGCGGTGCAGAAGGCGAAGGACGCGGGCATCCCGTCCTTCCTGATCGACCGCGAGATCAACGTCACCGGCGTCGCCGTCTCGCAGATCGTGTCGAACAACTACCAGGGCGCCCAGCTGGGCGCGCAGGAGTTCGTGCGGCTGATGGGCGAGAAGGGCAAATATGCCGAGCTGGTCGGGCGCGAGGCCGACACCAATGCCGGCATCCGCTCGCAGGGCTATCACGACGTGATCGACGACTATCCCGAGATGGAGATGGTCGCCCGCCAGTCGGCGAATTGGAGCCAGACCGAGGCCTTCGCGAAGATGGAGTCGATCCTGCAGGCCCATCCCGACATCAAGGGCGTGATCTCCGGCAACGACACCATGGCGATGGGCGCCTGGGCGGCGCTGACCGCCGCCGGCCGCACCGACGTCATCCTGGTCGGCTTCGACGGCAGCAACGACGTGCGGGATTCGATCCGGCAGGGCGGGATCAAGGCCACCGTGCTGCAGCCGGCCTACCGCCAAGCGGAGCTGGCAGTCGAGCAGGCCGACCAGTACCTCAAGACGGGCAAGACCGGACAACCCGAGAAGCAGCTGATGGACTGCCTGCTGATCACGCCGGAGAACGCCGGCAAGCTGGAAACCTTCGCGATGAAATAGGGGCCGTCGAGGCAGGAGCCCCGATATGGCGCTTCCAAAATCGTCATGGCGAGGAGCGAAGCGACGTGGCCATCCAGAGGACCGTGCCGCTGGATGGCCACGCCCCTGCGGGGCTCGCCATGACGGGTTCATATCTCGTGCCCTCGGCGTGACGGTCGCGATCCTGGCCGCCGGCCTGCCGCTGGCCGCCTGCAAGCTCGTCAAGAACGAGCCGCCGCAGGTGGCCTCGGCGGCCGCGACCGGCAGCGTCGCGACCTCCTTCGACAATCCGGCCTTCGACCCGGAGAAGATGGTCGAGGAGATCTGGCAGCCGAAGCTGCTGCCGTATCTCAAGGCCAAGGCCGGGCCCTTCGCCGAGGCGCGGCAGGCGCTGCAGAGGAACCCGGACGAGGCCGGGAAGCGCTTCGGCTACCGGGCGGTGGAGAGCATGCCCTGGACCGTGGCAGCGTCGATCGAAGGCAAGATCACGGCGGCCAACACCGGCACCCGTGCGGCCACGATCGATGTCGATGCGGATGGCGACGGCACGGCCGACCTGACGGTCCAGATCGGCCCGGTGTTCAAGGGCACGGCGCTGCGCGACAGCCTCGACTTCATCTCCTTCAACAGCTTCGCCAACCAGATCGAATACGCCAAGTTCGGCAAGGCGCTGAACGCCCATATCTACGATGCCACGCTGGCCGCCCTGCCGCGGGACAAGCTGGTGGGGCAGATGGTGACGCTGCTGGGCGTCTTCACCCTCGACGACCCGAAGGCGAGGCCCCTGGTCACCCCGGCCGAGCTGAGCCTGGAGACGGCGCCGTGACCGAGGCCCCTGCCCTCCAGGTCGAGGGGGTGACCAAGGTCTATCCCGGCACGGTGGCGCTGAAGGGCGTCGACTTCACCGTCCATCGCGGCGCGGTCAACGTCCTGGTCGGCGAGAACGGCGCCGGCAAGTCGACGCTGATGAAGATCATCGCCGGCGTCGAGCAGCCGACCGAGGGCCGCATCCTGGTCGACGGCCGGCCGGTCGTGCTGCACAGCCCCAAGGACGCGGTGCGGCACGGCATCGGCATCGTGTTCCAGGAGCTGAACCTCTGCGCCAACCTGTCGGTGGCGGAGAACATCTTCATGGCGCGCGAGCTCACGAGCGGGCTGCGCGGCATCGACCATCGCGGCCAGAACCGGCGGGCGGCGACGCTGCTGCGGCGCCTCGAGCACGACATCGACCCGCGCGCCGAGGTGGGCGACCTCGGCATCGGCCAGCAGCAGATCGTCGAGATCGCCAAGGCCCTGGCGCAGGACGCCCGCATCCTGATCATGGACGAGCCGACCTCGGCCCTCAGCGCCGCCGAGGTCGAGATCCTGTTCCGGGTGATCGCCGAGCTGAAGGCCCAGGGCGTCGCCATCGTCTACATCTCGCACCGGCTGGAGGAGCTGGTGCGGATCGGCGACTTCATCACCGTGCTGCGCGACGGCCGCATCACCGGCCATGAGCGCATGGGGCAGATCGACGTGCCCTGGATCGTGCGGCAGATGGTGGGCTCCGCCATGAAGGACTTCGCCGCGCCGGGCGACCGGCCGCCGGGGCCGGAGGTGTTCCGGGCCGAGGCGATCTGCCTGCCGCGGGAGTCCGGCGGCTATGCCGTCGACCATGTCTCGCTGTCGCTGCGGGCGGGCGAGATCCTCGGCCTTTACGGGCTGATGGGCGCCGGGCGGACCGAGCTGTTCGACTGCATCATGGGGCGCCATCCCTATGCGCGCGGCGCGATCTATCTGGACGGCGAGCGGGTGACGGCGCGCGACGTCACCGGCCGGATCCGCCGCGGCCTCGCCATCATCCCGGAGGACCGGCAGCGCGACGGGCTGGTGCCGATCCTGTCGGTGGCCGAGAACCTGACGCTGTCCAGCCTGCGACGCTTCCTGCGCGGCTTCCACATCCGGCGGTCGGCCGAGGCCGAGGCGGCGCGGCGGTCGATCCGCGAGCTGGCGATCAAGGTCTCGGACCCGGGGATCGAGGTCAGCGCGCTGTCCGGCGGCAACCAGCAGAAGGTGGTGATCGGCAAGGCACTGATGACCGGTCCCCGGGTGCTGCTGATGGACGAGCCCAGCCGCGGCATCGATGTCGGCGCCAAGGCCGAGATCTTCCGGGTGATGCGCGACCTCGCCGCCCAGGGACTCGGCGTCCTGTTCGCGACCTCTGACCTCGAGGAGGTGATGGCGCTGTCGGACCGGATCGCGGTGATGAGCAACGGAAGGCTGGTCGAGATCCTCGACCGCGCCGAGGCGACCGAGGACCGCGTCGTCGCGGCCTCCGCCGCCGGGCACGGGCCGGACAAGATCCTCAGGGAGGAGGCGCACGCATGATGGCAGCGGACAAGGCCGCCGGGCGGGAGGGCTGGAGCGGCGACGCCATCGCCCTGCATCTGATGAAGCTGCGCACCTTTATCGCGCTGTTTGCGGTGGTGATCGTGTTCTCCGCCGTCGCGCCGAACTTCCTCAGCACCGCCAACCTGATCCTGATGTCGAAGCATGTCGCGCTGAACGCCTTCCTGGCGATCGGCATGACCTTCGTCATCATCACTGGCGGCATCGACCTGTCGGTCGGGTCGATCGTCGGGCTGTGCGGCATGGTGGCGGGCGGGCTGATCCTGCACGGGATCGACCTCTCCGCCCTCGGCTTCGGCTACACGCTCTACTTCAATGTGCCGGAGATCATGCTGATCACCCTTGCCCTCGGGGTGCTGATCGGCGCCATCAACGGCCTCCTGATCACCCGGCTGAAGGTGGCACCCTTCATCGCCACGCTGGGCACGCTCTACGTCGCCCGCGGTACCGCGATGCTGCTGTCCGACGGGGCCACCTTCCCCAACCTGATGGGAAAGGAGGAGCACGGCACCACCGGCTTCGCGACGCTGGGCGCCGGCACGCTGCTGGGCCTGCCGCTGACCATCTGGCTCCTGATCCTGGTGGCCGCCGGGGCGGCCTATCTCGCCGCCCGCACGCCGCTGGGCCGGCACATCTTCGCCGTCGGGGGCAACGAACGCGCCTCCGGCCTGTCGGGCGTCCGGGTCAACCGGGTGAAGATGTTCGTCTATATGTTCTCCGGGTTCTGCGCCGCGCTGGTCGGCCTCATCATCTCCTCGCAGCTGATGGCCTCGCACCCGGCGACAGGCGAGACCTTCGAGCTGAACGCCATCGCCGCCGCGGTGCTTGGCGGCACCTCGATGTCCGGCGGCCGCGGCACGATCGGCGGCACCATCATCGGCGCCTTTGTCATCGGCATCCTGTCGGACGGGCTGGTGATGATGGGCGTCAGCTCGTTCTGGCAGACCGTGATCAAGGGGCTGGTGATCATCGCCGCCGTGGTGGTCGACCAGGCGCAGCGCCGGCTGCAGCAGCGCGTGGTGCTGCGCCGCATGGCGCGGGAGGGCTGAGGCGATGCTGCGCGGGGCCCTGATCGGCTGCGGCTTCTTCGCGGTGAACCAGCTGCACGCCTGGCGCGATGTGGAAGGCGCGGAGATCACGGCGCTGTGCGACCGCGATCCGGGCCGGCTGGAGAAGGCGGGCCACGACTTCGGCATCGGCCGCCTTTATGCCGATGCCGAGGAGATGCTGGCGCGCGAGACGCCCGACTTCGTCGACATCGCCACCACGGTGCCGAGCCACCGGCCGCTGGTCGAGCTCGCCGCCCGGCACCGGGTGCCGGTGATCTGCCAGAAGCCCTTCGCCGCCACTCTGGACGATGCCCGCGCCATGATCGCGGCCTGCGCGGCCGCCGGCGTACCGCTGATGGTGCATGAGAACTTCCGCTGGCAGTCGCCGATCCAGGCGGTGCGCCGGGCGATCGAGTCCGGCCGGATCGGCGAGGTGTTCTGGGGCCGCGTGTCGTTCCGCTCGGCCTATGACGTCTTCTCCGGCCAGCCCTACCTCGCCACCGGCGAGCGCTTCATCATCGAGGACCTCGGCATCCACAGCCTCGACATCGCCCGCTTCCTGTTCGGCGACGCGACGCGGCTGACCGCCCGGACCAGGCGGGTCAACCCGGCAATCCGCGGCGAGGATGTCGCGACGATGCTGCTGGACCATGAGAGCGGCATCACCTCCGTCGTCGACTGCTCCTACGCCACGCGGCTGGCGGCCGAGCCCTTCCCAGAGACGCTGGTCGAGGTCGACGGCAGCGACGGCACCATCCGCCTGGGCCAGGGCTACCGCATGGCGGTGACCGGCCGCGACGGCAGCGAGACGCTCGATGTCTCGCCCAGGCTGCTGCCCTGGGCCAGCCGCCCCTGGCACAACATCCAGGAGAGCGTGGCGGCGATCCAGCAGCACTGGGTCGACTGCCTGCGCGCCGGCCGAGAGCCCGCGACCTCCGGCCGCGACAACCTGAAGACCCTCGCCCTGGTCGAGGCCGCCTATCGCAGCGCCGGAACCGGACAGGCCATCGACCCCGCGGATCTGGCATGACCGGCCGTGCCGCCCTCCTCGCCCGATACGGGACCGACGAGCCGGTGCCGGAGCCGCGGCTGCTGACCGTCGGCCGGCTGAGCGCGGAGCTGGTCGACGGCAATCTCCGCGCCATCCGCTGGGACGGGCACGAGGTGCTGCGCGCCGTCGCCTATGTCGTACGCGACAAGGACTGGGGCACCTATACCCCCGCGATCACGGAGCTGACCTTCGCCGAGACGTCGGAGGGCTTCGCGGTCACCTATCGCGCCCGGTGCGAGGGTCCCGGCGGCGAGCGCCTGGTCTACGACGCCTCGATCGCCGGCCGGGCGGACGGGGTCCTGATCTTCGACGTCACCGCGGTGCCGGAGACGGATTTCCTGACCAACCGTTCAGGCTTTGCCGTCCTGCACCCGATCACGGGCCTGGCCGGCAGCCCGGTCGAGGTCGAGCATGTCGACGGCTCCATCGAGCATTCCGTCCTGCCCGACCTGATCGACCCGTACCAGCCCTTCAAGGACATGCGGGCGATCACCCACCGGGTGGCGCCGGGGATCCGGGCGACCTGCCGGATGGAGGGCGACACCTTCGAGATGGAGGACCAGCGCAACTGGTCCGACGCCTCCTACAAGACCTATATCCGCCCCCTCGCCCTGCCCTGGCCCTATGTCCTGCCGGCCGGGGTACCGCAGCGCCAGACCGTGACGTTGCGGATCGAGGCCTCACCCGAGGCCAGGCCGGCATCTTCGGCTGGAGACGAGGCGATCGCGATCCGGTTCGGCGAACCGGCGGGCATCCTGCCGAGGCTCGGCCTCGTCCTCGCGCCCGAAGAGACGCCGGCGACGCTGGCCGCCGTCAGCGCCCTGCGCCGGATCGCGCCGCAGACCCTGCTCTGCCATTTCGACCCGACCGCGGGCCATGGCCGCGAGGCCCTGGCCGGCTTCGCCGAGATCGCGCGGCACTGCCCGGCCGAGACCGTGCTGGAATGCGTGGTTCCGTGCGAAGTCGACCTCGACCGCGAACTCTCGGCGGTGGCGGCGCTGATGCGGGAGGCGGGGCTGCGGCTCGACGCCGTGGCCGTGAGCCCTTCGGTCGACCGGCGGTCGACGCCGCCCGGCAGCGCCTGGCCCGACTGCCCGCCGCTCGAAGACGTCTATGCCGCGGCCCGCCGGGCCTTTCCGGGCCTGCGCCTCGGCGGCGGCATGTTCAGCTATTTCACCGAGCTGAACCGCAAGCGCCCGCCGGCCGATCGGCTCGACTTCGTCAGCCACTGCACCTGCCCGATCGTCCATGCCGCGGACGACCGCAGCGTCATGCAGTCGCTGGAGGCGCTGCCTTTCATCACCCGCTCCGCCCGCGCCATCATCGGGCCGGACAAGCCATACCGGATCGGCCCGTCGACCATCGGCATGCGGCAGAATCCCTACGGCTCGCGCACCATGCCGAACCCGGAGCGGCGCCGCATCCCGATGGCGGCGGAGGACCCGCGCCAGGCCGGCCTGTTCGCCGCGGCCTGGATGATCGGCTACGCCGCCCGCGCGGCCGGCGCCGGGCTGGAGGCGTTGACGGTCGGCGCCCCGACCGGCCCGTTCGGGCTGATCCGGGGCGACGGGACGGTGGTCCCCGCCTTCCATGCCGCCCGCATGCTCGCCGGGATCGCAGGCCAACGACAGATCACTTGCGGCGTGGAGGACGATCAGCAGGTCGCCGCCCTCGCCGCCCGGTTGCTCGAGGGCACCGCCCTGCTCCTCGCCAACCTGACCGGCCGGCCGCTGCGGGTCCGGGCGCCGGACGGTCCCTGGCGGATGATGGTTCTGGACGAGACCACGCCGGAGGCCTGGCGCCCCGATGCCCCGCCGGACCGCGCCGCCCCTGCGGATGGCGTCGTCCTGCTCCGGCCCTATGCGGTTGCGCGGCTGGACGGCCGCTAGAGACGCAGCCTCCCCTCACCGTCATCGCGAGGCGCGCAGCGCCGTGGCGATCCAGGGGCCGGGACCACTGGGATCGCCACGCCCCTTCCGGGCTCGCAATAGCGGCTTTGGTGAGCGCGCGGCTCAGCGGATCGATGCCGAGGGGCTAGGCGTGGAACAGCTCGCTTACGGACTCGCCCGCATGGATCCGGCGCATCGCCTCGGCCAGGGCGGGTGCGATGGAGAGGACGACGAGCTTGGGATGGCGCTCGGCGCGGTCCACCGGAATGGTGTTGGTGCAGACGACCTCCAGCACGTCGTCCTGGCCGCCCAGCCGTTCCAGCGCGCCGCCGCAGAAGAGGCCGTGCGTGCAGGCCACGCGGATCGACCGCGCGCCCTGGCGGCGGAGATGGCCCAGCAGCTCCAGCACCGTGCTGCCCTTGGCGATCTCGTCGTCGATGACGATGACGTCCTTGCCGCGCACTTCGCCGATGACTGTGCTGATCTCGACGCGGTCGTTCTCGTAGCGCTGCTTGGCGCCCATGGCGACGCCGGCGCCCAGCAGGCGCGCGAAGGCGGAGGCCTCCTTCGCATAGCCGAGGTCTGGCGAAACCACGACGGCGTTGGAGAGGTCGTAACGGCGGAAATGGCCGGCGAGCTCGCCAAGGGCGTGGAGATGGTCCACCGGCACGCTGAAGAAGCCATGGACCTGGGGCGAGTGCAGGGCGACCGTGAGGACCCGGTCGGCCCCCGCCGCGGTCAGCAGATCCGCCACCAGCCGGCCGCCGATCGAGATGCGCGGCGCGTCCTTCTTGTCCGATCGGGCATAGGCGTAGTGCGGCATGACCACGGTGATCCGCGAGGCCGAAGCGCCCCGGGCCGCGTTGATCATCAGGAGCAGCTCGACCAGATGCTCCTGCACCGGAGGATTGAGCGGCTGGACCAGGAAGACGTCGCGTTCGCGGCAATTCGCCTGCAGCTGGACCTGGAGGCAATCATTGGCGAAGCGCTGCACCCTGGACGGCAGGAGCGGAACGCCCAGCGCGGCGCAGATCTCCGCCGCCAGGCCGGGATGCGCGGTTCCGGAGAAGACAGCTAGATCCGCCATTGGTCCCCCCCTGGACGCCCGGGTCTTCGGAGCGGCGCCAAGCTAGAGGCGGCGAATGGCCTTGTCCACGGCCGGACCTTGCCTCCGGACGCGCATCGGCGATGCTGGAAAAGCGCAGGCTCCGAGCGGCTCATGACGCTATCCATCAGATCTTGTCGACCGGCCGACCTGGACACCCCTCATCGCGATCTTTCTTCACCTCAGGGCGGCCTCGAGGGCATCGCGGTTGCGGAACAGCCAGGCGACGCTGCGCGTCTGCCAGGCGATGCCCCAGACGCGCGGCGCATGCTCGGTCTCGGGCGTGATCCGCTGTTCGATCGCCTCGTTCGCGGCGCTCCGGGCGGCGAATTCGATGATCCTGTCGCCGAGCCGATGCCGGTCCCACGCCGGCAGGCCGTAGCCGTCCGTGAAGTGGCGCACCTGCCGCATCCGGCGCGCGGCCTCCGGCAGGCCGTTCATCTCGGCGACATCGTCGTCATAGAGCTGGGCGTTGTTCCAGGCGGCCATCGCGATCTCGGTCAGCCGGTCGACAGGGCCTGCCGCCTCCCAGTCGATCAGCGCGACGGGCATGCCGTTCCGTGAGACGATGTTCCAGGGCGCGGCATCGCAATGCCCGATGATGTCGGGCGAGCCGACCTCGCGGCCGAACCAGGGGCGCCAGACCGCATCCTGCGGCGGATCGAACGATGCCGTCGCGTCATGCAGTCGCCGGATCAGGCGGCCGAGCTCGTGGATGGCGTCGTCCGACCAGGGCGCCGGGTTGATGATGTCGCCTTCGAGGTAGCTCAGGGTCTCCCGGCCCTGCTCGTCGAAGCCGTCTCCCACCACGCGGGGTGCCCCCGTGAACCCCACCTCATGGAGATGGCGCAGCAGGGAGTGGACCGAGCGGCTCCACGGGCCTGCGTCCCGGATGATCAACCCGCCGCGTCGGACGACGGCGGTTCTCTCGCCGCCGGTGAGCGGTGTTGCCTCGGTGTCTTCGGTCATGGGCGAGCAATGGCCGCCGCGCTGGTCCTAGGGCGCAGCATCAGTGTCGGTCGCCGGTACGGGTCTGCGCCTCGGCCTCATGATGTCGGTCGGGCGTGCTCGGAAACAGCACCATCAGTCGCTGCTCGGCGGTCGTCCAGGCCCGAACGTGATAACGTCGCAGGAGGGCGACGTTTACCGCGAAGATCGTGATGCCCAGAACCACGGGGGCAGTGGCGGTCGAGCCGGCGACCGCCTTCACGACCACCCCTGTGAAGACGCCGGCGATGGCGCCGGCGATGACGCTCACCAAGCCGGCCGTGCTCATGAATGATTGCCAGCGCGAGGGCTCGAGGGACTTGTCGGTCAGGACCGCCTGGTCGTCATCATGCGTGGAATGGATCAGATACGTTTCCATCAATGGCGCGATCTCGACGTAATAGTGGCGGATCCGCGCGATGCCGCGCGCGTGCACCATGTCTTCGATCGCGACCTGGACCGCCCGCACGAAGGTGACGATGCCGATGAAATAGAGACAGGGCAGCAGGATCAGGCTGAACAAGACGAATGGCTGGCCCATCTGCGTGACCTGCGCCACGAAAGCGAGGGCGATCGTCGCGCTCGAGACCGATGTCAGGAACAGGTTGGCGCGCTGGTTCGCCTCCTGGATCGTGGCTGCCCGGGCAGTCTGCAGCGCGAAGTGCTCGGTCGTCATGAACTGCAGCATGCGCTGCCCGGTCTCTCCTTGTCCCGGCTCCGGCATGACAGCCTCCTTGGCGCGCCGATCTGTCATCGCTCTGCTGCAGCGTGCTGCATGGCAGCAGAATGCGGGTGCCCTACGCTCCGAGGCGGATCGTCAACCTCTGGTTGGAAACGGCCCGTGCCCTTGCCAGTTCCATGGCCATGGCACACCGGGGGGCGGGGTGGGTTCGCGTGCCGTGGAACCCAAGCCAGGAACCGGAATCAGGGGATCTCGTAAAGCGTCACCTCGTTCTCGATGCCGCGCAGCGTGTGGCGTTGCGCGACCGGCTCGATCCCGCTGGTCCGCAGCAGCTTTGCGGTGTCGGAATCCCTCACCACCGGCTCCGTCACGAAGATGGCGCGGGAATTCACCAAAGTCTGCACGCGGGCGGCGATGTTGACGGTCTGGCCGAAATAGTCCTGCCGCTCGTTGAGCGTGACCGCGAGGCACGGCCCTTCATGGATGCCGATCTTGAGCACCAGATCCTCGCCTGCGTGTGCGTCATTGAGCCGACCCATGGCGTCGCGCATGCGCAGCGCGGCAGCCACGGCCCGATCGGGGGTCGGGAAGGTGGCCATTACGGCGTCGCCGATGGTCTTGACCACGGCGCCGGCCTCGGCCGCGACGATCTCGTGCAGCACGCGGAAATGCGCGCGCACCAGGTCGAACGCAGCCAGGTCGCCGACGCGCTCGTAGAGCGCCGTCGACCCTTTGAGATCGGTGAACAGGAAGGTCATGCTCGTGATCTTGAGCCGCTGGTCGACGTCCAGCGTGTCGGTCCGGTAGATGTCGCGGAACGTCTGGTTCGTGAGGAGGCGCTTGGCCGTCAGGAACGGCTTGCGCCGGCCGAGCAACTCGTGCAGGGCGTGCCCGGCGATCCAGACCCCGGCCAGCACCCGGCGATTGGTGCGGTTCTCGACGGAGAGGCGCAGCGGCCCGGGCCGCAGCGGGATGGTCTCGTTCGGCCGGTGCACCGGATCGATGATGAAGGAGAGCGTCTGGCGGTCGCGCGTGGGCTCGCCCTTCACGTCGAGGAACTGCGTCGCATGGCTCACGGGATCGAAGACGATGAGGAACTCCGCCGGGAGCTGCAGCGACAGGATCGCCTTCTCGCCGGCCGGCAGCTCGACGAAGTCGAGCGTGATGTCCTCGACCAGCTGCTCGAAATTCGGCGGCAGATCGACGCCGGATCCCCAGAACACCTGGCGGCAATACTCCACCGGCGGCAGCGTGTCGGGGTCGTGCGCGCCGATCCGGCGCACCCGAGGGCTGACGGTGAAGGCCACCTCCACCATCTCGTCGAGCGTCGGCTCGTAGCCCGCGGCGCAGAGAGCGCAGTGGTATTCGTCGTGGTCCAGGGTCTTCAGCGTGGCCCCGGCGTCGAGGACGCCGCCGCAGCCGGGGCAGAGCACGTTCCAGGACAGCTCGAACAGCCCGAGCCGCGCGGCGTGCAGGAACACCGCGATGACGCGTTCGACATCGATCCCGGTCTGGGCCGCGAAGTCGAAGACGTTGACGCGGCAGAGCGCACGGTCCGGCCCATCCTGCACCAGCCGCTCCACCGCTGCCGCAGCTTCCCCGTCGGCAGCTTGCCGAAGGGCCGCGAACAGGGCCTGAACTTCGCTCATGCCTCGATTTTACGCCGAAATCGACGCAAAGGCCAAAGCAGTGTGCCGCCCTCTCACCCGTGATGCGTGTACAGCACCGCTGACCGGTCGAGGTGGCGGACCATTGCCGCCTCGGCCGCGTCCGGGTCGTGGCGGCGGATGTGGTCGAGGATCTCCCGGTGCTCGGCCAGGGTGACGTTCTCCTTCCCGGTCCAGATCAGCATCTCGGTGTGGTATTCGCGCAGCCAGCTCAGCATCGCCTCGCTGACCGCCTCGAAGATCGGGTTGCCGGAGATCGCCGCGATCCGGGTGTGGAAGCGCATGTCGGCGGCGATGAAGGCGGCCGGGTCGTCGAGCTTGACGCTCTGGTCCCGCAGCGTCTCCTCCAGCCGGGCGACGTCCTCTTCCGTCGCCTTTTCCGCCGCCTCACGCACCATGCCGCGCTCGAAGAAGCGGCGCGCCTGCTTCAGATGCTCGAGGCTGTCCGGCGAGGCGGAGAGCAGGAACTGGGCGGAGAGGTCGACCTGCTGGATGATCGACTTGGCCGTCAGCTGCCGCACGCGGGCGCGCTCGCCGTGGCTGATGGTGATCAGCCCCATATTGGCCAGCGCCTGCATCGCCTCGCGGATCGCCGGCCGCCCGACCCCGAACCGGTCCATCAGGTCGCGCTCCGACGGCATGGCGTCGCCCGGCGCCAGCTCGCCGCGGGTGATCATGGTCCTGAGGCGATCGAAGACCTCGTGCCACAGCTTCCGGCGGACGATGGGTTCGGCCGATTCCCGCACCTGATGAGACCTCCTGCGTCAGCCGCGCGCCGCGCGGCCCGGATCCGATTTGGTGCGCTCACTATACCACCCGGACCGCTCGCCTTCACTGCGGTCAGCCGAAGTCGGCGAGTTCCTGCTCGCCGCGGGCGAAGCGGGCGAGCTTGGCGAAGAAGTCCTCGAGGATCCAGCGGCCGTCGATCGAGTGGTACAGCTTGATCGGCCGATGCGCGCCGGTGTGGACGTAGTGCATCCGGTCGCTGAACTCCGGCGCCGGCACCCATTCCGAGATCCCGCCGTTCGGGTTGAGGATCACCGAGAGGGCGGGCGTATCGCCGAGCGATCGGTGCTCGATCGGGCCGGGATGGACCTTCAGGTTCCATTCCACCAGCTGGTCGACCAGGTACTTGCCGATCCGCCCCTTGTCGTAGACCCGCTCATAGAGCTCGGCATAGCCGACCGCCATCATGCGGTAGACGGTCATCGGGATCTGCCAGAGCTGGACCTTCGAGCGCATGACCACATTGGCGGCATGGATGTCGTTGGACAGGTTGTATTCCCGGCCGCCCGTCGGCCACGGCCCGCCGCCGATCCAGACCACGACGACGTTGCGCTCGTTCAGCTTCGGCTCCATCAGCAGCGCCGCGGCCATGTCGGTCAGCGGCCCGAGGAAGGCGACGTAGAGCGGCCGCGGATCGTCCTTCATCGCCTCCTCGACGATAAGATGGGCGCCGGCGGAGGGCATCGCCGTCCGCTCGTCCGGCATGGCACCTTCGGCGCCGTCGGCGACCCGGACGCGGCCGGAGAGATCCATCAGCTCCAGCAGCTTGATCACCTCGTCATGGCTGTCCTTGAGGCTGGTCTTCGACTTCAGCGCGCCGAAATGCGCCGGGACGATGCCGTGGAAATCGAAGCTCGGCGTCAGCAGCGCATGGACGATGGCGTATTGGTCGTCCGCCTCGTTCTTGGCGTCGGTGTTCAGGATCAGGCGGGCCTTCTTTTCCGGGGGCAGCAATTGTCGGTTCCCTTTCGCTGGCGCGCTCACTTCACCGCCCCGGCCATGCCGTGGACGAAGTAGCGCTGGAAGAACAGGTAGAGCAGGAGCAGGGGCGCGATCGTGATCAGCTGGCCGGCCGCCAGCAGGTCGTAGGCGGTCGAGAATTCGGTGCTGAACTGCACCACCCCGAGCGGCAGGGTGCGCTGCGCCTCGGTGCGGATGAAGATCTGGGCCAGGATGAACTCGTTCCAGGTGGCGATGCCGTCGAGGATCAGCAGCGAGACGACGGCCGGGGTGGCGAGCGGCATGACCACCCGCCGGTACACGCCCCACCAGGAGCAGCCGTCGATCCGCGCCGCCTCGATCATCTCCGCCGGGATCGAGCGGAAGAAGCCGCGCAGCACCAGGATGCCGAGCGGCAGGCCGAAGCCGAGATAGAGGAAGAACAGACCGGGCAGGCTGTCGATCAGGTTCAGCCGCTGGTACAGCAGGGTCAGCGGCACCAGCGTCATCTGCATCGGCACGATCAGGCCGAGCACGAACACGGTGAAGACGACGCCGCCGCCGCGCATCTTCATCTTGGTGAGGGCGAAGGCGGCAAGCGAGCAGATGAAGACCCCGGCCGGGACCTTGAGCACGATCAGCACCAGCGAGTTCCAGAAATAGGTCTCGATCCCGATCGCCCAGGCCTTGGCGAAGTTGCCGAACTCCAGCGACTGCGGCAGGGCGAAGGCGCCGTTCTGGGCGAAGTCCCCCGCGCTCTTCAGCGCGGTGAAGACGAGGATGATCAGCGGCGCGGTCCAGACGATCCCGCCGATCGCGAGGGCGGCGTAGAAGCCGAAGGACCCGAAGCGCAGGCGGAAGGGCCGGACTGCCGTGCCGGCAAGGGAAACGGCGGCGTCCGTCATCGGCTGCGCACCATATGGCGGGTGTAGGGCACGGCGAAGATCAGGGTCAGCAGGAACAGGATGACGGCGATGGCGGTGCCGAGCCCGACCTCGTTGTGGTTGTAGGTCAGGAAATACATCCAGCTGCCCAGCACCTGGGTACGGTTCGCCGGGCCGCCATAGGTCATGACATAGATGATGTCGTAGACCTTGAGCGAGTTGATCGCGGTGATCGCGACCACCACCATGGTGGTCTCTCGCAGCAGCGGAAAGGTCACGTACCAGAAGCGCTGGAACCGGCCGGCGCCGTCGATGCGGGCGGCGTCCAGCACCTCCTTGGGGATGGTCTGCAGCCCGGCCAGGAACAGCAGCATCGGCAGGCCGGCATTGTGCCAGGCGGCGGCGACGAAGACGGAGTAGAGCGCGATCTTCGGGTCGGACAGCCAGTTGCGCTCCAGACCCGTGAGGCCGAGCGTCTCGAGCAGCTGGTTCAGGAGGCCGAGGCTGGGGTGGTACATCCAGCTCCAGATCAGCCCGACGATGCTCATCGACAGGATCGCCGGGAAGTAGAAGACGCTGCGGAAGAAGGCGCTGCCCCGGAACCGCCCGTCGAGGGCCAGCGCCAGGGCCAGGCCGATCCCGGTCGGGACGACGAGCGACAGCAGGCTCCAGGCCACGTTGTTCTTGAGCGCGATCCAGAACACCCGGTTGCGCGTGAACAGCTCGACATAGTTGCCGAGCCCCGCCCAGGTCTTGTCCGGCGAGACGCCGTCCCAGCGGAAGAGGCTGAGCCAGGTCGAATAGGTCATCGGATAGACCAGCACGACCGTGAAGATCAGCGCGGCCGGAGCCAGGAACAGCCAGGGCGCCGCCACCTCGTCCACGAATTTGCGCGACAGCCGTCTCGTCTGCAGGCCGGCCTCTGCCATGCCGCGGTCTCCTGCTGGTGCGGGTCAGTTGCTGGCGCGGGTCTTGCTGCGCTCAATCGCCTCCTGCACCTGGGCCGCCGCCTCCTCGGGCGTCATCAGGTCCAGCAGCACCGAATCCTGCGCCTCGAAATAGGCGGCGACGACATCCTGCGGCAGGCCCTGGTCGGTCAGCCGGTAGAAGCCGATCTCGCCCTGGGTCCATTGCGACCATTGCCGCTGGATCGGCAGGTCCTCGGCGGGCAGGATGTCCTTGGTCGCGCTCGGGAACCCGACCGCCTGCGCCGTCACCGGCGCGATCTCCGGCCGCACGACATAGCTGGCGAACAGCAGCGCGGCCTTGCGCACATCCTCGGGCGACTTCGCATTGACCTGGATCTGCGACGGCGACCCCGGCACCCGCTTCGGGCTCCGGTCGGTCGGCAGCGGGAAGGTGCCGTAATCGGCCGGCGACTTGCCCTCGCGCATGATCCGGCTGAGCTCGAGGCTCGGCGTGTCGAACACCATCGCCGCCTGGTCGTTGTAGAGCAGCGGCATGTTGGTGGCGGGGTCGACATTGAGGAACCCGTCCGGGAAATAGCCCTTGTCGGCCCATTCCTTCAGCTTGGCGAAGGACTGGATGACCGGCTCGGACTCCCAGGATTCCCTCATGTCCAGCAGCGCGTCGTGCCCCTCCGCCCCGGCGTAATGCTCCAGGAAGAAGTCGAAGAAGCGCATCGTCATCCAGCTGAACTTGCCGCCGATCGAGAACGGCGTGACACCGTTCGCCTTCAACGTCTCCGCCACCTTCTCCAGCTCGGCGAAGCTCTGCGGCGGCTGCAGTCCGTATTTGTCGAACAGCGCTTTCTTGTAGATGAAGCCGAAAGGCCCGATCTTGTTCGGGATGCCGTAGAGGTCGGCGCCGTCGCGGGTGATGTCGAGCGCCGCCGTGGTCACATTGGCCTCGACCCCGAGAGCGGTCAGCAATTCCGGCGTCAGCTTCAGCGCGTGGCCGGCCCGGTTGTAGGGCGAGGCCAACGACCCGCCCCAGTTCCACCAGGCATCCGGCAACTTGCCCGAGGCGGCGGCCACGCGCAGGGCCTGCTTCAGCTCGTCGGTGCCGAATTTGGTTAAGTGCACCGTGACGGTCGGGTAGTCGGCCTGGAAGCGTTCGATCACCAGCGGCCAGTTGTGCGAGGCGAGCCCGAAGAACTCAATCGTGACCGGCTTCGAAGGCGCTTCCTGGCCCCAACCGGGACCGGCGGCGAACGCCGCGGTCAGCATCGCTGCGCCCGCGACCATGGATCGACGCGTCAGAGCCTGCATGTCGCCCTCCCCGGCGATGAAGACGTTGCGGTCGTCGTCTATGTCCGGCGGTTCGGCTCCGCCCGTTGGTTACCGGTATTATGGTGTGCTGGTATGATGAGTCAACCAGCCATTCTATTGCAGCCGATCGATTCCGAATGCCTCCCCCGGAGAACGGAGAAGCCCGCGGGCGGCAACCCGCGGGGCTTCGGCTCGGATGCGGCTCAGAGGAAGACCGGTGCGCTGCGAAGGCGCTGCCGGCGCCGCCTCACTGCGCGGCCGGCGCCACGTTTCGGATGGCGTAGACCTCGGGAAACAGGCGGTCCTTGAGGTGCGGCGCCGCCGGCGCCGTGTCCTCCAGCAGCCTGTCCACGGTCGCGTAGTTCTTGTCGTAAACCCAGGGCCGGCGGGGAAGCTCGCGGTCGTTCAGCCAGTACGGGCTCCAATCCGCGGTCGTCTCGATCAGCTCGCGGGCGTAGTCGGGGCCGTATTCCAGGGCGCCGTCGATGACCCATCGACATAGGACTGCAGCAGCGGATAGTCGGCCGAAGGCGGCTCCAACCCCTCGCCGGGCGTGCCGTCCTTGCCGACCGAGACATAGACCCAGATCTTGCCCTCGGGGGGCGCCTGCTCCCAGGACACCGCCTCTATCGCGTCGCGCGGCACCTCCATGCGTTTGTAGCCGGCCTCGCGCGCATCGAAGGCGCCCATGTCGTCGCCTTCGACCGGGTAGAGCACCCCGTTGATCGTCATCGCCTGCTCGCCGGCCTTCGGCTTGCGCAGCCCGAGGGCGGTGAAACCGGATTTCGCGCGGTCGACCCAGGCCCGGACATAGCCGAAGGAGGCCGAAACCCGCACCGGGATCGCGTCGATCGGCTTGCTGGCGGTGGAGTTGCGGGACGCGGTGTTGATCAGCGAGCCGTAGCCGAAGATGAAGTTCTGCGGCTGGCCGGGCAGCTTCTTCCCCCACCACTCCGCCGCGCCGGCTCCAGGTGCCGCCGAAGCCAGCACGAGCACGGCGAGCCCGGAGGTCATCAAGTCTCTTCGCTTCATCGCGAATCACCCCTCTTTCGGATTGTCCTGAAGTCAGCTTCCATCGAGGACCCGATCAACGGAACCTTCGAAATCTATAAAGACCCAACCAAACCGGCAGCAAGGTGATTCTATTCATTCAGAATTGCAACTCGCCTTCGATGATTGGGAGAATAAAATAGAAAATCGATTCAATATTTTCAGAAACTCGCTCGATAGACGATTTTGACTGGACGATAGCCGCATCCATGCCCATGAATCGTCAATCGCGGCGGCACTTGCGCCCCGCCGGACAGGCGTCCGCAGCGCCCGTGC
Organism: Inquilinus limosus DSM 16000; assembly: GCF_000423185.1. GTDB lineage: Bacteria > Pseudomonadota > Alphaproteobacteria > DSM-16000 > Inquilinaceae > Inquilinus > Inquilinus limosus. Next base: position 173,391 of record NZ_AUHM01000006.1, on the reverse strand, counting down.
CTTGGGCGCTTCGTTGACATCACCAGGGTTTGGCCGCCGGTGACCTGCGACTTCGCTGTCGCCCCGGCTGATTCTCTCTAGAGGCCTGTCGCCGGCCGAGAGACGTATCGTTCCGATGTCCGGGCCGGCTCGGAGGGCAAGGGCTGCGCGCGCCGCGCGGCGCAGGCGATCCTGGCGACCAGCTGGCGCTTCATCTCGTCGATCCTCAACCCGCAAAGGTCTTCGGGGCTGAGATTGTCGTTGGCCTGAGGCCGAGGCTGGGTCATGGCGTCATCGTAATTCGATCAAAGAATAACGCCAGCTTGGCACCGGAGAGGCCAATCCTCCAGCAAAAAAGCAGCACTCGCCGCAAAGTACCAGCCGTGCTGGATGATTCCTGTCAGGCTTCCGTCGCGAAGTGATCCACGATCTTCCAGAACAAGACGGCGCCGCGAATCATCCGACGGCGCCGTCTCCGCCCATTGCGCGAACGGTGACGACCGGCCGACTGCCGGCAGCCGCCGTCAGTTCTGCCACCCGGCGTACCAGAACTCAGGATAGGTCTGGGCCACGGCGGCGGGCTCCAGAGCCGGGACATAGGGCCGGCCGTGCTTGCGGGTGATGGATGCGAGCTCCGCCAGCCGTCCGGCCGCATCCTTCTGCGCCGCCGCCTTCTTGGCGGGATCATGGGTCGAGGCGGCGTCGCGCCAGATCGAGCGGCCGGCCAGGAAGCCGGAGGCGCCGGCCTTACAGGCGATCTCGACCTGGGTGCGGAAATCGGCATAGCCGACGCCGGCCGACAGGATCACCCAGGGCACCGAGATGCCGCCGTCGAGCCGCCGGCAGGCATCGAGGGCGGCGGCCCTCCCCTCCTCGGTGCCGACATCGCCGGGGAACTCCACCTTCAGCATGTCGACGCCATAGCCGTTCGCCTCATGCGCCGAGGCGACGATGCCCTCGATCCGCTTCGCCTTCCAGGCGGCGCTCGACGCATCCTCGCCCGGCAGCGGATACCAGATCGGCTCCACCACCAGCGGCAGCGACAGGCTGGCGCATTCGGCGGCGAGATCGCGCACCACCTGCCGCTGATGCTCGGCCACCGCGCTCTCCGGCCGGTAGAACCAGAGCAGCTTGCAGGTGTCGACACCCATCGCCTTCATCTTGCGGGTGCCCCAGCCGGCGCGGAACCGGGTCTCGCGCGCCGCGGCGGCGCCGTTGTAGCCCTCGTCCTCGATGCTCGCCATCAGCCCGACCGACCCCGGCAGGGCGCGCGACGCCAGCGCCGGGGCCAGGCCGTAGCGCGGGTCGAGCAGGAAGGCGCTGACCTCAGGCGACAGCGCCCGCACCAGCTCGATCTTCGCCGCGACCGTCATGGCGTAGTCGACCTTATCCGGATCCGGCGCCAGCAGCTCCTGGAAATCCGACAGGTGGTCGAGCGCGCAGATCAGGAAGAAGCCGTCGGCCGAGGTGACGCGCTGCAGGCTGCGGATCTTGCCGGGGTCGCGGGCGGCGGGCAGGGAAACCATCGTTCAGTCCTCTTCTACGGATGTCAGGGTGGACAGGGTTTCGGGCGGCTGGCCGAGCACGAGCAGGCAGCCGGCCAGGAAAGTGTCGCCGAGGCCGATCGTGGCCGCGGGGCGTTCGAGATAGGGGGCGGCGCAGGCGACCATGGTCCAGCCGTCGCGGCGGTCCCAGACCGGGACGGGCAGCGGGGGGAACACGGCGCCGGGCGGGATGCCGTCCGGATTGGTCGGGGTGCCGAAGGCGGCGCGGGTGGCGGCCAACAGGCAGCCGGCCATCAGCGCCTCCAGCTCCGCCTGCGGATCGCCGCGGGTCGCCGCCAGCGCCCAGCCGTCGGCATGGACGCAGACCCGGTTCAGGCCGAAGCGGTCGCCGAGGGCGCGGGCCTTGGCGCCGGGGTCGCCGGCGCCGGGCGAAAGCGCCTCCAGCTCCGACAGGCTGAGGCCGAAGGAGCTGGCGTGCGGCGTCAGCCCCGCCACCACCCGGTCGCGCAGCGCCGCATGCGGATAGTCGCCGAGCTCGTGATGGATCAGCCCGAGCCCCGCCGCTCGCCAGGCATCGGCGAGTTCGGCGGCGGATCGGATGGAGGCGTCGACCGCGTCCGGCGGCAGGCCGTTGAAACCGGACAGGATCCCGGCCCCGGCCGTCAACGCCAAGCCAACGCTGGCGAGCCAAAAATCCGGATCGTCGTCCAGCCCCTCGTCGGCGAAGCGGACGATGGTGCGGGAGGAGCGCCGCGGCATCGCCGGCCCGACCGGGGTGCCGGCGGTGAACTCGAAGATGTAATGAGCCGGCTTGCCGACCCCGCCTGGCCGCGCCTCCCGCGCGGCGACGATGCGGTCGCCTTCGGCCAGGCGGATATCGGGGTGCAACAGGCCGAGCTGCGCCGGCGTGCGGTCGCCGAGGGCCAGCAGCGCCGGCGCCCCCAGCAGGGCCAGCGCCTGGGCCGCCTGGGCGCCGGTGCCGCCGAGGCCGGGGGTGGAGTGGAGATGCCGGTCGATCCAGGCCGGCCCCTCCGGCCAGTCGACCAGGACCTCGCCGCCGATCCCTTCCGCGGCCCGGCGCAGCAGCTGCGCCGCCAGCGCCGCGGCGGGGGTGCCGGGCTCAGCCGCCAGCACCGGCCAGGCGCGGTGCAGCGGCAGATAGGCGTCGACGCAGGTGGTCAGCCCACAGAGTGTCGGCCGGGCCGTGGCGGCGAGACACGGCAGCCGGGCGGACAGGTCGCGGTAACGGCGGTCCCACCTCATGCCATTGGCCCTCGGGATCGGCTCTTCAGTCCTTCCCCCGTCATGGCGCTGAGGCACCTACACATTGGTGGGCGGCGCCGGACGGCGGGCATACGAACAGATTGCCTCTCCCGCTTGCGGGAGAGGTCGGGCTCGCGCAGCGAGACCGGGTGAGGGCGACCCGGCCGCGACAGCAGAGCCAGCGTTTCAGGACATGGGCGGATCATGCGCTCGCTCACCGCAAGCCCGTGCTTTCGGCAAGGCCGCGATCCCCTCACCCGGACATCCTTCGGATGTCCGGCCTCTCCGGCAAGCGGGAGAGGCAAAGGAATCTGCTCTTCGAAGATGTGCAGATGCCCAAGCGTCATGGCGAGGAGGCGAAGCCGCCTCCTTGCGTTCAGAAGGGGCCATCCAGGGGCCTCGACGAGCGGCCCTGGATTGCTTCGCTGCGCTCGCAATGACGGATCAATATGTCGGGCGGCGGGCATCATTCCTTGACCGCCCCCTGCGTCAGCCCGGCGATGATGTGGCGCTGGAAGGCCAGCACCAGCAGCACCAGCGGCACGGTCACCACCACCGAGGCGGCGGCGATGTCGCCCCAGGGCACGTAGTAGAGGTTGGTGAAGTTGGCGATTCCGACCGGCACCGTCTGCGTCGCGATGTCGGAGGTGAAGGCCAGCGCGAACATGAACTCGTTCCACGCGGCGATGAAGCCGAGCAGCCCGGTGGTCACCACCCCGGGCAGCGACATCGGCAGGGTGACGCGGAACAGGATGGTCAGCGGCCCGGCGCCGTCCATCCGCGCCGCGTCGTCGATCTCGCGCGGGATGCTGTGGAAGTAGCCGAACAGCACCCAGATCACGAGCGGCAGGCCGAGCGCGACATAGACCACGACCAGCACCGTGTAGGTGTCGAGCAGCTCCATCGAGGCGGCGAGCAGGTAGAGCGGCGCGACGATCGCGATCTGCGGAAACATCGAGATCGACAGGATCAGCCCGAGGATGCCGAAGCGGCCCTTGATGTCGAGCCGCGCCAGGGCAAAGGCGGCCAGCGCGCCGAGCACCAGGCAGAAAAGGGTCGTCGCCCCGGCCACGATCACCGAGTTCAGCAGATAGAGCTGGAACTGCTTGACCGTGAAGATGTTGACGAAATGCACCAGCGTGGCCGGGATCGGCAGCCAGCTCGGCGTCTCGGCGACCAGCGCCTTGTCCTCCTGCAGCGAGGTCGAAAGCTGCCACAGGAACGGGCCGGCCGACCAGGCGACGATGAACAGGGCCCCGGCATGCAGCAGCACGCCGCGCCAGACCCAGACCGGCAGGCCGAGCAGCCGGCCGCGCATGGCGGAAAGCGGCGTCATCGCTCGGTCTCCCGCAGCTTGCGGATCAGCACGGCGCCGAACACCCCGGCGATCAGCACCTCGGTCGCGAACATCGTCGCGGCCATGGCCGAGCCGTAGCCGAACTGCAGCGTCGAGAAGAGGGTCTTGTAGGTCAGGGTCGACAGCGTCTCGGTCGAATCCGCGGGGCCGCCGCCGGTCAGCACATAGACCAGGTCGAAGATGCGGAAGGCGTCGAGCGCCCGGAACAGCGCCGCGATCAGCAGTGTCGGCATCAAGAGCGGCAGCCGCACCCGCCAGAAGGTCGCCCACGGCCCGGCCCCGTCGACCAGCGCCGCCTCGGACAGCGAGCGCGGGATGGTCTGCAGCCCGGCCAGCAGCAGGAGCGCCATGAAGGGCGTGGTCTTCCAGACATCGGCGATGATGATGGTCAGCAGCGCCGTGTCGGTCGACCCGTACCAGTTGATGTTCTGGTCGATCAGCCCGGTCGCGCGCAGCAGGTGGTTGACGATGCCGTTCTGGCCGTCGAACAGCCAGCCGAACATCTTCGAGGTGACGACGGTCGGGATCGCCCAGGGGATCAGCATCGCCGCCCGCACCAGGCCGCGGCCGATGAACCACTCGTAGAGGATCAGCGCCATGCCGAGCCCGAGCAGCGTCTCGGCCAGGGTCGAGGCGACCGTGAACTCGACCGTGTGCAGCCAGGCGTTCCAGAAGGTCGGGTCGGCGATCAAGTCCTGGTAGTTGCGCAGCCCGAGGAAGGCGTCGTCGGGCGCGGCCAGCGAGGTGTCGCGGAAGGACAGCCAGAGGCCGAGCCCGACCGGATAGACCGAGACCGCGGCCAGGGCTCCCGCCGCCGGCAGCAGCAGGAGCAGGGCCGGGATCCGCACCGGCCCGAGGCGGGAGCGCCCCGGGCCGGCGATGCGATGCGCGATGGAGCCGGTCATCGCCATGCCGGTCACACCCCGACGATGGCGTCGATCCGGGACTTGGCGGTCTCCAGCGCGCCCTTGACGTCGCCGCCGGCCAGCGCCTTCGAGACTTCGGACTGCAGCACCAGCGAGACCTGCGGGTATTTCGGCGTCACCGGCCGCGGCGTGGCGCCGAGGAACACCGGCTTCAACTGCGCCATGAAGGGCTGGGCCTTGGCCAGCTCCGGATGATCGAACACCGCCTGCCGGGTCGGCGCCAGGCCGAGCTGCAGGGCGAAGCGCAGCTGGGTCTCGGGCGAGGACATCCAGCGCACGAAGTCGAGCGCCGCCTCCTTGTGTTTGGACGAGGCGTTGACGCCGTACTGGTAGCCGCCGAGCGAGGCGGCGCTGGACTTGCCGGGGAAATGCGGCAGCGGGGCGACGCCGACCTTGCCGACGACGCTGGATTCGCTCGCGTCCTGCGAGATGCCGTAGACATAGGACCAGTTGCGCAGGAACACCGCCTGCCCGGCAGTGAAGGGCCGGCGCGACGGCTCCTCGTCCCAGCTCAGGAGGTCGGGCGGGCTGATCTTATGGGTGGCGATGGTGTCGTGCATGAACTGCACCGCCTCGACCGCCGCCGGGTCGGCGATGCGCACGGTCCTGCCGTCGGTGTCGAGGATGGCGCCGCCGTTCGAGCCGGTGAAGGAGACGAGGTCGCAGACCAGCACCTCGGCCTGCTTGCCCTGCCACAGGAAGCCCAGCTTGGCCTGGCCGGCGTCGGTGATCTTCTTCGCCGTCTCGACCAGCTCGGGCCAGGTTTCCGGCACCTTGGCCCCGGCGGCCTCCAGCAGGTCGCGCCGGTAGTACAGCATGCCGGAATCGACGAACCAGGGCAGCGCCACCAGCTTGCCCTGCCATTTGCAGCCGGCGACCAGGCCGGGGAAATAGGCGCCGATCTCGCTGGAATCGATATGCTCGTCGAGCGGCAGCGACCAGCCGGCGGCGGCGAATTCGGCGATCCAGATGATGTCCTGGGTGAAGACATCCGGCGCGCCGTTGCGGCGGGCCAGCTGCTGCACCAGCGCCTGATGCACCTCGGTCGATGCGCTGGGCGGCGGCAGCTCGCGATAGGTGACGTGGACCTTGTCCTGGGATGCGTTGTAGGCGTCGACCAGCTGCGCGATCGTCTCCTTGCCGAAGAACTTCGCGCTGGCGAAGGTGATCTCGGTCGCCGCGCGCGCCGGCCGCGACCGGCCCAGGATCGGGGCCGCGGCCCCTGCCCCCAGCGCCACCCCAGACAGCTTCAGAAGATCACGCCGGAACAGACCGCCGGAACACGCCCGGCCAGGGATCTTGGTCATTCCTCCCTCCCATTGATGGAAACGGGAATCTGGCGCTGTTTTATGCGTGTTTGTGCGCCTATTCCGGTATAGGGCCGCAGGCATCTGGCAGAGTCAAGCAAGTTGTCTTAGACTCGATGCGGTTTTTTGCGAGGAGCCATGACCTCAGTCGACCAGGCCGCCGATGCGGCCCTGCCCGCGCGGCGGCGCAACGAGCTGCTGCGCCTGGCCCGGACCCAGGGCCAGGTGACGGTGGCGGAGCTGTCGAGCCTGTTCGCGGTCTCGGCGGACACGATCCGGCGCGACCTCGACTTCCTGGAGGCGCGCGGCCTGCTGACCCGGACCCATGGCGGCGCGGTGCCGGTCGACGGGCTGGTCGGGCACGACGTGCCCTATGCCCAGCGCATGAACGTGCACATCGACGCGAAACGGCGCATCGCCCGGGCCGCCGCCAATCTGATCGGCGACGGCGAGACGCTGATCGTCAACGGCGGCTCGACCACCCGGCTGTTCGCGGCCGAGCTCGTGGGCCGGCGCGACCTGACCATCGTCACCAACAATCTCGAGCTGCCGCTGGCTGCGCCGGCGCAGGCGGTGCGCGACGTCTATGTCCTGGGCGGCCAGTTCCGGCGGGAATCGCACGTCACCATCGGGCCGCTGGGCTTCGCCGGCGCCGGCGGCATCACCGCCGACACGGCGGTGCTCGGGGTCGGCGGCCTTTCGGCATCAGCCGGCCTGTCGACGACGCTGCTGGAGGAGGCCGGGCTGATCGCGGCGATGATGGCGGCGGCGCGGCGCACCGTTATCCTGGCCGACGCCAGCAAGTTCGGCCACGCCTCCTTCGCCCATATCGCGCCGCTGGATCGGGCGCATGTGCTGGTGACCGACCAGCCGCCGCCCCAGGACATCGCCGAGCTGCTGGAACGCGCCCAGGTCGACGTGGTGGTGGCGGGCTGAAGGGCGCGGGCGCCGGCAGCCCCTCACCTCGCCGTGAAGTAGGACGCCCGCCGGAGCCGCGTCTGCACGTAGACGTGCTCGCGGTGGGTGCCGGGCGCGTAGGACCGGTCGACCTCGGCCACCGGCACGGCGACGTTGCGCTCGCTGGGATGGCGCGCGACGAAGTCCTCGTCGATGTCGCAGCCGAGGCCCGGCGCGTCGGGCACGGCGATGAAGCCGTTCTCTTGCACCGGATGCGGCACGATGGTCTTCGCCCGGCCCGGCCAGTCGTCGTCGAGGCGCTCCAGGATCAGGGCGTTCGGGATCGCGGCCAGGAGATGCAGCGCCGCATATTCGGCGACGGGGCCGAGCGAGCCCGAATGCGGCGCCATCATGATGTGGTGCGCCTCCGCCATGGCGGCGATCTTCTTCATCTGGGTCAGGCCGCCCGCCCGGCCGGTGTCCGGCTGGATGACGTCGACCAGCTCGCGCTCGATCAGTTCGCGCTCGCCGAAGATCGTCGCCATGCGCTCGCCCGCCGCCAGCGGCACATGGGCGGCGTCGCGGATGCGCTTGTAGCCGTCGAGGTTGTCGGGCGCGATCGGGTCCTCGATCCACAGCAGGTTGTAGGGCTCCAGCGCGCGTGCCACCCGCGCCGCGTCGGCCGGCGTCAGCCAGGGCGGGCCGTGCAGGTCGATGGCGATGTCGACCTCATCGCCCACCGCCTCGCGCAGCATCGCGACCTTGCGCACCGGGTCGGCGACGCCGCCGCATTTGATGGTGCGGATGCCGCGGCCCTTCACGGCCAGCGCCATCTCCGGCGTGTTGGCGTGGGAGTAGATGCGGACGCGGTCGCGCATCTTGCCGCCCAGCAGGTTCCACACCGGCACGCCCAGCGCCTTGCCCTTTATGTCCCAGAGGGCGACATCGATGCCGGTCATCGCGCCGGCGCCGACCGTGCCGAGCAGGCCGTGCCCCATCATCGCGACCTGCATCTTCTGCCACAGCCGCTCGATATGCGTCGGATCCTCGCCGATCAGCAGGCCCTTCAGGTCCTGCACCGCGGTCTCGATCACCCGCGGCCAGCCGGAGCATTCGCCGATGCCGACGATGCCGGCATCGGTGGTGACCTTGACGAACAACCAGTTGCGGAAGCCGCCGGGCTTGCCCTGCGTCGCCGCGTCGTCGAACCGGCCGTCGGTCGCCCATTTGGCCGGATCCGGCGGGCCGGCCTGCATCAGGAAGGTGCGGATATCGGTGATCTTCATTGCGCGAGGCTCCGTTCGGCCGGTTCGGTGTAACGGATGCGGTTGTGGATGCTGCGGCGGCGCGGATCGGGCCGCGGCACGGCAGAGATCAGCGCCCGCGTGTAGTCGTGGCGCGGTGCCTCGCACACCTCCTCGGCATCGCCGATCTCGACCAGCCGTCCCCGGTACATCACGCCGACGCGGTCGCACATGTAGCGGATGACGCTGATGTCGTGGCTGATGAAGATGTAGGCGAGGCCGAGCTGGTCCTGCAGCCGGAGCAGCAGGTCCAGCACCTGGAACCGCAGCGAGACGTCGAGCGCCGAGGTCGCCTCGTCGGCGACGACGACGCGGGGGTTGAGCGCGATGGCCCGGGCGATGCCGATGCGCTGGCGCTGGCCGCCGGAGAAGGCGTGCGGGTAGCGCTCGCGCCAGGCGGGGTCGAGCCCGACCTGGCGCATGAGATCGGCAACGCGCTCGTCGAGCTCCTTCCCCTTGGCGACGCCGTTGACCAGCAGCGGCTCGCCGATGATCTGCGCCACCGTCATCCGCGGGTTGAGCGAGGAGACCGGATCCTGGAAGATCATCCGGATCTCGCGCCGGCAGGCGGCGAGCATCGGCTTGTCGGCCCTGGCGAGATCGACGACGGAGCCGTCGGCGCGGCGGTAGCGGATGGCGCCTCCGGTCGGGTCGTGGATGCGCAGCAGGCAGCGCCCCATGGTCGTCTTGCCGGAGCCGGACTCGCCGACGATGCCGAGCGTCTCCCCCGCCCTGACGGCGAGCGAGACGTCGTCGACGGCTTTGACCGCGGCGTTGCCGGTGCCGAAATGCATCTTCAGGCCATCGACCTCGACGACCGGCGGACGGTCGGCCGGAAGTTCGGGACGCTTCAGGCGGATCTCGGCCTTGTCCTCGAGCTTGAGGACCGAGCCGATCAGCATCTTGGTGTAGGGATCCTCCGGCGCGTGGAAGATGCGGTCGGCCGGGCCGCGTTCCATCACCTTGCCCTGGTACATGACCAGGACGTCGTCGGCGATCTCGGCGACCACGCCCATGTCGTGGGTGATGAACATGACGCCCATGCCGTATTCGGCCTGCAGGCGCTTGATCAGGTCGAGGATCTCGGCCTGGGTGGTGACGTCGAGGGCCGTCGTCGGCTCGTCGGCGATCAGCAGCAGCGGGTTGCAGGCCAGGGCCATAGCGATCATGGCGCGCTGGCGCATGCCGCCGGAGAACTCGAAGGTGTAGCGGTCGATCGCCCGTTCGGCCCGCGGGATCTCGACCTGCTTCAGCAGCTCGACCGTCCGCGCCCGGGCCGCGGCCTTGCCCATGCCGAGATGCAGGCGCAGCACCTCGGCGATCTGGTCGCCGACCGTGTGGATCGGCGACAGCGAGGACATCGGCTCCTGGAAGATCATCGCGATCTCACGGCCGCGCACCCGGCGGATCGACCGCCCGCGCGGATGCAGCCTGGCCAGGTCGACGCTGCTGCCGTCGGGGCGGTTGAGCACCATCTCGCCCGAGACGATGCGGCCCGGCGCGTCGACGATCTGCAGGATCGAGCGCGCGGTCACGCTCTTGCCCGAGCCGCTCTCGCCGACGACGCAGAGGGTCTTGCCGCGCTCGACCGTGAAGGAGACGCCGTCGACCGCCTTCACCAGCCCGGCCCGCGTCGGAAACTGGGTCACCAGGTCGCGCACCGCCAGGACGGGCTTCGGGCGGCCGGGGAACGGCACGGGGGCGGCCGGGGGTGTCGACATCGGGGCCTCCGCCGTCACTTGTTGTAGGGGTCGGCCGCGTCCCGCAGGCCGTCGCCGAGAAGGTTGAGCGCCATCACCGCCAGGACGACGAAGGCCCCCGGCGCGAACAGCCAGGGCGCGGTCGCGATCGAGCGGATGTTCTGCGCCTCGCGCAGCAGCACGCCCCAGGAAATGGTCGGCGGCTGCAGCCCGAGGCCGAGGAAGGACAGCGCCGTCTCGGCCAGGATCATCGCCGGGATCGCCAGCGTCACCGAGGCGATGATGTGGCTGAGGAAGCTCGGCATCATGTGCCGGAAGATGATCCGCCCCTCGCTGCAGCCGTCGAGTCGGGCGGCGGTGACGAACTCCTCGGTCCTGAGCGACAGGAAGCGGCCGCGGACGACGCGGGCCAGCTGCGCCCAGCCGGTCAGCGACAGGATCACCGTGATCATGAAGTACTGGGTGATCGCCGGCCAGTCCTGCGGCAGGGCCGCGGCCATGGCGAGCCAGATCGGGATCGTCGGCAGGGCCAGGACGAATTCGATCACCCGCTGGATGACGAAATCCGGCTTGCCGCCGTAGTAGCCGGAGATGCCGCCGAGCACGATGCCGATGACGAGCGACAGGAACACGCCGACCAGGCCGACCGACAGCGAGATCTGGCCGCCCTGCATGATCCGGCTCCAGACGCAGCGGCCCAGCCGGTCGGTGCCGAACAGGAACAGCGGCTGCTTCGGATCGGCCGAGGCGAGCAGGTGCAGGTCGGTGGTGAACAGGCCCAGCACCGAATACTCGTACCCGCGGCCGAACAGCGAGACCGCGACCTTGCGCGTCGGATCCTCCTTGTAGACGGCGGCCAGCGTCTCCGGGTCCCGCGTCAGCTTGTGGGGGTGGAAATAGAGCCCGAAGCTGAGGCTTCCGTCCTCGGCCCGGTCGAACAGATGGATCGCCTGCGGCGGGTGGAAGGCGGCGCGGGCGTTCTGCTTGTTGGGATCGTTGATCGCGAAGAAGCCGGGCACGGCCGCGACCAGGTAGAGGATCGCGACGATCACCAGCGAGACCATGGCCAGCCGGTGGCGGCGGAAGGCCCACCAGATCAGCTGCCATTGCGAGGCGACGGCGAGCTGGCCGGCGGGGGCGACGGTCGCGATGTCGGTCATGAAGCCCTCCCGGCTATTCGAGGCGGATGCGCGGGTCGACCAGCGCCAGCAGGATGTCGCTGATCAGCGAGCCGATCAGCGTCAGCGCGCAGATGAGCAGCACGAAGGCGCCGGCGAGATACATGTCCTGAGCCATCAGCGACTGCAGCAGCAGCGGCGCCGCCGTCGGCAGGTTGAGCACGATCGCCACCACGATCGAGCCGGAGACGAGATTGGGCAGCAGCCAGGTCAGCGTGGAGATGAAGGGGTTCAGCGCCACGCGCACCGGGTACTTCATCAGCAGCCGGAACTCGGACAGGCCTTTGGCGCGGGCAGTGGTGACGTAGGGCTTATGGATCTCGTCCAGCATGTTCGCCCGCATCACCCGGATCAGGCTGGCGGTGCCGGAGACGGCGAGGATCAGCACCGGGATCCACAGGTGCTGCAGCAGGTCGATGGTCTTGGCGATGCTCCAGGGCGCCTTCTCGAATTCCGGCGAGAACAGGCCGCTGACGTCCTGCCCGAATTCGATGGCGGCGACATACATCAGCACCAGCGCCAGCAGGAAGGACGGGATGGCGAGCCCGGCGAAGCTGATGGTGGTGACGATAGTGTCGCCGATCGAATATTTGCGGACCGCGGAATAGACCCCGATCGGCAGCGCGATGGCCCAGGTCGCGATCAGCGTCGCCAGGGTCAGCACCAGGGTCAGCGCCATCCGCTCCCAGATCAGGTCGCTGACCGGCTGCTGCCATTCGAAGGACAGGCCGAAATCGCCGCGGGTGATGATGCCGCCGATCCATTTGGCGTACTGCACCAGCATCGGGTCGTTGAGGCCGAAGCGCTCGCGCAGCGCCGCGGCCGCGTTCTGGTCGACGACCTCGTTCGAGGCGGCGAGCGTCGCGACATAGCTGGTCACGAAGTCGCCGGGCGGCAGCTGGATCAGGACGAAGGCGAGGAAGCTGACCGCGAAGAGCGCGGGCACCATCCACAGCAGGCGCTTGGCGATGAAGCGGAGCATCCGGGGTTCTCCTCGAAACGGACGCTGAGCGGCGGAGGAAGACCGGCGGCGCCGGGTGTCAGCTCGAGAAGAAGAACTGCTGCGGCATGGCCGGGCCGGGATTCGGCCAGGTCCAGGAATCCGGCTCCTTCTCCGGCGCGTTGACGAGGGTGTTCTTGACCACGCCGAAGGTGTTGACGGCGAGGCAGACGCCGACCGTCTCGAAGGCCTCGGCGGTCAGGTCGAACAGCTGCTTCATGATGGCGCCGCGCTTGTCCAGGTCGGCGGTGCCGCGCGCCTCGTCGAACAGCTTCATGCGCTGCTTCTGGCTGTCCGGCGGCTCCTCGCCCGACTGGCCGTTCGAGACGTACCACAGCGTCCAGGGAATGGCGTAGCGCGAGCCCTGCGGATGCTGGGCGAAGAAGTCGCGCGGGTCGAACATCGGGTCGAGCCCGCCCGCCCCCGGCCACACCTGGGCGTCGTGGTCGTTGCTGTCACCGCGGGTGTAGTAGAGGGCGCGCTCGATGGTGTTGACCTTGATGTCGATGCCGATCGCCCCCCAGTGCCGCTTCACCAGCTCGAGCACGTCGACGAGGTCGGCGTTGAGCGTCGGGATGACGTCGACGGCGAAGAAGATCTTGCTGCCGTCGGGATGCAGGCGGAAGCCGTCGCCGTCGGTCTTGTCGTAGCCGAGCTTGTCGAGCAGGGCGCCCGCCTGGTCCGGGTCGAACTCGGTGAATTGCCGGGCGAGCTTCTCATGATACCAGGGATGGCTCGGCCGCGGTCCGGTCTGGTACGGCTCCGACTGGCCGAAATAGACCAGCTCGATGATCTCCTGCCGGTCGATGCCGAGCGATAGCGCCTGGCGCACCTCCTTGTTGCCGAAGAAGGCCCGCAGCTTCGGGTCCTTGTGGCAGATGTTCAGGTAGATCTGGCACTGCTGCGCCGCCGAAGGCTCCAGCTCGATCAGCCGGTACCCACCCTTCTCCCGGTTCTGCGACAAGGTCGGCTTGTTCTGCAGCAGGCTGATGTGCCGCTCCTGGATGTCGAGCTTGCCGGAGATGGCATCGAGCAGCAGCGATTCGACATCCTGCGAGATGCCGAAATACAGCTCGTCGATATAGGGCAGCTGGTTGCCCTCGGTGTCGACCTGCCAGAAATAGGGGTTGCGCTTCATCACCACGCGGGTCGCGCCACCGACATAGGGTTCGGCGATCACCCAAGGGTCGAGGGTCGGCTTCTCCGGATTGCCCCAGCGCGAGGGAATCTCGATGTCGCCGCACTTCGCCCGGAACAGGTCGGTCCAGTTCGACAGCTTCGCCTGCTTCACCAGCTCGTCGATCTTGTCGTTGTACTTCGGATGGAACTGGCTGGCATAGTGCTTGGCGAAGAGGGTCGGGTGCTGGCCCAGCGGGGCCGCCAGCATCTCGAGATAGGTGGCGTAGGGCGCCGCGAAGGTGAACTTGACCGTCGCGTCGTCGATCTTGCTGACGACCACCGGCTTGCCGGCAATCGAGAGCTGTGAGGGGACCGAGCCGTAGAGCTCGGCGTTCTTGGCGCAGTCCTCGACCGAGAAGACGATGTCGTCCGCGGTGAAGGGATGGCCGTCCGACCATTTCGTCCCCTTGCGGAGATGGAAGACGAACTCGGTCGCGCCGGCGTTGATCTCCCAGCTCTCCGCGAGATTGGGCAGGGCCTCGGTGAATTCGAGGTTCCAGCGCACCAGGCCCTGATTGCCGACCACGCGCAGGATGCCGTTGTGGTCGGACGACCCGCGCAGGCCGCGATGCAGCGTGCCGCCATAGGTGCCGACCCTGGTCAGCGGCTGCACCACCAGCGGGTTGGCCGGCAGCCGCTCGGCCAGCGGCGGCAGCTTGCCGTCCTTCACCAGCTGCGCGAGGGCGGGCGCCTCACCCTTCGCGGCCTGCGCATGGGCGAGCCGGACCGCGAGCGGCATCGCCGCCACCCCGGCGAGCCCCCTCAGAACCGTGCGTCGGGCGAACACCTGCGGCGAGGCGCTGAGCTTGTCGTCCATCCTGGACTCCTCCCCTGTGTGCTGCGTCGGATCCGGCTTCGCCATGCGTGCCGACCCGCTTCCTTTGCCGTTCCGGTCATATTACAAATATTGACAAATCACAACCGGAATGGCCTTGTTCCGGACGTTTTCTGTCGCCCAGGATTGCCGCAGCGCAAACAGAGAAAAGATTCGCAAGGTCCAGGCGACAGTTGATGAATTCGGCATGCGGGGCCAGGCGGATCACAGCCGTGATCAATCTTGACAACTTGCCAGCAGGGGGATGGCGGGCATGAGTGGCACGGACGGCGATGCCGGCCTTCTGCCGCGGGACGGCGGGCCGCCGGCCCGGCTGAGCGAGGTGGTCTATGACGGCATCGTGTCGCTGATCGCGCATGGCGACTTCGCCGTGAACAGCCGGCTGCCGTCGGAATCGGAGCTGTCGGCGCGCTTCGGCGCCTCGCGGCCGGTGGTGCGCGAGGCGCTCGGCCGGCTGCGGCAGGACGGGCTGATCGTATCCCGCCAGGGCTCCGGCTCCTATGTCCGGCAGCGGCCCGATCTCGCGGTGCTGCGCTTCGCCCAGGTCCGCTCGCTGGCCGATGTGCAGCGCTGCTTCGAGTTCCGCGCCGGCCTCGAATCCGTTGCCGCGGCTCTCGCCGCCGAGCGCTGGGAGGCGGAGGACCTCCGCGAGATCGAGGATGCGCTCGAAGCCCTGGAGGCCTGCCTCGGCAATGGCGAGCTGGGGGCCGACGAGGACCGGCGCTTCCACGAGGCCGTCGCCCGGGCCACCCGCAACCCCTATCATATCGCCGTGCAGTCCTCGCTGGCCTCGCACATCGCCGTCGGCATGAACATCACCCGGCATCTCAGCCGGATGCGGACGCCGGAGCGGATCCGGGCGGTGCAGGACGAGCATGTCGCGATCGTCGAAGCGATCCGCCGGCGCGACGCCGGCGCCGCGGCCGAAGCCATGCGCCGGCATGTCCTCAATGCCCGGCAGCGGATGTTCGAAGGAGTGTGATCTTGACCCCAACCGTCCCGCCCGGCGGCAGCAGGGCCGGCGTCGACAGCGTTGCGCCCGCCGTCTCCGCCAAGTCGATCGTGCTGACCGGCGGTGCCGGCAATGTCGGCCGCGTGCTGCGCAAGGCGTTGGCGGGCCGCATCGGCGCGGTGCGGATCCTCGACATCGCCGATCCCGGCCCGCTGGCGGAGCATGAGAGCTGGACAGCCGTCGACATCACCGACCTGGCGGCGCTGACCGCGGCGGTCGAGGGCGCCGACGCCATCGTCCATTTCGCCGGCTACCCGAACGAGCGCGCGGTCGAGGACATCCTGAGGGTCAACGTTCTGGGCACGCACAACGTCTACGAGGCGGCGCGGCGCACCGGCATCGGCCGCATCGTGCTGGCGTCGAGCAACCATGTGACCGGCTTCTATCCGCGCGACGCCCGCGTCGGGGTCGAGGACCAGATGCGGCCGGACGGCCTCTACGGCC
This sequence comes from Inquilinus limosus DSM 16000, assembly GCF_000423185.1. GTDB lineage: Bacteria > Pseudomonadota > Alphaproteobacteria > DSM-16000 > Inquilinaceae > Inquilinus > Inquilinus limosus. The sequence continues at coordinate 157,505 of NZ_AUHM01000006.1, read as the reverse complement.
TCAGCAAATGCTGGGGCGAGCTCGAGGCCGGCGTCTATTTCGAGAAGACCGGCATCCGCACCCTGGCGATCCGCATCGGCAATGCCGGCGAGCGGCCGGTCGACGCCCGCGGCCTGGCGGTCTGGATCAGCCCGCGCGACCTGGCCCAGCTGGTGCTGATCGGCCTGGAGCATCCCGGGATCGACTGCACCACCGTCTACGGCGTCTCGGCCACCGACGCCGCGTGGTGGGACAATTCGGTCGCGACCGCGCTGGGCTACCGGCCGCAGGACCGCACCGCCGACTTCGCCGCGCCCGAGGCCTTCCAGCACAAGCCGTCGGCCCTGCCGCAGGTGGCCGACCACTTCCAGGGCGGGTGGTTCAGCGCGCAGGGCCATGACGGGGTGGTGCGCCGACGCCGATTTTGGCGGGCGAAGGCGTGACATCGCCAAGCGGGGCGGCGCGTAGCGCACCGGGGGGAACGGCTGCACGGCTTGCAAAATCAAATCATCTATTTCAATCGAAATTATAGCATCCTTTTGATTGAATTTTACTCAACAGAAACCCAGCAGATCCAAGACCTCCTCTATTTACTTTCAGGACGAATCAAATATTAAGAGAAGAACAGCCGCAACGTGCTCGCCTCGGCATGCCCTGCGACCTGACGGTCGCGCCGGTCAAGCGGCACATCTTCTCGGGAGGTTTCATGTCCGCTGCCTGGTCGAGCCAGATCGCGATGACGCGGCACGGCACCGGCAAACGGCGCATGGGATGGCGCGCGGCCTTGGTCCTTTCGGGCGTTCTGGCCGTCGAATGCGCGGCCCCGGCATGGGCACAGATCTCCGGAACGCTGCCCCTCCCGCCGGGCGAGGTGGTGTCCGGCCCCGTCTACCGCCGGGACGGGTCTACCGTTGCCTCGGTCACGACCGGAGCCGACGCCAACGCCTATATCTTCAGCACCCCGCCGACCGAATCCTTCGTGAACTCGGCCCCGGCTGCGGTGGTGCGGACCGCGGCCGAGACCCAGTATGTCCGGGTCTACACCGAGGGCACCACCCGGCCGGTCGGCGGCTTCATCGCCGGCTCCGACGTGGTGCGCGGGCTGACGGCCGCGGAGATCAAGGACAGGCTCGCCCTGCCCTATCTGCCGGATTCCCTGACCATCGTCCGCGTGCCGGCGGGGACCTGCATCCTGACCGGAACCGGCGCGCCGATCCTGGGCAACTTCCCTGCCAATCCCCCGTCGATTCCCGTCGGCGGCCCCTGGGGCAGCGGCGGCACAGCTCAAGGACTGCTGATCGGGCGCTCCGATGATCCGAACTGCGCCAACCCGCAGTTCCTGCCGTCCGACGCCTACACCAACCGGCAGCTGATCGGGGACAAGGCCCTGGCCTATGCGCCGCGGGCCGGCGGCGGCAATGCCGGCGCGATCGCCGAGGCCCTGGACCGCGCCACGCCGCCGCAGCTCTTCGGCGACATGGACCGCGTCTACAACAGCCTCGACCTGCTGAACTACGGCGACCAGGGCCCGCTGCGGTCGGCGCTGCAGCAGCTGAGCGGCGAGGTCTATGCGGACCTGCCGTCGGTCGAGATCGCCGGCGCCCAGACCTTCCTGAACGCGGTGCAGCAGCAGATGCGCCTGTCCCGGAACGGCGGAGCCGCCGCTGCGCCCGGCGGGCTCGTTGCCGCGGGGCGCGGCCAACCGGGCACGCCGAACGCCTGGATCGCCGGCCTGGGCAATTTCGGCCGGCTGTCGGGGGGCGGCGATACGCATGATGTCGATTTCGACATCCTCGGCGTCGCCATCGGCTTCGACCATCGGCTGGACGATGCCCTCTCCGTCGGCGGAGCGCTGGCCTTCTCCACCAGCAGCTTCGACACCCGGAAGCTTTCGGGCGACGGCGACCTCAGCACCCTCTCCCTCGGCCTCTACGCCAGCTATTCGCCCGACGCTTGGTATGTGGACGGCGCGCTGGGCTACGCCCATGGCTGGGGCTCGGTGAGCCGGGCGATCTCCTTCCCCGGCATCGACCGCCTCGCCGCGGCCGACACGGATTCGAACCTGTTCCTGTCCGGCATCGAGACGGGCTATCGGCTGGCGCTGGGCGACAGCACCGATCTCACGCCCTTCGCGGCGTTCCAGACCATCGTCGTCGGACAGGACGAGATCACGGAGAGCGGCGCCGGCGCCGTCAATCTCCGCATCGGCGGCCGGGCCGTCACCTCGGCCCAGGGCATGCTGGGCGCGGAGCTGGCGCATCGCCTCGACATCGGCCTCGACGCACCGCTCGGCCTGTCGCTGCGGGCGGCGTGGAGCCACGACGTCGCCGATACGGAGCGGTCCTTCGACGGGCGGTTCGAAGGCTCGGATGCGGAGTTCACCGTGGAAGGCGCCGAGGCGCCGCGCGACCTGGCCAGGATCGGTGTCGGCGTCACCCTCGCGGCGCAGGCGGTGAGTCTGTTCCTGCGCTACGACGGCAGCTTCGCCGACGGCTATCGCAGCCAGGCCGCCACCGGTGGGCTGCGCGTCAGCTTCTGAAGTGGGTTCGAACACCGCTCGGGCGGATCGAGGATCCGCGTTGTCCACCCGGCCGGGCGCTGAAATTCATCAGCTGCGGCGCCTTCCACGTAATCTGCGATAACGCGGCCGCTCACGCTTTTACTGCGAGTGGCGCCCTCGCCGTCGAACGCACGCCTTCGACCTCACCCCCAGGCCGCTCATCGAGCTCCGGGATCGGACTTGTCGGTTGACAAGCCTCCATCTCGAAAACTAGCTTCAAAATAGAGAACGCGTTCAAAATATTGAACGACAACACATGGAGGCCCGGGAGTGAGCGGCAGGGGCGCGGAGCGCATCCTCGATCTTCTGGAATGGCTCGCGGCGCGCGCCGACCCGGCGGCGCTGGCCGATGTCGCGCATGCGCTCGACCTGCCGAAGAGCAGCACCCTGCTTCTCCTGCGCATGCTGGTGGAGCGCCGCTACGCCGAGCGTCTGGCCGACGGCCGCTACCGCCTCATCCGGTTGCCCGGCGAGCGGTCCGAAGGCCGGGAGGCCTGGAACCTCCTGCTGCGCCTCGCCGCCCCCCATCTCGGCCGCGCCGTCGAGGAATCGGGCGAGAGCGTCTTCGTCGCCGTCCTGGACGGCGACGAGATCCGGTACCTCAACAAGCTGCTGCCGGCCCGGGAGATCCAGTACGACCGGAACATCGTGCCCACCCGCGTCGCGCATCAGGTGTCGAGCGGCGTGGTGCTCCTGGCCAGCCTGCCGGCCGGGGAGCTCGAGGCCTATTGCGGCCGCCTCGGCCTCGATCCCGAGCAGCGGCGGGAGCTTCTTGCCCGCGTCGACGCCGCCGCGCGCGACGGCTTCTACTTCAATGCCAAAGGCGTCGTCGAAGGCGCGTCCGGCATCGCCGCGCCGATCGTCGACGGCGCCGGCCGCGCGCTGGCCGCCCTCAACATCTCCGGCCCGCACCCCAGGGTCGCCGCCAACCTGCCGAGGATCACCCGGGCCGCCCTGGCCGGCGCGCAGGCGATCTCGGCGGAACTCGCCAAACGCAGCAGAACCAACAACCGCTCGGGGAGGAGCACCAGCACATGAAGCAGCACATCACCGCCGCCATTCTCGCCTTCGGCCTCGCCGCCGCCACCGCCGGCCACGCGCAGGAAGCGGCCGTGCCGGCCGGCTATCCCGCCGACTATGCCGCCGTGATCGAGGGATCGCGTTCGGAGGGGGGCCTCGTCATCTACTCCAACATGGCGGACAACAACTGGCAGCCGCTGCTGGAAGGCTTCCGGGCCGCCTATCCCTGGATCAAGGTCGAGACGCTCGACCTCGGCTCCGGCACGGTGCATTCGCGCTGGGAGGCGGAAGCCGGGTCGGGGTCCCGCACCGCCGACATCCTGATCTCCGGCGCCAACGATCGCTGGGCCGCCTATGCCGGCGACGGGCGGATGCTCGACTATCAGAGCCCCGAGCTGGCCGCCCTGCCCGGCTTCGCCCATCCCGCGCCCGGCATCTACACCCTCTCCGCCGACCCGCTCGTCATCACCTACAACGCAGCCCTGCTGCCGGAAGGCCAGCGGCCGACGGGCTTCGCTTCGCTGGTGGCGATGGCGGCCGAGGATCGCGGCACCTTCGACGGCAAGATCACCACCTATGACGCGGCCCGCAACTCCTTCGGCCTCGCCGCCTGGTGGAGCTACCTCAACGCCAAGGGCGGGAACGGCTGGGCGGAGCTCGCCAAGATCGGCCCGATGATCCGCGGCGAGGTGTCCGGCGGCGCGATGAACGAGAAGATCGCGACCGGCGAGTACGTCGTCGGCCTCGCCGTGTCCGGCATCACCATCTTCCCGCGCCTCGACCAGCCGGGCGGAGAGCTGCTCGGCTTCGCCTTCCCCGACGACGGCACGATCATGATGCTGCGCGGAATGGGCATCCCGAAGGGCACGGCCAATCCGAACTCGGCCAAGCTGTTCATCGACTACGCCCTGAGCCATGCCGGCCAGACCCTGCTCGGCAAGGGCGGCCTCACTCCGCTGCGCGACGACGTCGACGAGGCGGAGGTCCGTTACACCTACCAGGGCATCGAGAAGACGGTCGGCAAGGACAACATCGTCGTCGCCGGCTTCGACAAGGGCCTGATCGCGGAGGCTGCGCCCTTCGTCGAGAAATGGAAGGCGGCGATGGCGGGCCACTGACCGCCCGCCCCATCCCGACCTCCCGGCTGGCCCATGCATCGGACAGGCCCATGACCGCCCTGACAGACCACCGGATCGCGTCGCCCGGCCGGGACCGCTCGCGCCTGATCTTCTGGTGCGTCTCGACCCTCACGACCCTGCTGGTGATCGGGCCGCTCGCGCCGATCCTGGCGCAGGCCTTCCTCGACCGGCCGCTCTATGCCGAGGGCGCCGGCCCGACCCTCGGCAATTTCCATCGTCTGTTCGGCGACCCGGCCATCCTCGGCATCTTCGGCAACACGCTGTACTTCGCGATCCTGACCATGGTCGTCGCGCAGATCTTCGGGTCGGTGATGGCGGTGGTGGTCGGGCGCACCAACCTGCCCGGCCGCAAATGGATCGGCGAGATCCTGATCTGGCCGCTGTTCGTGTCGAACCTGGTGATCGCCTTCGGCTGGCTGACCATGTACGGGCCGTCCGGCTACATCTCGCTGGCGATGAAGAGCTGGTTCGGCTTCGTGCCGTGGAACCTGTATTCGCTGACCGGCATGGGGATCGTGGCGGGCCTCAGCCAGGCTCCGCTCGCCTATCTCATGTGCCTCGGCGCCGTCACCAAGGCCGACCCGCAGCTCGAGGACGCCGCCCGTTCCGCCGGGGCCGGCCCGTTCCGGGCCCTGTTCTCGGTCACGGTGCCGATGATGCGGCCGGCGATGATCTATTCCGCCGTGCTGAACTTCGTCATCGGCATCGAGATGCTGGCGATCCCGCTGCTGTTCGGCGCGCCGGGCGGCATCAACACCGTCACCACCTTCCTCTACAACAACGGCATCAACGCCGCGGTGCGGCCGGATTACGGCATCGTCGGCGCGGCCGCCCTGATCCTGCTGCTCGTCGTCGCCGCGCTGGTCTGGCTGCAGGGCGCCCTGATGAAGGGCAGCGGGCGCTTCGTCACCGTGCGCGGCAAGGCCAGCCGCCCCTCGACCCTCGACCTCGGGCCGTGGCGCTGGATCGCCTTCGCCGCCGTCCTCGCCTATGTGCTGTCCACCATCGTCGCGGTGTTCGCGGGCATCGTGATGCGCTCGGGCGTCAGCTTCCTGACGCCGCTCGTCCCCTTCTGGAAGCTGGTCACCACGGCGAATTTCGCCACCGTCTTCGCCTCCGAGACCTATGTCCGCTCGATCGTCAACTCGGTCGTCATCGCCCTGGTCGGCGGCGCCGTCGGCACCTTCTTCATCGCCGTGGTCGCGCTGGTCGCGCGGCGGTCGGAGTTCCGCTATGCCCGGGCGCTGGAATATGTCGCCCTGTTCCCGCGAGCCCTGCCCGGCATCATCGCCGGCCTCGGCTTCTTCTACGCCGTGGTCTGGATCCCCGGCCTCGACCTGATCCGCGGCACGATCGTCATCCTGATGGTCGCCTTCATCCTGCGCTACATCCCGGTCGGCTTCGGCGCCATCGCGCCGGCCCTGGCCCAGATCGGCGAGGAGCTGGACCGCGGGGCCCGCATCTCCGGCGCCGACTGGTGGACCACGGTGACGCGGATCATCCTGCCGATCCTGAAGCCGGCGCTGTTCTCCTGCTTCGCCCTGCTGTTCATCCACTTCTTCAAGGAATACGTGACCGCCGTGTTCCTGTTCCAGCCGGGGTCGGAGATCATCGGCACCACGATGCTGCAGCTGGCGGCCCAGGGCGACAACGGCCCGGTCGCGGCGCTCGCGACGGTCCAGGTCGTCATCACCGCCGCCTTCGTCCTCCTCGCCCGCCCGGTTTTCGGAGCCAAGATCTATGGCTGACCTCGTCCTGGACCACCTGACCATCCGCTACGGCGACGTCACCGCGGTCGACGACGTCTCGATCCATGTCGGTGCCGGGGAGTTCCTGACCTTCCTCGGTCCTTCCGGCTGCGGCAAGTCGACGACGCTGTTCTCGATCGCCGGGCTCAACCACGCGACCTCGGGCACGATCCGGATCGGCGACGCGGTGCTGTTCGACGGCGCCCGGCGCGTCTTCGTCGCCCCGGAGCGGCGCGACATCGGCCTCGTGTTCCAGAGCTACGCCCTGTGGCCGCACAAGAGCGTGGCGGAGAACCTGGCCTTCCCGCTGAAGCTGCGGAAGATCGGCCGCGCCGAGCGCGACGAGCGGATCCGCGAGGTGCTGTCGCTGGTCGAGATGCTGCCCTATGCCGAGCGCTATCCGTTTGAGCTGTCCGGCGGCCAGCAGCAGCGTGTGGCGCTGGCCCGGGCGCTGGTCTACCGGCCTCGCCTGCTGCTGCTCGACGAGCCGCTGTCGAACCTCGACGCCAAGCTGCGCGAGCGCGCCCGGGTCTGGCTGCGCGAACTGCAGGAGCGGCTGCACGTCACCACCATCTATGTGACGCATGACCAGTCCGAGGCCCTCGCCGTGTCCGACCGCATCGCGGTGATGAGCATGGGGCGCCTGCGCCAGCTCGGCACGCCGAAGGAGATCTACGAGCGCCCGGCCGACGCCTTCGTCGCCGACTTCATCGGCTCCTCCAACTTCCTGCCCGGCCGGATGGTGGCAGAGGCGAACGGCCGCGCGACGGTGGAGCTCGGCGACGGCACCCGGCTCAGCATGCCGGCGGGCAGCCCGGCCGGGGACGGCAGCCTCGTCGTCGCCGTGCGCCCGGAGCGCATCGAGCTGGTCGACGGGCCGGGCGAGAACGCGATCCGGGTCGAGGTCTCGCACGGCACCTATCTCGGCGCCGTCTACCAGTACGAGGTGGCGGGCGGCGGATCGACCTTCCGCATCCAGACCAACCGGCCGGTCGAGGCCCGGGCGGCCTTCGTCCGCATTCCCCCCGACGCCGCGGCGATCTTCGCCGCCGGCCCCGAGGCCGCGTGAGCGAGGCGCCGATGACCGAGCAGCCGATCCGCTTCGACCCAGCGCTGGCAGGCCCGCTGTCCGGCGTGCGCGTCCTCGACCTGTCCCGCCTTGTCGCCGGGAACATGCTGTCGCTCCAGCTCGCCGATTTCGGCGCCGACGTGGTGAAGATCGAGCCGCCCTCGGGCGACCCGCTGCGCGACTGGACCGATGACGGCCAGTCGCTGCACTGGAAGGTCTATGGCCGCAACAAGCGCTCGATGGTGCTGAACCTGCGCGAGGCGGCCGACATGGACGCGCTGCTCGCACTGGTCGAGACCGCCGACGTGTTCATCGAGAACTTCCGCCCCGGGACGCTGGAGACGATGGGCATCGCGCCCGCCCGGCTGCTCGAGATCAATCCCGACATCGTGGTGGTGCGGATCTCCGGCTTCGGCCAGACCGGCCCCTATGCCGCCTATCCGGGCTTCGGCACCCTGGTCGAGGCGATGAGCGGCTTCGCCGCCCGAACCGGCTTCCCCGACCGTGAGCCGGTGCTGCCGCCGCTGGCGCTCGCCGACATGATCGCCGGCATCACCGGGGCGCAGGCCGTGACCATGGCGCTGCTCGCCCGCGAGAAGGGCCGCGCCCGCGGCCAGGTGATCGACCTGTCGCTGCTGGAGCCGATGGTCGCCGTGCTCGGCCCCGAGGCCGCGATCCACCGCGTCACCGGCAAGGTCAAGCAGCGCACCGGCAGCGCCTCGAACACCTCCTCGCCGCGCAACGTCTACCGCTGCGGCGACGGCAAGTATGTCGCGCTCTCGGGCTCGATGCAGGTGATCGCGATGCGGATCTTCGACATCATCGGCCGGCCGGACATGAAGACCGACCCGCGCTTCTCCACCAACGCGGCGCGGGTCAGGAACCGCGACCTCGTCGACCAGGCCGTCGGCGCCTGGTTCGCCGAGCGCGACCGCGACACGGCGTTGCGCGTCATGCGCGAGGCGGGGGCCACGGTCGGCCCGGTCTACGACATCGCCGACATCGTCGCCGACCCGCATATCCGCGAGCGCGGCGTGGTCGTCGAGGTCGAGGACGCCGACAACGGCTCCCTGCCCATGCATGCCGTGCTGCCGCGACTGTCCGGGACGCCGGGCGGCCTGCGGCGCCCCGCGCCGAGGCTCGGCGAGCATACGGAAGAGCTGAAGGCCGAGATCGCCCGTGCGGCACAGGCGCGCAAGAGCACGAAGACGATGGGAGAATCCCCGTGATCCGCTCGCTCCTCTACGTCCCCGCCTCCGAGCCGCGCTTCATCGAAAAGGCCCATACGCGCGGCGCCGACGCCGTGATCCTCGATCTCGAGGACGCCGTCGCGCCGTCGCGCAAGGCCGCGGCGCGGGACGCGCTCGCCGACAGCGTCGCGCAGGCCGGCCGGTCCGGCGCCATCATCTATGTGCGGATCAACGCCGGGCCGGAGCTGCGCTTCCTCGACGCCGAAGCCGCGTGCCGTGCCGGCGCGGCAGGCCTCCTGGTGCCGAAGACCGGATCCGCGGCGGAGCTGGCCGATCTGGCCGGGCGGCTCGCCCCCGTGGAGCAGGCCCTCGGCCGGCAGCCGATGGAGTTCGTGCCCCTGATCGAGGATCCGGCGGCGCTGCTCGACGCCCGCCTCATCGCCGCGGCTCCCCGGGTCGCAGCGCTGGCCCTCGGCTCGGAGGATTTCGCCACCGCCACCGGCGCGTCCCCGACGCCGGAGACGCTGCGGCTGCCGAAGCTGCTCCTTCACTACGCCGCGAAGGCGGCGGGGCGGCGCTCCTACGGCCTGCTGCGCTCGGCCGCCGACTTCCGTGACGTCGAAGCGCTGAAGGCCGCCGCACGCGAGGCGCGTGCCTTCGGCTTCGACGGCGCGACCTGCATCCACCCGGCGGTGGTGCCGATCCTCAACGAGGCCTTCGCGCCGACGGAAGAGGAGCTGGCCTGGGCCCGCAGGGTGGTCGAGGCCGACGCCGCGGCGCAGCGCGAGGGCAAGGGCGCCTATCTCGTCGACGGGCGTTTCGTCGACGCGCCGATCGTGGAGCGGGCCCGGCGTATCCTCGCCGCGGCCAGATGAGCGATTGCGGCGGCTGTTGGAGGAGCATTCCAAGGTCGGCGGCGACCTATGCTTGCGCGACGTCGAGTGCTTGACGGGCGTGCGTCGCCATAAAGCGTCGGACGCGCTCGTGCCGCGGCGCCGTCAGCACCGGCCCGGGCGGTCCGCTCTCCACCACTTCGCCCCGGTCCAGGAACCAGACGGCGTCCGCCACCTCGCGCGCGAAGCCGAGCTCGTGCGTGACGACGATCATCGTCATGCCACCGCGCGCCAGCGTCTTCATCACCTGCAGGACCTCGCCGACCATCTCCGGGTCGAGCGCGCTGGTCGGTTCGTCGAACAGCATGATCTCAGGATCCATCGCCAAAGCCCGGGCGATGGCGACGCGCTGGCGCTGCCCGCCGGACAGCCGGGCCGGCAGGGCATCGGCCTTCTCGGCCAGCCCGACCCGGGCGAGCTCGGCCATCGCGCGATCCCGCGCCTCGGCCTTCGGCATCCGGCGGAGGCGCCTGAGGCCGAGCTCGATATTGCCGCGCGCGGTCAGGTGCGGGAACAGGTTGAAGGCCTGGAACACGAAGCCGATCCGGCGGCGCAGCCGGTTGATGTCGACCGCGCGCGACGCGACGTCGATGCCGCCGATCAGCACCCGGCCCTGCTGGATCTCCTCGAGCCGGGTCACCGTCCGGATCAGCGTCGACTTGCCGGAGCCGGAGGGGCCGAGCAGCACCGCCACCTCGCCCCGGCGGACCTCGCCGGAGACGCCGTTCAGGACCGGCAGCGGCCCGAAGGACTTCCGGACGTTCTCGAACCGGATCATGCTGCCGCCTCCGCCACCCGTCCGGCCCGCCCCCCCGTCCGCCGCGCGGCGACGCGGCGTTCCAGCCGGCGCGCCACCGATGTCAGGGCGAAGCAGAGCGTGAAATAGGTCAGCGCCAGCAGGCCGTAGACCTCGAACGGCTTGGTCATCAGCTGGTTGTTCACCTGGCTGGCCGCGAAGGTGACCTCATGGGCGCTGATGACGTAGCCGAGCGAGGTCTCCTTGATGGTCGAGACGAACTGGCTGACCATGCTGGGCAGCATGTTGTGCAGCGCCTGCGGCAGCACGACCCGGAAGGTCGTCGGGATGTAGCCCAGGCCCAGGGCCCGCGCCGCCTCCACCTGGCCGCGCGGCAAGGCCTCGATGCCGGCCCGGATGATCTCGGACAGGTAGCTGGCCTCGTAGATCACAAGGGTGATGACCAGCGTCTCGACGCCGCCGATCGGCCTCCCGATGACGAGCGGCGCGACGAAATAGGTCCAGAAGATGAACATGATCAGCGGCAGGCCGCGGACGACATGCACCACGGCCTTGGCCGGCCAACGCAGCCAGGAAAACGGGCTGAGCCGCGCCAGCGCCAGCGCGACGGCGAAGGGGAAACTCAGCAGCAGGCCGGCCGCCGCCATGAACAGCGTCATGGCGAGACCGCCCACGGGCCCGTGCGGATATTGGCCGATCAGGAACAGGAGCCAGTTGTCCTGCAGGATCTGGAGCATCAGCGGATCTCCAGCTTCAGCCTGCGGTCGGCATAGCTGCCCAGCGCCATGATCCCGAAGGAGATGGCGAGGTAGAGCACGGTGGCGACGGCGAAGGCCTCGAAGGTCTTGAAGGTGTAGCTGTCGACCTCGCGTGTCCGGTAGGTCAGCTCGCCGAGGCCGATCGCCATGGCCAGGCTGGTGTTCTTGAACAGCAGCAGGGTCTGGTTGATCAGCGGCGGGACCACGATCCGCAGCGCCTGCGGCAGGATCACCCAGCCCATGGCCCCGAGATAGCCGAAGCCGATCGAGCGGGCGGCTTCGTACTGCGTCTTCGGGATCGAGCGGATGCCGCTGCGCAGATCCTCCGAGACATAGGCCGCGCAGGCGAGGCCGAGCGCGACCGCGGCCAGGAGGAACTCGCTGCCGTGGCCGTTGATCCAGACCCGCATGGCCCGCGGCAGCAGCTGCGGGATGCCGAAATACCAGACGAAGATCTGCACCAGCAGCGGCACGTTGCGGTGGTATTCGACATAGGCCGCCACCAGCCATTCGCACGGCCGGAACGGAATCATCCGGATCAGGGTCAGGAGGATGCCGGCCGCCATGCCCAGCAGCCAGGCGGCGATGGTCAGCGCGATCGTGGTGGCGAGGCCCCAGACGAACCAGTCCAGGTACTCGCCGGTCAGGACCGCGGCGGGATCGAAGACGTAGCCCATGGCGTCGCGTTCCGCCTGGGCGGCGGGCACGCCCGCCGCCCCTGCCGGTTCAGCCCTTGATCTCTTCGATCCGGAAGTCCCGCTTCAGGCCGTAGACGGTGTCCGGCCCGAACCATTTGGTGAAGATGCGGTCGGCCTCGCCCGAGGCTTCGAGCGCCGCCAGGGCCTTGTCGACCTCCGCCTTGAACGCCGTCTCGCCCTTGCGGATGCCGAGGCCCCAGGGTTCGACGAACACCGACTTCTCGATGATGGCCAGGGGCGCCGACTCCTCCGCCTGCTTGCGCAGCTTCACCAGGATCAGCTCGGAGGCGCAGAAGCCGTCGACCTTGCCCTGGATCAGGGCGAGGAAGGCGGAGGACGAATCCTGGAACGTCACCGTCTCGGCCTCCGGGATCTCGCGGCGAACGCCCTGCTCCGAGGACGAGCCCTTCAGGGCGCTGACCTTGTGGCCGGCCAGCTGGTCCAGGGTCTCGATCCCGGAATCGGCCGCCACCAGCATCTTCTGCTGGCTGACGAAGTAGGAGTAGCTGTAGTCGATCTGCTGCGCCCGCTCCTTCGACCAGCCGAGATTGGCGGCCAGGATGTCGACGCGCCCCTGCAGCAGCTCCGGAATCCGGGCCTCCACAGCGATCGGCTTCAGCTCCAGCTTGACGCCCAGCGCCTCCGCGACCTTGCCGCACATGTCGACGTCGTAGCCGACGATCTCGCGCGTCTTCGGGTCCTGGAAGCTGAAGGGCTCGGCCGTGCCGAGCGTGCCGCAGATCAGCGTGCCGCGGGCCTTGACGTCGGCCAGCTCGTCGGCCCGGGCGGTGACGGAAACCCCTGCGGCGAGGGCCATGCCCAGCACTAGGATGCGAAGCGACATCATGACGGAAACCTCCTTGCTTGGTCTTGTTTGGTGTCAGGCGAGCGCGGCGCAGGCGCGCGCCAGCCTGGCGCAGGCCTCCTCGATCTGCGGCAGCGACGCCGCGATCGACAGGCGCAGATAGGGCGACAAGCCATAGGCCGTGCCGTCGACCACGGCGACGCCGGCCGCGTCAAGGAAATACATCACCACGTCGCCGTCGGTCTCGAGCACCCGCCCCTCCGGCGTCCGCCGCCCGATCAGCCCGGCGCAGGACGGATAGACGTAGAACGCGCCGTCCGGGGCGCGGCAGCTCAGGCCGGGGCAGGCGTTCAGCAGCTCGACCGCGCGGTCGCGCCGCGCACGATACGCCGCCCGCATCTCCGCCACGCCCCCCTGGTCGCCGGTCAGCGCCGCCGCCGCCGCGGCCTGGCTGACCGAGCAGGCGCCGGAGGTCGACTGCGACTGGATGGTGTTGATGGCGGCGATCAGCGGCGCCGGGCCGGCGCCGTAGCCGATGCGGAACCCGGTCATGGCGTAGGTCTTCGACACGCCGTTGACCAGCAGCGTGCGGTCGAGAAGCCTGGGCTCGACCGCGACCGGGCAGACCGCGGCGCCCCCATCGAAGCGGATGTGCTCGTAGATGTCGTCGGTCATCAGCGCGACATGCGGCTGGCGCAGCAGCACATCGGCCAAGGCGCGCATCTCGGACTCGGCATAGAAGGCGCCGGTCGGGTTGCAGGGCGAGTTCAGGATCACCCAGCGCGTCCGCGGCGTGATCGCCCGCTCCAGCGCCTCGGCCGACAGCTTGAAGCCGGACTCCTCGCCGCAGGCGACGACGACGGGCGTCGCATCGCAGGCCAGCACCATGTCGGGGTAGGAGACCCAGTAGGGCGCGGGGATGAGGACCTCGTCCCCTTCGCCCACCGTGGCGGCCAGGGCGTTGTAGATCACCTGCTTGGCGCCGCTGCCGACGCTGATCTGGTCGGCCCCGTAGCGGACGCCGTTCTCGCGCTCCAGCTTCGCGACGATGGCCCGGCGCAGCGCCGGCGTCCCGTTCACCGGCGTGTACCGGGTCTCACCGGCGTCGATCGCCGCCACCGCGGCCGCCCGGATATGGGCCGGCGTGTCGAAGTCCGGTTCGCCGGCGGTCAGGTCGATGATATCGCGGCCCTGCGCCTGCAGCTGCCGGGCACGGGCGCGGGCCACCATGCTGGGCGACGGCTTGATCCGCCGCACCCGGGCGGACAGGGCGATGGCTTCGGAGGATCCGGTCATCGCGCGGTCTCCTGCCGCAGGCCGATATAGCCGTCGGCGCGGCCGTCGCGGATGGCCTGCAGGGCCTCGGCCTCGCGCGCCTCCTGGCGGCGCACCAGGGCCAGGAGATCGCCGGCGACGGCACGGTCGAAGCACACGACGCCGTCCTCATCGCCGAGCACGACGTCGCCGGGCATCACCACCATGCCGTCGACCGCGACCGGGACGTTGATCTCGCCGGGGCCGGACTTGTAGGGGCCGCGATGCGTCACGCCGCGGGCGAAGCAGGGGAAGTCCGCCGCCGCGAAGGCGGCGACGTCGCGGATCGCGCCGTCGATCACGAAGCCGGCCGCGCCGATGGCGCGCGCCTTGCTCATCATGATCTCGCCGACCAGCGCCTGGCCGAGATCCCCTCCCCCGTCGACCACCAGCACGTCGCCCGGCCGCAGCTGCTCGAACGCCTTGTGCAGGGTGATGTTGTCGCCGCCCCGGGTCTTGACCGTGACCGCCGTCCCGATCAGCCGCGCGCCGCGATGATAGGGCCGGAGCGAGTGGGTGCCGTGCAGACGGTTCATGTTGTCGGAGACGACGGCCACGGCCGCCTGGCGGAATCCATCCAGGATCTCGGGCGGGACCGGCGGCTGGGAGGGGAGTTGGCGATGTCCGGGAATGTCCATGACGGGAACACGAAGGTGGCGCGCCTCGGCGCTGATCGGACGATCTTTCCGTGATCCAGACGTGAGCAAAAGCGAATATTTTCGTAAGATACGGATCGCTTTTCTTCATTGATCGGTCGGTTTCCATGACGGTGACGCTGAAGCAGGTGGAGGCCTTCCACTGGATCGTGCGGCTCGGCAGCCTGGTCGACGCCGCCGAACGCCTGAACCTGGCCCAGTCGACGGTCTCGAAGCGGATCCAGGAGCTGGAGGCGATCCTCGGTACCCCGCTGTTCGACCGCGGCAGCCGTGCCGTGACCCTGACCCGCACCGGCGAAGCGCTCGTCCCGCTCGCCGCCGATCTGCTGAAGTCGGAGGCCCGGTTCCGCGAGGCGGCCGCCGGCCCCCTCGCCTTCAGCGGGCCGTTCCGCTTCGGCGTCACGGAGCTGATCGCCGTCACCTGGCTGTCCAAGCTGATCGTGGCCATGAAGGCGGCCTATCCGCAGGTGGTGCCGGAGCCCGAGGTCGATTCCAGCGTGACCCTGTTCGAGCGGCTGGCCGAACGCAGGCTCGACCTCGTCATCGGCCTCGACCCGCCGGCCAATCCGGAGTTCAAGGCGGTGCCGCTCGACAGCGTCCATCTGCAGTGGATGTGCGCCCCCGGTTTCGGGCCGGCCGAAGCGGTCGTGCCGCTGGCGCGGATGGCGGAGTATCCGATCCTGACGCAATCCTCCGGCTCGGGCCTGCAGCGGCTGGTGCTGGACTGGCTGGTGGCCAACGGCCTCACCATCAACCGCACCGTCCGCTGCAACAGCCTGCATGTCCTGGCCGAGCTCGCCGCCGCCGGGCTCGGCATCGCCTTCCTCAGCGAGGTCTACAGCCGGCCCGAGGTCGCCAGCGGCCGGCTGCGGGTCATCAGGACCGACCCGGCGATCCCGCCGATCCAGTATTTCGCCGTGCACCGCACCGGGGATCTGGACTCGCTGAGCGCGCTGGCGGCGCAGATCGCGAAGGAATGCTGCGACTTCTCGGTCGGGCGGCCACCCCTTCGCCTGCGGTGAGGCATGGCTGCCGCGTCAGCCGCCGGCTGGCCGAAGACGTCCCGAAACCTTTCGTCCTATGGTGGCCGACAGGCATCGGACAGCACCAGCCGCTGGATGATGGAGCAGAGGAGCAGCGCTCATGACCACCCTCGACATCGACCATCTGCGCTCCTGGATCGGCCGCGAGGAGGTGGCGGAGGACATCGTCACCGCCGACCTGGTCCGCAAGTTCCGGGCGATGCTCGACCTGCAAGCCGATCCGCCGCGGGTCGCGGAGATCGCGCCGCGCCTCTTCCATTTCTGCCTGGCGCAGCCGGCCGCCCCGACCGCCGTGCTCGGCCCCGACGGCCATCCGCAGCGCGGCGGTTTCCTGCCGCCGGTGCCGCTGCCGCGCCGGATGTGGGCGGGCGGCAGCGTGATCTTCCAGGGCGATCTGCGGGTCGGGGACGGCGTGCGGCGCGTCTCCCGCATCGCCGATGTCGTGGCGAAGGAGGGCCGCACCGGCCTCCTCTGCTTCATCGCCGTCGACCACGCCATCGAGGTGGACGGCCGGCCGGTGCTGCGGGAACGGCAGGACATCGTCTATCGCGGCCCCGATGGCGGCGGGGCCAAGGCACCGCCGCCCCCGGCCGAGTCCGGCCGCCACCGGCGCCGCGTCGATCCCTCCCCGCCCCTGCTCTTCCGCTACTCCGCCCTGACCTTCAACGGGCACCGCATCCACTACGACCGCCGCTACGTCATGGAGGTCGAAGGCTATCCCGGCCTCATCGTGCACGGACCGCTGCAGGCGACCCTGCTGTTCAACTTCGCGGCGGAGTTGCGCGGCGCGCCGCCCGCGCGCTTCGCCTTCCGCAGCCTGTCGCCGCTGTTCGACGACGACGCCTTTCTCCTGCATGCCAGCGAGGACGGTGACGGGCTGAAGCTGTGGACGGCCCGGGAGAACGGCCCCGTGGCGATGGCGGCGGAGGCGCACTGGGCATGAGCCTCGACGTCGTCGCCCCGCTCTTCGTCCCGGCCAACCGGCCCGAGCGGTTCGGGAAGGCGGCGGCCTCCGGCGCCGACGCCGTTATCATCGACCTGGAGGACGCGGTCCCGGCCGAGGCCAAGGACCAGGCGCGGGCGGCGCTGCGGGCGGACTTCACCGCGCTGCCGGTCCTTGTCCGCATCAACGCGGCGGGGACGCCCTGGCACGCCGACGACGTGGCCGCGGTCTCAGCCCTGCCTTTGCCCGCGATCGTGGTCCCGAAGGCCGAGCTCGGCGAGGGGCTTGAAGCAATCGCCCGAAGCCATTCCGTGGTTGCCCTGATCGAGACGGCGCGCGGGCTGGCGGAGGCGCGGCGGATCGCGGCGCTGCCCAGCGTCGCGCGCCTGGCCTTCGGCTCGATCGACTATTCCGCCGATCTCGGCTGCGCCCACACCCGCGACGCCCTGCTGGCGGCGCGGTCCGAACTGGTCCTCGCCTCCCGCCTCGCCGGCCGGCCGGCGCCGCTCGACGGCGTGACCGCGGCGATCGACGACGCCACGCTCGTGACCGGGGATGCGCGCTATGCCCGTGATCTCGGCTTCGGCGGCAAGCTGTGCATCCATCCGAAGCAGGTGGCGCCGGTGCTGGACGGCTTCCGGCCGGACGAGGCCGAGATCACCTGGGCCCGCCGGGTTCTGGCCAGCGGCGACGGCGCCGCGGCCGTGGACGGCGCCATGGTCAACGAGCCGGTGCGGATCCGCGCCCGCTCCATCCTCGCCCGCAGCGGACGGACGGCGATTGACGGCGGCCCAACAGCGCTGTGACCGGGCCTCAGCCCGGGGCAAATGCGGCTACACGCCCTTCGTCCAGACGTCTTCCTCGGTGAGGCGGTTGAGCAGCGGCTGCCCTGCCCGGTAGCGGCGGAGGTTCTCGATAACGACGTCCAGCGACCGTTCGGTTCTGTCGGGCAGCGCGGCCGTGAAATGGGGCGTGATCAACAGGTTGGGCGTGTCCCAGATCGGATCGTCGGCCATCGGCGGCTCGGGATCGGTGACGTCCAGCCCGGCGCCGGCGAGCCGCCCCTCCTTCAGGGCCGCGATCAGCGCCGCCTGGTCGATCACGCCGCCCCGCGACAGGTTGACGATGACGGCGCTCGGCTTCATGCGCCGGATGGCCCGGTCGCCGATCAGATGGTGAGTCGCGTCCGACAAGTTGAGGACGAGAGCCAGGATGTCGGCCTCGTCGAGGATCGGATCGATCGTCTCGCCCCGGTCCGCCGAGAACATCCGGTCGACGCCGGGCGGATGCGGCAGGTCGCGGCGGCGATAGCCGAGCACCCGCATGTTGAACGCCTTCGCACGGGTGGCGAGCTCCCGCCCCGTATGGCCCATCCCGATGATCCCCATGGTCCGGCCATAAAGGGCGCGCAGGTCCTTCATCCCGGGCGTGCGGAGCCATTCGCGCCGCTTCTGGGCCTCGTAGACATCCGGATAGCGGTAGCTGAGCATCAGGCTGAACATCAGCACGTGTTCGGCCAGCGCCGGGCCGGAGCGCCCTGCGGAGCCGGTCACGATCAGGCCGCGTTCGAACACCTCCGGGCGGGCGGATCTGGTGAGCCCGGCATGGTCGCAATGGACCCATCTGAGCCTGGGCGCCGCCAGATGCCGTTGGTCGAGATCGCCGGCGAGGATGGCGATCTCGGCCTCCTGCAGCGCGGCTTCGACAGCCGCCGCGTCCCGCGACGAGACGGCGATCAGGCGGTCCGGTCCGACCGCCTCCGCCAGACGATCCCAATGCGCGCCCTTGAAGGGCGTTTCGGTGTCGACCATCACCACCCGTTCAGCCATGTCCTCCCTCCGGTTCGTGCCTGGCGGGCCCGCGCTCCGCGTCAGCCTTCAGCTCGAATTCAAAACAGCACACACTAAAATACATTTTGTGTGTGATATTAAAATTTGTCTTCTCGACGACCTTCTCCGTCCTGTCGTTCGGGGTCGACGTCTGGTAGGAATGGACCGGGATGACAGGTGAGGTGGCCTTGGACGGGATCGATCCCAGCGCCCGTGCGGATGAGCCCGAGATCCAGGCGAAGCGGCCTCGCGGCCGGCCGCGAAAGGGAACGCCGGCCGCGCCGAAACCGCCGAAGCGCGAGCCCGGATACGGGCGGCTGCAGCAGCTCCTGCGCGACGATATCCTCGAGGGCCGCATCCCGGCCGGCTCGCGCATCAAGGTGAGCGAGATCGCCGCGCGCTACGCCACCAGCACCAATCCTGCGCGGGAGGCGCTGCAGGGCCTCGAGGGCGAAGGCCTCGTCATCATCAGCCCGAACCGGGGCGCGCGCGTCCGCGTCATCGACGAGGACTTCATCCGCAACATCTTCGACATACGCGGGCTGATCGAGCCCTATCTCGTGCGCGGCTTCGCCGAGTTCGCCGGCGCCGAGGACATCGCCGCCATCGAGGCGATGCAGCAGGCCTGCCAGGACGCCGTCGATGCGGCCGACTATCCCGCCTTCCACCGGGCCAACGTCGCTTTCCACGACTATATCATCGAGCATCACCACAACGTCGAAGCCGTGCAGCTGATGAAGCGGCACAGCGCCTGGATCCGGGCGCTCTCGCGCCGGAATCCGCTGACGCTCGCCAATATGCGGCGCTCCACCGCCGAGCATTGGGACCTGGTCGAAGCGGTCCGCCGGGGCGATCCGGACGCCGCGGCGGCCGCGATCGAGCGGCACATCTCCAATTCCCGCGCGGTGTTCCTCGGACGGATGCGACGCGATCGCGCCCTGCGATAGGGCATTGAATACATCATTCGCACACCAATTAATATGAATAACACATAATCTCTATTTTTCGCTTCCCATTCCGCCGACGCCTGTTCTAGTCTTCCCGCCATCACGACGGCCACGCGCCCAGAGACTTCGGGCGGCGAAGTGCGCCGCGCCGGAGGGAGGACGTTGCGCGTGGCCCTCGAGCACACCAGCGGCAGGAACGGATCGCTCTTCGCCGGGACGCTATCCAGGCCGCGGCGGCGCAGGCGTGCGGCGCGGCCGCAATACGAGGCCTATCTCTTCCTGCTGCCGTGGTTCGCGGGCCTCTTCATCCTGACCGCCGGCCCGCTCGCGGCCTCGCTCTACCTGTCCTTCACCGATTTCGATCTGCTCGGCAGCCCGTCATGGATCGGGCTCACCAACTACATCGACCTCTTCACCTATGATCCGCGCTATCTCGGCGCGTTCACGGTGACGTTCGTCTATGTCTTCCTCGGCGTGCCGCTGCACCTCGCCTTCGCGCTGCTGGTGGCGATCCTCCTGAACCAGAAGGTCCGGGCGCTCGGCTTCTTCCGCGGGATCTACTACCTGCCGTCGCTGCTCGGCGGCAGCGTCGCCGTCGCCGTCATGTGGCGCCAGCTCTTCGGCGACGGCGGTGTCGTCAACCAGCTCCTCGGCCTCTTCGGCGTCGACGCGCCGAATTGGATCTCGAATCCGCGATACGCGCTCTACACGCTGATCCTGCTGCATGCCTGGCAGTTCGGATCGGCGATGGTCATCTTCCTCGCCGGGCTGAAACAGGTGCCGCAGGAGCTCTACGACGCCGCGGAGATCGACGGCGCCGGCCGCTGGAAGCAGTTCCGGCACATCACCCTGCCGATGATCACGCCGGTGATCTTCTTCAACCTGGTCATGGGACTCATCCATTCCTTCCAGGCCTTCACCTCCGCCTACATCGTCAGCGGCGGCACCGGCGGCCCGTCGGACTCGACCCTCTTCTACACGCTGTACCTGTACCAGGAGGGATTCACGAGCTTCCACATGGGCTACGCCTCGGCCATGGCCTGGGTCCTTCTGGTCGTGATCGCGTTCTTCACGGCGATCAACTTCGCCTTCTCCCGGCGCTGGGTCTTCTACGGAGATCAATGACGATGGCTTCGCTGGAGCTGGGCCTCAGGCCGAGAAGCGCGACCGGACAGGCGCGGCGGGGACGGGCGGGATGGGGCGTCTATGCCGTGCTCGTGATCGGCGCGCTCGTCATGATCTATCCGCTGATCTGGATGGTTCTGAGCTCGTTCAAGTCCGACCAGGAGATCTTCTCGAACCCGGCCGCATTTCCGACGCAGGTCGATCTCGACAACTACATCCAGGGCTGGACAGCCGCCAAGCCCAGCTTCACCCGCTATTTCCTCAATTCCTTCGCCATCTGCCTCGGCGCGGTGATCGGCAACGTGTTCGCCTGCTCGCTGGCGGCCTTCGCCTTCGCCAGGCTGCGGTTTCCGCTGAAGGGCGTGCTGTTCACCATCATGCTCCTGACGCTGATGCTGCCGTCGCACGCCCTCCTCATTCCGCAATACGTGCTCTATGTCGGCCTCGACTGGGTGAACACCTATCTTCCCCTCGTCGTGCCGAAGTTCCTGGCGACGGACGCGTTCTTCATCTTCCTGATGGTGCAGTTCATCCGGACGATCCCGCGCGAGCTCGACGAGGCGGCGACGATCGACGGCTGCGGAACCTTCGCGCTGTTCCGGCACATCATCTTCCCGCTGCTGCGGCCGGCGATCATCACGACGATCATCTTCACCTTCATCTGGACCTATAACGACTTCTTCTCGCAGCTCATCTACCTGACCTCGCCGGAGTCGCTGACGGTGCCCGTCGCGCTGCGCAGCCTCGTCGACTCCTCCGGAGGCGCCTATGCGCAGCTGCTGGCGATGTCGGTCCTCAGCCTGGTCCCGACCTTCGTCGTCTTTCTCGTCTTCCAGCGCCGGCTCGTGGAGGGGATCAGCACGTCCGGAATCAAAGGATAGGCCGGCGCTCCGCCGCACGCCCATCCGTCCACGCAGGGCACGCCGCCGAGAACGGCACGGCCCGAAACAAGGGAGGAGGACTACCGAGATGGCCACGATCAACACCACGATGAGCCGACGGGCGCTGCTCCTCGGCGGTGCCGCGCTCGGCGGGCTCGCCGTCCTGGGCAGCCCGGCATCGCGGGCTGAAGCAGCGCCGGTCCGCTTCGGCATCTTCGGCAATGCCCAGAAGCTCGAGATCCGCAGCCGCTCGATCGCCAAATACAACGAGCTTCACCCCGACACCCCCGTCACCTTCGAAGGCGTGCCGAGCGCCTCATGGCCCGACAAGATCGCCGCCATGGTCGCGGGCGGCAATGCGCCCGACGTCATCACGCTCGGCGCTCCCGACATGGTGCAATACGCGTCCCGCGGCGCGCTCGCCCCGCTCGACGATTTCGTCCCGGCCCTCTTCCGCGCCGATCTGTTCGACACGGCCGTGCTCGATCTCGGCCGGATGAACGGCAAGATCTACGGCGTGCCGATCGCCGTCAGCATCCAGGGGCTCGCCTGCAATCTGTCCGCGCTGCAGCGCCTCGGCATGGGCGAGCCGCCGGCCGCATGGACCTACGAGGAGTTCGCCAGGTTCTGCGCGGAGATCCATCGCGCCGACCCGCAGCTCCACGGCAGCCACGATGGCGCCGCGCGGCTCGACACCTTCCAGATGTATCTGATGAGCCAGGGCCGGTCGCTCTACGACGGCAAGAGGCTGGCCGTCACCGTCGACGATGTCGCCCAGTGGCTCGACTATTGGGACAGGATGCGCAAGAGCGGCGGCGCGGTGCCGGCCGACCTGCAGGCCCCGTTCACCGGCACCGAGTGGCCGAACAGCCCGCTGGTCAAGGGCAAGGCGGTCTTCGCCTCGATCGCCTCGCAGGACCTCGCCGGCGGCTACCAGGCGCTCACGAAGGACACGCTCTCGATCACGACGCCGCCCTCGGCGAGTGGCGGCGCAAGCCCAGGATACTACCCGCAGCCGACGAGCTCGCTCTGCCTCTACGCCAGGAGCGAGAACAAGGAGGCCGCGGTCAAGGTCATCGACTGGTTCGCGAGCGATCCGGAGTCGGCCAGGATCCTCGGCCTCATCAGCGGACCGCCCGCCTCGAAGCCGGCGCTTCAGGCGGTGCTGGAGCTCGAGGACCTCGCGCCGGTCGACGAGCGCGTTCTCAAATACAGCCAGGCCGCGCTCGCCAAGGCGCTGCCGGCGCCCCCGCCGCAGAAGGCCGGGCGCGCCATCGAAGACCTGATGCGCCGGGTGAACGAGGACGTCGGCTTCGGCAAGTCCTCGGTCCAGGAGGCCGCCCAGGCCTTCGTCGATCAAGGCCAGGCCCTGATGCGGCGGGCCTGAGCCCAGCCGCCCCGAACCGAGCCCACACAGGAGACGTCCCCGATGCCCCTCGATCGTGAAGCGACACCTGCCGTCGAAGCCCCCGGAGACCGCTCCGGCGGCTGGTGGCGCCGGCCCTTCTCGGTGTTCCAGACCAATCTTCAGGAAATCGACGCGGTCATGGATGTCGAGAAGGCGCTGGATTTCATCGAGGACTACGGCGCCGACACTTGGCTGATCAATACGGGGGGCATCGCGTCCTTCTATCCGACGGAGCTGCCGTTCCAGACGCGCAGCCCGTTCCTCGCCGACCGGCCCTCGGGGGACCTGATCGGCGATGCCGTGGCGGCCGCGCACCGCCGCGGTATCCGGGTGCTCTCGCGGCTGGACTTCTCCAAGGTCTCCGCGCGCATCGCGCGCGAGCACCCGGACTGGCTCTTCGTCTCGCCGACCGGGAAGCCGCAGGTCTACAATACGCTGTTCAGCACCTGCCCGTCGGCCGACTATTACCAGCACCGCTCGCTGGAGATCCTCGACGAGATCATCGGCCGCTATCCGGTCGACGGCTTCTTCTTCAACTGGTTCGGCTTCTCCGAGCGCGACTACAGTCGCGTCTATCACGGCGTCTGCCACTGCAAGAAGTGCCAGGAGGGCTTCAGCGCCTTCAGCAGCGGACAGGAGCTGCCGGACGGACCGGGCTCGCCGACCTATCCCGAATGGCTGCGGTTCTCGAGCCAGGTGATCAGGACGCTGACTTCGAAGATCGCCGCTCACATCACGATGCGGCGGCCCGACGCCGCCCTCGTGCTCGGCCGCGGCGCGCCGATCGTCTATCACGAGGCGAACAACGCCTTCGGCCGCGAGCTGTGGCATCACAACACGGCGGAATGGGTCAGCGCGCATGTGACGGCGATGCCCGAGATCGCGCTGATGGTGAACTCGGTGTCGTTCGTCGACATGCCCTACCGCATGGCGGGCGAGCAGCCGGAGCACTTCGCGCAATATCTGCTGCAGGCGATCGCGCGCGGCGGCAACCCTTCGACCTACATCATGGGCGCGCCCGGCCGGATCCCCTACGCCAACCTCGCCTATTCGAGCCCGATCACGAAGTTCCACCGCAGGCATCGCGATCTCTACGCCCGGCTGAAGCCGGCCGCGAGCATCGCGCTCGTGCGGCCGGACCGGCTGAGAAGCGCCAGCCCCGGCTACACGGAAGCGGTCGAGGAGTTCCGCGGCCTCTACACGGCGCTGCAGGAGAAGCATCTTCCGTTCGACGTCCTCGCGGTCGAGCTCATCGGCAAGATGGCCGAGGAAGGCGCGCTCGAGCGCTACGCCCTCATCATCCTGCCCGATCTCGGCGGGCTCGGCCGGCAGGCCGCCGAAGCCCTCGACACCTTCGTCCGCAGGGGCGGGAACCTCGTGCTGACCGGCAACAGCGGCGTCACCGAGGACGGCGGCATCGAGCTCGCCACCAGCCCGGCCCTGATGCGCGTCGGTGCGCCGACATGCGGTGATGAGCTCTGGTCGACCTATGTCGCCGGCAGCGAGCAGCCGGAGATCGGGAATTATCGCTATGCGCCGCCCATCGTCCCGGTCTATGGCAGCTATGCCCGCTTCGTCTGGAAGCCCGGCGTGGAGAAGATCGGCAGGCTGCTGCCCCAGGCGCCCTTCGGGCCGCCGGAGAAGTGCTATGGCCATGCGGCTGGCGACGATCCCGATCTCGTCCGGCTCGCAGGCCGGGGCACGGTCGTCCAGATCCCCTGGACGATCGGCCGGACCTATCGCGAGTTCGGCACCACCCAAGTGCGCGATCATGTCTTCGACGCGATCGGGCCGCTCACCGGCCAGCGCCTTTTTGCCGAGCTGCCGGAGCAGGTCGAGCTGATCCTCGGCCGCGATGGCGAGCACCTCGTCGTGCATCTGATCAATCAGTCGGGCGCCCGGCGGAAGTCCTTCGGCCCGCATCTGCCGGTCACGGGCGGGCGGCTCCGGCTGAAGGACACGCGCCTGTCCCGGGAACCGGAACTGCTCGTGTCGGGAGAGGCTGCGACGGTTCGGGAAGCGGATGGCGATCTGTTGATCGAGCTGCCGCCGCTCGAACTCTTCGAAGTGATCAGAGTCACGGCGGCAGGATGAGCGCGGCCGCGCGGGCGAGCCGTCCGACAGCGGCGGCTGCGCCCGCGCGGAGCACCGACGGCTAGGTCAGCCGGATCGCCAGAGCATCCCGCGGCGGGACCACCACTTCGGCACCCTCGACCCGGGCGCCCTCGCCCGCCCAATGCGTCTTGCCGAAACCGGGCGTTCCGTACCGGGAAGCGAGCGTCGCGGTCGAGCGCTGGATCTCGCGCGTCGGGTTCACCACCCAGAGCACCCGGCCGCTCTCGGCCTCGTGCAGCCTGGCCTGCATCGCGGCATTCGAAAGCCGTACATGCTGCTCCTTGCCGGTCCAGGCGAAGACCTCGGCAAAATAGCTCCGGTTCGCCGCGCCCGAGGACTTGAAGTAGCCGACCCCCGGATGGGTTCCCACCAGCAGCGTCCGTCCGCGGCCATGGGTGCTCTCGACCACCGCGATCCGCCCATCGGCAAACCGGCCGCGCTCGGTCCCGCCCGCCAGCGTGTAGCTCTGCAGGAAACCGCCGCCCGTGACGGTCTGGCCGGCATAGGCGAAGCGGATGCGGTCGCCAATATCGGGCATGAACTCGACCTCGTGCTCGCGCGCCCCGAAGACGCGGTCGAGCCCGTGGTTCGGCTGCACCGTGCCCACCTTGCCGCGATCGCCGAAATAGCCGATGCAGGCCTCGCTGATGAGCTTGCCGCCCGCTTCCACCCAGCGGGCCAGCTTCTCCGCACGCGCCGCGGTGAGCATGATCGGATAGGGCGCGTAGATGGCGTCGTAGGCATCGATATCGTCGATATGCACCCAGTCCGCCTGGATGCCGTTGTCGAAGAAGCCGCGATAGGCGCCCCACATCGCCTCGGCATAGGTCTCCGGGCAGTGGCGGTGGTTGAGCAGGTGGTCCCAGGCCTGCGCCTCCGGAATCACCAGGAGGCCGATATCGCCCTTCACGGGCCGCGCCGCGAACAGCTCCTTCTGCTCCGGCGCGTTCGCCCACTTCGCGATGGCGCTCGCCATATCCGAGCGCGGCGTGCGCGAGCCGTCCATCCCGTAGGAGCCGAAGGCGCCGAACAGCGGGCCGTCGAGCAGCGGCCGCCAGCGCAGGTTGAGGACGCCGGTCGCGCCCGCGGCGAAGGACGTCATGGTCCAGAGGCGGATGTCCTCGGGCTCGGCGACACGCCCATCCTCCTTGTCGCGGCCGAGCACCTGCGGCTGCAGCCAGAGCGGCCCGCCCTGGCGCTCCGCATGCCACCACGGCTTTCCGCGGGATGCCGCGCGGGTGAGATCCGCGCCGTAGAAATTGCGCCAGGGCTGGTTGCCCTTGCGGGCCGCGATCCAGGTCATCCCGTAGATCTCGACCTTCGAGGCCGCCAGCCAGTCGTCGCAGCCATTCGCCGCCATGTTCGGGATAGCGCCCGCGACCCCGTGCGCGGCGATCAGGCAGTCCGGGTCCACCGCCCGGATCGTGTCGATGCGCCACCGCATCTGGCCGTAGAAGTTGTCGCGCCTGAATTCGAGCCAGTCGAGCCCTTCCGGATAGGCGGCGATCTCAGCCGGCGGCTCGACATCCTCCCACTCGGCATAGGAGTAGCGGTGCCAGGCCTGGGCAAGCGTTTCGAGGTCGCCGTATTTCCGCTGGAGCCATTCGCGATAGGCGGCCTTGGCATAGTCCGAATAATCGACGTCGGCCGCGTAGTTGACCTCGTTCCAGACGTCGTAGCCGAGCAGCGCCGGATGCCCCTTGTAGCGGGTGGCGAGCGCCGTCAGGAACTGGCCGGCGGCTTCCTTCACCTCTGGGCAGTTCATGGTCAGGGCACCCGCCCCGCCGCCATTGTTCGCGAACCCGCCGACAGCGGCGCTGACGCCCATGTTCGAGGTGAGCGGACGCCCGTCCATGCGGATCTGCCGCGCATGGGCGAATTTGCGATAGGCCCAGTCGGGGACGGTATGGGTGAGCTCGGCGATGATGGTCTTGATGCCGTGCTCGGCCGCGAGGTCCATCTGCCGGTCGTAGTCGCCCCAGTCGTAGACGCCGGGCCGGCGCTCGATGACGCTCCACATGAACCAGTGGCGGAAGACGTTGAGCCCGTCCTCCGCGGCCGTCCTGTAGTCCCGCTCCCAATCCTCCCGCGGCGGGTTGGACTTGCGAAAATAGACCGCTCCGAAGGGGATCTGCGGGACCTTGTCCGTCGGCATCTGAATGCTCCTTCCGCGCAATATTGTCCTGTCGGCGGGCGCGCCGCGCCCACCGCCTGATCGCCGGCGTGGTGGACTCCTCGAGCTAGCCCGTCTCGCCGGCCAGCGCCTCGAGGGTCAGGATGAGGCCCGAATGATCCTTGTCGCCCGCGCCCATGGCGATCGCGGCGTTCATGAGCTGCTGCGTCGCCGCGGTGTTGGGCAGCATCAGATCGAGCGCCTTGGCCGCGTCGATCGCGAGGGTCAGGTCCTTCCGGTGCAGCCGGATGCGGAAGCCCGGATCGAAGCTGCGCTTGATCATGCGCTCGCCGTGCAGTTCGAGGATGCGGGAAGTGGCGAGGCCGCCCATCAGCGCCTCGCGCACCTTGGCGACATCCGCGCCCGCCCTTTTTGCGAACAGCAGCCCCTCCGCTACCGCCTCGATGGTGAGCCCGACGATGATCTGGTTCGCGACCTTGGCCGTCTGCCCGTCGCCGCTGCCGCCGACGAGGGTAATGGTCTTGCCCATCGTCTCGAAGATCGGCTTCGCGCGTTCGAAGACCTCCGCCTTTCCGCCGGCCATGATGGTGAGCGAGGCGTTCCTGGCGCCCACCTCGCCGCCCGAGACCGGGGCGTCGAGATAGTCACAGCCGAGCGCCTCGATCCTGGCCGCGAAGTCCTTCGTCGCCACCGGCGAGATCGAGCTCATGTCGATCACGAGCTTGCCGGCGCTCAGGCCGGAGGCGACGCCCTCGGCCCCGAACAGCACCTGCTCGACATCGGGTGTATCGGGGACCATCAGGATGATCACGTCCGACTCTTCGGCGACGGCCCGCGGGCTTTCGGCGGCCGTGCCGCCCCTCTCGACAAGATGGCGCGACGGCTCCTTGACCCGGTGGAGGAACAACAGGTGGCCGGCGTCGATCAGATGGCCGGCCATCGGCCGCCCCATCACGCCCAGCCCGATGAATCCGATCCTCATCGGCTTTCTCCCCAGTCTTGTCTGACCCTCTTTGGCATGGCGTCCTCAGGCGACGAAGCGGGTGCGATGCATCATCCGCTTCCGGCGCGGATCGGGGCTCGGCACCGCCGAGATCAGGCTCCTGGTGTAGGGCTCGCGCGGGGCGGTGCAGATCTCCTCCGCCGGGCCCATCTCGACGAGACGCCCGCGATGCATGACCGCGACCCGATCGCAGAAGTAGCGGACGACGGAGATGTCGTGCGAGATGAAGACGAAGCTCAGCTTCAACCGCCTCTGCAGCTCGAGCAGCAGGTCGAGGATCTGCGAGCGGATCGAGACATCGAGCGCGGCGGTCGCCTCATCGGCGATGACGATGCGCGGGTCGAGCGCGAGGGCGCGGGCGATACCGATGCGCTGCCTCTGCCCGCCGGAGAAGGCATGCGGATAGCGCTCCATGGCGAGCGGATCGAGGCCGACCAGCTCCATGAGCTCGGCGACCCGCTTCGTCAGGGCCGCCCCGCGCGCCGTCCTGCTGACATGGAGAGGATCGCCGATGATCTGCTTGACCGTCATCCGCGGGTTCAGCGACGCGAACGGGTCCTGGAACACGAGCCGCACGTCGCGATGGAAGGCCTTGAGCCCCGGCTTGCCGAGCGCCGTCACCTCCACCGGCTGACCCTTGCCGTCGACATAGGCGATGCGGCCGGCGCTGGGCTCGATCGTCCGCAGGATCAGCCGTCCGAGCGTGGTCTTGCCGGAGCCGCTCTCGCCGACGATGCCGAGATTCTCCCCCGGGAAGAGATCGAGGCTGACATCGTCGACGGCGGTGACGGCATAGTCGCCGCGGCCATAGACCTTCGACACGTTGCGCAGCGACAGCACCGGCGCCGTCTCGCCCGGCGCGACGCCCGCCGGCCTCGTGACCGCCCGCCGGCTCTCCTCCAGCTTCATCGTCGAATGCAGCAGGGCACGGGTGTAGGGGTGCCTGGCGTCGTGGAAGATCGCGTCGGCGCTGCCCCGCTCGACGATGCGGCCGTAATGCATCACCGCCACCTCGTCGGCGATCTCGGCGACCAGGCCCATGTCGTGCGTGATCAGCAGCATCGCCATGCCGCGGCTGTCCTGCAGCCGCTTGATCAGGTCGAGGATCTCCGCCTGGGTGGTCACGTCGAGCGCCGTCGTCGGCTCGTCGGCGATCAGGACGTCGGGGTCGCAGGCGAGCGCCATGGCGATCATCGCCCGCTGCCGCATGCCGCCCGAGAACTCGAAGGTGTAGCGATCGACCATCCTGTCGGGATGGGGGATCTCGACCTGCCGCAGCAGGTCGATGGCCGCGTCGCGCGCGGCCCGCTTGCCGAGCCTGCGGTGGAGCCGCAGCGCCTCCACGATCTGGGAGCCGATCGTGTGCACGGGCGAAAGCGAGCTCATCGGCTCCTGGAAGATGAGGCCGATCCGCCCGCCCCGGATCTTCAGGAGTTCCGGGCTGCGTTCGCCGAGCCCGGCGATGTCGATCTCGCCGCCATGGCCCCGCAGCAGGATGCGCCCGCCGGCGATCCGCCCGTTGCGGTCGATGATGCGCAGCAGCGCCCGCGCCGTCACGCTCTTGCCCGAGCCGCTTTCGCCCACCAGGCAGAGCGTCCTGCCGCGCTTCAGCTCGAAGCTCACTTCCCGCGCCGCGTGCAGGACATGGGTGCGCAGGTTGAAGTCGAGGCTGAGCTGTTCGACCCGCAGCACCGTCTCGGCATCGGCGGCGGCCGTGGCGGGCTTTTCCGCCGTCATGAGTCCCATCGCGGCCCCGGTCATGAATCGTAGGGGTCGGCGGCGTCGCGCATGCCGTCGCCGAGGAAGTTGAAGGCCAGCACGGCGAGCACCACGGCGCCGGCCGGCCAGGCCAGCAGCCACGGGGCGCCGGCGATGGTGCGGACGTTCTGCGCCTCCTGCAGCAGCACGCCCCAGGACACCACCGGCGGCTTCAGCCCGATGCCGAGGAAGGACAGCGCCGTCTCCGCCACGATCATGGTCGGGACGGCGAGCGTCACCACCGCCAGGATGTGGCTGGTGAGCGAAGGCAGGATGTGCCGGAAGATGAGCCGGCGCTCGCTCGACCCGTCCAGCCGCGCGGCGGTGACGAAGTCTTCGCCCCTGAGGGCATAGAACCGGCCGCGTACCTCGCGCGCCAGCCCGGTCCAGCCGAACAGCGAAACGATCAGCGTGATGACGAAATAGACCTGGAGCGGCGACCAGGTGAGCGGGATCGCAGCCGCGAGCCCGAGCCAGAGCGGGATGGTCGGCATCGCGCTGATCACCTCGATGATGCGCTGGATCACCATGTCCACCGCCCCGCCGTAGAAGCCGGAAAGGCTGCCGAGCGTGACGCCGAGCAGCAGGCTGATGCAGACGCCCACCAGCCCGATCGACATGGAGACGCGGGTGCCGTGAATCAGCCGGCTCAGCATGTCGCGGCCGAGCTTGTCGGTGCCGAGCAGATACATGGTGTCGCCCGGCCGCAGCGGCCCGACGAGGTGCCGGTCCATGGGGATCAGGCCCCACAGCCGGTAGGCCGGGCCCTTCACGAAGACCCCGATGGGCACCACCTTGGCCTCGTCCACCACATAGCTGCGGCGGAGCGAGGCCTGGTCCACCTGCATGGAATAGCCGGTGACATGGGGCAGGAAGCGCGAGCTGCCGTCTGGCTCGGTCGTGAAGAACCGGATCTTCTGCGGCGGCGCATTGGTGAATTGCGGCCGCGCGGCATTGGGCAGGGCCGGCGCCAGGAACTCCGCGAAGGCGCCGATGAGATAGAGCGCGAGGATGATGATGCCCGAAGCGACCGCCAGCTTGTTGCGGGCGAAGCGCCGCCAGATCAGCGTCCACTGCCCGGCGGCGGCGATCTCGCTTCCGTTGGTCCCGGGCTTCAGGAGGGTGATGGCGGGTCCCGTCTCCGCCGGCCCGTCGATGAAGATGTGCTCGCTCATCAGGTGAACCGGATCCGTGGATCGAGCAGCGCGAGGAGGAGGTCGGAGACCAGCATCCCGATCAGCGTCAGCACGCCCATCAGCAGGATGAAGCTGCCGGCCAGATACATGTCCTGCGAGATCAGAGCCCGAAGGAGGAGCGGCCCGGCCGTCGGCAGGTTGAGCACGATGGCGGTGATGGTCACCCCCGAAATCAGCTCCGGCAGCACCCAGCCGATGGCGGAGACGAAGGGATTCAGCGCGATGCGCACCGGATACTTCACCACCACCTTGTATTCGGGCAGGCCCTTCGCCTTGGCCGTGATGACGTAGGGCTTGTTGAGCTCGTCGCTGAGATTGGCGCGCAGGATGCGGATCAGCGCCGCGGTGCCGTTCGTGCCGATGACGATGACCGGAATCCAGAGATGCGAGAGGAGGTCGAGGAATTTCGCCCAGGACCACGGCGCATCGGCATATTCCGGCGAGTACAGCCCGCCCACGCTCTGGCCGAAGTATTTGTAGGAGAGATACATCAGCGTCAGCGCCATGATGAAATTCGGCACTGCAAGACCGAGGAATCCGAGAAAGGTGAAGCTGTAGTCACCGATCGAATGGCGGCGGATGGCGGAATAGATGCCGATCGGCAGCGAGACCGCCCAGACGAAGAGCAGCGAGACGATCGAGATCGCCAGCGTCGAGCCCATCCGTTCCCAGATGAGGTCGGCGACCGGCCGATTCCATTCGAAGGAATAGCCGAAGTCGCCGCGGAACAGGATGCCGCTCATCCACTTCCAGTACTGCACCCAGATGGGGTCATCGAAGCCGTAGATTTCCCTGAGCCGCGCCACCTGCGCCGGATCCACGTTCTGGCCGGAGTCCGTCATCATGGCGATCATCGAGGTGAGGTAATCGCCCGGCGGAAGCTGGATGATGAGGAACGCGATGATCGACATGCCGAACAGCGTCGGGACCATGTAGATCAGGCGTTTGATGACGTAGCGCAGCATGTCCGCCCGCGCCTCCTTCCCCCTCAGGCCCAGGTGATGTGGACCACCTCGACCAGGTCGATCCCCGGCACCGTCACGATCACCCGGTCCCCGTCCCCCCTCGCCTCCGCCTTCGCCCCGGCGACGAGCAGCCGTGCGTCGGCGAAGGAGCGGTCCGCGGGGATGGCCACCGAGACCTCCTGCCGCTCCACGGGGTGGATCTCCCGGGTCGGGCCTTTCATCATCATCGGGTTGGTGAGGTTCTGCAGCGCGACGGCGAGTCCGTTCTCGCCTTCGCGCACGGCGACATCCAGCACCGCCCGCCCGCTCACCTCGACGTCCGGCCGCTTGCCGAGCGCCCAGCGCACGGCGTTCGCGATCAGCCGCTGGTGGTCGGCGGCCAGCACCTCCCAGAAGATCCCGCCGATGTTCCAGGGGATGTAGACCGTGCGGCCCCCGCCCGGGTGCCGGCGCGCCACCACCGCGGCGCCCTTCGGCGCCTCGCGCGGATAGACCTCCTCCATCGGCAGGTCCGGGAAGTCCGGCACATACAGGAACGGAGCCTCGGCGTCGGCCGCCGCCTCGACGGCGATCAGATGCGTGCCGCCGATGATGCGCTCCGCCCCCTCATAGCCCTCCGAGATCGGATGGCTGCCGTTGAGCGCCACATAGCTGTTCTGGACCGGCCCCCTGGACGGCGTTGTCATCGTCGCGCCGAGAAGGCCGCCCAGCGCCAGGGTCCCGCGCGGGCGGTTGTTCTCGTCGCGCACCGAGGTCTGATAGGCCGCGACCACGCTGCCGCCGCGGGCCACATAGGCTTCCAGCGCGGCGCATTGCGCGTCGGAGAGGCAGGTCGCATTGGCGAGGATCACGACCTTGAAGCGGTCGAGCCGCTCGGGCGTCATCGCCTGGTCCGACAGCATCTCGAAGGGCAGCTTCTCCTCGACCAGCGCCTGATAGAAGCCGAGATCGTCGGCCTCCGCCTCCTTGTGCGTCTCCGGCCCGTGGTGGCGCAGGGTGGTGGCCGGATCGATGATGGCGATCTCCGCCGCCGGCCTGGTCGCCGCAAGGACCGGCTCCAGCGCGGCGTGCAGGCCGAAGCTCTCGACGACCGGTTCGACCCAGCGCCTGTCGGGCACCACGCCGTTGAACTTCGTGAACCAGGGCAGCATGCCCTGGACCACGCCGTCGAGCATCCACGACCGGATCTCCGGGCCGGTCGTCACCGCATCCTTCCAGCGGTACTTCTCCTCGGGCCCGATGGAGGTGATGAGGACCGCCGGCCGCTCGCGGAAGGTCGCCCGCATGCGCTTGCCGTTCCGGCCCGCCATCCAGATCGGCTCGGTGCCGCGCCGGCCCTGATCGTCGACGACGAGGAACGGGCAGTGCCGTTCGATCAGCTTCAGATCGAACTCCATCAGCGACACGCTGCCCATGTTGGGGATGAAGCTGGTGTCCGGCTTGATCGCCTTCATCGCCTCGTCCCATTCGACGACAAGGCGGCTCAGCACCGCGCGCCGCCAGGCCGCCCAGGCCAGCCAGGCCGGATTCTCGGGATCGGCGTCGAGCGGCAGGTCGTGGCCGGACGCGTCGCGGAAATTCCTCCGGCAGGTATCGCAGTAGCAGACCCCGTGCCCCTGCCAGCGATTGGCGAAGATCGCATCGATGTCGTAGTCGCGCGTGATCTCCCGCAGCACCTGCGGCATGAACCTGAAGTTGTAGTCGCTGTAGGCGCAGGTCACCCAGACGCTCGGATAGGCCCAGTGGCGACGCTTGTTGCCGTCCTTGTCGACGGCGATCCATTCCGGATGGGCGTCGGCCGCATCCTGGTGGATGGCGTGCGGGTCGACACGTGCCATGACATGCATGCCGAGGCGACGGGCGCCCTCGACCAGCGTGCCGAAGGGGTCGGTCTCGCCGAGATATCGGCTCACATAGTGGAAGGGCACCTTCGACGGGTAATAGGCGATATAGCCCCCCGCGCTGAGACAGGTCGCGTTCGACTTGCTGCGCTTGAAGAGGTCGATCCAGAACTCGGGATCGAAGCGGATGGGGTCGTCCTCGGCGAGGGTGAGCTGCGTCCAGCGCGTCGCCGACCTGTACCAGTCAGCTGTCCTCAGGCCTCCGGCCGACGGCGCAACGGTCTCCAGCATGTCTCGCGTCCTGTTTACCGGTCGAGGGGGCCCGGCGCCGGCCATGGGCCGGATCCGGATGCGACGAAGGGTGTGCCGATCAGGCCTTGAAGAACTGCTCCGGCCGCGCCGGACCGGGGGTCGGCCAGCCGAAGGAGTTCGGCATGGTCTTCGGCACGTTGACCATGGTGGTCTTGACGATCCCGTAGCCGTCCGGCGGCAGGCTGACGCCGAAGGTCATGAACAGATCCGCCGCGTTCTCCAGGATCTGCCGCATCAGCGTCTTCTGCTGCCCGGGATCGGCGGTGGCGAGCAGCTTCCGGTAGAGATCCTGCTGCGCCTTCACCTCCGGCGGCGGCTCGATCGCGTCCGGATTGCCCGGATCGAGATAGTGGAGCGACCAGCCGGGGGCATAGAGCGAGTTGGTCGAGAAGGGCACGAAGTACCGCGCATCGAGCATGGCGGCGATGCCGCTGTTGGCCCCGAACTGATGCGCCGTCGCGTCGAAGTCGCGCCCGCGGCGGACCCGCGTCTCCCAGAGGGAGCGGTCCATGCTGCGCACCTGCGCATCGATGCCCACCGCCTGGAACATGGGCACGGCGAGCTGGAACATGTCGAGGAAGGTGGTGCGGGTCTGGTCCAGCTCGAAGATGATCGTCACCCGCCGGCCGCTCTCGTCGAGCCGGAAGCCGTCGCCGTCCTTGTCGGGGATGATCTTGTCCAGCATCGCATTGGCGGCGTCCGGATCGTACTGCGTGAAATCCTTGGCCAGCCTTTCGACATAGAGCGGGTCCTCGGGCCGGATCGAAGCCTGCGCCGGCTCACCCTGCCCCACGAACACCGCGTCGATCAGCGCCTGACGGTCGATGGCGATCGAGAGCGCCTGGCGGAATTCCCTGGTGTTGAACAGCTTGTTCTTGACCGGATCGGTGTGGTTGAGGTTGAGCTGGAAGACCATCACATTGGCGGCGGTCTCCTTCAGAGTATAGAAGCCGTAGCCGCCCTTCTCCTGGCCATCGAACAGGACCGGCTTGTTCGCCGGGGTGGCGATGTACTGGTCCATCATGTCGATCTCGCCCTGCAGCGTCTTCAGCAGCAGGACTTCGGGGTCGGCCACCATCTGGTAGACGATGCGGTCGAAATAGGGCAGCTGGGCGCCTTCCGGATCGACCTTGAAATAATACGGATTGCGGACCGCCAGCGCCTGCTCGGTGTTCTGCCCGGGCGCTATCGTGAACATCCAGGCATTGAGCGTCGGCCGGCTCGGGTTCTGGAAGAAGGTGTTGTCGTCGACGAAGCCGATCTCGCGCTGGAACAGCGCGATCCAGCTTTCCAGCCCCCGCTCCTTGGCCAGCTTGTCGGCGTCCGGGTTGTATCGGATGTGGAATTGCTGGAGATAGTGCTTCGGCGCGCGCGTCAGCTGGTCCTGCTGCGCCCAGGCGAGATTCTGCACGAAGAAGCCGTTGGGCGACGGAAAGATCACCTTGAAGGTCGTTTCGTCGACCACCTCGATCCGCGCCGGCTTGCCGTTGGCGTACCACCAGGTGTTGCCGCCGGTGTTGGTGTCCTTGTCGGTGAAGAAGGCGTCGTACCAGAACTGCACGTCCTCGGTCGTGAAGGGATGCCCGTCCGACCATTTGTGGCCCTTGCGCAGGCGGAAGGTGTATTCGGTGGCGTCGGCATTGACCTCCCAGGACTCGGCCACGTTCTCGACCAGCCCCGACCAGTCCGGGTTGAAGCGGACGAGCGGTTCGTAGCCCTGATACCGCACCACCATCGAGAGCGATCCGCCGCCGACCAGAGCGTGCTTCCAGTCGCCGCCCTGCCGACCCGGGCGCTCGAAAGGGGTGATGACCAGCGGGTTTGCCGGCAGTCGCTGCGCGACGGGAGGCAAGGCGCCGGCGTCGACCTGCCCCTTCAGAAAGGCCGACTCCTTGAGATCCGCGGCGCGGACAATTCGGGGCAGCGCGAGCGATCCGGCGACGGCGGAACTGGCGGCGATGAAAGCCCTGCGGCTCAACTTCACCATCTCGATGTCTCCTCCCCGCCCGGCCTGTTATGATCGGCCGTGACATGTTGAAGGCTGTCATATGCCCATTTGTTAGGTAAAGCGTTATGTTCTGGAAATTTTGCAGTTATCTAACCGAGTGTTTTGATCTGGATGTGAATGATGTTTGCCTCCCGCAAGCGTCTTCGGGCAGCGCAACAAAACTTTTTTCTGCGGTATGCGCCGATGCTAGAAGGGATGGCCTGAGAACAAGGATCAACAATGGCCAAGGTCACATTGGCGACCATCGCCCAGCGCACCGGCCTGTCGAAATTCGCCGTGTCGCGCTCCCTGTCCGGCAAGAGCGGAGTGTCCGAGGAGACGCGCCGCCGCGTGCAGGAGGTGGCTGCCGAGCTCGGCTACGCGCGCGCGAACCCCGAGCCGGAGCCGCTCACCCTGGGGGTGATCTTCCACGACACCGATCTGATCAACAGCGAGCTTCACCTGCTGATCCAGAATGGCGCCCAGTCCGAAGCGCAAAGGCTGGGCTACCGCCTCACCATGCGCTGGACCCATCAGGCCGATGAGATCGAGGCCTTCGTGCGCTCCTGCGCCGGCGCCGTTCTCGTCGGGCCGCATGGCCGCGACA
Organism: Inquilinus limosus DSM 16000; assembly: GCF_000423185.1. Lineage (GTDB taxonomy): Bacteria > Pseudomonadota > Alphaproteobacteria > DSM-16000 > Inquilinaceae > Inquilinus > Inquilinus limosus. The sequence goes on along the minus strand of NZ_AUHM01000006.1, from coordinate 120,825 downwards.
GCCTTGCCCGCGCCTATGCGCTCGGCACGCCGATCGTGCGGCAGGGCTGGCTCGAGCCGCTCGAGCAGGCGGACCATGTCGGCGGCACCGATCACGAGGCGGGCTCCGCCGTCGCCAACTATCTCCTGGCCCTCGGACACCGCCGCATCGCCTATGTCCACGGGACTCCCGGCTACCGCGGCCGTGTCGAGCGCTTCTATGGCGTCCGGGAGGTCCTGGAGAAGCATGAGGACGTGGAGTTCCGCGAGATGAAGTTCGATGCGGAGACGCGCTTCACCGAGCATCTGCGCGCCGCGCATGCGGAGGGCTTTCGCCCGACCGCCTTCTTCTGTGCCCATGACGGGCTGGCGCTGACGGTGATGTCCGAACTTCTGCGGCTCGGCTATCGGATTCCGGAAGACGTATCGGTCGTGGGCTTCGGCGACTACTCCGCCGCGACCCAGATCTCGCCGCAGCTGACCACCGTCAAGGTCTTCGGCCAGCAGATGGGGGCCACCTGCGTGCGTCTGCTCGATGATCGGATCCAGGGGCGCATTCCGCCCGACATTTCCCTGCGCGTCCACATCACGAGCCGTATCATCGAACGCGCTTCCTGTGGCCCGAGCAGAACGCCGGAGATCGCAGCCCCAGCAGTGTCGGCCGAGTGAGAGCGCTTCACGTCGGCCCGGCCGAAGCCCGCCACTCGGTCAGGCCATGGCGCCACGGGCCGCGACCGGCCACAGGCATTCGACCCGGCCGGACCTAATCCCGACATACCAGTCAAAGCGATCGACCGTCGGGTCGCAATGGCCCGGCACCAGGCGCAGCCGCTCGCCGAGCTTCGGCCTGGCGGCGCCGGGCTCGATCACCAACCGGCCATGCTCGTCCGACGGGCCTTCATAGCGGATGCCGTCCCGGCCCCAGACCAGCGGCATGCCGCTGTCGGTCGGGAGCGCCTTGTGGCCGGCATCGACCACGGCGGCGCCGTCGCGCGGGACGCTCATCACCGTCGCCAGCACGAACAGCGCCTGGAGGAAGGGCGGCGGCGGGTCGTTGCGGGCGTAATCCGCGTCCATGAAGGCGTAGGAGCCGACCTGCAGCTCGGTGAAGACGCCGCTCGCCGCCTCCAGCGCGAAGGTGCCGGTGCCGGCGCCGCCGACGACCGGGCAGTCGAGGCCGGCCCGGCGCAGATCTTCCACCGTCCGCCCCGCCGCCTCCGCCGCTTCGGCGATGGCGGCGGCGCGCTCCTCCGGCGACCGGCGGTGCTGGGCGCGGCCGTGATAGGCCTGCAGCCCGCCGAAGACGAGATGCCGGCTGGCGGCGATGCGCCGGGCCAGCGCCATCGCCTCCTGCCCCGGCGCCACGCCGCAGCGGCCGGTGCCGACATCGATCTCCACCAGCACGCTCAACCGCGCGCCGGCGGCCTCCGCCGCGGCCTCGATCGCCGCCACGGCATCGAGATGGTCGGCGCAGACGGCGACCCGCGCGATCCGGGTCAGCGCCGCAAGGCGGGCCAGCTTGCGCAGGCCCACCACTTCGTTGCTGACCAGGATGTCCGGCACGCCGCCCCAGGCCAGGATCTCGGCTTCCGCCACCTTCTGGGTGCATTGGCCGACGGCGCCGCGCGCCAGCTGCAGATGGGCGATCACCGGCGATTTGTGGGTCTTGGCGTGCGGCCGCAGCTTGACCCCGGCCGCCGCGGCCAGACCGGCCATGCGGTCGAGATTGGCCTCGAAGGCGTCGAGGTCGAGGATCAGGGCCGGGGTGTCGACCTCCTCCTCGCGCATGCCCGGCTCGGCCGGCGGCGGCTGCAGCATCGATCGGACTCCCTTGAGCTCCTGCCAGCGATACGAAACCTTAATCCGTCATGGCGAGCCCCGCAGGGGCGTGGCCATCCAGGGACCGCTCGCACTGGCCCCTGGATGGCCACGTCCCCCGGCTCAAGGCCGGGGCCCTCGCCATGACGGTTTGGGAGACGGCCGCCATCTCTTGTAATCGGTATCACGCCGCCATCGGCCGGGTCGCGCCCTTGAGCTCGCGGAAATTGTCGCGGATATGGGTCGCGGCCCGCAAGGCCAGGGCCGAGATCGTCGGGGTCGGGTTGACCACGCCGCCGGTGGCCAGGACGCTGCCGTCGACGATGAACAGGTTCGGCACGTCCCAGCTCTGGTGCCATTGGTTCACCACCGAGGTCTCCGGGTCGCTGCCCATGCGGCAGGTGCCGATCATGTGCCAGGCCGGGGTGCGGTAGACGCCGTCCTTGTCGCGGTAGTCCTGCAGCTTCACCTCGAAGGCACCGGCGGCGGTGCCGATGTCGACCAGCCGGTCGAGCATGTAGTTCATCATCCGCCGGTCGTTCTCGCCCGGCAGGTAATGCATGGTCGCGACCGGGATGCCGTCGGCATCCCGCCTGACCGGGTCGAGGGCGACGCGGTTCTCCGGGTTCGGCAGGTCGTCGCCGATCGCGTAGATGCCGATGCCGTGGCCGAAATGGCGCTCGAACCAGCGGTGGTGGTCGCGGCCCCAGGGCGCCCGGGTCTCGGTGATCCAGCCCGCGGCGACCTCGGCGGCGGCCGAGGTGCTGGTCAGGCAGTTGAAGTTGAAGCCGTTGACGAAGCCGCGGCGGACATCGGTCTCAGCGAATTCGCGGCTGATCAGCGAGGCGACATAGCCCATATGGCCGTCGACCGGCTCGTCCACCCAGATCTCGGCCCCCACCAGCGTGTGGTGCAGCAGGTTGCGGCCGACCTGGTCCGACTGGTTGGCGAGGTTGTCCGAGGCCAGCAGCAGCCGTGGAGTGCCGACGCCGTTGGCGGCGACGACCACGATCTCGGCCGGCTGGAACTCGGTGCGGCCGGTTTCGCGGTCGATGTAGTGGGCGCCGGTGGCCCGCCCGTCCCTGCCCTTCTCGATCCGCAGCACCCGGGCGTGGATGCGCAGCTCGGTCCCGGCCGCGAGTGCCTTGGGCCAGATCGACAGCGAATACTTGCTCATCGACCCGCGCGGGCAGCCGTTGCAGATGCCGCAGCCGTTGCAGCCGGGTCGGCCGTCGTAATCCTCCGAGATCACCCCCGCCTCGGCCGGCCACCAGTGCCAGCCGAGGGTGTCGAAGGCCTGGGAGAGGCGGCGCGCCGCCTTGGTGAAGGGCAGCGGCCCGGTCGGGCAGGCCTCGCGCGGCGGCATCGCCGGATCGCCGGCCAGGCCGCTGACGCCGATCATGCGGTCCGCCGCCTCGTAGAACGGCGCCAGGTCCTCATAAGCGATCGGCCAGTTCGGCTGCAGCCCGTGCTCGTCGCCCTTGCGGAAATCCGAGGGCCGGTAGCGCGGCCAGATCGCGCCATAGACATTGGTCGAGCCGCCGACGCCGTTCCACATCAGCACCTGCGAGCTGTCGGAGACGACCGGGTAGTCGTCCGGATGGCGGCGGCGGTTGACGTCGGCGTTCCACCGGGTGCGGCGCTGCCAGGACCAGTCGGAGCTGTAATGCGGGTGGTCGCCGGCCTCGACCCAGGAGCCCTGCTCGAGGCAGACGACCTTCAGCCCGGCCTCGGCCAGCACCACGGCGGCCAGCGATCCGGTGGCGCCGGCGCCGATGATCAGGATGTCGCAGGACGGCTTGGTCATCGCTTCAGGCCCCAGGCTTGCGTGCGGTCGCTGTCGAGTTCGAGGCGGGAGATGTCGACCCGGCGCACGGCCGCGGTCGGCAGATAGCGGCCCCGGCCGTGCCGCGGCGTGTCCCGCGCCGGATCGAAGCGCGGCAGCGGATAGCCCTTCACATGCGGCCGCAGCCGGTAGGGATGGCCCTGGGCGTTGATCACCGCCACGATGTACGGGCTTTCGTAGTAAGCGAAGTAAGCGGCATCGCGGACCCAGCCGAACAGCTCCGGCTCCGCCGCTTCGAAGGCCTGTGCGATGGCGATGCGCCGCTCCTCCGGATGGTCCGCGAAGGGCCCGCCGGCTTTCAGGATGGCCTGCGCCAGCCGGTCGAGGTCGGCCTCGCCGCGCTCCTCGACCAGGCGCATGGCCAGCGCCGACTGGACGCCGACGGTGGCGCCAGAGGGCCAGTCGCCGCCGCCCGGCAGCAGGAGGTCGACGAGGTCGGCCAGCAGCCGTGCCGCCACAGCCGCAGAAGGTGTGCTCATCTTGGATGTCATTTCCCGGTCCGGGTGATCGAGATCATCTTGAGTTCGGTCATCGCTTCGAGCGTGTGGCGCCCGCCGAGCCGGCCGATGCCGCTGCGGGTGCCGGAGCCGCCGCCGAAGGGCAGGTGCAGCTCCCACCAGGTGCTGCCGGCGTTGACGTTGACGATGCCGGCGGGGATCGCCTCGCCGAAGCGCAGCGCCCGGTCCATGTCCGCGGTGAACAGGCCGACGCTGAGCCCGTGGTCGGTGTCCAGCGCCAGGTCCAGCGCCTCCGCGTCGTCGTCGAAGGCCAGGACCGGCACCACCGGGCCGAACGTTTCCTCCCGGTTGATGCGCATGTCGCGGGTGACGCCGGCGATCACGGTCGGCTCGAAGAAGAGGTCGCTGCCCAGATCCGGCCGCGGCCGGCCGCCGGCCAGCACCGTGGCGCCGCGGGCGACGGCGTCCTCGACATGCTCGCGCACCTTGGCCGCGACCTTCGGGTTGTTCAGCGGCCCCATGGTCGTGCCCTGCTGCAGCGGATCGCCGAGCTTCTGCGCCCGCGCATGTTCGACCAGCCGCTGCGCCAGCGGCTCGACGATGCTGCGATGGGCCAGGACCCGGCCGGTGGCGGCGCAGACCTGGCCGGCGTTGAAGAAGGCGCCGCCGGCGGCGGCCGCGGCGGCGCGGTCGAGATCGGCGTCCTCGAACACCAGCACCGGCCCGTTGCCGCCGAGCTCCAGCAGCATCGGCTTGCCGGCGCCGCGCTCGGCGATGCGCTGCCCGGTGGCCGGGCTGCCGGTGAAGCCGATGCCGTTGGTGTCCGGATGGGCGACGATCTCGTCGCCGACCACCGCCCCCTCCCCGATCACCAGATTGACCACGCCCGGCGGCAGCCCCGCCTCCTCGATCGTATGCATCAGCTCGACCGCCGCCATCGACGTGCTCGGCGCCGGCACCCAGACGATGGCGTTGCCGGTGGCGATGCCCGGCGCGAGGTATTCGACCGGGATGTTCACCGGGAAGTTCCAGGGCGTGATCACCGCATAGACGCCGCGCGGCTGGCGCAGGGTCAGCACCAGCTTGCTCGGGTCCTCCGCCGGCAGGGTCTCGCCACGCAGCTGCTTGACCAGCTCGGCCGCCAGCCGGAAGCCGTCCGCCGCCTTGCCGACCTCGCCCTGCGCCTCTTTGAACGGCTTGCCCTGCTCGAGGCTCAGGGTGCGGGCGATGCGGTCGCGCGCGCCGTCGATCTGCGCGGCGATGGCGAGGCAGGCGCGCGCCCGCTCCCACACCGGCGTCGCGGCCCAGCCGTGCTGCGCCTGCCGCGCGGCGGCGATGGCGCGCCGCGCCGTCTCGCGGCTGCTGCGCGGCAGCCGGCCGATCGTCTCGCCGGTCGCCGGGTTCACTGCCGGCATCCATTCCGGCTCCGCCTCCCAGCGCCCGCCGATGTGGTTGGCGAAGGTCTCGATGTCGTCGCGCTGCATCATTCCGTTCCTTCCACCGGGTGCCACCAGCGCCCGTTGACCACGACGCCTTCGGCGAAGAGCCGCCGGCCGGCGGTGACGACCTCGCCGCGCACATCCTCCAGCGGGAAGGCGCCGTCCTTCAGCGACAGGATGCTGACGTCGCCGACGCTGCCCGGCCGGAGCGTCCCGAGCTCCGGCCGGCCCAGCGCCTTGGCGGCGTTGACGGTCGAGGCCGCGATCACCTCGTCCAGCGGCATGCCCAGCGCCAGGAACTTCGACAGCGTCGTCACCTGGTCATAGGCCGGCCCGTTGATGCACAGCGCATGGACGTCGGAGGAGATGGTGTCCGGCTTGAAGCCCTGGGCCAGCATCGCCCGCGCGGTCTTCCAGCCGAACGACCCCATGCCGTGCCCTATGTCGAACAGCACGCCGCGCTCGCGCGCCGCCAGCACCTCGGGCTTGACCTTGCCGTCGCCGGTGACCGGCGCGTTCGGGAAGGGCCGGAAGCAGTGGGTCAGCACATCGCCCGGCCGCAGCCGGTCCACCACCGCCTCGTAGGAGGGCGGCGGCTCGTCGATATGGACCATCAGCGGCAGGCCGGTCTCGTCCGCCACCTGCAGGGCGACGTCGAGCGGGGCGATGCCGGACGGGCCGCTGGCGATCCGGCCGATCCGCACCTTGATGCCGATGATCACATCGCGGTTGGCGTCGGCCACCTCGACTGCATCCCGCGCGGCCATCAGCCGGATGTCGTGGCTTTCGCCGACCATGACCCGGCTGGAGAAGCCGAAGATGCCGGCGAAGGAGACGTGCAGATAGACCAGGATGCGGATCCGGCTCGGCTCGATCACATGCCTGCGGAAGCCCGGGAAGTTGCCGGGCCCGGCGCTGCCGGTGTCGACGCAGGTGGTAACGGCGCTGGCCCTGGCGAACGCCTCGGCGTCGATGCCGAGCGAGGTGCCGCCCCAATAGACATGGGTGTGCAGATCGATCAGCCCCGGCGTCACGATCAGGCCGGACACGTCGCGGACGGCCGCGCCGCCGGGATCCAGGCCGGCGCCGATGGCGGCGACCTTGCCGCCGGCGAAGGCGATGTCGGCGACGCGGTCGATGCCCTGCGACGGGTCTATCACCCGACCGTTCCTGAGCACGAGATCGAAGGCCATGGGATGCAACGCTTCCTTGCGGTGGAACTAGACCCGGGCGCCGCTGGCGCGGTCGAACAGGTGGATGCTGCGGTCCGGGGCGGTCAGGGTCAGGCTGGCGCCCGGGCGCAGGCCGTCGGGGTCGCTGCAGGTGGCCTTGACCATGCGGTCGCCGACCAGCACGTCGAGGAAATGGACCGGCCCGGCCGGCTCGATCAGCGCCAGCTCGCCGGTCAGGGACAGCGCCCCGTCCTCCGGCCCCGCCGACGGCGTCAGATCGTGCGGGCGGATGCCGACCACCCGGCTGTCGTCCCGGCCGCCCGAGACGGCGGAGCCCGGCAGGAAGTTCATCTGCGGGCTGCCGATGAAGCCGGCGACGAACTGGTTGGCGGGCTCGCGATAGACCGCCATCGGGTCGGCGAATTGCTGCAGCACGCCGTCATGCATCACGGCGATCCGGTCCGACAGGACCATCGCCTCCTCCTGGTCATGGGTGACGAAGATGGTGGTCACCGCCAGTTCGCGCTGAAGCCGCTTGATCTCGGTCCGCATCCGCACCCGCAGGCTGGCGTCGAGGTTGGACAGCGGCTCGTCCATCAAGAGCGCCGCGGGGTTGCGGACGATGGCGCGGCCGACCGCCACGCGCTGGCGCTGGCCGCCGGACAGCTCGGCCGGCGACCGGTCCAGCAGCTCCTCCAGCCCCAGCAGCTCCGCCGCCCAGGCGACCTGGCGCCGGATGGCGTCGGCGCCGACCTTCTGCTGGCGCAGCGGGAAGGCCATGTTGTCCCGCACCGCCATGTGCGGGTAGAGCGCGTAGTCCTGGAACACCAGGGCGATGTTGCGGTCGCGCGGCGCCAGGCCGCTGATGTCGCGCCCATCGAACAGGATGCTGCCGGTGGTGATCTCCTCCAGCCCGGCGATGCAGTAGAGCAGCGTGCTCTTGCCGCAGCCGGAGGGGCCGAGGAAGGAGATGAACTCGCCGTCGGCGATGTCGAGGTCGAGCCCTTTCAGCACCCGGTGCTGGGCATAGCTCTTGGACACGGCGCGGATGTTGATCGAGGTCATGGGGGCCTCCCGCTTCTCAGCCCTTGACGGCGCCGGAGAGCGCGCCCTGGACGAGGTAGCGTTGGAACAGGAAGGCGACGAGCACCGGCGGGGCGATCGACAGCACGCTGGCAGCGAACATCGGCCCGTATTCGTAAAAGCGCGCCTGGCTGAGGAAGCCCGACAGCACCACCGGGATGGTCTGGGAATTCGGCGTAGAGGTCAGGATCAGCGCGAACAGGAACTCGTTCCAGCTGACCAGGAAGCAGAAGATCGCGGCGGCGATGATGCCCGGCCGGGCCACCGGCAGCAGGATCTTCCACAGCATCTTCAGCCGCGAGCAGCCGTCGATCAGCGCCGCCCGGTCGAGGCTGGCCGGGATGCCCTCGAAATAGCTCTTCATCATCCAGGCGCTGAGCGGCAGCAGGATGCTGCTGTAGGCGATGACCAGCCCGATGCGGGTGTCGATCAGTCCCAGGGTGCGGAAGATGACGAAGAAGGGCAGCACCAGCGTCAGCGCCGGCGTCATCCGGGTCAGCAGCAGGCCCCACAGGCTGATCTTGAAGAAGCGCGCCTTGCCGTGCCGGGCGAAGGCGTAGCCGGCCAGAGTGCCCAGGGCGACGCTGATCGCCACCACGACGACGCCGACGACGAAGCTGTTCAGCAGCGACAGCGGCACCCGCTTGGCCTGGACGCTGGTCTCGTTGCCGCTCGCCAGCTCCGGCGCCAGCACCGCGGTGAAGTTGTGCAGGGTGAAGCCGCTGGGGACGACCGTTGGCGGCATGCGGATCAGGTCCGAGGCCGGGGTCAGGCTCATCAGCACCAGGGCGATGACCGGCAGGGCCGACCACAGGAAGATCAGCAGCGCGGCGAGAGCGAAGCCGAAGCGGGCGAGGGCGGCCTCGACCGGCCGGGGCAGCCGCGCCCGCGGCCGGTGGGGCGGCAGCGTCACCATGGCGTGACGCCGCCCGCCGACGGCCCGCCCATCATCGGAGCCAGCGTCGGCTGCGGCCGCCGCCCGGCGGCGCTGCCGCGGCCCGAGCACCAGGAAGTAGAGGATCGCCAGCACGAAGCTGAGGATGGTCAGGTCGTAGAGGATCGCCGCCCCTTCCCCGAACTTCAGGAATTGGAAGGAAGTGAGGTAGCCGAGCCAGGCGAAGACCGTGGTGGCCGCCCCCGGCCCGCCCCGGGTCATGATCCACAGGATGTCGAAGGCCATCAGCGAGTTGATCGTCGCGATGATGGCGATGAACAGCAGGTTGGGCTTCAGCCAGGGCAGCGTGATGGCGAAGAAGCGGGCGACCGGCCCGGCGCCGTCCAGCATCGCCGCCTTGTGCAGGTTCCGCGGCATCGACTGCAGCCCGGCCAGCAGCAAGAGGGCCGTCAGCGGCGCCTGGTTCCAGACCTGGGTCAGGGCGACGAGGTTGAGCGCGCGGAACCCGTCGCCCAGCCAGGGCGTGACCAGGAAGCCGAGGCCGAGATCGGTCAGCAGCCCGTTCAGCGTGCCGTAGTCGCCGGCGTAGACGAAGGACCAGAGCACGCCGACCGAGACCGGCGCCATGGCCCAGGGCACCAGCATGACGCTGCGCAGGAAGCCGCGCCCGGCGAAGCGCTCGTTCAGGACGAGGGCCATGCCCATGCCGATCAGCGTGGTGCCGATCACCGAGAAGGCGGCGAAATAGGCGGTCCGGCCCAGCGCCGCCCAGAACTCGGCGTTGCCGAGCATGCCGGCATAGTTGTCGAGCCCGACGAAGATCCAGCGCTTGGTGATCGGGTTGGTGCGATGGAGGCTAAGATAGAGGCTGTAGGCCAGCGGCAGGGCGACGACGGCGATCACGATCGCCAGCGTCGGCGCCACCGCGCCATAGGCGAAGCCCGGGATCCGGCCGACGCGGCGGCGCGGACGGTCCATGGCGGGTGCTCGCGGGATGGTGATCGACACCGGGCCGCCCCTCCGACGAATGGCTCGCGAAGGACGATCGCGGCACGGCCGCGATCGCCGTTCCTGCTGGCTACTGGTACTGCTGCTTCAGCTCGGCCACCTTCTGGCCGAGCTCGTCGACGATCTGGTCGGTCGACATGCTGCCGCGGATGTATTCCTGCACCCGCTGCATCATGAACAGGTCCCATTCCGGGAACCAGATCTGCTTGGCGATGTCGCGGGAGGTGGCGATCTCGAGCTGCTTGTTGGTGACGTCGAGGTCGCGCCACTTGCCGAAGCTGGCGACGACTTCGGGATCCGTCATCACCTCCTTGTAGGCGGAGCCGAGACCGAATTCGAGCGCCCAGCGCTTGATCACATGGTACTGGCCGTCCTTGGACTTGCCGCCGAAGAAGCGCAGCAGGTTCCAGGTGCGGTCGACGTCGGTCGGCTGCGCCCCCATCATGTAGACGGCGGTCCAGGCGAAAGTCGACTTGGTCTTGCCCGGCATCAGGGCGTTCCTGACCTTGCCGGCGGCCTTGGAGAGCTTGGGATCGTTGGCGACCTTCTGGTCGTAATCGTGCAGCACCATGAAGGTGTGGCGGCCGGTGGCGTAGCTGGGCACGCCTTCATTCGGCAGCGTCATGATGTCGGCCGCCACCAGCTGCTCCTTGTACAGCGCCTGGTGCGTCTCCAGCACCTTGCGCAGCGCGGCGTCGTCGACGAAGTCGCCGGCCTCGTTGAAGACGGGCGCGCCTTCCGCGTACCAGCAGGCGAAGATGCTCCAGGACAGCTCCGGCCATTTCTGGCCCCAGGCGCTGTTGTAGGGCGCGTCCGAGATGCCGTCCTTCTTCAGCTTGCGGCAGGCGTCCAGCAGCGAATCCCAGCTGTCGGGCACCGCGAGGCCGGCCTTCTGCAGATGCTCCTCGTTGTAGATGAAGGCGTTGTGCCCGGCGTAGTAGGGCAGCCCCGCCAGCTTGCCGTCGGGCAGCGACATCGACTTGACGCTGACCGGGAACATGCCGGCCTTCATCTCGTCCACGCCGTCCAGCCCTTCGAGGTCCCGTGTCCACTCCGCCGCGCACCAGCGGGCGATGTGATCCTCCTCGGCATACAGCATGTCGATGCGCTGGCCGCCGGTCAGCTTGGTCTCGACCACCGGGTGGTAGTCGCCGGTCACCAGCTCGTAGTTGACGTTCTCGTCGTACAGCGACTTGAAGGTGTTGACGTTCGCCTCGACGATCTGCGGCTGGAACTGCCAGCCGATGAAGCTGAGCGGCGTGGCCGGCGCGGCGCGGGCCCATCGGCCGCCCAGCCCCGCGAAGGCGGCGCCCGACCCCAGGGCGGCGCCCTGCAGCAGACGACGGCGGGACACCAGATAACGACCCAGCAGATCCTTATCCATTCGCCTCTCCTGTGATTTTTTCGGGCTTGCTTCCAACCGGCATGGATGGTGGCCGGGACGGGCTCGCTCCATTGGTATGTTTGTTATATTTCCAAACAAACTTGCCGTCAACGCGGAAGGCGTGCCACAGAGCGTGCATCCGGAGGCGGCGCGAGGAGGATCGTTCCGCACCACGCGCCACCGCCGGTAGACTGTCGCAAGGCCGGGCCCTGCCCGGCTCGTGGGAAGAGTAGGTGATGTCGACTGGAAAGATGTCAGGCCGGGTGATGGACGGCGCCGCCGGCGAGGACACCCCGCCATCACGCGGAACGCCGGCCGGGGCGGCAAAGCCGCGGCCCCCTTCCCTGTTGTCCCCGGCCAAGATGGGCGACGTGAACCGCAGGCGCCTGCTGCAGTCGCTGTTCGATCTCGGGCCGACCAGCCGCGCCGACCTGGCCCGCCACATCGGCGTCAACCGCGCCACCATCACCGGCATCGTCCAGCCGCTGATCGACGACGGCATCCTGGTGGAGGGCGAGCCCGCCTCGCCCGGCGGCGCCGGCGGCAAGCCGGCCCGGCCGCTGCAGTTCTCGCGCGACGCGCCGCAGATCGGGGCGGTGGCGCTGAGCCACGGCTCGGTCCGTACCGCGCTGGTGTCCTGGACCGGCGAGATCACGGCGGTCGAGCGCGCGGAATTCCCCACCGACGACGGCGACCCCGGCCACGCGGTCGCGGCCGTCGCCGGAAGCCTGTCGCGCACGCTCTCGGCCGCCAGGCAGCCGCCGCTCGGCATCGGGGTTGCCGCGGCCGGCATGATCGACCGCGACCGCGGCGTCATCGTCAAGGTCAACCTGGCGCCGGTCCTGTCCGGCCTGAGCCTGGGCGCGATGCTGGAGGAGCGGACCGGCCTGCCGGTCTATCTCGACCATCATCCGCGGGCGCTGCTGCTGGCCGACCGCTGGTTCGGCATCGGCCGCAGCCTGCGGACCTTCGCGGTGCTGTTCCTGTCCGACGTGATCGGCGGCGCGCTTCAGTTGGATGGACACCTGCAGAGCGGGCCGGCCGGCGCCGGCGGCGAGCTGGGCCACACCTTCGTCCAGATCGACGGCGAGATCTGCGCCTGCGGCCGCCGCGGCTGCTGGGAGACGGTCGCGACCATCGGCTGGCTGCGGCGCCAGGCGCGGGCCGCCGGCCTGCCCGGGGCCGAGGAGATGACCCCCGCCCTGCTGGCCGGGCAGGCCGATGCGGGGTCCGAAGCGGCGGAGCGCCTGCTGGACCTCTATGCCCGCAACATCGCGGTCGGCATCGCCAACCTGCAGCAGACGCTGGCGCCCAACCACTTCGTGCTGCATGGCGAGGTGGTCGAGGCCGGGGAGCGGCTGCGGGCCGCGATCGAGGCGCATGTCGGCCTGCTGGTGCCGCCCCGTCCCGGCAGCGATCCCCGCGTCCTGCTGACCGACCAGAGAGGGTTCGCCACGCTGCGGGGGGCCGCTGGGATCGTCCTGTCGCGCCGGCTGCAGTTCCAGCTGTAGCGCTTGTGGCCGGCCCGTGCGCTTCCGGGGAGGACCTGCTGGTCCATGCATCACTCGGACCGGGGGGCGCCATAATGAGACGTTCACCAGCATGCCGTGATCGCCTCTCGGCGCTTTTGCGGAAGACTCGGTACATCGTCACCTCCCCGGGGCGACCGGCCAGGCGCCGCGCCGGATGGGGCCTCGCCGACGCTCGGCGCCGAAAGCGGTTCCGGCCCTGGGCCATTTGCCTCGCCGAAACGCGAAATTAAGCATCGCGGCTGCAGCATGCCCCCCCGAGGGGCCAAGACGGATCGGACGCCATGAATGTTGCCCGCCTTCTCGCCCGGCGCGAGCAGCAGCGCCTCGATGACGTCCAGCGCACCGCCGTTGCGGTCGAGCGCCAGCTGGACGAGCTCGAGCGGCAGGATCGCGCCGACATGGCCGAATCCAGCCGGCAATTTACCCTTGCCGACGAGCACGGGCTGCGGCAGATGCCGGCCTATCTGGCTGGGCTGCGCGCCCGCCGGGCCGACCGGGCGAGAGAGCGGCTGGCACTGCAGGAGCAGCTGGAGCAGTTGCGGCGACGGGTGCTGCTGCATCACCGCGAGGCCGAGAAGTTCGCGACGGTCGACGCCGCAGCGCGGGAGCGGACGCGCAAGGCCCGCGCCGTGAAGGCGGAGGCCGCGCTTTCCGACCTTGCCACGCTGGGCTTCGCCGTCCGCCGCCGGGCCGATCGCGGCTGAGACCGGGGAGCCTGTGGGAGAGTTAGGCAGGGCCCTCGCCCGCCAGCGCCCCGGCGAGCCGGTCCTGCCCTTCCCCGGGCGGCGTCCGGTCCTCCCGCTCCTGGGCCAGGAACCGCTCCAGTGCGGGCAGGATCCGGATCGCTTCGTCGACATCGGGGTCGGAGCCGGCGACATAGGCGCCGATGCGGATCATCTCCGCCACCCCCTCATGCACCGCCAGGAGCTGCCGGGCCCGGGCGGACAGGGCCAGCGCCTCCGGCGTCAGCGCCCGGTCGACGGCGCGCGACAGGCTGCGCAGCACGTCGATCGCCGGGAAGCGGCCGGCCTGGGCGATCCGGCGCGACAGCACGATATGGCCGTCGAGGATGCCGCGCACGGTGTCGGAGACCGGCTCGTCGTGATCGTCGCCCTCGACCAGCACGGTGAACAGCGCGGTGATGTCGCCCTGCAGCCCGCCGCCGGTGCCGGCGCGTTCCAGGAGGCGCGGCAGCTCGCCGAAGACCGAGGGCGGGTAGCCGCGCGTGGTCGGCGGCTCCCCGGCCAGAAGGCCGATCTCGCGCAGCGCGGTGGCGTAGCGGGTCAGCGAATCCATCAGCAGCAGCACGTCGAGGCCGCGGTCGCGCAGATCCTCGGCCACGGTCATGGCCAGATGGGCGGCGTCGCGGCGCAGGAGGGCGCTCTCGTCCGAGGTCGCGACCACCACCACCGACCGCGCCAGCCCCTCCGGCCCCAGCCCCTCCTCGATGAACTCGTTCACCTCGCGCCCGCGCTCGCCGACGAGGCCGATCACGATGGCGTCGGCCTCGGCACCGCGCGCCAGCATCGACAGCAGGGTCGACTTGCCGACGCCGGCGGCGGCGAAAATGCCCATGCGCTGGCCGCGGCACAGCGGGGTAAAGGCGTCGATCGCCCGCACCCCGGTCCCGACCCGCGGGCCGAGCCGCCGTCGGGCGGTGGCGAGCGGCGGCTTGCCGCGCAGCGGGCGCGGCGCATCGCCGGCCGGGATCGGGCCGCGGCCGTCGATCGGCTCGCCCAGCCCGTTCACCACCCGGCCGAGCCAGGCCGGCGACGGGCGGATCAGCGCGTCGGCCCGGCGCAGCTCGACCGGGTGGCCGGGCGCCACGCCGGCCGGATCGTCCATCGCCATCAGCACCGTCCGCCCCTCGCGGAAGCCGATCACCTCGCAGCGGATCTCGCGCTCCGGCGCCCCGCCGCCCCCGGCCAGCACCGTACAGCGGTCGGCCAGGGCGATGCGGCGGCCGAGGCCGCCGGCCTCGATCGTCATGCCCGCCGCGGCGGCGACATGGCCGCGCAGCACCGGCCCCGGCAGCGCCGCGATCTCGGCCGCGGCCCGGCGCAGCAACGACGCAGCCTGGATGCGGTCCGCCATCGCGAATTCCTTCAATCCTTATTGAATCCAGCGATTGAATCCTTTAGTGAAAATTCCGCCGGACATAAATCCATTAATGTCCGAGAGAAAATTACCTAGAATCCGAGGTATCGGCGGAATGGACATCAAGGCGATCGGGGTGGTCGGCCTCGCCGACAGCCGCATGACCTATCTGGCCGAGCGCCAGAAGGCGGTGGCGCAGAACGTCGCCAACGCCGACCAGCCGGGCTACCGTGCCAAGGATCTGCCGCCCTTCGCCGAGATGCTGAGCGGGGCGCAGTCCCGCCTCGCCCTCGCCGCCACCCGGCCGGCGCATCTGGCCGGCACCCGGCCGGGCGGGCCGCTGGCGCCGCGGCCGGTCGAGACCTGGGCCGCCGACCCCAACGGCAATTCGGTCAATCTCGAGGAGCAGATGGTGCTGTCCGGCGAGATCCGTGACGCCTACGGCCTGGCCGCCGGCGTCTATCAGCGCAGCATGGGGCTGTTCCGCATCGCCACCGGGCAGCAGTGACCCGGTCAACGACAGGAGCCGAGGCATGGATCCGCTGAGCGCGGCGATGAAGGTCGGGGCCTCCGGCCTGCGGGCGCAGAGCCTGCGGCTGCGGGTGGTGGCCGAGAACGTCGCCAATGCCGAGACCACCGCGACCCAACCGGGCGGCGACCCGTATCGCCGCAAGACTGTGACCTTCGCCTCGACGCTCGACCGCGCCAGCGGGGCCGAGCTGGTGGAGGTCCGGCGGGTCAGGACCGATCAGAGCGCTTTCCCGATGTCCTACGACCCCGGCCATCCCGCCGCGGATGCCGCCGGCTACGTCAAGCTGCCCAACGTCAACACGGTGATCGAGATGGCCGACATGCGGGAAGCCTCGCGCAGCTACGAGGCCAATCTCTCTGTGATCGAGCAGGCGCGGACCATGCTGTCCCGCACCGTCGACATGCTGCGCGGCTGACATCATGGCCCTGCCGCCCCTGCTCCTGCAGCCGGTCGCCCCGGCCGGCGCCACCGCCGCCCCCCTGTCCACCGCGGCGCCGTCCAGCGCTCCCGTCGGCCCGGCCGCGACCAGCTTCGGCGAGGTGCTGAAGGATGCCGCCGCTTCGACCATGGACAGCCTGCGCGGGGCCGAGTTGGCATCCCTCGCCGGGCTGCGCGGCGAGGTGCCGGCGCAGCAGGTGGTGAACGCGGTGCTGGAGGCCGAGACCACGCTGCGCACCGTGGTCGCGGTCCGTGATCGCGCCATCGCCGCCTACAACGAGATCATGCGCATGGCGATTTGACCGGGCGCCGGCATGAACGAAGCCGACATCATCCAGGTGCTGCGCGACGGGCTGTGGACCTCGATCCTGGTGGCCGGGCCGGCGCTGGCGGTGGCGCTGGTGGTCAGCCTCGGCATCGCCCTGTTCCAGGCCCTGACCCAGGTGCAGGAGATGACGCTGACCTTCGTGCCCAAGGTCGTCGCCATCATCGCCACCGTCATGCTCGCCCTGCCGCTCATGTTCCAGCTCCTGACCGGGCTGATGGAGCGGATGACCGACATCATCGTCCGGCTGTGATGGGGCTGCAGGAGATTGACCCCGTCCAAAACAAGCCCCCCCTCCCCTTGCGGGAGGGGGGCAGGGGGAGGGGTCTGCGCGCGTCCGCGCGCGATGAGGCGAGGACCGAACCTTTCCTCGCCGAACGCCTTGATCATGATTCCGCGCCAGCGGCGAAAACCCCCTCCCCCTATCCTCCCGCAGGGGGAGGGGGGACTCCAAAGAGAAGCACCGTAAGGGCGGTAGCCATCGTCCTCGCCTGCTTGATCCCGGTCCTTCCCGCCCTCGCCGCCCCCGGCGCGATCGGCGGCAGTTGGGTGACGCCGGGGGCGAGCGGCCCGGCCGCCGATGCCGCGATCTGCGCCCGCGAGATCATGCGCCAGGCGCCGGGATCGGGCGTCGACGCCGCCATGGCGCTGTCGGTCGGGCTGACCGAATCCGGCCGCCGGGTCGAGGATGGCCGCGTCGTCATCTGGCCCTGGACCGTCAATGCCGAGGGCGAGGGCCGGCGCTTCGACAGCAAGGCCGAGGCGGTGGAATGGGTGCGCCGGGCCCTCGCCGCCGGCATGCGCTCGATCGACGTCGGCTGCATGCAGGTCAATCTGCGCTGGCATCCCGACGCCTTCGACTCCCTGGAGGCGGCCTTCGACCCGAAGGCCAATGTCGCCTACGCGCTCGGCCATCTCGGCGAGCTGTCGCGGCAATACGGCCCCCGGCTCGGCGTCGGGCGCTATCACTCCGCAACCGCCGAATACCAGGAGCGCTACCTGGCCCGGATCGACCACAATCTCGGCTATGTCGAGGAGATGCGCCGCCGGGTGCAGACGGCGCCGCCGGGGATCGAGCCCGGCGGCTGGGGCGAGGCGGTGCTGGGCGGCATCGCCTTCACCCGCGGCCTGATCGCCGACACGGCACCGCAGCCGCTGCTGCCGACGGGATTCGTCGAATGAGTTCGTCTTCGCGGACCGCCCGGCCCCGGGTGGCCGGGGTGAACGGCAACAGCGCCCTGGCGCGGCTGTCCCTCGCCGGCGCCTTCGGCGCCCGGCACCGCGACATCCTGTTCGCGATGGGCATCGCCGCGATCCTGTCGGTGCTGCTGCTGCCACTGCCGGTGGTGGTGCTGGACATCAGCCTCGCCTTCTCTTTCGCGATCTCGGTGCTGATCCTGATGGTGGCGCTGTGGATCGGCCGCGCTTCCGACTTCTCCTCCTTCCCGACCGTCCTCCTGGTCGTCACCCTGATGCGGCTGGCGCTGAACGTCGCCACCACCCGGCTGATCCTGTCGCACGGGCATGAGGGGCCGGGCGCCGCCGGCCATGTAATCCAGGGCTTCTCCGGCTTCATCATGTCGGGGAACTTCGTGATCGGGGTGATCCTGTTCGCGATCCTGGTGGTGGTGAACTACATCGTCATCACCAAGGGCTCGACCCGCATCGCCGAGGTCGGGGCGCGCTTCACCCTGGACGCCATCCCCGGCAAGCAGATGGCGATCGACGCCGACCTTTCGGCCGGGATGATCGACGAGAAGGAGGCCCGCCGGCGCCGCCAGGAGCTGGAGGACGAGAGCTCCTTCTACGGCGCCATGGACGGTGCCTCGAAATTCGTCCGCGGCGATGCCGTGGCTGGCCTCATCATCGTCTTCATCAATCTGGTCGGCGGCATCGTCATCGGCACGCTGCAGCGGGGCATGCCGATCGGCGAGGCAATCACCACCTTCGCCACCCTGACCGTGGGCGACGGCCTCGTCAGCCAGATCCCGGCGCTGCTGGTCTCGCTGGCCGCCGGCCTCGTCATCTCCAAGGGCAGCAACCGCGGCCCGACCGAGCAGGTGGTGCTGTCGCAGCTCGGCGCCTATCCCAAGGCGCTGCTGGTCGCCGCCGGGCTGCTGCTGCTGCTGGCCGTCGCCCCCGGCCTGCCGGCCTTCCCCTTCCTGGTCCTGGTCGCGATCTTCGGCGGCCTGGCCTGGATCATGCCGCGGGTCATGGCCCGGCGGGCGGAGGAGGCGCGCCGGGCCGAGGCCGCGGCGGCGGATCCGCCGAAGACCGCCGAGCAGACGGTGCAGATCCTGCTGCGGCTCGACGAGCTGCGGCTTGAGATCGGCGTCGCCCTGGTGTCGATGGTCGGGATGTCGGACGACCTGGCGGAGAAGCTGAAGACGCTGCGCGGCCGCTTCGCCGGCGAGTACGGCTTCGTGCTGCCCTCGATCCGGATCAAGGATTCGGCCGATCTCGGCAACACCGCCTACCGCCTGCTGGTGCATGGCGAGGAGGTGGCGCGCGGCGAGGTGCGGCTGGCCAGCCGGCTGGTGCTGGCGCCGGGCGGATCCGTGGCGCTGCCGGGCGTGCCGACCAAGGACCCGACCTTCGGCCTGCCCGCCCTGTGGGTCGACGCCGGCCTGGCCGAGGAGGCGGAGGCGCTGGGCTGCACCGTGGTCTCGCCGGAGGGCGTGATCGTCACCCATGTCGCCGAGGCGGTGAAGGACAACTTCTCCGCCCTCCTGACCTATGCCGCGGCGGAGCGGCTGATCGACGGCATCGACCCGGAATACGCCAGGCTGGTGAAGGAGCTGGTGCCGACGCAGCTGCCGATGATGACGATCGTGCGGGTGCTGCAGTCGCTGCTGGCCGAGCGGGTGTCGATCCGCAACCTGCCGGCGATCCTGGAGGCGATCGCCGAGGCCGTGGCCTGGACCCGCAGCGCGCCGATGCTGGTCGAACATGTGCGGATGCGCCTGGCCGGCCAGATCTGCCGGTCTTTGACCGACGCCGACGGCTATCTTTCCGTCATCACCATGTCGGCCGACCGCGAGCGGGAGCTGGCCCAGGCGGTGATGGTGGAGGGCGAGGAGCGCCGCTTCGCCCTGGCGCCCGACCGGGTGCAGGGCTTCCTGGCCGAGCTGCGCGGCAAGATCCAGGCCCATGCCGGCCGCGATCCCCTGCCCGCCGTGCTGGTCAATCCGGATGCCCGGCCTTTCGTCCGCTCGCTGCTGGAACGGATCAGCCCGGCGACCGCGGTGATCAGTCACAACGAGATCGCCCGCCGGACGATGCTGCGCACGGTGGATGTGGTGTAGCGGGATGAAGCAGAGCCATCACCGCCTTCCGCGTTGCCTCTCCCGCGGGGCGGGAGAGGTCGGACGTCCGCCAGGACGTCCGGGTGAGGGCCGGCACAGACCTCGACGAACTCCCCTCACCCGGTCTCGCTGCGCGAGCCCGACCTCTCCCGCAAGCGGGAGAGGCAACCGGAAATGACCATCGACGGCTTCGCCCTGGCCGGGCTGGTCACGCCCTGGGTCTATGGCGCCCTCCTGGTGTTCTGCCGGATCGGCGCCGCCTTCATGCTGATGCCGGGGCTGGGCGAGGCGCAGGTGCCGGTGCGCGCCCGGTTGGTCGTCGCGCTGGCGGTCTCCCTGGCGCTCACCCCCGCCGTCGACGGCGTTCCCCTACCCGTCCCGGCCGATGCCGTGACCATCCTGGCCCATGTCTTCGGCAACATCCTGGCCGGCGCCCTGCTCGGCGTCGGCGCCCGGCTGCTGCTGTCCGCCCTGCATGTCGCGGCCCAGGCGGCGGCGCAGCAGATGGGGCTGTCCAATCCCTTCACCGCGGCGGTGCCGGGCTTCGAGGGCGCCTCGGCCCTCTCCGCCTTCTTCGTCATGTGCGGCGTCGCCGTGACCTTCGCCGCCGACCTGCACCACCTGCTGATCCAGGCGCTGGCCGGGTCGTTCCGCCTGGTGCCGGTCGACGGCATCCCCGACGGCGGGCTGCAGGCGCAAGTCGTGATCCGCGCCGCCGGCCAGGCGATGCGCCTCGCCGTGCAGTTCGCCGCGCCGTTCCTGGTGATCGGCCTCGTCGCCAATGTCGGCCTCGGCATCACCAACCGGATGATGCCGGCCCTGCCGGTGTTCTTCGTGTTCTCGCCGCTCCTGATCGGCGCCGGGCTGGTGCTGGCCTTCCTGGTCGCCGGCGCCGTGATGGCCCTCTATGCCGACGCCGTCGGCCTGTGGCTGCGGGACGGCGGGATGCCGCCCTGATGGCCGAGGAGGCGCAGGACAAGGACCAGAAGACCCACGACGCCACCGACCGCAAGCTGGAGCAGGCGCGCGAGAAGGGCAACGTGCCGCGGTCGCGCGAGGTCTCGACCTTCCTGATGCTGCTGACCCTGCTGGTGCTGGCCTGGATGGTGTTCCCGGCGGTCGGCGGCGCCTTCGTCCAGGCCGTCCTGCCCTTCATCGAGAGCCCGGATCTGATCCCGCTGGCGACGGCCGAGGACGCCTTCCACGCCGCCGCCGCCGTCATCCGCGCCATGGGGCTGGCGCTGGCGGCCGGGGTGGCGCTGCTGGTCGTCGGCGCCGCCGCCAGCGCCTTCCTGCAGGGCGAGGTGGTGGTCGCGCCCGACCGGCTGTCGCCGAAGCCGGAGCGGCTGAGCCCGCTCAAGGGCATCGGCCGGATGGTCTCCCGCAACGGGCTGGTCGAATTCGCCAAGGGCATCCTCAAGACCTCCGTCGTGCTGCTGGTCACGGCGCTGTTCCTGCGGCCGAGCTTCGAGCAGGCGGAATGGCTGGTCTCGGTGCCGGTCGAGGGCATGCTGGGTGCGATCCGATCGCTGGTCATCGGCCTCGTCGCCGTGCTGGTGCCGGTCGCGGGGCTGGTCGCCGTCGGCGACCGGCTGTACCAGTCCTGGGAGTGGCGGCGCGGCCAGCGCATGACCCTGCGCGAGGTGAAGGACGAGCTGCGCAGCACCGAGGGCGACCCGCAGGTCAAGGCCCGGCGGCGCGAGATCGGCCGCAGCCGCGCGCGCCGCCGGATGATGGCTCAGGTGCCCTTCGCCAGCGTCGTGCTGGTCAACCCGACGCATTATGCCGTGGCGCTGCGCTATGAGCGCGGCCGCGACGACGCCCCGGTCTGCGTCGCCAAAGGGCAGGACCGGATCGCGCTGAAGATCCGCGAGATCGCCCGCGAGAAGGGCGTGCCGGTGATCGAGAACCCGCCGCTGGCGCGGGCGCTGCATGCGGCGGTCGCGGTCGACCAGCCGATCCCGGAGGAGCACTACAAGGCGGTGGCCGAGATCATCAGCGTCATCCTCGGCCTGCGCCGGCCGGGCCCGGCCGTCCCCTCGTCCACGAGCCTGATCGGCCGGCCCGGGAGCGGCCGCTCCGCAGGGTGATCTAGGACGGCGGCAGCTGATGCCGCTCCAGGATCAGGCGGGTGACCTCCTGCGCCTTGAGCGGCGTCATCGCCCCCAGGATCGGCGCCGAGCGCCGCTCCGGCATCTGGTCGAGGATGGACACCACCGTGGCCGGCTCCATCTCGTCCATGATCCTGGCGGCGTCGCGCGCCCGCATCGCCGCATAGGTCGCGCCCATCCGCTTCAGATCGGCCGCCAGAAGGCCCGACTGCTGCGCCAGCTGGCCCTCGATCTCGCGCTTCAGCACGGCCAGCCGGTCGACCTCGTGCCGCACCCGGGCCTCGGCCACGGCCAGCAGCGCCTCGCGCTCGTCGAGCTTCGCCCGCAGTTGCTCCAGGTCCCGCCGCTCGGCATCGATCGCCGCCAGCAGCTCGGAGGGGGTCGGATCGGCCGCTGCCGGCTGCGCCGGAGGAGAAGCCGGCGCGTCCTGGCCGCCCGCCGTCGCCACTGCGACCGGGACGCTCAGGACCGCCATGACGGCGATGGCGCCAAGGGCACGCATCAGGAGCCACCGCCTTCGGGCACGGCGGGAGAGGCCGAATCGGCCTGCTCGATCCGCAGGGCGCGGACGCCGCGGCTGTGGCCGATCGTGCCGTGAAGGAGAGCGCGGCCGCCGGCGACCAGCCGGGCCCGGTCGGCGTCGCCGGCCGGCAGCGGGATCATGTCTCCCGGCTTCCAGGACAGGATCTCGGCGGGGGTCGCCGTCACCTCGCCGAAGACTGCCAGCGCCGGCAGCTCGACCCCGTTCAGCGCCTCCCGGAAGCCGGCGGCCCAGACGGCATCGGCGTCGCCGCGGCGCCGACGCGACCAGGCATCGCGCAGCGCGGTCAGCGACGGCACCGGCAGCACCACCCGCAACGAGCCCGACCGTCCCCCGGCCTGCACCGGCACGGCGATCTCCACCGCCGTCGCAGTGCCCGGCGCGACCGCGGCGAGCCGCGGATCGGTCTCGACCCGCTCGATCTCGAACACGGCTTCGGAGAGCGGCGCCAGGGCCTGGGCCAGGGCCGAGAGAGCCGACGTCATCACCTCTCGCAGCAGCCGCTGCTCGATGGGCGTCGGCGGGCGCCGCGGCGCCGACGCCGCCGGTTCCGCCGCCCCGCCCAGCAGCCGCTCGATCAGCGCGCCGGCCAGCGCAGCATCGAGCAGGAGGAGGATCCGGCCGGCCCAGTCGCGGGCGCGCACGACGCCGGCCAGCGCATCCTCCGCGGCCAGAATCTCGGCCAAGGGCGCCGACCGCACCGAAGCCGGAGCGGTCTCGATCGTCCCGGCCCCCAGCCCGCGCAGCGCGGCGCCCAGGTGGAAGGCGAAGCGCTCCGCCGCCGAGTCCAGCGCCGGCAGCCCGCCTTCCGCCGCCGCCCGGATCATGACGCGGATCGCCGCGGCCTGGGTGGTCGTCGCGGTCATTGCAGCACGAGATCCTGGATCAGCACCTCGGCCACCGCGTCGTCCCCGGCCAGCGCCCGGGCCCGGCGCAGCAGGTCGCCGCGCATCCGGTAGACGCCGATCGAACCGCGCAGATCCGACTCGCCGAGCTGCCGACAGTACTCGAGAAAGGAATCGCGGATCCTGTCCAGCTCGCCGCGCACGGCCGGCTCCGCTGCCGCCGGGACCACCAGCGCCACCGAGGTGCGGATCAGCCGTGCCTTCGAGCCGGGGGCGAGATTGGTCAGGATCTCCGGCACCGGCACCACCGCCCGGCCCGGCTCGGGTGCGGTTTCTGCGCGAGAACCGACGAAGGGCAGCGCCCCGAGCGCCCAGGCGCCGAGAATCGGCGTGGCGAAGCCGAGGGCGAAGGCGACGCCGACGGCAATGGCGAACGGGCGCCAGCGGCGGCGTGCCGACGCGGCATTCGGATCGGCCGACCTATCCTTCATATCCTTCGCCAACGAATCCTCCGGCTGCCAGCCGACCGCAACCCTCTTCTATGAATTCATCAGGTAACAGATCGCTTTTGTCTTGTCATCTTGATGCATCCGGTGGATTCATCCCTGGCCATGCTTAACGGCCGCCGTCCCGTCGCGGGCGTTCCGGCGTGGCATCCTGACCTGCGGCTGGTGGGCCTGTTTTCGTGAAAGCCTTGCTCGACAACCTCAAAGCGCTGGGGCCGCGGAGGCTGGCGATTCTCGGCGGTGTCGGCCTGCTGGTCCTGGCCGCGATCGGCTGGCTGGCCTGGGAGGCGTCCCGGCCGAAGATGGCGATCCTCTATTCCGGCATCGCCCCCGCCGAGGCCGGGCAGATCGTCTCCCAGCTCGAGGCGATGGGAATCACCGTCGGCACCAGCTTCGACGGCAGCACGATCCAGGTCCCGGCGCCCGATGTCGCCCGCGCCCGCATGGCGCTGGCCGAGAAGGGCCTGCCCTCCGCCTCCGGCGTCGGCTACGAGCTGTTCGACGCCGACAACGGCCTCGGCCTCACCAGCTTCATGCAGCAGATGAACCGGCTGCGGGCCATGGAGGGCGAGCTCGGCCGCACCATCGCCACCTTGTCCGGCGTCGAATCCGCACGGGTGCATCTGGTGCTGCCGGAGCGTGAGGCCTTCGCCCGCACCGCTCCGACCCCGACCGCCGCCGTGGTCGTGCGCATGCGCGGCGGCTTCGGGCTGGACCGGCAGCAGGCCCGCGCGATCCGGCACCTGGTCGCGGCCGCCGTGCCGAACCTGAAGCCGGCCGACGTCACCCTGCTCGACGCCGCCGGCGAGGTGCTGCTGACCGAAGGCGACGACGGCCCGGGCCAGCCCTCCTCCGAGGGGCTGAAGGCTTCGCTCGAGACCCGGCTGGCCAAGGCGGTGGAGGACCTGCTGGTGCCGCGCTTCGGCCGCGGCAATGTCCGCGTCACCGTCGCCGCCGACCTCGACATGAGCCATGAGGTGGTTCGGACCGAGCGCTTCGACCCCGACGGCCAGGTGCCGCGCTCGACCCAGACGGTGGAGGAACGGCAGAGCAGCAGCGACGGCACCGGCGACCTGCCCACCACGGTGCAGCAGAACCTGCCGGACGCGCAGATCCCGGGCGCGCCGCAGCCGCCGGGATCGAACACCACCTCCCAGTCCCAGCGCACCGAGGAGACGGTCAACTACGAGATCAGCGCCGAGCGCCGCGAGAAGGTGCGGGAGGCCGGCGAGCTGCGCCGCCTGTCGGTCGCCGTACTCGTCAACGGCCGGCGCGAGCCGGACGCCGACGGCACCAGCCGCTACGTCCCGCGCAGCCAGGAGGAGCTCGACGCGGTCACCGCCCTGGTCCGCACCGCCGTCGGCGCCAGCCAGGACCGCGGCGACGTGGTCACGGTGCAGAACCTGGAGTTCGCCGACCTGATGCCGGCCGGCGCCGACGAGGATTCCGGCTTCTTCGCCGGCCCATGGGCCGGCCTCCTGGGCACGCTGGTGCAATGGCTCGCCGTGCTGGGCATCGCCGCGCTGGTCGTGCTCTATCTGCTGCGGCCGCTGCTCGAGCGGCTGACCGCGCCCCCGCCCGCGCCGGCGGAGCCGCCCCTGGCCTCGGCCGAGACCGCGGAGCCCACCGCGACCGCCGAGGCGGCTGCGGATGAGGGTTCGCCCTTCCGGCTCGACTTCGGCGACCGCGAGGAGGCGATCCGCGCCCTGGCCGACGCCTTCGAGGATTATCCGGATGAGGCCGCTGCCATTCTGCGCAGCCTGATCCGCGAGGACGCCCCGGCGTGAGCCCGCGGCGCCTGACCTGGGACCAGGGCTTCGATGCAGGCCCGGACGCCCCCGCCCCCTCCCCCGTGGAGGAGGCGGCGGAACGCCGCCTGCACCAAGCCTGGGAGGACGGCTATGCCGCCGGGCGCGCCGCGGGCCGGGCCGACGCGGCCGCCGCGGAGGAGGCCCGCTGCGCCGAGGCCCTGGAGCGGCTGCTGCAGGCGATCGGCCATGAGGCCGAAGGCCTGCGCTCCACGCTGGACGACGTCGCCGCCGCCGGCGCCCGGGCGGTCGTCCAGGCCCTGCAGGCGCTGCTGCCGGCCTTCTCCCCGCGCTTCGCCGCGATCCAGGCCGAGAGCCTGATCGAGGAGGCGATCCTGGCCGCGGCCGGCAAGCCGACGCTCCTGATCGCCGCCGCGCCCGATCTGCATCCCATCCTGGCCCGGCGCCTCGCCGACCGGGCCGCGCCGGCCACGCCGGCCATCACCGTCGATGCCGATGAGGGCCTCGCCCCCGGCACTGTGACCGCGCGCTGGGACGGCGGCGGCGCGCATTGGAGCGCCGCCGGGACGGCCCGGCGGATCGAGGCGGTGCTCGACCGATTGCTGAAGGACCTGGACCATGACCGAGCCGACTGACACCGCCGCGGCGGACGCCCCGGGCGAGCACGCGATCTACGGCGTGCCCTTGACCGTCCAGGTGGTCCTGGGCCGCGCCGTGCTGCGGCTGGACGAGCTGATGAAGCTGGGCCGCGGCGGCGTGGTCGAGCTCGACCGCCGGGTCAGCGATCCGGTCGAGATCATGGTCAACGGCCGGGTGATCGCCCGCGGCGAGATCATGGTCTTCGACGAGACCGGCCAGCTCGCCGTCACCCTCTCCGAGATCGTCCGCCACCCGGCGGAGTGAGGCGACGGCGATGTCCTTCAGGTCGGGCCGGTTGTGGCTTCTCCTCCTCGTCCCCGGCCTGCTCCTGCTCCCGGGCGTCGCCGCCGCGCAGAGCCTGACCATCGATCTCGGTCCGCAGGGCGCCAGCCTGTCCGGCCGGGTGATCCAGCTGGTGGCGCTGATCGCGGTGCTGTCGGTCGCGCCCGGCCTCCTGATCATGGCCACCTGCTTCACCCGGCTCGTGGTGGTGCTCTCGCTGGTGCGCTCGGCCCTCGGGCTGCAGCAGACGCCGCCGAACATGGTGCTGGTCAGCCTGGCGATGTTCCTGACCTACTTCATCATGCAGCCGGTGTTCGAGCAGGCCTGGGACGAGGGCTTGAGGCCGCTGATCGACCAGGAGATCTCCGAGGAGGAGGCGTTCGACCGCACCGTCGACCCGTTCCGCGGCTTCATGGAGGCCAATGTCCGCGACAAGGACCTGGCCTTCTTCCGCGACCTGGAAGGCAAGTCGGCGCGCGCTGTCCCCGGGCCCGCCGATGCCGCCCCGGCCGGGGCGGAGGACCGCCCCAGCCTGCGCGCCCTGGTGCCGGCCTTCATGCTCAGCGAGCTGCGCCGCGCCTTCGAGATCGGCTTCCTGCTGTTCATCCCCTTCCTGGTGATCGACATCGTCGTCTCCGCCATCCTGATGTCGATGGGCATGATGATGCTGCCGCCGGTGATGATCAGCCTGCCGCTCAAGCTCGTCTTCTTCATCCTGGTCGACGGCTGGCACCTGATCGCCAGCTCGCTCGTCCGCTCCTATCTCGGCTGACACGCATGACCACCGCCACCGCGAAATCCGCCCCCTTCGCCCTCTCCGGCGTCCAGCGCGCCGCCGTCCTGATCCTCGCCCTGGGCGAGGAGCGCGGCGGCAAGGTGCTGGCGTCGCTGGACGAGGAGGATCTGCCGGTCGTCACCCGCGCCATGGCGGAGATGGGCCGGGTGCCGCCCGAGACGGTGACCCGCGCGATCCAGGATTTCCTCGGCCGGCTGGCCCGCGGCGATACCGTGGCCGGCGGCCTGTCCGCCGCGGCCCGGATGCTGGGCCGGTTCCTGCCGGAGGACCGGGTGGCGCAGATCCTCGACGAGATCCGCGGCCCGGCCGGACGCACCACCTGGGACAAGCTGTCCAACGTCAGCGAGAAGTCGCTGGTCGACTACCTCTCGGCGGAGCAGCCGCAGACCGTCGCCGTGATCCTGTCGAAGCTGCGCCCCGACTATGCCGCCAAGGTGGTGGCGGCGCTGGCCCCTGCCCTGCGCCTGGCGGCGATCGAACGGATGATCGCGCTGAAGGCGGTGCCGCGCGAGGTGCTGGCCCAGATCGAGGAGACGCTGCAGGGCGAGTTCATGTCCGGCTTCGGCGCCGGCGGGGCGCGGCGCGCCGACCCGCCGCGGATCCTGGCCGAGATCTTCAACCGCACCCCGTCCGATCTGCTGGACGAGCTGATGGCGGCGCTGGAGCCGCGCTTCGGCGCCGAGCTGGATCGGATCCGGTCGCTGATGTTCACCTTCGAGGATCTGGCGCGGCTGGACGCCCGCGCCCTGGAGGCCGTGATCCGCGCCGCCGACAGCCGCCTGCTGCCGGTGGCGCTGAAGGCCGCCTCGCCGGGGCTGCAGGAGGCCTTCCTCGGGGCGCTCAGCGAGCGCGGCGCCGCCATCCTGCGCGACGAGATCGCGACCCTGGCCAATATCCGCCTGCGCGACGCCCAGGCGGCGCAGGCCGAGATCCTGGAGGTCGCCAAGCGTCTGGCCGAGGACGGAGCGATCGTCATCCCCGAGGCCGGCGAGGACGACCGGGTGATCCCGTAGCCGCAGCTCGGGTACGCGGCACGCGAACCCGAGCTGCGGCTCGATCGGCCGCTTCCGGAGCTCGCTAGGACCTTCGCGCCGTCCACCAGGCGCCCACGATGAAGCCCGCATTGAGCGCCAGCCAAACGATCCCGGCGAGGATGGTCCAATGCACCACCGATCAGCCCTCCACGAGGGCCGGATCGAGGCCGGCCGGCTCCCGGTCCATGAAGGCTCTCGTCGACGCTCGCGGCACGCCGCCCCTCACTGCAGCCGGACCTTCGTCGCCGCGGCCAGGGTCGCCGGATCGAAGGTGATGATCTGCGGCGATGCGCTGCGCGAGACGAGCAGGTTCGGCACCCGCGCCGTCGCCGTGCCCTGGTCCATGTCGGTGAAGATGGCGAAGCGCTGCAGCAGGGCCCCGACCTTCTTCGGGTCCTTGAGGTCGGCGATCGGCATGCGCCTCTCCAGCATCTCCTTCTGCTTGTCGATATCCCTGCCGGCGGTCGCGGCCGGGATGCGGAAGGCGGTGCGGATCACCTCCGACAGCGCCTTGTCGCCCAGCACCTGGTACCAGCTGGTGATCGTCGGCGCCTTGCGTTGGAAATACATCGCCAGCCGCACGCCGACATTCTTCTCGCCCTGCTCCGCCTCGATGCCGCTGGTGACGAAGCGGCCGACCAGGGCTTCGATCTCCTTCGGGTCGGTCAGGCCGGGCTTGGCCGCGTCGTCCTTCGACAGGTTCAGCGTGTCGGCCAGCTCGGCATAGACCTTGTTGGTCATGCGGTTGGCGAGCGATTTCGGGTCCTGGGTGCCACCCTCGATCACCTGCCTGATCAGGGCCCGGTACGGGATCTGCTCCTCCAGGCCGAAGGCCTTCATCACGAAGCTGTACAGCCGGTAGTCCTTCATCAGGTCGTCGGCCGTCCTCACCGTCGCGATGGTCTTGCGGAAATAGTCGATCTCGCGCTGGTTGACCGGCCGGGCGCTGAACAGCTTGACTTGCCGGTCATAGGTCCGCTGGACCAGCTGGAAGTCGAGCAGCGTGGACATGGGTCGTCTCCTCAGGCGGCCGTGCGGCCGAGCACCCGGTCCTCATGGGCGAAGACATCGCGCAGCGCCGCGAGGGCCTTGTAGAAATCGCGGCGCGACAGGGCGTCGGCGGCCTCCAGCACCCGATGGCGGGCATCATCGGAGGCCGCGAATGCGCCCTGCAGCCGTTCGAGCGCCGCCGCGGCCTCCTTGTGGAGCAGCACGGCGTCGCCCTCGCCGAGCAGCAGGAGCTGGATCCGGACATAGGCGGCCCGGCCCGGCGTCGTCGCCTGCTCCGGCTGCAGGATGTCCTTCTCGCGCAGGATCTGCGCGAAGTTGTCCACCGTCAGGGTCGTCTGCCGGCCCTCGTTGCGGATGACGCAGCCATTGACGACGACCCGCTCGTTCGGGCGGAGCTTGAGCTTCAGGGGCATGGCCGCCCTCCTCAGACCTGGCCGCGCAGCCCGGCCAGGATCTTGCGGTTGACGTCGATCAGCGGCTCGGCCGTGGCCGCGCCGCCCAGGACCTGAAGGGTGTGGCGATCGACCCAGAAGGACAGCGAGATCAGCCCGGCCCGCAGCCCCGGCGGCAGGCCGTTGCCGTCGTCGACCAGATCGGCGCGGAAGGCACCCCACAGCCGCTGGTTGCGCGTCAGCGCCTCGCGCAGCTCCGGAGAGGCCGGGCCGGCCCCGGCATGCCGCTCCAGCGCCGCCGTGACCTGGGTCACGACGCGGCGCTCGATCTGGCGCGGCGTCTCGGTTTCCTTGATGGTCTGGGTATAGGCCGCGATGCTCATCGGATCTCCGGCGGCTGGTCACGGAGCGGGAGGGGCCGAGTGGGCCAGCCCCTCCCGCTCCGCACGCCTCAGCCCGTCCTCAGTTGCGGAAGAGCGAGAGGATGCTCTGCGGCGCCTGGTTCGCGATCGACAGAGACTGCATCGCGAGCTGTTCCTGGACCTGAAGCGCCTGGAGGCGCGCCGCCTCCTCGTTCATGTCCGCATCGACGATCGAGCCCACGGCGGTGTTGATGTTGTCCACCAGCTTGCCGATCGTGTCCCGCTGTCCGTTCAGCGAGTTCTGGGCCACGCCGAGCTCGGTCGCCGCCTTGGTCACCGCCGCCCGCTGGGTGGCGACGGTCTGCGCCATCGTGGTCTGCCCGGCGGTGTCGGTGATCGTGGTCAGGTCGAGGGTCGACAGCGCCGTGTAGACGGCCTGCAGGTCCTGCTGGTTGAAGCTGAAGGTGGTGGTGGTGTAGGTGGCGCCTTCCCGGCTGATGCCGGTCACCACCGAGACCGCGTCGCCGCTCTTCAGCAGGTTCTGGCCGTCGGTGGTCGAGGAATCGATATAGGTCTTGATGTTGTCGATGGCCGCCTTGACCTCGGCCTGGAACTTGGCCTTGTCGAGGCCGTTGTCGGACCCGGCCGAGGCGATGGCGTTGGCGATCTTGTCGATCTCCGCCCCGATGCTCTCGGCCGCGCTGCGCGCATTGCCGATCGAGGTGGCGACCACGCCGAGATTGTCCTTGATCGCGTTGAAGACGCCGGCGTCGCTCTTCATGGTCGTGGCCAGCGAGAAATAGGCCGCGCCGTCACGCGCATCCTGGACCTTCAGGCCGGTCGAGATACGGCTCTGCGTGGTCTGCAGGTTCGACTGCACGGTCTTCAGGCTCTGCAGCGCAGTGATCGCCTGCAGGTTGGTGTTGATGGAAGCCATGTCGCTTCTGCTCCGTCTGCTTCGCTGTCGTCGCGCCTTCTGGCGCGGCGGGGGCGAGGATTCGCCCTCGCCTCCCCACAATGCCGCCCCGAATCCTAAGAAGTTCCCAAGGATCGGCCGTCGCGGCTCAGTAGGCCTCGTCCAGGCCGGCCACGGTGCGGTCGTAGCCGGCGACGGCGCGGCCGGATCGGCCGTACATTCCCTCCGCCCGGGTCTCGGTCAGGCTCTTCTTGACCAGGCCGGCGACATAGGAGACGGCGTCGTGCGCCGCGGCCAGGGCCTCGGCGTTGCGCTGGCCGGCGCGCTCCAGCGCCGCGATCGCCGCGGCGGCGCGGGCGGCGTGCGGCGAGTCCTTGTCGAGGGCCAGGCCGGCGGCCACGGCCCGCCGCGCCGAATCCTTCACCGCGGCCTCGGCCTCGTGCTTGCGCCGGATGAACTCGGCCAGCCGCTCGGCCCGCCCGGCGATCAGCGCCTCGGCCTCCTCCTCCAGCAGGGCGGCCAGCGACTCGATCGCCGCGAGCCAGGCGTCGAGCGGCGGCGGCAACAGGGCCGGCGCTTCGGGCGCCGCCTCGCCGCGCCGGCGACGCGGGCGGTCGAGACGGCCGAGCCGGTCGGCCAGGCGGCGCGGCGCCTCAGCCACGGGCCGGCCCCTCGGCTGCCGCGGGCTGCACCGGATCCGGCGCCTCGCCCTGCATCCGCCGGATCTCGGCCTCGACCTGGCGGGCGATGCCGAAGCTGCCGGATTCGGCGGCGCCGCGGGCGTATTCGGAGAGGAGGAAGCTGCGCCACAGCTCCTCGGCGAAGCCGCCGCCGGTCAGCGACGGGATCTTCACCCCCCGGAACAGCGCCTCGAAGCTCTGGGCCAGCACCATCGCCTCGAAATCGACGGCGGTCCGATGCGCCTTGTCGCCCTCGGCCCGGGTGGGCCGCCGCGCCTCCACGGCCACGGTGCCGGCGCCGCCGAGGGCGGAGATCACGGCCAGCGGGTCCATCAGATCACCTCCAGATCGGCATGCAGAGCGCCTGCGGCCTTGATCGCCTGCAGGATCGAGATCATGTCGCGCGGCTTGACCCCCAGCGCGTTGAGCCCGGCCACCAGCTCGCGCAGCGTCACCGGGCCGTTCAGCACGGCGAAGCCGCCGCCGCCCTCCTCTGCCTGGATGTCGGTGCGCGGCACCACCACGGTCTGGCCCTGGCGGGCGAAGGGCGGGGGCTGCGACACCTGCGGCGTCTCTGTGACCTGGATGGTCAGTCCGCCCTGCGAGACGGCGACGCGGCTGATCCGCACATTCTCGCCGATCACCACGGTGCCGGAGCGCTCGTCGACCACCACCCGGGCGGGCGTATCGGGCTGGATCGGCAGCAGCTCGATCTCCGCCATCAGTCCGGCGACGTCGCCCCGGCGGCTCCCGGGCGGCACCACCTGGACCGTGGCCGGGTCGATCATCCGGGCGGCGCCCGCGCCGATCCGGCGGTTGATCGCCGCCTCGATCCGCTTGGCGGTGGTGAAGTCGGGCGTGCGCAGCGCCAGCTTGACCGAATCCATGCTGCCGAAATCGAAGCCGACCTCGCGCTCGACGATGGCGCCGTTGGCGATGCGCGCCGTGGTCGGCACCCCCTGGGTCAGCGACGCCGCCTGGCCGGCGGCGGTGAAGCCGCCGACCACCAGCGGCCCCTGCGCCACGGCATAGACCTGGCCATCGGCGCCGAGCAGCGGCGTGACGATCAGGGTGCCGCCGGACAGGCTGGTGGCGTCGCCGAGCGAGGAGACGGAGACGTCGATGGTGCCGCCCTGGCGGGCGAAGGCCGGCAACGAGGCCGAGACCATCACCGCCGCCACATTGCGGGTGCGCAGGTCGAGATCGCGGACGCTGGTGCCCAGCCGCTCCAGCATGCCCTGCAGGCTCTGCTGCGTGAACGGCGCATTGCGCAGGCGGTCGCCGGTCCCGTTCAGCCCGACGACGAGGCCGTAGCCGACCAGTTGGTTGGCGCGCACGCCCTCGACATCGACCAGATCCTTCAGCCGCTGCGCCGAGGCCGCCGGCGTCAGACAGACCCAGACGGCAAAAGCCGCCACGGCGGCGCGCAACGCCGGCCCGAAACGCATCAATCCCTCCTGCCACTCTTCCCTGTGTGCCGCAGCGCGGGCACCGCCGCAAGCATTCAATTCATAAAACTTTATATATTTACCGGGTCCTTGAATCGAATCCTATATTTCCTTGACGATCGCTTCGAATGTCTCCTAACGTCGCTCCGGTCGCGGTGGCCTATACCAGAACAGGGGGAACCGGAGCACGGCATGCAGGTGATCCTGTACGAACCCGACGATGCGGCTCGATCGAGCCTCGCCTCCTCCTTCTGCAGCGGCGGGCTGGAGTGCTATCCGGCCTCGCGCGAGGAGATCGAAGGCCTGGTTCCAGTGGGGCGCAGCGACCGGTCTCCCGGCGCATCCCCCGCCATCATTCTCGGCGTCTGTCCGGAGGCGCGGGGCATCGTGGCGACGCTGCGGTCCGGCCGCTGCGACAGCCCGATCATCGCGCTGCAGGACGGGCGGTCGACCGAACGCACGCTCGACCTGCTGATGGCCGGCTGTGACGACGTGGTGCAGCGCCCGGTCAGCCCGCGCGAGCTGGCGGCCCGCATCGCCGCGATCCAGCGCCGCGCCTTCGGCCATGCCGCGGCCTCGCTCACCATCGGCGGGATGATTGTCTATTTCGACGGGCGGGAGCCGGAGATCGACGGCCGGCCGATCCGGCTGAGCGGCCGCGAGAACGCGATCTTCCGACACCTCGCCCTGCAGTCCGGCAAGGTGGTCAGCAAGGGCTCGCTCTACGACGCGGTCTACGGCGCCTCGAACCGCATGCCCTTCGACAAGGTGATCGAGGTGCATATCTGCAAGCTGCGCAAGAAGCTGGCGGAGGCGAGCGGCGGCCACGACTTCATCGAGACGGTCTACGGCCGCGGCTACAAGCTGGTGGCACCGAAGGGCATGGCGGCGGCCTGAGGGCCGCCCTCGCCTCCTCACCCCAGCTGCGCCAAGGTCATCCCCTGCAGCTGCTTCGTCAGGTCGAGGCTGGCGGCCAGCTGCTGCTTCAGCACCTCGAGCCTGGCGTTCGCGGTATACGGGTCGACCTGCTCCAGCCCGACGATGCGCTCGTTCAGAAGGGTCAGGCGGGCCTGGTTGCGTGCCTTGGCGGCATCGAGATCGGTCTGCTGGCCGCCGAGCCGGGCGACGTCCCGGCGCAGCCCGTCCAGCCCGGCGCCGAGCGTCTGCATCGCCGAGGTGATGTAGGCGGCCCGGGCGTCCGTCGGCATCGCCGTCAGATCGGCGGCGGCGATCATGGTCAGCCCCTGCAGGATGTTGCGCAGCGACGGATCGTTCGCCTGGATGCCGTAATCGACCCGGGTGCCGTCGTCGCTGCGCCCCGACACCCGCGGATTCGGCCGGCCTGCGGCGTCCAGCGCCGGCGTGCCGCGATAGAAGCTGCCCTCGAAGCGCTGGTCGGCCGGGACCGAGGGATCGGAGGCGAAGGCCTTGCCGACCGCCTCGACCAGGGCCTGCACCCCGGCCGGATCGGTCGGCGGATGGGCCGCGATCAGCCCCTCCATGATCCCGATCGGCGACTGCGCCATGCCGGGGGCAGCTCGGCTCGGGTCCTGCAGCGCCGGGCGGTCGGTGTCGACGCCGGCGAAGAGCGACTGCCCCTCGAGCGAGACGTTGAGGGCGCTGACGATGCTGGTCAGGGCCGACATCGCGCTCTGCGGCAGGGTGCCGATCGTGGCGGAGGTCCCCTCCGACGCGGCGGTGAGCTCGCTCAGCAGCTTGGCGGCGGCCTCGTCGACCGCCTTCAGCGAATCCGCCATCGCCTTGGTGCGGGTCTGCATCGCGGCGATCGAGGTCTGGTAGGCCTCGATCTGGTCGATGCTGCCGCGCAGCGACACCGATTCGGCCATTCGGCCGCCCAGCGTCGCCGCCACGTCGTTGTATGTGCCGGTGCCGACCTCGTTGGCCAGGGCGGCGACCTGGGCCTGAGAGTTGCGCACCAGGGCGCGCATCTGCAGCGACAGGCCGAGGCTGGAAACCGGGATCGTCATGCTGTCCTCCTGCCCTGATCCGTTTCAGTGCCCCCGCCCCGC
The DNA here is from genome assembly GCF_000423185.1 of Inquilinus limosus DSM 16000. Taxonomy (GTDB): domain Bacteria; phylum Pseudomonadota; class Alphaproteobacteria; order DSM-16000; family Inquilinaceae; genus Inquilinus; species Inquilinus limosus. The sequence goes on along the minus strand of NZ_AUHM01000006.1, from coordinate 86,153 downwards.
TTCTGTCATCCTCGGGCTTGACCCGAGGATCCAGGGGCTTTCAGGAGCCGCTCTCGGTGGCCCTGGATTGCCGGGTCAAGCCCGGCAATGACAATGAGGGAAACCGAACGGATGGTTCTGGTCCTCTAGATCTTCAGCAGCGTGTCCATCATCTGCGACACCGAGGAGAGCACCTGGGCCGAGGCCGCGTAGCTCTGCTGCACCAGCGTCATCTTCTGCAGCTCGTCGTCGATGTTGACGCCGTCGCGGCCCAGCCGGGCCGATTTCAGGCTCTCCAGCGTCACCGTCTTGGCGTCCAGCGACGAAGCGATCGACGTCCGCGCCCCCTGCTGCGCCGTGACCAGGCCGGTGGCGTAGCCCTCGATCGTGGCCGAGCCGGCGAGGCCGACCCCGCTGTCGAAGCTGCGCTGCTCGCCGAAGCCGTCGAGGAAGGCCTGCACCTGGCGGGAATCGCCGCTCGCCGGCGCCTCCGCCGCATGCATGCCGCCGGAGACGCGCCACAGCGCGCCGCCCGCCTCCGGCCGCACCAGGTCGTTGACCGCGATCCGCCCGGCCAGCCCGGCGGCATTCGCGGCGTCGAAGGCCCGGTCGCCATCGGTGAACAGCCCGGTGCCGTTCGGCGGCGCGCCGACCGTCGCATCCTTGTCCTGGAACAGCGTCACCAGCCCGGCCGCCAGCTGGTCGAGCTGGGCCTGGAACTGGGGCATGGTCTCGTCGCGGATCCTCAGCAGGCCGGCCAGCGCGCCGCCCTGCAGGCTGTTCGGATTGCCGCCCCCCGGCGTCAGGTCGACGCCGTCGGCGGTCATGACCCTGCCGAAGGGCGACGCGGTCAGCAGGTTGGCGGAGGCATCGACCAGGGTGGCGCCGCCCTTCGTCATCACCACCATGTCGCCGTCGCGCAGATATGTCGCGACGCCGAGCTCCTGCGACAGCCCGTCGGCCAGCCGGTCGCGCTCGTCCTGCAGCGCGCCGACTTCGGCGCCGTTCGGGTCCAGGCCGCGGATGGTCCGGTTCAGCTCGGCGATGCGCTGCAGGCTCCGGTTGATCTCGGAGACCTTGTCCTGGATGTCGCGGTCGGCGTCGGTCCGGGCCTGCTGGGCCGCGGCATGCATGCCCCTGATCGAGGCGGCGGTGCTGGTCGCCGCATCGACCGCGGCGCGCTGGAAGTTCTGGTCGCCCGGGCGGTCGACCAGGCTCTGGAACGCGGTCTTCAGCTTGGACAGCAGCGAGGCGACCGACCGCTCGTCCTGCGGCTGGCCGATCGTGTCGGTGTAGCGGGTCAGCAGGTCCTTCTGCGCCGACAGGCTGCCGGTCTCGGACTGGGCGCTGCGCACGTCGCGGATCAGCCGCTCGTCGACATTGCGCCGGACGCTGACGTCGAGCCCGAGATTGACCCCGGCCACCACCCGGGTGGTCAGCTGGATGTCCTGCCGGACATAGCCGGGGACCGCCGCGTTCTCGATGTTGCGTGAGATGATCGAGGTCTGCGCCTGGCTGCCGCGCAGGTTGGCCAGGGCGCTGCTGATCGCGAGCGAGAGGCTCATGCCCTTGTCTCCGCCGGGTCAGGCCGGTCAGCGCTTGAGCTGGGTGGTCTCGTTCAACATCTCGTCCGCGGTCTGCACGATCTTGGCGTTCGAGCTGTAGGCCCGCTGGGTCTGGATCAGCTGGGTCAGCTCTTCGGCCAGGTCGACGTTGGAGCTTTCGAGGCTGCCGCCGGCGACGCTGCCGACCGGACCGGTGCCGGCGCCCCACAGCCGCATCGCGCCGGAGTCGCGGCTGACGGTGTAGACGTTGCCGTCCTCGGGGTTCAGCCCGTCCGGATTGGCCACGTCGGCGAGCGGGATCTGGTACAGGGTGCGGCGCGCGCCGTTGTCGAAGATGCCGATCAGCCTGCCGGATTCGTCGGCCTCGACCCGGGACAGCCGGCCGACCGCGGCGCCGTCCTTGCTGACCTTCGGGTCGTAGCTGCCGGCGAACTGCACCACGCCGCCCGCCGTGTTCGGCGCGCCGAGCGACAGGGTGATCTGCTGCGGCGTGCTGCCGTTCGGCACGCTCAGCACCGCCTGGCCGGTGGCAGCGTCGAAGATGAAGCCGCCGAAGCCGCCGGCGGTGGCGTTGCTCCAGCCCGCCGGCTGGCCGGCATTGGCGCCGCTGTCGTTGAAGGTGACGTCGACGCTGCCGAATTTGTTGCCGGAGGCGTCGGTGACCGTCAGCGTCCACTGATTCTTGGCGGTCGAGGGCTGCCATTCCAGGAACAGCCGGTCGGAGGTGCCAAGCGGCGAGAAGAACTCGACCGAGGTCTTGAACGGCACCGCCGGCGCGTTCGGTCCGGTCTGGTCGGCCGGCAGGTTGCCGCTGAAGCCGATCGTCGTGGTCGGCTGGCCGGCGGCGGTGACGCTGTTGATGTTGACCACCTGCAGCGAAGCCGTGCTGTCCTGGTCGACCGGGCCGATCGTGCCGTCGGCCTTGGCCGGCCAGCCCAGCAGATAATAGCCGGCGGTGTTGCGAAGGTTGCCGTTCTCGTCCGGCAGGAAGGACCCGGCGCGGGTCAGCGCCGTCTTCGCCGTCGCCCCGCCGGTGGCCGAATTGGTCACCAGGAAGAAGCCGCGGCCCGAGATGGCGAGGTCGGTGGTGCTGGAGCCGGGATTGATGATGCCCTGCTTGCTGATCTGCAGCCGGGCGTTGGCCGAGACGCCGCCAGCCGCGTAGGAGCCGCCGGCCGAGGGCGTCACCAGGGTCGAGAAGTCGACGCTCGCGCGCTTGTAGCCGACGGTGCCGCTGTTGGCGATGTTGTCGGAGATCGACGACATCCGGGCGCTCTGCGAGAACAGGCCCATCACCCCGGCCTGCATGGCGCTTTGAATGCTCATCTCTCGCTCCTCGGCTGATGGGCGACCGTCGGGAATGCTGTTCCGAGTCCAGTCTAGCGGCGGTTGCTTAAGGACTGCTTTCCGGAGTCCTTGGCGGCGCGCAGGATGGTGATGCTGATCCGGCGGTTGCGCGGGTCGGCCGGATCCTCCGGCAGCAGATGGACCCGGTCGGCCAGCCCCTCGACCCGGGCGAAGCGCGCCTCGTCCACCCCGGCGGCCACGAGACCGCGGCGGGCGGCGTTGGCCCGGTCGGCCGACAGCTCCCAGTTGCCGTAGCCGGACCGGCCGGCATAGGGCCGGCCGTCGGTGTGGCCGCTGACGGCGACCGGGTTGGGCAGCCCGGCGATGGCCTGGCCGACCAGCCGGATCAGCCGCAGCCCCTGGGCGCTGATGCGGCCCGAGCCGACCTCGAACATCGGCGCCTGGCTGCGGTCGGTCAGCTCGATGCGCATCCCCTCCGGCACCATCTCGATCCGGACATTGTCCCGCAGCGCGCCGAGGTCGAGATCGGCCGCGACCTCCGCCTGGATCCGCTGCTGCACGGCGGCGAAGCGCGCGCCCTCGACCGTCGGCGTGATCTCGGCGCTGCCGGCCGCCAGCCACGGCCCGGCGTCGCGATACGGCGAGAGATCCCCCTGCCCTTCGCCCGGCTTCGAGCCGACCGGCACCATGGCGGCCGGATCGGCCTGCAGCACGGTTCCCGTCTCGACCCCGGCCTCGCCGTCCCGGCCGATCCGGCGCTGGTCTCCGGACTGCGGCTGGCCGGAGAACACGTCGCTCTCCGGCCCCTCCTGGCTCGACTGGAACACGCCGTCGGCGCCGTCCAGCACCCCTTCCCCGCCCGCGCCGGACGACCGGCTGGCCATCGGGTTGAAGTAGAGGGCGATGGCGTCGCGCTGCTGCTCGGTGGTGACGTTCAGGAGCCACATCAGCAGGAAGAAGGCCATCATCGCCGTCATGAAGTCGGCGAAGGCGATCTTCCAGGCGCCGTGGCCGCCATGGTCCTCGTGACCCCGCCCGCGGCGGCGCTTGATCACGATCTGCGGCGGCCTGGCCTTCGGTCCGGTCGCCATGGTCAGGCGGCCTCGCGCACCGGGCTGCGGGTCGCGTCCTCGACCTCGAAGAAGCTCGGCCGGATGTCGGAGGTCAGCACCTTGCGGGCGTATTCCACGCAGATCTGCGGCTGATAGCCGTGCAGATAGGCCAGGAGGGCCGAGCGGATGCAGATGAAGTAGTTCACCTCAGCCTCGCGCTGGGCGGCGACGTAGCTGGCCAGCGGACCGACCAGGCAATAGGCCAGGAGGATGCCGGAGAAGGTGCCGACCAGGGCGCCGCCGACCATATGGCCCAGCACCTCGGGCGAGGAGTTGATCGCTCCCATCGCCTTCACCATGCCCATGATCGCCGCGACGATGCCCAGCGCCGGCAGCGAATCCGCCGCCGCCTGCAGCGCCCGCGGCGCCTTGGACAGCTCGCGCGACAGCGTCTCGATCTCCTCGTCCATCAGGGATTCGAGCTCGTGCGGGTTACGGGTGCCCAGCTGGATCAGGCGGAGGTAGTCGCAGGCGAACTGCAGCGCCCGGCGGTTGCGGTGGACGGTCGGGTAGCGCTGGAAGAAGCCGCTCTCGGCCGGGGCGTCGAAATCCTTCTCCAGCTCGTTGAAGCCCTTGGCCCGGCCGGTGCGCAGCACGGTGTAGACCATGGCCAGCAGGTCCAGATAGTCGGCCTTGGAATAGGGCCGGCTGCGGAACAGCGTCGCCAGGGCGCGGCCGGTGTCGGCCAGCACCGTGCCGGGGTTGGCGATGACATAGGCGCCGATGGTGCCGCCGACGACGATCACCAGCTCCCAGGGCTGCCACAGCACCAATAGGTTCCCGCCCATCGCGGCATAGCCGCCGACGACGCAGACGACGACGACGACGAGCCCTACGATCGCATTCATCCGGTACCGCCTTTCCTGTTCCCGCTCTGCCGCCCCTCGATCCCCGCACCTTGACCGGTGACGCCGACGGCAGGCTTTCGAGCCCGACCTCTCCCGCAAGCGGGAGAGGCAACGAACAGGTCGCCGCGAGCGTGTGGATGAGATCCGTGAATCCGATCGTTAACCCGATCAGCCGCCCGCATCGGCCGCCCCCGCCTTGTCGGGGCCGAACACATCGTCGAAGGTCGCCAGCACCCGGCCCGCCTCCTGCAGCGCCGCCAGCCCCGCCTTGCGGTCGGCCGTGATCGAGACCGGTTCGGACCGGGCGCCGGACAGCAGCCGCGCCGCCGCGCCGCCGAGGCGGTGTCCCAGAGCGTCGGCGGCCGCGGCGTCGCCCGCCCGCAGCGCCGCGGCAGCCCGGCGCATCCGCTCGGCCGGCGACAGGCTCCCGCCGCCGGCCTCGATCACGTCGAAGGCGGCCCGGGCGCTGGGCCAGTCGCCGGCGGCGAACAGGATGCCGGCGCGGATGCGGGCCGAGTCCGGATCCTGCCGCCCCTCGATCGCCCTCAGCGCCGCGGCCCGGTCGTCGAGGCCGGCCAGGACGCGGGCCCGCAGCGCCGGCACGGCGTCGCCGGCAGCGCCGTCCAGGCTCTGCAGCGCCCGCTGGCCATCGCCCTGGTCGAGATAGGAGGCGGCCAGGGCCGCCGAAGCATCCGGCGCCCCGAGGGAGACCGCCGCGCGCATCGCGTCCTGCGCCGCCAGGCTCAGCCCCGCCCCCTGCAGGATCCGGGCGTAGCGCAGGGTCCGGGCGCCGAGCGCCGCCGGGTCGCCCTCGGGGGCGAAGCGGGCGTGGACCGCGACCAGGACGGCCGGTGGCAGATCCCGCCGCTCGGCCCGGTCATAGGCGGCGTCGAGCGCGGCCTCGAAACGCCGGCGCCACTCGAGGGCCTGCGCCTCGTCGCCGGCCAGAACCGCCAGCCGCGACAGGGCCGACAGCTCCTGCCCCGGGTCGCGCCGGCGGCCGGCGAGATCGAGACGCAGGCGCTGAACCCGCTCCTCGATCCCATCGCCGCGCCAGTCGGCGGCAAGGCCGGCCAGGGCAGCGGCCGCATCGTCGGGCGTCATGCTGCCGGTGCGCAGCCCGTCCTCGACCAGCTGCAGGCGCGCCCGCGCCGCCCAGGGGCCGGGCAGGTGCGCGGCGGCGACAAAATCCTTCTCCGCCGGCTGCCGGCCGGCCAGCGCCAGCAGGCCGCGCAGATAGGGCAGCGCCGCCGGGTCGACCCGGCCCTGCGCCGCCATCGGCTGCAGCCGGTTGAGCGCGGCGCGGGCGAGATCGCCGTCCAGGCCGCGGATCGCCGCCTCGGCCAGGCGCGGCAGCAGCGCCGCTTCCAGATCGGGACCATAGGCCCGGATCCGGTCGAGGCCGCGGGCGATGTCGTCGCGATCGATCGTCGGTTCGCCCCCGGCCAGCCAGGAGAGCACGGCGAAGGGGGCCCAGTCGGGATGGTCCCTCGGCCCGGTGTCGAGCATCGACGATGCCGGGGGCGGCAGCTCGCCGGCCAGGGCGGCCGCCTCGTCCAGCAGCAGCGCCTCCCCCCGCCGCGGCCCTTCGAACGCCGCCGCGGCGGAGGCGGCCTCCCGCGCCCCGGCCCATTCGCCCCAGGCGAAGTGGAATCGGGCGGCATCGATCAGCGCGTCCTCGTCGATCACGCCCTGCAGCACGGCATGGCGCCGCTCCGCATAGCTCGATCCTCGCCAGACTGCTGGCTCCATCGCCGGGACTCCGGCCAGGCTCGCCTTCGCCTCGACCGGGGCCGGAGCAGGCACCGGAAGTCCTGGCATGGCGGCCGGCGTCGGCGCCACGGCCGGTGCCTGGTCCTGCGGAACCGGGACCTCCGCCGGAACGGGCGGCGCGGCGGGCGGGTCGGCATCGACCACGGCCACGGCCTGCCGGACCGCGGCCTGGATGCGGGCCGTGTCGTCGCCGGGTTCGCCCGCCGATGCAGCGGCCGCCGCGGGATCTGCAGGCGGCGGTGGTGCCGCATCCGCGACGGCCGGGGCATCGCCCGGGCGGCGTACCGGCAATGGCGGGATCGGGAACACGCCGCCCGGCCCGGCGGCGATGTCGAGCAGCAGCAGCCCGCCCTCCCGCCGGGTCTTCATCTCGGCGGTGCAGGACACTGAAAGGACCAGCCGGCCTTCGGCATCGACGGCCGCCCCGGCCAGCCGGCGGGAGGGGAGCCGCGCCGCGGCCGCCAGATCGCCCTGCCAGGAGGTGTCCGCGCCGCGCAGCACGACGGCGCAATGCGCCCGGTCGTGCTCGGCCGTCACCGCCGCCGCGCCCGGCCGCACCGCCACGCGGGAGAAATCGGCATGGTCGCCGAAGCTGACCCGCACCGGCACGGCCGCGCCCGCCGGCATGACCGCCAGCGCGATCGGCGCCCCCAGGGCGATGGCCAGGCCGGTCTTCCCTCGCACGCGGCAACTCCCGATCAGCGGCACGGCGAAACCAATTCTTAAGGATCGCCGCTTAGGATTCAAAAGCACTTAAACGATGCCTTGAACCTGTTTCAAGAATTCGTCAGAACTCAGTACACCGAATTCGCGACCGCGGGGCCATGGAAAACGTCACCTATGTCGGATTGTCGGCCGAAGTCGCGCTGCGCCGGCAGCTCGAGGTGGTGGGCAACAACCTGGCGAATATGAGCACCGTCGGCTTCAAGGCCGACCGGATGCTGTTCGACACCGCCCTGGCGCAGACCCGCCGGGGCGAGGAGGGCCGGGTCGCCTTCGTGCTGGACCGCAGCACCTATACCGACTTCTCGGAAGGCGGGTTCAGGCGCACCGACAACCCGCTCGATGTCGCCATCTCCGGCGCCGGCTTCTTCCGCGTCGACACGCCGGACGGTCCCGCCTACACCCGCGACGGCCGGCTGGCGCGCGATCCGGAGGGGCGGCTGGTCACCCTCTCCGGCCATCCGATCACCGACGACGGCGGCCAGCCCATCGCCATCCCGGACGACGCGCAGTGGATCCAGATCGCCGGCGACGGCTCGATCACCGCCGACCGGCAGCAGATCGCCCGGCTCGGCGTCTGGTCATTCGACGACCCGCGGGCGCTGAACAAGAGGGAGGGGCTGCTGTTCACCGCGCAGGACGGCGCCGCGCCGGTGCCGAACCCGGCCGCCAAGGTCGAGCAGGGCATGGTCGAGGAGTCGAACGTCAACGCCATCCTGGAGATGACCCGGATGATGGACGCGACCCGGGCCTATGAGCGGGCCGACCGCATCGACACCACCGCCGACGGGCTGATCCGCGACGCCGTCTCGCGCCTCGGCCGCGTGGCCTGACGCCGGACAGAGGGGAGAACGAGATGAAGGTCCTGGGCATCGCGGCGACCGGCATGGCGGCGCAGCAGCTGAATGTCGAGGTGATCGCCAACAACATCGCCAATATGAGCACCACCGGCTTCAAGCGCGCCCGGGCGGAGTTCCAGGACCTGATCTATCAGAGCCAGCGGCGCCAGGGGTCGATGTCGTCCGACGCCGGCACCATCGTGCCCGCGGGGGTGGAGCTGGGCCTCGGCGTCAAGCCGGCGGCGGTGACCCGGATCAACACCCAGGGCACGCTGACCCTGACCAACAACAAGCTGGATGTGGCGCTGGAGGGCCGCGGCTATCTGGTGGTGACCCTGCCGGACGGCACCGAGGCCTACACCCGTGCCGGCAACCTGCAGAAATCGGCGGAGGGCCAGATCGTCACCGTCGACGGCTACGAGGTCTCGCCGGGCATCGTCATCCCGGACAATGCGCGCGACATCGTCATCAACCGGTCGGGCGAGGTCATGGCCTATGTCGACGGCCAGACCGACCCGCAGATGCTGGGTCAGCTCGAGCTCGCCAATTTCGTCAACGAGGCCGGGCTGGAGGCTCTGGGCGACAACCTGTTCCGCGAGACGCCGGCCTCCGGCCAGCCGCAGGGCGGCGTGCCCGGCACCGACGGTTTCGCCACGCTGCGCCAGGGCTATGTCGAAGCCTCGAACGTCAACGTCGTCGACGAGATGACGGCGCTGATCACCGCGCAGCGCGCCTATGAGATGAACTCCAAGGTCGTCCAGGCCGCCGACCAGATGTCGCAGACCGCGACCACGATGCGATGACCCGGCGCTTCCGCTCCGCCCTGCTGGCGGCCCTCGCTCTCTTCGCCCTCCCCGCCCCGGCCCTCGCCGCCGATCCGAAGGCGCTGATCGCCCAGGCCGTCGTCGCGCGCTGGCCGGACGAGGCCGGCGGCCTCGGCGAGATGACGGTGCGCTTCTCCACCCAGGCGCCGGTCGAGGCCGACAGGGTCGAGACCATCCTGTGGGACCCCCGCTCCGGCGGCTTCGACGCGGTGCTGGCCTTCGGCAAGCGGCTGGCCCGGGTGCAGGGCGTGGCCCGGATGGAGGAGGAGATCCCGGTGCCGGCCCGGCGCATCACCGCCGGCGAGACCATCGCGGCGGACGACCTGACCTCGCTGCGCGTGCCCTCGGCCCGGCTGGACGGGGTGCTGACCGATCCGGGCCTCGCCGTCGGCAAGGAGGCGCGCCGGGCCCTGACGCCGGGCCGCGCGATCCCGGCCGCGTCGCTGGGCGACCCGCTGGTGATCCGGCGCAACCAGGAGGTGACGATCTCCTACCGCAAGGGCGGCCTCGCCATCACCGCGCGCGGCAAGGCGCTGGGCGATGCGGCGGCCGGCGCCATGGTGCGGGTGGCGCTGTCGGGCGGCGGCACGCCGATCGACGCCGTCGCCGACGCCGAAGGCCGGGTCACCGTCGCGCCATGAGAGCCCGCCCCGCAACCGCCCTCGTCCTCCTCGCCCTCGCCGGCTGCACCCGGCTGGGCGAAATTGGCCAGGAGCCCGAGATGAGCGGCATCGGCGACCGTTCGAACATGCCGGAATCGCGCCTGGTCTCGCTGCCGATGCCGTCGCCGACGGCGGTGCGGCAGCTGCCCAACTCGATCTGGCGGACGGGCGCGACCAGCTTCTTCGGCGACCAGCGCGCCTCGCGCGTCGGCGACATCCTGACCGTGCTGATCGACATCCGCGACGAGGCCAAGCTGCGCAACGACACCCAGCGCCAGCACCAGGCCAGCGAGTCGGCCGGATTCGCCCATTTCTTCGGCCTGGAGACGCTGTTCGACGACATCTTCGGCAGCGGCGTCGAGGCCGACAAGCTGGTCGGGGTCAGCACCGATTCGCGGACCACCGGCACCGGCCAAGTGAACCGCAACGAGCAGATCCGGCTGAAGCTGGCGGCGATCGTCACCGATGTGCTGCCGAACGGCACGCTGGCGATCGTCGGACGGCAGGAGATCCGGGTGAATTCCGAGCTGCGCGAGCTGCGGATCGCCGGGGTGATCCGGCCGCAGGACATCACCGCCACCAACACCATCGGCTACGAGCATGTCGCGGAGGCGCGGATCTCCTATGGCGGGCGCGGCACCCTGACCGACGTGTCCCGGCCGCGCTACGGGCAGGAGATCTACGACCTGGTGATGCCGTTCTGATGGGGGTCGCCGACCGCCTCGTGACGCCGGGCGCCCGGCGCCAGGCCAAGGGCTTCGCCCTGGCGGGCGCCTTCTTCCTGGGCATCGGGGCCGGCTGGTGGTGGCACGCCGCTTCCCCGCTCGGCGGCGCCGCCCCGGCGGAGCATGCCGGGCCGCCGGGGCGGATCGACGCCGGAGAGTTCGTCGTGCCGGAGCCGGCCGGCGCCGATGGCCGCCGCGGCTATCTGATGGTGCGGCTCGGCCTGGAGGCGGCGGACCAGGCCGGCGCCGACGCCGTGGCGGGCCATCTGCCGCACGTCAAGGACGCGGCGGTCGAGGCGATCCTCGCGCTCTCCCCCGGCTGGTTCGACGGTGTCGAGCTGCGCACCGCCCGGGCGGAAGCGGAGCTGCGCCTGCTGGTCAACCGCAACCTCGGCGGGCCGTGGGTGACGCGGGCCGCGCTCGACATCCTCCGCCGCCTGCCGGCCCCGGCCGGATAGCTCCCGCTATCCCGAGACCTTCAGCACGTCGGCCGAGCGCACTTGGCCGCCGCCCTTCAGCAGCAGCACGGCGCTGCCGGCGTCGGGCGAGAAGATCACCTCCTTGACCGTGTCGGTGACCACCACGGCGGCATCGACGGCGTCGCCCGCCTCGCTCTTGGCCACGGCCTCGACCAGATAGGCCCCGGCCGGCGCCTTGCCGCCGTCGTCCCGGGCGCCGTCCCAGGCGATCTCGTGCCGGCCCTCGGCGGTGTCGCCGGCGATGTGCCGAATCACCGTGCCGTCCGGCGACTTGATCTGGATCTCGACCGACTTCGCGTCCTTGCCCACCGCATACGCCAGCGCAGCGCTGCTGCCGTCGAAGGAGAAGCGGTCGGTCTGCGCCTCGACGCTGCGGCCGAGATAGGCCAGGTCCAGCCGGTTGGTGTTGGCCGTGGTGGCGTCGACCAGCTGCGTCAGCCCCTTGTTGGCGCTGACCAGCTGCTCGACCTGGCTGAAGGTGGCGAGCTGGCTGACGAACTGGGTCGCGTCCATCGGCGCCAGCGGATCCTGGTTCTTCAGCTGCGCCGTCAACAGCTTGAGGAAGGTCTGGTAGTCCGTCGCGGTCTGCGGCGTGGTGGACTGGGTGCTGCTGACGGGATCGACCGCCATCGCGCGGCTCCTTTGCAAATGCGGTGTGGCGGCGGCTCACACCAGGATGTCGAGGCCCGACCGCGAGAGCGGCAGTCCGGGCTCCGGAGGGGAGGCCGCTTCGGGCCGGGAGCCGGCCCCCGCCTCCTCCGCCCGCCCGGGCGGGGTTTGCGGCGACGGCGGCTCTCGGTCGCGCCCGCCGTCCCCGCGCAGCGCGAACTCGATGCCGCGCCGGCCCAGATCGACGCCGGCATCGTTCAGCGCCTTCTCCAGCATCCGGGCTTCGGTCATCAGCAGGTCCAGCGTGTCGCGCCGCTCGGCGGTGATCCGGGCCCGGCCACCGCGCTTCTCGACATCGAGCGTGATCTCGACCCGCCCCAGCTCCCGCGGCACCAGCTCGACCACCAGGCGCGGCGGCGCCCCGTGCATGCCCCTGGCGATCGACGCTGCGATCTGGACGGCGGCGGTCGCCGCGCGCTGCTCGGGCGCCTGGGCCGGACGAGCAGGCGCCGCGGCGTCGGCCGGGGCCGGACGGGGGCCGGACACGGGATCCGCCGGCCATACCGGCGGGCGGCTTTCCTCGATCGACGCCGGAAGGCGCCGGTTCGTCGCGGAAACAGGACGGACCGCATCGAGGGCGGCCGGCGGCGCCCGCTTCGCCGCCCTGCCCTCGACCATGAGCCAGGAGGGGCTCGCGGGGCCTGCTGCAGCCCGGGTGTCGACGAGAGGGCGTTCGTCCGTCGCCTGCAACGGCGGAACGGGCAGCGGTTCCTCCGCCGCCGATGCCGCCTGGGCGGGCGTGATCGCGGCAGCGACCGGCGCCGCCGGAGCCCGCAGCAGCGACTGCCGCAATGCCGGCGCATAGGGACTCGCCGCTTCGGCCGGGGTCGTCGCGGCGGCATCGAGCGGCGCGCCGGCGGCGTCGCGCGGCACGGAAGACAGGACGGCCCGGGAAAGAGGGATCGGAGGCATGGCCCGCGGCATCGCGGCGGCTTCGACGCCGTCCGGATCGGCGGCCGCCATCACCTCGACCGCCGGGCGGCCGGGTTCAGGATTCATCGGACTCGGCCAAGGAAAAAGCGGAACCGCGATCGGCAGGGCCCCGTATCCGGCCTCGGACGCCGGATCAGGCACCGACGGGCATCCGGCGTCGAGCTCGATCAGCGAAGAAAAGAACGTCCCGCTCCCGCGCCGCCCCGACTGGCCTCCGGCGTCCTCGGGCGCCGCGCGGCCGATCAGGATGGGAATGAGGCTCGTGACCATGCATCCGATCAGGTTGGCGGAAGGACGGCGGTCATCTTAGACCGAGGATTCCTAAGATCCGGTTACGGCCGGGCGACCGGCACGAAGCGCGGATCGTACATGCCGGCATGGGCTCCGGGATCGCCTCGCCGGGTCTTCCATCGTTCCTTGCCGATCCTGCGGCATTCTCGGCCATACCGACTTATGCCGATTCGATATAGATCGACGCGATGCAGGATTCGCTCGAATGATCCAGACCGCAGATTGTCGATATTGCTCCAGGCCGCGAAGATGGGCAAGGAACCAAACCATCCTGAGCAACAAACATACACGGCCCGGATTATATTCCGAGGGGTCATCCGATCGAAGGAAAGAGCCACGGGACCGAAAACTTTTTTCTGAATCCCTCGGAACCTTACGGCCTGTTCTTGCTTGTAGCAGTTGCCAGCACGAGAGCAGTCTTGGGGCGGCAGCGGTCGCCCGCAGCGGCCGGCAAGTGGGGGAACAGCACGGACGTTAGAGGAAAGCGCGATGTCGACGCTGAGCGAGAACGAGATCCTGAAATTCACCAAGGAAATCATCGTTGCCCACGTCTCCCACAATGCCGTGGACAGCGAGAGCCTGCCGGATCTCATTCGAAGCGTGCATCTGTCCCTGATCGAAGCCCGCAACGCGTCGGCCCCGCGGGATCCGGCCATCTTGGACGCCGACGCGGCTGCGCCCACGGCCGAAGGCGGGCCGGCCATGCCCGAGGCAGGCGCACCGGCCGCGCCCCATGCGGCGGCCTCGCCCGGCCCCGTCCCGGCCGTGCCGATCTCGGAATCGGTGACGCCGGACTACATCATCTGCCTGGAGGATGGCCGTCCCTTCAAGATGATGAAGCGCTGGCTGCGCGCCACCTACGGCATGACGCCGGAGCAGTATCGCGCCAAATGGAACCTGCCGCCCGACTACCCGATGGTCGCGCCGAACTACGCCCGGTCGAAATCGGTCTACGCCAAGGCCCAGGGGCTGGGGACCAGCCAACTTCGCCGCCGCAGCGGAAAGCGCCGGTCCCGGGCCAGCGCCTGAGTCCTTCCGCTCGGGCGACCGCGACCAGACTGATATCGTCGGGCCGAGACAGGGCAGGATCGGGTATTGCCGACAGCGATGCACGCCAGCAACGCCCGGGCGGAACGCAGCGGCGCCGGGATCGGCGGGCCTGGTTCTGGGCCGCTGTCGCGACCGATATTGCGTTTCGCCCGTGGTGGCGCTCGGCGGCCCTTCCCCTTCGAGATCTCGACCGGCGCAGGTTCAAAGCGGGGATGCGCAACGAGCTACGCCCAAATGCGTCGATCGACGGCTGATCCCCGTTAGTCCCTACCACGCGTCCTCTACTGGTCGACGACGGAGCCGTCCTTGTGCAGGCGGGTGTGGATCTTGCGGGGCCGGTAGGGGAACTTCTCGGCCGCGTCGGGGCGAAGCGAGACGCCGATCCCCGGCTCGTCGCTGATCGTCAGGAAGCCTTCACCGTCGTGCCGCGCGGCGCCGACCAGGAAACTGTCCGAGTCCGGCCGCTTGTCGGTGACGTCCCAGGTGTCGTTCGGGAATTCCTGCAGCACGAAGTTCGGCGCCGTCGCCGCGATCTGCAGGCAGGCCGCCGTCGATACCGCGCTCAACGGGTTGTGCGGCACGACGCCGGCGTGCGACGCCTCGGCCAGCGCCGCGATTTTCCGCGCCCCCGAGATGCCGCCGACGATGCAGACATCCGGCCGCACCATCTGCACCGCGTTGCGGGCCAGCAGCATCTGGAACTCCCACAGCGAGGTCATGCGCTCGCCCGTGGCGATCGGGATCGAGATCTTGTCGGCGACATAGGCCATCTCGTCGAGGTTGTCCGGCGTGATCGGATCCTCGATGAACAGCGGATGGAAGGGCTCGATACCCCGCCCCAGCTGGACGGCCTCGAACGGCGTCATCCGGCGGTGGATCTCGATGCAGAGGTCCATGCCCCGCCCGGCGATCCGCCGGTACTCCTGCACCGTATCGATCGCATCGGCGATCTTCTCGGCATGGGTCTGGAAGTAGGGAACCTCCCGCCGGCTGTCGAGGAACGGCGTCAGGTGGCCGACGGCGGTGAAGCCCATCCTCTTGGCCTCCTCCACGCCGGCGAACAGATCCTCCTTGGTCTCGCCGAACACGTGGTAGTAGGCGCGCGCCCTGTCCCGCACCTTGCCGCCGAGCAGGGCGTGCACCGGCGCCTCGAAATGCTTGCCGGCGATGTCCCACAGGGCGATGTCGATGGCGCTGATCGCCGCCATCACCGCCGAGCCGCGGAAATGGGCCCAGCGGTACATGTACTGCCAGTGATGCTCGATCCGCAGCGGATCCTGCCCGAGCAGATAGTCCTTGAAGCGGAGGACCGCGCCGGCGGTTGCCTCATGGAAGCCCCAGGCCCCGCCTTCGCCGAGCCCCACCAGCCCGTTGTCCGTCCGGATCTCGACGAACAGGTACCGGTCCACCAGGATGGTCTCGACGCTGTCGATGCGCATGTCTCTGTCCTTCAGGAAAGGTTAACGGCGCCTAGCCGTTCGGGATCAGGATGGCGGCGTCCGGCTCGACCCGGATGCGGATGGTCTCGCCGGGGGACGGCGCGGCCCGGGCCGGCAGCTCGGCGCGGAGCGCGAGGCCGCCGACGCGCAGCAGGCAGGTGACGACCGGCCCGAGGAAACCGACGGACGCGACCTCGGCGTCGAAGCCGCCGTCCTCCCCGTCCCGCACCCGCTGGATGCTCTCGGCCCGGATGCAGGCCAGGATCGGCCCCGACAGTTGGACAGATTCGGGCCGCGGGAACTGCCCTTCGATCACCGGGCCGCCGTCGAGGGCGACGAGCGCACGCCCATCCCCCGCGGACCGGACGATGCTGGCGGCCAGGATGTTGGCGTTGCCGATGAACTCGGCGGCGAAGCGGCTGGCCGGCCGGTCGTAGAGATCCCGCGGGCTGCCGGACTGCACCATCTCGCCGTCCTTCATCAGGATGATCCGGTCGCTCATCAGCATCGCCTCCGACTGGTCGTGCGTGACGTAGAGCGAGGTCTGGCCGAGCCGCCGCTGCAGCTCGACCAGCTCGAAGCGCATGCGGTCGCGCAGCCCGGCGTCGAGATTGCTCAGCGGCTCGTCGAACAGCAGCAGGCGCGGCGAGGTGACGACGGCGCGTGCCAGGGCGACCCGCTGCTGCTGTCCGCCGCTGAGCTCGGTGCCGTACCGCGCGGCGAAGCCGTCGAGGCCGACGGTCTTCAGCGCCTCGCCGACCTTGACCTCGACCGTCGCGGCGGGCTCGCGCCGCGTCCGTAAGCCATAGGCGACGTTCTCGAAGACCGTCATGTGGGGCCAGACGGCGTAGGACTGGAACACCATGTTGATGCCGCGCTTCTCCGGCGGCACGTCGCGGCCGTCCGCCGCCACCACCTCGCCGCCGATCCGGATCGTGCCCGCCGAGGAGCCTTCGAGGCCGGCGATGCAGCGCAGCGTCGTCGTCTTGCCGCATCCGCTGGGGCCGAGCAGCGAGACGAACTCGCCGTCCTCCACGGTGAAGGAGAGGTTGCGCACCGCCGTGACGCTGCCATAGGCGACGACGAGGTCTTCCACGCTGAGCTTGGCCATGACGCTCCTTCCGGCCGCCGTTCAGACCGCCTGGGACAACCTGACCCTGAGGACGTATCGGCCGACGGCGATGCCTGCGATCAGCAGGACCGTCTGCAGCAGGCCGACGATGGCGGCGTTCTGTACGTTGCCGAATTCGAGATAGTCCCAGGACATCACCGACAGGACCTTGTTGCTCGGCGACGCCAGCAGGATCGCCGCGCTGATCTCGCGGACCGAGAAGATGAAGACCAGGATCCACGCGGCCAGGACGCCGGGCCGGATCAGCTGCAGCGTCACCAGCCGGGCCGTCCGCCAATGCGACGCACCGCAGACGGACGACGCCTCCTCCAGCGCCTTGTCGATCTGCAGGATCGAGGTGTCGACCATGCGGTAGGCGAAGGGGATGTAGGAGGCGACGAAGGCGATCACCAGGATCCAGATCGTCCCGTAGGCCGGCGTCAGCAGATAGGTCCAGAAGATGCCGGTGCCGAAGACGATGCCGGGGACGGCGATCGGGAACATGGCGATGGCGTCGAGGATGCCGCCGCCGCGCACATGCAGGCGCCGCACCGCATAGGCGATGACGGTGCCGAGCAGCACGCACAGCGTCGGGGACAGAATCCCGACCAGCAGCGTGTTGCCGATCGACTGGCGCACGGCGACCGAGCCGAGCACCGACCAGACATTCGCCAGGGTGAAGGTCGCGTCGAGGATCGACGACGAGCTGAAGCTGGTGAAGGCGACGTAGAGCAGGGCCAGATAGGGCAGCACGATCGCGAGCGTCACATAGAGGAGGATCATCAGAATCGCCGGCAGCCGCCAGCCGCGCAGCTTGACCAGGCGGGTGCGGTAGCCGCGGGCTGTGACCGTGACGAAGCGCGTCGCGGCTCGGGAAGCGAAGCGATAGAAGAAGACGCCGATCAGCGAGATCCAGAACAGCAGCGTACCGATCGCGGCCGCCCGGGCGTAGTCCAGCGGGAAGGTCGCGACCGCCCGGTAGATGTCGACCGCCAGGAACGGCATCGCCTGCGTGCCGCCGAGGGCCGCCGGGATCGAGAAGGTGCCGCAGGTCAGCACGAAGACGAAGAAGAAGGCCGAGACGATCGACGGGCGGACGACCGGGAAGGTGATCTTCAGCGCCGTCGCCAGCGTGCCCGCCCCGTTGAGGCGGGACGCCTCCTCCATCGACGGGTCCATGCCCTTCAGCGCCGCCGAGACGGTCATGTAGGCGTAGGGCACGTTGTACAGGGCCATGACCAGGATCACCCCGCCGGCCGTCATGACATTGACCACCGGACCGGTGGTGCCCAGCAGGTCGTGGGCCAGCACGTTCAGGAGGCCGGCATTCGGCGATGCCAGGACCAGCCAAGCCAGCGCCCCGACGAAGGGCGACAGGTAGAGCGGCGCGATCACCGCGCTCTCCAGCAGCCCTCGGGCAGGCAGGTCGGTCCGGGCCAGCAGCCAGGCCAGGGCGATACCGATGACGCAGGCGACCAGGGACACCAGCAGCGACGCCCCGATGGTGACCGCGAGGGTCTTGAGGTAAGGCAGCGTCGTGTAGACCGCGGCGAGGCTGCGCAGCGAGAACTGAGCCCGCGGATCGACGAAGGTTCCGGTCCGCACCGCGCCGACGAACATCAGCACGATCGGCACCAGGACCAGCACGGCGAGAAGGAGGCCGAGAACCAGCGGCAGCGCCAGGCCGCGCCGGCGCCGGCGCATCGCGGCGGTGCCGGCCGGGCGGTCCTCCGTCCTCGATGCGGATACGGTCGTGGAGACGGTCACCGCGCGCCTCAGCGGCCGAAGATCTGGTTCCACTCGGCGATGATCGGCTTCGCCGGGTCGACATAGCCGGCGTCGTGCAGGTAGTCGATATAGAGATCCGCGGGATCGGCGTACCAGTCCTCCTTGTACCAGTCGGCCTTCGCCGCCTTGCGGGGGTCGACCGTGTCGTCCCGGGCCGAGGCGACGCCGGCGACCTTGAACCAGGCCGCCTGCCCTTCGGCGCTCGCCGCCCAGTGCTGGAACAGCCGGGCCGCGTTCGGATGCGGCGCCTGGGCGGAGATCGCCTGGACGGTCAGGTTGGCCGGGGTCGGCTTCGGGAACACCCAGCGGATCGGCGCGCCTTTGAGGTAGAGGCCGCCCATGTCGCTCTGCGAGGCCTGGTCGACGATCGCATGCTCGCCCGCGGCGAGACGGTCGTACATCGGCGACTTGCTCTCATAGACCTGCGGCTTCAGCGCCGCCATCTTCGCCAGGAAGTCCGGCCCGAACTGGTCACGCTTCCCGCCCAGGAACATGTAGACATAGGAGTAGCTGCTGCCGCCGGAGGCCGGGGTCCCGGTCGCGAAGCGCCCGGCCCAGCGCGGATCGGTCAGGACGCTCCAGCCGCCCTCGCGGATCAGCTTGTCCTCCTCCGGCGTGATCTTGGTGGAATTCCAGGCGATCCCCATGGCGTTCACGAAGATCGTGTACCAGACGCCGTCCTTCTTCATCTCCGGGCGGATGCCGGCCGCCGAGGCCGGGGCATAGTCCGCGACCAGCCCCTCCTCATGGGCGGATTCGATCAGGACGGTGTCGGTGATCTGGACGAGGTCGGCGATGTGCTGCCCGACGCGCTCCTCCGTCAGCCAGCGCTCGAACAGCGGGTAGCTGGGGCCGCGGACGTTCTGCGTCGTGATCCCGTAGGTGTCGGTGAAGACCTTCGTCCAGACCGCGGTCGGGTCGATCGCGGTGGTGTGATAGTAGGTCAGCGTGCCCTCGGCCTTGGCCGCGGCGACCAGCCCGGCATCCGGCTCCGCGCCTTGCGCGAATCCCGACCGGCCCAGGGCGGACAGGCCGATGGCCCCCAGCCCGGCCAGCGCACCGCCCTGCAGCACCCGGCGGCGCGACCAGGCGCCCTGCGAACCGAAGCGCGAACGATCGTCGAAACCGGCCATGACGCTCCTCCCAGGTATTCTTGGTCGAGGAATGCTTAACGGCATCTCCTCATTGTCAATCGTACATTTGCGCAAATGTATTTGCGCGTCAACGCTGCAGCCGCGATACTCTCGCGAGGCAAGGCATCAGGACGTGTGGCGGACGAATGGCGCAGGAGAAGATTGCGGACCCGTGGGTGAGCCCGGCTCCCGAGGCACCGCTGAACGAGCCGACCTATCTCAGGGTGAAGCGCGCCATCATCGGCGACCTGGTGTCGGGGCAGTTCGTGCCGGGAACGCATCTGACGATCGAGGCGCTGACCTCGCGCTACGCCGTCAGCCACATGCCGATCCGCGAGGCGCTGCGCCAGCTCGAGGGCGAAGGGATCCTGATCTCGCTCGCCCATCGCGGCTTCCGGATCGAAGCCATCACCGAAGGCTATATCCGCAACATCTACGACATCCGGGTCGGGATCGAATCCATGCTCGCCCATCGCGCCGTCGAGTTCGCGTCCGACGCCGACATCGCCACGCTGCGGCGGCTGCATGAGGATCTGAGCGTCCGGATCCGGTCGGGGAAGCCGATGGTGGCGTCGCGGGAGAACATCATCTTCCACAAGCGCATCTACGGCATCGCGCGGAACCCGGAGGCCGAGGCCATACTCGAAGGGCGCACGCGGGTCGTGCGGACGGTGGCGGACAGCCTCGGCGGCTACACCCCCGACGTCTACGACGCGGTCGTCGCCGAGCACGAAAAGATGATCCTGGCCTTCGAGGCCCGCGACCCGGCGGCGGCGGGACAGGCCGTCTTCGATCATGTCAGCGCGGCCCGGGACCGGCTGCTGACCCGCATGGCGAAGACCGGCGCGTTTCCGCAGGATCCGTGAGACCCCGACGGTCGCATCGCCTTTGTCACAAAGTTATATGATAACTTTGTGAGCAATCGCCCCGGCACGCACCAGAAGCCTGACGAACCGAGCCGGCGCGGCACCCGCCGCTCGCGGCGTGTCCTGAAATTCTTTTTTTCAACAAGATGTTACGGAAACCGGAGCCGAATCCCGATACCCGGCCCGAGCAGAAGAGATGAGGCCGGCCGGAGATCATGCCGTGCAGGGACTGGTCCGATCGCGCAGAAGAGGCGTGACAATGGCCGGCTTAAGTTATATGACATCATTTAAGTTTCTGCCGAACGATAAGAAATGCGCCGCGGGAGAACCGGACGGGCGCGCGTAGGGAGGAACAGGATGACCGCAATTTTCCGCGCCATCGGCGCCGGACTGTTCGCGCTCGCCATCATCGCCTGGCCGGTCGGCCGGGGCGACGCCGCCACGCCGGACGACCAGATCGTCGTTGGGCTCAGCATGACGAACATCCTGGCGCTCGACCCGCCCTTCCAGACCGGCCGGGAGTCGCTCGAGGTGCTGGCCAACGTCTACGACTCGCTGATCGATTCCGACCCGCGCGAGCGCGGCAAGCTGCTGCCGGGCCTGGCGGAAAGCTGGACGGTGAGCGAGGACGGGCAGACCATCACCTTCAAGCTGCGCAAGGGGGTGAGGTTCCATTCCGGCAACCCGCTGACGGCCAGGGACTTCGTCTGGTCGGTGACGCGGGCGCTGAAGACCCAGTCGACGCAGGGCTCGAACTGGAAGATCTCCGGTTTCACCGCCGACAACGTCGCCGAGACCGTGACGGCGCCGGACGACGAGACCGTCGTGATCAGGATCCCGCAGCGGACCGATCCGACGCTGGTGCTCTACACCGTCGCGCACAACACCGCCGGCATGGTGCTCGACAGCAAGCTCGTGATGGAGCACGAGAAGGACGGCGATCTCGGCCAGGCCTGGCTCGCGACGAACGACGCCGGCTCGGGCCCCTACACCCTGCGCAACTGGCAGCCGAACAACATCATCATGCTCGAGCGCTTCGACGGCTACTGGCGCGAGCCGGCGAAGATGCGGCGCGTGATCTACCGCCACATGCCGGAGCCGCAGACGCAACGCCTGGCCATCGAGCGCGGCGACATCGACATCGCGATGAACCTGTCGGTGGCCGACATGGAGGCGCTGAAGAACAACAAGGACGTCGTCATCAACTCGGCGCCGGGCGGCAACATGTACTACCTCGCCGTCAACATGAAGGACGAGAAGTTCGCCAAGAAGAATGTCCGCCTCGCGCTGCGATACCTGATCGATTACGACGGCATCAACAAGACGATCATGCCGTTCTACGGCTTCTATCACCAGCGTCCGATTCAGATCGGGCTGCCGGGGTCGCTGCCCGACCCGGGCTACAAGCTCGACGTGGACCAGGCCAAGAAGCTTCTGGCGGAAGCGGGCTATCCGGACGGCTTTTCGACCACGCTGCGGGTGCTGTCGGACCCGCCTTTCATCGACGCCGCCACCTCGATCCAGGGCACGCTGGCCCAGGCCGGCATCAAGGCGGAGATCATCTCGGGCAACGGCGACGCCGTGTACGGCGCCATGCGCGAGCGCAAGTTCGACCTGCTTGTCGGCCGCGGCGGCGGGGGCACCGACCCGCATCCGCATTCGAATCTGCGCAACCAGCTCTACAACCCCGACAACCGAGACGAGGCCAAGCTGACCTCGTTCCAGGGCTGGCGCACCGCCTTCTACGACGAGAAGCTGAACCAGTTGATCGACGCCGCGCTCCTCGAGCCTGACCCGGACAAGCAGAAGAAGATGTACGAGGAGATCCAGCTCTATGCCGAAGACGTGGTGCCGTCGATCCAGCCGTTTTCCCAGGCCCTGGACTCCGTCGTCACGCGCGCGGACGTGAAGGGCTACGTCTACCACTATGCCTGGACCACCCGGTATCGCGAGGTGACGAAGGCGCGATAGCCGGACGGTCCCATCGTTCCGGGGAGCGGGAAGCGTGCTGTCACAGCTGTCAGGATGGCTCGGACGCGGCAGGCCGTCGCGCCCGTGGTTCGACCAGGCCCTCGCGGTCGTGGTCACCCTGCTCGGGCTCCTGATTCTCACCTTCCTGATCGGCCGGGTCATGCCGGTCGATCCGGTGGCGAGGCTGGTCGGCGCCGATGCCGACCAGGCCGCGTATCAGGCGATGTACCAGAAGCTCGGCCTCGACCAGCCGCTGCATGTGCAGCTCTGGTACTATCTGCGGCAGATCTTCAGCGGCGATTTCGGCGTGGCGCTGCTGACCGGCCACCGGGTGATCGACGACGTCATCCGCGTCTTCCCGGCGACCATCGAGCTGGCGACGGTCAGCATCCTGCTCGGCGCCGGCATCGGCGTCCCGCTCGGCGTGCTCGCCGCCAGCCGCCGCGGCCGCCCCACCGACCATATCGTCCGCGTCATCACCCTGCTCGGCCATTCCGTGCCGATCTTCTGGCTCGGCATGATGGGGCTGCTGCTGTTCTATGCCCAGCTCGGCTGGGTCGGCGGTGGCGGCCGCGTCGAGGTCTTCTACGAGGGCATCGTGCCGGTCAGGACCGGGCTGCTCCTCGTCGATTCCCTGATCGCCGGCGACACCGAGGTGTTCTGGAGCGCGGTGCGCCACATCGCGTTGCCGGCCTCCGTTCTCGCCTATTCCTCGATGGCCTATCTCAGCCGCATGACCCGCAGCTTCATGCTGGAGCAGCTGTCGCAGGAATACATCATCGCCGTGCGCGTGAAGGGCCTGCCCCGCCGCGACGTGATCTGGCGCCATGCGTTCCGCAACATCCGGGTCCAGCTCGTCACCATCATCGCCCTCACCTACGGCAACCTGCTGGAAGGCGCCGTGCTGGTGGAGACGGTGTTCGCCTGGCCGGGCTTCGGCCAGTACCTCACCAACAATCTCCTGCTCGGCGACATGAACGCTGTGATGGTCTGCGTGCTGATCGTCGGGCTGATCTTCATCAGCCTCAACGTCCTGAGCGACCTGCTGTACCGCGTCTTCGACCCGAGGACCCGCTGATGGCCGACCTGCCCGCCGATGCCGCGCCGCCCGCGAGGGGCCTCAGGACCTATATGGCGCGCGAGCCCCGCTCGCCCGGCGAGGCGATGCTGCACGAGCTCTACGCCACCGCCCTGCGCTTCTTCGCCAATCCCCTCGCCGCGATCGGCCTCGCCATCATCGTCCTGCTCTGCCTCGTCGCCATCTTCGCGCCGTGGCTCGCCACCCATGATCCGCTGGCGCAGGATCTCGGCAACGCGCTGCGCCCGCCCTCTTCCGCCCATTGGTTCGGGACGGACGAGATTGGCCGCGACATCTTCAGCCGCATCGTCTACGGCTCGCGCGTCACGCTCTACATCGTCGCCCTGGTCTTCATCACCGTCGGGCCGATCGGCCTCGCCGTCGGCGCCACCGCCGGCTATCTCGGCGGCCTCGCCGACACGGTGCTGATGCGCCTGACCGACCTGTTCCTGTCCTTCCCGGGCCTGGTGCTGACGCTGGCCTTCGCCGCGGCGCTGGGGCCCGGCCTCGACCATGCGGTGCTGGCCATCACCCTCACCGCCTGGCCGCCGATCGCGCGCCTCGCGCGGGCCGAAGCCCTGACCATCGCCGGCAGCGACTTCATCGCCGCGGCGAAGCTGCAGGGCGCGTCGGCGCTGCGCATCATCACCCGCCACGTCATGCCGCTGTGCCTGCCGTCCCTGATCGTCCGGGTCACGCTGAACATGGCGGGCGTCATCCTGACCGCGGCGGGCCTGGGTTTCCTCGGCCTCGGCGCCCAGCCGCCGACGCCCGAATGGGGCGCCATGACCTCCACCGGCCGCCGCTTCATGCTCGACCACTGGTGGGTCATCACCATGCCCGGCATGGCCATCCTGATCGTCAGCCTCGCCTTCAACCTCTTCGGCGACGGGCTGCGCGATGTCCTCGACCCCAGGCAGGATTGAGATGGCCGAGCCCCTGCTCACCGTCGAGGACCTCCGGGTCCGCTTCTCCACCCCGCGCGGCCTGGTCGATGCGGTCCGCGGCGTCTCCTTCACCGTCGGGCGCGAGAAGCTGGGGATCGTGGGGGAGTCCGGTTCCGGCAAGTCGACCATCGGCCGGTCCATCCTGCGGCTCCATCCGCGCTTCGCGCAGATGACCGCCCGGCGGTTCGACTTCCGCGGCATCGACCTGCTGCAGGCCGGCGAGCGGCAGATGCTCGACATCCGCGGCCGGCGCATCTCGATGATCCTGCAGGACCCGAAATTCGCGCTCGACCCGGTCATGACCGTGGGCGAGCAGATCGCCGAGGCCTATCGCCGGCACCGCAAGGCCTCGCGCGCCGAGGCCCGCGACCGGGCGCTGGCGATGCTGGAAGCGGTGCGCATCCGCAACCCCGGGCATGTCTACGGCCAGTATCCACACCAGGTCTCGGGCGGCATGGGCCAGCGCGTGATGATCGCGATGATGCTGATCCCCGAGCCGGACCTGATCATCGCCGACGAGCCGACCTCCGCCCTCGACGTCACGGTGCGGCTCCAGGTCCTGGCCATCCTCGACGACCTGGTCAGCGAGCGCGGCATCGGCCTGATCTTCATCAGCCACGACCTCAACCTGGTCCGCTCCTTCTGCGACCGGGTGCTGATCATGTATGCCGGCCGCATCGTCGAATCCGTCCCCGCGGCCGAGCTCGACACCGTCCGGCACCCTTACAGCCGCGGGCTTCTCGACGCCCTGCCCCGCATCGACCAGCGCCGCGACCGGCTGCCGGTGATGGTGCGCGATCCCGCCTGGGCCCAGGGGTGAGGAGGCGGCCATGGCGATCCTGACCGTCGACGATCTCAGCCTCGCCTTCGGCAGCGGGTCCTACGCCCTGCGGGTGCTCGACGGCATCAGCTTCGCGGTGGAGCGCGGCGAGGTGTTCGGCCTGGTCGGTGAGAGCGGGTCGGGCAAGTCCACCATCCTGCGCTGCATCGCCGGGCTCCACCGGCACTGGACCGGCGCCGTCCGGCTCGACGGCGAAACGGCGGCAGACCGCAAGGCCCGCTCGCGCCTGGTCCAGATGGTGTTCCAGGACCCCTACGGCTCGCTGCATCCGCGCCGCACGGTCAACACCACGCTGGCCGAGCCGCTGGTCATCCACGGCATCGGCGATGTGCGCGACCGCATCGACCAGGCGCTGCGCGACGTCGGCCTTGCGCCGCAGCTGCGCTACCGCTATCCGCACCAGCTCTCGGGCGGCCAGCGCCAGCGCGTCGCCATCGCCCGGGCGCTGATCCTGGAGCCGCGACTGCTGCTGCTCGACGAGCCGACCTCGGCGCTCGACGTCTCGGTGCAGGCTGAGATTTTGAATCTCTTCGCCGATGTCAGGGCGCAGAAGCAGCTGACCTACATCCTGGTCAGCCACGATCTCGGCGTGGTCGCACATATGTGCAGCCGCTTCGCGGTGATGCAGCACGGCCGCATCCTGGAGACGCTGACCAGCGCCGATCTCGCCGAGGGCCGGGCGCAGCATCCCTACACGCAGATCCTGATCGAGGCCAGCCGGCGCTACGACCGGTCGCTCGCGCGCCGGCTGGCGCGGTCCGACGGCGCCGGTCTTCAGCCCGAACAGCCGCCCGACACGCCCCTGGACCTCGCCGCAATCCGCCCCGATGGAGGACGCCCGTGAAGATCGTCGACGTGACCGTGCGCGTATTCGTCCACAAGACCCAGATCGCACGCGACAAGGCCGGCCATGCCCATCCCGGCAAGGAGACCGAGACGCGGAGCGGGCTGCTGACCGTCCATTGCGACGACGGCACCGAGGGCCACTGCATCTACAACCCCGAGGTGATCCGGCCCTATGTGGTGGAGAAGCTCTACAAGCCGGTCCTCCTCGGCCAGCATCCCTTTGAGCGCGAGCGGCTGTGGCAGGAGCTGCTGTTGCGGCAGCGCGGCAGCGCCGAGCAGCTGACCGACCGGGCGCTGTGCGCGGTCGAGCTGGCCTTGTGGGACCTGGCAGGGCGCAAGCTCGGCCTGCCGGTGCACCGGCTGATCGGCAGCTATCGCGACAAGGCGCCCGCCTATGGCAGCACCATGGTGGGCGACGACATCCCGGGCGGCCTCTCCTCCCCCGAGGATTACGCCCGCTTCGCCGAGGCGCTGGTCCGGCGGGGCTACAAGGGCATCAAGCTGCACACCTGGATGCCCGACGGCGCGGCCGCGCCCGACCCGAGGCGCGACGTCGCAGCCTGCGCGGCCGTGCGCGAGGCGGTCGGGCCCGGCATCGCCCTGATGCTGGACGCCTATCACTGGTACAGCCGGTCCGATGCGCTCTATCTCGGCCGCGAGCTGCAGAAGCTCGATTTCGCCTGGTACGAGGAGCCGATGGACGAGGCCAGCATGAGCTCCTACGCCTGGCTCGCCGGCAATCTCGACATCCCGGTCCTCGGCCCGGAAGTGGCCATGGGCAAGCACATGGTCCGCGCCGAATGGGCCAAGGCCGGCGCTTGCGACATCATGCGCACCGGCGTGTTCGATGTCGGCGGGATCATGCCGAGCCTGAAGGTCGCCCACCTCGCCGAGGCCTTCAACATGGATTGCGAGATCCATGGCAGCGGCGTCGGCAACCTGACCGTCATCGGCTGCATCAAGAACTGCGTCTGGTACGAGCGCGGCCTGCTGCACCCGCTCCTCGACTACGACCGCGTGCCGGAATACCTCAACGCGCCTGTGGATCCGATGGACCAGGACGGCTTCGTGGTCCTGTCGCAGCAGCCGGGCCTCGGGGCCGACATCAACCTCGAATACATCAACGACAACCTGGTGCGCTGATCCTCCGGGACACACAGGGGAAACCGCCATGGCGACCATCCCGACGAAACGGCTGGGCAGCAGCGGGCTGGTGGTGTCGCGGCTGGCGCTGGGCACCATGACCTTCGGCGCGACCACGGATGAGGCCGAGGCGAAGCGCATCGTCGCCTCCGCGCTCGACCGCGGCGTCAACCACATCGACACCGCCGACACCTATGCCGGCGGCCGGTCGGAGGAGATCGTCGGCCGCGCCATCGCCGCCGACCGCCATCACTGGGTGCTGGCCACCAAGCTGGCGAACCCGAGCGGGCCCGGCCCCAACCAGCGCGGCCTGTCGCGCAAATGGATCATCGAGGAGGTGCAGCGGAGCCTGAAGCGGCTGGGCACTGATTTCATCGACATCCTATACCTGCACAAGGAAGACCACGGCACGCCGCTGGAGGAGACGGTGCGCGCCGTCGCCGACCTGCAGCGCAGCGGCGCCATCCGCTATCTCGGCCTCTCGAACTTCAAGGCTTGGCGCATCGCCCGCATCGCCGCGATCTGCGACCAGGCCGGTATCGACCGGCCGGTGGTCGACCAGCCGCTCTACCATGCCCTCAACCGCACCGTGGAGGTCGAGGTGCTGCCGGCCTGCCGGGCGCTCGGCATCGGCGTGTTCTGCTACAGCCCGACCGCGCGCGGGATGCTGACCGGCAAATACGCGGTCGGCGAGCCGCCCCCGCCGGACAGCCGCGCGGCCCTGCAGAACAGGCGCATGATGGAGACGGAATACGTGCCTGCGGCTCTCGCCGCCGCGGCCGAGATCGGCGGACACGCCCGCCGGCGCGGCTGCGACCCCGCCGCCTTCGCCGTGGCCTGGGTGCTGGCCAATGAGGCGGTGACGGGCGCCATCGCCGGCCCCAGGACGATGGCGCAGTGGGACGGCTATCTCGCCGCCTTCGACGTCGACTGGACCGCCGAGGACGAGGCCGCGGTCGACCGGCTGGTGCCGCCCGGCACCACGGCGATCCCGAACTTCATCGATCCGATCTACCCGGTGGAAGGGCGTTTCGCATCGCATCACGACGGCAGTGGAGGCGCGCATGGACGCGACGTTTGAGCGGGCTTCGCAGGAGGAGATCGCCGCGCTCGCGGTATTCTCGCCGCCGACCCTGCACGAGGCGATGGGCCAGCGCGGCGCCATGCCCGCCTGCATCAAGCCGATCTACCCGGGCATGAAGCTCGCCGGCTCGGCCCTCACGGTGCGCTGCAAGCCCGGCGACAACCTCGCCATCCATGTGGCCGCCGCCTCGGCGCAGCCCGGCGACGTGCTGGTCGTCGACAATGACGGCTTCGTCGAGTCCGGCCCCTTCGGCGACGTCCTGGCCACCGCCTGCCAGGCGCGAGGTGTCGTCGGGCTCGTCATCGACGGCTGCGTGCGCGACGGGCCCTGCCTCCGGGAGATGGGCTTTCCCGTCTTCTCCCGCGGCCTCGCCATGAAGGGCGCCGCCAAGACCCATCCGGGCGAGGTCGGCGTCCCGATCGTCTGCGCCGGCGTCGCCGTCTCTCCGGGCGACGTCGTCATCGGCGACGACGACGGCGTCGTCGTGGTCCCGCGCGCCCTGATCGCGCTGGCCCTGAAGGCCGCCCGCGAGCGCGAGGACAGGGAGGATGCGATCAAGGAGAAGCTGAAGGCCGGCGCCACCACGCTCGACCTGCTTGGGCTGCGGCCGCTCCTCGAGCGCGCAGGCTGAGACTGCCCGGATGTTGTCACACAGCTTGACGGCGGTTCTCTACTCGCCGGTCATCGCCTTGTAGCGCGCCCGGCTGCCGGCCAGGTGCCGGCGCATCTCGGCGCTCGCGAGCGCGCTGTCGCGCTGCCGGACCGCCTCGAGGATCGCCCGGTGCTCCGCCTCGATCCGCTCCTGGTGGTCCGCGAGACCATAGGCCGACGCGGCCGACGGATCGAGGTGGCGGCGCGGAAAGGCGAATTCGCCGAGATGATCGATGAAGTCCGCGAAATACTTGTTCTGCGTCGCCGCGGCGATCGCCTTGTGGAATGCGAGGTCGGCAGCCACCAGGCGCCGCCAGTCCTTGGCAGCCGCCTCTCCTCTCTCCAAGGCGACGGACATGGCGCGGATGTCGTCGTCGCGGTGGCGGGCGGCGGCCAGTGCGGCCGCCTCGACCTCGACGGCCAGACGAAGCTCCAGGACCGACAGGATGTCGTCGAGCGTGGCCCGCAGAACGGCCGGACCGATCCGGGGCGGCGCCGCTTGCGCCGCCACGAAGGCTCCGGAGCCGCGGCGCGTCTCGACCAGCCCCGACGCCCGCAGCGCCGCGACCGCTTCGCGCACCACCGTGCGGCTCACGCCGGTGGTCCGGGACAGCTCGCTTTCCGTCGGCAACCGATCGCCGACCTTGAACCGTCCGCTCAGGATCTCGCGCTCGAGGGCCGCGCTCAGCGACGACACGAGATTGGTGTTCGGCACCACCCTGTCGAGCGTCAGGGATGCGGGGGGAGATCGTCTGGCCACCGTCGCCGCGCGCTCAAGTTGTCATGCAACTCCTGGAATATGGGCTGCCGCGCACCGTTGCAAGAGCGATGAAGCGAGCGGCATGGGAGGCGAAAGCAGGCCCCTCGGTCCGGCCGAGGGCTGCTACCAATTCGTCACCGAGCCGTCCTTGCGCGTCAGATGCGGCGCCTCCCAGAACTTGAAGCTCTGCTTCCGGATCAGCTCCTCGTTCACCTCGACGCCGAGGCCGGGCGCGTCCGTGACCGGATAATGGGCGTTCTCGATGCGCGGCTGGACCGGGAAGAGCTCGGCATCGTCGAAGCCGAGCTGCTCGGCCGTCGAGGTCCGGGTCTCGAGCCAGGCGAAGTTCGGCACCGCCGCGGCGAAATGCACCGTCGCCGCCGTGCAGATCGGGCCGAGCGGGTTGTGCGGCATCATGTCGACGTAGTGCGCCTCGCTCCATCCGGCGACCTTCATCGCCTCGGTCAGCCCGCCGACATTGCAGACATCGATCCGGTTGAACTGGTGGATGTTGCGCTCGATGTAGGGCAGGAACTGCCATTTCGAGGCGAATTCCTCGCCGATCGCGAAGGGCACGTCGACCATCCGCCGCAGCGCCTCATAGGCCTCCGGCGTCTCGTCGCGGATCGGCTCCTCCAGGAAATCGAGCGTGCCGGAGGGCATCTTCTGGCAGAAGCTCGCCGCCTCCGCGACCGACAGGCGGTGATGGAGATCGATGCCGAGCACGACCTCGTCGCCGAGCGCCTCGCGCGCCCTGACGCACCATCTGGCCGTCGTCGCGATGTGCTCGCGCGGCTCGTAGACCGTGCTGCCGCCATGGCCGGAGGGCGACAGGCGCATCGCGGTCCAGCCGGCCGCGATCAGCGCCCTCGCCTGCTCGATCATCGCCTCGCCCGGCGGCGCCGAGGTGGTGGCGAAGGTCGGGATCCGGTCGCGCTGCTTGCCGCCCAGCAGCTGGTAGACCGGCACGCCGAGCGCCTTGCCGAGGATGTCGTAGAGTGCGATGTCGATCGCCGAGATCGCCGCCTGCAGCACGCGGCCGCCCTCGAAATACTGGCTGCGATACATCTCCTGCCACAGCGCGCCGATCCGGAACGGATCGCGGCCGATCAGGAATTCGCGGTAGTGGTCGATGGCGCCGACCACGGCCTTCTCGCGGCCGGAGAGGCCACTTTCGCCCCATCCGAACAGGCCCTGGTCGGTCTCGACCTTGACGAGCAGCTGGTTGCGCGTGCCGACCCAGACCGGGTAGGCGCGGATGGCGGAGATCTTCATTCGGGTCACCAGTGCCAGAGCGTGCCGTCCTCCAGCCGGTTCACCGGCAGGTAGGCGCGCTGATAGGGGTGTTTCGCGGCGAGCGCCTCGTCGATGTCGACGCCGTGGCCCGGCGCGTCGCCCGGATGGATGTAGCCGCCCTCCTGCGTCCAGGCATGCGGGAAGACCTCGTGCATCAGCGGGGTGTAGCCGGAGAACTCCTGGATGCCGAAATTCGGCACCCAGAGGTCGATATGCGCATTCGCGCCCATCGCCACCGGCGAGACGTCCATCGGCCCGTGGCAGGCGGTGCGGATGTGATAGACCGAGGCGAAGTCGAAGATCCGCCGCAGTCCGGTGACGCCGCCGGCATGGACCGAGGTGACGCGGATGTAATCGATGAGCTGCTCCTCCATCAGCAGCCGCGCATCCCAGATCGTGTTGAACACCTCGCCCAGCGCGATCGGCGTCGTCGTGTGCTGCCGGATCAGGCGGTATCCCTCCTGCAGCTCGGCCGGCACCGGGTCCTCCAGCCAGAACAGCCGGAACGGCTCGAGGTCCTTTCCCAACCGCGCCGCCTCGATCGGCGTCAGGCGGTGATGCGTGTCGTGCAGCAGGTGCAGGTCGTCGCCATAGACGTCCCGCAGCCGCGCGAACAGCTTCGGGATGTGGTTCATGTATTTCGCGGTCGACCACACTTCCTCGTGCGGCAGCGCCTCGACCATGCCGCCGGTGCCCTGCTTCGCCCCCTTGCCGGTGCCGTAGATCGCGGGCAGGCCGGGGATGCCCACCTGGCAGCGGATCGCGACATGGCCCTCGTCGCGCTTCCGGCCAACGGCGTCGACCGCCTCCTCGATCGTCATGCCCTGGGCGTGCGAATAGATCATCGCCTTCTGCCGCGAGGCGCCGCCGAGCAGCTGGTAGAGCGGCATGTTCGCCGCCTTGGCCTTGATGTCCCACAGCGCCATGTCGACGGCCGAGATCGCCGCCATGGTGATCGGCCCGCGCCGCCAATAGGCGCCGCGGTAGAGGTATTGCCAGATGTCCTCGATCTGCGCCGGGTCGCGCCCGATCAGGAGCGGCGCGACATGGTCCTGCAGGTAGCTGACGACCGCGAGCTCGCGCCCGTTCACCGTGCCGTCGCCGATGCCGGTGAGGCCCTCGTCGGTGACGATCTTGAGGGTGACGAAGTTCCGCCCGGGCGAGCAGACGATGACCTTGACGTCCTGGATCTTCATGGCAGCCCCTCAAATGGAATCGCTGTTCGGCGATCGACAAAGCCCTGTCATCTTTTCTCGATTGTCATCCTCGGGCTTGACCCGAGGATCCAGGGGACGCCAGAGCGGCTCTCGATGGCCCCTGGATTGCCGGGTCAAGCCCGGCAATGACAATCAGGGTGAAATGCTCTTGCTCACGGTTGGCACCCATCCTCAGTCGGGATCGTGGCGCCAGCCGAGCATCCGTTCGGCCTTCGCTGACGAGAAGAAGGCGCGGTTGCCGCCGAGGTCGCCGCGGATCGGCACGTCCGGGAAGAAGCGGGCGGCGAGCTCCAGGCTCGGGATATCCATCACCGTGTCCGGCGCGACGATGTAGAACACCTCGTGGCCCCGAAACGGCGCGTCGAGCGCCAGCAGGCAGGCCCGCGCCGCCGCGTCGTAGAGCGTGTAGGCCCAGAGATGCTTCGACGCCGCCTTGGTGACGAAGCCGTAGACGGCCGCCGCCTGGGCGCGTTCCTCCACCACCAGGTGAAAGCGCATGCTGGCGATCCTGAGGCGGCCGTAGCGGCGGGCGAAGGTGTCGGCCTGCTGCTCGCAGATCCATTTCGACAGCCCGTACGCCTCCTCGGTGTAGTTCGGATGCGCCTCGTCGAGCGGGAGATAGTCGAAATGCGCCTCCCGGCTGAAGGACAGGCCGATCGCATTGACGCTCGACGCCTGCACGATCCGGGTGATGCCGACCTCGACCGCGGCGCGCAGAGCGTTGTAGCTGCCGACGACATTGTTGTTGTGGACGATGTGGTCGGGGTGGTGGCCCGGCGAGGGGATGGCCGCCATGTGGATCAGGGCGTCGCAGCCGCGGAAGGCGTCGACCAGCGCGTCGTAGTCGCCGATATCGGCCTGGACGAAGCGGAGGTTCTCCTGTGGCTCCGCCGGCGCAGCGCGGTCGATGCTGACGACGCGGTGGCCGCGGCGCAGCGCCGCCGCGGCGATGGCGCGGCCGATGCGGCCGCTGCCCCCGGTCAGCGCGATCGTCTTCGTCCGGGCCCGGGCGGGCTTGCTGGTCTCGATCGTGTCCATGGTCCCCTCCCCGCTCAGGCGCCGTAGACGGACTGGTGCAGCCCGCGGATGTAGCCGATGGCGTAGAGCCGCCCGAAGGCGGAGTAGCCGGCATGCTCGTTGCTGTCGCCCTCCACCGTCGGCACGTGGTCGGGGCGCAGCACGCCGTCGAAGCCGATGTCGCGATAGGCGCGCATGCAGGCCAGCATGTCGGTCTTGCCGGCGTCGTGCCATGTCTCCCGGAACGCCTCCGGCGTCCCCTGCACGTCGCGGAAATGGACGAAGGAGATGGCCTTGCCGAAAGACCGGATGGCGCCGGGCAGGTCGTCGGTCATCAGCGTGAAGTTGCCCTGGCACAGCGTGATCGTGTTCATCGGGCTCGGCACCGTCTCGATCAGGCGCTGGAAATTGTCGATGCTGCGCATGATCCGGCCGACGCCGCGGATCGGCGACAGCGGCGGGTCGTCGGGGTGCATCGAGATCTTCACCTTCGCCTCTTCGGCGACCGGCAGCACCTTCTTCAGGAAGTATTCGAGATTGGCCCAGAGCTCGTCCTCGCCGATCGGCGGGTTGCTGGTCAGATCCTCGGGCACGTCGGCGAGGTTGAAGCTGGTGACCACCGAGCCGCCGCGCGAGGGCGTGGCAAGGTTGGTGCGCACCCAGTTGAAATCGGTCATCCACTCGTAGCACCAGACCGGGATGCCGAGCCGGCCCATGTTCCGCAGCAAGGTGCAGACCGTCGCGATCTCCTCGTCCCGCCCCGGCAGGCCGCGCTTGGCCTTGTTCAGCGGCGGCCGGGCCTCGATCACCTTCAGGGTGAAGCCGGCGTCCTCGTAACGCTGCTTCAGGCGCTGCAGCGGCCCGTAATCCCACGGCGCCTCGCCCTGCAGCAGGTCGTCGGGCGGCAGTCCCCCCACGGCGAGGTCCACCCCGGCCTGACGCGCCAGCTTCCAGACGGGCGTCGGCGTGGGGCTGATGAATTCGGCGATTTCGAGCATGTCGTAACGTTCCGTGCGGTTCAGTGAGCCCAAAAATCGTCATTGCGAGCGAAGCGAAGCAATCCAGGGGCCAGTGCGCACCGGCCCCTGGATTGCTTCGTCGGCTTCGCCTCCTCGCAATGACGGTTCTTTCGTGGGAGAGAAGAGTCTCATCATCGGTGATGCTCATCGACACTCAGGCAGGCAGCAGTTCCGACAGGCGCTCCTGCGCGACCTGCGGCTGCCGATCGTAGAGGAAGCATGAGGCGGTATGGCGATCGCCGATGCGGAACAGCGGCGGCTCCTTCCCGCAGGCCTCCATCGCCCTGGGGCAGCGGGGCCGGAAGCGGCAGCCGTCGGTGCCGATGGCGGCGTCGCGCGCCCTGATCGGCTGCGCGCCCCAGCGCCGGTCGAGATTGGGCCAGGGGATCGAATCGACGAGCAGCTGCGTGTAGGGGTGCTGCGGATCCTTGATCACCCGGTCGACATCCCCCGCCTCCATCACCGAGCCGCGATAGAGCACGATGATTGACTTGGCGATGTGATAGGCGGTCGTCAGGTCATGCGTGACATAGATGATCGAGACGCCGTGGTCGCGCTGCAGGTTGCGGAGCGTCTCCAGGATGGTGGCGCGGAGCGACGCGTCGACCATCGACACCGGCTCGTCCGCGATCAGCAGCCGCGGCTTCAGCAGCAGCGCGCGGGCGACGTTGATGCGCTGGCGCTGCCCGCCGGACAGCTGGTGCGGGAAGCGGCCGAGGATGTCCTCGGGCCGAAGCCCGACGGCGGTGAGCGCCTCCTCCATCTTGCGGCGGCCATCCGCCTTCGACGTCGCCAGGCCGAATTTCCGGATCGGCACCGTCAGCAGATGGTCGACCGTGTAGAACGGGTTGAACACGGCGAAGGGATCCTGGAAGACCGCCTGCACCTCGCGGCGATAGGCCATCTTCTCCTTGCCGCGCAACGCCGAGACATCCTTGCCGCGATAGATGATCCGGCCCGTCGTCGGCGCGATGAAGCCGAGCAGCAGCATGGCGAGGGTGGTCTTGCCGCTGCCGCTCTCCCCCGCCACGGTCAGGATGGTCGGCTCGTCCTCCTTCAGCGTCAGCGAGATGTCGCGCAGCGCCACCGTCGTCTGCGCATGGACGAGCCCGCGCGTGTAGGTCTTCGAGACGTGTTCGAGCCGCAGCAGATCGGCCATCTCAGGCGTCCCCGTCATAGAGGTGGCAGGTCACGCCGCGGCCGCCGGCCAGGAGGCGCGGCTCGGGCCGGGTCGTGCTGCAGACGGCCATGGCCCTGCTGCAGCGCGGGTGGAAGGCGCAGCCGCCCGGAAGCCGCAGCAACGACGGCGCCAGGCCGGGGATGCCGCGGAACACGCCCTTGTTCTCGAGGCTCGGCAGGCTCTCGATCAGCGCCTGGGAATAGGGGTGCTTCGGGTCCGTGAACATCTCGCGGACCGTGCTGACCTCGACCAGCCGCCCGGCATACATCACCGCGACCTTGTCGACGAACTGCGCCATCAGGCCCATGTCGTGGCCGATCAGGATGACCGCGGCGTTGATCGCCTTCTGGACATTGTCGATCGTCTCCATCACCTGGCGCTGGGTCACCACGTCGAGAGCGCTGGTCGGCTCGTCGGCGATGATGACGTGAGGGTCGAGCAGGATGCCGATGGCGATGCAGACGCGCTGCTTCATGCCGCCCGACAGCTCATGCGCATACATGCGATAGACGCCGATATCGAGGTCGACCGATTGCAGCGCCCGCTTGCAGCGCGCCTCGATGGAAGCACGGGATTCGCCCGGCAGATGCGACTTCACCGCGTCGACCATCTGGGCGCCGATCCGCGTCACCGGGTTGAGCGAGTTCATCGCGCCCTGCGGGATATAGGCGATCCGGGACAGGCGCGCCTGGCGCATCCCTTCGGCATCCAGCGCCATCAGATCGGCACCGCCGACGATCACCTGACCGCCCTCGATCCGGCCCGGCGGCTTGATCATCCGCATCATGGCGAGCGCCAGCGTGCTCTTGCCCGAGCCGGACTCGCCCACCATGCCCAGCTTCTCGCCGGCATCCAGCGTGAAGCTGACATTGTCGAGCGCCCGGGCCCGGCCGGAATCGGTGTAGTAGGTCACTTCGAGGTTGCGGACATCGAGGACCGGCTGCATCGTCGCGGCTGGTCGGTTCATGGCCTTTGCCCTTTCCCGGGGCGGCGCCAGCGTCGCATCCATCGCCGTCACTCCGACCTCCGCACGCGGGGATTGGCCAGCTCGTCGAGCCCCATATTGATCAGGGCCAGCGAGCCGAGGATCAGGATCATCGCCACCGAGGGGATGATCGGCCACCACCACCAGCCGTTGAAGAAGGCGCCCTGCGACTGCGCCGCCCAGATGATGTTGCCCAGCAGCGGCTCACGCAGCGGCCCCAGCCCGAGCACCGCGAGGTAAAAGGAGGCGAAGACGGCCGAGAACACCTGCGCCACGAAGGCCGCGGCGATGAAGGGCAAGAGGCAGGGCAGGATCTCCTTGAAGATGATGCCGAGGTCGCTGACGCCCGACAGCTTGGCCACGGCGACGAACTGCCGTTCCTTCATCGTCAGCACCTGGGCGCGGATGACGAGGGTCGGCCCCATCCAGGCCAGCAGCACCACGATCAGCGCCATGGTCACGATGGTCACGTCGCGCTTGTCGAGCGAGCCGGCGATCACGACCTGGATCAGCAGCACCGGGATCGGTGTCAGAATCTGGCAGACCGTGCGGATCGCGGCATCGGTCCAGCGGCCGAAATAGGCGGCGATGAAGCCGAGCACGACGCCGATCAGCGTGCCGAGGCCGCCGGCGACGAAGCCGATGAAGGCCGTCTGCCACATGCCCACGACCATGGCGGCAAGGAGGTCGCGGCCGAAGAAATCCGTGCCGAAGGGGTATTTCAGGCTCGGCGGCTTCTTCACCGCCGCCGAGAGCGGATAGGCGTCCTTCGGATCGACCGTCATCAGGCCGATGATCGTGAAGGCGGTGAGGCCCAGCAGGATCAGGACGCCGAGGGCGAGCCCCTTGTTGCGGCGCAGATACCGCAGCACCAGAACGAAGCTGCCCGGGCGTTCGATCCTCGGTTCGGCGGGCGGCGAGAGCGCGGCGATCGACATGTCTCTCGCTCCTCACGAATTGCGGACGCGGGGGTCGAGCAGTGGATAGAGGAACTCGACCGCCGTCATCAGCACCGCCACGGCGATCGTGATGAACAGCACGACGCCGTAGATCGTCGGGAAGTCGTTCGCGCGGATGGCGAGGTTGAGCATGCTGCCGATGCCCGGCAGGCCGAACAGCCCCTCGACGATAATGGCCGAGGTGACGACGGTGCCGAGCGCCAGGGCCAGCCCCGTCACCTGCGGCAGCAGCGCGTTGCGGAGATAATAGTCGCGGAAGATCCGGCCGCCGGTCAGGCCCTTGTGCTCGGCGAAATTCACATAGTCCTCGCCCTGGATGGTGACGCCCATGCCGCGCATCGACAGCACCCAGCCGCCGACCGAGCCGAAGATCAGGGCCAGCGCCGGCAGCACCTGGTGCCGCAGCAGGTCGAGGACGAAGTCGAGGGAGAAGTTCGGCACCACGCCGGCCGAATAGGCGCCGCCGAGCGGCAGCCATTTCAGCCGGAAGCCGATGAAGAACAGCAGCAGGATGGCCATGATCACGGGCGGCACGCCCGTCAGCAGGATGAAGGGCGTGGCGAAGGTCCGGAGCCAGCGCGGCGCCCGCGGCCAGGCGGCGACGGCGCCCAGCAGATTGCCGATGACGAAGCTCAGGATCGTCGTGACCAGCAGCAGGCCGATCGTCCAGGGCAGCGACTGCGCGATCAGTTCGGCCACGGTCGACGGATAGCGGTACAGCGAGTAGCCGAAATCCATCCGCACGATGTTGCCGAGATAGGTCCAGTACTGATGGTAAAGCGGCTGGTCGAGCCCGAACTGCTGCTGCATCGAGGCGATGATCTTCTCCAGATCGGCCGGCGAGAAGCCGCCGGTACGGGCCAGCTCGCCGAAGCGTTCGCGCAGCGCATTGCGGCTCGACAGGCGCGGGATGAAGAAGACGATCGTCGAGGCGGCCCAGACGACCAGGATGAGGAAGAGAAGACGGCGGATGATGAGCTTGAGGGTCATATCAGCGGCCTTTGAGATCGACTCTCCGGCCCTTTTTCGTCATGGCGAGGCGTGAAGCGCCGTAGTGAGTTCAGAGGGAGCCATCCAGGGGCCACTGCCGCTGGATGGCCACGCCCCTGCGGGGCTCGCCACGGTGAAAGGGACTGCGAAAGCACCCGACCAGCCTGCCGCCCCTTGATACGGAGAGCAGGCATATACCCCCACACAGTCATGGCGAGCGAAGCGTGGCCATCCAGTCCCGCGGCCTCAACTGCATGGCGGCGAAAGTCTGGATGGCCATGCCCCTGCGAGGCTCGCCATGACGTGTTGAGAGTTCGGGCCGGCAATATCACTGGACGATCCTGGTGCTGTTGCCGTTCAGGAGGTGCGCGCCCGGCGGCGCGCACCTTTCGCAATCGGACCTACGGCGCGCCGGTCGGCTGCAGCGACGTGATCACCAGCAGGCCGGTATGGGCCCAGAACGCGCCATTGGTGCCCGTGCCGAGGTTCGAGGCGCTCGGCCAGTTCTTCCAGTAGTGGTTGTTGTACGGGATCCGGTGCAGCCACTGGATGACGGGCACGTCGATCACATCGCGCCAGTAGATGCCGAGAGCCTTCGCGGCGCCCTCCTGGAACTTCGGATCGTTGGAATCGAGCGGCGAGATCTCGTCGAGGATCTTGTCGAGCTCGGGGTTCTTGTAGCGCGAGAAGCGGTTGTTGCCCGCCGCCGAACCGATCGTGTTGCTGTACTTGCCATGGAACAGGTTCATGGCCTCGAACGGATCGTAGAGGCTGGCGCCGTGGCCGAAGAGGTAGAGGCCTGGCTTGCCGTCCACCATGGCCTGATAGGCATCGGTGCCGAAATTGACATTCGCGTCGAAGCCCGCCTGGCGCAGCATCTCCGCCAGGACCGGGGCGATGTCGCCATGGATGTTCTCGAAGGCGTGGATGGTGGCGTCGAAGGTCTTGCCGTCCTTCTCCCATAGGCCGTCGTCGTTCTTGGTGAAGCCGGCCTCGGTCATGAGCTTCTCGCTCTCATCCGGGTCGAACTTGCCCGGCTCATACTTCGCCTCCTCGGCCTTCACGGCCTCGGATTCGGCGAATTTCTGCAGGTTCGGATACAGCGGGAACGGATAGATCGTCGCGATCTTGGCACCGTCATACAGCACCTCGTCGATGCGATCGCGGTCGATCGCGCGGCTGATCGCCTTACGGACCCGCGGATCGTTGTAGGGCTCGAGCTGGGTGTTCATCCACAGCGAGTTCGGCCACCAGTCGAGATAGCCATAGGGCGGCTCCGCGCCCGTCCAGGACTGGATGTCCTTGTTCTGCTCCACGATGTTGCCGATCACCTGGGCGCGCATGTCGACCGAGGAATCGAACTCGTTGTTCACCAGGCGCTGCGCCACCGTGTCGATCGGCTGGTTCAGCACGTTGACGATGACGACGCGCTTCACCGCCGGCTGGGCGCTCCGCCCCGCCTTCACCGCCCACCAGTCGGGACGCAGGTCGAGAATCTTCTGGTTGGCGTTCCAG
This sequence comes from Inquilinus limosus DSM 16000, assembly GCF_000423185.1. Taxonomy (GTDB): domain Bacteria; phylum Pseudomonadota; class Alphaproteobacteria; order DSM-16000; family Inquilinaceae; genus Inquilinus; species Inquilinus limosus. Next base: position 46,537 of record NZ_AUHM01000006.1, on the reverse strand, counting down.
GCGACGACGTTGTACGGCCCCGAATGCGGGATCTCGTCGAGCCCCACGGCCGCCGTCGGGTTCGGCTGGGCCGATTCCCATTCCGCCGGCACGATCGGCAGGCCGGTGTCGAACTTCTCCGTCAGCACCTCGAATTTGAAGCGCGGCGCCGGCTGCTTGAACCTGACCTCGACCGTCAGGTCGTCCTTGGCGCTGACGCTGTCGACGAATTGCTGGAAATGCGCGTGGTAGGGCAGCGTCTCATACTTCATCTGCCCTTCGAAGGTGTAGACCACATCCTTGGACGTGACCGGCTTGCCGTCGCTCCACTTGGCGTCCTTGTTGAGCTTGATCTCGAGCGTCTTGAAGTCCGGCGAGTATTCCATGCTGTCGGCGAGCCACGGGATGAATTCGCCCTTGAAGATGGCGAAATACATCAGCGGCTCGAACAGCAGGTTGTTGCCCTCCTGATGCGTATAGCCCGGCAGCACCCAGGGGTTGGTGGTGCCGACGGAGGTGCCGCCCGCGACGCCCCAGCCCAGGATCAGCGTCTGGTTGCGGGGCACGTCCGGCAGCGGGCCCTTGGGCGTGATCTCCTGCGCCGGCGGCAAGCCGGCAGCCTGACCGAAGGCCGCGGCCGGCGCGATGATCGCCGCCGCGGCGAGCACAAGGCCGGCCAGGCTTCGGCCGGCAAGGCGTTTCAGATCGATCATAAGACAGATCTCCTCCCTTGATTGTCTTTTGCGCCTCATGGGCGCCTTTCCGGTATGACCGCGCGTTCCCCTTCTTCCACATCAGCCAATCGGGTAAAGGACTATCGACCTATCTTATTGTCATGCCCGGGCTTGACCCGGGCATCCAGGACTGTCGATGCCGCTCCGGGTGGTCCCTGGATCGCCGGGTCAAGCCCGGCGATGACAACAAAAAATGAGCCCTACTCCTCATCCGCACTCCGAGAACCCTTAGCCGGACTGCTCCTTGTCTTTCTGGTTGTTGCGGCGCGCCACGCGCATCTGTTCGATGATGTGGCGCCCGGATCCCTCGACATGGCGGGCGATCACGGCCGCCGCCGCATCCGCGTCCTGGGCCTTGATCGCGTCCAGGACCTCCTGATGCTCCCGCATCACCGCGGCCTGGCGGCCGAGCGAGATCGGCAGCCGACGGCTGATCGCGCGCAGGATCTCGCGGTGCTTCCACCACAGTTCGACCGCGTGCCGGTTGTAATGGCGCTCATACATCGTGTGGTGGAACTGCGTGTCGAGCAGCCCGTGCCGCACCGGGTCCGAATAGTTGAGCCGCAGCATCTCGGCGTGGAGCGCCTCCAGCACGGCGATGTCGGCATCGGTCGCGATGCCGACGAACCAGCGCGTCAGCGCCGGCTCGATCAGGACCTCGATCTCGTAGATGTCGCGGATGAAATCCTCGTCGATCGGCCGCACGCGCGCCCCGCGATTGGGCGTCATCACAACGAAGCCCTCGCCGCGGAGCTGCTGCAGCGCCTCGCGCACCGGATTGGTCGAGGTGCCGTGCCGCTCGGCGAGATCGGCGACGATCAGGCGGGCATTGGCCGGGATGCGGCCCGAGATGATGTCCTCGCGGATCGCCTCATAGACCGAGGCCTCGCGGTCCGCCTGAAACGCAGGCAGGTCCAGGCCGGGAACAGTGCCGACGGGCTGCGCTTCCGCGCCGCCTTCCGCTGTCCACTGATGTCCGGCCTGGGGATTCGACACGCGATCCTCCGGATTTTGTGTACGATCTTTGGCGAACTCGACACGAAATGTCGAGTCTGAAGCGCACCAGGCAAGAAAGATTATCGTCCCTCGCGAGCACAGAAGCGCGCAGCCTCTCCCGTTTGTGAGACTTTTTCAAAACACTCATCCCTTACCGTCATTGCGAGGAGGCGAAGCCGACGAAGCAATCCATGCCTCCGTTCGAGCGGCGCCATGGATTGCTTCGCTGCGCTCGCAATGACGGTGTGGGGAATTCCGAAACTCTCTCGCAAGCGGGAGCGGCAATCGGCCAGCGCCCTCACCAATCCACGATGCTGCCGTCGTCCAGGATGGCGTTCTGCGTGTGCAGGACCTCCGGCGCGAACGGGTGCTTGGCGCATTCGGCCTCGTCGACCTCGACACCCAGGCCCGGCGCGTCGGGGACCTGCCAGAAGCCGTCGACCATGCGGATCGGGCCGCGGACCACGTCGAAATACCAGGGCACCGCGCCCACCATCTCCTCCTGGATCACATGGTTGGGGGTGGAGACGGCGAAGTGCAGCGCCGCGACGCCCGCGATCGGCCCCAGCGGGTTGTGCGGCGCGATCCCGACCGACACCGCTTCCGCCATGGCCGCGATCTTCTTGGCCTCCAGCAGCCCGCCGCAATGGCAGATGTCCGGCTGGATGATGGAGACGGCCTGGGCGGATAGCAGCTCCTGGAACTCCGCCCGATCCACCAGCCGCTCCCCGGTGGCGAGCGGCACGGTGGTGCGCGCCGCGACGGCCTTGAGGCCGGCGGTCTCGCCCGGCGGCAGCGGCTCCTCGACGAACATCGGCCGGCCGGGCGCCAGGGCCTCGATATAGGCCAGCGCCGCCGCGACGCCGGCGGGGCGGCCGTGGAAGTCGACCATGACCTCGACCTCGGGTCCGACGGCCTGCCGCAGCGCCTGCATCATGCGCGCGACCTTGTCCGCCTCCGGCAGCGGCGCGTGATAATGCGTGTAGGGGATGAACACCGCCTTGAAGGCGCGATAGCCCTTCGCCACCACCTGATGCGCGCGCTCGACCAGCGGCGCTTCGTCCAGCGTCTCGTAGACCGCCCGCATGTCGCCGAGTCCGAGATGGGTATAGACCCGCACCCGGTCACGGACCTTGCCGCCGAGCAGCCGCCAGACCGGCACGCCGAGATGCTTGCCCAGGATGTCCCACAGCGCCATCTCGATGCCGGAGACGGCGCTCATGCCGATCACGCCCAGGCGCCAGAAGCTCTGCTTCTTCATCGCGCGCACCGCCTGCTCGATGTCGCGCGGGTCGCGGCCGAGCAGCAGCGGCTCGAGGTCCTGCACGGCGCCGGCCACGGCGCGGGTCTTCCATTCCAGCGTCGCCTCGCCCCAGCCGAACAGGCCGGGATCGTCGGTCATGACCTTGACGAAGACCCAGTTGCGCATCTCGGCATTGACGATGCGCGTCTCGATGCCCGTGATCTTCATGGCGTCGTCCTGAGCAGCCGGCCGGTCCGGCAGGGTACCGCGTCCGTCCGGGCGAGCGAAGCCGGGCTCAGCCGCGCGACCGCCGCTCGAAGCCGACGCGGATCCGGTTCCAGTCCTCGGTCGGCTGGAACAGGGCGCCAGGATGGCGCAGATGCGCCGCCACCGCCTCCTCGTTCAGCTCGACGCCGAGGCCCGGCGCATCCGGCACGGTGACGTAGCCGCCCTCGAGATAATCGGGGTCGATCCCGGTCACGAGGTCGCCCCAATGCGGGATGTCCAGCCCGTGATGCTCGACCGCCACCAGGCCGGAGATCGCGGCGCCGCAATGCACATTCGCCATGAAGCCGATCGGGGTGCAGCAGGCGTGCAGCGCGGCCGCCAGCCCGAAGCGCTCGCCGTAATCGGCGATGCGCTTCGTCTCCAGCATGCCGCCCGAGGTCAGCAGGTCGGGGTGCAGGATGTCGAAGGCACGGGTCTCGATCGGCTCGCGGAACCCGTCCCAGAGATACAGCTCCTCGCCCGCCGCGATCGGCGTCAGCAGCGCGTCGGCCACCTTCCTGTGGCCGGCGAAGTCGTGCCAGGGCAGCGGATCCTCGAGCCAGGCCAGGTCGAACGGCTCCAGCGCCCGGCCGAGGCGGATCGCCTCGTCGGCCGTCACGAAGCCTTCGCCGAAATGGTCGATGCACAGGGAGACCTCGCTGCCGACCGCCTCCCGCACAGCGCGGACCACATCGACCGCGGCGGCGATGCCGGCCTGGCTCAGCTTGATCCCCCGCCCCGCCCCCGGCGCGCGCCAGGCCTTCGCCAGCTCGTATTCGTGCCGGGTGGCCTGCCCCACCAGCGCGCCGTCGACCGCGTTGAAGAAGCGCGGCGGCAGGTCGAACTTGATGAAGGTCAGGCCCAGCGCCTTGCGGCGCAGCACCGCCTCGACATAGCCCTCGGGCGTCGGCTGGGCCGGCGCCGGAGTGTCGCCGTAGATCCGCACCCGGTCGCGGTGCTTGCCGCCGAGGAACTGATGGCACGGCACGCCATAGGCCTTGCCGACAAGGTCCCACAACGCGATCTCGATGCCGGAGACGCCACCCCCTTCCCGCCCCCAGCTGCCGTAGCGGCGCAGGGCCGAGAAGATCATGTCGACATTGCAGGGATTCTGCCCCAGCAGCAGGTGCTTGAACTGCAGCGCGTTCTCGGCGTGGCCGCCGTCCCGCACCTCGCCGAGGCCGGAGATGCCCTGGTTGGTGTCGATGCGGATGATCGGGTGGTAGCCGCTGCCGACCACCACCGCGACCCGCAGGTCGGTGATCCTGAGCCCGCTCGGCCGCGAATGGGTCGAGACCGCGTCCTCGACCCGGCCGAGGGCCGCGCTGTCCAGCCGTCCTGTGGCCATGATGCACGCCCCGCTGCAGTTTGCTATTCGTTAGGCAAATTGCTATCATTACCAAACAAGTTGCGCAAGCCGGACCAGCCGGGCGTGGCGATATTGACGGCGGAACGAGCGCTGCGGCAGAAGGTGCGGCCCAAACATGGAACGCAACACCGCATGAATTCAGGCCGCGTCACCATCCAGGACATCGCCGACCGGCTCGGGATCTCGAAGTTCTCCGTGTCCCGCGCCCTGTCCGGCAAGTCCGGCGTCGGCGAGGCCACCCGCAGCCGGGTGCTGCGCGCCGCCCACAGCATGGGCTATCGGCGCAGCCAGGAGCTGCCGGCAGCCAACGGGCAGATCCTGTTCATCCGCCAGGAGATCGACCCGGTGTCGAGCGAGCTGTGGCTGAACATGCTGCACGGCGCCGAGCGCGAGGGCGAGCGGCTGGGCTTCTCGATCGTGCCGCGCCAGGCCCGGCACCTGGCCGAGGGCGGCCCGCTGGACAGCGCCGTGGCCGGGCTGATCCTGGCGGTGCCGCGGCCGCACGAGATCTCCGCCCTGGCCGCGCGCACCGGCCTGCCGGTGGTCTGCGCCACCTATGTCGGCGCGATGGAGCGGATCGACCAGGTGGTCGGCGCCGACTGGGAGGCAGGCGTGGGCGTGGCCCGTCTGCTGACCGGCCTCGGCCATCGGGCCGTGGCCTTCGTCCACGGCAGCACCCTGCCCCTCGGCCGGGCCGAGCGCTTCCGCGGCTTCCGCGACGGGATGCTGGAGACGCCGGGCACCACGGTCGAGGACATCGTCTTCGACGAGGCCGAGGGCTTCCGCGACGCCTTCCTCGCCCATCTGCGGCGCGGCGGCGCGCCGACGGCGCTGTTCTGCGCCCATGACGGCATCGCCGTGAACGTGATCTCGGACCTGCTGCGCCTGGGCCTCCGCGTGCCCGAGGACATCTCGGTCGTCGGCTTCAACGACTTCGCCGCGGCCTCGCAGGTGTCGCCGCGGCTGACCACGGTGCGGACGCCGCAGGTCGAGATCGGCGCCGCCATGGTCCGCTGCATCGCCGACCGGCTGGGCGACGCCGAGGCCGCTTCCCGGCCGCCGGTGCGCCTGGCGCTGGTGGCCGAGATCGTCACCCGGGCCTCGACCGGCCCGGCGGCGCCGACGACCTGGCTCGCGCCGGTGCTGAAGCGGGCGAAGGCGGCGACATAGGCAGAGCTTTTCATCCTTCCCTCCCTCTCTGTCATTGCGAGGAGACGAAGCCGACGAAGCCATCCAGGGGCCGGTGCGAGCGGCCCTGGATGGCTTCGCTGCGCTCGCCATGACGGTTTTGGGTATTCTCGCAGACCAGGGCACCTAACAAGTTGCAATGCTTCTTGCCTGTGTTAGGCTCGCCCTTCGCCTGCCTAGATCGGACATAAAAAGGGCAGCGGAGAGGAAACACCGGGTGGGCGGCAGCGCCCGTCCCCGACCAAGCGGGGCGCCCAGGACATGAAGATCGTCGATCTGAAATGCGCCGTGATCGGCAAGAATCCGATCGTGCGCATCGTCACCGATGAGGGCCTCAGCGGCTATGGCGAGGTCGAATCCTACAAGCCCTATCTGAAGCCGCATATCCTGCATTTCCGCGACGCCCTGATCGGCGAGGACCCGACCCTGGTCGAGCGGGCCATGCTGCGGATCCGCCAGCGCGGCGCCTTCAAGCCCTGGGGCAGCGCGGTCAGCGCCATCGAGATGGCGCTGTGGGATGTCGCCGGCAAGGCGGCGGGATTGCCGGTGCACCGGCTGCTCGGCGGCAAGGTGCGCGACCATGTCCGGGTCTACAACGGCTCGCTGCGCGTGCCGATGGACGGCTATCAGCCCGAGCACTATGCCAAGGATGCCAAGCGGCAGATGGCCCTGCCCGAGGGCTTCACCATGATCAAGCAGGGCATCGGCTTCCACAGCCCGATGAAGCGGGAGGTGCCGGACTTCTACTACGGCACGCCGGGGCAGAGCGTGTTCCACGGCGCGATGGATTCCGGGCTGATCACCGAACGCGGCCTGAAGCACATGGTCGACTGCGTCGCGGCGATGAAGGAGGTGCTGGGCGACAAGGTCGCGCTGGCGCTGGATTGCGGGCCGGGCTGGATGGTGCCGGACGCGATCCGCTTCGCCCGCGCGGTCGAGCGATACAACCTGCTCTGGCTCGAGGACCTGATCACCGGCGACTACGTGCCCTATGTCAACGCCGACGTGTATCGCGAGGTGACCCTCGCCACCTCGACCCCGATCCACACCGGCGAGCAGATCTATCTGCGCCAGAACTTCAAGGCGCTGATCGAAGGCCATGCGGTGAACGTGGTCGGCCCCGACCCCTGCGATGTCGGCGGCATCGCCGAGCTGAAATGGATCGCCGAATACGCCAACCTGCACGGCATCCTGATGGCGCCGCACGGCACCGGCAACGGCCTGCTCGGCCTGGCCGCGCTGGTCCAGGTCTCGGCCACGCTGCCGAACAACTTCATCGCCTTCGAGTATCCGAGCGGCAACCCGGCCTGGTGGTACGACATCGTCGACGGCCTGCCGAACCCGATCGTCCGCAACGGGCTGATCGAGGTCTGGGACCGGCCCGGCATGGGCGTCGACATCAACCCCGAGCGTGCCCGGCAGTATCTGACCGAAGAGGACAAGGCATTCTTCGACTGAACGGTCGGTCGAGGAATGTTCCCGGCTAACAACATAACAAAAACCGCAAGTTGTTGCGCACTGATCCTTGACGCGTTTTACCCCCGAAGCCTAGGCTGACCGGAACTCGCAGACGACAAGCGAGGCCATTGGGAGGACCGCTCATGACCAAGCCTCATGCAGGTGACCTCTTTCCCCATGTCGTCGACCGTCGCCGTTTCCTCGGCTATGCCGCCGGGGCCGGAGCGCTGGCCGCGGGCCTCCGCCCGCTCGGCGCCCTGGCGCAGGACACCGGCATCGACACCGCGAACTGGACGCCGGACTACATCAACAGCATCGCCGGCACGGTCGAGGTCGACACCGCGGCCGAATGCGCCAAGGTGGTGCCGCTCGACCACAAGGGCCGGCTGACCTACTGGTGGGTCGGGCCGAACGAGGCGTCGCCCCGGATCGACCATGAGATCGACGCCCAGTTCTGGGAAGCCTTCGCCAAGACCTATCCGAACATCACGGTCGAGAAGCAGAACCTCGACTACAACCAGATGCTGAACAAGCTGCGCGCCGCGGCGCTCGGCAACGCCGCGCCGATGGTGGCGAAGCTGCCGATCCTGTGGGGCGTGGAGTTCGCGGCCAAGGGCCAGTTGAGCGAGCTGTCGCCGGAGATGGTCGGCCACCGCACCGCCGATTTCTGGCCCGGCGCGATGAAGTCGGTGACCTGGAAGGACAGGACCTACGGGGTGCCGACCAACAACGAGACCATGGCCCTGATCTGGAATGCCGGGATCTTCCAGGAGGCCGGCCTCGACCCCGAAAGCCCGCCCGCGACCTGGGACGACCTCGTCGCCTATTCCAAGCAGATCAAGGACAAGACCGGCAAGAACGGCTACGGCCTGGTGGCCCGGCCCAATGCCGGCAACACGCCGTTCCGCTTCATGCCGCAATGCTGGGCCTATGGCGGGGGCGCGCTGGACGAGGCCGAGGCGAACCCGACCTACCAGGAGGTCTACATCAACAATGACGGCTCCAAGGCCGCGCTGCAGGCCTCCTACGACATGTACGTCCGGGACAAGTCGGTGCCGACCTCGGCCCTGACCAACACCCAGACCGAGAACCAGGATCCGTTCATCGCCGGCCAGCTGGCGATGATGATCAGCCATCCGGCGGAATACGCGACCATGCTGGACCGCGCCAAGAAGGCGACCGGCGCGGACAAGAAGGTGGCCGAGGCGGTGGTGGCGAACATGCGCTACGGGCTGATCCCGAAGGGGCCGGTGCGGCGCGCCGTGGTGTTCGGCGGCTCCAACGCCCACATCTTCAACCCGGATGTGGTCGATGGCGGGCTGGACATGGACGCCGCCCGCGCCTTCGTCGCCTTCGCCACCGGGCCGGAATGGTCGACCAAGGTGGCCTGGGTCGCCTCCAACCCCGGCAACACCCGCGGCTTCCGCACCAAATGGATGAAGCAGCGGCTGGACGAGATCAAGTTCCTGAACGTCACCACCTCGATGCTGCCGAGCGGGATCCCCTTCCCGGTGATCCCGGAATCGGCGGAGATCATGAACATCATCGTCCCGAACATGATGCAGAACGCGCTGACCGGGAAGATGACCGTGGCCGAGGCGGCCGACGACGCCGCCAGCAAGATCAAGGACCTGCTGTCGGGCCTCTAGGCCCATCCGTCCCGCACCCGGCCGGTGCCTGAGGCGCCGGCCGGCCCCGTTCCCCCTGCAAAGGAGAGTCGGGCGTGACCATGGCTGCCGCGCAGGACGATGCGCCCCGGGCGCGGGCGGCGCCCCGCCGCCGCCCCGGCCTGTTGCGGCGCATCGCCCGCCACTGGGCCGACTATCTCTACATCCTGCCGGCCTTCGTGGTGATGCTGCTGGTGATCGGCTATCCGATCTACGACACCATCTATCTGTCCTTCTTCAACACCCCGCCCAGCCTGGCCATGGCCGACAAGACCTATGTCGGCCTCGACAACTACAGCCGCATCCTGGGCAGCGACAGCTTCCGGGAAGTCACGATCAACACCCTGATCTGGACGGTGTTCTCGACCTTCTTCGCCTTCATCCTCGGGCTCGGCGCCGCCCTGTCGCTGAACAGCTATTTCATCGGCCGCGGCATGCTGCGGGGTCTGTTCCTGATCCCCTACGTGATCAGCGCGGTCGCCGCCTCCTATGTCTGGCGCTGGCTGTACCACAGCGATTTCGGCGTGATCGGCGCGCTGTCGGTGGCCTTCGGCATCACCGAGACGCCGATCAACTTCCTGGACAACGTCCACACCTCCCTGCCGTCGCTGATCGTGGTCAACATCTGGAAGGAGTTCCCCTTCGCCATGATCATGCTGCTGGCCGGGCTGCAGACCGTGCCGGACGAGCTGCACCGCGCCGCCAAGGTCGACGGCGCCGGCGCCTGGCAGCGCTTCTGGCACATCACCATGCCGCATCTGAAGGGGGTGACGCTGGTGACCGTGCTGCTGCTGCTGGTCACCAACCTGAACGGCTTCACCATTCCCTGGATCATGACCGGCGGCGGCCCGGCCGGGTCCTCCGACATCTGGATCACCCAGATCTACCAGCTGGCCTTCGGCCGCATCCGCTTCGGCATCGCCTCGGCCTATTCGGTGATCCTGTTCGTGGTGATGATGGCGCTGGGCTGGTTCTACGTCCGGGCGCTGACCCGGGGCGACGGGAGGCGGCCGGAATGAGCGCCGTGACGCTGGAACAGCGGCCCGCCCCGAAGCGCCGCCGCGGCCGGACCGGCCCCTGGGGCGCGGCCCGCATCGTCTACCTGGTCCTGCTCGGCATCTTCACCGTGCTGCCGATGGCCTGGATGCTGCTGACCTCGGTGAAGACCCAGTTCGCGGCGCTGCAGTATCCGCCGGAATGGATCCCGTCGGAGCCGACGCTGGAGCAGTACACGCGCCTGCTCTCCCCCGCCAACGAGGTCGGGCAGGAGTTCCTGCACTACCTGCTGAACAGCATCCTGGTCTCGACCGCGACCACGATCCTCGGCGTCGTCATCGCGGTGCCGGCGGCCTACGCCTTCTCGCGCTTCCGCTTCCCCGGCCGCAAGCTGCTGTTCTACGCGGTCCTGGTCCGGAACATGTTTCCGGCCGTGGTCTTCCTGATGCCGCTGTTCATCATGATGAAGTGGATGGGGCTGGTGAACACGGCATGGTCGCTGATCCTGACCTACCTGACCTTCGGCCTGCCGCTGTCGATCTGGCTGCTGAAGGGCTTCTACGACAACATCCCGGTGCAGCTCGAGCAGGCGGCGCGGATCGACGGCGCCACGCGGTTCCAGGCCTTTCTCCTGGTGGTCATGCCGCTGTCCTCGCCCGGCATCATCGCCACCGCGATCTATTCCTTCGTCCTGGCGTGGAACGAATACGTCTATGCCCTGACCTTCATCAACGACAAGAGCAAGCTGACCCTGCCGGTCGGGCTGGAACGCTTCTTCACCGAATACGCGACCAACTGGCCCGGGCTGATGGCGGCCTCGTTCATCATGAGCGTGCCGGTCGTCGTGCTGTTCCTGGTCCTGCAGAAATACTTCGTCCGCGCCCTGACCGAAGGCGCGGTCAAGTCCTGACGAGAAGGGGAGCCCATGGCGCAGGTGGTGCTGCGGGACGTGGTCAAGCGGTACGGCGACATCTACGCCGTCGACCATGTGTCGCTGACGGTCGAGGACGGCGAGTTCGTGGCCCTGGTCGGCCCGTCCGGCTGCGGCAAGACGACGACGCTGAACCTGGTGGCCGGTCTGATCGAGCTGAGCGACGGCGACATCCGGATCGGCGACCGGCTGGTCAACGACCTGGACCCGAAGGACCGGGACATCGCCATGGTGTTCCAGAACTACGCGCTGTACCCGAACAAGACGATCTACAAGAACCTGGCCTTCCCGCTGAAGATGCGGAAGCTGCCGGCGGCCGAGATCGAGCGGAAGGTCCGGGCCGCGGCCAAGCTTCTGGACATCGAGCATCTCTTGGAGCGGCGGCCGCGTGAGCTGTCGGGCGGGCAGCAGCAGCGCGTGGCGCTGGGCCGGGCCCTGGTGCGCGACCCGCGCGTCTTCCTGATGGACGAGCCGCTGTCGAACCTGGACGCCAAGCTGCGCACCCAGATGCGGGCGGAGCTGAAGCGCTTCCACCAGGATCTGGGGGCGACGGTGATCTACGTCACCCACGACCAGATGGAAGCCGTCACCATGGCCGACAAGATGGCGGTGATGAGCGGCGGCGTGCTGCAGCAATACGACACGCCGGAGCAGGTGTTCGAGCGCCCGGTCAACACCTTCGTCGCCGGCTTCGTCGGCAGCCCGGCGATGAACCTGGTGTGGGCCCGGGTGGCCGGCAACGGCACCGGCGCCGCGATCGAGAGCCCGGACGGCTGGCGCTGCGCCCTGTCCGACGCCAATGCCCGCAAGGCTCGAGGCGCGACCGACGGCGAGGTCGTGCTCGGCGCCCGGCACAGCACCATCCGGCTGCACCGGGAAGAGGTGCCGGGCGCGATCGCCGGCCGGGTCTACACGGTCGAGCCGACCGGCGACATCACCTACGCCCATGTCCATCTGGGATCGGCGACGCTGGTGGTCAGCGTCACGCCCGACGTCAAGCTGGGGATCGATCAGCCGGTCTGGCTCGAATTCGACCAGCAGAAGCTGCACCTGTTCGACGGCAAGACCGGCCAGGCGCTGCCGGCCGGCTGACGCATCAATCGGCCCGATCAAGCGGGCCGGCTCTCGGAGGGAAGGAAGGACCCGTGAAGATCACCAATCTGCGCACCGCCGTCATCGCGGGGAACTTCCCCTGGGTGCTGGTGAAGGTGGAGACCGATGCCGGCATCACCGGCCTGGGCGAGGCCTATTGGGGCGCCGGGGTCGCCGAGCTGGTGCACAAGGCCAAGCCGGTCATCATCGGCGAGGATCCGGTCAACATCGGCAAGATCGTCGAGATCCTGATCCGCTGCCTGTCCGGCGAGGGATCGCAGGCCGGCGCCACCGTCACCGCGATCAGCGGCATCGAGATCGCGCTGTGGGACCTGATGGGCAAGGCGCTGCAGACCCCGATCTCGACCTTCTTCGGCGGCCGCTTCCGCGACAGGATCCGGATCTATGCCGACTGCCACGCCGGCGACACGCCGGAGCCGTCGTCCTACGCCGCCAAGGCGCGCGAGGTGGTGGCGGACGGGTTCAGCGCCATCAAGTTCGACCTCGACACGCGCAACCCGTACACCATCGACATCTCCGACGACCCGAACCCGCGGCGGCAATGGTTCGAGCCGTTCAACCGCACCATCGGGTCGCGCGAGCTGGCCTGGATGGTCGACGTCGTCCGCGCCGTGCGCGAGGCGGTGGGGCCCGAGATCATGGTGGCGATGGACGCCCACTGGAAGTTCGGGGTGAACGACGCCATCAAGCTGGCCCAGGCGCTGGAGCCCTTCGACCTCTTGTGGCTGGAGGACCCGGTGCCGCCCGAGAACATCGAGGCGCAGCGCCACGTCACCCATTCGACGAAGACACCGATCTGCACCGGCGAGAACCTCTACCGCAAGCACGGCTACCGCGAGCTGATCGAGAAGCAGGCGGCGCGGATCATCGCTCCGGACATCCCGAAGATGGGCGGGCTGGCCGAGGCCAAGAAGGTCGCCGACCACGCCGACCTCTATTACATCCCGATCGCGCCGCACAACGTGGCCAGCCCGATCGGCACGGTGGCCGGCGCCCATGTCTGCGCCGCCATGAACAACTTCCTGGTGATGGAATTCCACGCCCATGACGTGCCGTGGTGGAGCGACCTGGTCGATGGCGGCCCGCCGATCGTCGACGGCTACATCCACCTGAACGACCGGCCGGGCCACGGGCTGACGCTGAACGAGGACGTGGCGCGGGCGCATCTGAAGCCGGGATCCAGCTATTTCGGCGACGAGCCCTGATCGCCGCCGACCGACCATCGAAGGACGAACCGAGAATGATCGAGACCAGCGACATCAAGCGGCCGCCGGCGGAATGGTCGGCGGCGCTGCAGGCGATCGGCGCCGCCACGGCCAGCAGCACCCTCGCCCATATGGGCATCCGCAACACCCATATCTGCGGCCCGGTGGCCTGGACCAGGGGCAAGGCGATCGCCGGGCCGGCGCTGACGCTGCAGTTCATGCCGAAGCGCGAGGATTTGTACGGCGAGGACGAATACGCCGAGCCGGAGAAGCAGCTGCACCGGCACGTGCTGTATCACGCCCAGAAGGGCGACATCGTGGTCGTCGACGCCCGCGGCGACATGAAGAGCGGCGTCTTCGGCGACATGATGCTGACCTACTTCAAGGGCCGCGGCGGCCTGGGCGTGGTGATCGACGGCTGCATCCGCGACTATCCGAACACCGGCCGGCTGGACCTCGGCTTCTGGCTGCGCGGCGTCACCCCGAACTTCCACACCCAGACCGACCTGATGCCCTTCGGCGTCAACATCCCGATCGCCTGCGGCGGCGTGCTGGTGATGCCGGGCGACATCATCGTCGCCGACGACGACGGCGCCGTGGTGGTGCCGGTGGCGCTGGCGCCGCAGGTGATCGAGAAGGCGACCCAACACCACGAATGGGAGGAGTTCTCGCGCGAGCGCCTGTCCCAGGGCGGCGACCTGCGACGCTACTATCCCCTCAGCGAGGCGGCGCGGCCGGAATACGAGGAGTGGCTCAAGAGCAAGGGCCGGGCCTCATAGGCGAAGCCGGCAGCCCTTGGGCCGTTTGCCCGCTGGCCGGAACGTCGACGTCTTTTCACCGAAGTGCCAGTGGCGGGTTCGAGCCGACAAGAAGCAGGCAGAAGAGCGATATGGAGCAAAACCGTCCAATCGGCGACAGAAAATGGAGCAAAACTCCAATTTGCAATTGACTCCGGCGAGGCCGATCCGCAACCTCCTCGGCACAGCGCACTGCCGGAGATGTCACGCCGCATCGTCCATGAGGGCACATGGGCGCTGTCCGTGACGACCAGGGAGGATGTCAAGGATCATGCCTGCCGTGACGGACGCCGTCGCCCGCCGAGACATCGCCTTCCATATCCACTCTCAGACCAATCCGGCGCTGCTCGAGGAGCAGGGGCCGCTGGTGGTCGCACGCGGAGAGGGCGTCCGCGTCTATGACAGCGGCGGCAAACCCTATATCGACGCGATGGCCGGGCTCTGGTGCGCCTCTCTGGGCTTCGCCAACGCGCGGCTGGCGGCCGCGGCGGCACGGCAGTACTCGGAGCTGGGCTTCTACCACACCTTCTTCCACCGGACCTCGGAGGTGGTGGCGGACCTGGCCGAGAAGCTGGTGGCGCTGACCGGCATGGCCGGCGGCAAGGCCTATTTCGCCACCTCGGGCTCGGAGGCGAACGAGACCATGGTCAAGCTGGCCTGGGTCTACCACGCGGCCCGGGGCAAGCCGACCAAGCGGAAGGTGATCGCGCGCGACCGCGCCTTCCACGGCTCGACCATCGCCGCCGCGTCGATGTGCGGCCTGCCCTTCATGCATCGCGAATTCGGGCTGCCGCTGCCGGGCTTCCTGCACACGCTGTGTCCCGACCCCTATCGCGGCATGCAGCCCGGCGAGGACGAGGCGGCCTTCGTCGAGCGCCTGGCGACCGAGCTCGAGCGCCTGATCCTGGCCGAGGGGCCGGACACGATTGCCGCCTTCATCGCCGAGCCGATCCATGCCGGCGGCGGCATCATCGTGCCGCCCGAGCGCTACTTCGCCCGCATCCATGAGGTGCTGGAGCGGTACGACATCCTGTGCCTGGACGACGAGATCGTCTGCGGCTTCGGCCGGACCGGGAACTGGTTCGGCAAGGACACCGTGGGCATGCGGCCCGACATGATGGCCCTCGCCAAGGGCCTGTCCTCGGCCTATTTCCCGATCTCCGCCGTCGTCGTGGCGCCAGCGGTCTATGACGCGCTGCGCGAGTTCAACCGCCGGGGCGGTGCCTTCGGCCACGGCTTCACCAATTCCGGCCATCCGGTCGGCGTCGCCGTCGCTGCGGAGGCGATCCGGATCTACCAGGAGATGGACGTGATCGCCCATGTCCGCCGCATGGGCGCCCGGCTGCGCGCGCATTTCGAGGAGATCGGCCGAGGCTCCCCGATCGTCGGCGAGGTGCGCGGCGCCGGGCTGATGCTGGGGATCGAGCTGGTGCAGGACAAGGCGACGCGCCGGCCCTTCGCCCCGGACCGCCAGGCCGGCCCGACCTTCGACCGCCTGGCCTATGAGAACGGGCTGATCGCGCGCTGCATGGGCGACGTGCTCGGCTTCTCGCCGCCGCTGATCGTCGACGAGGTCGATGTCGACGAGATCGCCGACCGGTTCGCCGCCAGCCTCAGGCAGCTGGAACGCGTTCTGGCGGCGGCCTGACCCCGCGAAGGATCCCGAAGCCCAGCCGGGCGCAGGCGGCGCGGAACTCCGCCGGCGACAGCGCCGATTGCAGCGTCAGCGCCGGCCCGACCAGGGACGACACGGCAATGCCGTGCCGCTCCAGCGCCGCCAGGTCGGCGACGTGCTTGCCGTCGCCGCTCTCCACCGCCATGGCGAGCTTGCGGGCGGCGACGTCGAGCCGGTGGGCGGCGAAGCCCAGCCGCTGGTCGGGGAAGGCCCTCTGCCCCACCGGCGCCTGGTCCACCACCCAGTTCAGCACGACGGAGACATCCGGGTCCGTCGCCAGGGCATAGGTCGCCTCGCATTCGCTGCCGTCGTCGCGGAGCCCCATGCGAATGAAGCCGGCCGCGGCCAGCGCGGCGTGGTCGCAGGCCATGGCCCGAGAGGCATCCGGCCAGCAGCGGTGATGGATGTCGAAATCGCCGGGCGGCCGGTCCAGCAGATCCGCCAGCACCAGGCTTCCCGCCCAGTAGCTGGCCGAGGAGCGGTGCGGGCGAAGCAGGCCGACGATCCGTCGGTGCAGCGCGGGGAGGGGCATGGTCAGCCCCCCGCGGCCACGGCGCAAGCCGGGCCGGGCGCCCCGGCCGCCCGCACCCAGAGTGGATTGGAGTGCTGCGCGCATTCGAGCAGCAGCGCCTCCCAGCTGCCGATCCGGCCGAACGCCCGCCGGATCCGAGGCAGCATCGGCTCCTCCCCCGCCAGGAAGGCATCGACCAAGTCGCGCGCGGCCGGCTCCCGCGCGGCCAGGTCCCTCAGCCAGGCGACCAGCCGGCGGCCGGTCTCCCGCGCGTCGCCGTCGGCCGGAAGGTCGGGCAGGTCCTCTCCCGGCCAATGCCGGGCCGCGAGCCGGGCGAAGGTCAGCAGCCCGGAATGCCGGATGCCGAGGCCGCCGCCCTCCGGGACGGTGAAGGCGGCGGCGGTCCGGCGCGACCTCAGGATCTCCGCCTCCTCCGCCATCATCGGATAGCTGTCGCTGACATGGATCAGGTTGCAGACCGGGTTGTCGCACCAGAAGCGGCTGCGCACGGTCCCGGCCTCGGCCCGGGCCGGCTGGGTCGCCCCCTTGATCCGCTGCAGCCGCGCCAGCGGGTCGGCGCCGCGCCATTCGGTGACGCAGGCGGCCCGGCCGTCGAACAGATCGACCACCAGCGGCCAGTGCCGGCCGCCGGTGCCGCCGGACAGGCCGTAGAAGGCCTCGATCGAGCGGGCGTCATGGACCACGGTGCCGCGGCCGGCCGGGACCAGGCCGGTGGCCTCGGCGATGAAGCGGTCGAGGGCTCCGACCAGGCCGGAGAGCACCGCGTCGGGGGAATAGACGGTCAGCGCCCGATCGGGCGACGGGACGATATGCATGATCGATCTTTCCTCAGGCAGCGGCGCGCCGGGGCGCGGCACCGGTGATCGCCGTGCCGGTCGCGGCCTGACCCCGGGCCCAGGCGGTCACCCGGTCCGGATGCAGGCCGTTCAGCACCGTGCAGTCCATCCCGCGCGCCTGCAGGAAGGCGACGGCGCAGGCGTCGATCGAGGTGTGGCCCATGCGCAGCAGGTCGGCGGCGGAGATGGCGGCGATCAGGTGGTCGGGATCGCCGATCCGCCCGGCCTCGAACACGCCGTCGACATCGGTCAGGATGGCGACGCGGCGCGCCCCGGTCAGCCAGGCCAGCCAGACCCCGACCGCATCCGAGGTGATCTCGAAGGTCTGCTCGACCGGGTCGACGTCGAACAGCAGCCGGGACGGCAGCAAGACGGCGACCTTGCCCCGCCCGAGCGCAGCGCGGCAGGCGGCCAGCGTCTCGCAGGCCACCAGCCGGTCCGAGAAGGCCGGGTCGGCCAGGATCAGCCCGGTCTGGTCCTGGGCCAGGGCGCAGGCGCGGTGCGCCGTCTCCGGCGCCAGCGGCCGCTCCCGATCGATCGCCTCGATCACCTTGTCGGTGCGGCCGCCGCCGGGGAGGATCAGGATGCGCTGCCCGTCGGCGGCGAGGCCGGCGATCGCCCCGATCAGCTGTCGGCAGCGCTCCAGGTCCCGGGTCAGGCTGCCGCCGAATTTGAGGACGATGTCGACACCGTAGTCGACGAAGCCCTTGATCGACTGGTTCCGCATCGCCGCCTCCCTCAGTTGGTCGCCGTGCCGCGCCGCTCGGCCTCCGCCCGCAGCTCGGGCAGGGCGCTCCACACCTTCTCGAAGGCGTCGGCATAGGCGTGCATGGCGGTGTCGTCGTTCGGCGGCGCGATCTCGGACAGGTAGAACATCGTGTCCAGGAGCGTCCGCGTGTTCGGGAAGTCGGCCAGCGACCAGCGGTCGCGCCAGAACGGCAGATGCTCCCACACCGGCTTGCGCAACCAGACCCAGACCGGCACGCCCTCGGCCTGCAGCAGCTCGACGATCAGGTCGCGGGCGGCGGGCCCCGGCGGCAGGCCGAGCCTGGCCGGGTCAATCCGCAGTGGGACGTTGAGGAAGGAGTTGCGCGGCCGGCGGATGTCGTAGAGCGGCAGCAGCCCGGGCAGCCCGGCCAGGCGGTCCGTGAGCACGGCCGCGTTCTGGCGGCGCTGGGCCAGCTGCTCGTCCAGCTCCGGCAGCCGGCTGAGCGCGACCGAGGCCGAGAACACGTTGGGCCGGTAGTTGTAGCCCGCGGTCATCGGCGAGAACACGCGCTCGCCGTTGCGGGCCGAGCTGGTCAGCGACACCCGGTCGACATGGTCGATCAGCCCGGGATCGGCGGTGCAGAGCAGCCCGAGCTCGCCGGCGCCGAGATGCTTCGCGCCGTTGCCCGACAGGGCCAGGGCGTCACTGTCGAGCGGTGCCTCGCCGTCGCGGCTGCAGGTCACCGCGATCGACTGGGCGCAGTCGTCGACCAGCCGGACCCGGCCGGTGGCCCGCACGGCGGCCCGCAGCTGCGGCGCCAGCACCGGGTTGCCGAACAGATGGGTGATCAGCACCGCGGCGGTGTCGCCGGACAGGGCCCGGACGGCGGCGCCCTGGTCGATCGCCGCATCGGCCAGATCCACATCGACGAAGACCGGTTCCAGCCCGGCGAACCGGATCGGGCCGATCGCGCCCGGCCAGTTCAGCGCGGCGGCGACCACCTTGGTCCCCTGCCCCCGCGCATGGTCGAGCGCCACATGGATCGCGGCGGTGCCGGTCGACACCGCGCGCACGGTCCAATGGCCGGTCCAGGCCGCGAAGTCCTGCTCAAGCGCCGTCACCACCGGGTGGTTGACGCGATGATACTTGCCGCTCCGGATCACGCGGTTGAGCGCCGCGAGATGGCCGCTATGCGAGGCCGGCCACGGCACCACCAGATCCTCCGGCACCGCCCGCTGGCCGCCGAACGCCGCCAGCTGCGCCTTCGCCGAGCCGGCTCGCGGCCGCGCATAGGTGGGCACGGCCGATCTCACATCATTCTTGTGCAGCATCATTGTCTCCACGCCAGTACTGTTCATCATGAATCGAGAGAATTTTACTCAAATATTTGAGCGAGATTTTTCCCGTCGATGGATTTAGGTATCGATGTAACCGAACTGTCAAAATATTTAAGAAGAATATGTGAAATATATTCTCCCGCTTCACTGTATTTCTGTGAACATCCACAGATGCCCGGATCTTTCACTGGACCCAGCCGGATGATACGCCCCTTCCCCATAGCGCCCGCCGCGGCGGCCGTGCTGCTGATGGCTGCCAGCGCGGCGCTCGCCCCTCTGGCGGACGCCGCCGGCAAGGAGCTGATCACCGCCTACGCCGCGGTCCAGATCGCCTGGATGCGGTTCGCCGTTCATGCCGTCCTCGCCGGCGGCGCGGCCGTCGCCACCGGAGGCGGCCTGGCGACGCTGCGCCCCACCCGGCTGCAGCTGCTGCGGGGAAGCGCGCAATTCGCCTCCTCCCTGTGCCTGCTCTGGGCCCTGGCGCTGCTGCCGCTGGGGGCGGCGCTGATCATCGTCTTCACCGCGCCGCTGCTGCTCCTGCTCGCGCGGGCGGCGTTGCGCTGCCCGGATGCGGACGGCGCCACCGTCGCCCTGTCGCTGCTGTGCCTCGCCGGGATCGCCGTGGGATATGCGCAGTCGCCGGAGATTTCCCCGGCCGGGGCGGGCCTGGCCTTCGCCGCCGCCATGCTGCTGGCGCTCTGCTTCGGCCTGACCGCCCGCACGGCGCGGACGGCGGGGGGCTTCGCCAACAGCTTCCACATCGCCGCGCCGGGCGCGGTGCTGGGCCTGGCGCCGATGATCGTCCTGGGCCGCTGGCCCGAAGGCGCGGACTGGCTGGTGGCCGGGCTGATCGGCGTGATCTCGGCGCTGGCCCATGCCCTGATCGCCTGGGCGATGCGGCTGCACCGCTCCGGCGCCTTGCCGTCGATCGGCTATCTCGAGATTCCCTTCGCGCTGGCCTATGGCTGGCTGCTCTTCGACCACACGCCGACACGGGCGGAGACCGCCGGCGCCGTCCTGATCCTGCTGGCCGCCGGCGGCATCGCCCTGCGCCTGAACCGCGCGGCTTCGGACGCCTTGGTGCGGCGGGCGGGGAATGCTATGGCTCGGCCGGGCGCGCCCGGCGGCGTGGTCGGGCGGAGTGCGCCGCCCGGCGGCGCGGGGCGATGACGCGCCGCCCGATCCGTGGGGCCGATCCGTGGGGGACGACGGCATGGCTGGCGAGAACGAGCTCGGGACGGCGGCGGCGGATCTGCCGGAGGCGGAGCTGCGGCCGCTCGCCTTCATGGAGCGGAACCTGGACAGCTTCCCGCCGGCGCTGGCCCGCGCCGCGAAGTACCTGCTGGAGAATCCGGAGAAGGTCGTGCAGTACACGCTGCGCGAGCTCAGCGGCTTCTCGCGGGCCGGCGAGGCCAGCATCGTCCGCCTGTGCCACATCGTCGGGGCACCGGGCTTCTCGCAGCTGAAGATCGCCGTCGCCCGGGAGCTGGCGCTGCGCAACGCCGCCGGTCGCACGCGCGGCGAAGGCGGGCAGGATGCGCTGGCGGAGCTGGCCGCCGATCTCGCCGCCTCGATCACCGACACCGGCGCCGCGTTGGATGCCCGCGCGCTGGATGCGGTGGCCCAGGCGCTGCAGGCCAGCACCCGCATCGACCTGTTCGGCTCCGGCGTCTCCGGCATCATCGCCGAGCTGTTCTCGTACCGGCTGCTGCGGGCCGGCGTGAACGCGCATTGCATCCGCGACGCCGTGCTGGCGCATGAGGTCGCGAACGGCCTCGGCCCGGACAGCGCCGCCATCGCCATCTCCGAGTCGGGCGCCACCACCGAGACCGTGGCCTTCCTGGAGGTGGCGCGGAAGGCCGGCGCTTTCACCGTCGCCGTCACCTGCCAGGAGCGGAGCGCCCTGGCGTCCCATGCCGATGCCGTGCTGCTGATGGCGAAGCTGCAGCGCCCGGCCTATGGCGGCACAATCTCACCGGTGCCGCGGGCGGTGTTCCTGGCGGAGGCCCTGGCCAGCCGCCTGACTCCGCCGGGCCGGACCGCTCGATAGAGCAAAACTCCATCCACCGTTCATAAAACTGAAGTCACACTCCGTTATGGTCTCCCCGACTCGATCGGGGGTCTCGCATGACGGACAAGGCACTGGTGCTGCGCGGGCTGACGAAGCGTTTCGACGCGACCGACATCCTGCGCGGAGTCGATCTCGAGCTGGGCGCGGGCGAGTTCGTCGCCCTGGTCGGGCCGTCGGGCTGCGGCAAGTCGACCCTGCTGCGCCTGATCGCCGGCTTCGACGCCGCCGATTCGGGCTCGATCGCGATGGCCGGCCGGCCGATCGACCGGCTGCCGCCGCATGAGCGCGACATCGCCATGGTGTTCCAGAGCTTCGCGCTGTACCCGCATATGAGCGTGTTCGAGAACTTGGCGACGCCGCTCGCCGTCCGCCGGCTGTCTCTGGCCGGCCGGCTGCCGCTGACCCGCCACCTCGCACCCGGCGCCCGCGCCGCCTGGGCCGGGATCCGGCAGGACGTCGCCGAGATCGCGCGGATGCTGCAGATCGAGCCGCTGCTGGGCCGCCGGCCGGGCCAGCTGTCGGGCGGCCAGAAGCAGCGCGTCGCGCTCGGCCGCGCCATCGCCCGGCGGCCGCGGATCTTCCTGATGGACGAACCGCTGTCGAGCCTGGACGCGGCGCTGCGGACCGAGCTGCGGGTCGAGCTGGTCGAGCTGCAGCGCCGGCTCGGCGTGTCCTGCCTTTACGTCACCCATGACCAGACCGAGGCCATGACCATGGCCGACCGCATCGCCGTGATGCTGAACGGCCGGGTGGCGCAGGTCGGCACGCCGGCCGAGGTCTATGGCGACCCGCAGCACCTGGCGGTCGCCCGGTTCATCGGCACCCCGTCGATCAACATCCTGCCGGCGGAGCTGGGCCCCGACGGGCGGCTCTTCGTCCTGGGCCAGGCCCAGCCGCTGCGGGTCGCGGCCGATGCCGGGCCGGGCCTGACCGCCGCGATCCGGCCGGAGCATCTGGCCTTCCGGCGGACCGCGCAGCGTGCCGCCGAGCCGGGCGACCTTCTCGGCTCGGTCCGCCATGTCGAGCATCTCGGCCATGAGGCCATGGTGCAGCTGACCCTGGCCGGCCGGCCGGACCTCGCCGTCAGCCTCCGGGTCGGCCAGGCCCGGCTGCACGAGGCCCTGGCCCTGGCGCCGCAGGAGCAGCTGGCCCTGCGCATCGCCCCCGAATCCCGTCTGGTCTTCGACGCCGGCGGGCGCCGCCTGCCGGCCCTGCCGGTGATAGGCCAGCCGGCCGCGACGGCGGTGGCGTCGTGACGGCCGCCTCGCTGGCCCACCCCGCGCCGCGCCCGGCCACGGCCCGGCGGGAGGCGCTGCAGGGCTGGTGCCTGGCGCTGCCGGCCACCCTGCTGCTGGTGGTGATCGTGCTGGCGCCCCTGGCGGTGGTGCTGGGGCTGAGCCTGACCGACTACAGCCTGGGGCAGACGGACACCCGCTTCGTCGGCACCGCCAACTACGCCCGGCTGTGGAGCGACCCCGCCATCCGCCGGGCTCTGTCGAACACCGCGACCTATGTCGGGCTGGTGGTGCCGGCCTCCGTCGGCATCGGCCTGGGGCTGGCCCTGCTGATCCAGGCGCGGCGCCGGCTGCGCCATGTCTACGAGGTCGTGTTCTTCCTGCCGGTCACCAGCACCTTCGTCGCCATGGCCTTCGTCTGGCAGTACCTGCTGCACGGGCGCATCGGCCCGATCAACGGCTGGCTGCGGCAGCTCGGCCTCGGCCGCGTCGACTTCCTGACCGACCCCTCGGTCGCGATCTTCTCGCTCGCCGCAATCGGCGCCTGGCAGCTGATCGGCTTCAACGTCATCCTGTTCCTGGCCGGTCTCACCTCGCTGCCGCGCGACGTGCACGACGCCGCCGCCCTGGACGGGATGCGCGGCGCCGAGCGCTTCGCCCGGGTGACCTGGCCGCTGCTGGCGCCGACGGCGCTGTTCGTCACCGTCACCTCCTGCATCACCGCCTGCCAGGTGTTCGACTCCGTGGCGGCGCTGACCCGCGGCGGCCCGATGGGGTCGACCGACGTGCTGCTGTACCGGCTCTACCAGACCGCCTACCAGCAGCTCGACATCGGGCTGGGCGCCGCGCTGTCGGCCGTTTTCCTGGCCGTGATCGTCGCGATCTCGCTGCTGCAGGTCGCCATCGCCGACCGCCGGATCCACTATTCATGACGCGCCCAGCCCTCCCCCTCGCCCGGATGCGCCGCGCCCTGGGCCCGCTGCTCGGACATCTCGTGCTGATCGCCGCGGCCGCTTTGGTGCTGCTGCCCTTCGCCTGGATGGTGCTGACCGCGCTGCGCCCGCCGGCCGACGTGCTGTCCGAACCCTTCGGCCTGCCGACCGACGCCGCGGCCGCCATCGACAACGTCCGCCAGGCGGTGACCGCCGTGCCGATGCTGCGGCTGCTGCTGAACGGCCTGATCGTCGTCGGCGGCATCGTCGCGGCGCAGCTGTTGGTCGCCATCCCCTGCGCCTACGCCCTGGCCAAGCTGCGCTTCCCGGGCCGCCGCCTGCTGTTCGCGCTGGTCCTGCTGGCCCTGTGCATCCCGGTCCAGGTGCCGATGCTGCCGCTGTATCTCGGCCTGGCCCGGCTGCACCTGCTCGACAGCTACGCGGCTCTGATGCTGCCTTTCCTGCTGTCGGTCTTCGCCATCTTCCTGCTGCGCCAGCACTTCCGCGGCTATCCCGATGCGGTGCTGGAGGCGGCGCGGCTGGACGGGCTGACCCTGCTCGAGATCCTGCTGCGGCTGGTCGTCCCCAGCGCCCGGCCGGCGATCGCGGCCTTCGTCGTGTTCTCGGCGACCGCCCATTGGAACGACCTGTTCTGGCCGATGATCGTGGTCTCCTCGACCGACATGGCGACCCCGCCGCTCGGCCTCCTGTTCTTCCGCGACGGCGAGCTGGGCGCCAACTACGGCGCCCTGATGGCCGCCGCGCTGATCGTCACCGCGCCGCTGGTCGCCGCCTTCTTCGCCGCGCAGCGCCAGTTCATCCGCGGCATCGCCATGACCGGCCTGCGATGAGGCGGGCCGGTCGTCCACAACAGGGAAGCATCGCCATGAAACGCATCTGGACCGGCCTGTCCGCCGCCATCGTCCTGGGAGCGGCCCTCACCGCGCCCCCTGCCGCCGCCGAGCAGGTGACGCTGCAGGTGCTGCACGCCTGGCCGTCGCACAAGCGCTTCCACGAGCCGATCGCCGAGGCCTTCATGAAGGCCCATCCCGACATCAGGATCGAGTTCCAGGCCCCGGCCGCCAGCTATGGCGACGCGCATCAGCGGATCGTGCGCGCGGCGATGACCGACACCCTGCCGGATGTCTACTACGCCGCCTACAACACGCTGCCGGAGCTGGTGCGGACGCTGCAGCCGCGCGGCCAGATCGAGCCGCTGAACGGCTTGCTGCAGGCCGAGGGCACGGACTGGATCGCCGCCAACTACAGCCCGACTGTGCTGGCGCTCGGCCAGGTCGACGGCCAGCAATGGGGGCTGCCGTTCAACGCATCGACCCCGATCGTCTATTTCAACCGCGACCTGATCGCCAAGGCGGGCGGCAACCCCGACGCCTTCCCGGCCGACTGGGACGGCATCATCGGCCTGGCCCGCAAGATCAAGACGTCGAGCGACGCCGACGGCATGTCCTACGCCGTCGACGAATGGGGCGACGACTGGCTGTGGCAGGCGCTGGTCGACAATTTCGGCGGCCGGGTGATCGACCCGCAGACGCAGAAGGTGGCGTTCGGCGGCGAGGCCGGCCGCAAGGCAGTGGAGCTGGCGCGCCGCTTCGTCGCCGAGACCGACATGCCGTTCCTGAACGAGGACCAGGCGATCCAGCAATTCGCCGCGGGCAAGCTGGGGATCTTCATCGGCTCGACCGCGGAGGTCCTCAGCATGGGCGACGCGATCGGCGGCAAGTTCAAATTCGGCACCGCGCCCTATCCGGTCGCCGACAAGGCCAAGGGCGGCCTGCCGACCGGCGGCAACGCCGCGGTGATCCTGACCCAGGACCCGGCGAAGCGGAAGGCGGCGTGGGAGTTCCTGAAATTCGTCACCGGGCCCGAGGGCCAGACCATCGCGGTGCTGGGCTCGGGCTACATGCCGACCAACCTGCAGGTCACTAAGCCCGAATATCTCGGCGACCACTACGCCAAGAACCCGGACTGGACCACCAGCATGAAGCAGTGGCCGATCGCCCGGTCCTGGGCCGGCTATCCGGGCAACAAGAGCGTCGGCATCTGGGACGAGCAGAAGGCGATCCTGTCCGCGATCATGCGCGGCTCGGTGACGCCGGAGGAAGGGCTGGCCCAACTGGTCGCGACCACCGACACGATCCTGACCAACTGACCCCATCACCGCCGGGCGGAGCCATGCGCAAGATCATCCACCTCACCGACCTCCATCTCTGCCCGCCCGGCGGGCGGGTGATCGGGTTCGAGCCGGAAAGCCGGCTTCGGGCCTGCATCGCCTCGATCAACAGCCGCCACGCCGATGCCGATCTCTGCGTCGTCACCGGCGACCTGACCGATGCCGGCGACGCCGCCTCCTATGAGCGGCTGCGCGGCATCCTGGCCGAGCTGCGCATGCCGGTGCGGCTGCTGCTCGGCAACCACGACCGGCGGGCGGCGTTCCGGGCTGCCTTCCCGGAGGCGGAATGCGATCCGCACGGCTTCGTCCAGTCCGTGCTCGACCTCGACCGCACCCGACTTCTGTTCCTCGACACGCTGGACGAGAGCCGGCCCGGCGCCGGGATCCTGTGCCGCGACCGGCTGGGCTGGGTCGCCGACCGGCTGGCCGAGAGCGGCGACCGGTCGGTGACGGTGTTCCTGCACCACCCGCCCTTTGCCATCGGCGTCGAGTATTTCGGCCACATGCTGCTGGCCAACGGCGCCGAGCTGATGGAGCTGCTGCGCGGCGCCGGCGGGCGGGTGCGGCATCTGGCCTTCGGCCATTGCCATGTCGGCCTGTCCGGGCAGCGCGGCGGCCTGTCCTTCAGCGCCAACCGCGGCACCTGCCACCCGATCGACGTCGAGCTGCGGGGCCTGCGGGCGCTCTATGTCGACCGCCGGCCGACCTACGACGTGCTGCTGCTGGAGGATGGGGATGTCGTCGTCCACAGCGTCGAGCCGGGCAGCGACGAGGATGTCGTGGCCGAGGAGCGGGCCGAGCTGGACGGCGGGTCCGGCGTGATCGAGATGCGGCCCCGCCGGCCGGTGCTGGCGGTGGCGCGATGAGGCCCGCCATGGGATTCGACCTGCTGATCTGCGACTGCGACGGCGTCCTGATCGACAGCGAGGTCATCGCCTGCGAGGTCGATGCCGAGACCTTCACCGCAGCCGGCTTCCCGCTCAGCGTCGTCGAGGTGCGCCGGCGCTTCGTCGGCATGTCGCAGGCCGAGATGCGGGCGACGCTGGAGCGCGAGGCCGGGCGGAGGCTGCCGGACGATTTCGACGCGCGCCTGTCCGCCCGCCTCGTCGCCGCCTTCGAGCGGGAGCTGGCGGCCCTGCCCGACGTGCGCCAGGCCGTGCTGGCGCTGGGAACGCGGCGCTGCGTCGCCTCCAGCAGCTCGCCCGACCGCCTGCGCCACACCCTGACGCTGACCGGGCTGTACGACCTGTTCGCGCCGCATGTGTTCAGCGCCTCGCAGGTCGAGCGCGGCAAGCCGGCCCCCGACCTGTTCCTGTTCGCCGCCGCCCGCTTCGGCATCGCGCCCGGCCGCTGCCTGGTGGTCGAGGACAGCGTCGCCGGCGTCACCGCCGCGCGGGCGGCCGGCATGACCGTCATCGGTTTCACCGGCGGCGCCCATTGCGACGCGGCCACGCCGCACCGGCTGCTGGAAGCGGGCGCGCATCACATTGCCCGCAGCTGGCGCGAATGCCAGGAAATTCTCGTCCCGGCTTAGCTCCGATCAGAACAAGCAGGCATTCACTCAATAACTCGCCGAACACACAATTAAAACTGGATCAAATATTAAGAATAAATTCATCTTCGATACATTGACTCTCGAAACATGATCTGGAATCTATTCTGTACCATCGAATAGCTTGATCGAATCTTGACGGACACCTGACAGGCCATTGCCTTCACGCTCGGGAGTTGAGACATGACCGGTCTCGGTTTTTACGATCCGACCCTGCGCCTGCCGGCGGCCCCACCCCTGCGCCTCGCCGGCGTCCCGATCGAGCCGCCGCGCCCGGCCGCGCTGGACGCGGCCCATGTCGGGCGGCTGGTCCGGGCGGCGCTGAAGGCGGTCGCCGCCGGCACGGCCTATGGCGAGAAGGTGGTGCTGCAGCCGGGCGAGCCCGAGCTGCTGGAGCTGCTGCAATCTCCCGCGCTGGACAGCCGCTTCACGCAGGAGCGGCTGAACTGGAAGCTCAGCGCGCTGGTCAGCGTCAACGACCGCTACGGCGGCGTGAAGATCGTCGGCTCCAACGCCTATAACCGCCTGCTCAACCTGCCGCGGTCGCGCTCGACCATCCTGCTGTTCGACAAGCTGACGATGCAGCCGCTCGCGGTCTATGACGGCACCGAGATCTCGGCCGCGCGCACCGGCGCCTATGCCTCGATCGCCGTCGACCTGTTCCTGGCCGACCTGCCGTCCTTCGCCGTCTTCCTGTTCGGCGCCGGCGCGGTGGCGGAGAAGCTGATCGCCGATCTGCAGGCGCATCACGGCCCGCGGATCGCCGCGGTCTACGTCAAGAGCCGGACGCCGGAGCGCGCCGCCGCCTTCGCCGCGGAGCAGTCCGTCCGCACCGCCTTCCCGGTGATCGCGGTGACGGATGAGGATCGCCTGCCGGCCTGCCGCCTGGTGGTCACGGCCTCCAATGCCCGCGAGCCGGTGCTCGACGCGGCGTCGATCGGGCCGGAGGCCGTGGTGCTGCATCTCGGCGGCGACGAGACACCGCCCGCGCTGATCCGGCGCATGCTCGAGCACGGCACGGTGATGTGCGACGACGTGCATTCGGTCAGCCACCGCAATTCGCAGAGCTTGGCGCTGTACTTCTCCCGCTCCGGCCGGTCGCTGGAGGCGGAGGCCGGGCGCTACCAGATCCTGAGCGCCTGGCAGGCCCTGGCCGGCCAGGGCGCGGCCTGGCGCCGGCCGGCGCTGCTGACCTGCGTCGGGCTGCCGGTGCTCGACCTCTATGTGGCGCAGAGCATCCACGAGACCCTGACCGGAGGCCCGAGCGCCATGATGGCCGCCGAAGCGGCGTGACCCCGGTGGCGGCGCCGTTGCGGGTGGCCTGCGCACCGCTGCGGTCCGGTGCCTTCCGGTCGCTGTGGATCGCGACCATGATCGCGAATGTCGGCGCCTGGGCGCAGACCGTCGGCGCGGCCTGGCTGCTGGTCGAAGGCGGGGCCGACCAGGTGGCGCTGGTGCAGACCGCCAGCTCCGCCCCCGTCGTCCTGTTCTCGCTGGTCGGCGGCGTCCTGGCGGACCGGCGCGACCGGGTGCTGGTCCAGCTGCTGGCGCAGAGCTGGAGCGCCGTCGCCGCCCTGGTCCTGGCCGGGCTGGCGCTGCAGGGGCTCGCGACGCCACCGGCGATCCTGATCCTGACCTTCCTAATCGGGGTGGGCATCGCCATCCGCGGGCCGGCCTGGCAGGCCGCGATCTGCGATCTGGTGCCGGCGCCGCAGGTGCCGGCCGCCGTCGTTCTCAGCAGCGTCGGCTTCAACCTGTCGCGCGTCGTCGGCCCGTTCATCGGCGGGATCGTGGTGGCAACGCTCGGCGCTGCCCCCGCCTTCCTGCTCAACGTGCTCACCTCGCTGGTGCTGATCGGGGTGCTGCTGGGCCGCCTGCATCGATCGGCCGCCCGGCTCGACCGGGGAGATGGCCGGGCGACGCTGCGCGCCGGGCTGCGCTCCATCCTGGCCAGCCCGGTCCTGCGGGCGGTGCTGGTCCGCGCCGTGGCGGTCGGCGTCCCGGCCAGCGCGGTCCTGGCCCTGCTGCCGGTCTTCGCCCGCTCGGGGCTGGCGGGCGGCGCCCTGCTGTACGGCCTGCTGCTGGGAGCCTTCGGCGCGGGCGCGGTGGCCGGGGCGGTGCTGCTGGCCGGGCTGCGCCGGCGCTGGCCGCCGGAGACGGTGCTGAGCGGCGCCAGCCTGCTCTTCGCCGGAGTGCTGGCCGGCCTGTCGGCCGCGCCGCCGCCCGTCGTCGCGATGGTGCTGCTGGCGCTCGCCGGCATCGGCTGGATCGCCATGCTGTCGACGCTGAACGCGACTGTGCAACTGTCCGCGCAGCCGGAGCTGCGCGGCCGGGCCCTCTCCGCCTACATGACCTGCGCCTTCGGCGGCCTGGCCGTCGGCAGCGTGATCTGGGGCGAGATCGCTGCCGCGAGCGGGCTGGGGGCGAGTTTCCTGGCGGCGGGCGCCACGCTGGCGGCCGGGGTGGGGCTGCGCCGCCGCTTCGCCCTGCCGGTGCGGGACGGCAGCTTGGCCTAGCCCGCATTTCTCACACTCCCTACGCCCTGCGTCACCTTGCGGCGAGTCGGATGCGGGGGCGGGACGCGAAAAGCGTATAGAGACATACGGTTGAGCGGCCCGCCCCCGCAGGCGGCCGCCGCAAGGCGACCCTCTGGGCCGACGCCTCATGCCGCCAGGGTGCGTCGCCGCGCTTGCCCGATGCGCCCACATCGCGCTGCGCGCGGCTCCTGCCCTGGCGGCATGGGGCGTCGGCCCAGGGCACAGGGAGTGTGAGAAATGCGGGCTAGATCCGCCGGGACAGAGCGATCTCGACCCGGCGATCGGCGTCGCGCTTCTGCCGGGCCAGGTGCAGCAGGAATTCGGTGACCAGCAGCGAGCGGGCCGTGGCGGCGGGGAACACCGCCTGCATGATGAAGGGCGTGCGCGGCGAGAAACGGCGCAGCACCACGTCGCCGCGGTCGAACCGGTCGAGCGCCGAGATCGGGTCGGCGATCGTCACCCCGGCGCCGCTGGCCACCAGGGCGCAGGCCGTTGCGGAATAGCCGGTCTCGATCACCACCCGGCGTGCGACCCCCGCGGTCTCGAACGCACCGTCGATGCGGTGGCGCAGCGCGGTGTCGCGGCCCAGCGAGATGAACCGCTCCCCCTCCAGGTCGGCGGCCCGGATCTCCTCCCGGCCCGCCAGCGGGTGGTTCAGGGGCAGCACGCAGACGCTGTCCGTCGGCTCGAACGGCTCCATCACCACGCCCGATCCCGCCGGCGCCCCGGACACGAAGCCGAGATCCGCCTGCTGGCCGGCCACCCATTCGGCGACGTAGCTGGAGGCGCGGACGTTCAGCGTCACCGTCACCTCGCGCCGGGTGGCGAGGAACGAGGCGATGGCACGCGGCAGGAAGTCGAGCGCCAGGGCGGCGAAGGCCACCAGCCGCAGATGCCCGGTCTGGACATTGGCCAGCTGGCGGGCGTTGCGCCCGACCTCCTCCATCGCCGCGAACAGCTTGTCGACATGCTGGAACAGGGCGACCGCCTCAGGCCGTGGCACCAGCCGGCCCTTCACCCGCTCGAACAGCTGCAGCCCGCTGCCCCGCTCGAACTGGGCGATCAGCTTGCTGACCGTCGGCTGGGACAGCCGCAGCAGCTCCGCCGCCGCGGTCGCGGTGCCGACCATCATCACGGCGCGGAACGCCTCGAGCTGGCGGACGTTCATGACGCCGCCCTATGCCAACCAGGCATGCTTACGCGAAATCATGGAATTAGACAGCATAGCCTCGACTTCTCATAGTGCGGCTCATGTGTCAATTCTGTGACAACGGGAGCAACACCGTGTCGCTGATGAACATGGGAGGACGGTCCGGCATGCTGCCGGCGGTCGGGGTGGTCCTGGGCCTGGCCGCTGCGGCCACGCCGGCCCGGGCGCAGCCCACGTTGGTGTTCGCCGGTTATGGCGGGTCGTCGGAGGCGGTGTTCCGCGAGCGGATCCTGCCGCCCTTCGAGCAGGCCCATGGCGTGCGCGTCGACTATGTCGCCGGCACTTCGGCCGCGAATCTGGCCCGGCTGCAGGCGCAGCGGGCCCGTCCGGAGGTGGATGTCGCGCTGCTCGATGACGGGCCGATGCAGCAGGCGATCGGCCTCGGCCTGTGCGATCCGCTGCCGACGGCGCCGGTGCTGGAGGAGCTGTATCCCCTGGCCGGCGCCGGCGGTGCCGGGCGGGCCGTCGGGATCGGCATCGTCGCCACCGGGCTGGCCTACAACACCGAGACCTTCCGCAAGCTGAACCGGCCGCCGCCGCAATCCTGGGCCGAGCTGGGCGATCCCGCGCTCAGGGGGCAGGTGCTGGTGCCGTCGCTGAGCAACAGCTACGGCCTGCACGCCCTGCTCGCCCTCGCCCGGACCGGGGGCGGTGACGCCCGGAACATCGAGCCCGGCTTCCGCTTCATGAGCGATGCGGTGGCCCCGGGGGTGCTGTCCTTCGAGACCAGCTCGGCCAAGATCTCCGAGCTGTTCCAGACCGGCGAGGCGGCGCTGGCGGTGTGGGGCAACGGCCGCACCCAGGCGCTGG
Source organism: Inquilinus limosus DSM 16000 (assembly GCF_000423185.1). Classification (GTDB taxonomy): domain Bacteria; phylum Pseudomonadota; class Alphaproteobacteria; order DSM-16000; family Inquilinaceae; genus Inquilinus; species Inquilinus limosus. The sequence goes on along the minus strand of NZ_AUHM01000006.1, from coordinate 14,967 downwards.
CCGACACCGGCTTCCCGGTCGCCTTCGCGATGCCGAAGGAGGGCGCCGTCGCCCTGGTGTCCATGGCCTGCCCGGTGGCCGGCAGCGATGTCGCCGAGCTGTCGCGGCAGCTGATCCTCTACCTGCTCAGCCCCGAGGTGCAGGCGTTGCTGGCGGAGCAGGCCGGCTGGGGGCCGGCGAACCGACGGGTGACGCTGACACCGGCGGTGGCCGCCCGTGTGGTCTACGGGCCCGAGGCGATCGACCGGCTGGTCCGGGTCGACTGGCCCGAGGTCAATGCGGCGCGACCGGACTGGACCCGCCGCTGGGCCCGCGAGATCGAGCGCTGATCCCGCCGCCCGACGACACCGCTCCCCGACTGCGGAGGCCCATCGATGCCCGACCTCGTCCTCGAAAACCTGTCGAAGCGCTTCGGCCCCGTCGCCGCGGTCGACGGGCTGTCGCTGACCGTGCGGGACGACGAGTTCGTCTCGCTGCTGGGGCCGTCCGGCTGCGGCAAGAGCACCACCCTGCAGATGATCGCCGGCTTCATCGACCCGACCGGCGGCGCCATCCGGCTCGGCGGCCGCGACATCGGCCGGGTCCGCGCCTGCGACCGCGGCCTCGGCGTGGTGTTCCAGAGCTATGCCCTGTTCCCGCACATGACCGTGGCCGAGAACGTCGCCTTCGGGCTGGAGATGCGGCGCGTACGGCGTGACGCGCGGGCGCGGCGCGTGGCGCAGGCCCTGGCGCTGGTGCGGCTGGAGGATCTGGCGCGGCGCATGCCGGCGCAGCTCTCCGGCGGCCAGCAGCAGCGCGTCGCCCTGGCCCGCGCCCTGGTGATCGAGCCGCCGCTGCTGCTGCTCGACGAGCCGCTGTCCAATCTCGACGCCAAGCTGCGCGAGGAGATGCAGCTGGAGCTGCGTCGGATCCAGCGCGAGGTCGGCACCACCACCCTCATGGTGACGCACGACCAGGCCGAGGCGCTGGCCCTGAGCGACCGGGTGGCGGTGATGCGGGCCGGCCGGATCGAACAGGTCGGCACGCCGCGCGAGGTCTATGAACAGCCGGGCTCGAGCTTCGTCTCCTCTTTCCTCGGCAAGAGCAACATCCTGGCCGGCACGCCGATCCGGACGCCGGCCGGGATCGAGCTGGAGGTCGGCGGCCGCCGCATTCCGGCGCCGCCGCTGAACGGCCATGCCGGGGCGGGCCGGCTGGTGCTGTCGCTGCGGCCGGAGCGGATCCGGATCGACGGCGGACAGGCCGGGGACGGGCTGGCCGGCGTCGTCCGGGCGCGGGCCTTTCTCGGCAGCCACTGGGTCTACCAGGTGGACTCGGCCCTGGGCTCGCTGCTGGTCCACCGCCAGAGCGGCAGCGCGCCCTTCGGCGAGGGCGAGGCGATCCGCCTGTCCTGGGACACCGAGGATCTGCGCGTTGTCGGCGGCCGGGAGGACGGTCATGCGTAGCCCCGCCGGGACCTCATACCTCCTTTGTGCCCCGCCGCTGCTGTTCACCGCGCTGCTGCTGGCGACGCCGCTGCTCGCCACCCTGCTGCTGAGCCTGCACGGCTTCCGGCCGGAGAGCGGAATCGAGGCGACGACGGGCCTCGGCAATTATCTCGAGATCCTGTCCGACCCCTACTACCACGCGATCTTCCTGCGCACCCTGGCCCTGGCCTCGGTGGTCACCGCCGCCTGCGTGGTGCTGGGCTCGATCGAGGCGGTGGTGCTGTCCCGCATGGCCCCGCCCTGGCGCGGCATCTTCCTGCTGGTGATCCTGGGACCGCTGCTGATCTCGGTCGTGGTGCGCACGCTCGGCTGGGCCCTGCTGCTGGGCGGCCGGGGTCCGGTCAGCCTGGCGCTGCAGGCGCTCGGCCTCGCCGGCGGGCCGGTCTCGCTGCTGCAGAGCCCCGGCGCCGTGGTGCTGGCGCTGGTGCATGTGCTGGTGCCCTTCATCGTCGTCGCGGCCTGGGCGTCGCTGCAGCGCCTCAATCCCGAGATCGAGCGCGCCGGGGCCTCGCTCGGCGCCGGCGAGCTGACCATCCTGCGGCGCCTGGTGCTGCCGCATATGCTGCCGGGCATCCTGGGCGGGGCGGTGATCGTGTTCTCGCTGGCGGCGACCGCCTTCGCCACCCCGGCGATCATCGGCGGCCGGCGGCTGAAGGTGGCGGCGACCGCCACCTATGACGAGTTCCTGAACACGCTCAACTGGCCGCTGGGCGCCGCCATCGCCATGCTGCTGCTGGCCGGCAACATCGCCGTCCTGCTGCTCTGCCGCCGGCTGATGGACCGCCGCCGCAGCGGCAGGGTGGTGCGGCCGGAGGCGGCGGTATGAGGCGCAACGGCCCCTTCGCCCTCGCCTTCCACGCGCTGTTCATCGGCTTCATCCTGGCGCCGTTGGCCATGGTTTGCCTCGTCTCCTTCACCGACAAGGCCTACCTGTCCCTGCCCTTCGACGGCGCCTCCCTGCGCTGGTACCTCGCCCTGCTCGAGCAGCCGGAGTTCCTGCGCGCCCTGCGGCTCAGCCTGCTGGTGGCGCTGGCCTCGGCCACCCTGGCCGCGGCCCTGGCCCTGCCGGCGGCGCTGGCGATCGCCCGCCGCGACTTCCCCGGCCGCGACGCCGTCAGCGCCGCGCTGCTGTCGCCGCTCCTGGTGCCGCATGTCGTGCTCGGCGTCGCCTTCCTGCGCTTCTTCACCGGGCTCGGCCTGTCCGGCGGCCTGCCGGCCCTGATCCTGGCCCACACCGTGGTCGTCCTGCCCTTCGCGCTGCGGCTGACCATGGCCGCCTGCGCCGGCCTCGACCGGCGGATCGAGCAGGCGGCCGCGTCACTCGGCGCCCGCCCCTTCACCGTGTTCCGCCGGATGACCCTGCCGCTGCTGACCGCCGGCCTCAGCAGCGGCTGGATCCTGGCGTTCATCCACAGCTTCGACGAGCTGACCATGACGGCCTTCATCGCCTCGCCCTCGACCACCACCCTGCCGGTCTGGCTCTATCTCCGGATCGAGGAGACGATCACGCCGCTGGTCGCCTCCGTCTCCACCCTGCTGATCATCGGCGCGCTCGGCGCCATGGCCGTGCTGGAACGCCTCTACGGCCTCGACCGCATCCTGGCGGGGCGGGGCTGACCATGGCCGCATTCTCGCGCATCGCCGCCGCGGGCGAGCCCGCCACGCTGGAGATCGAGGTCGACGGCCGGCGGCTGGCGGTTCCCGCCGGCGCCTCGGTGGCGGCGGCCCTGCTGCTGCACGGTCGCCGGGCCCTGCACCGCGCCGCGGTCAGCGGCCTGCCGCGCGGCCCATACTGCATGATGGGGGCCTGCTTCGACTGCCTGGTCGAGATCGACGGCCGGCCCGGGCAGCAGGCCTGCCTGGCCGAGGTCCGCCCGGGCATGCGGATCCGCACCTCGGCGGGCGGCCGATGACGGTCCGCCACCAACTCGCCGTGATCGGCGCCGGACCCGCGGGCATGGCCGCCGCGGTGCAGGCCGATGCGCTCGGCCTGGACACGGTGCTGCTGGACGAACAGGGCGGGCCGGGCGGTCAGATCTACCGCTCGGTCGAACGATCGCCGCTGCGTGGCACCCGGATCCTGGGTCCGGACTATGCCGCCGGGGCCGGCCTCGCCGTGGCCCTCCGGGACAGCGCGGTCGAGTACCGGCCCGGAGCCGGCGTCTGGCATATCGAGCCCGGCTTCCGGCTGGCCCTCTCCGACGGCGACGGGATCCGCCTGATCACCGCCGACCGGGTGATCCTGGCGACGGGCGCCCTGGAACGCCCGATGCCGGTCGCAGGCTGGACGCTGCCCGGGGTGATGACCGCCGGCGCCGCCCAGCTGCTGCTGAAATCGAGCGCCCTGGCCGTCGACGGCGCCGTCTTCGCCGGCTGCGGTCCGCTGCTGTATCTGGTGGCGGCGCAGTATCTGCGCGCCGGCCTGACCATCCGGGCGATCCTCGACACCACCGATCCGGCCGATCGCCGCAGCGCTTTGGCATCGCTGTCGCTGGGGGGATCAGCGCTCCGCACCCTCGCCAAGGGCCTGGGCCTGCTGGCCGAGATCCGACGCGCCGGCGTGCCCGTGTTCCGCCGGGTCGAGGATCTGCGGATTGTGGGCCGCGGCCGCGTCGCCGGCGTCGCGTTCCGGCGCGGCGGCGTCTGGCAGCCGCTCGACGGCGTGACGACGGTGTTCCTGCATCAGGGCGTCGTGCCCAATCTCCAGCTCGCGTGGGCCGCCGGCTGCCCGCCGCTGTGGGATGCCGACCGGCTGTGCTGGACGGCGGAGACAGATGCCTGGGGCCGGTCCGCGGTGCCCGGCCTGCTGATCGCCGGCGACGCCGCCGGTATCGTCGGGGCGCGGGCGGCGGCGGACCGCGGCCGGCTGGCGGCCCTGGCCGCGGCCTGGTCTCTCGACTTCCTCTCCGAGCGGCACCGGGATGCGTTGGCCCGGCCGCTGCAGGCGTCGCTGCGGCGCGAGGCTGCGATCCGGCCGTTCCTGGAGCGGCTCTACCGGCCACGCTTCGGGCTGCGGGTCCCGGCCGACGACGCCGTGATCGTCTGCCGCTGCGAGGAGGTCACGGCCGGCATGGTGCGGCGGGAGGTCCGCCGCGGCGCGGTGGAGGCGAACCGGCTGAAGAGCGCTCTGCGCTGCGGCATGGGGCCGTGCCAGGGCCGGATCTGCGCCGGCACGGTCAGCGAGCTGGCCGCCGCCGCATCCGGCCTGCCGGTCGAGGCCGTCGGGCGCTTCCGGGTGCGGCCGCCGATCCGGCCGGTGCCGCTCGACCAGCTGGCACGTCTGCGGGCGGCTGAGACGGCGGAGGCATGAGATGCGGCCGACCTCGGACGCGATCGTGATCGGCGGCGGCCTGCAGGGCTGCTCGACCGCGCTGCATCTGGCCCGGCGCGGCCTCGGCGTCACCGTGATCGAGAAGGACTATGTCGGCCGGCATGCCTCGGGGGTGAATGCCGGCGGCGTCCGCACCCTGGGCCGGGCCCTGCCCGAGCTGCCGCTGTCGGTCGCGGCGAAGGCGCTGTGGCGGCGGATGGAGGCGCTGGTCGACGACGATTGCGGCTTCCGCCCCAGCGGCCAGGTCCGCGTCGCCGAGACCGTGGAGGAGATGGAAGGGCTGGGCCGGCGCAGCCGCGCCGTCGACGCGCTCGGACTGAACCATCGCGAGGCGGTGATCGACCGGCCGGAGCTGCGCCGGCTGCTGCCCGCGGTCGCGCCGCACTGCCTCGGCGGGCTGCACGTCGCCGATGACGGCTTCGCCGACCCGTTCCGGACCACGACCGCGTTCCGGCGCGCGGCCGAACGCGAGGGCGTGCGCATCGTCGAGGGCGCCGCGGTCACGGCGGTGACCCGCCCGGATCGCGGCAGCTGGCGCGTGACCGCCGGAGGCGAACCGCACGACGCGGCCCTGCTGTTCAACTGCGCCGGCGCCTGGGGCGGCCGGCTGGCGGCGGCGCTCGGCGATGCCGTGCCGCTGGCGGCGAACGGGTCGATGATGATGGTCACGGCCCGGATGCCGCGTTTCGTCGGGCCGGTGGTCGGGGCGGCGGGGCGCGCCCTGTCCTTCAAGCAGTTCGAGAACGGCACCGTGCTGATCGGCGGCGGGCATCGGGCCCCGGTCGACCTGGACAGCAACGCCACGGCGATCGATGTCCGCGCCCTGTCCCGGGCCGCCGGAAACGCGGCGGCGCTGTTCCCGATCATGGCTCGGGCCTCGATCGTGCGCTTCTGGTCCGGCATCGAGGGCTTCACCCCCGACGGGCTGCCCGTGCTCGGCCCCAGCGCCGCGGAGCCGGGGGCGTTCCACGCCTTCGGCTTTTCCGCGCACGGGTTCCAGCTCGGTCCGGTGGTCGGCCGCATCCTGGCCGAGCTTGCGCTCGACGGGACTGCCTCCCTGCCCGTCGCTCCCTTTCGGGTCGATCGCTTCCGGCGCGACCCTGCCGCCGCCGGCGCCGCCGGAACGATGGCCTGCCCCACGGAGTAAACGGACATGTATTACGGTGTCGAGAGCCGTAAGGTGGCTTCGGTCTATTCGAAGCTGAAGGAGCTGGTGGTCGATTTCCAGTTCCGTCCCGGCGAGCATCTGCACATCAACGAGTTGTCGGCCACCCTCAAGGTCAGCGTCACGCCGGTCCGCGAGGCGCTGATCCGCCTGACCGACGAGGGGCTGATCACCACCCAGCCGAACCGGGGCTTCTTCACCAAGGTCCCGGACCTCCACGAGATCGACGACCTGTACGGCCTGCTGCACGTGGTGCTGCGCAGCTCCCTGGAGGCGCGGAAGGATGATTTCGTGGCGGCGCCTCCATCCGGAGAGGACCCCGCCATGGCTGCGCCCGAGGCGTCACGCCTGCTTTGCATCCGGTTGGAACGCCTGCACGAGCAGATCGCGCGCATCTCGCTTAACCGCGAGCTGGTCCGGTTGACGCGGCAATGCAACGAGCGGACGCGGTATGTGCGTCTGGTCGATTGCGGATCGACCCACGCCGCCGAGATCCGGGAGCAGATCGAGGCACTGACTGGCGCTCTCGATGCTGGCTCGATGCAGCGGGCGATTCATGAATTGGATCGCCTCCTCTATTCGCAGCGGGGACGGCTGACCACGATCGTGAGAGAAATCGTCTCCGGCGCTGCCGCCGATGTTTAGACGTCGGCGAACTTTGCCTCGATCACACGGTCGCTTGACGATACGGCTCCGGAGCGATCGCCGATTCGCCCCCTCTATGGCCCGACGCAGGGTCAAATCGGGGGCAGGATGCCACCGATCCCCATACAAGCTCGCCATCGCCGTATAGCGAGCGTGCCGACGCTACGACGCGTTCACCTCCTGGACAGGTAGCCAACCACACGAAAGCTCTCCGATGCCTGCCTGCTTGAGCTCCCCGCCAGATCGTGCTCGGCGGCCGCGTCGGCGAGGCAACTCAACGGCCCCGCTGCACCACTCCCAGGGACACGCCCTATTGCGAAAGACCGTCACTTGTCAGAGCGCCTGCCGCCCGGCATGGTGGGGAGGATCCGAATAGGCACAAATTCGGACGTGTGGGGGACGGTTCGTACATGCACCGTGTGGGGAAGGCCGGCTGGCTTGCCGGTTTGCGGCTTGCTGCGATTCTGGCGGCGGCGCTGGGCGTGGCCTGCTGTCAGCAGAACGGCCAGGGGACCGTTCCGCGGGTCAACCCACTGGCCGCGGCGAACTTCGACGTTCCGTCAAAACTGCCGCGGCAACCGTCGGGATCGGTGGCGGTGACCGCTTCGCCGACCGACCTCCGCGGCCCACAGCTTTACTTCGGCACCGACGGCGCGCCCGTCCCGGCCGGAGCCGCTGCCGCGCCGGTCGTTGCCTCAGGCCAGGGCGCACAGATCAACTTCGAGAACGCCGACATCCGAGACTTCCTGAAGGCCGTCCTCGCCGACACGCTCAAGGTCTCCTACAGCGTCGACCCGCGGATCCAGGGCAGCGCAACCGTGTCCAGCAGTGCCGCCCTCAGCCGACAGGACCTCCTCGCAACGGTCGAGACCGTGCTGCGGATGAACGGCGCCGCCATGGTCGCCGAGGGCGCCGGCTATCGGATCGTGCCGGCAAGCGAAGCCGCGGGCGGCCGGGTGATGGTGCAGCTGGGATCCGACCCGACGCCCCTGCCGGCCGGCTACGGAGTCTCGATCATTCCCCTGCGGTTCGTCGAGGCGGCCACGGTCGCGCCGTTGATCAGCCCGGTGGCGAACAGCAACATGGTCCGGACCGACCCGGCCAGGAATCTTGTCGTAGTCTCGGGGCCGAGCGGCGACCGGGCGGCGATCGCGGAGATGGTCGCGGCCTTCGACGTGGATGCGATGCGCGGCGTCTCAGCGGGGCTGTTCCCCCTGCGCCGCTCCGATCCCGCCTCGATGATCCAGGAGCTGCGCTCCGTCTTCAAGCTGGGCGCCGAGGGCACGCCGCTGCAGGGCGGGATCGACTTCATCCCGGTGCGCCGGCTCAACGCCGTCATGGTCGTGGCCAGGCAGCCCGTGCGCCTGCGCCAGGCCGAGACCTGGATCAACCGGCTCGACCAGGGCGACAAGCAGGGCGTGCAGCTCTACGTCTACCGGGTCGCGAACGGCACGGCCGAGAATCTGGCCTCGATCCTCGGCCAATTCATGGGCCGTGGCCGCGGCGGTTCCCAGATCGGCGGCGACGGCAGCGCCGTGGCTCCTGCCCTGCCGGTTCAGACGGCGTCCACGGGCGCCGCCTCGATCCCCTCGCGCGCGGATGGCGCCTCGACAATGGATACGGGAGCCGTGATGTCCGCCGGCGAGAAGCTCGGCATTCTCTCCGACGATCTGAACAGCATGGTAGGCGGCGATGCCGGAACGCTCGGGTCAGGTGGCGCGGGCCGCGGCCCCGATCCGTTCGACGGCGCCCAGATCGTCGCCAACAAGGAGCGGAACTCGCTGATGGTCATGGCGACGCCCGAGGCCTGGCGCAAGATCGAGGCGGCGCTCCGGCTGATGGACACGCCGCGGTACCAGGTGCTGATCGAGGCGACGATCGCCGAGGTCACCCTGACCGACCAGCTGCGCTACGGGGTCCATTTCTGGCTGGAGAGCGGCAATTTCTCCGGCGTCTTCACCCAGAACAGCAGCTTCGGCGTCAACCCGACCGTCCCGGGCTTCAACTTCATCATCAGCAGCGGCAATTTCCGCGTCATCCTGGACGCATTGGCCAGCATCACCAATGTCCGCGTGATGTCGTCGCCGTCGCTCGCCGTGCTCGACAACCAGACCGCGCAGTTGAAGGTCGGCGACCAGGTCCCGGTGATCACGCGGCAGCAGCAATCCACCGACAACCCGGACGCGCCCATCGTCAACAATGTCGAGTACCGCGACACCGGTGTGATCCTGCAGGTGACACCCCGCATCAACCCCGATGGCCAGGTCGATCTCGACATCCGCCAGGAGGTCAGCAACGTCGTGGAGGGAACCGAGGACCGGACCAATCCGACGATTTCGCAGCGAGAGGTCGGAACCTCGGTCTCCGTGGCGAGCGGCCAGACCGTAATCCTCGGCGGGCTGATCTCCGATCGCCAGAGCACCGGCAATTCCGGCGTTCCGGTGCTGCGCGATATTCCGCTCGTCGGCAACCTCTTCAGCGGCGTCTCGAACAGCGACCAGCGCACCGAGCTGGTGATCCTGATCACGCCGAGGGTGATCCGCAGCGCCGCCGACGCGAAGGCGGTGGCCGAGGAGTTCCGGAACCGGATGCAGCTGTTCGGCGCTCCCCCGCCCAAGAAATGATGCCTTGCAACCGGGCGGCAGTCGGCCGGGCGCGTCGTCCCGTCAGGAATATTTGCGTGAGTGGCTTGCGCGCAGCCCGAGACTCGGATTAACTTTTATTCATGTTCCCGTGAAATTCGACCGGCACGGCACGGCGAAGCAGGGCTGTGACCGGCGATGAAGCGGGCACGGAGGGCATTTGTCATAAATTGATCTGAAGACCGAGGACGGCGGATCTGCCGGAGTCGGAGTGAGGGTTTGCGTGCCCGGGACCGTCGGTCGTCCGGAGCATTGATCGGATAAGTGCGGTAGCGCTGGCGAGATGGACGCCGGCCTTGTGATTTGAACCAGTGATTTTCTCGACGCTCGGTCGAGTCACGCCGGTCCAAGCCCGCCCCGAGAGCGGGCGACGCCGGCGGGAGGCGAGACCGCAAGCGCGCAGCGGGGGAGAGACAAGATCATGCGGGCGGACGTTCGGGTCTGGTCGGGCGCGGCTGCGTTCCCGGCGTGGGGCGCGGTGCGCGCGGTCTCGGTGTCGATGCTGGTGCTGGCGGCCTTGTCCGGTGCGCCGGCGGTCCGCGCCCAGGACGAAGCCCCGCCGCCAGAGACGATCGGGCCGGAGACCTTGGTTCCTTCGGACGAAGCGGCCGAGGCGCCCCCCTCGTCCGAGGCAGACACGGCCGAGGCTCAGCCGGAAACGCCGGCGGAGCCCGAGAGCGGCGCCGCGCCGGACGCAGCCGCGACGACGGTTGCCGCAGCGGCCGCATCGGATGATGCGACGCCGCGGCAGCTGTCGCTGCCGGTTCTGCCGAACGAGCCGCCCCCGGCGCCCTTCAACGGCAGCTACACGACAGAGCTGCCGATCGAGGTTCCCGCGTATCGTGGCCTCGAGCCGAAGCTGAAGCTGGTCTACGATTCGACCCTGGGCCTGAAGGCCGGTGGCCACTATGCCGGCTTCGTCGGGATCGGGTGGCGGCTCGCCGGCGTCCCGGACATCGTGCGGGTATCGCCGCGCAAGGGCGTGGCGAATCTCGACAGCAACGACGTCTACATGCTGGACGGGCAGGAGCTGGTGTCCTGCAGCGCGTTGTCGGAGGCGACCCGGGCGAACACGGCGAGCTGTGCCGCCGGCGGCACGCACACGACCCGGGTCGAGAGCTACCGCAAGATCAAATACGAGGCCGCCTACAACCAATGGCTGGTGTGGGATCCGGACGGGACGCTGTCGGTGTTCCGCCTGGCGCAGGATGTCGCGGCCGCCGGGGCGGCCGCCGCGGAAGCCGAGCCGGCCATGGCCGCGACGGCGACCGCCGGCGTGGCCGAGACGAGCACGGCCCTGGACGGCACGCCCGAAGCGCCGTCGCCCGAGGAGACGGAGGCCGGCATAACGGCGGAACCCGGACCGGACGTTGTCGATGGTACCGGTACGGTCACAGAGCCCGACCCGACGCTGGAGGGGACTTCGGCCGAGCCGCCGGCCGAGGAGGAGAACTGGGATCTCGACAGCGCCGTGGTGACGGTGCCGGAGCTGGTCGAGCCGCCCGATGATCCAGCCGAAGTGCCGGAGACGCCAGTGGCGGAGGCCGCATCGACCGCGTCGTCCTCGGCGACGACCATGGCGGTCGGGGACGAGGATTGGGTGGCGCAGAACCGCTACCGCTGGCTGCTGACCCGGGTCAGCGACCCGCACGGCAATGCGGCTTATTACCGCTACGCATGCACCGCACCGATCTGCTGGCCGTACCAAGTCACCTACAACCAGGTCAAGGTGAACCTCGGCTGGTACCTCGGAGAGCAGCTGACCCGCGCGACCGGGAACGGGCTGGCCCGTCTGCGAGAGAGGCTCCACCGGATCGAGGTGTTCGTCGCCGACCAGCGCCTGCGTGCCTATCACCTGTACTACACGAACGGCTCGACCGGCCTCCCCCGGCTGACGTCGGTGCGGCACTACGGGACGGACTTCGTCTGGCACGACCAGAATGGCGGCTATTACACCGGCCGCCACCTGCCGGAATGGCAGTTCAAGTACTCCACGGGCGGGGTGTCACTGTCGGGGGGACCATCCTACCAGGTCGGGGACACCAAGGATCAGACCTTTACCTACGCGGATTTCACCGGCGACGGCCGGCAGGACGTGCTGATGGTCCGCACCGATAGGGAGAACATCGGGACATCCCAGGAGCCGGAATACGTCAAACAGTGCTCATTGCAGCTGTGGCGGTCGGTGCCGGGTAGGAACGAGCTGGCGACGACGACCGCGCCGGGCGGGGAGCGGCGCTGCGACCCTCAAGCCGAGGAGGAGGACAAGGCGCCGAATTACAGCTTCCGGACGGGGGATTTCGACGGCGACGGCAAGGCGGATATCGCACATGTGACGAGCCGCAGCATCACGGTGTGGCTGTCGCGCTGGAACGGGTCGGCGCCGAACTGGCAGGAATACCGAATCGGGATCGCCGATCCGGTGCGGCATTGCACCGGGGGCAATCCGGACAACCGCACCTGCGATCCGCTGGATCGGACCGGCGGCGGGGACGTCGCCCTGGCCGATATCGACGGCGAAGGCAGGGTGGAGTTCGTCGTCACGGCGAAGAACGATCCCGTCCACGGATACGAAAAAAGGAAGATCCACTACTGGACGGGCGGCGGCTTCGGCTCGATCGACCATGGCGCCGATCTCGGCGACACCATGCAGGTGGTGGCGACCCCCGACCTGAACGGCAATGGCCGGCAGGAGCTCGTGGTCGCCGAGATGAAGCTGGGGAGCACCGGCTCCGGGGTGTACGAGCACCGGGCGGGGGCGCGGTTCGACCTGGACAAGACGGCGAACACCGCCTTGCCCGACGGCTGGAGCTTCATCGGCGCCCAGGGCGATTTCAACGGCGACGGCGCAACCGATCTCGCCAGGCTGGTCGGGACCACCGACCCGAAGGTGCAGTTCCTGTTCTCCTACGGCCACAAGCTGGCGCTGCATGGTCAGGTCCCTATCGAGGGCAAGTGCAGCCAATACGACGACAGTCGGGGATGCCGCTTGTTTGCCGGGGACTTCAACGCCGACGGCCGGACCGACCTGCTGGTGACGGGTTTCCTCGACAAGCCGGACGAGTTCCTGAACACCAAGACACATGCAAAGCTGCTGCTGACCGGCCAATGGTCGCGGCCGCCGCAGATCATCGACGCCCACAGGGTGGACGGCGTCGCTGACTTCAACGGCGACGGGATGGCCGACATTGTTCAGGTGCTGAACGACGAGTTCTCGATCCGGTACTCGTCGCCGGCCGCGAACTCGCCGGCGCCGGTGCCGGACCTGCTGATCTGGACCAAGAACCCGATCGGCGGCCAGACCTGGATCGGGTACACGCCCTCCTCGGCCTATACCAATGCCAACCTGCCTTTCGTGCTGCCGGTCGTGACCTATGTGGGGCAGTGGGACGGCGTGAGCCCGCGGGCGGTGACCACCTTCCGTTACGGCGGCGGCCGCTGGCATGCGGGCGAGCGGCGCTTCCTCGGCTTCGCCAGCGTCTTCGTCGAACGGCCGGCGAGCGTGACGGGCCCGGCGCCCGGGGTCCATTACCAGTTCATGCAGAGCCTGGCGTCGGCCGGCAAGCCGAAGCTGATCCGCCACCATGCCGGCCCCAACGGCTACACCGCGGTGCTGCGAGAGGAACGCGAGGGCTATGCCGAGCGGAACACCGTCCCCTATCGGTCGTGGAACACGGTGAGCGCGGCGGATCTCGTGCTGGCGAGCGGCGATCGCCATACCACCCGCACCGAGCGGAGCTTCGATATCTGGGGCAACGTCACGCGGCTGGTGGAGCAGGGGCTGGTCGTTCCGAACGATCCGGCGGCGGCGGCCGACGACCGCGTCACCCTGACCGGCTATTTCCCCAACACGGCCGGCTACATCGTCGCACTGCCGGCCTACCGGAAGCTGCTCGGCCCCGGCGGCACGCAGCTGCGGCAGACACTGTATCTGTATGACGGCGCGGCCGACTATTGGACGCCGCCGACCAAGGGCGACATGACGGCGGAGCGGCGCTGGCTGTCGAACCCTTCCGGCTGGGTGACGCGGCGCTTCGCCTATGACGGCTGGGGCAACCAGATCGCCGCGGCCCAGACCGTGGGCTCGCAGGAGATCCGCACCACGACCTCCTACGACCCGCAATTCCACCTCTTTCCGGCGCAGGTCGTGAAGCAGCTGTCCGCGACGGAACCACGGCTGAACCACGTCACCAAGGCCAGCATCCACCTGCCGTGCCTGAAGCCGGCGACGACGACCGACGTGAACGGCCAGGTCTCGACCTGGTTCTATGACGAGTTCTGCCGCCCGACCCAGGTCGACAAGCCGGGCGGAGACTATCTGCGATGGCTATACCTGGGCATCGGCGATCCGGCCACGCAGAAGGTGGAGGTCCGGATGCCGGGCCCGGTCTGGGGGACCTATATCGGCGGACAGCAGCAGTTCGACGGCTTCGGCCGTATCCGGCACACCTACGCTACGGCCCCGGATGGCACTCAGGCCCAGGTCATCGTGGTCGACAAGGAGTATGACGGCCGCGGCAATCTGATCGCCGAGACGGTGCCGTACTACGCCGGCGACCACTCCGTCGCCAACCCTGCGCCTCGAACGAGCTATCGTTTCGATGCGCTGGACCGGCAGGTCTGGAGGATCCTGCCGGATAAGAACGCCTACCGGACGGAGTACGGCTTCAACCCGGGCGCCGAATCCTACAGCTGGGCGGCGGTGTACGACCCGACCGGCCGGAAGATCTCCGCGACCCGCTACGACGCGTTCGGCCGGGTGCGGGCGACCGAGCAATGGAAAGACAACAGCGCCCGGGCCGACACGGTGTTCACCTGGGACGCGGCGGATCAGCTGGTCGGGATCACCGATCCGATCGGCGCGAGATGGAGCTACGGCTACGACACGCTGGGGCGGCGGATCGCGGTGTCGGACCCGGATCTCGGGGCGTCGACCTATCGGTACGACCTCGCCGACCGTCTGGTGGCGCAGACGGATGCGCGGGGGACGGTGACCAGCTTCGCCTATGACGCGTTGAGCCGGGTGACGCGCAAGCGGGTGCGGCTGCAGGGGCAGCCGCCGACCGGCGGCGAGGTGACGGATTATTTCTACGACGGCGGCCCGGCGGGCGCTGCCAACAGGGGGCAGCTGGTGCGCCAGGTGAACGCCTTCGGCCGGCTGTGCACGGATTACGATGTGGCGGGCCGGGTGGTGACGCAGCGCTGGACGGTGTGGCAGCCGGGGGCGGACCAGACGGTGAACTGCAGCCAGCCGGATCCGCGCTCCACCTTCACGGCCCGGACGGCATACGACCGCGGCGGCCGGGTGCTGGGCAAGACCTATCCGGACAATTCGAGCGCCGGCGACACCGTCGGCCAGGTGGGGAGCACCGGCACCCCGTTCACCTATGACGGGGCCGGACGGCTGAAGTCGGTCCCGGGGCTGATCGCGTCGATCACCTATGATGCGGCGGGCCGGCCGCTGGAGACGAAATATGCCAGCGGCGCGACGACGGTCGACAGCTACGATCCGAACCGGGGCTGGCTGCTGACCCGGTCCACCAAGGTCGGGTCGGACGACCGGTTCTCGGTCCGCTACACCTACGACCCGACGATCGGCCTGATCAAGACGGCCGACATCACGGTCCGGCAGCCGGAGCACTGGACCTACGCCTATGACGGGCTGTTCCGGCTGGTCACGGCGGACAACCAGGACGG
>NZ_AUHM01000005.1 GCF_000423185.1 Inquilinus limosus DSM 16000 | reverse complement strand
TCCTGGCCTATGTCGAGCAGGTCCTGGTCCCGACGCTGAACCCGGGCGACATCGTCGTCATGGACAACCTGCCCGCCCACAAACCTGCTGCCGTGCGCAGCGCCATCGAAGGCACCGGCGCCAAGCTGCGCTTCCTGCCGGCCTATAGCCCAGACTTCAACCCGATCGAGATGGCCTTCTCCAAACTCAAGGCCTTCCTCAAGAAGCTCGCCCCCAGGACCGTCGACGACCTCTGGCAGGCGATCGCACTGGCCGTCGACGCCTTCACACCTGACGATTGCCAGAACTACTTTACTGCTGCCGGATATGACCGCGACTGATCGGAAAATGCTCTAGCCCTGGCCGGGATGGCGTGCCTGGCCGCGCTGGTGCCGATCGGCGGCGACAACGACTGGAGTCTGCTGGCCCCGATCTGCGCGGCGCTGGTCTGCATCGGGCTCGGCGTCGGGTCGGCCTGGCCGCATCTGCTGACGCGGGTGCTGCAGACGGCGCCCGAGGACGAGAAGACCCTCGCCGCCAGCTCCCTGACCACGGTGCAGATGTTCGTAACGGCGCTGGCCGCCGCCCTCGCCGGCATGGCGGCCAACCTCGGCGGGCTCCTGGATCCGGGCGGGATCGAAGGGACCAGGAGCGCCGCCCGATGGCTGTTCGGCCTGTTCGCCCTGGCCCCGCTGCTGTGCCTTCCCGTCGCCCTCCGCGTCGGCCGCAGCCGCCCGGCCGGACGGCCGGAACGCGCGTCACCGGCGCTGCACTGAGGGACTATCCCTCCTCCACCACCAGCCGGTAGCCGACGCCCGGCTCGGTCGCGATCAGACGCGGCCGGGCCGGATCGTCGCCCAGCTTCTGGCGCAGCTGGCCGACATAGACGCGGAGATACTGCATGGCGTCGATATGGGCCGGGCCCCAGACCTCGCGCAGGATCTTCTGATGCGTCACCACCCGTCCGTGATGGGCGGCGAGCAGGCGCAGGATCTCGAACTCCTTCTTCGACAGCCGGATCTCCCGCCCGTCGAGCCGCACCCGACGATGCGGCACATCGACCGTCAGCGACCCGGCCTCGATCACCGCCTCGGCGTCCTCCTGCCCGCGGTGGCGCAGGGCGGCGCGCAGCCGGGCGGTCAGCTCGGCGATGCCGAAGGGCTTGGTGACGTAGTCGTTGGCGCCACGGTCCAGCGCCTCGACCTTCTCCGCCTCGCCGGCGCGGACCGACAGCACGATCACCGGCACGGAAGACAGCTCGCGGATCCGGCTCAGCACCTGCTGGCCGTCGATGTCGGGCAGGCCGAGGTCGAGGATCACCAGGTCCGGCCGGTCCTGCGCCACCCGCTCCAGCCCCTCCGCCCCGCCCGCCGCCTCGATCGGGGCGTAGCCGTCGGCGGCCAGGCTGATCTTGAGGAAGCGGCGGATCTGCGGCTCGTCGTCGATGATCAGGATGCGGGGGGCGGACCGGGTGTCGGAGGGCGTCATGTTGGCGGTCCGAAATTCCGGCCCGCCATGGCGAACCCCGAAGGGGCGTGGCCATCCAGGGCGGCTCGCACCGGCCCCTGGATGGCCACGGCGCTACGCGCCTCGCCATGACGAAAGAAGGGAGAGACGGAAAACGCGAGCATTCGCATCACACCCCCATCGACGTGCCCGGCAGGGCCGGCGCCGCCAGTTCGGCCGGGAAGGTCACCGTGAACATGGCGCCGCGCCGGTCACCACGGTTGCCGGCGGTGATCCGCCCGCCCAGGATCTCGACGAAGCCGCGGCAGATGGCGAGGCCGAGCCCGGTGCCGGCCTGGGCGCTGTCGCCGTGATGGATGCGGTGGAACTTGTCGAAGATCGCCTCCAGCTTGTCCTCGGGGATGCCGTCGCCCTCGTCCTGCACCCGGATCACGAGCCCCTTCTCCTCCCGCGCCGACACCGTGATGGTGGTGCCGGCCGGGGCGTATTTGGCCGCGTTGTCGATCAGGTTGACCAGCACCTGCTCCAGGAGGATCGGATCGAGCAGATAGAGTGGCAGACGGGGCGCGATGTCGAGCGCGAGGCGGTGGCGGGCGACCATGGCCGCGCACCGCTCCGCCGCCGCGCCGATCACCTCCGCCACCTCGGTCGCCTCCAGCTTCGGCTGCAGCACGCCGGATTCGAGCCGGGTCATGTCGAGCAGGTTGCCGACGAAGCGGTTCAGCCGCTCGGCCTCGTCCTCCGCCGTCTCCATCAGCTCCGCCCGCGCCTTCGGGTCCAGCGTGGCGTCGTAGCGGCGCAGGCTGGAGACGGCGCCGATGATCGAGGCCAGAGGCGTGCGCAGATCGTGGCTGATCGAGGTCAGCAGGGCGGCGCGCAGCCGCTCCGTCTCCGCCACCACCCGCGCCTCGTCGACATCCTTGGCAAGGTGCACCCGCTCGATCGCCACCGCTGCCTGGTCCATCAGCGATTCCAGCAGCCGCTGGTCGTCGGGGCTCAGCAGCGGCCCCGGCTGGTCGCGGTCGATGCCGATCACGCCGATCTGGGCCGAGGCGGTGCGCCAGGGCAGGAACAGCCATTTGCCGCCGGGCAGCGTGTCGGCCCCCCGCCCCGCCGGCCGGTTGCTGGCCCAGCTCCACTGCGCCGCCGCCCGCTCCGGCTCCTCGATCCGGTCCTCGGGCGGATAGCCCGCCACCACCTGCAGCGAGCCCTCCTGCGGCATCAGGATGACGACGCGCAGCTTCAGCATCGCCGCGATCTGGTAGGCGGCGGCCCAGAGCAGGTCGTCGGCCGAGGCGATCGCCGCCAGCTTGCGGCTGAATCCGAACAGCTCCGCCGTCGCCTTGGCCCGCGCCGCGGCGCTGCGGGCCTGCAGCCGGGCCCGGCTCTGCAGGTTCGAGGTGACGACCGCGACCACCAGGAAGAACACCAGCGAGGTGACGTTCGACGGGTCGGCGATGACCAGGCTGTAGAGCGGCGGCAGGAAGAAGAAGTTGACCGCGAACACGCTGAGGATGGAAGCGAAGATCGACGGCCCCAGCCCGTAGCGCGCGGCGCTGAACAGCACCGGGATCAGGAAGACGAGGGCGATGCTGTTGGCGGTGGCGACGAAGGCGACCAGATGGGCGGCCGCGGTCGTCGCCGCCACGCCGATCGCGGCGACCAGATAGGGCCGCAGGTCGAAGCCGGACTCGGCCGGGCGGGTCTGGATCCGCTCCTGACCGGGCTCCGCCTCCTCCCCCGCCATGACATGGACCGAGATCGTGCCCGCCTTGCGCACCAGGTCGTGCACCACCGAGCCGTGCAGCATCTCGAACCAGCGCGACCGGTCGGATTTGCCGATGACGATCTGGGTGATGTTGTTGCGCCGGGCGTAGGCCAGGATCTCGGCGACGATGTCGTTGGCCGGGACGGTCACCGTCTCGCCGCCCAGCTTCTCGGCCAGCAGCAGGGCGCGGGCGATGCGGTCGCGCTCGGCCTCGCTCAGCCGGTGGTGGCGCGAACCCTCGATATAGACCGCGCTCCAGCGGGCGCCCAGCCGGTCGGCCATGCGCCGGGCGTAGCGGACCAGCGCCTCGCTGTTCGGCGCCTCGCTGACGCAGACCATGATGCGGTCGCCGGCCGCCCAGGGCCCGGTGATGGCGTGGGCCCGCATATAGCCCAGCATCTGGTCGTCGACCCGCTGGGCGGTGCGGCGCAGCGCCAGCTCGCGCAGCGCCGTCAGGTTGCCGGGCTTGAAGAAATGCTCGACCGCCCGCCGGGCCTGGTCGCGGATATAGACCTTGCCCTCGGCCAGCCGCTTCTGCAGGTCCTCCGGCGTCAGGTCGATCAGCTCGATCTCGTCGGCGCCGTCGATCCAGGAATCCGGCACCGTCTCGCGCACCCGGATGCGGGTGATCTGGGCGACGACGTCGTTCAGGCTCTCGACATGCTGGATGTTCAGCGTGGTCCAGACGTCGATCCCGGCGGCCAGGATCTCCTCGACATCCTGATAGCGCTTGTCGTGGCGGCTGCCGGGCGCGTTGGTGTGGGCCAGCTCGTCGACCAGCACCAGGGCCGGCCGGCGCTCGAGGATCGCGTCGAGATCCATCTCCTGCAGCAGCCGGCCGCGATGCTCGACCCGGCGGCGGGGGATGATCTCGAAGCCGTCGACCAGCGCCTGGGTCTCGGCCCTGCCATGGGTCTCGACCACGCCGATGACGACGTCGAGCCCGTCACGCCGCCGCGCGGCGCCCTGGGACAGCATCTCGTAGGTCTTGCCGACGCCGGGCGCCGCCCCGAGGAAGATCTTGAGGCGGCCGCGGGTTTTCGCGACCGCCTCGAGCAGAGCTTCCGGCGAGGGGCGATGATCGTCGTCGGACCGATCGATCGATACCATGCGGGGAGGAGACTACGGCGTCTTCAGCCCGTCCAGCGCCATGTTGAGCTGGAGGACGTTGACCCGCGGCTCGCCGATCAGGCCGAAGAGCCGGCCGGAGGTCGCGTCCTGCACCGCCTGGCGCACCCGCTCCGGCGGCAGGCCGCGGGCGGCGGCGACGCGGGCGACCTGCAGCTCGGCATTGGCCGGGCTGATGTCCGGATCGAGGCCGGAGGCCGAGCTGGTGACCATGTCGGCCGGCGGGGTTTCGATGCCCTGCGCCGCCAGCGCGTCGACATCGGCCTTCACCCGGTCGGCGAGCGCCCGGGCGGTGGGGCCGAGATTGGAGCCGGCCGAGCTGGCGGCGTTGTACGGCGTCGGCGCCGTCGCCGACGGCCGGCCGTGGAAGTACCTGTCGCCGGCGAACTCCTGGCCGATCAGCGACGAGCCGATGACGGTGCCGTCGGACCGCTTCACCAGGCTGCCATCGGCCTGGTTGGGGAACAGCCCCTGGGCAATGCCGGTCATGGCGAGGGGATAGGCGAGGCCGGTGAGGATCGTCAGCAGGACGACCATCACCAGGGCGGGTCGGATCTGGTTCAGCATGGTTGCCTCACGCCAGGCCGAGGGCGGTGACGATCAGGTCGATCGCCTTGATCCCGATGAACGGGACGACGAGGCCGCCCAGGCCGTAGATCAGAAGGTTGCGCCGCAGCAGCGCGGCCGCGCTCAGCGCCCGGTAGCGCACGCCGCGCAGCGCCAGCGGGATCAGGGCGATGATGATCAGCGCGTTGAAGATGATCGCCGACAGGATCGCGCTCTGCGGCGAATGCAGGCCCATGACGTTGAGCACGCCGAGCTGCGGGTAGAAGGCCAGGAACATCGCCGGGATGATGGCGAAGTACTTGGCCACGTCGTTGGCGATCGAGAAGGTGGTCAGGGCGCCGCGGGTGATCAGCAGCTGCTTGCCGATGCCCACCACCTCGATCAGCTTGGTCGGGTCGCTGTCGAGGTCGACCATGTTGCCGGCCTCGCGCGCCGCCTGGGTGCCGGTCTGCATCGCCACGCCGACATCGGCCTGGGCCAGCGCCGGCGCGTCGTTGGTGCCGTCGCCGCACATCGCCACCAGCCGGCCCTTGGCCTGCTCCTCGCGGATCAGCGTCAGCTTGTTCTCGGGCGTCGCCTGGGCCAGGAAGTCGTCGACCCCGGCCTCGGCCGCGATCGCCGCCGCGGTCAGCGGGTTGTCGCCGGTGATCATGATGGTGCGGATGCCCATCCGCCGCAGCTCGGCGAAGCGCTCGCGGATGCCGCCCTTGACCACGTCCTTCAGGTGGATGACGCCGAGCGGCCGGCCGTCCTTGGCGACGGCCAGCGGCGTGCCGCCGGATTTGGCGATGCGCTCGGCGATCTGCTCCAGCGCCGCCGGCATGGCCAGGCGCGGGTTGCCGGCGGCCTCGCGGACATGGGCGACGATGGCATCGACCGCGCCCTTGCGGATGACCGAGCCCTCGACGTCGACGCCGCTCATCCGCGTCTGCGCGGCGAAGGGCACGAAGCGCGCGTGCATGCGGCCGACCTCGCGGGCGCGCAGCCCGTATTTCTCCTTCGCCAGCACCACGATCGACCGGCCCTCCGGCGTCTCGTCGCTGAGCGAGGAGAGCTGGGCGGCGTCCGCCAGCTCGGCCTCTCCGATGCCGGGCAGCGGCACGAACTCCGTGGCCAGGCGATTGCCGAGGGTGATGGTGCCGGTCTTGTCCAGCAGCAGCGTGTCGACGTCGCCCGCCGCCTCCACCGCGCGGCCGGACATGGCCAGCACGTTGAAGCGCACCAGGCGGTCCATGCCGGCGATGCCGATGGCCGAGAGCAGCGCGCCGATCGTGGTCGGGATCAGGGTGACGAACAGCGCCACCAGCACGACGACCGGGATCGCCCCGCCGGCATAGGCGGCGAAGCTGGGGATGGTGACCGTGGCGAAGACGAAGATGATCGACAGGCCGGCCAGCAGGATGTTCAGCGCGATCTCGTTCGGCGTCTTCTGGCGCTGCGCGCCTTCCACCAGCCCGATCATGCGGTCGAGGAAGGTCGACCCCGGGGCCGCGGTGATGCGCACCTTGACCCAGTCCGACAGCACCCTTGTGCCGCCGGTGACGGCCGACCGGTCGCCGCCCGACTCGCGGATCACGGGGGCGGATTCGCCGGTGATCGCGCTTTCGTCGACCGAGGCGATGCCCTCCACCACCTCGCCGTCGGAGGGGATCAGGTCGCCGGCCTCGACCAGCACGACATCGCCCTGGCGCAGCGACAGCGCCGGCACCGGCTCCCACGCCTCGCCGGCCGGGTCGGCCAGGCGCTTGGCGGTGGTCTCGGTCCGGGTCCGGCGCAGGGTCTCGGCCTGGGCCTTGCCGCGGCCCTCGGCCACCGCTTCCGCGAAATTCGCGAACAGCACGGTGAACCAGAGCCAGAGCACGATCTGGAGGGTGAAGCCGATGCCGGAAGCGCCGGCGGCGATGTCGCGCAGCAGCAGCACGCTGGTGAGGGCGGCGACGACCTCGACCACGAACATCACCGGGTTGCGCCACATGACGCGCGGGTCGAGCTTGCGCACCGCGTCGATCGCGGCCGGGCCCAGGATCTTGGCGTCGAACAGCGACGCCGGAGAGTTGGCTTTCATGACGGACAGGTCCGATCAGAACAGGGTGCCGGCGGCGCCGGCCAGGTGTTCGGCCACCGGGCCCAGCGCCAGGGCCGGGAAGAAGGTCAGGCCGCCCATGATCAGCACCACGCCGATCAGGAGGCCGACGAAGAGCGGCCCGGTGGTCGGGAAGGTGCCGGAGGACGGCGGCAGACTGCGTTTTGCGGCGAGCGACCCGGCGACGGCCAGCATCGGCACGATCATCAGGAAGCGGCCGATCAGCATCGCGAAGCCGAGGGTGACGGTGTAGAACAGCGAGGTCGCCGTCAGCCCGCCGAAGGCCGAGCCGTTGTTGGCGGTGCCCGAGGTGTAGGCGTACAGCACCTCGGAGAAGCCGTGCGGGCCGGGGTTGAGGATGCCGGCGAGGCCGGGCTGGATCGACACCGCCAGCGCGGTGAAGCCCAGCATCGAGGCCGGCAGGATCAGGAGGGCGAGCATGGTCATCTTGACCTCCTTCGCCTCGATCTTCTTGCCGACGTACTCCGGCGTGCGGCCGACCATCAGCCCGGCGACGAAGATCGCCTCGACGACGAAGAGCAGCATGCCGTAGAGGCCGGCGCCGACGCCGCCGATCACCACCTCACCCAGCATCATGTTGACCAGCGGCACCATGCCGCCGAGCGCGGTGAAGCTGTCATGCATGGCGATGACCGCGCCGCAGGAGGCGGCGGTGGTGACCACAGCGAACAGGGCCGACAGCGCCTCGCCGAAGCGGATCTCCTTGCCCTCCATGTTGCCGAGCGCGGGGTCGACGCCGAGCGAGGCCAGGAGGTGGCCGCCGTTCGCTTCCTGCCAATAGGCGACGAAGACGCCGGCGAGGAACAGCACGCCCATGGCGGCGAAGATCGCCCAGCCCTGGCGCTCATTGCCGACCATGCGGCCGAAGGTGTTGGTGAGGGCAGCGCCGATCGCGAAGATCAGCACCATCTGGACCAGGTTCGACAGCGCCGTCGGGTTCTCGTAGGGATGGGCCGAATTGGCGTTGAAGAAGCCGCCGCCATTGGTGCCCAGCATCTTGATCGCCAGCTGCGAGGCCACCGGCCCCTGGGCGATCGTCTGATGCGCGCCCTCCAGCGTCGTGGCGTCGACATAGGCGTTCAGGTTCTGCGGCACGCCCTGCCAGACGAAGAAGACCGTGGCGACGACGCAGATCGGCAGCAGCACGTAGAGCGTGGCCCGGGTCAGGTCGACCCAGAAATTGCCGATGGTCTGGGCCGAGCGCCGGGCGAAGCCGCGCACGAGGGCGATGGCCAGCGCGATGCCGGTCGCGGCCGACACGAAGTTCTGCACCGTCAGCCCGGCCATCTGCACCAGATAGCCCATGGTGCTTTCGCCGCCATAGGACTGCCAGTTGGTGTTGGTGACGAAGCTGACCGCGGTGTTGAAGGCGAGGCCCGGCTCGACCGCCGCCATGCCCTGCGGGTTGTAGGGCAGCGCGGTCTGCAGGCGCTGCAGCCCATACAGCAGAACGAAGCCGGCCAGGCTGAACAGCAGCATGCCGAAGGCATAGCCGGTCCAGTGCTGCTCGCGCTCCTCGCGCACGCCGGCGGCGGCGTAGAGCACGCGCTCGACCGGCCGCAGCACGGGGGAGAGAAAGGTGCGCTCGCCGGCGAAGACGCGGGCCATGTAGCCGCCGAGCGGACGCACGAGGAGGATGACGATCGCGCAGTAGAGCGCGATCTGGATCCAGCTGTTGAGGGTCATGGCCGCCTCAGAACTTCTCGGGACGGACCAGGGCGTAGACGAGGTAGCCGAGCAGCAGCACGGACACCACGCCGCCGAGGACGAGGTCGAAGGTCATCGCCGCCTCACAGCCGGTCGCAAAGCAGCACGTAGCCCAGGGCCACGGCGAAGAACGCCGCGGCCAGGGCGAGCATCAGGACGTCGAGCACGAAGTCTCCTTTCCGCAGATGGCCTGCGGACTCGTGTGATCGCGGCCGATCACACGCCCTGAGCGCATAAAAATTCGATCAGGATTTGGGGCCGGCGGGAACGCCTCACACGGGTCTCATGATCGTCATGGCGAGCCCCGAAGGGGCGCGGCCATGCAGGGCCGCTCGCACCGGCCCCTGGGATGGCCACGTCGCTGCGCTCCACGCCATGACGACATAGGGAAGCCGGGTTCGATCTCAATGGCCGTTGATATGGGCCGCAAACGCCGGCTCAGCCCGCCCGGTCAGGCGAGCGTGAGGTAGATTTCGGCCTCGATCACCCAATCCGCGCCGGTCTTGCGCCATTTGGCGGTGTAGGTGCCGGATGCGAGCGGCAGGCCGCCGGCGGCGGTGACGCCCTGCCAGCGTCCGTGCTCCAGGGCGATGGGCTCGACGGGCGAGACCAGGATGGTGTCGGGGGACCGGGTGTAGATCGTGCGCAGGGATGCCGCGAATTCGCGCTCCCATGCCGCGAGCTGGGCCTTTCGGCCGGAGATGACGGCGCTGTCCGTGCCCGTGACCAGAATGGCGCCCTGGGCCAGAAGCGGGCCGATGGCCTCGAGGTCCGCCTCGGCCAGAGCCCGATTGAAGGCCTCGCGCCGCAGGCGGATGGCGTGATCGGCAGCTTGGGTCATCTTGCGGTGTCCGGCAGAAAGATCGATTGCGGGGATATTGCCTCCGCACGCGACGGGGGTCGACGTCCGACTTTCGACGGGGCTGCCGATGGATTGAGGCGCCACGCGATCCTGGCCCCGCGCCACCCAGACCAGCCCGCGCCACGCGGCGCCATCATAGGTCGCGGTGAAGTCGCGCGACGGGTCCCGCTGCAGCCGCAACCGCGCCATCACCGCCTGCGAGTGGAGGTTGTCGGGCGCGGTAAAGGCCAGGATCTCGCGGAAGCCGAGCCGCCCGAATCCGTCCCGCAGCGCCGCCCCGGCGGCCTCGGTCGCATAGCCATGCCCCCAGGCGTGCCGCATCAGCCGCCAGCCGATCTCGACGCCGGGGCCGAGCGGATGGTCCGGCCCCAGCGGCATGATCCCGGCATAGCCGAGGAACTCCTCCGACAGCGTCTCGACCGCCCAACGGCAGAAGCCGTGGCGGTCGAAGGCTGTACGGTAGCGGTCGAGCTTGGCGTCGCTCGCCGCCCGGTCCAGCGGCCCGCCGAGGTCGCGCATGACCTCGGGATCGGCGGTCAGGGCGGCGAAGCCGTCGCGGTCGCCCTCCCGCCAGGGCCGTAGCCTGAGGCGCGGGGTGGCGAGGATCACCGCCTCAGCCCTTCAGCCGCGCCAGCGCCATCATGGCGCCGCCGGCCAGGAGACCCCAGAAGGCGGCGCCGATGCCGAAGGGCGCCAGGCCGGAGACGGTGGTGACGAAGGTGACCACGGCCGGCAGCCGCTCCTCCTCCCGCGCCAGCGCCGTCGACAGGGCGCCGCCGAGGCTGCCGAGCAGCGCGAGGCCGGCCACCGCCTGGATCAGCAGCGGCGGCGAGGCGGCGATGAAGGCGGCGGCGAAGCCGGCGAACAGGCCGATCACGACATAGGCGGCGCCCGCCACCACCGCCGCCGGCCAGCGCCGCGCCGGGTCGGGATGCGCCTCGGCCGAGGCGCAGAGCGCGGCGGTGATCGCCGACAGGTTCACCGCATGGCCGCCGAACAGCGCCGTCAGGCCGCTGGTCGCGCCGGTGGCAACGAAGAGCGGCCCGACCGGCGGCCGGTAGCCGTTGGCGTTCAGCACCGCCAGGCCCGGCACGTTCTGCGACGCCATGGTGACGATGAACAGCGGCACGGCGATGCCGATGATCGCGCCCGTGGAGAAGGCCGGGGCGACGAAGACCGGCGCCGCCCAAGCATGGGCGAAGGCATCCGCGGGCACGGCGGTGGTCAGCGCGATCAGCACGACCGCCGCGGCCACTGCGGCGGGCACGGCGTAGAGCCGGGCGAAGCGCCAGGTCAGCGCCCAGACCAGCAGCACCGGCAGGGCCAGCATCGGCATGGCGCCCACCGCCCGGGCCGGCGCCAGGCAGAGATCGAGCAGCACCCCGGCCAGCATGGCGCCGGCGAGAGGCGTCGGGATCGCGGTGACGAGGCGGCCGAAGGGCCGCCACAGCCCGGCCGCCACCACCAGCGCCGCCGCCACCAGGAAGGCACCGACCGCGACGGGGAAGCCGCCCGCAGGCACACCGGTGGCGATCAGCAGCGCCGCGCCGGGGGTCGACCAGGCGATGCTGATCGGCTGCCTCGACCGCCAGGACAACGCCATCGCCAGCAGCCCTTGGCCGATGCACACGGCGAGCAGCCCGGAAGCCGCCTGGGCCGGGCTGGCCCCGGCCGCCGCCAGGCCCTGCAGCACGATGGTGAAGGCGCTGGCGAAGCCGACGATGGCGGCCAGGAGGCCGGCCGCGACCGGCTGCAGCACCGAGCCGCCGCCGCGCGGCGCCGCGGGCGCATCGTCGAAGGTGGAGGAAGACGTATCGGTCCGCATCGCCGGCTCTCTGCATCGGCCGGAAGACGGCTGCCGCCCGGCGGCTGCCCAAGCTAAAGGCAGCTGCCCAATTCCGAAACGGATCAATTGTTTGGATACAAGCGCCGGCTACTGCCCGATCGCGGGCCGGTCAGGCTCCGAGCCGTCGCAGAAGATCCGGTTCCGGCCGCCCATCTTGGCGGAGTACAGCGCCTTGTCCGCCCGCGCATAAAGGCTGGCGACGGTGTCTCCGGGGCGGCCGTCCGCCAACCCGGCGGAGAAGGTGTAGGTGACGTCGCGACGGTCCGGCAGCGGCTCTGCCGTGCGGATCGTGGCCAGCATCCTTTCGACGATCAGGGCCGCCTGCTCGATCGGGGTGCGCGGCAGGACCAGCAGGAACTCGTCCCCGCCCATCCGGCCGAAGCAGTCGGACCGCCGGACCATTCCGGCGATCCGCTGTGCGAAGTCGCGCAGGATGAGATCGCCGGCCTGATGGCCGTGCCGGTCGTTGACGGGCTTGAAATGGTCGATGTCCAGCAGCGCGACGCAGCCGAGGACGCCGTCCTCGGAAGGCGGCCGGCGCAGCATCTCCTCGATCCGCTCGGTCATGAACCGGCGGTTGGCGACACCGGTCAGCTCGTCGGTGTAGGAAGCCTTGACCGCGAAATCCCTGTCCTGCCGCACGGCGCGTTCTTCCACCCGCAGGCCGGTGATGTCGCTGGCGATGCAGAGCATCCAGCCGTCGCCCTGGACGGTCTCGGTCATCCACAGCCACCGCCCGTCGATCAGATCGGTCTCGTAGGCCCGGAAGGCGGTCTTGCCGCGGCGGGATTGCGTCGAGATCAGCCAGGCCTCGAAATCCTCGGCCTGGATGACGGAACCTCGGCCGGTCCGATGGTTCCGTCGCATGATCTCGGACCACAGCGGCGTCTCGTCCGGCTCGATGAAGAAGGCGGCGCGGAAGGCCGGGTTGGCGTAGCGAAGCCGGTCGAAGCTGTCGTAAACGGCGACGAGAACCGACGTCCCGTCAAGCATCCGGACAAGGCCTTCGACAACATCGTCCATGGTGCCTGCTATCATGACCGAGATCCGGTC
Source organism: Inquilinus limosus DSM 16000 (assembly GCF_000423185.1). Taxonomy (GTDB): domain Bacteria; phylum Pseudomonadota; class Alphaproteobacteria; order DSM-16000; family Inquilinaceae; genus Inquilinus; species Inquilinus limosus. The sequence goes on along the minus strand of NZ_AUHM01000005.1, from coordinate 386,840 downwards.
GCGGGGCGAGCCTCGTCGATCGCGGCGCGGATGCGGCCTTGCGGAGGACGGCGGCGAGTAGGATCGTAGAACGAGGGGCGATGCCGTCGGACGGCGACGGCCACCAGGAGGAGTGCGGATCATGCGGAATCCGGCGCGGGCGTTCCTTCCGATGGTTCTGGCGGGCCTCGCCATGGCCGCGTGCTCGATGGACGAGGTCAGGGACAATTTCAACCTGTCGGTCCACAACCCGACACCGGCGGCGGAGGCCCGGACCCAGCCGACCCATGAGCCCGGCGACGATCCCTACAACCGGACCATCCCGCAGCCCTGAAGGGCTCTACTCCATCCGTCTGCGGAACATCCATGCGGCCGCGCTCAGCGTCACCAGCGCGATCAGCGCCAGCGGCACCGTGTTGCGCAGCATCTCGTCGACCGGCAGCCCCTTCAGGAACACGCCGCGGACGATGACCAGGAAGTAGCGCAGCGGGTTGGCGTAGGTCGCCGGCTGCAGCCATTCCGGCATGTTCTCGATCGGCGTGGCGAAGCCGGACATCAGCGTCGCCGGGATCATGAACAGGAACGATCCGAGGATCGCCTGCTGCTGCGTCGCCGAGAGCGAGGAAATGAACAGCCCGACCCCGATCAGGGCCAGGAGGTAGAAGAACACGCCGGTGTAGAACATCCCGAGCGACCCGCGCAGCGGCAGGCCGAACCAGACCAGCGCGACCAGCAGGTAGAAGCTGCAATGGGCGAAGCCGATCAGCAGCGACGGGACGGTCTTGCCGAGCAGGATCTCGTGCACCCGGAGCGGCGAGACGAGCAGCTGGTCGAAGGTGCCGAGCTCACGCTCGCGCGCGATGGTCAGGCCGGTGACGATGAGCCCGATCAGCACGGCGATCACGGCGATCAGGTTCGGCACCATGAACCATTGCGTGTCCAGCGCCGGGTTGAACCAGAAGCGCGGCACCGCCGCGTCCGGCCGGGCCGCGACGCCGCTGGGGCTGGCCGCATCGGCCGCCATGCCGCTGACGATCTGCGACAGGTAGTTGCCGGCGAGCTGCGAAGCGTTGGAGCGGCGGCCGTCCAGGATGATCTGCAGGTCGGCCGGCCGTCCGGCGGCGATGTCGCGCGAGAAGCTGGGCCCGATCTGGACCGCGGCCAGCACGCGCTGCCGGTCGACCGCCTCGCGCAGGGCCTCCGGCGTCTCGACCGGCAGGATGGCGCGGAAGGTCGGCGTGCCCTCGATCCGCCGCACCAGCTCCTGGCTCCAGGCGCCGCGGTCGCGGTCGAGCAGCGCGATGTCGACGTTCTTCACCTCCATCGTCGCGGCATAGGCGAAGACGAAGAGCTGCAGGATCGGCGGCACGATCAGGATCATCCGGCTGCGCGGGTCGCGCAGCACGGCCAGCAGCTCCTTGATGATCAGGGCCTTCAGGCGGCGCAGCATTGCATATTCCTCCGCGCCATCCCTGAAATCGTCATGGCGCTGCGCGCCTCGCCATGACGGCTCGGGTAAGAGGACAGGCCCGTTCTGCCCCGGCCCGACATCACGCCAGCCTCTTCCGGGTCAGCCGCGCCGCCAGGGCGAACAGCACTGCGCCCTCGAACAGCAGCACCGCCATGTTGCGCAGGTAGAGCGGCCAGATGTCCCCGGCCAGGAACACGGTCTGCAGCGCCGGCACGTAATAGCGCGCCGGCAGGATGTAGGTGATCAGCTGGATCGGCCGCGGCATCGAGTTGATCTCGAACAGGAAGCCCGACAGCAGGAAGGCCGGCAGGAACCCCGCCACCAGCGCCAGCTGCGACGCCAGGAACTGGTTCTTCGTCGCCGAGGAGATGATCAGGCCCAGCCCCAGCGCCGGGCACAGGAAGGCGGCGGTGGTCAGGTACAGCGCCCCGACCGAGCCGCGGAACGGCACCCCGAACAGGAACACGGCGACGAGCGCGCAGAGGGTCAGCGAGGCCAGGCCGAGCAGGAAATAGGGCAGGATCTTGCCGGCCAGCAGCTCCGCCGCCGTCACCGGCGTCGCCATCATCGCCTCCATCGTGCCGCGCTCCCACTCCCGCGCCACCACCAGCGCGGTCAGGAGGGTGCCGATCATGGTCATGACGATGGCGATGGCGCCGGGCACCAGCGTGTTGCGGCTGACCAGCTCCTGGTTGAACCAGACGCGCTGTTCGACATCGATCGCCGGCGTCCCGTCGGCGCCGGTCCCGGCGGCCCGCTGCGCCTGCCAGGCCGAGAGCGTGCCCTGGGCATAGGCCATGACGAAGTTCGCGGTGTTCGGGTCGGTGCCGTCGACCAGGATCTGGATCTGCGGCGTCCCGCCCGGCCGCGCTGCCTCGGCGGCGAAGCGCTCCGGGATCACGACGATGCCCTTGACCCGATTTGTCACCAGATCCTCGGCGAACTCCCGCCGGTCGGTGCCGATCCGGGCGTCGAAATAGCGCGAGGCCTGGAAGCTGGCGGCGAGGTCGCGCGCCTCCGGCCCCGGGCTCTCCACCGCGACGCCGACCTGGGTGTGGTCGGCGTCGAGCGACAGGGCGTAGCCGAACAGGAACAGCAACAGCACCGGCAGCACCACGGCGATCAGCAGGCTGGACGGGTCGCGCAGGATCTGCCGTCCCTCCTTCCACAGCAGCGCCCCGAAGCGCCGCAGCCGGTCGGCGCGGGAGGAGGCGGCGCCGGCGTCGTGGGCGGCGGCGGTCATGGATGGCCCCCGAAGGGATGGCTGGCTGCGTCGCCCCCTTCACGCCGGGCCCCCTTTTTGTCCCCCCTCCCCTTGCGGGAGGGGGATAGGGGGAGGGGTCTGCGCGCGTCCGCGCGCGAATGCCATCCGAGCGACCCGGCCGCCCAAGCCGGCTTCCCGAGATCCGGGGCAGGCTCGGGCCGAGAGAACCCCCTCCCCCTACCCCCCTCCCGCGAGGGGAGGGGGGACTCGTTTTGCTTGGATCGATGGCTGAGTTCGACCTTCACGCTCACGGAACGGAGACTCATCATGCCGCCTCCTGCCGAACATCCGAGGCCTCGACCAGGGCAATGAAGGCGTCCTCCATCGTCGGATCGGGGCGGTCCGGGCCTGCGACCCGGGCCTTCAGCTCGTCCGGCGAGCCGAGGGCGATCGAGCGGCCGCGATAGATCAGCGAGATCCGGTCGCAGTACTCGGCCTCCTCCATGAAATGGGTGGTGACCAGCACCGTCACGCCCTTCTCGACCAGGCCGTTGATGTGGGTCCAGAACTCGCGCCGGCTGATCGGGTCGACGCCGGAGGTCGGCTCGTCCAGGAACAGCACCTCGGGCTCGTGCATCACGGCGCAGGCCAGCGCCAGGCGCTGTTTGAAGCCGAGCGGCAGGATGCCGGCCGAGCGCGGCAGCAGGTCGCCGAGCGCGAAGATCTCCGTCATCAGGTCGATCTGCCGCCGCGCGCGGCGCCGGTCGAGCCCGTAGACCCCGGCGAAGAAGTCGAGGTTCTGGGCGACGCTGAGATCGCCGTAGAGCGAGAACTTCTGGGCCATGTAGCCCAGGCGGTTGCGCGCTTCGGCGGTGTCGCGGCGCAGGTCGAAGCCGGCCACCCGCCCCTCCCCCGCCGTCGGCCTCAGGAGGCCGCACAGCATTTTGAAGGTGGTCGACTTGCCGGCGCCGTTGGGGCCGAGCAGGCCGAAGATCTCGCCGCGCGGGATGTCGAAGCTGATATCGGCCGCCGCGGTGAAGTCGCCGAAGCGCTTGGTCAGACCGCGCGCCTCGATCACCGGCCCCTCGCGCGGTGGTAGCGGCTCGCGCGCCTCGGCCAGCTTCGACCGGCCGCCGGGGCCGCCGCCCAGGATGTCGATGAAGGCGTCCTCGAAGCGCGGCGCCGCCGGGTCGATCCTGGCGGCCGGGCCGGCCCCCTCCGGCGGGGACGGCGCGGCCGCCTCCTTCGTCACCAGCCGGATCGCGGTTCCCTGGATCACGCCGTCGATCACGCCCGGCCGGTCCAGCGCGGCCGCGAGCACCTGCCGGCGGCGGCCCTCGATGTCGCTCAGCCGGAACACCCGGCCTTCGACCCGCCCGGTCAGCCCGTCCGGCTCGCCCTCATAGAGCAGCTTGCCTTCGTTCAGCAGCAGCACCCGGTCGCAGCGCTCGGCCTCGTCGAGATAGGCGGTCGACCAGACCACGCCGATGCCCTCGCGCGTCAGATCCTGCACCATGGCCCACAGCTCGCGCCGCGAGATCGGGTCGACGCCGACGCCCGGCTCGTCCAGCAGCAACAGGCGCGGCTTGCGCAGCAGGGCGCAGCCGAGGCCCAGCTTCTGCTTCATGCCGCCGGACAGCTTGCCGGCCAGGCGGCCGGTGAAGCGTTTCAGGTCGGTGAAACTCAGGATCTCGTCGAACACCGCCGGCCGCTCACCCCGCGGCAGGCCCCGGAGATCGGCGTAGAGGTCGAGATTCTCCTGCACCGTCAGGTCCTCGTACAGGCCGAAGCGCTGCGGCATGTAGCCGATCCCGGCCTGGATCGCCGCCGGCCCGGCCCGGCTGTCGTGGCCGAGGACCGTCAGCGTCCCTTCCTCCGGCCACATCAGCGCGGTCATCAGCCGGATCAGCGTGGTCTTGCCCGCCCCGTCCGGCCCGACGAGGCCGGTGATCCGGCCGCCGCCGATCGCCGCGGTGACCGCGTCGAGCGCCGGCCTGCCCGGCCCGAACCGCTTGGTCACGGCGTCGATCCGGACGAGGTCCGCAGTTGCCGGGGCGGGGCTGGGATTGCTCGATGGCATGACCCTCACCCCGCACCGGCCGAAAATAACTGAGTCCCCCCTCCCCCCGCGGGAGCTACGGCATTCACACATCGATCGGCGATATCGACGGGGGGCGTGGGAACAGATTGCCTCTCCCGCTTGCGGGAGAGGTCGGACATCCGAAGGATGTCCGGGTGAGGGGACGGCTCGGTCTCGCCGAGGCCGTGGCCTTGCCGTAGGCGAGCGGATGATCCGTTCACACTTTCGGCGCTCCAGCTCTGGTGATCGCGGCCGTAGGCCCTCACCCGGAGCCGCTTCGCGTCTCCGACCTCTCCCGCAAGCGGGAGAGGCAACGCGAACGACGCCCGAGAGATGCGTGAATCCGGTCGCCCGCAAGGGGAGGGGGGACAAGGAAAGGACGGGCTCAACCGGGCGTTTCTGGTCACCTCACCCCCTCCCTGGGTACCCGCACCGTCACCGGCATGCCCTGACGCAGCCCCTGGTCGGCGTCGTCGACGATGATGCGCAGGCGGTAGACCAGGTCGGTGCGCAGCTCCGGCGTCTGCACCGTCTTCGGCGTGAACTCCGAAACCGGAGAGACGAAGCCGACGCGGCCGCGATAGGGCCGGTCGGGTCTCGTATCGGTGACCACCTCGACCGCGAGGCCCGGATGGACGCGGCCGAGATCGGGCTCGGCGACATAGGCGCGGACCCAGACCGGCTTCGTCAGCGACAGCACATAGGCGACGCTGCTCGCCGACATGATCGCGCCCGGCTCCGCCACCCGCGACAGGATGATGCCGTCGGCCGGCGCTTCGAGCGTCGCATCCGCGAGAGAGGTCTCGGCGGAGGCGAGCTCGGCCTGGGCTGCGGCCAGGGCGGCGCGGCCGGCGGCGATGTCCTCGGCCCGGTTGCCTTCCAGCAGCAGCTCCAGCGCCTGCCGCGACAGCTCAAGCCGGGCCTGGGCCATGTCGCGGTCGGCCTGGGCCTGGTCCAGCGCCGATTGCGGCGCGTTGCCTCTCTGGCGCAGCTCCTGCGTGCGGTCGAAGGCCAGCCTGGCGTTCGCCAGATCGGCCTCGCGCTCCGCCACCGTGGCGCGGGCCTGGGCGATCTCGGCGGCGCGCGGGCCGGCGATCAGCTTGTCGAGATCCGCCTGGCGCGCCGCGACATTGGCCCTGGCCGCCGCGACGCTGTCCTGGAACGGCCGATCGTCGAGCCGCGCCAGCACAGCGCCGGCGGTCACCGCCTCACCCTCCTCCAGCTTCATCTCGGTGAGCCGGCCGGAGACGCGGAAACCGAGCTCGGCCTGGCGGATGTCGACATTGCCGTAGAGCGTCAGCGTGCCGTCCTGCGCTTCGCGCCAGCCCAGCCGGCCCGGCAGGTCGAACCACCAGCCGGCGGCGACGGCGGCCCCGAGCAGAAGGACGATGACGATGCGAAGGCCCGCCTTCATGGCTGCGCCTCCGCCGCGATGCCGCGCAGATAGATGTCGAGATGCCGGTCGATGAAGACGCCGAGGTCGAAGCTCTCGTCCTGGCGCACGAAGGTGCTGCCCCAGATCACCGCCATCAGCAGCGGCGCGATCAGCAGCCTGCCGGCATCCGCCGGATCGACCGGCCGGATCTCGCCGGCGGCGATGCCGCGTTCGATCAGCCCGACGACGGTGCCCAGCATCCGGTCGATCACCGTCGCCCGCCAGAACTGCGCCAGCTCGGGAAACTGCGGGGCTTCGGCGATGATCAGCCGGGGGAACTGGCGCAGCGGCGACCCGGCCACGGTGTGCATGATGGCGCGCAGCAGCCGGGCCAGGATCTCCGGCACCGGCATCCCCGGCTGCGCCGTCTCGCCGATCAGCCGCTCGACATTGGGCAGCACCGCCTGGCGCACCAGCGCCTCGAACACCGCCTGCTTGCTGGGGAAGTAGAGATAGACCGTGCCCTTGCTGACCCCGGCCCGGGCGGCGATGTCCTCCATCCGCGTGGCGGCGAAGCCGCGCTCCACGAACAGGGCGAAGGCGGCGTCCAGCAGTTCCGCCGGCCGCGCCTCCTTGCGCCGTTTCCTCGCCGCCTGGGCCATATCGGTCCGCTCGCCTTCGTTAATGACTGACCGGTCAGTTATTATCTGGGCAGGCGGCGGGAGTCAAGGCCGGCCCCGAATGCGAGGGTCGCCCAAGGCCGGTCGGATAAAGGCGAAAGGGCCTCTCCCATCGGGAGAGGCCCTTGATCAGCTTTCATCGGAAGAGGGTTCGGATCGCGCTACTGCCCGATCTCGTCCAGCTCGGGCGGCACGGCGCCGGACTCGATGACCCATTTCGTGCCGTCGAGGCGGGCCACCGCCTGCTCGCTGCGCTTCCGGCCCTTGTTGGTGACGGCGAAGCTCAGCGCCATGCGACCGGCGGCGGGCTTGTCGAGGTCGTAGCGCCCCTCGACCTGGACGATCTCCCCCTCCTGCTCCACCGCCCCGCCGTTGCTGGCGCCGATCCGCAGCGGCTCGGCCGCGGTGATCCGGTCGTTCTCGAGCAGGTATAGGTTGATATCGGTGAAGGAGAAGCCCTGATAGACCGCCACGCTGCGGATGACGAAGGCGTCTCGTCCGTTGAACCTCGCCGCCTCCAGCTCTCCGGGGTTGCCGTAGGTCCCGACATCGGTGAAGTCCGGGATGGCGGTGACGAAGCCGGGCCCGTCGAGAGCCGGACGCGAGGGGTCGGGTCGCAGGATATAGGCCGAGAGGCGCGCCGGCTCGCCATGCCCCATGCCGCCGACGCGGCCCCGGGCCATGATCAGCAGATCGAAGCCGTCATAGGTCAGCGCCTGGACCGGCCACAGGCAGTCCACGCCATCGTCGGTGTCCTTGGCCATGATGTAGGACGAGTTGAGCGCCGCCTCGACCAGGACGCCGAGCATCGCGTCGTCCTGCAGCATCCCGTCGGCCTCCGGGCACAGGACCGGCTTCGTTTCCGCCAGAGCCGACGAAGCGGCAGTCGCGAGCATGCCGGCGGCCAGAACCGCAAACAGAAGTCTCATGACAGATGTCCCCCTTTCGCCCAATCTCAAGCCGGAAATCGCGGCGGCACCATGGCAGCCGCGACCGGCCTGCGGGCAAAGGGCTACACGCTCATGCGCATGGGCGCCGCCACCTGGTCCCGCCCCTCCTCCACCGCGTGGCAGGCGACCAGGGCGTCGCCGGCGGCGAGCGGCCGGGGCACCTCGCTCCGGCAGCGGTCGTTCGCCAGCGGGCAGCGCGGATGGAACGGGCAGCCCGGCGGCGGTGCGATCGGGCTCGGGATCTCGCCTTCCACCATCTTGCGCGGCCGACCGGTCATCTCCAGGTCCGGCAGGGCGTCGAGCAGCATCCTGGTGTAGGGGTGCCGCGGCGCCCGGAACAGCGACCGGGCCGGCGCCAGCTCGACCATCCGCCCGAGATAGACGACGCCGATCCGGCTGGCCATGTGCCGGACCACCGCCAGGTTGTGGCTGATGAACAGATAGGTCAGGCCGAACTGGTCCTGCAGGTCGCGCATCAGGTTCAGGATCTGGGCCTGGACCGAGACGTCGAGCGCCGAGGTCGGCTCGTCGCAGACGATGAACTCCGGCTCCGACGCCAGGGCCCGGGCGATGCAGATGCGCTGCCGCTGGCCGCCGGAGAATTCGTGCGGGAACTTGCGCCCGTCGCGGGGATCGAGCCCGACCCGCCGCAGCAGCTCCGCCACCCGCTCGGCGGTCTCGGCCGGCGACGAGGCCAGACGGAAGGCGCGGATCGGCTCGGCCACGATGCGGTCGACCCGCCAGCGCGGGTTCAGGCTGGCATAGGGATCCTGGAAGATCATCTGGATCCGCCGCCGCAGCTTCTGCAGCTGCGGCTTCTTGGCCGGGTCCGACAGGTCGATGCCGTCGATCAGCACCGCGCCGTCGCTGGGCGGCAGGAGGCCCACCGCCATGCGGGCGATGGTCGATTTGCCGGAGCCGGATTCGCCGACGAGGGCCAGGGTCTCGCCCCGGGCGATGGCGAAGCTGACATCCTGCACCGCCTTCAGCGTCAGCCGGGGCGAGCGGTCCAGGAGCCGCGCCAGCCAGGGCCTGGACAGGTCGAACCGCCGGCTGAGCCCGACCGCCTCGACCAGCGTCTTCGTCGTCATGTGCGAACCCCCTCGGCCAGCCAGCAGGCCGCCGCCCCCTGTCCGGCCGCCATCAGCTCCGGCCGGTCCCGCCGGCAGCGGTCGAAGGACGCGGTGCAGCGCGGATGGAAGGCGCAGCCGGCCGGGATCGCGTCCAGCCGCGGCATGGCGCCCGGAATCTGCTGCAGCCGGTCCGCATCGGTCGCGACCGTCGGGATCGAGCCCATCAGCCCGCGGGTGTAGGGGTGGTGTGGCTGCTTGATCACGGTCCGCACCGGGCCGATCTCGGCGATCCGGCCGGCATACATCACCGCCACCCGATCGGCGGTCTCGGCGATCACGCCCATGTCGTGGGTGATCAGCATCACCGCCGTGCCGCGCTCCCGGCACAGCCGCTTCAGCACCGCGATCACCTGGGCCTGGACCGAGACGTCGAGCGCCGTGGTCGGCTCGTCCGCGATCACCAGCTCCGGCTCCGCCGCCAAGGCCAGGGCGATGACCACGCGCTGGCGCATGCCGCCGGAGAATTCGTGCGGATAGCTGTCGATCCGCTCCGCCGCCGCCGGGATGCCGACCTCCTCCAAGAGGGCGATGGCGCGGCGACGGGCGCCGTCGCGGCCGAGCGGCAGATGGGTGGTGATGGTCTCGGTCAGCTGCCGGCCGACGGTGTAGAGCGGGTTCAGGCTGGTCAGCGGGTCCTGGAAGATCATGCCGATGCGCCGGCCGCGGATCCGCCGCATCGCCTCGGGCCTGAGATTGTCGATGCGCTCTCCCTTCAGGCGGATCTCGCCGCCGGCGATGCGGCCGGGCGGGTCGATCAGCCCGATCACCGCGGTGCCGGTGATCGATTTGCCGGCCCCGGATTCGCCGACCACGCCCAGCACCTCGCCGGGCGCGATGTCGAAGGAGACGCCGTCGATCGCGGTCAAGAGGCCGCGCCGGGTGCGGAACTGGACCTTGAGGTCGCGGACGCTGAGGGTCGGTTCGGTCATGGCCCTCACCGCAGCTTCGGGTTCAGGGCGTCGCGCAGCCAGTCGCCCAGCAGGTTGACCGACAGCGCCAGCACCGCCAGCGCCGCGCCGGGGAAGATCGTGATCCACCACTCGCCCGAGAACAGGAAGCGGTTGCCGATGTTGATCAGCGTGCCCAGCGAGGGCGAGGTCGACGGCACCCCGACGCCGAGGAAGGACAAGGTCGCCTCGGTGATGATCGCCAGCGCCAGGTTGATGGTGGCGATCACCAGCACCGGGCCCGTCACGTTCGGCAGCACGTGGCGGAACATGATGGTCCAGTCGGACAGGCCGATCAGCCGGGCCGCCTGGACGTATTCCTTGCGCGATTCGACCAGGGTGGAGCCGCGCACGGTGCGGGCGTACTGCACCCAGTAGGACAGGCCGATGGCGACGACGATCACCCCGATCTGAACATCGGTGCCGCCGCCCTTGCCGACCAGCGCCAGGGCGATGCCGTTGATCAGCAGCGCGATCAGGATCGCCGGGAAGGTCAGCTGCACGTCGGCGACACGCATGATCACGGCGCCCAGCCAGCCGCCGTGATAGCCGGCGACCAGGCCCAGGGTGACGCCGATCAGCATGGCGAGAGCCACCCCGGCGAAGCCCACCATGAGGGAGATCCGGGTGCCGTAGAGGATGGCCGAGAACAGGTCGCGCCCCTGGTCGTCGGTGCCGAGCGGGAATTGCGGGTCGCCCTGCGCCTCGAAGGCCGGCGGGATCAGCGAGTTCATCAGATCGAGGCTGGCCGGGTCGAACGGGTCCTGCGGCGCGATCAGCGGCGCCAGCACGGCCCCGGCGGCCATCAGCAGCGTGACCAGCAGGGCGAGGATGGCGAGCGGCGAGCGGCTGAAGCGCCAGGCGAGATCGCTGTCGAGGAGGCGCCGCATCGCTCAGGTCCCCGCCCCGACGCGGATCCGCGGGTCGACCACGGCGTAGAGGATGTCGACCACCAGGTTGATGGTGACGAAGATGAAGGCGCTGAGCAGCAGGTAGGCGGCCATGATCGGGATGTCGACATTGGCCACCGCCTGGATGAACAGGAGGCCCATGCCCGGCCACTGGAACACCTGCTCGGTGATGATGGCGAAGGCGATGATCGAGCCGAGCTGCAGCCCGGTGATGGTGATGACCGGGATCAGCGTGTTCTTCAGCGCATGGCCGAAATGGATCGCCCGGTCGGTCAGGCCGCGGGCGCGGGCGAAGCGGATGAAGTCGGTGCGCATCACCTCCAGCATCTCGCCGCGCACCAGCCGCATGATCAGCGTCATCTGGAACAGGCCGAGCGTAATCGCCGGCAGGATCAGCGAGCGGATGCCGGACAGGGTAAGGAAGCCGGTGCTCCACCAGCCCAGCCGCACCACTTCGCCGCGGCCGAAGGAGGGCAGCCAGCCGAGCTCGACCGAGAACACGAAGATCAGCAGGATGCCGATCAGGAAGGTCGGCAGCGACACCCCGACCAGCGAGGCGCCGAGGAACAGGCGCGAGACCCACCGGTTGGGATAGAGGCCGGTGAACACGCCCATCGGCACGCCGACCAGCAGCGCCAGCAGGGCGGAGGTCAGCGCCAGCTCCAGCGTCGCCGGCGCGCGTTCGCCGATCAGGTCCGAGACCGGCTGCTTGAACTGGTAGGAGTTGCCGAAGTCGAACTGCGCGGCATGGCCGGCATAGCGCGCGAACTGGACGATCACCGGGTCGTTCAGGCCCAGGCTCTCGCGCAGCGCCTCGCGCTCCGCCTCGGTGGTCTCCTGCCCGACCATCTGGTTGATCGGGTCGCCGACGAAGCGGAACATGGTGAAGGCCAGCAGGGCCACCACCAGCATCACCAGGACCGCCTGCGCCACGCGCGTCAGGATGAAGGCCAGCATCGCACCCCGCTGCCGTTGCTGCCGTTGGGATGACGGGCGGCGGCTCGCCGCCGCCGCCCGGCGGGACCGCTAGTTCTTCTTGATCCAGTCGAAGATCAGCCAGTTGTCCGGCCGCTGGACCACGGTGAACTTCTTCGACACGCCCCAGGACAGCGCCTGCTGGTGCAGCGGCAGATAGCCGACATCCTGGTTCAGCAGGATGTCGTAGGCCTGGGCGATCAGGTCGTCGCGCTTGGCCTTGTCGCCTTCGACCGAGAAGGCGTCGACCAGCGCGTCGACCTTGGGGTTGCAGTAGCCGCCGTCGTTCGAGACGGCGACTCCGGGCGCCCGGCAGCGCACCAGGTTGTTGAAGACGCTGAGCGAATCGTAGCCGTCCGGGGTCCAGCCCAGCAGATAGAAGCTGGTGCTGTGGCCGCCGGCCTCGCCGATCTGGGTGAAGTGCTTGGCGCGCGGCTGGGCGTTCAGCGTCACCTTCACGCCGATCCGGGCCAGCATCGACACCACCGCCTGGCAGATCGCCTCGTCATTGACGTAGCGGTCGTTCGGGCAGTCCAGCGTGACCTCGAACCCGTCCGGATAGCCGGCCTCGGCCAGCAGCTTCTTCGCCGCCTCCGGATCATAGGGGTGCCGCTTGAACTCGCCGGCCCGGTCGAACAGCTTGGGCGAGATCATCAGCGCCGTCGGCGTCGCCTGGCCGCGCATGATGCGCTGGGCGATCGCGTCCTCGTTGATCCCCTGATAGAAGGCCAGGCGCACCCGCCGGTCCTTGAACGGGTTCTTGCCCTTGACGCTGGAATACAGCAGCTCGTCGCGGCTCTGGTCCAGGCCGAGGAAGATGGTGCGCAACTCGGGCGCGGTCAGCAGCGCGGTGTCGGGATTGTTGGCGACCCGGTCCTGGTCCTGCACCGGCACCGGATCCACCCAGTCGACCTGGCCGGACAGGAGCGCGGCGACGCGGGTGGCCGAGGACGCGATCGGCGTGAACTCGACCCGGTCGATGTTGCCCTCCGGCTTGCCCCACCAGTTCGGGTTGCGCACGAACACCGTCTTCACCCCGATCTCATGGCTTTCGACCATGAAGGGGCCGGTGCCGTTGGCGTGCAGCACCGCATAGCCCGGGTTCTTGTCGGCCGTGGAGGACGGCGCCAAGGCGTTGTTCGCCTCCGACCACTCCTTGTCGAAGATCGGCCAGGAATCCCAGGTGCCGTTCAGCAGCGGGTTGGGTTTCGTCAGGACGAAGTCGACCGTATGGTCGTCGACCTTCACCGCCTTCATGTCCGAGGGGACGCGGCCCTTGATGTCCGAGCCCGGGGCGCGCAGCCGGTCGAGCGAATACAGCACGTCGTCGGCGGTGAACGGGTTGCCGTTCTGGAACTTGACGCCTTCGCGCAGATGGATGCGCCAGCGCAGCCCGTCGTCGGTCACCTCCCAGCCCGTCGCCAGGGCCGGCTCGATCTTCATGTCCTTGTCGCGCCGCGTGAGCCCCTCATAGACGTTGCTCATCGTCGCCGTGGTGAAGGTCTCGTTGTACTGGTACGAGTCCAGCGTGTTCAGGTTGCCCTGGAAGGCGAAGCGGAACACGGTCTCCGCCCGCGCCGTGGCGGAGGCCGCCAGGATGGCCGCCCCCACCAGAAGACCGGCCGCGGCCCATCGCAGCGGCGCGGGCGCCGCCAGGGCCAGGGATCGCCGTCTGCCTCTCTGTCTCACATCCGCCATCGCTGCCTCTCGTTCGGTTCTTGGTTGCGGGGAGCCGAGCAGGGCCGGCCGGGACCGGGCGATCGAAAGCGCGCCCGTCCGGTCTCCGCCGGCGCGATGTGTTGCCTCCCGCCCGGATGATTGCGCGAGTTTCGCTCCGGGTCGAGCCGGATCGGGACGCGATGCCCAATTCGAGGGCAGCGGCCGGCGCGCTTGCCGGCAGATCGGCCTGCAATCCCGTGATTCCTTTCCCGGCTTCGTGCCCCGGGACATCCGACGCAACCGCCGTGCCAAAGCCGCCGGGCTGGGATGCGACTCCGCCTCCCGTGGCCGCGGCCGGCCGGCTTGCGCGGTATCCGCCCAGGCCCTAGGGTACGCCGCTTCTGTCCTGGAGAATGCCGCGGTGCGCTATATCAGCACCCGGGGGAACGCCCCCGCCCTTGCCTTCGACGACGTGCTGCTGGCCGGCCTCGCCCGCGACGGCGGGCTGTACCTGCCCGAGACCTGGCCCACCCGTTCGGCCGAGGAGTGGCGGCGGCTGCGCGGTCTGTCCTATGCCGAGCTGGCGACCGAGGTGATGCTGCCCTTCGTCGAGGGATCGCTGACCCGGCAGGAGCTGGGGGCGCTGGCGGCCGAGACCTATGCCGGCTTCGACCATCCGGCGGTGGCGCCGCTGGTCCAGATCGACCACGACCTGTGGCTGCTGGAGCTGTTCCACGGGCCCACCATCGCCTTCAAGGACTACGCTCTGCAGCTGCTGGGCCGGCTGTTCGACCATGTGCTGACCAAGCGCGGCGAAAGGGTGATGATCGTCGGCGCCACCTCGGGCGATACCGGCTCCGCCGCCATCGAGGCCTGCCGCGACCGCGCCGCGGTCGACATCGTCATCCTGCATCCCGAGGGCCGCACCTCCGAGGTGCAGCGCCGGCAGATGACCACGGTGCTGTCGCCCAATGTCCGCAACGTCGCGCTGAAGGGCAGCTTCGACGACTGCCAGGACCTGGTGAAGGCGATGTTCGCCGACGCCGCCTTCCGCGACGAGATGCATCTCTCGGCGGTGAACTCGATCAACTGGGCCCGGATCATGGCCCAGATCGTGTACTACGCCGCCGCCGCCCTGGCCCTCGGCGCGCCGGACCGGCCGGTGGCTTTCGCCGTGCCGACTGGCAATTTCGGCAACGTCCTCGCCGCCTATGCCGCGCGGCGCATGGGCCTGCCGATCGCCAGGCTGGTGGTCGGGTCGAACCGCAACGACATCCTCGACCGCTTCTTCAAGTCGGGCGAGATGCGGATGGACGGCGTGGTGCCGACCTTGAGCCCGTCGATGGACATCCAGATCTCCTCCAATTTCGAGCGGCTGCTGTTCGAGCTGTGCGACCGCGACGCCGAGCGGCTGGGCGCGCTGATGGCGGAGTTCCGCGGCACCGGCCGCTTCGCCGTGACCCCGGCGATGCACCGGACCGCGACCGAGCTGTTCGCCAGCCACCGCCTGGACGACGAGGGCACGCTCGCGGTCATCGCCGAGACGCGCGCGAAGACCGGCCAGACCATCGACCCGCACACCGCCTGCGGCCTGGCCGCCGCCCGCGCCAACCCGGCCGGCCGCGGCATCCCGATGGTGGTCGCCGCCACCGCCCATCCCGCCAAGTTCCCGGACGCGGTCGAGCGCGCCACCGGCTGGCGCCCGCCCCTGCCGCCGCATCTCGCCGACCTGTTCGAGCGGGAGGAGCGGCTGACCGTGCTGGCCAACGACCTCGCCGCCGTCGAAGGCTTCGTCCGCCAGGCCCGCACCAACGGGGGGCCGCGATGATGCCGGTCCGGCAGAGCACCCTGTCGAACGGCCTGCGCGTCGTCACCGACCCGATCGGCACGGTCGAGAGCGCCTGCGTCGGCCTCTGGGTCGGGGCCGGCACGCGGCACGAGACCGCCGAGGTCAACGGCGTCGCCCATCTGCTGGAGCACATGGCGTTCAAGGGCACGCGCCGGCGCAACGCCCAGGACATCGCCCAGGAGATCGAGGCCGTGGGCGGCCATCTCAACGCCTATACCAGCCGCGAGAACACGGCCTATTACGCACGCATACTGAAGCAGGACGCGCCGCTGGCGCTCGATATCCTCGCCGACATCCTGCAGAACTCGGTGTTCGACGAGACCGAGCTGGGGCGCGAGCGCGCCGTGGTGCTGCAGGAGATCGGCCAGGCGATCGACACGCCGGACGACATAATCTTCGACCAGTTCCAGGAGGCCGCCTTCCCGGACCAGCCGATCGGCTGGCCGGTGCTGGGCACGGCCGAGATCGTCGGGTCGCTGCCGCGCGAGGCGATCGCCGGCTATATCGGCCGCAACTACGGCGCCGAAACCATGGTGCTGGTCGCCTCCGGCAACATCGACCACGACCGGCTGGCCGAACAGGCCGAGCGGCTGTTCACCGCCCTGCCGGCCAAGGCCGAGGCGCGCACCGCCCCCGCTGCCTATCGTGGCGGCGAGCACCGCGAGGAGCGCGACCTGGAGCAGCTGCACCTGGTGCTGGGCTTCCCGGGCCTCGCCTATGCCGATCCGGATTTCTACGCCGGCTCGGTGCTGTCGACCCTGCTCGGCGGCGGCATGTCCTCGCGCCTGTTCCAGGAGATCCGCGAGAAGCGCGGCCTGGTCTATTCGATCTACTCCTTCACCAGCGCCTATCAGGACGGCGGGCTGTTCGGCATCTATGCCGGCACCGGCGAGACCGAGGTGCGCGAGCTGATGCCGGTGCTGTGCGGCGAGATCGGCCGGGTGACGGAGGATGTGGCGGAGGACGAGGTCGCCCGCGCCCGTGCCCAGATCAAGGCCGGGCTGCTGATGAGCCTGGAATCGACCATGGCGCGGGCCGAGCAGCTGGGCCAGCAGATGCTGATCTTCGGCCGCCCGGTGCCGCCGGAGGAGGTGGTGGCGCGGATCGACGCGGTCGACGGCGCCGCGGTGCGCCGGGTCGCCGAGCGCCTGTTCCGCACGGCCCCCACCCTGGCGGCGCTCGGGCCGGTCGGACAGCTCGAGAGCTACGACGCGATCCGGGCCCGGGTCGGCTGACGGCGTTGAGCGGGGCGGCGGTGATCGGCTTCTTCCGGACGGGGCTCGGCACCCTTCCGCCGGTCCGGATCGAGGGCCGGCGCACCTTCCTGCGGCCGCCGCGGCTGCGCGACTGGCGCGCCTGGGTGACGCTGCGCGGCGAGAGCCGGTCCTTCCTGACGCCGTGGGAGCCGACTTGGCCGGAGGACGCGCTGAGCCGCGCCGCCTATCTGCGCCGGCTGCGCCGCCAGATCTACGAATGGCGGCAGGACGAGGGCTACGGCTTCCTGATCTTCGAGCGCGAGAGCCGGCAGCTGGTCGGCGGCATCGGCTTCTCCAATGTCCGCCGAGGCGTCGCGCAGTCGGCCTCGATCGGCTACTGGATCGGCGAGCGGTTCGCCCGGCAGGGGCTGATGACCGACGCGACCGCGGCGGCGGTCGCCTTCGGCTTCAACCAGCTCGGCCTGCACCGAATCGAGGCGGCCTGCCTGCCGCACAACGAGGCCAGCCAGCGGCTGCTGACCCGGCTCGGCTTCACCCGCGAGGGCTATGCCCGAGCCTATCTCAAGATCGACGGCGACTGGCGGGATCACTTGCTGTTCGGGCTGGTGGACACCGAGTTTCACCCGGGACCGTGACCATCCGGCTTGATGCCCTTCGTCTGCGCGCCTAGGTTCAGCGAAATTTCAAGCGGAACGCGGCACGTGGCATTGGACTGGGACACCCTCTCGCGCACCCTGCGCCCCGAGAACAGCCCCGGCTTCCTGCTGTGGCAGGTGGCCAATCAGTGGCAGCGGCTGCAGCGATCGACCCTCGAGCCCCTCGGCCTGACCCATGTCCAGTTCGTGCTTCTGGCCGGCCTCGCCTGGCTGAGCCGGAAGGAGAACGACGTCACCCAGGCCCGGCTCGCCGCCTTCTGCAAGACCGACGCGATGATGACCAGCCAGGTGGTGCGGTCGCTGGAGGCCGGCGGCTTCATCGCCCGGGCGCCGCACCCGACCGACAGCCGGGCCCGGCAGCTCAGGGTCACCGCCAAGGGCGCCGAGGTGCTGAACGCGGCCATGCCGCGGGTGCGCGAGGCCGATGCCCAGTTCTTCGGCGCGCTGCAGGAGAGCCAGGGCTTCGTCGAGCAGCTGCGCCGGCTGTGGGCCAGCGGCGCCAAGCGGGAACCGTAGAGCGTTACGCCAGCAGCCACGCCGGGATCAGGAACACCAGCGGCGCGAACAGGGCGATCCGCATCCGCGGCAGTGCCTCGCCATGCCGCCACAGCAGGGCCAACTGCGCCTGCAGCGCCACGAACAGGGTGCAGGCGAAGACCAGGGCCGCGACCGGCAGCGTCAGCAGGCCGAACGCCTGCAGCACCGCCAGGGCGGCGACCATCAGCGCCGCGCTGGTCAGCAGCCACATCGTCGCCTGCCGCGAGATCAGGGCCCGGTTGATCCGCAGCTCGACCTGGGCCAGCGACACCCACCAGATCGTCTGCATGCAGACGATGGGCAACAGCTGCGACATCTGCGGGAAATAGGCGGTCCAGGCCGGCAGCAGCCTGTCGCCGAACAGCTCGAAGCCGGCCAGGATCACCGCCGCGCCGGCCATCGTGACCGCCAGCAGCTTCAGGTAGTAGCGGTCGAACCACCCGGCGGAGGATTCGTAGAGCTTGGCGAAGTGGACGGTGGTGACGAGCTGGTGCACCAGGAAGATCGCCGCCGCGGTGCGGAGGCAGACGGAGTAGATCGAGACCGCCTCGACCGACAGGAACCAGCCGACCAGGATGCGCGAGCTGCTGACGATGGCGAAATAGACCAGCGAATTCACCATCATGAAGAAGCCCATCTTCCGGGCATCGACATGGGCGGCCAGGAAGCGGGGCCGGATGGTGCGCACCAGGCCGGCCAGGGCGAACAGGGTGAGCCCCAGCGAGACGGCGCCGCAGCCGATGATCACCGCCCACAGCGGCACCTGCCGCAGGGCCGCGAAGACCAGCGCGCCGACGATCAGGAAGACGTAGAGCGCCAGATTGTCCGCCACCAGGATGCCGAAGCGGCGCCCCTTGGCCCGGTAGAACACGCTGGCGGTGAGCTGCGCCCCGGCGCCGGCGATGGCGACGCCGGCGAAGACATGCAACAGCGGGCCCGAGACGGCATAGGCGATCGCGGCGAATCCCAGGCCGATCAGGCCGATCGAGGCGGTGACGAAGAACAGCAGGTCGAGGACATGGTCGTCCTTGCGGATCAGCACCAGCTGCGGGATCGCGCCCGGCACGCCGAGGCTGAGCAGCTGCGCCGCGATGAGGCCGATGCTGAGCCCGAGCTCGGCCGTGCCGTAATCCTGCACGGTCATGATCTGCGACAGCAGCAGCGGTCCGAAGAAGGCCGAGCCCTTGCCGAGGGCGAAGGCGAGCAGGAACAGCATCGCCTGCCCGCTCATCGCCCTCACCCGGGCGAGGTTCATGGTGAACGCCATGTCCGCTCCCGTGGCGCGGTCCGATCCCCCTCACCCTCCCGCCGCCTTCGGCGTCGGGCCCCTCCCTCTCCCCAACTAGGGCATCTACACATCGGTGGGCAGGGCGAGGCAGCGAGCATACGAACAGATTGCCTCTCCCGCTTGCGGGAGAGGTCGGGCTCGCGCAGCGAGACCGGGTGAGGGCGACCCGGCTGCGACACCAGGGCCAGCGTTTCAGGACAAGGGCAGGTCATGTGCTCGCCCGCCGCAAGGCTGTGCTTTCGGCAGCGCCGCCATCCCCTCACCCGGACATCCTCCGGATGTCCTCTCCCGCAAGCGGGAGAGGCAAAGGAAACTGCGCCCCGAAGATCTGTAGATGCCCTCCCTCTCCCAAGGAGAGGGAAAAGGAGCGCCCCCGTTTACCTCTCCCCGGGGAGAGGTCGAAATCGCGTCAGCGATTTCGGGTGAGAGGGTGGCCCCGGCCCATCCACATGGCTCCATAGGCCAACCCTCGATCAGGCCCGGAGATAGACGCGGTTGATGTGCGGGTCGAGCGTCAGGCCCTGGGCCACCCGGCCGGCCTCGACGATCGGGCGCAGCGGGCCGTACAGGATCGGGCCCTGGCAGTAGACCACCTGGAAGATCAGCCGCGGCGTCTGCCGCGCCGGCAGGCCGCGATGCAGGCCGAAGGTGTTCTCCAGGAAGCTGGTGCCGGCCGCCCCCTCGAACTGGACGAAGCGCTCGCGCCCGAAGGCGGTCTCGACCTCGGCGTCGGAATAGCGGCGGATCGGCATCAGCCGGTCCTCGCGGTGCGAGCCGCGGACATAGATGTGCGGCCCGGCCCCGGCATCGACATCGGTCAGGTAGACGAACAGCTTGATGAAGCGCCAGTCGTCATAGTCGCGGTGGAACAGCTCGGCGTGCTGCCCCTGCTCGTGCCCGGCGATCGACCACCAGGCGGCCATGTAGCTGATCGTCGGCTTGCAGCCGAGGGCGCCCTGCACCGCCTCCAGCACCGCCGGATCGTTGGCGATGGCGAAGGCATGCGGCGCGTTCACCACCACATCGGGCCGGAAATGCGCGATATGGGTGCCGGCCGGAGCCTGCTCCGGCGCCTGGAAGGTGCCGTGCTCGGGCTTGTAGGGATTGAAGGACGGATGTCCGGCGAAATAGCGCCGCATCTCCTCGACCCTCTCCGGCGTCATCAGCCACGGCGTCATGGCGAAGCCGTCGGTGTCGAGGGCTGCGGCCGCGGCCTGGGCCTGCGGCGAGCCGGAGATCGGGCCGCGCCCGACCCGGCTGGCGATCCGGTCGGCCACCCAGTCCCGCCAGGCGACGCGCCGGAACCGGCGCTGCAGCAGGAACCGGGTCATCAGGCCGGCCTTGGCCGCGTGTTCGGAAAGGGCTGCCATCAAAATCTCCTCGCGCCGAGCGCTGCACGCCGTCGACGGCGGCCCGGAACGGATCCGTCCCGGGCCGCCAGCGGTGAAATTCCGCTGCGAGTCCTATACCGGTCGTCCCCGTGCGGACCAAGAATGATTTTCATCTCGGTCCGCACGGAACGCCGGCTGCGGTCACTCGGCCGCGCGGTAGATCTGCCCGCCGCCCTCGCGGAACCGCGTCGCCATCTCGGCCATCCCCGCCTCGGCGGTGGCCCGGATCTCCTGCGTGATCTTCATCGAGCAGAATTTCGGCCCGCACATCGAGCAGAAATGCGCCGTCTTGGCGCCTTCGGCCGGCAGCGTCTCGTCATGAAAGGCGAGCGCCGTGTCCGGGTCGAGCGACAGGTTGAACTGGTCGCGCCAGCGGAACTCGAACCGGGCGCGGGACAGGGCGTCGTCGCGTGCCTGCGCCGCCGGATGGCCCTTGGCCAGGTCGGCGGCATGGGCCGCGATCTTGTAGGTGATGACGCCGGTCTTGACGTCGTCGCGGTTCGGCAGGCCGAGATGCTCCTTCGGCGTGACGTAGCAGAGCATCGCGGTGCCGAACCAGCCGATCATCGCGGCGCCGATGCCGGAGGTGATGTGGTCGTAGCCCGGCGCGATGTCGGTGGTGAGGGGGCCCAGCGTGTAGAACGGCGCCTCGCCGCAGGCGGCGAGCTGCTTGTCCATATTGGCCTTGATCTTGTGCATCGGCACATGGCCGGGGCCTTCGATCATCACCTGGACGTCGTGCTCCCAGGCGATCTTGGTCAGCTCGCCCAGTGTCTCCAGCTCGGCGAACTGGGCCGCGTCGTTGGCGTCGGCGATCGAGCCGGGGCGCAGCCCGTCGCCCAGCGAGAAGGCCACGTCATAGGCCCGCATGATCGCGCAGATCTCGCGGAAATGGGTGTAGAGGAAGCTCTCGCGGTGGTGCGCCAGGCACCATTTCGCCATGATCGAGCCGCCGCGGCTGACGATGCCGGTGACCCGCTTCGCCGTCAGCGGGATATAGGGCAGCCGCACCCCGGCGTGGATGGTGAAATAGTCCACCCCCTGCTCCGCCTGCTCGATCAGCGTGTCGCGGAAGATCTCCCAGGTCAGGTCCTCGGCGACGCCGCCGACCTTCTCCAGCGCCTGGTAGATCGGCACCGTGCCGATCGGCACCGGGGAATTGCGCAGGATCCATTCCCGGGTGGTGTGGATGTTGCGGCCGGTCGACAGGTCCATCACCGTGTCGGCGCCCCAGCGGATCGCCCACACCATCTTCTCCACCTCCTCCGCGATCGAGGAGGTGACGGCGGAGTTGCCGATATTGGCGTTCACCTTCACCAGGAAGTTGCGGCCGATGATCATCGGCTCGGATTCCGGGTGGTTGATGTTGGAGGGGATGATCGCTCGCCCCCGCGCGACCTCGTCGCGCACGAATTCCGGCGTGACGTAGTCCGGGATCGCGGCGCCGAAGCTCTCGCCGTCGCGCGCCGCCTGGTCCCTGAGGCGCTCGCGGCCGAGAGTCTCGCGGATCGCGACATATTCCATCTCCGGCGTGACGATGCCGGCGCGGGCATAGGCCATCTGGGTCACCGCCGTGCCGCCGCGGGCCCGCAACGGCCGCCGGTCACCGCGCGGGAACTCGAACAGATTCGCCGCTTCGCCGGGGCGGCGGCCGTCGTCCTCCGGCCGCACGGCGCGGCCGTCATAGGCCTCGACGTCGCCGCGGGCGGCGACCCAGCCGGCGCGCAGGGCCGGCAGGCCGGCGCCGATGTCGATCAGCGCCGCCGGGTCGGTGTAGGGGCCGGAGGCGTCATAGACCCGGAGCGGCGGTTCGCCCGATTCCGGCGACAGCGCGATCTCGCGCATCGCGACGCGCAGGTCGGGGTGACGCTCGCCGGGCACATGGATCTTGCGCGACGCCGGCAGCGGGCCGGTGGTGACGGTTGTAGGGATGATGTCCTTGGGCATCCGCGTCCTCCTCGATCGAACGGATTGAGGGCGTGCCAAGGACGGAAAGCTGGAAAGAAGGCGGCTGAGCGCGCATGTGGTTCCATTCCCTACGCCGGCACGACCCGGATCAGGTTCGAAGGGTTCCCACGTCGCGAATGGTGTGGTGTCTCAGCTCCCTACCGGAGCTCCCCTCGGAACACCCCGATCAGAGCGCGCCCGGGGACGGGATGTCAAGCGGGGTGGCCGAGACGTCTCTCTACCGTCTCGAAAACTCGCGCTCCCACCGCTTCGCCTCGACCTTGACCCCATTCCTAAAAACATCTATATTCCAACGCATTGGGGTGGATTTCTGAGCTTTCGGTTGAGAACGAGCATGCCGCGACGTGCCTGGGTGCTGTCGGCCGCGCTGGCCCTCGCCGCCTGCGGCGGCGGGCCCGACATCGTTCGCAACCCGACCGGAACCGGCGTCGCCCGCTATGTCACCGCCAACGCGCCGGAAGAATGCGTGCCCTATGCCCGCGCCGTCTCCGGCATCCAGATCCGGGGCGACGCCTGGACCTGGTGGGACCAGGCCGACGGGGTCTACGGCAAGGGCAGCGCACCGCGCTCCGGCGCCGTGCTGGTGCTGGGGCGGTCGGATCGGCTGAGCGCCGGCCACATCTCGGTCGTGGTCTCGGTGCGCAATTCGCGCGAGATCACCGTGTCGCACACCAATTGGGGCAATGACGGGCCGACCCGGCGCCGGATCTACCGCGAGCAGTCGGTGATCGACGTCTCCGCCGACAACGACTGGACCGCGGTGCGCTTCTGGAACCCCGACACCGGCGCCTATGGCGGCGTCTACGAGGCGGACGGCTTCATCTACCCGACCACCGCCTAGAGACCGAAGTCCCCCTCTCGACGATCCGGGGGCGCTTCGGCTATAAGCCCGCGCGCGACCGCGGCACGGCCGCGGCGCTTCGGACGTTTCATCCCATGACACTGCCCTTTCCCACCCCCGACCCGCGGGCGCGCCGGCGCCTGGAGATCGGCCTTGCCCTGCTGGCGGAGGGCCAGCCGGCCGAGGCCGCGGACGCCATCCGCGCCGCGATCGAGATCGACCCCGGCGATATCGAGAGCCACTACGCCCTGGGCCAGGCGCTGGAAGCGGCCGGCGGCGACGCCGCCGCGGCCTATCGCGCCACGCTGGAGCTGGACCCGGACGACCGCATGGGCGCCGCGGTGCGGCTGGCGCTGATCGGCGCCGCGCCGGTGCCGGCTCAGTTGCCCGAAGCACATGTCCGCACCCTGTTCGACCAGTACGCCCCGCGCTTCGACGCGGCGCTGGTCGAGGCCCTGCGCTACCGCGGGCCGGAGCTGCTGCGCCGCGCCGTCGACCGGGCAGCACCGGAAGGAAGCCTCGACATCCTCGATCTCGGCTGCGGCACCGGCCTGGCCGGCCTCGCTTTCGCCGACCGCCGCCGCCGGCTGGACGGCATCGACCTGTCGCCCGGCATGATCCTGCAGGCGATGGCGCGGAAGCTGTACGACCGGCTGGAGCCGGGCGAGATCGTCGCCGCCCTGGCCGATTGGCCGATCCGGTACGACCTGGCCCTGGCCGCCGATGTCGCGGTCTATATCGGCGATCTCGCGCCGCTCTTCGGCGCGACCCGCCGGGTGCTGCGGCCTGGCGGCCTGCTCGCCCTGACCCTGGAGGCGCATGACGGCGCCGACGGCGAGGGCTGGCGCCTGGGCGACCACCACCGCTACCAGCACTCCGCCGGCTATGTCCGCGCGGCCGCGGCCGGCGCCGGCTTCGCCGTAATCGAGATCGAGTCCGCCTGGACCCGCACCGAGAAGAAGGTGCCGCTGCCCGGCTGGGTCGCGGTGCTGCAAGCGGCATGAACTATCGCCACGCCTTCCACGCCGGCAACCACGCCGACGTCGTCAAGCACGTGGTGCTGGTGACGCTGCTGGAGGCGCTGCGCGGCAAGGACAAGCCCTTCTCCGCCCTCGACCTCCATGCCGGCATCGGCCGCTACGTCCTGGCCGCTGAGGCGGCGAAGACCGGAGAATATGTCGACGGCATCGCCCGGATCGAGCGGGCGCCAGAGGCGCCGGCCACGGTCGCCCGCTATCTCGAGCTGGTCCGCGGCTTCAACCCGTCCGGCCGGCTCGAGATCTATCCCGGGTCGCCGCGGCTGGTCCGGGCGCTGATGCGGCCGGAGGACCGGCTGACCCTGATCGAGCTGCATCCGGAGGACCACGCGACGCTGCGCGCCGAATTCGCCGGCGACGGCCAGGTCGCGATCCATCGCCGCGATGCCTGGGAGGCGCTGCGGGGCCTGCTGCCGCCGCAGCCGCGGCGCGGCCTGCTGCTGCTCGACCCGTCCTATGAGCGGGCGGACGAGCTGGCGCGCCTGGCCCGCGGCATCGCCACGGCGCATCGGCGCTGGCCGGAGGGGGTGATCGCCGGCTGGTATCCGATCAAGGACCGGCCGCCGGTCGATACCATGCTAGCGGCGCTGCCGCCCCTGCCCCGCGCCTGGGTGGCCGAGCTGACCGTGTTCAACACGCTGTTCCCGGCCCGCCTCAACGGCTCCGGCCTCGTCCTGGTCAACCTGCCCTGGGGCGTGGAGGAGGCGCTGCGCGAGGCGCTGGCTTGGCTGCAGCCCCGCCTGGCCCGCCAGGGCGGCAAGTGGCGGTTGGAGCCGCTGCCTGGCTGAGCGGAATCCGGCTCGCCGTCGGGTCGCCGCCGCGCTAGGCTTCCCCGATTGCGAGGGAGATTTCACGATGCGGTTGTTCGGACTGGCCGTCCTTCTCGCGGCCCTTTCGGCGTGTGCCGACCAGGCGCCTCGAAGCATTGTCCCAACAGTGCCCACCCATATGGTCGCCGCAGTCTCGCCGCAGACTGCCTCCCTCCAGCCGATAGCACCAAGGGGCTACTGTCTATCGGATGAGGCGGATGCGCTCGGCTTCAAGCTTCGGCAGCAGTTCCTAGACCAGCCCACCGAATCCAATCGGCTCCTCGGCATCTTCCGCCCATGCGATGAGCCGATCGTCCGGAGGGGAGCTCCGGCGATCAATGCCGACAGGCTGGCCTTCCTGGCCTCGCCGATGCCGTCGTCGCCTGCCGACGAACTCGACACGGACCGCCAGCTGTTCCTGGCGATGATGGCCAATCCGAAGGTTACGGCGGTGCTGAGCGAGCGGATCATTCCCCCCGCCCGCGAGAAGTATGCCGGCCGGCCGGGCCGGATGACGCTCAGCGATCTGCGTTATCTCGGGGCAGATGCCGATGCCGTCTACAATGGCGGGATCATTTCCTATACCGGCCCAGCCGACGGCCCGGCGCAGAGAGTCCAGGGGGACCTCCGACTCGTCATGGGTATGACCGTCGTCGGCCAGGAGTTGCTGACGGTTTTTGTCGTGAATCTCTCGATCCGCGGAACGCCGAAGGACTGGAAGGCTCTCCAGGCCACCGCAGCCGAGGCGATCCGCGGCACGATCGCCGCCGCGGAACGGCGGGCTCCGCGGACGCCCGCGCCCACCGCGGCGCCACCACGAGGATCGGGCGTTTCGACCTGATCCGCGCTCACACCGCCTCTTTCCTCTGCCGCTCGATCTTCTTGCGCTCGTTCGGGTCGAGGATCTGCTTGCGCAGGCGGATGGTCTTCGGCGTGACCTCGACCAGCTCGTCGTCGTTGATGTAGGTCAGCGCCCGCTCCAGCGTCATCTGGATCGGCGGGGTCAGGCGCACCGCCTCGTCCTTGCCGGCGGCGCGGATGTTGGTCAGCTGCTTGCCCTTCAGCACATTGACCTCGAGGTCGTTGCCGCGGGTGTGCTCGCCGATGATCATGCCCTGATAGACCTTGGCCTGCGGCTCGATCAGCATCGGCCCGCGATCCTCCAGGTTCCACAGAGCATAGGCCACCGCCTCGCCCTGGGCGTTGGAGATCAGCACGCCGGTGTGGCGCGACGCGATCGCGCCCTTGTGCGGGGCATAGCCGTGGAAGATCCGGTTCAGGACGCCGGTGCCGCGGGTGTCGGTCAGGAACTCGCCCTGATAGCCGATCAGGCCGCGGGTCGGCACCAGCATGACGAGGCGCTGCTTGCCGCCGCCGGAGGGCCGCATCTCCAGCAGCTCGCCCTTGCGCTCGGACAGCTTCTGCACGACGACGCCGGAATGCTCCTCGTCGACGTCGATCGTGACCTCCTCGATCGGCTCCAGCAGTTGGCCGGCCTCGTCCTTCTTGAACACCACGCGCGGCCGGCTGATCGACAACTCGAAGCCCTCGCGGCGCATGGTCTCGATCAGGATGCCGAGCTGCAGCTCGCCGCGGCCGGCGACCTCGAAGGCATCCTTCTCGGCGGTCTCGGTGATCCGGAGCGCGACATTGCCCTCGGCCTCGCGGAACAGGCGGGCGCGGATGACGCGGCTGGTGACCTTGTCGCCCTCGGTGCCGGCCAGCGGGCTGTCATTGACCGAGAAGGTCATGGCGATGGTCGGCGGGTCGATCGGCTGAGCCGCCAGCGGCTCGGTCACCGACGGATCGCAGATGGTGTCGGCGACGGTCGCCGTCTCCAGCCCGGCGATGGCGACGATGTCGCCGGCCTCGCCGGCCTCGATCGGTTGCCGTTCGATGCCGCGGAAGGCCAGCACACGGCTGATCCGGCCGGTCTCGATCGTCTCGCCGCTGCGCGACAGGGCCTTGACCGCCATGTTCGGCCTGACCGTGCCGGACAGGACGCGGCCGGTCAGCACCCGGCCGAGATAGGGGTTGGCCTCGACCGTCGTCGCCAGCATGCGGAACGGCTGGTCGGCTTCCACCTTCGGCGCCGGCACATGCTTGACGACCAAGTCGAACAGCGGCGCCATGTCGGTCCGCTCCGCCTCCAGGCTCTCCGCCGCCCAGCCCTGCTTGGCCGAGGAGAACAGGGTCGGGAAGTCGAGCTGCTCGTCATTCGCGTCGAGCGCGGCGAACAGGTCGAACACCTCGTCATGCACCTGGTGCGGGCGGGCGTCGGGCCGGTCGCACTTGTTGATCAGCACGATCGGCCGCAGGCCCAGCTTCAGCGCCTTGCCGGTGACGAACTTGGTCTGCGGCAGCGGCCCCTCGGCCGAATCGACCAGCACCACCACGCCGTCGACCATGTTCAGGATGCGCTCGACCTCGCCGCCGAAATCGGCATGGCCCGGCGTGTCGACGATGTTGATGCGCACGCCCTTCCACACCAGCGAGGTGCATTTCGCCAGGATGGTGATGCCGCGCTCGCGCTCCAGGTCGTTCGAGTCCATCACCCGCTCGGCGACCTGCTGGTTCTCGCGGAAGGCCCCGGACTGGCGCAGCAGCACGTCGATCAGGGTGGTCTTGCCATGATCGACATGGGCGATGATGGCGATGTTCCGGATATCCATGGTCCGTCCAAGGGGCGGGAGGGCGGGAGGCGTGCGGGCAAAACAAAGGACGGCGGACGGGTCGCCTTGCAACGCCCCAGCCGCCGTTGCAGCGCAATATAGGCAGATCCGCGCCGAGTGCAAGCCGGGCCCGGCAAATCGTTGAAAAGTCGAGAGAGAATTTAAGGCAACGAAACGCGCGTGGTATGTGTTCCCATCACGGTACAACCGAAGCGCGAGCGGCGGGCACGTCCGCGCGTGCTGCGTAAGGGGGAGCGCGGGATTGCGGGCAAGACTGGGCAGGATCGGGTGGCTCGGCCTCCTCGCCGCATTGATTCCATCGGCAGGGCTGCTGGCCCAGGACGAGCCGGCCACCGACGGCGACGCGCCGGCCGAGGCGACGCCGCTGCCCGGCGAGCTGCCTTACACGGCGACGCTGGAGCCGATCCCGGACGAGAACGCGACCGCGGCCCTGACCGGCGCCTCCAACCTGCTGAAGCTGCAGTCCAGCCCGCCGTCCGGCCCGGTCGGGCTGGTCCGCCGGGCGCTGGCGGACCGCGACCGGCTGTACGGCGCGCTCGGCGCCCTCTCTTACTACGGCGGCGAGGTCCATATCACCATCGACGGCGTGGACCTGGACGATCCGGGGCTGATCGACCGGCTGACGGCGCGGCAGAGCAAGGATCCGGTCAAGGTCTCGATCAGGATCGATCTCGGTCCATCTTATAAGTTCAAGACCGTGCGGCTGACCGACACCACGGGGTCGGAGCAGCTGCCGGTGACGATCGACCGGGCCCCACTCGGCCTCGACCCCGGCCAACCGGCGCTGTCGGCGACCATCCTCAGCGCCGAGGGGGCGATGGTGGCGCAGATGAACGACCAAGGCTATCCGCTGGCCAAGGTGCCGTCGCGCGACGCGGTGGTCGACCACGCCGACCGGACCATGGACCTGACCGAGGTTCTGGATCCGGGGCCCAAGGCCGGCTTCGGCCAGGTCACGGTGGAGGGCGAGGAGACGGTCGACGAGAGCTTCATCCTCAGCCGCGTGCCCTTCGTCACCGGCCAGACCTATTCGCCGGAGCAGATCCAGGACCTGCGCAAGGACCTGGCCGATCTCGGCGTGTTCGGCAATGTCCGCGTCACCACCGCCGACCAGGTCGACGCCCAGGGCAATGTCCCGGTGACCATCGCGGTGAAGGAGCGGCCGCTGCGCTTCATCGGCTTCGGCGCCAAGTACGAGACCAATTACGGCGCCGGAGTCAACGCCTATTGGGGCCACCGCAACCTCTGGGGCGGGGCCGAGCAGCTGCGGATCGACGGCGAGGTCAGCGGCCTCGGCTACAACGAGGCGGCCGAGCCGAACTTCAAGTTCGGCGTCAGCCTGAAGGTGCCGGGCTTCCTGGACCGCAAGACCACCCTCGACGCCAAGGCCGAAGCGGTGCGCGAGGTGCTGGACGCCTACACCAGCACCCGCGGCACGGTGCAGGGCATCGCCACATACCATTACACCAAGCAGATCGATCTTCTGGCCGGCCTCAGCTTCGAGACCGGCCATGTCGAGAACGAACAGGGCGAGTGGGACTACACCTTCGTCGGCATCCCGCTGGGCGCCAAGATCGACACCACCGACAACCTGCTGAACCCGACCAAGGGCTACCGCGCCTCGGTGTCCTTCACCCCCTACCCCACCTTCCTCGGCTCCTCGGTCGACATGATCGTGACCAAGGCGCTGGGATCGGCCTATCTCGACCTGTCGGGCGGCGACGGCGACATCGTCCTCGCCGGGCAGCTGGGCATCAGCAGCATCGCCGGCCCGACCCTGGACGAGGTGCCGCCCGACAAGCGGCTCTATGCCGGCGGCGGCGGCAGCGTGCGCGGCTACAAGTATCAGAGCATCGGCCCGCTGGACGAGCACGACAACCCGACCGGGGGCCTGAGCTCGATCATCGGCAGCCTGGAGCTGCGCTACAAGATCACCGACACGATCGGCATCGTGCCCTTCTTCGACGCCGGCGGCGTCTATGAGGAGAGCTTCCCCGACTTCAACAGCGACATCCAGTACGCAGCCGGTCTGGGTGCCCGCTATTACACCGGCATCGGGCCGATCCGGGCCGACGTCGCCTTCCCGCTGAACAAGCGCAAGAGCGACGACAGCTTTCAGCTCTACATCAGCATCGGGCAGGCCTTCTGATGCGGGCATTGCGCATCCTCCTCATCCTCCTCGCGGTCGCCATCGGCCTGCCCGTCGCGCTGCTGCTGATCGTCTTCGCGGCGGCGCAGACCGGACCGGGCAAGCGCCTGATCGCCGACCAGGCCGGCAGCCTGGCGAGCTCGCCCGAGATGCAGGTCTCGGTCGGCGCGATCGAGGGCTTCGTGCCCTTCGACATGACCGTGCGCGACGTCGCCGTGTCCGATCCGGCCGGCAAGATGATCACGGTCGACTGGGCGCGGCTGGCCTGGAGCCCGGCGGCGCTGCTGCGCCGCACCCTGCGGATCGACGCGGTCGAGGCCGGCACCGTG
Organism: Inquilinus limosus DSM 16000; assembly: GCF_000423185.1. Taxonomy (GTDB): domain Bacteria; phylum Pseudomonadota; class Alphaproteobacteria; order DSM-16000; family Inquilinaceae; genus Inquilinus; species Inquilinus limosus. The sequence goes on along the minus strand of NZ_AUHM01000005.1, from coordinate 356,712 downwards.
ACGGTCGACCGCCTGCCCGCCGGCGGCGCCGAGCCGGAGCCCGAGCCGAGCCCGGGCGGCTTCTCGCTGCCGCGGCTGCCGGTCGACATCCGGCTTCTGTGCGCTGCGACACCAGGGCCAGCGTTTCAGGACAAGGGCAGGTCATGTGCTCGCCCGCCGCAAGGCTGTGCTTTCGGCAGCGCCGCCATCCCCTCACCCGGACATCCTCCGGATGTCCGGCCTCTCCCGCAAGCAGGAGAGGCAAAGGAAACTGCGCCCCGAAGATCTGTAGATGCCCCAGCCTCGCGGGAGGGGCACGGGGAGGGGGTTGCCGCGGCCGGGGCCAACGCCGGCCTGATCCGGCGCCCGGCCGAGCCGTTCGCGCTCGGAGCGGCCGTCGTCAGCCGGCCGATGCGGCCGTGAACACCGCCAGCTGGGCGGCGAAGGCACGCTTGTAGGCAGGCCGCGCTTCGCCGCGGGCGACATAGGCGGAGAGGTTCGGATAGTCCTCCAGCAGGTCCGATCCCTGCAGCCGGCGCAGCACCGTCACCATCAGCAGGTCGCCGGCGCTGAACGCGCCGTCGAGCCAGTCGGCATCGCCGAGACGGCGGGACAGGTGGCCCAGCCGTGTCCGGATGCTGTCTTCGAGGAATCGCAGGCGCTGCTCGTACCAGGGCTCGTCGCGCTCGAGGATCCTGGCGAGGGCGCGGTCGAAGATCGGCGGCTCCACCGTGTCGAGCGCGGCGAACATCCACGCGATCGCGCGCGCCCGGGCATTCGCGTCGTCCGGCAGCAGGCCCCCGTGGCGCTCGGCGATATGGAGCACGATCGCCCCCGACTCGAACAGGGCGAGATCGCCGTCCTCATAGGTCGGGATCTGCCCGAACGGATGCAGCGCGAGATGCGCGGGCTCCTTCATCGCCTTGAACGAAAGAAGACGGACGTCGTAAGGCTGGCCCACTTCTTCCAGCGCCCAGCGGACGCGCATGTCGCGCGCCAGCCCCTTGCCGCGATCGGGCGAGCGTTCAAAGGCGGTAATCGTGGCCGTCATCGTCGTTCTCCAGAGCCTGTCTGTCTTGAAGACGATCGGCGGAACGGGAGTCCGACACCGCATGCTCGCGATCATCCGCTCGGACTCCTTCATTGACTCCCGCCGGTAGCCCGTCGGCCGCTTGTCCCCGTTTCGGGTCGGGGGCGCGGCAGCCGGTTGTCAGCAGTGAAGTGCCGACGGCCGGATACGGCTCGGTGCGGACCGTTCCCGCAATGCCTCTGGAAGCCGCTCCGTCCCATTGCCGCCGTTCGGAGGCCGCGCGGGCTTCCCCGAAGCGGACATTCCAGCCGCTGCGCCCATGATCGTATCTCAGGTGGTGGGTGTTGTCGCTCTTTACTAATTTGGGCCGGTCGGCTCTGATTAGATAATGGAACTGATTCCTCGATGATTGCTGCTATGCGCTGGGATTGCCTCATACCTTAGTCTCGGCTCCGTCGCGCCAGCGACAATAGATCAAGAAGAGGTCATCGTCGTCCCGAACCGGGCCGGTATCTCGACAGCTTACATGTTATGTCTGGAGTCATGGGTACCCCTTTCGTCTCGAAGCCCAGCGATGTGCCTCAAGGAGATCCGGCCGGTCAGGCCGTCGCCTCGCTAAAGGGTTATGCCTATCAACTCTACGTTTCGGCTCTGGCCTGGCTAAATTTAGGTGGCGACGAGGAGCTCTATTTAGAAGTGGCGCAAGATTATGCGACAGCCGCCAAGGGGGCACTCAAGGCTGTCCAGGTGAAAGATACTCGAGCAAAGGTCACCATTAAATCATCCGATATCCGACAAGCTATCGATGATTTCGTGGATTTGATAAAGCGTAATCCTGAAAAAGAAATAGCGCTGCGATTCCTCACGACTTCGAAGATCGGGACCGAACAGAAGGTCGAGGACCGGGCCGCCGGCGAACCGACACTGAAATACTGGGAAAAGGCAGCAGGCGGCGCCGATATTGGCCCCCTGCGCAAAATTTTGGAGCGGATTGATCTAAACGACATAACCAAGCAGTACATCAAGGCTTTTACCGACGAACAATTGAGAAATCAACTGTTGCGCCGTATCTTCTGGGACTGCGGAGCTCCTGGTTTTGATCAAGTCAAGCAGCAGCTAGAAGATCGCGTTATCGTATTTGCGAATGAACACTTGAAAATTCCACCGTCTACCGCGATGCAAGCGGTTGGGGCAATCCTCCAGCACGTTTTGGAAACAGTCGTCGAGCCGGAGACATCCAAACGCGCGCTCACACGGGCAGCCCTCCTCAAAATACTTGAGAAGGCAACCTACATATCCATTCCACGCAGTGGCCTCGAAACTCACCTCAGTACCGCGTTCTCGGAAGTGTTGGATTCCATCCGGAAGCCCAGTCTGGAAATCAATCCCAGCCCGCAGTTCGACATAGCAAGGGATGCTTTAGAGCGGGATTTTTCATCTCGATACAAGCAGGCACAGCAACGAAGCTTTTTTCCGGAGTTGCAGAAGCAAGATCAGTTTCAACCTCTAGCGCAGCAAATTCTGGATGGCAACTTGGTCCCTTTGTCGGAGGGGTTGCGTCGACGTATTTTCCTTCGCGCAACCAGAAGTGCTGCCGTAAAAGGAGATCTGCCGGCCGCTGAGCGTTTCATGGACGCCGCGGCTGGACTCAGAGGGCCAGACACCGACTCTCCCGCGCGAGCTCGGCTCGCCGAAGCACACGGCGACATTGATGCCGCGATACAAATCCTCCGGGACGAGATCGATCCTGATTCGCAGGCGACCTTGCTCTCTATCGTCGCGAAGGCCCATGGTGTCGACGCCGCTGTCCGTTGGCTCGAGGGTCAAAGGCTCCGCATCCGCGATCTTTCAGCCAGTGGCATCTTTACCATCTGCAATTTCCATCTCGCCAAAGAAGAATACGAGCAGGCCAAGGAGCTACTTGAAAGCCTTTGTAAGCAGAACTTCGAAGATTGTCCGTATTTGCTGCTCTTGCGTGGTGCCATACGCTTCGCCTCGGTCCTTGCCAAGCCAGAGCAGCGCCTCGCTCTGATGGGGCTGCAACTCGACATCCGGCGAGTCCGCCCGGTCACGCCGAGCGAGCAAACAGCGGCAACGCTCGATGGAGCCATTGAGGACATCCGCCGGTTTATTCCCATTGTCAAGGAACTCGGGCTGCCCGAAACCACAAGAGTCGCTGAAGACTATGTCTACTGGTTCGAGCTCCTTCACCCTTCTCACCGCCAAGCGGCTCGGGCGCGGCTCGAGTCCGACATGCAGGATCCGGCCATAGCCCTGAAGCGTATTCAATTCGCATTGGCGTATCTGCCAAATTTCAACCCGGCCCCCATTCTCAAGCACCTAGAGAACAGAGCTGCATTCGGCGGATTGAATGAGGACGAACTTCGGGCTGGTCTTGCAATTCTCATGGAGGATCATGGGAATACAGCCCCGCTGGCTGCCTTCATCGCGCGGCACCGGGGGAGGCTCGACGACGCGTTTGGAAAGCCCTCGATCCGCATGATCGAAGTTCAGGCACTCGCCCGTGCGGGTGACGCGAGCGGCGCCAGGGCTGTCCTCGATGCCAATCGCGATGCTATCGAGCCTGATGAACTTGCTCGCCTGAGTGCCGAAGTGTCGACGGCCGAGGGAGCGGATCCCGTGACCGAGTTCAAGCGGGCCTATGACACGACCGGCACAACGGGAGCGCTTCGTGATCTGATTGCTGTTCTCAGTCAGCGCCACGACCATCGATCTATTGGTCCCTGTGCCGAGGAGCTCTTTGAGAGGACCGGTGATCCGATGGACCTTGCGTTCGCGGCGCATTCCTATGCTAAGGCTGGGGACGATGACAGCTTCATGCGGGTGCTTGAAGCCAATAATGCTGTAGTAGACCGCGACAGCGGGCTTCGACGCCATTACGCCTGGCAACTGCTTAGCCGCGGCCGCCTCGCTGAAGCGCTCGCCGAAGCCCGGCGGCTTGCTCAAGAAGCCACAACACGCGATCTCGATCTTGAGATTGCGATTGCCATCGAAAGTGGCGAGTGGGAAGCGTTGTCACAACCGCTGAACGCCTATCTTCAGGCCGCCCCTAACATGCCCGCCATCGCATTGATCCGGGCAGCTCGTTTGTCCCAGGCGGCAGGACAGGGCCCGCACAGGGATTTGGTGTCGGCTGCGCTTGCCAAAGGTGCTGACGACCCGAATGTCTTGCTCGGGGCCTATACTGTCTATGTCGAAGAAGGTCTGGAGGACACTAAAGAGGAAGCGCACCAATGGTTTCGTCGCGCTTTGGACCTCTCAGGGCCCGATGGTCCCATTCGCCGGTTTGAGCTAAAGGACCTTCTGGAAAGACAAACGGAATGGAATGAGCAGACGAGTCGTATCCAAGAAGGCGTCGTGCGAGGCGAGATCCCGCTGACTATAGCTATTCTGGGTCTTCGCACGACTCTTGTTGATGTTCTATTGCGCAACTTTACTCGCAACGCCGCGCTTGCAGATGCACGGCGTAAGGTTGCGGTTCCTGTTTTCTCGGGTCGCAGACAGCCTGGAGCGTTCGGTGAGATCAAGCGACTAGCATTGGATTTCACCGCGCTCCTCGTGCTTGGCTGGCTCGGTTTGCTCCCCAAGGTGTTTGATATCTTCCAAGAAGTTGTCCTCCCAAGTGGGGTTTTCCGTGAGCTCTTCGAGGGCCGGAGGCGCATCCGTGAGTTTCAGAAATCCAGGCTGAGGCGTGCCGAACGGCTTCAGCAAGCAATCGCATCTGGGAGGATCAAAGTCGTTCGAACATCACTTTCTCGGCACGATCCCCTTGTTGTCGAAGTTGGCGATGAGCTAGCGGGGCTTTTGCGTGCAGCAGAGTCGACCAATGGCGTCGTTCTTCGTCCGGCCCCCGTTCACAAGCCAGGAGTCCTCAATCAGAACGCAGATATTTCGCCCTATGCACAACGGCTTGCCGACATGCACAGCCTTTTGGGAGTTCTGCAAGACAATGGCCTAACCGATCAAAGCACGGAAGAGACGGCGCAGCATTACTTCACGCTACAGGACAGCGGCTGGCCTAGCCCGGCTCGTCCAGATCCAAAATATCCACTGTACATTGATGATTTGGCATTCAACTACCTGCACTTCGTTGGCCTGCTTGACACAGTCCTCAAGGCCTTTCCTCAGGTCTTTATCGCTTCAAGCACGGCTGACGAAGCAGCTGCACTGGTAGAGCACGACAAACACACGATCGACGTTCTTCTGGTCATCGATACGATTCGCGAGTCCGTTCGAAAGGCGCAAATCGCGGGCAAGATCGTTTTTGGCCCACAGCGCTCACGAAAGTCAGAGAGAGCCAACGGTGATGACGACAATGACGATGATGAGACGTTTGCTTCATCCACACTCAATCTCGTAGCGAACCTGGGGCAGGCGGACGTTGTTGTGATCGATGACCGCGCTCTTAACAAAGAGCCCTTCGCTATGGATAGCTATGGTCATCGCGCGCGAGTGGTGACCTCGCTCGACGTGATTGAAGAGCTGAACAGCCGACGAGCCATCTCAGATGGTGAGAGGCACGCGTTTCGGCACCGGCTGAGGATTGCCGGGGCAAGTTTGATTCCCCTCGACACTGAAGAAGTTGTTTCCGCAACTCTACGCCGTAGAGGTTCTGACCCGGCCGAACTTCGTGCGATGAAAGAATCTATGCTGCTGGCAAGGGTCGCCGCACTTCCCCGCTTTCCCTCAGAGATTCCGTGGTTCGCTACCACGATGATCGCTATTAATCATGCAATACTAGCCGTCTGGGGACGGGAGCGGGATAGCCAACGGGCCGCCACTCTGGCCGATACCATTCGCGACTTGCCGGCGCATCCTGAGGACTGGGTTGACCAGTGGGATGGTCAAGTGCCACCCCGTTGGGTGAATGCGGTCAGCGTAGCCCTAGCGGCACGGCTCACCCTGCCCCTGGAGCTGAAAGACAAGAAGCGGATGCAGGCCTACAACCGCTGGATCGAGAATCGCGTTCTCGATCCGCTTCGTGGCCAAGCCCCAGAGACCTATGCGGCAGTTGTGGAGGGGGTTCGCTTCTTTATCAACTCCCTCGCGAAGGACAGCGATGGCTAGGAAGAAGATCGTCATCTCCAAACGGGCTCGCGTCCTTTTTACACTGGATAAGCTGTCGAGCGAGCTGCAGCGCGACGTTCTGAAAGATCTCGAAACGGTCAAGCGGTGGGATATTCCGACCAGACGCACGATGCGGCTTTCGGAGGATCTGACAGTTCAATGGGAAAGCCTTTTGTCGGTCTTCAGAGCAGCTGTCGATGGCCTACCGGCCCCGTCGCTTCTTGACGAAGGCAACAATGAGCTTTCCGTCACGGCGTCAATCGACTCACAAGGCGCAGGTTTCCTTGAAGTTGGTCGGCATCGATTTAGGTTCTCGCACGCCGTTTTGATGTCTGGTTCGCCGAAGAGGCGGCTTCGTGAGCTTGAGCGCATCTTTGATTCCGTAACAATTCATTCCGGCTTGCAGGACGAACTGCGACGGATTGTTGGTGGCCACGATTTTGGCCTGGACGAGTTTGTGGCGGTGGCCGAAGCGCTGGCGTCGTCACCGGAAGAGTTCCAGGCCCGTCTCTCCGAAGAAACCTCGACGAGACAGCCTACCTTAGGCGAGATCCTGCCAGCTGATGGCCGGCACTGGGACAACCTGACCGTGCCGCCCACTAAATCCGATGCGCTTGCTGATTTCATCAGAGAAGAGCTCGCGTCAGAATGGACTGCACGGGTAGATAGAAATCCGACTTCGGCCTTTCGCTCCATCGCATTGACATTTTCAGCCCCTACCCTAGTACCGCACAATCTCTTCGAGGCTCTCGACAATGAAACGAAGAAGCGGATTCTCGAAGAAGCTCTTCTTCTCGACGACCACTTCTCGCTTATTGGCGCCTTCGAACTTTGCGCAGACTGGGTGGCGGATGACCCGGAGTTTTCTGAACTAGGTGAACGCCTTCTTGTTCGTCTCTTCGGGGATCTTGAGTGGCTTGAGATAGCTTGTGGGATGTTCGGAGCAGCACTTGTCCTCACCGTTGCCAAGATCGCAAAGGATGAGAAGGTGAATGCTAGACCTGCGTTCTGGCGAAGGCTAGCTGCAGCAAGTCATGCTTTGCTTTTAGTGCGGACCTTTGGGGTATCCAAGATCGATCATAAGAGCCTGATACAGTGGTCTTTGCAGGAGGCTGGACAATCCTATTTTCTTTCAGTGTTTTGTGACTTTAGGACTGATCCCCAATGGCGACCGGAGTGGATAGATCCGCGGATTTTGCTCGCTGACGTCTGTGGTCGCGCAATCGGCGTTTTCGCAAGAATTCCAAAAGAGCAAATCCCACCAGCCTGGGCCGAGCGCATCGACAAGTTGCGTGCATGGGTTAGCGAGGAACATTATCAACTCTTGACGGTCCTTCCAGCCATTATGGAAGGAGCGCGAAGGCCGCATCTGCCAATTGTTTCCGAAATGCAAGACATTGGCGAACTATATGAAGAGCTCATGCAGGAGCCAACCGTCGATCATCTTTTGAGTATGAGGTTGGCAATTCCAGCATTCGGTCCCCCACGCGAAATCGTGGAAAGCCTTCACAAGTTGGTTGGCATCATTCGGTCCGACTCTTCAGCGGATCCAGAAGGGCGACTCGCAGATGCACTCACACTTCTTGGCCATGTCGCGGCCTTACTGCAGGATACAACTCTTGCTAACGCTGTCGCAGAAGCATGTATCGAGCGCCTAGTCATAGAAGAGAGACGGGAGACAGCTATTGAAGCAATCTATCGCTTCCTTGAGTGTTCTGCAGCGGAGGCAGAGAGGGTTGCCGCGAACTCCTTCCTTTCAAGAAAACTGGAACAACTTTGTTACACCATCAAGAATCCTGAGTTGCTTGCCGAAGTTGCGACTTGGATTGGAGAACTCAAGCTGGTCAGTCCTGAATTGAGATTCACTGTCGGCCGAGCGCTTGCCATCGCAAAGCTTGGCGCTCTTTCAGCTGCAGCAGGCTAGGGTTCGCGCCATCACGCCGATCTCCGCTATAGAGCTACGCTGGTATGACCGCATATGGCGCGAACCGGATACGTCTGGAGCGCTGCCATAAGCTCCGATGGCCACCCTTCACGGACCACCGCTGGTCGGTGAGGCGCTGTCCAGAACCGGGCGCCCCGTCATCCAAGAGCACGCGCCCGGCTCTGTCTGCAAGGCCGTGCCGGAACCCTTCACCCGTTCCCGAGGCTGCCGATCAGGCCTTCGAGGCCGTTCTGGTCCAGCTCCTGCTTCGCCGGCTGCACCGTCGGGACGGTGGCGGTGGGCGGCACCAGCACCTTCGGCGCACCCGGAGGCGTGGCGGTCGGCGCGATCGCGGCCGGCGCGGGGGCGGCGGCCCCGCCGCCCGGCCCCGCCGTCGCCACCGCGGCGGGCAGCGAATCGTCGACGCCCAGCAGCGGCCTGGCCGGCTTGCCGCGCTCGGCCTCGACCATGAAGTCGTGCCAGATCTTGGCCGGCAGGCTGCCGCCGGTCACCTTGTCCATCGGCGTGCCGTCGTCGTTGCCGACCCAGACGCCGACCACATAATCGGCGGTGAAGCCGATGAACCAGGCGTCGCGGTAGCCCTGGCTGGTGCCGCTCTTGCCCGCCGAGGGCCGGTCGTCCAGCCGGGCGCTGCGGCCGGTGCCGATGGTCATGACCGAGCGCAGCATGCGGTTGATCGCCTCGACATGCCAGGGCAGCACCGCCTCGCCCGGGCCGCCGCCGTAGCGGGTGTAGATCGGGTCGCCGCCCGGCGGGCCGATCCGCTCGACGCCGTAGGGCCAGACGCCGTTGCCGCTGTTGGCCAGCGCGGCATAGGCCGCGGTCAGCTCCAGGAGGTTGACCTCGCTGGTGCCGAGCGCCAGCGACAGCTCCGGCCGCAGCGGCGAGGTGATGCCGAGGCGCCGGGCCAGCTCGATCGTGCGGTTGATGCCGGCCCGCTGCAGCACCCGCACCGCGGCGGTGTTGTACGACTTGGCCAGCGCCTCGCGCGCCGTCACCTCGCCGTGGAACTTGCCGTCGTAATTGCCCGGCGACCAGTTCTTGATCGTGATCGGCCCGTCCAGCACCAGGCTGTCCGGCGTCATCCCCTGCTCCACCGCCGCCAGATAGGCGAACATCTTGAAGGAGGAGCCCGGCTGGCGCTGCGCCGTCACCGCCCGGTTGAACTGGCTCTGGCTGTAGCCGCGGCCGCCGACCATGGCGACCACGGCGCCGTCCGGCCGCATCGCCACCAGGGCCGCCTGGCTGGCGCCGACCTTGCCGCCATCCTCCGCCATGCGGGCGTCGACGATGCGCTCGGCGGCGCGCTGCAGCGACGGCACCAGCGTGGTCTCGACCCGGAGCGCCGGGGCGGCGGTGTTGACGAAATCCGGCACCTGGTCGGCGATCCAGTCGGCGAAGTAGCGGCTGCCCGAGCCGCCGCCCGGCCGGCGCGGCGGCACCGGCGGCTGGTCGTCGGCGGCCTGGCGCTGCTTCTCGGTCAGGAAGCCGGCATCGACCATGGCCGACAGCACCACGTCGGCGCGCTGCCGCGCCGCCTCGGGGTTGCGGTCCGGCGAGTAGCGCGACGGCGCCTTCAGGAGGCCGGCCAGCATCGCCGCCTGCTCCAGGTTCACATCCTGGGCCGGCACGCCGAAATACGCACGGGCGGCGGCGTCGATGCCGTAGGTGCCGGAGCCGAAATAGACCCGGTTGAGATAGGCGGTGAGGATCTGGTCCTTGGAGAAGTTCATCTCCAGCCAGACCGCCAGGATCGCCTCCTGGATCTTGCGGCGGACCGTGCGCTCCGGCGTCAGGAACAGGTTCTTGGCCGCCTGCTGGGTGATGGTCGAGCCGCCCTGCACCGCGCGGCCGGCCTGCCAGTTCACCCACAGCGCCCGGGCCACGCCGATCGGGTCGATACCGTAGTGACCGTAGAAGCGCCGGTCCTCGATCGCCAGCACCGCGTTCACCAGGTGCTTCGGCAGGGCCGAGGCCTGGACCATGTCGCCGGTCATGTCGCCGTAGCGGGCGATCTGGCCGCCATCGGCGGCGACCACGGTGATGGCGGTGCGCCGCTCCGGCATCGCCACCTGGCGGATGTCGGGCAGGTCATAGGCGAAATAGGCGATCACGACGCCGAGGCCGATCGCGGCCCAGACCGACAGCACCGCGCCCCATTTGGCGACGCCCCAGAGCCAGTGCCGCCGGCCCGGGGACTTGCGGCCTCGCGGACTCGACTTGCGGCGTCCGGGCGAGGACTTGCCGGAGGACGCGCTCGTCCGGGTGCGGCCGCCAGTCGCGCGCAAGGCAGGTCTGCCGGAGGAGCGGGTCGTCATGATGCGAAACTTATCTCGCGAGAATCCCGCAATATCAAGACGAAATGAGGCGGAATTTAGAAATCGGCTGAGGCTGTGGCGCCACGGCGACGGGATAAATTCTTCATCGATAAAATTTCACTTGCATCAGGGGGGCACCGACCGTATTTGACGCCTCGGAACGTATTCGCACGTGCCCCGGCCCACCCGGTCGAACCAAGCACCGACCCAAGGTGGGCACAGCAACGACGTCACGCGTCTCCTCGGTCTGTCCGGCTTCGGCCGGCTGGGTTGAAGAGAAGTTTTTCGGTTGCATGTGCGGAGAGGGTTCCTCTTCCGTGATTGTCTGGATGGTGTTCCCGGGTGGCGCCCATGGCGTCGTCCCGCGATCCCGTCTCTGCGATCCGGATCCGCATGTGCCGCCGGGTTTCGTCGCCGGTGAGCAGAGGCGGGGCGCCTCAGGCAACGGTTGGGTTTGAACTGGCTTGCCGTGGGGGAGTGCCTCACCGATGAACACCAAGATCGCTTCCTTTCTCGAAGAGCGACGTCCGGAGACGCCGTGCCTCGTCCTTGACCTCGACGTGGTCGCCGGCAACTACCGGGCGCTGGCCGAAGCCCTGCCCGACAGCCGCATCTTCTACGCGGTGAAGGCCAACCCGGCGCCGGAGATCCTGTCGCTGCTGGCCTCGCTGGGCTCGTGCTTCGACACGGCGAGCGTCGTGGAGATCCGCGACGCGCTGGCCGCCGGCGCCACCCCGGACCGCATCTCCTTCGGTAACACCATCAAGAAGCGGGTCGACATCGCCACCGCCTATGCGCTCGGCGTGCGCCTGTTCGCCTTCGACAGCGAGGCGGAGCTGCGCAAGATCGCCGAGGTCGCGCCGGGCAGCCGCGTGTTCTGCCGCATCCTGACCTCGGGCGAGGGCGCCGAGTGGCCGCTGTCGCGCAAGTTCGGCTGCGAGCCGTCGATGGCGCGCGAGCTGCTGGCGATGGCGCCGGGCCTCGGCCTCGACCCCTATGGCGTGTCGTTCCATGTCGGGTCGCAGCAGCGCGACACCGGCGCCTGGGACCAGGCGCTGGAGTCGGCGGCCGCGATCTTCCGCGACCTGGCGGCCAAGGGCGTCGAGCTGAAGATGGTCAATCTCGGCGGCGGCTTCCCGACCAGGTACCTGAAGGAGGTGCCGACGCCGGAGGCCTATGGCCGGGCCATCGACGCCAGCCTGCGCCATCACTTCGGCAACCGCCTGCCCGAGACCATCATCGAGCCGGGCCGCGGCATGGTCGGCAATGCCGGCGTGATCCAGACCGAGGTCGTGCTGATCTCGAACAAGTCGGCGAACGACAACACCCGCTGGGTCTATCTCGACATCGGCAAGTTCGGCGGCCTGGCCGAGACGATGGACGAGGCGATCCGGTACCCGATCACCACCGCGCATGACGGCGATGCCGCCGAGCCGGCGATCCTGGCCGGCCCGACCTGCGACAGCGCCGATGTGCTGTACGAGAAGACGCCCTACCCGATGCCGGTTTCGCTCGCGATCGGCGACAAGGTGCTGATCCACGGCACCGGCGCCTACACGACGACCTATTCGGCGGTCGCCTTCAACGGCTTCGCGCCCCTCAAGGCCTACTACATCTGAACCTCATACGGGTGGGGATTCGGGTCATGGACATCATGCGGGAGCGGCCGCGCCACGCGGCCGCCATCGAGGAGCTCGTGGCCGACAGCTTCGGCGAGGGGCGCTTCGGCAAGACCGTCTACCGGCTGCGCGACGGGGTCCGGCCGGTCAACGAGCTCGGCCTCGTCGCGCTGGAGGATGGCGAGCTGGTCGGCACGCTGCGCTTCTGGCCGATCCATGTCGACGGCGTCGGCGAGACGCTGCTGCTCGGCCCGCTCGCGGTCGCCGAGGGGCTGCGCTCGAGCGGCATCGGCTCGCGGCTGATGCGGGCCGGGCTGTCGCGCGCCGCGGCCTTCGGCCACCGGAGCGTGATCCTGGTCGGCGACGAGCCCTACTACCGCCGCTTCGGCTTCCGCCGCGACCTGACCCTCGGCCTGATGCTGCCGGGGCCGGTCGACTACAGCCGGCTGCTCGGGCTCGAGCTGGTGCCGGGCGCCCTGGCCGGCGCCCGCGGCATGATCGGCCGCGCCGACGGCCTGCCGGTACGGTACGAGCCGGCCGAGATGGCGGTGGCCTGATCCTGTTTTGAGTCCCCCCTCCCCTCGCGGGAGGGGGTAGGGGGAGGGGGTTTTCACCGCCAGAGCCGGCCTGACTTTTGCGCTCCGGTCTCGACGGCGAGGCCTGTGCTTTGCACATTCGCGCGCGGACGCGCGCAGACCCCTCCCCCTGCCCCCCTCCCGCAAGGGGAGGGGGGACTTGAAAACGCTCAAGTCGCCGCCCGCATCGCCAGATAGTGCCCGTACAGCGCCAGGCTGGCGGCGACGGTGGCGTTGAGCGATTCGACCGCGCCGGTGGTCGGGATCGCCAGGCGCTGCACGGCCAGACCAGTCGGGACGCCAAGCCCCTCCTCGCCCAGGACCAGCCGAAGGTCGCGCGGCCAGGCGAAGCCCGACAGATCCTCCCCCTCCGCGTCCAACGCCAGCAGCGGCCCGGCGGCCTGCGCCAGACCGGCCCAGGCCGGGCCGCGCCGCAGCTCCAGCGCGAACTGCGCGTTCGACGCCGCGCGCAGGCATTTCGGGTGGAACGGATGCGCCGCATCGGCCAGCAGGATCACCCGCGACACGGCGAAGGCGGCGGCGCTGCGCAGCAGCGCGCCGAGATTGCTGGGGTCGCCGAGGGCGCAGACCAGCTCCAGCCCCTCGGGCGGCCGGGCCAGGTCGATCGCCGGCATCTCCGGCACCAGCCCGACCAGGATCGGCAGGCCGGTGCCCGAGACGTCGAGCCGGTCGAACAGCGCCCGGCCGAGACGGATGCGTTCCAGCTCGGGCGGTGCCGACAGATCCTCGGCGCCGGGCGGCAGCAGCAGGGACTCGAACTGTTCGGGATGCCGCGCCAGCGCCTCGCGCACGGTCTTGCGCCCGGCCAGCAGGAAGCGGCGATGCTTGCGTAGGCCGCGGCTCTCCAGCAGCGCCGCCCACAGCTTGGCGCGCGGATTGTCCGGGCTCTCGATGATGCGCTCGGCCATCGCCCCTCCTGCCGGAAGAGGCGCCTACCGGATCTCGAAGATCGCCTCGACCTCGACGGCGCAGCCGAGCGGCAGCTGGGCGACGCCGACGGCGGCGCGGGCATGCTTGCCGGCATCGCCGAAGGCCTCGGCCATCAGGTCGGAGGCGCCGTTGACCACCTTCGGCTGGTCGGTGAAGTCCGGCGTCGAATTGACGAAGCCGCCCAGCTTCACCACCCGGACGACGCGGTCGAGGTCGCCCAGCGCCGCCTTGGCGGCCGCCAGGATGTTGATGGCGCAGATCCGGGCGCAGGCGTAGCCGTCCTCGACCGCGAACTCGGCGCCGAGCTTGCCGGTGTGGCTGATCTTGCCGTCGACGAAGGGCACCTGGCCGGAGACGTAGAGCATATTGCCGGAGATGACGGAGGGGACGTAGTTCGCCGCCGGCGCCGCCACCGCGGGCAGGGTGATGCCCTTCTCCCGCAGCCGCGCTTCGATGCTTCCTGCCATGGGTCGGTTCCCGCTCGCTTGAGTGAATCGGAGGCCGCACCATAGCCAGCGGCGGCGGGCGGCGAAAGCCCGGCCCCGACCCGATCGATCCTCGATGCGACGGATCGTGCCGCTGCAGGGAGTCGTTGACGGGCGCAAAGTTTCGTGACGTTATTATTACAGTTTGTCTAAAGTTGTGTGGCACCTGCCATGTCCTGGCCGGGCGGAGGTCGCTCGATTACGGAGATTTCATCGGGACTCTCCTTGACAAGGACTGGGCAGCGCAACACAGTCCCGCCGCGTCCGCGCCGGAATCCGGATTTGACCGCGCGCTCGACTTCGAATTCGGAAATTTTCCTAAAATCCGGACAACAGACTGGTGAACAACGGGGGTTGTGACATGAAGGCGACGTGGACATCCGTGCTGTCGATCTCGGCCCTGGCGCTCGTCGCCTCCGCCGCCCGGGCCGAACCGTCGGCCGAGCTGATCGCCGCGGCGAAGGCGGAGGGCGAGCTGACCACCATCGCCCTGCCCCACGACTGGTGCGGCTACGGCGCGATCATCGACAGCTTCAAGGCCAAGTACGGCCTGAAGGTCAACGAGCTGAACCCCGACGCCGGCTCGGGCGACGAGATCGAGGCGATCAAGGCGAACAAAGGGAATCGCGGCCCCCAAGCCCCCGACGTGATCGATGTCGGCCTGTCCTTCGGGCCGTCGGCCAAGGCCGAAGGGCTGATCGCGCCGTACAAGGTGTCGACCTGGGACACGATCCCGGACAGCGCCAAGGATCCGGAGGGCTACTGGTACGGCGACTATTACGGCGTGCTGGCCTTCGAGGTGAACAAGGACATCGTCAGCAAGATCCCGGCCGACTGGAAGGACCTGCTGGCCTCCGATTACGCCAACTCCGTCGCCCTCGCCGGCGACCCGCGCACCTCTAACCAGGCGATCCTGGGCGTCCTGGCCGCCGGCCTGTCGACCGAGAAGGACCCCGAGAAGGCCGCCGAGGCCGGGCTGAAGTTCTTCGCCGATCTCAACAAGGCCGGCAACTTCGTGCCGACCATCGGCAAGGCCGCCTCGCTGGCCCAGGGCGCCACCCCGATCGTGATCCGCTGGGACTATCTCGCCCTCAACGACCGCGACACGCTGAAGGGCAATCCGCCGATCGAGATCGTGGTGCCGAAGACCGGCGTCGTCGCCGGCGTCTATGTTCAGGCGATCAGCGCCTATGCGCCGCATCCGAACGCCGCCAAGCTGTGGATGGAGCATCTGTATTCGGATGAGGGCCAGCTCGGCTACCTGAAGGGATACTGCCACCCGATCCGGTTCCAGAACCTGGTCGACACCAAGAAGATCCCCGAGGATCTGATGAAGGCCCTGCCGCCGGCCGAGGCCTATACCGCGGCCGTGTTCCCGAGCCTCGAGGACCAGAACAAGGCCAGCGCGATCATCACCAAGGAATGGGACAAGGTGGTCGGCGCCAACGTCAAGTGATGTGCTGGAGGCCGCGCCCTCCCCTGCCCTATGCTGAGGCCGGAGGACGGCGCGGCCTTCCGCGTCTTCACCCGTCGCGGCAGGTTTCCTTCAAAAGGCGCCGATGACCCAGGCCTCGATCGCAGCCCCCCTCGCCGCGCCGGCCCGATCGGGCGGGATCCCCTGGGCTTGGCTCGGGGTGGCGCCGTTCTTCCTGTTCGCCCTGCTGTTCCTGGTGCTGCCCACCGGCTATCTGCTGGTCGGCAGCTTCCAGACGCCGGACGGGGCGTTCACGTTCAAGAACATCGGCGACCTGTTCCAGCAATCGATCCTCGACGCCTACTGGATCTCGATCCGCGTCAGCGCCGCCTCCGCCTTGCTGGGCGCCCTGATCGGCTTCTTCCTGGCCTATGCCGCGGTGATAGGCGGGCTGCCGGGCTGGATCCGGCCGACGCTGATGACCTTCTGCGGCGTCGCCTCGAACTTCGCCGGCGTGCCGCTGGCCTTCGCCTTCATCGCCACCCTCGGCCGGCTCGGCCTGGTGACGATCCTGTTCGACACCTATCTCGCCCCCGTCCTGGGCTTCCGGCTGTACCAGACCGGCTTCAACCTGCTCAGCTTCTGGGGCCTGACCCTAACCTATCTCTACTTCCAGATCCCGCTGATGGTGCTGATCCTGGCGCCGGCGCTGGACGGGCTGAAGAAGGAATGGCGCGAGGCCTCCGCGATCCTCGGCGCCAGCACCTGGCAGTACTGGCGCATGGTCGCGCTGCCGATCCTGTGGCCCAGCCTGGTCGGCACCACGCTGCTGCTGTTCGCCAATGCCTTCGGCGCCATCGCCACCGCCTATGCCCTGACCGGCAGCTCGCTCAACATCGTGCCGATCCTGCTCTACGCCCAGATCCGCGGCGACGTGCTGCACAACCCCAATCTCGGCTACGCCCTGGCGCTGGGCATGATCCTGATCACCGGCCTGTCCAACGGTCTCTACATGCTGCTGCGCGCCCGCAGCGAACGGTGGCTGCGATGAGGCAGAGCCGCATCGGCGCCTGGATCGCCCTCATCGTCGGCACGCTCTACTTCCTGGTGCCACTGATCGGCACGCTGGAGTTCTCGCTGCGCATGCGCCGCGGCGAATACAGCCTGGACGCCTACCGCATCGTGCTGGCCGATCCCGGCTTCCAGGCCAGCTTCCTCTATTCCTGCGTGCTGGCCCTCGCCACCATCGTGGTCGGGGTGCTGCTGGTGGTGCCGACCGCCTATTGGGTGCGGCTGCGCCTGCCGAAGCTGCGCCCGGTCATCGAATTCATCACCCTGCTGCCCCTGGTGATCCCGGCGATCGTGCTGGTGTTCGGCTACATCCAGCTGTTCAACACCTCCTCGATCCTGCCGCTGCTCGGCTCCGAGCGCGGCACCGACCTGCTGCTGACCTTCGGCTACGTCACCCTGGCGCTGCCCTACATGTACCGGGCGGTCGACACCGGCCTCGGGGCGATCGACGTCCGCACCCTGACCGAGGCGGCGGAGAGCCTGGGCGCCGGCCGGGCCCGGATCCTGTTCCGGGTGATCCTGCCGAATGTCCGCGCCGCGGTGCTGAGCGGCGCCTTCCTGACCTTCGCCATCGTGATCGGCGAATTCACCTTCGCCAGCCTCCTCAACCGACCGGCCTTCGGTCCCTATCTGCAGCTGGTCGGCGCCAACCGGGCCTATGAGCCGGCGGCGCTGGCGATCATCGCCTTCGCCGTCACCTGGGCCTGCATGGGCCTGCTGCAGCTCTTCGGCCGCGGTCGCCGCGGTGCCTCCCCGGCGATGCAATGACCTTCTCGACCGCATATGCGCCGCAAGCAGGTGAACGGATGGATCCGGCGACCGACTTCCTCGAGATCAGCGGCCTGCGCAAGAGCTACGGCCAGAACACCGTGGTCCATAATTTCGACCTGGCGGTGAAGCGCGGCGAGTTCATCTCCTTCCTCGGCCCTTCCGGCTGCGGCAAGACCACGACGTTGCGCATGGTGGCGGGGTTCGAGACGCCGACCGGCGGGGCGATCAGGATCGACGGCCGCGACGTCACCCGCCTCCGGCCCAACCAGCGCAATGTCGGGATGGTGTTCCAGGCCTATGCGCTGTTCCCGAACATGACGGTGGCCGACAACGTCGCCTTCGGCCTGAAGGTGGCGAAGAAGCCGGCGGCCGAGATCGGCCGGCGGGTCAAGGAGATGCTGGAGCTGATCAAGCTGCCGCATCTCGCCGACCGCTATCCCTATCAGCTCTCCGGCGGGCAGCAGCAGCGCGTGGCCCTGGCCCGGGCCTTGGCCAACCAGCCGAAGGTGCTGCTGCTGGACGAGCCGCTGTCGGCGCTGGACGCCAAGATCCGGGTGTCGCTGCGCGGCGAGATCAAGGCGCTGCAGCGCGACCTCGGCATCACCACCATCTTCGTCACGCACGACCAGGAAGAAGCCCTGTCGATGTCGGACCGGATCGTGGTGATGAACGAGGGCTACGCCGAACAGGTCGGCACGCCCTTCGAGATCTACAACTATCCGCGCACCCGCTTCGTCGCCTCCTTCGTCGGCACCTTGAACATCCTGCGCGGCCAGGTGACCGACGCCGCCGGGCAGCGGATCCGCATCGACGGGCAGGAGATCATCGCCGCCCGGGGCGTCGGCGACGCCCGGGACGGCGAGGTCCGCTCAGTGGCGCTGCGGCCGGAGGCTATCGCACTCGCCGGTTCGGCCGAGGACCGCGGCGCCGACCGCAACCGCATGCAGGGGACGATCGAGGATGTGAACTTCCTCGGCTCCGTCGTTCGCATTCGCGTCCGCTTCCAGGAGAACGCGGTGTCGCTCGACACCTTCAACAGCCCCAGCCTGGCGCCGCCCGAGCGTGGCCAGCCGGTCACCGTCACCTTCGGCCGCGAGGATGTGCTGGTGCTGGAGGGCGAGGCGGCCTGAGACGCGAACGCACGACCCTGGCCGACGTCTTCGGCCCGGGGTCGACGCCACGGTCCCCGGCCTTCACGTCTTCGTTCGCGCTTCGAGATCTTCGGACGAGCGATTGGCTGCGATGAGGATGCAGATCTCGTCGACGGCGTCGCGAGCCGCGTCCTCGATCCTCCGGAATGATGGATTGTCGGCTGCCACGAAACCGGGCCTGACGGTGCCATCCGGCATCGCCACGAGGACGCCGTCGATCGCAGAATGGCAATCCACGGAAAGCCCGTTCGCCATGTCGCCGTGCTCCTCGACAGGCACGACGGAGCGCACGAAGGCCGCTAGCATCAACTCGAGTCCGAGTTGCCTCCCCTTCAGGTGATCGATCGACTGCTGGAGTTTCTGGGGCGTCGACACAGGGCGTTTCATTGGTGTTCTCCCATGTGACACGCAGGCTGGACCAGGCGATCAAATCGCGTTCTGCTGCGCATAAGGGCCGCAGTCATGGGTCGCGTCTCCCAGATCGCCCAGGTGTCCGATACCGGGACCCCGGTCCATCTGTACCTTCTTGATTTGGGACCGATCGGCCTTCCGGTCCACCACCTGACGCTGGGTTCCATGGACGGCGGCGCTGCGGCGCGTCGCGCCGCAGCGAGCACGGAATGACGATCAGTTCTTGGACTCGCCGGTCTCAGAGCCCGTACTTGGCCAGGTCTGGCCGATTGGCCAGCGCGGTGCGGACGATGGTCTCGACCCGGTCGCGCTCCGCCCCCTGCAGTTCCAGCCGCGGCTGGCGCACCACGGTCGAGGTGCCGCGCACGATCGCCTCGGCCAGCTTGACGTTCTGGACGAAGCGCAGCGACACGTCGAGGTGCAGCAGCGGCATGAACCAGCGGTAGATCTCCAACGCCTCCGGGATCCGACCGGCCGCGACCAGCTTGTGGATCGCCACGGTCTCGCGCGGGAAGGCGCAGACCAGGCCGGCGACCCAGCCCACGGCGCCGAGCATCAGGCTTTCCAGCGCCAGGTCGTCGACCCCGGTGAAGATGGCGTAGCGGTCGCCGACCGTGTTCAGGATGTCGGTGATGCGGCGGACATCGCCCGAGGATTCCTTGATCGCGACGAAGTTCGGCTCGTCCGCCATCTCGGCGAACATCTCCGGCGTGATGTCGACCGAATAGGCGATCGGGTTGTTGTAGACCATAATCGGCAGGCTGGTGGCCCGGGCCACGGTGCGGAAATGGTGGATGGTCTCGCGCCGGTCGGAGACGTAGCGCATCGCCGGCAGCAGCATCAGCCCGTCCATGCCCGCGGCCGTAGCCCGTTCCGCCAGCGCCACACCGGCGCGAGTCGAATCCTCGGCCACGGTCAGCAGCACCGGGCGGCCGCCCGCCGCTTCCTTCGACGCCACGGCAATGGCCATCTTCTCATCGGCGGTCAGCGTGCTGGCCTCGCCGATCGAGCCGCAGCAGATGATGCCGTCGACGCCGTTCTCGATCTGGAACGCGACATCGGCGCGCACCGCCGCCAGGTCGACCTCCTGCGCCGCGTCCATCTTGGTGGTGATCGCCGTGTAGACCCCGGTCCAGCGCTGCCCCGCCATCGCCTGCCTCTCTCCCTGTGATCAGCCGCCGATCCGCGGCGGCCGGTCCAGGATACCGCCTGTATTTAATTTGTCGACAGACATGTGCCGGACCGAAGCGAGCCCTTCGCTGGCGACATTGCACCGCAGCATTTCCTGCAAACCTATGTTGCACCGCAAAATGGTATGATTATTCTCATCAGGTGCAGGGAGGCACGGCCAAGCCCGATCCGGGCCGCAGCTCCGCCCTCTTTGCACCACATTTTACGGGCATTTGACCGGCCCGGCCGACGCAGGGCCGGATCGAATGTCCAGAGCAACGGGTGAAGGTTTACGGGAGCGATCCAATGCCTGCCGTCAAGAACGTCCGCTATGTCACCAAGCGCGAGCTGCCGACGGTGGAAGACGCGCTGTACGCCGCCGAGGGGCTGACCGCCGACTACGAGGAGCGGCTGCAGATCGCCGCCGAGCTGAGTGGCCTGTCGCTCGACGAGGTCCGCGCCGCGGCCGAGGCCCAGGCGGCGGAGATGGCGAAGAAGTCGACCCTCCGCATCACCTCGACGATCCGCTCGAACACCGGAAGCGCCGTGGTGGTGGAGCGTCGCCGCACCCGCAGCGTGGCGATGCCGCGCTCGCTGACCCTGGCCTGAGTCGCCAGATCCGGACGATAGCCGTCCGGCCGAGATTTCGATCCCGTGCCTGCATGGCGCCCAGCGCCGCTGCGGGCACGGGATTTTGATTCCGGCAGACCGCTTCCGCCAGCGTAGCCTTTCCCATCCGAGATCCGGCTCCATATGATCACAGCCGCGCCGCGGCGTGGCCGAGGGGAAGGGTCTTGTTTTGGATCTTGTGGACGACGCCTTGCGCGACCGGGCCCGCCGGGCCGGCATCGCGCCCGACTGGACTGACGTCACCGGCAAGGCCCGTAGCGTGGCGCCGGAGACGCTGAAGCGGCTGCTGGCGCTGATCGGTGCCGACGAGCCGGCGTCACCCGTCCCGCCTCTGGTCACCGGCCAGATCCATCAGGCGATCCCGCTTCCGCCGGCCGCCGGCACCGGCGCCGCCGTCCTGGTGCTGGAGTCGGGCGACCGGACCGACATCACCGTGCATCCGGGCGACGACGGCCGCTGCTGGGTCCCGCCGGTCGACCGGACCGGCTATCACCGGCTGCTTCTGGGCGACCGTGAGATCACGCTGGCGGTGGCGCCACCGCGCTGCTTCGGCCTGGACGAGGTCGCCCGCGGCGGCCGGATGTGGGGCCTGGCCGCGCAGATCTACAGCCTGCGAAGCGCGGGAGACGGCGGCATCGGCGACAGCCGCGGCATCGTCGAGCTCGCCCGGGCCGCCGGCCGCGCCGGCGCCGATGCGGTGGCGCTGAGCCCGATCCATGCCCTGTTCACGGCGGAGCCGGGGCGCTTCGGCCCCTACTCCCCCTCCAGCAGGCTGTTCCTGAACCCGCTGCTGGCCGATCCCGCCGCGCTGTTCGGCGCTGGTCGAGTCGCCGCCGCGATCCGGGCGGCGGGCGTGGCCGAGGCGCTGCGGCGCGGCGAGTCCCGGACGCTGATCGACTGGCCGGACGCGGCGTGGGCGAAGCTGGCGCTGTTCCGGACCCTGTTCGACGGCTTCGATGCCGAGGCCGGCGGCGGTCTGGCCGAGGAGTTCGCCGGCTTCGTCCGGGCCGGCGGATCGCTGCTGCAGGACCATGCCCGGTTCGAGGCGCTGCACGCCGCCCGCTTGGCCGCCGACCCGGCCGACCGGGACTGGCGGCGCTGGCCGGCGGCGCTGCGCGACCCCCGCAGCAGCGCGGTGGCGGAGTTCGCCGCGGCGCAGGATCGCGAGGTCCGCTTCCACCTGTTCCTGCAATGGCTGGCCGACCGCGCCTTCGCCGCCGCCCAGGCTGAGGCGCGCTCGGCCGGCATGCGGCTCGGCCTGATCGCGGATCTCGCGGTCGGGATGGACGCCACCGGCAGCCATGCCTGGAGCCGTCCGTCGGACGTGCTGGGCGGCGCCAGCATCGGGTCGCCGCCCGACGCCTTCAACGCCGACGGCCAGAACTGGACCCTCGCGGCCATCTCGCCACGGGCGATGGTCGAGACCGGCTTCGCCCCCTTCCTCGACACGCTGCGGGCGACTCTGCGCCATGCCGGTGGCATCCGCATCGACCATGTCATGGGGCTGGCCCGGCTGTGGCTGGTGCCGGACGGGATGGCCCCGACCGAGGGCGCCTACCTGTCCTATCCGGTGGAGGATCTGCTGCGGCTGGTGGCGCTGGAATCGCACCGCCACCGCGCCGTGGTGATCGGCGAGGATCTCGGCACCCTGCCCTGGGGCTTCGCGGGGCTGCTGGCCGACCGCGCCGTGGCCGGCATGCGGGTGCTGTGGTTCGAGCGCGAGGGCGAGGGCTTCAAGCCGGCCGAGCGCTGGGACGCCGGCGCCGTGGCCATGAGCTCGACCCACGACCTGCCGCCGGTGGCCGGCTGGTGGCGCGGCACCGACATCGCGGCTCGGGCGGAGCTCGGACGATATGCCGACGGCGGAGCTTCCGAGCGGGCGCAGCGCGACGCCGATCGGACCCGGCTGTGGCAGGCGGTCGGCGCCGGCCCCGAGCCGGACCAAACGGGGCCGGTGGTCGACGCGGCTTTGCGCTTCGTCGCCCGCAGCCCGTCGCGGCTGGCGCTGATCCCGCTGGAGGACGCGCTGGGGCTGGAGCAGCAGCCGAATCTGCCCGGCACGATCGACGAATACCCGAACTGGCGCCGGCGGCTGGACCGGACGGCAAGCGAAGCGCTGGCCGAGCCCACAGCGGCCGCGCGCCTCGCCGCCCTCCGCCGCGAGCGCCAGCGCTGAGCGTCAGCTCGCGGCCATCCGGCCGCTGTGCCGGCCTTCGGCGAACTCCTCGACCATCTTGGCGTTGAAGGCCGGGATGTCATCTGGCGACCGGCTGGTGACCAGGCCCTGGTCGACCACCACCTCGCGGTCATGGACGGTGGCGCCGGCATTCTCGAGATCGACCTGGATCGCCTTGTAGCCGGTCATCTCGCAGCCATCGACCACGCCGGCGCTGATCAGCAGCTGCGGGCCGTGGCAGATCGCCGCCACCGGCTTGCCGGTGTCGAAGAAGCCGCGCACGAAATCGAGCGCCCGCTGGTTCATGCGCAGCTGGTCCGGGCTGTGCACCCCGCCCGGGATCAGCAGGCCGTCATAGCCCTCGGGCGCCGCGCGGTCGAGCGTCACGTCGACCGGGAAGCTGTCGCCCTTATCGAGATGCTTGTGGCCGGTGACCTGGGAGGATTCCGGGCTGACGATCTCGACCGTGGCGCCGGCCTCCTTCAGGGCCTTGACCGGCTCGGTCATCTCCACCTGCTCGAAGCCGTTGGCGACGAGCACGGCGATCCTGCGTCCGTCGAGACGTTCGGGCATGCCAACCTCCATACCTGAGAAGGACGGCCGCGGAAGCGCGGGCCGTCATCCCGGGCAATGGCATCCGGCGAAGGGTGGTTCCGGAAGACCGGACTACGCCGCCGCGACCTCGATCAGGGTCGGCTTGCTGTCGTCGAAGGCGGCGGCCAGACGCTGCGGCAGGTGGCGCGGGTCGTCGACTGCGGCATAGCCGCAGCCATAGGTCGCGGCCATGGCGTCGAAGGCCGGCGGGTCGATCTCGACGCCGAGGCGCGCGATCCCCGCCTTGTCCATGCCATAGGCGATCTGGCCGAGGCCGCGGTTGTTCCAGACCACGACCGGCAGCCCCAGGCCGAGATCGGCGGCCGTCCCCAGCTCCTGGCAGGTGAAGCCGAGGCCGTAATCGCCGGCCAGCGCCACCACCTGCGCGTCGGGCCGCGCCAGCTTGGCGCCGACCGCCGCCGGCAGGGCGTAGCCCAGCGTGCCGAAGCCGACCGGGTGCAGCCAGCCGCGCGGCTGCCGGGCCGGGAAGACGACGTTGGCGGTATAGGCGATCTGGGTCATGTCGGTGACCACCACGGCGTCGTCCGGCAGCGCGTCGCGCAGCCGCGACAGGAACGCCAGATGGCCGGGCTTGTCGCCGAACTCGGCCGCGTCGGCGGCCCGGCGCACCGGCTCCAGATCGCCCGCCCAGACGGAGCGGCCGCCGAGATCGGACAGGGCCGCGGCCAGCCCCTCCAGCGCCAGCCCGGCGTCGCAGAGCAGCGGCACCGCGGGCCGGTGGTCGCGCACCAGCACGTCGGGATCGATGTCGACCCGGATCAGCGCGCCCGGAACGCGCAGCGGCGCCCAGCGGTCGGTCATCGACAGCTCGGTGCCGACCGCCAGCACGACATCGGCCTCGACGATCAGCTTCTGCCCCTCCGCGGTGCCGATGCGGGCGCCGATCGAATGCGGCCCGTCATCGGGCACGATGCCCTTGCCGGCGATCGAGCAGGCGACGACCGCGCCCAGGCTTTCGGCCAAGCGCCGGGCCGCGGCGGCCGCATCCACGGCGCCGCCGCCGAGCAGGATCAGCGGCCGCTTCGCCCCGCGCAGCAGCGCGGCCGCCTGCGCCAGCGCCGCCGGGTTGGGCGCGGGCAGAGGCAGGGCCGGCAGCGCGCCCGAATCCTCAGGCGCCTCGGCGGTGGCGACGTCGAGCGGCAGCTCGATATAGACCGGCCGCGGGCGGCCCAGCGCCATCCGGGCCAGGCTGAGATCGGCCGCGGCACGGGCCTGGGACGGATCGACCACGGTGAGGGCGGAGGCGACCAGCCCCTCCATCGCCAGGCGCTGGTTGCGCATCTCGTGCAGCTCGCCGCGGCCGAGGCCGAGATCGGCGCGGGCATTGACGGTGGACAGCACCACCATCGGCACGCTGTCGGAATAGGCCTGGCCGATGCCCGTCGCGGCGTTGAGCAGGCCGGGGCCGGTGATCAGCACGCAGATCGCCGGCCGGCCGCTGGCCCGGGCGTAGCCGTCGGCCATGAAGGCGGCCCCCTGCTCGTGCCGCACAGCGACATGGCGCAGCCCGTTGCGGCCGAGGGCGCGGTACAGCTCGAGCGTGTGCACGCCGGGGATGCCGAAGGCCGTGTCCACGCCGCTGCGGGTGAAGGCGTCGATGATCGCCTGGGCGCAGTTGTCCGCCATGAAGTCTCTCCCCGGATTGCGACTCGTTGCCGGAGAGACTGCCCCGCGGAGCGGCCGATGACCACCCCCGCGGCCGTCGGGGCAGGGCTTCGCCCCACCCCGTCGCGATGGTCAGGCGGCGGCTTCGGCCAGCCGGCCGGCGGTGGGACGCGGGCCGCGGCCGATCGCCAGCACCATGAAGGCGGTGCCGACGCAGATGATGCCCGCGACCAGGAAGGCCAGGAGATAGCCGTCCATGGCGGTGCGGATCACCCCGGCGCCGAAGGCGGCGGTGGCGGCGCCGACTTGGTGCGCCGCGGCAATCCAGCCGAACACCACCGGCGCGTCGTCCTTGCCGAAGGCGTCGTTGGTCAGCTTCAGCGTCGGCGGCACCGTCGCGATCCAGTCGAGCCCGTAGAACACGGCGAAGACCGACAGGCCGTAGAAGGTGAAGCCGGAGAAGGGCAGGTAGATCAGCGACAGGCCGCGCAGCCCGTAGTACCAGAACAACAGCCAGCGGCTGGAATAGCGGTCGGACAGCCAGCCCGAGGCTGTGGTGCCGATCAGGTCGAAGATGCCCATGGCGGCCAGAAGGGCGGCGCCTGTCGTCACCGGGATGCCCTGGTCCAGGCAGGCGGCGATCAGATGGGTGCCGATCAGCCCGTTGGTGGTCAGGCCGCAGACGAAGAAGCTGCCGGCCAGCAGCCAGAAGTCGCGCTTCTTGCTCGCCCGGCCGAGGATGCGGAAGGCGGTGACGATCGGGTTGCCGGTGGCGGCGGCCGGCGCGGCGCCCGGCGCCTCGCCGTAGCGCGAGAGGCCGACATCCTGCGGCCGTTCGGGCAGCAGCAGGGCGACCAGCGGGATCATCGCGGCAACGGCAAGGGCGACCACCCAGGCCACCGGCTTCCAGCCGAAATCCTCCGCCACCGCGGCCAGAATCGGCAGGAACACGAGGGATCCGGTGGCGGTGCTGGCGGTCAGGAGGCCCATGACCAGGCCGCGCCTCTCCTGGAACCAGCGGTTGACGATGGTGGCGCCGAACACCATGGCCGCGATGCCGCTGCCGAAGCCGACCAGGAGGCCCCAGGTCAGCACCAGCTGCCATTCCTGCGTGATCAGGGTCGAGCCGGACACCGCGGCGGCCAGCAGCGCCAGGGCGAAGATGATGACCGGACGGATGCCGAAGCGCTGCATCGCCGCCGCGGCGAAGGGCCCCATCAGCCCGTAGAGGAAGATGTTCACGCCGATGGCGAAGGAGATGGTGTCGCGGCTCCAGCCGAAGGCCTGCTCCAGCGGCACGATCAGCACGCTGGGCGTGGCCCGGACGCCGGCGGCCGAGAGCAGGACGAAGAAGGCGACCGCGGCCGCGATCCAGCCGTAATGCGTGCGGCCTGACACCAGGCGGGCGACGAGGGCGGTCATCGGCGGTACCCCTACAGCTCCGGCGGATGGTCGTTGCGACTGGACAACGGCGGCGATCCGGCCCAAATGTAACCGATCGGTTCGTCGGCCGGAAAGACGTACGAACCGGTCGGTCACATGTCAACCCCGAGAGGTGGGATGATGGCGCAGACGAAGACGACCCGGGAGGCCGCGGCGGCGGACGGCGCCGCGCCGAAGCGGGCGCGCGACCGGATCTTCGCGGTCGCCGACGAGCTGTTCTACCGCCAGGGCATCCGCGCGGTCGGGGTCGACGCCATCGCC
The DNA here is from genome assembly GCF_000423185.1 of Inquilinus limosus DSM 16000. GTDB lineage: Bacteria > Pseudomonadota > Alphaproteobacteria > DSM-16000 > Inquilinaceae > Inquilinus > Inquilinus limosus. The sequence goes on along the minus strand of NZ_AUHM01000005.1, from coordinate 330,004 downwards.
AAGGAGGCGGGCGTCGCCAAGATCAGCCTGTACCGCGCCTTCCCGTCGAAGGACGACCTGGTCGTCGCCTATCTCGAGGACCGCAACGCCGACTACTGGCGCCGCTGGGACAAGGCCTTCGCCAAGCATGAGGGCGATCCGAGGGCGCAGCTGCGGGCGCTGATGGAATATCTCGCCGACCGCACCACCGCCCCGAACTATCGCGGCTGCCCCTTCACCAACGACGCGACCGAGTTCCCCGACCCGAGCCACCCCGGGCGGCGGGTGGCCGAGGCGAACAAGCGCGAGCTGCGCCGCCGGATGCTGCAGCTGGCCGAGACGCTCGGCGCGCCCGACCCGAAGGCGCTGGCCGACGGCCTCGTGCTGCTGGTCGAGGGCGCCTATGCGATCAGCCAGACCCTGCGCGGCCGGGACGGCCCCGCCCAGGCGATCGTCTGGGCCGCCGAGGCGCTGGTCGACGCGCAGCTGGGCAAGGGCGCCTGAACCTCCCTACCGCCGGTCCAGCCCCAGCTGCTTCAGCTCCGCCTCCCGCCGCGGCGCGTCGGAGGCGAGGAAGAACTCGTCGAGCTGCGGCGGCTTCACCCGGGTTCCGGACAGCATGGCATGGGCCTGGCCGCGGTGATGGATCTGGTGCTGGAACAGGTGGGCCAGGATGGCGGTGACCGTCTCGCGATAGGCGACGCCGTCGCGGCGGTCGATCGGCACCACCCGGTCGAGGCCAGCGGCGTCGAGCCCGTCGCAGAAGCGGACGAGATCGCGGTCGGTCTGGGCCTGGACCGCGGCCAGGTCGACCGCGTCGGGATAGGGGACCGGATCGACGGGGTACTGCCGGCCGGTGCCCTTGAGATCGGCGAGGTAGGCGCGGTCGACGACCAGGATGTGGTTCAGCGTCCGCCGCAGCGACGGGAAGAAGCCGGTGCGCGGCGCCGCGAACTCCTCCGGCGTCAGCCTGAGGCAGGCCGCATGCAGCCGGGCATTGGCCCAGGCGTTGTTGCGGGCCATCTGGCGGAAATGGTCGGCCAGCGACATCGCCATGCGGTCCTCCCTGTCCTTCATTGCCGGAAAGTCTTCGCGGCTTTCCAGGTACCGACTGGAGGCTTCTGAGCGGACGCCCTCGCCTCGCCTGCCGGGATCTGAGAGAATACTGACATGTTCTGGCACTTCTTCCAGTCTGTCCGGCTGCGCTCCGCCGCCCGGCGTTGGGCCCGAGAAGCCTGGCCGCAGTTGCAGAAGGACTACGGCAGCGGCGAGAGCTTCACATCGGATCAGATCCGAGCCGCAGCCCGGCGGGTCGGCCTGTCTGACCGGTACCTGGTGATCGGATATGCCGTTTTCCTGCCGGAGGAAGCGTTCGCGGAACTCGCAGGCCCCAATCCGATCCCGGATCGAGACTCGCTACGAGCCCTGTTCTGGGAACATGCGGATGTCGGTATCGAATCCGAGGGCACCGATGGGATTGCCTATCCCGTTCCCCGCTATCTGGGTGGCGACCTGCTTCGCTGATAATCTTCGAAGCCTTGCCAATCCGCGGCAGCCCCGGCGCCGTGGCGCCGGTTCCGCCGATGCCCTAGGCTCTCCGTCCGGCGGCGACGAGACGGGCCGGAACGGGATGATCGAGCGGGAACCCTATAGCTGGCGGCAGGATCCGGCGGTACCGCGCTTTCCGGACGACCGGCCGGTCATCATCTTCGACGGTCTCTGCGTGCTGTGTTCCGGCTGGGCCCGCTTCATCCTGCGGCACGACCGGGCGAAGCGGTTCCGGCTGCTGCCCGCGCAGTCGCCGACCGGGCGAGCGCTCTACATCCATTACGGCCTCGACCCCGAAGATTACGAGACCAACATCCTGCTGGCCGACGGCATCGCATGGTTCAGATCCGAGAGCGTGATCCGGACCGCGCTGGGGCTCGGCTTCCCATGGTCGCTGGCGGCGGCGCTGCGACTTCTGCCTTTCGCCTGGCGCGAACGGCTGTACGGCCTGCTGGCGCGCAACCGCTTCCGCCTGTTCGGCCGGCGCGACGCCTGCATGGTGCCGGCGCCGGGTCAGGAGGACCGTTTCCTGACATGACCGGGAGAGCCCGGCGGAACGTTCCGTCCGCCGCGCCGTTGCTCAGGCAGGATCTGCGTCTCCGCATGCAGGAAGTGCATCGCCATGCCGCCCGATGTGGCGGGCATCGCCCTTCGCGCCGCCGTCGCCACCCTCAGCGCCGTCTCCGTCGTCGCCCTCGTGCTGCTGGTCTGGCGGATCGCGGACATCCTCCTCCTGGTCTTCGCCTCGGTCCTCCTGGCCCTGCTGCTGCGCGGGCTGGCGGACTGGATCGCACGGCGGACGGGCGCCCCGATCGCCGTCGGGCTGGGCGCCGCCATCGGCCTGATCCTGCTGGCCGCCATCGGCAGCTTGTGGCTGTTCGGCGCGGAGATCGCCGGCCAGTTCGATCACCTGACCCGGATGGTCCCCGATGCCTGGGCGCGGACGCGGGACCTGCTCGAGGACCATCGCTGGGGGCTTGCCCTGGTGCGCCTGATCGAGGATTTCGAACCGTCGGACATCGCGGGCGGCGTGCTGCGCAATGTCCGCGGCGCCACGATGGCTCTGGCCAGCTTCGTTGCCGCCATGGTGCTCGTGGTGGTCGGCGGTGTGTATCTGGCGGTGGAGCCGAGCCTCTACCGCCGGGGTCTGCTCCACCTGCTGCCACGTCGGGGACGGGCTCGGGCGGAGGCGGTGCTGGACCATTGCGGCGCCGCCCTCCGCCAATGGCTGAAGGGGCAGGTCCTGGCGATGGCGATGATCGGCACCCTGTCCGGGCTGGGGCTGGGGCTGCTGGGCGTTCCCTCGGCCGCGGCGCTCGGCCTCATCGCCGGACTCGCCGAGTTCGTGCCCTTCGTCGGCCCGATCGCCGGCGCCGTCCTCGCCCTGCTCGTCGCCTCCGCCCTGGGCCCCGCGACCATGCTCTGGGTCCTGATCCTGTTCCTGGCGATCCAGCAGATCGAGGGCAACCTGGTGACGCCGCTGATCGAGCGCCGGCTGGTCTCGCTGCCGATGGCGCTGACGCTGTTCTCGATCGTCGCCATGGGGGTGGTGTTCGGCCCGCTGGGCGTGCTCCTCGCCACGCCGCTGACGGTGCTGCTCTACGCGCTGGTGGCCAAGCTCTATGTCGAAGGGGTGCTCGGCCGCCGCGTCCCGCCGCCGGGCGGTTGAGCCGGCCGGCCCGTCACCGCGCCAGCCGCAGCACCGCGTCGAACACCGGGGTGCCGGGACGGCCGATCTCCTCCACCACGTCGAAATGGTGCCGGCCGGGGACCGGGACCGGCGTGCGGGTGAGGGTCGGCCAGGCCGCCGCCATCAGCGCCGACTGGCGGTGGAACTCTGCCGTCTCGTCGCCGCCGACCAGCAGCTCCAGCGGCGCGCCCGGCCGCGGCTCCGGCACCTCGTGCAGGCTCCAGGCCTGCGCCTGCTCGGGCGTCAGGCGGATCAGCTCGTTCATGCTGGTGCGCAGCAGCGGCCGCAGGTCGAACACGCCGGAAATCGAGACGCCGCCGGCGAAGGGCGCCGCCGGAAGGCCGCGCACCGCCCAGTCCGTCGCCAGCATCGAAGCGGTCAGGTAGCCGCCGGCGGAATGGCCGCTGGCGATCAGGCATCGCCGCTCGGCTTCGTCCAGCAGGTTCGCCCAGGCGAAGGCGACGGCGCGGCGGCAGCAGTCCGCGATGCCGGCGATCGTCACTTGCGGGCACAGCGGATAGTTCAGCACCAGCGTGGTGAAGCCGGCCGGCACCAGCGCCGCCGCGGCCCAGGACACCTCGTCCTTGGACGAGGCCCGCCAGTAGCCGCCATGGATGAACACCACGGCGCCGCGCGGCCGGTCGGCGCGGAACAGGTCCAGCGTCTCGCGCGGGTCCGCGCCATAGGCGATGCCGGCCTGATGCGGCAGCCGCTCCCTGGCGGCCGCGGCGGTGTCGAGCCAGCGGCCGAAGACGCCCGGCAGGTCGGGGACGGTGACCCGCGGGTTGTACTCCCGCTCGCACCAGTCCGGGTCGTCGTAGCGGAGGGTGATCATCGCCGCCTATCCGCCACAAGCAATTTTTTACTGTCATGCCCGGGCTTGACCCGGGCATCCAGGGGCCACGAAGAGCCGCTCTGGCTGCCCCTGGATTGCCGGGGCAAGCCCGGCAATGACAAGAAGGAGAAAGCGGGAGAGGCAATCATCCGCGTCACTCCGGCAGCACGGCGGTGGCCTCGATCTCGACCAGCGCCGCCGGCTCGACCAGCTCGACCACCCGCATCACCGCCATGGCGGGGTAATGCGCGCCCATCACCTCGCGATAGGCGCGGCCGAGCGGCTTCAGGCTGGCGCGGTAGGCCTCCATGTCGGTGACGTACCAGGTCAGCCGGGCGATGTGCTGCGGCCCCGCCCCGGCCTCGGCCAGCACCGCCAGGATGTTGCGCAGCGCCTGCGCCACCTGTTCGACCAGACCGTCGGCAAAGCGGCCCTCCGCGTCCCAGCCGATCTGGCCGCCGACGAAGACCACGGGCCCGCGCCCCATCACGCCGTTGGCATAGCCCTTCGGCGCCGGCCAGCCCTCCGGCTGCAGCGTCACCAGGCCGCCTGTTCCTGCCCGCCCGGCGCCGTCCGGTCGACCGATCATCGTCACGTCGCGCATCTCCGCTGATAGGATTCCACCGCTTCCCGGATGTCCGCCGGGATCGGGATCGCCGCCGCCTCGTCGAGATCCGTCGTCACCAGCACCAGCCGCCCGGCCAGCACCGGCTCGCCGTCGCGATGTCCGTGGAGGACGAGGCCGATCGAGCTGCGGCCCATTGCCTCGACCAGCACGGTGAGATCGAGCCGGTCGCCCATCCGCAGCGGCTTCAGATAGTCGCATTCGGCCCGGACGTAGCCGAGCCCGACGCGCCGGTCGCGGATGATGCCGTGGTAGTCGAGGCCGAGCCCGGCGACGAACCAGTCCTCCACCGCGATCTGCATCATGCCGAAAGTGCGGGCGAAGAAGACGATGCCGGCCGGGTCGCAATGCTCGAACCGGATCGGCTGCGCCGCGGTGAAGGCTGCAGCGGGCAGGTCGGCAGCGGCGATCGCCGGGGCACGGGCGGGGCGGGTTGCAGTCACGATGCTTTCGCCTCGGTTTCGGCGGCCATGCGGCGCAGCTGGAAGCGCTGCAGCTTGCCGGTCTCGGTGCGCGGCAGCCGGTCGAGGAACTCGATCGCCCGCGGGTACTTGTAGGGCGCGATCTCGGCCTTCACATGGTCCTGCAGGGCCTTGCGCGTCTCGGCCGAGGCCGGGACGCCGGGCTTCAGCACGACATAGGCCTTCACGACCTGGCCACGGTCCGGGTCCGGCGCGCCGACCACGCCGCATTCCTGCACCGCCGGGTGGGTCAGAAGCGCGTTCTCCACCTCCGGCCCGGCGATGTTGTAGCCGGAGGAGACGATCATGTCGTCCGACCGCGCCTGACCAGAAATAGCCGTCGGCATCGCGGCGATAGGTATCGCCGGTGACGTTCCAGCCGTTGCGGACATAGACGCGCTGGCGGTCGTCGGCGAGATAGCGGCAGCCGGTCGGGCCGCGCACCGCCAGGAACCCGGCCTCGCCGTCCGGCAGCTCGTTGAAATCGGCGTCGACGATCCTGGCCTCGTAGCCCGGCACCACGGTGCCCGTCGCGCCCGGCCGCACCGCGCCGGGGCGGGAGGCGATGAAGATGTGCAGCATCTCGGTGGCGCCGATGCCTTCGGTGATCTCGATGCCGGTGGCGTCGCGCCAGGCCTCGAAGGTGGCGGCCGGCAGCGCCTCGCCGGCCGAGACGCAGCGGCGCAGGCTGGACAGGTCGCGCCCCGGCTTCTGCGCCAGCATGGCGCGGTAGGCGGTGGGCGCGGTGAAGCAGATGGTCGGGCGGAAGCGCTCGATGCCTTCGAGCAGATCCGGCGGCGACGCCCGCTCCAGCAGCACCGAGGAGGCGCCGGCCCGCATCGGGAACAGCACCAGGCCGCCGAGCCCGAAGGTGAAGGCCAGCGGCGGGCTGCCGATGAAGCGGTCGGACTCGTTCGGTTGCAGCACCTGGCCGGAATAGGCGTCGCAGATCGCCAGAATGTCGCGGTGATTGTGCATCGTCCCCTTCGGCACCCCGGTGGTGCCCGAGGTGAAGCCGATCAGGCAGATGTCCTCCGCCGCCGTGTCGACCGGAGCGAACTCGGCCGGAACCGTCGCCATGCGGGCCTCGAGATCGGCCTCGGTCCCGCCGCCGAAGGTCAGGATGTGCTCGAGCGCCGGCGCCTGGGCCCGCGCCGCCTCCAGGTCCGGCAGCAGCCGGGCGTCGCAGATGGCGAGGCGCACTTGGGCCTTCTCGATCATGAAGGCCAGCTCCTTCGGCCGCAGCAGCGGCATGGTCGCGACCACCACCGCCCCAGCCTTCAGCGCGGCCAGGTAGCAGGCGACCATCATCGGGTTGTTGGCCGAGCGCAGCAGCACCCGGTTCCCCGGCACCAGTCCCGCGTCCCGCACCAGCACCCGGGCGATGCGGTTCACCCGGTCGAGCAGCTCGGCATAGGACCATTCGACGCCCGGCGCGATCAGGCAGGGCCGGCCGCCGCGGCCTTCGGCGACGTGCCGGTCCAGCAGCTCGGCGACGCAGTTCAGCCGCGGCGGATACTGCAGCGCCGGCAGGGTGAAGCGGAATTCCGGCCACTGGTCCCGCGGCGGCAGGTTGTCGCGGGCGAAGCTGTCGACATGCGCGCTCTTCGTCTCCATCTCGCCTCTCCCGTTTCTTGCGCCGTCATTCGGTTTCCGCCAGCAGCTGGCGGGCGATGACGATCTTCTGGACTTCGGTGGCGCCCTCGTAGATGCGGAGCGCCCGGATCTCGCGATACAGCTCCTCGACCTTGACGCCGCGGGTGACGCCGAGGCCGCCGAACAGCTGCACGGCACGGTCGATCACGCGCTGCGCCGCCTCGGTCGCATGCAGCTTGGCCATCGCCGCCTCGCGGGTGACCCGCGCGGCGCCGCGGTCCTTGGCCCAGGCGGCGCGATAGATCAGGAGCGCGCTGGCGTCGATCTCGGTCGCCATCTCGGCCAGCGCCGCTTGGCTGAGCTGCAGGTCGCCCAGCGACCCGCCGAACATCTTCCGATCGCGGGCCCGGCCCAGCGCCTCGTCCAGCGCCCGGCGGGCGAAGCCCAGCGCCGCGGCGCCGACGGTGGAGCGGAACACGTCCAAGGTCGCCATCGCGACCTTGAACCCCTCCCCCGCCCCGCCGATGCGGTTCTCGAGCGGCACCCGGCAGCCCTCGAAGCGCAGCGTGGCCAGCGGGTGCGGCGCGATCACCTCGATCCGCTCCGCCACCGTCAGCCCGGGTGCGTCGGCCGGCACCAGGAAGGCGGAAAGGCCGCGGGCGCCCGGCGCCTCGCCGGTGCGGGCGAAGACGACATAGTGGTCGGCGATGCCGCCATTGGAGATGAAGGTCTTCACCCCGTCGATCCGCACCGCATCCGGCCCGTCCGGCACTGCCGTCGTGCTCGTGGCGGCGACATCGGATCCGGCCTCGGGCTCGGACAGGGCGAAGGCGGCGATGGCGCGGCCGTCGCGCACCGGCGGCAGGATCCGGTCCTTCAGGGCGTCCGTGCCGAACAGGGTCACCGGGCCGGTGCCCAGCCCCTGCATGGCGAAGGCGAAATCGGCCAGCCCGTCGTGCCGGGCCAGGATCTCGCGGACCAGGCATAGGCTGCGGACGTCCAGCCGCTCCGACGCGCCGCCATGGCTGGCCGGGACCGCGTGGCGCAGCCAGCCGGCCTGGCCCAGCGCCGCGACCAGGCGGCGGCAGGAGCCGTCGACGTCGTGATGGTCGACCAGCCCCGGCAGCGTCCGCCCGGCCCAGTCGTCGAGCGCCGCCGCCAATTCCCGGTGGCGGTCCTCGAAGAAGGGCCAGTCGAGGAAGCTGCGGTCGGGCATCGCTAATTCCCCTCGAACACCGGCCTGGTCTTGGCGGCGAAGGCCTCGTAGGCGCGGCGGAAGTCACGGGTCTGCATGCACACCGCCTGGGCCTGGGCCTCGGCCTCGATCGCCTGGTCGACGCCCATGTCCCATTCCTGGTGCAGCATCCGCTTGGTCATGGCGTGGGCGAAGGTCGGGCCGTCGGCCAGCGACCGCGCCAGCGCCATGGCCTCCTCCAGCAGCGCCTCCGGCTCGACCAGCCGGTTGAGGAAGCCCCAGCGCTCCGCCTCCGCCCCGTCCATGCTGCGGCCGGTGTAGAGCAGCTCCGACGCCCGTCCCTGGCCGATGATGCGGGGTAGGATCGCGCAGGCGCCCATATCGCAGCCGGCCAGGCCGACGCGGCTGAACAGGAAGGCGGTGCGGCTGCGCGCCGTGCCGAGGCGCAGATCGGACGCCATGGCGAGGATCGCCCCGGCACCGGCGCAGACGCCGTCGACCGCGGCCACGATCGGCTGCGGGCAGGCGCGCATCGCCTTGACCAGGTCGCCGGTCATCCGGGTGAAATCGAGCAGCCCGGCCATGTCGCGGTCCAGCAGCGGCCCGATGATCTCGAACACGTCGCCGCCGGAGCAGAAATTGCCGCCGGCCCCGGTCACCACCACCGCCTTGATCGCACCGTCGGTGGCGAGCGCCCGGAACAGCGCCACCAGCTCGGCATAGCTGTCGAAGGTCAGCGGGTTCTTCCGCTCCGGCCGGTTCAGGGTGATGGTGGCCACCTTGCCCTCGACCGACCACAGGACGTGCTCGGCCTGATAAGCGGAGAGCGGCGGGGCGATGGTGAACTGGGTCATTGCGGCCTCACATGACCTCGCCGCCGGCGACCGGCAGGGCGATGCCGTTGACGCTCGCGGCCTCCGGCCCGGCCAGCCAGGCGACGGCGGCCGCCACCTCCTCCGGCCGGATCAGGCGGCCCTGCGGGTTGCCGCGGATCAGTTCGGCCCGGATCTCGTCGGGGCTGCGGCCGGTCTTGCTCTCGATCCGGGCGACGGCGCCTTGCACCAGATCGGTGTCGGTGTAGCCGGGGCAGACGGCGTTGACGGTGACGCCTTTCGTGGCGACCTCGCGGGCCAGGGCCCGGGTCAGCCCGACCACGCCGTGCTTGGCGGCGCAATAGGCGGCGACGTAGGGATAGCCGGTCAGCCCGGCGATGCTGGCGATGTTGATCACCCGGCCCCAGCCGCGCTCGGCCATGTCCGGCAGCACCAGCCGGGTCGCCTCGTAGACCGCGCCGAGATTGAGATCGATCATCCGGTCCCACAGCGCCCGGTCGGTGCGGGCGAAGGGCGCGCTCTCCGCCGCCCCGGCATTGTTGACCAGGATCTCGACGGGGCCGTGATCCGCGGCCAGCCGCGCGACGGCGGAGTCGAGCTGGTCCGGCCTGGTCACGTCGGCCACGGCATAGGCGCGGGCCCGGCCGGCGGCGACGGCTTCGGCGAGACGAGATTCGGTGCGGCCCAGCACGGTCACGACGGCGCCCCGCGCCGCCAGCGCCGCGCTCACCGCGGCGCCGATGCCGCCGCCCCCGCCGGTGACCAGTGCATGCTTACCCGTCAATCCGTCCGGTACAGGCATGGCGACCTCCCACGAGAGATACTTTAAGCTTGAAGCATCTCGTGGGCAAGGACCTGTCGGGATGGAGAATGGCACGCGCGTTTGCATTGCCTTTTCCGCGTGACGAAGCCCTCTCAGAACCAAACGCCGTCATTGCGAGCGCAGCGAAGCAATCCAGAGCGGCTCGCACCGACCCCTGGATTGCTTCGTCGGCTTCGCCTCCTCGCAATGACGGTGTGGGATCGAACCGCCGCTACTTCTCGGCCGGCTCGGCCAGCCCGAGCTGCTGCATCAGACGGGCGAGATAGTCGCGCAGATCCTCCGCCGTCGGCGGCGCCGGGTCGATCAGCAGGCGGTGCAGCATGGCGCCGCCCATCATGTCCTGCAGCATGGCCGTGTCGGCCGAAGCCGGCAGCTCGCCGCGCGCCTTCGCCCGCTCCAGCAGCACGCCGAAGGCCTCGCGCCGCGGCCGCAGATAGGTCTCCCAATAGATCTGCATCAGCCGCGGATGGCTCTGCACCGAGCCGATCAGCCGGGCCAGCAGCTTGCGGTTCTCCGCACTCGCCATCAGCTCGGCCCCCGCCTCCATCATCCGGCGCAACGTCGGGGCCAGCGGCATCTCGGCGAAGTCGCGGAAGTCGGTGACGCCCATGTCGCGCTCGGCGTCCTCGCGCACCCGGCCGACCGCCTGGGCCAGCAGCGTCTCCTTGGAGGACCAGCGGCGATAGATGGTGGTCTTGCCGACCCCGGCGCGCCGGGCGATGCGCTCGATGCTCGCCCCCTCGACCCCATGGTCCAGGAACAGCGCCAGTGCCGCCTTCAGGATCGCCTCCTCCGCCGCCCGGCTGCGCGGCCGCCCCGGCGTCCGCCGGCCCCCGGTTTGCGCTGTCGTCACATCGACCTCTCCAACTCCGCCTCGGAACCGTATATCGAAACGATACTGTTTCGTATATATATTCTCGCCGACTCGCAGCCGTCGGAGCCGGAAGTGAAGACCGTCCGCATCCTGTCCGCCGTCCTGGTGCTCGCGCTGATTGTCGGCGGCGCCTATTGGCTGTTCGCCCGCCCGACCCCGGTCCAGACCGTGGCGCCACGGCGCGGTGAGGCGGCGCAGATCGTCTACGCCACCGGGGTGGTCGAGCCGCGCGTCTGGGCGAAGGTGACGCCGCTGATCCGCGAGCGCATCGTGTCCCTGTGCGACTGCGAGGGTGAGCCGGTGGAATTCGGCGCGGAGCTGGCCCGGCTGGACAGCCGGGAGGCCGAGGCGACGCTGGCCGAGCTGAAGGCGCGGCAGAAGCTGGCGGCGGCGGAGCACGAGCGGCAGCTGGTGCTGGCCGGCCGCAACGTCGCCAGCGTCCGGGATCTCGACCAGGCGCGCAGCGAGCTGGCGCAGCTGGAGGCGCTGATCGCCGGCCAGACCGCGAAGCTGGAGAACTACGTGCTGCGGTCGCCCATGCAGGGCCTGGTGCTGCGCAAGGACGGCGAGGTCGGCGAGATCGTCGACCCCGGCACCATCCTGTTCTGGGTCGGCGAGCCGAAGCCGCTCTGGGTCATCGCCGACGTCAATGAGGAGGACATCCCCCAGGTCGCGGTCGGGCAGAAGGCGCTGCTGCGTTCCGACGCCTTCCCCGGCCAGGCGCTGCCGGCCACGGTCGACAGCATCACGCCGAAGGGCGACCCGGTGGCCAAGACCTATCGCGTGCGTCTGGCCCTGCCGGACGACACGCCGGTCCGGATCGGCATGACGGTCGACGTCAACATCGTCAACCGCACCGTGCCGAACGCCCTGCTGATCCCGACCGAGGCGGTGAACGGAGACGCCGTCTTCACGGTCGATGCCGACAACCGGGCCCGGCGCCGGACGCTCGAGATCGGCATCCGCGGCATCCGGGATTTCCAGGTGCTGTCCGGTCTGGCCGAGGGCGACCGCGTGATCACCCCCTTCCCCGAGACCCTGGCCGACGGCGCCCGGGTGGCGCCGGAGGGAGGCTGAGCCGTGCGGCTGCTGCTCGACCTCGCCGTCACCCACATCATTGGCCGCGGCCGGCAGACCCTGGTCGCGATCCTGGGCACGGCGCTGGGCGTCGGCTTCTCGATCGCCATGGCGGCGCTGATGCAGGGCGGCGAGGACGATTTCGTCGCCCAGCTGATCGACACCATGCCGCATGTCCAGATCACCGACGAGCGGCGGACGGCGGCGCGGCAGCCGGCGGAGGACATCTTCGACGCGGTCGAGATCGCCGGGCTTCGGCCCCGCGACGACCGGCGCGGCATCCTGAACCCGACCGCCGCGGTGGCGGCGCTGAACGCCTGGATCCCGGGCCGGATGTCGACCACCCTGAAGACCCAGGGCGTGGTGCGCTATGGCGGGCGCGACATCGGCATCACCATCTTCGGCATCGAGCCGCAGCAGGAGGCCCGCGTCTCCTCGATCGCCCAGGACTTCCGGCAGGGCAGCTTCGATTCCCTGATCGCCGGCGGCAACAACATCGTCGTCGGGGACAGCCTGGCGAAGCGGCTGGGCGCCGATCTCGGCACCACCGTCACCCTCGTCTCCGCCACCGGCCAGAGCCGGGCGGTCAAGATCGTCGGCCTGTTCCACACCGGCGTCACCGCCCGCGACGAGGGCGAGGGCTACGTCCTCTTGAAGATCGCGCAGATCCTGAGCGAGCGGCCGAACGCCATCAACGAGATCCGGCTGCGCCTCGACGACCCGAACGTCGCGCCGGCCGTGGCCAAGCGGGTGGAGGCGCAGATCGGCTACAAGGCAGTGGCCTGGCAGGAGGCGAACGAGTCGCTGCTCGAGGCCTTCGTCATCCGCAACATCATCATGTACACGGTGGTCGGCGCCATCCTGCTGGTGGCCGGCTTCGGCATCTTCAACATCGTCTCCACCATCACCCATGAGAAGGCGCGCGACATCGCCATTCTCAAGTCGCTCGGCTTCGAGGCGCGGGACATGCGCCGGCTGTTCCTGCTGGAGGGTCTGACGCTCGGTCTCGCCGGCTCGCTGGTCGGATGGGTGCTCGGCTTCGGCCTGTGCTTCGCCCTGTCGCAGATCGAGCTGCGCCTGTCCGGCGCCGCCGTTGGGCGCGAGATCACGCATCTGCCTCTGACCTGGAGCCCCTGGCACTACTTGATCGCCGCCGCCTTCGCCCTGGCCGCCGCCGGGATCGCCGGCTACCTGCCCGCCCGCCAGGCGGCGAGGCTGAACCCGGTCGACATCATCCGGGGGGCGACATGAGCTCGCTGATCGAAGCCGTCGGCCTGACCCGGGTGCTGCCGGAGACGGTCCCGGTGACGCTGGTGAAGGACGTGTCGCTGACCATCGGCGAGCGGGAGCTCGTCGCCGTCACCGGCCCGTCCGGCTCCGGCAAGTCCTCGCTGCTCTACCTGCTCGGCCTGCTCGACCGGCAGACCGAGGGGGAGCTGCGCATCGCCGGGCAGGAGGCGGCGGCGCTGGATGAGCGCGGCCGCGCTCGGCTGCGCCTGGAATCGATAGGCTTCGTCTTCCAGTTCCATTTCCTGCTGCCGGAGTTCACGGCGCGCGAGAATGTCGAGATCCCGATGCGCAAGCTCGGCCGCCTCTCCGCCCGCCAGAGGCAGGAGCGCGCCGACGCGCTGCTCGACGCGCTCGGCCTCGCCGACCACCGCGGCAAGCGGCCGGACCAGCTGTCCGGCGGCCAGCGCCAGCGGGTGGCGGTGGCGCGGTCGCTGGCCAACGACCCGCCGCTGCTGCTGGCCGACGAGCCCACCGGCAGCCTCGACTCGCACAGCTCGGAGCAGGTCTTCGCCATCCTCTCGGGGCTGGTGCGCGACCGCGGCAAGACCGTGGTGGCGGTGACCCACGACATTGACCTGGCATCGCGGATGGACCGGCGCATCCACCTGGTCGACGGCGCCGTGACCAGCGACGAGAGGACGGGCGGCTGATCGGTGGCGGGGGACGGTCCGCGTGTTCGTGCTTCGACGGTGTCGCTCAATCCGTCTGCGGCGGCCGCTCGACAGCCCAGCTCGCATCGGCGCCAAACGGATGATCGATGAAGAAGTACCAAGTGCCGTCTTCGCCTTTCCGGTGAACCTCCATGCCGTGATGATGGATGTCGATCGGCCTGCCATCCATGTCCTGACCGGTGATCCGCCACTGCGAGCGCGTCATCGCGAAGTCGCCGGCGATGGTGACATGGTGGGTGACGACATCCATGTGCGGCTTCAGGCCGACATAGGCCGCCATCGTCGCCCGGATCGCGTCGGCGCCACGCGCAATTGTGGTGCCGCCATGGACCTCGTTCACCTGCACGATCGAGGCCTCGGGATGGTACAGCGCGGCGGCCGCTTCGACGTCCTGCGCATTGAAGGCGCGCGCGAGCCACAGGTTGGAGAGATCGGGGGAGGGAGCGCCCATGGTTCGTTTCCTTTCAGGTTGCGGAGGCGACTTGGTGAATGGCTCTCCAGACCGGAAGACCGCGTTCTTGCAGTCTTCCTGTGCGCGGGCGCACAGTCCGCCCTTGCCCGGTCCGGCTAAGACTGTCGCCCACCTGGCTCACGAAGCCTCACCGAACGCCGTCCGCATCGGGTATCGTCGCCGCCATGCCGCCGATCATCACCGTCACGAATCTCGCGAAGACCTACGCTTCGGGCTTCCAGGCGCTGAAGGGCGTCGATCTGGAGATCCGCCGCGGCGAGATCTTCGCTCTGCTGGGCCCGAACGGCGCCGGCAAGACCACGTTGATCAACATCATCTGCGGCATCGTCCGGCCAAGCGGCGGGACGGTGACGGTGGACGGGCACGACATCGTGACCGACTACCGCGCCGCCCGGTCCAGAATCGGCCTCGTCCCGCAAGAGCTGACGACGGACGCCTTCACCACCGTCTGGGCCAACGCCGCCTTCAGCCGGGGCCTGTTCGGCAAGCCGGCGAACCCGGCCCATATCGAGAAGGTGCTGCGCGACCTGTCGCTGTGGGAGAAGAAGGACAGCAAGATCATGACGCTGTCCGGCGGCATGAAGCGCCGGGTGCTGATCGCCAAGGCGCTGGCGCATGAGCCGCAGATCCTGTTCCTGGACGAGCCGACGGCGGGGGTGGATGTCGAGCTGCGGCAGGATATGTGGCGGCTGGTCCGCACGCTGCGGGACCAGGGCGTGACCATCATCCTGACCACCCATTACATCGACGAGGCCGAGGAGATGGCCGACCGGATCGGAGTGATCCGCAAGGGCGAGATCGTCCTGGTCGAGGAGAAGGCCGAGCTGATGCGCAAGCTGGGCAAGAAGCAGCTGACCCTGCAGTTGCAGGGCCCCCTGGACAGACTTCCCGAGGCGCTGGCCACGCATCAGCTGTCGCTGTCGGCCGACGGCACGGAGCTGGTCTACACCTACGACACGCAGGGCGAGCGGACCGGCATCACCGCGGTGCTGCAAGCCGTCGCCGATGCCGGGATCCGGTTCAAGGACCTCCACACGAGCCAGAGCTCGCTGGAGGAGATCTTCGTCAGGCTGGTGAGCGAACGGCGATGAACCTCTATGCGATCCGCGCGATCTACCTGTCGGAGATGGCGCGCACCGGGCGCACCCTGATGCAGAGCATCCTGTCGCCGGTGATCTCGACCTCGCTGTACTTCGTCGTCTTCGGCTCGGCCCTCGGCTCGCGCATCGAGGAGATCCACGGGGTCAGCTACGGCGCCTTCATCGTGCCCGGGCTGATCATGCTGTCGCTGCTGACCCAGAGCATCTCCAACGCCTCGCTCGGCATCTATTTCCCGAAATTCATCGGCACGATCTACGAGCTGCTGTCGGCGCCCGTCTCCTATCTCGAGATCGTCGTGGCCTATGTCGGGGCGGCCGCCACCAAGTCGATCATCCTCGGCCTGATCATCCTCGCGACCGCCGGCCTGTTCGTGCCGCTGCAGGTGGTTCACCCGCTCTGGATGCTGCTGTTCCTGGTGCTGACGGCGGTCACCTTCAGCCTGTTCGGCTTCATCATCGGCATCTGGGCCGACGGATTCGAGAAGCTGCAGCTGGTGCCGCTGTTGATCATCACGCCGCTGACCTTCCTCGGCGGCAGCTTCTACTCGATCGCCATGCTGCCGCCCTTCTGGCAGACGGTCGCGCTATTCAACCCGGTGGTCTACCTGATCAGCGGCTTCCGCTGGAGCTTCTACGGGATCGCCGATGTGAACATCGCGGTGAGTCTCGCCATGACCCTGGCCTTCCTGGCGATCTGCCTGGCGGTCGTGGCCTGGATCTTCAAAACCGGGTATCGCCTCAAGACCTGAGCGTCCGATTTTTGCAACGGAACATTGCCGGGCCAGCACCGGCAATGTTCGGACACGAAACGCACTGCCCCGTTTGCATCGGGAAACATGCGGACCAACCGCAGCCATGGCTTCGTCTTAGTGTCGCGGCCCAATCGCGGCCCGCACGCCCCGGGTATCCCGAAGACCATGCCGATGCATCGACACCGACGCGCCATCCCGTCCCGCCTCCTCCCGATCGTCCTCGCGCTCGCCGCCTGCCATGACTCCACCCCGGCCGAGGAGGCCTCCGCCTCGGAAGCGGTCGCGGCGTCGGCGGCCCTGACAGTTGCGGTCGAGCCGGCGCGGACCGAGCGCCTGGCCCGCACCGTCTCCGCGACCGGCAGCGTCGCCGCGTGGCAGGAGCTGACGGTCAGCGCCGAGCTGAGCGGCGTCGCCATCGTCGAGATCCCGGTGCGGGAGGGCGACCGCGTCGAGCAGGGGCAGCTGCTGGCCCGGCTGGACGACCGCACGCTGCGGGCGCAGATCGCCGAGCAGCAGGCGGCGATCGACCAGGCGCAGGCGACGCTGGACAATGCCGAGCAGGTCGACGCGCGGTCCCGCCGCATGCTGGCGGCCAAGGCGATCAGCCAGGAGACGGCGGACCAGAACGCCGCCACGGTGCGGACCAGCCGCGCGGCCCTGGCCCAGGCCCAGGCCGTGCTGCAGCGGCTGCAGGTGCAGTTGGACCAGACCCGCATCACCGCCCCGGTCGCCGGCATCGTCGCGGAGAAGCCGGCCGTGCTGGGCACCGTGGTGCAGAGCGGCACCGAGCTGGTGCATCTGATCCGCGACGGCCGCCTGGAGGTCCAGGCCAAGGTGCCGGAACGCGATCTCGTCGCGATCCGGCCGGGCCAGGCGGTGACGGTGACTGATGCCGCCGGAACGGTGACGAAAGCCACCGTGCGGGCGGCGGCCGAGAAGGTCGACGCCACCACCCGGCTCGGCACCGTCTATGCCGACCTTCCGGAAGGCACCGCGCTCAAGCCCGGGATGTTCGCGCGAGTCTCCATCAGCGTGAACGGCGGCAGCGTGCTGACCGTGCCGGAGGCGGCGCTGGTCTGGCGCGAGGGCCAGCCACGGGTCTTCACCGTCGACGCCGACGGTACCGCCCGGCTGCGCGCCGTGCGCACCGGCAGCCGCGGCGACGGCCGGGTGGCGATCGAGGACGGGCTGTCGGAGGGCGAACGCGTGGTCACCGCCGGCGCCGGCTTCCTCGACGACGGCGGCCATGTCCGCATCGCCGAGGCGGTGGCGGAGGCCGCGCGATGAACGCGATCTCCTCCTGGTCGATCCGCAACCCGGTCCCGACGATCGTGCTGTTCCTGCTGCTGACCGCGGGCGGAATCTTCGGCTTCGGCCAGCTGCGCACCAACGACATGCCGGACATCGACCTGCCGACGGTCACGGTGACGGTGGTGCAGACCGGCGCGGCGCCGAGCGAGATGGAGACCCAGGTCACGCAGCTGGTCGAGAACGCCGTCGCCGGCCTCGGCAATGTCGACGACATCTCCTCCACGGTCAGCGAAGGCAGCTCGGTCACCACCATCGAGTTCAAGTTCGGCACCGACATCGACCGCGCCACCAACGACGTGCGCAACGCGGTTTCGGGCATCGAGGCCGACCTGCCCGCCTCTGCCCAGACGCCGGTAGTCGAGCGGGTCGACGTCACCGGCGGCGCCATCATCACCTTCGTGGTCGACGCCCCGGCGATGAGCCCCGACCAGCTGAGCTGGACGGTCGACAACGACATCGGCAAGGCACTGCTCGGCGTCGACGACGTGTCGAAGATCGAGCGCTCCGGCGGGGTCGACCGGATGATCCGGGTGAGGCTCGACCCCGACCGGCTGCGCGCGCTCGGCGTCACCGCCGCCGAGGTCAGCCAGACCCTGGCCGAGACCAATGTCAACCAGCCGGGCGGCCGGGTCGGCCGCAGCGAGCGGGAACAGTCGATCCGCACCCTCGGCAGCGCCGGGTCGGTCGAGGCTCTGGCCGAGGCCCGGATCCCGCTGTCCGACGGCCGCGAGGTGCGGCTCGGCGACCTCGGCACGGTCGAGGACAGCTGGGACACGCCGCGCCAGCGCGCCCGGCTGGACGGGCGGGAGGTGGTGGCCTTCAGCGTCTACCGCACCACGGGGTCGAGCGAGACCGACGTCACCGACGCGGTGCGCGCCAAGGTCGCCGAGATCGGCGCAGCCCGCCCCGATCTGCGCTTCCAGGAGGTCAGCTCCTCCTCCGGCTTCGTCCTGGAAAGCTACGACGCGGCGCTGGAGGCGCTGTGGCTCGGCGCCCTGCTGGCCATCGGCGTGGTCTGGCTGTTCCTGCGCGACATCCGGGCGACGCTGGTCTCCTCGGTCGCGCTGCCGCTGTCGCTGATCCCGACCTTCGCGGTGATGGCGCTGTTCGACATCTCACTCAACACCATCACCCTTCTGGCGCTGTCGCTGGTCGTCGGCATCCTGGTCGACGACGCCATCGTCGAGATCGAGAACATCGTCCGGCACATGCGGCAGAGCGGCAAGCGTGCCTTCGACGCCGCGATCGACGCCGCGGACGAGATCGGCCTCGCCGTCGTCGCCACCACCGGCACCATCGTCGCCGTGTTCCTGCCGGTTGCCTTCATGCCCGGCATTCCCGGGCAGATCTTCAAGGATTTCGCCGTCGCGACCTGCGTCTCGGTCGCCTTCTCGCTGGTCGTCGCGCGCATGCTGACGCCGCTGATGGGCGCCTATCTGATCCGCGCCGGCGGGCATGAGGACGACGCGCCGCGCTGGGTGCCGGCCTATCTCTGGCTGCTGCGGCTGGCGCTGCGGCACCGCTGGGTCACGCTCGGCCTCGGCGTCGCCTTCTTCGTCGGCTCGGCGGTGCTGGCCTCGCAGCTCTCCACCGAATTCATGCCGGCGACCGACCGCGGCCGCTCCGTCGCCTCGGTCGAGCTGCCGCCCGGTGCCACCCTGGCCGAGACCGACGCGGCGGTGATCGAGATCTCGCGGCGCTTGAAGCAGGAGCCGGAGGTGGCGAGCGTCTTCGCCGCGATCGGCAGCGCCACCACCGCCGGACAGGGGCCGGGCAGCAAGGCCACCGGCGAGGTGCGCTCCGCCACCCTGACGGTGGATCTCGTCCCGCGCGGCGAGCGCAGCGTCACGCAGCAGGCTTTCGAGGCCCGTGCCAGGACCTTGCTGCAGGACATCCCGGGCATCCGCGTCCAGTTCGGCGCCGACGGCCAGTCCGGCGCCAAGGTCTCGGTCACCCTGGCCGGCGACGACCCGGCGGCGCTGCAGGCGGCGAGCCAGTCCCTGCTGCGCGAGATGCGCGGCGTGCCCGGCCTCGCCAATGTCGAGTCGACCGAGACGATCGCGCGGCCGGAGATCATCGTCACTCCCGACACCGCCCGGGCCGCCGAGGCCGGGGTGACGCCGCAGACCATCGCCTCGACCGTCAGCGTCGCCACCGTCGGCGACATCGACCAGAACCTGCCGAAATACAATCTCGGCGACCGGCAGATCTCGATCCTGGTCACCCTGGCCGACGACGCGCTCGACGACCCGGCGATGATCGCCGACCTGCCGGTCAAGGGCAGCAACGCGACCGTGCCGCTGGGTGCCGTCGCCGACATCGCCTACGGCGCCGGGCCGAACAGCATCACCCGGGTCGACCGCAGCCGCAGCGCCACGATCGAGGCGGAGCTGGCCGGCATCCCGCTCGGCGAGGCGACGGAGCGGATCGCCCAGCTGCCGACCATGCGGAACCTGCCGGCCGGCGTCACCGAGCTGAAGCGCGGCGACCAGGAGCGGCTGCAGGAGCTGTTCCGCGGTTTCGCCATGGCCGTCATCGCCGGCGTGTTCCTGATGTATGTGACGCTGGTGCTGCTGTTCCGCGGCTTCGTCCAGCCCGTCACCATCCTGATCGCCCTGCCGCTGTCGATCGGCGGCGCGCTGGGCTTCCTGCTGATCACCGGCCATGCGATGGGGATCTCGTCCTTCATCGGCCTCCTGATGCTGCTCGGCATCGCCGCCAAGAACTCGATCCTCCTGGTCGAATACGCGATCCTGGCGCAGCGGGGCGGGATGGACCGCGCCTCCGCGCTGATCGACGCCGCGGCCAAGCGGGCCCGGCCGATCGTCATGACGTCCATCGCCATGGCCGCCGGCATGCTGCCGATCGCGCTGGGCATCGGCGCCGACGCCGAATCCCGGGCGCCGATGGCGATCGCGGTGATCGGTGGCCTGATCTCCTCGACCGCGCTCAGTCTCGTCTATGTGCCGGTGTTCTATACCGTGATGGACGACCTGCAGCGTGTCCTCGGCCGGATTCTGGGCCGGCTGCTGGTCGAGGAGGCGCCGAACGACGGCAGCGTTCCGGCTGGAACCGAGTAGGCCCGTGGCGGCAGTGCCGCCATGCGTTCATTCCGGTTAACATATCCGGGGACGATGGCAGGTTGACCGGCGAATCGGGCCCGGGGAGATCCGGGCCTGCGACGGAAGGATTTGCCATGCCTGAGCGTTCACGGCGGCGGCCCGTCTTGTGGCTGCTGCTCCTGCCCTATATCGGGCTCCTGTGGGTGCCGTTCTACAACTGGCGCGAGCCGGAGATCCTCGGCTTCCCGTTCTTCTACTGGTACCAGTTCGCCTGGGTGCCGCTGACCGCCCTGATCATCTGGATCGCCTATCGGAGCGTGCGCCATGACGACTGAGCTGGATGTCGTCGCGCTCGCCGTCTTCGCCTTCTTCTTCATCCTCGTCACCGTCATGGGCTTCGCCGCCGCCCGCTGGAAGCGGGGCGAGACGCTGGCCCATATCGACGAGTGGGGTCTGGGCGGGCGCCGCTTCGGCACATGGATCACCTGGTTCCTGGTCGGCGGCGACTTCTACACCGCCTACACCGTGATCGCGGTGCCGGCGCTGGTCTATGCGGTCGGGGCCTACGGCTTCTTCGCCCTGCCCTACACCATCATCGTCTATCCCTTCGTCTTCCTGGTGATGCCGAAGCTGTGGCGGCGCGCCAAGGATCGCGGCTACGTCACCGCCGGCGACGTCGTCTACGGCCAGTACGGCTCGCGCGGGCTGGAGCTGGCGGTCGCCCTCACCGGCGTCCTCGCCGTCATGCCCTATATCGCGCTGCAGCTGGTCGGCATGGCCGCGGTGATCAAGGCGCTGGGCCTGACCGGCGAGCTGCCGCTGACCATCGCCTTCGTCATCCTGGCGCTCTACACCTATTCCGCCGGCCTGCGCGCCCCGGCGCTGATCGCCTTCGTCAAGGACATCATGATCTACATCGCGGTGATCGCCGCGGTGGCGCTGATCCCGTGGGAGCTGGGCGGCTATGCCAGCGTCTTCCAGGCGGCCGACCAGGCGTTCCAGGCCAAGGGATCGGGCGGGCTGCTGCTCGGCGACAGCCAGATCGTCGCCTATGCCACGCTGGCGCTGGGCTCGGCCCTCGCCGCCTTCATGTATCCGCACACCCTGACCGGCATCTTCGCCTCGGCCAGCGCCAACACCATCCGCAAGAACGCGGCGCTGCTACCGGCCTATACCCTGCTGCTCGGCCTCCTGGCCCTGCTCGGCTATATGGGCCACGCCGCGCATCTGCAGGTCGCCAGCCCGAACGACGTGGTGCCGGCGCTGTTCCAGACGCTGTTCCCCAGCTGGTTCGCCGGCTTCGCCTTCGCCGCCATCGCCATCGGTGCCCTGGTGCCGGCGGCGGTGATGAGCATCGGCGCCGCCAACCTGTTCACTCGCAACTTCTGGAAGGCCTATGTGGCGCCGGACGTCAGCCATGCCGGCGAGGCCCAGGTGGCCAAGATCACCTCGCTGGTGGTCAAGGTCGGCGCCCTGCTAGTGATCGTGTTCCTGCCGACCCAGTTCGCGCTGGACCTGCAGCTGCTCGGCGGCGTCTGGATCCTGCAGACGCTGCCGGCGCTGGTGTTCGGGCTCTATGTCGGCTGGTTCCGGGCGCCAGCGCTCCTGGCCGGATGGGTGGTCGGCTTCTTCGGCGGCAGCTGGATCGTCTGGCAGAACGGGCTGAAGCCGCTGCAGGCGCTGAGCCTCGGCGGCAGCACGGTCACGGTCTATGCCGGCCTCCTGGCGCTGGCGGTCAACATCGCGGTCGCCGTGGTGGTCAACCTGGCCGTCGCACCGCGGGTGGCGCGGGCGACCTGAGAACCGCCGGGCGAGGCAGGGCTATTCGGCCCTGCTTCGCCCCCGCGGCCGGGTGGCTTCGGCCACCGACGCCTTGGTGCGGCCGAGGAGATCCATCAGCCGTTCGATCTCCCCGGTCTCGAGTCCGGCCGTCATCTCGGCCACCCAGTCGCCATGCGCCGCCGCCATCGCCGCGAACTGGCGCTCGCCCTCCTCGGTCAGGCGGATGACGTGCTTGCGCCGGTCCTCCGGCAACTGTTCGCGCACCAGCAGCCCGCCTTCGACCAGCCGCTCGACCAGCCCGGTCATGTTGCCGTTCGACACCATCAGCCGCTGGCTCAGCTCGCCCAGCGTCAGCCCCTCGCGCATCTTGTACAGCTGGGCCATCAGGTCGAAGCGCGGCAACGTGGTGTCGAAGCTCTCCGCCAGGCGGCGCCGGACTTCGCGCTCGATCATGGTGGTGCAGGTCAGGAGCCGCAGCCACAACCGCAATTCGAGGCGATGGTCCTTCGGCCGGTCGGCGACGGCGGTCTCTGCGTCGATCATTCTGCTTCGGTCCTGAGAGCGGCCGGTGGCCACCCGATCTGCTTTAAGTTTAAAGTATAACCGCGGACGGCGCAGCCCCGATGCCATGCCGCCTTCCGGAGCGAGCGAGGATCAGCGATGACCAGCAGATGGGTCGACATCACGGCCGATGACGGCGGCCGGTTCCAGGGCTATCTCGCGGTGCCGGCCAGCGGCTCCGGCCCCGGCATCCTGCTGCTGCAGGAGATCTTCGGCGTCAACGCGCATATCCGGGCGGTCGCCGACCTCTATGCCGAGGAAGGCTATGTGGTGCTGGCGCCGGACCTGTTCTGGCGGCTGGAGCCGCGGGTTGAGCTCGGCTACGGCGAGGCCGATGTGGCCCGCGCCCGCGAGCTGCTGGGCCGCTTCGACGTCGACCGCGCCGTCGCCGATTGCGGCGCCGCCCTGGCGACGCTGCGCCGCCTGCCGGAATGCCGCGGCAAGGTCGGCGCGCTGGGCTTCTGCCTGGGCGGCCGGCTGGCCTATCTCGTCGCCGCACGCAGCCATGTCGACGCCGCGGTCAGCTATTACGGCACCGGGCTGGAGCCGCTGCTGGGCGAGGCCGATGCGATCCGCTGCCCGATGGTGTTCCACGTCCCGGAGAAGGACCGCCACCTGCCGCCGCAGACCCGGGACGCGATCGCCGCCGCCTTCGAGGGCCGCGAGGACGTGCAGCTGTTCCTCTATCCGGGCGCCGACCACGGATTCAACGTGCCGGAGCGGGCGGCCTACGACAAGCCGGCGTCGCTGATGGCGCATTCCCGCAGCCTGGCCCTGTTCCGCCGGGTGATGGGGCCGCATTACGACCTGTCGGCGCTGTGGGAGCGGCACACCGAGCTGGAGTTCGCCACCCGCGACGCCCGCGCCACCATGACGACGATGGTGGCCGAGCCTTACGTCAACCACGTCCCGACCATGACCGGCGGCGTCGGCCAGGACGACCTGTACCGCTTCTACGCCAACCACTTCATTCCGAAGACGCCGAAGGACACCAAGCTGATCCCGATCAGCCGCACCATCGGGGTCGACCGGCTGGTCGACGAAATGCTGTTCTGCTTCACCCACGACATCGAGATCGACTGGATGCTGCCCGGCATCCCGCCGACCGGGCGCTATGTCGAGATCCCGCTGGTCGCGATCGTCCGCTTCCGCGGCGACAAGCTGTACAACGAGCACATCTACTGGGACCAGGCTTCGGTGCTGGTCCAGATCGGCCTGCTGGACCCGAAGGGCCTGCCGGTCGCCGGGATCGAGACGGCGAAGAAGCTGGTCGACGAGAGCCTGCCGTCCAACACGCTGATGGCCCGCTGGCAGGAGAGCGCGCCGAAGGACTGAGCGCAGATTTCTGACCGGCCCCGGAACGATCGGCATCGACAGCGGGGCCGGTTTCGATAAGATGGTGTGAACAAGGAGATTCTTCGCACCGCCATTTCGTATGCGCATTCATGGTTTCGTGCTGGGGCTTCTGCTGGCGTCGCCGGCGGCCCTGGCCTCTCCGTCGCCCCTCATTTCGTCCGGGCCGGCGGATCTCACCGAGATCGTCGCCCTCAGATCGGCAGGACCGGAAGAAGCACGGCTGCGCGGCCTGCGGCTGACCGCCGAATCCGGGAATGCCGAGGCCCAGCTCCGGCTCGGCATCCGCTACGAGGCCGGGGACGGCGTCGAGCGGGACCTCGCCGAGGCGACGCGTTGGTACCGGCTGGCGGCCGAGCAGGGCCATGCCAGGGCCCAGGCCTATCTCGGCGACATGTACCGCGACGGCGCCGGGATCGCGCGGGACGATGCCGAGGCCGTGCGCTGGTATCGCCTGTCGGCGGCCCAGGGCTTCGACCGCGGCCAGACCTATCTCGGCTACATGTATCAGGATGGGCGCGGCGTCGAGCGCAGCGAGGCGGAAGCGGTGCGCCTCTACCGTCTGGCCGCCGAGCAGGGCTATACGCCGGCCCAGGCCAGCCTCGGCTACATGTGCGAGAACGGCCGCGGCGGCCCCGTGGACACCGCCGCGGCGGCCTATTGGTACGGTCGTGCGGCCGACGCCGGATACGCGGTCGGCCAGCGCCTTCTCGCGGATCTGTACTTCGCCGGCCGCGGTGTGCCGCAGGACGATGCCGAGGCGGTGCGCCTGTACCGCCTGGCCGCCGAACAGGGCGATGCCTCGGCCCGCACCGATCTCGGCTGGATGTACGAGGCCGGACGCGGCGTGGCGATGGACAAGGCCGAGGCCGTGCGGCTGTACCGCCTGGCGGCCGACCAGGGGCTGGCCCGGGCGCAGACCAACCTGGCCTTCATGCATGACGGCGGCCGCGGCGTGGCCGAGGACGCGGCCGAGGCGGTGCGCTGGTATCGCCGGGCGGCGGCGCAGGGCTATGCGCGGGCCCAGGCCGAGCTCGCGGCCATGTACCACCACGGCCGCGGCGTGCCGAAGAACGGCGGCAAGGCGATGCGCTGGTACCGCCTCGCCGCCAAGCAGGGCTATGCCGCGGCCCAGAACGACGTCGGCATCCTGTACGACACCGGCCAGGGCGTGGCCGAGGACGACGCCGAGGCCGCGCGCTGGTACCGGCTGGCGGCCGAGCAGGGCTACGACCACGCCCAGGCCAATCTTGCCTGGCTTTATGAGAACGGCAGCGGCGTGGCCCTGGATCTGGCCGAGGCCGCCCGCCTCTATCGCCTCGCCGCCGATCAGGGGCTGGCGCGGGCCCAGATCGATCTGGGCGATCTCTACCGTGACGGGCTGGGCGTGGCGCAAGACGATGCCGAGGCCGTGCGCCTCTATCGCCTGGCCGCCGACCAGGGCGATGCCCGTGCCGAAGCCAATCTCGCCTGGATGCACCAGCAGGGCCGCGGCGTCGCCAAGGACGAGGCCGAGGCGGCGCGCTGGTACCGCCGGTCGGCCGATCAGGGCTATGCCTACGCCCAGGTCAGCCTCGGCCGGATGTACGAGGAGGGCCGCGGCCTGGCGCAGAGCCACGTCAAGGCGCTGCGCCTGTACCGCCTCGCCGCCGATCAGGGCGATGCGCGGGCCGCCTATCATCTGGGCAGCCATTTCAAGGCCGGGCGCGGCGTGGCGCAGGACGACGCCGAGGCCCTGCGCTGGTTCCGCGTCGCCGCCGAGAAGGGCCACACCGATGCTCAGCGCGAGCTGGGCATCGTCTACGAGACCGGGCGCGGCGTCACCCGCGACGAGATCGAGGCGGTGATCTGGTTCGCCCGCGCGCTGGCGGAGGAAGAGGACGCGCCCCGCCACGCCGTCCTGTTCCTCAGCGCCCGGTCGGAGGCGGCCAAGGTTGCAGCGGCGCTGCGCCTGCTGGCGGCGCTGGGCTATGCCTCGGCCGACGCCTTCCGCCGCGCCGAGGGGCTGCCGCCCTCCGACGCCGTCGACGACGCGCTGCTGATCGCCCTGGCGCGGAAGGAATGGCAGGCCGGCCACCGGTCCTGAGACGGAATTCATGTAACCGCCGGGCGGGTCCGGGCGTACGGCATCCGAGGGGGATGTCGACGCACGAGGATTCCCATGACGCGCAGCGCGATGGCCAGCCTGGCTTTGTTCACTCTTCTGGTGGCCCTTCCGGCCGCGGCCCAGACCGCGCCGCAGCAGCGTATCCGTGGCACCATCAAGGCGGTCGACGGTCCGGTGCTGACCATCGCCCCTCGTGGCGGCGGCACCGCGACCGTCACCTTGGCCGATGACGCCACGGTGCGGACCATCGCCCCGGCCGACATCCGTGACATCAAGCCCGGCAGCTACATCGGCAGCGCCGCCATGCCGCAGCCCGACGGCAGCCTGCGCGCCCTGGAGGTGCAGGTGTTTCCGGAGAGCATACGCGGCGTCGGCGAGGGCCAGCGCCCCTTCGACCTGCAGCCGGGCAGCACCATGACCAACGCCACGGCCGGCGCGGTCGAGGGCACCGACGGCCGAGTGGTGACGCTGCGCTACCAGGGCACCGAGACCAGGCTGGTGGTGCCGCCCGACGTGCCGGTGATCACCTATGAGCCGGGCAGCCGCGACCAGCTGACCAAGGGCGCCCATGTCATCGTCAGCGCAGTCAAGGGCGCCGACGGGTCGCTGGTCTCGCATGCGATTCAGGTCGGCAAGGACGGGCTGGTGCCGCCGATGTAGGCACGGCGCCGGGCGGAGCGTCAGATCAGCTTGCTCCGCCCGAGTTCGACCTTCAGATAGGCGTAGAAGACCGGCGCCGCGATCACGCCGGGCACGCCGAACGCCGCCTCCATCAGCAGCATGGCGATCAGGATCTCCCAGGCCTTGGCATGGATCTGGGTGCCGACGATCTTGGCGTTGATGAAGTATTCCAGCTTGTGGATGATCACCAGGAAGGCCAGCGACGCCGCGGCGACATAGACCGACAGGCTCAGGCTGATGATCGTGATGACGGTGTTCGAGATCAGGTTGCCGATCACCGGCAGCAGGCCGCAGACGAAGGTGACCACGATCATGGTCTTGGTCAGCGGCAGGTGGACGCCGAACAGCGGCAGGACGCCGACCAGGTAGATCGCCGTCAGCGCCGTGTTCAGGGCGGAGATCCGCACCTGGGCGAAGACGACGCGGCGGAAGGACAGGGCCAGGAGGCGGGCCCGCTCCGCCAGCGACCGGGCGAGAGGGCCGCGGCCCGGCCGCTCCGTCAGATCGGCGATGGCGATCATGCCGCCGATCACCAGGCCGATGATGATGTGCACCAGGACGCGCCCGACATCGGTGGTGATCCGCAGCAGGTCCCGCGCGTGGTCGCGCAGGGACTGCGCCAGCATGGTGTCGAGGTCCTGGCCGCTGTTCGGGATATAGGCGACGATCCAGGGCGGCAGCTGCTGGCTCGCCCGCTCCACCGCCTCGGCCATCTTGCGCATCACGGCGACCAGCCCCTCCGGCCGGTCGGTGAGAACCGAGATCAGCTCGACGATGCCGAAGATCACGGCCAGGCTCAGCACCGCCGTCAGCAGGCCGAGGGCGATGATGCGGCCGGTCTTGTGCAGGGCGCCGAAGCGGCGGAACGCTGGCGCCACCGCATGCACCAGCTCGTGGATCAGGAGGCCCGCCAGCAGGGCCGCGAGCAGGCCGAACCACAGGCTGCCGAGCAGGGCCAGACCGGCCAGAATCTGGGCCGAAATCTCGATACGGCGATCCCGGGCGGAGGGATGAGGGGCCACGGGGACCACGGCCGCAACATCCTCGCTTCGGCCGGGCTGAAAATTCATGATGGGAAAGCCTGTTCTCGACGGGTGCGCGCGAAGGGTACCGGCCGACTCCGGACCTTTGGCGGACAAAAGTCAATCAAACGCTTCGGATGAGGTCCTGGCATGAACGACCCGATCGGCGACCGCTGCCTTGATGAGATCGAGCGGCTGCACTGCTTCTTCGAGCGCTGGCTGGGCAACACGGCCGCCGACCCGGCGGAGTTCGCCCGGGTCGAGCCGGCCTGGCCCTCCGACTTCACGCTGATCGCCCCGGACGGCGCGGTGCTGGACCGCGCCGCGGTGGTCGGCTGGCTGCGCGATGCGCGCGGAGTGCACGCCGACCCGGCAGCGCCGTTCCGGATCGAGATCCGCAACGCGGCCGTGCGCGTCGCCCTGCCCGGCGGCTTCCGCCTGTGCACCTATGACGAATGGCAGAGCATTCGCGGCTTCGAGAGCCTCCGGCGGTCGACCGCCCTGCTGGAGGCCCGGGAGGACGCAGTTCTGTGGCGGCACCTGCAGGAGACCTGGGTCGGCTGATCAGCGGGTCCCCACTTCATCGTCACTGCGAGCGCAGCGAAGCCATCCAGGGGCCGCTCGCACCGGCCCCTGGATTGCTTCGTCGGCTTCGCCTCCTCGCAATGACGGTTCCGAAAACCCGCCCTCAGAGCTTGTACGCCGTCTTCGGCAGCCGGTAGGCGAGGTCGACCGCCACCTCCGCCGCCTCGTCCTCGTCCAGCCGGTGCTCGGCGACCAGCTGGGCCAGGTAGCGGCAGTCGATCCGCCGGGCCACGTCGTGCCGGGCCGGGATCGACGGGAAGGCGCGAGTGTCGTCGTTGAAGCCGACGGTGTTGTAGAAGCCCGCCGTCTCGGTCGCCAGCTCGCGGAAGCGCAGCATCCCCTCAGGGCTGTCGAAGAACCACCAGGGCGGGCCGAGCCGCAGGACGGGATAGTGCCCGGCCAGCGGCGCCAGCTCTCGCGCATAGGTGCTCTCGTCCAGGGTGAACAGGATCACCGACAGCTCGCGCTCGTTGCCGAAGCGGTCGAGCAACGGCTTCAGCGCGTGGACATAGTCGGTCCGGGTCGGGATGTCGGCGCCCTTGTCGCGGCCGAACTCCTGGTGCAGCGCCGGGTTGTGGTTGCGGAAGGAACCGGGATGGATCTGCATCACCAGCCCGTCCTCGAGGCTCATCCGCGCCATCTCGGTCAGCATCTGGGCCCGGAACAGCTCGGCGTCCTTCGGCTCGAAATGGCCGGAGACGATCTTCTCGAACAGCGTCACCGCCGGCACCGGGTCGAGATCCGCGGTCGCCGCGGTCGGGTGGCCGTGGTCGGTCGAGGTCGCGCCCATCTCCTTGAAATAGACGCGACGCTGCTGCATGGCGGCGAGATAGCCGCGCCAGGAATGCGTGTCCTCGCCGGTGATCTCGCCGAGGCGCTGCAGCCCCTCGCGGAATCCGTCGAACTCCGGGTCCACCACCGGGTCGGGCCGGAAGGCGGTGACCACCCTGCCCTTCCACCCGCTGTCGCGGATCGCACGGTGGTGGTCGAGCGGGTCGAGCGGCGATTCCGTGGTGGCGATGACCTCGAGGTTGAAGCGCTCGAACAGCGCCCGGGGGCGATAGTCCGGCCGCGCCAGCCGCTCGGCGATGCGGTCGTAGATCCGATCGGCGCTGGCCGGAGTCAGCCGTTCCTCGACCCCGAACAGCGTCTCGAAGGTGTGGTCGAGCCACATCCGGGTCGGCGTGCCCCGGAACAGATGCCAGTGCTCGGCGAAGCGCCGCCAGATCGCCCGCGGATCGGTTTCGACCGGGCCGCCGTCGCGGCGCGGCACGCCCAGATCCTCCAGCCGCACGCCCTGGCTGTAGAGCATGCGGAAGATGTAGTGGTCCGGGATGATCAGCAGCGAGGCCGGGTCCGGGAACGGCTCGTCCTTGGCGTACCAGGCCGGGTCGGTGTGGCCGTGCGGGCTGATCAGCGGCAGGCCGGCGACCTCGGCATAGAGGCGCCGGGCGATGGCCCGCTGGGTCGGGTCCGGCGAGAACAGACGATCCGGATGCAGGCTCATGCGGCGGAGGCCTTCGGTTGCGGACGCCAGTCGGCGTATTTCGGGTGATCCCGGCCGATCGGCAGCTCGACCGGCCGGCCGGTCTCCGCAGAATGGAACAGGGCCGTCGCCAATTCCAGGGACCGCCGCGCATCGTCCAGCGTCACCGGCAGCGGTCCGCCGCTCTCCAGCGCCGCATGGTAACGGCCGAGCTGGCCGGCGAAGCGCGACGGCACCGGCTCCCAAGCTGCCAGTGCGCCTTCGATCCGCTGCGCGATCTCCGGCGAGGCCGGGACGATCTGCCACGGCGCGTCGCCCGGGGCATAGGGCTTGAGACCGCTTTCGAAGGTGACGTTCTCGAAGCAGAAGCGCAGCCGGCTGATCTCGACCTGCGAACCGAGGGTGGCGGCGAGCGAGACCAGGGCGCCGCTCTGCATCGCCACGCTGGCCACGGCGCAGTCCTCGACCTCGATCGGATTCACCCGGGTCGCGGTGCGGCAGTAGACCGAGGCCACCGGCCCCAGCATCCAGGTCATGATGTCGTGCGAATGGATGGCGTGGGTCAGCAGCACGCCGCCCAGCTCGGTGTCCAGCCGGCCGCGCCAGGGCACGGAATAGTACTTCGCGCCGCGGTTCCAGTGCGTCTCCACTGTGGCGAGATAGGGCTTGCCGGCGATCCCCGCATCGACGATGCGCTTGGCCTTCTGCAACCCGTCGCCGTAGCGGTACTGGAAGATCGGCATCACCCGGCCCGGGGCCGTCGCCTCGGCCTCGACCACCCGGTCGAGATCGGCCAGCGACCCGACCAGCGGCTTCTCGCAGATCACCTGCTTGCCGGCCTCGAGCGCCGCCAGGATCTGGCCGATATGCACCGTCGGCGGGGTGCAGATGTCGACCACCTCGATCTCCGGCATGCGCAGGATCTCGTCGAAGCGGGTGGTCCGCACCGGGATGTCGAATTCGTCGCCGATCTCGGCCAGGCGCTCCGGGTTCAGGTCGCAGATCGCCACGACCCGGAACTTGTCGGGATGGGCGGCATAGCCTTCGGCGATATGGCCACGGCCGACGCCCAGGCCGATCACGGCCACGTTTCGGATCGTCATTCTTACGCCCTCCGCCCGGCGGCCGATTCCGCCATCGCCTGCGCCGTCAGCGCCAGCTCCATCGCCTTGAAACAGTGCTCCTGGCTCATCGCCGTCTCCGTCCGCTCCAGCACGTCGGCCACCAGCTGCCGGCCGAAGGGCAGCTCGACGTTGCTGCAATCGATCCGCTGCATGCCTTTCTTGTCGACCAGGATCAGGTGGTCGGTGCCGGGCTGGCCGGTCGGGTCGACGTATTTGCGCAGCTCGATATAGCCCTCGGTGCCGAGGATGGTCAGTCGCCCGTCGCCCCAGGTCGGCAGCCCGTCCGGGGTGAACCAGTCGATCCGGATGTAGCCGGTGGCGTCCGGGCTGCGCAGCAGCGCCTCGCCGAAATCCTGCAGCTCGGGTGTCTCTGGGTTGCCGCGGTTGGCGACCGCGGCCGAGGCGACCTCGACGTCGAGCGTGCCGGCGAAGAACAGGAACTGCTCGAACTGGTGCGAGGCGATGTCGGTCAGGATGCCGCCGTAGCGGGCGCGCTGGAAGAACCAGTCGGGGCGCTGCCTGGCGTTGAGCCGGTGCGGCCCGAGCCCGACCGTGTTGATCACCCTGCCGATCGCGCCGGCCTGCACCAGCTCGCCCGCCTTCACGGTCGACCGGGTCTGGAAATGCTCGGAGTAGCAGATCGAGTAGATGCGCCCGGTCTCGGCCTGCACCCGCCGCACTTCGGCCAGCTGCTCCAGCGAGGTCATGCCCGGCTTATCGGAGAGGTAGTCCTTGCCGGCCCGCATCACCGCGATGCCAAGCGGCGCCCGGTCGGCCGGGATGCCGGCCGAGGTGACGAGCTGGATCGACGGATCCTCCAGGATCGCCCGCGGGTCGGACACGCGCCGGGCCTGCGGGTAGCGGGTCTGGAACGGGCCGGCCAGATCCTCCTCCGGCGCATGGAAGGCGACGAACTCGCCCCCGGCGCCGAGCAGCGCCTCGACCTGGCCGAAGATGTGGTTGTGGTTGATGCCGATGGCGGCGAAGCGGATGGTCATTCGGAGTCCCGGGTCAGCGTTTGAGTCCGGTGGTGGCGACGCCCTCGATCAGAAGGCGCTGGAAGAACAGGAAGAAGAAGAACACCGGCAGCAGGGTCAGGACGGACATGGCGAACAGCGCGCTCCAGTCCGACTTGCCGGTCGAATCGACGAAGTTCCGGAGGCCGAGCTGGACCGTGTAGGACCCCATGTCGTTCAGGTAGATCAGGGGGGCGAAGAAGTCGTCCCAGGTCCAGATGAAGGAGAAGATCGCCGCCGTGGCCAGCACCGGCTTCGACAGCGGCAGGATGATCTTCCAGTAGATCGTCCAGGGCTTGCAGCCGTCCATCATCGCCGCCTCGTCCAGCTCGCGCGGGATGCCGCGGAAGAACTGCACCATCAGGAAGATGAAGAAGGCGTCGGAGGCGAGGTACTTCGGCACCACCAGCGGCAGGAAGGTGTCGACCCACTCCAGGTTCAGGAACAGCACGTATTGCGGGATCAGGGTGACGTGATAGGGCAGCATCAGCGTGCCCAGCATCAGCGCGAACCAGAAGTTGCGCCCCGGGAATTGCAGCCGGGCGAAGGCGAAGGCGGTCAGCGAGCAGGCGAAGACGTTGCCGATCACCGACAGCACCGAGATCACCGCCGAGTTCCAGAAGAACTGGCCGAAGCTGATGTCGAGCCCGCTCCAACCCCGGACATAGGCGTCGAGGCTGAAGCTCTCCGGCCACAGCGAGGCCGAGGAGAAGATCTGCGCGTCCTCCTTGAACGAGCTGGCGAGCATCCACAGCAGCGGATACAGCATCGCCAGCGAGGCGGCGCAGAGGGCGATATGGATCAGGAGCGACCGCGACAGCGGGCGGCGGGTGGGGCTGCTGAGGACGAGGTCAGTCATCGTAGTGCACCCAGTAGCGCGCCGACAGGAAGGAAAAGGCGGTGAACAGCGCGATGATCACGACCAGCACCCAGGCCAGCGCCGAGGCGTAGCCCATGCGGAAGTTGCTGAAGGCTTCCTGGTACAGGTACAGGGTGTAGAAGAGCGTGGAGTCGATCGGCCCGCCCGTGCCCTCGCTGATGATGAAGGCCGGGGTGAAGGCCTTGAACGCCTCGATCGTCTGGATCACGGCGTTGAAGAACACGACGGGGGTCAGGAGCGGCAGGGTGATGCGCCAGAACCGCGCCCACGGCCCGGCGCCGTCGATCGCCGCCGCCTCATACAGGTCGCGCGGCACCTGCCGCAGCCCGGCGAGGAAGATGATCATCGGCGACCCGAACTGCCAGATGCTGAGGACGACCAGCGTCGACAGCGCGTAGTCCGGGTTGGAGATCCAGCTCGGCCCCTGGATGCCGAACAGGCTCAGAAACTGGTTGACCAGCCCGTTGCCGGCGAAGAGCTGCCGCCACAGCACGGCGATGGCGACGCTCGCGCCCAGCAGCGACGGCAGGTAGAACAGGGCGCGATACACCGGCAGGCCCGCGATGCCCTTGTTCAGCATCATCGCCACGGCGAGCGCGAAGGCCAGCTTCAAGGGCACCGCGAACAGCACGAACAGGAAGGTGACCTGCATCGAGGACAGGAACTTCGGATCATTGGTGGCGATCCGGACGTAGTTCGCCATCCCGACCCAGTTCGGAGCCTGCAGCAGGTCGAAATCGGTGAAGGACAGGTAGAGCGAGACCAGGATCGGCCCGGCGGTCAGGCCGATGAAGCCGATCAGCCAGGGCGTCAGGAACAGGTAGCCCGACAGGGCGCGGGAGGTCACCCGCCGCGCCCGCCGCACTCCCGCCGCCCGTCCCGAGGCCTGCACCGCAATGGTCATGTCGTCACCCGCGATCGAGGATGCTGTTGGCTTCGTCGACGAACTGCTTGGCGCCGTCGGCCGGCGACGCCTGGTCGAATCCGACCTGCTCGTTGACCCGCTTCAGCAGGAAGTTGATCTCGCCCGCGCCCTTCGGCGGCGACGGCGGCAGGTCGCCGACCTTGTCGGTGATGAAGGAGACATAGTCGAGCATCGCCCGGCTGAGATCATCGAGCGTCGGCGCCACCGCCTCGCGCAGCGCCTTGGACGCCGGGACGCCTCGCTCGACGCCCAGCACCTTCCCGGCCTCGACGTCGGTGACGTAGAAGTTGGCGACGCGCACCGCCTCCTCGGCGACCTGGCTGCGCGCCGAGATGCTGAACAGCATCGACGGCTTCAGATACTGCCCCGGCTTGGCGCCCGGCCCGCCGCTCGGCTGCATCGTCATCTTCAGCTTGGTCTTGCTCAGCACCTGATGCGCGACGAGCTGGTTCGAGTTGGTGATGATCGCGGCGGAGTGGCCGAGCGCCAGCATGCTGGTCTCCGGCGACTGCTTGTCCAGCGCCTGGACGTCGGCCGGCGGGATCGCCTTCTTCTGCCGCAGCTCGTGCCAGAAGCCGAACCATTCGGTCATCACCTCCGCATCGAAGCCGGGCTTGCCCTCGGCGGTGTAGAGCGCCTTCCCCTTCTGCCGCAGCCAGCAGTCGAGCGCCGGCTCGATGCCGCCGCAGTCGCCGATCCCCCAGAACCCGTCGCGCTTGGAGGCCTGGGCGACCTTGAGCGACCAGTCGCCCCATTGCGTCCAGCTCCAGTCCCATTTCGGCTCCTCGGCGCCGATCTGCTGCAGCGTCTCGATGTCGTAGACGATGGCGGTCGAGTTGTTGCCGAGATTGACACCGTAGAGCTTGCCCTCGACGCGGCCGCAATCGATTGCAGGCTTGCCGAAATCCTCGATCTTCAGGACCGACGGCATGTACTCGTCGAGCGGCAGCAGCGCGCCGCGCCGCGCGTATTCGACGATGTAGCGGTAGTCCATCTGGATCACGTCGGGCGCGTTGCGGCCCGCGGTCTGGGTGGCGAGGCGCGGCCAGTAGTCGGGCCAGCCCAGCGTCTCGCCGTTGATGGTCGTGCCGGGGTGGGCGGCTTCGTAGAGCTTGTTGACCTTGTTGGTGCGATCGGCGCGCTCCTTGGAGCCCCACCAGAACATGCGGATGCGCTTGTCCTGGGCCCAGAGGGGGCCCGGAGCGCCGGCCAGCGCCAGGCCGGCCGCGGTCCCGCCCCATCCGAGAATCTGCCTGCGGTTCATGCGCAGCGTCGCCATTCGTTTCCTCCTTGCGCTGGTGCCCTTCTTCGCGAGGGACCGTGACACTGGGCGGCCGGTCGTCCGGCCGAATCGTCGTTCCTCCGATCGCCGTCAGGAGGTGAAGTTATAACCAGTTGGTTACAAGCTTGATCGATGCGATGATGGCTGTCAACACGAACACCGGCGGGTGCGGCGCTGCCGCCCGGCCGCAATCGAGGCCCGCCCACCGTGAGCATCAGCGACGAGACCGCCGACACCCTGACCGCCGAGAAGCCGAAACGCCCCGCCGCCAAGGCCGTGCGCGACCCGGAGCGGACCAGCGCCGCGATCCTGGCGGCCGCCGTGAAGGAGTTCACCGAGAAAGGGTACAGCGGCGCGCGGATCAACGAAATCGCCAAGCGCGCCGGCGCCAACAAGCGCATGCTGTACCACTATTTCGGCGACAAGGAGGCCCTGTACTTGGCGGTGCTGGAAGGCGCCTATGTCGCCATCCGCTCGGCCGAGAGCAAGCTGCACCTGGCCGACCACGACCCGGTCGACGGCATCCGCGAGCTGGCGCTGTTCACCTGGCGCTACTTCATCGACCACCCGGAATTCCTGAGCCTCCTGCAGACCGAGAACCTGATGAAGGCGCGGCACCTGAAGCGCTCGGCCCGCATCTTCGATCTGCATTCGCCGCTGGTCGCCGTGATCTCCGAGCTGCTCAAGCGCGGCGCGGCCAAGGGCGTGTTCCGGGCCGATGCCGACCCGGTCAAAGTCTATGTCAGCATCGCCTCGCTGGGCGCCTTCTACCTGTCGAACCGCTACACCCTGTCGACCATCTTCCGGCGCGAGCTGACCGAGCCCAAGGCCCTGGCCGATTGGGGCGAGCACATCGCCCAGATGATCCTGGCGTCGCTGCGCCCCTGATCCTCGCCGCGGCCTCTTGACGCGCAGGCCCTTTCCGTGATCCGCTAGTAACCAGTTGGTTACAATCAAGGCCCGGGATCGACGCCCGTGCCGCAACGGGAGGGAAGACCGGAATGGGCACCCAGCGCCTCGGCATCATCATGCACGGCGTCACCGGCCGCATGGGCTACAACCAGCATCTGGTGCGCTCGATCTGCGCCATCCGCGACCAGGGCGGCGTGCCGCTGCCCAATGGCGACAGGGTGATGCCCGACCCGATCCTGGTCGGCCGCAACGCCGAGAGGATCGAGGCCCTGGCCAAGCGCCATGGCATCGCCCGCTGGGGCACGGATCTGGACCGCGCGCTGGCCAATCCCGACGACACGCTGTTCTTTGACGCCGGCTCGACCCAGATGCGGGCCGAACTGCTGACCCGCGCCATCGACGCCGGCAAGCACGTCTATTGCGAGAAGCCGATCGCCGAGACGCTGGAGGTGGCGACGAAGCTGGCCCGCCACGCGACCGCCCGCGGCATCCGCCACGGCGTGGTCCAGGACAAGCTGTACCTGCCCGGGCTGCAGAAGATCCGCATGCTGCGCGATTCCGGCTTCTTCGGCCGCATCCTCTCGGTCCGCGGCGAGTTCGGCTACTGGGTGTTCGAGGGCGACTGGCAGCCGGCGCAGCGGCCCAGCTGGAACTACCGCAAGGGCGATGGCGGCGGCATCATCCTCGACATGCTGTGCCACTGGCGCTACGTGCTGGACAACCTGTTCGGCGAGGTGAAGTCGGTCAGCTGCCTCGGCGCCACCCATATTCCGGAGCGGGTGGACGAAGCCGGCAAGCGCTACCAGGCCGATGCCGACGATGCCGCCTACGCCACCTTCCAGCTCGAGGGCGGGGTCATCGCCCATATCAACTCCTCCTGGGCCGTCCGGGTGCGGCGCGACGACCTGGTCACCTTCCAGGTCGACGGCACCCACGGCTCGGCCGTGGCCGGGCTGACCCGCTGCTGGACCCAGCACCGGGTGAACACGCCGCGCCCGGTGTGGAACCCGGACCAGCCGCAGACCATGAACTTCTTCGACCAGTGGGACGAGGTTCCGGACAACGTGGTCTACGACAACGGCTTCAAGGCGCAGTGGGAGGATTTCATCCGCCACGTCGTCGCCGGCACGCCGTGGAAATACGATCTGTGGCAGGGCGTGAAGGGCGTGCAGCTGGCCGAGGCCGGCCTCCGCAGCTGGGCCGAGCGGCGCTGGATCGACCTGCCGGCGGTGGAGGGCTGAGCCCGTGGCCTCCCTCACCCTCCCCCGCGCCGGCGGCGGTCTCGAGACCTACAGCATCCGCAACGCACCGCTGCCGATTCCGGCGCCGGGCAGCGCCCCGGCCTTCAACCGGGTCGCCTATGCCGCGGCGCATGTCGTGGCCGATCCGCTGGCCGACAACGACCCCTGGCTGGACGCCGCGGTCGACTGGGACCGCACCATCGCCTTCCGCCATTATCTGTGGGACCTCGGCCTCGGCGTGGCCGAGGCGATGGACACCGCCCAGCGCGGCATGGGCCTCGACTGGCCGACGGCCAAGGCGCTGATCGGCCGGGCCTTGGCCGGGGCGAAGGAGCGGCCGGGCGCCGTGATCGCCTGCGGCGCCGGCACCGACCATCTGCCGCCGGGTCCCGGCGTCACCATCGCCGACGTGATCGCCGCCTATGAGCAGCAGGTCGAGGCGGTGGAAGGCCTGGGCGGGCGGGTGATCTTGATGGCCAGCCGGGCGCTGGCCGCCGCCGCCAAGGGGCCGGACGACTATGTCCGGGTCTATGGCCGGATCCTGTCGCAGGTGAAGCAGCCGGTGATCCTGCATTGGCTGGGCGAGATGTTCGACCCGGCCCTGGCCGGCTATTGGGGCGACGCCGACCACGACCGGGCGATGGACACCTGCCTGGCCGTGATCCGAGACAGCGCCGCCAAGGTCGACGGCATCAAGATCTCGCTGCTGTCGAAGGAGAAGGAGATCGCGATGCGCCGCCGGCTGCCGGCGGGCGTGCGCATGTACACCGGCGACGACTTCAACTATGCCGAGCTGATCGCCGGCGACGAGCAGGGCTATTCCGACGCGCTGCTGGGCATCTTCGACGCCATTGCCCCCGCCGCCTCGGCCGGGCTGGCGCGGCTGACGGCCGGGGACGAGGCCGGGTTCCACGAGATCCTGGCGCCGACCGTGCCGCTGAGCCGCCACATCTTCAAGGCGCCGACCCGCTTCTACAAGACCGGCGTGGTGTTCCTGGCGTATCTGAACGGCCTGCAGGACCATTTCCTGATGATCGGCGGCCAGCAGAGCACCCGGTCGCTGACACATCTGGCCGAGCTGTTCCGCCTGGCCGACGCCGCCCGCGTGCTGCGTGATCCGGACCGGGCGGTGCATCGGATGCGCAAGGTGCTGGCGCTGGGTGGGGTGGAATGAGGCTGCCGTGACCGCCCCCCGCCTGCGTGTCGTCGAGGCCCGGCTGTATGAGCGGCCGGTGCGGTTCCGCCTGCCCTTCCGCTTCGGCGCCGCCACCGTCACCGGCGCGCCGCAGGCCTTCCTGCGGCTGACGGTCGAGGGCGAGGACGGCCGCCGGGCCGAGGGGCAGTCGGCCGAGCTGATGGTGCCGAAATGGTTCGACAAGGACCCGGCCCTGACCGAGGCGCAGAACTTCGATCAGCTGCGCCGGTCGCTCGCCATCGCCCGTCCGTTCTATCTGGAAGCGGCCCCTGCCCCGGCCTTCGCGCTGAGCGCCGCGATCGAGGAGCGGCAGCATGCGGCCTGCGCGGCGGAGGGGCTGGGCGGGCTGATCGCCTCCTTCGGCCTCGCCCTGTTCGACCGCGCCGTGATCGACGCGCTGTGCCGGATCGATGGGATCGACGCGGTCACGGCGGTGCGGGCCAACCGGATCGGGCTGACCACTGCCACCGCGCCCGACCTCGGCGATTTCGATCTGGACCGTTTCCTGGCCGGACTGTCGCCCGCCGACCACATCCATGCCCGGCACACCGTCGGGCTGGCTGACCCGATCACCACCGCCGAGATCGCCGAGCGCCTGGAGGACGGGCTGCCGCAGAGCCTGGAGCAGGCGATCGCCGCCTATGGCCACACCCATTTCAAGCTGAAGCTGAGCGGCCAGACCGATTCCGACCTGGACCGGCTGCGCCGGATCGCCGCCGTGCTGGACCGGCTGCCCGACTACCGCGTCACGCTGGACGGCAATGAGCAGTTCGCCGAGGCCGGGCCTGTGGCCGAGTTCTGGGACCGCCTCAAGGCCGATCCCGCCCTGGCCCGGCTGCGCGCCGCCGTGCTGTTCCTGGAGCAGCCGATCGCCCGCGCCCGGGCGCTGGCCGAGCCGATCCACACCCTGGCGGAGCGCATCCCGGTCGAGATCGACGAGTCGGACGCGGGCATCGACGCCTTCCCGCGCGCCCGGGCGCTGGGCTATCGCGGCGTGTCGTCGAAATCCTGCAAGGGGTTCTACCGCTCGCTGCTGAACCGGGCCCGGATCGCCAAGTGGAGCGCCGAGGACGGCGGCCGTTACTTCCTGTCGGCCGAGGATCTGACCACCCAGGGCGGCGTCGCCCTGCAGCAGGATCTGGTGCTGGCGGCGCTGGGCGGCACCGGCCATGTCGAGCGCAACGGCCACCACTATGTCGACGGCATGGCCGGCGCGCCGGCGGCGGAGCAGCGCGCCTTCCTGGCCGCCCATCCCGACCTCTACGCCGAATCCGGCGGCCGTGCCCGGCTGGCGATCCGCGGCGGGCGGCTCGCCCTCGGCTCGGTGCTGGCCGCACGCGGCCTGGGCACCGCCCTCACCCCTGACTGGTCGGCGATGGCCGACGGAGCTTCGGAGATCTGACCCATGGCGACCGGCACGCCTATTGGGGGCCTGTCCATCAACCTCGCCACCGTCCGCCAGCAATGGGACATGCGCCAGGCGGCCGAGGCCTGCCTGGGCCACGGCATCACCGCCATCGCCCCCTGGCGCGACCAGGTGCAGAAGATCGGCCTGGCCGAGGCCGCGCGGATCGTGCGCGACAACGCCTTCCAGGTCACCGGCCTGTGCCGCGGCGGCATGTTCCCGGCCGGCGACCCGGAGGCGCGGAAGGCCGCGATCGACGACAACAAGCGCGCGGTCGACGAGGCGGCGGAGCTGGGGGCCGACTGCCTGGTTCTGGTGGTCGGCGGCCTGCCGCCGGGATCGCGCGACATCGCCGCCGCCCGGCAGATGGTGGCCGACGGCATCGCCGCCATCCTGCCGCACGCCCGGGCCTGCGGCATCCCGCTGGCGATCGAGCCGCTGCATCCGATGTACGCGGCCGACCGCGCCTGCGTGAACACGCTGAAACAGGCGCTGGACATCTGCGACCTCTTGGGCGACGGCATCGGCGTCGCCATCGACGTCTACCATGTCTGGTGGGACCCGGAGCTGATGCCGCAGATCGCCCGGGCGGGCGCGGAGGGACGCATCCTGGCGCATCACATCTGCGACTGGCTAGTGCCGACGAAGGACCTGCTGCTGGACCGCGGCATGATGGGCGACGGCGTGATCGACCTGCGCGGCATCCGCGCCGCGATCGAGGCGGCCGGCTTCTTCGGGCGGCAGGAGGTCGAGATCTTCTCGGCCGAGACCTGGTGGAAGCGCCCGGGCGACGAGGTCCTGAAGACCTGCATCGAGCGCTACGAGACGCATTGCACCCTGTAACGGGGGTTGGAGGCGGAGATGGGCGAAGGCAAGACGAGGGTCTCGCTGGTCGGAACCGGCCATCG
The DNA here is from genome assembly GCF_000423185.1 of Inquilinus limosus DSM 16000. Lineage (GTDB taxonomy): Bacteria > Pseudomonadota > Alphaproteobacteria > DSM-16000 > Inquilinaceae > Inquilinus > Inquilinus limosus. The sequence continues at coordinate 289,345 of NZ_AUHM01000005.1, read as the reverse complement.
CGGCGCCGGAACCTGGGGCAAGGAACTGCTGGCCCAGGTCGGCGACGTGGTCGAGATGGTAGGGCTGTGCGACCAGAACCCGCTGCGGCTGGAGCGGGCGCGGGCGGCGATCGGCGTCGAGGCGCCGGTCTTCACCGATCTCGGCGCGATGCTGCGCGAGACCCGGCCGGACCGGCTGATCGTCTGCAGCCGCGACAGCGTGCATGACGAGCACATCGTCACGGCGCTGGAGGCGGGGGTCGACGCCATCACCGAGAAGCCGATGACGACCACGGCGGAGAAGTGCCGCCGCATCCTGGCCGCCGAGGCGCGCACCGGCCGCCGGGTCGACGTCACCTTCAACTACCGCTACGCCCCGACCTCGCAGCGGATCAAGCAGCTGCTGCTGGACGGCGCGATCGGCGACGTCGTGTCGGTCGATTTCCACTGGTATCTCGACGTCAAGCACGGCGCCGACTATTTCCGCCGCTGGCACGCCTATCGCCGCAACTCCGGCAGCCTGTTCGTGCACAAGGCGACGCATCATTTCGACCTGCTGAACTGGTATCTGGCCGCCGAGCCCGAGGAGGTCTTCGCCCGCGGCGAGCTGCGCCATTACGGCCGCAAGGGCCCGTTCCGCGGCACCCGCTGCAAGGACTGCGCCCGCGCCGGGGAGTGCGACTTCCATTTCGACGTCTCGGCCGATGCCTGGCTGACCATGCTGTACGAGGACCCGTCGCGCGAGGACGGCTATGTCCGCGACGCCTGCGTGTTCCGCGAGGACATCGACATCCCGGACACGATGAGCGCGGCGCTGCGCTACCGCAGCGGCGTCCAGGTCTCCTACTCGCTCAACACCTTCATGCCGATCGAGGGTCACCACCTGGCCTTCAACGGCACCAGAGGCCGGATCGAGGTGCGGCAGTACGAGCGCCAGCCCTGGGCCGTGCCGCCGGCCGACGAGATCCTGCTGATGCGCAACTTCAAGGGTGTCGAGCACGTCTGGGTGCCGCAGGAGCATGGCGGCCACTGGGGCGGCGACCCGAAGATGCAGGCGATGCTGTTCCGGCCCGGCCTGCCGGACCCGCTGGGCCTGCGCGCCGACGCCCGCGCCGGCGCCCTGGCGGTGCTGTGCGGCGTCGCGGCGCTGGACAGCATCGACAGCGGCCGCAGCGTCGCCGTGGCGCCGCTGCTGGAGGGCTGAGCGGCAGCCGGTGGCTACGGCAATCCGCGAAAACAGTGGTACCAACGCTATTGAGATCGACTCTCCGGCCTTTCTTCGTCATGACGAGCCCCGAAGGGGCGTGGCCATCCAGCGGCACCGCCCCCCTGGATGGCCACGGCGCTCCGCGCCTCGCCATGACGGGTCAATATTTCGGGCCGTCGGCATAAATAGGCGGGCATCTCTTCACTCGATTGCCCTCGGTCGGTGACCGCGGCTACTGCCGGGCGATCTCGGCGACCCCGGACAGCCCGCACCAGCCGGGCTTCCTGGACGTCCAGTAGGCCCGGGCCGGCGGCTCGAAGCCCGGATCGGCGAAGCACCCGACCGATACCGAGATCGCGCCGGGGAGGCCTTCGGCGCGCATGAACACCAGGCCGCCGCAGCCCGGGCAGAAGACGTGCTCGAGCCAGCGGCCGACCTCGCTGCCGCGGCGCCACTGCCGGGTCTCGCCTTCGACCGACACGATCGCGGACTCCGCGAACCGGGCCCGGACGGCGAAGGCGCTGCCCGTGGCCCGCTGGCATTCCAGGCAGCAGCAGGCATAGACGCCCAGCGGCGGGCCCGCGACCGTCACCCGCAAGCTGCCGCAGGCGCAGGACGCGACCCGCGTTTCTTCCCCTCGATCATCCATGGCCTCGGCCTCCCCGGCCCTAGCTTACAAAGCGGCTGAGCACGGCGAAATCGTCCGCGTCATGGCCGGCCGCGATCGCCGCCCGGAACACCCGGTCGAAGGCATCCGGCACCGTGCCGTCCAGACCGCGTTCGCGATACAGCTCAAGCAGCTGCCGGAAGGCGGCGTGATGCGCCCCGACCGAGGCCAGCGTCGCCTCGTCGCCGACGAGGCGGCCCTGCCGGACCCGGCCGACGAGATCGGCCACGGCCAGGTCCACCACCGGCTTGAACGCCGGCATCTGCGCCTCGTAGGCGGCGAGCGGGATCCCCTCCGCCCCGCACACCGCGATGCCCTGCAGGGCGCCGAACAGCGCGCCCCACATCTGCACCAGGAGGGCGGCGTCGAGCGCCGAGGCATGGCCGGGATCCTCGCCGACATGCTGCGGGTTGCCGCCGAACGCCAGGAGGACCGGCCGGTGCCGCTCGAACAGCGCGGCCGGGCCGGAATAGAGGATGGTCGCGCCGGGCTCGCCGATGAAGTTCGGCGTCGCCATGATCGCGCCGTCGAGATAGTCGATGCCGTGCCGCGCCGCCCAGGAAGCCGCCTCGCGCGCCTGGCCCGGCGAGCCGGAGGTCAGCTGCAGCAGCAGCCGGCCGCGCAGCGCCGCCTCGACCTCCGCCGTCCGCAGCAGGCGGCCGCTCGCCGCGTAGTCGGATACGTTGACGATGACGATCCGCGCCGCATCGGCCGCCGCCGCCACCGTCCGCGCCGCCTGCGCCCCGAGCGCCAGCAGCGGCGCCGTCCGCTCCGCCGTGCGGTTCCAGACACGGGTCGGATAGCCCTGCTTCAGCAGGGCGCGCACCAGGGCGGATCCCATCCGCCCCGTGCCGATGACGGAAATCTCAGGCTCCATGTGCAATCTCCGGATGAAAGATCGGCCCGAAATCTACGCTCGACTTGATCCCCATCAAGTACTTACAATGAAATCAGTCACGCACACCGATGTAAGTATTACGGAAATGAAGCCTCATCGAAGCGACGGCTGCGGCTGGAGCACCGCCCTGGCGGTGATCGGCGGCAAGTGGAAGACCGACATCCTGTGGGAGCTGCATCTCGGCCCGCGCCGATTCGGCGAGCTGAGGCGGCTGCTGCCCGGCATCAGCGAGCGGATCCTGACCCTGCAGCTGCGCGAGATGGAGGCCGACGGCATCATCCGCCGCGAGGTCTTCGCCGAGGTGCCGCCGCGGGTGGAGTATTCGGTGACCGAGTTCGGCCTGACCCTGAACGACGCCGTCACCGCCATGTCGCATTGGGGCAAGGCCTACGAGGCGCGGATGGCGGCGACACCATCGGCCGCCTGATCGACCGGACAGCCTGAGCACCCAGAAGCCAGCCTCTTCCCGCGGAACCGGATTTCCGCCACCTTGCCGGCCCAGCGGGAGGAAGCGACCAATGATTGATCTCGACACACGGCCGGCGCCGGACGGGCGCGCATGAGTTCGTCGTCCGCCGACGTCGCCGCCAAGGCCTCCGGCAGCGCCCCGCTGCTGGGCCTGCTGCTGCTGTGTTCCTTCCTGTGGGCAACCGCCTATCTGCTGATGAAGGTGCTGGGCACGGACTTCGCCCCGCTGCCCCTGGCCGCCATCCGCGGGGTGATGGGCGGCGGCCTGCTGGCTCTGTGGCTGCTGGCGCGGGGCCGAAGCATTCTCCCGCGCGGCCGGGAGTGGCGCGACTGGATGGTGCTGGGCGTCCTGCAGGGCATCATCCCGAACACGCTGACCGCCTATGCCCTGGCCGACACCGAGGCCGGGCTGGCGGCGCTGATCGCGGCGTCGAGCCCGCTGATGGTGGCGGTGCTGGCGCATCTGATCTTCCCCGACCAGCGGCTGACCGGGCGGCGCGGCGCCGGCGTGCTGGTCGGATTCGCCGGCATGGCGATCCTGCTCGGCCCCGCCGCTTTCGCCGACAGCCCGGCCGGGCTGTTCGGCCCGCTGGCGATGGCGGCGACGGCCGCCAGCTATGCCTTCGGCGTGATCTATGTCCGCAGCATCCCGTCGCCGCAGCCGGTGCGGCTGGCGCTTGGGCAGCAGGCTTTCTCCGGCCTGCCGAGCATGGCCGTGGTGCTGGCCGTCACCGGCCCTTCCGCCTTCGCCGCGGCGCCGGCGCATGGGCTGGAGCTGCTGGCCTTCGGCATCTTCTCCACCGCCGTGCCGATCGCGCTGTACATGCAGATATTGCGCCTGGCCGGGCCGACGCTGGGGTCGATGAACGCCTATCTCACCCCGGTCTGGACCGTGCTGCTGGGCGTGCTGGTGCTGCACGAGACGGTGGGCCCGCGCGAGATCCTCGGCGGCCTGGTGGTGCTGGGCGGGATCGCCATCGCCTCCTCGGCCAACCGCCGCCGCGGTGCCGCCTGAGGCTTCCGCCGGCTGCACCGCGGGCTATGCTGGTCCGCAACCCGCAGGGAGGGACCGCCATGCCCAAGATCGACATCACCGCCGTGCCGGAAGTCAAAGGCACGGGGTATCCGCCACCCTTCGACGTGCCCTGTGCCGAACGCGTGCGACAGCGGCTGGGCAATGCCGGCGGCCTGACCGATTTCGGGGTCAACCTGATGCGCCTGCCGCCGGGCAACTGGTCGAGCCAGCGCCACTGGCATTCAGCCGAGGACGAGTTCGTCTATGTGCTCGAAGGCGAGCTGACGCTGATCGAGGATGACGGCGAGACGGTGCTGCGGGCCGGCGATTGCGCGGCCTTCGCCAAGAACTCGGGCAACGGCCATCACATGATCAACCGGTCCGGCACGACGGCGGTCTATCTCGAGGTCGGCTCGCGCTCGCCCGCCGACGTGATCACCTGCTCCGACATCGACATGATGAGCCCCAGCAGCGACGGCCGGTTCCTGCACAAGGACGGCACGCCCTATCCCGGGCGCTGACGTCGCCGGGGTCAGCCGGAGCGGGCCGCCATCCCGGCGTGCGGATGGCCCCTATCCCGGGCGGCGCAGCGCCTCGATGAAGGCGCGCAGCGCCGGCGGCATCTGCCGGCGGCCGGGATGGTACACATAGAAGCCCGGGAAGCGCGGCGACCAGTCCCGCAGCACGCGCTGCAGCCGCCCGGCCTCGACATCGGGCCGGACCTGGCAGTCGAGCATATAGGCGATGCCGACGCCGCCCAGCGCCGCCTGCAGCATCAGCCCGGTGTCGTTGACCACCAGCGGGCCTTCGACCGCCGCCTCGAAGCCGCGGCCGTCGCGCTCGAACTCCCAGCGGTAGAGGTCGCCGCCGCCGGGCCAGCGGAAGCGGATGCACCGGTGGCGGGCGAGATCGGCGGGCGTCGCCGGCACGCCGTGCTCGGCCAGATAGTCCGGCGAAGCCACCGCCGCCAGCTCCAGCACGCCGGTCAGCGGCACGGCCACCATGTCGCGCTCCAGCGTCTCGCCCAGCCGGATGCCGGCATCGAAGCGGCCGGCGACGATGTCGGTGATGGTGTCGTCGACCACCACCTCCAGCTCGACGCCCGGATGGGCGCGGTGAAACCGGCCCAGCATCGGCCCGACGAAGAGGGCGGCGGCAAGGCGCGGCACGGTGATCCGCAGCCGGCCGGCCGGTGTGTCGCGGAATCGGTTCACCTCCTGCACCGCCTGGTCGAACTCGGCGAAGAGCGGACGCAGCCGGTCCAGCAGGCGCTCTCCCGCCTCGGTCGGGCCGACACTGCGGGTGGTGCGGTTCAGCAGGCGCACGCCCAGCCGTTCCTCCAGCCCGCGCAAGGTCTGGCTGAGGGCCGAGGGCGACACGCCGAGATGCCGGGCGGCGCGGGAGAAGCTGGCTGCTTCCGCCACTGCCGCGAAGGCCTTCAGCTCGGCGAAGTCGCTGCCGCGCATTCTGCATCACTTCCTTCAAAGCTATTGAAGATTATGCGCCATTCTCTTCAAGAAGGCGAGGCCGCATCCTGACCCCGTAACACCGAGGGGACAGCCATGAAGATCCTGATCGTCCATGCCCATCCCGAGCCGCGCAGCTTCAACGGCGCGCTGACCGATACGGCCCGGCGCTGCCTGCCCGAGGCCGGACACGAGTTGGTGGTCTCCGACCTCTATGCCATGGGCTGGGACCCGCGTTCCGGCCGCGCCAACTTCACCGGCGTGCTGGACCCGGATTATTTCAGGCAGCAGCAGGAGGAGGTGCACGCCACCGAGACCGGCGGCTTCGCCCCTGATGTGCGGGCGGAGTTGGACAAGCTGTTCTGGTGCGACGCGCTGGTGCTCCAGTTCCCGCTGTGGTGGTTCTCGCTGCCGGCCATGCTGAAGGGCTGGGTCGACCGGGTCTTCGCCATGGGGGCGGTCTATGGCGGCGGGGTCTGGTACGACCGCGGCCGCTTCGCCGGGCGCCGGGCCATGCTGTCGCTGACCGTGGGCGGCCCGGCCAGCATGTACGGGCCGGACGGGCTGAACGGCGACATCCACCAGCTGCTCTATCCGATCCAGCACGGCATGCTGCGCTTCACCGGCTTCGACGTGCTGCCGCCCTTCATCGCCTGGCAGCCGGCCCGGATCGGCAAGGAGGGCCGGACGGCGTATCTGGAGCAGTACCGGCAGCGGCTGCTGACGCTGGCGACGGTCGAGCCGCTGCGCTTTCCGAACCTCGACGACTACGACCCCGAGACCTACAGGCTGAAGACGGGAGTAGCGGCATGAAGATCATCGTCATCGGCGCCAGCGGCACGATCGGCGCGGCGGTCGCCGCGGCGCTCGAGGAACGGCACGAGGTGGTGCGGACGTCACGCACCGGGTCACCTGCGGTCGATATGGAGGACCCGGAGTCGATCGCGGCGCTGCTGGCCGCGGTAGGCCCGGTCGACGCGGTGGTCTGCTGCGCCGCCAGCGCCCGGATGGCGCCGCTCGATGCCCCGGATGCGGAGTTCTTCCGGGGGCTGCAGGGCAAGCTGCTGGGCCAGGTGAGGCTGCTGCGCCAGGCCCTGCCCCATCTGCGCGACGGCGGTTCGGTCACCCTGACCGTCGGGACCTTCGATCCGCCGATGGCCGGCGCCGCCTTCGGCGCCCTGGTCAATGCCGGTCTGGAGGCCTTTGTCCGCGCCGCGGCGCTGGAGCTGCCGCGCGGCCTCAGGGTCAACGCCGTCAGCCCCGGCTGGGTGCGCGAGACGCTGCTGGCGATGGGCCGGGACGGCGGCACGCCCGCGGCCGATGTCGCTCGCGCCTATGTCGAGGCGGTCGAGGGCACGATCACTGGCCAAATGATCAGACCCTGACGCTGCTGCCAGCATCTGGCAGTATCGCCTCTTCGAAGAGGAGGGGCCGTGTCGCGATCCGAGCGCCTGCTGGGGCTGATCCAGGTGCTGCGCCGGCACCGCCGCCCGGTCAGCGGGCGCGTTCTGGCGGCCGAGACCGGGGTCAGCCTGCGCACCCTGTACCGCGACATCGCCACGCTGCAGGCCCAGGGCGCCGACATCGAGGGCGAGCCGGGGCTGGGCTACGTGCTGCGGCCCGGCTTCATGCTGCCGCCGCTGATGTTCTCGGAGGACGAGATCGAGGCGCTGGTGCTGGGCTCGCGCTGGGTGGCCCAGCGCGCCGACGGCCGGCTGGGCGAGGCCGCGCGCAACGCCCTGGCCAAGATCGCGGCGGTCCTGCCGGAGGATCTGCGCCGGGAGCTCGACGCCACCGCCCTGCTGGTCGGCCCCGGCTTGGTGATCGCCGGCGGCAGCATCGACCTCGCCGACGTGCGCCGGGCGATCCGGGCCGAGCGCAAGCTGGCCATCGCCTATCGCAGCCCGCAGGGGGCGGAGACGCGGCGCGTGATCTGGCCTTTCGCCCTCGGCTTCTTCGACCAGGTCCGCATGGTGGTGGCGTGGTGCGAGCTGCGCCAGGGCTTCCGCCACTTCCGCACCGACCGGATCCTGGAGGCGACGGCGCAGGAGGCGCGCTATCCGCGCCGGCGCCAAGCGCTGCTGAAGGAATGGCGCGAGAGCCAGGGCATTTCGGTTCGCGATTGATTGCTGCCGGAAATTGACAGCATGGGGCGTCCATCCTGGGCCGGTCGCCACGAAGAGACCTTCTCACAGTGCCAACACCGTCATGGCGAGCGCAGCGAAGCCATCCAGGGCCGTTTGGCGTGGCCCTGGATTGCTTCGTCGGCTTCGCCTCCTCGCAATGACGGTGAGGGTGGATGGGTGGGAAGTCTCCGCACCAGGAGAACCGCGATGCCAGTTCCGAGCTACACCATCCTCTATGTCGACAACCCGCCGGCCAGCGCCGCCTTCTATGCCGGGCTGCTGGACCGCCAACCGGTCGAATCCTCGCCGACCTTCGCGCTGTTCGTGCTCGAGGGCGGGGCCAAGCTGGGGCTGTGGTCGCGGCACACGGTCGAGCCGGCGGCGACGGCGGCCGGCGGGGGCGGCGAGATCGGCTTCAGCGTCGCCGACGCCGCCACGGTCGAGGCCCTGCACGACGACTGGCGCGGCCGCGGCCTGCCGATCCTGCAGCCGCCGACCACGATGGATTTCGGCCATACCTTCGTCGCCCTCGACCCCGACGGCCACCGGCTGCGAGTGTTCTTTGTGACGGTTTAGGCGAGGCGGGGCGGCAGCGGCGCGAAGGAACGCTCAATCCCGTCGGCCGCGAGGGTGCGCTGCTCGCCGTGCGCAGAGCCAAGAAAAGATCGTCACACGCGCAATCAAGCATCTGCTTTTCGGAGGGTTAATCATCATGACCATGGGCGTTCCCACTGCGACGACAGCGAAGGAGAATGACCTCACGCTGACCATCGTCAATCCAAAGAACCTCTACGACCCGTCGCCGAATGGCTACAGCACGGCCGTGATCACGCCCCGCGAAGCCCGGGTGGCCTACATCTCCGGACAGGGCGGCCAAGACAGCACGGGAGCCTTGTCGCCCGACTTCGCTGTCCAGGTTAAGCAGGCCTACGCAAATTTGCGCACCGCGCTCGATGCGCTCGGCGCCAGGCCGGATCAGGTCGCCAAGCTCACGGTCTTCGTGGTCGATCACGACATGTCCAAGCTTGGGGTGCTGAGCCAGAGCGTCAAGGAAATGTTCGGCGCGGCGCTGCCGGCGCAGACCCTGATTCCCGTTCCCAAGCTCGCAATCGACCCCATGCTCTTCGAGGTCGAAGCCGTGGTCATTCTGCAGTAGCGGCACCCGGCCACCCGGAGCGGCACCGACATTCCTGGATGCTCGTCCTCGGCCTTGACCCGAGGACCCGCCCGGCAATGACAGAATTGGGATGGTCCGGCCCTTCTCGATTGCTTGCAGGCGGCTATCGACAAATCGGCCCGCGGCTGGTCGAGTAGGCGGATCGCGCCCGGCCGGCGGCCCGCCGGGGCGATGGGGATCCGGGGCCGCGGGACCAGCGCCGCCGTGACCGTCGACCTGTCGCAGACCTCCGCCGCCGCCCTCGGCCGGCTCTACCTCGCCGGGGCGACCGACCCGGTGGCCGTGACCGAGTTCTTCCTCGACCGCATCCGCGCCTGCCCGGATCGGGCGATCTTCCTGCTCGTGACCGAGGAACGGGCGCGGCGCGAGGCGGAGGCGAGCCTGAAGCGCTACCGCGCCGGCCGGCCGCTGGGGCCGTTGGACGGCGTGCCGGTGGCCTGGAAGGATCTGGTCGATCTGGAAGGCACCGTCACCACCGCCGGGGCCGAGGTGCGGCGCCACGCCCCGCCGGCCGCGGCGGATGCGCCGATCGCGCGCCACCTGGCCGGCGCCGGCATGGTCAGCCTGGGCAAGGTCAATCTCAGCGAATTCGCCTATTCGGGGCTGGGGCTGAACCCGCACTACGGCACGCCGCTGAACCCGTTCGATGCCGCGGCGCCGCGGGCGCCGGGCGGCTCCTCCTCCGGCTCCGCCGTCGCCGTGGCGCGCGGCCTGGCGCCCTGCGCCATCGGCACCGATACCGGCGGGTCGGTGCGCATCCCGGCCGCGTTCAACGGCCTAGTCGGCCTGAAGACCTCCGAGGGCCGGATCGACAAGAGCGGCGTGTTCCCGCTGTCGCAGACCCTGGACACGATCGGCCCCCTCGCTCGGTCGGTGGAGGACTGCATCCTGCTGGACGCCGCGCTGCGCGGCGCCGTGGCCACCGAGATCCGCCGCGCCGGGCTGTCGGACCTACGGCTGGTGGTGCCGGAGAACATCGTCTTCGACCAAGCCGAGGACGGCGTCGCCGCGAATTTCGAACGGGCGCTGTCCGCCCTGTCGGCCGGCGGGGCGCGGGTCGAGCGGCGGCGCATCGCCATCCTGGACGAGATGGCCGCGACCGGCGCCGCGCATGGCTCGCTGACCGCGGCGGAGGCCTATGCCTTCCATCGCGAGCTGATGGAAGGGCCGGACGCGGCGCGGGTCGACCCGCGCATCACCTCCCGCATCTCCGGCGGCAAGCGGATGACGGCGGTCGACCTGCTGGCGATCCAGGCCATGCGCCGGCGGCTGACCCCGGCCCTGGCGGCGGAGCTGAACGGCGCGCTGCTGGCCTTCCCCACCGTGCCGCATGCGGCGCCGGAGATCGCGCCGCTGGAGGCCGATGTAGAGCTGTACCATCAGGTCAATCTGCGCAGCCTGCGCAACACCATGATCGGCAACATCCTGACCACCTGCGGCCTGGCGCTGCCGACCGGGCTGGATAGCCGCGGCCTGCCGACCAGCCTGCTGCTCTCCGCCCCCGCCGGTGACGAGGCCCGGCTGCTCGGCTTCGGCCTGGCCGTCGAGGCCGCCGGCATCGACCAGCGCGGCTGACGCGGCATGGGAAGGCCCGGCCATTCCCCGGCCGGGCCTTCCTCCCCTCCCCCGCCATCCCCCGGCGGAGGTCAGACCACGGAGAAGCTGCGGTCGATGGTGGACGCGACGTCCACCCGGTCGCGCAGGATGCCGAACTCCACCGTCAGGTCCGCGGCGCGCTGCAGTTCCGCCACCATCGAGTCGTCGAGGGCCACAAACCCGGCCTGCTGCTGCTCGGTCGAGCGCTGCACCACCGCCTCCGGGATCTTCGACAGCTCGGCGTAGTAGCGGGCGTACTCGGCCGGATGGGCACGGACCCAGGCCCGCCCGGCGCTGAGCCGGCCGAGGAAGTCCTGCAGCGCCGCGTGCTTGGCCGCGATCGCGTCGACATGGGCGGCGACGAAGGTGACGGTCGGTGACAGGCCGCGGCCGTCCGCCACCACCCGGGCGCCGCGCTCCAGGATCTCCTGCGAGACATAGGGCTCCCACACCGCCCAGGCGTCGATGGCGCCGGCGGCCAGCGCCGATCGCGCCTCCGGCGGCGGCAGCAGCACGATCTCGATCTCCGACGGGTCGATGCCGGCCCGCTTCAGCGTCGCCAGGATCAGGAACTGGCCCCAGCCGGCGCGGGTGCCGGCGAGCCGCTTCCCCTTCAGCTCCGCCACGTCCCGGATCGGCGAGTCGGATCGCACCAGGATCGCCTGGGTGGCCGGGTCGGACCGGTAGGCGCCGATCGCGCGCAGCGGTGCCCCGGCGGCGAAGACGGTGAAGAAGGACAGGTCGCCCATCATCCCGACGTCGAGCGCCCCGGCATTCAGCGCCTCGAGCAGCGGCTGGGCGGCCGGGAACTGCTTCCAGTCGATCGCATAGGGCAGGTCCCGGGCCTGGCCCGCGACCTCGACCACCGAGCGGTTGCCGAACAGCTGGTCGCCGACCGAGAGCGCGGTCGCCTGCGCCCGGGCCGGGCGGGCCAGCGCCGCCAGCGGCAGGGCGAAGGCGAGGCGCGCCAGGTCGCGGCGGGTCGGGGTCGCGCCCATCACGCCCTCCGGGCGAAGGGGACCACGGTGCGGCCCTCATTCGCCGCCAGGTCCTTCAGCAGCGGCACCAGCTCGCGCCCGTATTCGGCCACGTCGGGCAGCGGGTCCCAGCCGCGGATGATGTAGCGGGACACGCCGATCTCGCGGTAGCGCAACATCGCCCGCGCCACCTGCTCCGGCGTGCCGACGAGCGCGGTCGAATTGCCGCGGCCGCCCAGCACCAGCGCCATCGGCGTCCACAGCCGCTCGTCCAGCACCTCGCCGCGCCCGGCGAGCGCGACCAGCCGCTGGGCGTTGATCGCCTGGGAGGAGGCGATCAGCGTCTCCGGCGCCGTGCCCTCCTTGTGGGCAAGGGCGCGCTCCAGCAGGTGCCGGGCCTTCTCCCACGCCTCCTTCTCGGTGCGGCCCAGGATCGGCCGGTTCGACCAGCTGAAGGCGATCTCGCGCCCGTGCCGCGCCGCCGACGCCCGCACCCGCGCGATCAGCTTCCGCGCATCGGCCAGGGGCTCGCCGAAGAAGGCGTAGACATCGGCGTGCCGGCCGGCGACCGCGATCGCGGCTTCGGAGGCGCCGCCGAAGAAGATCGGCGGATGCGGCGACTGCGCCGGTTTCACCTCGGGCGAGGCGCTGTCGAAGCGGTAATGGGCGCCGTGGTGGCTGACCGGTCCGTCGCTGGTCCAGACCCGGCGCAGGATCTCGACATATTCGTCGGTGCGGCGGTAGCGGGCGTCGTGGCCGGCATAGTCGCCGTCCTTGCGCTGGTCCTCGTCGTCGCCGCCGGAGATGACGTGCAGCGCCAGCCGCCCGCCGAGCAGCTGGTCCAGCGTCGCCAGCTTGCGCGCCGCCACGGTCGGGGCCACGAAGCCGGGGCGATGGGCCAGCAGCAGCTTGATCCTCGGCGCCGCGGCGCCGGCATGGGCCGCCACCAGGAAGCCGTCGGCGGCGTTGGTCCAGTAGCCGGCCAGGACGCGGTCGAAGCCGCCCTCCTCGTGCAGGCGGGTGATGCGGCTGATGAACTCCGGCTGCACCGCCGGCCCCGGCAGCGTCTCCAGGTCCGAGGTCGGGCGGGCCCAGATCATGCCGATGATCTCTATGGTCATGGCGAAAGCCTTTCGGGGTTGGCGGGCATCAGTCGAGCAGGTCGGGCTCGGCGGCGGTGATCCAGTCCCACAGCGGCTTGAAGCTGAGGGCGCCGCCGGTCGGCCCGCTGACCCGGTCGTAGGTGAGTTTCGCGGTCTCGGGGTCGAGCACGATCGGCCGGCCCGCGGCCTCGGCCAGCAGCTGGGCATGCGCGGCGTTGTCCATGGCGACGTACCACCAGGCCGCGGCCTCGATCGACGGGCCGACGGTCAGGAAGCCGTGGTTCTGCAGGATCACCGCCTTCCTGTCGCCCAGCGCCTCGACGATGCGCCGGCCCTCCTCCGCCTCCAGCACCACGCCGTGGAATTCGCCATAGAGCGCGTGGTCGCCGTAGAAGGTGCAGGAATCCTGGGTGATCGGGTCGAGCAGCCGGCCGAGGGTCGACCAGGCCTTGCCGTAGTCGAATGGGTGTGGGCAGCGGCCACGACATCCGGCCGCGCCTTGTGGATCGCGGCATGGATGACGAAGGCGGCCTCGTTGATCGGCTGGTCGCCGACCACGATCTCTCCGTGCTCGTTGACCAGCTGCAGGTCGGAGGCGCGGATCTGGCCGAAATGCCGGCCCAGCGGATTGACCCAGAAATGGTCGGTCAGCTCCGGGTCGCGGGCGGTGATGTGGCCGGCCAGGCCCTGGTCGAAGCCGCGCCGGGCGAAGATGCGGAAGGCCGCGGCCAGGCGTTGCTTGCGGTGCAGCCGCTCCGCCTCCGGCGAGCCCTGCTGCGGCAGGGAGAAGAAGCTGCGGGCGCGTTCGGCGACGGTGGCTCGGGTCATGGGTCCTCGCGGTCGGGGGCCGTCGGAGAGCGCGCGACACGCGCAATTCCGAGATTCGATGTTGATTTAACGAGAATATACAATCGACAATGAGTCAATATAATATTTTTTACATTGAATATATGAAATATCAAACGCCCGCCCCTGAGCCGATCCGCGGGAACGGCCGGCGCAATGCCGGCATTGCCCCTTTGACAGCGGAGAATGGAGAGCGCGATGACCAGCCGGAAACCGGGCCCGGAGGCGGATCGAGGCGGCCCCCGCCAATACGCCATGCGGCAGGAGGATCAGCATTCCGAGGAGCAGCGGCGCAGCGAGATCGAGGCCGAACGGAAGGACCGGAAGGTGCAGGCCGGCAAGATCCGCACGGTCGCCCCGACCCGCCGGCCTCACCACTGACCGCTTGCGGCCGGGGGACACGCCGACGACATGATACGGCGTGGGGGCCGCATCGACGGCGCCCGGTTCCGAGGACGCCATGAGCCGCGAGATCTACAAGAACGCCCTGATCGTCGGCGCCGGCAGCGGGCTCAGCGCCTCGCTGGCCCGGCTGCTCTCCCGCCAGGGGCTGCGCGTCGCCCTGGCCGCGCGCGACATCGACAAGCTGAGGCCGCTGGTCGAGGAGACCGGCGGCGCCGCCTTCGCCGCCGACGCCGCGGACGCCCAGGCCGTGGCCGGGCTGTTCGACGCGGTGCAGCAGCGCTTCGGCGACCCGGATGTGGTGGTCTACAACGCCAGCGGCCGGCTGCGCGGCCCGCTGGTCGACCTGAACCCGGCCGAGGTCCAGAAGGCGCTGGCGGTGACCGCCTATGGCGGCTTCCTGGTCGGGCAGCAGGCGGCGCGGCGGATGCTGCCGAAGGGCCGCGGCGCGATCCTGTTCACCGGCGCCTCGGCGAGCGTCAAGGGCTATGCCCGCTCCGCCCCCTTCGCCATGGGCAAGTTCGCGCTGCGCGGCCTGGCCCAGAGCATGGCGCGCGAGCTGGCGCCGCAGGGCATCCACGTCGCCCATGTCGTGATCGACGGCCAGATCCGCGAGGCCGGGCGCGAGGACCCGCCCAACAAGCCGGACAGCACGCTCCACCCCGACGCCGTCGCCCAGAGCTATCTCGACCTGCTGCGCCAGCCGCGCAGCGCCTGGACCTGGGAGATCGAGCTGCGGCCGTGGGTGGAGACTTTCTGACCGGCGGGCAACGGCCGGCCCGCCCGCCGGCATGGACAAGCACGCCGTCGGTCTACTATCGATAGCCTCGACATTCGGTCGGCCGCCTGGCCGTCAGCGGACAGAAAGAGGCATCAGATGAGCGACGCGGATATCGCAGTCGTCGGCTTGGCCGTCATGGGCCGGAACCTCGCCTTCAACATGGCGGAGAAGGGGTTCAAGGTCGCGCTCTACAACCGCAGCGCCGAGCGGACCGACGAGGCGATGGCGCTGGCCGGGCCGCTGGCCGAGCGCCTCGTGCCCTGCCGCACGCCGGAGGAGCTGGTGGCGGCGGTGCGGAAGCCGCGGGCCATCCTGCTGATGGTGCAGGCCGGCGCCGCCGTCGACGAGACCGTCGCCCGGCTGCAGCCGCTGCTGGAGAAGGGCGACGCGCTGATCGACGCCGGCAACGCCAATTTCCACGACACGGTGCGGCGCGAGAGCGCGCTGGACCAGGCGGGGCTCGCCTATCTCGGCGTCGGCGTTTCCGGCGGCGAGGAGGGCGCGCGCCACGGCCCGTCGATCATGGTCGGCGGCAAGCCGGAGGTGTACGGCCGGGTCGAGACGATCTTCCGGGCGATCGCCGCCAAGTTCCAGGACACGCCGTGCTGCGCCCTGCTGGGCACCGACGGCGCCGGCCACTTCGTCAAGACCATCCACAACGGCATCGAATATGCCGACATGCAGATGATCGGCGAGGTCTACGGCCTGCTGCGCCGCGGCCTCGGGCTGGAGCCGGCGGCGATCGGCGACGTGTTCGAGCGCTGGTCCAAGGGTCCGCTGTCCTCCTATCTCGTCGACATCACCGCCACGGTGCTGAAGACCATCGACCCGACGACCGGCAAGCCGCTGGTCGACGTCATCGTCGACAGCGCCGGGCAGAAGGGCACCGGCCGCTGGTCGGCGATCGAGGCGCTGGCGCTCGGCGCCCCCGCCTCCTCGATCACCGCCGCGGTGGAGGCGCGCGGCGTCTCGGCCGAGCGCAAGCTGCGCCAGATGCTGTCACAGCGCTTCCCGGGCGCGGCGCAGCCGCTGCAGCTGGGCGGCAGCCGGGAGGCGGCGATCGACCTGCTGGAGAAGGCGCTGCTGGCCGGCAAGATCCTGGCCTATACCGAGGGCTTCGCCATCATGGCCGCGGCCTCGCGCGAATACGGCTGGAACCTGCCGCTGGCCGAGGTGGCCCGGATCTGGCGCGCCGGCTGCATCATCCGCTCGACCCTGCTGGACCGCATCGCCTCGGCCTATGACCAGACACCGGACATCGAGACGCTGGTGCTGGCCCCCGGGCTGACGCCGCTGTTCGAGGGCGCCGCCGGAGCGCTGCCGGAGGTGGTGGCCGAGGCCTTCCGCCACGGCCATGCGGTGCCCGCCCTGTCGGCCGCGACCTCGCGCTGGCTGGCGCTGCGTCAGCCGCGCTCGACCGCCGACCTGACCCAGGGTCAACGCGACTTCTTCGGCGCCCACGGCTTCGGCCGCATCGACGCCGAGGGCCAGCATCACGGCCCGTGGAGCCAGAGCGGGGGCTGACCGGCGAGACCGGTGCCGCGCATTGGCCGCCTTCCCGATCGCTTGGCTCGACCTGCGGGAGCCCGCGGACCACGCCGCGCGGGATCCCGCCTTGCGGGACGCCGCCGTATCCCTGGTCGAGGCCGGAGGGCTGATCGTTGACCTCGCCTGCGGCACCGGGTCGACCGCCCGGGCGCTGCAGCCCCGCCTGGCTCCCGCCGTCGGGTGGCGGCTGGTCGATCACGATGCGGCGCTGCTGCGCGAGGCCGGGCGGAGAACCGGCGCTGCCGCCGAGACTGCCCTCTGCGACCTGGCCCGCGAGGATCCCCCGATCGAGGGCGCCTCGCTGGTCACGGCGTCGGCTCTGCTGGACCTGGTGTCCGCGGCCTGGATCGAGCGTTTCGCGGACACGCTGAAGGACCATCGATGCCCACTCTATGCTGGGCTCTCCTATGATGGCGGCCTGTCGTTCGATCCGCCGCATCCCGCCGACCGGGCGGTGACCGCCGCCTTCAACGCGCATCAGCGGACGGACAAGGGCTTCGGCCCGGCGCTCGGCCCGGACGGGGCGAAGGCTGTGGCAGCCGCCCTGCGCTCCCGGGGGTTCACGGTCCGCGTAGCGCCGAGCCCATGGCGCCTCGGCCCGGGAGACGGAGAGCTCGTCGCCGCCCTGCTCTCCGGGACCGCCCAGGCGGCGACCGAGATCGGCGGCATCGCGACCGCCGCTATCGAGGACTGGCTGGCGTTCCGGCAGGCCCGGGCCTCAGACGGGCAATGCCTGGTCGGGCATATGGATCTTCTGGCGATCCCGGATCGGTCCGGTCACCCCGCCTGACGCCCGGCATCGGGCAGGCGCGCCTTCGACGACAGCATGCGCCGGAGAATGCCGTCGCGGCGCACCAGATGATGCTGCAGCGCGCCCGCGACATGCAGCACGACGACCGCGAGCAGGACCCATTTGAGGGACAAGTGCACGGCCTTGGCGACCTCGGCGGCCGGCTTGTTCTCCGGCACGAAGTCCGCGAGGTCGACCAGATAGAACAGCGGCACCGGGAACCCGCCCATGGCCGTGTAGAGGAAGCCGCTGATCGGCATCGCGAAGATCAGCAGGTAAAGAAGCGCGTGCGTCGTGCGCGCCGTGACCGCCTGCCAGCGCGGCAGGTCCGCCGGCAGTTCGGGCACCGGATTGGCCCAGCGCCAGATCAGCCGGACGACCGCCAGCGCGAACACGGTCAGCCCGGTCATCTTGTGCGTATCGTAGAGGATGTTCTGCACCAGGCCCGGCTCGACCCGGTTCATCGTCAGGCCGGCCGGGATCTGGACCAGGAGGATCAGCCCCGCGATCGTCCAGTGCAGGGCGATGCTGATCCGCCCCCAGCGCTCCGCCGTGTTGCGGTTCATGGACCGCCCTTTCGCCGCTTCGTCAGGCGAATCTAGTCCAGCGCGGGCCGTGTTCAATCGGTGCGGCCGGAGACACTACAGGTCGTCCCGGATGCAGGCCTTCGCGTGGTCCGGCGCGACCTCACGCAGCGGCGGCACCGCCGTGGCGCAGTCCGGCAGAGCGTGCGGGCAGCGGGTGCGGAAGACGCAGCCGCTGGGCGGACTGATCGGGCTGGGGATATCGCCCTGCAGCAGGATACGCTCGCGCCGCACCGTCGGGTCCGGCACCGGTGCGGCCGAGAGCAGCGCACGAGTGTAGGGGTGGCGCGGCGCAGTGTAGAGCGAGCGGGCCGGCGCGGACTCCATGATCCGGCCGAGATACATCACGATCACGCGGTCGCAGAGATACTCCACCACCGACAGGTCGTGGGCGATGAACAGCATGGTCAGGCCCAGGTCGCGCTGCAGGTCCTGGATCAGGTTCACCACCTGCGCCTGGATCGACACATCGAGGGCCGAGACCGGCTCGTCCGCCACGATGAAGCTGGGCTCCACCGCCAGGGCCCGGGCGATGCCGATGCGCTGGCGCTGGCCGCCGGAGAATTCATGCGGATAGCGGGTGATCGCGTCCGGCCGCAGACCGACCCGGCGCAGCAGTTCGGCGATCCGATCCGGCCGCTGCCGGCCTCGCGCCAGGCCGTGGATCGCCAGCGCCTCGCCGACGATATCGCCCACCGTCATGCGCGGGTTCAGGCTGGCATAGGGGTCCTGGAAGACGATCTGCATCTCGCGCCGATAGGCCTGGAAGGCCGCGCGGGAGAGCGTGAGGATGTCGGTGCCGGCGAAGCGCACCGACCCGGCCGTGGGCTCGGTCAGGCGCAGCACAGACCGGCCGACCGTGGTCTTGCCGGAGCCGGATTCGCCGACGAGGCCGACCACCTCGCCCCGCTTCAGTGAGAAGGACACGTCCTCGACCGCGCGGACATGCTGCCCCTTCTTCCCGAACAGCCCGCCGCCGACCGGGAACCAGGTGCGGAGACCCTCGACCTCGAGCAGGGTCTCCCCCTGGGCCGGCAGGGCGATGGTGCTGCGGCGGTCCGCGGGACCGGCCCGGTCTTCGACCGTTCCCACCGTCGTCATGGCGAGCCCCGCAGGGGCGTGGCCATCCAGGGCGGCTCGCACCGGCCCCTGGATGGCCACGTCGCTACGCTCCTCGCCATGACGGTGTTGGAATTGGCGACCATCCTTGCTTTGCCTTCCATCACCATGCTCATGCCAGCTCGCTCCAGCGCAGGCAGCGCGACATGTGCCCGCCGCCGGTGTCGGCCAGCGGCGGCACGGCCGCATTGCAGGCCTCGACGGCGAAGCGGCACCGCGGCGCGAAGGCGCAGCCGGGCGGCAGCTTGCGCGGGCTCGGCACGTTGCCGGGGATCGCCTCCAGCCGGGGCTGCTCACCGCGGTCCAGCGCCGCGTAGTCGGTGCGCGGCACGCTGTTCAGGAGGCCGATGGTGTAGGGGTGGCGCGGCGACTTGAAGATCTCGACCACTCCGCCCTCCTCCACCACCCGTCCGCCATACATGACGGCGACGCGGTCGGCCATCTCGGCCACCACGCCGAGATTGTGGGTGATGAACAGGATCGACATGCCGATCTCGGCCTGCAGCCGGCGCATCAGGTCCAGGATCTGGGCCTGGATGGTGACATCCAGCGCGGTCGTCGGCTCGTCCGCGATCAGGAGGGCCGGGCGGCAGCACAGCGCCATGGCGATCATCACCCGCTGCCGCATGCCGCCCGACATCTGGTGCGGATAATCCTTGAGGCGCCGGCGCGCCGCCGGGATACCGACCAGCTCCAGCACCTTCGCCGCGGTGTCCATCGCCTCGCGCCGGCCCAGGCCCTGGTGCAGCATCACCGCCTCGGCGATCTGGTCGCCGACCGGATAGACCGGGTTGAGGCTGGTCATCGGCTCCTGGAACACCATGGCGATCTCGTTGCCGCGGATGCGGCGCATCTCCGTCTCCGGCAGCTTCGCCAGATCACGCGGCCGGCTGCCGCGGCCGGTGAACAGCATCTCGCCGCCGGCGATGCGGCCGGGTGGGGTCGGGATCAGCCGCATCAGCGACAGGCTGGTGACGCTCTTGCCCGAGCCGGATTCGCCGACCAGCGCCAGGGTCTCGCCGCGGCGGATGTGGAAGGTGACGCCGTCTACCGAGCGGATCGGCCCGTCCTCGGTGTCGAACCAGGTCCGCAGTTCCTTGACCGACAGGATGGTGTCGGCCTCTGGCCCGGCCGCCGCCATCAGGCGGCGTGCGCGGCGCGGATGGTGGCGCGCACCCGCTCCGGATCGGTCACGGTGTTGGTGTATTCGCGCTCCAGCTCCGTCCCGCCCATGCCGATCTCGGGGTTGCGGAAGACCATGCCGCTCGGCTCCTGCCGCAGCGCCGCGAAATGCAGCTCCTGAAGACCGGTGGCACGCCGCACCTCGGCGACGTTGCCCTCGTCCAGGTCGCCGCAGCCCATGATCACGATGCGGTCGCCGGCCTGCTCCACCGCCCGCTTCAGGATCGCGAGGCCCGCCATCGCGTTCGGCCGCTGGCCGGAGGTCAGCACCCGGTCGACGCCGCAGCGGATCAGCGCCTCCAGCGCCTCCTCCGGGTCGCGGGTCATGTCGAAGGCGCGGTGGCAGGTGACCTTCATCGGCCGGGCCTCGCGCACCAGCTGCGACGTCCGGTCCTCGTCGATCCGGCCGTCCGGGGTCAGGCAGCCGATGACGATGCCGGGCACGCCGAGCTCCCGTAGCGCCTTCACATCGGCCAGCATGCTGGCGAATTCGGTGTCGCTGTACAGGAAATCGCCGCCGCGCGGCCGGATGATGACGTGGAACGGGATGCGGGCGCGGGCCTTCACCTCGAGGATGGTGCCGATGCTGGGGGTCAGCCCGCCCTCGACCAGGCTGGCGCAGAGCTCGACCCGGTCGGCCCCGCCCTCCTGGGCCGCCAGGAACCCGTCCAGGCCTTCGACGCAGATCTCGATCAGGGGGGTGGCGGTCATCGGGAAGTCTCACGCTGCGCTGGGAGTCCCTCGCGGGACGACGATCTTGCATTGCCTCTCCCGCTCGCGGGAGAGGTCGGGCTCGCCAAGCGAGACCGGGTGAGGGGATTTCGTCGAGGCCGGTGCCAGCCCTCACCCGGACGTTCTGACGGACGTCCGACCTCTCCCGCTTGGCGGGAGAGGCAATAGGAGCGAGCCGGCATCGACCGCGCCATCGGCGAAAGCGTCATCGGCCGAGGGCCTCGAGCGACCGGGCAGACCAGACGGGTTGCGGCCACCAGTCGAAATCGCGGTCGAAGGGGAAGGTGGGGCGGCGGGTGCGGTGGCGCGGCAGGTGCTCGACGTCCTGGTCGACCACGCCGGGCGACAGCGCCATCAGGTTCGGGTTGGCGATCGGCGCCAGCTCCGGCGACAGGTAGCCGGACTTGACCACCAGGATCGCCACCTCGGCCGGATGCACGCCCAGCCGGGTGAAGTCGGCGATGGTGTGGAACGGCCGGCGCCGCGCCGTCAGCACCACGCGGATGCCGCCGATGCGGACCAGGGCCTGGCGGTCGGCGGGATTGTCACCGGCATCGAGGAACAGCACCTCGGCCTCCGCCTCGACCGGCACGCTGCCCTTGGTGTCCAGCGTCGCGCCGATGCCGAGGCGCAGCCGGACGCCGGTGCCGGCGGCGAAGCAGGCCTCGGTCGCCGGGCGGTCGGCGATGCCGGCGATCAGCACGTCCTGCGCGTCCCGCGCCAGCAGCGCCCGCAGCAGGTCGGCCCGGTCGCCGACGCCGCCGCCGGTCGGGTTGTCGCCGGAATCGGCCAGGATCACCGGCCGGGTCGGCGAGGCGACGGCCCAGCCGACGCATTCCTCCACCGTGCCGGTGCGGCTGCCGAAGACGAAGTCGTCGCGCGCGTCCCAATAGGCCTGGGCCAGGCGCGTGCCCTCGCGCTCCATCGCCGCCGGGTCGGTGCCGGTGATGATGACCGCGGCGGTCGCCCGCGGCTCGTCGGCCCAGACATAGCCGACCATCATCGAGGCATCGAGGATGCCGTCGACCGCGTCGACCGCCGGCAACCGCGCGTAGAGCGACTTCGCCGGCTCGTCGACGGTGCTGGTGCGCTCGCCCGGCCACAGCACCGGCACCGGGACCCACATCAGCAGCGGCTTCACGCCTTTGGTCAGGCGGCGCATCAGCATGGTGCAGGCGCGGCGCTTGGTCTCCTCCACGTCGATATGCGGCGCGGTGCGATAGGTCGAGAACATGTCGAGCGCATCGATGATGCGCTGGCTGACATTGCCGTGCAGGTCGTAGCTGGCGGCGATCGGGCAGTCCGGCCCCACCACCGCGCGGGCGGCGGTGATCCAGTCGCCCTCCGCGTCCTCCATGCCCTCGACGAACATCGCGCCGTGCATCGCGAGGTAGAGGCCGTCGACCGGCCCCAGCGCCTTCAGCCGCTGCAGGAACTCGGCCTTGAACGCCTCGTAGGTGGCGCGGGCGACCGGGCCGCCGGGGATGGCGCGGGCGTGCAGGGTCGGCAGGAAGACGGCGTCGTAGTCGCGCAGCAGGGTGAAGGACGGATCGGCGAGGAGGGCGTCGCCACGCAGCACGCGGAAATCCGCCTCGGTCGCCAGGACCGGGCTGTAGGTGCTGCATTCGGTGTGGATGCCGCCGACGGCGATGCGCGGGAGGGATGCCATGTCTTCAGCCTTCTTCGGCGCGGGTCAGGAAGCGGTGGGCGGCGATGCTGGCGGCGCCGCGGGCCCACAAAGCGCGGGTAGCGTGGTGGAAGCGGATGGTGGTGGAGGCGGCGAGGCGCGGCAGGACATTGGCCTCGATCGCCTGCCGCGTGACGGTGCGGAACAGCGGCCCCATCGTGCCTTCGACATCGACGATCAGCACGAATTCCGGGTCGTTGACCTGGATCACATGGGCGATGGCCAGGCCCAGCGCGCCGCCGGCCCGGTGCAGGATGGCGATCGCCTCGATGTCGCCCTGCGCCGCCAGCGCCTCGACCTCCGCCGTGGTCGAGGCCGGGAGGCCGCGCGCCCGCGCCTGGCCCAGGATCGCCTGGCCCGGCGCCACGGTGTCGAGGCAGCCGCGCTTGCCGCAGCGGCAGGGCAGCCCGCCGGGCTCGATCGTGCAATGCGCGATCTCGCCGGCGCCGCCGCCATGGCCGCGATAGAGGGCGCCGTCGACGTAATGGGCGCAGCCGATGCTGTCGCCGAAGGTAACGGTGGTGAAGGTGCGATAGTCGCGCGCCTGGCCGTAGAGCCGTTCGCCGGTGGCGACGGCGTTGGCATCGTTCTCCAGAAAGGCCGGCACGCCGGTCGCCTGCTGCACCATCGCCGCCACCGGCAGGTCGAACCAGCCGAGATTGGCGGAGTGCAGGCAGCGGTCCTGGTCGTTGTTGACGAGGCCTGACAGGGCGACGCCGATGCCGCGCAGCCGGTCGGCCGGGACGCCCGCCTCGCCGAGGAGGCGCGGCGCCGCATCGCGGATGGTGTCGGCGATCCGCTGCGGGTCGTTCGACCACGGCGCGGTGCGCTGGCCCAGCACCGCGCCCTGCAGGTCGGTCAGCACCATCGTCACCGGCTCCTCCACGATCGAGGCGCCGATGAAATAGCCGTGAGTCGGGTTCAGCCGCAGCAGGATCGACGGCCGTCCCTGGCGCGACGGCGCCGAGGCGACCTCGCTCTCCTCCAGCGCGCCATCCTCTATCAGCTCGCGGCTCAGCCCGGTGATCGCCGCCTTGCTGAGCCCGGTCAGCACCGCGAGCTCGGACCGGCTGAGCGGCCCGTGGTCGGCGACGGCTTCGAGCAGGGAGCGTTTCGTTGGGTTGGCCATGCGACTTGACAGTTAGTTTAGAAATTGAATTTAATCAAGCCATAGGCTTCATCAATCAAACAAAATCGGCGGATACCCGGACCGATTCCAACCAATGGGAGACGGACATGACCCTTGTGATTGACCGGCGCGGCGCGCTGGCCCTGGGCGGGTCCCTGGGGCTCGCAGCCCTGCTGCGCGGCCGCGGCGCCTTCGCCGCCGATACCTCGCAGATCGTGATCATGCAGACCGAGGCGCCGCGCAGCATGGACCCGGCGGACCACACCGCGACCTACACCGCCGCGGTGCTGGAGCCGATGTATGAGGGCCTGACCGGCTACAACGAGAAGATGGAGCTGGTGCCGGTTCTGGCGACGAAGTGGGAAGGCGACGCGACCGGCACGGTCTGGACCTTCACCCTGCGCCAGGGCGTCAAGTTCCACGACGGCGAGCCCTGCGACGCCGACGCGGTGATCGCCAGCTTCGCCCGGCACCTGGACGAGAAGCGCGGTCTCGCCGCCTCCGGCCGGATCCGCAACGTGCTGGCCGAGGTGAAGGCGCTGGACGCGCAGACGCTGCGCTTCACCCTGAAGCGCCCCTACCCCGCCTTCCTGAAGCTGATGGCCGGCAACGCCGCCGCCATCGTCAGCCCGAAGGCCGAGAAGGCCGGCGCGCTGGGCCGGGCCGCGGTCGGCACCGGGCCGTACAAGCTCGTCGAATACAAATCGGGCGAATACGTGCTGTCGGAGGCCAATCCCGACTACTGGGGCGAGAAGGCGCCCACCAAGTCGCTGAAATGGATCTGGACCCAGGAAGCGGCGGTCATGAACATGGCGGTGCAGACCGGCGACGCCGATGTCGTGGCGCCGCTGCCGCCGGTCTTCGCCGCGCCGATCAAGGCGAACCCCGAGCTGGTGCTGATGGAGGGCAACCCGACCGCGGTGTTCTGGGTGGCGCTGAACTGCAAGCTGGCGCCCCTGGACGACGTCCGCGTCCGCCAGGCGCTGAACTATGCGACGGACCGGGACGGCCTCGTCAGCAACCTCCTCTACGGCTTCGGCAAGCCGGCGACCTCGCCGCTGTCGCCCGCCGTGTTCGGCTACGATCCGACAGTCGAGGGCTACGGCCTGGACCTCGGCAAGGCCAAGTCGCTGCTGGCCGAGGCCGGCCATGCCGACGACATCACCATCAATGTCGCGGTGCAGGAGCCGGAGGCGGCGATCGCTGAGATCCTGCAGGGCATGTGGGCCCAGGCCGGCATCACGCTGAACATCCAGAAGATGGAGAGCGGAGTCTGGACCGCCGCCGCCTTCGGCACGCCGGAGCAGAAGGCCGCCCAGGGCGTGCACGCCGTCATCGCGTCGTGGTCCACCGGCACCTTCGACGCCGACCTGCAGCTGAAGCCGCTGTACCACACCGACAGCTGGTCGCCGAAGAGCGCCAATCTCGGCTTCTACAGCAACGCGGAGCTGGACGAGATCCTGAACAAGGCCGGGTCGTCGACCGACGAGACGGAGCGCAAGTCGCTCTACGCCAAGGCGCAGCGCATCATCGTCCAGGATGCGGTGCATGTGCTGCTGTACTACCCGAACGACCTCGCCGCCGCCCGCGCCGAGGTCAAGGGCGCCTGGCTGATGCCCGGCGGCGAGGTGATGCCGGAACGGGCGACGAAGGGTTGAGCTGATGCGCCTCACTCCTCCCTTCGCTCCATTCGAGTCCCCCCTCCCCTCGCGGGAGGGGGTTAGGGGGAGGGGGTTGCCGCCGCTCGAGCCGACGCCGATCCGGTCGCGCGTCGTTTCCTTCTCTCGCCACCAAGCGACGCCTGCGCCAGCGTTGAGAACCCCCTCCCCCTACCCCCCTCCCGCGAGGGGAGGGGGGACTTCCTTGGCTTGCGGATCAGCTGCAGGATGAAGGCCTATCTCACCCGCAAGCTGATCGCTCTGCCGCTGATCCTGCTCGGCGTGTCCTTCCTGATCTTCGGCGCCGTGCGCCTGCTGCCGGGTGACCCGGCGCGGATCATGGCCGGGCCGCAGGCGACCGAGGACGCGGTCGACGGCATGCGCGCCCGGCTCGGCCTCGACCAGCCCTTCCTGGTGCAGTACGGGCTGTTCCTGAGCCGCGCCGTTCAGGGCGATTTCGGCGAGTCGATCAAGTCGAAGAAACCGGTGATCGAGGAGGTGGCGGAGCGCTTCCCCTACACCCTCTCTCTCGCCGTGGTCAGCTACGCCGCCGCCATCCTGATCGGTGTCGCCGCCGGGATGCTGGCCGCGGTCTACCGCAACGCCTGGCCGGACCAGGCGGTGATGATCGCGGCGATCGGCGGTGCCTCCATCGCCAATTTCTGGCTGGCGCTGATGATGATGAACCTGCTGGCGGTGCAGCTGAAATGGCTGCCGCTGCTGGGCGCCGGCGGCTGGCAGAACTACGTCATGCCGTCGATCGCCCTCGGCCTGCTGCCGGCGGCGCTGATCGCGCGCATGACCCGGTCGAGCATGCTGGAGGTGATCGGCCAGGACTACATCCGCACCGCGCGGGCCAAGGGCCTCGGCCCCCGGATGATCTACCGCAAGCACGCGCTGCGCAACGCGCTGATCCCCATCGTCACCATCGTCGGGCTGAATTTCGGCGGCCTCCTGGGCGGCGCCGTGGTCACCGAATCCGTGTTCAACTGGCCCGGCATCGGCCGCCTGCTGGTCGACGCCGTTCGCTATCGCGACTATCCGATCATCCAGGGCGTGACGCTGCTGACCGTGGTGTCGGTGGTGGTGGTCAACTTCCTGGCCGATCTGCTGATCGCCGCGATCAACCCCCGCATCCGCTTCGACTAGGAAGGCCAGACATGACCAGCCTCGCCGACAGCGACGACCTTCCGGCCGCTCCATCAAGGGCGAAGCGCCTGGGTCGCATCCTGCGCCGGCACAAGAACCTGACGATCGGCGGCGCCATGGTGCTGCTGCTGGTGCTGGCTGGCCTTCTGGCACCGCTGCTGGCCACCCACGACCCGACGCAGCAGTCGCTGGCCGCGGCGCTGCGGCCGCCTTCGGCCGAGCATTTCTTCGGCACCGACCAGTACGGCCGCGACCTCTATTCCCGCATCCTCTACGGCGCCCGGCTGTCGCTGCTGGAGATCACGCTCGGCGTCGGCATCGCGCTGGCGGTCGGCATCCCGCTCGGCCTCCTGGCCGGCTATTCCGGGGGCAGGGTCGACCAGGTCGTGATCTGGCTGATGGACATCCTGTTCGCCTTCCCGGGCGTGGTGCTGGCGATCCTGATCGTCAGCATTCTCGGCACCGGCCTGGTCAACCTGATGATCGCGATCGCCATCTTCTCGATCCCGGTCTATGGCCGGCTGTCGCGCAACCTGGCGCTGGCGCTGAAGCAGGTGGAGTACACCGAGGCCGCGCGGGCGCTGGGCGCCGGGCTGTGGCGCATCCTGTTCCGGCACATTCTGCGCAACGCGCTGGGTCCGATCATCGTGCAGGCGACGCTGACCGCGGGCACCGTGGTGCTGACCGCGGCCAGCCTCAGCTTCCTCGGCCTCGGCGCGCAGCCGCCGACGCCGGAATGGGGCGCGATGATGAGCGACGGCCGCAACTTCCTCGGCGTCAATCTCTACCTGTCGTTGTTCCCGGGCCTCGCCATCACCTTCTCGGTGCTGGGCTTCAACCTGTTCGGCGACGGGCTGCGCGACCTGCTGGATCCGCGGCGCTAGCCGGGAAGCTGCTCGACCCGATCGAACGAGCGCAGGCGGTCGTCGCGCAGATGGCCGCCCAGCGAGGCGCTGACCGCGGCGATGAAGGCGCCGATCAGCAGCGACAGGAAGGCGGCGAAGGCGGCCGACAGCCCGGCCTTGCGGGCGGCGTCGGCCGCCTCGCGCGCCTTGGCCGCGGCGGCGTCGACCTGCGCCATCATCTCGTCGACGCGCTTCTCGGCATCGGCCTGGCTGAGGCCGGTGCGCTGCGCCGCCAGCTGGGCCAGGTAGCTCCGGTCGGCCGGCGGCAGGCTGCCGGTCGCGGCGGCGTTGGCCAGGATCCGGGTCACCTCCGGCCGCGGATCGCCGGCACCGGCCGCCGGCGGCGGGGCGTCGGGCGCGGGCCGGAACAGCAGGTCGACGGCATAGCCGGTCGGGTCGGCCGGCGCTGCCGCCGGGGCGGAGGCGGCCGCCCCCTGCGCCGCCCCGGACGCGACGGTCGCGGTGGCCTGGACGCCGGTGGACGCGGCGCCGTAGCCGACGAAGCCCAGCACCACGGCGACGAACAGGGTGGAGACGCACCAGGTGAGGAAGCCATGCGCGGTGTCGCGGAAGGCGACCTCGTCGGTGTGGAGGTTCACCCAGCGCGTCCTGAGCCGCCCGGTGATGTAGCCGCCGAAGGCGGAGGCCACCCACTGGATGACGATCAGTCCGATCGCCGTGGTCACGGCATAGGTGCCGGCGCTGACGCCGGAGCCGGGCCAGGGCGAGACGATGGACAGGCCGAAGCCGGTCCCCAGGACCATGAGCGCCAGGGTCACCGCGGTGGCCACCGCGGCGCCGGCGATGACGGCGCCCCAGGAGACGCCGGACGATGCCGCCTCCGCCGCTGGAACGACGGTGCGCGGTTCGGGAGTGAAGTCGACCATCTCACCCTCCCTCAGTCGAACAGCAGCAGGATCAGGATGATCACCGGGATCGGGATCCCGAGAAGCCAGAGAAGAATGCCGCGGCCCATATCGGCCTCCCTGAAGCAGAATCGTTCATTCTGCGAATGGCGCGGCGATCGCTTGCGTTCCGCCGGAAGGCCGATTCCGGTGCTGCAGCCGGCAGCGTCAGCCGGTGAAGGTCATCGCCGTCACGGCCAGGAGGACCACGGCCAGAGCCAGGTTGATCAGCCGTGAACTGACCGGGTCGCGCAGCAGGCGAGACAGAAACGCCCCGGCCAGCAGCCAGCAGAGATGGATCAGCACGATCATCCCGCTGAGCAGCGCCGTCTTGACCGCGGCGTCCAGGCCCGGGGCCGCGGCGAAAACGGTGGTGCCGGCGAACACCGCGGCGATGGCGACATAGGCCTTCGGATTGGCGATGGCGAGCAGGAAGCCCCCGAGAAAGCCCGGAGCGGCCGCGGCATCCGACCGGCGGTCGAGCGGCGGGGCCGTGGCGATCCGAAACGCCAGGTACAGGATGTAGGCGGCGGACAGGAGGCCGAGCGCGAAGGCGCCGTAGGGCACCGACGTCACCAGCGCCACCACCCCGGCCGCCACCGCCAGCAGCACCGCGACCGTGCCGGCGATCAGCCCGGCGGCGTAGGCGAGCGAACGGCGGACGCCGAAGGACGCGCCGACCGCTGTCAGGCTGATCGTCGACGGGCCGGGCGTGCCCATGACCGCCAGCGACGCCAGCGTCAGCGCCGCCAAAGGCTGCCACAACCCCGCGGTATCGGTTTCCATGTCGAGCTGTCCGGACGCGATGTGCCCGGGGCGACGCTAGCGAAGGATTGCGGGGGAGGTCTTGGACGGAGGTGCTGTCCCGCCGCGATCGCACCAACGAAGCGGAACAGCGGAGGCGGAGACCCTGTTGCCCCGGGGTATGCAACCCGGAGGTGAGACTATGGCGACCAAGGAAAAGACGCTGGACGATCTCTTCCTCGACACGCTGAAGGACATCTACCACGCGGAGAAGCAGATCCTCCGCGCCCTGACCAAGATGGCGAAGTCCACGCAGACGGACGAGCTGGCCCAGGCCTTCGAGAAGCATCGCGAGCAGACCGACGGCCAGGTGCAGCGGCTGGAGCAGGTGTTCGAGATCTTCGGCAAGCGGCCCCAGGCCAAGCCCTGCGAAGCGATCCAAGGGATCATCGCCGAGGCGACCGACATCATGGACGAGTTCAAGGGCACCCAGGCGCTCGACGCCGGCCTGCTGTCGGCCGCCCAGGCGGTCGAGCACTACGAGATCACCCGCTACGGCACGCTGAAGGCCTGGGCCAAGCAGCTGGGCAAGAAGGACGCGGCGGAGCTGCTGGACCAGACCCTGAAGGAGGAGAAGGAGACCGACCAGTTGCTCAGCCGGCTGGCGGAGCGCAGCCTGAACAAGAAGGCGGCCTGACCCGGCCCGGCGGCGGCCGGCGTCGCGGCGGCCGCCCCCTCCGAACCGCCGGGAGGCCGAGGTGTTCGGGAAGCTGAGCTGGGACGCCATCCCGATCGACCAGCCGACCGCGATGGCGGCTTCGGCCGTCGTCGCATTGGCGATCACCGGTCTCCTGGGCTGGATCGTCCTGGCCGGGCGTTGGCCGTATCTCTGGCGCGGCTGGGTGACCAGCCTCGACCACCGGCGGATCGGCGTGATGTATGTGCTGCTGGCGGTGGTGATGCTGGCCCGCGGCTTCGCCGACGCGCTGATGATGCGGTCGCAGCAGGCGGTGGCGTTCCAGGCGCCCGGATACCTGCCGCCGGAACACTACAACCAGGTGTTCTCGGCGCATGGCACGATCATGGTGGTCTTCGCCGCCATGCCCTTCCTCATCGGGCTGATGACCTATGCCATGCCGCTGCGGCTCGGGCTGCGCGGCGTCGCCTTCCCCACCCTGCACGCCATCGGCTTCTGGCTCGCCGTCGCCGGCGCGACGCTGGTGAACATCTCGCTGGTGATCGGCGGCTTCGCGGCCACCGGCTGGGTGCCGGCGCCGCCGCTCAGCGAGCCGAAATACGCCCCGGAGGTCGGGGTCGACTACGACCTCTGGGCGGTCCAGATCGCCGGCATCGGAATGCTGCTGGCCGGGTTCAACTTGGTCGCGACGATCCTGAAGCGGCCGGCGCCGGGCCCGCGCCGGCCGCTGCCGGTCTTCGGCTGGGCCGCGTTGGCGACGGGGCTGCTGATCGTGGCGGCGGTGCCGGCCCTGCTGACCGCGCTGGCGCTGCTGACGCTGGACCGCACCCTCGGCTTCCGCTTCTTCGCGCCGGAGGCCGGCGGCAGCGCCGCAGCGTTCACGACACTGGTCCAGGCCTGGGCCTATCCGCAGCTCCACATCCTGATCCTGCCCGTCCTGGGCGTCGTCTCGGAGGTGACCGCCGCCGCCTGCGGCCGGCCGCTGTCCGGACGACGCGCCCTGGTGGCGGCCGTGATCGCCATCGCCGCCGCCGGCCTCGCCATCTGGCTGGAACGCCTGCTCGCCCTGTGGACGGGGTCGGGACCGGACGGCGTCTCCGGCGTCGCCGATGCCGTCGTTGCCGTGGCGATCGGCGCGATGCTGTATCACTGGCTGGCCACGATCCTGGGCGGCCGCGTCCGGCCGGCTGCGCCGCTGCTGTGGGCGCTCGGCGCCATGGCGACCCTCGCGCTCGGCATCATGGCCGGGCTGCTGCTGGCGGCGCTGCCCGCCGATGCCGGGGTGCGGGCCAGCCTGGCCGCGGTGGCCCAGTTCCACGCCCTGGCCGGCGCGGTCCTGTTCGGCGCCGTCGCCGGCTATCTCGCCTGGCTCCCCAGGATCTTCGGCATCCCGCTCGACGACGGCTGGGGCCGGGCCGCCTTCTGGCTCACCCTGGCCGGCCTTCTCCTCACCTTCGTGCCGCTCGCCGCGGCCGGGCTGCTCGGCATGCTGCCGCGGCTGCAGAGCTACGACATCGCGGCATGGCATCCCTGGATGATGGCGGCCGCCGCCGGCACGGCGGTCGCCCTGTGCGGCGGCGGCTGCCTCGTGGCCCAGCTCGCCGTCAGCATCCTGGACCGGGCCGGCAGCCCGCGCCACGACGGGTTGCGCCCCCGGCCCGGGGAGGTACCGCGGACCAGCCCGGCCGGCTTCCTCTGCGGCGTCTGCGCCACCACGACGGGTTTCGGCGCCATCTGGCACATCTGGTGGCTGGCAGGGCTGGGCACGGTGGGGCTGACCGCTACCCTGCTCGCTGCGGCGCGGCGTCCGGCCCTTCGGCATCGAGACGCACGGCCCGCAGCCGCAGCGCATTGGCGATCACCGAGACGGAGCTGAGCGCCATGGCCGCGGCCGCGATCTCCGGGCTCAGCAGCAGGCCGAGCGCCGGGTACAGCACCCCGGCCGCCACCGGCACGCCGACCGCGTTGTAGACGAAGGCGAAGAACAGGTTCTGGCGGATGTTGCGCATGGTCGCGGCGCTGAGCGCCCGGGCCCGCGCGATGGCGGCGAGGTCGCCCTTCACCAGGGTCACATGCGCGCTCTGGATCGCCACGTCGGTGCCGGTGCCCATGGCGATGCCGACATCCGCCTCGGCCAGGGCCGGGGCGTCGTTCACCCCGTCGCCGGCCATGGCCACCACCCGGCCCTCGCCCTTCAGGCGGCGGACGATCGCGCCCTTGTCCTCGGGCAGCACCTCGGCCTCGACTTCGTCGATGCCCAGCCGCCCGGCCACCGCCGCGGCCGTGGTCCTGTTGTCGCCGGTCAGCATGACGACGCGCAGCCCGGCCTGGCGCAGCGCCGCGATGGCGCCGGGCGTCGTCTCCTTGACCGGGTCGGCCACCGCAACCAGGCCGGCGACGTCACGGTCCCGCACCAGATGCATGACGGTGGCACCGTCCCGCCGCAGCGCCTCGGCCTCCTCCGCCATCGCGCCGGCATCGACGCCCAGCTCCTGCAGCAGGGCCGCGTTGCCGAGCGCGACCTCCCGCCCTTCCGATCGCCCGACGACGCCCTTGCCGGTCAGCGAGCGGAAGTCCGCGACCGCCGCCGGCTCCAGACCGTGCTCGGCTGCACCGGCCAGGATCGCGGCGGCCAGCGGATGCTCGCTGCCGCGCTCGAGCCCGGCGGCCAGGCGCAGCAGCTCGCCCTCGTCCTGCCCCGGCGCCGGGACAACCCGGACCAGGCGCGGCTTGCCCTCGGTCAGGGTGCCGGTCTTGTCCACCACCAGCGTGTCGACCGTCTCGAACCGCTCCAGCGCCTCGGCATCCTTGATCAGCACGCCGAGCCGGGCGCCGCGGCCGACCCCGACCATGATCGACATCGGCGTGGCGAGGCCGAGGGCGCAGGGGCAGGCGATGATCACGACCGAGACCGCGGCGACGAGCGCGAAGGCGAGCGCCGGCGACGGCCCCCACATCGCCCAGGCGATGAAGGCCAGCACGGCGATCACCACCACGGCCGGCACGAACCAGGCGGAGACCTTGTCCGCCAGGCGCTGGATCGGCGCCCGGCTGCGCTGGGCCTGGCCGACCATCTCGACGATGCGGGCCAGCACCGTCTCGTTGCCCACCCGCTCGGCCCGCATGATGAAGCCGCCGGTGCCGTTGATGGTGCCGCCGATCACGGCGTCGCCCGGCGCCTTCTCGACCGGGATCGGCTCGCCGGTGATCATGCTTTCATCGACCGCGCTGCGGCCCTCGTCGACCGTGCCGTCGACCGGCACCTTGCCGCCCGGCCGAACCCGCAGCCGGTCGCCGATATGGACATGCTCGAGCGGGATCTCCTCGTCCGGTCCGTCGTCGCGCACCCGCCGCCCCAGCTTGGGCGCGAGGTCGAGCAGGGCCCGGATCGCGCCGCCGGTGCGCTCGCGCGCCCGCAGCTCCAGCACCTGGCCCAGCAGCACCAGCACGGTGATCACCGCCGCGGGCTCGAAATAGACGGCGACGGCGCCGCCCATGCCGCGGAAGCCCGCCGGAAACAGGCCGGGGGCGAGGGCCGCGACCAGGCTGTAGAGCCAGGCGACGCCGGTGCCGAGCGCAATCAGCGTGAACATGTTCAGGCTGTGCCGGACCACCGACTGCCAGCCGCGGACGAAGAACGGCCAGCCGGCCCAGAGCACCACCGGCGTGGCCAGGACCAGCTGGACCCACACTGCGGTCCGCGCGCCGATCGCATGGGCGATGCCGAGCCCGAGCCAGTGGTCGCCCATCTCCAGGACGACGATCGGGATAGTGAGGACGAGGCCGATCCAGAACCGGCGCTGCATGTCCGCCAGCTCCGGATTCGGACCAGCCTCCGCCGTCGCCCGCTCCGGCTCCAGCGCCATGCCGCAGATCGGGCAGGTGCCCGGGCCTTCCTGCCGGATCTGCGGGTGCATCGGACAGGTGTAGATGGTGCCGGGCGGCGCGGCGGCCGCGGCACCGTGCGCGGGCCGGTGATGGTGCGCCGGATGGTCGTGATGCGCATGGGCCATGGGCTGCTCCCTTCGCTCTGTCCCAGCGAGATGGGGCTTCCAGCAGATGGAAGGTCAACGGCCCGAGCTCTCCGTCCGGTTCAAAACGGCCGGCATTCAACTCGACATTATGTTATACAAATTCAAATTGACATCGATTGTTGCGCATATAAGGTCGAGAGCGCGTACGGCTGGGTTGAATTTATCCCAAATTCCTCACGCCGCATCCGCAAAATGCAGGACACTGCGTCGCCCGGATCGATCATGGCCCCGACACCCGACATCCTTCCCGTCTCGCCCGTCGCCCGCCTGCCGCAGAAGCCGGCGGAGCAGGAGGCGGCGATCCAGGCCGTGCTGGACGGCGCCGCCTTCGCCGGTGCGCGCGGCTGGGTGCCGGCCACCAGCGGCAACTTCTCCGCCCGGATCGACGCCGGCAGCATCGCCATCACAGCCACCGGCACCGACAAGGCTCGGCTGACCCGCGACGACATCATCACCCTGTCGCTGGACGACCCGGCGCATCCGCGCGCCTCGGCCGAGGCGCCGCTGCATGTCGATCTGTACCGGGCGTTCCCGGAGATCGGCGCGATCTTCCATGTCCACAGCCCGGCGGCGACGCTGCTGTCGCTGGTCGACGCCTCGAAGGGCGAGGTGCGGATCCAGGGCTTCGAGCTGCAGAAGGCGCTGGCGGGCGTGAAGACGCACGAGGTCGCGCTCGACATCCCGGTCTTCGCCAACTCGCAGGACATGGCGGTGCTGGGCCCGCAGGTGCTGGCACGGCTGGGCGACGCCCCGGCGGTGCCGGGCTATCTCCTGGCCGGGCACGGGCTCTACGCCTGGGGCCGCACGCCGGCCGAGGCGCGGCGCCATCTCGAGGCGCTGGAAGTCCTGCTGGGATTCGAATTCGAGCGACGGAGGCTGCAGCCATGACCCGGCTCTATGTCTATGACGAGGCCAACCCCGCGGCGCTGCTGGTGGACACCGAGGACGGCGCCGAGATCGCGCGCGAGCTGAACGCCATCGGCGTGCGGTTCGAGCGCTGGGAGGCGAGCGCGCCGTTGGCGGTCGACGCCGACCAGGACGCCGTGATCGCGGCCTACAAGCCGGAGATCGACCGGCTGAAGGCGGAATGCGGCTACAAGTCGGTCGACGTGGTGCGGATGCAGCCGGACCACCCGCAGCGCGAGGCCTTCCGCGAGAAGTTCCTGGACGAGCACACCCACAGCGAGGACGAGGTCCGGTTCTTCGTCGAAGGCTCCGGCGCCTTCTACCTGCGCAAGGCCGGCCGGGTGTTCAAGGTGGTGTGCACCAAGGACGACCTGATCAGCGTGCCCGCCGGCACCACCCACTGGTTCGACATGGGCCCGGCGCCGCGCTTCACCGCCATCCGCCTGTTCGAGAACCCGGAAGGCTGGATCGCCAACTTCACCGGCGACACCATCGCCCGCCGCTTCCCGCTCTACGCCGGCTGACGGGATGCCGGGAGGAGGGCACCGCCCTCCCCCTCACCCTCCCGGCCCTGACGGGCCGGGCCCCTCCCTCTCCCCGAGGAGAGGGGAATATGAACGCCGCTCTCCTTTACCTCTCCCCAGGGGCGAGGTCGAAATCGCGCAGCGATTTCGGGTGAGGGGGCAGCACCGGCCCATCCGCGTTCGCTCCGGCCTCTTTCAGGAACTCCCGACATGACCTCCTCCCGCGACCACACCTTCCCGATCGGCCGCCGCCGCCTCCTGGCCGGGGCTTCCGCCGGTGCCCTCGGGCTCGGCCTGTCCGGTACGCCCTTCGGCCGCGCCGTCGCCCAAGGCAAGCGCTTCGACGGGCAGAGCCTGAACCTGATGATCATCCAGCCGCATGTGGTGGCCGGGCGGTACCTGGCCGAGGCCTGGGAGAAGGCGACCGGCGGCAAGGTCAACGTCACCGCCGTGCCCTACGACCAGCTGCAGGCCAAAGCGACGCTGGACGTCCAGTCCGGCACCAACAATTTCGACGTGATCGACTACTGGTACACCGGGGTCGGCGCGCTGGCGGATGACGGCATCATCGTCGATGTCACCGAATGGATCGAACGCGACAAGGCCGAGATCCAGCCGGACGACTATCTGCGCTCGATCTATGATCCGTATACGCTGGCCGACGGCAAGCGCTGGGGCCTGCCCTATGACGGCGACAGCCACCTGCTGTTCTACAACAAGGAGATCTTCGACCGGCACGGTCTCAAGCCCCCGACCACCTGGGACGAGTATCTGGAGCGGTCGAAGGCGATCACCGAGGCCGAGAAGGCCAACGGCATCTACGGCGCCGCGGTGCTGGGCGGCAAGGCGCCGATCATCATCGGCGCATCCTACGCCAACCGCCTGGCCGGCTTCGGCGGCCGCTACCTGAAGGAGGACGGCTCCTCCGCCCTCGACGAGGGCCCGGCGGTCGAGGCCGCGAAGGCGCTGAAGGACGCCGCGCCCTCGGCCCTGCCGACGCCGCTGGAGACGCGGTTCGAGGAAGGCCTGCCGGCCTTCCTGTCCGGCAAGGTGGCGATGATCGAGTTCTGGAGCGACCTCGGCGTCTATGCCCAGGACCCGAAGGGATCGAAGATCGTCGACAAGTGGGACGCGGTGCGCATCCCGGTCGGCGGTTCGAACAAGACCAGCCGGCTGGCGCTGAACTCCGGCTTCGCCTTCGCCATCTCCGCGGGCTCCGAAAAGCAGGAGCATGCCTGGGAGTTCATCAAGTTCGCGACCAGCGCCAAGACCGGGCTGGAGCTGCTGCTGACCACCGGCAGCGGCATCGACCCGGACCGCACCTCGACGCTGAACGCGCCGGAGTACAAGCAATTCGCGCCGAAGGTGCAGACCGCGCTGGCCGGGGCGCTGGAGAACGGCCTGCCCTGGCCGAACGGCCCGGAATCGCCGCAGCTGATGCAGGCGCTGGCCGACGAGCTGGCGCTGGTGCTGGCCGACCAGAAGTCGCCCGAGGAGGCGATCGCGGCGGCGCATGAGCAGTGGACCTCGATCATCGGTTCGTGATGACCCTCGCGGAGAGCATCGACACGGCACGGGCGGAGGCGCCGGCGCGGCGCCGGCGGTGGCGGCTGGGGACGGCGTCCCTGGCCTCGCCTCTCGTGGTCGCGCTGGTCCTGACCACGCTCTATCCGCTGGCGGCGCTGGTCGCCCTCTCCCTCAGCAAGAGCACCCTCGGCAAGCCGCTGCGCGACTGGGCCGGCATCGCCAATTTCGCGCGGGTGCTGGGCGACCCGGCCTTCCTGGCCTCGTTGTGGCGCAGCGCCGCCTTCGCCCTGCCGATGGCGGCGATCGAGCTGGTGCTGGGTTTGGCGCTGGCCCTGCTGTTCCACCGGCTGGTGAAGGCCGGCCGGATGTTCACCAGCTTGGCCCTGCTGCCGCTGATGACCCCGCCGGTGATGGTCGGCGTCGCCTGGAAGCTGATCTTCGCCGCCGATGGCGGCCTGCTGAACGGCTGGCTGCACGCCGCCGGGCTGATCGACGCGCCGATGAGCTTCCTCGGCTCCTCCGCCTGGGCCGCGGCAGCGGTCGTGATCGCCAACGCCTGGCAGTGGACGCCCTTCGTCGCCCTGCTCTGCTTCGCCGCGATGAAGGGTCTGTCGGAAGAGGTGATGGAGGCGGCGCGGCTGGACGGCGCCACGACTTGGCAGCGCTTCCGCCACATCACCCTGCCGCTGCTGGTGCCGACGCTGGCTGCGGTGTTCCTGCTGCGGCTGGTCATGGCGTTCAAGCTGTTCGACTTGGTCTATGTCCTGACCTTCGGCGGCCCGGGCTTCGACACCACGACCAGCGGCTTCCTGATCTGGCGCCTGGCCTTCGAGCAGTTCGACGTCGGCCGCGCCGCCGCGGCGACCCTGGTTTTCGTCGGCTTCGTCAGCTTGGTGGTGTGGCCGGCCTCGCGCGCGGCGAAGCGGCTGGAGGCGCGGTACACATGACCTTCACCGCCCATGCGTCACGGCCGGAGGCATCGCACCGCTGGTCCTGGATCGACCTGATCGCCGTGCTGGTGGCGGCGGCCTTCCTGCTGCCGCTGGCCTATCTGCTCTCGGTCTCCTTCAAGTCCCCGGACCAGGTGCTGAGCGGCAGCTTCCTGCCGGAGGCGCCGACCCTGGCCAACTGGCCGGCGGCCTTCGGCGCCACGCCGCTGACCCGCTTCATCGTCAATTCGGTGCTGACCGCGGTGCTGGGCGGCATCGTCACCATCCTGATCGCCCTGCCGGCGTCCTATGCCTGCCTGCGCCTGGACAAGGCGGGGGAGCGGCTGATCTCGATCGCCTTCGGCAGCTTCGTCGCGCCGCCGATCGTGGCCGCGATCCCATTCTTCTTCCTCTTGAAGGCGACCGGACTCCTCAACAGCGTGGTCGGCTTGGCCCTGGTCTACGGCCTGACCAATGTGCCGGTGGCGCTGTGGCTGTTGGTCCCGTTCCTGCGCCGCATCCCGCGCGAGATCGAGGATGCGGCGGCGATCGACGGCGCCGGGCCGCTCCTGACCCTCGTCCGGGTGATCGCGCCGCTGGTCGCCCCCGGCATCGCCGCGACCGCGATCATCGTGGTCATCCTCGGCTACAACGAGTTCCTGTTCGCCTCGGTCTTCACCTTCGCCGACGAGACCCGGACGCTGACCGTCGGCATCTCGCTGTTCCAGGGCGACCGGCTGGTGAACTTCGGCCAGATGGCCGCGGCCTCGCTGGTCGGGATCGCGCCGATCTATCTCATCGCCCTGCTGGCCCAGCGCTGGCTGGTGGCGGGTCTGACCGAGGGGAGCGTGAAGTGACCGACACCGTTCGCGCGTTGGACGTCCCGGCCGCCCGCGCCTATCTCGCCGCCCATCCGGACCTGACCGCGATCCTCGACGGCGCCCCGGAGGCCTGGGACATCCGCGAGGCCAGCGACGGTTTCCTCAACGTCGTCTTCCTGGTGCGCGGCCCGGCCGGCGGGCTGTGCCTGAAGCAGGCCCTGCCCTGGGTGCGCCACGCCGGCGAGAGCTGGCCCTTGCCGGACAACCGCGCCTATTTCGAGCAGTCCTACCTCGCCATCGTCGGGCCGCTGGCCGAAGGCGCGCTGCCGAAGCTGTACCACTACGACCCCGGCCGGCAGATCCTGGCAATGGAGCTGCTGACGCCGCACGAGACGCTGCGCTACGCCCTGATCGAGGGCAAGCGCTTCCCCCGCGTCTCGGCCGATATCGGCGCCTTCGTCGCCCGCGCGTGCTACCGCACCTCGCCCTTCCACCAGCCGCTGGAGCGGGTGCGCGAATGGCAGGCCCGCTTCGCCGCCGGGGTGGAGCTGCAGCGCATCACGCTCGACCTGATCTTCCAGGACGCCTATCGCGACAACCCGCGCAGCTCCTGGACCAGCCCGCAGCTCGACGACTTGGCCCATGGCTTCCGCGAGGACGTCGAGCTCAAGCGCGCCGCCGGCCGCCTGGCCTGGCGCTTCCTGACCGTGGGCCAGGCGCTGATCCATTCCGACCTGCACACCGCGGCGATCATGGTGACCGAGACGGACACCAAGGTGATCGACCCGGAATTCGCCCTCTACGGCCCGATCGGCTTCGATCTCGGCGCCTATCTCGCCAACATCCTGATCAGCCACCTGACGCAGCCGGGCCATGCCGGGCCGGGCGATGACCGCGCCGCCATGGCCGAATGGCTGCTGGAACAGCCGGCGCTGCTGTGGGACAGTTTCAGCCGCACCTTCCGCCGGCTGTGGGAGACCGGAGGCGGCGGCGACGCCTATCACGACGACCTGTTCCCCAAACCCGCTTCGGCCGCCCTGCTGCGGCCGGACTGCGAAGCTCTGGAGGCAGAGATCTTCGCCGATATGGTCGGCTTCGCCGCGCTGAAGATGATCCGCCGGGTGTTCAGCTATGCCCATGTCGCCGACTTCCTGCGGATCGCCGACCCGGACCGCCGCGCCGCCTGCGAGCGCCGCACCGTGCTGCTGGCCCGGCGCATGCTGACGGAGCCCGAGCGTTTCCGGACGACAGCCGATATCGTGGCGGCGACTCGCGCGGCCTGAGAGACCGAGATGACCCTGACCTACCAGACCCACCCGATCGACCTGATCCTGCTCGACATCGAAGGAACGATCAGCTCGCAGCGCTATGTGCTGGACGTGCTGTACCCCTTCGCGCGCGAGCGGATCCCGGTCTTCGTCGCGAAGCACCCGGACCACCCGGTGGTGCAGCGCGCCCTGAAGGAGACGGCGGAGCGGATCGGGCCTGGCCAGGACCCGGTCGCCGCCCTGATCGCCTGGCAGGACGCCGACCAGAAGGTGCCGCCGCTGAAGCTGCTGCAGGGGCTGGTCTGGGAGGAGGGCTACAAGGAAGGCGCCTTCGAGGGCCACATCTACGACGACGCCCATGCGGCGCTGGAAGGCTGGCATAAGGCCGGCGTGCCGATGCACATCTTCTCCTCCGGCTCGGTCAAGGCGCAGGTCGAGTTCTTCCAGCACTCCAACCGCGGCGACCTGCGGCCCTTCTTCGGCCGGCACTACGACACCGATATCGGCGCCAAGGTGGAGCCCGGCTCCTACGCCAAGATCGCGGCCGATCTGGGCGCCGCGCCCGAGCGCATCCTGTTCCTGACCGACAACCCGCGCGAGGTGGCGGCGGCGCACCAGGCCGGCCTGCATGTGGTCCAGATCATCCGCGACGAGATGGTGAAGCCGAACGAGGCGGGCGCGCCGATCGTGGCGGATTTCGACCAGCTGCGCGAGCTGGTGGCCTTCGGCTGAGAGGCGTCAGCGCCGCCGGCCCGACAGGCTGCGGAAGGTGACCGACCAGCGGGTCCCCTCCATCTCCGGGATGCTGTGCTCCCACTCGTGCCGAGCTTCGCCGGACAGGTGGTAGGCGGAGCGCGGCGGCAGCGGCAGGGAGACGCGGTCGAAGCCGCCCTCCGGCCTTCGGCGCCGGAAGCGCATCGTCGCCGCGGTGCCGAGCGAGACGCCGACGACATGCTCGAATACCGGCCGGTCCCGGTGCCAGCCGATGCCGGCGCCGGGGTCGTAGCGGATCAGCAGCGCCTGGGCGAGCTCCGCCGGCCCCAGCCCGGCGAAGCGGGCCGCCTTCTCCCGCAGCGGCAGCAGCCAGTCCGGGATCGGCTCCGCCGGCCGGAAGCTGCCGTCGTCGAAATCGTAGCGCCAGCCGAAGCTGGCGGTCAGGCGCCGCCCCTCCCAGCCGTGAAAGCGGAAGGGCGACAGCTCCACCGCGTCGATCGCCGCGATCAGCCGCCGCTCCTCCGCCGCCGAGACGATGCCCTCGACGGTGGACAGGCCGGCGAGCGGCGGGCCGAACAGGTCGGGCTGCAGGGTGGGCCTCCATCGTTGGTCCGGCCATAGATATGGGGCCCGGCGGCTGCGGCATCACTTCCCGAAGGCGAACTCGGACGGGTAGACGCCCTGCAGCACGTCGTCGAAGTGGCTGCTGACGGCGGCGTTGCATTCGCAGGCGAGGGCGCGCAGCCCGTCCACGTCGCGGACACCGATGCGTCCCCGCCGCGTCTCGATCACCCCGCGTCCGCGCAGGTCGTGGATGATCCGGCTCAGATAGGTTCGGCCGACGCCGAGGGTTGCCGACAGCTGCTCCTGCGTCAGCGCCACATCGGGGGAGCCGGTGCGCTCGATCGCCGCCAGCAGCCATTTCGCCGTGCGCTGCTCGATCGAATGGGCGGCGTTGCAGGCCACCGACTGGAACACCTGCGCCATCATGCAATCGGCATAGCGCGCGAACAGGTGCCGCAGCGTCTGCGACCGCATCTTCGCCTGCTCCAGATGATGCAGCTCGGTCCGGAAGAAGGAGCCTCCGAGCTGCACTTCCGCCCGGGCATGGGCCGGGAGGCGCCCCTGGCTGACGATCCCGCCGATGGCCCCTTCCCGGCCGACCAGGGCCGTCTCGATGGCCCGACCGTCCTGGAGCACGACCAGATAGGAGATCAGGCTCGATCCGCGCGGGAAGTAGGCGCAGCGGACCGTGTCGCCCGGATGGTGCAGGATCGTGCCGGTCGGCGCCGACCATTCCTCCAGCATCGGCCTCAGGATCTCCCAGTCTTCGGCCCTGAGGGCGCGCAGCAGGTTGTTGCCGATCTGGTCGGGCGCGTAGTGCGTCGTGTACCCCATCTTGCAATCCCGTTGCGTTGCGTTCCGTCCGATCAACGCCCCCAGGACGGGAAAAGTGTCCACTACTGCACAGACGCAGGGGTGGATCGGGTCTAGAAAGGCGCATTCGGCGCTGGCCAGAGACCTGTTCGAGCACGAGCGGCGGCGCATCGGCTCCCGGGGCGAGACTCGCGCGCTGCCTCGGGAGAATGGAATGCCGACTATCGGAGGTTCCTTGGCGGGGCGCCCGGAGCACGCCAACACCGCTTGTTCGCCCGCAGCCAGGCGTGACCGATGACCCCACAGCCGCCGCCCGCCCTGGGACCGATCCCGCTTCTGCGGCTCTATGTGGCCGGGCAGACGCCCGGCGCCCGGCGCGCGCTCGAAGGGCGGCAGCGGCTGATCGACGCCATGGCCGGGCAGGTCGAGATCGAGATCGTCGACATCCTGGCCGACCGCTCGGCGGCCGAGACGGCCGGCATCCTGGCGACCCCGACCCTGTCGGACGAGTCCAGCCGGCCGCCGCGGCGCCTGATCGGCGACCTCGGCGACGTCGATCAGGTCCTCGATTTCTTTGGCCTGAAGAGAAGGATCTAGCGTGATGGTTCCGGAGGAGGAGATCGACCTCGACCCCGTGCTCGGTCGCGTGAAGACCGGCATCGAGGCGTTCGACGACCTGGTGATGGGCGGACTGCCGCGTGGACGGATGACGATCGTCGGCGGCACGCCCGGCAGCGGCAAGACCGTGTTCGCGACCCAGTTCCTGGCCCACGGCATCACCGATCTCGGCGAGGCGGGGGTGTTCGTGACCTTCGAGGAATCGCCGGCG
This sequence comes from Inquilinus limosus DSM 16000, assembly GCF_000423185.1. GTDB lineage: Bacteria > Pseudomonadota > Alphaproteobacteria > DSM-16000 > Inquilinaceae > Inquilinus > Inquilinus limosus. Next base: position 246,879 of record NZ_AUHM01000005.1, on the reverse strand, counting down.
GAGATCGCGGTCAACATGGCCAGCTTCGGCTGGGACATCGGCCGCTGGCGCGCGGCCGGCAAGCTGGCCTTCGTCGACGCCAGCCCGCGCGACCGCGACGAGGTCGTGCTGGGCGAGTTCGACCTGTCGGGCCTTCTGGCCCGCATCCTGCACGCGGTCGAGACGGTGGACGCCAAGCGCATCGTGCTCGACTCCCTGACCCAGCTGTTCGACCATTTCATCGCCGACCAGTCGGTGGTGCGGCGCGAGCTGCTGCGCATCGCGTCGGCGCTGAAGCAGCGGGGCCTGACGGTGCTGATGACCGCGGAGCGCAACAGCGAATACGGCGAGATCTCGCGCCACCGGATCGAGGAGTTCGTGGCCGACAACGTCGTCATCCTGCGCAACTCCCTCGACCGCGAGCGCCGCCGGCGCACCATCGAGGTGCTGAAGATGCGCGGCAGCCGCCATGTCGAGGGCGAGGTGCCGATCACCCTGCTCGAGCAGAAGGGGATGGTCGCCGTTCCGCTGTCCTCGCTGCGGCTCGAGCAGGAATCGAGCACCAAGCGCGTGACCAGCGGCAACGAGGAGCTGGACCGGATGTGCGGCGGCGGCTTCTTCCGCGACAGCGTGACCCTGGTCAGCGGCGCGACCGGCACCGGCAAGACCCTTCTGGTCACCAACTTTCTCGCCGGCGGCGTGGCGGCGGGGGAGCGCGCGCTCCTGGTCGGCTACGAGGAAAGCCGCGGCCAGCTGTTCCGCAACGCCCGCGGCTGGGGCGTCGATTTCGAGGCGATGGAGGCCGACGGCCGGCTGAAGATCGTCTGCCTCTATCCCGAGGCCCAGGGGCTGCCGGACCACCTGCTGATGATCCGCCAGCTGGTCGAGGAGTTCAAACCGGACCGGATCGCGGTCGACAGCCTTTCGGCGCTGGAGCGCATCGCCCCGGAGACCGGGTTCCGCGAATTCCTGATCAGCCTGACCTCCTTCGTCAAGAAGCGCGAGATCGCCGGGCTGTGCACCGCCACCAACAAATCGCTGGTCGGCGGCCAGAGCGCCAGCGAGCAGCACATCTCGACCCTGACCGATTCGATCATCCTGCTCCGCTACATCCAGGAGGCCGACCTGATGAATCGCGGCCTGATGGTGCTGAAGATGCGCGGCAGCGAGCACGACAAGCATATCCGCCGCTTCACCATCGATGGGGGCGGCATGCATCTCGGCGAGCCGTTCGGGGGCGCGCCTGACGTCTTCGGCGACTCCTCCATGTCGCCCCAGACCACGTCATGACAGACCCCTTGGTTCCGGCTCTGCGGGTGGCCACGATCGCCGCCCCGCGGAACGAACGGCGGCTCGCCGATCTGAGCGAGCCGAGTTTCCGGCTGCTGATCGAGCACACCGCCGATGGCGTGCTGGTGGTCGATCTGGCCGGCACCGTGCTCTACGCCAACCCCGCCGCGGCCGACATCTTCGGGCATCCTCGCGACGAGCTGCTGCACGTGCCGCTGGGCCGGCCGGTCGTCTCGGGCGAGACCACGCTCATCACGGTCCACCGCCCTGGCCGCGGCCCGGCCGAGGTCGAGATGCGGGTGGTCGAGGTGACCTGGACCGGCACCCCGGCGCTGCTGGCCAGCCTGCGCGACGTGTCGGCCCAGCGGGCGCAGGAGGAGCGCCGGCGGCAGTCGCAGAAGCTGGAGGCCATCGGCCGGCTCACGGCCGGAATCGTCCATGACTTCAACAACCTGCTCACCGTCATCCAGGCCGGCCTGCGGCTGCTGGAGAAGCAGATCGCCCGCGACCCGGCCGGCCCGCAGATCCGGGAGATCATCGAGGAGCTGTCGCGGCGGATCCAGAACGGCGGTGCGCTGACCCACCAGCTGCTGGCTTTCTCCCGCCGGCAGTCGCTCGCGCCCGAGCTGGTCGATCTCAACCAGCGGATCGAGGCGCTGACCACCATCCTCGAACGCTCGCTCGGCAGCGGCATCGCCATCCGGTGCGAGCTCGACCCGGCGCTCGGCCCGATCCTGATCGACGCCAACCAGCTCGAGGTCGCGCTCCTCAACCTCGCCGTCAATGCGCGCGACGCCATGGCGGGCCGCGGCACGATGACGATCGAGACCAGCAACGCCCCGGAGGACATCGAGGACGTGCCGGGCATCGCCGCGACCCATGTGCGGGTGACGGTCGGCGACACCGGCTGCGGCATGAGCAAGGAGGTCCTGGCCCGGGTGTTCGAGCCGTTCTTCACGACCAAGGGCGAAGGCGAAGGCACCGGGCTCGGCCTCAGCCAGGTCCACGGCTTCGTCACCCAGTCGGGCGGGCATATCCGGATCGACAGCGAGGTCGGCCGCGGCACCCGCGTGCGTCTCTACCTGCCGCGGGCGCGGAGCTGAGGCGACGGACGCTCCCGAGAGCGGCGACCTTTGACCCTCGGGATCGCGAGGAGCGAAGGTCTCTGGCAAGGCTGCGACGGCGTGCCGCCGCCCCTCGGGCACCGCCCGGCGCAACTTCATTCACAGGCCTCCGGGCGAGGAGACGAGGCGAGGCGCGGATGCTTGTGGACCTGCAGGCCCGCTCGGCGGGATACTCCGAAGACATGTTGGACCGGGACGAGGCCCGCCGACCATGAAGCCGATGGGTGAGGAGCATTTCGCGATCCTGCGGCGGCACATGGTCGAGGTGATCGCGATCCATACGGATCTGATGAGCGACGAGCTCGGCCGCGCCGCCCTCGACGGGCGGGTGCTGGCGGCGATGGAGCGCGTGCCGCGGCACCTCTTCGTCCCGCTGCAGCTCGCGGCCGTCTGCTACCACGACGCGCCGCTGCCGATCGGTTTCGACAAGACGATCTCGCAGCCCTTCATCTGCGCGCTGATGACCGACCTGCTGGCCCCCGGGCCGGACGAGGTGGTGCTGGAGGTCGGTACCGGCCTCGGCTACCAGGCGGCGGTGCTGGCGGAGCTGGCGGGCCGGGTCTGGAGCGTCGAGATCGTCGAGGAGCTGGCCGGCGAGGCCGGGCTGCGCCTGCGCCGGCTGGGCGTGTCCAACATCGGCATCCGCATCGGCGACGGCTCCCGCGGCTGGGCCGAGCATGCCCCCTACGACAAGATCATGGTGACGGCCGCAGCCGACCAGCCGCCCACGGCCCTCCTGGACCAGTTGCGGCCGGGCGGCCGCCTGGTGATGCCGCTGGGCCCCGCCGACGCCCAGATCCTGACGGTCATCGACAAGGACGCGGGCGGAACGCTCTATGCCAGCGAGTCCATCCCGGTCCGCTTCAGCCGGCTGGAGACGGTGTTGTGAGCGCCAGCTTCGCGTATCTCGTTCAAGAAACTGGCGTTGATGAGCAAATAAGCAGCATCCTCGACTTCACGATCATTCTCGCCCCGGAACAAAACAGCGCCGCCACGACACCCTCACGATCAGGATGAGCGTCGGAGAGCTTGAGCGGCCAGGTCAAAGCGGCTAGTTCACGCGACTGTTTGCACGAATCGGCCGATCCAAGCCTGCGTTCGATGTCTCACCGGCCGATGATCGGGAACGACCGTCGGGGGGCGGAGCGACATGAAGTTTCTCGTCGTGACCTATGGGACGGAGGGTGACACCCGTCCGCTCGCGGCGCTGTGCCGGGCGCTGATGGATGCCGGCCACGAGGCCACCCTGCTCGCCGACGGCGCTACGCTCGGCGCCGCCCGCGCCCTGGACGTGCCGGCGATCGCGCTGGCCGGAGACATCCGTGGAACCCTGCGGCCGAGCGAGGCCATTTCCGGCGCCGTGGCCGGAGGGCACCGCTTCACCCGGACGGCGAAGGCCCTGGCGCGCATCGCCAACATCAATGCCGAGGCATGGATGCGCACGGTGGTCGAGAACGGACAGGGGTGCGACGCGGTCATCCTGTCGGGCCTTGCCGCCTTCGTCGGGCTGTCCGCGGCCGAGCATCTCGGCGTCAAGGCGATCGGGATCGGCCTGATCCCGATCTCCCCGACCACAGCCTTCCCGTCGCCCCTGCTTCCGCCCGGGATCGTGCCGCGCTTCCTCAACCGCGCCAGCCACCGCTTCGTCAATGCGATGCTGTGGCGGGCCTTCCGGAACGCCACCAACGCCGCCCGCGCCCGCGCCTGCGGTTTGCCGCCCCGGCGCGAGCTCTGGACGAGCCATCCCATGCTGTATGGCGTCTCGCCCAGCCTCCTGCCGCGTCCGGCCGACTGGCCGGCCAACGCGCAGGTGTGCGGCCAATGGAGCTTGCCTGCGCCGCACTGGTCGCCGCCGCACGAGCTGGCCGATTTCCTGGCGGCCGGCGACCCGCCGCTCTATATCGGCTTCGGCAGCATGGTCGGCTTCGATCGCGATGCGATACTCGAGGCGGTGATCGGTGCGGTTGCGGGCCGCCGGGCGCTGTTCTATCCGGGCTGGAGCGGCATCGACCCCTCGCGCCTGCCGGACAATATCCTGGCGATCGGCGAGACGCCGCACAGCTGGCTCTTCCCGCGTACGTCCCTGGCGATCCACCATTGCGGCTCCGGGACGACGCATTCGGCGGCGCGGGCCGGCATCCCGTCGGTCGCGGTGCCCTTCGCCGGCGATCAGTTCTTCTGGGCCGCCCGCCTCGCGCAGCTGGGCGTGGCCGCGCCGGCCGTGCCCGCCAAGAGCCTGACAGCACCCCGGCTGGCGCGTGCGATCGCCTTCGCGGAGGGCACCGAGGCACGCCGGCGCGCCAAGGCGCTCGGCGAGCGCATGGCCGCCGAGGACGGGCTGGGCGCTGCGGTCACGACGATCGAGGAGATCATGGCCGTCTGACGGCCGTCTGCGATGGCTGTCGGCCGCGCTGGCCCGGGCAGGCCGTTACCCGTCCCCGGCGGACAGGCTGCCGAGATAGGCGAACTTCTCCCGAAGCTGCATCAGGTCGCGCTCGAACTGCTCCAGCGAATAGTCGATCCGGGGCGCGGCGGCGGCGTCGGGCTCGTCGGGAAGCTCCGGGTCGATGCGCTTCATCGGGTCGATCGCGGACTCCGCTTTCGCCACGGCCCTCGGATCCTGCCTCGCCCCCTCATCGGCCTTGAGCTGCTGGACCGCGAAGTGCACGTTCCAGCGCTCTCGCGACGTCATCCTGTGGCCGGCCTTCCAGCGCTGCAGCCACTGCTCCAGCTGGTCCAGCGCGTAGCGCAGCTCGCCGTCTCGCCCGGTGCCGGGCATCGCTGTCCTCCGGTTCGGTCTTCGGAAGGAGATGGCCGCCGCGAGACGCTTCGGCAAGCCGGGAACATTCCCTCGCAAGGAGAGGGCGCGAGAGCGCTAGGCGTGCCCGACCGGTCGCCCTCCCAGCCAGTTCAGATAGTCGTATTTGGGCCTCAGCAGCTCCATGTCGCGCTCGAACTCCTGAAAGCTGTAGTCGACCGCGGCGGGATCGGCCGTCTCGATACGGGGCGCGTGGTCCGGGTCCACCGCGGCCAGGAGATCGGCGATTTCCCGATGCGCCGATGGCTCTGCGTCGTCATGCGCCTCCCCCTCGTCGATATGCAGCTCGCCGACGGCCCGCTTGATGACCGCCAGCTCGGCCCCGTTGGGGGTCCGGCCGGCCCGCCACCGCTCGAGCCAGGCCTCGAGCTGGTTCATCGCGTACCGCAGCTCATCGTTGCGTTCGTTGTCGGCCATCGTCGTGTCCTTCGGCTGTGGCGTTCTCGGGCTCTCCATTTCCCGTCCCAGCGTAGCAGACAGAAACGCAATAAAGTGACTTGCACTCAGAGCGCGCGCCGGCTGTTGCCCATGCGACAGAAGCAACGCTCTGGGAGACTGCCCTTGAAGCCCGACCGACAACCTTGCGTCCTCGTGGTCGAGGACGAATTCCTGATCGCGCTCCTGGTGAAGGAAGCGCTGACCGAAGCGGGATTCCGGATCCTGGGTCCGGTGGCGAGACTGGACGAGGCCGTGGAGCTGGCGGGGAACAACAGGCTGGACGCCGCGCTCCTCGATATCGAGCTGAGCGGCGGCAAGGAAGTTTACCCCGCGGCGGAGATCCTGGCCGAGCACAACGTCCCGTTCGCCTTCATCTCCTCTCAGCCGCCCGAGCTCGTCGAAGACCGGTTCGTCGAGCGGCCGATGCTGCAGAAGCCGTTCAGGGACAGCGAAGTGCAGGCGCTCGCGGCGAGACTTATCCGCTGACGACGAACCGCCGCCGGCCGATCCCGCCGAAGAAGCCGCCTGCCTTCGGTGGGGCGCCTTCTACCCCTCCACCGTCCCGATCACCGCAAGGCAGTCGCCGGCCTTCACCAGCCCCGGGAAGTGCCGCGCCGCCAGGATGCCGTCGAGCGCCGCGCGGTATTCCGCCGGCGCTGGGCCGGTGCGGTCGACCGGATGGATGCGGGCGATCACGTCGCCCTTCTTCACCGGATCGCCCAGGTCGACGCAGGTCTCGGCCATGCCGTCCTGCTCGGCGAAGCGGAAGCAGTCGGAAGACGGCATGTCGAGCCAGCGGCTGGGCGCGCGGTCGACCTCGCCCTGCAGGATACCGGCGTGGCGCAGCAGGTTGCGCACGCCGCGCTTCGCGATCCCCGCCGTGCGGGCGGTGGCGGTGCCGCCGCCGCCCAGCTCCGTCGTCACGAAGACCTTGCCTGCCGCCTCGGCCGCGGTGTCGTACATGCCGACCGCGTCGATCTCCAGCATCCGCATCGACCAGGGGGCGGAGAAGGCCTCCACCGCCGCGAAGCAGCGCGCCTCCTGGTCCTTGTCGGACAGGATATGGGCGGCGGCGAAGGGCACGAAGTCGAGCGTCCGGCCGCCGGAGTGGAAGTCCAGCACGATGTCGGCCAGCGGCAGCAGATGGCGTTGGAAATAGTCGGCGATCTTCTGCGTCACCGTGCCGTCCGGCCGGCCGGGGAAGCTGCGGTTCAGGTTGCCCTTGTCGATCGGCGAGGTGCGGGTGCCGGCCCGGAAGGCCGGATAATTCATCGCCGGGACGATGATCACCCGGCCGCGGACCTGCGTCGGGTCCAGCGTCCGCGCCAGCTCGAACAGGGCGATCGGCCCCTCGTACTCGTCGCCGTGATTGGCGCCGGTGAGGAGCGCGGTCGGCCCCTCCCCGTTCTTGATCACCGCGACCGGGATCATCACCGAGCCCCAGGCGGAATCGTCCCGGCTGTACGGCAGGCGCAGCGTGCCGTGCTGCACCCCGTCGCGGCCGAAATCGACCGAGGGGACGATCGGCGAGGGCGGCAAGTCGAGAACCGTCATGGCTTCACGAAAAGCTGGCGGGGCACGTCGGCCAGGATCTCGACGCCGCTGTCGGTGATGGCGATGCTCTCGGTGATCTCCAGCCCCATCTCCTCCAGCCACAGCCCGGTCATGAAATGGAAGGTCATGCCGGGCTCCAGCACCGTGCGGTCGCCAGGGCGCAGGCTCATGGTGCGCTCGCCCCAATCGGGCGGGTAGCTGAGGCCGATCGGGTAGCCGGTGCGGTTGTCCTTGACGATGCCGTACTTCTTGAGGACGGCGAAGAAGGCGTTGGCGATGTCCTCGCAGGTGTTGCCCGGCCGCGCGGCCTCCAGCCCGGCCTCCATGCCTTCCAGCACCGCCTTCTCGGCGTCGAGGAAGGCCTGGGTCGGCTTGCCCAGGAACACCGTGCGCGACAGCGGGCAGTGGTAGCGCTTGTAGCAGCCGGCGATCTCGAAGAAGGTGCCCTCCCCCGAGCGCATCGGCTTGTCGTCCCAGGTCAGATGCGGGGCCGAGGCGTCGGCGCCCGAGGGCAGCAGCGGCACGATCGCCGGATAGTCGCCGCCGAAGCCGTCGACCCCGCGGGTGCCGGCGTCGTAGATCTCGGCGACGAGGTCGTTCTTGCGCAGGCCGGGCTCGGCCTTCTCCAGGATCCGCCTGTGCATCGCCTCGACGATGCGGGCAGCGCGGCGCATGTAGTCCAGCTCCTGCGGGCTCTTCACCGCGCGCTGCCAGTTCACCAGCGCCGTGGCGTCGATGAAGCGGGCATTGGGCAGGTGGCGCTGCAGCGAGGCGAAGGCGGCGGCGGAGAACCAGTAATTGTCCATCTCGACGCCGATCGACAGGCGGCCCCAGCCGCGCGAATCGATGATCTCGGCCAGCCGGTCCATCGGGTGCCGCTCGGTCGACTGCACGTAGTGGTCCGGGTAGCCGATGATGTTGTCGTGCGCCAGATAGGCGGTGCGCTTGGCGCCGTTGGCGTCCTGGCCGCGGCCGTACCAGATCGGCTCGCCCTCCGGCGGCACCAGCACGCCCTGGTGGACATAGAAGGACCAGCCGTCATAGCCGGTCAGCCAGGCCATATTCGACGGGTCGCTGACCCACAGCAGGTCGATGCCCTTGCGGGCCATGGCGGCGCGGGTCTTGGCGAGCCGCGCGGCATATTCCTCGCGGCTGAAATTGAGCTCTACGGACATGCTGTGCCTTTCAGCTTTCGAATTGTGTGCCGACCCCGGCATGGGCGACGCGACCGCGCGCGAGGGTGGCGATGGCGGTGTCCTGGACGCCGGTGCCGGTGAGGTCGGCGACGGTGATCGCGGCGGCGGAGGGCCGGCCCGGCGCGGTGCCGGCGATGACGGCGCCGAGCTCGGGGAAGGCCGCGTCCGCGGCGACGGTTCCGGCGGCGATGGCGTGGTGCAGCTCGCCCAGCCGGCGCGTCTGGGCCAGGCTGTCGGCGACGTAGAGATCGGCCCGGGCCAGGATCGCCGGGTCCAGCTCGTTCTTGTGCTCGGCGTCCGAGCCCATGGCGGTGACGTGCTGGCCGGGCGCCAGCCAGCCGGCCCGCAGGATCGGCTCCGCCGCCGGGGTGGTGGTGACGATGATGTCGGCTCCGTCGACTGCGGCCTGCGGCGCGGCCTCGGCGTGGACGGCAAGTCCCAGCTCGTCGGAGAGCCTTGCCGCCAGGGCCTGCGCCCGGTCGGGCTGGCGGGCCCAGATGCGGGCCTCGGCGATCGGCCGCACCAGGGTCAGGGCCTTGAGCTGCAGCCGCGCCTGGACCCCGGCGCCGAAGACCGCAGCCACCCGCGAGTCCGGGCGGGACAGGTGCTTGGTCGCCACCGCCCCGGCGGCCGCAGTCCGCACATCGGTCAGGTAGCCATTGTCCAGGAACACGGCGTCGACCAGCCCGGTGCGGGTGCTGAACAGCACCATCAGTCCGTTGGTGCTGGGCAGGCCCAGCTTCGGATTGTCGAAGAAGCCGGGGCTGATCTTGATGGCGAAGCCGTCCAGTCCGGGGACATAGGCGGTCTTGACGTCGACCTCGCCGCGATGCTCGGGGATGTCGAGGCGCAGGATCGGCGGCATCGCCACCGCCTTGGTGGCCAGTGCCAGGAACGCCTCCTCGACGCAGGCGACGGCGTCGCGGTCGAGCGGGACGGCGCGGCGCAGCTCCGCCTCCGTCACGATGGTCATGCGGGGCACGGTGTCTCCTCCCAGGCGCCGCTGACGATCTTCCGGTGCAGCGCCATGTCGATGTTGCGGCCCGAGACCACCAGGACGGTCGGACCGGTTACGGTGAGCTTGCCGGCCAGCAGCGCGCCGATGCCGACCGCGCCGCCGCCCTCGACGATCTCCTGCTCCGCGGCATAGGCGTGGTCGATCGCGGCGGCGATCTCGGCCTCGGTCAGCAGCACCGCCTCGTCGAGCAGGTCGCGGGCCAGGGCGAAGGTGTGGCGGTTGTCGAGGCCGATGCCGCCGCCGAGCGAATCCGCCAACGTCGGCAGCTCCTCCACGGCCACCGGGCGGCCGGCGGCGAGGCTCCGCTCCATCGCTGGGCCGCGTTCCATCGACACGCCGACCATCCGGGCCTGCGGCCGCAGCGCCTTGACCGCGGCGGCGATGCCGCCGAACAGGCCGCCGCCGGACAGCGGCACTACCACCTGCGCGACATCGGGCAGATCGGCGACGATCTCGAGCCCGATCGTGCCCTGGCCGGAGATCACGTCCGGATGGTCGAATGGCGGGATGGCGGTGAAGCCCTCCTCCGCCACCAGCCGGTCGACCTCCTCCTGCGCGTCGTCCTGGGACCGGCCGACGATGCGGATCTCCGCACCCAGCGCGCGGATGCCGGCGACCTTGTTCTCCGGCACCAGGCTGGACATGCAGACGACGCAGCGCAGCCCCTGGCGGGCGGCCGCATGGGCCAGGCCGCGGCCGTGATTGCCGGTCGAGGCCGCGGCGATGCCGACCTTTCGCGCCTCGGCCGGCAGCGACAGAACGGCGTTGGTGGCGCCGCGCAGCTTGAAGCTGCCGGTGGTCTGCCGGGTCTCGAGCTTCAGGAACACCGGCGCCCCGGCACGCTCCGACAGCGACGCCGAGCGGACCAGCGGCGTCCGCACCACCTCGTCGGCGATGCGCTCCGCCGCGGCGCGGATGGTATTGAGGGTGACGGCGTGGCTCATCGCCCCGCCCCTTCCACCGCCATCAGTCGCCCGAGCTCCGGCCGCGGGCGGTCGTCGCCGCACAGGCGCAGGGCCATCCAGGCGGTGGCGAGATTGCTGGTCACGACCGGCTTGCCGATCCGCCGCTCGATCTCCGCCGCCACCCCGGCGGCGCGCAGGGCGGTGCAGGAGATGAACAGCGCCTCGGCGTCCGGCGCCATCGCCGCCTCGGCCGCCGCCACGATCGAGGCCGGGCTGATCCGCGCCATCTCGCGGTCGTCGTCGAGGCCGAGGCAGGTGAAGCGGGCGATGTCGGTGCCGTGGCCAGCGAAGTAGTCGGCCATCGGCCGGCTGGTCTCGACCGTGTAGGGGGTCAGCACCGCGATCCGGCGGACGCCGAGCGCGTCGAGGGCGCGGCGGGCGGCGAGCGGCGGGGTCACCACCGTGACGCCCGGCTTGGCCTCACGGATCGCGTCCTCGACCGCGTCGTCGCCCATCACCACCGAGGCCGAGGTGCAGGAGTAGCAGACGAGGTCCAGCGCCTCCTCCGGCAGGATCAGCCCGGCCCCCTCGCTGAGGCGCGGCTGCATCCGGCGCAGGTTCTCCGGCGTGGTCGGGTTGGCATAGGCGATGCGCGCGACATAGACGCCGATCCGGTCGCTGGCGACCATGCGGCGAAAGTCCGGCTCGGTGGTGTGGTCGGTCGCCAGGATGACGAGGCCGACCCGCTTCGCCAGCGGACGGTCGTCGAAGCGGAGCGGCAGGGCGGACCGTTCGATCTCGGGCAGCATGATCTGAGTCATCGGGGCTCCGGCTCAGCGCAACGGCCGGAAGCGGCGCTCCAGGAAGCGGAGGCCGACCACGGCGATCAGGCTGATGACGAGGAAGAAGGCGCCGACGAGCGTCATCGGCTCGAGGTAGCGGTAGTTGAAGTTGGCGACGCTGCGGGCCTGGTTCATCAGCTCCAGCACCGTGATGGCGGAGAGCAGCGGCGTCTCCTTGAACATGGCGATGAAGTAGTTGGCCAGCGCCGGGATCATCGGCGGGATCGCCTGCGGCAGGATCACGTGGCGCCAGCTCTGCCCCATGGTCAGGTTGCAGGCCTTCGCCGCCTCCCACTGGCCGCGCGGGGTGTTGTCGATGCCGGCGCGGTACACCTCGGCGGTGTAGGTGGCGTAGTGCAGGCCGAGGCCGATCACCCCCGCGGTCAAGGGCGACAGCGTCAGGCCGAGATCCGGCATGATGTAGAACAGGAAGTACAGTTGCACGAGCAGCGGCGTGCCGCGGATGAACTCGATCAGGAAGCCCACGGTGCGGGCCAGCCAGCGATGGGGGGTCCGGCGCAGCAAAGCGAGGCCGAGGCCCAGAACCACCGCCAGGGCGTAGCCGAGCACGGTGGCCAGGATGGTGATCCTCACGCCCTCGATCAGGGTCGGCATGATCTCGGCGACGAAGGCCCAGTCCCAATCCATGGCTCAGCTCCGCACGCCGTCGAGGCCGCGGGTCAGGCGGCGCTCCAGCGCCCGCACCCCGGCCGAGATCAGCATCGCCAGCGCGAAATAGATCACGAGGATGGTGAGGAAGGGGAAGGCGGTGCTGCCGGTCTGGGCCCGCACGATCTGGGCCTGGAAGGTCAGGTCGGCGAGCGAGATCAGCGACACCACGGCCGTCGCCTTCAGCAGCTCGATGGCGTTGTTGCCGAAGGTCGGCAGCATCAGCACGAAGGCCTGGGGCAGGATGACGTGCCACAGGCTCTGGCGCTTCGTCAGGTTCAGCGCGACGCAGGCCTCGCGCTGCTCCCGCCCGATCGACTGCACGGCGCCGCGCACCACCTCGGCCCCATAGGCCCCGACATTGAGTCCCAGAGCCAGCACGCCGGCCTGCAGCGGGCTGAGCTCAAACCCCGCCAGCGGCAGCACGAAATAGACCCAGAACAGCTGCACGAAGATCGAGGTGCCGCGGAAGAACTCGACATAGCAGGCGGCGATCGTGCGGACCACGAAGCTGGACGATATCCGCCCGAGCCCCGCGATGAACGCCACCACCAGCGCCAGGGCGCAGCCCAGCACGGTCAGCTCGATCGTCACCCAGGCGCCCTGCAGGATCAGCCCGAGATAGCCTTCCCACTCGCTCATGCGGCTGCTCGCGGAGTGACGGTGTCAGGACAGCGATGTTGTCGCCAACCCAAGCCAAACGAGTCCCCCCTCCCCTCGCGGGAGGGGGGTAGGGGGAGGGGGTTTTCTCGGCTGGAACCGGCTGCGGACGGCGGGAGATCAACCCGAGAGGCGAGTTCCGTCCCATGCCCATTCGCGCGCGGACGCGCGCAGACCCCTCCCCCTAACCCCCTCCCGCAAGGGGAGGGGGGACAAGAGAAGAGTGCGGTCTTCGGGGTTGTGGGAGCAGTCACCGGCCTCTCCGCCCGTCTCAGTTCGTGCCGCCGCAGAGCTGGTCACGGTTGGCGTCGATCGCGGCCTTGGCCGAGAAGCCGTAGGGCTCGACGATCTTGGCGAACTCGCCGGACTGCTTCAGCGCCGCCAGCTCCTTGTCGAAGGCGTCGCGCAGCGCCGTGTCCTGCTTGCGGAAGGCTGCGCCGTCGCAATAGACCGGCGCGTTCTTCACCGGCCCGACCATCTCGATGTTCGGGTCGTTCGCCTTCTTCAGCAGATCCTGGATCGACAGGATCGGCAGCGAATAGACGTCGATGCGGCCGTCCTGAAGCATCTTGATGCCGCTCTGCCCGTCCGGCACCACGATCACCCGGTCGCGCGGCACCCCGGCCTCCAGCGCCAGCCGCTCCTCCGTGCCGCCGCCCGGCGCGCCGATCTTGGCGTCCGGGTTGGCGGCGATATCGGCGTAGCTCTGGAAGTTCGACGGGTTGCCCTTCTTCACCGCGAAGGCCTCGCCGTCGCACAGGATCGGCTGGGAATAGGCGACGGCGCGGCAGCGCTCCGGCTTCATGAACAGGCCGGCGGTGACCGCGTCGAAGCGGCGCGCCTGCAGCCCGGGGATCATCGCGCCGTATTCCGAGATCGAGGCGACGACGTCGGGGACGCCCATGCGCTTGAACACCTCGCGCGCCACGTCCGGCCCGGCGCCGGAGACCTTGCCGTCCGCCGCCACGGCGGTGAAGGGCGGCTCATTGGCGATGGCGATGCGGGCGAAGCCCTGCTCCTTCAGGTTCTCCAGCGTGTCGGCCGCGGCCGGCTGGGCCATGGCCATCGCCGATACGGCGGCCAGGATCAGACTCGCGCAAAATCGGTTGTTCATTTCTGCCTCTCTGTTCCCGTGTTTGTGGTGCGGTCGTGCGACCGGTCAGACCCGGTGGCCGGCGGCGATGATCTTCTTGAGGAAGGCCTGGGTCCGCTCCTCGCGCGGGTGCCGGAAGATCTCGTCCGGCGGGCCCTCCTCGACGATCCGGCCGCGGTCGAAGAACAGGACGCGGTCGGCGAAGTCGTGGGCGAAGCTCATCTCGTGGGTGACCAGCAGCATGGTCATGTCGGTCTCGGCGGCCAGGCGGCGCATCACGTTCAGCACCTCCTCGACCAGCTCGGGGTCGAGCGCCGAGGTGACCTCGTCGAACAGCATGATCTTCGGCTTCAGCGCCAGGGCGCGGGCGATCGCCACGCGCTGCTTCTGGCCGCCGGAGAGCTGCGCCGGCATCGCCTTGGCCTTGCCCGCCATGCCGACGAGCTCCAGCAGCTCCATCGCGCGGGCCTCGGCGGTCTTGCGGTCGACGCCCTGGGTCAGCATCGGCGCCAGGGTCACGTTGTCCAGCACGCATTTGTGCGGAAACAGGTTGAACAGCTGGAACACCATGCCGATCTTGGCGCGCATCCTGTGCAGATGGCGCTCGTCCGCCGGCACCAGGGCGCCGTTCTTCGGCATGTGGAACAGCGGCTCGCCCTCGACCCGGATATGGCCGCCATTGATCCCTTCCAGCGTCATCAGGATGCGCAGGATCGTGGTCTTGCCGGAGCCGGACGGCCCGATCAGGGCCAGCTTCTCGCCCGGCTTCACGGTGAAGGACAGGTCGTCCAGGACGGTCAGCGGCCCGAAGCGCTTGGTCACGCCTTCGACGCTGATGCACGGATCGGATGTTGGAAGGTCTGGCAAGCCGCACTCCCTGTTCGCGACGGCCTTGGTTGCCGCCAACGATGGAAGGGAGACAAAATCATGTCAAACGGAAAAACAAATCAGTACAATTTGGCCGAACGTGATGATTTATTAGGCAGGTGGCGCACGATTCGGGTCACATCGCCAGCAGCACCGGCTCCGGCTCGCCCTGCAGCAGGTTGACGACGATCTTGAGGCCGTCGCGCAGCTGCTCCGGCGTGGTCGAGCCGACCGAGATACGGACAGCCGGCCGCCGGTCCATGCCGCCCTCGATGGCGAAGGAGGCGCCGGGCGCGATGGCGACGCCCTGCAGCCGGGCATGGGACACGAACTCTTCCTCCGACCGGCCCTCGCCCAGCGGCAGCCAGACATGCAGCCCTTCCGGATGGGCGCGGTGCGGAATGCCGGCCAGGATCTCGGCCGCGATCGCCTGGCGGCCGCGAATCGCGGCGCGCTGCCAGCGCAGCAGCTCCGCCGCCGTGCCGTTCTCGACCCAGCGGGCGGCCAGCTCGGCGATCAGCCCGGTCGCCATCCAGTTGGTCACCAGGCTGCGGTTGGCGACCGACGGGCACAGCCGGTCCGGCACCACCAGATAGCCGGCGCGCAGCCCCGGCATCACGCATTTGGTGAAGGTGGTGACGTAGAGCGTGCGCTCCGGTGCCAGGGCGGCCAGCGGCGGCAGCCGCTCGCTCAGGAGCGGCGCCAGCACGTCGTTCTCGATGATCTGCAGCTCATGGCGGC
Organism: Inquilinus limosus DSM 16000; assembly: GCF_000423185.1. Classification (GTDB taxonomy): domain Bacteria; phylum Pseudomonadota; class Alphaproteobacteria; order DSM-16000; family Inquilinaceae; genus Inquilinus; species Inquilinus limosus. The sequence goes on along the minus strand of NZ_AUHM01000005.1, from coordinate 231,685 downwards.
GGGCCACCTCGACGATCTCGGCCCGCCGCGCCGCGCCCATCAGGCTGGCGGTGGCGTTGATCGGGTTCGGCATGACGAAGAGCGCGCGCACGTCGCCCTCGCGGCAGGCCTCGTCCAACGCCTCGGGGACCACGCCCTCGGCGTCGATCGCCACGCCGCGCAGACGCAGGCCGAGATAGGCGGCCAGCGGCACCAGCGTGTGGTGGCCGACCGCCTCGGTCACCACGGTCGACCCCGGCGGGGCCGCGGCCATCAGGGCGATGGTCATGCCGGCGGTGGCGCCGTTGGTCAGGTGGATGGTGCCGGGCGTGGCCTCGACCCCGCAGCGGTCCCGCAGCCAGGCCTGCGCCACCCGGCGGTGCCGGGCGAACAGCATGTTCGGGCGGAAGGACAGGACGGCGGAATGCGGCAGCGTGTCGGCCAGCTCGTGCAGCGCCGCCTTCATCGCCTCGATGTGGCGAGTCTCGCACACCACCGGCTTCAGGATCGACAGGTCGATCACCTCGCTCAGCCGCTCCGGGATGTAGGGCGGCACGGGCTCGCGCTGCGGCGGGCGGATGAAGGTGCCGCGCCCGGTCTCGCCGGAGATCAGGCCGCGGCGGATCAGCTCCTCATAGGCGCGGCTGACCGTCTGCACCGACAGGTCCAGCGTCTCGGCCATCGCGCGATGAGTCGGCAGCCGCTCCCCCGGCGGCAGCCGGCCGTCCGCGATCGCCCGCGCGATCTGATCGGCCAGGGAGAGATAGGCGGGCCGGCGCAGGGCGGAGGGGTCGGGCTGCCAGATTGTCATGATTCGACAATGATCCAAGATCAGTTCAATTGACAACCGGAATTCCACACCGGCATGGTCGGCGCATGTCCGCCGTCAAGCTCGACCCGATCGACCTGCGCATCCTGGCCGAGATCCAGCGCGACGGGCGCATCACCAAGCTGGCCCTGGCCGAGAAGGTCGGGCTGTCGCCGACGCCGTGCTGGACCCGGCTGCATCGGCTGGAGCGCGAAGGCGTCATCTCCGGCTACCACGCCCGGCTGGCGCTGCGCCGGATCGCCCCCTTCGCCATGGTGTTCGTCGAGATCACGCTGGGCGCCCACCGCCAAGCCGATTTCGACCGGTTCGAGCGGGCGGTGAAGGCGGTGCCGGAAGTCGTGGCCTGCTGGTCCCTGGGCGGCGGCATCGACTACCTCCTGAAGGTGGTGGCGCGCGACATCGATGCCTATCAGCGGCTGATCGACCGGCTGCTGGAGCAGGAGATCGGCATCGACCGCTACTTCACCTACATCGTCACCCGCACGGTGAAGGACGACGCGACGGTGCCGGTGGAGGTGCTGGCGGGGACGGACGGGGCATAGGCGGAGAGAGTCTCTCTGCCTCCCCTCGCCCTCGAGAGACTTGGTCTGCCGACGGCGTCCCGAACAGTCTCCATCTCCTTCGCCCCGCCCCTATCCTGGCGGCCTCATCCATCGCGGAGGTTCGCCATGACCGCCCTCGCCACCCGGCCCAGCCAGCACGACGCGCTGGCCCGCCTGACCGACCGCCGGCTGCTGCGCGAACTGGCCTATATCGACGGCCGCTGGACCGCCGCCGCCAATGGCGCCGTGTTCGAGGTGGCCGACCCCGCCACCGGCGTCACCGTCGCCCGTGTCGCGCGGCTGGGCGCGGCCGAGGCCGACCGCGCCATCGCCGCCGCCGAGGCCGCCTTCCCGGCCTGGCGGGCGCTGCTGCCGCAGGAGCGCGCGGCCCGGCTGCGCAACTGGTTCGACCGGATCCGGGCCGCGAAGGAAGATCTGGCCCTGCTGATGACGCTGGAGCAGGGCAAGCCGCTGGCGGAATCCCGCGGCGAGATCGACTACGGCGCCGGTTTCGTCGAATGGTTCGCCGAGGAGGCCAAGCGGCTGAACGTCGAATCCGTCACCAGCCACCTGCCCGGCGCAGAGATGATGGTGCGGCGCGAGCCGCTGGGCGTCGTCGGCGTCGCCACGCCCTGGAACTTCCCCTGCGCCATGCTGACCCGCAAGGCCGCGGCGGCGCTGGCCGCCGGCTGCACCGTGGTGGCGCATCCGTCGTCGCAGACCCCGCTCTCGGCCCTGGCCCTGGCCGAATTGGCTGAGCGCGCCGGCATTCCGGCCGGTGTGCTGAACATCGTCACCGGCGACCCGGAGCCGATCGTCGGCCGGATCTGCGCCGACAAGCGAGTGCGGGCGGTCAGCTTCACCGGGTCGACCGAGATCGGCCGGCTGATCGCCGAACGCTGCGCCCCGACGATCAAGCGCCTGCAGCTCGAACTCGGCGGCCACGCCCCGCTGATCGTCTTCGCCGATGCCGATCTCGACCGCGCCGTATCGATCGCCATCGACGCGAAATTCGCCACCTCGGGCCAGGACTGCCTGGCCGCCAACCGGATCTATGTCGAGCGGCCGGTCTACGCCGCCTTCTGCGAGGCCTTCGCCAGGCGCGTCGCGGCACTCAAGGTCGGAAACGGCCTGGAGCCGGAGACCGAGATCGGGCCGCTGATGCACGATCGCGCCGTGGCCAAGGCGGCGGAGCATGTGCGCGACGCCGTGGCGCGCGGCGCCCGCTGCCTGACGGGTGGCGAGGCCCACCCCGCCGGGCCGCTGTTCTTCGCCCCGACCGTGCTGGTCGATGTGCCGGACGACGCCGCGATCATGCGCGAGGAGACCTTCGCCCCGGTCGCCGCCGTCACCGCCTTCGATGCCGAGGACGAGGTGATCGCCCGCGCCAACGACACCGAATACGGCCTCGTCGCCTATGTCGTCACCCGCGATTCCGGCCGCGTGCTGCGCCTCGGCCGCGCCCTCGACTACGGCATGGTCGCGGTCAACCGGGTGAAGATCACCGGCGCCCCGATCCCGTTCGGCGGCACCAAGCAGTCCGGCCTCGGCCGCGAAGGCTCGCGCCACGGCATCGAGGCCTTCACCGAGCTCAAATACCTCTGCCTCGACGCGGCCTGAGCGCCCGCCCTTTCGTACAAGGAGACTTCCGATGGCCCTTCGCGGCAACGAACTCGACGCCTGGGATCGCGACCACTTCTTCCATCCCTCGACCCATATGGCGGCCCACGCCAGGGGCGAGACGCCGAACCGGATCATCACCGGCGGCGAGGGCGTCTACATCACCGACCGCGACGGCAAGCGCAGCCTGGACGCTTTCGCCGGCCTCTACTGCGTCAATGTCGGCTACGGAAGGCGCGAGATCGCCGATGCGATCGCCGCTCAGGCGCATGAACTGGCCTACTACCACGCCTATGTCGGGCACGGCAGCGAGCCATCGATCCGCCTGGCCAAGATGATCATCGACCGGGCGCCGGCCGGCATGTCGCGGGTGTTCTTCGGCCTCGGCGGCTCCGATGCCAACGAGACCAACATCAAGCTGGTCTGGTACATCAACAACGTCCTGGGCCGGCCGGAGAAGAAGAAGATCATCTCGCGCTGGCGCGGCTATCACGGCTCCGGCCTGATGACCGGCAGCCTCACCGGGCTCGAGCTGTTCCACAAGGCCTTCGACCTGCCGCTGGCCCAGGTGCTGCACACCGAGGCGCCCTACTACTACCGCCGCGAGGACCGGTCGCTGAGCGAGGAGCAGTTCTCCCAAGCCTGCGCCGACAAGCTGGAGGAGCTGATCCTGGCCGAAGGGCCGGAGACGGTGGCCGCCTTCATCGGCGAACCGATCCTGGGCACCGGCGGGCTGGTGCCGCCGCCGGCCGGGTATTGGGAGAAGATCCAGGCCGTGCTGGCCAAGTACGACGTGCTGCTGATCGCCGACGAGGTGATCACCGGCTTCGGCCGGCTGGGGTCGATGTTCGGCTCCGACCACTACGGCATCAAGCCGGACCTGATCACCATCGCCAAGGGCCTGACCTCGGCCTATGCCCCGCTGTCCGGCGTGATCGTGTCGGAGAAGGTGTGGAAGGTGCTGGAGAAGGGCTCCGACGCGCTCGGCGCCATCGGCCATGGCTGGACCTATTCCTCGCACCCGCTGTGCACCGCCGCGGCGATCGCCAATCTGGAGCTGATCGACAGAATGGGGCTGGTCGAGAACGCACGGGAGACCGGCGCCTATTTCAAGCAGGCGCTGACCGACGCGCTGGCCGGCCACCGCATCGTCGGCGAGGTGCGCGGCGAGGGGCTGGCGGCGGCGGTCGAGTTCGTAGCGGACAAGGACGATCGGGTGTTCTTCGACCCGGCGCTGAAGGTCGGCCCGCGAATCTACGCGGCCACGCTGGCCCGCGGCGTGATCTCCCGCGCCCTGCCGCAGGGCGACATCCTGGGCTTCGCCCCGCCGCTGTGCCTGACCCGCGAGGAGGCCGACATCGTGGTCAAGGCCGTCGCCGGAGCGGTCGAGTCCGTTTCCAGAGAACTGTAACCCCTCGCCGTCATTGCGAGGAGGCGAAGCCGACGAAGCAATCCATCGTCCCGCTCGCGCGGCCCTGGATTGCTTCGCTGCGCTCGCAATGACACCCTATCAAGGAGCCCGACCATGGCCACCACCGAAACCATCCCCGCCACCATGCGCGCCGTGGTCCTGACCGGCCATGGCGGGCCCGAGAAGCTGGTCTATCGCGACGACGTGCCGGTGCCGAAGCCGGCCGCGGGCGAGGTGCTGATCGAGGTCACCGCCTGCGGCATGAACAACACCGACGTTTGGGTGCGCGAAGGCGCCTACGGCACCGAAGCGGACCCGACCGCGGTGTCCAGCTGGCGCGGCCGCGGCGACCGCTCGACCCTGACCTTCCCGCGCATCCAGGGCACCGACACGGTCGGCCGCATCGTCGCCGTCGGCGCCGGCGTGCCGGCGGCGCGGATCGGCGAGCGGGTGATGGTCGACTTCAGCATCTACAACCGCGACGACGACAGCCTGGCCGATATCGACTACATGGGCCATGGCCGCGACGGCGGCTATGCCGAGTACATGGCGCTGCCGGCGGACCATGCCCATCGCATCGACACGCCGATGAGCGATGTCGAGCTGGCCACCTTCTGCTGCGCCTACCTGACCGGCGAGCACATGCTGGACCGCGCCCGGGTGGCTGCGGGCGAACGCGTGCTGGTCACCGGCGCCTCGGGCGGCGTCGGGTCCGGCATCGTCCAGCTGTGCCGCGCCCGCGGCGCCATTCCCTATGCCGTGGTCGGAAGCGGCAAGGAGGAGGCGGTGCTGGCGGTCGGCGCCGAGGCCGTGGTCACCCGCGATGCCGGCGACCTGGTCTCGGCGGTGGAGCGGGCGACCAAGGGGCGGCCGATCGACGTGGTCGCCGACCTGGTCGGCGGGGCGATGTTCAACGACCTGCTGCGCATCCTGCGGCCGGAGGGGCGCTACACCACCGCCGGCGCCATCGCCGGGCCGGTGGTGCAGTTGGACCTGCGGACCATGTACCTGAAGCACCTGGAGCTGCACGGCTCATCCCAGGGCACGCGCGGCGCCTTCCGGCGGCTGGTGCGCTATATCGAGGAAGGCAAGCTGAAGCCGCTGGTCGGCGGCGTCTACCGCCTGTCCGACTTCCACCGCGCCCAGGCCGACTTCATGGCCAAGGGCTTCGTCGGCAAGCTGGTGGTGGTGCCGGATTCGAAGTGGACTGCAGGATGAGGCGCTGACACCGGCGGGGCCTTCAATAGACCGTCATGGCGAGGCGCGTAGCGCCGTGGCCATCCAGGGGCCAATGCGAGCGGCCCTGGATGGCCACGTCCCTTCGGGGCTCGCCATGACGGTTCTCTCTCAGACGCGCCGTATCGGGTGAATCACACCCGCGCCACGTAGAGGTCGCGCGGCAGCGAGGACAGGATCTCCGGCCCATCCTCGCGCAGGATCACGATCTCCTCGAGCCGGATGCCGAAGCGGCCGGGGATGTAGATGCCCGGCTCGATCGAGAACACCATGCCCTCCTCCAGCACCGTCTCCGACGTCGCGGTGATGTAGGGCGGCTCGTGGCCATCGATGCCCAGGCCGTGGCCGGTGCGGTGGACGAAGTATTCGCCGTAGCCCGCATCGGCGATGACGCGCCGGGCGGCGGCGTCGACCTCCTTCGCCTTCACGCCGGGCCTCGCGGCCTTGAGCGCCGCCTGCACCGCCTTCTCGACGATGGTGTGGATCTGGCCGTAGCCCTCCGGCGGGCGGCCGATCGCGACCATGCGGGTGATGTCGCTGGGGAAGCCGCCCTTGCGGCCGCCGATGTCGACGACCACGGCGTCGCCCTCCTCCAGCCGACGCCCGCCGGTCTGGTGGTGCGGGAAGGCGCCGTTGCCGCCGCCGCCGACGATCCAGAAGGCCGGCGAGGCGCCTTCCGAGGTGAAGTGCGCCTTGATCACCGCCGCCAGCTCCAGCTCGGTCATGCCCGGCTTGACCGCGGCGAAGGCGGCCTGCATGGCGCGGTCGGCGATGCCGGCGTTCATCTTCAGCTTGGCGAATTCGGCGGCGTCCTTGCGCATCCGCAGGGCGCCGATGGTGCTGTCGGTGAAGCTGTGCCGCGCCCCGGGCAGCACGCCGAGCAGGAGCAGGGCGAAATCGGCCCGCATCGTCTCGTCCAGCACCACATGGGCCGCATCGGTCGCGCCGACATCGGCGAGGGCGGCCTTGAGCGCGGCATCCGGCCCGTCGGCGTCGTCCCAGCTGTGGAAGGCGATCTCCGTCTGCTCGCGCGAGCTCTCAGCGTTCAGCACCGGCATCAGGAACGCCTCGCGCTCCGGCCCGATCAGCAGCAGGCAGGGCCGTTCGTCGGGATGCGGGTGGAAGCCGGCCACCCATTGCATGTGCGAGTCGGGCCCGAGCGCGACGAGATCGACACCCTCCTCCCGCATCTTTCCACGCAGCGCCGCCAGCCTCTTGCCCGTATCGACCGTCATCGCTTCCTCCCTGTTCCAGGCCGTCCTGGTTATACAGCCTCGACCCGGAACGCCTCGCGGTGGATCGCGGTGCGCAGCGCGCCGTCGGCCCCGACCACGCCGCGATACATGCCTTCGCAGTTGAAGGGCAGCGCGACATTGCCGCGAGCGTCCACCGCGACCAGACCGCCGGAGCCGCCGACCGGGCCGAGCAGCGCCTGCACCACATCCTCGGCCGCCTGCTGCAGCCCCTGCCCGGCCCAGCGCATGCGGGCGTCGATCTCGTGCCCCGCGGCATAGCGGATGAAGAACTCCCCATGGCCGGTGGCGGAGACGGCGCAGGTGGCGTTGTCGGCCCAGGTGCCGGCACCGATCACCGGGCTGTCACCGACCCGGCCCGGGGTCTTGCCGGTCATGCCGCCGGTCGAGGTGGCGGCGGCGAGGTTGCCGGCGGCGTCGCAGGCCACGGCGCCGACCGTGCCGTGCTTGCGCGCCGGATCGCCGTCATCCGGCAGCGCCTGCCGGCGGCGCTCCAGCTCCTCCTGCAGCGCCGCCCAGCGCCGCTCGGTGCGGAACCAGGACGGGTCCATATGCTCCAGCCCGGCCTCGCGGCAGAAGCGGCGCGCGCCCTCCCCGGCCAGGAAGACGTGCTCGGTGCGCTCCATCACCGCGCGGGCGGCGAGGACCGGGTGGCGCGGGCCGCAAATGCTGGCGATGGCGCCGGCCCGGCGGTCCCGCCCGTCCATCACCGCCGCGTCCATCTCGTTCTCGCCGGCGCTGGTGAAGACGGCGCCGCGGCCGGCGTTGAACAGCGGATCCTCCTCCAGCGCCATCACCGCGGCGGTGACGGCGTCCAGCGCCGAACCGCCGGCCGCCAGGACGAGATGGCCGGCGCGAAGGGCGGTGCGCAGCCCCTGGTGATAGGCCTCCTCCCGCTCCGGAGTCAGCGACTCGCGGCGGATGGTGCCGGCGCCGCCATGGATCGCCAGGACGGCGCGGGATGGATCGGTCATCGAAGCCTCGGGGTCAACGGAGGAAAGCGGTCATCGCGGACACGGCGTTCATCCAGCGGATGGCGTCGGCGACGCTGCCGGCCGGCAGGGCCACGGTGACGCCGTCGCGGCGTTCGGCGGGCGGCAGGGTGGCGGCGAGGTCGGCCAGCGCCGGGCCGCCCATCTCCAGCTCCAGCGTGTAGGGGCCGTCGATGCGGAAGGGCGGGATCGACGCGGCGCGGCGGACGGCGCGGGCCGCCGCCTCGCGCAGCGCCGCGCGGGCCGTCGGCAACGGCAGCGACCGGGCGGCGCGGTTGCCCAGCGCCTGCTTCGTCTGGACGAACTCGGCCTCGGGGAAATGCTCGCGCAGCTCGGCGACGCAGCGGTCGTCGCCGGAGACCATCGCCACCGGCACGCCGAGGCTGCCGGCATAGGCGCCGTAGATCCCGGCCTCGCCCAGCGGCTTGCTGTTCAGCCGCACGGCGCGGAAGGCGAAGCCGTTGGTGGTGTGGGCCAGCACGCCCTGCTCCGATGCGCGGGCGTGGTAGCCGAGGCAGAACACCGCGGCATGGCCGGAATCGAGCCCGGCAAACATGTTGAGCGGCTTCGGCTTGCCCTGGATCAGCTCCGCCGCCGGGTGCAGCAGTTCCGGCAGCAGGTTGGTCATCGGGCCGTGCGCGTCGTTGACCAGGATCCCGGTGGCGCCACCCTCCAGCGCGCCTTCGATCGCGGCATTGACCTCTTCGGTCATCAGCCGGCGGGCGCGTTCGTATTCGCCGTTGCCCGGCTGGCCCTGCTGCGGCGAGACCACGCCGGCCACGCCTTCGATGTCGGACGAGATGTAGATCCTCATTTCCGCTCCTCCGCCTCCAGCCAGTCCGCCAGCGATGGCCGGCTGTGCCCGCTGCGGCCGATCGCGGGCCCGGTGGCGCAGAGCGCGTTCAGCACCGCCTCCTGCGTCGCCTCGGCCGCGGCCTGGAACAGCCGGTCGATGCGCGCCTCGTTCAGCGCGCGGATCTGAACCAGGTCGCGCTTCTGGTCGTGCTCTACCGGGTCGGCGGTGGAGAAGCCCAGCGCGATGTCGCCGCTGCCGTGCCCCCAATAGGCGCCGAGCCGCGCCAGCCCGGCGCCGCACCGCCGGGTGACGCGGTGCAGCTGGCGGTGCTCCAACGGCACGTCGGTCGCCAGGATGACGATCACCGAGCCCTTCTCCGGCACCGGTTCGGAAGGCGGCGCCGGCCGGCGGCCGTCGGGCAGCACCAGGTCGCCGGCGCGGCCGAAATTCGCCAGCACCAGCACGCCGAGATGGAAGTGGGTGCGATCGAACTTGACCCGGCGCGAGGCGCTGCCGACGCCGCCCTTGAAGCCGAAGCTGCTCATCCCCGTGCCGGCGCCGACCGAGCCCTGCCCGACCTTGCCGTCGCTGGCCGCCTTGATCGCTTCCAGCGCGTCGGTCTCGGTCACCGCCAGGGCCTGGATGTCGGACAGATAGCCGTCATTGCATTCCAGCACCACCGGGTTGACGGTGCCGGTCTCACGCCCGATGTCGGGGTTGGCCGCGATGGCGGCGCGGATCAGCGCCGTGGCGCAGGTGCCGACGGCGAAGGTGTTGGTCAGCAGGATCGGCGTCTCGACCGTCCCCAGCTCCGCCACCTGCACCAGGCCGGTGCTCTTGCCGAAGCCGTTGAAGACCTCGACCGCGGCGCGGGCCTTGGTGCGGAACAGGTTGCCGCCATGCGGCAGCACCGCGGTGACGCCGGTCAGCACGTCGCCCGCATGCAGCGTCAGATGGCCGACCGTCACCCCCGGCACATCGGTGATGGCGTTCAGCGGCCCGGCCGGGAGCGTGCCGCAGACCAGGCCGAAATCGCGGGCGAGACGGGCCGTCACCGATGCCTCCCTAGGTTTTCAGCTTCGGGTCCAGCGCGTCGCGCAGCCCGTCGCCGAGCAGGTTGAAGGCCAGCACGGTGACGAAGATCGCGATGCCGGGGAAGAGGGTGATGTGGTCGGCGACGCCGAGATAGCTGCGCCCGTCGGCCAGCATCGCCCCCCATTCCGGGCTGGGCGGCTGGGCGCCGAGGCCGATGAAGCTGAGGCTGGCGGCCGTCAGGATCGAGGTGCCGATGCGCATCGAGAAGTAGACGATCACGCTGGGCAGCGTGCCCGGCAGGATGTGCCGCAGCATCAGCAGGCGGTGGCGGACGCCGATCGCCCGCGCCGCGTCGATATAGACGGTCTGCTTGATCGCCAGCGTGCTGCCGCGCACCAGCCGGGCGAAGACCGGCACGCTGAACACGGCGACGGCGTAGATCACGTTGTCGATGCCGGGGCCCAGCACGGCGATGACGCCGATCGCCAGGATGATGCCGGGGAAGGCCAGCAGCACGTCGCAGAGCCGCATCACGAGCCCGTCGATCCAGCCGCCGTAGAAGCCGCTGACAAGGCCGAGCAGGATGCCGGCGACGCCGCCCAGCGTCACCGACAGGAAGCCGACGGCGAGCGAGATGCGGGCGCCGAAGACGATGCGGCTGAGGATGTCGCGGCCATAGGCGTCGGTGCCGGCGAGATGGGCCCAGGACGGGCCTTCCAGCACCCGCTCGTAATCCGGCTGGGCCAGGTCGTAGGGGGCGATCCAGGGCGCCAGGACCGCCACCACCACCAGCGCCGCCAGGAACAGCCCGGCGGCCACGGCGATCTTCTGCCGGCGGAAGCGGCGCCAGAATTCGCGGAAGGGCGAGCGCACCGTCTCGGCGCGGGCCGGGGTCGCGGGGGAGATGACGGCGCTCATCGGTAGCGGATCTCCGGATTGGCGAGCGCGTAGAGCACGTCGACGGCGAGGTTGATCAGAATGAACTCGATCGAGAACAGCAGGATCTCGGCCTGGATCACCGGGTAGTCGCGGTAGGAGACGCTGTCGACCAGGAGCCGGCCGAGGCCGGGCCAGGAGAACACGGTCTCGACCACGATCGAGCCGCCGAGCAGGAAGCCGAACTGCAGCCCGACCATGGTGATGATCGGGATCAGCGCGTTGCGCAGCGTGTGCTTCCAGATCACCGCGCGCTCGAACACGCCCTTGGCCCGGGCGGTGCGGACGTAGTCCTCGCGCGAGATCTCGATGAAGGCGGAGCGGGTGAAGCGCGCCATCACCGCGGCGACGCCGAGGCCGAGCGTGACCGCGGGCATGACGAAATGCTGCCAGGTGCCGTAGCCGCCGGTCGGCAGCCAGCCGAGATCGACCGAGAACACGCCGATCAGCAGCAGGCCGAGCCAGAAGGAGGGGAAGGAGATGCCGGACACGGCCAGCACCATGCCGCCGTAATCCTGCCAGCGGCCGCGCTTGACCGCGGAGACGACGCCGATCAGGAGGCCGACCGCGACGGCCCAGGCCATGCTGACCACGGTCAGCCAGACCGTCGGCATCAGCCGCTCGCCGATCTCGTCGACCACCGGGCGGCGGGTCTTCAGCGAGGTGCCGAAATCGCCCTGCACGACATTGCCGAGGAAGGTCAGGTACTGCTCGATCAGCGGCCGGTCGAGACCGAGATCGGCGCGCACCAGGGCGACATCCTCCGCCGTCGCGTCCGGCCCGGCCACCAGCCGCGCCGGGTCGCCCGGCAGCATGTGGACGAAGCCGAAGACCACGAGGGAGATGACCAGCATCACCGGGACGATGCCGATGAGACGCCGGATCAGATATTGCAGCATGGGGGCTCCGAGAACCGCCCGCCCGACGAACCGCACCAGCCGGTACCGACAACCATTCCTTTTCTTGTCATCACCGGGCTCGACCCGGTGATCCAGGGGCCACCAAGAACCGCTCTGGCCGCCCTGGATGCCCGGGTCAAGCCCGGGCATGACAGGATAAGAGACGTCAGCACCGGCAAGGTCCGCCGGGCGTTCGGAAAGGACTTACTGGAACGACGCGTCCTCGACGATGTAGGCGCGGTCGGGGAGGACGTAGACGCCGGACAGGTCCTTGCTCCGGGCGCTCAGAACATGGTCGACGCCGAGATAGATCCAGGGCGCGTCCTGCCAGATCAGGGACTGCGCCTTGGCATAGGCCTCGGCCCGCTTGCCCTCATCCGCGGTGGCGACCGCCGCCTCCAGCGCCGCGTCCACCTCCGGGTTGGCGTAGTAGGCGACATTGAACAGCTTCGGCGGGAAGCCCTTGCCCCACAGCAGCGGCCGCAGCGCCCAGTCGGCATCTCCGGTCGAGGACGACCAGCCGCCGTAATACATCTGCACCGTGGCGTCCTCGGGCTTCTGCACGCCCCAGACCTTGTCGGAGAGGACGCCGGATTCGAGCGGCGTGACCTGCACCTTGACCCCGATCTGGGCCAGCTGCTGCTGCAGGAACTGGTCGGCGCGGATGGCCGTGGTGTTGTTGCCGGACCACAGCACGCTCTCGAAGCCGTCGGGATAGCCGGCCTCGGCCAGGAGCTGCTTGGCCTTCGCCGGGTCGTAGGGCCAGACGCCCTGCTTGGCGTAGAACTTCAGCTTCGGCGGCATCGGCGAATCCGCCGGGTCGCAGAAGCCGTTCAGCACCACCTTGCAATAGGCATTGCGGTCGATCGCGTAGTTCAGCGCCTGGCGGACGCGGACGTCGTCGAACGGCTTCTTGTGGCTGTTCAGCGCCACGTACCAGTTCACGATCGACGGCGCGTCGACCACCGTGACGTTCGGATTCCGCTCCAGCACCTTCATCATCTCCGACGGCACCGGGGTGATGAACTGGGCCTCGCCGGCCTGCAGCATGGCGACGCGGCTGCCGTTCTCCGGCACGCTGCGGACGGTGACGCCGTCGACCTTCGGCTCGCCTTCCTTCCAGTAGGCGTCGTTCTTCACCGCCTCCAGCGTGTCGGCCGACCAGGACTTGAACTTGAACGGGCCGGTGCCGACCGGGTTGCGGCCGATGTCCTTGCCGTACTTCTCCAACGCCGCCGGGCTGATGATCATGGCCCCGGCATGCGCCAGGTTGTTGACCAGGGCGCCGAACGGCTCCTTCAGCACCACCTTGGCGGTGTGGTCGTCGACCACCTCGACATGGTCCAGCATCGATACCAGCGACTGGCGCTTCAGCTTGTTGTCGGGATTGGCCAGGCGCTCGAGGCTGACCTTCACCGCCTGCGCGTTGAAGTCGGTGCCGTCGTGGAACTTGACGCCCTTGCGCAGATGGAAGGTGTAGACCTTGGCGTCGTCGCTGACCTCGTAGCTCTCGGCCAGAACGGGCACGAGCTGCATGTTCTGATCGAAGCCGTAGAGGCCCTGATAGAACAGCCGCGTCGCCGCCTGCGACGCCGTCTCGTTGATGTTGGACGGGTCGAGCCCGGTCAGGTTCTCCTGAATGGCGACGACCAGCGGCCTGGCCATCGCCGTTGCGGGCAGCGCCGTCAGCGCGGCCATGGCGCAGCCGACCAGAAGGTGCTTCCAGCGTCTCATCGGTTCTCTCTCCCTGTGTTTCGGATCGGTCATGGGTACGGAATCAGGTCAGCCGAAGTCGCCGACCGGGTGCCGGGCCACGAAATGGCCAGGCCCGACGGGTTCCAGCGGCTTCACCACGGGCTCGTCGCCCAGGGCCCGGATCGGGCTCGGGATCTCGCCCTCGATCAAAGCCGTGTCGCGGTTGCGCCGGGCGGGGTCCGCCACCGGCACCGCGGCCATCAGCCGGCGGGTGTAGGGGTGCTGCGGGTTCTCAAACACGGCCTGGCGCGGCCCGATCTCGACGATTTGGCCGAGATACATCACCGCGACGCGGTGGCTGACCCGCTCCACCACCGCCATGTCGTGCGAGATGAACAGGTAGGACAGGCCGTGCCGGGCCTGCAGATCCATCAGCAGGTTCACCACCTGGGCCTGGATCGAGACGTCGAGCGCCGCCACCGCCTCGTCGGCGATGATCAGCTTCGGGTCGCTGGCCAGCGCCCGGGCGATGCAGATGCGCTGGCGTTGGCCGCCGCTGAACTCATGCGGGTAGCGCTTGGCATGCTCCGGCCTGAGGCCGACCTGGGTCAGCAGGTCGGCCACCCGCTGCTCCGCCGCGCGACCCTTCGCGATCCCGTGGGTCAGCAGCGGCTCGGCGATCGAGAATCCCACCGTCAGCCGCGGGTTCAGCGAGGCGAAGGGGTCCTGGAACACGTACTGGATCTTCTGCCGCAGCCGGCGCCGCTCCTCCGACCGCATCTCGGCCATGGCCCGGCCCTCGAAGCGGATCGCGCCGGCGGACGGCTCCAGCAGCTGCATGATGGTGCGGCCGGTCGTCGACTTGCCGCAGCCGCTCTCGCCGACCAGGGCCAGCGTCTCGCCCGGCTGCAGGGCGAAGCTGACCTGCTCCACCGCATGCACCCGGGCGGCCAGCCGGCCGAACACGCCGCGGCGCACGTCGAAGCGGGTCGAGAGCCGGTCGACCTCCAGCAGCGGGGCCGAGCCCGACCGCACCGTGTCCTGCGGCGCCGGCGGCGGCTCCTTCGATCCGTCGACCCGGACCAGCGGAAAGCGCGCCGGCAGCGCCTGGCCCTGCAGGCTGCCGAGCTTCGGCACCGCCGACAGCAGCGCCTGGGTGTAGGGGTGCTGGGGCGAGGCGAAGATCCGCTCGGTCGTCCCCTCCTCCACCTTGCGGCCCTGGTACATGACCACGACGCGGTCGGCGACCTCGGCCACCACACCCATATCGTGGGTGATGAACATCACCGCCATGCCCATCTCGCGCTGCAGCTGGCGGATCAGCCGCAGGATCTGGGCCTGGATGGTGACGTCCAACGCCGTGGTCGGCTCGTCCGCGATCAGCAGCTTCGGCCGGCAGGACAGCGCCATGGCGATCATCACCCGCTGGCGCATGCCGCCCGACAGCTGGTGCGGGTGGCGGTCGAGCATCCGCTTCGCCTCCGGGATCCGCACCCGCTCCAGCATGCGCAGCGCCTCGGCCCGCGCCGCCTTGGCGTCCTTGCCCTGGTGCAGCATCACCGCCTCGGCGATCTGGTCGCCGATGGTGAAGACCGGGTTCAGGGACGTCATCGGCTCCTGGAAGATCATCGCGATCTCGTCGCCGCGCAGCGACCGCAGCGCCTCGGCCGGGGCCTGTGCCAAGTCGCGCACCTGCCCGTCGCGGCCGCGGAAGCGCACGGCGCCGCGCACGATCCGGCCGCCGCCATAATCGACCAGCCGGATCAGGCTGAGCGAGGTGACCGACTTGCCCGAGCCGGATTCGCCGACCACCGCCACCGTCTCGCCCGGGGCGATGGCGAAGCTGAGATCCTCGACCGCGGTGACGGGGCCGTCCTCGGTCCGGAACTGGACCGTCAGCCCGTCGACCTCGATCAGCGGCGCCGCCGCGGTCATGCCGGTTCTCCGACCAGGCCATCGAAGGCCTCGCGTACCCGCCGCCACACCGGCCCCGGGCGGCCGGAGCCGACCGCGGCGCCGTCCAGCCGCACGATCGGCGCCAGCTCCTTGGTCGTGCTGGTGATCCAGATCTCGTCGGCGGCCCGCAGCTCGGCCTCCGCCACGTCGCGCTGCTCGACCGGGATGCCCAGCTCCATGGCCAGGCGGATGGCGATGCGGCGGTTGATGCCGTCGAGGATGCGGTGGTCGGCGACCGGCGTCGCCACCCGCCCGTCCTTGACCACGAAGACGTTGCTGGCGGCGCATTCGCTGACGAGGCCGTCGCGGATCATCACCGTCTCCAGCACCCCGGCCTCGGCTGCCTGCTGCGCGGCGAGGACGGAGGGCAGCAGGGCGATCGACTTGATGTCGCAGCGCAGCCAGCGGATATCCGGCGCCGAGACCAGGGCAAAGCCGTCCTTCTGCTGCGCGCGCCCGAGGCGCTTCAGCGGGCCGGCGAAGGCGAGGATGCTGGCCTGGGCCGAAGCCGGGAAGGCGTGGCTGCGCTGGGCCGGGGCGCCGCGGGTGACCTGCATGTAGATGGTCGCGGCCGGGCGCGGCGCGGTCTCGGCCAGCCGCAGGAACACCGCGGCGAGGGCGGCGCGGTCGAGGCCCGGATCGATCCGGACGGCGGCGAGGCTGCGCGCCAGCCGGTCGAGATGGGCGTCGAGCTCGAAGATCTGGCCGTCATAGACCGCCACCACCTCATAGACGCCGTCGGCGAAGAGGAAGCCGCGGTCGAGCGGCGAGATCCGGACCTCGTCGAGGGGCGAATAGGTTCCGTTCCAATAGGCGAGCGTCATCGTCGGCGTTCCGGGGCAGGGGGGCGGGGACGCCGGACAACGGCCGGAGCGTCCTCGACGAGAAGATATGGCCTGATTTCCTCGATCAGCTCGGCCGCGCCGGCGACGGTGCCGCGGCGCCGGGCGATCGCGCCCGCCAGCGCCTCGGCCACCGCCATCACCGCGATCGAGGAGCCGTGCAGCACGTCGTGCTCGGCCGGGCCGAACAGGGCGGCGTCGCTGTCGGGCACCAGCGGCGAGGCCGGCCCGTCGGTCAGCGCCAGCACGCGCAGGCCGCGCGCCTTGGCCTGGCGCACCAGATCGATGGTGGCGCGGGAATAGCGCGGCACCGAGATCGGGATCAGCAGGTCGCCTTCGCCGAAGCGGAGCAGCTGGCGGACCATGCGCTCGGTCCCGCCGCTGCCGTCCAGCACCTCGACCGACGGGCAATAGGGCAGCAGCAGCTCGGCCAGGAAGCGGGCGATGACGGCGCTGATGCCGAGGCCGAGCGGCACCACCCGAGGCGCGCCCAGCACCAGCTCGACGGCGCGGGCGCATCCGTCCTCGGTCAGCAGCCCGGCGGCCTGGCCGAGATTGGTCGACACGGTGTCGAGCGACCCGCGCAGGTCGGCATGGGCGGAGTCGGCGCCCTGCTGCGTCGCCCGCAGCTTCTCGACCGGCGCCAGGGCGCGCTGGAACTGCAGCAGCAGCTCGGCCCGGAACTCGGGATAGCCGCCGAAGCCGAGGCGGTGGGCGAAGCGGTTGGCCGTGGCGATCGAGACCGAGGCCGCGCCGGCCAGCTCCTCGATCCCCATGGTCGCGGCGCGGAACGGATGCGCCAGGACGAAATCCGCCAGCCGCCGATGCGCCGGGGAGAGCGCGTCGATGCTCTGCGCCAGCCGGTTCATCAGGGTCTGCGGCGTGTCCTGGGGCATGCAGCGAGGGGCAAGGAATGGATGAAAAGCCGCCGGGAGGCGGATGAAAATTCTTCTGTCATCCACCTCTCGATATGTAAAGTTTTTTTCATATCCGATCGATGCAAGTGCCTGTGCGCAGGCGGTTCGCTGCGCCGCGATATCGCAGTCGCGAAATAATCATTCGTTGACGACAGATATCAGATAACTAACATGCGAATCGTCAGCGCATCCCCTATCGCCAGCCGTCCCTCCCGCAACCAACCGGTGAGCCACAGGCCATGGCCCGACTCTCTTTCGGTGATCGCGGCATCGTCATCGCCATGGACCACGCCCGGACGTTGGGCGTGGTGCCGGGTCTCGAAGACCCCGGCGCCGTGCTGGACCGCGTGATCGCGGCCGGCGCCGACGCGATCATGACCTCCTACGGGGTGATCAAGCACTACCGCGACAGGCTGCTGGGCCGGCTGCCGGTCTATCTGCGGCTCGACGGCGGCCCCAGCATCACTCGCGAGGACTGGTTGCGCTACACCGAATGGAGCCTGCTGCATACGGTGGAGGACGCCCGCCGGCTGGGCGTCGACGGCGTCTGCGTCATGGGCTTCATGGGCGGGGAGGTCGAGATGCGGACCTACGACATCGTCGCCCGGGTGGTCGGCGACTGCGCCGCCGACGGGCTGCCGGTGATGGTCGAGGCGCTGCCCTGCCCGGCCGAGCGCATCCCGGACCCGCTCGACCCCGGGGCGATGGCCTCGGCCTCGCGCATCGCCTTCGAGCTCGGCGCCGACATCGTCAAGACCTACTACACCGGCACGGTCGACGGCTTCCGCCGGGTGACCTCCACCTGCCCCGCCCCGGTGCTGATCGCGGGCGGGGTGAAGATGGAGACGGTGCGCGACGCGCTGGCGGTGGTGCACGGCTCGGTCCAGGCCGGCGGGCGCGGCGTGGTGTTCGGCCGCAACATCTGGCAGGCGCCGGACCCGGCGGCGGTGGTGCGGGCGCTGGCGGAGATCATCCATCGCGGCCAGGGCGTCGACGAGGCGATGGCCGCCGGCGGCCTGGCCGGCTGATAGCAACCGCGCGGAGGCCCGGCGATGTCGGCGCGCTTCGATCCGCCCTTCCTGATCGGCATCGATGTCGGCACCCGGTCGGTCCGCGCCATCGCCTTCGATTCGCGCGGCCGCCGGGCGGCGCAGGCGGCGCGGCCGACCCCGGCCAGGATGCAGGCGGGCGGCCGCGGCGAATACGACCCCGACGCCCTGTTCGCCACGGTCACGGACTGCCTGGCCGAGGTGGCGCGGGCGCTGGCCGGCGGGCCGGTCGCCGGCCTCGCTGTCGGCAGCGTCGGCGAGAGCTGCGTGCTGGTTGACGAGCACGGCCGGTCGCTGGCCCCCTCCCTCGTCTGGTTCGACCGCCGCACCGAGGCGGCGGCACGCACCCTCGCCGACCGGATCGGCCCGGACCGGATCTTCCAGATCACCGGCGTCGCCATCGACCCAACCCTGACCCTGTGCAAGCTGGCCTGGATGCGCGAGCACTGGCCGGAGGCGATGGGCCGCGCCCGCCGGGTGCTGAACATCGCCGACTGGATCGCCTTCCGCCTCTCCGGCGTGGCCGCGACCGAGCCGACCCTGGCCTCGCGCACGCTGTGTTTCGACATCCATGAGCGCCGCTGGTCGGAGGAGCTGCTGGGCCTGGTCGGCCTCGACCCGGCCCTGATGCCGCCGATCCTGGCCGCCGGCGCCGCGCTCGGCCCGGTGCGGCCGGAGGTGCTGGCCGAGACCGGCCTGGCCGGGCAGCCGGTGGTCGCCGCCGGCGGGCACGACCATCTCTGCGGCTCCTACGCCGCCGGGATCACCCGGCCGGGCATGCTGCTGGACAGCCTGGGCACGGCCGAGGCGGTGCTGCTGGCGACGGCCTTCCCGCTGCTCGACCCGGCGGTGATGCGGCGCGGTTTCGTCCAGGGCGCGATCGAGACCCACCGTCCCCTGTCCTATCTCGGCGGCGGCATCAACAGCTCGGGCGGCGCCGTCGAATGGTTCCGGTCCCTGACCGGCCAGGCCGAGCACGAGGTGCTGATCGCCGAGGCCCGGGCGGTCGAGCCGGGCAGCCAGGGCGTGGTCTTCCTGCCGCATCTGGTCTACAGCCCGCCGCCCGACCCGGACACCACGGCGCGCGGCGCCTTCATCGGCCTGACCGCCCATGCCGACCGCGGCGCCCTGTTCCGCGCGGTGCTGGAGGGGCTGGCGATGCAGGCGCGGCTGATGGTCGACGCCATGGCGGCGCTGCCGGGGATCACCCCGCCGATCGAGATCCGCGCGATCGGCGGCAGCTCGCGCAACGCGCTGTTCCTCGAGATCAAGGCCAATGTCTATGGCCGCCCGGTGACGGTGGTGGACGAGCCCGAGGCCACGGCGTTGGGCGCGGCCCTTCTCGGCGGCGTCGCCGCCGGCCTCTGGCCCGATCTCGACGCCGCCCTGGCCGCGATCGACCAGCGGCACCATACGGTGGAGCCGGACCCGGAGCTCGCGGCGCGCTACGATGCGCTGCACCGGTCGGTGTTCGAACGGCTGCATTCGACGCTGGTGCCGCTGAACCGCGCCCTGGCCGGCTTCGACCGAAAGGCCGAGCTGGTCCCGGCCTGACCCCTCGCGCCGCCGATCGGCGCCAACACCAACAACAAGCAACCAAACAGATGGAGGAAACGATGGAACGGCGCTTGTTTCTGTCCCTTCTGGGCTCGTCGGCCGCGCTCGCCGGCGCCGCCGCGGCGGTCACCCCGGCCGCCGCCCAGGGCAAGAGCTTCAGGATCGCCCTCGTCCCCGGCCTGACGACGGACGCCTTCTACATCACCATGCGCCGCGGCGCCGAGGCGGCGTGCAAGGCGGTCGGCTGCGAGCTGGTGTTCCAGGGCGCGCCGGAGTTCAACGCCGTGCTGCAGGTGCCGGTGCTGGACGCGGTGATCGCGCGCAAGCCCGACGCCCTCTTGGTGGCGCCGACCGACAAGACCCAGCTGATCGAGCCGCTGCGCAAGGCGGCCGATGCCGGCATCCCGGTCTTCACCGTCGACACCTTCATCGGCACCGGCGTCTACCAGACCGGCGAGGGCAACGCCGACTTCCCGCTGTCCTACATCGCCTCGGACAACATCCTGGGCGGCCGCATCGCGGCGCGGGCGCTGGCCAAGTCGATCGGCGGCAAGGGCAAGGTCTACGTCTCCAACGTCAAGCCCGGCATCTCCACCACCGACCAGCGCGAGGAGGGGTTCAAGGAGGAGATCAAGGCCCATTCCGGCATCGAGGTGCTGGAGACGCAGTTCAACGACGACGACGCCAACAAGGCGGCGTCGCAGCTGCAGGCGGTGCTGGCCCGCAACCCGGACCTGGCCGGGGTGTTCGGCGCCAACCTGTTCTCCGCCCTCGGCGCCGCCAACGGCGTCAAGCAGGCGGGCAAGGCCGGCGAGATCAAGATCGCGGCATTCGACGCGCCGCAATCGATCGTCGAGGACCTGAAGAACGGCACGGTCGACATCGCCATCGCCCAGCACCCGGCCGAGATCGGCTATTTCGGCGTGATCAGCGCCTTCGCCCATCTGACCGACCAGTCGGTGCCGGCCTCGATCGGCACCGGCTTCACCGTGATGGATAAGGCGAATGTCGACGACCCGAAGGTCGCGAAGTTCCTCTACACCGGCTGATGCCGGACGGCGCGACCTGTCGGTTTTGTGAAACCGTCATGGCGAGGCGCGCAGCGCCGCGGCCATCCAGAGGCCGGTATCGCTGGATGGCCACGCCCCTTCGGGGCTCGCCATGACGGATCATTGGTTCGGATCGTTGGCTTGACCCAGGAGCCGGTGCCGTCACCCATGTCGATCTCCTCGATCCCCTCTCCCGCCACCAGCGGCGGCCGCGCGCTCCTCCTCAAGGTCGCGGAGCTGCGGGCCTGGCTGTTCCTGGCCATCCTCATCGTCTTCTTCGAGGCCTGGGCCCGGATCGTCTACGACACGACCTTCATCCTGAACCCGTACAACCTGCAGTCGATCGGCATCTTCGCGGTGGCGCCGCTGCTGCTGGCGATGGGCCAGACCTTCGTCATCATCTCGGCCGGGATCGACCTGTCGGTCGGCTTCACCATGGGCCTGGCCTCGGTGGTCGCCGCCCACGCCGCCAATCTCGGGCCGGTAATCGGGCTCGGGCCCGTGCCGGCGATGCTGCTGGGCCTGGCCGCCGGGGTCGCGGTCGCCTTCGTGCCCGGCCTGGTCAATGGCTGGCTGATCGCGCATCTGCGGGTGCCGCCCTTCATCGGCACGCTGGGCATGTACGGCGTCGCCCGCGGCACCGCCTTCCTGATCGCCGGCGGCACCACCGTGCCGGTGGCGAACGCCTGGTTCGCCACCATCGGCAACGGCCGCATCGCCGGAATCCCGACGGTGGTGCTGATCACCGTGATCGTCGCGCTGGCGATGCACTACCTTTTGTCCCAGACCCGCTTCGGCCAGCACACCTACGCGATCGGCGCCAACCGCAACGCCGCGCTGCGGGCCGGGATCGACGTGCGGCGCCACGCCATCAAGCTCTACCTGCTCTCCGCGGTCTGCGCCGGCCTCGCCGGATCGCTCTACGCCGCCCGCTTCGCCGCCGGCGCGGCCCAGGCGGGGGAGCCGCTGCTGCTCGATTCCATCGCCGCCGTGGTGATCGGCGGCGCCAGCCTGTTCGGCGGGTCGGGTACGATCGGCGGCACCATCGCCGGCGCCCTGGTCATCGCCGTGATCCAGTACGGGTTGGTCTTCATCGATGTCGAGCCGTTCTGGCAGTTCGTCGCGGTCGGCGTCGTCATCATCATCTCGGTGCTGGTGGACCAGAGCCAGCGCCGGCTCGCGCGGGGGCGCCAGGATGACTGAACCGCTCATGACCGAGCCGCTGCTGTCCGTCCGCGGCCTGTCGAAGCGCTTCGGCGGGGTCCAGGCGCTGAACGCGGTGTCGCTCGACCTCCACGAGGGCGAGGTGGTGGCGCTGGCCGGCGACAACGGCGCCGGCAAGTCGACCCTGATCAAGGCGATCTCCGGCGTCCACCGCCACGATGAGGGCGAGATCCGCCTGGCCGGCGAGCCGGTGGCCTTCGCCACGCCGCACGACGCCCGCGACCGCGGCATCGAGACGATCTACCAGGACCTGGCGCTGGCCGACAACCTGTCGATCGGCGCCAACATCTTCCTGGGGCGCGAGCCGAAGCGGCGGCTGTTCGGCCTCTTGCCGGTGCTGGACCGCAGGCACATGGCCGAGGCGGCGCGGGCGACGATGGCGCGCCTCGACTTCCATGTCGAGCGGCTGGAAGCGCCGGTCGCGACCTTCTCCGGCGGCCAGCGCCAGGCGGTGGCGATCGGCCGGGCGATCTACTGGAACGCCCGCATCCTGATCATGGACGAGCCGACCGCGGCGCTGGGCGTGCCGGAGCAGCGCAAGGTGCTGGCCCTGGTGCAGTCGCTGAAGGCGCAGGGCAAGGGCGTGATCTTCATCTCGCACAATCTCGGCGACATCTTCGCGGTGGCCGACCGGATCGTGGTGCTGCGCCGCGGCGTCAAGGCCGGCGAGCGCCGGACCGCGGAGACCGATGCGGATGAAGTGGTGCGGCTGGTGGTGGGTGGGTGATGCTTTTTGTGTCCCCCCTCCCCCCGGGGGGGGGGGGGGGGGGGGGGGGGGGTTCTCTCGGCTCGCCCCGGCATCGATCCTTCGGGCACGGGGACGATCCTAACCATCCGCGCGCGGACGCGCACAGACCCCTCCCCCTACCCCCCTCCCGCAAGGGGAGGGGGGACTAA
The DNA here is from genome assembly GCF_000423185.1 of Inquilinus limosus DSM 16000. Classification (GTDB taxonomy): domain Bacteria; phylum Pseudomonadota; class Alphaproteobacteria; order DSM-16000; family Inquilinaceae; genus Inquilinus; species Inquilinus limosus. The sequence continues at coordinate 208,971 of NZ_AUHM01000005.1, read as the reverse complement.
AAAGGATCCGGTAACGGAAGGTGCCCAGCCCTACCCTTCCCCCAGATCCGCGACGATGTCGAAATGGGCGGCCATGAGGGCGCGGGCGCGGTCCGGGTCGTGGGCGCGCACGGCCTCGGCCAGCTCGATGTGGCAGCGCAGCGCGCGCTGGGTGGTGGCGAGGTCGCGCTTCAGCTTGGCGCCGCGCATGGTCTCGCGCGTCGAGGGCTCCAGCGCCTCCAGCACATGGGCCAGGAGGCGCCGACCGCCGATCGCGGCGAGGCGGCGGTGGAACAGGAGGTCGGCCTCGACCCAGGGATCGATGGTGCGGATCTCCGACGCCATCAGATCCACCGCCTCGATCAGCCCCGCCACCTCCTCGGCGCTGGCCCGGGCGGCGGCGAGGCCCGCGGCCTCGATCTCGAGCGCCCGGCGCAGGGCGGAGAACTCGCCCGCCGCGATGCCGTAGGCGCGGGCCAGCGTGCCGAACAGGTCGGCGATGGCGCCGCCCGACAGCGGCTGCACCACCGTCTGCCGGCCGTGCCGGATGGCGACGATGCCCTGAACGGCGAGCCGCGCCATGGCCTCGCGCACCACCGGCTTGGAGACGGCGAAGCGCTCGGCCAGCGCCGCCTCGGGCGCCAGCGGCTCGCCCGGGTGCAGCCGGCCGGCAGCGATGTCGTCGAGGATGCCGTCGACGACCGAGGCGGCCAGGCGGTCGAGGCTGCGCCCCATCTCAGCCGGCCCGTCCCGTTCCGTTGCGCCGCATGCCGCCTCCCCCGCCGCTCGTCACCGCTTCCGAGCATACACCGGCCGTGCCCGTCTTGGACCAAAGGACAACGGACCTAGCGGCGCCGGGCCGCCATACTCACCCGAACGGGCGGGCCCCTCGCGCGGGCCGCCATATGGGAGGGAGCCTGAGATGCGCGCACCGACGATCGCGGCGGCGGCCGCCCTGCTGCTGGCCCTCGGCCTGGCCGGCCCGGCCGCGGCCCAGGGCGGGCTGACCACCCGGGCCACCAATCTGGAGCCGCTGAAGCTCTCCTCCGGCAAACCCTTCCCGGAGAAGCCCTACGAGCTGCAGGCCGGCAAATACTACCGCTGGACGATCGAGAGCGACGGCACGGCCGAGCTGGCGATCGCGGCGCCAGAGTTCTTCCGCAACATCTGGATCAACGAGGTGGTGATCAACAAGATCGAGGTGCGGCCGCTGGGCCTCGATTCGATCGAGTTCGACGACGAGGGCGCCGCCACCATCTCCTTCGTGCCGATCCGCCCCGGCACCTTCACCTTCCACGCCCCGGGCACCGAGGCCGAGGGCATGCGCGGCACTTTTGTCGTGAAGTAGGGGCGTGGTGAAGTAGGCGCGCGGACGCGCGCAGGCCCCTCCGCCCTCCGGCGAGGGAAGGAAGGCTGCGTCGACGTCGGCTCGTAGGTTGGGTTCGCGGCCCGCGAACCCAACAGGATCGGGACCGCAGGAGCGGCCGGATGTCGGGTTCGCCGGTGGTGAACCCGATCGACGTCAGCCCGTGTCCGGGGCCCTGGGCTTGCGGCTGCGGCCAGCGCGGCGGGGCTCGTCGGCCTCGTCGTCCTCCGACGGCACGAAGCCCAGCGCCTCCAGGAGGTCGTCCGCCGCCTCCAGCCAGCGCTCCACCTCCTCCGGCAGCCCGAACTGCTCGCACAGCTCGGCCACCGCCAGCGGCGCCGGGGCGGTCTCGATCCTCTCCGCCACCTCCGGCCGCTCGAAGGCCTCCATCACCTCGCGGCCGAGGCGGTCGCCCGCCTCCTGGCTTTCGGCGCTCGCGTCGATCGCCGCCGCGATCGCCAGCCCCACCCGCATCTCGTGATATTCCTCGGCCACCGCTTGCCTCCGGGCCGCAGCCTTGCGCCGTCGCTCCTCCTCCGGCCGTGCCATCTTCTCCTCCAGAAGCAGGGTCAGCCGCACCGCGCGGGCGGCGGCGGCGAACCGGGCGCAGTAGTCGACGCCGGGCTGCGGGGCCTCGACCGCCTCGGTGCGGGTGGCTTCGGCGATCTCCATGCCCATGTCGGCCAGCCGGGCGAGCAGACGCAGGCGCCGGGCCGTCCGCTCCTCCATGGGAGCGGCCGCGGTGTCCGAGGCCGGTTCGGTCTGCGCCATATCCATGGAACATATCATGAACACTGGCGCGATTTAACGCAACTGCACATCGTGTTTACCGCCGTCTTGGCCCCAAGGACGACGGACAGCGGAGCGCGGACGGGATAGCATCCGGCGGAAGCCCTCACCCCGCGCACCGGATGACCAGAGCCCGTTCCTCCCCGCCGCCCCTCTCCGCCCTGACGCCCGCCCTGGGCGGGGCCGAGGCGAACCCGATCCGCCTCGGCCTGGCCGACAAGAACCCGCTGGTGCTGCGCGGCCTGCAGTCGCTGTTCGGCGAGGACCGGCGGTTCGAGCTGGTGGTCTCGGCCAGCGACGGCGAGCGCTTCCTGGACGCCGTGGCGCGGTTCGCGCTGGATGTCGGCATCATCGGCTGGGTGATGCCCAATGGCGACGGCCGCGCCGTGCTGGAGGCGCTGCGGAGCCGGGAGGGGGCGCCCCGGATCGTCGTCTACACCGGCGCCGAGCCGGCGGTGGCGCGCGCCGCCATGCAGCTGGGCGCCGCCGGTTTCCTGTCGAAATCCGAGCCGCCGGAGCGCCTCCTGGACGTGGTGGCCGAGGTGGCGCGCGGCCGGATGATGTTCCCCTTCCTCGACCTGGGCCGGGCGCCCGACGACCCGCTGGCCTGCCTGACCGTGCGCGAACGGGAGCTGCTGGAGCGGCTGGCCGAGGGGCTGAGCAACGAGGGGCTGGCCCGGCGCTTCGGCCTGTCGCCGAACACGGTCAAGTTCCACCTGCGCAACCTGTACGAGAAGCTGGGCGCCGCCAACCGGGCGCAGGCGGTGGCCGTGCTGCTGCAGAGGGACAGGTAGGCGCGACTGGTTGATGGCCGGTTCCCTTCACGCGCACCGTTTCTCTCAAACGAATTATCGGCTTCCCACAGCGGGCCCGGATCGACAGGACAGGCCTTGGACGCGAGAGCGGATTGCCTCTCCTGCTTGCGGGAGAGGTCGGGCTCGCGAAGCGAGACCGGGTGAGGGCCTCGCGGTCTCGCCGAAAGAGAGGCCTCCACAAGCGAGCGAATGATCCGCTCACACTTCTGCAGCTTCGGCTCCCGGGATCGCCGCCATTGGCCCCTCACCCGGAGCCGCTGGCGCGGCTCCGACCTCTCCCGCAAGCGGGAGAGGCGATTGGAATGCGTCCGAGAGACATGTGATGAGGTCGAAATCGCGGCAGCGATTTCGGGTGAGGGGGTGGCTCCGGCCCCTCCCCGTCAGAGGATGACGTTCTCCGCCTCGAGCTGGGTCAGCTTCTGCTGCTGGTACCAGGTCGGCTCGAGGATCACCTGCATGTCGGACCGGCCGTCGCCGTCGACATCGGCGGAGACCAGCAGCCCGTCGCCCAGGCGCTGATGGTGCAGCTCGCCGGCCGTGTAGCTGAAGGGGGCGTCGCCGATCAGGGTGAAGGCCTGGTCGCCCGGCGTCGTCTGGTCGGCGTCGATGCGGGACAGGTCGAGGACGTCGCGGCTGCTGAAATCCGTGACCCGGTCCTCGGTCCCCGGCGGGCTCTCCACCAGCCGGTCGATGCGGATGACGTCGTCCCCGTTGGCCGTGGTGATCTCGTCCGTCCCCAGCCCGCCGACGAAGGTGTCGTTGCCGGAGGGCGAGACCCAGTCGTCGCTCGTCAGCGTGTCGTCGCCGGCGCCACCGGACAGCAGGTCGTGCCCGATACCGCCGTCGATGGTGTTGGCCTCGTCGTCGCCGACCAGGATGTCGTTGGCGGAGGTGCCGGTCAGGTTCTCGATGTCGCGCAGGTCGTACTGGTAGGTCAGCCCGGATTCCCCCGACCGGACCGCCGCCCGGCCCTCGGCCAGGTTGATGAAGGCGCCGGCGCCGCGATACGCGGCGCTGAAGCTGTCGGACCCGTCGCCGCCGTCGATCAGGTTGCCGGCGCCGACGGACTGCAGGGAGAAGCTGTCGTCCCCGCCCCTGCCATACAGGCGGTTGTCGCCGCCGTGGAAGGACACCGTGTCGTCGTGGAAGCCGCCATGGACCGTGTCTCCGCCGTCGTCCAAGGTGATCGATGCCCATCTGGTGCCGGCGGTCGTGCGGATGTCGATCACGTCCGTGCCGGTGTAGGCATCGACGAAATAGTATTCGTCATTGCCCTCGACGATGATGTGATCGTTGCCCGGGGTGCCTTCGATCGTCGCCATGCCTGCCTCCGTCGGTGTCGGCTTCGCTGTCGCGATGATAGGAAGGCGGTCAGTATAAGCGATATTCGATCCTAGGGAACCCGGGACGGCGGATTCGGCCGGCGGCACCGCCCTCCCCCTCACCCTCCCGGCCCTGACGGGCCGGGCCCCTCCCTCTCCCCGAGGAGCTACGGGATTCACACATCTCTCCGGCACACTCCGATTGCCTCTCCCGCTTGCGGGAGAGGTCGGAGCCGCGCCAGCGGCTCCGGGTGAGGGCAGCGGCCGCGATCCCGGGAACCACGATATCAGAATCGTGCGCGGATCATCCGCTCGCTTGCGGCAAGGCCGCTTTCTCGGCGATACCGCGACGCCCCCTCACCCGGTCTCGCTTCGCGAGCCCGACCTCTCCCGCAAGCGGGAGAGGCAATCTGTTCTCAGGCCCGCCGTCGGTGTCGCCGATCGAAGTGTGAATGCCATGGCCCCGGGAGAGGGAAATCTGCGCCGTGACCTCATACACCTCTCCTTGGGGAGAGGTCGAAATCGCGGCAGCGATTTCGGGTGAGGGGGCGGCGCTGGCCCCGCCGGTCAGAGCAGGATGTCCGAGGCCGCGATCTCGCCCAGACGCTCGAACACCACCACCATGTCGGCACGGGCGTCGCCGTCGGCATCGGCGGAGACCAGCAGCCCGTCGCCCTGCCGCTCGAAGCGCAGCTCTCCGGCCGTGCCGCTGAAGGCGGCGGTGCCGATGAAGGTGAAGGCCTGGTTGCCCGGCGCCGTCAGGTCGGCGTCGATGCGCGACAGGTCGAGGATGTCGCCGGCGCTGAAATCGGTGACCACGTCCTCCCGCCCCGGCAGGCTCTCGACCAGCCGGTCGATGCGGATGGTGTCGGCCCCGCCGGCGGTGGTGATGGTGTCCGCCCCCCGCCCGCCGACGAAGATGTCGTTGCCGGAGCTGCGGGGCGGGATGTCGTCGCGGCTGGTCAGGACATCGTCGCCGCCGCGCCCGGACAGCAGGTCGGCGCCCCCGGTCGCCTCCAGCCGGTTGGGGCCGTCGTCGCCGACGAGGATGTCGTTCCCGGGCGAATCGCGCAGGTTCTCGATGCCCCGCAGGTCGTACTGGACCAGCAGCCCGGACTCCGGCGGCCGGAGGGCCGCCCGGCCCTCGGCCAGGGTGATGAAGGCGCCGTCGGCACTGCCGGCGGAGAGGGTGTCGGCGCCGCTGCCGCCGTCGATCAGGTTGCCGGCGCCGACGCCCGACACGGCGAAGAGGTCGTTCCCGGCGCCGCCATACAGGCGGTTGCCGCCGCCGGAGAGATAGATGGTGTCCCAGCTGTCGCCGCCATGGACCGTGTCGCCGCCGTCCTCCAGATGGATCGAGGTCTCGCTGGTCGCCGGCAGCAGGATGTCGATCACATCCGCGCCGGTGCGCGGGTTGACGCTGTAGAACGGGTCGTCGCCCTGCACGACCAGGTGGTCGTCGCCCGGGGTGCCTTCGATCGTCGCCATCTCCGCCTCCGCACGGCCGGTCTCGTCGCCCCGACGATAGGAAGGCGGTCAGTATAGGCGATAGGGGATCCTGCGTCCCCCGCGGATGGAGACCTCAGCCCTGGAGCTGGGCTTCGATCGCCGCCTTGTCGATCACCGACCAGACCTGCACGATCTTCCCATCCCGGAACTCGTAGAACACGTTCTCGCTGAAGGAGACCGTGCGGCCGTTCACGTCGAGCCCGAGGAACCGGCCCCTGGGCGAGCAGGTGAAGTCCAGCCGGGCGGCGACATAAGGCGGGTCGCAGACCAGCAGCCCGATATTGAAGCGCAGGTCCGGGATCTCGCGGACATCCTGCTCCAGCATCGCGCGGTAGCCGGAGAGGCCGGAGGGCCGGCCGTTGTGGCGTGCCCCGTCGTCGACGAAATCGCCCAGCCGCGTCCAGTCCCGCCGGTTCAGGCAGTCGATATAGGCGCGGTAGAGGGTGGAGAGGTCGGTCATGGCGGGGACTCTTACGCTTCCGGACGACTTTCGATCGGCCGACGATAGCGCGGTCAGGGCCTCGCCGTCATGCCAACGGCCTTCAACGTCGACTCTCCAGCCCCTTCCTCGTCATCGCGAGGCGCGAAGCGCCGTGGCGATCCAGGGGCCGGTGCAGCTGGATGGCGACGCCCCTGCGGGGCTCGCCATGACGGTTCAATATACCGGACCGCTGGTATCAGACGGCCGCCCCGGGCGGGGCATCAGACGGCCCCGGCAGCTTCGCGACCAGCTGGATATGGTTCCCCTCGGGGTCGGCCAGCCAAGCGGCGCGCAGCGTGCCGATGAAGTCGTGCGGCGGCGAGACCAGCCGCGCGCCGCGGGCGACGAGGGCGGCGGCGGCCGAGTCGACATCCTCGGTCCACAGCGCGATCTCGCCGCGCGGCGGGCCGATCGGCTCGGAGGCCAGCGGCAGTCCATGCATCGCCTTCGCCGCCGCGGTCGAGGCGAAGCCGAGGACGAAGGCGCCGAGCCGCAGTTCGACATGCACCGGCGCGCCCTCGCGCGGGGTGCGGAAGGTCTCGAAGCCGAACGCCTCCCGGTAGAAGGCGACGAGGCCTTCGACGTCCCGGACATAGAGGTTGACCATCGCGTCCCGGGATGGGGGGCATGGCGAGGACCTCGGTGGCAGAGATGGAGATGTAGCACGGGACCGAGGACTTCCGGCCCGGCATCGCCGCGGCTATCATCGGCCCGATTGCAGTGCTGAGCGCCTTTTATTCCCCATAGCCAATCCAAGGTTTGGACGAACCGGGTTCATCGAAGCGACAAAATCATGCTGAGAACGGAATTGGTCTACGCCGAGGAGGGGATCACCATCCCCTACCCGCCCATTCCCCGGGAGGGCGAATCCAGCAACCATGGATTCATCGATGTTCGCGGCCGGCCGGACCTGGCCGCCACTATACCGGAGGCCTCGGAGTCCGAAGCACTGAGACGGATCTTGGTCGAGCTGGCCCAGCCATCATCCCTGTTCGCGACAGTCGGATGCGCTCTGGGCGCGTATGAGGTACCGGAGAGCGAAGCCGATATTCGCTATCGATGCGGTGGCTATGTGCACCTGTTTTTCATCGACCATTCCGAACGATGGGAATTTGACTATGAAAATATAATTACCGATACGAGAGATTTCAAATCCTCGAAAGCCGAAAACTACAAATGGTTCATAAGATATACCATCATGGATATATTGCTGGAGGCCGACGATATGGAAGACACGATACCGTCGCTGCAGATCTGGTTCCACTGTGCGGACCATAGCCCGGAAGCGGCCTTATCCTCCCGGGAGGTCTTGATCGACACTATCCGAGAGGCGCTTGCCTTGTTCCATCCGAGGAAGAGGACCCGACCCGCCATCTGAGCCGCCTGACCTATCGGTGAGCGACCATTGCGATCCAGCTGTCGCGCACCAAAACCGCCCTATTCGAGCGCCTGGGCGGCCATTTCGACTGGAGCCGGCGGGAGGGATTTTGGGCGATCAGCTTGGGGCAGTTTGACGTGCCGGCGTATGAGAGGGGGAGTGAGGGACGAACTCGTCGACAGCTCACTGGACGATCCGATGCTCAAGGCCTATTGAAGCGCTGGGTCGCCAGCATTCTAGAAACAGCTAGCGTTTGTGTCGAACTCGAGAAGCTTGGAAAATCGAGAACACTTGGGGAGGCGGCAATCGGAAGCCGTCCGATGGAGATATAATAAGAATCAGGACACAGTGATTTAGCCGTTCCTTCTTCCAAATCCTTTGTCAGTAGCCCACCCATCCGGGTAGCTCCCATCCTACCCGTAAGATCGCGCCCGCCCACCCGGGCGGGCGTTCCGGTTCGCTGCCCCCTCCCCGATCCTGACGGTCCATGGGGAGCGCGAGACTCCCCGCCGATCAAAGCCCCCGCCGCCGGCCCGGCCGGCCGGCGGGGAACGGGTGGAGATGCGCATGACCGGTGCCGCCATCGCCGAGGACGGCTTCATCTACGCGCTGCGCCGCGTCACCGAGGCCGCCGCCCGCGCCGCCTTCGACTGGATCGGCCGCGGCCGCAAGGACGAGGGCGACGCCGCCGCGGTCGACGCCATGCGCACCGTGCTGAACCATCTCGACATCGACGGCCGCGTCGTCATCGGCGAGGGCGAGAAGGACGAGGCGCCGCAGCTGTACAAGGGCGAGCGCCTGGGGCGCGGCGGCGCCGGCGATCTGGCCGTCGACATCGCGGTCGACCCCGTGGACGGCACCAGCCACCTGGCCAACGGCCAGACCAACGCGCTGGCCGCCGTCGCCATGACGCCGCAGGGCGCCATGTTCGACCCCGGCCCCGCCTTCTACATGGAGAAGTTCGCCGGCCCGCCGGCGGTGAAGGGCCGCATCGACCCGCTGGCCCCGACCCGCGACAAGCTGCGGGTGCTGGCCGAGGCGCTGGGCAAGCCCGTCTCCGACCTCTGCGTCTATGTGCTGGAGAAGCCGCGCCACCGGAAGCTGGTGGAGGAGATCCACGCCGCCGGCGCGCGCGTCGCCCTGTACCCGGCTGGGGACGTGGCCGGCGCCATCGTCGCCGCCATGCCGGGCGGCGGGGTGGACTGCCTGATGGGCACCGGCGGCACGCCCGAAGGGGTGCTGGCGGCCTGCGCCATCCGCGCCCTGGGCGGCGAGTTCCTGGGCCGCATCGACCCGCAGCTGGAGCATGAGCGCGCCGCCGTGGCCCGCGAGGGCATGGACACCAGCCGCTGGTGGACGGTCGAGGAGCTGGTGCGCAGCGACCGCGTCTGGTTCGCCGCCACCGGCATCACCACCGGCCTCCTGTTCGAGGGCGTGTCGCGCCGCGGCCCGAGCATCCGCACCCAATCGCTGATGCTGACCGCGCCGGACCGGCGCTGGCAGGTGCTGACGACCTATGTGGAGACGGCGGAGGCGGGGCGGTGAAGGCGCATCTGGCCGGCTGGGCTCGGGCTTCCTCTCCCGCCGGACGCGGGAGAGGTCGGGCTCGCGCAGCGAGACCGGGTGAGGGCTGGCCCAGGCCTCGACAAAATCCCCTCACCCGGAGCCGCTTCGCGTCTCCGACCTCTCCCGCAAGCGGGAGAGGCAAACGACGGCACCGGGGTCGCATATGAGCGCGATGCCGGCCCTGGCGGAGACAACCCCCTCCCCCTACCCCCCTCCCGCGAGGGGAGGGGGGACTCGGGACGGCAGGCCCGGCGCTGCCCCTGTGTCCAGTCAGATCCCTCCGCCCGCCGCGGCGAATTTCCGGGCGGAGGCAGCCCCCTCCCCTATTCCTCCCCCTCGGGGAGGGGGCGACGTCGCCGGCGGCAGCTGGATCAGGCCCAACCCTTCCGAGCCGCGCCCGAGGCTCACGACCCGAGACGGGAGACAAGAATGACCAAGCCCTCCTTCGACCGGCCGATCATCCTCGGGATCGTCGGCGACAGCGCCGCCGGCAAGACCACGCTGTCGCGCGGCATCGCCGAGATCCTGGGCCCGCAGCGCTGCACCCTGATCTGCACCGACGACTATCACCGCTATGACCGGCGCGAGCGGGCGGCGAACGGGGTCTCGGCGCTCGACCCCGCCGGCAACTACATCGACATCCTGGAGCAGCACCTGCACCTGCTGCGCCAGGGCCAGCCGATCCTGAAGCCGATCTACAACCACGACCAGGGCACGCTGGACCGGCCGGAATACATCGAGCCGAAGGAGTTCGTGGTGGCGGAAGGGCTGCTGGGCTACGCCACCCGGGCGATGCGCGACTGCTACGACGTCAAGATCTACCTCGACCCCGAGGAGGAGCTGCGCGTCCGCTGGAAGGTGCACCGCGACACCACCAAGCGCGGCTATACCACCGAGCAGGTGCTGGAGTCGCTTAAGAAGCGGGAATACGACAGCCCGACCTTCATCCGGCCGCAGCGGCTGTTCGCCGACATCGTCATCCGCTTCCAGCGCCCGCCCGGCGCCAACAACGGCGGGTCGCCCGACACGGACCATCGCCTGGACGTCGCCCATATCCTGCGCCCGACCCTGCCGCATCCGAACTTCACCCGGCTGATCGAGGCGGTGGGCGACGGCAGCGTCGGCTTCGAGCTGACCCGCGACGAGGGCAAGCCGGTCGACGTGCTGGAGATCCGCGGCTCGATCTCCGACCGCCGGGCCGAGCGGGTGGAGGAGTACCTCTGGGAGCACATCCCCGAGGCCAGCCACCTGCGCGACGGCCTCGGCCGCTACGAGGGCGCCGGCGGCCGCGCCATCAGCCACCCGCTGGCCCTCACCCAGCTCCTGGTCGCCTTCCACATGGTCAAGGCCGCCCAGGGCGTGCACGCGGTGTGAGCCGCCCGCGCCAACTTTTTCTAGTCCCCCCTCCCCTTGCGGGAGGGGGGACTCGAATAGAGCGAAACGCCTCATCGCCCCATTGACCGAGGAGCACCCGATGGCCCGCATCACGCTGAGACAGCTGCTGGACCACGCCGCCGAGCACGGCTACGGCGTGCCGGCCTTCAACATCAACAACATGGAGCAGATCCTGGCGATCATGGCCGCCGCCCGCGCGGTGGACGCGCCGGTGATCCTGCAGGCCAGCCGCGGCGCCCGCAGCTACGCCGGCGACCTGATGCTGGCGAAGATGGTGGAGGCGGCGGAGGCGATGCATCCCGGCATCCCGATCTGCCTGCACCAGGACCACGGCAACGACGAGGGCACCTGCCTCTCCGCCATCCAGCACGGCTTCACCAGCGTGATGATGGACGGGTCGCTGGAGGCCGACGCCAAGACCCCGGCCAGCTGGGACTACAATGTCGGCATCACCCGCCGCGTGGCGGAGACCGCCCATGCCGTCGGCGTGTCGGTGGAGGGCGAGCTCGGCGTGCTCGGCAGCCTGGAGACCGGGCAGGGCGAGGCCGAGGACGGGCACGGCGCCGAGGGCGCCTTGGGCCACGACCAGCTGCTGACCGACCCGGACCAGGCGGTGCAGTTCGTGCGCGAGACCCGGGTCGACGCGCTGGCCATCGCCATGGGCACCTCGCACGGCGCCTACAAGTTCTCGCGAAAGCCGGATGGCGAGATCCTGGCCATGCATGTGGTCCAGGCGATCCATGAGCGGCTGCCGGAGATCCACCTCGTCATGCACGGCTCCTCCTCCGTCCCCGAGGCGCTGCAGGAGCAGTTCAACCGCTTCGGCGGCGAGATGCCGAAGACCTGGGGCGTGCCGGTGGAGGAGATCCAGCGCGGCATCCGGCACGGGGTGCGCAAGGTCAATATCGACACCGATTGCCGCCTGGCGATGGCGGCCGAGATCCGCCGCGTGGCGGTGGAGAAGCGGGGCGAGTTCGACCCCCGCAAGTTCCTGCAGCCGTCGATGGCCGCGCTGGAGGCGCTGTGCCGCGAACGCTACGAGCAGTTCGGCACCGCCGGCCAGGCCGCGAAGATCAAGCCCCTGCCCCTGCCCGAGATGGCGAAGCGCTACCGCTCCGGCGCGCTGGACCCGCGCATCGCGGTCGGCGCCGCGGCATGACCCCACAGGAGAGCGCCATGAGCACGAACGTCACGACCCTCGACGCCAAGAGCGGCACCGTCACCGGCAAGGAGCGCTACAAGGCCGGCGTCCTCGAATACCGGCGGATGGGATACTGGGAGCCCGACTACCAGCCCAAGGACACCGACGTCATCGCCCTGTTCCGGATCACGCCGCAGGACGGGGTCGACCCGATCGAGGCGGCGGCCGCGGTGGCGGGCGAGAGCTCGACCGCGACCTGGACCGTGGTCTGGACCGACCGGCTGACCGCCTGCGAGAAGTACCGGGCCAAGGCCTACCGGGTCGACCCGGTGCCGAACCAGGAAGGCCAGTATTTCGCCTATATCGCCTATGACCTCGACCTGTTCGAGCCGGGGTCGATCGCCAACCTGACCGCCTCGATCATCGGCAACGTCTTCGGCTTCAAGCCGCTGAAGGCGCTCAGGCTCGAGGACATGCGGCTGCCGGTCGCCTATGTGAAGACCTTCGACGGGCCGCCGACCGGCATCGTGGTCGAGCGCGAGCGGCTGGACAAGTTCGGCCGGCCCCTGCTCGGCGCGACGGTGAAGCCGAAGCTGGGCCTGTCCGGCCGCAACTACGGCCGCGTGGTGTACGAGGCGCTGAAGGGCGGGCTCGACTTCACCAAGGACGACGAGAACATCAACTCGCAGCCCTTCATGCACTGGCGCGACCGGTACCTGTACTGCATGGAGGCGGTGAACCGGGCCCAGGCGGTGACCGGCGAGGTCAAGGGCACTTATCTCAACGTCACCGCCGCGACCATGGAGGACATGTACGAGCGGGCGGAGTTCGCCAAGTCGCTCGGCAGCGTCATCGTCATGATCGACCTGGTGGTCGGCTACACCGCGATCCAGTCGATGTCGAAATGGGCGCGGCGCAACGACATGATCCTGCACCTGCACCGCGCCGGCCACGGCACCTACACGCGGCAGAAGACGCATGGCGTGTCGTTCCGGGTGATCGCGAAGTGGATGCGCCTGGCCGGCGTCGACCACATCCATGCCGGCACCGTGGTCGGCAAGCTGGAGGGCGACCCACACACGACCCGCGGCTATTACGACATCTGCCGCGAGGATCAGGTGCCGCAGAACCTGGCCAACGGCGTGTTCTTCGACCAGCCCTGGGCGTCCTTGCGCAAGGTGATGCCGGTGGCGTCCGGCGGCATCCATGCCGGGCAGATGCACCAGCTGCTGGACCTGCTGGGCGAGGATGTGGTGCTGCAGTTCGGCGGCGGCACGATCGGCCACCCGATGGGCATCCAGGCCGGCGCCATCGCCAACCGCGTCGCCCTCGAAGCCATGATCCTGGCCCGCAACGAGGGCCGCGACATCCGCGCCGAGGGGCCGGAGATCCTGGTCGAGGCCGCGCGCCATTGCCAGCCGCTGCGCCAGGCGCTCGACGTCTGGAAGGACGTCACCTTCGACTACGCCTCGACCGACACGCCGGACTTCGTCCCGGCCGTCACCGCCGCCAGCTGAGGAGGCCGCGATGCGCATCACCCAGGGTTGCTTCTCCTTCCTGCCCGACCTGACCGACCGGCAGATCGCCGCGCAGGTGCAGTACTGCATCGACAATGGCTGGGCGGTGAACATCGAGTTCACCGACGACCCGCATCCCCGCAACACCTATTGGGAGATGTGGGGCCTGCCGATGTTCGACATCCGCGACGCCGCCGCGGTGATGACCGAGCTGGCGTCGTGCCGGAAGGTGCACGGTGACCGCTACATCCGCATCTCCGGCTTCGACGCCAGCCATGGCTGGGAGTCGCTGCGGATCTCCTTCCTGGTCAACCGGCCGCCGGAGGAGCCGGAGTTCCACCTGGAGCGCCAGGAGGCTGAGGGGCGGAGCATCCGGTACACGACGAGGCTGCTGTCGTCTCCCGCTGGCTAAGGCTGTCCCCTTCCGGCTTTTCTTTTCCTGTCATTGCCGGGCTTGACCCGGCAATCCAGAAGGTCTCGACACCCTCTGGATGCCCGGGTCAAGCCCGGGCATGACAGAAAGGGGAAAGCGGGAGCGGCAAACCAGAACCACCATCTCTCCGAGAGGCCCGCCATGACCGATGCCGCCCTCGAGGCGCCGGCCCGCATCGACCTGCGCCAGGAATTCGCCGAGACCCGGATCGACGAGGTGTTCGACCAGCTGGACCGCGAGCTGGTCGGCCTCGCCCCGGTGAAGACCCGGATCCGCGAGATCGCCGCCCTCCTGCTGGTCGAGCGCGTCCGCGGCCGGCTCGGCCTCGCGGTCGAGGCGCCGACGCTGCATATGAGCTTCACCGGCAACCCCGGCACCGGCAAGACCACCGTCGCCCTCAGGATGGCCGACATCCTGCACCGGCTCGGCTATGTCCGGCGCGGGCACCTCGTCTCCGTCACCCGCGACGACCTGGTCGGCCAGTACATCGGCCACACCGCGCCCAAGACCAAGGAGATCCTCAAAAAGGCGATGGGCGGGGTGCTGTTCATCGACGAGGCCTACTACCTGTACCGGCCGGAGAACGAGCGCGACTACGGCCAGGAGGCGATCGAGATCCTGCTGCAGGTGATGGAGAACCAGCGCGAGGACCTGGTGGTGATCGTCGCCGGCTATGCCGACCGGATGGAGACCTTCTTCACCAGCAACCCCGGCTTCCGCTCGCGCATCGCCCATCACGTCGAGTTCCCGGACTTCAGCGAGGAGGAGCTGATCGCGATCGGCGAGGGCATGCTGGAACGGCAGAACTACCGCTTCAGCCCGGAGGGCCTCGCCGCCTTCCGCGACTATGTCGCCCGCCGCATCCGCCTGCCGCATTTCGCCAACGGAAGGTCGATCCGCAACGCGCTGGACCGGGCCCGGCTGCGCCAGGCCAACCGGCTGGTGCGGGACATGCCGCCCGACCTGACGGTCGAGGATCTCGTCACCATCGGCGAGGCCGACATCCGCGCCAGCCGGGTGTTCGCGGCCGAGCCGCCCGAAGTGGAGGCCAAGCTGTGACCGCCCCCCTCTCATCAGTCATCGCCCCTTCCATCCTCTCCGCCGACTTCGCCCGGCTGGGCGAGGAGGTGCGCGCGGTCGCGGAGGCCGGCGCCGACTGGATCCATATCGACGTGATGGACGGGCATTTCGTGCCCAACCTGACGATCGGGCCCGACGTGGTGAAGGCGCTGCGGCCGCACAGCGACCGGTTCTTCGACGTGCATCTGATGATCGCCCCGGCCGATTCCTATATCGAGGCCTTCGTCGCGGCCGGCGCCGACATCGTCACCGTGCATGCCGAGGCCGGGCCGCATCTCGACCGATCGCTGCAGCATATCCGCGGCCTGGGCAAGCGGGCCGGCGTGGCGCTGTGCCCGGCGACGCCGGAGGAGGCGGTGGCGCATGTGCTGGACCGGGTCGACCTGATCCTGGTGATGACGGTCAATCCCGGCTTCGGCGGCCAGGCCTTCATCCCGGCCATGGCGGCGAAGATCCGCCGGATTCGCGCCATGATCGGCGACCGGCCGATCCGGCTCGAGGTCGATGGCGGCATCACGCCGGAGAGCGCGGTGGTGGCCGCCGAGGCCGGGGCGGACGTGCTGGTCGCCGGCTCCGCCGTGTTCCGCGGCGGCGCGGCCGGCTATCAGGCCAACATCGCCGCGATCCGCAGCGGGGCGGAGAGAGGGGCCGCCCGGCCGGCTGCCGCATGACCGCCCGCACGCGCGCCCCCCACACTCGTGCGGTGGTGTTCGACCTGGACGGCACGCTGGTCGACAGCGTCGCCGACGTCGCCGCCGCCCTGGCGCCGCTGTTCCGCGAGGCCGGGATCCACCCGCTGTCCGAGGACGAGGTGCGCGGCCTGATGGGCCATGGCGCGCCCGGGCTGGTGCGCGGCGCGCTGCGGCTGCGCGGCTGCGATCCCGGCAGGGCGGTGTGGATGACCCGGCGCTTCCTCGACCACTACGCCGCGGCGCCGGCGGCGCGGACCACCGCCTATCCCGGCGCAGTCGAGGCGGTGGCGGCGCTGACCGAGGCGGGAATCCCGGTCGGCGTCTGCACCAACAAGGCGGCCTGGACCGCCCGGTCGGTGCTGCGGGCGCTGGGCTTCGCGCCGCATGTCGGGGCGCTGGTCGGCGGCGACAGCGGCCACGGCATGAAGCCGGATCCGGAGCCGCTGCTGGCCTGCATCGCGGCGCTCGGCGCCCGCCCCGAGGACACCGTCTATGTCGGCGACCATCCGGTCGACATCGCCACCGCCCGGGCCGCCGGGGTGCGGGTGCTGGCGGTGCCGTTCGGCTATGGCGAGGTCGACCGGCGGGAGGCCGACGGAATCCTCGCCGACTACGCCGCCCTGCCCGAATGCCTCGGCCTGGCCGAGGCGGTGTAGCCGTGCGGCTCGAGGCGATCCTGTTCGATGTCGACGGCACGCTGGCCGAGACCGAGGAGGTGCATCGCCAGAGCTTCAACGCCGCCTTCCGTGCCGCCGGCCTGGACTGGCATTGGAGCCGGGAGCAGTACCGCGAGCTGCTGGCCGTGACCGGCGGCAAGGAGCGGATCGGGCGGTTCCTGGCCGGCATGCCCGACCCGCCCCGCTGTGACGTGGCGGCGCTGCACCGGGCGAAGACGGAGCGCTACACCGCGCTGGTGGCGGCGGGCGCCGTGGCCCTGCGCCCCGGCGTCGCCCGCCTGCTGGCCGAGGCGCGGGCGCAGGGCGTGCGGCTGGCGATCGCCACCACCACGACGCCGGCCAATGTCGCGGCGCTGCTGGCGGCGGCGCTGGGGCCGAAGGGGCCGGCGCTGTTCGAGGTGATGGTCGCGGGCGACGCGGTGCCGAGCAAGAAGCCGGCGCCGGACGTGTACCTGGCGGCGCTGGAAGCGATGGGGCTGGACCCGGCCGGCTGCGTCGCGATCGAGGATTCGCGCAACGGCGTGCTCGCCGCCCGCCGCGCCGGCCTGCCGGTGCTGGCGACGCCGAGCCTCTACACAGGCGACGAGGATCTGCGCCACGCGCTGGCGGTGCTGTCCGACCTGGGCGAGCCGGACGCGCCCTACCGGCATCTCGGCGGCGCCGGGGCGGGGGAAGGCTGGGTGACGGTCGAGGCGCTGGGGCGGTGGGCGGCTGACTTCAACAAGCAACGAGTCTGCAGGCGGCGAGAGCCCCCTCACCCTCCCGTCGCCTTCGGCGCCGGGCCCCTCCCTCTCCCCGAGGAGAGGGACCTCGGAGCTGCGCTTTCTTCACCTCTCCTTGGGGAGAGGTCGAAATCGCGCAGCGATTTCGGGTGAGGAGGCGGCACCGGCGGTAGACGACTGGCCCGCCCCCATCGACCGCCCTACTTCCCGATCTCCTCCTGGATCGTCCGCGACAGGGCGAACAGGCGGCGTTCCAGGACGAAGGGCTGGTCGCAGATCGCCGGCAGCAGGCGCTCGCGCTCGTCGAAGACGCGCTGGTCCCAGGACAGCTGCCTTTCCAGATCCTGCCGCTTCTGCGCCACCGCCATGTCGGTCGAGGTCGGGTCGACGCCGTCCAGAGCCTTGGTCGTCTCCTCGATCCGCTGGGCCAGCGCCGCCTGCCGGGCGTTGTAGCGGCGGATGCCGCGGATGATGGTGGCGCGCTCGCCGTTGATGCTCTCGAACAGGCCGGCGAACAGCTCGGACAGCGCGACCTTGCGGTCGCCCTCATAGCCGGCGGCGAAGCGGCGGATCTCGGCCGTCGCCTCGTCCACCGGCACGCGGCGCGGCGCCACCCGCTCGACCAGCGCCGCCACCACCGCGTCGTCGCGCCAGGACGGGCCGTTCACGGTCGGGTCGTCGCCCGGCCACATCGCGCCGACCGACAGCTCCGGCTGCAGCACCTGGACGCAGGGCCAGTCCTCCTTCTGGGCGGCGTCCTGCCCCCAGGCCAAGGCGGGCGCCAGGGCCAGGAGCGCGGGGAGAAGCCAACGGACCATGACGGCCTCCTTTCAGCCGGCGCCGGGGCCGCGGACGCGGGCGACGAGGCCGCGCGCCGGGTCATAGGCCAGGATCGCCCCGCCGAGGAACACCACGGCGAAGCCGAGGACGAGCAGCAGCGACTGGGTGTCGACCTGGCCGTAGAGGGCGAAGCGCACCAGCTCCACGGCATAGGTGAAGGGATTCAGGCCGCAGACGTCGCGCAGCAGCGGGCTCGCCTCCTCCACCTTCCACAGCGGGTAGAGGGCCGAGGAAGCGAAGAACATCGGGAAGATCACGAAGTTCATCACCCCGGCGAAGTTCTCGAGCTGGCGGATCGCCGAGGACAGCAGCAGGCCGAGCGCGCCCAGCATCAGCCCGGACAGGACCAGCGCCGGCAGCACCGTGAGATAGCCCATGCCCGGCGGCTCGATGCCCCAGAGCCGGGCGATCAGCAGGAAGACATAGACCTGCGGCAGTGACAGCAGCGTGCCCACCAGCAGCCGGGCGGTGAGCAGGAACCAGCGCGGCATCGGGCTGGTCAGCAGCACGCGCATGCTGCCCATCTCGCGGTCATAGACCATGGACAGCGAGCTCTGCATCCCGTTGAACAGCTGGATCATCGCGATCAGCCCGGGGACGATGTACTCGTCATAGAGGATATAGGTCTCGTAGGGCGGGATGATCGAGACGCCGAGCACCGAGCGGAAGCCGGCGGCGAAGATGAACAGCCAGACCAGCGGCCGCACCAGGGCCGAGATGAAGCGCGTGCGCTGGTGCACGAAGCGCAGCGCCTCGCGCCACAGGATGCCGTTGAGGCAGCGCAGCGCCCCGGCGACGGAGACGGCGCCGAGGGGCTGGCGCCCGGCGATCTGATCGATCGTGCTCATGCCGCCTCCGTCAGCCGGCGGAAGGCGTCCTGCAGCCCGCCGGCGCCGAGATCGGAGATGATCGCCGCCGCCGGCCCCTGCCGCAGGATGCGGCCGCGATGCAGGATGATGGTGGGGTCACCGGCCTCGACCTCGTCGATCAGATGGGTGGCCCAGACCACGGTCAGGCCGCGGTCGCGCACCAGGCCGCGGACATCGGCCAGGATCGCGGCGCGGCTGCGGATGTCGAGCCCGACCGTCGCCTCGTCGCAGAGCAGGAGGCGCGGCTCGTGCAGCAGCGCCCGGGCGATCTCGATGCGGCGCATCTCGCCGCCGGAGAAGCCGCGGATCTTGCGGTCCGCCTCCTTCGCCAGGCCGACCCGCTCCAGCTCCGTCGCGATCCGCTGCCGGGCGACCGCGCCCGGCATGCCGTGCAGCGCCGCGTGGTAGCGCAGGTTCTGCCGGGCCGAGAGGTCGGGGTCGAGCGCGCGCTGCTGGAACACCACGCCCATCAGCGCCAGCGCCTGCCCGGGATCCTGCGCCAGGTCGTGGCCGAACACCCGGATGCTGCCCGACTGGGCGCTGTAGAGCCGGGTGACCAGCGAGAACAGCGTGGTCTTGCCGGCGCCGTTCTGGCCGAGCAGCACGGTGAAGGTACCGGGCTGCACCGCCACCTCGATCTCCGCCAGGATCTCGCGCCCGGCGATCCGGTGGGAGAGGCCGGTGACGGCGAGGGCGTCAGCGGCGGGCATGGGAGAAAGCCCGGTGATGAGAAAAACTGAGTCCCCCCTCCCCTCGCGGGAGGGGGGACTCTGAACTGGCGAAGAAGGCGTGAAGCATCTTCATGTCGGCGAGGAGGTCAACGGATCGCCACGCCCCAGGGCAGTTCGCCCACGGGAATCGACTTGATCACCTTGCGCTCCGCCACGTCGATCACCGAGATATCGTTCGAGGCGCCGTTGGTCGACACCAGATATTTCCCGTCCGGGGTGAAGGCGAGCTGCCAGACCCGCTGGCCGACCAGGAGATAGTCTGTCACCTCATAGGTCGCGGTGTCGATCACCGCGACGCGGTTGGCCGGGCCGAGGGCGACGAAGGCGGTCTTGCCGTCCTTGGTGATGCGCACGCCGACCGGCTGGAGCGTCTCCTTCCGCACGCCCTGGACCTCGAAGCCGATCTTCTTCACCACCTGGCGCGACGCCGTGTCGATGACGCTGACCGTGCCGCCGATCTCCGCCGAGACCCAGACCTGCTTGCCGTCCGGCGTGAACTCGGCGAAGCGCGGCCGGCTGTCGACCAGCACGTTGTCGGCCACCTCCAGCGTCTCGGTGTCGATGAAATGCGCCATGTTGGTGGTCTCGGAGGTGTTGACCAGCCATTTGCCGTCCGGGCTGACGCCCATCCCCTCCGGCTCCACCCCCACCGGCACCTCGGTCTCCATCGCCCGCTGCTCGAGGTCGAGGACCGTGACCATGTTGTCGTCCTCGTTGGCGACGTAGAGCCGCTTGCCGTCCGGCGCCAGCACGAACAGCTCCGGATCCGGGCCGCTGGGCAGCGTACCGAGCGGCTTCAGCGTCCCCGTGTCGATCATCTCGATGTGGTCGTCGTCGCTGGTGCAGACGTAGAGCACCTTGCCGTCGTGGCTGAGCGTGATGCCGCGCGGCCGCTGGCCGACCTGGATGGTCTGGGTGACCGCCATGGTGTCGAGGTCGACCACGCTGACGGTGTTGCCCTTCTCGTTCGAGACATAGGCGGTGAAGGCCTGCGCCTGCGCGGCGGCGAGGAGGGTCGCTGCGGCGAGGGTCAGGAGAACCAACCTGGTCATGCGCGCCTCCTCACGGGTTCAGCCGGCATTCCGATTCCGGCTCGTCATAGCCGAGCGTGTCCAGCGGCGTGCGCTGGTGCAGGAAGCCCTCCTGCGGCGAGACCGAGACCAGCATCATCGGCGAGGCCAGCAGGATCGGCTGGCGCAGCTGCTGGTCCCAGCGGCGGAAGGTCAGCGGCACGCCCTTGAAGGCGCCGAGCTGGAAGGCGTCCGACACCAGATAGTCATGGATCGCGGCGGGGTCGGCCTTGCCGGTGCGGGTCACCGCCTCGCCGATCGCGCGGACCGCGGCCCAGGCGGCGTAGTCGCGTTCCAGCATCCAGCGGCCGGCGGCCCGCTGGAAGCGGCGCTGGATCTGGGTGCCGCCCCACTGCTCCTGGCTGCGGTGCCAGGCGGTCGGCACCAGCCCCTGGGTGCCGACGACCGGCCGCGCATCCCAGGTGCGGTACGGCAGGTACTCGCCGAATACCTCGCTCTCATCGGCCACGACCATGACGTCGTAGTCCGGCAGGCGCTGGGTCAGCTGCGTCATCTGCCGCTGCACCTGCTGCTCGCCGGTGTCGGAGCGGCGGGAGCCGGCCTGGAACTCGTAGCTGCGCTCCTCGACGATCTGGGCGCCGTAGCGCTTGGCGGCGCGGCGGACGGCGTCGGCGAAGGCCTTGTCCTCGTCCTTCGTGCCGGAGACCAGCACCCAGCGGGTCCAGCGCTTGAACGCCAGGTACTGCGCCAGGGCGTCGGCCTTCATCGCCCGGCTGGGGATGGTGTGGAAGACGTTGGCGCGGCAGTCGGCGACGCGCAGCCGGTCGTCCTGGGCGCGGGCGTCGAGGATCACCGCATCCTTCATCTCCGGCAGGTCGGCGAGCTGCAGCAGCCGGTCGGCCGCCAGGTCGGCGACGACCAGCCGGATGCCCTTGCCGGCGATCGCGGCCGCGGCGCCGGCCAGGTCGCCGCCCGCCGGGACCACGGTCTCGTCCAGCGTGTAGTCCTGGCCGAGGAAGCGGCCGGTGGTCTGGTTGTCGGTGATGGCGAGCTTGGCGCCGGCCAGCCCCTTGTCCTTGGCCACCGGCTCGACCAGCGACAACGGCTCCGGCTCCGGGATCGCCTCGCTGAGCCAGCCGATGGTGACCGACAGCTTCGGCGCCTGCTGCTGGGCCGCGGCGGGAAGGGCCAGCACCGCCGCGGCGAGGCCGAGCGCTGCGAAGAGGCGTCTCAGAAGCTGAAGGGCCTGCGCCGCCCTCTCACCCGAAATCGCTGCGCGATTTCGACCTCTCCCCAAGGAGAGGTGTGAGGCGCGCCGCCCGCATTCCCCTCTCCTCGGGGAGAGGGAGGGGCCCGCGCGCGAAGCGCGTAGGAGGGTGAGGGGGCCCTCCGAGCCCATCGTCAGCTCGCCCCCGCGTCCTTCAGATAGGCGATCACGTCCTTCCGGTCCTCCTCCTTCGGCAGGCCGGGGAAGACCATCTTGGTGCCGGGCACCAGGGTCTTGGGATTGGCGAGATACTTGTCGAGCGTCGCCTCGTCCCAGGTCAGATGCGCGTTCTTCATCGCATCCGAATATTTGAAGCCGTCGATCGCGCCGGAGGTGCGGCCGATCACGCCATGCAGTGACGGGCCGAGCTTGTTGGTGCCGGCGTCCATCGAATGGCAGGCCTGGCATTTGGCGAAGACCTGCTTGCCCTTGGCCGCGTCCTGGGCCTGGGCCGCCATCGGCAGCGCGAGCGCGGCGGCAGCCGCGGCGATGAGTGCAATGCTTCGCATCTCGGACGTCCTCCTGCTGGGCCGGACGGGCCGGCGTTCCGCTTCGGCATCGGCGCGGGCCCGAGGCCCTGCCGTGCCTGCCCGCTCGACGGCGGGGATTGGCCCCGACTGTATGAACCGCCCCCGGCCCCGACAAGGCGAGAAGAAGCAACTGAGACCAAAGTCCAATTCAGCCGCGGGGCAAAAGCACGGCCTGATGATTCCTGGTCCTGCGGGAGAATTCGCGTGCCGTCATCGGACCGCAAGGCAGATCCGCACCGGCCGGCGGCGCTGAGCCGCCGGCGCGCGATCGGCGGCGCCCTGGCGCTGGGCCTCGTGGGCGGCGCGGCCGCCCCGCCGACCGAGCCGCCGTTGCCGGTGGCGGAGGTCGCGCCCGGCGTCTTCGTGTTCCGCGGCGTGCATGAGGAGGCGACGGCGGCGAATCTCGGCGGGATCGCCAATCTCGGCTTCGTCATCGGCGGCGAGGCGGCGGCGGTGATCGACACCGGCGGCAGCGCCGCCGAGGGACGACGGCTGCTGGCGTCGGTGTGGCATCGGACCACCCTGCCCGTCCGCTGGGTGATCAACACCCATTTCCACCCCGACCACGCGCTGGGCAACGCCGCCTTCGCCGGGCCTTTCACCACCATCGTCGGCCACGCCAATCTGCCGCGCGGCCTCGACGCCCGGGCCGACACCTATCTCGACGGGCTGCGGCAGGCACTGGGCGACGCCGCCGCCGGCACCGCGATCGTGCCGCCGACCCACTTGGTGCGCGACCGGCTGTCGCTCGACCTCGGCGGCCGGACGCTGGAGCTGAGAGCCTGGCCGCCGGCGCACACCGATGCCGACCTGACCGTACTGGACACCGCGACCGGCACGCTGTTCGCGGGCGACCTGGTGTTCCTGGAGCGGGTGCCGGCGATCGACGGGTCGCTGCGCGGCTGGCTGGATGCCATCGCCGGGCTGCGGCGCGAGGCCGGGATCCGGCGGGTGGTGCCGGGCCACGGCCCGGCCTCCACCCCCTGGCCGGATGCGCTGGACGACGAGGAGCGCTATCTTCGCCTGATCCTGACCGAGACCCGCGCGGCCCTCGCCGCCGGGCGCAGCCTCGACCAGGCGGTGGCCACGGTCGGCCGGTCCGAGCGCGGCCGCTGGCTGCTGTTCGACGACTACAACGACCGCAACGTCGCCACGGCCTACACCGAGCTGGAATGGGAGTAGCCGAAGGACGAAGGGGGAGGACACGATGCCGAAGCACGCCGCGACCCTGATCCTGGTCACCCTGCTGGCCCTGGCCGGCCCCGCCCGGGCCGACGATCCCTGGCCCGAGCTGCAGACCGCGATCTTCGGCGACAAGCCGGTCGCCGACGGCAGCGCCTTCATGCGGGTGGAGGCGCCGCAGCGCGCCTATGACGCAGCGGTGGTGCCGGTGACCGTCCGATTCGACCGCGAGCACATGCCGGCCGGGCGGATCCGCGCCGTCACCCTGGTGGTCGACAAGAACCCGGCGCCGGTCGCGGCAGTGTTCCGGCTGGGCGACGGCATCACCGACCCGACCATCGGCACTCGGGTGCGGGTGAACGAGTACACCAACATCCACGCCGTGGCCGAGACCGCGGACGGGTCGCTGTTCATGGCCGCCGCCTTCGTCAAGGCGGCCGGCGGCTGCTCCGCCCCCGCGATGAAGACGCCGGACGAGGCCATGGCCCATCTCGGCGAGATGCGGACCAAGAACCTGGACGCGGCGCTGATCGGCCAGCCGAGCCGGGTCGAGCTGCTGATCCGGCACCCGAACTATTCCGGCATGCAGATGGACCAGATCAAGCGCACCTATGTCCCGGCGCGCTTCATCGAGACCGTCGAGGTCAGCTACGACGGCGCCGAGCTGCTGCGGGTCGAGGGCAACATCTCGCTGAGCGAGAACCCGATGGTGGAGTTCAGCTTCACCCCGGCGGAGGCCGGGCGGCTGAGCGCGACCGCCAAGGATTCGGACGGCGCCGTGTTCACCGGCGCCTGGCCGGTGCCGGCGACGATGTGAGGCGGCGTGCTAGAAGCAGAGAATTGAGGGACGGGGTGCGGGCAATCCCCAAATTGTCATGCCCGGGCTTGACCCGGGCATCCAGAAGATGTCGAGACCCACTGGATTGCCGGGTCAAGCCCGGCAATGACAGAGGAGAGAAAGCGTCTTTCTTCGAGAGGCCCCTAAAAGCAGCGGAAATCCGCCTCGATCTGCGCCAGGCGCAGCGTGTCGACCATGGTCTTCAGCATCGTCATCTCGCGGAAGATGCCGGCCTGGTCGCCGGTGGCGAGCTGCATGCGCAGCACCGTCTCGGCCTTCTCATAGGCGCTGTAGGGCATGATCGAGGCGACCGTGTCGATGCTGCAGGAGCAGCGCTGCAGCATCTCCTGCGTCTCGCCGTTGCTGGCCATGCAGCCGATCACGTAGTCGGCCACCACCGGGGTCGGATAGTCGTTCGCCCGCGCCGGGCCGGGCGCGGCGAGCAGCGCCGGGGCGAGGAGGGCGAGAACCGCACAGCCCTTCATGGCGATCGCTCCGCAGTCGCGTCGGGCGGTCAGCAGAGCAAAGGGCCGGCGGCGGGTCAATTCGTTCCAAGGGACGAGACCGCCTTGCCCGC
This sequence comes from Inquilinus limosus DSM 16000, assembly GCF_000423185.1. Classification (GTDB taxonomy): domain Bacteria; phylum Pseudomonadota; class Alphaproteobacteria; order DSM-16000; family Inquilinaceae; genus Inquilinus; species Inquilinus limosus. The sequence continues at coordinate 184,244 of NZ_AUHM01000005.1, read as the reverse complement.
AGTGCTGCCGCGCCTTTCTTTGTCCCCCCTCCCCTTGCGGGAGGGGGGCAGGGGGAGGGGTCTGCGCGCGTCCGCGCGCGTGCTGCTCGGGATCGGCCTCAGCCGACTGACTGGCCTCACGCAATCGATCGCCGGCTCTGGCGGAGAAACCCCCCTCCCCCTACCCCCCTCCCGCAAGGGGAGGGGGGACTCAATATTTGCGGCCTGGACTTCCCCGGCCAAAGGCGGAGGCAGCCCCCCATGACCGGCCCGGTCCCGGCGGCGCTGGTCGCCAGCCTGCTGACCGCCGTTTCCGGCTACACCGGCTATGCGATCCCCGGCGACCCGCCGACCGTGCTGATGGTGCCGCATGCGGCGCTGGAGGCGATGGCCTGCAGCCATCCCTGCGCCGTGATGGGCTATGCCGGGCAGGACGGCACCATCGCGCTCGACGACCGGCTGAGGATCGGCACCGACCCGGCCGACACCAGCATCCTGGTGCACGAGCTGACCCATTTCCTGCAGCGCGCCGCCGCGGGCGGGACGCCGGCGGCCGACTGCGAAGCCTGGCTGGAGCGCGAGCGCGAGGCCTATGACGTGCAGTACCGCTGGCTGCGCGACACCGCGCCGACGATGCGCGAGTTTTCGCTTCGCCTGGTCCGCCTCGGCCCCCACCCGCTGATCCCGCCCTGCCGGCCGGGCCAGCCCATGCCGTGAGCGGCGCCGCGGCATGATTGGACCGATGTCGCGGAAGTACTGCCCTGGCCCTTGAACAAGCGGCGCGGCCGCTTTCTTTCGCACCGCAAAAATCCGGTCGAGACGCCGGTTTCACTGCCGGCCCGCCCGCTATGCCCCTGCCGACCCCCGCACTGTCGACCGGGGCACGAGATTAATATTTGAAGATTGTACCTTGGTATAAATCTAGTATTTACTTCGCAATCGCAAAAAACGGATTTCGTACCAAAGGACAATATGATTTTGTGTGTTTGCAATTGACTGGGATTTGGATGTCTCCGCAAAGTGATGGCGGTCGTCTTCCGAATGAAGCACCAACAGGCCCGGAGACGAGGCCATGACGACCGGGCCCGATGGCGTGAACGACCGTCGAGGCGGACCTCCGGCGTGCCGCTGGCATTGCCGCGGGTCCCGCATCGCGATCAATGGGAGGAGAGCGAATGCCCAGATTGCTGCGCGTTTCCGGGACCGCCTTGGCGCTTGTGCTCGCGCTGGCGGCGCTGCCGACTGTCGCGTCGGCCAATGACGAGCTGATCAAGCTGGAAAAAGACCCCAACCAGTGGGTGACGCCGCTCGGCAACTATGCCGGCACGCGCTACAGCGCGCTGAAGGAGATCACCGCGGAGAACGTCAAGACCCTGCAACCGGTCTGGACCTTTTCCACCGGCGTGCTGCGCGGCCATGAGGGCGGACCGCTGGTGATCGGCAGCACGATGTATGTCCATGCGCCGTTCCCGAACACGGTCTATGCCCTGGATCTCGCCAACAACGGCAAGATCATCTGGAAGTACGAGCCGAAGCAGGACCCGAACGTCATCCCGGTGATGTGCTGCGACACCGTCAATCGCGGCGTCGCCTACGGTGACGGCAAGATCTTCCTGCACCAGGCCGACACCACGCTGGTGGCGCTGGACGCCAAGACCGGCAAGGTGGAGTGGAGCGTCAAGGACGGCGACCCGACCAAGGGCGAGACCGGCACCTCGGCGCCGCTGGTGGTCAAGAACATGGTGCTGATCGGCAATTCCGGCGGCGAATTCGGCGTTCGCGGCAAGGTGACGGCCTATGACATCAAGACCGGCAAAGTCGCCTGGACCGCCTGGTCGATGGGGCCGGACGCGGACACGCTGATGGATCCGGAGAAGACCACCCATCTCGGCAAGCCGGTGGGCAAGGATTCCGGCATCACCACCTGGCAGGGCGACCAGTGGAAGATCGGCGGCGGCACCACCTGGGGATGGCTCTCCTATGACCCGGAGACCAACCTGATCTATTACGGCACCGGCAATCCCAGCACCTGGAACCCGGTGCAGCGCCCCGGCGACAACAAGTGGTCGATGACCATCTTCGCCCGCGACGCCGACACCGGCATGGCGAAATGGGTCTACCAGATGACGCCCCATGACGAATGGGACTATGACGGCGTCAACGAGATGATCCTGGTCGACAAGCCGTTCAACGGCCAGGAGCGCAAGCTGCTGGTGCATTTCGACCGCAACGGCTTCGCCTACACCATGGACCGCGTCACGGGCGAGCTGCTGGTGGCCGAGAAATACGACCCGGCGGTCAACTGGGCGACCAAGATCGACCTGAAGACCGGCCTGCCGGAGCGCGACAAGAAGTACTCGACCGAAGCCAATGGCGAGGACGTCAATTCGCAGGGCATCTGCCCGGCGGCGCTCGGCACCAAGGACCAGCAGCCGGCGACCTATTCGCCGGACACCGGCCTGTTCTACGTGCCGACCAACCATGTCTGCATGGACTACGAGCCGTACAAGGTAGCCTACACGGCCGGCCAGCCCTATGTCGGCGCGACGCTGAGCATGTACCCGGCGCCGGGCGGCGACCATCTCGGCAACTTCATCGCCTGGGATGCGGAGAAGGGCAAGATCGTGTGGTCGATCCCCGAGCCGTTCTCGGTCTGGAGCGGCGCGCTGGCCACCGCCGGCGGCGTGGTCTTCTACGGCACGCTGGAGGGCTATCTGAAGGCGGTCGACGCCAAGACCGGCAAGGAGCTGTACAAGTTCAAGACCCCCTCCGGCATCATCGGCAACGTCAACACCTACACGGCCAACGGCAAGCAGTACGTTGCCGTCCTGTCCGGCGTCGGCGGCTGGGCCGGCATCGGGATGGCGGCGGGCCTGACCAACCCGACCGAGGGTCTCGGCGCGGTCGGTGCCTATCAGTCGCTGTCGCAGTACACCCAGCTGGGCGGAACGCTGACCGTCTTCGCCCTTCCCGATTGAAGCCTCCCTGCGCCTCGGAGGCGGGCTTCGGCCCGCCTCCTCTTTCTCCGGCCCATGCCCATCATCCGAGAGGATCGAGGATGCCCTTCCGCGCCTTCCTGTTCCGCACCGCCCTCCTGACCGGCAGCCTGATCGCGATCGGCGGCTTCGCCGCCGCGGCCTTCGCCCAGGACAAGGGCAGCGACCCGGCGGGGCAGCAGCCCGCGGCGAACGCGACCGCGGCGCCGGCGGCCGCGGAGGAGGAGAAACCCTATCACATCGGCGCGGACGGCACGGTCGACTGGCTGGTCTATAACGGGTTCCGCCGCTACAACAGCATCTGCTACGTCTGCCACGGCCCCGACGGCGAGGGCAGCAGCTTCGCCCCCAGCCTGGTCGATTCGCTGAAGACCCTCAGCTTCGACCAGTTCATGGACACGGTGGTGAACGGCAAGGAGACGGTGAACACCGCCAGCGAGAAGAAGATGCCGGCGCTGGGCACCGATCCGAACGTGATGTGCTACATCAACGACATCTACGCCTATCTCAAGGCCCGGTCCGACGGCGTCGTGGGGCGCGGCCGGCCGGCCAAGTTCGAGAAGAAGTCCAAGGACTATGCCGAGGCGGAAGCGTCCTGCATGGGGACGCCCGGCTAGGGCGCCCGCCATGCCCCCCTTCTTCGCGCGGCGCGCCGCGGCGCTGGCCCTCCTGGCCGGCGCCGTGCTGCTGTCCGGCCCCGGCCGGGCCGAGCCGCCGCGGCCCGAGGCGATCGACCGTTCGGCGCTGCGGGTCTGCGCCGACCCCGCCAACCTGCCCTTCTCCAACGACAAGGGCGAGGGCTTCGAGAACAAGATCGCCGAGCTCCTGGCCGGGAAGCTGGGCGTGCCGGTGCGCTACACCTGGTACCCGAACTCGACCGGCTTCCTGCGGATGACGCTGCGGGCCCGGCGCTGCGACCTGGTGATGGGCATCGTCGCCGGCGCCGACCTGGTGCAGAACACCAACCCCTATTACCGCTCCGGCTACGTCGTGGTGACGCGGCGCGAGGACAACCTCGCCGACCTGGCCGGACTGGCCGACCCGCGGCTGAAGACCCTGCGGATCGGCATCACGGCCGGCACGCCGCCCGCCAACCTGGCGGCGCGGGACGGGCTGATGGCGCAGGCCCGGCCCTATCCGCTGATCGTCGACACCCGCTTCGACGCGCCGGGCCGGCAGATGATCGAGGATCTGGCGGGCAAGCAGATCGACGTCGCCGTGCTGTGGGGGCCGATCGCCGGCTATTTCGCCAAGCGGCACGGCGACGCGCTGGTGGTGACGCCGCTGTCGAACGAGGCGAAGGACACGCGGCTCGACTTCTACATCACCATGGGCGTGCGGCCGGGCGAGAGCGACTGGAAGAACCGGATCAACGCGCTGATCCGGGAGAACCGGGACGCGATCACCGCGATCCTGAAGGAGTACGGCGTGCCGATGCTCGATGCGCGCGGGCAACCCATGCTTTGAACCCTTGATGCGCCGCCGCGCCCTTCACCTCGCAGTCCTGGCCCTCTGCCTCGCCACCGTCCCGGCCGCGGCGCAGCCGGCGGAGCCCGACGGCTACCGCATGGAGGACTACCGGGCGCCGACGCCGGCGACGCTGAAGGGCGCCACGGTGGTCGACGCCGCGGGGGTGGAACGGCTGATCCGCAGCGGCCCGGTGGTGCTGATCGACGTGCTGCCGCAGCCGCCGCGGCCGGACAAGCTGCCGCCGGGGACGCTGTGGCGTCCGCCGGAGCGACACGACATCCCGGGCAGCGTCTGGCTGGCCAACACCGGCTACGGCGCGCTGTCGGCGGAGATGGAGGCCTATTTCCGCGATGCGCTGGCGGCGCTGACCCTGGGCGACCACGCCCGGCCGCTGGTGTTCTACTGCGACGCGGAGTGCTGGATGTCCTGGAACGCCGCCAAGCGCGCGGTGGCCGAGGGCTACACCGCAGTGCACTGGTTCCCCGGCGGGCTGAAGGACTGGACCGCCGGCGGCCGCCCGACCCTGCCGAACGCGCCGCTGCCGGTGAAGTAGTCTCAGGGCTCTTCGGCCTGCAGCGCCGCCTCGACGTCCTGGCCGCCATAGAAGACGCCGAGGATGGTCACGATCCTCTCGTCGACAGTTAGCACGATCGTCACGCGGCGCCGGAACCCGAGCAGCCTCAGCCCTGGGCGGATATCGTCTCGGCGCGTACCGCGATGCGGGAAGGTCGACAGCGAAGGCAGTATTGGACGATGGACGTCGTGTAGCGTTCTGCCACCAGAGGCGATGCGGCTTCGGAGATGCGGTGATGCAGCGCCAGCAGTTGCGCCTTCGCCTGCGGCGCGAAAATCACACGGTGAGCCGCCTTCCTACCCGACCTTGGTCCGGCGCCTCGTCTCGGCCTTCAGCGATTTCAGAACCTCCTCGGCACTAATGCCCTTCGAGGGGTCGGCCTTCATCTCGTCATAGGCGGCCGCCACCTCCGTGCGCAGCCATTTCTCGAGCGCCTGATCGCGGGCCTGCAGGGCGCGCAACCCGTCGCGGATCACCTCGCTCTCGCTGGCGTATTCGCCCGAGGCGACCTTGGCCCGGACCATCTCCGCCATCTCGTTCGGAAGAGTGACGCTGAACTGCTGGGTGGTGCGCAACGGCGCCTCCGATCCTGCTGAATAGGATGGAACACTATCACGGTTGCGGCGAGCCTGCACTCAGGCGCTGCCCGTCGGTTCATCCCCCTCCGCCACCGCCAGGCCCGGGTCGAAGCGCAGCAGGGCGTCGACGATGGCGTCGATGCGCGGATCGGCGGGGTCGCGCGGATGCGGCAGCTCGATGCCCCGCTGCAGCGACACCCGCCCGACGCCCTCGGCCAGCACCACCACGCGGTCGGCCAGGGTCACCGCCTCGCGCAGGTCGTGGGTGACCAGCAGCACGGTCGGCCGGTGGCGCTGCCAGTAGTTGGCCAGCAAGGCCCGCATCCGCCCGGCCAAAGCGTGGTCGAGCGACACCAGCGGTTCGTCCAGCAGCAGCAGGTCGGGTTCGACCAGCAGCGCCCGGGCCAGGGCAGCACGGCGCTGCATGCCGCCGGAGAGCTGGCCGGGCCAGGCATCCTCGCGGCCTTCCAGCTCGACCGCCGCCAGCAGCTCCCTGGCCCTGGGCTCGGCGCCGCGGCCGGCGACCAGCAGCAGGTTGTCGAGCAGGCCGAGCCAGGGCACGAGGCGCGGGTCCTGGAACACCGCGGCGCGGCGGCGCGGCGGCCCGTCCGGCCAGTCGATCCGGCCCTGATAATCGGGGTCGAGGCCACCGATGATGCGCAGCAGCGTGGTCTTGCCGCGGCCGGAGGGGCCGGCCAGGGCCACGAATTCCCCGGCCCCGATCGCGAGATCGACGCCGTCCAGCACGTCGCGCGGCACCGGCGCGGCGAAGCGCCGGCGGATGCCCTGCAGCGCGACGCCGATCATGGCGACCGCCAGCGTCCGGCGGCGCGGTCGAGGGGCTGCAGGATGAAGGCCTCGATCGCCAGGATCACGGCGATGAACACCAGCGTGTAGGCGAGGATCCCGGCAATGTCGAAGAAGTTGAAGAAGCTGCGGATCTGGAAGCCGACGCCGTCCGGCCGGCCCAGCAGCTCGACCACCAGCACGATCTTCCAGGTCAGGGCGAGGCCGGAGCGGGCGGCGGCCATCAGGCTGGGGGCCAGCTGCGGCAGCACGATCCGGCGCAGCACCCGGCCGCGCGGCACGGCGAAGAGCTGGGCCATCTCCATCAGCGGCCGGTCGAGCGCCCGGGCGCCCTCGCGCGTGATCGCCACCACCAGCGGCGCCTTGTTGACCGCGACCGCCACCACCGCCGCCACCTCGTTCAGCCCGAACCAGACGTAGCAGAGCACGATCGTCACCAGCGCCGGCATGTTCAGCGCGATCACCAGCCAGCCGTCGAACAGCTCGTCGAGCAGACGGCTGCGGCCGAGGGCGATGCCGATGGCGGTGCCGATCAGCATGGCGGCGGCGAAGGCCACCAGCACCCGCGCCAGGGTGACGGCGACGTTGGTGGGCAGGTCGCCCTCGATCATGTGCTGCCAGGCGGAGGCCGCGACCTCGGCCGGGGGCGGCAGGACGGCGCTGTCGGCCAGCAGGGCCGCGACCTGCCAGATGGCAACGAGGATCGCGAGGGAGAGCAGCCAGCGCCAGCGCCGAAGACCCGGCGCCGTTGCGACGGCCGCCGGCGAGGCGTCAACCGCCATGGCCGGGCCAGAAGGTGCCGGGCGGCAGCGCCGTCAGCCCGCCGACCGCGGCCGGGGTGATCCCGGCCATCAGGCGCAGCGCCGCGGCGGCCGCCGCCTCGTCCTCCGGGCCGGGAGCCGGCGGGATGCCGGCGCGGTAGCCGTCGCGCAGGGCGGCGAAGACGACGTCGTCCTCGGCCTGCATCTGCGGCTTGAGGCGCTGCCACAGCGCGTCGTCCGTCTTCATCGCCGCCTTGGCGGCGAAGGAGGCGTCGAGGAAGCCGCGGGCGAGGTCGGGGTTCGCGGTCGCCCAGGAGTCGCGGAACACCCAGCCGAGCAGCGGCGGCGGCCGGTCCAGCCCGAGCTCCGGCAGGATCTTCGCGATCTCCACCACCGGGCGGAAGCCCTTCGCGGCCAGCCGGGCGGCGAACTGCCAGAAGTTGAGCACGGCGTCGAGGTCGCCGCGCAGCGCCAGCTGGTTCAGCAGCGGCGGGGCCGCGAAGTTGACGGTGGCGGCGCGCGGCAGGTCGATCCCGGCCTTGCGGGCATAGGCCTGGATCAGCACCCAGCTCTTGTCGTCCTCGCCGCCGGCGACGCCGAGGCGCTTGCCGCGCAGGTGCTGGATGGTGCGGATGCCGGTCGCAGGATCGGCCATCAGCGCGCCGACGGTCAGCGAGAAGGGCACGAAGGTGAAGTCGCGCCCGGCCTGGCGCTGCCGCGCCACCCAGATCCAGTCGGTGACGATGGCGTCGACCGCGCCGGACTGGAAGGCGACGGCGGCCGCGTCCTTGTCGGCCAGCACCAGCGGGTCGAGCACGAAGCCGCGGCTGCGGTCGAGCCCGCCGTCGCGGATCACCGCCAGCTCCCAGTTCACCGTGCCGAACTGCAGCGTGCCGACCCGCACCCGCGGCAGGTCCTGGGCGCGGGAGACCGACGCCGCCAACAGCGCGCCACCGATGAGGAACCCGCGGCGGCCGATGGCGAGCGTCACGTCCCTACCCCCGGTTCAGCGTGCCGGCATGGTGGCGGATATGGTCGGCGATGAAGGTGGAGATGAAGTAGTAGCCGTGGTCGTAGCCGGGATGGCGGCGCAGCGTCAGCGGCTGGCCGGCCTTGCGGCAGGCGGCCTCGAACAGATGCGGGTGCAGCTCGCGCTCGAGGAACTGGTCGGCCTCGCCCTGGTCGATCAGCAGGTCGGGGCAGCGCGCCCCACGTTCGACCAGCGCGGTCGCGTCCCATTCCGCCCAGCCCGACTGGTCCGGTCCCAGATAGTTGCCGAACGCCTTCTGCCCCCAGGGGCATTGCGACGGCGCTGCGATCGGCGCGAAGGCCGAGACCGAGCGGTAGAGGCCGGGGTTGCGGAGCGCCGCCACCAGCGCCCCGTGCCCGCCCATCGAATGGCCGAAGATGCTCATGGCCGAGCGCCGCGCCGGGAAGTGCCTGCCGATCACCTCCGGCAGCTCGCGCGTCACATAGGCGTGCATGCGGTAGCCGTCGCGCCAGGGGGCCTGGGTGGCGTCGAGGTAGAAGCCGGCGCCGAGGCCGAAATCCCAGCTGTCGTCGTCGCCCGGGTGCCGCCGGTCGCGCGGGCTGGTGTCCGGCGCCACCAGCATCAGCCCGAACTCCGCCGCGTGCTGCAGGGCGCCGGCCTTGATGATGAAGGTCTCCTCGGTGCAGGTCAGCCCCGCCAGGTAGACCAGCACCGGCACCGGCCGCTCGGCCGCCTGCGGCGGCACGTAGACGGCGAAGCGCATCTCGCCGCCGATCTCGGACGAGGCGTGGCTGTAGAACCCCACCTCGCCCGCGAAGGCCCGGTGCCTGCTGCGTGTGACCAGCTCCACCATCAGTATTCGACGACCGTGCGGATCGACTTGCCCTCATGCATCAGGTCGAAGCCCTCGTTGATGCGGTCGAGCGGCAGCTTGTGGGTGATCATCGGGTCGATCTCGATCTTGCCCTCCATGTACCAGTCGACGATCTTCGGCACGTCGGTGCGGCCGCGCGCGCCGCCGAACGCCGTGCCCTTCCACACCCGTCCGGTGACCAGCTGGAACGGCCGGGTCGAGATCTCCTGCCCCGCGCCGGCCACGCCGATGACGATGCTCTGCCCCCAGCCGCGATGCGCGCTCTCCAGCGCCGCCCGCATCACCTTGACGTTGCCGGTGCAGTCGAAGGTGTAGTCGGCGCCGCCGATCTGGTCGGCCCCGCGCTTGGTCATGTTGACCAGGTAGGGCACCAGGTCGCCCCCGACCTCGGTCGGGTTGACGAAATGGGTCATGCCGAAGCGCTCGCCCCAGGCCTTCTTGTCGTTGTTCAGGTCGACGCCGATGATCATGTCGGCCCCGGCCAGGCGGAGGCCCTGGATCACGTTGAGGCCGATGCCGCCGAGCCCGAAGACGATCGCGGTCGCCCCGATCTCGACCTTGGCGGTGTTGATCACCGCGCCGATGCCGGTGGTCACGCCGCAGCCGATGTAGCAGATCTTGTCGAAGGGCGCGTCGGGGTTGACCTTGGCCACCGCGATCTCCGGCAGCACGGTGAAGTTCGAGAAGGTCGAGCAGCCCATGTAGTGGAAGATCTTCTCGCCGCCGACCGAGAAGCGGCTGGTGCCGTCCGGCATCACGCCCTGGCCCTGGGTCGAGCGGATGGCGGTGCAGAGATTGGTCTTGCGCGACAGGCAGGACGGGCACTGCCGGCATTCCGGCGTGTACAGCGGGATGACGTGGTCGCCTTTCGCCACGCTGGTGACGCCCGGGCCGACATCGACGACGATGCCGGCGCCCTCATGCCCGAGAATCGCCGGGAACAGGCCTTCCGGGTCGGCGCCCGACAGGGTGAACTCGTCGGTGTGGCAGATCCCCGTCGCCTTGATCTCGACCAGCACCTCGCCGGCCTTCGGGCCTTCGAGGTCGACCTCCATGATCTCCAGCGGCTTGCCCGCGGCGACGGCAACGGCGGCACGCGTCTTCATCGTTCTCCTCCACATTCTTCGCGTCGTCCGGCGCGGGGCGCGCGGGGAGTCGCGCCGCTGCCGCTGGAACCGGCGCCTGAACCTGCCGGGGAACCGTACCGGCAAAGAAACACCGCCCGGAATAGGACTTTGGCACAAAGGCGACAACCCGCATTTCTCACACTCCTCGTACCCTGCGCCATCGTCCCATGCCGGCAGGGCAGGAGCCGTTCGACGCACCCTGCCGGCCTGTGACGACGGCCCGGAGGGTCGCCTTGCGGCGAGGCAGGACATAAGGAGTGTGAGAAATGCGGGTTTAGCCTGATAATTGGTCCTTGGATCAGTGGTCCCCGCCAGAGGGCCCCGCTAAGCTTCTCGGGAGGAAGCAATGCCCCAAGCCAGTCAAGCCAGGGAGAGGACGGCCGTCACCGGCCCGAACGGCATCCGTCGGGGGATGAGCATGAAGGCGGCGACGGAGGATGCGGTCGAGGAGCTCCTGGACGCGATCGCCCAGGACCGGATGGAGATGGTCCTGCTGTTCTGCTCACCCATCTACGATCTGCCCGCGGTCCTGGCCGCCATGGCCCGGCGGCTGCCGGAGGTGCGGGTGCTGGGCTGCACCACCGCCGGCGAGATCACCCCGGCCGGCTACCGCCAGGGCACGATCACCGGCCTCAGCCTGTCCGCCGACCATTTCGCCGCCTCGGTCCGGCTGATCGAGCCGATGTCGAGCTTCGAGATCGCCGACGGCGCCGCCATCGCCAAGGACCTGCTGGCCGAGCACGAGGCCCGCCACCGGCTCCGCTTCGACCCGTCGCGCACCTTCGCGCTGCTGATCAATGACGGGCTGTCGATGCATGAGGAGATCATCGTCGCCGCGCTGGGCGACGCGCTGGGCGAGATCCCGCTGGTCGGCGGCTCGGCCGGCGACAACCTGGCCTTCCGCGAGACCGCGATCTTCCTCGACGGGCGGGTGCTGTCCAGCGCCTCGCTGCTGGTGCTGGTCTCCACCGACCTCGCCTTCCGGGTGTTCGAGCGGCAGCATTTCCAGGCGCTGGACCAGAAGATGGTGGTGACCCGGGCCGACCCGGCGCGGCGCGTGGTGATGGAGATCAACGCCGAGCCGGCGGCCGAGGAATACGCCCGGATGATCGGGCTGACGCCGGCCGACCTGACGCCGCTGGTCTTCGCCTCGCACCCGCTGGTGGTGCGGGCCGGCGGCCGGCACTATGTCCGCGCCATCCAGCGGGTCGACGAGCAGGGCTGCCTGCATTTCTTCTGCGCGATCGACGAGGGAATCATCCTGAGCGTCGCAAAGAGCGGCGATCTGGTCGCGAATCTGGCCTCGCTGTTCGACGATCTGCGCGCCGAATTGGGCAGCATCGACGCGGTGATCGGGTTCGACTGCGTGCTGCGCTACGTCGAGATGGAGCAGCGCCAGATGCTGACCGAAGTCTCGAGGATCATGGCCCAGAACAACGTCGTCGGCTTCAACACCTATGGCGAGCAGTTCGGCATGATGCATGTCAGCCAGACCTTCACCGGGATCGCCTTCGGGCCGGGGTGAGCGATGGGGCCTGAGGCGGCGCAGGAGGACCGGCGGACGGAGGGCGACCAGGAGGCCGCGCTGCGGCGGCACATTGCCAAGCTGTCGGAGATCAACCGCGCCCTGATGCAGCGGGTCGAGCACAGCCTCGACATGCAGGGCAACGCCTATCAGCTGTTCCAGACCGCGATCCTCCTGGACCAGAAGGTGCGCGACCGGACCCGCGAGCTGGAGCACGCGCTGGAGGCGGTCGAGCGGTCGAACCGCGAGCTGAGCGAGGCGATCGTCGCCAGCCGCACGGCGCAGAACCGGCTGCAGGATGCGATCGACAGCATCTCCGAAGGCTTCGCCATCTTCGACCCGGACGACCGGCTGGTGCTGTTCAACCGCCGCTTCCTCGACTTCTGGCCGCAGCTGACCGACCGGATCCGTCCCGGCCTGTCGCTCGATGCGCTGATCCGCCTGGCGCTCGACGCCGGCATCATCCAGTCCGACGGCCTCAAGCCCGAGCTGTGGATCGCCGAGCGCCGGCGGGACCGCGCCTCCACCCGCGGCGGCGGCGCCCATCGCTGGGTCTATGCCCTGGCCGACGGGCGCTGGGTCCAGGTCAACGACCGGCGGTCGACCGAGGGCGGCATCGCCTCGATCTACACCGACATCACCGACGTCAAGGACGCCGAGCGGCAGGAGCGCGAGAAGGCGCTGGCCGAGCGCTCGGCCCATCTGCAGGCGACGCTGGAGAGCATGTCGATCGGCGTCGCCGTGTTCGACCGCGACCAGAAGCTGGTGACCGCCAACCGGCGCTACGGCGAGCTGCTGGAGCTGCCGGCGGAGCTGCGCCAGCCCGGCGCCTCCTACCGCCGGTTCCAGGAGTTCAACGACGCGCGCGGCGCGCCGGCGCTGGGCACCGCCTCGCCGATCGGGCCGGGCTCGGCCCGCGGCGCAGCCCGAGCTTCGGGCCCGCCCTCCGAGGTGGCGCTGAACGGCCGCTGGTTCGAGGTCAAGGGCGACCCGATGCCCGATGGCGGCTTCGTCACCTCCTATGTCGAGATCACCGAGCGCAAGCTGGCGGAGGAGGCGCTGCTGGACAGCGAACAGCGGATCCGGCTGTTCGCCAATGCGGTGCCGACCATGATCTCCTATGTCGACCGCGACCAGCGCTACCGCTTCGTCAACCGCGCCTACCGCGCCGCCTACGCCCCGAACGGCACCCCGATCCTGGGCCAGACGCTGCGCGCGGTGCTGGGCGAGGCCGAATACGGCCCGCGCCAGCCCTTCATCGAGCGGGCGCTGTCCGGCGCCACCGTGACCTTCGACCTGCCGCTGCCGGGGTCGGACACCGAGCCGCGCTTCGGCTTCGCCACCTATGTGCCGCACCGCAACCACCGCGACGAGGTGGTCGGCTTCTTCACCCTGATCCAGGACATCACCGAGCGCCGGCGGGCCGAGCGCATCCTGGAGGCGGCGAACGAGGAGCTGGAGCGGCGGGTGCATGAGCGCACCGCCACCCTGTCCCGGCTGAACGAGGCGCTGTCGCTGGAGGTGGAGAAGCGGCGCCGCATCGCCCGCGAGCTGCGCGTCGCCAAGACCGAGGCGGAGCGCGCCAACATCAGCAAGACCAAGTTCCTGGCCGATGCCAGCCACGACCTGCTGCAGCCGCTGAACGCCGCCCGGCTGTTCGTGGCGACGCTGGAGGACACGGCGCTGCCGCCCGAGGGCGAGGCGCTGCTGGGCAAGATCGACCACGCGCTGGAGAACGTCGAGGAACTGCTGAACATCCTGCTCGACATCTCCAAGCTCGACGCCGGCCGCGTGGGCGCCAACCTGCAGAGCGTGCCGCTGCCGCCGCTGATGGAGGCGCTGCACGACGAGATCGCGCCGCTGGCGGAGCGCAAGGGGCTGCGCTTCACCCTGCTCCCCTGCTCGCTCACCGTCTGCTCCGACCCGCAGCTGCTGCGCCGCCTGCTGCAGAACTTCCTGACCAACGCCGTGCGCTACACCCATGCCGGCCGGATCCTGTTCGGCGCCCGGCGCCGCGGCGGCATGGTCGAGCTGCAGGTGGCCGACACCGGCATCGGCATCCCGCAGGAGCGGCTGGACGAGATCTTCGAGGAGTTCCGCCGGCTGGACGGCCCGGAGGGCAAGGCCGAGGCCGGGGAGAAGGGCTACGGGCTGGGCCTGTCGATCGTGCGCCGCATCAGCCGGCTGCTCGGCACCGAGGTCAAGGTGCGCTCGGCCGTCGGGCGCGGCTCGGTCTTCTCGGTCCTGGTGCCGCTGACCGACCCGGCGCAGGACTGCATGGCGTCGCGGCCGGCCGCGGCCGCCGTGGTGCCCGGCGCGGTCGACCGGGTGCGGGTGCTGGTGATCGACAACGACCCCGCCATCCTCGACGGCATGACCCGGCTGCTGAAGAGCTGGGGCTGCCGGGTGGCCGCCGCGGCCGACAAGGCGGGGATGGAGGCGCGGATCGGGGCCGAGGGCTTCCGGCCGGACATCGTCCTGGCCGACTACCACCTCGACGCCGGCCAGCGCGGCACCGAGCTGATCGTCGGCCTGCGCCATGCTCTGGACGAGGAGATCCCGGCCGCGGTGATCACCGCCGACCGCAGCCCCGAGGTGCAGTCGATGGTGCAGGCGCTGTCCGGGGTCAGCCTGCTGACCAAGCCGATCAAGCCGGCCCGGCTGCGGGCGCTGATCGCGTCGGCCAGGCGGTGAACGCTATCGCGCAGCGATTTGGCGGAAGTCGTTCTTACCTATTTGTCATCGCCGGGCTTGACCCGGCGATCCAGGGGCCCCCGGAGCGGCATCGACATTCCTGGATGCCCGGGTCAAGCCCGGGCATGACAACAAGGGGAAGATCCCCGGGGGCCGCCGTCCCCCCTCACAGCGCGCGGCGGTACTTCTGGAACAGGATCACCGCCTGGGTGCGGCTGGAGACGCCGAGCTTCTGCAGCAGGCTGGAGACATGCGCCTTGACCGTGGTGATCTGGACGTCGATGGCGTAGGCGATCTGCTTGTTCAGGAGGCCCTCGGCCATCAGCTCCAGCACCTTGCGCTGCTGGTTGGTCAAGAGCTCGAACCGGCAGCGCACCGCCTCGTCCAGCGGCTCGTCCTCCTCCAGCTCGCCCGGGCCGATGGCGTCGAGCCCCTCGGACGGGGTGTAGCTGCCGCCGTCGAGGATGGTGGTGATGGCGGAGACGATGGCGTCGCGCGGCAGCGATTTCGGGATGTAGCCGACGGCGCCGGCATCGAAGCATTCGCGCATGACGAAGCTGTCGGCCAGGGCCGAGATCACCGCCACCGGCACGTCCGGCCGCCGGGTGCGCAGCGAGCGCACGCCCTTGACCCCGTTCATCCCCGGCATGCGCAGGTCGAGCAGGATCAGGTCGAGATCCATGACCGAGGTGATGCGCTCCACGGCCTCGCCGAAGCTGCCGCTCTCGAGCACGTCGACCTGGTCGTCGAGCGACTTGAGCGTGCCCGCCAGGGCCTCGCGGAACATCGGGTGATCGTCAGCGACCAGGACCGTGCGCATCGGCGACATCCTTGTCTCGGCTGCAAGTGAGGAATTGAACGCCGTGCGACTCGGCGGGTCAAGCAGGAAGGACACGGCATTGGTCCTTGGTCGTAAGCGGGGCGAGACCGGGCGGACTCAGAACCCGAGCCCGCCGTTGATCTGCAGGATTTCTCCGGCCAGGAAGGAGGCGCGGTCCGAGGCCAGGTAGAGCACCGCCTCGGCCACGTCCTCCGGCGTGCCTTCGCGGCGCAGCGGCGTCCGCTCCACCACCGCGGCGCGGCCCTGCGGCGTGTTGAAGACGTCGTGGAAGCGGGTGCCGATCAGCCCGGGGGCGACGCCGTTCACCCGGATGCCGAGCGGCCCGACCTCCTTGGCCAAGGCGCGGGTGTAGGTGGCGACCGCGCCCTTGGTCGCGGCGTAGTGCGCGGCGCCGGGGCCGCCGCCGTCGAAGGCCGCGAGCGACGACATGGTGACGATGGCGCCGGTGCGGCGCGGCTCCATCGACCGCAGCGCCGCCTGGCAGCACAGGAAGGTGCTGGTCAGATTGACCGCGATCGCCCGGTGCCACAGGTCGAGCGTCGTGTCGACGCAGCGGCTGCGCTGCAGCAGGCCGCCGGCATTGGCGAACAGCACGTCGAGCGGCCCGAGCTCGCGTTCGGTGCGGGCGAAGACCTCCGTCACCTCCTCCGGCCGGGTCAGGTCGGCCGGCAGGGCCAGGGCCTCCAGCTCCGCCGACAGCGCCTCGGCCTCGCTCCGGCTGGTGGCGTAGGTGAAGGCGACTCTGGCGCCGGCCCTGGCGAAGGCGCGGGTGGCGGCGGCGCCGATGCCCGAGGCACCGCCGGTGACGAGCACGACCTTGTCCTGGAAGCTCATGGGAATTCCTCTTGCTGGGGTTTCAGACCGACGAGCCCGCGATCGGGCACCTCCGTCCACAAGACAGACCGTGCGCGTACGTCCAGATTGCCTCTCCCGCTTGCGGGAGAGGTCGGAGACGCGAAGCGGCTCCGGGTGAGGGCTTTGCGGCGGAGATCACGAGGAGCGGGTGTCGCGGATCGTCCGCTCCTTCGCGGCGGAGCAGAGCTCTCGGCGAGGCCGGGATATCCCCTCACCCGGACATCCTTCGGATATCCGACCTCTCCCGCAAGCGGGAGAGGCATATTTTCTCCAATCGGGATGATAATGAATTCATCGGCGCCCACTGCAGTCACGCCATCGTCGCGAGCATTGCCGGGGTCACCGGGTGGCGCAGCGGTTCGCCGGCCAGGAAGCGGCAGATCTCGTCGACCGTGGTCGCCCCCTGGCGCTTGTGCGAGTCCTCGGTGTGGCCGGCGGCATGCGGCGAGAGCACCACGTTCGGCAGGGTGCGGAACGGGCTGTCGGCCGGCAGCGGCTCCTCGTCGAAGACGTCGAGCGCGGCGGTGAAGCGGCCGGTGCGCAAAGCGGCCAGCAGCGCCGCCTCGTCGACCAGGGCCGAGCGGGCGGTGTTGATGAACAGGCAGCCGTCGCGCAGCCGGGCCAGCTGCGTCGCGCCGATCATGTGCCGCGTCTCCGGCAGCACCGGCGCGTGCAGCGAGACGATGTCCGAGGCGCCCAGCAGGTCGTCGAGGCCGGCGCGCTCGACCCCGAGCTCCGCCGCCTTTTCGGCCGTGAGATAAGGGTCGGAGACGAGGATGCGGCAGCCGAAGGCCCGGAACAGCCGGATCACCAGCCGGCCGACATAGCCGGCGCCGACGATGCCGACCGTCTGCGCCGCGAGCAGCCGTCCGAGATGGCGCCGGCGCAGCTCGAGCCAGTCCTCGCCGGCCTTCATCCCGGAATCGTGCCGATGCGGCTCGCGCAGGATCGACAGGCTCTGGGCGATCACGAACTCGGCCACAGATTCCGCGATGTTCACCGCGGCGTGGGAGACCCGGATCCGGCCGCTTTCGATTGCCGCGGCGGGCACCAGGCGGCGGACGCTGCCGGCGGAATGGGCGACCAGCGCCAGCCCCGGCAGGGCCGCCAGCACGTCGTCGCCGATCGGCGGCGTGCCCCAGCCGGTCAGCGCCGCCACGGCGCCGTCGAGCAGCGCGGGAAGGGCCTCGGGGGTCAGCTCACCCGGCCCCGGCGCCCGCACCGAGGCGGCGGCCGCCAGCTTCTCCTCCGCCTCGGGCGGGATCATCTGCGACCGCATCTCCGGCGTCAGCAGCAGGGCCACCACCGGCCTCGACTGCGATCCTTCCGACATATCCGGTTCCTCCGATTGATACGAATGGCCCTCGAGATCGCTTCTTCAGTTCTTCCCTCGTCATGGCAAGGAGCGTAGCGACGTGGCCATCCAGGGGGCCGGTGCCGCTGGATGGCCACGCCCCTTCGGGGCTCGCCATGACGGATCAATGTTTCGAACCGGTGGCATGAGTCCTCAGCGGCCGGTCAGCTCCGGCTCGGCTGCAGCACGATCTCGGCGACATGGGCGCGCGGCGGCAGCGCCATGACGAACAGGCAGGCGGCGGCGACATCCTCCGGCTGCAGCGCCGCCCGCCGGGCCTCCGGCGGCACCGGCACCGGACGCTTGTCGAGCAGCGGCGTGTCGGTCATGCCGGGCAGGATCACGGTCAGGCGCAGGCCGTTCTCCCGCTCCTCCTCCATCACCGCATGGGACAGCGCCAGCACCCCGGCCTTGGCCGCCTGATAGGCGGCGCCGGAGCGGTCCGGCCTGCGTGCCGCGACCGAGGAGATATGGATGATCAGCCCCTGCTTGCGGCGGCGCATGCCGGGCAGCACCGCGCGGGTCAGGTTGAAGGCGGCGTTGAGGTTGACGTCGACCATGACGGACCAGCTGTCCGGCGTCAGCTCGCCGAACGCCCGGCGGACGATGTTGGTGCCGACCGAGTTGACCGCGATGTCGATGACCCCGGCATGCGGCGCCAGCGCCGTATCCAGCGCCGCCGCATCGGCGGCGTCCGCCGCGATCACCGCGGCCGGCCGGTCCGGCGCGATCTCTCGGATCTCCGCCGCCACCGACTCCAGCCGCGCCCGGTCACGGCCGAGGAGGAGCAGCGAGCCCCCTTCCCGCGCCGCGGCCAGCGCCGTCGCCCGGCCCATGCCGCCGCCGGCGCCGGCGACCAGGATCGTCCGTCCGGAAAGCACACCCGCCATCATCTGCCTCCGTCTCTGGGCGGCGCCGTCGAGGCCCGCACGACCAGCTGCGGCATGGCGCTGACATGCGCCTCCTGCCCCGCATCGGTGCCTTCCAGCACCCGGATCAGCGCCCCGACCGCCGCCTCCGCCATCGGCGCCAGGGGCTGGCGCACCGTGGTCAGCGCCGGATGCGCGATCGCCGCCAGGTCGATGTCGTCGAAGCCGACGATCGAGAGGTCGCCCGGGATCGCGGCGCCGAGGTCGCGGGCGCCGGCATAGGCGCCCATCGCATACATGTCGTTGACCGTGACCACAGCGGTCGGCGGGTCGTCGCGGCTGAGCAGCTCACGGATGCCGATGCGGCCGAGCTCCGGCCCCTCGGTGTCGCCATAGCCGCCGATGCCGGCGCCCTGCCAGACCAGGTCCGGGTCGAGCTGCAGCCCCGCCTTCGCCATCGCCGCCTTCAGCCCCTCGAGCCGGCCGACGCGGCTCGAGGTCCGGATCGGCCCCGACAGGAAGCCGATGCGGCGGTGGCCGAGGCCGATCACGTGCTGCCCGGCCAGCCGGGCGCCGAGCTCGTTGTCGACGCCGACGCTGCAGGCCACCACCTCCTCCGCCCCCTGGCCCTTGCGGTCGAAGGCGGCGACCACCAGGCCGCGCTTGGTCAGATGGGCGATGTGGTCGAAGGAGAGCGGCGAGGAGCTGAAGATGACCCCGCGCACGCCGGAAGCGAGCAGCGTCTCGGCGTAGCGGGCCTCGAGCTGCGGGTCGCGCTCGGCGTTGCAGAACAGCACCTTGTAGCCGAGGGCGGTGGCCGCGCGCTCGACCTTGTGCGCCAGCGCGCCCCAGAACGGGTTGGCGACCGATGGGACGATCAGCCCGATGGTCCGGTTGCGGCCGGATTTGAACTGCTGGGCCAGCGCGTTCGGGGTGTAGCCGAGCGCCTCGATCGCCCGCAGCACCCGCGCCCGGGTCTCGGCCTGCATGCGGTCGTGCCGGCCGTTCAGCACGTTCGACACCGTGCTGGCCGAGACGCCCGCCGCCCGCGCCACGTCGAGAATGCTCGCCACGATCCCTTGAGCCTGTTCAGTACAACGTTTTATCACGAATAGCGCCGGCCCGGCGCCGCTGTCAAACGGCCGATCGGCAGATCAGATGAAAGCTGCGAAAAGTCTCCGTGTTGACTCGCTTGACGATGTTGGTGTTACGTTGCACCAACCGGGTATCAACAGGCATCAACGAGCCGGTCATGGCGAGGGCGCGGCAAGCGCCCCGCCGCTCAGGGGAGGACCCGACATGTCCAGGAGACTCGATTCCAGGAGATTTGGCCGACGCGACGCCCTCCGGCACGGCGGTGCGCTGCTGGGCGGGATGGCGCTGGCCGGCGTGGCGCCCCGCGCCTTCGCCCAGGCCCCGGCCCGCATCCGCTTCGGCGGCTATGTGGAGTCGCAGGAGCAGCTGAAGCAGACGCTGGCGACGCTGAAGGCCTATACCGACCGCAACCCGGGTGTGGAGATCGTCCCGGAATTCACCAACTTCGGCGCCTTCACCGACAAGCTGGCGACCGAGGCGGCGGGCGGCAACGCGCCCGACATGTTCAGCGTCAATGTCGACCTTCTGGGCGAATACGCCCGGCGCGGCGTGCTGACGCCGCTGAACCCGTGGATCCCCAAGCCGCTCGACCTGTCCGACTATGTCGACGGGGCGATCAAGGCCGGCACGTTGAAGGGCGAGCTGTTCGCCGTGCCGAACGACTGCATCGCGCCGGCGATCACGCTGAAGCCCGCGGTGTTCGAGGAGACCGGCGTGCCCCTGCCCGACCAGATGTGGACCTGGGAGCAGATGGCCGAGACGGCCGTGGCGATCAGCAAGGAGAAGGGCCCGCGCTTCTGGGGGCTGGAGGATGCGGGGGCGAACTACATCCCCTGCGACATCTTCATGCGCAGCCGCGGCAAGTCGATGTTCACGCCGGAGCGGCAGTTCGGCTTCGACCGCGAGGACATGGCCGAATGGTTCGCCTACTGGGCCCGGCTGCGCGACGCCGGCGGCGTCCCGCCCGGCGAGATCCAGGCGCTGGCGACCGGCGACGACCTGGCCCTGACCGGCCTGATCTCCGGCCGCGCCGCGATGTTCCCGTCGCTGACCGACAACTTCGCCGGGCTGCAGGCGCTGACCGAGGACCCGCTGGAGCTGCACATGCTGCCGAACGGCTTCCAGGGCGGGACGCTGACCCAGCACCACTACACCTATGCCGGCAACTCCACCGGGCTGTGGTCGAAGTCGCCGCACCAGGACCGGATGGTCGACATCATCCGCTTCATGCATTTCGAGCCGGCGGGGATCGAGCTGTACTACCGCGGCAGCGGCATGGTGCCGGCGTCGAAGTCCGGGCGGGCGGCGCTGGCGAAGGAGGGCACCGATTCCGACCGCAAGATCCTGGCCTATATCGACCTCTTGCAGCAGAACCCGGCGGCGCCGCGCTACCCGGGCGTGACCGGGATGACGAACATGCTGCGCCGCGCCAATGAGGCGGTGGCCTTCGGCAAGATGACGCCGCAGCAGGCCGCCGACCAGTTCATCGGCGAAGCCAAGGCGCGGCTGTGAGGCGGCGGGGCGTCGGCACCACGGCGGAGCAGAACGGCGCCGCCTTCCTGTTCCTGGCGCCGTGGATCCTCGGCGCCCTATGCCTGACGCTGGGGCCGATCCTGGCGTCGCTGTACCTGTCCTTCACCAGCTACGACCTGTTCAACCCGCCGGTCTGGGCCGGGCTGCACAACTACCAGCGGCTGCTGTTCGAGGACCCGCGCTACCTGCAGGCGGTCAAGGTCACCTTCCACTACGTGTTCCTGTCGGTGCCGCTGAAGCTGGCCTTCGCCCTGGCCGTGGCGGTGATGCTGAACCGCGGCCTCGCCGGGCTCGGGATCTATCGCGCGGTCTACTACCTGCCGTCGCTCCTGGGCGGCAGCGTCGCCGTCGCCATCATGTGGCGGCAGATCTTCAGCTATGACGGGCTGATCAACCACGTGCTGCTGTGGTTCGGCATCGACGGGCCCAGCTGGATCTCGAACCCGGAGACGGCGCTCTACACCCTGGTCAGCCTGGCGGTGTGGCAGTTCGGGTCGCCGATGATCATCTTCCTGGCCGGCCTCAAGCAGATCCCGCAGGATCTGTACGACGCGGCGGCGGTGGACGGCGCCGGCCCCGTCACAAGGTTCCTGCGGATCACCCTGCCGCTGCTGACCCCGATCATCTTCTTCAATTTCGTGATGCAGATGATCGGCGCGTTCCAGGCCTTCACCCCCTCTTTCATCATCAGCAACGGCACCGGCGGGCCGGCGGATTCGACGCTGTTCTACACGCTCTACCTCTACGAGCAGGGCTTCACCCATTTCCAGATGGGCTACGCCTCGGCCATGGCCTGGATCCTGGTCGGCATCATCGCGACGGCGACCGCGGTGGCCTTCCTGTCCGCCCGCTGGTGGGTGCATTACGGGGACGAGCGATGACGGCGGCGCCGGCGCGGGACGAGGGGCGGATGGCGACCGGATCGCAGGGCCTGCCCTTCTGGCTGGCCGATGTGCGGCCGAAGCGGATCCTGGCGCATCTGGCGCTGATCGCCGGCGCCGTGGTGATGATCTACCCGCTGCTGTGGCTGGCCAGCAGTTCGGTCAAGCCGTCGACGCTGATCTTCTCCGACCCCGGCCTGTGGCCGGCCAGGCTGCGGCCGCAGAACTACGCCGACGGCTGGCGCGGCGCCGCCCTGCCCTTCAGCGTGTTCTTCGGCAACTCCTTCCTGATCTCGGCCCTCGCCGTGGTCGGCAACGTCATGGCCTGCAGCCTGGTGGCCTACGCCTTCGCCCGGCTGAACTTCCGGTTCAAGCGCACGCTGTTCGCGCTGATGCTGGGCACGATCATGCTGCCGCTGCACGCGACGCTGATCCCGCAATACATCCTGTTCCTCAAGCTGGGCTGGGTGAACACGATCCTGCCGCTGGTGGTGCCGAAGTTCCTGGCCGCCGACGCCTTCTTCATCTTCCTGATGGTGCAGTTCATCCGCGGCATCCCGCGCGAGCTGGACGAGGCGGCGGCGATCGACGGCGCCGGGCCGTTCCGGATCTACCGGTCGATCATCCTGCCGCTGATGAGCCCGGCGCTGGTGACGACCGCGATCTTCTCCTTCATCTGGACCTATGAGGATTTCCTGACGCCGCTGGTCTATCTGACCGACATGGCGTCCTACACCGTGCCGCAGGGGCTGCGGCTGTTCATGGCCGCGACCGGCGTCTCCGCCTGGGGGCCGATGCTGGCGATGTCGCTGCTGTCGCTGGTGCCGCTGTTCGTCCTGTTCCTCGTCTTCCAGCGCCGGCTGATCGAGGGCATCGCCACCACCGGCCTGAAATGACAGCCTTCGGAGGAGAGATGACCACCGTCCTGACCGTGTTCACCAAGCCCTGGACGGGCCCGCTGCCGCAGCTGGCCGACACGGTGGCGGAGCTGGGCCTGCAGGGGGTGGAGCTGCCGGTGCGCCCCGGCTATCAGGTGACGCCGGAGACGGTGGCGACCGGGCTGCCGGCCGCCGCGCGCATCCTCGCGGAACGCGGTCTTCAGATCCGCAGCGTCGCCGGACCGATCGACGAGGCCACGATCGCCGCCTGCGGCGAGGCCGGGGTGCCGATGATCCGCATCTGCGTGGCGGTCGACATGGCGATCGGCTTTCGCGCCACGGTCGAGGCGTACCGCCGGCAGTTCGACGCGCTGATCCCGGCCCTGGAGCGGTACGGCGTGGCCATCGGCATCCAGAACCATTCCGGCCTGCAGATCGGCAGCGCCGCGGGCGTGCTGTACCTGATCGAGCCCTACGACCCGAAGCATGTCTGCGCCGTGCTGGACATGGCGCATTGCAGCGTGGCGGGCGAGCCGACGGCGCTCGCGGTCGACATCCTGGCCGACCGGCTGCGCCTGGCCAACTTCAAGAGCGCCTATCAGCGCCGGATCACCGCGCCGGAGGAGGAGGCGGCCTACAAGGTGCACTGGACCACGCATCAGCACGCCGCCTATTCCTGGCGCGACTTCGTGCAGGCGCTGCGGAAGATCGGCTACAGCGGCGCTTACTGTCTGCCCGCCGAATACAGCCACCCGAGCGGCCAAGGCCAGCGCATGGGCGACGAGGTGCTGCCGTTCCTGAGGGGGGATGTCGCGCATCTGAAGGGGTTGCTGAGGGAGGTGGCGGGCTAGAGGGGGTGAAAATCGGACACTTGGTACCTGATGCGCGATACCGCGCCCGACCCGTTGCCCGCGTTCAGTTCGGCGTCTCAGGGTGGACCGCGGCGTTGAGAAGTCGGCGCTTCATAAGCTGAATCCACTCGTTATCCGAGTGTGAAAGGCAGGTCGGAATTGGCCAACCCGGGGCTGACTCGATGATGAGCATCAAAGTCCACGCCAGACCAAAGAAGTCATCATTCCCGAACAGCCGGCAGAGAACAATTGCCTCTGCATTAGAGATGGGCTTCTGTACCTCTTGAATGAGACGCTGGTACTTACCCACCTGCTCCGGATCGACCGAATCGGAAGCAGGCATCGGCCCGAGCTTCGCCAGTTCTTCTATCTGCTTTCTCATGAGCATCCTCACGGCTGCCGGTAGGAAGCTACTATTGGGCCTGGTCGCCGCAGCTTCGGGAAGGGCACCGCAATCCATGGCATGGTCGAGAATCTACGGCATGTCGAGAGGGTAGAAGCCCAACCTATCTGGCCGGACGAGGGACTTCCGCTTTCTGCCCGGCTTGCGGCTTCGGTTCAAACGTCACATCTTCACCACCGGGAGACCGGCCACCGTCTTCCAACGCAATTTGACACCCCTCTCCCCCTGCGCTAGCGTTGTTTGTGTACAAACAATAACCGCCGGGGAGCACCTTCATGTCCGTCACACTCAATCGGCGCCGCTTCGGCGCCCTGCTCGGGGCCGGGGCGCTGGCCGGCGTTACCGGGCTGCCGCTGCGCCGGGCGCGGGCGGCGGAGACCATCTATGTCCTGAACTGGCAGGGCTACGGCACCGACGAGGCCTGGGCGCTGAAGGCCTTCGCCGAGAAGACCGGCATCGAGGTCAAGCACGACTACTTCAACTCCGAAGAGGAGATGCTGACCAAGCTGCGCACCAACCCCGGCACCTATGACGTGGTGCTGATCAACAGCGCCCGCACCCTGCAGGCCCAGGCCGAGGACCTGCTGGAGCCGATCGATCTGGCCAAGGTGGCCAACGCCGCCGACCTGGCGCCGGCGCTGCGCGACCACGCGAACTTCCACAAGGACGGCAAGACCTACGGCGTCGCCTGGCTGTGGGGCATCAACGCGCTGGGCCTGCGCCGCGACAAGGTGAAGGCCGACAGCCTGTCGGTGCTGACCGACCCGGCTTACGCCGGCCGCGTCGCCCTGTTCGACGACGCCGTCACCGCGATCGGCATCGGCGCGCTGATGACCGGGCAGGACATCAACGCGCCGAAGGACATGGATGCCGTCGCCGCCAAGCTGAAGGAGCTGAAGCCCGGCGTGAAGCTGCTGTGGTCCAGCGAGGACCAGTGGAACAAGGCCTTCGCCGCCGGCGAGTTCGACGTGTCGATCTACTGGTCGGGCGCGGCGGTGCGGTCGCAGCGCAACTTCAAGCTGCCGGTCGATTTCGTGGTGCCGAAGGAAGGCGGCATCGGCTGGATCGACGGGCTGTCGGTGCCGGCCACCAGCACGAAGAAGGAGGCGGCGCTGGCCTTTATCAATTATATGATCGACCCCGGCTTCTACGACTACTGGGCCACCCATATCGGCGCCCCGGCCTCGGCCAACGCCAAGGCCATGGCGGCGCTGCCGGCCGACGACCTGAACAAGCAGATCCACAAGCAGGAATATCTGTCGCAGCTGCAGTTCATGTCGCCGCTCTCCGACGACCAGCGCACCGCCTTCTCCGACCTGTGGCAGGAGACGAAGGCGTTCTACGCGGGATAGGCTTGGCTCGCTGTGTTGCCTCTCCCGCTTGCGAGCGCCTCTTTCAATACCGTCATTGCGAGCGCAGCGAAGCAATCCAGGGGCCAGTACGAGCCGCCCTGGATTGCTTCGTCGGCTGCGCCTCCTCGCAATGACGATGGGGAGTGAGAGGCAGGGTTCGCTTCATTCCTGTCGTGCCCGGGCTTGACCCGGGCATCCAGGGGCCGCCAGTACGGTCGTTGATAGCCTCTGGATCACCGGATCAAGCCCGGTGATGACAAGAAGGGGATGGGAGGAGAGTAAGGTTGCAGCAAGGGATGAGCAGATGACCGAGCTGGCGGCAACCAATGCGCCCGCCGTGGCGCCGGCTGCGCCGGAAAGGCGCGGCCGGCTGGCCACGGCGGGGCTGCTGCTGCCGGCCTATGGCTGGCTGACGCTGGCGATCTTCCTGCCGCTGCTGATGATGCTGGGCTTCAGCTTCCTGAAAGTCGCCCCCTTCGGCGGCCGGGCCATCGTCTGGACCCTCGACAACTACCTGGCCTTCCTGAAGCGGCCCTATCTGCGCGACGTCGCCTGGACCTCGCTGTCGATCGGGATCTGGACCACGCTGATCTGCGCCGCGATCGGGCTGCCGGCGGCGCTGGCCCTGGCCCGCTCCACCTTCGGCCGCACCCGGCAGGCGCTGTTCCTGCTGATCATCCTGCCGTTCTGGACCAACGGCCTCGTCCGCGTCTTCTCCTGGACCATGGTGCTGCGCGACGGGGGGCTGATCGACGGCCTCTACCACTGGATCGTGCCGGACGCGGCGCCGCTGGGGCTGCTCTACTCCTACCCCGCCATCATCGTCGGGCTGGTGCACGCCTACCTGCCCTACATGATCCTGACCTGCTACCTGTCGCTGGTCGCGATCGACGACCAGATCCTGGAGGCGGCGCGCAGCCTGGGCGCCCGGGCGCCGGTGGTGTTCTGGAAGATCATCCTGCCGCTGGCGACGCCGGGGCTGATCTCGGGCTCGGTCCTGATCTTCGTGCCGGTGATCGGCAGCTTCATGGAGCCGCGCATCCTGGGCGGCAGGGTCGGCGTCACCATGGGCACGGTGATCGAGGACCAGTTCACCCAGGCCTTCAACTGGCCGCTGGGCGCCGCCCTGTCCTTCACCATGCTGGCGATCGTGCTGGCGATCTTCGCCCTGGCCTCGCCGGTGCTGAAGCGGCATGGAGCGCGGGCATGACGGGCATCCTGACCAAGTCCCCATCGCATTCACACACCGTGGGGCAGGTTCTTTTTGAGTCCCCCCTCCCCTTGCGGGAGGGGGATAGGGGGAGGGGTCTGCGCGCGTCCGCGCGCGAATGGGCAGAGGGCCGAATTCGCCGCCTGTGCCAGCCCGCAACGATCCAGGCCGGCTCGGGCCGAGGGAACCCCCTCCCCCTACCCCCCTCCCGCGGGGGGAGGGGGGACTCAAGGAGGGCGATGCCTGAATCCGACAGCGCCGGGATCGCGGGAGTCCGCCCATGAAGCGCCTGGGCCTCGCCCATCTCTGGGTCGTCATCGCCTTCCTGTACCTGCCGATCGCGGTGATGGTGGTGATGGCGTTCAACGCCTCGCCGCTCTACGAGCTGCCGTTCAGCTTTTCGCTGGACTGGTTCGCCAAGCTGCCGGGCAATGAGCGGCTGCTGTCGGCCAGCGGCAACAGCTTGATCCTGGCCGTCGTCACCGCCGTGCTGGCCACCGCGATCGGCACCCCGGCGGCGCTGGCCCTGTCGCGGCGAAAGTTCCGCGGCCGGTCGCTGCTCCAATTGCTCCTGCTGCCGCCGATCGCCATCCCCTGGCTGATCACCGGCACGGCGATGCTGGTGTTCTTCTTCTCCACCGGCATCGGCCGCGGCCTGTTCGCCATGACCATCGGCCATGTCGCCCTGGCCATCCCCTATGTCGTGCTGGTGGTCGGCACCGGGCTGCAGTCGCAGCGCGCCGATCTGGAGGAGGCGGCGATGAGCCTGGGCTCCACCCCGCTGCACGCCTTCTTCAGCATCACCCTGCCGCTGCTGCTGCCCAGCATCATCGCCGCGGCGCTGTTCGCCTTCGCCGTGTCGCTGGACCAGTTCGTGGTCTCCTACTTCCTGGCCACGCCCGGCGTCACCACCCTGCCGGTCGAGATCTACTCCGCCATCCGCAAGGGCTTCACGCCGGAGATCAACGCCATCTCCACCATCCTGCTGGGCGCCTCGATGGTCCTGGTTCTGGCCTTCGCCCTCTTGTCGAACATGGGAGGCGCCCGTGAGCGGCGTTGAAGTCACTGGCGTCAGCAAGCGCTACGGCCCCGCCACCGTGCTGGACCGGATCAGCGCGCGCTTCGAGGCCGGGCGCTTCACCAGCCTGCTCGGCCCCTCCGGCTCCGGCAAGACCACCCTCCTGCGCATCGTCGCCGGCTTCGTGGTGCCGGACGAGGGCGAGCTGCGCATCGGCGCCGAGGAGGTGACGCGGGTGCCGGTGTGGAAGCGGCGCATCGGCATGGTGTTCCAATCCTACGCCCTGTTCCCGCACATGACCGTGCTGCAGAACGTGATGTTCGGGCTGAACCGGCGCGGCGTGCGCGGGACCCAGGCGGCCAAGGAGGCGCGCGAGGCGCTGGAGATGGTGCGCCTGTCCGGCTTCGAGGCTCGCCACCCGAAGCAGCTGTCGGGCGGGCAGCAGCAGCGCGTGGCCCTGGCCCGCGCCATCGTCACCAAACCGACCGTGCTGCTGCTGGACGAGCCGCTGTCGGCGCTGGACCGGCGGCTGCGGCAGGAGATGCAGGTCGAGCTGAAGCGCATCCAGCGCGAGAGCGGCCTGACCACCATCTTCGTCACCCATGACCAGGAGGAGGCGCTGACCCTGTCCGACCGCATTGCCATCCTGGACCGCGGCCGGATCGTGCAGGACGGGGCGCCGGGCGAGATCTACGAGCGGCCGCGCACCCGCTTCGCCGCCGGGTTCTTGGGCGACGCCAATTTCCTCGAGGGCACGGTGACGGCCGGCGGCGTCGAGATGCCGGGCGGCGGCATCGTCCGGGTCGCGGGGAAGCTGGCGGCGGCGGGCTCCAAGGTCACCCTGGCGGTGCGGCCGGAGAAGATGCAGATCCTGACCCCGAACACCGCCCATACCTTCGAGAACGCGATCCCGGCGACTCTGCGCGAGGTGATCTATGCCGGCGCGGTCTCGACCTATCTGCTGGCCGGGCCGGACGGGCGCGAGCTGAAGGTCTTCGCCCAGAACCGGTCGCAGGACGCCGCGGCACCGCAGCCCGGCTCCGCCATCACCCTGGGCTGGTCCGCCGCCCACACCATCGCGCTGGAGGATTGATGCTGCGCTTCGGGCCGCTGTCGCCGAACACCGTCCACATCGCCATCGACCTGCAGCGCCTGTTCGCCGAGGACACGGTGTGGTCGACCCCAACGCTGATGGGCGTCGTCCCCAACGTCGCCGCCCTCGTGAAGGCGAAGCCCGGCCGCACCCTGTTCCCGCGCTTCGTGACGCCGGAGAAGGCCGAGGACGCGCCCGGCACCTGGCGCCGCTACTACACCCATTGGCGGGCGGTGACCCGGCCGAACCTGGCGCCCGGCATGCTGGACCTGGTGGCGGAGCTGGCGGCCCTGGCGCCGGAGGGCAGCGTCATCGACAAGCCGACCCATTCCGCCTTCGCCGCGCCGGAGTTCGTCGACCGGCTCGCGGCGCTGGGCGCCGACACGCTGATCGTCACGGGGGTGGAGACGGATGTCTGCGTGCTCGGCACCATCCTCGACGGCATCGACCGCGGCTTCCGCATCGTCGCCGTGTCCGACGCGATGACCAGCTCGTCGCTGCCGGGCCACCACGCCACGCTCGACCTCATCCTGCCGCGCTTCGACCAGCAGGTGGAGATCGTCACGACCGAAGCGGCCCTGCGGGCCTGGAGTCGGTAGAAGAAGCGGTACTTGCATTCATCCGCCATGGCGAGGCGCGCAGCGCCGTGGCCATCCAGGGCCGCTCGCATTGGCCCCTGGATGGCCACGCCCCTTCGGGGCTCGCCATGACGGGTCGGGAAGACATGGCAATGACGACTTTCGGCACGAGGCCCTGATGCTGCGCGATACGACCGTCCCGCTCGCCCGGGCCTGGAACACCTGGTCCAGCCGCCCGGCCGAGATGGTGTTCCTGCCGCTGGGCGTGCGGGTGACGCCGCTGGCCTATGCCGACAGCAGCCGCAGCGCCACGCTGTTCCCGGCCAAGTCGGTCCGCTACGGCCGCCACGCCCTGGACGGCAGCCTGGTGGAGCTGGACCTGGACCATGCCGGCACCCTCCTGGCTTGGCGCTGGGCCAAGCGCGGGCCGTTCGCGCTGTCCGGCACCTGGCGCACGCAGAAGACCGGCGAATGGGGCCTGCGCTTCTGGTTCAACCTGTGCCTGTCGGCGGAGGACGGGCAGACCGTGCGCTGGGACCCGGCGGGGGCCGCATTGGTCAAGGTCGGTCACCGCTTCGTCGCCCTGGCCAGCGCCGAGCCGCCGGTGCAGGTGACCGGCCACGCCACGGTCGAGGCCGTGGCCGAGGATTACGAGACCCACGGCTACTTCCATCTCGGCGCGCGGTCCGAAGCGGCGCCGGTGCTGGTGCTGCGCTTCAACCTGGAGATGATGCGCGACGGCGGCATCGGCGTCGCCGTGGCTGACCGGGCCGACCTGGCGGTCGAGCGTGCCAAGGCGCTGGCGGCCGAGCCGGGCGAGGCCCCTTCCCTGCCGAGCCAGACCGGGGCCCAGGCCGGCGCGCTGGACGCGCTGCGCGACGTGATGGCCTGGAATACGGTGTGGGACGAGGTCAACCGCCGGCCCTATACCTCGATCAGCCGGAACTGGAACCTGTCGAAGTTCGGCGGCTTCGGCGTCTGGCTGAACGACCAGCTCTACAACGCGCTGCTGACCGGCTACCTGGACCAGGAGATGGCGCGGGAGAACCTGGCGGCGTCGCTGGCCAGCGCCACGCCGGAGGGCAACCTCGCCTGCCTGCTGACCGCCAACGACGCCTGGGTCGACCGCACCCAGCTGCCGATCGGGTCGTTCCTGCTGTGGCTGATCTGGCTTCGCTCCCGCTCGCGGCCGATGCTGGAGCTGGCCTACGGCACGCTGGCGCGCAACCACGCCTGGTGGTGGCGCGAGCGCGACCCGCGCGGCCGGGGCCTGGTCTCCTACGGCACCTCGGACGTCGGCGAGGGGCTGTACAAGGGCACCTCCTTCGGAGCCCGCAACGAATCCAGCATGGACAATTCGCCGATCCATGACGAGGCGGCCTACGACCCGGAGACGCGCACCCTGCGCTGCGAGGATGTCGGGCTGAACAGCCTGCTGGCCTTCGACGCCGAGGTGCTGTCCTGGATCGCGGCCGAGCTGGGCGACCAGGCCGCCGCGGCCGCCCATGCCGAGACCGCCGCCCGGACCCGGGCGAAGATCGGCGCCGAGCTGTGGGACGAGAGCCGCGGCATCTTCGCCAACCGGCTGTGGTCCGGCGAATTCGTGCGCAGCCTGGGGCCGACCAGCTTCTATCCGCTGATCTGCGGCGCCGCCTCGCCCGGGCAGATCCAGCAACTGCTGGCCCATCTCGAGGACCCGGCCACCTTCGGCGGCGAATTCGTCATCCCCGGCACCACCCGCGACGACCCGGCGGCCAAGGACAATTCCTACTGGCGCGGCCGGATCTGGCCGCCCTTGAACTGGATGGTCTGGCACGGGCTGCGCCGCAACGGCTTCGAGGCCGAGGCGATCAAGCTGGCCGAGGACAGCCTGCGTCTGTTCCGCCGCGCCTGGGACGAGCGCCGGCTGTGCCCGGAGAACTACAACGCCGAGACCGGCGAGCCGATGGACCAGCCGGACACCGAGGGCTTCTACAGCTGGGGCGCGCTGATGCCCGCCCTCGGCGTCGCCCGGGTGATGGACGTCAACCCTTGGGGCGGCTGGGAGGTCGTCAACGACGGCGCCGACGCGACGCTCGGCCCGATCGCCAGCCCGGCCGGCGCGGTGACGGTCGCCATCGAGGCCGGCGTGCTGGCTTTGCGGCAGGGCAGCCGCACGCTCTTGGAGACCAATGTGCGGGGCCGGCTGTCGCAGCTGCGCTTCGGCGAAGGCGACATCGCCGTCACCCTGCCGCCGGAGCTGCCGGCCGGCGCATGGTTGCGCTTCCCGTCCCTGGCGCCGGAGCGCGTGCTGGACCTGCGCATCGGCGACGAAGCCGCGCTCTGGCGGGCGGAGGCCGGCGTCACCGTCGACCTGCCGCCCGGCGCGGCCGGCCGCACGCTGCGGGTGCTTCGGACGGCGTAGATCCATCGGCGGCCGGACCGTCCCGCCCCCTAATGCTGGGGGATTGAGGCCTGGTCCGCTGCCTGGATAGCGTCGGGGCGGATCTCTTCCGGATCCAACGGCGTCGCAGGCCTCCGGCCTGCGCGAGCGGAGGGCCCGATATGCCGCTGACGCGCGAGCAGGTGAAGATCGCCATCGAGATCGTCGCGGCGGACCCGATGTGCAACCGGGTCATCCAGCCGGATCCAGGGCCCGACGGAGGCCTGGGATTGGTGCCGAATTTCCGGCAGGCGGTGCTGGAGACCTTCGGTCTCTCGGGCTGGACGCGGAATGCCCAAGCCTATGTGCTGAACGGCGCCGGTCTCATGGACCAGGGGACCTATGAGCAGCTGATGTGCGGCGGCATCGCGGCGGTCACCGTCGCCGCCCTGCGGCCACGGCGGATCCGCATCCCGCACCTGCAGGCGGTGGAGCAGACGGATCCGCGCTCGGCGGGCGGCTGGGCGCATATCGCAACCCTGCTGCGGATGGACGACAACGCCGAATACGTCCTCGACTGGCACAAGACGCTGAACGTCTACAATCCCTGGGTCAGCCGATATGCCGACTGGTGGGAGGCCCGGAACGAGGTTCCGTTCGTCGGCTTCTTCGGATTCGAGGATTCCGTGTCGCTGACCCCGGCCCAGCGGATGCTGGTGGGGAAGTGGACGGTGACGGTCGGCCGCTGGAGCTGGGTCTACGATTTCGACGACCGGTTCGGCGTCACATGGACCGATCCGGCCAACGGGACGGGCGGGCGCGGGTCCTGGCTGTGGCGGGGCAGCGATGCGCAGATCGAATTGACCTGGATCGGCTCAGGCACGAAGGAGCGCTGGTTCCTGCCGCTCAACCCGGCGGATCAGAAGGGCGTCTGCCGCATGACCGGCGGAAGCCACCCGCTGAGGGCCGTGAAGCTGCCGTGACGCCGCCGGCCGTCTTCGTACCCGGTCTGCACCGGCACAAGGCGGCGACGTCCTGAAAATCGCCCCATACGAGTCCTGACGGCGCTGAGCCCTGCGGTTCCTGCCCAAGCCGCGGGCATAGCCCCGCTTTGTGCCTGCCCACTGGTCACCGCCGCCCCGCCCGGGGCGTGCGGCGGCCGGCGCATGGCTGGATTCCCGGCTGGTACGCCGCCTGCATCCGCTTCGGTTCCACAGTCGCTGCGGATGACGCAGTATCGCGCATCGGGACCTTGCGGCCCCTCTCCCGTCCAGGCCCCGGCCCATCCCGTCGAGATCGCGTATCGGAGCAGCCCCGAACCCGGAGGCCCCTGATGGAAGTGAAATGGCTGGAGGATTTTCTCAGTCTGTCCGCGACATCGAGCTTCTCCCGCTCCGCCGATGAGCGGCACGTCACCCAATCGGCCCTGAGCCGCCGCATCCGGCAGCTGGAGAGCTGGATCGGCGTGCCGCTGTTCGACCGCACCAGCTATCCGGTCCGGCTGACCACGGAGGGCCAGGACTTCCTGCCGCGGGCGCGGAAGATCCTGGACCTGGTGCAGCAGACCCGGGCCGAGCTGCGGGACCGGCACGACACCGCGGCCGAGGTGCTGTCCTTCGCGACGCTGAACACCCTGTCCCTGACCTTCTTCCCGACCTGGATCCGGCGCCTGGAGGGCCGGCTCGGCCCGATCCGGACCCGTTTCGAGACGCGGCCGACCTTCGCCGGCATCATCGCCACGCTGCTGGACGGCCATTGCGACTTCCTGCTGACCTACGCCCATGAATCCGTGCCGCTGATGTGCGATCTCGCCTATTGCGAGCACCGCTGCCTGGGCGAGGAGCGGGTGATCCCGGTCTCCGCCCCCGACGCCAGGGGCCGGCCGCTGCACGCCATCGAGGGCGGCGGCGGGCCGATCCAGTATCTGAGCTACGGCACCGGCTCCTTCTTCGGCCACGGCCTGGCCCGGCTGTTCGCCGGGCGCCCGCTGCCGCTGGCCGTGGTCTACGAGAACGCGATGTCGGCCGGCCTCAAGGCCATGGCGCTGGCCGGGCGGGGCCTGGCCTGGATTCCGGAAAGCCTGATCGCGGAGGAGCTCCGCTCCGGCGCGCTGGTCCGGGCCGGCAGCCCGCCCTGGACGCTGATCGTCGAGATCCGCCTCTACCGCGCCGCCGCCGGCCGCTCATGCGCCGACCGGTTCTGGTCGGCGGTCCCGGACTGGCGGGACGCGATGCCGCCGCCCCGCCGGGCCTCGGCGGGGTGAGCACCGGCGGTCGCCCATCGGCGCCAACATCAGGCCGGCCTTGCTCAATGGCGCGGTCCGCCCCCCTCACCCTCCCGCCGCCTTCGGCGTCGGGCCCCTCCCTCTCCCCGAGGAGAGGGAAAGGGGACGGCTCCGTTCACCTCTCCCTCGGGGAGAGGTCGAAATCGCGTCAGCGATTTCGGGTGAGGGGGCGACTCAGGCCCATCCGCTATCTCGGCGCATAGGGGCCATCGCCAGCGGCTGCTCCAGGAACGTCAAGCCGTCCTGCCGGTCCAGCGCGTCGAGGCGGTCGTGCAGGCGCTCGATCTCTGCGGGGTCGAGCGCGCCGCGGCAGCAATCGGCGAATTTCGCCCGGCGGTCGGCATCGTCGAACGGGTCGGCGATGCTGCCCTTCGCCTCCGCGCGCTCGGCCGAGAGGATCCGGCCGTCGGCGAGCCGGATCGTCACCCGGTGCGGCAGCGGCCTCGGGCCTGCCGCCCGCTCCTCCTCCCGCGAATACGCGGTCATCGTGATGCGCGGCAGCAGCGCGCGCACCGGCGGCGCCCCGACCGCCGCAGGGGCGAAGTCGGACAGCTCCAGCCTGTCCTTCAGCAGGGCCAGGGCGACGCAGTACGGCATCGAGAAGCGGGCCTGCATCTCGTCCTCCGGGCGCGGATAGGCGAGGTTGCGCTGGTTGGCGATGCCGACCAGCGTCTCCACCGCGACCACCTCCGCCGCCGCGAAGCCGTGCCGCGCCCTGAGGTCGAGGACGAGGTCGACGGCGTTGTGGGTCGAGCCGCAGCAGGGGTGTCGCTTCGGCATCAGCCCGTCGCTCTCGATCACATGCGGACTGCCGATCGACACCTCGTCCCACCCTGTGGCATCCGGCCCGCCGAACAGCTCGCGGAATCCCTGCGGCGCCTCGAGGATGTCGAGCCGCCCGGCCATGCCGCACTCCGCCAGCGCCGCGGCCTCCACCGCGTTGCGGGCGGCGAGGCCAGCGTGCAGCGGCTTGGCCGGGGTGCCGAACTGCCCCTTGACCCCGGCGGCCATGCTGACGGCGAGGCTCATGGCCCGGGCGATGCCGGCCGCGTCGAGGCCGCGCAGCCAGGCGGCGCCGGCCGCGGTGCCGATGCAGCCGACCGTCGATGTGGCGTGCCAGCCGGCCGCGTAGTGGGACGGGTTGACGCCGCGCCCGACCGCGGCCTGCGCCTCCAGCCCGACCAGATAGGCATCGACGAACTCGCGCCCGGTAGCGCCCCGCGCCAGCGCGACGCCCAGCAGCGCCGGCACCAGCACCGCCGAGGCATGGCTGGCCGCCGGACGGAAATTGTCGTCGTAGTCGAGCGCATGCGCCGCCGTGCCATTGACCAGGGCCGACAGCCCTTCCGCCGCCTGCCCGCCGCCGACCATGTTGCAGCGGGTCCCATCGGCGATCGAGCCGGCGAAGGCGGCGCGCACGGCCCGCACCGACGGATCCTCAGCCCCGGCCAGCATGCAGGCGATGGTGTCGGCGATGGCGTGGCGGGCCCGCAGGCGGGCGAGATCGCCGAACTCGACCCCCGACCGGCTCCATTTCGCGATCGCCCCGATGATGCTGGCCATGGCTGGTTCCTCCGGCTCAGGCGGCCATGCCGGCCCTGCGGGCGTCGAGAATGAGGGCGAGGAGCCGGCCGAACTGGAACCGGTCGACCTCCGGCCCGACCGGCTTCCCGTCGATCTTCTCCGTGTCGGCGCGGTGGACGACGACGAGATCGAGCGGCGGGATGACGACGCAGTAATGGCCGCCGGCGCCCTGGGCGCTGTAGGTGCCCTCCGGCACGATCACGCCGGGGAAGGCGATGCCCTGGCGCGACACCCACCACATGTAGCCGTAGGCGCCGCGCGGGCCGGCGTCGGAATAGGGCAGCACGCTGGCCGCCGCCCAGCCCTGCGGCACCACCTGGCGGTCGCGCCAGCGCCCGTCGCGCAGGAACAGCAGGCCGAAGCGGGCGAGGTCGCGGGTCGACATCCGGAACGGATAGGCGTGGTGGACCGAGCAGGGATCGGGCTCGAGCCAGCCATCCGCCCGCTCCGCATCGAAGCGGAAATCCTGCATGCCGATCGGCGCCGCGATCCGGTCGCGGAAGGCGGCGTGGATGCTGCGCCCGGTGAGCTGCCGGTAGATCGTGCCGAGCGCGTTGAAGTCCCAGTTGCTGTAGCACCAATGGGCGCCCGGCGCCTGGGAGTGGCGGGGCGGCTTCAGCGACCTCATCCACGGCGTCTCATATCCGGCGGGGTGATAGATGCCGGACCGCGCGGTCAGCAGATCGTAGATGGTCGCCTGCTTCTCGCGCTCGCTCAGCCCCTCGCGGTCGTCGATGCCGAGCTGCTCCAGCGTCAGCGACAGGTCGATGGCGTCGTCGCCCTGATGCGTGCCGATCAGGGCGCTGAGGAAGCTCTTGCGGATCGAATGGCACAGGTAGCGCCGGGTGATGTCGCCGCGGCTGGCGATCACCCGCCCGCCCTGCACGATCATCAGCGCGGCGGTGCCGATCCGGTCGGCCTCGGCCCAGACGCGGTCGAGATGCTCGAGCGACCATCCCGCCGGCCGCAGATCCTCGACCATCTCCCAGTTCGTGCCGGGCCAGTGGTCGGCCTCGACCCGTTCGGCTGCGCTGAGCTGATCCACCTTCCCCTCCTCCGCCCCGTCAGGACGCCGGCCGGTAGCCGACGCTCGCCTCCAGGAAGTCGCGCGTGTACGGCTCGCGCGCCCGGCGGGCGCGGACGCCCTGGGCCGTCATCTCCTCGACGATCCGCCCGCCATGCATCATCGCGATGCGGTCGCAGAGATGGGCGATGACCGGGAGGTCGTGGGTCACCATCAGATAGGTCAGGCCGCGCTCGCGCCGCAGCGCCTTCAGGAGGTTGAGGATCTCCGCCTGGACCGAGACGTCGAGCGCCGAGGTCGGCTCGTCCAGGAGCAGGATCTCCGGCTCGATGATCAGGCTGCGGGCGATGGCGACGCGCTGGCGCTGCCCGCCCGACAGCTCGTGCGGATAGCGGTAGCGGAAGCCGCCGCCCAGGCCGACCGACTCGAGCGCCGCGTCGATCCGCTGCTCCGGCTGGTCGAAGCCGTGGATGCGCAGCGGCTCGGCCAGCACGGCCTGGACCATCTTGCGCGGATGCAGCGAGGCGTAGGGATCCTGGAACACCATCTGGACGCGGCGGAAGAACGCCTTGTCGCGCCTGCGCGGCACCTCCCGGTCCCGGAACAGGACCGCGCCGCCATAGGCGGTGTTGAGCCCGGCCAGGGCGCGCAGGACGGTCGACTTGCCGCAGCCGGATTCGCCGATCAGCCCGAAGGATTCGCCCTGCCGGAGGGCGAAGGAGACGTCGTCGACCGCGGTCATCGCCGCGGCGCCGGAGCCGAAGGTGACGCGCAGGCCCACCGCCTCCAGGATTGTGTCGGCGGTCATGCCGCGGCCCCGGCGAAGGTCGGCCCGTCGAGCCAGGCGGGATCGCGGCTGGGCACCTGCAGCGTGTCGACCGGCCGGTCGAGCCGCGGCAGGCTGTCGAGCAGGGCGCGGGTGTAGGGATGGCGGGCCCGGTGCAGATCCCGCGCCGGGATGTCCTCCATGATCCGCCCGGCATACATGACCAGCACGCGGTCGCAGAAATCGGCCACCAGGTTGAGGTCGTGGCTGATGAACATCAGCCCGGCGCCGCGCCGGGTGACGAGGTCGTCGAGGATGGTCAGGATCTGCCGCCGGACGGTCACGTCGAGGGCCGAGGTCGGCTCGTCGGCGATGATCAGGTCCGGCTCCGGGATCAGCATCATCGCGATCATGACGCGCTGGCCCATGCCGCCCGAGACCTCGTGCGGGAACAGGCGGAACACCCGTTCGGGGTCGCGGATGCGGACGGCGTCCAGCATCTCCAGCGCCCGCGCCTTCGCCTCGCGCAGGCCGACCCGGTGGTGCAGCCGGTAGGCCTCGGTGATCTGCCGTCCGACCCGCATCAGCGGGTTCAGGGAGAATTTCGGGTCCTGCAGGATCATCGAGATGCGGTTGCCGCGGATCGCCCGCATCCGCCGCTCGGAGGCCGCGAGCAGGTCGATGCCGTCGAAATCGAGCCGCCTCGCCGTCACCCGCGCCGCCTTGGGCGTCAGCTTCAAAATCGACCGACCGGTCAGCGATTTGCCGGAGCCGGATTCGCCGACGATGCCGACCTTCTCGCGCCCGATGGCGAAGGAGATGCCGCGCACCGCGTGCAGCGGGCCGTGGCCGCCGGGGAAGGTGATGCGGAGATCCTCGACCTGGAGAAGGGACTCAGCCATGGCGGGGATCCAGGATGTCGCGCAGCCCGTCGCCGAACAGGTTGAAGGCCAGGCTGGTGAGGAGGATGGCGCAGCCGGGGATCGCCGCGATCCACCAGCTGGTCAGCACGAATTCGCGGCCGCTGGACAGCATCGCGCCCCATTCCGGGCTGGGCGGCTGCGCGCCGAGGCCGAGGAAGCCGAGGCCCGCGGCGGTGAGGATGATCGCCGCCATGTTCAGCGTGATCCGCACCACCACCGAGGGCAGGCACATCGGCACCACATGCGACAGGATGATCCGCAGCGCCGACGCCCCCTGCAGGCGCACCGCGGCGATGTAGTCGGAGCTGCGGATCGACAGCGTCTCCGCCCGCGCCAGCCGCGCGATCGGCGGCCAGGCGGCGAGCGAGATGGCGATGACCGCGTTCTCGATGCCGGGGCCGAGCGCGGCGACGAAGGCCAGCGCCAGGACCAGGCTGGGGAAGGCCAGGAAGATGTCGACCACGCGCATCAGCACGATGTCGACCCAGCCGCCGAGATAGCCGGCCGTGGTGCCGATCAGGAGGCCGACCGGCGCCACGATCAGCGCCGTCAGCACGGCGATGTAGAGCGTGATCCGGGCGCCGAAGACGATGCGGCTGAACACGTCGCGGCCGAGCTCGTCGGTGCCGAGGAGATGCGCGGCCGAGGGCGGCTGGAGGCGAATCGAGAGGTCCTGCGCGTAGATGTCGTGGGTGGCGATCAGCGGCGCGAACACCGCCGCCGCGGCCATCAGCAGGATGATGGCCAGCCCCAGCAGGGCGGAGGGGTTGCCCCACAGCCGCAGCAGCCTGAGCCGGAGCTGCTGGGCGCGGGCCTGGAGGGGCGAGGTCGGGACCGGGGCCCGGAGCCAGCCCTTCAGCGAGCCGATGCGGGTGTCGCTTGGCATGTCCACGCTCATCGGGTGCGGGGGTCGAAGATGCGGTAGAGCAGGTCGCAGAACAGGTTCAGCGCGACGAAGATCACGCCGATCAGGAGCGTGCAGCCGACCACCGCGTTCATGTCGCCGGCGAGCAGGGTGTTGGTGAGGTAGCGGCCGAAGCCGGGCCAGGCGAAGACGGTCTCGGTCAGCACCGCCCCTTCCAGGAGGAAGGCGTAGGACAGGGCCACCACCGTCACCACCTGCACCGCGATGTTGCGGAAGGCGTGGACCCAGACCGTGCGGGCCCAGGACAGGCCCTTGACCCGGGCGGCGATGACGTATTCCTGGCCCAGCTGCTCGATCATGAAGCTGCGGGTCATCCGGCTGATATAGGCGAGCGCGCCGAAGCCGAGGATCGAGGCCGGCAGGATGACGTGGCGGAAGGCGTCGCCGAACGCCTCCCACTGCCCCTGCAGCGCGGTGTCGAGCA
This sequence comes from Inquilinus limosus DSM 16000, assembly GCF_000423185.1. GTDB lineage: Bacteria > Pseudomonadota > Alphaproteobacteria > DSM-16000 > Inquilinaceae > Inquilinus > Inquilinus limosus. Next base: position 144,765 of record NZ_AUHM01000005.1, on the reverse strand, counting down.
GCAGGAACCCGGTCATCGGCTGGACGTCGAACTCGTACATGAAGTCGATGCGCCCCGGCCCGCCGACCCAGCCGAGCGTGGCGTAGAACAGCACCAGCCCCATCAGCCCGAGCCAGAAGTTCGGCGCCGAATAGCCCAGGAGGCCGACGACGCGGACGAGATGGTCGACCGCGCCGTCGCGATACATCGCCGCCAGCACGCCCAGCGGGATGCCGAGCCCGGTACCGATGACGATGGCGACCGTCGCCAGCTCCAGCGTCGCCGGGAAGACCCGGGCGATGTCCTCGACCACCGGCTTGCCGGTGGTCAGCGCCGTGCCGAGGTCGAGGCTGGCGATGTCGCCCAGGTAGCGCAGGAACTGGACCCAGACCGGCTGGTCCAGCCCGAGCTGCCGGTACATCGCGTCATAGGCCTCCTGGCTGGCATTGTCGCCGAGGATGGCGGTGACCGGGTCGAGCGGCAGCAGCCGCCCGATGAAGAAGGTCAGCGCCGCGAGCCCGAACAATGTGACGGCGACCGACAGGAGGGTGCGGCCGACCGCCAGGGCCCAGGACGACAGCGCCTTCCGTCCTGGGGCCGCGGGCCGGCGGGGAACGGCGATGGGGGCGGCGTCGACCATGCGCTACTTGCCGACCAGCTCGTAATAGGTGCGGAAGCCGTTCCAGCTCCAGTTCTCCAGCGATTTGCGGATGCCGGCGACGTTGTACATCTGGAACATGATCGCCATCGGCCCCTGCTGCATGATCTGCCGCTGCAGGTCGTGGTACATCGCGTTGCGGTTTTCCGGATCGGGCTCCAGCAGCGCCGCCGCGATCTTCTTGTTCACCTCCTCGGAATAGAAGGCGGCCCTCCAGCTCGGATACTGCGTCTGCTTCGCCTCGGCCCGGTTGTCCGGGTTGTAGACCAGCCGCGAGGCGTTGCCGTGCGCGTCGGGCACGCCGGTCTGCCAGGCCTGCATCGCGGTCTGGAACTCCCGCCCCCGCACCCGGCTGAACAGCTGGGCGTTGGCCATCCGCTCCAGAGTCAGCTCGACGCCGATCTTGGCGGCGTTCTGCTGCACGCTCTGCGCGATCGGGGCCGAATGCGGCAGGGTGCCGATGAAGACATTGGCCTTGAAGCCGTTGGGATAGCCGGCCTCGGCCAGCAGTGCCTTGGCCTTGTCGAGATCGAGCGAGAAGGGCTGCCCCTCCTTCTCATCGAGCGCGCCGACCGCGCCGATCTGGACGAAGCTGGCCCGCGGCACGCCGGTGTAGGTCATCACCGTCTTGGCGAGGCCGTCATAGTCGATCAGGTAGCGCATCGCCAGGCGGACCTTCTCGTTCGCGAAGATCGGGTCGGCGTTGTTGAAGATCCAGAAGAACAGCTGCGGCTTCAGCACCCGGACGACCGACACGTCGGGCGAGCTCTCCAGGTCCTTCAGGTCCTCCGGCGTCAGGTCGCGCGCCACGTCGACATCGCCTTGGGTCAGCAGCAGGCGCTGCGTTCCCGCCTCCGCCACATGGCGGATCAGGACGCGCTTCAGCGCCGGCGCCTGGCCCCAGTAGCTCTCGTTCGCCTGCAGGACGACGGATTCGCCGGCGTTCCACTGCACCAGCTTGTAGGGCCCGACGCATTCGGTGCGGGTGGCGAGATACTTGTTGCCGAGGTCGCCGTTCACCTCGTTCGCCATGAGGGTCTTTCGGTCCATGGTGGCGGAGACGCGGTTGGCGGCGATCGCCTGCAGGATCAGGCTGGTCGGGTAGGGCTTGTCGAGCTTGAGGACGAGGGTGGCGTCGTCGGGCGCCGTGATCTGGCTGTCGACCTTGTCCTTGGTGAAGCCGTATTCGGTCAGCGTCGCCGCGTTGCCGAAGCCGAGCTTGACCACCCGCTGCATCGACCACGCCGTGTCCGCCGCCGTCGCCGGATTGCCGGAGGGGAAGGTGGCGCCCTTGCGCAGATGGAAGGTGATCTGCAGGCGGTCGTCGGAGACGTCCCAGCTCTCGGCGAAGAGCGGCACCACCTTGGACTCGTCCGCCGGATCGAAGTCGACCAGGGTGTCGCAGGTGTTCTTGACGATCTCGTCGGTCACCACCTCACCGATCTGGGCCGGGTCGAAGGTGCTGATCGCGTCGATGTTCCAGGCCATGACCAGCGCGCTCGACGGCGTCGCCGCCCCGGCGGCGAAGGGCGCCGCGGCGAGGATGGCGCCGCAGGCCGCGCCGAGGGCGCGGCGGCGGAGCGGGCGGGATCCGGACGACGCCGGGATCGGACGGGCGAACATGGATCGAGCCTCCGTGCTGTTCTGTTGGTGTTGTCCGGCGCCCTCCGCGGCCTTCTTCCGGGATGCCGCCGGCCTCGTTCCGCGGGCCGGCTGGCGTCCGGGCTCAAGCGGCCTGCGGCCGCGGCTGCAGGGGCGGCTGCACCTCCGGCGGGATCGGGCAGACATAGGGCGTGGCGGCCGTCCGCTCCCGATGGTCCTGCTTGGCCCGGGCCAGCAGCAGCTCGTCGCTCAGCACGTCGAGCGCGGTGCCGGCCATGGCCTTCGCCGCATGCACCATGCCCTTGTGCGCGGCCGGCGCCTTGCCCTGGGCGGTGATCTGCCAGGAATGGCCCGGCGTGCCGATGGCGTGGGTCGCGACCCGCACCTCCACGGTCGGCACCACCCAGCTGACATCGGCGACATCGGTCGACCCGATCATCGGCTCGCCCTTGGCCTCGCGCGGCACGATGAAGTCGCAGAGCGGCGTGTCCGGCCGCGGCGGGATGCCGACGCGGCGGTAGTCGGTGAGGATGTCCTCCTCGCTCAGCGTCGCCTGGATCTGCGCGGCATAATCCCGGTCCGCGGCGTCGAACGGCACCGGGCCGAGGCGCAGCAGGTTCTGGTGCATCGCCTCCGCCAGCGGCGTGTTGCCGAGCATGTTGGAGACGGCGCTCATGATCGAGATCGCGACCGTGGTCTCGGTCATCAGCGCGGCGCCCTGGGCGATCTTCCTGACCCGCTCGTTCAGCGCCAGCATGCCGGCCAGGTCGCGCGCCCGGATGGCGTAGCGCACCTTGGCCGAGGCCTGGACGACATTCGGCGCGATGCCGCCGGAATCGAGCATGGCGTAGTGGATGCGGGCGTCGGACGGCATGTGCTCGCGCATGTAGTTGACGCCGACATTCATCAGCTCGACCGCGTCCAGCGCGCTGCGGCCGAGATGCGGCGCCGCGGCGGCGTGCGAGGCGCGGCCGGTGAAGTGGAAGTCCATCCGGGTGTTGGCCAGCGACAGCGCCTCGCCGACCCGGGTCAGCGACGCCGGGTGCCAAGTGATGGCGATGTCAACATCCTTGAACGCGCCGGCGCGCACCATGAAGGCCTTGGCCGCGCCGCCCTCTTCCGCCGGGCAGCCATAGTAGCGCACGCGGCCGGGCCGGCCGGTCGCCTCGAGGAAGTCCTTGACCGCGGTGGCGGCCAGCATGGCGGCGGAGCCGAGCAGATTGTGGCCGCAGCCATGGCCGTAGCCGTTGCCCGGCAGCGGCTTGGGCTCGGCGATGCCGGCCTCCTGGCTCAGCCCCGGCAGGGCGTCGTATTCGCCGAGGATGGCGATCACCGGCCCGCCCTCGCCCGCCTCGCCCATCACCGCGGTCGGGATGCCGGCCAGGTTTTCGGTCACGCGGAAGCCCTGGGCCTTCAGCATGGCTGTGTGCTCGGCCACCGACCGGTATTCGGTGTAGGCGATCTCCGGCATCCCCCAGATCCGGTCGCTCAGCGCCTCGAACTCCGTCCGCTTGGCGTCGACCATCTGCCAGATCGTTTCGGAATTCTGCATGATCGTCCCTTTCGGTCCTGAAATCAGAGATGGCGGTCGAGGAAGTCGGCGACGGCGCCGAACACCGCGTGGCGGCTGTCCAGCCGCGCGAAGCCGTGCCCTTCATGCGGCACGCGGATGTAGTCGACCGGGCGGCCGAGGCCGCGCAGCGCCGAAGTGACCATCTCGCTCTCACCCGGCGGCACGCGCGGGTCGTCCAGCCCCTGGGCGACCAGCAGCGGCACGCGGATCCGGTCCAGCCTGTGGATCGGCGAGATGCGCTCCAGCAGTTCCTTATCCGTGACCGGATCGCCGTATTCCGCCGCCCGCAGGCGCCGGCGCCAGGGGCCGGTGGTCTGCAGCAGGGTGTGGAAATTGGCGATGCCGTAGAATTCGATGCCGAGTCGCCAGAGCTCCGGATACTCGGTCAGCGCCGCCAGCACCATGAAGCCGCCATAGGAGCGGCCGAAGACGCCGATCCGGGCCTCGTCGATATCGGGCTGGGCCCCCAGCCACAGCCGGACGGCCCGGAGATCGGCGACGCTGTCCATGCGCAGCCCGATATCGTCGAGATGCTGGTAAGGCCGGCCGTAGCCGGTGCTGCCGCGGACATTCGGCGCCGCCACCGCGATGCCGCGGGCCAGCATGTACTGGATATCGGCGCGGAAGGTCGGCGTCCATTGCGCCTCTGGCCCGCCATGGACGATGACGAGCGCCGGGAAGCCGCCGGCCGGCGCCTCGCCCTTCGGCCGGTACAGCAGGAACGGGACCTGCAGCCCGTCGAAGCTCGCGGCGCGCCGGACGACCGGTTCGACGAAGCCGCCGACGAGATCGCCTGTGGGGGCGTCGGTCAGCCGGCTCGCAGTCCCGTCGGTGATGCCGTACTGCCAGATGCCGGGCGGCGTCGCCGCGCCTTCGAGCGGGAAGACGAGGCCGCTGCCGTCCGGCCGCCAGGAGACGGAGCCGATCACGCCGGGCGGCAGCCCGTCCACCGCCGTCTCCGCGCCGCTGTCGAGATCGCGGATCAGGATCCGGTTCCACCCCTCCTCATTGACCACATAGGCGATGCGGGCCTGGTCGGGCGACAGCGCCATCGCCTCGACGTCCTTCCCTTCGATCGCCACCACCCAGCGGAGGCTGCGATCCTCCAATGAGAGAAAAGCGATGCCCTGGAAGTCCCGCCCCTGGTCAGTCAGCAGATAGGCGCCGCTGCCGTCCTTGCGGAACTTGGCCGCGACGTAGCGCGCCCGGCCGTCATGCGGCAGCAGCGGCTCACAGGCGCCGGTGTCGAGGTCGAGCCGGACCAGATCCTGGTCGGTCGTCGCCCGGGTGCAGTCCCGCACCAGCAGCGCCTTGCCGTCCGGGAAAAAGGCCATGGCCTCGCGATAGAGCTCGCCCTGATACACGCAGGTCGCCTTGCGGGTCGCGACCTCCATCACATGGATGTCCATATGGAAGCGGTCGCGGGCGTTCGCGGCATAGGCGATCCGCTGCCCGTCCGGCGACCAGGCGCCCCAGGCATGGACCACGGTCGGATCGTCGGTCAGCGCCGCCGGCGCGGCCTCGGCGCCCGGGATCAGCCAGAGCTGATGCCGTTCGTCGCCGCCGCGGTCCATGGTGAAGATCAGGTCCCGGCTCTTCGGGCTGAAGGCCAGTGCGCCGACCGGCTCCGGCGTCTCCGCCGCCCGCCAAGCGACGCCGCCCCCGGCCGGCTGCAGCCAGATCTGGTGGAAGCCGGTCTGGTCGCCGAGGAAGGCCATCAGCCCGCCGTCCGGCGACAGCGCCGGGCTCTTGGCGCCGCGGATGTCGAGATAGGGGCGGATCGCGGCGCGCGCCGGACTCGAATCCGCCCGGATGGCTCCGCCATCGGACAATTGACTGCCCCCTGTTCGAACCGCCGGCCCTTGTATCCCCGGCCGCCGCGCGCCCATCGATTGGGCACGCCCAAATTGTGATCATGATGTCGCCCGGCATCAGGGCCGGCCAATTCATAATTGTCTTCAGTTTATTCCGGATCGGCATAAGGATCGTCCGCATGAACTTGTGCTCATCCGGAATCCGCAAAGCATCCTTCGTCTTGGATTCGCATCGGAAACAACTCGGTTTTAGATAAATTTTACGCAACTGAAAGTCGTTGACGCTCTTTCTTTTTCAGGCGGTCATGATGGCCCGGCCCGTTCGTCGCGGATGGCCGGAGGGAGGATCCGCCAAGCGGACAGAGGGGGCATCATGACGCCGGAGGCGATGAAGCAGGCTGCCGCCCAGGGCAGCCCGGCCGACATCTTCGCGATCAGCTATCTCCAGCTCTGCCAGATCTCCTATTTCAAGCCGGAGGAGATCGCGACCGCCGTCGGCAGCATGCCGCCGCCGGGAGAGATGGCGCCGAACCCCGCCATCGGCAACTGGAGCGTGGTCTGGGGGCCGGCCAAGGACTGGGACGACAGCAACCTCGCCTATGCCGCCGCCTATATCGACGCGCCGACCGGCCTGCCGGTGCTGCTGGCCGTGTGCATCCGCGGCACCGACGTCAATGTCGGCGATCCCTGGGGCATCCTGAAGCAGATCTTCGAGGACCTCGACGTGCCCAAGCAGGTGGCGCTGCCCTGGGCGCCGGACGATCCGGCCCGGATCGCCGACGGCACCCTGTCGGCGCTGAAGGTGATCGAGGGGCTGAGCTGGGAGAACCAGAGCCTGTCGGACTTCGTCACCGGCTATCTGGGCGACCCGGCGAACCAGACGCCGGTGCTGGTGGTGACCGGGCACAGCCTGGGCGGCTGCCTGACCACGGTGGCCGCGCCCTGGCTGCAGAACCTGCTGCAGACCGCCGGCGTCCCGGCCCCGATCGTCCCGGCCACCTTCGCCGCGCCGACGGCGGGCAACGCCGATTTCGCCACGCTGTTCCAGAGCAGCTTCAGCTACGCCCCGCGCTACTGGAACGCGATGGACATCGTGCCGCGCGCCTGGTGGGACCTGACGGGCATCGAGACGATCTACCAGCCGTGCAACCTGACCCCGCCCTGGGAGGTGCAGGACGGGCTGAGCTATTTCGAAAGCAAGCTGCAGGGCGTCAGCTACGTCCAGCCGGCGGAGGACAGCACGGAGCTGCCGGGGGCCTGCGACAGCTCGGCCGGCGACTGGATCGACCAGGCCGGCATCCAGCACAGCACCGTGACCTACATGAACATGCTGGGCGGGGTGAACATCCTGCCGCCCCATTCGATCCCGCCGATCGTCATGTACAAGCCGCGCGGCTAGAGCCCGCCGCTCAGCCCTCGATGCGGACACCGGCCGGGCCGGCCTCGACCACGCCGATGCGGCGGGCGGCCGGGTGGCCGGCGGCGACGATGCGGGCCAGCAGCGCATCGGCCCGGTCCGCCGCGCAGGCGACCAGCAGCCCGCCCGAGGTCTGCGGGTCGGTCAGCAGGTGGCGGCGCCAGTCCGGACAGTCCGGCGGCAGCGTCACCTCCGCCCCGTAGCTGGCCCAGTTGCGGTGCGAGGCGCCGGTGACGAAGCCGTCCCGCGCCAGCATCTCCGCCTGGGCGAACAGCGCCGGCCCGTCGCCGCGGATCGCCAGGGCGGCGCCGGCGCCGCGCGCCATCTCCAGCGCATGGCCGAGCAGGCCGAAGCCGGTGACGTCGGTGACGGCGTGCACCGCCTCCTCCCGCCCCAGCTCGGCGCCGATGCGGTTGAGCTGCGTCGTGCTGGCGATCATCTCGGCATAGCCCTCGGGCGACAGCACCTGCTTCTTGAAGGCGGCAGAATAGATGCCGACGCCGAGCGCCTTGGTCAGGATCAGCGCGTCACCGGGCCGCGCGCCCGAGTTCCGGCGCAGCTCCGACGGCCGGCAGGTGCCGATCACGGCCAGGCCGTAGATCGGCTCCGGCGCGTCGATCGAGTGGCCGCCGGCGACCGGGATCCCGGCCTCGGCGCAGATCGAGGCGCCGCCGGCCAGGATCTCGCGCACCGTCTCCGCCGGCAGCTTGCCGAGCGGCATGCCGAGGATGGCGAGCGCGAAGATCGGCTGGCCGCCCATGGCGTAGACGTCGGAGATGGCATTGGTGGCCGCGATCCGCCCGAAATCGCGCGGGTCGTCGACCACCGGCATGAAGAAGTCGGTGGTGGCGATGACGCAGCGGTCGTCGTCGAGCTGCCAGACCGCCGCGTCGTCGCCGGTCTCGGTGCCGACCAGGAGCTGGCGGAACGGCGCCGCGGCCGGCTGGCCGGCCAGCAGCTCCTGCAGCACGGCGGGGGCCAGCTTGCAGCCGCAGCCGCCGCCATGCGCCAGGCTGGTCAGCCGGACAGACGGGGCTGCATCCGTCTCGGTGCGATCGGAGGAACTGGTCATGGTCGGGCTCGCGCAGGCGCTGGTGAAGGCACGCGACGATTAGACGGTGCGCTTCGGTGCACGGTCAATCCGGGCGTGCACGATCACCCGCGCGACCGCGGGCCGCGGCAGCTGTTGAGAATCATTATTAACCCTTTGAAAACTTTGTCCTATTCATCGAGTCGACGGACCATCGTCCCTTTGACATTGGAACCCTTCCAAGCGTAGCATTTCTCCTAATTCGATATGTCTTTTGCGGAACAGGCTTCGGGAGGTCCAGATGGACATGAAGCTCTCGCGCCGCGGCTTCCTGAAAGGGGCCGGCGCGGGTGTGGCGGGCACGACGCTCGGGGCCTTCGGCTTCGGCGATATCGAGGCGGCCTACGCCGCGGCGATCAGGCCGTTCAAGCTCGCCAACACCACCGAGACCCGCAACACCTGCACCTATTGCTCGGTGGCCTGCGGCATCATCCTCTACTCGAAGGGCGACCTCCGGAAGGGCGAGAAGGCCGAGATCACCCATATCGAGGGCGACTCCGACCACCCGACCAACCGCGGCACGCTGTGCCCGAAGGGCGCGGCCCTGCTGGACACGGTCAAGTCCGCCCAGCGGCTGCAATACCCGATGCTGCGGCGCCCGGGCTCGGACAAGTTCGAGCGGATCTCCTGGGACGAGGCGCTGGACAAGATCGCCCGCGCCATGAAGGACGACCGCGACGCCAACTTCATCGCCAAGAACAAGGACGGGGTGACGGTCAACCGCTGGCTGACGACGGGGTTCCTCGCGGCCTCGGCGACCACCAACGAGACCGCCTTCTGCACCTACAAGGTGGTGCGCAGCACCGGGATCGTCGCGTTCGACAACCAGGCGCGCGTCTGACACGGCCCGACGGTGGCGAGTCTCGCCCCGACGTTCGGCCGTGGAGCCATGACGAACTCCTGGACCGACATCAAGAACACCGACCTCGTCATCATCATGGGCGGCAACGCCGCCGAGGCCCATCCCTGCGGCTTCAAATGGGTGACCGAGGCCAAGGCCAACCGCGGCGCCAAGCTGATCGTCGTCGACCCGCGCTTCACCCGCTCGGCGTCGGTGGCGGATTTCTACGCGCCGATCCGGCAGGGCACGGACATCGCCTTCCTCTTGGGCCTGATCCGCTACTGCATCGAGAACGACAAGGTGCAGTGGGAGTATGTGAAGGCCTTCACCAACGCCAGCTACGTGGTCAAGGAGGGCTTCGGCTACAGCGACGGCCTGTTCACCGGCTATGACGAGCAGAAGCGCGACTACGACCGGTCGAGCTGGGACTACGAGATCGGCCCCGACGGCTATGCCGTGGTCGACGACACGCTGCAGCACCCGCGCTGCGTGTGGAACCTGCTGAAGCAGCACGCCGCCGTCTACACGCCGGAGATGGTCGAGCGCATCTGCGGCACGCCGAAGGACAAGTTCCTGAAGGTGGCCGAGATGGTCGGCGAGACGTCGTCGCCGACCAAGGCGATGACGTCGATGTACGCGCTGGGCTGGACGCAGCACTCCAAGGGTTCGCAGAACATCCGCGCCATGGCGATGCTGCAGCTGATCCTGGGCAACATCGGCATCCGCGGCGGCGGCATGAACGCGCTGCGCGGCCATTCCAACATCCAGGGGCTGACCGATCTGGGGCTGATGTCGAACCTGCTGCCGGGATATCTGAACATCCCGCAGGACAAGGAGCGCGACTTCGCCACCTACATGTCGACCCGCGGCTACAAGCCGCTGCGGCCGAACCAGATGAGCTACTGGCAGAACTACAAGAAGTTCTTCGTCAGCTTCCAGAAGTCGATGTGGGGTGCGGCGGCGACGCCGGAGAACGACTTCGCCTATGACTGGCTGCCGAAGCTCGACGTCTCCGGCTACGACGTGCTGCGGGCCTTCGAGCTGATGCACCAGGGCAAGATGAACCTCTATTTCTGCCAGGGGTTCAACCCGCTGCAGGCCTTCCCCGACAAAGCCAAGCTGGCCGAAGCGCTGGCCAAGCTGAAGCTGCTCGTGGTCATGGACCCGATCGAGACCGAGACGGCGCGGTTCTGGGAGAACCACGGCATCTACAACGACGCCGACCCGGCCAAGATCCAGACCGAGGTGCTGCAGCTGCCCACCACTTCCTTCGCCGAGGACGAGGGGTCGCTGGTCAATTCCGGGCGCTGGCTGCAATGGCACTGGCCCGGCGGCTCGCCCCCGGGCGAGTCCAAGACCGACGTCTGGATCCTGTCGCAGATCCATCTGCGCCTGAAGGAGCTGTACAAGACGGAGGGCGGCGCCTTCCCCGACCCGATCCTGAACCTGAACTGGGCCTATGCCGACCCGAACGAGCCGACGGCCGAGGAGCTGGCGAAGGAGATGAACGGGTCCGCTCTGGTCGACCTGTTCGACCCGACGGACCCTAGCAAGAAGATCCTCGAGGCCGGCAAGCAGGTGCCGAATTTCGGGGTGCTGCGCGACGACGGGTCGACCGCCTGCGGCTGCTGGATCTATGCCGGCTGCTTCACCGAGGCCGGCAACATGATGGCCCAGCAGGACAATTCCGACCCGGACGACACCGGCACCTTCCCGAAATGGGCGTTCTCCTGGCCGGCCAACCGGCGGATCCTGTACAACCGCGCCTCCTGCGACCTCTCGGGCAAGCCCTGGGATCCGGCCCGCAAGATCATCGAATGGGACGGCAGCAAATGGGCCGGCTACGACGTCCCCGACATCGCCCCGACGGCGAAGCCGGAAGATGTCGGGCCCTTCATCATGAACCCGGAAGGCGTGTCGCGCCTGTTCACCCGGGGCATGATGCGGGACGGCCCGTTCCCGGCGCATTACGAGCCGTTCGAGAGCCCGGTCGCCAACCCCGTCGCGCCGAAGGTGCGGGGCAACCCGGCGGCGCGGGTGTTCGCCGACGACTTCGCCCAGTTCGCCGACATCGCCTCGCCCGACTTCCCGTACGCCGCGACCTCCTACCGGCTGACGGAGCATTTCCACTACTGGACCAAGAACAACCACGTGAACGCGGTCCTGCAGCCGGAATTCTTCGTCGAGATCTCGGAGGAGCTGGCGGCGGAGAAGGGCATCGCCAAGGGCGGCTGGGTGCGGGTGTGGTCGAAGCGCGGCTCGGTCTTCGCCAAGGCGGTGGTGACCAAGCGGATCCGGCCGCTGACCTGCGACGGCAAGACCGTCCACATCGTCGGCATCCCGATCCATTGGGGCTTCGTCGGCGCCGCCAAGAAGGGCTTCGGCGCGAACGTCCTGACGCCTTTCGTCGGCGACGCCAACATCGAGACGCCGGAGTTCAAGGCCTTCTGCGTCAACATCGAGGCCTCATCCGGGCCGCCGGTGGCGTAAGGGAGGAGAGACCATGTTTCCCCCGATCCCCAACCCCACCGTCGCCCCGACCGCCCCGAAATTCGGCGAGAAGGACCTGATCCGGCGCTCGGCCTCCACGATCACGCCGCCGGCCGAGCGGCAGACCGAGGTGGCGAAGCTGATCGACGTGTCGAAATGCATCGGCTGCAAGGCGTGCCAGTCCGCCTGCGTCGAGTGGAACGACACGCATGAGCCGGTCGGCGAGAACATCGGCGTCTACGACAATCCGCACGACCTGACGCCGGACATGTTCACGCTGATGCGGTTCACCGAATGGGAGAACCCGGAGACCCAGAACCTCGAATGGCTGATCCGCAAGGACGGCTGCATGCATTGCGAGGACCCGGGCTGCCTGAAGGCGTGCCCGTCGCCGGGCGCCATCGTGCAGTACTCGAACGGCATCGTCGATTTCGTCCACGAGAACTGCATCGGCTGCGGCTACTGCATCAAGGGCTGCCCGTTCAACATCCCGCGCATCTCCAAGGTCGACCACACGGCGTATAAATGCACCCTCTGCTCCGACCGGGTCGCGGTCGGCCAGGGCCCGGCCTGCCAGAAGGCGTGCCCGACCCAGGCCATCGTGTTCGGCACCAAGGACGAGATGAAGGAGTGGGCGGACTTCCGGATCAAGGACCTGAAGTCCCGCGGCTTCGAGAATGCCGGGCTGTATGACCCGCCGGGCGTGGGCGGGACCCATGTCATGTATGTGCTGCACCACGCCGACAAGCCGGAGATCTATGCCGGCCTGCCGAAGGATCCGCAGATCAGCCCGGTGGTCGAGGCCTGGAAGGGCGTGACCAAGGTCGTCGGGCTCGGCGCCATCGGCCTCGCCGCGGTCGCCGGCGTGCTGCACCACATCTTCGCCGGCGCCAACCGCGTCACGCCCGAGGATGAGAAGCACGCCGAGGAGCTGACGGAGGAGCGACGCTCATGACCGCCGCTGCCGACCGCCGGCCGGACGACGTTTTGCCGGGCGACGACGTCCATCCCGGCAAGCCGGTGATCGTCGACCGCTACACGGTCGGCGCCCGGATCAACCACTGGATCACGGCCACCAGCCTGGTGCTGCTGGCCCTGTCCGGCCTGGCGATGTTCCATCCCAGCCTGTTCTTCCTGAGCGCGCTGTTCGGCGGCGGGCAGATGACGCGGACGCTGCATCCCTGGATCGGCGTGGTGCTGTTCTTCTCCTTTGCCGGCCTGTTCATCCGCTTCTGGAAGGCCAATCTGTGGAAGAGCGAGGACAACACCTGGCTGCGCCGGGCGCGCGACGTGCTGGCCGGGCGCGAGGAGAACCTGCCCGAGCTGGGCAAGTACAATGCCGGCCAGAAATTCGTGTTCTGGGGCATGTCGTTCCTGATCATCGTCCTGATCGCCAGCGGCTTCGTGGTCTGGGACCAGTACTTCTATCCGTTCACCACGATCGAGCAGAAGCGCATCGCCATCCTGGTGCACGCCCTGGCGGCGGTGGTGATCATCTGCGTCTGGATCGTCCACGTCTATGCGGCGATCTGGGTCCGTGGCACCATCGGCGCCATGACCAAGGGCCGGGTGACCGGCGGCTGGGCCTGGCGCCACCATCGCAAATGGCTGCGCGAGCTGGTGGCGCGGCGGCCCGGCGCCGACAAGAAGGCGGCCGAGTAGAACGCAGAGACGAGTCCCGCATCACGTGGCCCGTCGGGTTCGTGAGGAGTGAATGACTGAGAAACCGGCCAGGCCCGACCCGACCGTGATCGGCGAGGTCGCGGCCCCGCCCTTCGCCCGCCTTCCCGACCCGCTGCAGCTGTTCGTCGACCGCGCCCTGCGGCTGCGGACCCTGGCCGCGCGCAGCGAGATCGGCCCCTATCTGCGCTTCCTGTCCGATCTGGCCGAGATGCAGTACCGGATCCAGGACGAACTGCCCGAGCCGGCGATGCCCGACGGGGCGGCGCCGGCGCGGGCGCGCACCCATGCGATGCCGCCGCTGGACCGGGCCGGCTTCGCGCCGGACGCGGCCTTCGAGGCGACCTTCGACCGGTTCACCGGCGCCGCGGCCGGGATCGCGATGCCGCCGGCGGCGGCCGGGGCGCTGGGCCGCGTGCGCGCGGCCGGCCCGGCCCAGCGTGACGGCATGCTGCGCGCCGTCCTGTCCGGCGCGATCCCGGCGGACGCCATGGCCGAGCACGCCTTCGCGGCGGCGGCGCTGCAGGTGCATTTCGCCCGCATGGCCGCGCGGCTGGACGCCGCGGCGCTGATGCCGGTGGGCGACGGCGCCTGCCCAAGCTGCGGCAGCCCGCCGGTCAGCAGCATGGTGGTCGGCTGGCGCGGCGCGCACGGCACCCGCTTCTGCGCCTGCAGCCTGTGCGGCACCTGTTGGCACCATGTCCGGATCAAATGCGTGCTGTGCGGCAGCACCAAGGGCATCGGCTATCAGGAGGTCGAGGGCGGCGCCGGCACGGTGAAGGCCGAGACCTGCGACAGCTGCCACCGCTATGTGAAGGTGCTGTACCAGGTGAAGGAGGCGGATCTGGAGCCGGTGGCCGACGATGCCGCGAGCCTCGGCCTCGACCTGCTGATGCGCGAAGGCCCGTACGAGCGCGGCGGCTTCAACCCGTTCCTGCTGGGCTACTGAGATGGCCGGCGACGCCGCCCGCCCCTCCCCTGCCCGCCTGCGCGATCTGCCCTCGGTCGACCAGGTGCTGAAGACCCCGGCCGCGGCGACGGCGCTGGCGGCGTTCGGTCATGCCCAGACCGCCGCCGCGATCCGCGGCGCCCTGGCGATGGCGCGCGAGGCGGTGCGCGCCGGATCGCCGGCGCCGGATGCCGAGAGCGTGGCGGCGACCGCCGCGACGACGCTGGCCGCCGGCGCCCGGTCGACCCAGCGGCCGGTGTTCAACCTGACCGGCACGGTGCTGCACACCAATCTCGGCCGCGCCCTCTTGGCCGAGGCGGCGGTCGAGGCGGCGGTCGAGGCCATGCGCAGCCCGGTGTCGCTGGAATTCGACCTCGAGACCGGCCAGCGCGGCGAACGCGACGACCATCTGCGGGATCTCCTGCGCGAGCTGACCGGGGCGGAGGACGCAACGGTCGTCAACAACAACGCGGCGGCGGTGCTGCTGGTGCTGAACACGCTCGGCCAGGGCCGCCGGTCGATCATCTCGCGCGGCGAGCTGATCGAGATCGGCGGCGCCTTCCGAATGCCCGACATCATGGCGCGCGCCGGCACGGTGCTGACCGAGGTCGGCACCACCAACCGCACCCATCCGAAGGACTATGCGGCGGCGCTGGGGCCGGAAGCCGGGCTGGTCCTGAAGGTCCACACCTCGAACTACCGCATCGCCGGCTTCACCGCCGAGGTGACGGCGCGGGAGCTGGCGCCGTTGGCGCGGACGCACGGCATCCCGCTGGTGTACGACCTCGGCTCCGGCACCCTCGCCGATCTCACAGCCATCGGCCTGGCGCATGAGCCGACGGTGCGCGAGGCCGTGGCCGAGGGCGCCGACCTCGTCACCTTCTCCGGCGACAAGCTGCTGGGCGGGCCGCAGGCCGGGTTCATCGTCGGCCGCGCGGATCTGATCGCCGCGATCAACCGCAACCCGATGAAGCGGGCCCTCAGAGTCGACAAGATCCGGCTGGCGGCGCTGGAGGCGACGCTGCGGCTGTACCGCGACCCGGCCCGGCTGGCCAACCGCCTGCCGACGCTGCGTCTGCTGGCGCGCAAGGTCGAGGAGATCGAGGCGCAGGCCGGACGGATCCTGCCCGCCGTGGAGAAGGCCCTGGCCGGCCGCGCCGCGGTCGAGCTCCGGTCCTGCACCAGCCAGATCGGCTCCGGCGCCCTGCCGCTCGAGACCCTGCCGAGCGCCGCCCTGGCCCTGATCCCGCCGGGCGACAGCGGACGGGCGCTGACCGCCCTCGCCGCCGACCTGCGCGGCTTGCCGGTGCCGGTGATCGGCCGCATCGCCGACGGCGCGCTGCTGCTGGATCTGCGCTGCCTGGAGGACGAGGCCGGGTTCCTGGCGTCGCTGGCCGCGATCAACCCCGGAGCGGGCCATGGGCTGGCTTGACCGCCTTCGCACGACTCGGGCGGAGCCGGCGGCCCCCTCGCCCACCGTCGCGGAGCGGATGGCAGCTGCCACCGCGGCGGCGAGCGCCGGCGATCACGCCACAGCCCTCGCCATCTGGGAGCCGCTGGCCCGCGAAGGCGTGGCCCGGGCGCAGAGCAATGTCGGCGCCTGTTTCGCCGAGGGGCTGGGCGTCGGCCGCGACCCGGCGCTCGGCGCGCGCTGGCTGAGCCTGGCGGCGGAGGCCGGCGATCCCATCGGCCAGCGAAATCTCGCGACACTGTATTTCCGCGGCGATGGCGTGGCGCGAGACGACCGGCGGGCGGCCGCGCTGTACCGCGCTGCAGCCGAACAGGGCGACGCCGCGGCGCAGGACATGCTGAGTTGGATGCTGGTCGAGGAGGGCGGCGCCGTCTTCGACCCGGCCGAGGCGCGGCTGTGGGCGCAGCGCGCCGCGGACCAGGGGATAGCCACGGCGATGACGCGGCTGGGTATGCTGCACCACAACGCGCTCGGCGTGGCCCGCGACCCGGCCGAGGCCGTTCGCTGGTGGCGCATGGCCGCCGATCGCGGGGACCCCGACGCGCAGTCCATGCTCGGCGCGGCCTATCACCTGGGATCCGGCGTGCCGGCGGATCCGGTCCAGGCGCTGGCTTGGCTGATGCGGGGCGGCGCCGGCGGCAGCGCGCTCGCCGGCCGCTTTCTCGGCGCGGCCCGGGCCGCGCTCGATCCCGCCGGGATCGCGGAGGCCGAGGCCCTCGCCCGCCGTCCGCTGCCGGAGGCGACGCCGTGATCATCGGCACCGCCGGCCATATCGACCACGGCAAGACCGCGCTGGTGCGGGCGCTGACCGGCGTCGACACCGACCGGCTGAGGGAGGAGAAGGCCCGCGGCATCACCATCGATCTCGGCTTCGCCTACCAGGCGACGCCGACGGGCGAGGTGCTGGGCTTCATCGACGTGCCCGGCCATGAGCGGCTGGTGCACACCATGCTGGCCGGTGCCTCCGGCATCGATTTCGCGCTGCTGGTGGTGGCCGCCGATGACGGCGTGATGCCGCAGACGCGCGAGCATCTGGCCATCATCGACCTGCTGGGCATTCCCCGCGGCGTCGTCGCGCTGACCAAGGCCGATCTCGCCACCGCCGACCAGCGCGCGGCGGTGGCGGCGGAGATCCGCGCCGCGCTGACCGGCACCGCGCTGGCCGGGGCCGACATCCTGCCGGTTTCGGCCGTCACCGGCGAGGGCGTCGCCGAGCTGGGCGACCGGCTGGCGCTGGAGGCCATGGAGTTCGCCGGCCGGGAGGCGGCGGGACGGTTCCGGCTGGCGGTCGACCGGTCCTTCACCCTGCGCGGCGCCGGCACCGTCGTCACCGGCACGGTGCTGTCGGGATCGGTCGCGGTCGGCGACCAGCTGGTGGCCAGCCCGTCCGGCCTGCCGGTGCGGGTTCGATCGATCCACGCGCAGAACCGCCCGGCCGAGCGCGGCCGCGCCGGCGAGCGCTGCGCCCTGAACCTGACCGGCGATCGGGTGTCGCGCGAGGCCTTCGCCCGCGGCGACGTCGTGCTCGACCCCGTGCTGCATGCGCCGACGGACCGCGTCGACGCGACGCTGCGGGTGCTGCCGGGCGAGCGCAAGCCGATCGGGCAGTGGTTCCCGGTGCGCTTCCACACCGCCGCGGTCGAGGTCGGGGCGCGGATCGTGCTGCTGGGCGACGACCCGATCCCGCCGGGCGGCGAGGCCTTCGTGCAGCTGGTGCTGGACCGGCCGATCGCGGCCGCGGCCGGAGACCGCTACGTCGTCCGCGACACCTCGGCCCAGCGCACCATCGGCGGCGGGCGGCTGATCGACCTGCGCGCCCCGACGCGCAAGCGGCGGGGGCCGGAGCGCCTGGCCCAGCTGGCCGCCCATGCGCTGGACGATCCCGAGGCGGCGCTGGCCGCGCTGCTGGCCGTGCCGCCGCGCATGGCCGACCTCGCCGCCTTCGGGCGGGACCGGGCGCTGGGGGCCGCCCGGCTGGACGAGATCGCCGAGCGGCTCGGCCTCGTCCGCCTCGCCGTGGGGGAGCAGCTGTTCGTCCTGACCGCGGACGACTGGACGCGGCTGACGCAGGGGCTGCTGGAGACGCTCGACGCCTTTCACCGCGACAACCCGGACCTGCCGGGCATCGGCTTCGAGCGGCTGCGCCTGCAGTCGCAGCCGCGCCTGCCGGCGCCGGCCTTCTCCGCCCTGCTGCGGATGCTGGCGCGGGCCGAGCAGGTGGCGCTGGACGGCGCCTGGGTCCGGCTGACCGGGCATGAGGCGCATCTGACCGAGGCCGACGAGGCGCTGTGGGACGAGATCCGCCCGCGCCTGGGCGGTACCGCCCGGTTCCGGCCGCCGCGGGTGCGCGACATCGCCGGCGAGACCGGCATCGACGAGGCGGAGGTCCGGCGGCTGCTGAAGCGGGTCGGCCGCATGGGCCGGATCGACGAGGTGGCGCACGACCATTTCTTCCTGCGCCCGAGCGTGGCCGAGATGGTCGAGATCCTGTGCCGCCTGGCAGAGGCCGCGCCGGAAACCGGCTTCACCGCGGCGCAGTTCCGTGATCAGGTGGACAGCGGCCGCAAGGTTGCGATTCAGATCCTGGAATTCTTCGACCGCCACGGGGTGACGCTGCGGCGCGGCGACCTGCGGCGGCTGAACCGGCACCGGCTGGACCTGTTTCGCCCGCCGGGCGGCGATAAGCCATTCGCGGAGCATGGAGGAGAATCGTCCCCGGTGGGGCGTCCGGACTTCAAATCCGGGAGGGGCCGCGAGCCGGTCCTTGGTGGGTTCGACTCCCACTCTCTTCCGCCATCTTCCTCGGGCCGTGCCTGACAGGCGTATCATACCAGCGGCCTTTGAGATCGCTCTCCCTTCCCCATCATGGCGAGGCGCGGAGCGCCGTGGCCATCCAGGGGCCGGTGCCGCTGGATGGCCACGCCCCCCATAGGCGTAAGGGGCGGGGCTCGCCATGACGGGTCCATGTTTCGGGCCGTTGGTCTCAAGCCCCGCCATAGGCCTCGCTGGCGGCCAGAAGCTCCCGCGTATAGGGGTGCTCCGGCTGCCCTGCTCGCAGGGTCGCGGCGTCGAAGCCGTCGACGATGCGGCCGCCCTGCATCACCGCGATGCGGTGGCACATATGGGCGACCACGGCGAGGTCGTGGCTGACCAGGATGTAGGTCAGGCCGCGCTGCGCCCTGAGATCCATCAGCAGGTTGAGGATCTCGGCCTGGACCGAGACGTCGAGGGCGGAGGTCGGCTCGTCGAGCAGCAGCACCTCCGGCTCCAGCATCAGCGCGCGGGCGATCGCCACCCGCTGGCGCTGGCCGCCGGACAGCTGGTGCGGGAAGCGGAAGGCGGCGGCGCGCGGCAGGCCGACCGCATCCAGCGCCGCGCCGACCGCAGCGGCGGGCCGCGTCAGCCCCTGGTTGCGCAGCGGCTCCAGCAGCTGGGCCTGGATCGTCTGGCGCGGATGCAGCGACCCGTAGGGGTCCTGGAACACCATCTGCACCCGCTTGAAGAAGGAACGCGGCCGCTCCGGCGGCAGCGCCGCGCCGCCGAGCCGCACCTCGCCGGCATAGCCGGTGATCAGCCCCGCGATGGCACGCAGCACCGTCGACTTGCCGCAGCCGGATTCGCCGACGAGGCCGAAGGTCTCACCCGCCGCGACGGCGAAGGAGACGCCGTCCACCGCCGGCGGCGCATCTGCGGCGAAGCGGATGCCGAGATCGCGGACCTCGATCATGGCGCCGCCCCCGTCAGCCAGGCCGGGTCGCGGCGCAGCACCGGCAGCCGGTCCTGGACGCGGTGGATCGAGGGCAGCGAGGCCAGGAGCCCGCGCGTGTAGGGATGCTCGGCCTTTTCGAGATCGGCGGCCGGCAGCGTCTCCATCACCCGCCCGGCATACATGATGACGACGCGGTCGCAGAAGCGGCGGACCAGGTTGAGGTCGTGGCTGATCAGGATCAGGCCGAGGCCGCGGCTGCCGATCAGCTCGTCGAGCAGATGCAGCACCTCGAGCCGCACGGTGACGTCGAGGGCCGAGGTCGGCTCGTCGGCGATCACCACGTCGGGCCCGGCGATCAGCATCATCGCGATCATGACGCGCTGGCCCATGCCCCCCGAGATCTCGTGCGGATAGAGCCGCGCGACCCGGGCGGGGTCGCGGATCTTCACCGCCTCCAGGATCGCCAGCGTGCGGTCCCGCGCCTCGCGCGCCGGCCCGCGGTGGTGCAGCCGCCAGGCCTCGGCGATCTGCTCGCCGACCGGCAGCACGGGATTCAGCGAGTAGCGCGGGTCCTGCAGGATCAGGCCGATGCGGCGGCCGCGCAGGTCCGTCATCTGCCGTTCGGTCGCGGCCAGCAGGTCGGTGCCGCGGAAGGCCAGGCGGTCGGCCGTCACCTGGGCGCCGGGCGGCAGCAGCCGCATCAGGGCGCGGCCGACGGTGGATTTGCCGGCGCCGGATTCGCCCACGATGCCCAGCTTCTCGCGCCCGAGGGTGAAGGACACGCCATGCACCACCGGCACGGCGCTGTCGCCGCGGCCGAAGGCGATGCGGAGGTTGCGGGCCTCGATCAGGGGCGCGTCGGTCATTCGCCGAGCCTCGGGTCCAGCACGTCGCGCAGCGCGTCGCCGGCCAGGTTGAAGGCCAGGCTGACCACCGCGATGGCGATGCCGGGCGCGGTGATCACCCAGGGGCAGTCGATCATGAATTCGCGTCCGGTCGAGACCATGGCGCCCCATTCCGGCAGCGGCGGCTGCGCGCCGAGGCCGAGGAAGCCGAGGCCCGCCGCGGTCAGGATGATGCCGGCCATGTTCAGGGTCAGGCGCACCACCACCGAGGGCAGGCACATCGGCAGGATGTGGCGGGTGATGATCCGCGTCTTCGAGGCGCCCTGCAGCCGCACCGCGGCGATGAAGTCGGCGCGGCGCAGGCTGAGCGCCTCGGCCCGCGCCAGCCGGGCCATCGGCGGCCAGGCGGTCAGCGCGATGGCGATGACGGCGTTGGCGATGCCGGGGCCGAGGGCGGCGGCGAAGCCGAGCGCCAGCACCAGGCCGGGGAAGGACAGGAAGATGTCGGTGACCCGCATCAGCACCTCGTCCGCCCAGCCGCCGAGATAGCCGGCGCAGGCGCCGATCAAGAGGCCGATCGGCGCGACGATCACTGTGACGAGCAGGATGATGTAGATCGTCGTCCGCGCGCCGTAGACGACGCGGGCGAAGACGTCGCGCCCGAACTCGTCGGTGCCGAACCAATGCGCCGCCGAGGGCGGCTGCAGCCGGTTGACCATGTCCTGCGCGATCGGGTCGTGGGCGGTCAGCCAGGGCGCGGCGATCGCCGCCACGATCAGCAGCAGGATGACGGCGAGCCCGGCGAGCCCGAGCGGATGCCCGGCGAAGCGCCGCCAGCCCTGGTACAGCTGCTGCATCGCCGACTGGAAGACGGTCTGCGGCGCGTCGGCCCGGAGCCAGGCGCGGAGTCCGCTGGTGGGAGCGCTCATCGTGGCCGTCATCGGGTGCGGGGATCCAGGATGCGGTAGAGGCGATCGGAGATGATGTTGATGGCGAGGAAGACGATGCCGATCAGCAGCACCGCCCCCATCACCACATTCATGTCGTTCATCTTCAGCCCCCGGGTGAGATACTGGCCGAGGCCCGGCCAGCCGAACACCGTTTCGACCAGCACCGCGCCGTCGAGCAGCCCGCCGAAGGTGAGCGCGATCACGGTCAGCAACTGCACGCGGATGTTCTTGAAGGCGTGGACCCAGATCATCCGGCGGCGCGACACGCCTTTGGCCCGGGCGGCGGTGATGTATTCCTGGCCCAGCTGCTCCAGCATGAAGCTGCGCGTCATCCGGCTGATATAGGCGACCGAGTAGTAGCCGAGCACGGCGCCGGGCAGGATGATGTGGGCCAGCGCGTCGCGGAACACCTCCCATTCGCCCTGCAGCGCCGTGTCGAGCAGCAGCAGCCCGGTGATCGGCGGCACCAGCCCCTCGTTGAGGATGTCGATCCGGCCCGAGGCGGCGACCCATTGCAGCCGGGCGTAGAACACGATCAGCGCGATCAGGCCGAGCCAGAAGATCGGCACCGAATGGCCGGCGAGGCCGATCACCCGGGCGACGTGGTCGACGGGCTTGCCGCGGTTGACCGCGGCGGTGATGCCGAGCGGCACGCCGAGCAGCGTGCCGCAGAGGATGGCGACGAGGGCGAGCTCGATGGTTGCCGGGAAGACGGTGAGGAGGTCGGCCGCGACCGGCTGGCCGGTGGTCAGCGACCGGCCCATGTCGCCGGTCACGACCCGGCCGATATAGGACAGGAACTGCCACCAGACCGGCTGGTCGAGGCCGAGCTCGCGATACACCCGCTCATAGGTGGCGCTGTCGACCTCCGACCCAGTCACCGCCAGCACCGGGTCGGCCGGCAGCAGCCGCCCCATGGAGAAGGTGAGCAGCATCAGCCCGACCAGCGTCACGACGACCGACAGGGCGCGGCCCGACAGGCGCCGCGCGCGCAGGAAGCGCGCGGGCCGGTTGAAGGTGTCGACCGTCGTCATCGCCGCTCAGTTCTTCTTCACGTCGAGCCAGCGCGTCGACCAGGTGGGGTTGCCGGAATAGCCGGTGACGCCCTGGCGGATGACGTAGGGGTCGGTGCGCTGCAGGATGATGACCAGCGGTGGGGCCATCTCCTTGAACTTCCGGTCGATCTCGGCGAAGAGCTGCGCCCGCTTGGCTGGATCGGTCTCGGCCTTCGACTGCGTGACCAGCCTGGTCAGCTCCGGCGCATCCATCGCCGTGCGCCAGAGATAGTAGCCGCCGAGCTTCGCCTCGTCGCGGTTGTCCGGATTGTAGGCGTATTGCACCAGCGTGCCGAACGGGTCTGGCAGCCGCGTGCCGGAATTGCCGACCAGCACCTGGTACCGGCGGGCGCGGAAATCCGGCGTGTGCTCGCCGGGCACGACCTCGAACTCGACCCCGGCCTTGGCCGCGCTGGCCTGCAGCGCGACGGCCATCTTCAGGAGTGCGTCGCCCGAGGGGTAGAGCGTCTTCTTCAGCCCGTTCGGATAGCCGGCCTCGGCCAGCAGCTTCTTGGCCAGCTCGGGGTCGTATTCATAGCCGGTCGGCTCGCCCGTCGGGGCGCCGGGCATGCCCTTCGGGATGATCGACTGCCAGGGGAAGCCGTTGAAGTTCATCGTGGTCTCGGCCAGCGGCTTCCAGTCAAGGATGTGCTGGAACGCCTCGCGCACCTTCGGCTTGGCGAGGTCCGGGTCCTGGGTGTTCATGGCGATGTAGTAGAAGCCGAGGCCCGGCCCCGGATCGACCGTGGCGCCCTTGGCCTTCAGCGCCTCGATGTCGCTGTTCGCCATGTACTGGCCGACATCGATGTCGCCGGCCTCGATCTGCAGCCGCAGGTTGCCGGATTCCGGGACGTGCCGCATGACCACGCGCTTCATCGCCGGCGCGCCGCCCCAATAGTCCGGCCGCGCGTCGCACAGCAGGATGTCGTTCGGCCGCCACGCCGTCAGCTTGAAGGGGCCGCTGCCGGCGCTGTTGGCCTTCAGCCAGTTCTGCGCGAGGTCGCCGTTCTGCTCGTGCTGCAGCGCCGTCTTCTTGTCGATGATGCCGAGCGAGGCGCCGGCCAGGGAGTAGAGAACGAGATCGGTCGACACCGGCTCGGGCAGGCTGATGACCAGGGTCCGCTCATCCTTGGCCTGGACCAGCTGCTCGACATTGTCCTTGGTGAAGCCCCAGAGCGCGATGTCGGTCGAGCCGACCTGCCCCATCTTGACCACGCGCTGGATGGTCCAGGCCGCATCCTCCGCCGTCACCGGGTTGCCGGAGGAGAAGGTCGCGCCCTGCCGCAGCGTCATGGTGATGGTGCGCTTGTCGTCGGAAACGGTCCAGCTCTCGGCCAGCATCGGCCGGATCGTCTGGAGGTCGCCGGGCGTCACCATGACGAGGTTGTCGTAGAGATTCGAGATGATCTCGGAGACCGTGCGCGCATTGATCGCCGCCGGATCGAGCGAGGGCACGGCGCTCAGCTGCGTGCCGATGACGAGCGCATTGGACGGCGATGCGGCCTGCGCGCCGGCGGGGCCGAAGGCGAGCGCCAGGGCCGTGGTCGCGGCCAGAAGGGACAGTCTCATTCTCGTCCTCCCTGTGGGGGCGGATGCCCGCCTTCTTGGTTGTTACGGAAACGCCGTCGACCCGTCGGGGCGGAGGCCGACGCGCCGCTCCCAATGGATGTAGCCGTCGGTCTTCAGCACCTCCTCGTCGATCTCGACGCCCCAGCCCGGACGGTCGGGGCGCAGCTCGAGATAGCCGTCGCGCGGCAGGTAGGGGTCCTTGACATACCAAGCGCCGTCCGAGGCCCGGCTGCGCGCGCCGCCGCCTCCAGCCTCGCCCCCCGCTTGGAACGTGTAGTTCGGGCCGTGCGGCAGCCGGTATTCGAGGATGCGGAAGTTCGGCTGGGCCGCCGAGAAATGCAGGTTCACCGCCGTGGCCAACGGCCCCATCGGGTTGTGCGGCGCGACGGTGACGTAATGCGCCTCCGCGATCGCGGCGATCTTGCGCATCTCCAGCAGGCCGCCGACCACGCAGATGTCGGGCTGGATGATGTCGGCGCCGCGGTGGGAGAGGAGGCGCAGGAACTCGAAGCGGCTGTACAGCGACTCGCCCGTCGCCAGGGTGCAGGCCAGCTGCCGCTTCAGCTCGCCCCAGGCCTCGACATTCTCCGGCCGGATCGGCTCCTCGAAGAACAGCGGGTCATAGGGGGCCAGCGCATTGCCGAGCTGCACCGCCTGCTGCGGCTCGAAGATGCGGGCGTGAGCGTCGAAGGCGATGTCGTAGTCGCTGCGCACCGTCTCGCGCAGCGTGCGGAAATACTCGGCGCTGGTGCGCACCACCTCACCCCAGCGGTTCTCGTAGATGTTGATGCGGTAGGGGCTGAGCTTGAAGGCGGTGAAGCCCCAGCCCTCGTTGAGCCGATCGAACTCCTCCCGCGCCGCCGGGGCGTCGGGGGCGGTGTAGACGCCGGCATAGACCCGCACCCGGTCGCGGGCATGGCCGCCGAGCAGCATGTAGACCGGGACGCCGAGCGCCTTGGCCGAGATGTCCCACAGGCAATGATCGATCGCCGAGATGGCGGCGAGGGTCAGCGCGCCGGGCGGGAAGCGCGACTGCTGCAGCAGGTACTGGACGATGAACTCGATCCGGCGCGGATCGCGGCCCTGCAGGAAGGTGAAGAGGTAGTCCAGCAGCGGCACCAGCGCCCGGTCGGGCCCGTGGTTGTAGCACTCGCCCCAGCCGGTGAGGCCGTCATCGGTGTCGATCGCCACCAGGAGGCGCGGGCGGTCCTTGTCGCGCGTCATATAGGTCCGCAGACGGTCGATCTTCACGCGCCTTTCCTCCCCGCCCTGTCGTTGCCGGGCGCCTTGCGTCTCGCGGCTAGACTTAATCTCATGAGACTTGATATATCAAGTCCCAACTGAACCCACCCAGAGGCTCCGATTGCAACGCCCGCTGCCATCCCTCGACCCGAAGATGCTGAAGGGGCTGCGCGAGCATGTTCACGAGCAGCTGCGCCAGGCCATCATCTCCGGCCAGCTGCCGAGCGGCACTCTGCTGAACGAGCGCCAGGCGGCGGCGCAGCTGGGCGTCAGCACCACGCCGCTGAAGGAGGCGCTGCGCCGGCTGGAGCTGGAAGGGCTGGTGCGGACCGAGCCCCGCCGCGGCATCCGCATCACCTTCGACGCGGCCCAGGCCGAGGAGATGGCGCTGGCCCGCGCCGCGCTGGAGAGCATGATCGCGCGCCAGGCGGCGGCGCGGATCACCGACGAGACGCTGGCCGCGCTGCGCGCGGTCGGGGAGAGCATGCGGCAGGCGACCGAGGCCGGCGCGGTGCGCCGGCTGATCGCGCTGAACGAGACCTTCCACGACACCATCCACGCCGCCTCGGGCTGCCGCTACCTGCAGCGCCTGCTGGCCGGGCAGCTGGTCTACGACAAGGCGGCGCGCCGCTTCCTGCTGGGCGACCCCGAGGAGCGCGGGCGGGCGCTGCAGGAGCATCTGAGCATCCTCGCCGCCCTCGAGGCGCGGGATCCGGACGCGGCGGAACGGGCGATGCGCGACCACATCGTGCGGTCGGGCCGGCAACATGTACAGACGGCGTTCGCGCGCCGGAAGGAGTAGATGACGATGGACATCCAGAACGGCCTGCGGCGCGCGCTGTGCGGCATCTCGGGCGTGCACGCGACCGCCTATTCGGCCGATGGCGGCGTCGACGCGGATCTCACCGCCCGCATCGTCGACCGGATCGCCGCCGGCGGCATCCACAATGTCGTCGCCGCCGGCAACACCGGCGAGTTCTACGCCCTGTCGCCCGACGAGGTGCGCCTGGTGCACGACACCGCGGTGTCGGCCGCCGCCGGCCGCAGCCGGGTGATCGCCGCCGTCGGCCGGTCGCTGACCGAGGCCATCGCGCTGGGCCGCCGCGCCGAGGAATCGGGAGCGGACGCGATCATGTCGCACCAGCCGCTCGACCCCTTCGCCGCGCCGCAGGCCCAGGCCGCCTATTTCCGGGCGATCGCGGACGCGGTCGACCTGCCGCTCGTGGCCTATGTGCGGTCCGACGCCATGGGCTTGGCCGACCTGCTGTCGGTCGCCAACCACCCCAATGTCGTCGGCGTCAAGTTCGCCACCACCAACCTGATGCTGCTGGCCGAATGCGTGCGGTCGAGCGACGCCGGCACCGCCGTCTGGGTTTGCGGCCTGGCCGAGGGCTGGGCCGCACCCTTCTACGCGCTCGGCGCCCGCGGCTTCACCTCCGGCCTGGTCAATGTCGACCCGGCCCGGTCGCTGGCCGTCCACGCGGCGCTGGAAGCGGGCGACTATGCCAAGGCCCGTACCCTCGTCGCCGAGATCGCGCGCTTCGAGGCGCTGCGCACACGCTACGGCAACGGCGCCAACGTCACCGTGGTCAAGGAGGCGCTCGGCCTGCTCGGCTTCCCCGTCGGCCAAGTGCGCCTGCCCGGCCTGCCGGCCCTCGACCCCGCGGACCGCGAGACGCTGACGGGAGAGATAGCGCGCTGGGGCCTGGCCGCACGGAGCTGACGACGCCGGCGCGCTGAAGCGCCGGTAACGTACGTCAGATCTGACCAACTTCCCGAGCGGTGACCTTTCGGCATAGGGACAGTCTCCCGCTTGTCTACGACGCCCCGAATCGGTAACGTACCTCAAAACACGTCAAGGGAGGCCGTCGTGGAGGTGTCGTCGGGTTTCACGCCCGACCCCGAGATCCGTTGCCGCGACCATCGCATCGGCGCGATCGGGGCCGGGTTCATCATGGCGGATGTGCAGCTGGCGGCGTATCGCGAGGCGGGATTCCCGGTCGTCGCCATCGCCAGCCGCACCCCGGAGAAGGCGCGGGCGGTGGCGGCGAGGTGGGACATTCCCCGCGTCCACGACACGCCGGCGGCGCTGATCGCCGATCCCGAGGTCGAGATCCTGGACATCGCCTTCCCGCCCGACCAGCAGCCGGACCTGATCCGCCAGGCGCTGCGCCAGCCGCATATCCGGGCGATCCTGGCGCAGAAGCCGCTGGCGATGGACCATGCCGAAGCGCAGCGCCTGGCCGAGGAGGCCGCGGCGGCTGGCAAGATCCTGTCGGTCAACCAGAACATGCGCTTCGACCAGTCGATGCGGGTGCTGAAGCAGCTGCTGGACCGCGGCGCTCTGGGCACGCCGGTGCTGGCGACGATCGAGATGCGGGCGATCCCGCACTGGCAGCCCTTCCTCGAGGCCTATGACCGGCTGACGCTGCTCAACATGAGCATCCACCATCTCGACGTGCTGCGCTTCCTGTTCGGCGACCCGGTCGAGATCTACACCGCAGCGCGGACCGACCCGCGCACCGGCTTCCCGCATCGCGACGGCATCTGCTGCTCCACCCTCTCCTTCCCGGGCGGGCTGATGGCGGTGAGCCTGGAGGATGTCTGGTCCGGCCCGCGTCAGGAGGGGTTCGAGAGCGACATCTACATCAAATGGCGGGTCGAGGGCACCGAGGGCCTGGCCCAGGGCACCATCGGCTGGCCGGACTATCCGAAGGGCAGCCCTAGCACCCTCGCCTATTGCACGCCCGAGACCGGCGGCCAATGGGTCCGGCCGCGCTGGGACACGATGTGGTTCCCGCACGCCTTCAAGGGCGTGATGGAGCAGCTGCAATACGCGGTGAAGACCGGCGAGCCGCCGCTGCTGAGCGGCGCCGACAACGTCCGCACCATGGCGCTGGTCGAGGCCGCCTACCGGTCCCTGAACGAAAAGCGCGCGGTCCGCCTGGCGGAATTCGGCGTCTGACAACAACGAGAAAACACGGAGGAACGCGTCATGATCCAGGTGGGCATCTTCTCCGGCTACTTCCCCTATTCGCTGCCGGAGACGGCGAAGAAGATCCGCTCGCTGGGGTTCAACACCGTCCAGCTCGACCTCGCCTTCAAGGACATGGACCTGTCGACCGGCGCGATCACGCGCGACAAGTGCCGGACCATCCGGGAGACCTTCCGCGACCACGACCTGCCGGTCTGCGCCATCAGCGGCTACACCAACATCGTCCACCCCGACCCGGCGGCGCGGCAGGCGAAGCTGGAGCATCTGCGGACGCTGATCCGCCACGCCCGCGACCTGGGCAGCCCCTATGTCATCAGCGAGACCGGCACCTTCAACACGGAGAGCGACTGGGTGCACCACCCGAGGAACAAGACCGAGGAAGGCTATGCCGAGTGCCGCGCGGTGATCGCCGAACTGGCCCAGACCGCCTATGACCACGGCGCGGTCTTCCTGGTCGAGACCTATGTCAACAACGTCATCGGCTCGGTCGAGGAGACGCTGCGCCTGTTCGCCGACGTGCCCAGCCCGGGCCTGGGGCTGCTGATGGACCCGACCAACTATTTCGAGGCGCACAATATCGGCCGCATGGACCGCGAGCTGAACCGGATCTTCGACGCGCTGGACGACCGCATCCGCATCGCCCACGCCAAGGACGTGAAGCGGTCCGGCGCCGACAAATCCGAGAAGCACGCCGACATCGACGCGTCGGAGGCGCACAGCTTCCGCGGCGTCGGCGAGATCAAGCTGCCGGCGCCGGGGCTGGGCGAGCTGAACTACGACCTGTACCTGCAGCGGCTGTCCCGCCGGCACCCGAACATCCCGCTGATCATCGAACATCTGGAGGAGGCCGACGTGCCCCGCGCCAAGGCCTTCATCAACGGCAAGCTGCGGGCGCTGGGGGTGTGAGGGTGGTCTTTTCCGTGCCTCTTTCCTTTTCTGTCATGCCCGGGCTTGACCCGGGCATCCAGGGACTGTCGATGCCGCTCCGGGTGGCCCCTGGATTGCCGGGTCAAGCCCGGCAATGACAGGAAGGGGACATTTAGTCTTATGAAACAAGCCGCCAAGCCCCTCGACGCCGGCACGCGCAAGGCCCGCATGGTCGACATCGCCCGCGAGGCCGGGGTCAGCCTGGCCACGGTCGACCGCGTGCTGAACGGCCGCGAGGGCGTGAACGCCGAGACCGCGAGCCGGGTGCAGGCGGTGGTGCAGCGGCTGAACTACGCCCCCAACCTGGCCGCCAGCCTGCTGTCGCGCGGCCGGGCGCTGCAGTTCGACATCGTGCTGCCGGCCGGCAGCAACACCTTCATCCGCGACCTGGGCGAGGCGGTGCTGGCGGCCGAACGCGACTTCACCGCCTTCGGAGTCAAACCGCGGCTGCACCTGATCGAGGGCTTCGATCCCGACGCCCTGGCCGAGGCGCTGCGCCGGGTCGGCCGCGGCAGTGACGGCGTCGGCTTCATCGCCCTCGACCACCCCGCGGTGCGCGAGGCGGTGGCGGATCTGGCGGCGACCGGCGTGCCGGTGGCGACCATGGTCTCGGACCTGCCGCAATCGGCCCGCATCGGCTATGTCGGCGTCGACAACCGCGCCGCCGGCCGCACCGCCGGCGACCTGATGGGGCGCTTCCTGGCCGGCCGCGGCGGCGAGGTCGGGCTGATCGCCGGCAGCCTGTCCTATCGCGGCCATGAGGAGCG
Organism: Inquilinus limosus DSM 16000; assembly: GCF_000423185.1. GTDB lineage: Bacteria > Pseudomonadota > Alphaproteobacteria > DSM-16000 > Inquilinaceae > Inquilinus > Inquilinus limosus. Next base: position 115,142 of record NZ_AUHM01000005.1, on the reverse strand, counting down.
TGAGGCCGGCTTCCGCAGCGTGCTGCGCGAGCGCTTCCCGAACCTGACCGTCCCGGCCCTGGTCGAGGGCCATGACAGCGTCGAGCAGAGCGCCGCGGTGACCGAGCGGCTGCTGGATACCCATCCCGGCCTCATCGGCCTCTACAACATCGGCGGCGGCAACCGCGGCGTGGCCGAGGTGCTGCGCCGCCGGCCGGCCGACGCGCCGCGCATCGTCTATATCGGCCACGAGCTGACGCCGCACACCCGCCGCTTCCTGATCGACGGCGTGATGGACGCGGCGATCAACCAGAACCCGCGCGCCGAGGCGGCGGAGACGCTGCGGCTGCTGCTGGGCCACCACACCCGCCCGGGCCCGGCCGAGCCGATCGCCCCGGTGCGGATCGAGATCTTCACCCGTGAGAACCTGCCGTGAGCGGCCGGCCGACGAAGCCGGGATCAGAGACCAGGAGGACCCCATGCCCTTTCCCCACCTGACCGAGGCCGACCATGCCGCCTTCTGGCGCGACGGCTATGTGGTCAAGCGCGGCTTCTTCGACGCCGAGGAGATCGGTCTGCTGCAGCAGGCGATCGCGCAGGACGAGGGCATCCGCAGCCATGTCGTGGCGCTGAAGGACAGCCTGGGCGGGTCGACCGAGCTGGCGCTGTGGAACCATCCCGGTGACGACCTGTTCGGCGCCTTCGCCCGCTGCGAGCGCATGGTCGGCGGTGCCGAGAAGCTGCTCGGCGGCGAGGTCTACCACTACCACTCCAAGCTGACGATGAAGCGGCCGCGGGCCGGCGGCGCCTGGGATTGGCACCAGGATTACGGCTACTGGTACAACAATGGCTGCCTGTACCCCGACATGCTGTCGGTCGCCATCGCGGTTGATCGGGCGACCAAGGAGAACGGCTGCCTGCAGATGATCCGCGGCAGCCACAAGCTGGGCCGGATCGATCATGGCCGGGTCGGCGGCCAGACCGGCGCCGACATGGAGCGGGTGAACCAGGCGCTGGCGCGGCTGCCGCGCGACTACATGGAGATGGAGCCGGGCGACGCCTGCTTCTTCCACGCCAACACGCTGCACGCCTCGGAGCAGAACAAGTCCGAGCATCCGCGCAACGTCATGCTGTGCTGCTACAACGCGGCCTGGAACGACCCGTACAAGCAGCACCACCATCCCGGCTACACCAGGCTGGAGAAGGTGCCGGACGACCGGATCAAGGCTTTGGGCCTGACGCTCGACGCCGGCCATCGCGCCTTCTTCGATCCGGAGCGGGACGAGACCGTCGAGGCCAAGACGCAGCCGGAAGGCTGAGGCCGGAGCCATGGCGATCCTCGTCGCCGGGCTGGCCGCAACTGTGTCAGTCTAGACGCATGTCCGCCCGTCGATAGCGAGAAGGCGGCGATAACAGGGGAGGAACGCATGTTCAGGCGATTGTCGCTGCTGCTGTGCGGCGTCCTGCTGGCGCTGGCGGCGCCGGCCGCGGCCCAGGCCAAGACCTATTACTGGATCTCGCACGGATCGCCGGCCGATCCGGTCTGGACCTACTTCCTGGCCGGCGCCAAGCAATGGGCCGCCGACACCGGCCAGACGGTGAACACCTCCTTCCACAACGGCGACGTGCCGTCGCATCAGGAGGCGGTTCGCGCGGCGATCTCCGCCAAGGCGGACGGCATCGTCACCACCAGCCCCGACCCGGGCAGCTTGGTCGAGGTGGTGAAGGAGGCGAAGGCCGCGGGCATCCCGATCATCAATTTCAACACGCCCGACCCCACGGCCGGCTTCGACGCCTATGTCGGCGGCGACAACGTCACCTTCGGCCGGAACTGGGCGCAGTACCTGGTCGACAAGGGACTGGTTAAGTCCGGCGACTTCGTCTGGCTGCCGGTCGAGGTCCCCGGCGCGACCTACGGCGTGCAGGAGGAGGAAGGCATCGCCAGCGTGTTCAAGCCGCTCGGCATCACCTGGGAGGTGACCGACAACACGCTGGACCAGGCCGAGGTCATCAGCCGCATGGTCGATTACCTCACCGCCAACCGAACGAAGGTCAAGGCCATCATCGGCCTGGGCGACCTGGTGACCGGCAGCATCAAGCGCGTCTTCGACCAGGTCGGGGTCAAGCCGGGCGAGATCCCGGTCGTCGGCTGGGGCAACTCGCTCGACACCACCCAGGAGGTCCTCACCGGCTACGTCAACGCGGCGCAATGGCAGGACCCGCAGGCCACCAGCTACGTCGCCCTGTCGCTGGCGGCGATGGCGTCCGGCGGCATCCCGCCGGGGTTCAACGTCATCACCGGTGCGCTGTACGAGAAGGACAAGGCCGAGATCTATGACAAGATCCTCTCCGGCAAGTGACGCTGCGCCGGAGGCATCCGCGGCGGCCGGTGCCGCCGCGGATGTGGCGCTCCCGGGCCGCCCGCCCTTCGACCACCGGTCGATCGTCCATCGCCTGGTGGCCAAGCCCGAATTCGGCCCCCTCATCCTGCTGGTGGTCGAGCTCGCCGCCTTCTGGGCGATCAACCCGGAATTCCTGTCGCCCCAGAACATCAGCAACACCCTGGCCTTCACCGTCGAGCTCGGCCTGATCGCGCTGGCGATGACGCTGCTGATGACCTCCGGCGAGTTCGACCTTTCGGTCGGCTCGGTCTTCGGCTTCGCCCCGGTGCTGATGTGGACCCTGTTCAACAGCGGCGCCGCGCCGCTGGAGGCCGGCTTCGTCGCCGCGATCGCCGTCGCCGCCCTGGTCGGGCTGGTCAACGGCTGGTTCGTGACCCGGCTGAGGATCCCGTCCTTCCTGGTGACGCTCGGCATGCTGCTGGTGGTGCGCGGCACGGCGCTGTTCATCACCGACGGCTTCCCGCAGCGGACCTGGAACACCGGCGGCAACTGGCTGGCCTGGCTCTTGGCCGGCGACTTCTTCGTCGGCGGCTTCCGCATCTACATGTCGCTGTTCTGGTTTATCGCCGCCGCGCTGGCGATGGGCTATGTGCTGACCCAGACCAAGGCCGGCAACTGGATCCAGGCCTCGGGCGGCAATCCCGGCGCGGCGCGGGCCCGCGGCGTGCGCGTCGGCCGCACCAAGATCGCGCTGTTCGTGCTGTCGGCCACGATGGCCGCCCTGGCCGGGGTGATCAGCTCGATCCGCACCTCGGCCGCCAACCCGAACAGCGGCACCGGCTACGAGCTCGAGGTCATCGCCATGGTGGTGATCGGCGGCACGGCGCTGAGCGGCGGGCGCGGCACCATCCTCGGCACCGTGCTGGGCATCTTCATCCTGCGGGTGATGCGCAACGGCATCGTCCTGATCGGCGTGCCCGGCCTCGCCTACAACATCTTCATCGGCGCGATCATCCTCGGGATGATGGCGCTGCACTCCTGGCTCGACCGCCGTCACCAGACAGGGAGCTGACCGCCCCATGGCTGACCTTCCTACGCCCGAACCCCTGATCCGCATGGCGCATATCACCAAGTTCTACGGCCGGGTTCGGGCGCTGGAGGATGTGAGCCTCACGGTCGGCGAGCGCGAGATCGTCGGCCTGCTCGGCGACAACGGCGCCGGCAAGTCGACGCTGATCAAGATCCTGTCGGGCGCCGTGCCGCCGACCAGCGGCGACATCTTCATCCGCGGCCGCAAGGTGGAGATCGCCAGCACCACCGACGCCATCGCCCACGGCATCGAGACGATCTACCAGGATTCGGCGCTGGTGACGCAGCTGTCGATCGCCCGCAACCTGTTCCTGGGCCGCGAGCCGATCCGGGGGCCGCGCTTCCTGAACCGAATGGATCAGGCGGCGATGAACGCGGTGGCGGGCGACCTCCTGCGGAAGGTCGGCATCAGCAAGGACATCCCGCCCGACACGCCGATCGGATCGCTGTCCGGCGGCGAGCGCCAAGCGGTTGCGATCGCCCGCGCCATGCACTTCGACAGCGACCTGATCATCCTCGACGAGCCGACCAACAATCTGGGCGTGGCCGAGACGCAGGGCGTGCTGCGCTTCGTGCGCAATGCCCGGGATTCGGGGCATTCCTGCATCTTCATCGCGCACAACATCCATCACGTCTTCCAGGTGGTCGACCGCATCGTCGTGATGCGCCGCGGCCGCGTGGTGGCGGACGACATCGATCCCCGGCACACCCGCGTCGAGGAGGTCGAGAGGGTCATTACGGGAATGACGGAATACGGTTCCAATGTCGCCGTTACGCCGACCGCGTAGCCGCCTTCGAGCACACACCAGATCCCCCAGGAACTCCCGGGCTAGAGATCGTCGCGGATGCAGGCGAAGCGGTGGCCGGGCGCCGCCTCGCGCAGCTTCGGCACGGCCTCGGCGCAGGCCGGCAGGGCGTAAGGGCAGCGGGTGCGGAAGACGCAGCCGGAGGGCGGGTCGTGCGGGCTCGGCGGCTCGCCGGCCAGGCGGATCCGCTGCGGCCGCCCCGACAGGCGCGGCGCCGCCGACAGCAGTGCCCTGGTGTAGGGGTGGCGGGGCGCGGTGAAGATCGTCCTCACCGGCCCCTCCTCCATCACCCGGCCGAGATATAGCACTACCACCCGGTCGCACAGGTGCCGCACCACCGGCAGGTCATGGCTGATGAACAGCATGGTCAGGCCGAGCTCGGCCCGGAGCGAGGACAAGAGCGCCATCACCTGGGCCTGGACCGAGACGTCGAGGGCCGAGACCGGCTCGTCCGCCACCAGGAAGTCGGGGTCGGTGGCCAGCGCCCGGGCGATGGCGATGCGCTGGCGCTGGCCGCCGCTGAAGGCATGCGGATAGCGGTCGGCATGCTCCGGCTGCAGCCCGACCTGGACCAGCAGCTCCCGCACCCGCCGCCGGCGCGCCGCCTCGTCGGCCAGGCGGTGGATGCGCAGCCCGTCGGCGATCTGGGCGCCGACCCGGCGCCGCGGGTCGAGGCTGGAGAACGGGTCCTGGAACACCAGCTGCATCCGCCGGCGCAGCCGCCGCAGCGGTTCCCGGCCGAGGCCGGAGAGATCGGTGCCGTCGAACAGCACGCGCCCGGCGCTGAGCGGCTGCAGCCCGAGCAGCAGCCGGCCGATCGTGCTCTTCCCCGAGCCGCTCTCGCCGACCAGCCCGACCGTCTCGCCGCGCGCCAGCGACAGGCTGACATCGGTCACCGCCTGCACCGGCCGGCCGAGCCCGAACACGCCGCGCCCGCCGAAGCGGCGGCCGATGCCCTCGGCGACGACCAGAGGCGTCACAGCTCCTTCCAGCGCAGGCATCGCGTCCTCCGGTCCGCCGTGGGTTCGACGAGATGCGGCCGCGCCGCCTCGCAGGCGCCGGCGCGCATCGGACAGCGCTGGGCGAAGACGCAGCCGGGCGGCAGCGCGTCCGGCGCCGGCACCACGCCGGGGATGCCCTGCGGCGGCGGCCCGTCCTCGCGCGGCGCGCTGGCCAGGAGGGCCGCGGTGTAGGGGTGCAGCGGGGCGCCGAAGACGTCACCGGTCCGCCCCTCCTCCACCACCTCGCCGGCATACATCACCACCACCCGGTCGGCGATCTCGGACACCACCGGCAGGCTGTGGGTGACGAACAGGAGGGCCATGCCGCTCTGCTGCCGCAGCTCGGCCAGAAGGTCGAGGATCTGCGCCTGAATGGTGACGTCGAGCGCCGTGGTCGGCTCGTCGGCGATCAGCAGAGCGGGATCGTTGGCGATGGCGATCGCGATCATCACCCGCTGCCGCATGCCGCCCGACAGCTCGTGCGGGAAGGACCGCGCCCGCCGCTCCGGGTCGGGGATGCCGACGCGGCGCAGCAGGGCCACGGCCTCGCTCCAGGCGGCGGCGCCGGAGATCGCGCGATGGGCGCGGATCGCCTCGGCGATCTGGTCGCCGACACGGTGCACCGGGTTCAGGCTCGACGCCGGGTCCTGGAACACCATTGCCATGCTGCGGCCCCGGCGCTGCCGCACGGCCTCCGCATCGAGCCGCAGCAGGTCCGCCCCCTGCAGCCGCACCGCGCCGCCGCCGATCTGCGCCACCGGCGGCAGCAGCCCCATCACCGCCAGGCTGGTCAGCGACTTGCCGGAGCCGCTCTCGCCCACCACCGCCACGGTCTCGCCGGGGCGGATGCGCAGGGACACGTCGCGAACCGCCGGGATCGGCTGCGGGGTGTCGATCTGGATCGACAGACGGTCCAGGTCGAGCACCGCGTCGTCTGCCGCCGCGGCCTCCGCCGGACCGGCAACAGTGCGCTGGCGCCGGAACGGCCGGCGCACCAGGGTCTTCGGGTCGAGGAAGTCGCGCAGCCCGTCGCACAAGGCGTTGAGCACCAGGATGGTGAGGACCAGCGCGATGCAGGGCCACAGCAGCAGCAGCGGCGCCTGGGCCATGGTGGCGCGGGCGCCGCCGATCATCACCCCGAGCGACGGCGCCGGCGGCACCACACCGAGGCCGAGGAAGGACAGGCCGGATTCCAGCACCACGGCCAAGGCGGTGGCGAGGCTGAACTGGACCAGGATCGGCCCGGCGACGTTCGGCAGGATGGTGCGTGTCATGATCTCGAGCCCGCCCGCCCCCTGGGCCCGCATCGCCTCGACATAGTCCTGCGACCGGGCGGAGAGCACCCCGGCATAGGTCACCCGGGTGAAAGCCGGCAGATAGACCAGGGCCAGCACCGGGATCAGGGTCAGCACCCCGGGGCCGAGCAGCGTCACCACCAGGAGGGCGAGGAGCAGCGGCGGGAAGCACAGCACCACGTCCATCGAGCGGATCGCCAGCACCTCCGCCACGCCGCGGAGATAGCCGCCGAGGATGCCGAGCGCGGTGCCGAGGACCCCGGCCAGGGCGGCGGCGGCGAGGCCGACGAAGAGCGAGGTCCGGAGCCCCCAGACCAGGCGGGAGAGGACGTCGCGGCCGTATTCGTCCTGGCCCAGCAGATGGGCGGCCGACGGCCCGGCGAAGCGGCTCTTCATCTCCATCGCCAGCGGGTCGGCGAGACCGAGCAGCGGCGCCGCCGCGGCGATCAGGAGAAGGCCGGCGGTCGCCCCGGCCGCGATCCAGGGAACCCGTCTCATGCCCGGCGCACGCGCGGATCGAGGACTGCGTAGAGGACGTCGACCGCGAGGTTCAGCCCGACGAACAGGATCGAGATCACCAGCACGACGCCGACGACGATCGGATAGTCGCGGGCGTTGACCGCCCCGACCAGCAGCCCCGACAGACCGGGCCAGTTGAAGACGTATTCGACCAGCACGGTGCCGCCCAGGAGGCTGCCGAGATGCAGCGCCACCACCGTCACCACCGGCATCAGCGCGTTGCGGACGACGTGGTGGGTCAGCACCTGCCGGCGGGTCACGCCCTTGGCCATGGCGGTGCGGACGAAGTCCTGCGGCATCACCTCCAGCGCCGCGGCGCGGGTGACGCGGAAGACGATCGCCGCCAGCCCGACCGCGATGGTGCCGGCCGGCATCAGCAGCAGGATCAGGTGCTGCGCCGGGTTCTGCGCGAAGGGGATGTAGCCGCCTGCCGGCACCAGGCGCAGCTGCTGGGCGAAGACCATGACCAGCAGCGTGCCGATGACGAAGACCGGCACCGCCTGGGCGAAGCCGGACAGGCCGGAGGCGATGCGGTCGAACCAGCCGCCGGCGCGCACGGCCGCGAACGTGCCGGCGGGGATGCCGATCAGCAGGCTGATTAGCGCGGCGACGCCGATCAGTTCCAGCGTGCGCGGCAGCCGGCGCCCGATCTCGCGCGCCACCGGGCTGCCGTCGAGCATCGACACGCCGAGATCGCCCTGCAGCAGGCCCCACAGGCTGTGGGCGTATTGCGCCAGGACCGGCCGGTCGAGGCCGAGCTGCCGGCGCAGATCCTCGACGATCGCCGGGTCGGGCGCGACGCCGCCCTGGGACAGCAGGGTCTCGGCCGGGTCGCCCGGCACCAGATGGATCGCCAGGAAGACGATGCTGGCGACCAGCCAGACCAACAGGGCGGAGACGGCGAGGCGCTTGAGGAACCACAGCATGGTCGCCTCCCTCAGGCGAAGGAGGACTGGTCCAGCGTGCTCGCGGAATAGAAGCTGAGGCCGCCCGGCAGGTTGCGGAAGCCCTGCAGGGCCTTGCGCATGGCGAAGCCCTGCGCCCGGTACGCCAGCGTCACCATCGGCGCGTGGTCGAGCACCAGCTGGTCGGCCTTGGCGTAGATCTCCTTGCGCTTGGCCACGTCGAACTCGCCCCGCCCAGCCGCCAGCAGCTCGTTCAGCCCGGGCACGGTGATGCCGGTGCTGCGGATGTAGGACGGCGACAGCGAGGAATCTACGAAGGAGGACAGGCTTTCGGGATCCGGGCTCTCCATCGCCGTGCCCATCACCGCGAACTCGTACTGGCCGCGATTGCCCAGGCTGACCCGGGTCGGCCAGTCCGGCATGTTGAGCTCCACCTGGATGCCGAGCTCGGCCAGATTCTGCTGGATCACCTCGGCCGTGCTCTTGTGCATGCCGTACTGGGCGGTGGAGAGGAGCTTGCAGGAGAAGCCGTCGGCCACGCCGGCCTCGGCCAGGAGGGCCTTGGCCTTCTCCTTGTCGTAGCGCCAGCCATGCGCCGCGGCCTCGTCGTAGAAGGGCGTCTCCGGCGGAAAGGGCAGGCCCTCCAGCGGCGCGCCGCGGCCGAAGAAGGCGGCCTGCACGATCTCCTCGCGCCGGATGCCGAGCGCCACCGCCTTGCGGATGCGCGGATCGGCGAAGGGGCCGGTACGGCCGTTGAAGGTGAGATACATGAAGGGGCCGAGCTGATTGTCGAGCTTCAGGTTCTGGTCGGCCTCGATCGACTGCATCGACTGCCAGGGGACGTAGTCGATCAGGTCGACATCGCCGGCCTGCAGCGCCGCCACCCGCAGGTTCTCGTCGGGATAGGCGATGATCTTGACCGCCTTCAGCTTCGGCAGGCCGGGCTTGTAGTATTTGTCGAAGGCGGCGAGGTCGAGCGAGACGCCGCGGTCCTGCGCCTGCAGCACGAAGGGCCCGGCGCCGATGCCGAGCGGGTCGTCGGCGGTCGACTCCTTGGCCACCATCGGCATGTAGTAGTTGGCGAACCAGTGCGGCACGCAGACCGTCGGCTGCTTCATGATCAGACGCACGGTGCGGTCGTCCGGCGTCTCGACCCGCTCCACCCCCTGCAGCTGGGTGCGCAGATAGGCGGTCGATTTCTCGGCGGCGATCTGCTCGATGTTCCACTGGATATCGGCGGCGGTGACCGGGGCGCCGTTGTGGAAGAAGGCTTCACGCAGGCGGAACACCCAGGCCTTGTCGCCGTCCGGCTGCCAGCTTTCGGCGAGCTCGCCCTGCAGGCTGCCATCGGCGGCATAGGACAGGAGGCCGCGATGCAGCAGCGCCGAGACCGAGCCGGCGGCGCCGCCGGAATTGACCCAGGGCTGCAGGTTCGGCGGATAGCTGGAGAGGCCGAAGCGCAGCGTGTCCGACGGCGCCTGGCCCCAGGCCGGCAGGCGCAGCGCCGGCAGCACGGCGCCGGCGGCGAGCCCGGTGGAGAGCAATGTGCGACGGGACAACATCATGATGGCCTCTCCCTGTTTGTTGTCGTGATCAGAGCGCGGCGCCGTACACCCTCTGCGCCGTCTCCCGGTCGATCCGTCCTTCGGCGACATCGCGCCGGACCGCCTCGGCCGCGCGCCCGGATGGCGGACCATAACCGCCGGCGCCCGGCGTGATGATCTCGATCACGTCGCCGCGCTTCAGGTCGCCATTGCCGTGGTCGAACGGGGCAACGCCGGGGCCGAAAATAAAGCCGCCGCGGCCGCCCGGCAGCCCGCCCTCCAGCCCCCAGGGGGCGGAGCGCAGGCGCGAGCCGTCGATATGCACCCGGCAGTCGGCCTCGGCCCGGTAGACCCGGCGCAGCCCCATGCCACCGCGCCGCGTCCCCGGCCCGCCGGAGCCGTCGACCAGCTCGTAGCGCAGCAGCGTCAGCGGATATTCCAGCTCCAGCGCCTCGGCCGGCAGGTTGGAGGTGTTGGTCATGTGGACATGGACGCCGTCGAGCCCGTCCTTGCCGGCCCGGGCGCCGCTGCCGCCGCCGATGGTCTCGAGATAGACCCAGAGGCCGCCGGTCTTCGGGTCGCGCCCCATGAAGGTGGCCGACGCGCAGGAGCCGTTGCTGGCCGCGGTCAGCCGCTCCGGCACCGCCTGGGCCAGGGCGCCGTGGATCAGGTCGGCGATACGCTGGCAGGTCGCCACCCTTCCGTTCACCGCCGCCGGATGGACGCAGTTCAGAACCGTGCCCTCGGGCGCCGTCACCGTCAGCGGCCGGGCCAGACCGGCATTGGGCAGGATGCTCGGGTCGACCACCGTCTTCACCGCGTAATAGACCGTCGACAGCAGCGCCGTGTAGACGACGTTGAGGCCGCCGCGGACCTGCGGCGGGCTGTCGAAATGCAGCCGCATCTCGTCGCCGGCCACGGTGATCTCGACCGCGAAATCCAGCTCGCCGTCCAGCTCCGGATTGTCGAAACGATCGGCGAAGCGGTAAGTGCCGTCCGGGATCGCGGCGATGCCGGCGCGCATCTTGCGCTCGGCATAGTCCTGCAGCGCGGCGCCGGCCGCGAGCACGGTGTCGACGCCGTATTTGGTGCACAACGCCGTCATCCGCTGCACGCCGAGGCGGTTGGCCGCCATCTGCGCCCTGAGGTCGGACAGCCGCTCGCGCGGGACCTGGCAGTTCAGCAGCACCAGCTCCTGCACATCGGCCTGCAGCTCGCCGGCACGGTACAGGCGGATCGGCGGGATCCGGATCCCCTCCTGGTAGATATGGGCGTGGCCGCGGTCGGCGAAATCGGCGTGATGGGCGGTGTTGACCGCCCAGGCCACCATTCGCCCGTCGACGAAGATCGGCTCGGCCAGCACGATGTCGGGCAGGTGGGTGCCGCCGCCCTCATAGGCGTCGTTGCCGATGAACACGTCGCCAGGCCGCATCCGGTCGAGGGGGTGGCGCTTCATGATGTGCGGGATGATCCCGATGAAGCTGCCGAGATGCATCGGGATGTGCTCGGCCTGGCACAGGGTGTTGCCGGCCAGGTCGAACAGGGCGGTGGAGCAGTCGCGCCGCTCCTTGATGTTGGTCGAGTAGCTGGCCCGGACCAGCGCCTCCCCCATCTCCTCCGCGATCGAGGCGAAGGCGCTGCCGATGACCTCGACCGTGATCGGGTCGAGCGCGGCCTCGCTGCGCTGCGGGACGGCGACGCTCATCGGACCTCCAGGACCAGGTTGAGATAGGGTTCGACATGGGCCGTCATGCCCGGAAGGATGACGGTGGTGCTGTCCATCTGCTCGACCACGGCCGGGCCGGCGATGCGGTTGCCGGGCTTGAGCTGGGCGCGGTCATAGACCGGGCAGGAGACCCAGCCCCCCGCCTCCGGCAGCCAGACCTCGCGCGAACCGATGACGGCGTGGCCTGCCTCCGGCCCGGCATCGGGCTGCGGCTGGAAGGCGGCCTTCGTGACGACGCCCGCGGCCTCGACCCGAAAGGTGACCAGCTGCACCGGCTCGCCGGCGGCAACGAAGCCGTATTGCCGCTCATGCGCCCGGGCGAAGCCGGCGGCCAGGGCCTCCAGCGTCGCCGGCCCGACCGGCCCGTCAGGCAGCGCCACCGGCAGCTCGTAGTTCTGGCCGGCATAGCGCATGTCGACGGTGCGGGTGACCCGCCGGGCGCCCTGCGGCACCTCCTCCTGCGCGAACCAATCCTCGGCCCGTGCCAGCAGCCCGTCGAAGGCGGCCTCGACCGCGGGCAGCGCCGCCGCATCCAGCGTGGTCAGGCGGGTGGCGGCGAAATCGGCGCGCAGATCGGTCAGCAGCAGACCCATGGCGCAGAGGATGCCCGGCGTCTGCGGCACCAGGATGCGGCCGATGTCGAGCTCCTTGGCCAGGCGGGCGGCGTGCAGCGGGCCGGCGCCGCCGAAGGCCATCAGCGTGTAGTCGCGCGGGTCGTGGCCGCGCTGCACGCTGATGACGCGGATCGCCTTGGCCATGTTGGCGGTGACCACGGTCAGGATGCCCTGCGCCGTCTCCATCAGCCCGAGGCCGAGCCGCTGCGCCAGCCGGCCGATCGCGGCCTCCGCCAGGTCGCGGCGCACCGCCATGCGGCCGCCCAGGAGCGACACCGGGTTCAGCGTCTGCAGCACGACATTGGCGTCGGTCACCGCCGGCTCGTCATTGCCGTGGCCGTAGCAGACCGGCCCCGGATAGGCCCCGGCGCTGCGCGGCCCGACCTTGAGCAGCCCGCCGCTGTCGACATAGGCGATCGAGCCGCCCCCCGCCCCGACCGTGTGGATGTCCAGCATCGGCGCCTTGATCGGGTAGCCGTGCACCACCGCCTCGCCGGCCAGGCGGCACTGCCCGCCGGCCAAGAGCGCGACATCGGTGCTGGTGCCGCCCATGTCGAAGGTGATCAGGTCGGGGAAGCCGGCGACCGCCCCGATCGCCTGGGCCGCGACCACGCCGGTGCTGGGGCCGGACAGGACGGTCCGCACCGGCAGCCGCGCCGCCGTCTCGAAGCTGATGACGCCGCCGTTCGACTGGGTCAGCCGCGGCGCGGCCTTGACCCCGATCTCCGCCAGCCGCTTGCCCAGCCGCTCGATATAGCCGCGCATCACCGGGCCGAGATAGGCGTTCACCACGGTGGTCGAGACCCGCTCGTACTCGCGGAACTCCGGCGCCACGCCGTGCGAGGCGCAGGCGAAGGCCTCGGGGAACTCCTCGGCCAGGATGCGCAGCGCCGCCTCCTCGTGCTCGCTGCGGACGAAGCCGTAGAGGAAGCTGACCGCCACCGCCTCGACCCCGGCCGCGCGCAGGTCGCGCACCGCCCGGCGCAGCGCCGTCTCGTCCAGCGGGGTTTCGACCGAGCCGTCGTGGCGGATGCGCTCCGGAATGTCGATGCGCAGGTCGCGGCTGACCAGCGTCTCCGGCTTATCGGCCTGCAGGTCGTAGAGGTCCGGGCGCTTCTGCCGGCCGATCTCCAAGAGGTCGCGGAAGCCGTCGGTGGTCAGCAGCCCGGTGCGCACGCCGCGATGCTGGATCAGCGCGTTGGTGCCGACCGTGGTGCCGTGGCCGAAATAGCCGATCTCGCCGGGCTCGGCGCCGACCCGGGCCGCCCCCTCCTCCACCCCCTGGACGATGCCGCGCGACGGGTCGTCCGGGGTCGAGGAGACCTTCCAGACGTCGAGCCGCCCGCTCGCGTCGTCGAACAGGCAGACGTCGGTGAACGTCCCGCCGGAATCCACGCCAATGCGCCAAGCCATCCGAACTGACCTCACGAAACCGAAAGAGAAGAAACCATCGCGCGCCTCCTAGGCGGCGGCCCGCAGCGGGACCTTGGCGAAGCGCGCGTAGCGGAACGGGGCGGGGTCGACGACCGGGGTGTCGCCGGCGACCAGGTCGGCCATCAGCCGGCCGGCGCCGGGGCCGATGCCGAAGCCGTGGCCGGAGAAGCCGCTGGCGATGAAGAAGCCCGGCACGGCGTCGACCGCGGAGATCACCGGCACCGCGTCCGGCGTCACGTCGATCAGCCCGGCCCAGCGCTGCTGCACCACCATGCGCTCGAAGGCGGGAAAGGCCTTGACCAGGTTGGCGCGGCCCTCGTCCAGGATGCGGTCGTCGGGCACCGGATCCAGCACCCGCACCTGCTCGAAGGGCGTCGCCTGGTCCAGGGCCCAGCGGCGCGGCAGGCGCCATTCCTCGATGAATCGCCGACCGACCCGGAGGCGCAGCTCGCGCCGCTGCTTGCGCAGCGCCGGCAGGAAATCGAAGAACAGCCGGAAGCTGTCCGGCACGATCGGCGCCAGGTTGGCGTTGCGCTGGGCGATGGTGTAGCCGCCGTCGAGCCGCTTGCGGAAGGCGAAGTTGGAGGCGCCGACCGCCTCCTCCGGCCCGCCTTCCAGCGGCGCGGTGCGCAGGACGCAGCCGAGGATCTTCAGCTGCGGGAAAGACAGGTCCATGTTGCCGCAGAACAGCCGCGACCAGGCGCCGCCGGCCAGCACCACGGCATCGCAGGCGATCGGCCCCTTCTCGGTGACCACGCCGGCGATCCGGCCGGCCTTCGTCTCGACGCCGCGAACCGCGCAGCCGGTCAGCACCGCGGCGCCCCGCCGGCGCGCCGCCTCGGCGATGGCGGGGGCCGCCTTCTGCGGCTCGGCCCTGCCGTCGCTCGGGGTGTAGAGGGCGGCCGGCCAGCGCCGCGACGCGCCGGGCAGCAGCCGCGCGATCTCGTCGCCGTCGATCAGCCGGGAGTCGAGCTGGTACTGGCGCGCATGCTCCAGCCACGCCTCGTGCTCGGCGACATCCTGCGGCGTCTCGCAGAGGTAGAAGATCCCGGCCTTGCGGAAGCCGGTCTCGGCCTCGACCCGCGCGTTCATCCCCTCCCACAGGCGCAGGCTCTCGATCGCCAGCGGCAGCTCGGACGGGTCGCGCCCCATCTTGCGGCACCAGCCCCAGTTGCGGCTGGACTGCTCGCCGCCGATGCGGCCCTTCTCGCACAGGGCGACCGAGACGCCCTTCTCGGCCAGGAACAGCGCCGTCGCGGCGCCGACGATGCCGCCGCCGACCACGACCACGTCGACCCTGGCCGGCAGGGTGGCGTCGGAGGCGACCGGATCAACCGGCGGCGACATCGATGCCCATTCCGACCGCACAGCCAAACGCCATGACGCGTCTCCCGACGTCGTGAGTCAAAGCCTTCCCCTGTCCGCAGGACGGCCTGCGTGCCGTTTTCCGGCACGAAATCTTCGACCTGCGCTCGAATTCTTGATCCGGCGGGATCCGGCCCGCCCAGTGATCGCGAGACGATGCTAGGCAGCTCCGCTCCGTCATGGAAAATTCATTTATTCGAGCTTTCCATTCCGAAATGGAATGTCGCCTGCCAGGGGCCGCGCATGCACAGGATCAAGATCCGCCATCTCGAGACGCTGATGGTGTTCATGAAGACCGGATCGGTCACCGAGGCCGCAGAGATCCTGGGAACGACCCAGCCGAACGCCAGCAAATCGCTGAAGCAGCTGGAGGATTCGATCGGCATCGCGCTGTTCCAGCGCAGCGGCGGCCGGCTGCAGCCGACGCCGGAGGCCGAGATCCTGTTCACCCATGCGGCGCGGCTGATGGAGGAACTGGCCTTCTTCGAGACCCTGTCGGTCGACCTGGCCCGGCTGAAGAGCGGCTTCGTCCAGGTCGCCACGCTCGCCACCTTCGGCGTGGCGCTGCTGCCGCTGGTGGTCGAAGCCTTCAACGCCCGTCACCCGGACGTCTTCGTCCAGATCGACATCCTCGATTCCGACAAGATCCATTCCTTCGTCAGCCGCGGGAACTACGACCTCGGCCTCGTTCACCATCCGAGCCAGGAGATGGACCTGATGGCGCAGACGCTGCGCACCGGGGCGATGGTCTGCATCCTGCCGGCGGCGCATCCGCTGTCGCGGCAGGCCGGGATCAAGGCGGCCGACCTGGCCGGCATGCCGCTGATCACCTATCCGAAGACCTTGCCCTTCGGCGCCGTGATCGCCAAGACGCTGGCCGATGAGGGGGTGCAGATCCGCAACCCGCTGTCGGCCAACCACAGCCATGTGGTGCGCAAGCTGGTCGAGCGCGGCCGCGGCCTGGCCCTGGTCGACGAGTACTCGGTCTGGGACGCCGCGGCGGCGCCCGGCATCGCAATCAGACCTTTCACGCCGCGCATCCCGGTCTCGATCGGCCTGATCGTGCCCAAGCGGCGGCCGCTGTCGCTCGCCGCCCAGGCCTTCCTCGCGGCCCTGCAGGACGCGCTGGCCGCGCCGCCGCTGTAGTGTCAGCCGCCGCCTCCGCCGCCGGGACGAAGATCTGCGGCGCGCTCATTTTCCTCCATCCACGCTCAGCACCTGGCCGGTGATCCAGCCGGTAGCATCCGAGGCGAAGAACAGGACGGCGTGGGCGATGTCGTCGACCGTGCCGAGGCGCCGCAGCGCGATCGACCCGACCAGCCGGGCCTGGCCCGCCTCGCCCATCGCCTGCCATTGCCGCTCCGTCGTCGGGTTGGAGCGGACGAAGCCGGGCGCGACGTTGTTCACGGTGATGCCCCAGGGCCCCAGCTCATGTGCCAGCTGCCGGGTCAGGCCGATCTGCCCGGCCTTGGCGCTGGCATAGGCCTGGATCCCGGTCAGACTGACGCCAAGTCCGGCGCCGCTGGAGATGTTGACGATGCGGCCGCCGCCGCGGCGCTTCATCCCCGGCGCCACCGCCTGGGCGCACCAGAACGCGCCGGACAGGTTGACATCGAAGATCGCCTGCCAGGCTTGCGGCCCGATCTCCTCGATCGGCCGGCCGACCTGGCCGAGCACACCGCCGGCATTGTTGACCAGCACGTCCACCGAGCCTGCGGCAGAGGCCGTCTCGGCCTCCGCCACCAGCGCCCGGACTGCGTCGCGGTCGGTGACGTCGACGGTGCGCACCGCCCCGTCCGATCCGAGCAGCCGTCCGGTCTCGGCCAGCTCCTCGCTCAGCACATCACAGGCCCAGACCCGCGCGCCTCGCGCCGCGAAGGCGGCGGCGATCGCCCGGCCGAAGCCGTGGGCGGCGCCGGTCACGATCACCGTCCGGCCGGTGAAATCCTGAGTCATGCTCGCCTCCCGCTCAGGCCGACACGGTGTCCAGCTCGTCCAGCAGGGCCAGCGCCATCTCGCGCCGGCCGGCCTCTATATCGTGAACGAGCGCGATCAGCCGCGCCGTGACCGGCGTCGGCACGCCGTGCCGCGCCCCGATCTCCACCACCGGGCCCAGCTGGGCGTCGACCTCGGTCGGGCGCCGCCGCACCGCCAGGTCGCGCCAGATGCCGGAATGCGTTTTGGCCGAGCGGCGGTTGTGCGCCACCATGTCGGCGAAGGACCGGGCGATCGCCTCGGCCGGCGCGCCGGGGCGGAAGGCGGCCGGGTCGAAGCCGTCGAAGGCCTCCGGCCGGATCCCCTCCGCCGCCGCGACGGCGCCGACCTCCAGCGCCAGCCGGGTCAGCACCGCGCGATGCCTCGGCGCCTCCAGCACATCGGCGATCGGGTCCGGGGTCACCGCAGTGGCGAACAGCAGCGCGCCATAGATCAGCTTGCCCCAGAGATAGCCCCAGATGTTGTCGGTCAGCACAGCCTGCGGCTCGAACCTCCGCAGCAGGCTGTGCAGCTGTTCGATCCGCGGCGTGCGCTCGCCGTCCAGCTCGCCGACCACGACCGCGCCGCGGCCGCCATGGTGGATCACGCCCGGCTCGATGTAGTCGGCGCCGAAATTGACGAAGCAGCCGAGGGTGCGGGCCTTGTCGATCCGGGCGGCGATCACGCGCTCATTCAGCCCGTTCTGCAGCGAGGCGACATAGCCGCACCGGGCCAGGTGCGGGGCGATCACCTCCATCGCCGCTTCGGTGTGGTGCGCCTTGACGCAGAGGAAGATCCGGTCGAACTCGCCCTCGACCGCGTCCGGCGTGACCGCGCGGGCCGACACCGCGTACTCGGCGACCGGGCCGGTGATGCGCAGGCCCCGGGCGTTGATCGCGGCGACATGGTCGGCGGCCTGATCGACGAACAGGACATCCGCCCCGGCCCGGACCAGGGCGGCGCCCACCGTGCCGCCGATGGCGCCGGCACCCCAGACCAGGATCGGCCCTCCCCTCATGCCCAGGGCCCTTCGATCAAGGCCCGGGTCTCGGCCACCGCCACGTCCCAGATCGCCTGCGTCTCGTCGTCCGAGCGCTGGTAGTGGCCGCCGAAATTGCCGTCACCGAGATAGTGCTTCAGCGCCTCCGGCCCCATCACCCGCATCCGGTCGAAGTCGATCATCGGCTTGCGCTGGGTCGGCTGGTCGACGCCGGGCAGCCGGGTCCAGGGGAAATTCTCCATCCAGGACGCGTGCGAGGCCTGGCGGTCGATGTCCTGCACCTTGGCCCAGGTCTTGGGCGCGTTCCACCAGTTGTGGAACTTGACCGCGGCGCCCTCGCGCCCGGCCATCCATTCGCCGGCCACAGACTGGGCCGGCTGGTTGCCGCCATGGCCGTTGACGATCAGGATGCGGCGGAAACCGGTGCGGTACAGGCTGTCGAGGATGTCGTGCATCAGCCGGGCATAGGTCTCGACCCGCAGGCTGACCGTGCCGGGATAGGCCAGAAAATAGGGGGTGATGCCGTAGGCCACGACCGGAAACACCGGCACGCCCAGCGGCTCCGCCGCCTCGGCCCCGACCCGCTCGCTGAGGATGCTGTCGACCGACAGGCTCAGCCCCGCATGCTGCTCGGTACTGCCGAGCGGCAGCACGGCGCGGTCGTCGCGCTGCAGATAGGCCTCGACCTGGCTCCAGTTCATCTCGCTGATCTTCACGGCAAGGCCTCCTGCGGTTCCGCGATGCCCTCGGCGTCCGGCGAGAGCAGTGGCGCGATCTGCTGGTCGACATCCACCGGGTCCGGGCTGTGCCGGTACTCGATCGCCCTGACCCCGGGGCGCAGCCGGGGCAGCACGCTCTCGGCGCCGGTCGACAGGACGACGACATCGGACTGGTCGATCACGGCGTCGAGCGCCGGCGTGCCCAGCGCGGCGGCGGTAACCCGGCGGACATGCGGGGCGAAACGCTGCACCCCGGATTTCATGATCGGCAGGAAGTCGGCGAAGCGCGAGGCGACGCCGAGGCGCGCCAGCGGGTCCAGCCCGGCCAGCGCCCGCCGCGTCTCCTCCGACGGGATGAAGCGGATCGCCACCACCCGGCTGTCCGGCAGCAGCGCCGCGGCCTCGCGCTGGCGGTTCGGGAAGGTCACCACCAGCTCGGCCTCCGCCGCCCGGCGCCGCGCGGCCTCGTCACCGCGCAGCTCGTCCAGGGTCAGCGGCTGCACCGTCGTGCCGGGCGGCAGCCGGGCCTGGATCGCCGCGGCATAGGCGCGGGTGGCGTCGCGGAACAGGCCGAGCATGACGACGGTGCGGGCCCGCCGCCGGGGCCGGCGCCGGGCCAGCCGCGCCTGGACCATGCCGGTCAAGTCGGCCGGCGTCAGCCCGAGCGCCACGGCGTCGTCGATCAGGTGGTCGAGCCGGCGCTGGATCTCGGCGATCCCCGCCCGAGGCCGTCGGTCCGCCCCGCGGCCGTCAGCGACGAAGCAGCCGCGGCCGCGGTGGGTCTCGATCAGCCCGGCCTCGCGCAGGCCGCGATAGACCAGGGCCACGGTCATCGGTGCGACGGCCAGCGATTCCGCCAGCTCGCGCACCGAAGGCAGCCGCTCCCCCGGGCTCAGCTCGCCGCAGGCGATGCCGTATTCGATCAGGCCCTTGACCTGGACCCCGAGGGGCACCGGCAGCTCGCGGTCGATCTGCAGCTTCATGAGACGAGAGTTCTCCTGTACCAGTCCACTAGCACACAGCCTGAATAGGCAGCAACGTGCTTTCCTGAAACCGACCAGATCATTGCAGGTATTGCCGAATTTGGCGCGCCTCAGGTCGATTGACTCTGCCGCCGCGGCGGCGCTAGCGTTCTACCACGCCAGAACACATGGCGACCCGGGAGGGCTTCAACCAACAGTGGAGGTCGCGATGAGGATGCTGCTGAAGGCGGCCGTGGCGGCGGTTTTGCTGGCGGGGACGAGCGCGGGGGCGCTGGCGGCCGAGCGCGGCGGGGAGATGCGGTACGGGCGCTACGCCGACAGCCTGTTCCTCGACCCGGTGCTGAACGACGCCAATGTCGACATCTGGATCCTGACCAATCTCTACGACACGCTGCTGCAGCCGTCGGCCGACGGGCTGACGGTGGAGCCTGGCCTGGCCACCGCCTGGAAGGTCTCCGACGACGGGCTGTCGGTCACCCTGACCCTGCGCGAGGGCACCAAGTTCTCGGACGGCACGCCGATCACGGCCGAGGACGTGAAATGGTCGCTGGACCGGGCGCGCAACCCGAAGAACGGCATCTGGAACAGCCTGATCGCCTCGATCGGCGAGGTGGTGGTCCAGGACCCGACGACCGTGGTGCTGAAGCTGCAGCACCCGGATCCGACGATCATCGCCGCGCTGTCGACCTTCAACACCGCGATCATGCCGAAGGCCGCCTTCGAGGCGGCGCCGGGCGCCACCGACGACGAGAAGGCGCACGCCTTCGCCGAGCACCCGATCGGCTCCGGCCCCTTCATGTTCGAGAAGTGGCAGCGCGGGTCGTCGATGCGGATCGTGCGCAACCCCCACTACTGGAAGCCGGGCGAGGACGGCAAGCCCCTGCCCTATCTCGACGCGGTCGATTTCGAGATCATCCCGGACGACGCCACCCGAATCCTGAAGTTGAAGGCGGGCGAGCTGGACGGTGCCGAGTTCATCCCCTATGCGCGGGTCGCCGAGCTGCAGGGCGATCCCGAGCTGCAGATGCAGCTGTATCCGTCGACCCGGGTGCAGTTCATCACCATGAACGTCCGGCCGAAGCTGACCGACGGCAGCGACAACCCGCTGGCCAACGAGAAGGTGCGGCAGGCGCTGAACTACGCCATCGACAAGGACGCGATCATCCAGATCGTCACCCATGGCGTCGGCAAGCCGCAGACCTCCTACATGTCGTCGACCACGCTGTACCATACGGGCGACACGCCGTTGTACCCCTACGATCCGGCCAAGGCGAAGCTGCTGCTGCAGGAGGCGGGCTACGGCGACGGCTTCAGCACCAAGGTGATGGCGCTGCCGGGCAACCAGGACCAGCTCGGCATCGGCGCGGCGGTGCAGCAGATGTGGGCCGCGCTCGGGGTGAAGCTGGAGATCGAGCAGGTCGACAACGCCACCTTGACCGACCGCTACCGCAAGGGCGACTTCTCGATGCGCATGTCGGCCTGGACGAACGACATCAACGATCCCAGCCAGATCACCTCCTACTTCGCCTATTCGCCCGTGATCGACGCCCTGCATTCGGGCTGGAAGAATGACGAGGTCGACAAGCTGTTCGAGGCCTCGCAGAAGGAGAGCGACGCCAAGAAGCGGGCCGAGCAGTACGCACAGATCCAGAAGATCTACTCCGTCTCCGGCCCGATCCTGTATCTGTACGAGACGCCCTATCCGGTGGCGCTGCGCAAGAATGTGCATGGCTTCGTCCAGATCCCGCTCGGCAACAACATCTTCGCCGGAGCCTATCTGACGAAGTGAGCCGGGCCGCCGCCCGATCGCCGAGACAGGAGGCGTGCCGGTGCCGAACCTGAATCACGTGGCCAAGCGGCTGATCCAGCTGGTCCCGACCCTGTTCTTCGTGCTGGTGGTGATCTTCGTCCTGGTCCGGCTGCTGCCGGGCGACCCGACCAGCGCCATGCTGGGCGACCGCGCCACCGACGCCGACGTGGCGCGGCTGAACGCCCAACTCGGCCTCGACCGGTCGATCCCGATGCAGTTCCTCCTGTTCCTGGAGCGCGTCGTCCAGGGCGATCTCGGCACCTCGATCCATCTCAAGGTGCCGGTGATGCGCCTGATCCTGGAGCGGATGCCGGTCACCCTGACGCTGACCGGCTACGCCGCGGTGCTGGCCTTGCTGCTGGCCGTGCCGCTCGCCTTCGCCGCGGCGATGCGGCGCGGGCGGGCGGCGGACACCGCGATCCGCGGCGCCTTCCAGGTCGGCCTGTCGATGCCGATCTTCTATCTCGGCCTGGTGCTGCTGACGGTGTTCGCCGCCGGGCTGCGCTGGTTCCCGGTCGGCGGCTACGGCAACGACTGGGCCGACCGCGCCTGGCACCTGTTCCTGCCGGCCCTGACCCTGGCGCTGAGCCTGTCCGCCGTGCTGATGCGCAACCTGCGCGCCTCGATCATCGAGGTGCTGGGCGCGGAATATGTCGACTTCGCCCGATCCAAGGGGCTGGCGCCGCGGCTGGTGCTGGGCCGGCACGTGCTGCGCAACGCCCTGATCTCGACCGTCACCCTGTTCGGCCTGTCGGTCGGCACGCTGATCGGCGGCGCCGTGATCACCGAGACGGTGTTCGCCATCCCCGGCGCCGGCCGGCTGATGATCGACAGCATCTACGGCCGCGACTATCCGGTGGTGCAGGGCCTGACCCTGGCGATGGCGGTGCTGGTCTCGCTGGTGTTCCTGGCGACCGACCTGGTGCAGGCGGCGCTCGACCCGCGGGTGAAGGCATGACCGCGCTCGGCCTCACCCCGGCCCGCGCCCGGCGGCGGCGCCTCTCCGCACCCCTGGTCGCCGGCCTCGCCATCCTCGGCCTCAGCCTGTTCCTTGCGATCGCGCCAGGGCTCGTCGCGCCTTACGATCCGACCGCTTTCGACTATCGCGCCCTGCTGCAGCCGCCGGGCTGGGCCCATCCCTTCGGCACCGACAATTTCGGCCGCGACATCCTGAGCCGGGTGATCTGGGCCTATCGCGTCGATATGCAGATCGCGCTGTTCACCACCCTGTTTCCGGTGCTGTTCGGCACCGCGGTCGGGGCGCTGGTCGGCTATTACGGCGGGATCTGGGAACCGATCTTCGGCCGCGTCGTCGATGTGGTGATCACCTTCCCCTTCCTGGTGCTGGTGATCGCCATCGTCGCCGTGCTCGGGCCCGGCCTCCTCAACATGTACATCGCGGTCGGCGCCGTCGGCTGGGTGTTCTACGCCCGGCTGGCCGCGGCCGAGATCCGGGTGCAGAACCGCCTCGACTACGCCGCCGCCGGCCGGGTGATGGGCTATGGCGACGCCCGCATCATCCTGCGCCATCTGCTGCCCAACGCCGCGGCGCCGGTCTTGGTCTACTGGATGACCGACATGGCGCTGTCGATCCTGCTCGGCTCCAGCCTCGGCTATCTCGGCCTCGGCGCCCAGCCTCCCGCCGCCGAATGGGGCCTCCTGATCGCCGACGGCAAGAACTTCATGACCCAGGCCTGGTGGATCACCATCTTCCCCGGCATCGCCATCGTCCTGACCGGCTTCGGCTTCAGCCTGCTGGGCGACGGCGTCGCCGACCTGCTGCGGCCCGACGCATGACGGACACCGTGCTGTCGATCCGCGGCCTGACCGTGACCTTCCCGACCGCCCGGGGAGAGGCTGCGGCGGTGGCCGGGGTCGATCTCGACCTCCGTCCCGGCGAGGTGCTGGGCCTCGTCGGCGAATCCGGCTCGGGCAAGAGCGTCACCCTGCGTGCCGTCCTCGGCCTGGTGCCGCCGCCGGGCCGGGTCGGCGGCCGGGTGCTGTGGCGGGGCCGCGATCTGCTGGCGCTGCCGGAGGCGGCGCTGCGCCAGGTGCGCGGCCGGGAGATTGCCATGATCTTCCAGGAGCCGATGACGGCGCTGAACCCGGTGCTGCCGATCGGGCTGCAGATCGACGAGAGCCTGCGGGCCCATACCGGCCTCGGCCGCCGGGCGCGGCGCGACCGGGCGCGCGAGTTGCTGGACCTGGTCGGCATCCCGGCGGCGGCACGGCGCCTCGACGACTACCCGCACCAGTTCTCCGGCGGCATGCGCCAGCGCGCGATGATCGCCATCGCCCTCGCGTCCGAGCCGCGTCTGCTGCTCGCGGATGAGCCGACCACGGCCCTCGACGTCACCATCCAGGACCAGATCCTGACCCTGCTGCTGCAGCTGCGCGACCGGCTGGGGATGAGCGTGATCCTGGTCACCCACGACCTCGGCGTGGTGGCACAGAGCTGCGACCGCATGGCGGTGATGTATGCCGGAAGAGTGGTGGAGACCGGGCCGGTCGCCGCGGTGTTCGACCGGCCGCGCCACGCCTACGCGCTCGGGCTGCTCGGCTCGGTGCCGCGCGGCGGCGGGCCGCGGCTGCCGTTGCGTTCCATCGAGGGCGCGCCGCCGCCCCTGACCGAGCGGCCGCCCGGCTGCGCCTTCGCCCCGCGCTGCGCCTTCGCCGGGCCGCGCTGCCGGGCAGAGATCCCGGCGCTGGACCCGGCCGGCCCGGACGCCACCGTCGCCTGCTTCGAAAACGCCCGCGTCGCGGCCGCCCCCATCACCTTCGATCGGGGCGCGGCATGACCGCGCCCCTCCTCGAGATCGCGGGGCTGCACAAGCGCTTCCGGCTGGAGCGCACGGTTGGCGACGCCCTGCGCCGGCGCCCGGCCCCGTCGGTGCACGCGCTGAACGGCGTCGACCTGTCGGTCCGGCGCGGCGAGACCCTGGGCATCGTCGGCGAATCCGGCAGCGGCAAATCCACCCTCGCCCACTGCATCGTCCGGCTGATCGAGCCGGACGAGGGCACCATGCGCTATGACGGCGTCGACATCCGGTCGCTGGCAGGGGCCGAGCGCCGCGCCTTCAACCGCCGCGTCCAGATGGTGTTCCAGGATCCGCGCGGATCGCTGAACCCACGCATGACCGTGCGTCAGACCCTGGCCGAGGCGCTGGCAGTCCACCGCATGCGCCCGAAGGCCGAGATCCCGGCCCGGATCGCCGAGCTGCTCGACCTCGTGCGGCTGCCGCGCGAGGCCGCCGACCGCCATCCGCACGAATTCTCCGGCGGCCAGCGCCAGCGCATCGGCATCGCCCGGGCGCTGTCGGTCGAGCCTGAATGCCTGATCGCGGACGAGCTGGTCTCCGCCCTCGACGTTTCGGTCCAGGCCCAGATGGTGAACCTGCTGCTGGAGCTTCAGCAGCGGCTCGGCCTGACCGTGCTGTTCGTGGCGCATGATCTGCGCCTGGTCCGCCACCTGTCGCACCGGGTGGCGGTGATGTATCTCGGCAGCATCGTCGAGACGGGTGAGACCGAGGCGCTGTTCGCGGCGCCGCAGCATCCCTACACCCGGGCGCTGCTGGCGGCGGCGCCCGATCTCGATCCTGCCAAGCGCCACCGCGTCCCGGCGGCGCGGGGCGAACTGCCGAGCCCGGTCGACCTGCCGTCCGGCTGCCCCTTTCACCCGCGCTGCCCGCACGCCTTCGACCGCTGCCGCAGCGAGCCGCCCAAGCCGCGTCCAACCGCAACCGGCGCCGCCGCCTGCCATCTTCTGGACGCTGCGCCGATGCCGGCGATCGCAGCAAGGCCGCAGGAGGAAACTGTCCACGGGTGGTGACCGCATCGCCGTCAGCACAGCGTGGCCAGGCGCTCCAACATGCGCCCGTAGAAGACGGGCGCGTCGCACTGGGTCAGCCACAGGGCGTTGGCCGGGCGGCCGGAGATGCCCCACCAGTCGACCACGGTCATGCCGAGGGTCAGCGGCGACGCCGTCTCGATCTCGACATTGCAGCGCTGCCCGGCAAATAGCTCCGGCCACAGCAGATAGCCGACCGCCAGCGCGTCGTGCAGCGGCCGGGTGGCGGTGCCGTATTTCTCGTTCCCGAAGCGCTGGAAGAACCGCATCATCCCGGCACCGGCGGCGCCGACGCGGGTGCCCAGCGCCTCCAGATCGGCGATCCAGCTCTCCGGCGTCGGCGCGGCATAGGTGCAGTCGATCGGCACGGCGACAAGGTCGACGCCCGCGCCGAACACGATGGCGGCGGCGTCGGGGTCGACCAGGATGTTGAACTCCGCCGCCGGGGACATGTTGCCGCCCTGGAAGAAGCCGCCGCCCATCAGCACGATGCGGCGGATCTTGCGGGCGATTGCCGGGCAGCGGCGCAGCGCCATGGCGATGTTGGTCAGGGGCCCGACCGGCACCAGGGTGGTGGCGCCGTCCGGCCGGGCCAGCAGCGTCTCGACCATCCAGTCGACCGCGTGACCGGGCTCCGGCGGCCGCGCCGGGGCCGGGAAGTCCCACCCGTCCAGCCCGGTCTTGCCGTGCACCTCCTCGGCGAAGCGGGCGGGGCGCAGCAGCGGCCGCTCGCAGCCGGCCCGCACCGGGATCTCGGGCCGCCCGGCCAGCTCCACCACCCGCCGGGCGTTCGCGGCGGTGACCCCGACCGGGACGTTGCCGGCGACGGTGGTGAGGCCGAGCACCTCGAGCTTCGGCGACGCCAGCGCCAGCAGGATGGCGAAGGCGTCGTCCTGCCCCGGATCGGTGTCGATGATGATGGCTTCGGTCAAACCCGCCTCCCCGGCCCCACCGGCCGATCTCGTGCCTCGACAAAACTGTATACAGAAGCATGTTTTTGTATACAAATATCCAAAACAGGGGAGCTTGCGCATGGGTCGGGGAGAATTCTCGAACATCCCGGTGCTCGACGTGTCGCCGCTGCGCGGCGGCAGGCCGGAAGACCGCGCCGGCGCGGTGGACGAGCTGCGCCGGACGCTGGAGACGATCGGCTTCGTCTACCTCGCCGATCACGGCGTGCCGCCGGAGCTGGGCGAGCGGCTGCACCGGCTGTCGGTGCGGTTCCACGACCTGCCCACCGAGGCCAAGCTTCGCATCCGCATGAACGACGCGCATCGCGGCTACATGCCGTTCAGCACCTCGACCATCGTCACCTCCTCCGTCGCCACGGTCACCAAGCCGAACCAGAGCGAATCCCTGATGGTGATGCACGACCTGGCCGCGGACGACCCGGTGCTGGGCGAACCGCTGCAAGGCCCGAACCAATGGCCGGCGGAGATCCCAGAGCTGCGGCAGGCGGCGCTCGACTACATGCGGGCGATGTCGGCGCTGGGCCGCGATATGGCGGTGGCGATCGCCGAGGCGTTGGGCCTGCCGCCGACATACTTCCTGCCGCATTTCGACCGGCCGACGCTGTTCCTGCGCCTGCTGCACTACCCCGAGCAGCGGCGCGAGGAAGGGCTGTTCGGGTCGGCGCCGCACACCGATTACGGCTTCATCACCCTGCTGGCGCAGGATTCGGTTGGCGGGCTCGAGGTCCGCAACCGCGCCGGCGAGTGGATCCCGGCGCCGCCGATCCCGGACACCTTCGTCATGAATGTCGGCGACATCCTGGCGCGCTGGTCGAACGACCGCTTCGCCTCGACCCCGCACCGGGTGCTGAACCTCAGCGGCCGAGAGCGCTATTCGCAGCCCTTCTTCTACGACCCGTCGATGGACACGGTGGTCGATTGTCCCGCCGCCATCCTGGCGCCGGGCGAAGCGCCGCGCCACCCGCCGGTGCGCTACGGCGACTATCTCCTGGATCGGCTGAACAAGAACTACGAGTACCGCAAGAAGGCGTCCTGAGAACGCCAAGGGACCCGGCAGAGGTCCCGCAGGGAGGCGCCGCCCGGATCGGCGGTCCACAGCGAGGCCACGAAACAGCGGAGACAAGGACATGCAGCCCACTCGACGGCAGGTTGTCATGGCATGCGCGGCCTTGATGGGCCCGGCCATGCTGCGTTTCCCGGCCCTGGCGGCCGCGGCGCAGGAGCTGGTCATCACCACCTATGGCGGGGTCTGGGAGGCGTTCTGGCGCAAGAGCCTGGTGCCCGCCTTCGAGACCGCGACCGGCGCCAAGGCGAAGCTCGACATCGGCTTCGGCCGCACCTTCACCTCGACCCTGCGCGCGGCCGGCAAGGACCACCCACCCTATTCCATGGTGATGATGAACGAGGTCTTCGCCTCGCTGCTGCGGAAGGAGGGCTATTTCGAGAAGTTCGACCTGTCGCTGGTGCCCCACTACAAGGATCTGTACCCGATCGCCCGGACCGGCGACGGCTGGGCCGCGGTCGGCATGATCTCGCCGCTCGGCCTCGGCTACCGCACCGACCTGGTCCAGACCCCGCCGAAATCCTGGAAGGACCTGTGGACCAACCCGGAGTTCCAGGGCCGCATCGGCCTCTACAACATCGTCAATTCGGCCGGCAAGGCGATGGTCATGCTGACCGGCAAGCTGTTCGGCAGCGGCCCGCAGGACATGGACAAGGCCTTCGAAATGCTGGGCAAGCTCGGCCCCGTGCTGCAGACCGACTTCAACATGTCGACCCTGATGTCGACCGGCGAGATCGTGGTCGCGCCCTATGATTTCGGCGAGATCGCGCGGCTGAAGCACCAGGGCCTGCCGGTCGAATGCATCGTGCCGGAGGAAGGCCTGCTGATGTGGGACCAGACCTTCAGCATCTGCGCCAACGCCCCGGCGCGGGAGCTGGCCTACAAATACATCGACTTCATCCTGTCGCCCGAGACCCAGTTGATGCTGGCGCGGGAGTTCTTCGTCTCGCCGGTCAACCGCACGGTCGAGGTGCCGGAGGATCTGCGCGCCGACGTGCCGGTCTATGGCGAGCAGATGAGCCGCATCCTCGCCTGGGACTGGGATTGGGTGAACGCCAATGCCACCGAGATGACCGAGCGCTGGAACCGGACCTTCCAGTGACCGAAGTCGTCATCACCGAGCTGACGCGGAGCTTCGGCGCCGCCCGCGCCGTCGACCGGCTGTCGCTGTCGATCGCGAGCGGCGAGTTCGTGTCGCTGCTGGGCCCGTCGGGCTGCGGCAAGACCACCACGCTGAAGCTGATCGCCGGCTTCGAGGAGGCCGAGCACGGCAGCATCGCCTTCGACGGGCGCGACGTCTCGGCCCTGCCGCCGGAGCGTCGGGACATCGGCATGGTGTTCCAGTCTTACGCCCTGTTCCCGCACATGACCGTGGCCCGGAACCTGGCCTTCGGGCTGGAGATGCGCAAGATCGGCCGGGCCGAGACCGCAACCCGTGTCGCCCGGGTGCTGGAGATGGTGCAGCTGCGCGGGATGGAGGAGCGCTACCCGCGCGAGCTGAGCGGCGGCCAGCAGCAGCGCGTCGCCCTGGCCCGGGCGCTGGTGATCGAGCCGAGCATCCTGCTGCTGGACGAGCCGCTGGCCAATCTCGACGCCCGGCTGCGCGACGAGATGCGGGTGTTCATCCGCGACCTGCAGCGGCGGGTCGGCATCACCACCATCTACGTCACCCACGACCAGGCCGAGGCGATGACGATGTCCGACCGCGTCGTGGTGATGTTCGGCGGCCGCATCGTCCAGGCCGGCGCGCCCGAGGCGATCTACGAGCGGCCGGCCGACGCCAGGGTCGCCAGCTTCGTCGGCCAGGCCAACCTGCTGCCCGGCATCGTCGTGGCCGACGGCACCGACGCCAAGATCCGCACCGTGTTCGGCGACTGCGCCGCCGACGGGCTGAACGGCACCGCGCCGGGCACCCCGGTCAAGGCGCTGCTGCGGCCGGAGGCGGTCACCCTCGCCCCCGCCGGCATCGGCACGACGGCCACGGAGGGCGTGGTCGAGGGCCGCTACTATCTCGGCAACATGGTCAACTACCGCATCCGCCTGCCCGACGGCAGCGGCGTGGAGGCCCACAGCCTGACCCAGACCCGCTTCGCCGAGGGCCAGCGCGTGGCGGTTCGGCCGCCCGCCGCGCCGCTCTGGGTCGTCCCGGAGGCGCCATGACCGCCCGGCGTAGGAAGCTGCCCTGGACCTGGCTGATGATCGCGCCGGCGGCGGTCCTGCTCGGCGTGTTCCTGCTGGTGCCCTATCTCAACATCGTGCTGATGAGCGTCCGGCCGCCGGCCACCGGCGCGCCCTACGGGCCCGGGCTGACGCTGGACAACTACGAGCGCGCCCTGACCGACGGCTACTACCTGGCCCAGCTGGGCAGCACGCTGTGGATTGCGCTCCTGACCACCGCGGCGACGCTCTTGATCGGCTTCCCCGTCGCCTGGCAGCTGGCGCGCAGCCGGTCGCGCTGGCGCCCGGTGCTGTACGGCATCGTGCTGTCGCCGCTGCTGGTCGGGATCGTGGTCCGCAGCTTCGGCTGGACCATCCTCCTGGGCAACAACGGCGTCATCAACAAGGTCGCCCGGTCGCTGGGCCTGACCTTGGCGCCGCTGCCGCTGATGTACAACACGCTCGGCATCGTCATCGCCCTGACCCATGTCTTCCTGCCGTTCATGATCCTGCCGATCATGGCGGCGCTGCAGACCATCGACCCGGCGCTGGAAGCGGCGGGACGGTCGCTCGGCGCCACGAGGCGGGTTGCGTTCCGGCGCATCGTGCTGCCGCTGGCCCTGCCCGGGATCCAGTCCGGCTGCATCCTGGTCTTCGTGCTGGCGCTCAGCGCCTATGTCACCCCGGTACTGATCGGCGGCATGCGGGTGAAGACCATGACCCTGACCGTGGTCGACACGCTGACCGACGCCTTCCAATGGCCGCTGGGCTCGGCCCTGGCCCTGATGCTCAGCGTCGCCGGCGGGCTCTGCGTCGTCCTGTTCGCCCGGGCCACGCGGATGCGGTGGGCGTCATGAAGCCACGGCGCCCGATCCTGTTCCCGGTCTTCTGCGGGCTGGTCTACGCCTTCCTGCTGGCGCCGATCCTGGTCGTGGTCGGCGCCTCCTTCAGCGCCGGCGCCTTTCTGGCCTTCCCGCCACAGGGCCTGTCGCTGCGCTGGTACGAGGCCTTCTTCGGCAACGAGGTGTTCGTCACCGCGATCCGGACCTCGCTGCAGGTCGCGGCGATCGCCACCCTGGTCTCCGCCGCGATCGGCACCGCCGCCGCCCTCTACCACGCCCGCCATGCCGGCCGGGCGAAGGAGGCGATCCGCATCGCCGTGCTGGCGCCTCTCCTGCTGCCCGAGGTGCTGACGGCGATCGCGCTCTTGTTCTTCTTCTACGCGATCGGCATCGGCACGCGGAACCTGGTGGCTCTGGTCACCGGCCATGTCCTGATCACCCTGCCCTTCGTGTTCATGAACGTCTCGGCCTCGCTGCAGGGCTTCGACCGGTCGTGGGAGCTGGCGGCGCGCAGCCTCGGCGCCCGGCCGTGGCGGGTCTTCGTCCGCATCACCCTGCCGCTGATCAAGCCGGGGCTGATCGGCGGCTGCCTGTTCGCCTTCATCATCTCCTTCGACACCTTCGCGATCTCGTTCCTGCTGAAGGACGTCGGAACCTCGACCCTGCCGATCCAGCTGTTCGATTATCTTCGCCTGAACTTCACGCCGGAGGCCGCGGCCGTCTCCACCGTCAGCATCGTCATGACGCTGCTGGTGGTGGTGGTGACCGAGAAGGTCCTCGGCCTCAAGATCCAGAGGTTCTGACGCCCGATCATGGAGACCGCCACCCCGGATGAAGACAGCGGCGCCCCGCGCCGGCCGGTGCTGTCGCAGACGGTGCTCGCCTTCCTCGAGCGCAAGATCATCCTGCGCGAGCTGCCCCCCGGCGCCAAGCTGGTGGAGGAGGAGCTGTGCGAGCGCTACGGCATCAGCCGGTCGCCGGTGCGCGAGGCGCTGCGGCTGCTGGAGGGCACGGGCCTGGTGATCCGCCGGCCGCGTCAGGGCGTGCGGGTGGCGCCGATGTCGCTGGCGGATCTCGACCAGATCTATTCCTGCCGGGTGAAGCTGGAGGCGCTTGCGGCGGAAGGCGCGGCCCGCTCGGCCAACCCGGTCGCGGTCGCCGGCGAGCTCTCCGTCGCCCTCGCGGCGATGCGGTCGGCGCTGGAGGCCGGCGACGTCGAACGCTGCTTCGACGCCAATGTCGCGCTGACCGAGACGCTGCACGAGGCCTCGGGCAATGCCGTGCTGCAGCGCCTGCTGGCGATCGTGCAGAAGCCGGCGCTGCGTTACCGGCACCTGGCCTATGGCGTGTCGGAGGAGATGACGGCGATCGCGATCGAAGCCAACCAGCAGATGATCGATGCGATCCGCCGCGGCGACGCCCCGGCCGCCGGCCGGGTCACGGCCGGGCTGGTCGAGGCCGCCTGGCAGATCGTCCGGGCGGCACTGTCCTCGGCGATCGGCAAGCGATGAGGAGCGGCATGCCGGCCGCTTAGCCGCGAATACGGCCGCAGCGACGATCATGATCATGCGGGGCCGCCGACGGCTTCCCTGCGGGCACCTCCCCTTCCTGGCGGGTTGACGCCGGCCTGAATCCGCGCCACGATGAAATTCTGTTCAGCCGGTGTAAAAAATTACAGACCGGACCGACGGGATGGACGACCAAGTCAGCCTCGCCACGCGCGCCGCGTGGCTCTCCTATGTGCGCCGCCTGACCCAGGGCGAGATCGCCGACCGGCTGGGCGTGTCGCGGGTCAAGGCGCATCGCCTGATCTCGCTGGCCGAGGAGCTGGGGCTGGTCAGCGTCCACATCGCCGGCCGCCCGGCCGAATGCCTGAAGCTGGAGGACGGGCTGATCGACCGCTACGGCCTCGGCTTCTGCCGCGTCGTCCCGGCGATCGATGAGCAGGACCAGCCCTTCGAGGCTCTCGGAGCCGAAGGCGCGGCCTACCTGTCACGTTATCTGGAGACGCCGGGCGAGAAGGTGATCGGCGTCAGCCACGGCCGCACCCTGGCCGCCCTGGTCAACCGGCTGCCCCGGGTCGCCGCGCCCGACGTCAAATTCGTGTCGCTGCTGGGCAGCCTGACCCGGAAATCCTCCGCCAACCCCTTCGACGTGGTGCATCGCCTGGCCGACAAGACCGGCGGCGAAGGCTACTTCATGCCGGTGCCGATGGCGGCCGACAGCCTGGCCGACAAGGCGGTGATGCTGTCGCAGAAGAGCGTCCAGGCGGTGCTGTCCCTGGCCCACCGGGCCACTTTGTGCCTGGTCGGCATCGGCGAGCTGGGCCCCGAGGCGCATATGCTGCAGACCGGGGTGCTGACCCGGGACGAGTATGACGACCTGCGCGCCAAGGGCGCGGTCGGCGACCTGGTCGGCCAGTTCCTCGACGCCGAGGGTCGCCGCGTCGCCTCCGAGGTCAACGACCGGGCGCTGAGCGTCGGCCTCGCCGACCTCAAGGGCCGCCGCGTCGTCGCCATCGCCGGCGGCGCGGTCAAGGCCGAGGCCATCACCGCGGCGCTGCTGAGCGGCACGGTGACCGATCTGATCATCGACGAATCCGCGGCGGTGGCCATGGCCAGGCTCCGCGGTTCCCGGCCGCCGCAGCGCCTGCGCCGGATCGGCTGACAACCAGAACATCATGGGAGGAAACGAAATGGAGAAGCGCACCACCGACCTGTTCGACCGTCATGTCGCCGGCCGGATCTCGCGGCGGGAGCTGATGACCGGTGCCGCGAAACTGGGCCTCGGCGCCGCCGCGGCCGGATTCCTCTTGAACCAGGCCGGCACCCGGGCGCTGGCCGCCACCGGCCCCGACTTCAAGAAGTTCGCCGGCAAGAAGATCAGCCTGCTGCTGAACAAGCATCCCTACACGGATGCGATGATCGCCAATCTCGACAACTTCAAGGCCCTGACCGGCCTCGACGTCGGCTACGACGTGTTCCCGGAGGACGTCTATTTCGACAAGGTCACCGCCACCCTGTCGAGCAAGTCGCCGCAATACGACGTGTTCATGACCGGCGCCTACCAGACCTGGCAGTACGGCCCGGCCGGCTGGCTGACCGACATGAACGAGTACATCAAGAACCCGGAGCTGACGGCCGCTTCCTACAACTGGGACGATCTGCTGCCGGGCCTGCGCGCCTCCACCGCCTGGTCGGGCGTGCCGGGCGAGCCCTTGGGCGGCAGCGGCGCCAAGCAATGGGCCGTGCCCTGGGGCTTCGAGCTGAACAGCGTCGCCTACAACAAGCGGATCTTCGACGCCGCCGGCATGAAGCCGCCCAAGGACCTGCCGGAGATGGTGGACCAGGCGGCGAAGCTGAGCGCGCTGAACCAGGGCTTCTACGGCGTCGGCGTGCGCGGCAGCCGCAGCTGGGCGACGATCCATCCGGGCTATCTGTCGGGCCTGACCAATTACGGCGGCAAGGACTTCGAGGTCACCGACGGCAAGCTGAAGGCGGCGATGAACAGCGCCGAGGCCAAGGAGTTCACCAGGCTCTGGATCGAGATGATTCAGAAGGGCGGGCCGAAGAACTGGACCACCTACACCTGGTACGAGGTCGGCAACGACCTGGGCGCCGGGGCCTCGGCCATGATCTTCGACGCCGACATCCTCGGGTATTTCCAGAACAAGGGCACCAAGGAGGCCGGCAACCTGGCCTACCACGCCTTCAGCGCCAAGCCCGGCGCCGCGGCGCCGACGCCGAATGTCTGGATCTGGTCGCTGGCGATGAGCGCCTTCTCGCAGCAGCCCGAGGCCGGCTGGTACTTCGTGCAATGGGCCAGCGGCACTGAGCACACCACCTTCGGCGCCACCAAGGCCGACTTGGTCAATCCGGTGCGCCAGTCGGTCTGGGACAATGCCGACTTCCACAAGCGGCTGGAGAGCTATCCCGGCTATCTCGACCAGTACAAGGCCTCGGCCGCCGGGTCGAAGATCTACTTCACCCCGCAGCCGCTGTTCTTCAACCTGACCACGGAATGGGCCGCGAGTCTGCAGAAGATGTACGCCAAGGAGATCCCGGTCGACGAGGGACTGGACCAGCTGGCCGAATTCATCGACCAGCAGCTGCAGGACGCCGGACTGGCCGACTGACGCCTCGCCCGCCGGGCCGGCCTTCGCCCCGCCGGCCCGCGCGGCAGCCCCGCCACCGCCGCTTCTCCCCCCGGCGGTGGCGGGGCCCCAGCGAAGGTTCCGACAGAGGATTCCGACCCGTGTCCACGATCACCGCCGACACCGCGCCCCGAACGCGCCGCCGCGCCGGCCCTGGCCTGCTGCCCTATCTGCTGAGCCTGCCCGCCCTCCTGGTCACGATCGGGATCCTGATCCCCTTCGCGACGGCCGTGTACTACTCGCTGCAGCGCTACAACCTGGCCTTCCCGGCCGGGCGCCGGATGGTCTGGCTCGACAACTTCGTGGCGCTGTTCGGCGACGGCCGGTTCTGGAACACGATCCAGGTGTCGCTGACCTATACGGTGCTGACCGTGGGGCTGCAGCTGCTGCTGGGCCTCGGCATCGCCCTGCTGCTGGTGCGGCGCACGCTGGTCAACGACCTGATGAGCGTGCTGCTGATCCTGCCGCTGATGGTGGCGCCGGCGATCGCCAGCCTGATGTGGAAGCTGATGACCAACCCGAATTTCGGGATCCTCAGCTATCTCGTCAGCAGCCTCGGCTTCCCCGATTTCCGCTGGGCGTCGGACCCGTCGACGGCGATGTTCACCGTGGT
Organism: Inquilinus limosus DSM 16000; assembly: GCF_000423185.1. Lineage (GTDB taxonomy): Bacteria > Pseudomonadota > Alphaproteobacteria > DSM-16000 > Inquilinaceae > Inquilinus > Inquilinus limosus. The sequence goes on along the minus strand of NZ_AUHM01000005.1, from coordinate 80,391 downwards.
GCTGGTCGACACCTGGGTCTACACGCCCTTCATCGCCATCCTGCTGCTGGCGGGCCTGCGCGCCCTGCCCCGCCAGCCCTTCGAGGCGGCGGAGCTGGACGGCGTGCCGCGCAGCTTCGTGTTCTTCCGCATCACCCTGCCGATGCTGCTGCCCTACATCCTGACGGCCAGCCTGTTCCGCATGCTGGACAGCATCCAGCAGTTCGACATCGTCTACGCCATGACCCAGGGCGGCCCGGGCGACCGGCTGATGCTGTTCCAGATCCGCGCCTATCTCGAGGCCTTCACCTTCACCAATATCGGCCGGTCGGCCGCGATCCTGATGGTGCTGTGGGCGATCACCTTCGCGCTCAGCAACGTCTTCATCAAGCAGTGGCTCCGCCTGCGCGCCCGCGCGCATGGCCGGGCCTAGGGGCCAGTTGATGCACGGGTCTCTCCATGAGCGCCATCCAATTGCCTCTTCCGCTTGCGGGAGAGGTCGGAGACGCGAAGCGGCTCCGGGTGACGGCCAGCCGCCCTCGATTGAAAGAGCCATCGTTTCCGGGGGCGGACGGGCCACCGGTTCCTTTCCAGGCGATGCCCGCGAACGTGGCGAGACCGCTTCGCCCTCACCCGGTCTCGCTGCGCGAGCCCGACCTCTCGCGCAAGCGGGAGAGGTCACGCGCTCGAAGCCTTGGATCGTTCTCGGTCATCGACGTGTGAAGACGGGAGGGAAGCCATGAACCATGCGAGTGGAATTGGCGGCCGGATCCTCCACGGCGTCCTCCTGACCCTGGTGGCGCTGTTCTTCCTGTTCCCGCTGGTCTGGGTGGCGCTGATGTCGTTCATGACCAACGCCGACATCCTGCGCAGCCCGCCGAGCCTGGCCTTCACCCCGACGCTGGAGAACTATGCCGCACTGATCGCCGGCGAGCTCTCCACCAATGTCGGCGCGCTGAAGATCGACTACATGCAGAACCTGCTGAACAGCCTGATCCTCAGCGCCTCCTCGGTGCTGCTGTCGCTGCTGCTCGGCGTGCCGGCGGCCTATGCCTTCGCCCGGTTCAAGTTCCGCCTGGGCGAGAACATGGCCTTCACCATGCTGTCCTTCCGCTTCGCCCCGCCGCTGCTGGTGCTGCTGCCGCTGCAGCTGTACTTCCAGGACCTCGGCCTCAGTGACACCTATATCGGTCTGATCTGGGTGTACCAGCTGATCACCCTGCCGCTGATCCTGTGGATCGTGCGCGGCTATTTCGAGGACATCAGCGAGGACATCGAGAACGCCTACCGCCTGGACGGCCATTCCTGGCTGCGCACCTTCCTGAAGATCGCGGTGCCGCTGGCCCGGCCCGGCATCGCCGCCGCCGCCCTCTTGGCCTTCATCTTCGCCTGGAACAACTTCATCTTCGCGCTGATCCTGGGGTCCAGCTCGATCCAGCCGGTCACGGTCGGGGCGCTGGCCTTCATCACCGCCTCCGGCATCAATTACGGCCAGATCGCCGCGGCGCTGGTGCTGTCGATCCTGCCGACCCTGGCCCTCGCCCTCTACGCCCAGCGCTACCTGGTCGAGGGGCTCAGCCTCGGCGCCGTGAAGGGGTGACGACCATGGCCTTCCTCGACATCGCCGGCATCGGCAAGAGCTTCGGCAAGATGCGCATCCTCGACGGCCTCGACCTGGAGGTCGAGAAGGGCGAGTTCGTCGTGGTGTTCGGCCCGTCAGGCGCCGGCAAGACGGTGCTGCTGCGCCTGATCGCCGGCATCCTGCAGCCCGAGGCGGGCGACATCCGCATCGGCGGCACCTCGATCCTCGGCCAGGGGCCCGAGGCGCGGGATGTCGGCATGGCGTTCCAGAACTTCGCCCTCTACCCGCACCTGCCGGCCTTCGAGAACATCGCCAGCCCGCTGCGGGCGCGGCGGGCATCCGAGGCCGAGATCCGGAAGCGGGTGCAGGAGGCGGCGGAGCTGCTGCGCATCGCCCATGTGCTGGACCACCTGCCGAAGCAGCTGTCGAACGGGCAGAAGCAGCGCACCGCGCTGGCCCGCAGCCTGGTCTCCTCGCCTTCCGTCCTGCTGCTCGACGACCCGCTGCGCAATGTCGACGCCAAGATCCGCTACGAGATGCGGCAGGAACTGCCACGCCTCCTGCGCGCGGTCGGCGCCACCGTCCTCTACGTCACCCAGGACTATAAGGAGGCGATGGCGCTGGGCGACCGGGTCGGCGTGCTGCTGGACGGCCGCTTTCGCCAGATCGACACCCCGGCCGGCATCTACGGCATGCCAGCGGACACGCGGATCGCCCGGTTGTTCGGCGATCCGCCGATCAACCTGATCGAGACCGCGGCGCGGGACGGCCGCATCAGCATCGCCGGCACCGCCTTCCCCGCGCCGGGCAGTGCTCCCGCCGGCAAGCCCTGCCTGGTCGGGCTAAGGCCGGAAGATGTCGAGGTGCGGTTCGAGCCGGCGGAGGACGCGGTGCCGGTCGACCTCGAGGCGGTGACGCCGCTGAACGTCCGTACCGTGATGCTGCTGCGCGCCGACGACGGCACCGAGATCCTGGCCAGCCGGCCGGAGGACCAGGGCGACGATCTGGGCCGCGGCCGGCGCCGCGCCTGGGCCCGGCCGGACCTCGCCCGCGCGCTGTGTTTCGACCGCGAGACCGGCGCCCGCCTGCCGGCCGCGACGGCTTGAGAGGCCCCATGGCAACCCTGACGCTCGACGCCGTCTCCAAGATCTACGGGCCACGCCTGGCCCATCCGATCCGTGCGGTCGACGCCGTGTCGCTGGCGCTGCGCGACGGCGAGCTGGTCGGCCTGCTCGGCTCCTCCGGCTGCGGCAAGACCTCGACCCTGCGCATGATCGCGGGCTTCGAGAGCGTGTCGGAAGGCACCATCCGGATCGGCGACCGCGTGGTCAACGACCTGCGCCCGGCCGAGCGCAACGTCGCCATGGCCTTCGAGGGCTATGCCCTCTACCCGCCGCTGACGGTGCGCGACAACATCGCCTTCAGCCTGCTGCGCGACCGCATACCGAAGGCGGAGGTGCAGCAGCGCGTGGCACATGTCGCGGCGCTGCTGGAGATCGGCGACATCCTGGACCGCTACCCGCAGGCGATCTCCGGCGGTCAGCAGCAGCGCGTCAGCCTGGCCCGCGCCCTGGTGCGGCGGGCGCCGCTGTCCCTGCTCGACGAGCCGATGTCGCAGCTGGAACCGCAGCTGCGCGCCGTGCTACGGGCGCGCATCAAGGACTATCTGATCGAGCACGGCATGACGACGGTCTTCGTGACCCATGACCAGACCGAGGCTTTGGCGCTGGCCGACCGCATCGCGGTGATGGAGGGCGGGCGGCTGCAGCAATTCGCCTCCCCGGCCGAGCTGAAGCGGCGCCCGGCCAATCTCTTCGTCGCCGGCTTCATCGGCGAGCCGCCGATGAACCTGTTCCCGGCCCGGGTGGTGCGGGAGGACGGCGGCCTGGCGATCGAGGTGCAGGGCGAGGACGGCGCGCCAGCCTTCCGCCTGCCCCATGCCGGACATGGTCTGGCCGAGGGCCGGAAGGTCCATCTCGGTATCCGGGGCCACGAGATCCGCGCCTATGGGATTGGTGGGGGCGCGGCCCGGCCCGGCGAGACGGCGCTGCAGGGCACGGTCACCGCCAATCAGTGGCTGGGCGACCAGAGCCACATCGCGCTCGACGTCAACGGGGTGCGGCTGACCATCGTCACCGACCGGGCGCTGGCGGCCCCGGCCGACACCAAGCTGGCGCTGGCCTTGCCGGAATCGGCGCTGCACCTGTTCGACGGCGACAGCGAGCTGGCGATCGCCCATGGCGGTCGCCCTGCGGTCGCGGCGGCGGCATGAGCGGTGCGATGACGAAAGACGTCCTGATCGGCCTCGATTCCGGCACCTCGGTGGTCAAGGCCGTGGCCTTCGACCTGGAGGGCGCGCCGATCGAGCATGCGGCGCGGCCGAACACGACCATCCCGGTCGACGGCAGCGGCATGGAGCAGGAATTCGGCCGCACCTGGGACGATGCGGCCCTGGTGCTGCGCGAGATGGCGGCGAAGTTGGACGGGCGCGGCCTGCGCGTGGCCGGCATCGCCGTCACCGGTCAGGGCGACGGCACTTGGCTGATCGACCGCGGCGGCGAGCCGGTCGGCCGCGCCATGCTGTGGCATGACGGCCGGTCGGGCCCGATCGTGGCCGAGCTGCACCGGAGCGGCACGGCCAAGGCGGTGCAGCGCTTCACCGGCACCATGCTGAACATGTCGAACCAGTCCGGCCAGCTGCTGTGGCTGAAGCGGCACCGGCCGGAGGCGCTGGCCCGGGCCGCCACCGCCTTCCACTGCAAGGACTGGCTGTATTTCCGGATGACCGGCGAGCGGGCGACCGACGTTTCGGAAGGCACCTTCACCTATGGCGACTACCGCACCCGGGATTACGCGCCGGAGGTGCTGGAGCTGTTCGGCCTCGAGGACGAGGCCCGGCTGCTGCCGCCGATGGTCGACGGCACCCGCCGGCACGCGGCGCTGACGCCCGAGGCTGCGGCGGCGACCGGCCTGCCCGCGGGAACCCCCGTCGTGCTGGCCCCGGTCGACCTGCTGTGCGGCGCGCTCGGCGCCGGGCTCTACGACCCCGAAGGTCGCGCCGGCTTCACCGTGATCGGCTCGACCGGCGCGCATATGCGCCTCGTCTTCGGGGCCGACCGGGTGATCCTGGGCGAGGAGGTCGGCTACACCATGCCCTTCGTCGCCCCGGGCAGCTACGTCTCCATGGTTTCGAACATGGCGGCGACGCTGAACATCGACTGGCTGTGCGGCGTGGTCGAGGAGGTGGCGGACGCCGCCGGGGCGACGCTGCCGAAGCGCTCCGACCTGATCCGCCTCCTCGACGGCAAGGCCGCGGCGGCGAAACCGGGGCGCCTCCTCTACCATCCCTTCATCGCCGAGGCGGGCGAGCGCGGACCCTTCGTCGACAGCGCCGCCCGCGCCTCGGTCATTGGCCTGTCCGGCACCGCCGGCGCCGGCGACCTGCTGCGGGCGATCTATGAGAGCCTCGGCTTCGCCAGCCGCGACTGCTACGAGTCGGTCGGCGGCACGCCGGCGGAGATCCGCCTGGCCGGCGGCGCCGCCCGCAGCGCCACCTGCCGCGGCATCCTGGCCGCCGCCACCAACGCGCCGGTCCGGCTGGTGAAGCGCGAGGAGGTCGGCGCCGCCGGGGCGGCCATGGTGGCGGCGCTGTCGCTCGGCATCCTGCCCGACATCGACGAAGCCTGCCGCCGCTGGGTGGCGCCGCTGCTGGCCGAGGCCGAGGCGCCCGACCCGGCGCTGGTCTCGCTCTACGACCGCCTGTTCCCGCAATACCGAACCAGCTACCGGGCGCTGCGCCCGGTTTGGCATGCCCTGGAAGACCTGAGGACCCGAGGATGACCCGACGTCGCGTTGCCGTGATCGGCGACCGTTTCATGCTGCCGCGCCTGTTCGTCGAGGCGCTGGAGGCTATTCCGGCCGCGCTCGACATCCGGACGCTGGAGCAGCCCTGGCCGGACGAGCCGATGGTGCACGGCTATGCCGGCACCGGCCTGGACGGGCTGAAGGAGTTCATGGGCGATCCGGACGAGATCGTCGAGTTCATCGGCGACGCCGAGATCCTGGTCACCCATCTGGCGCCGGTCTCGGCCAGCATGCTGGAGCGGCTGCCGGCGCTGAAGCTGATCGGGGTCAGCCGCGGCGGGCCGGTCAACATCGACATGAAGGCGGCCAAGGCGCATGGCGTGAAGGTGGTGAACGCCCCCGGCCGCAACGCCAGCGCCGTGGCCGAGTTCACCATCGGCGCCATCCTGGCCGAGACCCGACTGATCACCCGCGGCCACACCTCGCTGTCGCAGGGCCATTGGCGCGGCGACCTGTACCGCGCCGACATCACCGGCCGCGAGCTGTCGGAGATGACGGTCGGCGTCATCGGCTATGGCCATGTCGGCAGCAAGGTGGTGCGCCTCCTGAAGGCCTTCGGCTGCCGCATCCTGGTGACCGACCCCTATGTCCAGCTCGACCCCGCCGACAGCGCCGACGGCGTGCAGCAGGTCTCGCTGGAGACCCTGCTGGCCGAGAGCGATGTGGTGACCTTGCATCCGCGCGTGACCGCCGAGACCACCGGCATGATCGGCGCCGAGGCCTTCGCCGCGATGAAGGACGGGGCGGTCTTCGTCAACACCGCCCGCGGCCCTCTGGTCGACTACGACGCGCTCTACGACGCGCTGGTCTCGGGCAAGCTGCGCGGCGCGATGCTGGAGACCTTCGCGGTCGAGCCGCCGCCGGAGGACTGGCCGCTCTTGAAGCTGCCCAACGTCACCCTGACCCCGCACATCGCCGGCGCCTCGGTGAAGACCGTCACCTACGCCGCCGGGCTGATCGCCGAGGACGTCCGGCGCTACCTGGCCGGCGAGCCCCTGCTCCGCCTCTGCTGACCCCTTCTCACGGAATCCGCCATGACCACCGAACGCGAGCTGCGCATCAAGATCGTCGAAGCCTGCCGGCAGATGAATGCCAACGGGCTGAACCAGGGCACCTCCGGCAACATCAGCGCCCGCTGGGGCGACGGCATCCTGGTGACCCCGACCGGCGTGCCGTATGACGAGATGACGCCGGACGACATCGTCGCCATGAGGATGGACGGCAGCTGGGAGCACGGCGACCACCGCCCGTCCTCGGAATGGCGCTTCCACCTCGACATCCACCGCCGCAAGCCGGAGGTGAACGCCGTCGTCCACTGCCATCCGATGTATTCGACCATCCTGGCGATCCGGCACCAGGAGATCCCGGCGCTGCACTACATGATCGCCTGCGGCGGCGGCAATTCCATCCCCTGCGCGCCCTATGCCACCTACGGCACGCCTGAGCTGTCTGACTACGCCATCGAGGCGCTGAAGGACCGCACCGCCTGCCTGTTGGCCAATCACGGCCTGATCGCCACCGGCCCGACGCTGGGCAAGGCGATGTGGCTGGCGGTCGAGGTCGAGACCCTGGCCAAGCAGTATGTCTACACGCTGATGCTGGGCGGGCCGAAATGCCTGCCGGACGACGAGATCGACCGGGTGATCGAGAAGTTCAAGGATTACGGCCCGCGCCCGAAGCAGGCGGCCTGAGCGGCGATGGCGGACGGAACGGAGCTGCGGAACGGCGCCGTCGTCGACCTGCTGGTGGTCGGCGGCGGCGTCAACGGCACCGGCATCGCCCGCGACGCGGCCGGGCGCGGCCTGTCGGTGCTGCTGTGCGAGAAGGGCGACCTGGCCGAAGGCACGTCGAGCCGCAGCGGCAAGCTGGTGCATGGCGGGCTGCGCTATCTCGAATATTACGAGTTCCGGCTGGTGCGCGAGGCGCTGATCGAGCGCGAGGTGCTGCTGGCGGCGGCGCCGCACATCATCTGGCCGATGCGCTTCGTGCTGCCGCATGACCGCGGCTTGCGGCCGGCCTGGCTGCTGCGGCTGGGGCTGTTCCTCTATGACCATCTCGGCGGCCGCAAGAGGCTGCCGGCCAGCCGCGGCCTGGATTTGCGCCGCGACCCGGAGGGCAAACCGCTGCAGGACCGCTTCCGCCGCGGCTTCGAATATTCCGACTGCTGGGTCGACGACGCCCGGCTGGTGGTGCTGAACGCGATCGGCGCGGCCGAGCGCGGCGCCGAGATCCTGACCCGAACCGAATGCGTGTCGCTGCAGCGCCGCGACGGGCTGTGGCACGCCGTGCTGCGCCCCGCCGGGGGCGGCGCGGAGCGGCATGTCGTCGCCCGCGCCGTGGCCAATGCCGCCGGCCCCTGGGTCGACAAGGTGCTGACCGGCACGGCCGGCCTGACGTCGAGCAAGAGGATCCGGCTGGTGCGCGGCAGCCATATCGTGGTGCCGAAATTCTATGACGGGCCGCAGGCCTATCTGGTGCAGAACACCGACAAGCGGGTGATCTTCATCAACCCCTATGAGCACGGCTATCTGCTGATCGGCACCACCGACATCCCGCAGGCCGGTGACCCGGACCGGGTCGAGGTCGACCCCAAGGAGGTCGAGTATCTCTGCGGTGTGCTGAATCGTTACTTCCAGCGCCAGATCGGCCCGCAGGACGTCGTGCATTCCTTCGCCGGGGTGCGGCCGCTGTTCGACGACGACGCCGCCAATCCCTCGGCCGTCACCCGCGACTACGTCTTCGACGTCGATGACGAGGGCGGCAGGGCGCCGATCCTCTCCGTGTTCGGCGGCAAGATCACCACCTTCCGCAAGCTGGCCGAGCACGCGCTGGAGCGGCTGAAGCCGTTCTTCCCGTCCATGGGCCCGGCCTGGACCGCGTCGGCGCCGCTGCCCGGCGGCGACATGACGGATTTCGACCGCTGGCTGGCGGAGTTCCGCCGGCGCCATCCCTGGCTGCCGGAGGAACTGGCCCTGCATTACGGCCGGCTCTACGGCACCCGGGCCGACGCGCTGCTGGACGGCGCCCGGTCCCTGGCCGATCTCGGCCGGCACTTCGGCGGTCTGCTCTACGAGCGAGAGGCGGCCTGGCTGCGGGCGCAGGAATGGGCCGAGGACGCCGAGGACATCCTGTGGCGCCGCACCAAGCACGGGCTGCACCTGTCGCCGGCCGAGACCGCGGCTTTCGCCGAGTGGCTGGAGGCCGAACCGGTCTCGGCCGCGCAGGCGGCGGGGCGGTGATGGGCACGACACACCCGACTCCATTCTTTTCTAGTCCCCCCTCCCCTCGCGGGAGGGGGGCAGGGGGAGGGGGTTCGCGCCGCACGATCGGAGCCCGATGGGCGGCAACAATCTGTCCGCTCGAACGATCAGGCCGCGGCACTCTTCGATCAACAACCCCCTCCCCCTGCCCCCCTCCCGCGAGGAGAGGGGGGACTAAGATAGGAAGCGGACTGGGGCTCGGACCCATCACTTCGTCCCTTGTTCGGGAACCCCGCCCATGACCACCGATCCCGATCTCCGTGCCCTGCGCATTCTCTCCGCCAGGCTCGGCCGCGACCCGGACCGGGTGCAGGCGGCGGGCGGCAACACCTCGCTGAAGCGTGACGGCACGATGTGGATCAAGGCCTCCGGCACTTGGCTGGCCCGGGCCGACGATGAGGAGATCCTGGTGCCGGTGCGGCTGGATCCGCTGTTGCGGGCGATGCGCGAGGGCGATCCCGCCGCCGAATCCGGACGCGACTTCGTGGTAGCGGAGCACAATCCGCGCGGGCTGCGGCCGTCGATCGAGACCACGGTGCATGCGGTGCTGCCTTTCGCCGTGGTGCTGCATGTCCACTGCGTCTCGACCATCGCGCTGGCGATCCGAACTGACGCCGAGGCCCGCCTGGCCGAGCGGCTGGACGGGCTGCCCGGCGTCGATTGGATCTTCGTGCCCTACTGCAAGCCGGGCCTGACCCTGTCGCAGGCGATCGCGGCGCGCCTCAGGCCCGGCACAAATGTCGTGGTGCTGGGCAATCATGGTCTGGTGGTGGCGGCGGACGGCGTGGCGGCGGCGGGCGAGTTGCTGGACCGCGTCTGCGCCGCCCTGGCCCTGCCCCGCCGCCCCTCCCCCGCGGCGCAGCCGGACGCGCTGGCCGAGTTCATCCGCGGCACGCCCTACCGGCTGCCGCAGGACCCGGTCGCGCATGACGCGGCGACCGACCCCGGCAGCCTGGCGCTGGCCACCGCCGGCGCCTTCTACCCGGACCATGTGATCTTCCTCGGCGCCGCCCTCACCACGGCCGGGACGTCCAGGGAGCTGACTGCCCTGGCGCAGCAGCGCGCCCCGGCGATCGTGGGCGTGCCCGGCCGCGGCGTGGTGCTGCACGAAGGCGTGCTGCGCGGGGCGGACGAGATGGCGCGCTGCCTGGCCGATGTCGCCGGGCGGGTGCCGGCCGGCACCTCCGTCCGGGCCTTCACCCAGGCCCAGGTGGACGAGCTGACCCAGTGGGATGCGGAACAGTACCGGCAGTCGCTGTGCCGGCGGGAGGCGTGATCATGGCGGAGTCCGCACGCGCGATCGGCATCGATATCGGCACCTCCGGCGTGCGGGCGGTGGCGGTGGACGCCGCCGGCCGCCCGGTCGGCCGCGGCACCATGTCGACCGACAGCCCGGGCCAGGACCCGCGCGATCCCGAGACCTGGTGGCTGGCCACGGTCGCGGCACTGCGCCGGCTGGCGGCGGAGGCGGATCTCTCGACGGTCGGCGCCCTCTCGGTCGACGGCACCTCCGGCACCGTGCTGGTGAGCGACGCGGCGGGGCGGCCGGTCGGCCCGGCGCTGATGTACAACGATCCCTGCCCGGACGAGGCGGTGACGGCCCGGATCGACGCCGTGGCGCCGGCCGGCAGCGCCGCCCGCGGCCGCAGCTCCGCCCTCGCCCGCGCCCTGGTGCTGCTGCGCCGGCCGGGCGCAGTGCGGGTGCTGCACCAGGCCGACTGGATCGCCGGCCGCCTGTCCGGCCGCTTCGACACGACCGACGAGAACAACGCGCTGAAGACCGGCTACGACCCGGTGGCGCGGTGCTGGCCGGACTGGATCTTCGGCCTCGGCGTCGACCCCGCTGCCCTGCCGAAAGCGGTGGCGGCGGGCACGCCGGTCGGCCCGGTGGGGACGGAGGCGGTCGCGCTCGGCCTGCCGGCCGACGCCATCGTCGTTGCCGGCACCACCGACGGCTGCGCCTCCTTCCTCGCCACCGGGGCGGATGCGGTGGGGGATGCGGTGACGGCGCTGGGGTCGACGCTGGTGATCAAGCTGCTGTCCGATCGGCCGGTCGATTCCCCACAGCACGGCGTCTACAGCCACCGCATGGGCGACCGCTGGCTGGTCGGCGGCGCCTCGAACAGCGGCGGGGCGGTGATCGCCCAGCTGTTCGGCCGCGACCGGCTGCCGGCGCTGACCGCGGCGCTGCGGCCGGACCGGCCGACCGGCCTCTCCTATTACCCCTTGCCGCGGCCAGGCGAGCGCTTCCCGGTGGCCGATCCCGGGCTGGCGCCGGTGCTGGAGCCGCGTCCGGAGGACGAGGCGGTGTTCTTCCAGGGCGTGCTGGAGGGCATCGCCGGGATCGAGGCCCGCGCCTACCGCCTGCTGGCGGAGCTGGGCGCGCCGGCCGTGACCTCGCTGCGCAGCGTCGGCGGCGGCGCCGCCAATGCCGGCTGGACCGAGATCCGCCGCCGGCAGCTGGGCGTCCCGTTCCTGCCGGCCTTGTCGGAGGACGCGGCAGAGGGTACAGCCCGGCTGGCCCTGGCGGGACTCGGAGGACGTTGATGCCGGTGATCGAGCGGGTGGAGGGGATCGGCGCGCTGGCCGAGCGGTTCAGCACCTTCTTCGTCGACCAGTACGGCGTGCTGCATGACGGACGCCGCCCCTACCCCGGCGCGGCCGCGGCGCTGCGCCGGCTGAAGGAGGCCGGCCGGCACGTGGTGCTGCTGTCCAATTCCGGCCGCTCCGCCGCCTACAACGCGCGGCGGATGGAGACCTTGGGCTTCGCCCGCGACAGCTACGACCATTTCGTCACCTCCGGCGACGTGGCGCTGGCGCTGCTGGAGAGCGGCGCGCTGCCGGTTTCGCCCGGCAGCGGCGCCCGCTGCCTCGTGATCTCCAGCGGCGAGGACCGCGGCTTCGCCGAGACGCTGGGCTTCGCCGAGGCCGAGACCGGCGACGCCGCCGACCTGGTGCTGATCGCCGGCAGCCGGGGGCATCTCGTCCCGCTCGAAACCTATCGCGAGCTGCTGGCCCCGGCGGCGGCGCGGGGCGTGCCGGCGCTGTGCACCAACCCCGACAAGATCATGCTGACCCCGCTGGGCCCCGCCTTCGGCGCCGGGCGCATCGCCGAGATGTACGAAGGGCTCGGCGGCAGCGTCACCTGGGTCGGCAAGCCGCATCCCCTGATGTACCACCACGCCGCCGCGACCGCCGGGGTGGAGCGGCCGGACCAGGTGCTGTGCGTCGGCGACAGCGTCGAGCACGACGTCGCCGGCGCCCGCGGCTTCGGCGCCGCCGCCGCGCTGGTGCGCACCGGTATCCATGCCGGCATGGGCGAAGACGAGATGGCGCGGGAGTTCCAGGCGGTCGGCTGCACCCCGGACATCCTGCTGCCCTCGTTCCGCTGGTGAGCCTGGCGCGCTACAACCGGAGTCCACCCGACAGCATCGCAGCGGAAGGAGACCGCCATGGATCTGGGACTGGCCGGCCGTAAGGCCCTCATATGTGCCGCGAGCAAGGGGCTGGGCAAGGGCTGCGCCCTGGCGCTGGCGCGCGAGGGCGTGGATCTCGTCATCACCGCCCGCGGCGCCGAGGCGCTGGAGGCGACGGCCGAGGAGATCCGCCGCGCCACCGGCGCCAAGGTCACCACCGTCGCCGGCGACATCACCATCGAGGCGGGACGCGAGGCCGCCCTGGCCGCCTGTCCCGAGCCGGACATCCTGGTCAACAACGCCGGCGGCCCGCCGCCCGGCGATTTCCGCGACTGGGACCGCGAGGCCTGGCTCCGCGCGATCGACGCCAACATGCTGACCCCGATCTTCCTGACCAAGGCGGTGGTCGACGGCATGGCGGCGCGCGGCTTCGGCCGCATCGTCAACATCACCTCGAGCGCGGTGAAGGCGCCGATCGCGGAGCTGGGCCTGTCGAACGGCGCCCGTTCCGGCCTGACCGGATTCATCGCCGGGGTGGCCCGGCAGATGGCGGGCAAAGGCGTCACCATCAACGGCCTCCTGCCCGGCGCCTTCGACACCGACCGGCTGCGCGGCGGCATCCATGCGGCGGCCGAGCGCTCGGGCCAGAGCGCCGAGGCGGTGGCCGAGCGGCGCCGCGCCGCGATCCCGGCCGGCCGCTTCGGCAACCCCGACGAGTTCGGCGCCGCCTGCGCCTTCCTGTGCAGCGTCCATGCCGGCTACATCACCGGCCAGAACATCCTGATCGACGGCGGCGCCTTCCCCGGCACGCTCTGATCCCGGTCGCCGCCTTTCTCCCCGAGCGGGAAAGGCGGCTCCCTGGCCCGCCCCTGGAAACGTCCGCCGGCATGGTGCAGTCTGCGGTCATGAGCGAACGCCCCCGCATCCTCTACGCCCGCGAGCAGGAGCTGGACGTGGCCGAGTTCCGGCGCGTGCTGGTGGAGTCCGGGCTCGGGCGGATCCGCCCGGTCGACGACGAGGCGCGGCTGCGGGCGATGATCGCCGGCGCCAACCTGATCGTCACCGCCCGGCTGGACCAGCCCGGCCGGCCGCTGGTCGGGGTCGGGCGCGGCGTCACCGACTCCGTCTGGTGCTGCTATCTCTCCGACCTCGCGGTCTCCGCTTCGGCCCAGGGCCTCGGCGTCGGCAAGGGGCTCCTGGACGAGGCGCGGCGGCAGCTCGGGCCGCAGGTGAGCCTGTACCTGGCCTCCGTGCCGGAGGCGGTCGGCTTCTACGAGCGGGCGGGGATGACGCGGCTGGCCGACGCCTTCTCCTACCGGCGCCAGCACTGACGGCTGCCGGATCGGATCAGGCGCTCGCGACCTCCGACGCCCAGGCCATGGCCTCGTCGCGTTCGGAGGAGGTGAAGGCCCTGGCCTCGACCTCCGGGACCAGCGGATCGATCGCGTCGATCAGCACCCGCAGCCACTGCTTGTCGGTGATCACGGCCTTGCGCGGGAACCGCCCGGCCTGGCCCATCTTCTCCCGGCTGAAGGAGGCGTATCTGGCCGCGGCCTCGGCGGTCATGTCGTCGAAATCGGTCATGTCCACATAGGCGCCGACGCGGTCGTGCCGCTGCAGCTTCGCCTCGGTCTCGGCGATGGCGCGGCCGTAATCCGCCTCCGACAGCACACCGGCCAGACGCATCGCGACCACATGGTCCGGCGCGGGAAGGATCTCGATCATGGCGGTTCTCCAGGATGATCCGTCATCCTGGAGAATGGGCGGGACCGCACGCGGTTCCGAACCGCATTGCCAGCCCGGCGGCGGCGTGGCAATCCGGCGCGGCCGACCCCGCAGGAGGACAGCAGCGCATGGCCGAGCTTCCCGTCCGTCAGTTCCAGGGCCGCGACGGCGTCGCGCTGGCTTATCGCGAAATCGGCGAGGGCCGGCCGCTGGTGCTGATCCACGGCTTCTTCTCGACCGCCACGGTCAACTGGCTGCGCTACGGCCACGCCGCGGCGATCGCGGCGCGGGGCTATCGCGTGATCATGCCGGACCTGCGCGGCCACGGCGACAGCGCCAAGCCGCATGACCCCGCCGCCTACCCGCCCGACATCCTGGCCGATGACGGCTTCGCCCTGGTCGAGCAGCTCGGCCTCGCCGACTATGATCTCGGCGGCTACTCGCTGGGCGGCCGGACGGTGGTGCGGATGCTGGCGCGCGGCGCCGCGCCGGGACGCGCCATCGTCGCCGGAATGGGCCTCGACGGCATCGTCAGCGCCGGCGGCCGCAACGCCTATTTCCGCCGCGTCCTGACCAATCTCGGCAGCTTCCAGCGCGGCTCGGCGGAATGGATGGCGGAGGCCTTCCTGAAGACGGTCGGCGGCGACCCGGAGGCGCTGCTGCAGGTGCTCGGCACCTCGGTCGACACGCCGCGCGAGGCGCTGGCCCGGATCGCCGTGCCGACCCTGGTGGTGGCCGGGGCCGAGGACGACGACAACGGCTCCGCCGCAGCGCTGGCGGCCGCCCTGCCGAACGGCCGCCATGTCGTGATCCCCGGCAACCACATGAGCGCAGTGGCAAAGCCGGAGCTGGGCGCGGCGATCGCCGACTTCCTGGGGGATGCGCCGCGGGGCTGAGGTCACGCCTTGGTGACGACGACCTCGAGATATTCGCTGGGCACGACCATGGAGCCGTCGCCGCTCCGGTTGAAACGGCCGATCAGGGCGACGAGATCGGCCTCCAGCGCCGCCTGTCCGGCCGGCGGCAGCGCCGCGAAGGCCTTCAGCACCGGGCCGTAATAGGTCTTGAAGACCTCCAGCCAGTGCCCCGGCGAGCGGTATCGGAACACGAAGTGCCGCTGTGCCGAGGCGACCGACTCCGCCTGCGCCGAGAACAGCTCGGCCAGCCGCTCCCGCGTGCCCCACAGCGCCGGCGACCGCGTGCCGGCCGGCGGCGGCAGGTGCCGGCCGATGGTCTTGAACAGCTGGCCGATGAAGCCGTCCGGTGTCCAATTGGCGAGGCCGATCCGGCCGCCGCGCCGGCACACCCGCAGCAGCTCAGCCGCGGCCCGGTCCTGGTCCGGGGTGAACATGACCCCGAAGGTCGACACGACGACGTCGAAGCTTTCGTCGGCGAACGGCAGGGCCTCGGCGTCGGCTTCCCGGAACTGCATCGGCAGCCGCTCGGCCTCGGCGCGCTCGCGGGCCCGCTGCAGCAGCGCCGGCACGTAGTCGGTCGCGACCACGTCGCACCAGCGCCGCGCGGCGGCCAGGGCGGCATTGCCGTTGCCGGCGGCGACGTCCAGCACGGTCTGGCCGGCGCGGAGGTCGAGTGCCTCGCACAGCTGCTCGCCGACGATCTGCAGGGTGGTGCCGACCACGGCGTAGTCGCCGGAGGACCAGGCTCCGTGCTGGCGGGACTTCACAGCCGAGAGGTCAGGTTGAGCTGGCGGCGGATTCCGAGTCATGCTTTCGCTGGCGGTGGCCATGATGGTTCTCCATGGGGCCGTCGGCCCGGTGGGTTCCGCCCCGCGGGATGCGGTGGCGGTCGGCCCTGACGTGCACGGGCCTCGATCGCGACGACGAGCGTAGCCGGCTCGCGTGGAGGCGAGCGTGGGTGGTGGCGTGGGAATGCCCGAGGAATCCGCCGGGCCGGCCCAGACCGGTCCGCCGGTCGAGCTGTGCCTGCTGGGGCCGTTCGTTGTTCGTCGACACGGCGTGGCGGCGACGCTGCCGGCGTCGCGCAAGACCCGGGCCCTCCTGGCCTATCTGGCGCTGGCGCCTCACCCGGTCGGCCGCAGCCAGCTGTGCGAGCTGCTGTGGGACGGCCCCAACGATCCGCGCGGCGAGCTGCGCTGGTGCCTGAGCAAGATCCGCGGTCTGGTCGACGAGCCCGGCCGGCACCGGCTGATGGCCTCGGCGGATGCCATCCGGCTCGACCTCGCGGATGGCTTCGTCGACGCCGTCGAGATCGCCCGGGCGGCGCAGCAGGGCATTGCGACGATCGCGCCGGAGCGGCTGCGGGGGCTGGTCTCGCTGTTCGCCGGCGAGTTCCTCGACGGGCTCAAGGTCGAGCGCAGCCCCGCCTTCGCCAGCTGGCTGGCGGCCCAGCGCCGCCGGTTCCGCGGTTGCCGCACCGCCCTGCTGGAACGCCTCGCGGCCGACACCGCGGGCGACGAGCGGCTGGGCCATCTGGATGGGTGGCTGGAGCTGGCGCCCTTCGATCCGCGCGTCCATGCGCTGCTGCTGGAGGAACTCGCCGGCCGCGGCCGAATCCATGAGGGCGAGGCCCATCTCGCAGCGGCGATCCGGCAATTCGAGGCAGACGGGCTCGACACCGCACCGCTGCGCGAGGCCTGGCGGACGGCGCGGGCCCAGCACGCCGGGCTCTCTCGCACCGCGGCGGCCGCCACCGCCCCGACCGCGCCCGCCAGCGACATCGCCGGCACCCGTCGCCCCTCGGTCGCGGTGATGCCCTTCACCGACCGGTTGCAGGCGGCGACACTTCCGGGCGGCATCGCCGACGCTCTGGCCCATGACGTCACCGTCCGGCTGGCCAAGCTGCGCAGCCTGTTCGTCATCGCCCAGGGCACGATGTTCACCCTGCGCGACCGGCAGGTCGGGGCGGAGGATGCCGGCCGGATGCTGAATATCGACTACGTCGTCAGCGGCTTCGTCGAGCAGCAGGGTCCGCGCCTGACCGTGGCGGCCGAGCTGGCCGAGACGCGGACCGCCCGGATCGTCTGGGCCGAGGTGTTCAACCACCGGCTGGACGATGCCTTCCTGGTGCTCGAGGAAATCGGCAACCGGATCGTCGCGGCGATCGACAGCGAAATCGAGACGATCGAGCGCAACCGCGCCATCCTGCGGCCGCCCAACTCCCTCGACGCCTGGGAGGCGCATCACCGCGGCCTGTGGCACATGTACCGCTTCACCCAGGCCGACAACGATCAGGCGCGGCACTTCTTCCAGGCCGCGCTGCGCCAGGACCCGACCTTCGCCCGGGCCCATGCCGGCCTGTCCTTCACCCATTTCCAGAGCGCGTTCCAGGGCTGGGCCCCGCGCGGGCCGGAGGTCGACCGTGCCTTCGAGGCCGCTGGTCGGAGCCTGATGGCGGACGACCGCGACCCCACAGCGCATTGGGCCATGGGCCGGGCGCTGTGGCTGCGCGGCGAGCACGACCAGGCGATCGTCGAACTGGAGCAGGCGATCGAGTTGAGCCCGAATTTCGCCCAGGGCCACTACACCCTCGCCTTCGTCCACTCCCAGACCGGGGATCCGGGCACGGCCATCGCCTCCTCCGAGCGGTCGCGCCGGCTCAGCCCCTTCGACCCGATGCTGTTCGGCTTTCTCGGCGCCCGCGCCATGGCGCTGGTGCGCCTCAGCCGGTTCGACGAGGCGGCCCATTGGGGGGTGAAGGCGGCCACCCGACCGAACGCGCATGCGCAGATCCTGGCGATCGCCGCGCTGTCCCTGGCGCTGGCCGGCCGGCTGGACGAGGCGCGCGGCCATGTCACCGCGATCCGCCGGGCGCTGCCGCACTATCGCGTCGATGATTTCCTCACGGCCATGCAGTTCGCCCCCGAGGACCAGCGCCTGTTCCGCGAGGCTGCAAAGCGCATCGGGCTCGACTGACCCGGCTTCGGCCGGCCCCTACAGCACGAAATCGCCCGCAGCCAAAGCGTGGTCGGACAGCACGACGATGGCGATATCGGGCGTCTTGTCGCCGTCGGTGTCGCCATAGACCGCCTGGTAACCGTCGGGGATGGCCACCACCCGCAGCTCTCCGGCCGTGCCGGTGAAGCCGCCGGTGCCGAAGACGAAGGCGGTGCTGCCCGCGACGGCGCCGTTGGCGTCGATCGCCGACAGGTCGATCCTGTCGCCGGTCGTGAAGTCGTTGATCGTATCGCGGCCTGCGGCCGCCACGGTGCTGTCGGCCGTGCTGCCGTAGGCGAAGCTGTCGGTGCCGGCGCCGCCCTTCAAGGTGTCGGCGCCCGCGCCTCCGGTGAGCACGTCGTTGCCGCCGTCGCCCCACAGTCCGTTGGCGCCGGCATTGCCGGTCAGCCGGTCGTCGAAGGCCGAGCCGAACAGCTGCTCGACACCGGTCAGATTGTCGCCGGCCGCATCGCCGCCGGATGCCGTCCCGGCGCCGAGACTGACCGTCACCGCGGCCGTGCTGCTGTCGTACACCGCCGTGTCGATGCCGGCACCACCGGCGAGGGTGTCGCCGCCGGCCCCACCGATCAGGATGTCGTTGTCGGCCCCGCCGGTCAGGCTGTCGGCGCCGCCGCCCCCGCGCAGATTGTCGTCGCCGCCGAAGGCGTCGATGACGTCGGCGGCGCCGGTGCCGACGAATCTGTCGGCATTCTCGCTGGCGCGGGTGACCAGCTGACCGCGGATCGCGCCGCCGCCGAACTGGGCGGTGTGGATGTTGAAGTAGAACGAGACGTCGTTCGGGCCGGTCCCCGCCTGCAGCGCGGCGACGATGTCGGCCGTCAGCGGATCGCTGTCGGTGGTCTCCCAGACGCCGCTGATCGTGACCGAGCCGTCGCCGTTCTCGACGATGGTCAGGTCGTCGTCATCGTCGGTCACGCCCCGCGGCAGGATATCGAACACGACCCCGCCGTTGCTGCCGCGGGCCTGGGCGTGGATGTGCATCAGGGTGGCGTCGTCGAGCGGATCCGCCGTCCGCCCGACGCCGTCGATCAGTTCGCCGAAATCAATGCCGGCGGAGACCGTGACCGAATAGGTCATGGCGGTGCCCGCCGTGTTCAGGCTCACCGTCGCCACGCCGGTCGCGGTCTCGGTGCTGCCCGTCCCGACCTCCTGGGACGAGTCCAGATTCGCTGTAAAGGTGGTGGTCATGGCGAATCTCCCCTTTTCCCATGCTGCCTTTGGGGGACTGTTCGGTTCGACGCGCCTGCCTGTTTCGCCCGGACCGCCGCCGTCAGCGGCGGTCCGGGGTCGAGGGGCTGTTTCTAGAGCAGGAAATCTGCTGCAGTGAGCGCGTGGTCGGAGATGACGTTGATGGCGAAGTCCGGCGCCTTGTCGCCGTCGACATCGGCATAGACCACCTGGATCGCCCCCGCCGTCACCACCCGCAGCTCCCCGCCGTCGCCGGTGAAGCCGCCGGTGCCGAAGGTGAAGGCGGTGTCGCCGTTGGCCGAATTGCCGTCGGCGTCGATCGCCGAGAGGTCGATCCGGTCGCCGGCCGCGAAATCCGCGATCACGTCCTTGCCGAGGCCCGAGACCGCGCTGTCGGACAGGGCCGCGTAGACGAAGCGGTCGCCGCCCGCCCCGCCCTTCAGCAGATCGCCGCCGCCACCGCCGGTGAGCACGTCGTCGCCCGCCCTGCCCCACAGCGTGTTGGCGCCGGTATCGCCGGTCAGCGTGTCGGCCTGGGCCGAGCCCAGCACCTGCTCGATGCCGGACAGGGTGTCGCCCTGCGCATCGCCGCCGGAGGCCGCGCCGCTGGCGAGGTCGATCGTCACCCCGGCGGCCGAGCCGGCGTAGCTGGCCGTGTCGGTGCCGGCGCCGCCGGTCAGGGCATCGGCCCCGGCCGCCCCTTCCAGCAGGTCGTTGCCGTCGCCGCCGTCGAGCTGGTCGTCGCCCGCGCCGCCGTAGAGGATATCGTTGCCGGCCTCACCGAGGACGGTGTCGTTCTCGCTGCCGGCATCGACGGAATCGGCGCCGATGCCGCCATGGATCGTGTCGACCCCGGCGCCGCCGACGAGCCGGTCGTTGCCGTCGCCGCCGTCGAGGCTGTCGTTGCCGGCTTCCCCGGCCAGGGCATCGTCGCCGCCATTGCCGACGATGGTGTCGTCGCCGAGCTCGCCGCCGATGATGTTGCGGACGTTGTTGCCGGTGAGCTGGTCGTTGTGGCTGGACCCGTAGAGGTTCTCGATATTGGTCAGCGTGTCGCCCGCGGCGTCGCCGCCCGAGGCGGAGCCGGCCAGCAGGTTGACCGCGACCGCCGCGGCCGAGCCCTGGTAGTTGGCGAAGTCCGAGCCGTCGCCGCCGTTGAGCGTGTCTCCCCCCGCCCCGCCGCGGAGCGTGTCGTCGCCGGCGCCGCCGCTGAGCGCGTTGGCGCCGGCGGAGCCGTAGAGGTCATCGGCCTGGGCCGAGCCGGTCAGATTCTCGATCGCCGTCAGCACATCGCCCTGGGCGTCGCCGCCAGTGCCGGTGCCGGCCGCCAGGTCAGCGGTGACCCCGGCGGCGGAGGCCGAGTAGTCCGCCGTGTCGGCGCCGTCGCCGCCGAAGAGCTGGTCCGCCCCGGCGCCTCCGGCCAGCACATCGTTGCCGAGGCCGCCGGTGAGGATGTCGCTTCCCGCCAACCCGTCGATCGTGTCGTTGCCGTCGGAGCCGATCATGCGGTCGGCCCCGGCCGAGGCCACCAGGGAGATGCGGAACACGTCGAAGCCGGTGCCGTTGGCATCGGCGCCCGCCCCGGCATTGGTCGCCTGCGTCTGGAAGGTGACGGTGCGGCCGTCGGCCGAGATCGAAGGCGTGTTCGAGAGATCGTTGAGCTGCGACCCGTCGATGCCGACGGAGAGGCGCGTCACCGCGCCCGTGACCAGATCCTTCAGGAAGACGTCGCGGACCCCGTTGGTGTCGCCGGCCACCAGGTTGCTGGCCGCGCTCATGAACACGACGTAGCGTCCGTCGGCGGAGATCACCGCCTGGCCCGAAAGGTCGTTGGACTGGCTGCCGTCGGTCGCGGTGGAGACGCGGGTCGTGGTGTTGGTCTGCAGGTCGCGGACGAAGATGTCGGCGGCGCCGTTGGTGTCGCCGGCGACCAGGTTCGTCGCGTCGCTGTTGAACACGACATAGCGGCCGTTGCCGGAAATCGAGGCGCCCGACGATGCGCCGTCGCCCGATCCGCCGCCGGTGGAGACGGAGACGAGGGTGGTGGTGCCGGCGGCGATGTCGCGGACGAAGACGTCGCCGACCGCGCCGTTGCTGTCGTTCGCGGTCAGGTTGCTGGCGTTGCTGACGAAGGAGACGCGGTTGCCGTCCTCGGACAGGCGGGCCACGAAGGAGGCTCCGTCCGACTGCGAGCCGTCATTCGCCACCGAGACGCGGGTCACCGCGCCGGTCGACAGGTTCTTGACGAAGATGTCGCCCACGCCATTGCTGTCGCCGGCCACCAGGTTGCTGGCCGTGCTCTGGAACCCGATGAAGGCGCCGTTGCCGGTGACGTCCACATTCTGCGACGCGCCATTGGCCTCGCCGCCGGCGGAGGTGGTCGAGACGCGGGTGGTGACGCCCGTCTGCGTGTCCCGCATGAAGATATCCAGGACCGCGTTGGCGTCGCCGCCGACCAGATTGGTCGCGGTGCTGCTGTAAAACACGAAGCGGCCGTCATCGGTGATCGCCGGCACGCTGGAGACGTTGTTGCCCTGCGTCCCTCCGGTCGCCGTGGAAATCAGCGTGGTGGCGCCGGTCTGCGTGTCGCGCAGGAACACGTCGAAAAAGCCGTTGGCGTCGCCGGCGACCAGGTTGGTCGCGGTGCTCTGGAACACGACATAGCGGCCATCGGCCGACATCGCGGCGCCGGTGGCGATGTTGTTGGCGCTGTTGCCGCTGCTGTCGACCGAAATCCGGGTGATCGAGCTGGCGTTGACGGTCATGACGGAAGTCCTCCCACCCAATCTGTTGCCGACGGCGCTCGGTTTGCTGGACTCCGCCCGTCGAGAAATTGAAAAGAAATGAAACTGGCGGTGATAAATAGGCGTGCGTTCACACGCCGGCTTCAGCGTTCTACACGCCCCGCTTCGCTCCGGCAATCGCCGGAGACTTGCATCAAATCCAACATGTTCGGCGATGCAGCCGGAATCAGCGCACCAGGATCGCCCGGAAGTCGTTGACGTTGGTCAGGGTCGGGCCGGTCACCACCAGTCGGTCGAGCGCCGCGAAATAGCTGTAGGCGTCGTTGTTGGCCAGGTACTCAGGCGCGGACAGCCCCTTCTCGCGGCCTTGCGCCAGCGTCGCTGCGTCGATCCAGGCGCCGGCATTGTCCTCCGACCCGTCGATCCCGTCGGTGTCGCAGGCGATGGCGGCGATGCCTGGGCGGTCCTGCAGTTGGATCGCCAGCGCCAGCAGGAACTCGACATTGCGGCCGCCGCGGCCCTGGCCTCTCACCGTCACCGTGGTCTCGCCGCCGGACAGCAGCACGCAAGGCCGCGGCGCCGGCTGGTCGTGCCGTGACGCCTGCTCGGCGATGCCGGCCAGGACGCGGCCGACCTCGCGCGCCTCGCCCTCCAGCGCGTCCCCCAGGATCAAGGGCGTCAGGCCCAACTCCCGCGCCTTCGCCGCCGCCGCCTCCAGCGCCATCTGCGGCGTCGCCAGCATGTGCAGATCCTGTCCCGGCGGCAGTTCGGCCGGAGCGGCGTTGGCGCGGATCGCGCGCTCGACCGTGTCGGAGACCGGGATGTCGTAACGGCGCAGGATCGCGAGCGCCGTCTCCGGATCGGCGCCGCCGACGACGGTCGGGCCAGAGCCGATCACCCCCGGCTCGTCGCCCGGCACGTCGGAGATCAGATAGGTCACGGCCCGCGCCGGCGCCGCGGCCGCGGCCAGGCGCCCGCCCTTGATCGCGGACATGGCCTTGCGCACCGCGTTCATCTCCTGGATCGGCGCGCCGGAGCGCAGGAGGGCCTTGTTGATCGCCTGCTTGTCCTCGAGGGTCAGCCCCTCGGCCGGCAGCGACAGCAGGGCCGAGGCGCCGCCCGAGATCAGGAAGACCACGAGGTCGTCCGGCCCGGCGGCGCGGGCGAGGTCGAGGATGCGGCGGGCGGCGGCCCTGCCGGCCGCGTCCGGCACCGGATGCGCGGCCTCGACCACCTCGATCCGTTCGGTCGGCGTGCCGTGGCCGTAGCGGGTGACGACCAGGCCTTCGCAGGGATGCGGCCACAGCGTCTCGAAGGCCCGCGCCATGCGCGCCGCGCCCTTGCCGGCGCCGAGCACGATGGTGCGGCCCGTCGGCGGCTCCGGCAGCAGGTGCCGCATCCGCGTCTCCGGATAGGCGGCGCCGAGCGCGGCCTGGAACAGGGCCTCGAGGACGGCGCGGTCGGACGCGGACATGGAGGCCCCTTCATTGGATGCGGCTGCGGGCGCCCATCCAAGGCGAGGACCGGCCGCGGTTCAAGAGCGAATCGCAGGCGAGCGGCGATGAATGTTCCACCCCGCGAAAAAGCGTCTTACAGCCCGATCCGCTCCGCCTCGAAGGGCAGCGTCACCGCCGGGCCGCCGGCGATGCGCAGGTCGAGGCCGGCGGCGCCGTGGCCGATCGCCTCGACCCGGTCCCAGCCCGGCTCGGCCGGGACGGCGCCGAAGGCATAGGCGATCTCGACCCGGCCCGTGGGTTCGAGCGCGATCGCGGTCGGGTAGCCCTCGGCGTTCAGCGGGTTCGGCCCGGCCGAGGCGCGGTGGCCGAGATGCAGGTACATGCAGCCCTCCTCGATCCCCAGCACATGGCGGTGCCGGCCGGAGAAGGGCGGGTAGTCGCGGCCGCCATTGCTCATCCACAGCAAGGTGAAGGGCAGCCGGCTCGGGTCCTTGAGGCCGAAGAACAGGAAGCCCTCGCGCGCCGCCAGCGCCGCCGACCAGCCGAGCGGCGACCCCGGCGCCTCGGCCAGCAGCACGATGTCCTCATGGCTTTCGGCAAAGGGGTAGCGCGAGGCGTCGACCATGCGCCCGTCGGCCAGGCGCAGCGCATCGAGCCCGGCGAAGCGCTGCGGGTAGTGCAGCACCGAGCGGCCGCGCGCCGGGTCGGGCTCGACCGGCATCGGCGGGGTGGTGCCGAAGGCTTTGGGCGAAAAGCTGAGCGCCGCCCCGCCCGGCGCCCGGATCATGGCGTGATGCGCCATCGGCAGCGCCCCGGCGCCGCCCTCGAACACATGGCGCTGATAGACGATCGGCTGGCCGCGGCGTAGCGTGATCGCCTTGCGCACGGTGGCGCCGAACACCTTCTCCTGCAGGGTGAAGCGCGCGGTGACGCCGCCCGCCTCCCGGTCGATGCCGTCGAGATCCCAGTGGCCGTTGGCGGTCCAGCCATGGCCGGGCGCGCCGTCCAGGTCGCTGTCGGCGAAGGGGGCGCAGAAGAAGTCGCCGGCCAGGTTGCGCAGGCCGAGCGGGATCTCCTCCGGCAGCGCCTCGCCGCTGTCGATCCAGGGCGCCCGGTGCAGCGGCCGGATCTCCCTCCCCTGCCAGCGCACCACGACATCGTGCAGATGCCCGCCCGCCGGGTTGAACACGATCTGGACCGTATCGACACCGAACTCGATCATCGTCCTCTCCCGGATGGCCTGGCAGCGGGGTAGCATCGATGCCGCGGCGACGCGAGCGTGTAAACGTCAACATCGGAGCGATTGCAGCCGTCGGGGATTCCGGCGAGAATCCCGGCACGCCATGGCCGATCGCTCCAAGACCTCCCCTGTGAACGTTTTCCCGGCGCGCCGGCCGACGATCCGCGACGTGGCGGCGCGGGCGGCGGTGTCGATCGGCACCGTGTCGCGCGTCGCCGGCGGCAGCGCCCGGGTGGCGGAGGCGACGCGGGCGCGCGTCCTGGCGGCGATGGCGGAGACCGGCTACCAGCCCAACGCCGCCGCCCGGACCATGCGTACCAGCCGCACCCGGACCATCGGCTTCCTGATCCCGGACATGGCCAACCCGGTGTTCTCGCGCGTCGCCATCGGGGCGGAGCCGGTGCTGTCCGCCGCCGGCTACATGCTGTTCGCCGTCTCCTCCAACCGCTCGCCCGCCCGCGAGATCGCCTTCCTGGAGGCGGCGCAGCAGCGGCAGATGGACGGGCTGATCGTCACCCTGGCGGACGAGACGCATGCGCCGGTGGTCGAGCGCCTGGGTCGGATCGGCGTGCCGCTGGTGATCCTGGACCGGGACGTGCCGGTGGCGGCGGACGTGGTCTACAGCGACCACGCCCGGCCGATCGAGACGCTGGTGCGGCAGATGGCGGCGCAGGGCCATAAGCGGATCGCGCTGATCACGGCGTCGGAGAAGATCCGCCCCGGCCGCGCCCGCGCCGAGGCCTTCCGCAAGGCCATCGCCGAGGCCGGCCTGCCGGTGGAGGAGCGGCTGATCCGGTCCCGCGCCCAGACCGCGGACTACGGCGCGGCCGAGGCGCACGACCTTTTGACCGGGCCGACGCCGCCGACCGCGCTGATCGCCGGCGGCAACGAGATCTTCCAGGGCGCCCTGCGCGCGATCCGGCTGCTGGGCCTGTCGGTGCCGCAGGACCTGTCGCTGGCCGGAGCCGACGACCGGGTGCTGGCCGAGCTGGTCGACCCGCCGATCACGGTGATCGACCGCGACATGGCCGAGGTCGGCGCCACCGCGGCGCGGATGCTGCTGGAGCGGCTGGACGGCCTCGACGCCCCGCCGCGCCGGGTGCTGCTGGGCAGCAGCGTGGTGCTGCACGGGTCGATCGGGCGGCCGAAGGGGAGGTCGCGATGAGCGCGGCTTTGCGCCTGGGCTTCCTGGCCTCGCATGGCGGCACCAGCATGCGGGCGATCGTCGGGGCGATCGGCGATGGAACGCTGCCCGGCCGCGCCTGCATGGTGGTCGGCAACAACCGGGACGCGCCGGCGCTGCAGTTCGCCGAGACCGCCGGGATCCCGCACCGCCACATCAGCGCGACGACCGAAGGCGGCGAGAAAGCGGCCGATCTCGCGATCTGCCGGGCGATGCAGGAGGCGGGCGCCGAATGGCTGGTGCTGTCGGGCTATCTGCGCAAGATCGGCCCGGCCACGCTGGACCGCTATCGCGGCCGCATCCTCAACATCCACCCTGCCCTGCTGCCGGAATTCGGCGGCCGAGGCATGTACGGCCGGCGCGTGCACGAGGCGGTGCTGGCATCCGGGGAGACCACCAGCGGCATCACCGTCCACCTCGTCGACGGCGAATACGACCACGGGCCGATCGTGGCGCAGCGCGAGGTCGCGGTGCTGCCGGGCGACACCGTCGAGACGCTGCAGCAGCGGATCGCGGCGGCGGAGCCGGCCTTCTTCGTCGAGGTGCTGCGGTCGATAGCTGCGGGCGAGTTGAGCCTTCCGCCCAGCTAGTACTAACGGCCGGAAATATTGACTCGTCATGGCGAGCCCCGCAGGGGCGTGGCCATCCAGCGGCACCGACCCCCCTGGATGGCCACGGCGCTTCGCGCCTCGCCATGACGGGAAAAGGCCGGAAGTCGATCTCAAAGGCCGCTGGTATAATTCCACGTCATCCCGGACAAGCACCGGAGGGGCGCAGATCCGGGATCTCTTTCCAGCCCGAAGAGATCCCGGGTCTGCAGCGCATCACTTCGTGCTGCGCTGCGCCCGGGATGACGATGAGGACGGCGCCTCAGAAATTGAACTGGCCGATATTGCTCTTATCGAAGGTGGTCGGCTGGGACTGGGTCAGGATCTGGTTGTTCTCGCCGACCTTGATCGTGCCCAGCTTCGGCACCTCGAAGCTGCTGCCCGGCTTCAGCTCGATCTTGCCGCCCATCACCCCGACCGCGAGGTGGGAGGCCAGCCAGCCCTCGTTGTAGGGGCTCCACAGCTGGAAGGCGGTGACCGTGCCGTTCTCGATGAAGCGGCGCATCTGGTTCGGCGTGCCGAGGCCGGTGACCTTGACCTTGTCGGCCTTGCCCGCCGTCTCCACCACCTGGGCCGCGGCGGCGACGCCGACCGTGGTTGGCGAGATGATGCCGGCCAGGTTCGGGTAGTTGGCCAGGAGGGCCTCGGTCTCGGTCGTGCTCTTCTGCGGGTCGTCGTCGCCATAGGCGATGGTGACCAGCTTCATGTCCTTGTACTTGGGATTGGTCTCGAGGACCTTCTTCATGTCGGCGATCCAGACATTCTGGTCCGGCGCGTCGGTGGTGGCGGAGAGGATCGCGACCTCGCCCTTGTAGCCGATCAGCGAGCCCATCAGCTCGACCTGGGCCGCGCCGGTCTGCGAGAAGTCGACCGGCAGGATCGCGGCGTCGCGATGCGCCTCGTTGCCCGGCACGTCGGAATTGACCACCAGGATCTTCACCCCGCGCGACCGGGCGCGGTCGAAGATCTGGTTCAGCGCGTCCGGGCTGTTCGGCGAGATGGCGATGACGTTGACGCCGCGCTGGATCTGGGCGGTGACGAAGGGGATCTGCGAGGTCGCCTCCGGCGTCGCCGGGGCGACCGTGGTGAACTCGCAGCCCAGCTCCTTGCAGCCGTCCTCGAACCCTTTGATGATGCTGTCGAAATAGGGGTTCCCGGTGTTCTTCGGGATGTACACGATCTTGACCGGGTCGGCCGCGAGGGCGGAGCCGGCGAAGAGGCCGGCGGCGACCGCCAGCGCGGTGAGAAGCTTGGGCATGGTTTCCTCCTTGTTCGACTCTTGTCAGCGTCTTCGGGCGGCGGTGATCGCGTTCGAGGCGATGATCGACAGGATCAGCAGCAGGCCCAGCACGGTCAGCTGCGCCTCGATCGCGATGTTGGCCACGGTCATGCCGGTCTGGATGATCACCAGCAGCCACAGGGCCAGGAAGGTGCCGGCGATGGTGCCGCGGCCGCCGAAGATCGAGGTGCCGCCGAGCATCACGATCAGCACCATCTGCAGCTCGCCCCCCGCGGCCAGGTCGTAGCGGACGGAGCCGAGGCGCGAGGCCATCATCTGGCCGGCCAGCGCCGAGACCACGCCGGAGGCGACGAACAGGATGGTCTTGATCCGGTCGACCCGGATGCCGGCGTGCCGCGCCGCGGTCTCGCTGGTGCCGATCTGGTAGATCTGGCGGCCGAACACGGTGCGGCCAAGCAGCAGGCCGAGCAGCAGCGCCAGCACCAGGAAGATCAGGACGGGTATCGGGACGATGCCGATCTCGACGAAGTCGATGCCGACGAACCACGCCGGGAAGCCGCCGATCGAGCGGTCGCCGGCGAAGATCTGGGCGATGCCGCGATAGAGCGTCATGGTGCCGATGGTGACGATGATCGAGGGCAGGCGCAGCCAGGTGACCAGGAGGGCGTTGAAGCCGCCCATCGCCGCCCCGGCCAGGACACCCAGCGCCATGGCCGCCGGCATCGGCAGCCCGGCCTTGGCGGCGAGCGCGAACAGGCAGGTGGACAGCGCCATCATAGCCGCCACCGACAGGTCGATCTCGCCCGAGACCACGATCATGGTCAGGACCAGGGCGACGATGCCGAACTCGATCGAATAGGTCGCGCTCTCCAGCACGAAGCCGAGATCGGCGAAGAAGGGCGACAGCTGCGTGCCGGCGACGGCGGCCGCGACCAGCAGCAGGAAGGTCATCGTCTCCGGCCGCAGCAAGGCGCGGCGCCAGGAGGTGGCGGGTCGTTCCATCGGCAGCACCGTCATGCCGGCCCCCGGCGCCAGAGATGGGCGAAGCCGCCTTCGCGCACCGAGCGGTCGATCACCAGCGCCAGGATGATGATGGCGCCGTAGATCGCGTTCTGCCAGAAGCCGGAGATGCCGAGGATCGGCAGCGCCACGGTGACCGAGCCGAGCAGCAGCACGCCGAGCGCGGTGCCGGCGACGTTGCCGGTGCCGCCGTTGATGCTGACCCCGCCGATGACCACGGCGGCGATCACCGTCAGCTCGAAGCCGACGCCGGTGATGCCCGGGTTCACATAGCCGAAGCGGGAGGCGTAGAGCAGGCCGGCGAGGCCGGCGCAGGCGCCGGACAGGGCGAAGACGGCGAGCGTCACCGGCACCACCCGGATGCCGCGCAGCCGCGCCGCCGGCGGGTTCGAGCCGATGGCGTAGATCTCGCGCCCGACGCGCAGATGGCGCAGCGCCAGATGGGTGGCGATGGCGACGGCCAGGGCGATCAGCACGATCCAGGGGATGCCGACCGGCGAGGTCTGGGCCATGCGGATCAGGGCCGGCGGAATATGGTTGGGGTCGACCTGGCGGCCGCCGGACAGGATGAAGACCAGCCCGCGGAACAGGCTCATCGTGCCGAGGGTGACGATGATCGAGGGCAGGCCGAACAGGGTGACGACGAGGCCGTTGACGAGGCCGAGCCCGGCGCCGATGGCGACCGCCAGCAGGAAGCCGAGCCAGATCGGGAAGTCCGGGACGTCGCGGAAGATCATGCCGACGGCAATGGCGGCGAAGCCGAGCACCGAGCCGATCGAGAGATCGACGTGCCGGGCCAGGATCACCATCATCTGCCCCATCGCCGCGACCAGGATCAGCGGGATGGCCAGGAGCACGATGCGGAAGGTCTCCCAGGTCAGGAAGCGCGGCTCGATCGCGCCGACCACGGCGTAGAACAGCACCAGCATCACCACGATGCCGGCCTCCCGCGCGGCGAGGAGGCGGGTCAGGGCGGTCATCGGGGTGCCCCCTCGCAAACGCTTCCGAGTCCCCCCTCCCCTCGCGGGAGGAGGTAGGGGGAGGGGGTTGTCGATGAAGCCGGCCGGCCTGACCTCGGCGCGCGACGACCCGATTGCTTGGACGAGGCGAGGACGGCTCTTGCGGCGCCACCCCCCTCCCCCTGCCCCCCTCCCGCAAGGGGAGGGGGGACTATAAAGAGCTGCGATTGCCTTAGAGCCAACATCACGCCCCCTCCGCCCGGCGGCGGGGAACGGCGGCGGCCATGATCGCCTCCTGGGTCGCCTCGGCGCGGGTGAACTCGGCGGTCAGCCGGCCCTCGGACATCACCAGGATGCGGTCGCTGAGGGTCAGCAGCTCCGGCAGCTCCGACGAGATCAGCAGGATCGCCCGCCCGTCCGCGGCGAGGGCGTTGATCATGTCGTAGAACTCCGCCTTCACGCCGATGTCGATGCCCCGCGTGGGCTCGTCGAGGATCAGGATCTCCGGGTCGGTCATCAGCCAGCGCGCCAGGATCGCCTTCTGCTGGTTGCCGCCGGACAGCTCGCCGATCGGCTGGCGCGGCGAGGCCAGGCGGATGCGCAGCTTCTCGATCGCGCCGCGCGCCGCCGCCCGCTCCGCCGCCGTGCTGATCACCCCGCGCCGCGCGATCCGGCCGGGCGCCGCGGCGGTGATGTTCTGGTCGACCGGCAGCGACCGGAAGATGCCGGCGGCGGCCCGGTCCTCCGGCACATAGGCGAGGCCGAGGCCGATCGCCCGGGCCGGGTCGGTGATCACCACCTCCCGCCCCTTCACCCGGATCCGGCCACGATCCGCCGGGGCGATGCCGAACAGCGCCCGGGCCACGTCGGTGCGGCCGGCGCCGACCAGCCCGGCCATGCCCAGCACCTCGCCGCGCCGCAGGGTGAAGCCGATATCGGCGAAGCGGCCGGCGCGGCCCAGCCCCTCGACCTCCAGCGCGGTCTCGCCGATCGCCGCCTTCTCCTTGTGCAGGAAGGCCTTGAGCGGGCGGCCGATCATCAGCCGGATGATCTCGCCATCCGGCAGGTCGGCGGCCGGGGCGGTCGCCACCCGTTCGCCGTCGCGGAAGATGGTGACCCGGTCGCACAGCGCCCGCACCTCCTCCAGCCGGTGGCTGATGAAGACCACGGCGCGGCCCTCGTCGCGCAGCCGGCGGACGATGGCGAACAGGGTCTCGACCTCGCGCGGGGTCAGGGGCGCCGTCGGCTCGTCCATCAGGATCAGCCGGCTGTCGGCGGCCAGCGCGCGGGCGATCTCGACCATCTGCTGGTCGGCGATCGACAGGCCGCCGGTCGGCCGCGTCACGTCGATGGCGACGCCGAGATCGTCCATCAGCCGCCGCGCCGCGCCCGCCATGCCGCGCCAGCGCACCCGGACGAACGGGCCGCCGTCGGCGCCGCCGATGAACAGATTCTCCGCCACCGACAGATGCGGGAAGGAGATCGGCTCCTGATGGATCAGGGTGATGCCCAGGCGCTGCGCCTCGAGCGGCGAGCCGATCTCGACCGGCCTTCCCTGCAGCAGCAGGCGCCCGGCGCTGGGCCGGTGCACCCCGGCGAGGATGCGGGCGAAGGTCGACTTGCCGGCGCCGTTCTCGCCCAGAAGGGCATGGATCTCGCCGCCGGCCAAAGCCAGGTCGATGCCGCGCAGCACCTCGACCCCGGCGAAGGATTTCGAGATCCCCTCCGCGGCGATGACGGGCGGCGCGGACAGTTCGGACGATGCGGTTTCCCGGACGCTCACATCCCTCCCCTCGGCGCTCTTCGCCCGCGAGACGGGCCCGCGCCGGCGCCTATTCATCAGACCGTTGCCATGTTTGGCCGAATCCGTGTGAACGTCAACATCCGAGCGGTGAGGTTTCATGGCGCCGTTTCGGGCAGCGGCCCGGCTGGAACCTGTTAAAACGTTTCCATAGCAGGTATTGCAATGAGCCGATCCGGGCGCATGCCAGCCCTTCCGGCTTCGATCACCCACTTCTCCGTCGACGGGAGTATGTCTGACATGCGGGAGGGGCGGCGCGACCCCGCCCGGCGGGGAGACCGGAACGACCATGCGACTCTGGCGGCGCGGCGACGAGACTGTCCCGATGGCCCCTGCCCATGCGCCAGCGGCGCCACCCGCCGCCCTTCCCCCGGCCGCCGCATCCGGCGCCGAGACGCCGCTGCTCGGCGTGCTCTGCTCGCTGCTGGCCAACCTGATGTTCGCGTCCAGCGACGCGCTGGTGAAGGGCCTCACGGCGAGCTATTCGATCTTCCAGATCATCCCGATGCAGGTCGCCTTCGCCTGCATCCCGATCCTGATCATGCTGCAGCGCGACGGCGGGTTCCGCCGGATGCGGGCGGCGCATCCGCGGCTGATCGCGCTGCGCGGACTCCTGGCCGGGATCGGCACGATCTTCGGTTTCTACGCCTTCTCCGCCCTGCCGCTGGCCGACGTCTACGCCATCGCCTTCTGCACGCCGATGGTGGTGACGATCCTGTCGATCCCGATCCTGGGCGAGCAGGTGCGGGCCCATCGCTGGGCCGCGGTGGTGGTCGGCTTCCTGGGCATCCTGGTGATGGTGCGGCCGGGCTTCGAGACGCTGACGCTGGGCCATCTCTCGGCGCTGTGCTCGGTCTTCACCGGCGCCGGGGTGGTGCTGATCATGCGCAAGATCAGCCGCGACGAGCAGCGCGCCGTGCTGGTGACCGCGGTGATGCTGGGGCTGCTGACCACCAGCCTGCCGGTGGCGGTCTTCGTGTTCGAGCTGCCGAGCTGGTTCGACCTGCTGCGGGTCGGCGCCGCCGGCCTGCTGATGGGATCTGCCCAGTTCCTGGTGGTGCGGGCGCTGTCGCTGGCCCCGGCCAGCACCATCGCGCCGATGCAGTACACGATGATCGTCTGGGCCCTGGCCTATGGCAGCCTGTTCTTCGGCAACGAGATCGACCCCTTCGTCGTGATCGGGGCCTGCATCGTCATCGCCTCGAGCCTCTACATCATGCACCGCGAGCGCATCCGCGGCCGGACGCTGCGGGCGCATGTGAAATAGCTTTCGGGATATTGCACGGCTGCTAAAATATATTTCCGGATTCTGTAATTTTATTCTCGATCCGAGGTATTGATCATGTCCACTCCGCTCGCCACGGCCGATGCCGCGAGCATCAGCCTGCTCCAGCTGTGCCAGATCTCCTATCTCGATCCCTCGACCATCCCGGGCCGCTTCCCGCTGGCCTGGCCGGCGCCGGGCGGCGGCAGCTGGTCGCTGGCCTGGGGGCCGGCGCAGGACCCGTCCCAGGCCAATCTGGCCTATGTCGCGGTCCGCAGTGAGTCGGAACGGACCCTGTCCCTGGCGGTGGTCGTGCGCGGCACCGACTGGGACGCGCCGCTGCTGGGGCTGTGGAACCAGATCGTCCAGGACCTCGACGCCGACAGCCAGCAGGCGCCGCCCTGGACGGCGCCGACCGGCGCGCTGATTGCCGACGGCACGGCCGACGCGCTGTCCCGGATCGCCGGCATGATCGCTGGCGGGCAGTCCCTGGTCGATTTTCTCGCCGGCTTCTACGGCGCCGCCGCCAACCGGCAGGTGCCGCTGCAGGTGACCGGGCACAGCCTGGGCGGCTGCGTCACCACCGTGCTGGCGCCCTGGCTGCAGGCGCAGCTGGGGCAGCGGAGCCTGTCGCCCGCCATCGTGCCCACCACCTACGCGGCGCCGACCGCCGGCAACCAGGCCTTCGCCGACGCCTTCCGCAGCGCCTACCCGACGGCGGCCTGCTACCGGAACACGCTCGACATCGTGCCCAAGGCGATGGCCGATCTGGACGAGGTCCCGCTGATCTACGCCGATGTCGGCCCGGGCCTGCTGGCGCCGGTCTACATCGCCACCGCGATCTTCGGCTATGCGATCTGGCTCGGCGAGTGCGGCGCCACCTATGCCGACATCCCGGACAGCCGGTCGCTGCAAGGCAAATGGCTGGCGCCCGATCCCGACTTCCCGCTCGGCCCGTGGCTCGACGAGGTGCTGCAACAGCACGACAGCAGGACCTACATGAAACTGCTCGGCGGCACCTCGGTGACCGAGGGCGAGGTCGCGCGGGTGCGGACCGCGATCGCGGCGGCAGCGCCCCGACGGCGGCTGCCGGCGCCCACGGCGTCGGGCGATCCGGCCTATGCGGCGCGGCTCGCCGCCACCGCTGCCAAGCTGCGGCAGGGGGTGCGCCTCGGCGGCCGCTGACCGGCGGAACGGCTCAGCCCGAACCCGGCCGCGGATCGTAGGTCGGGTGGCCGGTCTCGCGATCGGCGGCTTCCAGCGCCTGCAGGATCCGGATAATGCGCTCGTCGCGCCAGCGCTCGATCTTCTTCACCGGCCAGCCGCCGGCCTGCTCCCGCGTGCCCTCGACCATGCGGTCGATCAGGGTGTCGGTCAGCTTCGGCGCCACCAGCTTCGTCCAGGGCAGTTCCAGCGCCGGGCCGAACTGCTCCAGCATATGCCGCATGCCGCCCTCGCCGCCCGCCAGGTGGTACGTCAGGTTGGTGCCCATGAAGGCCCAGCGGATGCCGGCGCCGAAGCAGATCGCCTCGTCGATCTCCCTGGTCGTGGCGATGCCGTCGGCGACCAGGTGCAGCGCCTCGCGCCACAGCGCCTCCAAGAGGCGATCGGCGATGTAGCCGTCGATCTCGTTGCGGACATGCAGCGGCTTCATGCCGAGCGAGGCGTAGAAGGCCGAGGCCGCCGTGATCGTCTCCGGCGCCGTCTGCCGGCCGCCCACCACCTCGACCAGCGGCAGCAGATAGACCGGGTTGAACGGGTGGCCGATGACGATCCGCTCCGGATGGCGCGCGCCGTCCTGGATCTCGCTGGGCAAGAGGCCGGAGGAGGAGGAGCCGAGGATCACCTCGGCCGGCGCCGCCTCCGCCATCGCCGCGTGCAGCTTGCGCTTCAGCTCGATCCGCTCCGGCGCGCTCTCCTGCACGAAATCGGCCTCGGCGGCGACCGCCTCGGCAGAGCTGAGACAGCGCAGCCGCTCCGGGTCGGCGCCTTCGGCCAGGCCCATGCGGGTCAGCGCCGGCCAGGCATTGGCGACGGCATCGCGCAGCGCCTGCTCGCCGGTCGGCGACGGGTCCCAGGCGACGACGTTCAGGCCGCGGGCCAGCGCCCTTGCGGCCCAGCCGCTGCCGATGACGCCGCCGCCGACGATGCCGAGGGTGCGGATCTCACGCGGCATGGGCCTGCCCCCTCGCCTTCAGGCCGAGATGGCTGCGCGCCTCGGCCGGGGTCATCACCTTCGCCCCCATCGCCTCGATGATGGTGCGCGCCCGTTCGACCAGGCTGCCGTTCGAGGCGTGGACGCCCTTGTCGAGATAGAGATTGTCCTCGAGCCCGACCCGGACATGGCCGCCCAGCAGCACCGCCTGGGCGACGAAGGGCAGCTGCAGCCGGCCGATGGCGAAGCCGGCCCAGACCGCGCCCTCCGGCAGCATGTCGCGCATCGCCAGCATCATCCGCGGGTCGGGCGGCGCACCCCAGGGAATGCCGAGGCAGAGCTGAAACAGCGGCGGCGCGTCGATCAGCCCCTCCTCCACCATCTTCCGCGCGAACCAGAGATTGCCGGTGTCGAAGATCTCGAGCTCCGGCTTCACCCCCAGCTCCTGGATCCGCTTCGCCTGCTTCCGCAGGATGTCGGGGGTGGAGACATAGACCAGCGAGCCGTCGCCGAAATTCAGCGAGCCGCAGTCGAGGGTGCAGATCTCCGGCAGCAGCTGCTCGACATGCGGCAGCCGGGCGACGCCGCCGATGAGGTCGGTGTCGGGGCCGAATTTGGTCGGGTCGTTCTCGGGGCCGATCACCAGGTCGCCGCCCATGCCGGCGGTCAGGTTGATGACGATGTCGACGCCGGAGGAGCGGATGCGGTCCACCACCTCGCGGTAGAGGGCCGGGTCGCGGCTGGGCTTGCCGGTCTCGGGGTGGCGGACATGGATATGGGCGACGGTGGCGCCGGCCTTCGCCGCCTCCAGCGCCGCATCGGCGATCTGCTGCGGCGTCACCGGGATCGCCGGATGCCTGCCCACCGTGTCGCCGGCGCCGGTGACGGCGCAGGTCACGATCACGCGCCGGTTGATGTCAGTCTGCAGGGCCATCGCCCGCCACCTCCCCATCTCGCCGGCGAACCGGCACCCGGGTTCAGGCTACGCCCCGGGGTGCCGCCGAGCCTTGATCGGGAGCGACAGCGGCTTGACGGTTTCCGTTACGTGGCGGAGGCGCGCCGGTCGCGGCTGGGCGGCACGCCGAATTCACGGCGGTAGCAGCGGCAGAAATGCTCGTAGCTGCCGAAGCCGCAGGCGACCGCCACCTCCAGCAGCGGGTCGTCGGAATACTGCACCATCGACCGCGCCCGCTGCAGCCGCAGCGACTGATAGAAGCCCTGTGGTCCCTTGCCGAGATGGCGGGCGAACAGCCGCTCGACTTGGCGCGGCGACATGTCGACGGTGCGGGCCAGGGCGGTGACGGCGATGGGACTGGCGACGTTGCGCTCCATGATCTCGACCATCCGGGCCAGGCGGCTGTCGCGGATGTCGAGCTGGCGCGGCACCGACAGGCGCTGCCGGTCCTCGGCATGGCGCAGGGTGTTGTAGATGAACTGCTCCGACACCGCCGCGGCCAGCCGGGCGCCGTGATCCATGCGGATGATCTGCAGCATCAGGTCCAGCGCCGCGGTGCCGCCGGCGCAGGTCAGGCGGCGGCGGTCGGCCTCGAACAGGCAGGCCCGCGCCTCGACCCGCGGAAACTGCTCGGCGAAGCCGTCCAGCGCCTCCCAATGCGCGGTGGCGCGGTAGCCGTCGAGCAGCCCGGCGGCGGCGAGCGCGAAGCAGCCGGTGTCGATCCCGCCCAGCACCGCGCCGGCGCGGTCGAGCCGGCGGAACCAGCGGATCAGCGCCGGGGTGACGGCGGCCAGCGGCTCGAAGGCGGCGCAGACGATCAGCATCGGCAGATCGTCCTGGCTGCCGGCCACGGCGTCGGCCGGCAGCGGCAGGCCGTTCGAGGCCGGCACCGGCAAGCCGTCGGCGGAGAAGATGGTCCAGCGATAGACCTGGCGCCGCGACAGCCGATTGGCGACGCGCAGCGGCTCCAGCGCCGAAGCGAAGGCCATCATCGAGAATTGCGGCAGCAGCAGGAAGCCGATGCGGCGGGGGGCGTCGGTCGTCATGGCGGGCCCGAACGGAAGCGTCGCCTTTCATCAAGCCAGCGGAGCCGGACGTCAAGTCCGACCGCATGGCGCCCGGCCTGCCACCGCGGCGACATCGTCCGGCCATCTTCCCCCGCTCCACTGGTCCCGTCGGCGACGGGGGAACAGAGACGATCATGTCACGGCCAGCGGATCACGGGGTTCCGTCACGTTGGAGCGCACTGGCTTTCCGGGCCAAGGCCGCGCTGCTGCGCACCCGCCGGACCGTGGCCGAGATCCGCAGCCGGCCGGCGCGCCACCGGCGGGCCGAGGGGCTGCGCGACGCTCCCGTCGTCGCCGAGATCCGGTCGCCGCTGTGGTCCGGCGCCGAAGGGGCCGGCGAGCACGACTTGACCGCCGGCAAGATCCAGAATCTGCGCCTGGCCGTGCGCGCCCTCGACGGCGTCGTGGTGCCCGCCGGGACGGTGTTCAGCTTCTGGCGGCAGGTCGGTCGGGCCACCCGCCGGCGCGGCTTCGTCGCCGGGCGCGAGCTGCGCGAGGGCTGCCTCGTCGCCAGCACCGGCGGCGGACTGTGCCAGCTGTCGAACGGCCTGTACGAGGCGGCGCTGGCGGCCGGCTTCGAGATCGTCGAGCGCCACGCCCACAGCCGGCTGGTGCCGGGCTCCCGCGCCGCCGCCCGGCGCGACGCCACCGTGTTCTGGAACTATGTCGACCTGCGCTTCCGCAGCCCGGCAAGCTTCCGCATCGAGGCGCGGCTGACGGCGTCGGAGCTGGAGATCCGCTTCCGCAGCGCCGCCGCCCCGGCGGCCGGGATCGTGGTGCCCTTCCCGGCCCAGCGCGAGGCGGCGCATGACTGCGTCGGCTGCGCCCGGGAGGCTTGCATCCACCACCTGCCGAAGGGCGCGGCCGTCACGCGGCGGCCGACCGCCTGGCTGGTCGATGGCTGCTGGCCGGAATATGCGGCGCTGATGCGCGCCCAGGCGGGGCCGGAGGACCGGCTGTTCCTGCCGATGCGCTGGCCCGCCCGGGCCCGCTACGCCTGGCCGGAGCTGCGGGGCGGCGAGAGCCGCGCCACGCTGGTCGCGCTGGCCCGCGCCCGGGCGCTGCGCCGCCTGCCGGCCACCGGCGGCGCCCTGCCCCGGGCGATGCTGGAGCACGACCGGCGCCTGGCCGAGGCCTACGCAGCGCACCTGTCCTACCGCCACACCCATCTGGTGGTCGGCCAGGGGTTGCTGCCGCATCTGTGGCGCCTCGGCTGCCTGCAGGGCCGCAGCTTCGACGTGCTGATGGAGCGCTGGCCGCTGGCGGCGCTGCAGGCGCGGCTGGACCGGGCCCTGGCGCGTCACCCGGAGAGCCCGACCCTGGGCGATTTCCGGGCGCCGGAGGAGATCGTGGCGGCCGAGGCCGAGGCGCTGGCCGCCGCCGCACGCCTGTACACGCCGCATGCCGGCATCGCCGCGCGCTTCCCGGACCGGGCGGTGCATCTCGACTGGGCGCTGCCGGATGCGGCCGCCGCCCCCAAGCCCACGATCGGCGGCCGCACCATCCTGTTCCCGGCCTCGCCCCTGGGCCGCAAGGGTGCCCATGCGTTGCGCGACGCGGTCGAGGGCATGGACATCGACCTCGCCGTGACCGGCCGGGCGCGCGAGCAGGACGGCCCGTTCTGGCGCAACGTCGCGGCGCGAACGCTGCCCGTCGGCCCCTGGCCCGATCCGATCGCGGCCGTGGTGCTGCCGGCGATCGTCGAGCACCAGCCGCGGGCGCTGCTGCGCGCCATGGCGCTGGGCATCCCGGTGATCGCCACCGCCGCCTGCGGCATCGATGCGGGTCCGGGCGTCACCCTGGTGCCGGAGGACGACGCCGCGGCCTTGCGCGAAGCGCTGCTGCAGGCTCTGGGCGACGCCCCCCGGGAGCATCATGGCCCTCGAAGATCGTTTGGAAATGCACTGGCGTGAGTCGGCTGGCGGTGGTTTCGAGAACCGGAGCGCAGCGGACGGTTAAGTCCGTGAGCACCGGAAGCGCTCGAGCCCGCCGTCAGACGGCCGCGCCAACAGCATTTGCAAGCGATCTCTCAGACTTCCGCCAGGAACTCCGCATAGGTTCCGGCGATCGCCTCCACCGCCGCGTCGTAGAATTGCCGGCCGTGCTCCGGCGTCGCCAGGCCGGGATTGGAGCCGATGCGGCCGTCCGGGAAGCGGCGGCGGTAGTCGGCGGCGTCGTAGAACCGGCCGGAGGGCGCGATCGGCGGATCCAGCTCGGCCGTCTTGATGTGGTCGGGGAACAGATACTGCGTCACCGCCACCTCGCTGGCGGTGGCATGGCTGCCCTCGGCCACGCCATACAGCTGCTTCGACAGGCGCTGCACGGCCGGATTGTCCCACCAGTTGACCAGGCGGCAGCGCACCGAGGGCCGGCCGAGCGCCCGCAGCTCGGCATAGGTCTCGTAGAAGGCGGCCTGGATGGTGGCGATGTTGCCGCCATGGCCGTTGACGAACAGGAAGCGCTCGAAGCCATGCTCGGCCAGCGCCATGACATAGTCGCGGATCACCAGCACCAGGGTCGACGGCTTCAGCGTCATGCTGCCCGGGAAGGTCATGTGGTGGTGCGCCATGCCGACGCCGATGGTCGGCCCGACCACCGCCCCGGTCCGGTCGCCGACGCCGCGGGCAATGCCCTCGGCGCACAGCGCGTCGGTGCCGATCAGCCCGTTCGGGCCGTGCTGCTCGGTCGAGCCGATCGGCATGATCGCGCCGCGCGAGGTCTTGAGATAGGCCTCGATCTCCGGCCAGGAGCTGAGCTGAAGCTGCATGGGTCCTCCGTTTCCTGAGCTCGCCTTGTCCAATCCGGGAGCGCGCCAGGAGTTCCTTGGAAATATGGCCGAGAGCCCGATACCCCTCCACTGTCATTGCCGGGCTTGACCCGGCAATCCAGAAGGTCTCGACGCCCTCTGGATGCCCGGGTCAAGCCCGGGCACGACAATGTGGGTGTAGGCTGCCGTCAAATCCCCAGCGCGCAGCCGTCCTTGCGGGGGTCGGAGCCGGCGATCAGCACGCCGCGGTCGTGGTCGATCAGGATCGCCTGACCGCCGCCCAGCGGTTCGTCGCGCCGTTCGACCTTATGGCCGCGGCCGGCGAGATCCGCCGCCACGCTTTCGCCGATGCGGGGCTCGAGCTGCAGCACCCCGTCGAAGGCGAAGCTGCGCGGCAGGTCCAGCGCCGTTTGCGGGTCGAGGCCGCGGTCGATGACCGAGGACACGAACTGCGCCTGGCCGGCCGCCTGGTAGTGCCCGCCCATCACCCCGAACACGCCGGCGGTGCGGCCGCCGCGGCGCAGCAGGCCGGGGATGATGGTGTGCATCGGCCGCTTGCCGGGCCCGATCGAATTCGGATGGCCCGGCTCGACCTGGAAGGACCGGCCGCGGCTGTGCAGCAGCACCCCGGTCTCGGGGTCCAGCAGGCCGCTACCGAAGCTGTCGAAGATCGAGTTGATGAAGGAGACGGCGTTGCCGTCGCGGTCGACGACGCAGAGATAGACCGTGTCGCGGTGCTCCGGCTCGGTCCACAACGCCGGGCGGCCGGCGCGGTTGGGGTCGATGCGCCGGCGCAGCGTGCCCAGCACCTCCTCCGACAACAGCGTCCGCGGGTCGTGCGGCAGGTGATCGGGGTCGCAGATCAGCGCGTCGCGGTGGTGATAGGCGATCTTGGTCGCCTCGGCGTGCAGATGGACGCGGTGGGCCTCCGGCATCTCGGCCGAGAGGTCGTGGCCGGAGAGCAGGCCGAGGATCATCAGCGCCGCCAGCCCCTGGCCGTTCGGCGGGCATTCGACCACTTCGGTGCCGTGATAGTCGAGCCGGATCGGGTCGACCCAGTTGGCGACCTCGCGGCCGGCGGCGAAATCGTCGAGCGTGTGCAGGCCGCCCTGGGCCTTGAGGAAACGGACCAGCGATTCCGCCACCGCGCCCTCGTAGAAGGCGCCGGCGCCGCGGGCGGCGATGTCGCGCAGCCGGGCGCCGAGCCGCGGCTGGGCGTGCCGGTCGCCGACCGCCGGGATCCGGCCGCCGGGCAGGAACACCCCGCGGCAGCCGGCGTCGCCGGCCAGGAAGCCGGCATCCTCCGCCCAGTCCCAGGCGACGCGCGGCGCCACCGGATAGCCTTCCTCGGCATAGAGGATGGCGCGGGCGAACAGTCGGTCGAGCGGCAGCGACCCGTGCTCGGCATGCAGCCGGCACCAGGCCGAGACCGCGCCCGGCACGGTCACCGCATGCGGGCTGCGCTGCGGGATGGCCGTGAGGCCCTGGGCCGCCAGCGCCTCCGCCGAGGCCGCCCGCGGGGCGCGGCCGCTGCCGTTCAGGGCCAGCGCATCCTGCCCGGCCGGGGCATACAGCACGAAGCAGTCGCCGCCGATGCCGGTCATATGCGCCTCGACCACGCATTGCACCGCGACCGCGGCCAGCGCCGCGTCGACCGCGTTGCCGCCGTCCATCAGCACCTCGAGCCCGGCGGCCGAGGCCAGCGGATGCGAGGTGGCGATCGCCGCCTCGCCCGCGATCAGCGCCGAGCGTCCCGGCCGAGTGAAATCCCGCTGCATGCGCCCTGTCCTTTCCCGCTTCGATCGATCGTTGATATCGGCGGCGGGGGCCGCTGGCAACCAGGCCACGGCATCCGGCGACGCACTCCCCGCGCCGGATGCCGTGACGATTTTATGAAATTTGCGCACACTCAAATTTTTTGTCGCACCTGATGATTGATTTGGAACAGCTGCCTTCGTATAAGCCGCCCGCCACAGAAAAGGGCCGCGATTCCACTTGGGGGGAAGCGCGCCCGACACGCGAGGGGAAGTAAAATGCGGAAGATTTTGTTGCTCGGGGTGTGCCTTGCGGCCGCCGCGGGAGGGACGAGTATTGCCCAGGCGGCGGATGCGAACGTCACCTCGGGCCTGTCGCTGAAGATCAATGGCTGGATCGGCTTCATGGCCGGCCTGTCGCTGAGCAACACCGCCGACGACACCTTCGACCGCGACTACGACTTCATTTCCAACGCGCGGCTGCAGTTCGACGTCAAGAACGTCACCGATTCCGGCCTGGAATACGGCGCCCGAATCCGTATGAACAACGTCGACCGCCGCAACGACGTCACCATCGACCGCACCTATCTCTACGTGAAGGGCGGCTTCGGCACGGTGACCTTCGGCGACGCGCCCTACGCCATCGCCGATTTCGGCTACGTCTATGCCCATGACACGCTGAACGGCAAGCTCGGCCTCGGCGCCGGCTGGGGCGACGGCCTGGACGGCAAGTTCAACCTGTTCGGCGGCTCCGACGTCTTCTACGCCGTGGATCCGAGCTATGGCATCGGCGGGCTGAACGGCAAGGACACCAAGATCAAGTACACCTCGCCGAGCTTCTCCGGCTTCTCCTTCGGCGTCGACTTCACGCCGGTCGCGGGCGGCAACGGCCATGCCGGCAACGGCGGCCGCAACGACCTGACCAACGACAGCAGCACCCGCTACGAGAACATCGTCACGGCCGGCGTCCAGTACACCAACACCTTCGACGGCAGCACGGTGACCCTGCGGGGTTCGGCCGGCAACGGCAACGGCGTCGTCGGCAATCACGACTACGAGGCCTACAGCCTCGGCGGCCAGTTCATCCACGCCAGCGGCTTCGCCGCCAGCGTCAACTGGGTGCACTTCTCCAGCACCTTCCGCGCCGACAAGGCGATCGACTCGATCACCGGCGACCTGTCCTACTATGGCGGACCCTACGTCGTCTCGGTCGGCTACGCCTACACCACGGCGGAGAAGGGCAACGAGCTCGAGTCGTCCTTCACCGACGGCGAGGACCTGAAGGCCAACCACAGCGTCATCGGCTCGCTCCTCTACAACCTGGCGCCGGGCCTCAACAGCTTTGCCGAGCTGGCCTACGAGCGGAACGAGTTCCGTTTCGGCAAGGACTACGAGGCGACCGCGCTGACCACGGGCCTGGCCCTGTCCTTCTGATCGACATCTGACCTCCCAAGTACCCAGCAAACTCGAGGGCGGCGCCAGGGGCCGCCCTCTTCGTTTTTCGGCGATCAGCGGCACTCGACCGGTCTCGTTGATGTTCTCCCGACTGGAGGATCGCGATGAGCAAGGCCGGACAGGTGCGGATCGGGATCTCGGGCTGGACCTACCGGCCCTGGCGCGGCGTGTTCTATCCGAAGGGCCTGCCGCAGAAGCGCGAGCTGGCCTTCGCCGCCCAGACCTTCCCCAGCGTCGAGATCAACGGCACCTTCTACGGCACGCAGCGGCCGGAGAGCTATGCCCGCTGGTCCGAGGAGACGCCGGAGGACTTCGTCTTCGCGGTCAAGGGGCCGCGCTACATCACCCATCTGCGCCGGCTGCGCGAGGTGGAGGCGCCGCTGGCGAATTTCCTGGCGTCCGGGCCGCTGCGGCTGGGGCCGAAGCTGGGGCCGATCCTGTGGCAGTTCCCGCCGAGCTTCCGCTTCGACCCGGAGCGGATCGAAGCCTTCTTCGCCCTCCTGCCGAAGGACACCGAGGCCGCGGCCGAGATCTCCCGCCGCCACGAGCCGCGCTATGCCGGCCGGGTCTGGACGAAGACGGACCGCAAGCGACCCGTGCGCCACGCCATGGAGATCCGCCACGACAGCTTCCTCGACCCCGCCTTCATCCGGCTGCTGCGGCGCTACGGCGTCGCCCTGGTCTGCGCCGACACGGTGGAGTGGCCGCGGAAGATGGATCTGACCGCCGACTTCGTCTATTGCCGCCTGCACGGGTCGGAGGTGCTGTATGTCAGCGGCTACGACGACGACGCGCTGGACACGTGGGCCGACCGCGTCGCCGCCTGGGCGCAGGGCCGCGAGCCCAAGGACGCCGAACGGGTGATCGACCAGCCCGGCCCGAAGCGGGCCAGCCGCGACGTCTTCGTCTATTTCGACAACGACGCCAAGGTGCGCGCGCCCGCGGATGCCAAGGGGCTGA
Source organism: Inquilinus limosus DSM 16000 (assembly GCF_000423185.1). Lineage (GTDB taxonomy): Bacteria > Pseudomonadota > Alphaproteobacteria > DSM-16000 > Inquilinaceae > Inquilinus > Inquilinus limosus. Next base: position 36,813 of record NZ_AUHM01000005.1, on the reverse strand, counting down.
TTCGCCGGGTCGCGGACCGGCTCGGCCGTCACGCCCAGGACACCCCTGCCCTGTCCCGTCGGGTTGCCCGCTGACCGCCCGATCGTGATAGACCATGCCCGGCCCCGCCGCCCCCCGGATGGCGGGGCCGAGGTGTGCGGAGGGGTGATGACGGTCCAAATCGACATCGGAACGCTGTCCGACGGGACATCGGCCATGATCGATCTCGAGGAACTGCTGGCGACGCGGCTGCTGGTGCAGGGCAATTCCGGCTCCGGCAAGTCGCATCTGCTGCGCCGCCTCCTGGAGCAGAGCGCCGCCTGGGTGCAGCAGGTGGTGGTCGACCCCGAGGGCGACTTCGTCAGCCTGGCCGACCGCTTCGGCCACATCGTGGTCGACGGCGACCGGTCCGACGACGACCTGTACCGGATCGCCGGCCGGGTACGGCAGCACCGCACCTCGGCCGTGCTGAACCTGGAGCGCTGCGACATCGATTCCCAGATGCGCGCCGCCGCCGCCTTCCTGAACGGGCTGTTCGACGCCGAGCGCGACCTCTGGTACCCGGTGCTGGTGGTGGTGGACGAGGCTCAGCTCTTCGCCCCCGCCGCGGCCGGCGACGTGTCGGAGGAGGCGCGCAAGGCGACGCTGGGCGCCATGGCCAATCTGATGAGCCGCGGCCGCAAGCGCGGCCTGGCCGGGGTGATCGCCACCCAGCGCCTGGCCAAGCTGGCCAAGAACGTGGCGGCCGAGGCCTCGAACTTCCTGATGGGCCGCACCTTCCTCGACATCGACATGGCCCGCGCCGCCGACCTCTTGGGCCTCGAGCGGCGCCAGGCCGAGATGTTCCGCGACCTCGGCCGCGGCCGCTTCGTGGCGCTGGGCCCGGCCCTGTCGCGCCGGCCGATCGAGATCCGCATCGGCTCGGTCGAGACCGGCGCGCGCTCGACCAGCCCGAAGCTGCTGCCGATGCCCGAGGCGCCGCCCGAGGACCTGCACGAGCTGATCTTCAAGCCGGCGGAGGCCGAGCCGCCGATGCCCCGCCCGACGCGCCCGCCGCCGCAGCAGCCGCAGTCGACGGCGGAGCTGCTGGCCCAGCTGATCCGCAGCCGCCCCGACCCGGCCCCGGCGCCGGAGGAGGAGCCGGACCCGATGACCCAGGCCGAGCGCGACGCCGCGATCGACGCGGTGCTGCGCGACCTTGTGGCGGAGGAGGATTCGGCCTTCCGCCCGATCTCGGTGCTGTACCAGGATTTCCTGGTGCGCTGCCGGATCCAGCGGATCGGCAGCCGCAGCGCCCCGGCGCTCGACCTCGCCGGCTTCCGCGCCCGGCTGGCCGTGGCCCGCGCCGGGGTCGACACCGACACGGCGGAGAGCCCGGCCTGGCAGCACGCGACCGGGCTGGCGCGCGAACTGCCGGAGGACATGCAGGGCATCTTCCTGCTGCTGGTCAAGGCGGCGCTGGCCGGCGCCCCCTGCCCGTCCGACGCCACCATCGCCCGCGCCTACGGCACCCAGTCGGTCGGCCGCACCCGGCGCCTCCTGTCCTATATGGAGCAGCGCGGCTTCATCGTCTGCCGCACCGCCGGCCGCGGCGGCCACCGCATCGTGGCCCTGCCGGATCTCGGCTGCGAGACCGCGCCCGGCGACCCGAACGCGCCGGAGGAGATCCCGGCCAAGGCCGTCGCCGATCCCGAACCGGCGCCCGACGAGGAGCCGGAGATCGCCGAGAGAGACGAGACGGCCGACCCCAGCCCCGTCGAGTGAACCCTAGGGCCGGGACTCATAACCACCAGAGGATGGTGGCGGCGAGCTGGACGCTGCCGAGATAGACGGCGGCGAAGCGGTCGTATCGGGTGGCGAGCCGGCGGCAGTCCTTCAACCGGCAGAACACTTGTTCGGCAGCAACGGCGAAAGCCGGCCCCACTGCTCATCGCTCAACCAAAACTCCGACGCCACAAACACCTCCCGATCAACGGGAAGGCTGAATCACATCTCGGCGCCGCCGTGAATCCTGTTTATAGGCCCCAGCCCTAGCGCCCCATTTGTTGCCTTTGGACATGCTAAAAAGCATACTGTCAGCATGACGAAGAAGGATAACCATGACGCCTATATAGCTGCCGCACCAGAGCAGTTTCGCGCCATGTTGGGCCAACTGCGTGCACAGCTATCGCGGGCACTACCAGACGCCGAAGAAGTCATTAAGTACGATATGCCCGGATTTCAGATCGAAGAAACGATCATCGCGGGCTATGCTGTCTTTAGTAAACAATGTGGTCTATATGTTGACCCGGGTGCAATTGCTGCTCATGCGGATGAGATCGCTTCTTTGAAACTCAAGGCAACCAAGACCGGAGTTACGTTCTCGGTTGGCAACCCCATCACTGATGAACTAGTTGAGAAATTAGCAGTTAGTTCGCGCAGCAAAAAGGGGTTTTAGCGACTGTCTTCGGCAATCCAAAGTTCGGTTTACAAACCGGTGCGAACCTGGAGCGAGGTCATTTGGACTTGAAGCGTTCGGCCAAAGCGGACATCAGCTAATCACATTTCGGATGCAGCTTGGGCTCATTGCCGTCATTCGATGCTATCGGAATTAATGGGTCCTGACCCTAGTTCTCCGCCGCGCAGGGAGGCTCGGCCGTGACCGACCCCTCCCCGTCGAACTCGGCGTAGATCCGGCCGAGGGCGGTCAGCGCGCCGGTGCCGTCCACCAGCCGCGACGGGGCGGTCGTCTCCTGGTCGCCGCCGGCGCCCAGCCAGGCATAGCGCTCCACATAGGGACGGCGCTCGAGCTCCGGCAGGACAGCCCGCATGAACCGTTCGGTCGCATCGGTGCTGTACCGGTTCTTCCGGCCGTCCCGGGCCGCCCAGTCGGAGACCGCGAATTCGGTGATCCAGATCGGCTTCTTGTAGGTCTCGTGGATGTCGTCGATCTTGCGCAGGAAGCTCGCCGCCGACGGCGCGCCGTACCAGTGGACGGCGACGAAGTCATAGGCATCGCCCTGCTCGGCCATCCGCGCGGAGAAGCCCTCGAACCAGGGCCCGAGGGCATTGACGGCCGCGGGGCTGCCGACGCGGCGGGCGAGCGGCCGGATCCTGCCCCAGGCGCCGATCGCCGCGTCGACCGACATGTTCGCCTGCCGCCGTCCGTCCGGCTCGTTGAAGGCCAGCAGCACACAGGGTTTCGGCCCCTGTTCCAACTGGGAGATCTGCTGGTCCATCTTCGGGCCGGCGGACCAGATCATCGGCACGAACTGCGCCGGCCCCGCATCCTCGACCGCCGTCGTGTTCCAGGTGTAGTACCAGCCGACATCGAGCGCCTTGATCGTCTCGGCGGCATGCGGGTCCTTGGACCCGATCGCTATTCCCTTCTTCTCGCCGGCGGCCGACGGCCCGGAGACCGCGATCGCGACGGCGCAGACGACGGCGGAAGCAAGGGCGGCCAGCCTCATATCGACCTCGATTGCTGCAATCCGGAGAGATCGGCGAGGCAGACGTAGCATCTCCGTCCTCCTGCAGGAACCCTACCCGGCAGGAAGACGCGCCCAATCAGCTGCGACGGGTCGGAGCCCCTGCGCCCCGGCTCGCTTCGGCGAACTGCAGCGGAGTGATCCCGTGGCAGCGCTTGAAGTGCTTCGTCAGCGCGCTCTGATCGTAGAAGCCCGAGGCGACGGCGACCTTCGCGATCGGCAGCCCCTGCGCCAGATACCGGCTGGCCCGGTCGACGCGAAGCTGGGTGACGTAGGCATGCGGCGTCAGGCCCGTGGTGCGCTTGAACAGGCTGATCACCTGGTACTGGGTCAGCCCCAGCGCCTCGCCCAGATCGGCGAGCGAGATCGTGCCGCCCAGGCGCTCCTGGATGATCTGGATGGCGGCCCGCAGCCGGGCCCGGTCGCGCGGGCCGGGCGCGATCCTCCTCTCGCCGCCACCATAGCGGCGGAACAGGGTTCCGAAGGTCGAGACCAGCCATTCGCGTTCGAGCAGCGGATCCCGCCCGGCCTGCAGCGCCCGGTGAAGCGCGAGGAAGCCGGCGACCAGATCGCGGTCGGCGAAGGCGGTGCGGGTGAAATAGGTCAGCTCCTCGACCCCGAGCGACCGCGCCACCTCCGTCAGCGCAGCTTCCTCGAGATAGAGCGCGCGATAGAGCCAGCGCCGGCTCTGCCCCATCCAGCCGGCATGGGGCTCGACCGGGTTGAAGACGAACAGCGCCTGGTCCGTCGTCGCCGGTTCGGTCACGCCGCGGGCCTTGATCATCGAGCCGCCGAACTCGGTCACGGCGATGACCAGCGCCTCATGGCGATGCGGCGGATATTCCCGGGTGCGGAAATCCGCCTGCATCAGGTTGAGGCCGGGGACGGTCCGGTCCCGCCAGTAATGGGCGATGTTGAGCCGATCGATCCGGGCCATGCCGCCCTCCCGCAGAACCTCGATTTCCGCCAATAGCGCCATGCGCGCGGGGACGAAACTGCCCGCGATCGCTCCATCAGGCCGTCCATCATGGCACGCTCCTTCTATCACGAGAATCCGGAACGCCTCGTCCTCGAGACCGAGGTGATCGACGCCCGCCCGGGTCGGGTCCTTCCGGCGCTGTCCCCCTTCTATCCCGGCGGCGGCGGACAGCTGCCGGATCGCGGCTTTCTGCGCTGGCGCGGCGGCGAGCACGCCGTCGCCGGCTTCGAGCCCGCGGGCGGCAAGCTCTGGCACATCCTCGACGATCCGTCGGTCGAAGTCGCCGGCCCGGTCGAGGCCGTGGTCGACCCCGCCTTCCGCCGGATGATGCGGGAACTGCACACCGGCACGCATATCCTGAACGCGCTGGTCTTCCAGCATTTCGACGGCGCGCTCGTCACCGGCGCGCAGCTGGGCGGCGACGGGACGGCCCGGCTGGATTTCGATCTGCCGGATGCCGACAACGACCGGCTGCGCGCGCTGGAAGGCCCGATCAACGACCTCGTCCGGCAGGACCTCGCCGTGCGCGACGATTATGTGCCGCTGGCCGAGGCCCATGCCACACCGGGGCTGATCCGATCCAAATCCGTGGCGCCGCCGCCGACCGCGGACGGGCTCATCCGCATCGTCGACATCGCCGGGCTCGACCGCCAGGCCTGCGGCGGAACCCATTTGGCCTCCACCGGCCGGTCCGGCCCGATCCGCATCCTCAAGGTCGAGAACAAGGGGCGCCACAACCGGCGCATCCGCATCGGCCTCGCCGGGGCGGCGCCGTGACCGTCCCGCCGGGCTGGTCCGCCGGCGGCCTGCTGGACCTCGTCTGGCGCAGACCCTACGCGCTCCCCCCCTGCCGCCGCTGTTCTGGGCTGGCAACCTCGTGATCGGCCGCGCCTATGCCGACGAACTGCCGCCATTCGGCCTCACCTTCTGGCGCTGGGTGATCGCCTCGGCAGTGCTGCTGCCCCTCGTGTGGCGCGAACTGGCCGCGCGGCGGCGCGAGATCCTGGCGCATTGGCCGGTCACCTTCGCCTGTGCGGCCTGCGGCCTCGCCGGCTACCCCTGCTGAACTACATCGCGCTGCACAGCATACCGGCGGCGACGGCGGCCATGCTCAACTACACCCTGCCGCTGATGATGCCGATCTGCGCCTGGCTCATCGCCGGGGAGGCGCCGCGCCGGCGCGTCGTCGCCGGCATCGCCCTGTCCTTCCTCGGCGTCGGCTGGATTGTCGGGCGCGGCGATCCGGCGACGTTCGCCTCACTCTCGATCGGCGGCGGGGAGATCCTCGTGCTTCTGGCCGCCGCCGGCTACGCGCTCTACTCCGTGCTGCTTCGCTATGGTCCGAAGGGCGTCCCCGGCATGGCGTTCATGGCGGCGCTGACGCTCGCCACCTCCGCGCTGATGATGCCCTTCTGGCTGATCGAGGAGGCGGCCGGACGCTCGATCCTGCTCGTGCCCCACACGATCGCCTCGCTGCTGTTCATCGGCATCTTCTCCTCGCTTCTCGGGGCCGCGCTCTGGAACCGCTGCGTCGCGACGCTGGGCCCGGCGCTCACCGGCGCGTCCTTCCATCTCGTGGCGGTCTACTCCTCGGTGCTCGCCTTCCTGCTTCTGGGTGAGCCGATCCGGGGCTTCCACCTGGTCGGCATCGGCCTGATCCTCCTCGGCTTCGCCATCGCCATCCTGCCGGCGCGCATCTCGGCCCGGCCGCGATTGCATTCACGGCCGGGTGCCCACGGATAGCCTCTCCCGCCACATGAGAGAGGTTGCGCCTTCTCGGGCTCACGGCCGCTCCTGGCCGTCGGTCAGGCCAGGAAATGGCAGTGCCGCTCGATGTGGTCGGCGAGGCCCAGCGTGTGGTCGCGGTCGAGCCGGGCGGCCAGGTCCGCGTCCCGCCGCTCCAGCGCCTCGATGATCCGCAGATGGTCGCCGATCGACCGGTCCGCCCGGTCGTCCTCGCGGATGGTCCGGCGCCGGATGGCGTCGATCTGCATCAGCAGATCGGCCGTCCGGGCGATGATCAGCCGGTTGCCGCCCAGCCGGACGATCGCCCGGTGGAAGGCGATGTTGGCGTCCGAATAGCCGTCGATCTCCGCCGCCGGCCGGCCCTCGAAGCCGGCGAACAAGTCGCGCAGCGCCGCGATCTCCGCATCCGTCGCATGGGTCGCCGCCAGCCGGGCGGCCATGCTTTCCAGCGCCGCCCAGACCTGCACCATCTCGACGATCTGGCGCTTGGTCCGGCGCCGGACGTAGATGCCGCGGCGCGGCAGGGTCAGCACGAAGCCCTCCTGCTCCAGCACCGTCAGCGCCTCGCGGATCGGCGTGCGGCTGACGCCGAGATCCCGGCACAGCTGCCGCTCGTCCAGCCGGATCTCGCCGGGATGGTCGTAGAGATCCATCGCCGCGATCGCGCGCTTCAGCGCCAGATAGGCCTGGGTCCGGAAGCTGTCGTTCGGGTCCAGGCGCGGCAGCGCCAGCCGGGTGCTGATCCGCGGCTCGAGCACCGTCCCCTCCCCACCGCCCGCCGCCTCAGTCCGCGGCGACGATGTCGCCCGGCTTGGCGCCGCCGCGCAGCCGTGCGATCACCAGCGAGATCAGCGGCCAGCACAGCATCACCAGGGCCAGGGCGACGATGCTGCCGACCAGGCCGTTCGACCAGAAGATCGAGAGACTGCCCTGGGACAGCAGCATCGCCTGCCGGAACGAGCCCTCCGCCATGTCGCCCAGCACCAGGGCCAGGACCAGCGGCGCCAGCGGGTAGGACAGCTTCTTGAACAGATAGCCGACGACGCCGAAGACCAGCATGATGCTGATATCGGCCAGCGCATTGCTGACCGTGTAGGCGCCGACCGCGCAGATGGTGATGATCACCGGCGCGATGATGCTGAACGGGATGCGCAGGATCGAGGCGAAGAGCGGCACCGTCGTCAGCACCACGATCAGCCCGGCGATGTTGCCGAGATACATGCTGGCGATCAGGCCCCAGACGAAGTCGCGCTGCTCGACGAACAGCAGCGGCCCGGGCTGCAGGCCCCAGATCAGGAGGCCGCCCAGCAGCACCGCCGCGGTCGGCGACCCAGGGATGCCGAGGGTCAGCATCGGCAAGAGGGCGCTGGTGCCGGCGGCATGGGCCGCCGTCTCCGGCGCCACCACCCCCTCCATCTCGCCGCGGCCGAACCGCTTGCCGTTGCGCGAGAACCGCTTGGCCAGGCCGTAGCTCATGAAGGAGGCCGGCGTCGCGCCGCCCGGGGTGATGCCCATCCAGCAGCCGACGATCGCGCCGCGCAGCGCCGTGACCCAGTATCTCGGCAGCTGGGCCCAGGCCTGCAGCACCACCTTGGCGTTGATCTTGGCGTTTTTGCCCTTGAAGGCCAGCCCTTCCTCCATGGTCAGCAGGATCTCGCCGATGCCGAACAGGCCGATCACCGCGATCAGGAAGTCGAAGCCGCGCAGCAGCTCGGTCGACCCGAAGGTCATGCGCAGCTGGCCGGTGACGGTGTCGAGCCCGACCGCCGCCAGGGCGAAGCCCAGCATCATCGCGGCGATGACCTTCAGCGGCGCCTCGCGCCCCATGCCGATGAAGCTGCAGAAGGTGAGAAGCTGGACCGCGAAGAATTCCGCCGGTCCGAAGCGCAGGGCGAAGCCGGCGATCAGCGGCGCCAGGAAGGTCAGGATCACGACGGCGACGAAGGCGCCGAAGAAGGAGGAGGTGAAGGCTGCCGTCAGCGCCTCCCCCGCCCTTCCCTGCTGGGCCATGGGATAGCCGTCGAAGGTGGTGGCGACCGACCACGGCTCCCCGGGGATGTTGAACAGCACCGAGGTGATGGCGCCGCCGAACAGGGCGCCCCAATAGATGCAGGACAGCATGATGATCGCCGAGGTCGGCGACATCGCGAAGGTCAGCGGCAGGAGGATGGCCACGCCGTTGGCGCCGCCCAGCCCCGGCAGCACGCCGATCAGCACGCCGAGCGTGATGCCGACGAACATGTAGACGATGTTCATCGGGTCGGCGAGCACGCCGAAGCCGTGAATGAGAGAATAGAGAGCGTCCAACGGTCCCTCCCAGCGTTCGCTTGCGCCCGCTTGCCGCGGGTCTTGGGATGTCTTCGCGTCGGTCGGGCTAGTAGCCCAGCATCGCCTCCAGCGGCCCCTTGGGCAGCGGCACCAGGAACCAGAGCTCGAACATCAGGAACAGCGCGGCCGGCACCAGGACCGCGACCGGCACGATCTTCGCCACGGGGTACCTGCCGAGCCAGTGCATGAAGAAGGCGATGAACAGCGCGGCCGCGACGTAGAGGCCGAGGAAGCCGATCAGCGCCACGAAGACGATGGTCGGCACCAGCACCTTCAGCACGAGCCCGAGCTGCGAGCGGCCGACGAAGCTGCCGAGATCGGGCGATCGGCCGAACAGGTTGGTCAGCAGGATGCCGGCGCTGGCCAGGAACAGCACGAGGCCGACATAGAAGGGGAAATAGCCGGCCTCCGGCCCGTCATAGGCCCAGCCGATGCCGATCCGCAGGTTGTCGACCATCACCACCACGGCGATGATCATCAGGACGGCCGCGACGACGATCTCCACCGCCCGTACGCTGACCGTGCCGTCGTCCTGCCGGTCGTGGTCCGCCATGGCTGATCCTCCTGGAAGATGGGGTGGCAAACCCGGGGCGGGGCCGCCGGAAGCGGCCCCCGGAACGGTCCGGGGGCCTCGGTCCGACTTCGCCCGGTCCTACTTCGCGATGAAGCCGGCCACTTCCATCAGGCTCTGATGCGCCTGCTCGGCCTCGCCCAGCCACGCCTTGAAGGCGTCGCCCGTCATGCTGGTGGTGTTGAACGCCCCCGCGGCCATGAACTCCTTCCATTCGGGCGTCTGGCGCACCTTGTCGAACAGCCCGACATAGTAGGCCACCTGCTCCGGCGACGCTTCGGGCGGCATGAAGATGCCGCGCAGCATCAGGTATTTCATGTCGAGGCCGGATTCCTTGCAGGTCGGCACGTCGCTCCAGGCCTTGCCCTCCGCCTGCGGCGTCGTCACCGCGATGCGCTGGTCGTCGAAGACGCAGAGCGGGCGCAGCGCGCCGGCGCGCCACTGCGCCACCGCCTCGATCGGGTTGTTGACGCTGGAGTTGATGTGGTTGCCGACCAGCTGGGCCGCGACGTCGCCGCCGCCCTTATAGGGCACATAGGTCAGCCGCTTGCCGATGATCTGCTCGAGCCCGGCGGTGATGATCTGGTCTTCCTGCTTCGACCCCGTGCCGCCCATCTTGAAGCTGTTGTCGCCCGCCGCCTTGATCGCGGCGACGTAGTCCTGCGCCGTCTGATACGGCTCGGATGAATTCACCCACAGGATGAACTCGTCCAGCGCCAGCATCGTCACCGGCGTCAGGTCCTTCCAGCTGAACGGAACGCCGGTCGCCAGCGGGGTGGTGAACAGGTTCGACAGGGTGATGATGATCTTGTGCGGGTCGCCCGCCGATCCCTTGACGTCGAGGAAGCCCTCCGCCCCCGCGCCGCCGGCGCGGTTGACGACGACGATCGACTGCTCCATCAGCCCGTGCTTCTGGATGATGCCCTGGATCATCCGCGCCATCTGGTCGGCGCCGCCGCCGGTGCCCGCGGGCACGACGAACTCGACGTTGCGGGTGGGCTTCCAGTCCGCCTGGGCGATGCCGGCCCCCAGCAGGGCCATCGCAGCCGCGGCACAGGCGAATCCATGCACAAGCGCTTGACGCACTTTCCCGGTCATTGGTGCCTCCCCAGCGCCGCGGCTTCGCGCGAAGCGCGGCCCGACTGTCTTGTTGGTGGATGGCCAGGTCGGTGACCGAGACTGGCTGGTATCCAATATATTGTATCTGGAATGTAACGCAATGTATCTTTTCAAGTTCGGAACGATTCATTTCGATCGCGGTGCTGCAATGCAGCAGACCGAGACTGTCGACACTGCAGGATCGGCAGAATTCCGGGCGGCTCGGGCCAACAATTTCTCTTCGCCTCTGCACAAGGAAGAGCCGGGCCGGAAACGGCGACGGGCGGCCCAGGAGGGCCGCCCATCCGAAAGACGTAGGGAAAACGGAGAGGCGGGTCAGGCCGCCTTGCGCCAGACATTGCTGTTCGCGGGAGCCGGCACATCGGCCCCGCGGTCCCGATCCGGCATTGCCATCCGCCGGACGTCGGTCGCGATCGCGCCGAACAGGTCCGGGGCCTTCACGGCTATCTCGGTGATCACGGCCGCCAAGCCGGCACCGGCGATGATGAGGGCGAGCAGCCCGGGCAGGAGGAGGTCAGGCGTCATGGCAGGGATCCGTGGACTGGGTCTGTTGCGCCGCAACATATGGCAGGCCTGCTGCCCTTCATCAAGTTTTGCATTATGAATTTTGTATGCCAGACGCCCATATCTGATCTGCGCCGTCGGCACCCGCCGCCGACCCCGGCGCCCAGGGCCTCTTCCTAGGCGCACCCGGGCGCGGCCGGTCGAAAAGCCCCCAGATCCCCTCCCGGGTGAAGCGCCGGCGCCAACGGCCGACGCAGTGCTCTTCGAGCCCCAGCCGACCGGAAATGGCCCGGTTGCTCAGCCCCTGCGCCGCCAGCAGGACGATGCCGGCGCGCAGCGCCATCGCCTGCCGGCCGAGGCTATGGCCGGAGATCCGCTCGAGCGTGGCGCGCTCGGCCTCGGACAGGGTGATCGGCTCGGCCCTTCCCCGTGCCACGTCTCCTCCTATCCCTGGGCAGTCTCGGTCCAGAGGGTCCGCGCCAGCTCCGCCAGGGTCAGGGATTCGGCCCAGCGGTCCGTGGTGTCGTTGCCGTCCCGCCCGGTGATGGCATAAGGCTTCGGCCCCAGCTCGCAGGTGAAGGAGAGCGTCGCATCGGCGGCGGCGCGCCGGCACCAGCTGCGGAAGCCGTAGCCCCACCAGTCGCGGAACAGGTCGACCCAGGGCTTGTGATGCGGGAAGGAGATCTCGATCTGCACCTGCTCGCGCGAGGCGACGCGCCCGTGGAAGGCCCAGGCATTGTCGAGGATGCGGTGGATCAGCGCGTGGTTCTCATCCGACACCGGATAGGGGAACTCCCGCCCGACCAGGAAATGCGACAGGTCGGCCAGCAGCGGCAGATCCGGGAAGCGGTCGAGCAGGTCGAGGGTGAAGTACAGATCCGTCGTCATCCGGTCGCGATGGGTTTCGATCAGGACCGGGATGCCGGCATCCCCGGCCAGGCGCCGCCAGCCCTCGATCAGCGGCACGCAATCCTCCAGCCGCCGTGGCCGCACATCCGGCTGCAGGGTGATGTGGTGCACCGGGAACTCGGCCGCGATCTCCAGCACCGGCTTCAGATCGTCGACGCTCTTCGGGAAGCACATGCCCTCCGCGACCATGCCGGTGCCGCTGAGGCAGCCTGCCGTACGACGCACCGCGTCCCGGTCGGTCCAATGCGCGCTGATGCCGTCGAAGCCGGCCCCCGCGATCATCTCGATATTGGCCTCGAGCGTGCGCTCGAACCCGTCGGTGTGGCGCCGCTCCATCGACCAGAGCGACTGAAGCACCAGAAGCTTCTGCATTCCTCCCCTCCCTGTATTCAGGCCTTCCTTCGCCGGCGCTGGCGGTACTGGTCCGCGGCCACGGCGGCGACGATGATCCCGCCCTTCACGATATCCTGGTAATAGGCGTCGATGCCCAGGAAGGTGAAGCCGCTGGTCATCACGCCCAGGATCACCGTGCCGATCACGGTGCCGGTGATGCGGCCGACGCCGCCCGCCAGGCTGGTGCCGCCGATCACCGCCGCGGCGATGGCGTCGAGCTCGTAGCCCGTGCCCATGTTCGCCTGGCCGCTGCCGTTGCGCGCCGCCATGACGATGCCGCCGAGCCCGGCCAAGAGGCCGGCGATGGTGTAGACCAGGATCAGGTGCCGGCCGACATCGATGCCGGAGACGCGCGCCGCCTGCGGGTTGGCGCCGATGGCGTAGGTGAACTTGCCGTAGCGGGTGTAGCGCAGCGCCACATGGAAGATCAGCGCCACGACCAGGAACAGGATCACCGGCCGGCTGCCCTGGCCGATCCAGGTGAAGTCCGGCTGCAGGCCCGAGACCGGGGCGCCGTCGGTATAGGCGCGGGCGGCGCCGCGGGCCGCCACCATCATGCCGAGGGTGGCGATGAAGGGCGGGATCCCGGTCCGCGCGATCAGCGCGCCGTTGATCAGCCCGGCCGCCGCCCCGACCAGCAGGCCCATCGCCACCGGCACCAGCACCGGCATGTCGGTCAGGGCCGGGAAGATGACGCGGCTGAAGCTCGAGCTCTGGGCGAAGGTCGCGGACACCATGGCGGCGAGCGCCAGCACCGAGCCCGGCGACAGGTCGACGCCGGAGGTGATGATCACCTGGGTGGCGCCGACCGCGAGCAGCCCGACGATCGACACCTGCAGCACGATGATCAGGAGGCGCTGCGGATTGACCAGGAAGGACTGGCCGCGGGCGTACCAGCCCAACGCCTCGAACAGCACGCAGATGCCGATCAGGACGAGGAAGATGCTGGCCTCCACCGGCATGCGGAACCGGCGGCGGCTGGGTTCGATCTGGGGTGCGGAGACCTGGGTCGCGCTCATCTGTCCTCCCCGGCCGGCGCTCGGGCCGGCTCTCCTTCAATTCACCGGCAGCGGCCTCAGCGCGAGGCCAGCCGCATGATGCTCACCTGGTCGGCCTCGGTGCGGTCGAGGATGCCGGTCACCCGGCCCTGATGCATGACCATGATCCGGTCGCTCATGCCGAGGATCTCCGGCAGCTCGGAGGAGATCATCAGCACCGCCACGCCCTCCTGCGCCAAAGCCGAGATCAGCCGATAGATCTCCGCCTTCGCGCCGACGTCGATGCCGCGCGTCGGTTCGTCCAGGATCAGGATGCGCGGCTTGGTCAGCAGCCAGCGGGCGATCAGCACCTTCTGCTGGTTGCCGCCGGACAGGTTCAGCGCCGGCTCCTGCAGGTCCGGCGTCTTGATCCGCAGCGTGGTGCGCCAGGCCTGGCAGGCCTGGGCGATCGCGCCCTGGGTGACGAAGCCGGCCTTGACGTAGCGGTCGCGCAGCACGGCCATCTGCATGTTCTCGAGCACCGGCAGGGTCAGGAACAGCCCGGTCTCCTTGCGGTCCTCGGTCAGGAAGGCCATGCCCGCGGCCATCGCCTGGGCCGGCGACCCGATCCGCACCGCCTCGCCCTTGATCCGGATGGTGCCGGCGGTGGCCGGGGTGACGCCGAACAGCGCCTCCGCCACATTGGTGCGGCCGGAGCCGACGAGGCCGGCGACGCCGAGGATCTCGCCCGACCGCAGCTCGAAGCTGACATCGGCGAAGACGCCGTCGAGGCCGAGCCCCTCGACCGCGAGCACGGGGGCGCCGATCTCGGCCTCCAGCTTCGGGTACATCTGGCCGAGCTCGCGCCCCACCATCATCCGGATGATCGCCTCGCGGTCGAGCTCGGCGGCCGGGCCGGAACCGATGAAGCGGCCGTCGCGGAACACCGAGACCTCGTCCGCCACCGCCGCCAGCTCGCTCATCTTGTGGGTGATGTAGACGATGCCTTTGCCCGCCGCCTTCAGCGTGCGGATGATGGCGAAGAGGTGGTCGACCTCGCGCTCGGTCAGGGCCGAGGTCGGCTCGTCCATGATCAGGACGTCGGAGTTGTAGGACACCGCCTTGGCGATCTCGACCATCTGCCGGCTGGCGATGGTCAGGTGGCGCACCTCCGCCTCCGGGTCGATGTCGATGGCGAGCCGCGCGAACAGCTCCTTCGTCCGCCGCCGCATCGCGCCGTGGTCGATCAGGCCGAAGCGGTTGCGCGGCTCGCGCCGGATCCAGATGTTCTCCGCCACCGTCATGAACGACATCAGGTTCAGCTCCTGATGGATCATGGCGATGCCGGCCTCCAGCGCGGCGAGCGGCGTCAGCAGGCTGACGGGCTTGCCGCGCAGGCGGATCTCGCCCGCATCCGGCGTATAGATGCCGGCGATGATCTTCATCAGCGTCGACTTGCCGGCGCCGTTCTCGCCCATCAGCGCGTGCACGGTGCCGGGCCGCAGCCGGAACGAGACATCGCCGAGGGCGACGACGCCCGGGAAGGCCTTGCGGACATTCGCCACCTCCAAGAGGCAGTCGGCGGGCGAAGGGCCGGGCTCGGGCCGGCGCAGGGTGGCGACGGAGGCGGTCATGGCGGGCGCCTTTCCGCCCGGGGGCGCGGGCGCCCCCGGACCTTGGTCGATGATCGCGGATTACTGCGAGAACTTCTTCATGTTTTCCGGCGTGACCAGCTCGAACGGGATCCACTGCCAGCTGTCGAGCTTCTCGCCGGCGGCGAGCTTGAGCGCCGCCTCGACCGCGCCTTTGCCCTGGCCGCGGGCGTTCTGGAACACGGTGACGTCGAGAGTGCCCTTCTCCATCTCCGCCAGCGCGTCCGGCGTCGCGTCGATGCCGCCGATCAGGTACGGCTTCGGGTCCTTGCCGGCCTGCTGCATGGCGAGGATGGCGCCGATCGCCATCTCGTCGTTGTTGGCGGCGACGATGGTGAAGTCGGTGCCCGCGGTCAGCCAGTTGGTCATCAGGTCGATGGCCTCGTTGCGCTGGAAGTTCGCGGTCTGCTTCTCGACGATCTTCATGTCGGGGTACTTGGCGACCACGTCCTCGACATCCTTGGTGCGCAGCTGCGCCGCATTGGTCGCCAGCTCGCCGACCATGACCACGACATTGCCCTTGTAGCCGGCCAGCCGCGCCAGCTCCTCCATCTCCAGCGTGCCGGACTGGCGCTCGTCGGAGCCGACGAAGACAACGCCGTCGGGCAGGGTGTCGCCGTCCGGCTTGCGGTTGACGAAGACCAGCGGGATCTTGGCGTCGACCGTCAGCTGCGACATCTGCGGCGTGGCCGAGGTGTCGACCGGGTTGACGATGATCGCGTCGACGCCCGAGGCGATGAAGTTCTGGATCTGGCTGGTCTGGTTGCCGATGTCGCCCTTGGCGTCCTCGAACTGGATCTCGGCCCCCTTCGCCTTGGCTTCCTCGGTCATCGCGTTGCGCAGGATGGTCAGGAAGTTGTCGTCGAAATAGGCCATCGACACGCCGATCTTGGTCGCGGCCTCGGCGGGCAGCGACAGCAGCGCGGTGGCTGCGAAGGCGAGCAGGGTCCTCTTCATCTGGCGTCCTCCCATGTTCGGTCCCGGGGTATCCGGGCTTCCGGTTCGTGCCGGTTCCGTGTCCGGCGACGGTGGAGCCCGCCGCCGGACGGCTCAATCAGCCCATGACGGAATCTTTCAGATCCATTCAGAGGCTCGCGGATCTTTCTGATCGATTTTCATCATTCCGCCGCCATCCGGGCCAGCGCCGCGGACAGGTGACCGACGCTGGCGCGCAGCGAACCGGCGATATCGGGATCGGCGTGAACGCTGGCGGCGAAGGGTTCGAAGGAGAAGGGCCCGCGATAGCCGCCGGCGCGCAGAACACGGATCTGAACCGCATTGCCGATCATGTCGGCCGGCCCGACCAGCACGCGATGGGCGTCGCGCAGCCCAGCCAGCGGCACGGCGCGGTCCTCGACGCCGGAGATGTGGACCAGCCCGGTGCGCTCGGGGAACAGCTCCCCCTCCCCGGCCAGGTGATGGTGGAAGGTGTCGTGCACCAGCCGGAACCGCTCATCGAGGCCCAGCTCGTCGATTGCCTCTAGCGCCTCGCGCTTGGAGCGCAGCGAGCAGATCTCGAAGCCGAGCGGCTCGACGAGGCCAAGTATTCCGGCTTCGGCCAGGATCGGGGCCAGGCCGGACAGCGCCCGGCGCAGCCCGGCGCGGCGCTCCTCCGGCGGCGGCATCCAGCCGACATCGTTGACCGGGACCAGCACCAGCGCCGGGGCGCCGCAGCGCCTCGCGTAATCCGCCAGCGCCCGGGCCTCCTCGGCCCGCGCCTCGGTCCAGTCGTTGAAGCGCTGCAGCGCATTGATCGACAGGATGGTCAGGCCGCGCTGGGCCGCCAGCCGCGCCACCTCCTCCGCCGCCAGGCCGCCGGCGACGGCATCGTCGCCGAGATCGTTGCGGATCTCGACGCCGCGGCAGCCGAGGTCTGCGGCGAGATCGAAGAACCGCGGCACATCCAGGGCCGGCGCCGCCATATGGTTGAGCGCCACGACGAAGTCCGTTTCCATCCCGTCACCGCTTGATTTGTTAACCATCATTCTTTCATCGGCTCGCGCTGAAAATGAAGGCCATATGATTGGATAGTTGTCAACTGCGTTGATAGACATCATGACGAAGCAGCGAAAAACCTAATAGCTCGATAGAGTTTGACCCCTCCACGACAAATCCGTATTGATGGATAAACCATCAACGGAGATCCGGATGCGGCGCGGAAGCTGGCAGGGCCCCACCATCGCCGAGATCGCGGCGGAGGCCGGCGTCTCGACCGCCACGGTCGACCGCGTGGTGAACGGGCGCGGCGGCGTGGCTGCGGACAAGGCGCAGGCCGTGCTGGCGGTGCTGGAGCGACGGCGCGGCCCGGCGACGGCGGACGCCGCGGCCCAGCCGATCCGCCTGGGCTTCGCCTGTGATTCCGGCCGCACCTTCACCGCCACGCTGGTCCAGGCGCTGGAGCAGATCGCGGCGGCGGATCCGAGGGTGAGTCCGGAGGTCTTCACACGGCCGACGGCGGAGGTCGACCCGCCGGACTTCGCCGAGCGGGTCTCGGCGATGCTGGCGCGCTGCGACGGGCTGCTGCTGGTGGCGCGCGAGCATTTCGCCATCAACCGCGCGGTCCAGGCCGGCGTGGCGGCGGGCAAGCCGGTGGTCTGCTTGACCACGGACCTGCCGGGCTCCGGCCGCACCGCCTATGTCGGCATGGACCAGGAGCGGGCGGGGTCGACCGCCGCCTGGCTGATGGGCCGGCTGGCCGGCGGGCGCGAGGGCCGCATCGTTCTGGTCGCCAGCGCGCCCTATCGCTGCCAGGAGGAGCGCGAGATCGGCTTCCGCCGCGTGCTGCGCACCGAATTCCCCAACCTGTCGGTCGAGGAGAGCATCAATTCGAGCGACGACCCCGATTTCGCCTACGCCACCATGCGCGAGATCCTGGCGGCGAGGCCGGCGCCGCTCGGCGTCTACAACACCGCCGGCGGCAATGTCGGCATCGCCCGCGCGATCGCCGAGGCCGGCCTGACCGGCGCCGTCGCCTTCATCGGCCACGAGCTGAACGAGAACTCCGCCCGGCTGCTGGAGGACGGCGGCATGGACGCCGTGCTGAGCCACGACGTGGCGGCGGAGCTGCGGCAGGCGATCGCGATCATCCGCGGCCGGCTCGCCGGCGAACCGGCGCCGGAGGAAGCGCCCGCCCGGCCGGTGATCGTGACCAAGTACAATCGGTAGGTGGCGGGCCGGTCGCGGTCGCCTGCCCCTCCTGTCATTGCCGGGCTTGACCCGGCAATCCAGAGGGCGTCGACGCTCTCTGGATGCCCGGGTCAAGCCCGGGCATGACAATGGGAGGTAAGGCCAGGGCTATTCCCACCCTCAAATATTCTCCGACACGTACAGCTCGAACGGCACCAGGATCTGGCCCGGCGGCTCGGGGGCGGCGCTCTCGAGGGCGCGAACCATCGCCTCCACCGTGCGCGTCGCCATGAGCGCGGTCGGGGTCGAGATCACGGCGGTCAGGACGCCGTCGATCAGGGCGGCGCGGGCCTTGGGCGTGAGCTCGTTGCACACGATGGCGACCGGGGCGTGGCCCGCCTCCTCCCGCGCCGCGTCGATCACGCCTTCGGTGCCGCCGCCGCAGATGTAGAGGCCGACCAGGTCCGGGTTCCGCGCCATCAGGTCGTGCGTCGCCTCGCGCGCGATCCGCGCATCCTCGAGGTTGATCAGCGGCTCCAGCAGCCGGAAGCCCGGCGCGTGCTCGCGGAAATAGGAGCGGAAGGAGATCTCGGCCGTCTCCTGGCAGAGGTAGCGGTGGCTGCCGACGATGATCCCGACCTTGCCCGGCGCCCGTGCCGTCCTGGCCACCATCCAGGCCGCCGTCCGCCCCTCCTTCCGGTTGTCGCGGCCGATATAGCCGGCGCGGTCCTCTGCCATCAGGTCGGTCAGCAGGGCGAAGACCGGCACGCCCTGGCGCCGCAGATCCGCGATCGCCTCCGACACATGCGGATGGTCGACCGAGACCACGGCCAGGGCGTCGACCCGGCCGCCGACCCGCCGCAGCGCCTCGACGATGGTGCCGGGCGACAGCTCCTCCATGAACTCGACCACGGCGCGGCCCCGGGCCGCGGAGCAGGCGGCGGTCGCGGCCTGCAGGTCGGCGGCGAGCTGCTGGTAGAAGGCGTCCGCCCGTTTCTGCAGCAGGAAGCCGAAGCTGCGGGCCGGCAGATCCTCCCGCAGCCGCTGCTTCAGCAGCGGCGTGGCGTGATAACCGATCGCCTCGGCCGCGCGCAGCACCCGCTCCGCCGTGCCCTCGCGCACCGGGTGCCGCTGGTTCAGCACGCGGTCGACGGTGGCGACGCTGACGCCTGCCGCCGCGGCGAGGTCGGCGATGGTCGGGCGCTTGCTCATCCTGTCTCCGCTCGCAAATCCATCACGGCACTCTGCCACGCCGTGATTGGAAATGACAGATTCTATCAGGACCGCATTGAGCAGGGCCGGCGCCTGAATTACGCTTCTCTGCAGAACCCGCGGACAAGCGGGGCAGTGCAGGAGGATGCGATGCCCGGGGAGATCGGCCGGAGGGACTACAGCCTGGTCGGGGCGGAGGCGCGGCGCGCGGTCGAGGCCGGGCTGGCCGGCGCCGCCTGGTACGCCTGCCCGATCCCGCGCAAGGAGCTGAAGGAGCTGATGCGCCGGTCGGACGGGCCGGCGATCCGTGACACGCTGATCTGGTTCGCGGCCCTGGCCGTCACCGGCGGGCTCGGCGGCACTTTCTGGGGCAGCTGGTGGGCCCTGCCGTTCTTCCTGTGCTACGGCGTGCTTTACGGCTCGGCCTCCGACAGCCGCTGGCACGAATGCGGCCACGGCACCGCCTTCAAGACGCGGTGGATGAACGACGCCGTCTACCACATCGCCTGCTTCATGATCCTGCGCGAGCCGACGGTCTGGCGCTGGAGCCACACACGGCACCACACCGACACCATCATCGTCGGCCGCGACCCCGAGATCGCCGCGCCGCGGCCGCCCAGCCTCCTGAACATCGCCCTCAACATGTTCGCGCTGAAGAGCAGCGCGGTCGCGATCCGCAGGCTGTTCGTGCACGCGGCCGGCCGGCTGACCGCGGAGGAGGAGACATTCATCCCGGAGATGGAGCGATGGAAGGTGTTCCTGGTCGCGCGGATCTACCTCGCCATCTTCGCCACGGTGATCGCCGCCTGCCTGGCGCTGGGCAGCATCCTGCCCGCCATGTATGTCGGCCTGCCAACCCTCTACGGCGGCGGGATGGTCCAGTTCTTCGGCCTGACCCAGCATGCCGGCCTGGCCGAGGACGTGCTGGACCACCGGCTGAACAGCCGCACCGTCTACATGAACCCGGTGTTCCGATTCCTGTACTGGAACATGAACTACCATGTGGAGCACCACATGTTCCCGATGGTGCCCTACCACGCTTTGCCGAAGCTGCATGCGGCGATGAAGCACGACTGCCCGCCGCCCTATCCGAGCTGCTGGGCCGCCTATCGCGAGATCATCCCGACCTTGCTCCGGCAGCTGCGCGACCCCAGCCATCATGTCGTCCGGCGGCTGCCGGCCGGGGCCTCGCCCGGCCCGACGATCGGAACCGCCCAGGCCGCGCCGGCCGAGTGAACCATATCGAGAAGGGAGGAAGACCATGGCCGAAGACGGCTGGATCGCGGCCTGCGGCGCGGACGACATCGATGAAGAGGACGTGATCCGCTTCGACCATGGCGGCCGCAGCTTCGCCATCTATCGAACCGAGGACGACCGCTATTTCGCCACCGACGGGCTGTGCACGCATGAGCAGGTGCACCTCGCCGACGGGCTGGTGATGGGCACCATCATCGAATGCCCGAAGCACAACGGCCGTTTCGACTTCACCACCGGCGCGGCCAAGGGCGCCCCGGTCTGCATCGACCTGCGGACCTATCCGGTCCGGGTGGAGGACGGCCAGGTCTATATCCGGCTCGGATAACGGAATGACCGGCATGGTGATCATCGGTGCCGGCGAAGCCGGCGCCCGGGCGGCGACGGCGCTGCGCCAGGAGGGCTGGGACGGCCCGGTCACGCTGGTCGGCTCGGAGATCCACCCGCCCTATGAGCGCCCGCCCCTGTCGAAGGCCGCGCTGCTGGCGGCGGAGGAGCCGGCCGCGACCACGGTGCTGGACCGCGACCGCGCCGCGGCTCTGGGCATCGAGCTGGTCCTGGGGACCGAGGCCGTGGCGATCGACCGCCCGGCCCGCATCGTGACCCTGGCCGACGGGCGCGCCCTGCCCTATTCGCGGCTGCTGCTGGCGACCGGGGCGCGGCCGCGCCGGCTGGCCGTGCCGGGGCACGAGCAGGCCCTGTATCTGCGCCGCTTCGACGATGCTCTGGCGCTGCGGCCGCTGCTGCGCCCCGGCGTGCGCCTGGCCGTCATCGGCGGCGGCTTCATCGGGCTGGAGCTGGCTGCGGCCGCGGTCGCGCGCGGCTGCGGCGTGACCGTGATCGAGGCCCAGCCCCGCATCCTGATGCGCGGCGTGCCGGCCGAGATCGCCGCCGTGATCGCCGATCGTCACCGCGCCGCCGGCGTCGACCTGCGCACCGGCATCGGAGTCGGGCGGATCGATCCGGACGGCGCCGTCCTGCTGGCCGACGGCAGCCGGATCGCGGCCGATGCCGTGATCGCCGGCATCGGCGCGGTGCCGGAGACCGCGCTGGCGGAGGCCGCAGGCCTGGCCGTCGACAACGGCATCGCCGTCGATGCGACGCTGGCGACCGCCGACCCCGACATCTTCGCGGCGGGAGACTGCGCCGCCTGCGCCCACCCGCTCTATGCCGGCCGCCGCATCCGGTTGGAGGCCTGGCGCAACGCCCAGGACCAGGGGTCGCTGGCGGCCCGCAACATGCTGGGCCGCGGCGAAGCGATCGGGGCGGTGCCCTGGTTCTGGTCGGACCAGTACGAGCTGACGCTGCAGATTGCCGGCCTGGCCGATGAGGGCCGCACCACGGTCGCGCGCGACCTCGGCGACGGCGCGATGCTGCTGTTCCACCTGGCCGAGGACGGCCGGCTGGTCGCGGCCAGCGGCATCGGCCCGCTGGGCAAAGTGGCGCGCGAGATCCGCCTGGCCGAGATGCTGATCGCGCAACGCGCCGCCCCCGCCCCGGCGGCGCTCGCCTCGCCGGCGGTCAAGCTGAAGTCGCTGCTCGCCGCGTGACCCCGCTTCGCCGCGTTTCCCGCGCCGCGACGGTGATCCTCACCCGCCCGCCTTTTCCCGCACATGCGCCAGGAGTCCCTGGCCGCCGCGCTCGATGTCTTCGCGGCTGGCTTCGCGGGCCTTCTCCGGGTCGCGCTCGCGCAGCGCGCTGATGAGCTTGAGGTGCGGATGAGGTTCCCAGTCCGGCAGGCCCTCATCGTAGAGATGCGAGAGGATCGGCCCGCAGCGCACCCACAGCCCCTCGACGATCTCATACAGGATCGGAAGGCGCGCCATCCGGCAGAAGGTCAGGTGGAACTCGGTGTTGAGGTCCACCGCCCTCTCGAAGCTCCGTGAGGCGTGACATTCCGCGATCTGCGCGTGGATGGCGGCCAGGCCCTCGATCTCCTCGGACGAGGCGATCGTGGCGGCGGTGGCCGCGGCACGGCCTTCGAGGTCGGTGCGGATCGCACGGATCTCCAGCAGTTGGTCCAGCGTCAGTGTCGGCACCACGACGGTGTTGCGCGCGCCGAGCGCCAGCGCCTTCTCGCCGACGAGGCGCAGCAGCGCCTCGCGCATCGGCGTCGCGCTGATGCCGAAGCGCAGCGACATCGGCCGCAGCAGCAGCCGCTCGCCCGGCCGCAGTTGGCCGCGCATCAGCGCCGCGCGCAGGCTGCTGTAGGCCCGCTCGCTCAGGTTCTCCCTGACGATCGGCTGCACCCAATCCGCAGCGTCGGGCGTCGTTTCGATATCGTGCTGCACGCGACTTGACATCAGCCGTTGTCCTCGACCAATCTTGTTATAACAAATTACTTATTGCAGCAACCGATGCCCAACCTCTGAGAGATCGGGCACCGCCGCCCGCCCCTTTCGAGGGCCGGATCGGCATCGGAGCTGACAGCGGAGGAAGCGGTGATCGCGTTCAGGAAGACGGCCGCGGCCTTTGGGGCCGAACTGGTGGCGTCGACCGCCCCGCCCGCCCCGGCGGCGGGCGAGGTCCTGATCGCGGTGGCGGCGGCCGGCATCTGCGGCAGCGATCTGCACGCCTATGAATGGACGCCGGGTTACGAGTTCATGGCGTCGGTCCTGCCGGTCACCCTCGGCCATGAATTCGCGGGCACGGTGCGCGCGGTCGGCCCAGGTGTCGCCGGCCTTGAGGTCGGGGACCGCGTCACCTGCTGGCCGACGGTCGCCTGCGGCCGCTGCTTCGCCTGCCGCGCCGGCGAGCCCCAGCATTGTCAGAGCCGCAGCATCGTCGGTCTGCATGCGGATGGCGGCTTCGCCGAGGCCGTGCGGGTGCCGGCCGCCAGCTGCCGGTGCGTTCCGGACGGCCTGCCGCTCGAGGTCGCGGCGCTGACCGAACCTCTCTCGGTGGCCGTCAATGCGGTCGACGTGGCGGATGTCGCGCCCGGAGACAGGGTGGTCGTCCTCGGCCCCGGCCCCATCGGCCTCGGCATCGCCTTCGTCGCGCAGCTGCGCGGGGCGCAGGTGCTGCTGTGCGGCCTCGACGACGGCGTCCGGCTGCAACGGGCGCGCGAGATGGGCATCGCCCACGTCGCCGACCTGGCCGGGGAGCCCCTGGCGGACATCGTGGCCCGCGTCTTCGACGCGCCGGCCGACCGTGTCATCGAGGCGACGGGCGCCGCCCGCTCGGTCCATGACGGGCTCGCGGTGCTGCGCTCCGGCGGCATCCTGGTGGTGGCGGGCATCCATTCCGGTCATCTGGACCTAGATCTGACGCGATTCGTCCGGGACAAGAAGCAGCTCCGCGCCGCCCACGACACAACCGCCCGGGCCTTCGCGACCGCCATCGACCTCCTGACGGCCCATGCGGCCGTCCTGTCCCGCCTCATCACCCATCGCCTGCCGCTCGCCCGGGCCGTCGAGGCCTTCGAGCTGGCCCGCCAGCGCCAGGCGGTGAAGGTGCTGCTCCTCCCCCAAGCCGAGAGTGAAGCCGCATGACGCCGCTGACGCGCGCCGTCGTCGCCCCGGTCCCCGGCGGCCCCGAGGCGCTGACCATCGTCGAACGGGAGAGGCCGGTGCCCGGCCAGGGCCAGGCCCTGGTCCGGGTGCATGCCGCGGGCGTCAACCGCCCCGATGTGATGCAGCGCCAAGGCCTCTATCCGCCGCCGCCCGGCGCCTCGGACGTGCTGGGGCTGGAGCTGGCCGGCGTGGTCGAGGGCCTCGGCCTCGGCGCTGGCCGCTTCAAGCCGGGCGACCGGGTGATGGCGCTGGTGGCCAGCGGCGCCTATGCCGAATGGGCCGTGATCGACGAGGCGGCGGCCCTGCCCGTTCCCGACGGAATGTCCTTCGTCGAGGCCGCGGCCTTTCCGGAGACCTATTTCACCGTCTGGTCGAACCTGTTCGAGCGCGCCGGGCTCAAGGCCGGCGAGACCGTGCTGGTCCATGGCGGCACCTCCGGCATCGGCACCACCGCCATCCAGCTGGCCAAGGCCTTCGGCGCCCGCGTCATCGTCACCGCCGGCTCGCCGGAGAAATGCGCGGCCAGCCGCGCGATCGGCGCCGACGTCGCCATCGACTACCGCGCCGAGGATTTCGTGGCCGCCGCCCGCGCCGCCACCGGCGGCAAGGGCCCGGACGTCATCCTCGACATGGTCGGCGGCGACTACATCCGGCGCAATCTCGACGCCGTCGCGGTCGACGGCCGCATCGCGCAGATCGCCTTCCAGCACGGCTCGAAGGTCGATCTCGACCTGATGCCGCTGATGCTGAAGCGGGTGACGCTGACCGGATCGACCCTGCGGGCACGGCCAGTGGCGATGAAGGCAGCGCTGGCCGCGGCCCTCGCCGAGAACGTCCTGCCGCTGATTGCGGCCGGCAAAGCGAAGCCGCTGATCGATTCGACCTTCCCCTTCGACCGCGTCGCCGACGCCCATGCGCGGATGGAGCGCGGCGCGCATGTCGGGAAGATCGTTCTCACCATGGACCAGAAGGCCTGAGCGCCGGGGAAGGACCAGGAGCATGACCGCCATCACCAAGCCTGCGCCGCGCGCCGCCGGCAATATCTCCGGCGCCCATCTGATCGCAGCGGCGCTGCAGCGCCACGGCGTGCGCGAGATCTTCGGCCAGAGCATCCCGTCGGCCCTGTTCCTCGCCGCGCCCGACTACGGCATCCGCCAGATCGGCTATCGCACCGAGAATGCCGGCGCGGCCATGGCCGATGCCTATGCCCGCATCTCCGGCAAGGTGGCGGTCGTCACCGCCCAGAACGGACCGGCCGCGACCCTGCTGGTGCCCGGCCTCGCCGAGGCGCTGAAGGCCTCCATCCCTGTGGTCGCCATCGTGCAGGACGTCAGCCGCCGGTTCACCGACAGGAACGCCTTCCAGGAGCTGGACCATTTCGCGCTGTTCGGCGGCGTCGCCAAATGGGTGCGCCGCGTCGCCGACCCGGCCCGCATCGACGACTATGTCGACATGGCCTTCACCGCCGCCGCCAGCGGCCGCCCGGGCCCGGCCGTGCTGCTGGTGCCGCTCGATCTGCTGGACGAGCGGCCCGAACTTGATCCAGCGATGCCGCAGCGGATGGAAAGCCTGGGCACCTACCCGCTCGACCGCACCGTGGCCGATCCCGCCCGCGTCTCGGAGGCGGCCCGGCTGATCGCCGGGGCCGAGAGACCCGTCGTCATCGCCGGCGGCGGCGTGCACGCCTCCGGCGCGTCGGCAGAGCTGGCGGCACTGCAGGCGTTGGGGATCCCGGTCGCCACCACCGTCATGGGCAAGGGCGCGGTGGACGAGACCCACCCGCTGTCGGTCGGCGTCGTCGGCTATTTCATGGCGCCGGGCGGCCGGTCCTCGCATCTGCGGGACCTGATCACCGAGGCCGATGTGGTGGTGCTGGTCGGCAACCGCACCAACCAGAACGGCACCGACAGCTGGTCGCTGTATCCGCGCCATGCCCGCTACATCCATATCGACGTGGACAGCGCCGAGATCGGCCGCAACTACGAGGCGCTGCGGCTGGCCGGCGACGCCAAGCTGACGCTCGCGGCCCTGACAGCGGCGCTGGAGGCAGCGAAACCCGCCGCCCTTGCGGTCCGCCGTCCTGCTCTGGAGGCGAAGATCGCTGCCGGCCGCGCGCAGCACGCCGAGGACATGAAGCGCCTCGTCGACCTCGAGGCGACGCCCATCCGCCCCGAGCGGCTGATGGCCGATATCGACAGCGTGCTGACGCCCGACACGATCGTCGTGGCGGATGCCAGCTACTCCTCGATCTGGATCGCCAACTTCCTGACCGCGCGCCGGCCCGGGCAGCGCTTCCTGACGCCGCGCGGCCTGGCCGGTCTGGGCTGGGGCCTGCCCTTCGCCCTCGGCGCCAAGGCGGCGCGCCCGGACGCGCCGGTGATCGCGGTCAGCGGCGACGGCGGCTTCGGCCATGTCTGGGCGGAGCTGGAGACGGCCCGCCGCATGCGGCTGCCGGTCGTCCTCGTCGTCCTGAACAACCAGATCCTCGGCTACCAGAAGCATGCCGAGCTCAGCCTCTACGGCGACTTCACGGATGTTTGCGACTTCGAGGCGGTGGACCACGCCGCGATCGCGCGCGCCTGCGGCTGCAGCGGCGTGCGGGTGGAGCAACCGGCGGATTTCCTGCCGGCGCTGCAGGACGCGCTCGCCCGCCGGGACGTGACCGTGATCGACGTCGTCACCGACCAGCGCGCCTATCCGCCGATCACCGTCTTCGAAGGCAAGGACGCCCTGAACTACTGACCGCAGCACGAACAAACACCGAGGGAGGATCCGCCATGAGACTGCCGCTGTTGCTGAAGACCGCCGTCGCCGCCATCGCCCTGTCGGCGACGGTGGCCCATGCCGAAGTGAAGTTCGGCGCCCTTTACCCCTTCAGCGGGGACCTCGCCCTGCTGGGGGACGAGAGCGCGCGCGGGCTCGAGATCGCGGTCGACGAGATCAACGCCGCCGGCGGCGTCCAGGGCGAGAAGGTCGTGCTGGTGCGCGGCGACGCCGTCGACAACAACCAGGCGATCGGCGAAGCGCGGCGGCTGATCTCGCGCGAGCAGGTGGCGGCGATCTTCGGCACCTATTCCTCGGCCCGCTCGATCGCGGCCAGCCAGGTGGCCGAGCTGTCCGGCACCCCCTATTTCGAGATGGGCGCGGTGGCCGACGACGTGACCGGCCGCGGCCTGCAGTATCTCTTCCGCACCAACCCGACCGCCGACGACATGGCGAAGATGATCGTCGAGATGATCGTCAACAAGGTCGCGCCCGGCCTCGGCAAGAAGCCCGGGGACCTGAAGATCGGCGTCATCTTCGAGGACTCGAACTACGGCACCTCCGTCGCCGGGCACCAGAAGGAGTACGCGGCGGAAGCCGGCCTGAACATCGTCGCGTTCCAGAGCTATCCGGCCTCGACCGTCGACATGTCCTCGCTGGTGCTCGACCTGAAGTCGCGCGGCGTCGACGTCGTGCTGCAGACCTCGTACCAGAACGATTCCGTCCTGTTCCTGCGGCAGGCCAACGAGGCCGGGTTCAAGCCGGCCGCGATCATCGGCGGCGGTGGCGGCTATTCCTTGCAGCCGACGGCCGACGCGGTCGGCCATGACGTGATGGACGGCATCCTCGACGTCGATTTCACCCAGTACCTGGTCAACACGAAGTACACGCCCGGCCTGGAGAGCTTCGTCGAGGCGTACAGGAAGAAATACGGCGAGGCGCCTCGGTCGGGCCATTCGCTCAACAACTACGCCGGCGCCAAGGTCATCCTCGAGGCCCTGAACAAGGCCGAGGGCTTCGAGCCGGAGGCGATCCTCGACGCCGCGAAGGCGATCGACGTTCCGGAAGGCGCGACGGCCGTCGGCTACGGCGTGAAGTTCGGCCGGAACAACCAGAACGAACGCGCCCGGATGATAGGCATGCAGTGGCAGGACGGCAAGCTGGTGACCGTCTATCCCGACGCCGCCGCGGTGTCCCAGATCCGCCTCGACCAATGATCCGCCGGGGGAGGCGCGCAGCCTCCCCCGCCTGCTCCCGGGAGAGGCGCATGGATACGGTTCTGCAGCTCCTTGCCAACGGGCTGATGCTGGGCGGGCTCTTCGCCATCGTCGCGATCGGGCTGACCCTGATCTTCGGCATCGTCAAGGTGGTCAACTTCGCCTATGGCGAATTCCTGATGGCCGGCATGTATCTGACCTTCCTGGTCACCGGCTGGCTGGGCCTCCACCCCTTCGCCGCGGTGATCGTCGTGGTGCCGGCCCTGTTCCTGTTCGGCGCCCTGACCCAGCGCCTCGTGATCCAGCCGCTGATGAGCGCGCGCGACGACCACATCCAGATCTTCGCGACGGTGGGGCTGTCGACGGCGCTGATCAACCTCGCCCTCCTGGTGTTCGGGGCGGACATCGCTACCACGCCGGCGAGCGGCCTGCGCACGCCGGTCGAGATCGGCCCCGTCCGCATCCTCAGCGGCCAGATCGCCATTTTCGCCGCGGCCGTCCTGCTGGTGGCTGGGCTGCAGCTGTTCCTGTCGCGCACCCGGACCGGCCACGCCATCCGCGCGGTGGCGCAGAACCGCGCCGCGGCGCAGCTGATGGGCGTGAACGTCGACCGCATCTTCATCCTGGCCTTCGGCATCGGCGCGGCCTGCGTCGGCGTCGCGGCGGTGCTGGTCGCGCCGCTCTATCCCGCCTCGCCCACGATCGGCGCCTATTTCGTGCTCACCGCCTTCGTCGTCGTGGTGCTGGGCGGGCTCGGCTCGATCACCGGCGCCTTCGTCGGCGCCCTCGTGATCGGGCTGATCGACAGCTTCGCCGGCTTCTATCTCGGCTCCGACCTGCGTGAGGTCGCCGTCTTCGGCATGTTCCTCGTCATCCTGATCCTGAGGCCCGCCGGCCTGTTCGGCCGCCGGCTGACCCTGTCGCACGTGTCGCCATGACGGACACCCCCTTCGCCTCGGCCGCGCCCGCCCGCTTCTCCGGCCTGGCCCGGCCCAGCCTGCTGGCCCTCGCGGGCCTGCTGGCCGCGCTCGTCGTCCTGCCCGTGCTGATCGGCGACGATTTCGTCTACCACGTCTTCATCACCGTCTGCGTCTTCGCCGCCCTCTCCACTGCGTGGAACATCGTCGGCGGCTTCGCCGGCCAGCTGTCGCTCGGCCACGCCATCTTCTACGGCCTCGGCGCCTATGTCGGCGTCATCCTGATGAATCTGGGGGTCAGCCCCTGGCTCGGCATGTTCGCAGGCGCGGCGGTCGCCGTCGTCGTCGCGATCGCCATCAGCTATCCCTGCTTCCGGCTGCGGGGGCCGTTCTTCTCGCTGGCGACCATCGCCTTCCTCGAGGTGTTCCGCGTCGTCGCACTGCATTTCCGGGATCTGACCGGCGGCGCCAACGGCCTGATGATCCCGCTGAAGATGGGCTGGCAGTGGATGGTGTTCCGCGAGCGGCTGCCTTCGCTCGCCATCGCCTTCGGCCTGCTGCTGCTGTGCCTGGCGGTGGCATGGTGGATCCGCTCCCGCCGCATCGGCTTCCAGCTGGTCGCCACCCGCGAACGTGAATCCGCCGCCCGGGCGGCCGGAGTGAATACCGTCAAAGTGCGCCTGGTCGCCGTCTCGGTCTCGGCGGCACTCACCGCCATGGTCGGCACCTTCCATGCGATGTACCTGACCTTCATCGAGCCGGCGGCGATGTTCTCGCTGTCCCTGTCGATCCAGATCGCCATGTTCGCCCTGATCGGCGGCATCGGCACGGTCTTCGGCCCCCTGCTCGGTGCCGTGCTGCTGGTGCCGATCTCGGAGATGGCACGCGGCTGGCTCGGCGCCCAGGCGCTCGGGCTGCACGGCTTCGTCTACGGCGCGGTGCTGGTCCTGGTCGTCCTGTTCATGCCGAACGGTCTGATGGGGCTTCTGGCGCGGCTGAAGGACGGCGGCGCCAAATCGAAAACCACGCAGGCCGCGGCGGTCGCGGCCGTGCCGGCCAGGGCCGAGCGCCCGCCGGTCGGCGAGGAGATCATGCGGGTCGAGGGGCTGCAGAAACGCTTCGGCGGCCTGCACGTCACCAACGATGTCGGTTTCACCCTGCGCGAGGGTGAGGTGCTCGGCCTGATCGGCCCCAACGGCGCCGGCAAGACCACCCTGTTCAACATGATCTCGGGCTTCATGGCCCCGGATGCGGGGTCGGTCTCGGTGCGGGGGGCGGACGGCGGCTGGCACAGCCCCGTGTCGCCGGCCGACTTCGCGGCCATCGGCGTCGGCCGCACCTTCCAGATCGTCCAGCCCTTCGCCGCCATGACGGTTGAGGAGAACATCATGGTCGGCGCCTTCCACCGCTGCCGCGACGTGCGCGAGGCGCGCGAACTGGCGCGCGAGACCGCCCACCGCATGGGGCTCGGCCCCTGGCTCGACGTGGAGGCGCGCAGCCTGACCATCGGCGGGCTGAAGCGGCTGGAGGTGGCGCGCGTCATGGCGATGAAGCCGCGCATCCTGCTGCTGGACGAGGTGATGGCCGGGATCAACCAGACCGATGTGCGCCGCGCGGTCGACCTGATGCGATCGATCCGCGACGGCGGGGTCAGCATCATCGCCATCGAGCATGTGATGCAGGCGGTGATGTCGCTGTCGGACCGGGTGATCGTGCTGTCCTCCGGCCAGATCATCGCCGAGGGCCGGCCGCAGGAGGTGGTGCGCGATCCCACGGTGATCGAGGCCTATCTCGGCAAGGAGTTCGTCCATGCTCAGGCTTGAGGGCGTCCACGCCGGCTACGGCGCGACCACCGTCCTGCACGACGTGTCGCTGGAGGTGGAGGCCGGCGAGGTGGTGACCATCGTCGGCGCCAACGGCGCCGGCAAGACCACGACGCTGCGCACCATCGCCGGCCTGCTGCGGCCGGCCGCCGGGCGCATCCTGTTCGAAGGGCGGGACATCACCCGCCTGTCGGCGCATGAGACGGTCGAGCTGGGCATCACGCTGATCCCCGAAGGCCGCCAGCTCTTCCCCGACATGACGGTGCGCGAGAACCTGCTGATGGGCGCCTATCGCCGGGCCGCGCGCGACCGGCGGGCCGAGACGCTGGAGGAGGTGCTGGCGCTGTTCCCGCGGCTGCGGGAGCGGCTGGACCAGAACGCGGTGTCGCTGTCGGGCGGCGAACAGCAGATGGTCGCGATCGCCCGCGGCATGATGGCCCGGCCGAAGCTGCTGATGTTCGACGAGCCCTCGCTCGGCCTCGCCCCGATCGTCGTCGCCCAGGTCTTCGAGGTGATCGACGCCATCGTCGGCACCGGCGCCACGGTGCTGATCGTCGAGCAGAACGTCTTCCACACGCTGAAGGCCGCCGACCGCGGCTACGTCCTGGAGAACGGCCAGATCGTGCTGTCGGACACGGCCGATGCGCTGCTCGACAACGATCACGTCCGCCAGGCCTATCTCGGCATCTGATCCCCTCACCGCATGGACAGGGACATGGCACCACGCGAAGTCAATCCGGCCGAGATCGCCGGCCGCCCGAGCCACCGCGGCCGGCGCGTTCTCGTCACCGGCGCCGGCCGCGGCATCGGCCGGGCGATCGCCCTCGGCTTCGCCCGGCGCGGCGCGGTCGTCGGCGTCGCCGATCTGACGCCGGCCGATATCGACGAGACGGTGGCGCAGATCCGGTCGGCCGGCGGCGAGGCCCTGCCCCTCGCCCTCGACGTCGCCGATTACCGCGCGGTCGAAGCCGGCCTGGCCGAGGCGGCCCGCGCCATCGGCGGGCCGTTCGACATGGTGGTCAACAACGCCGGCATCTCCCCGAAGCACGACGGCGTCGCCCACAAGGTGTGGGAGATGGATCCTGCGGAATGGAGCCGGGTCGTCGCCGTCAACCTGACCGGCTGCTTCAACACCGTCCGCGCGCTGAGCCCCGCCATGCGTGAGGCCGGGCGCGGCTGGATCGTCAACATGTCGTCGGTGGCCGGGAAGACCTATTCGCCGATCGTCGCCTGCCATTACGCCGCGACCAAATCGGCGCTGATCGGCTTCACCAAGCACTTGGCGGCCGAGCTCGGCCCGTTCGGCATCCGCGTCAACGCGCTGGCGCCGGGACGGATCGAGACGCCGATGGTGCGCGCCGTGGCGGCCGAGGTGAACGAGGAGCAGGTGCGCCTGACCCCGATGGGCCGCCTCGGGACGCCGGACGAGGTGGCGGATGCCGCGCTCTACCTGACCTCGGCGGAGGCCAGCTTCATCACCGGCCAGACGATCGACGTCGCCGGCGGCCTGTACATGACGTGATCGGCGGAAGGGACAAGCGAACCGACATGCGGACGATCACCGGGCGCACGCGCATCTTCGGCGTCCTCGCCGATCCGATCCATCACGTGAAGACACCGCAGGTGATGAACGCCCTGCTCGAGCGCCACGGCATCGACGGCGTGCTCGTGCCCTTCCACGTGGCGCCGGACGGGCTGGCGCGGCTGGTCGACGGGCTGCGGGCCATGCGGAACTTCGGCGGCTTCATCGCCACCGTGCCGCACAAGCCGGCGATGCTGGCGCTCTGCGACGAGGCGACGCCGGAAGCGCAGCTTATCGGCGCGGTGAACTGCGTTCGGCGGGAGGCGGACGGGCGCATGGTCGGCGCCATGCTGGACGGCATCGGCTTCGTCACGGCTCTGCGGTCGTCCGGCCTGGAGCCGAAGGGCCTGCGCGCCTATCTTGCCGGGGCGGGCGGGGCTGCATCCGCCATCGCCTTCGCCCTGGCGGAGGCCGGCATCCGCCACCTCACCATCGCCAACCGGACGCGCGACAAGGCCGAGGCATTGGCCGCCCGCCTGCGCTGCGCCCATCCCGGACTGTCGCTCGGCACGGATGCGGACAGCGTGGCGGAACACGATTTGATCGTGAACGCGACCTCGCTCGGCATGCGCCCCGGCGATCCCCCTCCCCTCGACCTGTCCCGGATCGAAAGCCGCCAGTTCGTCGCCGAGGCGATCATGGACCCGGAGGAGACGCCGCTGCTCGCGGCCGCCGCGGCCAGGGGCTGCCGCATCCAGCGCGGGCTGCCGATGCTGGAGGCGCAGATCGAGCTGATGGCTCGGCACATGGGCGCTCTGTAGTGTCCGTCGAGACCTTCGACTACATCATCGTCGGCGGGGGCACCGCCGGCTGCGTGCTGGCCAACCGCCTGACCGCGTCGGGCCGGCACACGGTCCTGCTGCTCGAAGCCGGCCGGGAGGCGCAAAGCCCCTGGGTACCGATCCCGGCCGGCTTCAGCCGGCTCCTGACCGATCCCGCCCACAACTGGCGCTTCTGGACGGAGCCGGAGGAGGCGACCGGAAACCGCGTCATCGCCGTGCCGCGCGGCAAGGGCCTCGGCGGCTCGACCCTGATCAACGGCATGATCTATGTGCGCGGCCAGCCGCAGGACTATGACACCTGGGCCCAACGGGGCTGCACCGGCTGGGGCTTCGACGACGTCCTGCCCTATTTCAAGCGGCTCGAGGACTATGGCGGGCCGGCCACGCCGTTCCGCGCCAAGGGCGGCCCGCTGCCGGTCACCGAGGTCGCGGAGCGGCCGGTCCTCGCCGAGGTCTTCATCGCCGCGGCCGGGGCGGCCGGCTATGGCCGCAACCCGGACTACAACGGCGAGAGCCAGGACGGTTTCGGCTACTATCAGGTCAACCAGCGCCAGGGCCGGCGGGTCAGCGCCGCGGAGGCCTATCTGAAGCCCGCCCTGGGCCGGCCCAACCTGTCCGTGCGCACGGATGCGCATGTGCTGAGGATCGACTTCGACGGGCGCCGCGCCGCCGGCGTCACCGCCCGCATCGGCGGCCGCGACGTCCCCTTCCGCACCCGGGGCGAGGTCGTCCTCGCGGCCGGCGCGGTGCAGACGCCGCAGCTGCTGGAGCTGTCGGGCATCGGCGATCCCGCCATCCTGCAGCCGCTCGGCATCCCGGTGCTGCACGCCCTGCCCGGCGTCGGCGCCAACTACATCGACCATTTCTGCACGCGCATGAACTGGCGGGTGAAGCAGCCGGTCACGCTGAACGAGCAGACGCGCGGATGGCAGCTCGGCGCCTCGGTGCTGCAGTATCTCGCCACGCGGCGCGGCATCCTGACCCTCGGCACCGGGCTGGCCTTCGGCTTCGTGCGCACGCGGCCGGGCCTCGAAGGCCCCGACGTCCAGTATTTCTTCATGCATGCGAGCTACGCCAACGCCGCCGAGCGCAAGCTGGACCGGCTGCCGGGCATGACCGTCGGGGTCACGCAGCTGCGCCCGCAGTCGCGCGGCACGATCCACGCGGTCTCGCCCGATCCGATGCGCGCGCCGGCGATCCGGCCCAACTTCCTGGCGGAGGCGGAGGATCGGCGGGCGATGGTCGAGGGCATGAAGATCGCCCGCCGCATCGTCGAGCAGCCGCCGATGGACCCGTTCCGGGAGCGGGAGATGGCCCCCGGCCCGGAGTGCCGCACCGATGCCGACTGGCTGGACTTCGCCCGGCGCGACGGCCAGACGATCTATCACGTCTGCGGCACCTGCCGCATGGGCCGCGACAGCCACGCTGTGACCGATCCGGAGCTGCGGGTCCACGGCATTGGCGGGCTGCGGATCGTCGACGCCTCGGTCATGCCGACGATCGTGTCCGGCAACACCCAGGCCGCCGTCTTCATGATCGCGGAAAAGGCCGCCGATCTGATGCCGTACTGATGCCTACGGCTACCGGAGCAGGACAACCGACAGGCTGAGCAGCATCCAGAACGGCGCCACGAGACACAGGGCCAGGAGCAGGGGATACCAGCTGAGACGATCGGCGATGATCGACCCGCCATACCCGCCGGTCACGTGCCGGCAGAGAAAGACGCTCTCCTGGCCGGGATCGAGTGGCCATCGCGCGCCGGTCTCGGACAGGAACGCCTCTGCCGCAGCCGTGACATCCCTTCCGTCGACCCACCATTCGGTCTTCCGAACACAGCCGTCCGCCGCCCATTCGATCACGGCCGGGCCGTCGGTGCGATTCAGCCGGTTGCCCTGATACCAGTGTTCGACGCGGCTGCCGTCGGGATGCCGCTGCACATAGGCGAGGCTGGAAGCGCGCCCGAACTCGCTGGAGGCGAGCTGCCATTCGGATCTCGGGGTGTCGTCCCAGCGATAGATGGTCAGCGCGCGTCTGTGGGCACCGGATGACGCCCGACGCCCCGACAACGGCGGCCGATGCGGCCCATCGGAGGGCGAGATCCATTCTCCGCGCAGGGGAATGACCTTTGCGTCCCTCATCGCTTTGCACCAACCATGTTCCACTGTCGTATCCCTCGCCGGCCGCTTCCGAAGACGCCTCTCGGCTGCCGGCCGAAACATCGGCCGTGGCGGCAGATAACGTTTCCTCACCCAGGGGGCCGGGAAGCAGCCGCGGTGCGGAGCAGGAACGCCCGCCGGAGGTCGGGTCATGTTCCTGGGCCGCGGCAAGCGCCCGGTATTGATCGACAGTCGAATGCGCCGCCGTCGCCCGGCCGGGTGACGGCGGCCGCGCTAGGCGGCGCCGGCCTTGTTCAGCAATGAGACCATCCCGCTCTCGGCGAAGTTGCCGCGGAACATGTGCTGCCCGAGATGCCCCAGATCGGAATTGAGATCGGCGTAGACCTTGCCGCCGATGTCCCGCCACCGGCGGCAGAAGGCGTAGTCCTCGGACAGGTAGCGCTTGGAATCCGGATCCATCATGCAGTCGAAGAACAGCCAGTAGAACGGCGCCTCCGGATTGTTCGGCAATCCATCGGGAACATAGTTGAGCTCGGGATAGTGCGTCATCAGCTGGCCGAACACGTGCCGCTTGATGACCATGAACCCGGTCGGCGCTTCCGCAACCTCGACGAACCCGTCCTCGGTGACGAAGTTCGACAGCGGTTCCGAGCCGAGCCCCACCGGGTTGAACGGATAATCCGTGTATGCCGTCTCGAAATCCTGCTTCGTGGTGCCGGCCGGCACGCCCTGCTGCGGCCAGTTGAAGCGCTTGATCGGGTAGATACCGGCGGCGACGTCCCGATCCGCCAGCAGCAGGCGGATCGCGGCCGCGGGCTGGAATTCGAGATCGGAGTCGATCCAGAACAGATGCGTGTACTGCTCGTTCATCAGGAAGAACTTGACGATCTCGTTCCGGGCCCGGGTCACCAGGCTTTCCGAGCGCATATGCAGCGACGAGGACAGCCCGAGCCGGACCGCCTCATGCGTGAGCAGGAACATGCTCGTCACGTAGTTCATCGAGACGGCCGAGATGTAGCAGGGCGTCGCCCAGAGCACGTTCATCGACTGGAGGGCGGAAACAGGAAGCATCTCGGTTTCTCAACTGACTGGTATGTGGTGCGAGACGAATGGATCTGCCGGCTCAGGTGCAGACCCATTCGTGGATCTCGCATTGATTGGCATCGCCGCCGCAGATCGCGGTCGCCTTCTCCTCCGCCTCCCGCCGGGTCTCGGCCGAGGCCGCGCCCCAGGCGGCCGGGCGGCTGGCGGCGGGAGGCCTGCCGACCGACAGGGCCGCGCAGTGCTCGTAGGGGAAGCCGGTCTTGTCGTCGTCGTCATACCAGTGGCGGTGGTTGCGGAACAGGGTCACCACCTTGCAGTCCTGGCCGCCCCGGTGGACGCAGTGCCGAAGGGCGATCTCCTGCGCCTCCTCGGGCTTGTCGGCGCCCCAGAAGAAGCCGCGCTTCTCGTCGGTCACCGAATAGGCGATGGCGCCCCAGATCCCTGGGCCCTGCCCGGCCGCCGGCGCCGGCCGTGTCGGCGACAGGACGATCTCGACGCGACGGTTCTGCGGCTCGCGGACGCCGTCGGCGGTCGGGACGAGCGGATCGGACTCGCCGACGCCCTTGACCGCGATCAGGCTGTCGGCGACGCCGTCGGCCACCAGCTCGCGACGGACCGACTCGCCACGCCGAACCGAGAGGGCCTGGTTGTACTGGACCGAGCCCGAACGGTCGGTGTGACCGGTGACGTCGATGCGGGTGGTCCTGCCCTGGAGGGCGTCAGCCGCGGCCGAGGCCACGATCCGCCTGGCTTCCGGGGTCAAATGCGAGCTGTCGAAGTCGAAGAACACCACGTAGCTGCGGTCGGGAACGGTATCGACCGCCTCAACCACGGCCGGCG
>NZ_KE383985.1:24631-411936 GCF_000423185.1 Inquilinus limosus DSM 16000 | reverse complement strand
CGCAAAGCCCTCGCCGCCATCACCGGCACCGCCCCCTATCCCCGAGAGAGCGGCGCTTGGCTCGGCAAACGCCACATCCGCGGCGGCCGCCGCGAACCCCGCAACCTGCTCTACCTCGCCGCTCTCTCCGCCACCCGCTCCTCCTCTGACCTCGCCGCCTGCTACAGCCGTCTCCGGGCCAGAGGCAAAGCCCCCAAGCTCGCTCTCCTGGCCATCGCCAGAAAGCTCCTCACCCGCCTCAACGCCATGCTCAGAGATCACAAGCCCTGGATCGCTCTCCAAAACTGACCCCTCCAAACACGGTTGCTCACCCGGAGGCGCAAGCGCCTCCGACCTCTCCCGCGTCCGGCGGGAGAGGTATGCGACATGACCGGAAGGCGTCAGCGGGACGCCCCGCTAGCCTCGTTTCCCCGTCACCAGCCCGGCGCGGCGCAAGGCTTCGGCCATGGCGCCGTCCGGCTCCGGCGCCGGCGCCGGGGCGCGCGGCTTCTGCTGGTGCTGGTGGGGCTGCGGCTTCGCCTGGTGCGGACGCTGCGGCCCGGATTCCCGACGGCCCTGTGGCTGGTGCCGCGGACGGCCGTCGTTCCGGCCGCCGGGGGCGCCGTTCTCGCGGCGCGGCGGGCGCGACTGGCCGTCATCGTCGAGGCGCATGGTCAGGCCGATGCGCTTCCTCTGCACGTCCACCTCCAGCACCTTGACCTTCACCACGTCGCCCGGCTTGGCGACGGTGCGCGGGTCTTTCACGAAGCTCTTCGACATGGCCGAGATGTGCACCAGCCCGTCCTGGTGCACGCCGATGTCGACGAAGGCGCCGAAGGCGGCGACATTGGTGACCACGCCTTCCAGCACCATGCCGGGCTGCAGGTCGGTCAGCTTCTCCACCCCATCCTTGAAGCTGGCGGTCTTGAAGGCCGGGCGCGGGTCGCGGCCGGGCTTCTCCAGCTCGCGTAGGATGTCGGTCACCGTCGGCACGCCGAAGGTGTCGTCGGTGAAGCGCTCCGGCTCCAGCCCGCGCAGGGTCGCGGTGTCGCCGATCAGCGCCTTGATCTCGCCGCCGGTC
This sequence comes from Inquilinus limosus DSM 16000, assembly GCF_000423185.1. Taxonomy (GTDB): domain Bacteria; phylum Pseudomonadota; class Alphaproteobacteria; order DSM-16000; family Inquilinaceae; genus Inquilinus; species Inquilinus limosus. The sequence continues at coordinate 410,876 of NZ_KE383985.1, read as the reverse complement.
GCCTCGATGATCCGGCGCACCACCGGATAGGCCTCGGGGTGCACGCCGGAGGCGTCGAGCGGGTCGTCGCCGTTCGGGATGCGCAGGAAACCGGCGCATTGCTCGAACGCCTTGGGCCCGAGCCGCGGCACGTCCTTCAGCGCCGTCCGGCTGCGGAACGGGCCGTTGGCGTCGCGATGCTGCACGATGTTCTGCGCCAGCCCCTCGCCGACGCCGGAGACCCGGGCCAAGAGCGGCGCCGAGGCGGTGTTGAGGTCGACGCCGACCGCGTTCACGCAGTCCTCGACCACGGCGTCGAGCGAGCGCGACAGCTTGGTCTCGCTGACATCGTGCTGGTACTGGCCGACGCCGATCGATTTCGGGTCGATCTTCACCAGCTCCGCCAGCGGGTCCTGCAGCCGGCGGGCGATCGACACCGCGCCGCGCAGCGACACGTCGAGCTCCGGCAGCTCCTGCGAGGCATAGGCCGAGGCGGAATAGACCGAGGCCCCGGCCTCCGACACCACCGCCTTGGTCAGCTTCAGCTCCGGGTGCCGCTTGATCAGCTCGGCGGCCAGCTTGTCGGTCTCGCGCGACGCCGTGCCGTTGCCGATCGCGACCAGCTCGACCGCGTGGGTCTTGGCCAGCTCGGCCAGGGTGGCGATCGATTCGTCCCAGCGCTTCTGCGGCTCGTGCGGATAGATCGCGGTGGTGGCCACGACCTTGCCGGTGGCGTCGACCACGGCGACCTTCACCCCGGTGCGGTAGCCGGGGTCCAGCCCCATGGTGGCGCGGGTGCCGGCCGGCGCCGCCAGCAGCAGGTCGCGCAGATTGCCGGCGAAGATCTTCACCGCCTCCTCCTCCGCCGTCTGCCACAGGCGCAGCCGGAGGTCGATGTCGAGATGGACCAGGATCTTGGTGCGCCAGGCCCAGCGCACCGTCTCGGCCAGCCAGGCGTCGCCCGGCCGGCCCTGGTCGGCGATGCCGAAGCGGCGGGCGATGCGCTGCTCGTACAGGCCTGGGGCCTTGCGGTCGGCCGAGTCGGCCGGCGCCTCCTCGGGCTCGAGGGTCAACGACAGCACCTCCTCCTTCTCGCCCCGGAACAGGGCCAGGATGCGGTGCGAGGGCAGCTTGGTCAGCGATTCGGCGTAGTCGAAGTAGTCGGAGAACTTGGCGCCCGCCTGCTCCTTGCCCTCGCGCACCTTCGACACCAGCCGGCCGCGGGTCCACGCCTCCTCGCGCAGGGCACCGATCAGGTCGGCATCCTCGCCGAAGCGCTCGACCAGGATCGAACGGGCGCCGTCCAGCGCCGCGGCGACATCGGCCACGCCCTTCTCGGCATCGATGAAGGCGGCGGCGGCCTGCTGCGGATCGCGCTCCGGATGCGCCAGGAGGTCGTCGGCCAGGGGCTCCAACCCCGCCTCGCGCGCGATCTGCGCCTTGGTCCGCCGCTTCGGCTTGTACGGCAGGTAGATGTCCTCGAGCCGGGCCTTGGTCTCCGCCGCCTCGATCTGGGCGCGCAGCGCGTCGTCCAGCTTGCCCTGCTCGGCGATGCTGTCGAGGATCGTCTTCCGCCGCTCCTCCAGCTCGCGCAGATAGCGCAGCCTTTCGTCCAGCGTGCGCAGCTGCGCGTCGTCCAGCCCGCCCGTCGCCTCCTTGCGGTAGCGGGCGATGAAGGGGACGGTCGCGCCGCCGTCGAGCAGCTCGACCGCCGCCGCGACCTGGGCCTCGCGGACGGAGAGCTCGTCGGCGATACGCTGGCTGATGGAGATCATCGACGGACCGGACCGGTAGTGGACAGGAAAGGCGCTGCTTCTACCCCGCCGCCAGGGTCGAGGTCAAAACCGCCGGCGGACGGGCTTGCCCGCCCTTCGACGGATGGGTGCCTTGCCTCGCCCCATCGAGGCATGATACTCAACTATGGAGTTAACAAATAGGCCGCCGATCCGGCGGCCCGGCCCCGTGCAGCAAGGCGGGGCATCAGCCGACAGAACGGCTCTGAAGGGGGAACGCCATGACGGAACGCCCTGCCGCGTCCCATGGGCCGGCGAATCGCGACGGGCGCTGGTGGGCCCTGACCGTGCTGTGCCTCGGCGTGCTGATGATCGTGCTGGACACGACCGTCGTGAACGTGGCGCTGCCCTCGATCAAGGCCGATCTCGGCTTCAACGACTCGACCCTCGCCTGGGTGGTGAACGGCTACATGCTGACCTTCGGCGGCTTCCTGCTGCTGGGCGGCCGGCTGGGCGACCTGTTCGGCCACCGCCGGCTGTTCCTGATCGGCTTGGCCTTGTTCACCCTGGCGTCGCTGGCCTGCGGCCTGGCCGGCGGCCAGGGCTTCCTGGTCGCGGCCCGGGCGGTGCAGGGGCTGGGCGGTGCCGTCGTCTCCGCCGTCGCCCTGTCGCTGATCATGGACCTGTTCACCGAGCCCGGGGACCGGGCCAGGGCGATGGGCGTCTACGGCTTCGTCGCCGCCGGCGGCGGCAGCATCGGCGTGCTGCTGGGCGGCCTGCTGACCGGCTGGCTGAGCTGGCACTGGATCTTCCTGATCAACCTGCCGATCGGCGCCGCCGTCTTTGCCCTGTCGCTGATCCTGCTGCCGGCGGGCGGCCGCAACGAGGCGGCCCGGCATCTCGACATCGCCGGGGCGGTGACCGTGACCGCGGCGATGATGCTGGCGGTCTATGCCATCGTGAACGGCAACGAGGCGGGCTGGACCTCCACCCGGACGCTCGGCCTGCTGGCCGCGGCCGTCGTCCTGCTGGTGGCGTTCCTGGCGATCGAGACCCGGGTGGCCGTGCCCCTGATGCCGCTCGGCCTGTTCCGCCGGCGCAGCCTGGCCGTCGCCAGCATCATCGGCATGCTGTGGGCCGCCGCCATGTTCGCCTGGTTCTTCCTGTCGGCCCTCTACATGCAGCAGGTGCTGGGCTACGGCCCGATGGAGGTCGGCCTCGCCTTCCTGCCGGCCAACCTGATCATGGCGGCCTTCTCGCTCGGCCTCTCCGCCCGGCTGGTGATGCGCTTCGGCATCCGCATCCCGATCGTGATCGGGCTGCTGCTGGCCGCGGCCGGGCTGGCGCTGTTCGCCTGGGCCCCGGTGGAGGGCCGCTTCGCCCTGCATGTGCTGCCCGGCATGCTGCTGCTCGGCCTCGGCTGCGGCATGGCGCTGAACCCGGTGCTGCTGGCGGCGATGAGCGAGGTGGCACCGACCGATTCCGGCCTCGCCTCCGGCATGGTCAACACCGCCTTCATGATGGGCGGGGCGCTGGGCCTGGCCGTCCTGGCCAGCCTGGCGGCGTCGCGCACCGGCGGGCTGCTGGCGGCCGGCGCCGACCAGCCGGCGGCGCTGGTCGGCGGCTATCAGGCGGCCTTCCTGGCCGGGGCCTGCTTCGCCGCCCTGGCTGCGGCGCTGGGCGTTGTCCTGCTGCCCAGGCCGCCGGCTGCGGAGCCCGCGGGCGAGACCGAATCGGTGCGATCCTAGCGCCCCTGTCCCGGCCGCGTCGGGTTGCTATAGTCCGGGTCCGATCCGGAGGGACTCGCGATGGCCGTTCCCGTGCTGCATCTGTGCTGCGGCGACAGCGCCGCCGGAGTGATCCGCGCCGGCCTCGGCCTGCCCGATTCGGCGATTCTGACCCTGCGCGACGACCTGGCCGTCGGCCCGCTCGGCGATGTCGACGACGAAAGTCCCGACGCCCGCGCCGCCTTCTGGCGCGCGCTGCTGACCGACGAGAATCGCACGGCGATCGAGGCCGGCGGAGGAGCGCTGGCCGACCAGCTGGCGGCCGAGTCGGCGGTATTGCGGCGCCTGCCGGAGGCGGCATCGAAAATCGTGATCTGGCACGGCACCGGCGCGGCCGAGCAGCTGATGCTGCGCCGGGTGCTGTGGGCCCTGCGCGACGCGGCGACGGCGGTCGAGGAGGTGGCGGTCGGTGCTGAATTGCTGCCCGAGGCCAGGCGCCGCGACATGACGGCCGTCGCGATGCTGCCGCCCGAGGATGTCCCCGGCGCCGTGGCCCGGCCGGTCGCGCCCGACCGCAAGGCCAGGCTGGCCACGGACTGGGAGAGCCTTCGGGCCGACGGCGGCGGGCTGCGCCATCACCAGGACGGCACCATCACCACCCATCCGATCGACGCGCATGACGGAGAGATCCTGGCGGCGGTCGGCCCCGACTGGCAGCCGGCGGCCCGTATCATCGGCCAGCCGATGGGCACGATTACCGGCTTCTTCGCCACCGACGCATTCGTCTTCTGGCGGCTGCGGCAGCTGGCGGCGCAGGGCCGGGTGGAGTTCGAAGGCAGCCCGGCCGCCATCCGCGGCTGCCGGGTGCGACGGGCAGGCTGACAGGAGCGGAAGACAGACCGATGGAACTCGACCGGAACCGGTTCAAGGCGGCGCTGGCCGCGGGGCAGACCCAGATCGGGCTGTGGAGCAGCCTGTGCAGCAACATCGTCGCCGAGATCGTCGCCGACAGCGGCTTCGACTGGATCCTGTTCGACACCGAGCATTCGCCGAACGAGCTGCCGGGCCTGCTGTCGCAGCTGCAGGCGGCGGCGCGCGGCACCGCCACGCCCGTGGTGCGGCCGGCCTGGAACGACCCGGTGCTGATCAAGCGCATCCTCGACATCGGCGCCCAGGCGCTGCTGATCCCCTTCGTCCAGACTGCCGAGGAGGCGCGCCGCGCCGTGGCCGCCTGCCGCTACCCGCCCGCCGGCATCCGCGGCATCACCGCCAGCGGCCGCGGCAGCCGCTACGGCCGGGTGCCCGGCTACCTGAAGACGGCCGATGCCGAGATCTGCGTGCTGGTCCAGGTCGAGACCGGCGAGGCGCTGGCGCGGATCGAGGAGATCGCGTCGGTGGAGGGCGTCGACGGGGTGTTCATCGGCCCGTCCGACCTGTCGGCCTCGTTGGGCCATATCGGCAACTCCCAGCACCCGGAGGTGCAGACCGCGATCGAGGACGCGGTGCGGCGGCTGGCCGCGATCGGCAAGCCGGCCGGCATCCTGACCTCGGTCGAGGCCGAGGCCCGGCGCTACATCGACTGGGGCTACCGCTTCGTCGCGGTCGGCACCGATCTCGGCCTGCTGGCGCGCAATGCCGACGCCTTGGCACGCAGCTTCAAGGGGTGATCCGGGCACCATGTCGCAGACCGGCCGGGTTTGCGCCCGGCCGCGGCCGTGATATCCCGGCCGGGTCGAAGGGGGAGCGCAGGCCATGCGCCTGAGATGGGCACGGAGACGGGCATCGTGGGTCGCGCTGGGCGCGGCCTATCTGCTGTTCGTCCAGGCCATCCTCGGCGGCCTCGCCATCGGCGCCAGCGCCGCGCCCGCGGCCTTCGACCCGCTCTCGGCCCTCTGCCGGACCGACGACGGCGCCGGGCCCGCCCGTCCCGACCAGCCGGCCCAGCATCCGCATCTGCCCGATTGCTGCACCACCGGCTGCAGCATGTTCGGCGGCTATCCGGTCCCGACGGTCGTCGCGGCGCTGCTGGTGCCGCATCTGGCAGGCACGACCGAGCCCGCCCCCCTGCCCGCGGCACCGGTCGCGGCCGCGCCGCAGCGGTCGCCGGCCAATCCGAGAGCCCCTCCCCCCGCCCAGGCCTGATCCAGCCGGGCCCGCCGCCGGCGGGTCCTTGACGGTTCACGACCGGAGCAGGGCGCCCGAGACGCGCCGCCCGGTCCAGCCTGGAGCAATCCGATGTCCCTGTCCGTGATGGCGCGCCTGCGCCTTGCCGTCCTCGGCGCCGCCCTGGCCCTGCCGGCCATCGGCGCGGCCGCCGCGCATGAGTTCAAGTCGGGCCCGATCGAGGTGGTCCATCCCTGGGCCCGGGCCACGCCGCCCGCCGCGAAGGTCGGCGGCGGCTATGCCGAGATCCGCAACGACGGGTCCGAGCCGGACCGGCTGGTCTCGGTCACGGCCGAGATCGCCGGCCGGGTCGAGATCCACGAGATGGGCATGAAGGACGGCGTCATGACCATGCGGCCGGTCGAAGGCGGCCTCGCCGTGCCGGCCAACGGTTCCGCCGCGCTGGCACCCGGCGGCTATCACCTGATGTTCCTGGAGCTGAAGCGGCCGCTGAAGGCGGGCGAGAGCTTCGCCGGCACGATGACCTTCGAGAAGGCCGGCACCGTCGATGTCAGCTTCGACGTCGAGCCGATCGGCGCGACCGCGCCGGGTCCCGGAGCGGGGCATTGAGATGCGCGCCCGAATCCTGGTGCCGGTGGCGCTCGCCCTCGCCGCCATCCTGATCGGGGCGGCCGGCCTCCTGCTGCTCTATCCGAAGGACCCGGCGGCCCGGCCGCTCGTGTCCGGGGCGCTGCCGGGCGGCCCGTTCCGGCTGACCGACCAGACCGGCGCGACGCTGAGCGACGCCGACCTGAAGGGCCGGCCCTTCGCCGTGTTCTTCGGCTTCACCCATTGCCCGGAGATCTGCCCGACGACGCTGTGGGAGATGTCGCAGGCGCTTCAGGCCCTGGGCCCCGACGCCGACCGGCTGCGCGTGCTGTTCATCACCGTCGACCCGGAGCGCGACCGGCCGGATATGCTGCAGCAGTACCTGCAGTCCTTCGACCGCCGCATCGTCGGGCTGACCGGCAGCCCGGAGGAGATCGCGGCCGTTGCCAAATCCTACCGGGTGTACTGGCGCCGCGTGCCGACCAGCGACGGCGACTACACCATGGACCATTCGGCCATGGTGTACCTGATGGACGCCGAGGGCCGCTTCACCGAGCTCATCGCCTACGGCACGCCCGAGCCGGAGCGGATGGCCGCGCTGCGCCGCCTGATCGCCGGCACCTGATCCCCTTCCGTTTCAACCCGTCGCCGGCCCGGCCGGCGATCCGGAGACCAACCATGCTGAAATCCATTCTGCCGGCGCTGGCGCTGGCCTTCGCCGCCGCCCCGGCCATCGCCCATGTCACGCTGGAGACGCAGGAGGCGCCGGTCGGCGCCACCTATAAGGCGGTGTTCCGCGTGCCGCATGGCTGCGAGGGCTCGCCCACCGTGAAGATCCGCGTCCAGATCCCGGAAGGGGTGATCGCGGTCAAGCCGATGCCGAAGCCCGGCTGGACGCTGGAGACGGTGAAAGGCAAGTACGCCGCTTCCTACGACTATTACGGCACCCCGACCAGCGAGGGGGTGAAGGAGGTGGTGTGGAGCGGCGGCAGGCTGCCGGACGAGTTCTACGACGAGTTTGTGCTGCGCGCCTATCTGACCGCCGGGCTGCAGCCGGGCGCGCATCTGTATTTCCCGGTGGTCCAGGAATGCGAGACGGGAGTCGAGCGCTGGATCGAGATCCCGGCCGTGGGCAAGGACGCCGACGACTACGAGACCCCGGCGCCGGGCCTGAAGCTGCTGCCGAAGAAGTGATGGTGTCCTGGATGCGTAGGTTGGGTTCGCGTCCGCGAACCCAACACCGGGCCGTCGCGACGGACGGTGACCATGTTGGGTTCGCTCGCCGCGAACCCAACCTACGAGCCGTCCTTCTCGCCCTTCTCCTCATCCTCCTCGCTCCGCAGGCGGCCTGGGCCCATGCCTCGCTGCTGCGGGCCGAGCCGGCGGAGAATGCGGTGCTGGCGGCGGCGCCGGACGGATTCCGCCTGACCTTCAACGAGCCGGTGTCGCCCCTGGTGCTGCGGCTGATCCGGCCGGACGGCACCACCGTCACGCTGGACCAAGCGCGGCTGGAGGATGCGACGCTGGTGGTCGCGGCGCCGCCCGGCCTTGGCACCGGCACGCATGTGCTGAGCTGGCGCGTCGTCTCGGAGGACGGGCATCCGGTCGGCGGGTCGGTCGTGTTCTCGATCGGGGCGCCCGGCGCCGGGCCACCGCCCGAGGCGGCGGATATGGCGGATCCGGCGGTCCGCACCGCCATCTGGCTGGCCCGGATCGCCTTGTACGCCGCGCTGTTCCTCGGCGTCGGCGCCGCGGCGTTCCGCGCCGCGATCGCCCCCTTGCCGCGCGGCGCCGGCCGCACCGCCGCCGCGCTGATGCTGCTGGGGCTGGCGGCGGCGCCGCTGTCGGTCGGGCTGCAGGGGCTGGACGCGCTGGAGGCGCCGCTGTCGGGCCTCGGGCAGCGCGTCGTCTGGGCCGCCGGCTGGGGCACCAGCTTCGGCACCACCGCCGCCCTCGCCACCCTGGCCCTGGCACTGGGCCTGGCGGCGCTGGCTCCGCGGCGGGGCTGGATCTCCGGCCTGGCGGCGCTGCTGGCGCTGGCCGCGGCCGGGACGGCGCTGGCCGCGAGCGGCCATGCCGGCGCCGCCGCGCCGCAGGTCCTGACCCGGCCGGCGGTGTTCCTGCATGCGGTCTGCATCGCCCTCTGGGCCGGGGCGCTGCTGCCGCTGGGCCTGCATCTGCGCGCCGGCGGGCCGGGCGCCGCGGCGGCGCTGCGCCGCTTCTCCGCCCTGATCCCCTTCGCCGTCCTGCCGCTGGCGGTAGCCGGCATCCTGCTGGCCGTGGTCCAGCTCGGCCACGTCAACGCGCTGTGGACCACCGCCTATGGCTGCGTCTTCCTGGTCAAGCTGGCGCTGCTGCTGGCCCTGTTCGGCCTGGCCGGGCTGAACCGCTGGCGCCTGACCGAACCGGCCGGGGCCGGGAACGGGCCGGCGACGCGACGCCTGGTCCGTTCGGTCGCGGCCGAGACCGTGCTGGTGCTGGCGATCTTCGCCGCGGCCGCCGCCTGGCGCTTCACCCCGCCGCCGCGCGCCCTGGCCGAGGCCGCGGCCCGCCCGGCCTCGATCCACATCCACACCGCCCCGGCGATGGCCGACCTGACCGTCACCCCCGGCCGGGCCGGGCCCGTCACGGCCGCGATCGTGGTGATGACCGGCGATTTCGGGCCGCTGGACGCGCAGGAGGTGACGTTGGTGCTGGCCAACCCCGCCGCCGGGATCGAGCCGATCCGGCGCAAGGCGGCGAAGGCCGGCGACGGCACCTGGCGGATCGAGGGGCTGGTGATCCCTGTGCCGGGTCGCTGGACCGTGCGGATCGACGTGCTGATCTCGGATTTCGAGATCGCCAGGCTGGAGGACGCGATCGACATCCGCCCCTAAAGGGGCCCGACCAGCCGCATCAGCCAGATGCCGAGGGCGAGCCAGGGGCCGAAGGCGATGGCCGTGTCCCGTGCCACCGGCCCGCGGGCGAAGACGAGCACGGCCAGCAGCGCCACGCCGGCGCCGATCAGGATCACCCAGGGCAGCGCCTGCCAGCCGAGCCAGGCGCCGCCGGCGGCGAGCAGCTTGGCGTCGCCGAGGCCGAGTCCGTCCTTGCCGCGCAGCCGGCGATAGGCGGAGGCGACGCCGGCGAACAGCAGATAGCCGGCGGCCGCGCCGATCGCCCGGTCCGCCAGCGGCGGGCCGCCCGGCTCGGCCAGCGCCGCCAGCAGCCCGGCCAGGATCAGCGGCAGGGTCAGCATGTCCGGCAGCAGGCCGATACGGCGGTCGATGGCGCCGAGCAGCAGCAGCCACCAGCCGAGCAGGCAGGTGCCGGGCGCCAGGGTGGGGTCGCCGACCAGGACGGAGAGGAGGGCGATGCCGATCGCCGCCAGCTCGATCACCGGATGCGTGCGGTCGATCGGGCCGCCGCAATGGCGGCAGCGGCCGCCGAGGCCGATCCAGCTGAGCACCGGCACCAGGTCGCGCAGCGCCAGCGGATGCAGGCAGCGGTCGCAGCGGGAACGGCCGACCAGCAGGCCGCGCACATCGTCCGGCAGGCGGTGCGCCGCGGCGGCGAGAAAGCTGCCGACGATCGGCGAAACGGCGACCAGCGCGATCTGGATCGGGGTCACGCCCTGGCCGCGGCGGTCACAGCTGGCGCGGCGACCGGGTGGTGCCACGCGGCCGCAGCGCCTCCATGCGCGACCGCAGCTCCTCCGCGATGGCGGCCGCGTCGGCGGCGTTGCGGATCACCCGCGGGGTGATGAAGATGACCAGCTCGGTCCGGTCGCGGCGGTTGCTGGTGGAGGAGAACAGGTTGCCGAGCACCGGGATGTCCTTCAGCACCGGCACGCCGCTGCGCCCGTTCTGCTGGTTGTCCTGGATCAGCCCGCCCAGCACCACGGTCTGACCGTTGGCGACCGAGACGATCGAGCCGATGCGGCGGGTCGAGATCGTCGGCGCCAGGGCATCCTCCTCGGACGAGGGGGCGCCTTCGACGATGCTCGAGACCTCCTGCTGCACGTCCATGCTGACGTCGCCGTTGGAATTGATCCGCGGCGTCACCTTCAGGATCACCCCGGTGTCCTTGTATTCGATATTGCTGACCACCGGCGCGTCGGGGTTGTCGGTCGACTGGCTCTGCTGCGTCCGCACCGGCACCTGGTCGCCGACCTGCAGCCGCGCGGTCTGGTTGTTCAGCACCGCAAGGGTCGGGGTCGCGAGCACCTGGACCTCGGTGACGCTCGACAGCGCGTTGATGAAAATACGGGCGTTGCCGCTGGCCACCAGCCAATTCAAGCCGCCATCCGGCCGCGTGAAATTGGTGGCGCCCCCCGTGTTGAGGGAAGCGCCGATGCTGCCGACACCGCCGAAGCCGCTGCCCGTCTCGAAGAAATATTCGACGCCGTATTGCAGCCGGTCGTTCAGCGTCACCTCGGCGATCGTCGCCTCGATCACCACCTGCATCGGGCTGGCGTCGATCGCGCGCAGCGCCGATTCGATCAGCCGGAACGCCGCCGGCCGGGCGCGGATCAGCAGCGCGTTCTTGTCCCGGTCCGGCACCACCCGCACCTCGCCCAGCCGGTCCAGCTTGAACACCGCCGCCCGGCCGGCCTGGGCGCCGGCCAGGCCAAGGATCGAGGCGTCGCCTTCCTTCTGCTGGGCGTTGAAGTCGATCGGCGCGAATTGCGACGAGGTGCCCGTGCCCGGCTGCCCGGAGGCGGCCTGGCCGTTGGCGCCGGTGGTCCCGGCCGCGCCGGCGGCGTTGGCCTGGTCGGTGCCGCTGCTGCTGGTGGACAGGCCGAGCCCACGGGCGACATCCGAGCCGAGCTCGTCCTCGAAGGGCGAGGCGCCGGCCTCGTCGACCTTGCCGAAGGCCTGGCCCAGCACCCGCGCCATGTTCGCCGCGGTGCCGTTCTGCACCATGTAGACGTAGACCCGCTCCTCGTCGGAATCGCCCTGGTCCAGCCGCCTGATCCAGCGGCCGGCCTCGTTGAGCTTGTCGGCGCGGGACGAGACCACCAGCACGGCGTTGAGCCGCTCCACCGGCAGGAAGTTGATCATCCCTTTCAGCGGGCCGCGTTCGGGGGCGCCGCCGAACACGGCGCTCAGCTCCCTGATCACCGCCTCGGGCTGCGCCTGCTGCAGCGGGAAGATGCCCGACGACATGCCGCGCAGCCAGTCGACGTCGAAGGACTGCACGGTGGCGGCCAGCGCCGAGCGGTCGGGGCTGGTGCCGGAGATCAGCACCATGTTCCGGGTCGGGTCGATGCGCACCAGGTCCGGATTGGTCGCCGGGGCGATCAGGGGCCCGATGGTCTCGGCCGAGACGTTGCGCAGCGGGATGATGGTGATGCCGTAGCCGGCGGGCAGCGGCTTCGGGTCGGTGCCGAGCTGCACGAAGGTGCGGCCGGACACCGCCTCGCCCAGCGGCACGACCCGGTAGCCGGCCCGGTCGTCCTGCACCAGCGCGGCGCCGCTGGCGCGCAGCACCGTCTCCAGCATCGCGATCAGGTCGTTGGGCTTGATCGGCCCCTGGGTCGCCAGCGTCACCGTGCCGGTGACCCGCGGGTCGATGGTGTAGGGCTGGTGCAGCAGGTCGCCCAGCACCGCCTGCACCACCTGGGGCAGATCGGCGTTGTTGAAATTGACCTGATAGCCGCCGGGCTGCGCCTGGATCGGGGACCCGATCGGAGCCGGCTCGCCCGGGGTCGCGTCGATCCCCGGATAGACCTGGGCTTGGCGCACCGGCTGGGTCCGGCCGGCCGAGGCGACGACGTTCGAGCGCGCGCGGGCATCGGCCGGCGCGGCGAGGGAGCGGTTGGCCAGGTCGTCGAACATCGAGGGCTGGCGATCCTGGCCCTGCTGCCCGCAGGACATCAGCGCGAGCAGCAGCGGAACCCCAAGGATCCTGAAGGAAAACGCCCTGAAAGCCACTGAAGCCATCCCCCCGCAGCGACGCCGAGCCATAACCGACCGGCTCCGGCTCGACAAGAGCCAAGAGCAATCGGCCCCGATTCGAAGCGAAATTGTTGCATTCTTGTTAAGTTTTATTGAAATCGAGTTGATAACCCCCTGATAAGACAAAAACATTTCGTTTGACCGCAGTCCTGCCACGGCCGAGATTGCCGCTCGCCCGCCGCCCGGCGATGATGGGGGTGCGCGGCGGGCCGCGCTTGGGGGCCGGCACCGGAAGGGCAATGTGAAACCGCTCCTGGATATTCTCGTCGAGCTCGGGAAGCTGGGCCCCGAGGACCGGGCGCGGGTGTCGCGCCTGCAGGAGAATTCGGGCGACGGCGTGCCGGCGCTGCTGTCCAAGCTGGGCCTGGTGTCCGGCCGCGACCAGGCGCTGGCCCTGTCGCTGCAGCACGGGGTGCCGCTGGTCGGCCCCGACGCCTTTCCGCCCGCGCCCCTGTTCGACGGCCGGCTGTCGCCCCGTTTCCTGCGCGAGTCCAGGGTGCTGCCGCTGGCCGAGGCCGAGGACGGGGTGGTCCTGGCCATGGCGGATCCCGGCGACGCCTATGCCCGCCGGGCGGTGGAGCTGGCGACGCGCCGGCCGGTCCGGCCCTGCGTCGCCGCGTCCGACGACCTGGACGAGGCCTTCGCCCGCTATTTCGACAGCGGCCGTTCGGCGGTCGAGCGGATCGTCGACGACATCGGCGGCGAGCCGGAGGAGGCGGCCGGCGACCCCGACGTGCAGCATCTGCGCGATCTGGCGCAGGAGGCGCCGGTCATCCGCCTGGTCAACCAGATCTTCAGCGACGCGATCCGGATGCACGCTTCGGACATCCATATCGAGTGCTTCCGGGACGAGGTGAAGGTCCGCTACCGCATCCACGGCCTGCTGCGTGAGATGAAGGCCCCGCCGGTGCGGCTGGCCCCGGCGCTGGTCAGCCGGATCAAGATCCTGGCGAAGCTGGACATCGCCGAACGGCGGCTGCCACAGGACGGCCGCGCCCGCTTCTCGGTCGGCGGCCGCAGCATGGACATGCGCGTCGCCACCGTCCCCACCCTGCACGGCGAGAACGTCGTCATCCGCCTCCTGGACACGGCGGGGATGGACATCGCCCTGTCCGCGATCGGCTTCGCGCCGGAGGTCGAGGCGGCGCTGATGAAGCAGCTGGCCCGGCCGCACGGCATCCTCTTGGTCACCGGCCCGACCGGCAGCGGCAAGACCACGACGCTGTACGGCGCTTTGCGCATCCTGAACCAGCCGAGCCGCAAGATCCTGACTGTCGAGGACCCGGTCGAATACCAGATCAAGGGCATCAGCCAGATCAACGTCCGCCCCCAGATCGGCCTCGACTTCGCCCGGGCGCTGCGGTCCTTCATGCGCCACGACCCGGACGTGATCATGGTCGGCGAGATCCGCGACCACGAGACCGCCGACATCGCCGTCCATGCCGCGCTGACCGGCCATCTGGTGCTGTCGACGCTGCACACCAACAGCGCCACCGGCGCGATCAATCGGCTGCTGGACATGGGCGTCGACGGCTATCTCCTGACCTCGACCATCGGCGGGGTGATCGGCCAGCGCCTGGTGCGGCGGCTGTGCCCGGACTGCCGCCGCCCCGTCGACACCCCGGACTGGCTGGCGGAGCGGGCCGCCGCGGCCCGGCCGCTGGCGACGGCGACGCCGCAGCTGTACCAGGCGGTCGGCTGCAGCGCCTGCGACGATCTCGGCTACACCGGGCGGATCGGCATCTTCGAGTATTTCGCCCCGGACGATTCGATCCGCGAGCTGCTGCGCGACCGCATCTCCACCGCCGCGCTGACCCAGGCGGCGCGGAAGGCCGGCATGGTCACCATGTACGAGGACGGGCTGCACAAATGCCTGGCCGGGCTGACCACGCTGGACGAGGTCCACCGCGTCACCGAGGAGTGGTAGGGCCGTGCCGGTCTTCGCATACAAGGCGATCGACGGCAGCGGCGCGGTGGTGGAAGGCCGCGCCGAGGCGGCGGACGAGGCCAGCCTGACGGCGAAGCTGGAGGCGACGGGCATCCTGCCGCTGTCCGTGGCGCCGGTGCGGATGCAGGCGGGGCGCAGCAGCGGATCCGGCTTCGGCCGCCGCCGCGGGCCGAAGCCCGGCGACATCACCCAGATGACGCGCGAGCTGGCGATCCTGGTGGCCGCCGGCCAGCCGCTGGAGCAGGCGCTGATGACGCTGTCCGAGGGCGCCGGCGCCGGCCCGGTCGCCGGCCTGGCCGCCCAGGTGCTGGCGCGGGTGCGGGCCGGCGCCAGCCTGAGCACGGCGCTGGAGGAGCAGGGGACGGTGTTCCCGCGGCTCTACGTCAACATGGTCCGCGCCGGCGAGAGCTCCGGCTCGCTCGACGTGGTGCTGGAGCGGCTGGCCGACCTGCGCGAGCGCGGCGAGAAGACGCGCGAGATGGTGGTCTCGGCCATGCTGTACCCGGTGATCCTGATCATCGTGTCGCTGGCCTCGGTGTTCCTGCTGCTGACCTTCGTGGTGCCGCAGTTCGAGACCATCTTCAAGGATGCCGGCGCGGCCCTGCCGACGCCGACCGCGATCGTCATCGCCATCGGCCGCTTCTGCCAGGACTACGGCTGGATGGTCGGCCTCGGCGCCGTTGCCGCGGTGGTCGCGGCGCGCCGCCTGCTGGCCATGCCCGGGCCGCGCCTGGCCTGGGACCGCGCGGCGCTGCGCCTGCCGCTGGCCGGGCCGATGGTGCGCACCCTGGCGACCGCCCGGTTCTGCCGCACCCTGTCGACCCTGGTCGGCAACGGCGTCGACCTGCCCTCGGCCATCGCCCTGTCGCGCGACGTGATCCCGAACGGCGCCGTCGGCGCCGCGATGGAAACCGTCATCACCGGCGTGCGACAAGGCCGCGGCCTGGCCGATCCGCTGGCCGAGACCGGCCTGTTCCCGCCGCTGGCCGTGCAGATGCTGCGGGTCGGCGAGGAAACCGGGCGGATCGACGTGACCTCGGCGCATATCGCCGAGGCCTATGAGCGCAAGCTGGAGGCCGCGATCAAGCGGCTGGTCACTCTGGTCGAGCCGGCCCTGATCATCCTCCTCGGCCTGGCCGTGGGCGGCATCGTCATGTCGATCCTCCTCGCCGTCATCAGCATCAACGACCTCGCCTTCTGAGAGACCATGCCCCACACCCCGATGCAGACCCAGACCGACACGCCCGCCGCCGCCCGCCGTCGCCGCCAGGCCGGCTTCACCCTGATCGAGCTGCTGGTCGTGCTCGTCATCCTTGGCCTGCTGGCCGGGCTGGTGGGGCCGCGGGTGCTGGCCTATCTCGGCGGCGCCCGAGCGGATTCGGCGCGGCTGCAGATCGAGAACTTCAAATCCGCGCTCGACCTCTACGCCATCGATGTCGGCGGCTATCCGACCACCGCCCAGGGGCTGAAGGCCCTCCTGGCCAATCCGGGCGGGGTGCGCGGCTGGAACGGCCCCTATCTGCGCAGCAACGCGCTGCCGCAGGACCCCTGGGGCAACGCCTACAGCTACCGGGCGCCGGGGCAGCACGGGGCCTTCGACCTCTATTCGCTCGGCGCCGACAACCGGGAGGGCGGCAGCGGCGATGACGCCGACATCACCAGCTGGTGACCGCGCCCGGAGGCGGGACTGCCGCGGCTTCACCCTGCTGGAGCTGCTGGTGGTCCTGGTCGTGCTCGCCACCGTGGCGGCCCTGGTGCCGCCGATGCTGGCGCGCGGCTCGGCCCAGGCCTCGCTGAAGCGCACCGTGGCGACGCTGGCGTCGGAGCTGCGCCAGGCGCGCAGCGACGCGATCCTGCGCGACGGCCCGCAGGGCGTGGTGATCGACCCGATCGGCCGCAGCTTCGGCCCGGTCGGGGCGCCGCTGCGCCACCGCATCGGCGACGGCATCGCGGTCGACGTCACCAGCGCGGCGATCGCCGCCGACCGCGACGGCCGGCCGGGCATCCGCTTCCTGCCCGACGGCCGGTCCACCGGCGGCACCGTCCGCCTGGCCGGCCAGGGCCGGACCTACCGGGTCGAGGTCAACTGGCTGACCGGCCGGGTCCGCGTCCAGGAGGCCGACGATGGCGGGGCGTGAACGCGGCTTCACCCTGATCGAGGTGGTGGTCGCCCTGACCCTGCTGGGGCTGATCCTGACCGTCATCTTCCGGATCTACGGCACCGGGCTGACCGGCATGGCCCGAGCCGACGGGCTGCAGCGCGCCGCCATCGTCGCCGAGGGGCTGGCGGCGCAGCTGGACACCGCGGCCCGGCCGCTGCGGCCGGGCGACACCCTGTCCGGCGAGACCGACGACGGCTATCGCTGGCGGATCGTGGCCGACCGCTGGGCCGAGGCGCCGCGCCGGACGGTGGCCCTGGGCGGCCGCCGGGTCCAGCTCGCCCGGCTGCGCATCGCCGTCGAGGGCGCCGCCGGCCGGCGCTTCGAGATGACCACCCTGGCCCTGGTGGCGGTGCAACAATGATCGCCGGGTCCGACAGCGAGCGGGGCTTCACCCTGCTCGAGACCATCATCGCCATGGTCGTGCTGGCGCTGATCATGGTGCTGCTGACCGGCGGGCTGCGCTTCGTCACCGCCGGCTGGGACCGCGGCGCCCGGGCGGCGGAGGCGGCGGAGACGCTCGCGCTGGTGCAGTCGACGCTGCGGCGCGAGGCGGCGGCCGCCCGGCGCCTGACCTGGCAGGGCCA
Organism: Inquilinus limosus DSM 16000; assembly: GCF_000423185.1. GTDB lineage: Bacteria > Pseudomonadota > Alphaproteobacteria > DSM-16000 > Inquilinaceae > Inquilinus > Inquilinus limosus. The sequence continues at coordinate 394,092 of NZ_KE383985.1, read as the reverse complement.
GCCCGGCGCCAAGCCCGCGGTCGCCTTCCGCGGCGAGGCCGACCGCGTGGCCATGGTCGTCGTCGATCCGGGCTTCCCCGGCGACCCCGGCCTGGCCATCGCCATGTTCACTGTCGAGGTGGAGCCGGGCCGGTCGACCCTGCGCTATGCCCGCGCCGGCTTCGACCCGCGGCTGAACGGCTTCGCCGAGGCGAAGCGGACCGACGACCTGGTCCTGGCCCGCGGCGCGGCGCACCTGACCTTCGACTATTTCGGCACGGTGCCCGGCGAGCCGCGGCCGCGTTGGGTCTCGCCCTGGCCGGACCGGGAGGCGCCGCCGCTGCTGATCCGGCTGCGCAGCCGGGACGCGGCCGGACAGGCGGTGTGGCCCGACATCACGGTGCCGCTGCCGGTCGAGCTGGAGGCCGCCTGCGTCCGCACCATCACGTCGACGGCGACGAACGGCCCGGACGCGCAGCAGCCGAACGCGCCGGCGGGACAGAACGCGCCGGCCGGGCCGCAGGCCCGTCAGCCGCCGCAACGGCAGCAACCTCCATCGCAGCCGCAGGAGGGCACGCAGGCCGCGGCCGAGTCCTCGGGTGCCGCCGGTGCCTCCGCCGCCCCGCCCGCCGCGGGCACGGACGATTTCTGCAGCCTGACGGGACAGCGCGATGCCAAGGCCGGCTGACCCTTGCCACAACGAGCGCGGCATCGCCCTGGTGGTGGTGCTGTGGACGCTGGTGATGCTGGCGATGCTGACCATCGGCTTCAGCCTGAGCAGCCGGACCGAGGCCCGGGTCGCCGCCAACGGCGCCGAGGAGATCCGGCTGCGGGCGCTGCTGCGCGGCGGGGTCGAGCTGGCGGTGCTGGGCCTGGGCACGGCCGACGACGATCGCGGCTGGCGCGCCGACGGCACGCCCTACCCCGCCGAGATCGGGGACGACCGCATCGTCGTGCGCATCCGCGACGAGGCCGGGCGCATCGACCTGAACCGGGCCGATGCCGAGACGCTGCAGCGGTTGATCGCAGTGGTGCTGGGCACGCCAGAATCGGCGCAGCGCCTGGCCGAGGCGATCCTGCGGCGGCGTGGCGGCGACCAGGCCGCCGCCGGCCGGGCGCCCGGGACGGAACCGGCCGGCCAGGCCCCGAACGCCCCGCCGCGGCCCCCGACCCAGCCCGATCCGGCCAATCCTGACGACCCGGCCAGGCTGGTCCGCCCGTTCCAGTCGGCCGAGGAGCTGCGCCGGGTTCCCGGCATCGGCCGGGCCCTGGCCGACGCGCTGATGCCGCATGTCACCGTCCTGTCGCCGGCGGCCGGGATCAACCCCTTCGCCGCCGATCCGGTGGTGCTGCAGGCCCTGCCCGGCGTCACCCGCGCCCAGGCCGAGGCGGTGGTGCGGGCCCGGCAGCAGCGCCCGCCGCCGACGCCGGAGCGGCTGGCCTCGCTGCTGCCGCGGGACCTCGCCGAACGGCTGCGCGGCACCGCCGGGCCCATCTACAGCATCACCGTCGAGGCCGCGACCGCCCGTGGTGCGCGCGGCCGGGTCGAGGCGGTGATCTGGGTCGCCGCGGACGCGCAGAGCTTCTATCGTGTGCTGGACTGGCGGGAGGCCGGCTTCGGCCGGCCCGAGAGGGAGGACCCGCAGCTATGATCGGCGGCATGCTGCATCGCGCGGCGACGTTCCTGCGCTGGTGGGGGCGCGAGCTGGCCGGCCTGGTGCCGGACCGCTGGCTGCACCGCCCGATCCTGCGCCGGCGCCGGCTGATCCTGCTGTGGCGGGAGGACGGCCCGAGGCTGATCGAAAGCCGCGGCCGCCGGGTGCTGCGCGACGTGCCGCTTGCCCATATCCCCGCCGGCGGCCCCCGCCGGCGGGGCGCCGAGGTGGTCCTGCGCTTCCCGGCCGAAGCCGGGCTGCGCCGCCGGATCGTGCTGCCGCGCGAGGCCGAGGCGGCGCTGGGCCGGGTGCTGCGCTTCGAGATCGACCGCCTGACCCCGTGGCCCGCCGGCAGCGTCGCCTTCGGCGCCCGCCGTCTGGCCCAGCCCGGCGACGGCGCCGGCATCGCGGTCGAGCTGACGGCGGTGCCGCGGGAGCAGGTCGAGGCCGCGGTGCAGGCGGCCGACGCCGCCGGCTGGAGCCCGGACGTGGTCGACCTGGCCGGCGAGGACCCTGCGGCCCCGCCGGGCCCGGATCTGCGCCACGATCTCGAGTCCGAGCGCCGCCGGGCGCTGCGCCGGCTGGCCTGGCTCGGCGGGCTCGGCCTCGGCGCCCCGGCCGCGATCGCGGCGGCGTGGCTGATCTGGACCGTCGCGGCGCATTGGGCGACGGTGTCGGAGCTGCGCGGCCAGGTGGCCGAGGCCCGGGCGGCGACCGCGCCGGCCAGCGCCCTGCAGGCGGAGATCCGGGCGCTGGAGGAGGCCGGCTCCTATCTCGGCGCCCAGCGCCGCGCCACGCCCTATGTCTCGGCCTTGATCGAGACCGTCAGCCGGGCCCTGCCCGACGGCGCCTGGCTGACCGAGCTGTCGCTGGAGCAGGGCACGCTGCGGCTCGGCGGCTTCGCCGACGATGCCGCCGGGCTGATCCCGGTGCTGTCGGCGCTGCCGCAGCTGGACTCCGTCGCCTTCGCCGCGCCGAGCGTGCGCGACCCGGAGCGCGGCCAGGAGCGCTTCGTCGTCAGCGCGACGCTGGTCACGGTCGGGGGGCCGCAGCCATGACGATAGACCTCAGCCCCGCCGCCCGCCGCCTGGTCGCCGTCGGCCTGCTGCTGCTTCTGCTGCTGGGCATCGGCGCCGGCTTCGCCGCCGGGGCGGTCGCCATCCGCGACGCCGACGACACCGCCGCCGGCCTGCGGCAGGAGCTGGCGCTGCTGGCGCGGCTGTCGATGACCCGCGACCGGCTGGAGGCGCGCAAGGCCGACCTGGTCGCAGCGGCGGGCGGCGAGACGCCGGCGCTGCAGGGCGCCAGCCCGGCGATCGCCGGCGCGACGCTGCAGCAGCTGGTGTCGGGCATCGTCACCGAACAGGGCGGGCGGATCGACAGCATGACGGTGCTGCCGCCGGTCGAGGAGTCCGGCGGCTACAGCCGGGTCGGGCTGCGGGCCAGCTTCGGCGCCCGGATCGAGGCGCTGCGCAACATCCTGCACGCCTTCGAGACGGGGGCGCCGCCCCTGTTCATCCCGGGCTTTTCGATCCGCACCGAATCGACCAAGGGCGAGGAGGATCCGGAGCTGCTGGTCTCGGTCGATGTCTACGGCGTGATGCGCCGGCCGGAGGGCAGCTGAGATGGCCTGGCACCCCCTGACCCGGCTGCTGGTCGTGCTGGGCCCGCTCGCGATCGGCGTCTCCTACCTGCTGGAGCCGGAGGGTCCGGCCGCGGTGCCGGCGGCGGCCCGCGCCGGCGGCGCCCAGGCGGCGCTGCCGCCGGAGGGTCCGGCCGCGGAACCGCGCGCGGTCCCGACCGCGCCGGAGCTGTCGGCCCTGACCGAGACGGTGGCGCGGCCGCTGTTCAGCCCGACCCGCCGCGGCCCGCAGCCGCAGCCGCCGCCGGCCGAGGCACCGCCCCCTCCACCACCCGCGGCCGCGCCGCCGCCTTCGGTGACGCTGCAGGGCGTGATCCTGGCCGGCGACAGCACCGTGGCGCTGCTGCGCCGCGACGACACCGGCGAGATCGTGACCGCCCGCACGGGCGACGACCTGTCGGGCTGGCGTATCGACCGGATCGAGGCCGGGTCGGTGACGCTGAGCGGCCCCGACGGCGCGGTCCAGCTGCCGCTGTTTCCGCCGCCCTGATGCGCCGCCCCTTCCGCCTGGCGCCGCTGCTGGCGGCGGTGCTGCTGCTGTGCCCGGTGCCGGGGCTGCACGCCCAGGAGCTGGGCGAGGGCTGGATCATGCCGTCCGACCCGTCCCCCGGCAGCCTGATCCCGAGCCGCCCGGACATCCCGGCCGCCGCCGCCCAGCCCATCCCTCCCTCCGCCCCGTCCGCCGCCGGCCCCGATCGGATCCGCCGCCTGATCGTGGCCCGTCTGCGGCTGTCTGACGCGCGGCTGCGGCCCGTGGTGCTGCGCCAGGCCCGGTGCCTGGCCTATGCCGTGTATTTCGAGGCCCGGGGCGAGACCCGTCTGGGCCAACTGGCGGTGGCGCAGGTGGTGCTGAACCGGCTGCGCCACCCAGCCTATCCCAAGACCATCTGCAGCGTGATCGGCGACCGCGGACAGTTCCCGTGGACCACCGGCGACCTGACCATCCGCGACGCCGCCCGGTTCCGCATCGCCTGGTCGGTGGCGCTGCACATGATGGCCGGCATCTTCACCGACCCGACCGGCGGCGCCACCCATTTCTACGCCCCGGCCCGCGTCGCCGCCCCGGCTTGGGCCACGCCGGAGGCCTATCTCGCCACCATCGGCGGCCACAGCTTCTTCCGGCCCTGACCGACACGTCATCGTGAGCCCCGCAGGGGCGTGGCGATCCAGCGGCACGGACCCTGGATCGCCCCTCTAAACTAAAGGGGGCGCTTCGCGCCTCGCGATGACGGGTTTTGGGCTGACCGCCGGAAGCCCCTACATCGATTGGCAAGATCTGCCCGATCCCTGTCATCCGCGCCAATGGCTGCGGACGTGCGGCCCGGGCAGAGTGCGGTCCGCGTCACACGGAGACCGACCATGAGCAACCCCGTCACCGCCGTTCCCGCCGCCCCTTCCGCCGAGGCGCTGGCCCATTTCCGCGCCCGGCTGGCCTTCGAGACCGACTGCGCCGACGTGCACGAGGCGCTGGCCTCCGGCGCCCCCGGCTTCGTGCTGGCCGAGGCGCGCGGGCCGAAGGCCTATGCCGCCGGCCATATCCCCGGCGCGATCAACCTGCCGCACCGGACGATCACGGCCGAGCGCATGGCCGAATGGCCGCAGGGCACGCTGTTCGTGGTCTATTGCGCCGGGCCGCACTGCAACGGCGCCGACCGCGCCGCGATCCGGCTGGCCGAGCTGGGCCGGCCGGTGAAGGTGATGATCGGCGGCATCGCCGGCTGGCTGGACGAAGGGTTCGAGCTGGAGCGGTCATAAGCCGCCCCCTCGAGTGCGGGCCGGCCCTTGGAACCGCCGGTCCCGCCCTGTATGGTCGGGCCGACACCGCCGCGCCCGAGGCCCGATGAAGACGCTGCCCGAATTCCCCAACCTCTTCATCCTCGACCACCCGCTGATCCAGCACAAGCTGTCGCACATGCGGGACAAGGGACGGTCGACCAACGGCTTCCGCCGACTGCTGCGCGAGATCTCGCTGCTGATGGGCTACGAGATCACCCGCGACCTGCCGATGACCACCGAGCGGATCGAGACGCCGCTGGAGGCCATGGACGCCCCGGTGCTGCTGGGCAAGAAGGTGGCGCTGGTGTCGATCCTGCGCGCCGGCCTCGGCATGACCGAGGGGCTGATCGAGTTGATCCCCTCCGCCCGCCAGGGCCATATCGGCCTGTACCGCGACCACGACACCAAGATGCCGGTCGAATATCTGGTGAAGCTGCCGGAGCCGCAGGGCCGCATCTTCATCGCCGTCGACCCGATGCTGGCCACCGGCAATTCCGCGGTGCACGCAGTCGACGTCCTCAACCGGCACGGGGTGCCGGACGAGATGATCCGCTTCATGGCCCTGGTGGCGGTGCCGGAGGGCGTGCGCACCCTGCACGCCAAGCACCCCGATGTGCGCATCTACACCGCGGCGCTCGACCGCTGCCTCGACCAGAACGCCTATATCCTCCCGGGCCTCGGCGACGCCGGGGACCGCATGTTCGGCACGAAGTGACGCAAATGACCGACAGCACCCAGCCCAAGCAGCTTCTGCACCTCGTCTTCGGCGGCGACCTGAAGGACCCGCAAAGCGTGGAGTTCGCCGACCTGTCGAAGCTCGACATCGTCGGCATCTTCCCGAACTACGCCGAAGCCTATGCCGCCTGGCGGGCCAAGGCGGCGGCGACGGTGGACGACGCGCAGAAGCGCTATTTCGTGGTGCATCTGCACCGGCTGCTCGACCCGTCGACCGACACCGGCCGCAAGGGCTGAGACGGCTTTACGCAGCCTCGGCGGCGGCGTGCAGGGTGTCGCGCAGAGTCTGCAGCGACTGCCTGAGCGCCACCGCCGCCTCCGGCGTCAGGCCGGTGGCGCAGCCGATCCGCTCGAACACCCGGGCCGCCTCCGCCCGCAGCGTCTGGCCCGCGGGCGTCAGATGGATGTTGACCACGCGCTCGTCGGCGGCGCTGCGGCGGCGTTCGACCAGCCCGGCCGCCTCGAGCCGCTTCAAGAGCGGCGTCAGCGTGCCGGAATCGAGGAACAGCCGCTCGCCGATCTCCTTCACCGCCAGGCCGTCCCGCTCCCACAGCACCAGCATGACGAGGTATTGCGGATAGGTCAGGCCGATCCGCTCGAGGACCGGCTTGTACATCCGGTTGAAGGCATGCGCCGTGGAGTAGACGGCGAAGCAGACCTGGTCGGCGAGGGTCGGGGCGGGATCGGCATCGGGCATGGCGGCTTCCCCGAAGGGGATAGACAATCGACCCGACACAATGGGTCAACCGGATAGGTTGCGCACCATTTAATTTCGCGCAGGCGGCATGCGGCATCGTCATGTCGTGCCATTAAATTGTGCGCTATTTAATTTCTCGCAAGCGGCATCCCGCCGCCCTTCCGACGAGGAAACGATCATGGCCATCCTTTATCGCACCAAAGCCACGGCGACCGGCGGCCGCGACGGCCGCGCCACCAGCGAGGACGGCAAGCTGTCCATTGCCCTGACCACGCCGAAGGAGCTGGGCGGCCAGGGCGGCGACGCCACGAACCCCGAGCAGCTGTTCGCCGCCGGCTATTCCGCCTGCTTCCTGAGCGCGCTGAAATACGTCGCCAGCCAGGCCAAGGTGAAGATCGCGCCGGAGAGCACCGTGACCGCCGATGTCGGCGTCGGCCCGCGCGACGACGGCCAGGGCTTCGGCCTGGATGTCGGTCTGACCATCGCCCTGCCGGGCGTCGAGCGCGCCGTCGCCGAGGATCTGGTGGCCCGCGCCCATGTGGTCTGCCCCTATTCGCACGCCACCCGCGGCAGCCTGAACGTCCGCCTGACCGTCGCCTGACCCCGGTCCGGCCGAAAGCCCACCCGTGGCATTGCGCCGCGGGCGGGCTTTCCGTTACGACGGCCGGATGCCCATCCAACTGATCGCCCCGTCCCTGGACCGCCTGCCCGGATACGCCGACGCGCTGCGGCGCGGCTGGTCGCCGGACACTGTCCGCAGGGAGGCGACAGCGCGGGAGCAGCTGGAGCGGATCGCGCGGGACCCGGCCGGTTTCGTCGCCGGGCTCGACGACCCGGAGGCGCGCGGCGGGCCGATCCCGATGCCGGACGGCACCACCGTGCTGCGGCTGCCCGGCTTCCACCGCTGGCTGTGGGATGGGGAGTTCTGCGGCAGCTTCGGCTTCCGCTGGCAGCCCGGCACCGCCGCCCTGCCGGCCTACGTGCTGGGCCATATCGGCTACAGCGTCGTGCCCTGGAAACAGGGCCGCGGCTACGCCACAAGCGGCCTGGCGCTGCTGCTGCCGGAGGCGCGGGCGCAGGGCCTGCCCTATGTCGAGCTGACCACCGATCCCGACAACATCGCTTCGCAGCGGGTGATCCTGGCCAATGGCGGGCGGCTGGTCGAACGCTTCCGCAAGGCGGAAGGCTATGGCGGCGGCGAGTCGCTGCGCTGGCGCATCGACCTCTGACCCCGGCGGCCTTTCGATCGAATCGCCTTTGCCGTAGACCGGTCGGGACCTTCGGCTGACGATTCGGAGTTGAACCGGCATGGCGGTTCCTAAACCTTCCTCCGCCCTGCTGGTGCGGCCGGTGCTGGGCCTCGCGCTGGGCGCCTCCACCCTGCCGCTGCTGCATGCCGGGGTGTTCCCGGCGATGCTGCCCGCGCTGCAGGTGCAGGCCGGCGCCTTCGGGCTGGTGGCGGCTGAGTCGCTGCTGGCGCTGCTGCCGTTCCTCGGCTGGGCCGCGATCGCCCGGCGCGGCGGCGAGCGCCCGCCGATCATGGCCGGCGGCGTGCTGCTGGCCTTGGCGCTGGCCGGGTTCCTGGCCGTGCTGCGCCAGCCGCTGACGCCGGAGGATTCCATCCTGGTCCCCGGCCTGCTGTGGATCGCCGCGGTGGCCGGCGCCGCCGGGCTGGTGGTCGGCAACCACCTGCATCTGATCCGGCTGGGCGGCGGGTCGGGCGGCCGCATCGCCGTGATCACGGTCGCGGCGGCGACGCTGTTCGGGCCGATCCTGCTCAACGCCGTCGCGGTGGTGCTGCGCCCGGCCGCCGGATCGCTGGCCGTTCCGCTGGGGCCGTATCTGTTCTGGGCGGCGATGGCTCTGGCGCTGGCCTTCATCACTTGGCGCAGCCCGACCGCCGCGGCTCCGGCGGCGACCACCCACGCCGCGCCGGCCGCGGTCGCGGCGGCGGCGGTGGGGCTGGTGCTGCTGCTGGCGTCGATCGTCTGGCTGAACGCCATCCGCCTGCCGCTGCTGATTCACGCCGCCACGGTGGCCGGCGGATCGGTTCCCGACCTGGTCGGCCAGGTCTCGCTGATCGGCTATCTGGCCATCGCCGTGGTGCTGCTGGCCGTGGCGCTGCATCCCGGGATCGGCCTTCTGGCCGCCGCCCCGCTGGCCGCGGCCGTCGTGATCTGGGCCCTCGCCGGGCTCGACATCGAGGTGCCGGTCTCGGCGGCCTGGGGCGTCAGCAGCGACCCCGCCTACGCCCTGGCGATGCTGGCCGGCTTCGCCGCCATCCTGGGGCGCGGCGCCGGGCCGCTCAGGGTCGGGGTCGCCTGGACCGCGCTGCAGGTCGCCGCCGTGCTGGGCAACCGCGGCGGCCAGGTCTGGTGGCAGGTCAACCAGCTCGTCATCACCGATGGGATGCAGTGGACCGGCATCGCCATGGCGGTGCTGGGCGCGCTGGCCCTGGCCGGCGTCATCCTGGCCCGCCGCGCCCCATGAAAAAGGCCTCCGGAGCAAGGCTCCGGAGGCTCTGAGTGTAGATCGGGCCGGAGGAACGCCAGCCAGGGACCGGCCCGATCGTCGACGGATCGACGGCTTCACGATGGCGTCGGCTCGGTCGTCCAGCCCGCCCGATCCGTGATCCCGTGAACGACCGCAACGCAGAAGCAATTGCAAATCATTCGCAATCTCAAGATACGGCTTTGACGCGCGGATGCAAGCGGAATCGCCGCGGCACGCAAACGCCGGCCGCGGCACGGGGCCGCAGCCGGCTGGGAAGCTCAGTCGAAGCGGAGCGGGATGTTGATCGTGATCCCCGGCGTCGGCGCCACATAGACCGGGGACGGTGGCGCGACATAGACCGGCCGCGGGCGCCGGACGTAGTAGGCCGGCGCGTCGTCGTAGATCACGACCCGGTCGCGATGCGGCCGGTGGTAGTAATAGGGCGGCGGCCCGTCGCGCCAATGCCGGTGGCGGTGATGGCGGCGCCAGCGGTCATCGTCATCGTCATCGTCGTCGTCATCATCATCCGCGACCGCCGTCGCCGGATGCAGCAGCAGGGTCGGGGCGGCGGCGGTGAGCGCGAGCAGCGCCAGGAGGGAGAAACGGAGCAGGGAGCGCTGCATGCCGGGCCTCAGTCGAAGCGCAGCGGGATGTTGACCGAGATGCCCGGGGCCGGCGCCACATAGACCGGGGGCGGCGGCGCGACATAGACCGGCGCCGGACGCTCGTAATAGACCGGCGGCCGCTCGACATAGACCGGAGCCGGCTCGTAGTAGACCCGCGGGCGCGGCCGGACCACGACCACGTCGGGCCCGCGGTCGTAGTAGTAGCCGTGGTGGTGGCGCCACGGCGGCCCCCAGCCACGCTTCCAGCCGTCGGCGAGAGCCGGGGTCGACATCGCCAGCGTGACCGCGGCGGCGGCCAGGGCACCGGCCAGGATGCGGCGAGTCGAGATCATCAGGGTCCTATCCTTCTGCTGCCGGGCGGCCCATCGGGCCGGACCCACCAACGCACGATCGACATAACGTTCGGTCGGTGGCTTCGATCCGGCCACAATCAAGGCATTTTCGTGGCATTGCCCGGAACGGGCGTCGGCTCCCAGCCGAAAACGCTGCGGCCGCCATATTCGTGCGAGCGGCGGCGCTCGACCGCGATGTGCTGCGGCAGGGTCGGGCCGGTGGCCTGCCGCTCCACCCGCCGCGCCTGGTCGTCGAGGCGGCGGATCGCCTCCAGCCGCTCGTCGTTGCCCAGCTTGGCTTGGATAACGGCGGATTTCAGCACCGCGATCGTCTGGTCGTAGACCAGGGTCGGCACCGGATAGGGATGGCGGTCCTTGCCGCCATGGGCCAGGGAGAAGCGCCCGGGATCGGCGAAACGGCAGGGCGCGCCGTGCACCACCTCGGCCACCATGGCCAGTGAATGCACGGTGCGGGCGCCGACGCCGGGCACCAGCAGCAGCTCGGCGAAATCCTCCGGCGCCCGGTCCGCCGCCGCGGCCAGGGCGCCGTGCAGCCGGCGCAGGATCACGTCGCTGGGCCGGACGTCGTGATGCGCCGGCATGACCAGATGCGGCAGCGCCGGCTGGTCCGGCGGCGGCGGGATCCGGCCCTCCAGCGCCGCGACCTCGCCGACCAGGCGGTCGGGGCCGAAATCGCGCAGCAGGTCGAGCTGGCGGTGGCGCGAGGCCCGGGCGCGCCGGTCGGTCAGGTTGACGATCACACCCTGGCCGGGGCCCTCGATCGCCGTGTGCGGCGCCTCGACGAAGCTCTTCAGATCCTCGGAGTGCCAGTGGTAGCGGCGGGCCAGGCGGCTGTCGCCGTTCATGCCCTGCTGCACCACCACCCAGCGCCCGTCATCGGCGACGATGAAGCCGTGCAGGTAGAGGTCGAAGCCGTCCTGCACCGCGGCGCTGTCGACCTTGGCGACCAGCCGGCTGGCCTGCGCCAGCGCCGCGCCGTCGAAGCCGACGCGCTCGCCGATCGCCACCAGCTCCGCCGGCGTCTGCCGCGAATGCTGGCCGCGGCCGCCGCAGACATGCAGGCCGAGCTCGCCCGCCATCGGCTGCAAGCCGCGCTTCAGCGCCCCGACCACGCTGGTGGTGATGCCGGAGGAATGCCAGTCCATCCCCATCACGGCGCCGAAGGACTGGAACCAGAAGGGATGGGCCAGGCGGCGCAGGAACTCGTCGCGGCCGTAGTGGTGGATGATCGCCTCGGCGATCACCGCACCCAGCTGGGCCATGCGCCGGCCCAGCCAGGCCGGCACCCGGCCGTAATGCAGGGGCAGATCGGCGCTGCCGGCCCGTTTCGCCACGGAACCTCCTGGAACAAAGATGGAACGATGTTAGCGCGGAGCGCAGGTTCCCGCCATAGGAGATGCCGGAGCTGACGGCGGCTAGTAGCCGCCCCCGCCGCCCATGCCGCCGGTGTTGGAACCGCCCGAGTTGCTGCCCGTGCTGGAGGCCGAGGGCATCCGGTTCGGGCCGTGGCACTCGCCGGCGGCGAGGCCCAGCAGCAGGGCGAGAAGGAGACCGATGCGAAGGCCGGGCCGGAGACGAGACGAAGCCAGAGGAGCATGCGCCATGGCAGCGACTCCCATACGGTCGAAAACCGGGATTCGGATCCCCCCGGTTCGTCCGGCGGCGGCGAAAGGTTACGCCGCCGCGGCCCGCGCCTTGCCGATCAGGGCCAGGATCTCGCCGGCCGCCTGCGGGATGTTGGTGCCGGGGCCGTAGACGGCGCTGACGCCGGCGGCCAGAAGCGGTTCGTAGTCCTGCGGCGGGATCACGCCGCCGCACACCACCAGGATGTCGCCCGCGCCCTCGGCCTTCAGCGCCTGCAGCAGCTGCGGCACCAGCGTCAGGTGCCCGGCCGCCTGGGACGACACGCCGACGACATGGACATCGTTCTCGATCGCCTGGCGCGCCGCCTCCTCCGGCGTCTGGAACAGCGGGCCGATGTCGACGTCGAAGCCGATATCGGCGAAGGCGGTGGCGATCACCTTGGCACCGCGGTCGTGCCCGTCCTGGCCCAGCTTCACCACCAGCATGCGCGGCCGCCGGCCCTCGGCCTCGGCGAAGCGCACCACCTCCTGCTGGATCCGGGCATAGCCCTCGTCGCCGGCGAAGGCGCCGCCATAGACGCCGGAGACCGAACGGATCACGGCGCGGTGGCGGGTGAACACCTGCTCCAGCGCGTCCGAGATCTCGCCGACCGTGGCCCGGGCCCGCGTCGCCTTGACCGCGAGGTCCAGCAGGTTGCCCTCGCCGCTCTGCGCCGCCGCGGTCAGCGCCGCCAGCGCCGCGCGGCAGGCGGCCTCGTCGCGCTCGGCCCTGATCTTCTTCAGCCGCGCCACCTGGGACTCGCGCACCGCCGAGTTGTCGATCGCCAGCACCTCGACATGGTCCGGCTTCTCGGGGACGTATTTGTTGACGCCGACGATGGTCTGCTCGCCGCGGTCGATCCGGGCCTGGCGGCGGGTCGCGCTCTCCTCGATCCGCAGCTTCGGCAGCCCGGCCTCGACCGCCTTGGTCATGCCACCCATGGCCTCGACCTCGTCGATCAAGGCGCGGGCCCTGCCCGCCAGCTCGGCCGTCAGCGCCTCGACATAGTAGCTGCCGCCGAGCGGGTCGACGGTGCGGGTCACCCCCGTCTCCTCGGCGATGATCAGCTGGGTGTTGCGGGCGATGCGGGCGGAGAAGGGCGTGGGCAGGCCCAGCGCCTCGTCGAAGCTGTTGGTGTGCAGGCTCTGGGTCCCGCCCAGCACCGCGGCCAGCGCCTCGATCGTGGTGCGGACCACGTTGTTGTAGGGGTCCTGCTCGGTCAGCGACACGCCGGAGGTCTGGCAATGCGTGCGCAGCATCAGGCTCTCGGCCTTCTTCGGCGCGAACTTCTCCTGCATCAGCTCGGCCCAGAGCCGGCGGGCGGCGCGCAGCTTCGCCACCTCGGTGAAGAAGTCCATGCCGATGGCGAAGAAGAAGGACAGCCGGCCGGCGAAGGCGTCGACGTCGAGCCCGCGCGAGATCGCGGCGCGGACATAGTCGAGGCCATCGGCCAGGGTGTAGGCCAGCTCCTGCACCGCCGTCGCCCCGGCCTCCTGCATGTGATAGCCGGAGATCGAGATCGAGTTGAACTTCGGCATCCGCTCGGCGGTGTAGGCGATGATGTCGGCGACGATCCGCATCGAGGGCCCGGGCGGGTAGATGTAGGTGTTCCGGACCATGAACTCCTTGAGGATGTCGTTCTGGATGGTGCCGGACAGCTTGGCCTCCGGCACCCCCTGCTCCTCCGCCGCCACGATGTAGCCGGCCAGCACCGGCAGCACCGCGCCGTTCATGGTCATCGACACCGACATGCGGTCGAGCGGGATGCCGTCGAACAGGATCTTCATGTCCTCGACGGAATCGATCGCGACCCCGGCCTTGCCGACATCGCCGACCACGCGCGGGTGGTCGCTGTCGTAGCCGCGATGGGTGGCGAGGTCGAAGGCGACCGACAGGCCCATCTGCCCGGCCGCGAGATTGGCGCGGTAGAAGGCGTTCGATTCCTCGGCGGTGGAGAAGCCGGCATATTGCCGGACGGTCCAGGGCCGGCCGGCATACATCGTCGCCCGCACGCCGCGGGTGAAGGGGGCGAAGCCCGGCAGCTCACCGGCCGCGCCCTCCGGCACGTCCGCCGCGGTGTAGAGCGGCTTGACCGACACGCCCTCCGGCGTCTCGACCGACAGATCCTCCAGCGGGCGGTCGCGCAGCTCCTTCCGGGCCAGCGCCTCCCAATCGGCGAGAGTCCGCTTGTCGAAGGCGGTCATGGCGGCATTCCTCCTGTCACGGAGGGAGTATAGGAGCGCCCGTGGCCGCGGTCACGCGGCGCGCATGATTCTTTCGCGCATCGTTTAATTCCGGCTGAGCGCCATATGCGCGCCGAGGCCGACCAGGGCCGAGCCGCTGGCCAGGCGCAGCCAGCGCGCCACCCGCTCGCTGCGGCGCAGCCGGGCCATCGCCCGGTCGACGCACAGGAGCGCGATCACGTCGGACGCGAAGAACACGGCGTTGACGATCATCCCCAGCACCAGGAACTGGGCCCAGACCGGCAGCCCGGCGGCCGGGTCCACGAACTGGGGCAGGAAGGCGATGAAGAACAGCGCCGTCTTCGGGTTCAGGAGCTCGACCGTCACGCTCTCGGCGAAGGCGCGGCGCGCCGTCTTCTGCGCCAGCTGCGGCAGGGCGTCGCCGGACTGCCGGCTGCGCACCATGCGGATACCGAGCCAGACCAGATAGGCCGCGCCGAAGATCTTCACCACCAGGAACAGGGTCGGCGACCAGCGGAACACCGCCGACAGCCCGGCCGCGGCCGCGGCGACATGGACCAGGTCGCCAACCGCGATGCCGGTTGCGGCCCGGAAGCCCGCCGCCCGGCCGCGCGCCAGCGTCTGCGCCACGGTGTAGAGGATCGCCGGCCCCGGGATGATCGCGATCAGCACCGTGGCGGCGAGGAAGGGCAGAAGATGCGCGAGCGACGGCATGCGGGGCCTCCGGCGGGTTTGCCAGCCACCATAGCGCGGCTTCGCCCCGGCGTCAGGGGCGGCATCCGGCAACCAAGCTTGAAGGCGATCTTCAGAGCAATCATAATCTAGCCAGACTTAGCTAGAATGGTGAAGCCGTGACCACCGTCAACATCTTCGAGGCCAAATCCAGCCTCTCGCGCCTGGTGGCTGCCGTCGAAACGGGCCGCGAATCGGAAATCATCATCGCCCGCAACGGCCGTCCCGTGGCGCGCCTCGTCCCGATGGCCCCCGTCCCGGATGCCAGCCGCCGTCTCGGGCTGCTCGCCGGCCAGTATCCGACGATGACGCTCGAGGAGTTCGACGCCGAGAACGAGCGGATCGCCGCGCTGTTCGAAGGTCAGGAGAAGTGAGGCTTCTGCTCGACACCCATGTCGCGATCTGGGCCCTGGTCTCGCCGGACGTGATGCCGGAGTCGATCCGGGCCCTGATCGCCGATCCGGCGAACGCCATCCACATCTCCGCCGCGAGCATCTGGGAGATCGCGATCAAGCATTCGATGGCCCGGCGCAGCGCCCCTCCGTTTTCGGGGGCACAGGCGATCGGCTATTTCGAACAGGCGGGTTACGCGCTTCTGCCCGTATCGGCCGAGCACGCGGCCGGTGTCGAGGTCCTGCCTCCGCTCCATGCCGATCCCTTCGACCGGCTTCTCGTCGCACAGGCGCTGGCCGAACCTCTGCGACTGATCACTCACGACGACGCGGTTGCCGCTTACGGCGGCTCGATTATCCATTTCTGAGCGATCCGCGGCGCTGTACCGCTCCTCGCAATGTCTTGACGTTGTCACAAATCCAGCTAGGAATGATTCGCAGATGGAGCGATGGCAACCGCCATGTCATTGGTGTAGGGGAAGGAATCCCGTGGCGGACCACGATCCCAACCCGCCCGTTTCTGCGATATAATCCTAGGTCGCAGCGGCGGGCAAAGTCGCTGCCACCGTTCGGAAGCGAGAGCACAGTCGGAGAGCGAGACCGTGAACGCAAGCGTCGGAAACCAAGGCACCGCGACGCATCCGGGCCCAATCAACCCGAAGCAGGTGTTCGTTACCGAAGGCATCGACCCGACCCTGGACCGGCCGAGCCTGGTGACGCGCTTCTTCATGCGCGTCGTCGCCTGGGCCGAGCGGCTCAACCTGAAATACACCAAGGTCGGCAACCCGCCGGTCTACGACACCGCCACCTTCCCATGGGTGGCCGAGATCGAGCGCGAATGGCCCCTGATCCGGGCCGAACTGGACAAGATCCTGCTGCGCCAGGACGAGCTGCCGAGCTTCCAGGACATCTCGTCCGACGTGAAGACCATCACCAAGGACAACCACTGGAAGACGTTCTTCCTGGCCGGCTACGGCGTCAGCTCGGAGAAGAACATCGCCCAGTGCCCGGAGACCTGGCGCATCGTCCAGAAGATCCCGGGGCTGAAGACGGCGATGTTCTCGATCTTCGAACCGGGCAAGCACCTGGCGCCGCATCGCGGCCCCTACAACGGCGTGCTGCGGCTGCACCTGCCGCTGCTGGTGCCGGAGCCGCGCGAGAAGCTGGCGATCCGCGTCGACAAGCAGATCTGCCACTGGACCGAGGGCAAGGCCCTGGTGTTCGACGACGCCTATGAGCACGAGGCCTGGAACCACACCGACAAGACCCGGGTGGTGCTGTTCATCGACTTCGTCAAGCCGCTGCGCTTCCCGGCCCGGCTGGTGAACTGGCTGCTCCTCAACCTCGCCGTCTTCACCCCCTTCATCCGCGAAGGGCAGGACGCGCACAAGGAGTGGGAGAAGAAGTTCTACGCGCAGGCCGAGGCCCTGCGGAACCGCAAGGCCTGAGGCCGACCTACGCCCCCAGCCGCTCCACCACCGCGTCCGTCGTCGTGACCGCGGCGAACTCCGCCGCCAGGGTCGCCAGGTGGGCGCGGTGCAGATCCTCCGCCGCGACCGTGCCGCCGGCGCCGTCCGGCAGGTCGAAGCAGGCGCAGGCGTCGCCGATCACGATCGCCCGATAGCCCAGATTCGCCGCGACGCGCGCGGTGGTCGAGACGCACATGTCGGCGGTGAAGCCGAACAGCACCATCGTGCCGACGCCGAGCCGGCGCAGCCGCAGGTCGAGATCGGTGCCGATGAAGGCGCAGTTCACCGACTTCGCCACCACCGGCTCTCCCTCCCGCGGCTCGAAGCCCGGGCGGAAGGCGTGGCCGGGATGGCTCGGCGCCAGGGTCGAGCCTGGTTCCACCGAATCGTGCCGGATGTGCAGCAGCGGCAGCCCCGCCCGCCGCCACGCCGCCAGCAGCCGCTGCCCGTTGGCGTCGAGATCCGGGTTGTTGCGCCGGCCCCAGGACGGCAGGTCGAAGCCACGCTGCAGGTCGACCGGCAGCAGCGCCGCCCGGTGGGTCCAGAGGTCGGGGACGACGGTCATGCTCTCTCCTCCATCGGTTGCGGAAGCGGCACGGCCCCGGCCGCCGGCCGGAACCGCTCGCGATATTCGCGCGGGCCGACGCCGAGCCGGCGCAGGAAGGCCCGCCGCATGCCGTCGCCATTGCCGAAGCCGCAGGCCCGGGCGATGGTCTCGCCCGGCAGGTCGGTCTCCTCCAGCCGGCGGCGCGCTGCCTCGACCCGCAGCCGCTCGACATAGGCGGCGGGGGTGGCGCCGATCTCGCGCCGGAAGGCCCGGGCGAAGTTGCGCGAGCTCATCGCCGCCCGCTTCGCCAGCGCCGGCACCGACAGATCGGCGTCGGGATGCGCCAGCATCCAGTCCTGCAGCGCCCGCAGCGGCCGCCGGTCCGCCGCCTGCCCGGCCAGGACGGCGCTGAACTGGGACTGGCCGCCGGGCCGCTTCAGGAACATCACCAGATCGCGGGCGGTGGCGAGCGCCAGGTCCCGGCCATGGTCGGCCTCGACCAGGGCCAGCGCCAGGTCCATGCCGGCGGTGACGCCGGCCGAGGTCCAGACCGGGCCGTCCCGGACGAAGATCGGGTCGGGCTCGACCCGCACCGCCGGATAGCGCCGGCGCAGCCTGTCGCACCAGTTCCAATGCGTCGCCGCGCGGCGGCCGTCGAGCAGCCCGGCCTCGGCCAGCAGCAGCGCCCCGGTGCAGACCGAGCCGAGCCGCCGGACGCGCGGGGCCGCGGCCCGGAGCCAGGCGACGAGGGCCGGATCGGCGACAGCGTCCTCGATCCCGGCGCCGCCGGCGACCAGCAGCGTGTCGATCCCTTCCCCAGCGTCGTCCAGGCCGCGGTCGGCCAGCACCGCGAGGCCGGAGTCGGCACGCACCGGGCCGGCCCGCGCCGCCAGGACCTCGACCGCATAGGCCGGCGACAGCCCGCCGTCGCGCCGCAGGGCGGAGGCCGCGGCGAAGACCTCGAGCGGCCCGACGACGTCGAGCATCCCGACGCCCGGGAAGGCCAGCACGGCGATGCGCCGCGGAGAAGTGCGGGTCGGCTCGGACATGCGGCGAGTGTGGCCGGACCGGCGGATGGCAGCAATGACAGGATGCCGTCGGATTCTGCCAAATGCTGCCGATGCTCACGCGGTCAGCCGGCGCGGGCCTTCAGCGACTGCCAGGCCGCAAGCGCAAGGGTCAGCAGCGCCGCGGCCGGCGCCACCCAGGCGTCCGGCGCCGACATCGCCCACAGCGTCGCCCCGGTGACGGCGCACCACAGCACCGGCAGGACCATCAGCCCCCAGCGCGCCGGCCCGGCCGCGGCCAGCAGGAGGCCGAGCGTGCCGATGGCGGTGGGGTCGGGGGCGACGCCGAAGATCTCGGCCTGCCGCCAGCCGCGGCCGAGCAGCGGCCCGATCGCGGGCTGGGCCGCCAGCGCGATCAGGAAGATGCCGATCCCGGCCCGGCCGGCGGGGCCGAGCCGCGACGGGGCGGAGAGGCGGTTGCCGATCACCCCGGCCCAGACCAGCAGCGCCGCCTGGGCCAGGAACGCGGCGGCGGCCCAGGGCGCGGCCCAGTTGATGGTGGCGTAGCGGTCGAGATGGAAAGCGATCGCGACCCAGGCCCAGCAGGCGGCCAGGATGGCCGCCGCCGCCGATCCCCCGAGCGGACCGCCGCGCCGCAGCAGCATCAGCGCCGCGAGGCCGAGCAGGACGGACGCGATCTGCGCCGGCCAGATCGCGGCGTTGTAGAGCTCGAACAGCCGGTAATAGGTCCGGGGCGAAAAGAGCAGGAAATCGGAGAGGCGATAGCTCCACCACTCCGACATCACAGCGCCTCGGCGTCGGCGGCCATCCGCCGGCGCATCGCCGCGTCCGGCATCGGGCCGCGAGCGGCGCCGAGGTTCTCGCGCATGTGATCCACGCGGGTGGTGGCCGGGATGGCGCAGGTGACGGCCGGGTGCGAGACGATGAACTTCAGCAGGATCTGGGCCCAGCTGCCGCAGCCGATCTCGCCGGCCCAGCCGGGCAGCGGCTCGCCCTCGACGTCGTGGATCAGGTCGCCCTGGCGGAACGGCCGGTTGACGATGACGCCGATGCCGCGGTCCTGGGCCAGCGGCAGGATGCGGTCCTCCACCTCGCGGTCGAGGATGTTGTAGGTGATCTGGACGAAGTCGATCGGCCGCTCCCGCATGATCCGCTCGATCTCCCCGTGCCGCCGCCCCTCGGAGGTGGTGATCCCGACATAGCGCAGCCGTCCCTCCGCCTTCATGGCGAAGAGCGTGTCGAGATGCGCCTCCCAGGCCAGCAGGTTGTGCACCTGCATCAGGTCGAAGCGGGGCACGCCCCAGAACCGGCGGGACTCCTCGATCTGCCCCGGCCCCTCGGCGCCGGAGGAGGTCCAGACCTTCTCGGCCGAGAACAGGCCGGGCGGCCGGCCCAGCTTGGCGAGGCCGTAGCCGATCACCGGCTGGGACGAGCCGTACATCGGCGAGGAGTCGATCATCCGGCCGCCCTCGGCGAAGAAGGCGCGCATCACCTCGGCGCAGTCGTCGCGCGCCTCCGGGTCGTCGCCGACATTGAAGGTGATCCAGGTGCCGAGCCCGACCACCGGCATCGCCTCGCCGGTCGACGGGATCGGCCGGGTGATCGGGGCCGCCTGCGCCGTCGCGGCCGGGACCGGCAGCAGCGGGGCGGCGCCGGATGCGGCGAGCGCGCCCAGCAGGGTGCGGCGGCTGAGGGTCGGGGATCGCGTCATCACCTGCCTCCGTCTGCGGCATCGCCCCATGAAGATGGGGTCAGACCGCCTCGGCGCCATACCCGGGCGGGAAGCAGACGAATGCCGAGTGTATAGCGGCGCCGTCACTATTTCCTTCCGGTCCCGGCGTTCCTGCGCCAGCATTTCTTCCTACACTGCCGCCGGCCGGCGGGTCACGGACAGGGGGACGGGATGGGGAGTCGACGGAACAATCCGAGATCGATCGGTAGCGCGTTGGGAGCATGCCTGGCCGCTGCGCTTCTTGCAGGCGTGGCGCTATCGGCGGCGGCCCAGGAAGCGCCGGCCCCGGTGCTGAACGCCGGCGACCGCGTGCTGCAGTTCGACTGGCCGGCCCTGCGGATCGGCACCGGCGAGTACGAGGAGGGGCCGACCGGCGTCACCGTGTTCCATTTCGACCGGCGGTCGCTGGCCGCGGTCGATGTCCGCGGCGGCGGGCCGGGCACCGTGAACACCGACTATCTGCGCCTGGGCTATGACGCGCCGGAGCTGGATGCCGTGGTGTTCGCCGGCGGGTCCTGGTACGGGCTCGAGGCCACCACCGCCGTCGCCTCGGCGCTGAAGGAGGACGGCGTCCGCGACGGGGACTGGACCAACCTGGCGCTGTCGGTCGGCGCCATCATCTACGATCTCGGCCCCCGCCGGCTGAACGAGATCCTGCCCGACAAGCGGCTGGCCCAGGCCGCCTTCCGTGCCGCCCGGCCCGGCGCCTTCCCGCTGGGCGCGCAGGGCGCCGGACGGCTGGCCAAGACCGGCAGCCTGTTCGGCTGCAACGCCTTCTCCGGCCAGGGCGGCGCCTTCCGCCAGATCGGCCAGGTCAAGATCGCCGCCTTCGCCGTGGTCAACGCCCTGGGCGTGGTGACGAGGCGCGACGGCACCGTGGCCGCCTGCTATCCCGATTCGGGCTGGCCCAGCCCGCTGCGCACCGAGGCGCTGATGGCGGGCTACCCGGCCAGCCGCCAGCCGGGCTGGACCGGCGCGCCGAACGCGGACGCGCCGGCGCGCAACACCACGGTCAGCCTGATCGTCACCAACCAGAAGCTGAAGCCGGCCGAGCTGCAGCGCCTGGCGATCCAGGTGCACGGCTCGATAGGCCGAGCGCTGCAGCCCTTCGCCACCGAATTCGACGGCGACGTGCTGTACGCCGTCTCGACCGGCGAGCTGGAGGACGAGAATGCGATGCTGCCGACGGTCGATCTCGGCGTCGTCGGCGGCGAGGTGATATGGGACGCGATCCTGGCCTCGGTGCCGGATCAGCCGAAGCCGGCGACGCCCGCCGACAAACCGGTGCTGCCGGCGGACAAGCTCGCGGGCCTGGCCGGCGACTACGTGTTCAGCCGCTTCGTGACGGTGACGGTGACTGCCGAGGGCGACCGGCTGTTCGCCCAGGCGACCGGCGAGCGCGCCGCCTTTGCCATCGGCCGCGAGGAGAGGACGGAGTTGAAGCCGGTCTCGGCCACCGACTTCATGGTGCCAGGGCGCTATCCCCTGACCCTGCGCTTCGAGGACTCCGGCCGGCTGGTGGTCAACCCCGGGCACTGGCAACAGATCGGGACTCGCCGAAGCGAGTAACGAGCGACGGCGCCCTAGATCTCCCGCCAGTCATGGAAGGCCGCGGCCTGGCCGCGCAGGGTGCCGGCCTCGTCGATCAGCTGCCAGACGGTCGCGTTCTCGATCCAGAAGCGGCGGCCGGACTTGGCGATGCGCTGGCCGCGGTAGTCGCCGATGAACCCGTCGCGGGTGACGGCGTCCAGCAGGCGCTGCCGTTCCGCCCGGTCCGGTGCCTCGGCCGAGAGGCGGGAGGGCAGCATCGTGAACTCGTCCCAGCCGTATTCGAAGCAGGCCTGGGCCGCCCGGTTGGCGTAGACGAAGCGGGGATCGGGGTCGGTGTTGTGCGCCAGCACGCAGAAGGGCGCGTCCTCGTACAGCCAGCGCGCCTGCGCCGCGGCATCGCCGCCGGCTTCCTCCGGCAGCAGCGGCGCGCCGACCAGCCGGGCGTGGCTGCCGGCCAGGAGGCGGAGGAAATCGGGATCGAGGGCCAGACTCATGCGGTGGTCTCGGAAGGCGTCGGGATTGAAGTCCGCGCAGAGTGGACGACCGGACGGTGACGCCGGCTGCGGCACAATGTCCGGGCCGTGCATGGCTGGCCTGCCGGATGGCGGACCGTAGTCCCAGGCGTTTTGCGGGACGATGCGGGGCGCAATCGGCCACGGGCCGCCCCCTGGGAGGATCGTCGATGACACGACCGTCACTTTTCGCCCGCGCCCTCGCCGCCCTGGTGCTGCTGATCGCCCTGCCCGCCGCCGCGGCCGAGTTGCAGGTCGTCAGCTCCGGCGGCTTCGCCGCCGCCTATCGCGTCCTGGCGCCGGAATACGAGCGCGCCAGCGGCGACTCGCTGAAGATCCACTGGGGCCCGTCGATGGGCGACACGCCGAACGCTGTGCCGGCGCGGCTGGCCCGCGGCGAGAAGCTGGATGTCGTGATCATGGTCGGCTATGCCCTCGACGACCTGATCAAACAGGGCAAGGTGCTGCCCGACAGCAAGGTCGTCCTCGCCCGCTCCAGCATCGGCATCGCGGTTAAGGCCGGTGCCCCGAAGCCGGACATCAGCTCGGCCGAGGCGGTGAAGCAGGCCCTTCTGGCCGCCAGATCGGTCGCCTATTCCGACAGCGCCAGCGGCGTCTACATCTCGACCAGGATGTTCCAGCGCCTGGGCATCGCCGAGCAGATGGCGGGCAAGGCCCGCAAGATCCCGGGCACGCCGGTCGGCGAGATCGTGGCGAAGGGCGAGGCCGAGATCGGCTCCAACAGATCGCCGAGCTGAAGCCGGTCGAGGGCATCGAGCTGGTCGGGCCGCTGCCGCCCGTGCTGCAGCAGGTGACGCTGTATTCCGCCGGCATCGTCGCCGGCTCGCACGATCCGGCGGCGGCGAAGAAGCTGCTCGATTTCCTCGCCTCCCCCGCCGCCGCCCCGGCCATCGCCGCCACCGGGCTGGAGCCGGTCGCGGCGGGCCGATAGTCGGGGCCGCGCCGCCACTCTCTTCGCGACATTTCCAGCTCGGTTGGCGACATCGGATGTTGATATAAAGATATCTTTATGTCATTACATAGGACCCCGACCCGGAACCACCGGCCGTTCGCCATGACCACGCGCGTCGATACCCTGGACATCGCCCTGGAGCCGGTCGACGGCGCCGAGGTTCTGGCCGCACTGACCGCGGCGGCGCGCGAGCGCGTGCTGATCCTGGATGGCGCCATGGGCACCCAGATCCAGGGGCTGGGCTTCGGCGAGGAGCATTTCCGCGGCCAGCACTTCGCCGGCTGCGACTGCCACCTGCAGGGCAACAACGACCTGCTGATCCTGACCCAGCCGGATGCGATCGAGGCGATCCATTTCGGCTATGCCGTCGCCGGCGCCGACATCCTCGAGACCAACACCTTCTCCTCCACCTCGATCGCCCAGGCCGATTACGGCATGGAGAAGGTGGTCTACGACCTGAACCGCGAGGGCGCGCGCCTCGCCCGCCGCGCCGCGGCCAAGGCCCGGTCGCTGGACGGCCGCCGCCGCTTCGTCGCCGGCGCGCTGGGGCCGACCAACCGCACCGCCTCGATCTCGCCGGACGTCAACAACCCGGGCTACCGCGCGGTCACCTTCGACCAGCTGCGCGACGCCTATGCCGAACAGGTGCGCGGCCTGGTCGACGGCGGCGCCGAGATCATCCTGATCGAGACCATCTTCGACACGCTGAACGCCAAGGCGGCGATCTTCGGCACCGAGTTGGTCTTTGCCGAGAAGGGCGTGCGGCTGCCGGTGATGATCTCCGGCACCATCACCGACCTGTCGGGCCGCACCCTGTCGGGCCAGACGCCGACCGCCTTCTGGCATTCGGTGCGGCACGCCCGGCCCTTCACCATCGGCCTGAACTGCGCGCTGGGCGCCAACGCCATGCGGGCGCATCTGGCCGAGATCGCCGAGGCCGCCGACACCTTCGTCTGTGCCTATCCCAATGCCGGCCTGCCGAACGAGTTCGGCCAGTATGACGAGACGCCGGAGGCGATGGCCGCCCAGATCCGCGGCTTCGCCGAGGAAGGGCTGGTCAACATCGTCGGCGGCTGCTGTGGTTCCACCCCCGACCACATCCGCGCCATCGCCGATGCGGTGGCGGACCTGCCGCCGCGCCAGGTGCCGACGGTCGAGCCGCTGATGCGGCTGTCCGGCCTGGAGCCGTTCACGCTCACCGCCGACATCCCCTTCGTCAATGTCGGCGAGCGCACCAACGTCACCGGCTCGGCCCGGTTCCGCAAGCTGATCACCGCCGGCGACTACGCCGCGGCGCTGGAGGTGGCGCGCGACCAAGTGGCCAACGGCGCCCAGGTCATCGACATCAACATGGACGAGGGCCTGATCGATTCCGAGAAGGCCATGGTCGAGTTCCTGAACCTGGTCGCGGCCGAGCCCGACATCGCCCGCGTGCCGGTGATGATCGACAGCTCGAAGTTCTCGGTGATCGAGGCCGGGCTGAAATGCGTGCAGGGCAAGGCCCTGGTCAACTCGATCTCGATGAAGGAGGGCGAGGAGGCCTTCCTGCACCACGCCCGGCTGGTGCGGTCCTACGGCGCCGCCGTGGTGGTCATGGCCTTCGACGAGGCCGGCCAGGCCGACACGCTGGAGCGCAAGGTCGAGATCTGCGCCCGCGCCTACAGGCTGCTGACCGAGGAGGCCGGCTTCCCGCCCGAGGACATCGTCTTCGATCCCAACATCTTCGCGGTCGCGACCGGGATCGAGGAGCACAACGGCTACGGCGTCGCCTTCATCGAGGCGACGCGGCGGATCCGCCGGACCCTGCCGCACGCCCATGTCTCGGGCGGCGTCTCCAACCTCTCCTTCTCCTTCCGCGGCAATGAGCCGGTGCGGGAGGCGATGCACGCGGTGTTCCTGTACCACGCCATCCAGGCCGGCATGGACATGGGCATCGTCAATGCCGGGCAGCTGGCGGTCTACGAATCGATCGAGCCGGAGCTGCGAGAGGCCTGCGAGGACGTGGTCCTCAACCGCCGCGACGACGCCACCGAGCGCCTCCTGGCCCTGGCCGAGCGCTTCAAGGGCGGCGGCCGCGAGGCGAAGGAAAAGGACCTGTCCTGGCGCCAGCAGCCGGTCGGCAAGCGGCTGGAGCATGCGCTGGTCAACGGCATCACCGAGTTCATCGAGGCCGATGTCGAGGAGGCGCGCCAGGCGGCCGAGCGGCCGCTGCACGTGATCGAAGGCCCGCTGATGGCCGGCATGAACGTGGTCGGCGACCTGTTCGGCGCCGGCAAGATGTTCCTGCCCCAGGTGGTGAAGTCGGCCCGGGTGATGAAGCAGGCCGTGGCCTATCTGCTGCCCTATATGGAGGCCGAGAAGGCGGCCAATGGCGGCGGCGAGCGGCGCAGCGCCGGCAAGATCCTGATGGCGACCGTCAAGGGCGACGTGCACGACATCGGCAAGAACATCGTCGGCGTCGTCCTGGCCTGCAACAACTACGAGATCATCGATCTCGGCGTCATGGTGCCGGCGACCAAGATCCTGGAGACGGCGAAGGCCGAGAAGGTCGACATCATCGGCCTGTCCGGGCTGATCACCCCGTCGCTGGACGAGATGGCGCATGTGGCGGCGGAGATGGAGCGCGAGGGCTTCGACATCCCGCTGCTGATCGGCGGCGCCACCACCAGCCGGGTGCACACCGCGGTGAAGATCCATCCGCGCTACGCCCGCGGTCAGACCGTCTATGTCAACGACGCCAGCCGCGCGGTCGGCGTGGTGTCCAGCCTGCTGTCGCCGGAGACGCGCGACGGCTATGTCGAGAATGTGCGCGCCGAATACCGCAAGGTGGCCGAGGGCCATGCCAGGGCCGAGGCGGAGAAGCAGCGCCTGCCGCTGGCCCAGGCACGGGCCAGCGCCTTCCGGCCGGACTGGGCGGCCTACGACCCGCCGAAGCCCGGCTTCCTTGGCACCCGGGTGTTCGAGGATTACGATCTGGGCGAGCTGGCGCGCTACATCGACTGGACGCCGTTCTTCCAGACCTGGGAGCTGAAGGGCCGCTACCCGGCGATCCTGCAGGACGAGAAGCAGGGCCCGGCGGCGCGGCAGCTGTTCCAGGACGCCCAGGCGATGCTGGCCCGCATCGTCGAGGAGCGCTGGTTCAAGCCCAAGGCGGTGATCGGCTTCTGGCCCGCCGCAGCCGTCGGCGACGACATCCGCCTGTTCACCGACGACGGCCGGCAGACGGAACTGGCCACCTTCTTCACCCTGCGGCAGCAGCTGTCCAAACGCGACGGCCGGCCGCGGCTGGCCCTGGCCGATTTCGTGGCGCCGGCCGGGAGCGGCAGGCCCGACTATCTCGGCGGCTTCGTCGTCACCGCCGGGATCGAAGAGGAGGCGATCGCCAATCGCTTCGCCCGCGCCAATGACGACTATTCCTCGATCCTGGTGAAGGCGCTGGCCGACCGCATCGCCGAGGCCTTCGCCGAAGCCATGCACCAGCGCGTGCGCCGCGAGTTCTGGGGTTACGCCCCGGACGAGGCCTTCACGCCGGAGGAGCTGATCGGCGAGCCCTATCGCGGCATCCGCCCGGCCCCGGGCTATCCGGCCCAGCCGGACCACACCGAGAAGGTGACGCTGTTCCGGCTGCTGGACGCCGAGGCGCGGATCGGCGTGCGCCTGACCGAGAGCTACGCCATGTGGCCGGGCTCATCGGTCTCCGGCCTCTATCTGGCGCATCCGGACTCCTACTATTTCGGCGTCGCCAAGGTGGAGCGCGACCAGGTCGAGGACTATGCCCGCCGCAAGGGCATGCCGGTGGCCGAGGTCGAGCGCTGGCTAGGCCCCATCCTGAACTACACCCCCGCCCCGCTGGTTGAGGCGGCGGAGTAGGACGGCCTCAGCAATCCATGTCCGCGGACGACAGGGGGATGAACCGGTTCGAGCGACAGAGCCTGTCGCTGTAGGTCAGCCCCACCGTCGCCGTCACCGGGGTCTGCACCCCGGGCGGAGGCGGCGGAAGCGGCGACCGGGACCTGAACGCCTGAATGATGTGCATCTCGAACGGCAGGTCCGGGCGCGGGCGGACCTTCACCGAGCTGATCTCGCCATCCGCCTCGATCAGCAGCGTCACCTTGAAGCGCTGCAGTTTCTGCCCGGGCTTGGCCGGCTCCGCCGGCTCCTCCGGCCCGAAGGTCGCGGCCACGCGCTCCAGATAGGCCCTGGTCGCGGGGTCCTGCGGCATCGCCGCCGCCTCTCCGTCCGGTTCCCCGGACGACACGCAGCCCGAGAGCAACAGGGCGGCAAGGCCCGACCGATCCACCGCATCCACGACACTCCCCCCAGAGCGATGCTTCGCTTCTGCAACGGCCGGGCGGATGCTGTCAAATGAGACCGATCACGACTCCGGCTGATACTCCGCCAGGCGCTGCAGCAGGGCGCCGGCCGCGATCAGCTGCGCCCGCTCCTCCGCCGTCAGGCAGGCCGCCGCCGCTTCGGCCATCCAGGCCTCGCGGCGGCTGCGGTTGGCCAGCACCGCCTGCGCGCCGGCATCGGTGATCACGACATGCAGCCGGCGGCGGTCGCCGGCATCGGCCTCGCGCCGGACCATCCCGTCCTTCTCCAGCCCGCGCAGCAGGGCCGCGACGTTGGACGAGCGCAGCCCCTCGACCGTGGCGAGTTCGGTCGGGCTGGCCGTGCCGCCCAGCCGCAGCAACGCCGCCAGCAGCATCAGCTTCGACAGCGGGATGTCCCCGCCGTCGGATTCGCGCCGCAGCCGCCGCAGCAGCGCCATCAGCTGCAGCCGGAAGGCGCCGAGCTGCTCTCGCTCGGTCGGGGAGATCTGGTCCGGGTCGATCATTTTGCTATTCTGATATAGCTAAAACGCCATAGCCATTCGAGACGGCCGGTTCCAGGATGATGCCATGGACGGCGGGCGCCGCGGCTCCCGTCGTGAAATGCGAGGTCTCGCCCGTGTCCTCCCTGCCCGACGGCCTGCCCCTGCCCCGCCGCAGATGGGCCTTCGCCACCGTGGTGCTCGGCATCATGCTCGCCGTGCTCGACGGCTCCGTCGCCAATGTGGCGCTGCCCACGATCGCGGCGGAATTCCGGGCCAGCCCGTCGATGTCGATCTGGATCGTCAACGCCTATCAGCTGGCGGTGGTGGTCTCGCTGCTGCCGCTGGCGGGGCTGGGCGAGATCGTCGGCTACCGCCGGATCTATGTCGGCGGCCTCGCCCTGTTCACCATCGCCTCGCTGGCCTGCGCCCTGTCGGACTCGCTGCTGGCGCTGACCCTCTCCCGCGTCGCCCAGGGCTTCGGCGCCGCCGGGATCATGAGCGTCAACACCGCGCTGATCCGCTACATCTTCCCGCGCGCCCGGCTGGGCCATGTGCTGGGCGTCAACGCCATGATCGCGGCCAGCGCCTCCACCATCGGCCCCAGCTTCGCCGGCGCCCTGCTGTCGATCGCCTCCTGGCCCTGGCTGTTCGCGATCAACCTGCCGCTCGGCATCGCCGCGATCCTCATCGGCAGCCGCAACCTGCCGGAGAGCGACCTGGCCGACCGGCGCTTCGACCTGCTGAGCGCCCTCCTCTCCGCCGCCACCTTCGGCCTGCTGATCACCGGGATCGACAGCATCGCCCATGCGCTCGACTGGCCGCTGATCGCGCTGCAGTTCGGCCTGTGCCTCGTCGCGGGCCTCTGGCTGGTCCGGCGGCAGCTGGCCCAGGCCACGCCGCTGCTGCCGCTGGACCTGCTGCGCATTCCGGTGGTCGGACTGTCGGTCGCCACCTCGATCAGCTCCTTCGCGGCGCAGATGGCGGCCTTCGTCACGCTGCCCTTCCTGCTGCAGACCGGCTATGGCTTCACCCCGGCCGAGGTCGGAATGCTGATGATTCCCTGGCCGCTGGCGGTGGCGGTCACCGCACCCTTCGCCGGCCGCCTGGCCGACCGGCATCCGCCCGGCGTCCTGGGCGGCATCGGCCTCGCCCTCATGGCCGTCGGCCTGGTGCTGCTGGCGACCCTGCCGGAGGATCCCTCCCCCTTCGGCGTGGTCTGGCGCATGGCGCTGTGCGGCGCCGGCTTCGGCCTGTTCCAGTCGCCCAACAACCGGGTGATGATCGGGTCGGCCCCGCGCAGCCGCAGCGGCGCCGCCAGCGGCATGCTGGGCACCGCCCGCCTGCTGGGCCAGGCCACCGGCGCGGCGCTGGTGGCGCTGCTGTTCGCGCATTTCCCCGATCATGGCAGCCAGGTCGCGCTGCTGACCGCGGCCGGGCTGGCGACCGCCGCCACGGTGGTCAGCTGCCTGCGCCTGGCCGCCCCGGCCTACGCCGCCGACGACCCGGCGCCCGGCCCCGAAGGGGCGCGATCGACGCGATAGAGACGGACTGACAGGAACGGCGCCCGCGACTTCACTCTTGCTAACGCCTCAACGACGACATCCGACTACCTTTAGGGCCAATGGCCGGGCGTGTTACAATATCTTGCTATTAATGGAGAGCGAGATGGCAGTTCCCGACTCTGAGAAATTGCCAGGCCCCAGCCCTTGGCGTTGCAAGTGCTGATCAACCTGTATCACGAGCTCTCGCCTTCGGCACATCTTTCGCACCGGCCATCTCGCACCATCGCCCGTCTAATTCAGGACGAATTGACGGGCCGGGGCTTTTGCGTGGGCGATGGAGAAAACCTTGTCCTGACCGATCTGGGGCGGAGGATTGTCGAAGACGTACTGTCCCGCTCATCTGCCCCAAGTGGAAAGGTCCGCAATGGCGTTCCGTTGCTGCCTGTGACTGGCAATGCCGCACCGGTCACCTCGGAACTGGTAAAGCGATTGCAGGGTGATTTGCTGGAGTGACGTCGCGCTTATAGACCCGACGCGCGGGAGCGTTGCGTCCGCCGCCCTTGCGCCGCGGGCGGGAATGGCGTTCTTTCTGGATTGGACGTTTCCGACGGGCGCCGCGGTTCTTTTCTGATCGCCGCAGGCATCCGGCCGACCGAAAGTGACCCGAGCAGCACGGACCCGATCAATGCCAGCCTATCGTTCCCGCACCACAACCCACGGCCGCAACATGGCCGGAGCCCGCGGGCTCTGGCGCGCGACCGGCATGACGGATGCGGATTTCGGCAAGCCGATCATCGCCGTCGTCAACTCCTTCACCCAATTCGTGCCCGGCCATGTCCACCTCAAGGACCTCGGCCAGTTGGTGGCGCGGGAGATCGAGGCCGCGGGCGGGGTCGCCAAGGAGTTCAACACCATCGCCGTCGACGACGGCATCGCCATGGGCCATGACGGCATGCTGTACAGCCTGCCGTCGCGCGAGATCATCGCCGACAGCGTCGAGTACATGGTCAACGCGCATTGCGCCGACGGCATGGTCTGCATCTCGAACTGCGACAAGATCACGCCGGGTATGCTGATGGCGGCGATGCGGCTGAACATCCCGGTGGTGTTCGTGTCCGGCGGGCCGATGGAGGCCGGCAAGGTCAAGCTGCACGGCGAGGCCAAGGCGCTGGACCTGGTCGACGCCATGGTCGCCGCCGCCGACAGCCGGATCAGCGACGAGGACGTGAAGGTGATCGAGCGGTCGGCCTGCCCGACCTGCGGCTCCTGCTCCGGCATGTTCACCGCCAATTCGATGAACTGCCTGACCGAGGCGCTGGGCTTGGCGCTGCCGGGCAACGGCTCCACCCTCGCCACCCATGCCGACCGCAAGCGCCTGTTCGTCGAGGCCGGGCACCTGATCGTCGACCTGGTGAAGCGCTACTACGAGCAGAACGACGAATCGGTGCTGCCGCGCCGCATCGCCACCTTCGACGCCTTCGAGAACGCGATGACGCTCGACATCGCCATGGGCGGGTCGACCAACACCGTGCTGCACCTGCTGGCGGCGGCGCAGGAGGGCGGGGTCGACTTCACCATGGCCGACATCGACCGCCTGTCGCGCCGGGTGCCGGTGCTGTGCAAGGTCGCGCCCGCGGTGCCGAACGTGCATATGGAGGACGTCCACCGCGCCGGCGGCATCATGGCGATCCTGGGCGAGCTGGACCGCGCCGGCCTCCTGCACCGCGACACCCGCACGGTCCATGCCGAGAGCCTGGCCGCCGCGCTGGACCGCTGGGACATCAAGCGCACCGACAGCGAGTCGGTCCACACCTTCTACCGCGCGGCGCCGGGCGGCATCCCGACCCAGGTCGCCTTCAGCCAGGACGCGCGGTACCCGAGCGTCGACGACGACCGCAAGCGCGGCACCATCCGCGACCTCGAGCACGCCTTCAGCCCGGATGGCGGCCTGGCGGTGCTGTACGGCAACATCGCCGAGGATGGCTGCGTGGTGAAGACCGCCGGCGTCGACGCCAGCATCCTGACCTTCTCCGGCCCGGCCCGGATCTTCGAGAGCCAGGACGCGGCGGTCGACGGCATCCTGGGCGGCCGGATCCAGCCCGGCGACGTGGTGCTGATCCGCTACGAAGGCCCGCGCGGCGGCCCCGGCATGCAGGAGATGCTGTACCCCACCAGCTATCTGAAGTCGAAAGGGCTGGGCAAGGTCTGCGCCCTGGTCACCGATGGCCGCTTCTCCGGCGGCTCCTCCGGCCTGTCGATCGGCCATGTCTCGCCCGAGGCGGCGGAAGGCGGCGCCATCGCCCTGGTCGAGGAGGGCGACACGATCGAGATCGATATCCCCGGCCGCCGGATCCACCTCGCCGTCTCCGAGGAGGAGCTGGCGCGGCGGCGGGCGGCGATGAACGCCCGCGCCGACGGCGGGTGGAAGCCGGCGGCGCCGCGCGCGCGAAAAGTCTCGGCGGCGCTGCAGGCCTATGCGGCGCTGACCACCAGCGCCTCCCGCGGCGCGGTGCGCGACGTCGGCCAGCTGCGGCCGCGCCAGGCCTGAGGAACGGGGCCGCGGTACGATCTTTTCCGCCCGCGGCCTTTACCTCACGGCCGATCCGTCCTACATCCCCCGTTCGCGTCTGCGGCCCCGCCCTGCGGCGGGCCGGAGGCACCGAGATCTGTGAACGGAATTCGAGAGGAACGCACGCCATGCGTGCCGAGACCGAAGCCAAGGCCCAAGAGATCAAGCAGTCGCTCGCGCTGCTGAGGAGGTCTCTTTGACTGGGATAACGCCGTCAGACGACTGGACGAGCTGAACGCGCTCGCCGAGGACCCGAAGCTCTGGGACAACCCGGAGAAGGCGCAGACCCTGCTGCGCGAGCGCACCCATCTGGACAACGCCATCACCGGCTACAAGGCGCTGGCGGGCGAGTTCGACGACACCATCGGCCTGATCGAGCTGGCCGAGGCCGAGGACGACGCCGAGGTTCTGGCCGATGCCGAGGCGCAGCTGGGCCAGCTGGCCGAGCGGGTGGCGAAGAAGCAGCTGGAGAGCCTGCTGGCCGGCGAGGCCGACGGCAACGACTGCTATCTCGAGGTCAATGCCGGCGCCGGCGGCACCGAGGCCCAGGACTGGGGCCAGATGCTGCTGCGCATGTATGTGCGCTGGGCCGAGCAGCACGGCTTCAAGGTCGAGTGGCTGGAGGAGAGCCCGGGCGAAGAGGCCGGGATCAAGTCGGCCACGGTGCTGATCAAGGGCCACAACGCCTATGGCTGGCTGAAGACCGAATCGGGCGTGCACCGCCTGGTCCGGATCAGCCCCTTCGACAGCGCGGCGCGGCGGCACACCAGCTTCGCCTCGGTCGCCGTCTCTCCGGTGATCGACGATTCGATCGACATCACGATCGACGAGAAGGACCTGAAGGTCGACACCTACCGGTCCTCGGGCGCGGGCGGCCAGCACGTCAACAAGACGGAATCGGCGATCCGCATCACCCATATCCCGACCGGGATCATCGTCGCCTGCCAGAACGACCGGTCGCAGCACCGCAACCGGGCCATGGCTATGGACATGCTGCGCGCCCGCCTCTACGAGCGCGAGCTGCAGCTGCGCGAGGCCCAGGCCGAGGCGCTGCAGGCGGAGAAGACCGACATCGGCTGGGGCCACCAGATCCGCAGCTACGTGCTGCAGCCCTACCAGATGGTGAAGGACCTGCGCACCGGCGTGGAGACCAGCGCCTCCGCCTCGGTTCTGGACGGCGACATCGACCAGTTCCTGGAGGCCTCGCTGGCGGCGAAGCTGAAGGGCCAGGGCGAAGAGCTGACGGCCTGAGCACGGGCGGCGCCGGTGGCGCCGCCCCACCCGCCATGGCACAAGACCGGAATGGGACCAACAGGCCTGCACGGATGACCGACAGCATTCCGATCCTCGACGGCATCGCCACGATCCGCGACCGCTACGACGCCTTCATCGTCGACCTCTGGGGCGTGGTGCATGACGGGGTCACGCCCTATCCCGGCGTGGTCGACTGCCTGCAGCGGCTGCGCGCCGAGGGCAAGCAGGTGTGCCTCCTGTCGAACGCACCGCGGCGGGTCGGGTCGGTGACGCAGCGCCTGGCCCAGATCGGCGTGCCGGAGGATTGCTGGGACGCCATCCTGTCCTCGGGCGAGGCGGCGCATCTGGCGCTGGTGGCGCGCGACGACGACTTCCACCAGGCGCTGGGCGAGCGCTTCCTGCATCTCGGGCCCGAGCGGGACGCCGACGTCTATGAGGGCGTCGACGACATCGTCCGCGTCGACGACCTGGCCGAGGCCGAGTTCGTGCTGAACACCGGCATCGACGACCCGGAGGAGCGGGTCGAGGACCACGCCCCGCTGCTGGAGGCCGCGGCGGCGCGCAGCCTGCCGATGATCTGCGCCAACCCGGACATCGTCGTCATCGTCGGCGGCCGGATGCAGATCTGCGCCGGGGCCCTGGCCCAGCATTACGAGACGCTGGGCGGGCAGGTGTTCTACCACGGCAAGCCGCATCCGCCGGTCTATCGCCGCTGCTTCGAGCTGCTGGGCCGGCCCGATCCGGCGCGGGTGCTGGCGGTCGGCGACAGCTTCCACACCGACATCGCCGGCGCCGCCGCGGCCGGGATCGACGGGCTGTTCGTGATCGGCGGCATCCACGGCGCCGAGCTGCGCGACGGGGCCACCGGCCGGCCGGACGCGCACAAGCTCGCCGCCGCGGCCGAACGGCACCGGCTGCGGCCAGTCGCGGCCGTCGAAAGGCTGAACTGGGACGGTCTCGCCTGAGATGGCGCAGCTCGGGTTCGCGGCAGCGAATCCGAGCTACACACGCACCCCGATCACCTGTTCAAGCGAACCCGCCCTCTACGCCCTGGCGCCGACGACGCCCTCCAGCGCCGCGGTCAGCAGCGCCGGCGGGGTCTGGACCGAGGCGTGGGCCGGCGGCTGCACCGTCGCCGGGCGGCGCGTCAGCTCGCGGAAATAGCACAGGACGAAGACCCTGAGCGCCCCGGTCAGGCCGCTGCCCCTGCGGGCGGCGTCGATGCGGGTGCAGATCTCGTTCAGGCCGATCTGCTCACGGGCGCAGATCTCCATCAGCCCGTCCCAGAACACGACCTCCATGCGGACGCTGGTTCGCCGTCCGGCGACCGTCACGTTGCGGCAGATCGACATCGGGTCCGCATCGCGGGCGAGAGCTCCAGTATGACCCATCGTCACCTTTCCGGGCCCGCAGCCCCGGAAGCCGGGCCATGGGCGACATCAAATACACTGGATTATGTTGAATAATTACCGCTTCCGGGCAAAAAGGTGAACTGGCGATTGCGCTTTTCCGCTCCGGCCCGTGTCGCTTAGTGTCGCGGCGCGTGCGCGACATCGGCGCAGATCTCGAATTCCGCCTGCACCGTGGCGTGGTCGATGCCGAAGCGGTCGCGCAGCAGCCGGGTCACCGCGCCGATCGCCTGGTCGGAATCGGCGCCTTCGCGCAGCCGGGCGTGCAGGGTCACGATCGGCCGGCCCGGCGTCAGGGTCCAGGCATGGACGTGGTGCACGTCGATCACCGCCGGCACCCCGGCCAGGATCGCCGCGGTCAGCGCCGCCTCGTCGATCCCGCCGGGCGTGCCTTCGACCAGCACATGGCCGGATTCGCGCAGGATCGCCCAGGCGCTGCGCAGGACCAGCAGCGACACCAGCACCGACAGGATCGGATCGATCGGCGTCCAGCCGGTCAGGAGGATGACCGCGCCGGCGGCGAGCGCGCCGATCGAGCCGAGCAGGTCGCCCATGACGTGCAGCGCGGCGCCGCGGAGGTTCAAATTCGTCCGGTCGCCGCCCTGCAGCACCCGGTAGGCGACAAGGTTGGCGACGAGGCCGGCGGCGGCGATGCCCATCATCAGCCCGCCTTCGACCGGCGCCGGCGCGGCCAGGCGGCCGGCGGCCTCGACCACGATGGCGACCACCACCGCCAGCAGCACGATGCCGTTGGCGAAGGCGGCCAGCACCTGCACCCGGCCGTAGCCGTAGCTGCGCCGGGCGTCGCGCGGACGCCGCGCCATCCGCGCCGCCAGCCAGGCCAGCGCCAGCGCCGCCGCATCGGTCAGCATGTGCCCGGCATCGGCCAGGAGCGCGAGGGAATTGGCGATCCAGCCGCCGGCCGCCTCGAGCAGCATGAAGCCGGCAGTGATCGCCAAAGCGGCCAGCAGGCGCCGCTCACCATCCGCCCCCTCCGGCATCCCGTGGTGATGCCCGGGGTGATGGTCGTGGCCCGGCCCGTGGCCGTGCGCCGCGTGGCCGCGCCCGGCTGCGGATCCGTGCGTGTGCGGCGCCTCTCCGGGCGGATGGTCGTGCTGCATTCCGGCTCTCCGGAGGATGCGAATCGTTCGCGGCAGTCTACATCCGGCACCAAAGCATCAAAAACCCGCCCGGAATGCCGGTTGCACACCCCCAACCGCTATGTTAGATGACGGCGCGCCGAGCGGAAGGGGTGGGCCTCGGACAATATCTTGTTGTGCGATCGAGCCCCCCGAACACTCGGCGGTCGTGGCCTCCTGCCACGATCGAAACAAAACGATCGAGGGACGATCGGTGGCAGCCACAGGGTCAGGGATATCCGGCCTCGCATCCAGTTACGCGACGGCGCTGTACGCACTCGCAGATGAAGGCAAGACGCTCGACCGGACCGCGGACGATCTGCGCGGCCTGAAGGCGGCTCTGGCCGAGAGCGAGGATCTCCGCCGTCTGGTCCGCAGCCCGCTGCTGTCGCGCGACGCGCAGGGCAAGGCGATGGCCGCGGTGCTGGAACGGGCGGGCGTGTCCGACCTGGTGCGCCGCTTCGTCGGCTTGGTGGCGCGCAACCGCCGCCTGTTCGCCCTCGACGCCATGATCGACGCCTTCCTGGCCGAGCTGGCCCGCCGCCGCGGCGAGGTCACCGCCGAGGTCACCGCCGCCGCGGCGCTGACCGACCGCCAGACCGAGGCGCTGGTCGATCAGCTGAAGAAGGCCATGGGCGCCAAGGTCCAGGTCAATGTCAAAGTCGATCCCGCGCTGCTCGGCGGGATGATCGTCAAAGTCGGCTCGCGCATGGTCGACAGCTCCCTGCGCACGAAACTGGCCAAGCTGCAGCTCGCGATGAAGGGGACCGTCTGATGGACATCCGTGCCGCCGAAATCTCTGCGATCATCAAGGATCAGATCGCCAATTTCGGGACCGAGGCCGACGTGGCCGAGGTCGGCCAGGTGCTGTCGGTCGGTGACGGCGTCGCCCGCGTCTACGGTCTCGACAACGTCCAGGCGGGCGAGATGGTCGAGTTCCCGGGCGGCATCAAGGGCATGGCGCTGAACCTCGAGACCGACAATGTCGGTATCGTGATCTTCGGCGAGGACCGCGACATCAAGGAAGGCGACACGGTCAAGCGCACCGGCGCCATCGTCGAGGTTCCGGTCGGCCGCGGCCTCTTGGGCCGCGTGGTCGACGCCCTGGGCAACCCGATCGACGGCAAGGGCCCGATCCAGGACGCCAAGATGAGCCGCGTCGAGGTCAAGGCCCCCGGCATCATCCCGCGCAAGTCGGTGCACGAGCCGATGCAGACCGGCCTGAAGTCGATCGACGCGCTGACGCCGATCGGCCGCGGCCAGCGCGAGCTGATCATCGGCGACCGCCAGACCGGCAAGACCGCCGTCGCGATCGACACCATCCTGAACCAGCGCGAGATCAACAAGTCCGGCGACGAGAAGCAGAAGCTGTACTGCATCTATGTCGCGGTCGGCCAGAAGCGCTCGACGGTCGCCCAGATCGTCAAGACGCTCGAGGAATACGGCGCGCTCGAATACACCACCGTCGTCGCCGCGACGGCGTCGGAGCCGGCGCCGCTGCAGTTCCTGGCGCCCTACACCGGCGCCGCGATGGGCGAGTTCTTCCGCGACAACGGCATGCACGCGCTGATCATCTATGATGATCTGTCCAAGCAGGCCGTGGCCTACCGCCAGATGTCGCTGCTGCTGCGCCGCCCGCCGGGCCGCGAGGCGTATCCGGGCGACGTGTTCTACCTGCACAGCCGCCTGCTGGAGCGCGCGGCGAAGATGAACGACGAGCACGGCGCCGGCTCGCTGACCGCGCTGCCGGTCATCGAGACCCAGGCGGGCGACGTCTCGGCCTACATCCCGACCAACGTGATCTCGATCACCGACGGCCAGATCTTCCTCGAGACCGGCCTGTTCTATAAGGGCGTCCGCCCGGCCATCAATGTCGGCCTGTCGGTCAGCCGCGTCGGCTCCGCCGCCCAGATCAAGGCGATGAAGCAGGTCGCCGGCCGCATCAAGCTCGAGCTCGCGCAGTACCGCGAGATGGAGGCCTTCGCCCAGTTCGCCTCCGACCTCGACGCCTCGACCCAGAAGCTCCTGGCCCGCGGCGCGCGCCTGACCGAGCTGCTGAAGCAGCCGCAGTTCAGCCCGCAGCCGGTCGAGGAGCAGGTGGCGTCGATCTTCGCCGGCGTGCGCGGTCATCTCGACAGCGTGCCGGCCAACCGGGTGCAGGATTTCGAGAAGGGCCTGCTCGACGCGCTGCGCGACGAGGGCAAGGCGATCCTCGAGGCGATCCGCAACGAGAAGCAGCTCTCGCCGGAGACGGAGGAGAAGCTGAACGGCTTCATCGCGAACTACGCCAAGACCTTCGTCTGAGCGACGGTCGCACCCACCACGAGACTTGAAGGCGGGGCGCCATGCCGTCGTTGAAGGACCTCAGGAACCGGATCTCCAGCGTCAAGTCGACGCAGAAGATCACTGCGGCCATGAAGATGGTCGCGGCGTCGAAGCTGCGCCGCGCCCAGGAGCAGGCCGAAGCCGGCCGGCCCTATGCCGACCGGATGGAGCGGATGCTGGTCGGCCTGGCCGCCGGCGCCAAGACGGCCGGCCAGGGCCCGAAGCTGATCGCCGGCACCGGCAGGAACGATGTCCACCTGCTGCTGGTCGTCACCTCCGACCGCGGCCTGGCCGGCGCGTTCAACGCCACGGTGCTGCGCGAGACGCGCAAGCAGATCCGTGAGCTGCAGGGGCTGGGCAAGCAGGTGAAGCTGCTGATCGTCGGCCGCAAGGGCCGCGACAGCCTGCGCCGCGACTATGCCAGCCTGATCGTCGACAGCATCGTCGACATCGGCCGGCCGAAGCTGGGCTTCGCAGACGCCGACGCGATCGCGACCCGGATCCTCACCATGTTCGGGGCCGGCGAATTCGACGTCTGCTCGGTCGTCTACAACAAGTTCAAGTCGGCGATCAGCCAGATCATCACCGTGCAGCAGCTGGTGCCGGTGGCGATCCCGGCGGTGACCGAGGCCACGGCCTCGAACATCGTCTACGAGTTCGAGCCCAGCGAGGAGCAGATCCTGGCGGAGCTGCTGCCGCGCAACCTGGCGATCCAGGTCTACAAGGCGCTGCTCGAATCCGCCGCCTCCGAGCAGGGCGCGCGCATGACCGCGATGGACAATGCGACGCGCAACGCGGGCGACATGATCAAGCGGCTGACGCTGGTCTACAACCGGACCCGCCAGGCCTACATCACCAAGGAGCTGATCGAGATCATCTCCGGCGCCGAAGCCGTCTAAGGCGCCCCTGATCCACCGATCGCTTGAAGTCAGTTCGAGGAGCGTGAACACCATGGTCGAGACCCAGACCGGAAGCAACGTCATCGGCCGCATCAGCCAGGTTCTGGGCGCCGTGGTGGACGTCCAGTTCGATGGCGAGCTGCCCGCCATCCTGAATGCGCTGACCACCGAGATCGGCGGCAGGACCCTCGTGCTCGAGGCGGCGCAGCATCTCGGCGAGAACACGGTGCGCTGCATCGCCATGGACTCGACCGACGGCCTGGTCCGCGGCGCCAAGGTGCACGACACCGGCAACGCCATCTCGGTGCCGGTCGGCCCGGAGACGCTCGGCCGCATCATGAACGTGATCGGCGAGCCGATCGACGAGCGCGGCCCGATCAACGCCAAGCAGCACTTCCCGATCCACCGCCCGGCCCCGGAATTCGTCGACCAGGCGACCGAGGCCGAGATGCTGGTCACCGGCATCAAGGTCGTCGACCTGATCGGCCCCTACGCCAAGGGCGGCAAGATCGGCCTGTTCGGCGGCGCCGGCGTCGGCAAGACCGTGACCATCCAGGAGCTGATCAACAACATCGCCAAGGCGCATGGCGGCGTGTCGGTCTTCGCCGGCGTGGGTGAGCGCACCCGCGAGGGCAACGACCTGTATCACGAGATGATCGACTCCGGCGTCATCAAGCTGGGCGAGGACGGCTCCAAGGTGGCCCTCGTCTACGGCCAGATGAACGAGCCGCCGGGGGCCCGCGCCCGCGTCGGCCTGTCGGGCCTGACCGTCGCCGAGTACTTCCGCGACGTCGAAGGCCAGGACGTGCTGTTCTTCGTCGACAACATCTTCCGCTTCACCCAGGCGGGCGCCGAGGTGTCGGCGCTGCTGGGCCGCATCCCGTCGGCGGTGGGCTATCAGCCGACCCTGTCGACCGACATGGGCGCGCTGCAGGAGCGCATCACCTCGACCACCAAGGGCTCGATCACCTCGGTGCAGGCCATCTACGTGCCCGCCGACGACCTGACCGACCCGGCCCCGGCGACCTCGTTCTCGCACCTGGACGCCACGACGGTGCTGAGCCGCGCGATCTCCGAGCTCGGCATCTACCCGGCGGTGGACCCGCTCGACTCGACCTCGCGCATCCTCGACCCGCGCGTCGTCGGCCAGGAGCATTACGAGGTGGCCCGCGCCGTGCAGCGCACGCTGCAGGAGTACAAGGCGCTGCAGGACATCATCGCCATCCTGGGCATGGACGAGCTGACCGAGGAGCAGAAGCTGACCGTGGCCCGCGCCCGGAAGATCCAGCGCTTCTTCAGCCAGCCCTTCCACGTCGCCGAGGTGTTCACCGGCACGCCGGGCGTGTTCGTCCCGGTCGAGGAGACGGTCCGCGGCTTCAAGGGCATCGTCAACGGCGACTACGACCACCTGCCGGAGGCGGCGTTCTACATGGTCGGCACCATCGACGACGCCGTCGCCAAGGCGAAGAAGCTCGCCGAAGCCGCCTGATCTGACGCCCAAGCCTGCCGGGGACATCCATGGCCGAGAAATTCGCCTTCGAACTGGTCTCGCCCGAGAAGCTGCTCGTGGCGCAGCAGGTCGAGATGGTGGTCGTCCCCGGCGGCGACGGCCATTTCGGCGTGCTGAAGGGGCACATGTCGATGCTGTCGACCATCCAGCCGGGTGTGATCGACGTCTATGAGCAGCGCAGCGCCATCTCCAGCCGGCTGTTCGTCACCGGCGGCTTCGCCGAGGTGACGCCGGAGCGCTGCACCGTGCTGGCCGAGGAGGTGGTGCCGGTGGCCTCGCTGGACCGCGCCAAGGTCGAGCAGGAGCTGCGCGACGCCGAGGAGGACGTGGCCGACGCCAAGACCCCCGGCGACAAGGCGGTCGCCGAGCGGGCGCTGAAGCTGGCCCGCGCCAAGCTGACCGCGGTCAGCCGCAGCGTCGCCGGCCACGCCTGACCGGGCTGCCGCAACGCCGAACCGGAAAGGGCCCCGAAAGGGGCCCTTTTTTATGGAACAGGCGTAGGTTGGGTTCGCCCCGGCGAACCCAACATCCCACCGCCGGCCATCTGTTGGGTTCGCGTGCCGCGAACCCAACCTACGAGCCTCAATCGGGAAGGACCCTCGCGGGCCTTTTTTCATGGCCGGGAGAGCGCCTCGAACAGCAGCCGGGTCGGCACCAGCCGCGCCGGCCGGCCGGGGCCGAACCAGACGATCGCGTTCTGGCCGAATTCCTCCGCCAGGGCGACCAGATCCGCGGCCGGCATGTCGAGCACCAGCAGCCCCTGCTCCGGCGGCCAGGCGCCGTCCAGCCCGGCGCCGGTGTGCGGCACGGCGTCGAAGCCGCGCCGGCGCACCGCCTCGGCCAGGCGCTGCCGCGCCGCCGCGTTCTCGGCCGCCGGCGCCAGCCGGCTGCCCGGGTTGTCGGCGCTGACGAAGCCGGCCCCGGTCACGCCGCGGCCGGCCAGCCAAGCCTCGGCATCCGGGTTCCGCCGGTCGATCCGCACCTCGTGCTCGGCGCCGTCGGCCGTGAACAGGTAGCGGGTGTCGCGATAGGCTTCGAGCAGCCGGATGAACGCCGCGAGGTCCATCGCCGGTGACGCCGATGGCCGTGTCAGCCGGCCTTCTCTGTCGTCGGGTCGATCATCTTGCGGATCTCGGTGATCCTGGTCGCCGGGAAACCGCTGATCTCGGCGTGCTTGCGGATCACCTCCTCGTCGCGGGCGAGGTAGACGCAGAAGGTCTTGTTGTCGGCGACATAGCTCTCGACCCACTGGATGTCGGGGCCGATCTGCCGCAGGGCGTCGTTGGACTTGGCGGCGGCGCCGCGCAGCTGCTCGCGCTCGAGGCTGCCGACGTCGGGGATGTCGCGCTCGATGATGAACTTGCGAAGAGCCATGCGTTCCTCCCTGTGCGGCCGTCGGGCGGCGGGACAGCCCCGCCGCTTCGCTTGATCTAGGCCGCGGCGGCCGTCAGTACAGCCCGCCGGTCCCGGTCGTGGCCTCCGGCACGCTGTCGCCGAAGCTGGTGGTGCCCTGGTCGGTCGCGCCGCCGGTGCCGTCGAGCCGGTCGAGGGCGTAGCCGGTGCCGGGCTCGGTGCCGGGGCGGAAGGCCTCCCAGATCGTGTCGCCGCCGCTGCCATAGGCGGGCTGGCCGGTCAGCCGGTCGATCTTCACCAGGTTGACGCCGGGCGGGATGCGGAAGGGCGGCACGTCCTTGCCCTTCAGCGCCTCGGAGATGAAGTCGCGGAAGATCGGCAGCGCCGCGGTCGACCCCCATTCGCGGGCGCCCAGCGTCTTCGGGTCGTCGAAGCCGACATAGATCGCCACCACCAGGTCGGGCGAGAAGCCGACGAACCAGGCGTCCTTGGCGTCGTTGGTGGTGCCGGTCTTGCCGGCCAGGGTGAAGCCCAGCTTGTTCAGCGCCGAGGCGGTGCCGCGCTGCACCACGCCCTGCAGGATCGAGGTCATCTGATAGGCCGAGACCGGGTCGGCGATCTGCTCCCGCGTGTCCGGGATCACCGGCGCCGCCTGGTCGGCCCAGGGCTGGCCGCAGCTGTCGCAGGGCCGGTCGTCGTGCCGGTAGATGGTCCGGCCGGTGCGGTCCTGGATGCGGTCGATGAAGGTCGGCACCACCTTCTTGCCGCCATTGGCGATCTGGGCGAAGCCCGTCGCCATCTGCAGCGGCGTCGTGGCGCCGGCGCCGAGCGCCATGGAGTAGAGCAGCGGCATGTCCTTGTAGACGCCGAAGCGCTCCGCCGTCTCCTTG
The DNA here is from genome assembly GCF_000423185.1 of Inquilinus limosus DSM 16000. Classification (GTDB taxonomy): domain Bacteria; phylum Pseudomonadota; class Alphaproteobacteria; order DSM-16000; family Inquilinaceae; genus Inquilinus; species Inquilinus limosus. Next base: position 351,707 of record NZ_KE383985.1, on the reverse strand, counting down.
ACCTTGTCGAGGCCGACCGCCTGGATCAGCCGCACCGTCATCAGGTTGCGCGACCGTTCCACGCCCACCCGCAGCGGCATCGGGCCGAGGAACCGGTGGTCGTCGTTCTCCGGCGCCCAGTCGGTGGTGCCGGTGTCGATGGTGATCGGCGCGTCGTCGATGATGGTGGCCGGGGTGTAGCCGGCCTCGAGCGCCGTCAGATAGACGAAGGGCTTGAAGGTCGAGCCGGGCTGTCGCACCGCCTGGGTGCCGCGGTCGAACTCGCTCATCGCGTAGTCGTAGCCGCCCGTGATCGCCAGCACCCGGCCGGTGTTGGGGTCGAGCGCCACCAGCGCGCCCTGCACGTCGGGGATCTGGCGCAGGCCGAATTCCTGCGGCACCGCCTTGTCCTCCGGCACCGGGCCGGTCGGCTCGACCAGGATCACGTCGCCCTTGGCCAGCACGTCGGACGGCCTCCTCGGCTCGGCGCCGACCGTCTGGTTCGGCCGCCAGGGCCGGGCCCATTTCATCTCGGCGAAGGGGATGACGCCGCGGCTCTTGTCCGAGAAGCCGATGGACGCTCCCTTGGCGTCGACGTCCAGCACCACGGCCATCTGCCAGTCGCCGGCGCCGGCCGGCCGCTCGATCGCGGCCAGCTGCCCGGCCCAGTCGTCGAAGCCTTCGATCTTCTTCAGCGGGCCGCGCCAGCCGTGCCGCATGTCGTAACTGCGCAGGCCGCCGCGCAACGCCTGGTCGGCCAGATCCTGCAGATGCGTGTCGAGCGAGGTGCGCACCGACAGCCCGCCCTGGTACAGGGCATCGTTGCCGTAGAGGCGCTGCAGCTCGCGCCGCACCTCCTCGGCGAAGTAGCTGGCGCTGACGAACTCGATCTGCCGCCGGTCCTTGGTCACCAGCGGCTCGGCCCGGGCGGCGTCGGCCTGCTCCCGGGTGATCGCCCCGTCCTCCAGCAGCCGGCCGATGACGTAGTTGCGGCGGGCGACGGCGGCGTCCAGCCGGGTCTTCGGGTCGTAGCTGCTGGGCGCCTTCGGCAGGCCGGCCAGGAAGGCGGCCTCGGAGATCGTCAGGTCCTTCAGCGGCTTGTTGAAATAGGCCAGCGACGCCGCCGCCACGCCGTAGGCGCCGCGGCCGAGATAGATCTGGTTCAGATACAGCTCGAGGATCTGCTGCTTGGTGAAGGCGCTCTCGATCCGGAACGCCAGCAGCACCTCGCGGATCTTGCGGCTGATCGCCCGGTCCGGCGTCAGGAAGAAGTTGCGCGCCACCTGCTGGGTGATGGTCGAGGCGCCCTCCACCCGGCGGCCGGAGGCGTAGTTCTGGATGGCGGAGATGCCGGCCCGGGCGATGCCCTGGAGGTCGACGCCCGGATGGTCGTAGAAGCGCTGGTCCTCGGCCGAGACGAAGGCCTGCGCCACCAGGGGCGGGATCGCCCCGAACGGCACGAACAGGCGGTTCTGGCTGGCATATTCCGCCATCAGCCGGCCGTCGGCCGCATGCAGGCGGGTGGTGATGGGCGGGGCATATTCGGCCAGCTGCGCCGTATCCGGCAGGTCGCGGCCGAAATAGCTGGCGGCCGCGAAGACCCCGATCGCCGCGATGACCAGGAGGAGGATGAGGGAGGACAGGAGCCAGCCGATCAGGCGCATCGGACCTTGGGGGCAATGGATGGGCGGCGGCCGCCGCCCCGGAACGACGGGGACGGCCCCAGCGAGGCCGGCCTCGACGCAGAAGCGAATAGGCCGCGATTGTGTTCCGTTGATGACGGTGTCGGGCCGGGCGCCTCGTGTTACCACGGTCCCGGCCGCAAGTCAGGTCTTTGCGGCAGCGAGCCCCATTACCGTTGAAATCTCCCATTGTCGAGAGTGCGGTGCCTCGGTATCGTGGCGGCGCGACAGTCTGCCCGATCGTTCGATCGGATGTCCGGGTCCCCCGGATCTCCGGGTCGATCGCGCGGCGACGCATCGATTTCCGCCGTGGAACGCCTCTTGTCGAACGGCCGGCACGCGATGCGCAGCTGCGGTGTCGGGCGACATCGAGGATCAACTCGAGGCCGTGCCCCGGCGCATCCGCGCCGGACCGGTGGTCGCGGACCCTCCCGTCTGGCCAGCTGCGAAGCGCCGTTCTCGGGTGATCACGGTTCGCGTCCCCGGCGGCTTCGGCAGGACAAGGACGCGCCGCTGCCCCGTGAGTCGCGCGGGGCGGCCGGCAGCGTCGCCAGGGTTTATACATGGCGAAGAGAATGCTGGTGGACGCCACCCATGCGGAAGAAACGCGGGTGGTCGTTCTGGACGGCAATCGGCTCGAGGAATTCGATTTCGAGACCGAAGCCAAGAAGCAGTTGAAGGGCAATATCTACCTGGCCAAGGTGACGCGGGTCGAACCCTCGCTCCAGGCCGCCTTCGTGGAGTATGGCGGGAACCGGCACGGCTTCCTCGCCTTCTCCGAAATCCATCCCGACTACTACAGGATCCCGATCGCCGACCGCGAGGCGCTCCTGGCCCGCCAGGCCGAGGAGGCCGAAGAGGCCGAGGCCCAGGCCGCCGAGCCGGCGCCGCGCCGGCGCCGCGGCCGCGACCGCCGCCCGGCCCGCGCCGAGGCCGAGGCCGGCCCGAGCGAGGTGGTCGAGGTCGTCGAGGCCGCCGGCGACGCGGTGGCAGGCGAGGTGATCGCCGCCGACGCCGTCGCCGCGGAGAGTTTCGGCGAGACCCTGTCGACCGAGGGCGACAGCGGCCCGGTGGCGCTGCTGGCCCCGGCCGAGGCGCCGAAGGGCGACGACCCGACCCCGGCCGAGGGCGAGAACGGCAACGGCAATGGCAACGGCCATGACGGCGAGCCGGAGGCCGGCGTCGAGGTGCTGGGCGGCGACGAGGCCGAGGAGGCCCGCGACCGCCGTTCGAAGCTGCCGAACTACCGCAACTACAAGATCCAGGAGGTCATCAAGCGCCGGCAGATCATGCTGGTGCAGGTGACCAAGGAGGAGCGCGGCAACAAGGGCGCTGCGCTGACCACCTACCTGTCGCTGGCGGGGCGCTACTGCGTCCTGATGCCGAACACACCGCGCGGCGGCGGCATCAGCCGGAAGATCGCCAATCCCAAGGATCGCAAGAAGATGAAGGCGATCATGGATGACCTGGACGTGCCGGAGGGCATGGCTGTCATCCTGCGGACGGCGGGGCTGGAGCGCACCAAGCTGGAGATCCGGCGCGATCTCGACTACCTGCTGCGGCTGTGGGATTCGATCCGCCAGACCACGCTGCAGTCGACCGCGCCCTGCGTCATCCACGAAGAGGCGAACCTGATCAAGCGGGCGATCCGCGACCTCTATTCCAAGGATATCGAGGAGGTCCAGGTCGCCGGCGAGGAAGGCTACCGCGTCGCCAAGGACTTCATGCGCATGCTCATGCCGAGCCATGCCAAGAAGGTGCAGCGCTACGAGGACGACAACGTCCCCCTCTTCCACCGCTTCAACGTGGAAGGCCAGATCGATGCGATGCACAGCCCCGTCGTGCAGCTCCGGTCGGGCGGCTACATCGTCATCAACCCGACCGAGGCGCTGGTCTCGATCGACGTCAACTCCGGCCGCTCGACCCGCGAGCGGAACATCGAGGAGACGGCGTACAAGACCAATCTCGAGGCCGCCGACGAGGTCGCCCGCCAGCTGCGGCTGCGCGATTTGGCCGGGCTGATCGTCATCGACTTCATTGACATGGAGGACGACCGCCACAACAAGGCGGTCGAGCACCGGCTGAAGGAGGCGATGCGGCAGGACCGCGCCCGCATCCAGATCGGCCGGATCAGCGCCTTCGGCCTGCTCGAGCTGTCGCGCCAGCGGCTGCGCCCGAGCCTGATGGAGACGCATTTCGAGACCTGCGCCCATTGCGGCGGGCTGGGCATGACCCGGACCACCGGCTCGGCGGCGCTGTCGGTGCTGCGCGCGATCGAGGAGGAGGGCATCCGCAAGCGCGCCTCCGAGATCACCGTGCACGTCGCCACCGCCCTGGCGCTGTACCTGTTCAACCAGAAGCGCGACGCCCTGGCCGACATCGAGCGGCGCTACGGCGTGCGGGTGATGATAGAGGCCGATGACAGCCTGATCCCGCCGGCGCACCGGATCGAGCGCACCCGCGCCCGCGGCGCCGAGCTGCCGGCCCCGGCGGCGCCGGTCGACAACACCGCCCGGATCATGGCGGAGACCGACGCCGCGCTGGAGGCCGAGGCGGCCGAGGTCGAGGACGAGGAGGAGGTCGCGGAGGCCCGCGAGCCGGCCCGGCCGCAGCAGCAGCGCCCGGCGCAGCCGCCGCAGCACGGCCAGCAGGCCGAGGGCGAGGCCGGCGGCCGCAGGCGTCGCCGCCGGCGCCGGCGCGGCCGGCGCGGCGGCGAGGACGGGCATCGCGTGGAGCCGTCCGCGGTCGCGGCCGACGGCAGCTTCGGCTACGACCCGCGCGAGGCGGAGGACGAGGAGGCCGCCCCCGAGGAGCGTGTCGACGAGCCCTTCACCGTCGAGGCCGCCGACGCCGCCAGCCATGCCGAGCCCGAGGCAGAGGCCGAGCCGGTCGCCGCCGAGCCGGCGCCTGCCGAGGCGGCGGCGCCCGAGGCCACCCCGGCCGAGGACGAGGCCAAGGGCCGGCGCCGCGGCCGTCGCGGCGGTCGCCGCAAGAAGGGCGAGGAGGCCGAGCCCTTCGTGGTCGAGGCCGCCGACGCCGCCAGCCATGCCGAGCCCGAGGCCGCCGCGGCGCCGGAGCCGGCGGAAGCGGCGGAAGCCGTGACCGCGCCGGAGCCCGCCCCGGCCGAAGCGGTCGAGGAGGCGCCGAAGCCGAAGCGCCGCGCCCCGCGCCGCAAGAAGGCCGAGGTCGCGGCCGAGCCGGCTGTCGAGGCCGCCGCCCCCGAGCCGGCGGCGGAACCCGAGGCGGCGGCGCTCAACGGTGCCGAGCCCGAGCCGGCCCCGGCGGAACCCGCGCCCGAACCTGCCCCGCAGCCCGAGCCCCCGGCCGAGAATCTGGCGGTCGAGGCCAATCAGGTGATCAACCAGCCGCCCGAGGCGCCGAAGCGCGGCTGGTGGCGGCGCGGCGCCGGCTGAGCCTGCCGACAGCGGAACCGAAGAGCCCGCCCGGTCCTGCCGGGCGGGCTTTTTGCTGCGGGAGCCCCGACAAACACACAGCTCATCGGTAGATTTTTTATGATTGACATATCGATGCGCATGTTAGAGGGTCGGCACCGATCTTCGGATCCGCGGGATTTTGACGGAAGCAGCTTGCGCCGCGTCACCAAACGCTAAAGCGCCACGACGTGAGTTCGTGGTTCCGGCAGTTGATGCTGAGGAGCCGACCGATGTCTTCTTCGACCCTGCCCATCCTCTCCGCCGCCGCGCCGACCCCGGCTTCGTCGCGCACCGGCTGCATGCGTCGCGCCTGTCGCTGTTGCTGATCGCGGGCCCCGCCCGCCGCAACCCGTCCGCACGACCGACGCAGCGCCCCGACCGGGCGCCCGAGAGAGGATCCCTTCCATGGCTGACGCCTTCATCATCGTCGCCGGCGGCCTGACCGCCGGCATCGTCACGCGCGAGCCGCGCGGTTTCCGCTTCTACGCCTCCGACGCCGCCTTCACCCCGCTGGAGGGCCGCCTGTTCCGCACCACCCGCGCGGCCGGGCGGGCGGCGCATGCGGCGCTGACGACGATCAGCCGCCGCCAGCGCCGGACGGATCAGGCCCGGGCCTGACCCGCGGCGCGCAATCGCGCTATCTCTTTTCGATCCCAGACGTGCAGGAGCACACCATGTCCCGTTTCCCGCTGAAGCGCGGCCTGATCGGCCTGGCGCTCGGCCTCGTCCTCGGCATCGCCGCCAGCGGCAGCGCCGCCGCCGCCAGCATCAAGCTCGGCGTCATGGGCGGCAGCGAGGAGGAGATCGCCGAGGTCGCCAAGCAGGTGGCGGCCAAGAAGGGGCTCGAGGTCGAGCTGATCACCTTCTCCGACTACGCCATCCCGAACGAGGCGCTGGAGCACGGCGAGCTCGACGCCAACGCCTTCCAGCACAAGCCCTATCTGGACGCCCAGATCGCCGCCCGCGGCTATCACATCGTCCCGATCGGCTACACCATCGTCGAGCCGATCGGCCTGTATTCGAAGAAGTTCGACAAGGTCGAGTCGCTGCCGGACGGCGCCAAGATCGGCATCCCGAACGATCCCAGCAACGGCGGCCGGGCGCTGAACCTCTTGGCCGCCCACGGCCTGATCAAGGTGGCGGAGGGCAAGGGCCTGACCCCGTCGCTGCTCGACGTCACCGAGAACCCGCACAACTTCCAGTTCTCCGAGCTCGACGCGGCGCAGCTGCCGCATGCCCTGCCGGACCTGGACGGCGCGATCATCAACACCAACTACGCGCTGGAGGCCGGGCTGGACCCGCGCAAGGACGCGCTGATCGCCGAGAGCCGGACCAACAACCCCTACGGCAACTTCGTCGCCGCCCGCGCCGCCGACAAGGACCGGCCCGACCTGAAGATCCTGGTCGAGTCCTACCAGTCGCCGGAGGTGGCGCAGTTCCTGGAGACCCGGTTCAAGGGCGCGATCCTGCCCGCCTGGTGAGACCGTCCGATAACGCGCGCGGCGCGGCCGTCTGACGGCGGTTTCTCCGCTTCCGGTGCTCACGGACCTATGTCCGCTGCGCTCCGGTTCTCGAAACCGCCGCCAGCCGACTCACGCCACACGCATTCTCGAACGGTCTCTGAGGCTTCGCATGACCGGGGCTGCCGCCCCGGCCGTTGCGCAGCCGGACCATTTCTGCTAGACGACCGCGCTTGCGTGGGACCTTTCCCACGCCGGACCGACGCCGGCACCCCTGGAGGCCGGCGTCTTCACTTAGGAGAGAGCCGATGGCCGAAACCATCAAGATCACGGCCGAGGCGCGGGACCGGGCCGGTAAGGGGGCAGCCCGGGCAGCGCGTCGGGCCGGGATGATCCCGGGCGTCATCTACGGCGACAACAAGCCGCCGGTGCTGTTCAGCGTCAATGCCCACTCGATGCTGAAGATCCTGCGCGACCCTGCCGCGCTGACCCATCTCTACGACATCGAGATCGGCAGCGAGCGGCATCACTGCCTGGCGCGCGACATCGCGCTGGACCCGGTGACCGACCGCGCGATCCACATGGATTTCCTGCGCGTCAGCGACAAGACCACCGTCCACGCCGACGTGCCGGTGCATTTCGAGAACGAAGCGGCCTCCCCGGGCATCAAGCGCGGCGGCGTGCTGAACGTCGTGCGCCACGACGTGGAGCTGATCTGCCGCGCCGAGTCGATCCCCGAATTCGTCTCGGTCGACCTGACCGGCGCCGAGATCGGCGACTCGCTGCGCATGAGTGCGGTCAAGCTGCCGGAGGGCGTGCGCCCGGCCGTGGCCGACCGTGACTTCGTGATCGCCACCATCGCCGCGCCGTCGGCGGTCCGCGCCGAGGCCGCCGAGGCCCAGGCCGCGGCGGTGACCGGCGAGGCCGCCCCGGCCGCCGAGGAGTCGAAGGCCTGATCAAGGCCGGGCGGATCGGGAGGATTCGATGCTGCTGTTCGTCGGCCTCGGCAATCCCGGCTCGCAATACGCCTATCACCGGCACAATGTCGGCTTCATGGCGCTCGACGACATCGTCGAGCGCCATTCCTTTTCGTCCTGGAAGCTGAAGTTCCAGGGCCGGCTGGCGGAAGGCCGGCTCGGCGCCGAGCGCGTGCTGGCGCTGGAGCCCACCACCTATATGAACGAAAGCGGCCGGTCGGTCGGCGAGGCGATGCGCTTCTACAAGCTCACGCCCGACGACGTCGTCGTGTTCCATGACGAGCTCGACCTCGCGCCCGGCAAGGTCCGGGTCAAGAAGGGCGGCGGCACCGCCGGCCACAACGGCCTGCGCTCGCTCGACGCCCATATCGGGCCGGAGTTCTGGCGCGTCCGCATCGGCATCGGCCATCCCGGCCACAAGGACCGGGTGCATGGCTGGGTGCTGGGAGACTTCGCCAAGGCCGACGAGGCCTGGCTCGACCCGCTCCTGGAGGCGATCGCCGACGCGGCGCCGCTCCTGGCCGAACGGGCGGCCGAGAGATTCATGACCCGGGTTGCCCAGGCCACGCAGGCGGCGTGATCCGCCGCGTCGGGACATGGCAGCCCGGCTGACCTTTGCTGCGCTGCACGACTACCCCCTTGATCCGATCGTTCCGGGGGCGCATCCTCCAGCCACGTGGTCGGCATAGCCGGTAACGCGTATTGGCCAGCCGCAACGCCCGTGCGGCGACCTCCGTCAGAATGGCAACCCGGCATCGTCGGGTGAGCCTGCGGACAAAGGAGCACCACGAGGAGCCGCCGAGGCGGCTCCTCTACTGTTTGGGGCTCGGGTTTTCCTTCAGCGCGGTGGGATCGGCGTCTGCGCCAGCAAGGTGCTGGCCGGCGCCACGCATTGGAAGCCGATGTAGTTCCACTGCCGGTTGGCGGCCAGCGCGGTGCGGCCGGACTGGCCGCAGTAGCGGTCGGCGGTGGCTTGGGCCCCCGCGGCGCCGCGCTCGTTGAAGGTCTCCACCACGACGAAACGCTTGGCCGGCTGCGGGACGCAGGCGCCGGCCAGGACCGCGACAGACAGCAAGAGAATCGAGCGCATCGGCGGCGTTCCCCGTCAGATTCGGGTGAAGGTGATTGCCTGGACGGAAGCGAGCCGTGCCAGGATCACAGAAATTCCGCCGATGGCCAACCCCGGCTTGATTGGGTCCGGCAGCATTTTTCTGCCGCCGCCGATGGATTTTCCTATTATTTTATGGGTTGTCGCTCGATTCGACTGCCGGACCGGATGCCGATACTGGCTATCCGGCGACGGCCAGCCGGCGATAGGACAGCGCCTCGGCGATCTGGGCCCGGCCGACGGTCTCGGCGCCGGCCAGGTCGGCCAGGGTGCGGGCGACGCGCAGCACCCGGTGATAGCCGCGGGCGGAGAGGCGCAGCCGCTCCGCCGCCTGGGTCAGGAGGGCGGCGCCGGCCGCATCGGGCGCCGCCACCCGTTCCAGCACCGCGCCGTCGGCCTCGGCATTGGTGGCGATGCCGTCTTCGGCATAGCGCGCCGCCTGGATCTCGCGCGCGGCCGCGACCCGGGCCGCCACCTCCGCCGTGCCTTCGGCCGGCGGCGGCAGCGCCAGGTCGGCGGCGGAGACCGCGGGCACGTCGACATGCAGGTCGATGCGGTCGAGCAGCGGGCCCGACAGGCGCGACTGATAGTCCTGGCCGCAGCGCGGCGCCCGGCCGCAGCCCAGGGCCGGATCGCCGAGATGGCCGCAGCGGCATGGGTTCATCGCCGCCACCAGCAGGACCCGGGCCGGATAGGTGATGTGGGAATTGGCGCGGGCGATCACCGCCCGGCCGCTTTCCATCGGTTGGCGCAGCGATTCGAGCGTGGCGCGGGCGAATTCCGGCAGCTCGTCCAGGAACAGCACGCCGCGATGGGCCAGCGAGATCTCGCCCGGCCGGGTCCTGAGGCCGCCGCCGACCAGGGCCGGCAGCGAGGCGGAATGGTGCGGATCGCGGAACGGCCGGCGGCGCATCAGCCGCCCGCCTTCCAGGAGCCCGGCCACCGAATGGATCATCGACACCTCGAGAGCCTCGGCCGGCGACAGCGGCGGCAGCAGGCCGGGCAGCCGCGCCGCCAGCATCGACTTGCCGGATCCGGGCGGGCCGATCATCAGCAAGTTGTGATTTCCGGCAGCGGCGATCTCCAGCGCCCGCTTCGCCGTCTCCTGCCCCTTGACGTCGCGCAGGTCGAGGCCGGGCCCGTCCGCCGGCGCCACCAGCGGCTCCGGCTGCGTCAGCACCTGGGTTCCCTTGAAGTGGTTCACCAGGGCCAGCAGCGTCGGCGCCGCCAGCACGTCGATGCGGCCTTCGGCATCGGCCGCCCAGGCCGCCTCCGGCCCCGAGGCGGCCGGGCAGATCAGGCCGAGCCCGCGCTCCGCCGCGCCCAGCGCCGCCGGCAGCACGCCCGCGACCGGGGTCAGCGCCCCGTCCAGCGCCAGCTCGCCCAGCGCCATGTACTGGCCGACCTCCTGCACCGGCAGCACGTCGAGCGCGGTGAGCAGGCCGAGCGCGATCGGCAGGTCGAAATGGCTGCCCTCCTTCAGCATGTCCGCCGGCGCCAGGTTGACGGTGATGCGCTTCGGCGGCAGGGCCAGGCCGAGGGCGTGCAGCGCCGCCCGCACCCGTTCCCGGCTTTCCGCCACCGCCTTGTCCGGCAGGCCGACCAGGGTGATGCCGGAGAAGCCGCCGGAGACCTGCACCTGCACGTCGACCGGCGCGGTCTCGATCCCCTGGAACGCGACCGTGGCGATCCGGGCGACCATCTAGGCGGAGCCTGAGGAGTGTGGAGAGGCTGGCATCTTCATACAGAAATTGTGTTTTTGGCAAAAGCACAACCATTACTTCGCATCCCGCGGGCGCTGTCAATGGCTCCCGGCGCCGTCCGGCCGCAATCAGATGCGAGCTGCGTCAGTATCGACGACCCGATGCTGTCAGTCGCGGCGTACCGGACGATCGACAGGCGGTGAAACGTCAGAACAAAAGGCCTGCGGCTGCGTTGTTCAGGCACATTGCGGCCCGCCACGTCGGCGGAGCCGCCCGAACGATGCCAGGAGCTAGAGCCATGATCCGTCGCCCGGTCCTCGTCACCTCCATGCTGGCCCTCGCGGCGCTGGCCGCCTGCGGCGACGACACACCGAATCCGACCGCGAAGACCGAAGCCGTGGCGACCCGCACCGTCGGCTACCGCTGCGCCGACGGCACCACCTTGTCCGCCGGCTTCACCGGCGATGCGCTGGTGCTGGCCGATGGCGGCAACACGATCACGCTGCAGCGCGCAATCTCCGGCAGCGGCGCGCGCTACACCAACCCCTACGGCGCGGAGTTCTGGGACAAGGGCGGCCAGGCGACCTACAGCCGCATCGCCGGCGCCGCCAGCACCACCTGTACGGCGGGGTGATCCGCCGGTTCGTCATCCCGTGCGCGCTGCGGCGCGGAGTGCCGCGGCGCAGACACGGGATCTCGGAGGGATGCTGAAGAGATCCCCGCTTTCGCGGGGATGACGTCGAGGGAAGACGGAGCCGAGGGTCACACGTTGAAGCGGAAGTGGAAGATGTCGCCGTCGCGGACGACGTAGTCCTTGCCTTCCTGCCGCATCTTGCCGGCGTCCTTGGCCCCCTGCTCGCCACCCAGGGCGACATAGCTGTCGTAGTCGATGGTCTCGGCCTTGATGAAGCCGCGCTGGAAGTCGGTGTGGATCACCCCCGCAGCCTCCGGCGCGGTGGCGCCCACCGTGACCGTCCAGGCCCGCGCTTCCTTCGGGCCGACGGTGAAGAAGGTGAGGAGGCCGAGCAGCTTGTAGCCGGCGCGGATCACCTTGTTCAGCCCCGGCTCCTCGAGCCCGATCGAGGCCAGGAATTCCTGCTTCTCCTCGGGCGGAAGCTGCGCCAGCTCGGCCTCGATGGCGGCGGAGATCACCACCGCCTCGGCGCCCTGGGCCTTGGCCATCGCCTCGACCCGGGCCGAGTGGGCGTTGCCGGTTGCCGCCTCCTCCTCCGCCACGTTGCAGACATAGAGCACGGGCTTGGAGGTCAAGAGCGCCAGCCGCCGGAACGGCTCGCGCTCCTCCGCCGACAGCTCGACCGTGCGGGCCGGCTTGCCCTCGCGCAGCACCGCCAGCGCCCGCTCCATCAGGTCGATCTCGGCCTTGGCCTCCTTGTCGCCGCCCTTGGCGCGCTTGGCGGCGGACTGCACCCGCCGCTCCAGGCTCTCCATGTCGGCCAGCATCAGCTCGGTCTCGACCGTCTCGGCGTCGCGCACCGGGTCGACCGACCCCTCGACATGGGTGACGTCGCCCTCGAAGCAGCGCAGCACGTGCAGGACCGCGTCGGTCTCGCGGATATTGGCCAGGAACTGGTTGCCCAGCCCCTCGCCCTTCGAGGCGCCGCGGACCAGCCCGGCGATGTCGACGAACTCCAGCTGCGTCGGGATGATCTTGGCCGAGCCCGCGATCGCCGCCAGCCTGTCCAGCCGCGGATCGGGCACGCCGACGCGGCCGGTGTTCGGCTCGATCGTGCAGAACGGGTAGTTCGCCGCCTCCGCCGCCTGGGTGGAGGTCAGCGCGTTGAACAGCGTCGACTTGCCGACATTGGGCAGGCCGACGATGCCGCAATTGAATCCCATGGGTCTCGTCCGGATCTCTCGAATCGGGGGCCCGTCTAGCACGGATGGTCCGGCGTGGGGAGTCGCGGCCGGGGCCGCCGCACTTGACGCCGGCTCGGCGAGGGTGGCACCTGAGAGGGAAGACCGTCCTGACGAGCTGCCGGCATTTTCCGTCCGGGCGAGTGAGCCGGACCGTTTCATCCAGCCGAAAACCGCCTCCCGCAGTGCCCTCGACGCCCCCGGAGACCAGCCCCATGACCCTGACCCTGCCCCGAGTCATCGGCCATCGCGGCGCCGCGGCCCATGCGCCGGAGAACACCCTGGCCTCGATTCGCAAGGCCGCCGCGCTGGGCGTCGAGATGATCGAGTTCGACGTCAAGCTGACCCGCAACCGGGTGCCGGTGGTGATCCATGACGACACGCTGGACCGCACCACCGACGGCAGCGGCGCCGTCGCCAACGCCGATTTCGCGGCGCTGCGCATGCTCGACGCCGGCCGCAAATTCGCGCCCGAGTTCCGCGGCGAGCGGATCCCGACCCTGGACGAGGTGCTGACCCTGGCACTGGAGCTGGGCCTGGCCGTCAACATCGAGATCAAGCCCTGCCCGGGCCGCGAGGTCGAGACCGCCGAGGTGGCGCTGGCGGCGGCGCAGCGGCTGTGGCCCGCCGACCGGCCGAAGCCGCTGATCTCCAGCTTCGCCATCGAGAGCCTGATGAAGGCCCGCGAGATCGCGCCCGACTGGCCGCGCGGCTATCTGATCTGGGAGCGGCCGGCGGTCTGGGCCGCCAATGCCGACGCCATCGGCGCCGCCACCATCAATGTCAGCCACGAGAAGGAGACGCCGGAGACGATCGCCGAATACCGCGCCACCGGCCGGCCGGTCCTGGCCTACACGGTCAACGACCCGGAGCGGGCCCGCACGTTGTTCGATCTCGGCGTGGCCGGCGTCTTCTCCGACGCGCCCGACCGCATCCTCGCCCTCTGATCGCCGCTTTTGCCGTCGATACGGGGCGCCGCTGAGATCGGCCAGGAGAGGTTTGGCGCGTGCAGGGCTTCATCGACCAGACGATCGCCTTCATCGGCACCCATGCCGGCTGGGCCGGGCCGATCATCCTGGTCTTCGCCTTCGGTGAATCCTTCGTCGTCCTCAGCCTGCTGCTGCCGGCCACCGCCGTGCTGGTCGCCGCCGGCACGCTGATCCAATCCGGCACGCTGAGCCCGTGGAACGTGATCCCCTGGGCGATCGCCGGCGCCGTGCTGGGCGACGCCGTCTCCTACTGGATCGGGGCATGGCTGGAACATCGGGTGGAGCGGATCTGGCCGTTCACCCGGCACCCGCAGATGCTGCGGACCGGCCGGAACTTCTTCGCCCGCTGGGGCGGCATCAGCGTCTTCATCGGCCGTTTCCTCGGCCCGGTCCGCGCCGTGATTCCTCTGGTGGCCGGCATGATGGGGATGCGCCAGATCCCGTTCCAGATCGCCAACATCGCCTCCGCGATCGCCTGGGCGCCGATCTGGGTCGGGCTCGGCTGGTTCGCCGGCGAGACGCTGAGCCGCATCTTCGGCATTGAAGAAGCGGCGCCGCTGCTGATCATACTCCTGGTCGTCATGACGTTGGCCGGCGTCATGGCGGCGTTCCGCCTGCTGGCCCGCAAGAGCAAGACCCCGCATGAAGATCGCCCGGATCGCCCCTAGCCTCGCCGTCGCGCTGGCCCTCGCCGCCGCGGCCGGACCGGCGCGGGCGGACGGGCTGGACGATTTCTTCAGCAGCATCCGCCGCCAGTTCGAGGAGCCGGCCCGGCCGAGCCGGTCGCAGAGCTGCGCCCAGACCGAGGCCGAGGCGCATGTGCTGGCGACCACGGCGGAGAGCGATCTGGGCCGGGTGCGGGCGCGGATCGACCGGATCGAGCGCGAGGCCGGCACCGGCACCACCCGCGCCTCGATCGACCAGGCGGCCCAGACGGCAGCCCAGGCCCAGGGCCTGTCGGCGAAGCTGCGGCGGGCCCAGGCGGCCTATCGCACCATCATCGGCCAGTGCGGCCGGCCCGACCTGCAGAGCGAGCGGCTGGGCAGCCTGGCCCGCCGGCTGGACGCCGAGGCCCGGCGGGCGAACCGGCTGGCCGACCGGATCGCCTCGACCCCGACCGGCGCCCTGCCCGGCGGCCCGCAGGCCTGTCCGGCGCTGGTCGACGACGCCCGGTCGGTGCAGGCCGACACGGCCACGGTCCTCGACCGCACCAGTCGGCGCCTGCGCGATCTGGAGGCCGCCGATCCGCTGGCCGGCCGCACCGGGGCCCTGGCGGTCGCCGACGACATTGCCGAGCAGCGCCAGCGCGTCGACACCATCGATGCGCGCGCCGCGACGCAGGGCCCGGACTGCACCCAGGCCGCGGCGATCCGCGACCGCGCCGCCGCCGACCGTCAGTCGCTGCAGGCGCTGCAGGACCAGGCCGACAGGCTGATCGGCCCGCCGGCGCCGGAGGAGGCCGAACCGACGCTGAGCACGGCGCAGCGGCGCCGGATCCAGCAGCGCCTGGCCGCGCTGGGCCATTACCGCAGCCCGGTCGACGGCCTGTTCGGCGACGCCACCCGGCGGGCGATCGCCGTCTATCAGCGCGCCGCCGGCGCCGCCCCGACCGGCCGCCTGACCCGTGCCCAGGCCGATGCGCTGCTGGCCGACCCGGCGACGGCGCCGCCCCGACCGCTGGTCCAGGCGGCGGAGGCCGCAACGGCCGCTGCGGCGGCTGCCCAGCCGGCACCGCCGGCGCCCTCCTCCGCTTCCGGGCAGACGCCCCTGGCGTCGGCCGAAGCCCCCGCGGCGCCGGCACCACAGACATCCGCCTCGGCTGAAGCGCCGCCGGCCGCCCCCTTGCCGCCGGCCGCCGAGCCGCCGCCTGCGGCGGAACCGCCGGCCCGGTCCCCCGCGCCCGCGGAGCCGCCGGCCGCCGCTGCGAGCCCGGCGCCTCCAGCGTCGATAACCGCCCAAGCATCGACGCCTGCGGCCGAGACCCCTCCGCCGCCGGCTGCCGAGACCGCGCCGCCGGCACCGCCCGCCCAGCAGGCGCCGGCCGCCCCGATCGCCCCGACCCAGCCCCCGGAAGCGGCGGCCGAACCGGAGGCCGTGCCGTCGGCCCGCGTCGCCGCCCGGTTGATCGAGGCTCTGCGCCACTGGCCGCAGCCGCCGGTGGTGACGGCGCCCCCCGCGCCGGACGCAGCCCCCGCGGCGCCGGATCCCTTCGCCGAATTCTACGCCCGGATGCGCGGCCATGCCGCCAATGGCGAGATGCAGGCGGTGCAGGCCGGCCGCTACGAGCTGGTGGGCAGGGCGCTGCTCGAGCACGGCGCCGAATCGACGCAGATGCTCGACGCCGACCTGCTGCTGGTGCAGGCGGCCCAGGCCCTCGACGCACGGGCCGACGCCCGGCGCAGCCTGACCGCGGCGGCGCCGCTGATCGGCCGGCTGGGCGGCGGCGAGAACCGGCGGTCGCGGCAGGCGCTCGAGGCGGCGACGGCCTGGCTGGGCCTGCGCATCGTCGCCGCCGACCTGCTGGAGGCGGTCGGCACGGCGAAGGCCGAGCCGCTGGACGGCGCCACGGCCGACCGCATGGCCGAGCGGCTGGACCAGATCGAGCAGGTGATGGCCCAGGCGGAGGACGGCGTCGACGAACTGACGGCCCAGGCCCTGTTCCTGCGCGCCGCGGTGCTGGCCTCGGCCGGCCGCATGCCGGACGACCCCGAGCTGAAGGCCGAGATCGACCGCCTGCTGAACTGAACCGGCGGCCGGCCACCTCACCGCGAATTCATCCGATGGTCAGCCTCGCGCAATCCCGCCCCGCTTAGCTTCAGGGCTGCGGACGTGCGCTCGCGCCGGCACCGGGCCCCGTCCCGCCGCCGGCGCCGAACGGGGATGTCGGGCCGCCCTGCCGGTGGCACCGGCGGCCGAGGAGGAACGGATGAGAGCGCAGATCCTGGCAGGGGTCGCCGCGGCGGCCCTGCTGTGCGGCGCGGTGCCGGCGCGGGCGGACGATCCGCCAGCCCGGGTCGGGCGGCTGGCCGACATCTCGGGCGCGGTGTCGCTGCGCCCCGATGCGAGCCAGCCCTGGGCGGTGGCCGCCCGCAACCAGCCGGTGACCACCGGCATGTCGTTCTGGACCGAGCCGCAGGCCCGCGCCGAGCTGGAGATCGGCCCGGCCGAGCTGCATCTCGGCGACCAGGCCGAGCTGGACATCCAGAGGCTGGACGATGCCGCCTTCGCCGCCACGCTGGACCAGGGATCGGTCAATATCGACATCGCCGACCTGGAGGCGGGCGAGACCTGGACCGTCGACACGCCGCGCGGCACGGTCACGCTGGAGCGGCCGGGCGAGTACCGGATCGACGCCGGCACCACCCAGGACCCGACCCAGGTGGTGGTGTTCTCCGGCGAGGCGCAGATCGAAGGCAGACCGGACGGGCCGGTCGACATCCAGGGCGGCGAGACCGGCGTGGTCAGCGGCAGCGATCCGTTCAGCACCACCCTGGCGCAGTCGGCCGACCGCAGCCCGCTGGACGACTGGGCCGATGGCCGGATCCGGACGGCCGCCGCGGCGCCGCGATACGTCCCGCGCGCCATGACCGGCTGGCAGGACCTGGAGGCCGCCGGCAGCTGGAAGGAAACGCCGGCCTACGGCGCCGTCTGGTACCCGACCGACGTACCGTCCGGCTGGGTGCCGTACCGCTACGGCCGCTGGACCTATGACGACCGCTGGGGCTGGACCTGGATCGACGACCAGCCCTGGGGCTTCGCCCCGTTCCATTACGGCCGCTGGACCTATGTCGACGACCGCTGGGGCTGGGTGCCCGGCCCGGTCGAGGCGCATCCGGTCTACGCCCCGGCGCTGGTCAGCTTCTTCGCCGGGGCCGCGGTCGGCGCCGCCGTCACCGCGGCGGTCGACAGCCATCCGATCGGCTGGTATCCGCTGGGCCCGGGCGAGATCTACCGCCCGCCTTACCGGGCCAGCGACACCTATGTCCGGAACGTGAACGTCACCAATGTCCGGAATGTCGAGATCAACCGGATCACCAACATCCACAACGGTCCGACCATCGTCGAGGGTGACGCCAACCGCCGCTTCGCCACGGTGGTGCCGGCCCAGGTCCTGGCCGCCCGCCAGCCGGTGGCGCATGCCGCGCTGGCAGTGCCGGCCGAGCAGCTCGACAAGGCCCGGCTGACCCCGGTCTCGACCCTGCCGCATCCGGCCCCGGCGGCTGCCGGCCAGCCGCCGGCGCCCCATCCGGCGCTGGCCCGCGCGCCGGGCGGCCGGCCGCCGCTCGCCGCCGCCGATCCGAACCGGCCGCATCCGCCGGCGCCGAGCCGGCCCGCCCAGCCGATTGCCCACGCCCAGCCGGACCACCCGCCCCTGCCGGAGCGCGACCAGCGCGGGCCCGGCGTGCCGAACGGTCCGGCCGCGGCCCAGGCCGGTCCCGCGGAGCACCCGCTGCCGAATCGTCCGCCGCTGCCCGAGCGCGGTCAGCGGCCCGCCGATGCGCCGGCCGGGGCCGCAGCCCCGAAGCCGCCCATGACGGCCGCGCCGCCGACGCCCGGCCGGCCGCTCACCGGTCATCCCGGACCCGAGCCCTCGGCCGCGGCGCGTCCACCGGCAGCTGGACAGCCGCACCATCCGGCGGTCGTCCAGCCGCAGCACGATGCCGCGGCCGCACCCCATACCGCGCCGCACATCGCCCGGCCGCCGGTCCATCTGCAGCCGCAGATCCAGCGCCGGCCGCCCCCGCCGGCGCCGCGGCGCCCGCCGCCGGAAGAGCGGCGGCAGGATCAGCCGCAGAACTGATGCGCCGGGACCCTCACCGCCGGTTATGACGTCCCGATGCCGCGGTCCTGGCCTGCCCTTCGATTCCCGCTACACTCGCCGCGACCGTTGGTGAGGAGCCCGCATCGTGGACATCAGGCGCCCCTATCTCCTGTTCCTCGGGGATGCCCCCGACCAGCTCGCGGCCAAGACCGCCTATGGTGTGGCGCAGTGGCGCCGCGAGGTCTGCGTCGGCCAGCTGCGGCTGGACGGCTGCCGCGCCACCTGCGGCCTGCCCGACCTGACTCTGGAGGAGGCGGCGGCGAAAGGGGCGCAGACGCTGATCATCGGCGTCGCCAACCGCGGCGGCCGGATCTCCGACGCCTGGCAGGACACGATGCTGCGGGCGCTGGAGCTGGGCATGGACATCGCGTCCGGCCTGCACAACCGCATCGCCGACCTGCCGGCGGTGGCGGAGCGGGCGAAGGCGCTGGGCCGCAGCCTGTTCGACGTCCGCCACCCGGACCGAGACTTCGAGGTCGCGACCGGCGCGCCGCGCGGCGGCCGGCGCCTGCTGACCGTCGGCACCGACTGCTCGGTCGGCAAGATGTTCACCTCGCTGGCGCTGGAGCGCGAGATGCGGGCCCGCGGCCTGAAGGCCGATTTCCGCGCCACCGGCCAGACCGGGATCCTGATCGCCGGCGGCGGCGTCTCGGTCGACGCCGTGGTCGCCGACTTCATCTCCGGCGCCACCGAGTGGCTGGCACCCGAGGCCGAGCCCGACCATTGGGACCTGATCGAGGGCCAGGGATCGCTGTTCCACGCCTCCTATGCCGGGGTGTCGCTGGGCCTGCTGCACGGCGCCCAGGCCGAGGCGCTGGTGATGTGCCACGAGCCCGGGCGGCCGCATATGCGCGGCCTGCCGCACTTCCCGCTGCCCGATCTGGCCGAGTGCATCGCGCTGAACGAGCGCTGCGCCCGCCTGACCAACCCCGACGCCAGGGTGGTCGGCCTCGCCTTCAACACCTCGGCGCTCGACCCGCAGGCGGCGGAGCGGGCGCTGAAGGAGGCCGAGGACCGCTTCGGCCTGCCCGCGGTCGACCCGGTCCGCACCGGGGTCGGCGCCATCGTCGACCGGCTGGTCGCCCCGTCGGCAGACCAATGACCGGCCGCCGGCTTTCGGTCCGCGAGGCGGTGTGGCCGATCCGCGGCGTCTTCACCATCTCGCGCGGCAGCCGCACCGAGGCGCGGACCCTGATCGCCGAGATCGCCGCCGGCGGCGCGGTCGGCCGCGGCGAATGCACGCCCTATGCCCGCTACGGCGAGAGCCTGGAGAGCGTGACGGCGCAGATCGAGAGCGTGGCCCAGGCGATCGCCGATGGCGCCGACCGGCCGGGGCTGCAGGCGCTGCTGCCGCCGGGCGCCGCGCGCAACGCGGTCGACTGCGCCCTGTGGGACCTGGAGGCCAAGCTGGCCGGGGTGCCGGCCTGGGCCCTGGCCGGGATCCCCGAGCCGGGGCCTGTCACCACGGTCTACACGCTGAGCCTCGACACGGTGGAGCGGATGGGCGAGGCGGCGCGGCAGTCGGCGCACCGGCCGCTGCTGAAGCTGAAGCTGACCGGCGACGGCGACCTGGAGCGGGTCCAGGCGGTGCGCGAGAACGCGCCGGACTGCCGGCTGGTGGTCGACGCCAACGAGGCCTGGTCGATCGCCCATCTGGAGCGCTTCGGCCCGGCCTTCGCCGCCCTCGGCGTCGAGCTGATCGAGCAGCCGCTGAAGGCGTCGGAGGACGATGCGCTGCTGGGCTTCGAGAGCCCGATCCCGCTCTGCGCCGACGAGAGCTGCCACGACACCGCCAGCCTGGACCGCTGCGCCGGCAAATACGCCATGGTCAACATCAAGCTGGACAAGGCCGGCGGGCTGACCGAGGCGCTGCGGCTGCGCGCCGCGGCGCGCGAGCGCGGCTTCGCCGTGATGGTCGGCTGCATGGTCGCCTCCTCCCTCGCCATGGCGCCGGCGACGCTGGTGGCGCAGGGGGCGGAGGTGGTGGATCTCGACGGGCCGCTGCTGCTGGCGCAGGACCACGATCCTGCCCTGCGCTATGATGGCGCCACCGTCTGGCCGCCGGAACCGGCGCTCTGGGGCTGAGCGGGTCTGACAGCGGGCGGCGCACGCGGCCCTCGAAATCCGGAGACGGCGCACCTAGATGAAGGGAGCTTGCGCTGCGCGAGGGGCGGGACCATGGGCGTCGTGATCGAGAAAGACCATCCGATGACGAGCTGTACCGGCTCACCCACCCTCGACTGGCTGCTCTATGAAGCGCCGACGATCCGCGACACCAGCCAGCTGCTGGAGGAGTTCTGCAACCGCCTGGTGGCGGAGGACGTTCCGGTCGCCCGCGCGCTGGCCATCGTGCCCGCCCTCCACCCGCTCTATTTCGGCACCGCCTATATCTGGCGCGGCACCGGCGCGATCGAGCGCCGCCGCGGCCTGTGGGAGAACCGGAACTCGCCGGAATACCAGCAGAGCCCGATCCGCGTGGTGATCGAGGAGGGGGCGGACGCGCTGCGCCGCCGCCTGACCGGACCGAAGGCGCAGCTGGACTTCCCGGTGCTGGAGGAGTTCCGCGACGAGGGGCTGACCGACTACGCCCTGTTCGGCCTCGGCTTCACCGGCGGCCGCCGCTCGGCCATTTCCTTCGCCACGCGGGAGGAGGATGGCTTCTCCGAGCCGGCGCTGGAAAAGCTCGACCGGCTGATGCCGATCCTGACCCGGCTGATCGAGATCCACACGCTGCGCGCCACCGCGGTCGACCTCCTGGACACCTATGTCGGTCACGACGCCGGCGCCCGCATCCTGAACGGCCAGATCCGCCGCGGCATGTCGGAATCGCTGCACGCCGCGATCTGGTACTGCGACCTCCGCGATTTCACGGCGATGAGCGAGAGCGTGGGCCGCGAGGAGATCGTCGCCACGCTCGACAGCTATTTCGAGACGATGGCCGCGTCGGTGCAGGAAGCCGGCGGCGAGATCCTGAAGTTCATCGGCGACGCCATGCTGGCGATCTTCCCGGTGGACGAGGAGCAGGGCGTGCGCGACGCCGCGGCCAAGGCCCTGGCTGCGGCGGCGATGGCGGAGCACGGCATGGCCGCGCTCAACGCCAGACGTGTCGAGGAGGGCCGGCCGGCGCTGGACTACGGCCTGTCGCTGCATATCGGCGAGGTGATGTACGGCAACATCGGCGCCGCCGACCGGCTGGACTTCACCGTCATCGGCCCCGCGGTCAACCTGGCCAGCCGGGTCGAGGCGTTGTGCCGCATCACCGGCCGCCGGCCGCTGATGACCGACGCCTTCCGCCGGGCCGCCGGGGTGGAGGCCGAGCCGATGGGCCGATTCAGCCTGCGCGGCGTGTTGGAGGAGCAGGAGGTGTTCAGCCCGGTGCGGCTGCCGCTGCCGGCCGAGGCCGCCTAGCCGCCCTTTCCCGATCGCTCAGCGCCCGGTCGACGCCTGCTGCTCGGTGGCCGGGGCCGTCCCGTCGGCCAGGGCCCGCCGGGCCTGGCCGCGCAGCTCGGCGCCCGAAGGCAGGCCGGGCCCGGGATGCAGCACCCAGTCGGCGATGTCGCGCTGCGGCGTGCGCCGGCCGAGGTCGCGCAGCAGCCAGTGCCAGCCGCGGCTGTAGGAGGCGACGACCACATCCGGCCGCCGCGGCAGGCGGCGCAGCAGCCGGTCGACCGACGCCGGCGCCAGCACCTGCTCATGCTCGCCCAGCAGCACCAGGGTCGGCTCCGGGATCTCCGCCGCCGCATCGGAGGCGCGGCCCATCAGGTCGACCAGCCCGTCGATCGCGTCGACCCGCGTGGCCCGGATGTAGAGCGGGTCGCGGCCGAGCGCGACCAGCATCGGGATGTTGTCGCTGGCCTGGACGCCGAGATTGCGCCCGGTGAAGGTCATCGCCGGGATCAGCCGGCGGGTCAGCCACAGCGCCACCCGGGGGATGGCGTCCATGCTCTGCCGGCCCCAGGTGGCCGGGGCGGACAGGATCAGCCCGGCCATCGGCGGATGCTCCGGTCGGGTCGCGGTCAGGATCGCGACGGCGCCGCCCATGCTTTCGCCGAGCAGATAGACCGGCACGCCGGGGTAGCGCGCCTCCAGCAGCCGCAGCGCCGTGGCGGCGTCGTCGGCCAGGGTCTCCGCCCCCGGCCAGATGCCGCGCCCGGCGGTGGCGCCGAAGCCGCGCTGGTCATAGGCGTAGGTGGCGATGCCGATCTGGCCCCAGAACCGCGCGGGGTCGTCGAAGGCCTTGCCGTATTCGTTGAAGCCGTGCAGCGCCAGGATCACCGCGCGCGGCTTGTCCACCGGGCCCCAGTGGCGCAGCGGCAGGCGGTAGCCGTCGGCCGCGATCACCGCATCCGCCTCCAGCCCCGGCGTTCCGTTCAGGGCTCCCATGGGCTGGAGCTCCGCCCCGCAGGCGGCGACCAGGAGCAGGGTGAGGAGGGAGAGGAGGCGGGAAGCGACTTTGAAGAGATGCGCCTTTTTTGTCCCCCCTCCCCTCTCGGGAGGGGGGTAGGGGGAGGGGGGACCAGGATTTGCCTTCGTCACAGTCAGGTCGCTCACCAGCATGGCGCCATTTCATCCGCCCGCCGCGGCGTGATCAAGCCGCCGCGGCCTCCTGCGGCAGACGGCCCTCCAGGACATCGCGGCGCTCGCGGAACAGGGCGACCAGGGAATCCATCACCCGGCGCACCCGCGACAGCGCCCGCAGGTCGCGATGCACCAGCAGCCACTGGTCGACCCCGACCTCCGCCACCACCGGTCCCAGCCGGCTCAGGCCCGGATCCGGGTCGCCGGCGTAACAGGGCAGCAGGCCGATCGCCTCGCCGCTGCGCACCACGTGCTGCAGCACCAGCCAGTTGTTGACCCGCACCGCCGGCCGGGCGCCCTGCAGCAGCTCCGCCACCCAGGCCTGGCCGGGCATGTAGGCGTGCTCCTCGTCGAAGCCGGCCCAGGTGACGCCGCGCAGACCCTCCGGCGTCGTGTCGGCGACCTCGCGGTCCCGGGCGGCGTAGATCGCGTATTCCACCCGGCCCAGCCGCCGCGCCACCAGGCTCGGGATATCCGGCACCTGCTCGCGGATCAAGAGGTCGGCCTCGCGCCGCGAGAGATTGGCCAGCATGTGGCTGGCCGCCAGCTCGATCTCGATGCATTGCAGTCCGCGCCGCAGCCGCGGCAGATGGTCGGCCAGGAAGCCCGTCATCGCCTCGCCGGCCGAGATCCGGACCGTGCCGTGCGCCGTGTCGCCGAGGCCGGCGCTGCGGCGCTGGATCGATTCGGCCGCGCGCTCCATCGCCTCGGTGTCGGCCAGCAGCTCCTCGCCCGCCGCGGTCAGCACGAAGCGGTCGGGCAGCCGGTCGAACAGCCGGGTGCCGATCGCCTCCTCCAGGCTGCGCACCCGTCGGGCCACGGTCGGGTGGCTGACCTGCAGCCGCCGCGCCGCCGCGGTCAGGTTGCCCTCGCGCGCCAGTGTCAGGAACACGCGCAGATCGTCCCAATCGGCGGTCATGGCCGGCGTCTCCCGCATCGACATGCCTGAACAGAAACGTACAGCCCCTCCTCGAATTTGTCGAATTCCGTTCACCAGCGTTCACATTATCGTCTGGTCGGGGCCGGCCCGACCCATCCGACGCCTGACTTATTCAAGGGGGGCCGACCGGCGGCGTCTCATCAGAGGGAAACACGCGCGATGCACTTCGAACCGCGCCTGTGGCACTTCACCCAAGGGGTCCGTCTCCGCATCGTCTGGGCCGTGGCCATCGGCCTGGTCTCGGTCGCGCTCGGCGTCGCCCGGCTGGCCCTGCTGGGCTGGCTGATCGGCCAGGTCTTCGCCGGACGGCCGCTGGCCGAGCTGGCGCCCGCCATCGCCCTGATCGCCGGCGTCATGGTGCTGCGCGGCGTGTTCGAGCACGGACGCGTGATGATCGCGCATGAGACCGCGTCGCGCGTTCAGGCCCGGCTGCGCCGGACCATCTTCGACCGGATCGCGGCACTGGGGCCCGGCACCGTGGCCCGCCGCCGCTCCGGCGCCCTGACCCTGTCGCTGATCGACGGGGTGGAGCAGCTGGAGGTCTATTTCGGCCAGTTCCTGCCGCAGTTCCTGATCTCGCTGCTGACCCCGGTCCTGATCTTCGCCGCCATCGCTTTCGTCGACCTGCCGGTGGCCGCGGTGATGCTGGCCTTCGCGCTGATCGCGCTGTTCGGCCCGGCGCTGTGGCACCGGCACGAGACCGGCAGCTCGCTGCAGCTGCGCCAGGTCTATGCCGATTTCGCCGCCGAGTTCCTGGATTCGGTCCAGGGCCTGGCGACGCTGAAGGCCTTCGGCCAGAGCAAGGCCCGCGCCGCGGTGCTGGAAGCCAAGGCGCGGTCGCTGTTCCGCAGCACCATGCGGGTGCTGGCGACCAACGTCCTGGCCCGCGGCATCACCGACAGCGCCATCGCCTGCGGCGCCGCCGCGGCCCTGGCACTGGGCGCCTGGCGGGTCGAGTCGGGCGCCATGGCCCTGTCGGCGCTGCTGGTCATCCTGATGCTCGGCGTCGAGATCTTCCGGCCGATGCGCGAGCTGCGGTCGGTGCTGCACCAGGGCATGGTCGGCCTGTCCGCCGCCCAGGGCATCTACCAGGTGCTGGACGACACGCCGGAGGTTGCGGATGCGCCCCCGGCGGCGCTGGCTCGGCCGCTGGCCCCGACCATCGAATTCGACGGCGTGCGCTTCCGCTATCCCGGCACCCGCCGCACCATCCATGAGGCGCTGAGCTTCGAGGCCAGGGCCGGCGAGCGGATCGGCCTGGTCGGCCCGTCCGGCGGCGGCAAGTCGTCGATCGTGCGCCTGCTGCTGCGCTTCTACGACCCGGAGGCCGGCACCATCCGGCTGGGCGGGCACGATCTGCGCGGCCTGTCCTTCGACCAGATCCGGTCGATGATCTCGGTGGTGAACCAGGACACCTTCCTGTTCCACGGCACGGTCGAGGACAACATCCGCATGGGCCGGCCGGACGCCACCGAAGCGGAGGTCGAGGCGGCCGCCCGCGCCGCCAACATCCACGGCTTCATCCAGTCGCTGCCGCAGGGCTACCGCACCGTCGTCGGCGAGAAGGGCGTGAAGCTGTCCGGCGGCCAGCGCCAGCGCGTCGCCATCGCCCGCGCCCTGCTGCGCGACACCCCGATCCTGGTGCTGGACGAGGCGCTGTCCGCGGTCGACGCCGAGAACGAGGCGGTGATCCAGGAGGCGCTGGACCGGCTGATGCAGGGCCGCACCACGCTGATCCTGGCGCACCGCCTGTCGAGCGTGATCGGCTGCGACCGCATCCTGGTGCTGGACCGTGGCCGGGTGGTCGAGAGCGGCCCCCACGCCGCGCTGATGCAGCAGGGCGGCGTCTATGCCGGGCTGATGGCCGAGCAGGCGCGCGAATCCGCCGCCGGCACTATCATCGATGCCCCGGTCGCCGCCCGCACCGCCGAGCCGGCCCCGGCCGCGCCCGCCGCCGCGACCAAGGTGGAGACCGAGGGCATCCTCAAGGCCGAGGGCCTGGGCTGGGGTCGGCTGGTGGCCGAGCTGATGAGGCTGGCCATGCCCTGGAAGGGCAAGCTGGCCCTGACCTTCGCGTTCGGCGTGCTGCGCGTCGTCGCCTTCATCGGCGTCGGGGTGCTGAGCGCGCTGGTCCTGCTGGCGCTGAAGAACGGCGAGCCCTATGGCGGGCTGCTCTGGGCCCTGGCCGTGGTAGCGCCGCTGTCCGGCGTGCTGCACTGGCTGGAATCCTGGATCGCCCACGACATGGCCTTCCGCCTGCTGGCCGACATGCGTGCCGACGTGTTCCGCAAGCTCGACGCCCTGGCCCCGGCCTATCTGGTGCGGCGGCGCACCGGCGACCTGATGGCGCTGGTCACCCACGACATCGAGCTGGTGGAGTACTTCTTCGCCCACACCGTGGCGCCGGCCTTCGTCGCCGTGCTGGTGCCGGCCGCGGTGCTGGCCGTGCTGGTCTGGGCCAGCCCCTGGATCGCGCTGGCGCTGCTGCCCTTCCTGCTGGCGGTGGCCGTCAGCCCGTTCCTGATGCGCGGCCGGGTCGACCGCCTCGGCTCCGAGTCGCGCGAGGCGGCGGGTGAGCTGGGCGCCTTCGCGGTCGATTCGGTGCAGGGGCTGGGCGAGATCGTCGCCTTCCAGCAGGAGAAGGCCCGCGGCGACCGGCTGGACGCGCTGTCGCAACGCTTCATCCGGCTGCGCCTGCCCTTCTTCGCCGAGCTGACCCGGCAGCAGAGCCTGCTGGAGATCCTGACCGGCCTGGGCGGCTTGGCCGTGGTGGTGACCGGCGCCGCGCTGTCGACGCAGAGCGCCATCGACCCGGGCCTGCTGCCGCTGCTGACCATCCTGGCCATGGCCGCCTTCCTGCCGGTGTCGGAGATCGCGCAGATCGGCCGCCAGCTGGCCGACACGCTGGGCGCCACCCGCCGCATCTACGGGCTGAAGGCCGAGCCGGTGCCGGTCACCGACGGGCCGGGCGTGCCCGACCATCCTGGTCCGGCGGCGCTGGCGCTGCAGGGCGTCGGCTTCACCTATCCCGGCCAGGGCCGGCGCGCCCTGGCCGGGGTGACGGTCGAGATCCCGGCCGGCAAGACGGTGGCGCTGGTCGGCACCTCCGGCGCCGGCAAGACCACCACGGCCCAGCTGCTGATGCGGTTCTGGGACCCGGACGAGGGCCGGATCATCCTGAACGGCGTCGATCTGCGCGACTACGACCTCGACGACCTGCGCCGGCGCATCGCGCTGGTGGCCCAGGACACCTACCTGTTCAACGACACGCTGCGCGCCAACATCCGGATCGCCCGGCCCGATGCGGGCGAAGAGGAGCTGGCTGCGGCGATCGAGCATGCGTCGCTGGCCGAGCTGGTCGAGACCCTGCCCGAGGGGCTCGATTCGCCGGTCGGTGAGCGCGGCACGGCGCTGTCCGGCGGCCAGCGCCAGCGCGTCGCCATCGCCCGGGCCTTCCTGAAGAACGCGCCGGTGCTGATCCTGGACGAGGCGACCTCGCATCTCGACACGGTGAACGAGCAGGCGGTGCGCCGGGCGCTGGACCGGCTGCAGGCCGACCGCACCACCATCGTCATCGCCCACCGCCTGTCGACCGTGCGCGACGCCGACCTGATCGTGGTGCTGGACGAGGGACGGGTGGCCGAGACCGGCACCCATGCGGCGCTGCTGGCCCGCGGCGGGCTCTACGCCCAGCTGGTCTCCCGCCAGCTCGCCTCGGCCCAGGCGGCGCAGTAGCGGGTTCGTTCACCGCTCCCTCACATTGTCATGCCCGGGCTTGACCCGGGCATCCAGACGGTCTCGACAGCCTCTGGATTGCCGGGTCAAGCCCGGCAATGACAATCGGAGGAGTGGCTCGTTTACTCCCCTGCCGCCCTCCTTGCCGCCGCGGCGCCTTCGCCGGTGAGCTGCAGGAAGATGTCCTCGAGGTCGGTCTCCTCGGTGGTCAGGTCGGCGATGCGGATACCGTTCTGGTCCATCAGGTTCAGGAGATCGCCCAGCCGGGTCTCGCTCGGCCGGTAGCGCACCACCAGCCGGGCCGCGCCCGCCAGCTCCATGCCGCGGGCGGCCAGGACCGGCGGCAGCGCGTCCAGCGGCTCGCTCAAGCTCACCACCAGGGTCTTGCTGTCGACGCTGGAGAGGAGGTTGGCGGTGCTGTCGCAGGCGACGATGCGGCCGTGATCGATGATCGCGATCCGGTCGCACAGCTCCTCCGCTTCCTCCAGGTAATGGGTGGTCAGGACGATGGTGGTGCCGGCCCGGTTCAGCGCCCGGACATGGGCCCAGAGGCTGCGCCGCAGCTCGATGTCGACGCCGGCGGTCGGCTCGTCCAGCACCAGCACGGGCGGCGAATGCACCATCGCCTTGGCCACCATCAGCCGCCGCCGCATGCCGCCCGACAGCGTCCGGGCATAGGCATCGGCCTTGTCGGCCAGCCCGACCGCCTCCAGCAGCGCCTCGGTGATCCGCTCGCCCTTCGGCACGCCGTAGAGCCCGGCCTGGAGGTCCAGGAGCTCTCGCGGAGTGAAGAACGGGTCAATGTTCAGTTCCTGCGGCACCACCCCGATCGCGGCCCGGGCCTGGCGCGGCGACCGGCCGATGTCGAAGCCCCAGATCCAGGCGTCGCCCGCGGTCTTGTTGACGAGCCCGGCCAGGATGTTGATCAGGGTCGACTTGCCGGCGCCGTTCGGGCCCAGGAGGCCGAAGATGGACCCGGCGGGGATGTCGAGGTCGATCGGGTGCAGGGCCAGCTTGTCCGGCTGCTTGTTGCGCCCGCGATAGGTCTTGGTCAGGCCGCGCAGCCGGATGGCGCTCTCCGGTGCGGCGTTCGGCAGCGGCTCGGCGGCCATGATCCTGTGCGAAGTAGTTGATCGGCTGGGCGCCATGGGTATCATCCGGCCGGAGCGCGGGCAATCTTCGCCCGCCGATGTCTTTTGCCGCCAGGAACCTCCGAGCCATGCAGCCCGCCACCCTTCAGCCGTCCGAAGTGATCGAGGTCGACCGCGATGTCGAGACGGTGGGGTGCGACGGCGGCGGCGGGCCGCTGGGCCACCCGATGGTCTACTACCCGATCGGGCATGAGCACGAGGTGGTGTGCAACTATTGCGGCCGCCGCTTCGTGCGCAAGGGCAACCGCCACGGCCACTGACCGCCCGGCGCCGGGGATGACGCCCGAGGCGGTCGAGGCCTTCTGCCTGTCGCTGCCCGGCGCGACCCTGAGCGTGCAATGGGGCGGCGCCCATGTGTTCAAGGTCGGCGGCAAGATCTTCGCCCTGCTGGCCGGGATGTCGCGCGGCGAACCCGAGGCCTGGTTCAAGGCGTCGGACTTCTCCCACATCCTCCTGATCGAGCAGCCGGGCATCCGCCCGGCGCCCTATCTGGCCCGCGCCAAATGGGTGGCGGCGGCGCTGGACGCCCTGCCCGAGGCGGACCTGCAGGCCTATCTGCGCGAGGCGCACCGGCTGATCCTGGCCAAGCTGACCCGGGCCGCGCGGGCCGAGATCCTCGGGCCGGGGTGACGGATCGCGCGCTTCCGATCGGCCTCGTGCTCCTGTAAGAGGCCGGGACCCGTTGCCGCCCGGAGGGGCCATGTCGCGCCAGCCGATCTTCAACGTCCCGCCGATCACGCTGTGGCTGAGCGGCGCGATGATCGCGGTCTTCGCCGCCATCCACCTGCTGCCGCAGCAGGTCTGGGCGCCGGTCGTCTACCGCATGGCCGTGGTTCCGGCCTTCTTCCAGTATCTCGGCCAGCTGTCGCCGCTCGACGCCCTGACGGTGGTCGCATCGCTGGTGTTCTATGCCCTGGTGCATTCCGAGCCGATCCATCTGATCGCCAATCTCGGCTTCTTCCTGGCCTTCGGCAGCGTCTGCGAGCGGCAGTACGGCCCCCGCCGCTACACCGTGCTGCTGCTGGTGACGACCGTGGCCGCGGCGCTGGTCCAGATCGCCGCGAGCTGGGGCGAGGACACCACGCTGATCGGCGCCTCCGGCGCGGTGTCGGGCTGCGTCGGCGCCTTCTGCCGGCTGGCCCTGGCGCGGCACGATCCGGCCGGGCGGCGGCTGGCCCTGAACCTGATAGGCTTCACCATCGTCGTCAACGTCGTATTCGCCGTGCTGGGCGGCGGCCTCATGGGCGTGGACGCCCAGATCGCCTGGCAGGCCCATATCGGCGGCTTCCTGGCCGGCTTCGTCCTGGGCGCGCCCCGACGGGCGTGACAGGGGCGGGCGCGATGAGCCCGGGCGTGACGGGCCGGGCGTGACCGGGCGGCCACATCCCTGCGGGCCGTCACAATCCTGAAGACTCGACGTTGCAGCCCGAGGACGCGCCGCCTATATGACCGGGGAAGCAAAGGCCGCCGCGGGCGGCAGTGAGATCGATTGGGGGTCCCGGCGGTGCCTCACCGAGGGCCAGCCGCGACCTGCTGAAGGAATGAGGAAGAGATGAGCAAAGTCATCGGTATCGACCTCGGCACCACCAATTCCTGCGTCGCTATCATGGATGGGTCGCAGGCGCGGGTGATCGAGAATGCGGAAGGCGCGCGCACCACGCCGTCGATCGTCGCCTTCACCGAATCGGGTGAGCGGCTGGTCGGCCAGGCGGCGAAGCGCCAGGCGGTGACCAACCCCGAGAACACGATCTTCGCGGTCAAGCGCCTGATCGGCCGCCGCTACGACGACCCGATGACCCAGAAGGACAAGGGCCTCGTCCCCTACCAGATCGTCGCCGGCGACAACGGCGACGCCTGGGTCGAGTCGCGCGGCCAGAAGTATGCGCCGAGCCAGATTTCCGCCTTCACCCTGATGAAGATGAAGGAGACGGCCGAGGCGTTCCTGGGCGAGAAGGTGACCCAGGCCGTCATCACCGTCCCGGCCTACTTCAACGACAGCCAGCGCCAGGCCACCAAGGATGCCGGCAAGATCGCCGGGCTCGAGGTGCTGCGCATCATCAACGAGCCGACGGCGGCCGCCCTGGCCTACGGCCTGGACAAGAAGGCGTCGGGCACGATCGCGGTCTACGACCTCGGCGGCGGCACCTTCGACATCTCGATCCTCGAGATCGGCGACGGCGTGTTCGAGGTGAAGTCGACCAACGGCGACACCTTCCTGGGCGGCGAGGACTTCGACGCCAAGATCATCGACTACCTGGCCGAGGAGTTCAAAAAGGAGCAGGGCATCGACCTGCGGAAGGACCGCCTGGCCTTGCAGCGCCTGAAGGAAGCGGCCGAGAAGGCGAAGATCGAGCTGTCCTCCTCGGTCCAGACCGAGGTGAACCTGCCCTTCATCACCGCCGACGCGTCCGGCCCGAAGCACCTGAACATCAAGCTGACCCGAGCGAAGCTCGAGGCGCTGGTCGACGACCTGATCCAGCGCACGGTCGAGCCGTGCCGCGCCGCGCTGCGCGACGCCGGCCTGAAGGCCAGCGAGATCGACGAGGTGATCCTGGTCGGCGGCATGACCCGCATGCCCAAGGTCATCGAGACGGTGAAGCAGTTCTTCGGCAAGGACCCGCATCGCGGCGTCAACCCGGATGAGGTCGTGGCCGTCGGCGCCGCGATCCAGGGCGGCGTGCTGCGCGGCGAGGTCAAGGACGTGCTGCTGCTCGACGTCACCCCGCTGTCACTGGGCATCGAGACGCTGGGCGGCGTGTTCACCCGGCTGATCGAGCGCAACACCACGATCCCGACCAAGAAGAGCCAGACCTTCTCGACCGCCGAGGACAACCAGACCGCGGTGACGATCCGCGTGTTCCAGGGCGAGCGCGAGATGGCGGCCGACAACAAGCTGCTGGGCCAGTTCGACCTGGTCGGCATCCCGCCGGCCCCGCGCGGCATGCCGCAGATCGAGGTGACCTTCGACATCGACGCCAACGGCATCGTCAATGTCGGCGCCAAGGACAAGGCGACGGGCAAGGAGCAGGCGATCCGCATCCAGGCTTCGGGCGGCCTGTCCGACACCGACATCGACAAGATGGTCAAGGACGCCGAGGCCAACGCCGCCGCCGACAAGAAGCGGCGCGAGACGGTCGAGGCCCGCAACCACGCCGATGCGCTGATCCATTCGACCGAGAAGCAGCTGGCCGAGTTCGGCGACAAGGCCGAGGCGGCCGACAAGGCCGCGGTCGAGAGCGCGATCGCCGATCTGAAGTCGGTCCTGACCAGCGAGGACGCCGAGGAGATCAAGGCCAAGACCCAGGCCCTGGCCCAGGCGGCGATGAAGATCGGCGAGGCCATGTACAAGGCCAGTCAGGAGTCGGGCGCCGCCCCGGGCGGCGAGCAGGCTTCGGCGAAGCCGGACGACGGCGTGGTCGACGCCGATTTCGAGGAAGTCGACGACGACAAGAAGAAGAAGTCGGCGTGACCGCGGGCCGATGACCGCGACACGTCGATAAGGGGCAGTCGCCGCCCCCGCGAGGGTTCCTGACGGGCCGCGCGGGGGCGGTTTCCATCCGGGCCGGGGCCGTCGAGGGCTCTCCCGGTTCGGCACGAGGATCCGCATGGCGAAGCAGGACTTTTACGATCTTCTGGGGGTTGCGCGCGGCGCCGGCGCGGACGAGATCAAGAAGGCCTATCGCAAGCTCGCGATGCAGTATCACCCGGACCGCAATCCGGGCGACAAGGCCGCCGAGCAGAAGTTCAAGGAAATCAACGAGGCCTATGACGTCCTGAAGGACGAGCAGAAGCGCGCCGCCTATGACCGTTTCGGCCACGCCGCCTTCGACGGCGCCGGGCCGCGCGGCCCGGGCGGGGCCGACTTCTCGGGCGGCTTCGCCGACATCTTCGAGGAGATGTTCGGCGACTTCATGGGCGGCCGCCGGGGCCAGCGCGCCCAGGCCGGGCGCGGCGCCGATGTCCGCTTCAACCTCGAGATCACGCTCGAGGAGGCGTTCCAGGGCAAGCAGGCGACGATCAAGGTGCCGTCCTCGGTCGCCTGCGAGGTCTGCGACGGTTCCGGCGCCGAGCCCGGCAGCCAGCCGGTGACCTGCCCGACCTGCGGCGGCGCCGGCCGGGTCCGCGCCTCCCAGGGCTTCTTCACGGTCGAGCGCACCTGCCCGAGCTGCGGCGGCCAGGGCCGGGTGATCAAGAACCCGTGCCGGAACTGCGGCGGCTCCGGCCGCACCCGCAAGGACAAGACGCTGAAAGTCGACATCCCGCCGGGGGTGGACGACGGCACCCGCATCCGCCTGGCCAACGAGGGCGAGAGCGGCATGCGCGGCGCACCGCCCGGCGACCTCTACATCTTCCTGTCGGTGCGGCCGCACGCGCTGTTCCAGCGCGACGGCGCCGACCTGTTCTGCAAGGCGCCGATCCCGATGACCACGGCGGCGCTGGGCGGGCCGATCGAGATCCCGGCGATCGACGGCGGCCGCGCCAAGATCACGGTGCCGGCCGGCACCCAGTCCGGCGCCCGCTTCCGCCTGCGCGGCAAGGGCATGACGGTGCTGCGCTCGGCCGGCCGCGGCGACATGTATGTCGAGCTGCAGGTCGAGACCCCGGTCAACCTGACCAAGCGCCAGCGCGAGCTGCTCGAGGAGTTCGAGCGCGACGGCGGCGGCGGCACCAGCCCCGAGAGCCAGGGCTTCTTCGCCAAGGTGAAGGAGTTCTTCAAGGAGTAGCGGCAGGCGGGATCGGACCGCCTTCTCTCCTTCTTGTCATCACCCGGCTTGACCTGGTGATCCGGGGGCCGCAAAGAGCCGATGCACCCAACCTGGATGCCCGGGTCGAGCCCGGGCATGACAGGAGGGGTGGAGGACCACACCGAAGGACCCTGCCGCATGACCGCCGGCGACACCCCCCGCCCTGTCGAGGGCCCCCTCAGGCTCGGCATCACCGGCGCTGCCGGCCGGATGGGCCGGATGCTGGTGCAGACGGTGCTGGACATCGCCGACGGCTCGGTGGTGCTGCACGGCGCGGTCGAGCATGAAGGCAGCGCCGCGGTCGGCCGGGATGCCGGCCTGGTCGCCGGGCGGCCGGCCTGCGGCGTCACCGTCGGCGACGACCCGGTGCAGCTCTTCGCCACCGCCGACGCGGTGGTCGACTTCACCCGGCCGGAGGCCTCGGTGCGCTTCGCGGCGCTGGCCGCGCAGGGCAAGGCGGTGCATGTCGTCGGCACCACCGGCTTCTCGGCCGAGGATCTGGCGGCGCTGGGCCGGGCCGCGCGCCACACCCCGATCATCCAGTCCTACAATATGAGCCTGGGCGTGAACCTGCTGGCGGCGCTGGTGCGCCAGGCCGCCCGCGCGCTCGACGCCGCCGGCTGGGACATCGAGGTGGTGGAGATGCACCACCGCCACAAGATCGACGCCCCTTCCGGCACCGCGATCCTGCTGGGCCGCGCCGCCGCCGAGGGCCGCGGGGTCGATTTCGACGCGGTGAAGGCGATCGACCGCGACGGCAGGCGCCCGGACGGCGCCATCGGCTTCGCCACGCTGCGCGGCGGCGACGTGGTCGGCGAGCATGCGGTGATCCTGGCCGGGACCGGCGAGCGCATCGAGCTGGCGCACAGGGCGACCGACCGCGGCATCTTCGCCCGCGGTGCGGTCAAGGCGGCGCTGTGGGGCCGCGGTCGGGCCCCCGGCCTCTACACCATGGCCGACGTGCTGGGGCTGAGCTGACGCACTCCCCGCCGTCACCCCTCCGCCCGGGGCCCGCGCAGCCGGTCGAGCGCCGCCGAGAGGTCGCGCGCCAGATCGGCGCGGTCGGACGGGGCCAGGAAGCCGCCGATGGCGACGCGCTGTCCGTGGCTGGTCAGGGTGACCCGATTCTGGCCGATCTCGCTGCGGTCGACCTCGACCCGCAGCCAGTAGGGCTGCAGCTCGATCCGGTGCGACACGCCGCGATGGTCGCCGTGCTCGATCACCAGCCGGTCCGCGGTCAGGCGCAGGCTTTCCCAGCTGCGCTCCGCCCGCCGCAGATTCGACCGCATCAGAAGATAGAGCAGCACCGCGTCGAGGCCGTAGAAGCCGAACACCGGCCAGGCGCCGAGCATCAGGAACAGCACGCCGTTGAACAGGCTGGTGACGCCGACCACGCCGATCACCAGCCAGAAGCCGAAGGGGCCCAGGCTGCGCTTCGGCCGCAGCAGCCGCTCGAACAGGACCGGCGCGCGGTCATCGGCGGCCCCATGGGCGCCGACCCGGGTGATGCTGCTGCTGCGCATACTGGAAGCATAGGCCGCGGCGGCCGCATGGCAAAGGCCGATGGCGCGCCCCCTTTCGCCCCGCTAGGCTGCGGCGCATGACGCCCGCCGCCATCGACACCTTCTACGCCCGCCTCGCCGCCCGGATGCCGGAGCCGAAGAGCGAGCTGAACTACCACAACCCCTACACCCTGCTGGTCGCCGTGGTGCTGTCGGCGCAGGCCACCGATGTCGGGGTGAACAAGGCGACCGGGCCGCTTTTCGCCGTCGCCGACACGCCGGAGAAGATCGTGGCGCTGGGGGTGGAGGGGCTGTCGCGCTACATCCGCACCATCGGCCTCTACAACATGAAGGCGAAGAACGTCATCGCCCTGTCGGAGATCCTGCTGAAGCAGCATGGCGGCGAGGTGCCGCGCGACCGGGCGGCGCTGGAGGCGCTGCCGGGGGTCGGGCGCAAGACCGCCAATGTGGTGCTCAACGTCGCCTTCGGCGAGCCGACCATCGCCGTCGACACCCACATCTTCCGGGTCGGGAACCGCACCGGCCTGGCCCCCGGCAAGACGCCGGACGCGGTGGAGCGGGTGCTGGAGCGGGTGACGCCGGACCGGTGGAAGCGGCACGCGCATCACTGGCTGATCCTGCACGGCCGCTACACCTGCAAGGCGCGCAAGCCGCTGTGCCCGGCCTGCCCCGTCGCCGATCTGTGCGAATGGCCGGAGAAGACGGCGTCGGTACCGGCCTAGCCCGGGGCTAGACGGTCTGCCGCGCGCGCTCGCCGGCCCCCCGCCCCGGCCCGGCCAGGACCGCGAGATGGGCCCGGGCGATCCCGAACTTCTTCTCGAAGGACGTGCCGGATTCGATGCGGTGGAACAGGTCCTGCCGGTCCGCCAGGGAGTCGATCATGCGGTCGACGAAGGGATGCCGCGGCCGGGCCTGGGCGGTCGCCCGCAGATAGGCCAGCCCGTCCGGGTCGGCCAGGTCGGCGCCGAAGCTGTCCCTGATCTCGCCGGCCAGCGCGGCCTCGAACCACGGCAGCAGCCTGGGGTGGGTCAGCAGCGCGCCGAACAGCGAATCCTCGCGATAGCCGTGCCAGCGCGTCGTCAGGCGCCTGGCCTCGTCGTCGCCGACGCTGGCGAGATCCTTGAACGAGCTGCCGCCGCCGTGCCGGGTGACGGCGGTGACGCGTTCGCTCGACCGCAGCCCGAGCCGGTCCGCCACCCGCTGGCGATAGGCCGCATCGATCAGCCAGGCGTTGTAGCCGATCAGGGAGAGGCCGGGCACGGCGCCTTCGGCATAGGCCTCGAGCCAGTCGCGCTCGGCGAAGAGCTGGCGGAGGATCATCACCAGGTCCAGCCGGACGAGCCGCTTGCGGTGCAGCAGGCTGGCGCAGAGGTTCAGCGGGTCGCGCAGGAACAGCAGGTCCACCGTCCGGCCGCCGGCCACGCGCTGCAGGCGCCAGGCGACGTCGAGCCCCAGCCGCGTCACCCCCTCATAGTTGAAGATCACGGCGTCGGGCGCGCTCTTGCCGGGCGCCGGGGGTTGGTCGAGCTTCAGCAGGCGCGACCGGATCGGCTCGCCGATCACGAGGTTGTTGGCGAAGGCGGTCGGCGCCTCGCGGTGCTGCCGCAGCCAGCGGACGAAGGCGTGATGGCCGGACCGCTTGGTGGATATGACGTTGATGAATTCGCGGGTCATCCTGCGCCCTGCTCTCCCGGATTGGACGGATGAAGCTCCCTGCCCCGCGCGTCTCCTGGCCGGGCGGCGAAGATCGCCGCCGGCGGCGCGCAGTCTGTCCGCGGGCCATCCTTACAGGAAAGTAAAGAGGGACAGAACCGTTCTCTCGTCCGTCGCAGGAAGGACCGAGGCGTTCCGGGCGTGGGTACGCCCGCCGGTCAGGCCGGGTGGTCGGCGATCTCGTCGTAGCCGCGGTTGAGGAACTCGATCAGGCAGAGGCCGTGCCCGAAGGGGTCGGCCAGCGGGGCCAGCCTGCCCCAGGCGGCGGTGCGGATCTCGCCCTCGGCCACGGCGCCGGCCGCGACCGCACGCCGCAGCGCCGCCGCGATGTCGTCCACCACCACGTCGAGATGCACCGGCGTCCAGTGCCGGGCGTAGCCGCGGCGGCTGTCACCGGCGCCGATCGTGCCGGCCGGCTTGCGCAGCAGGTAGACCGGGGCGGGCCAGCCGGTCAGCTCCGCCATCTCACCGCCGAAGCGGCGCCCGACCGTGAGGCCGAAGGCCGCGGTGTAGAAGGCGACCGCGGCGTCGAGATCGGGCACGTCGATATTGACCAAGAGGCTCATGGCGATCCCCTCTCTCGCCCGACGATCCCGCTATCCCGACAGCGTCTCCTGCCCGATCGCGCCGAGGGCGGCGACGAAATCGGTCATGTCGGCGGTCAGCCGCTCCAGGCCCCGGCTCGGCGACAGCGTCGCCTCGTCCATGTAGAGGGCCCGGTTCAGCTCGATCTGCAGGGCGTGGATGCCGGCGCGCGGCCGGCCGTAGTGCCGGGTGGTGAAGCCGCCGGCATAGGGTGTGTTGCGGGTGACGACATAGCCGCGGCCGGCCAGCCACTGCTCCGCCGCCTCGGTCACCGTCGCGGCGCAGGAGCTGCCGTAGCAGTCGCCCAGCACGACATCGACGGCGCGGCCGCCCGGGGTGCGCGAGGCGCCCTGCGACGGCATCGAATGGGCGTCGATCAGGATGGCGTGGCCGAAGGCGGCGCGGGTCTCGTCGACCAGCCGGCGCAGCGCCGCGTGATAGGGGGTGTAGTAGCGCTCGACCCGCTCCACCGCCTCGGCGAATCGCAGCTTGCCGCGATAGATGTCCTTCCCCTGGGCGACGATGCGGGCGATGGTGCCGAGCCCGGCGACGACCCGCGGCGAGCGGGTGTTGACCCAGCCCGGCAGCGCGTCGTCGAACATCTCGGGGTCGAGCTCATAGGCCTCGCGGTTGACGTCGAGGAAGGCGCGCGGGAACAGCGCGCGCAGCAGCGGCACCCCGCGCTCGGGCACCCGGCCGAAGATCTCGTCGACGAAGCCGTCCTCGGAACGGCGCAGCGTGTGCGGGTCGAGCCGTGCCGCGGCCAGGAACGATGGCGGGTATTCGCGGCCGCTGTGCGGCGACGCGACCACGACCGGGAGGCGCCGACCCGGCGGCAGGGCGATCGCCACCGCGTCGGACGCCGGCGACTGCGAGGCGACTTGACCATCCATGTCACCGTCATATCGCAGCCTCCGGGGGCTGTCGACGGGGCCGATGGGCTGGGTGGCCGGCGGGCTTGGTTTGACGCTTGCACACCCCGGTCGATGATGCTACATGGGCGCTCCCCGCGGACGACCGGCCTCGGCCGTCCTTCCCGGTAACGGGCGCGTAGCTCAGCGGGAGAGCACTACGTTGACATCGTAGGGGTCACTGGTTCAATCCCAGTCGCGCCCACCACCGGATCTCAGGAAGCTTGGCGACATCGGCGGCTTTCGTCGTGGACAGCTCAGAGGCGCAAGCGCGCGCCCGGAGCAGTTCGCCAGGTGCGGGCGATGGGTACAGCATGCCGCCCCCTACAGGAGCGCCTCATAGTCGCGCGCGCCGTGCAGGACACGCACCACATAGACCTGCTCGTCATCGGCACGATAGAAAATCTGGCAGTTGCCGCGCACGCGCCGGCGGATGCCCCGTTTCTCGTAACGCGGCACGAGGGGTGGCCCATCGGCATGTCGGCCAGCTTGCCCGCAGCTCTTGCACGAAGCTCAGGGCCCGAGCCGGGTTGTCCCTCGCAATGAAATCGGCAATGTCCTCAAGATCGCTTTCTGCTTCTGCGGAAAGCGCAACGATCATTCCGTTTCCCCGGCCATAGACCGGTACTTGCGCTCAAGCCGCTCGAAGACCTCGTCGACAGGCTTGGTTCGGCCGGCCTCGATATCAGCCAGGCCGCGTTCGATGGCGGCATCCAGCAGGGCGAGGCGCTTCTCGCGTTCCTCGACGAGGCGTACGCCTTCGCGCAGCACCTCGCTCTTCGAGCCGTAGCGGCCGGATTCGACCAGCTTCTTGACGACGCTTTCGAGCCGCGGCCCAAGATCAGCACTGATCACGGTCATTCTCCGAAATGCCGAGCTTTAATAATAATTATTAAATCGGAAGCGGCAAGCCCCTGCCGCCGCGCAAGATGCCGGCAGCGTTTCACCCGTCCTGCCGCGCCGCCTCCACCTCGACGATTCCCACCCGCGATTCGATCTCGACGGCCGACGCCACTGCCGGCCCCTGCTCGATCTCGCGGAAGCAGCGGTACATGCCGTCGTTGAAGCGGATGTCGTCGAACACGACGATCCAGCGGCCGGCCAGCCGCGGGAGCAGCAGCTCGGCCTGGGCCTTGACGATCTCGCCGACGTGGATGCCGTCGATGAAGGCGATGCCCGGCCGGTCGAAGCGGATGTCCGCCGCCTCGAAGCCCGCCTCGAAGGTGTCGGCGAC
Organism: Inquilinus limosus DSM 16000; assembly: GCF_000423185.1. Taxonomy (GTDB): domain Bacteria; phylum Pseudomonadota; class Alphaproteobacteria; order DSM-16000; family Inquilinaceae; genus Inquilinus; species Inquilinus limosus. The sequence continues at coordinate 312,563 of NZ_KE383985.1, read as the reverse complement.
GGCCGTGAAGCGGGGGCTGATCGCGGCCAGGTTGGCGCGGGCGATCTCCTGCCACTGCCGGTTGGGGTCGAAGGTGACCAGCCGGCCGCGGCGGTTGGCCGAGAGCCCGGCCAGCCAGTACATGCCCGAGACGCCGAAGGCGGTGCCGATCTCGACCACCGTCCACGGCCGGAAGCGGCGGACCAGCTGGTAATAGACCCGCCCGTATTTGTGGCTGGTGCGGACGGCGTTGCTGGACCGCTTGAAGCTGTCGTCGGGCGCGGTGAAGTCGCGATAGCCCTCCCACAGGTCGAGCGGCCCGATCTCCTGCGTCGACCGGGCGCGCTCCGCGATCAGCCGCTCCTTGGCGAAGCGGCGGGGGCGGATCAGATCCGCCACCCGCGTCTCGTTCAGGAACGCCGCATCCCGCTTCCGGCGGACCACGGCCAGCGGCACTTGTGCCGGTTCTCCCATCCTGCCGGTCAGGCCGCGAGCGGGAACGGGCAGGCCTCGCGCAGCGCCGCCAGGTCCGGCATCCGCTCCGGCACGTATTGGCACAGCCGCGCATGGTCGGGCGTGACCGTGCCGATCTCCGCGAGGTCGAAGGGCTCGACATCCTTCAGCCCGACCGAGGCGAAATAGTCCTCGAACTTGGTGTTGCCGCCCGGGATCTGGGTCTCGCTGGTCGACATCACCGCCCAGCCGACCGGGATGCCGTAGGCCTGGGACACGATCAGGCCGTGCAGCGAGGTCGAGATGATGTGCTCGCACTCCGACACCTCGTCGAGGAACGCCTCGATGTCGGCGTAGGAGCTGCGCATGATGTCGATCACCTTGACGTCCGGATGCACCTCCAGCGGCGCCGCCACATGGGTGAAGTGGCGGATCAGGCCGAGCTTGTGCTTCTTGGTGCCCTTCGGCTGGTAGAGCTGCGGCAGCAGCAGGGCGGCGTCGCCGTAGACCTGCGGGCATTTGCCGCCGCTGTCGAGCACCAGGCGCCGCGTCAGCGGGCCGCGCACCGCCCTGTACACCGCCTGCGGGTGCAGCTTGTCGGTCAGGCGCGGGCTGCCGGTGCCCCAGACCGGCGTGCCCTTCTTGGCGAATTTGATCACCGACCCGATGACGAGGGCGCCGCTGCCCGCGGCGACCCAGCGCGGCGGGCGCCCGGTCAGCTTCTCGACGATGTAGGGGTTGAGGATGTCGCCGAAATTGCCGGGATAGGGCTGCTCCATCCACCACAGCTGCGGCCGCTGCTTAGGCTCCAGCCCCCCGGCCTTGGCGCGCTCCTCCAGCCCCAGCCGCAGCATCCGGCCCTTGGCGAAGGCCTTCGCCTTGGCGGTGCCGTGCTGCAGCAGCTCGCCGGCATAGCGCTGGCCCTCCTCCGGCAGGTGGAACTCGATGCAGAAATCGACCACCCGCTGCAGCAGCGTGGACAGGCGCTCGCTGTATTCGCCCTCCTGCCGCAGCTGCGAGATCCGCCCCTCATAGAGCGTCAGCGCGGCCTTCTCGCCCTCCTGCCGCCGGGCGACGCGGGCGAGGGTGTTGAGCGGGTCGTCCTGCGACGGGTCGAGGTCGGTCATCTTCTTCAGATAGACCGCGGCGTTCTGCAGCTTGCCGGCCTTCAGCTCCTGCTCGGAGATGGCCTTGAGCACGCGGTACTGGCGCGACGGCTCCAGGATCGGCGCGTCGTGCTGGGCCACCTCCTTGACGAAGTCGCGGACATTGCCGCTGTCGCCGAAGGCGAACCAGGCATCCGCCGCGCCCAGCTTCTCGCCCCAGGCGATCCGCTTCGGCGGCAGCAGCGTGACCTGCAGCTGCTCGGAATGCGCCCGCCAGGCCTCCTCGAAGAAGTAGTCGTCGGTGCCGCGCTCCTTGCTGGTCTTCTCCAGCTCCACCAGCTGCTCCAGCAGCCGCCGGGTCGCCGAGGTGTAGTTGAAGAACAGGAACCCGGGATGGAATGTCCGCGCGAAGATGAACGGGTCGTATTCCCGGAAATACTTGAAGTTCCGCAGGAAGGCCGCGAAGTCGCTCTCGCAGCGCAGGAACGGGTCCGGCCGTTTGATGATGCGGGTGTCGATATCGACCCAGATGATCGGCCGCTTGTATTCCTCCAGCTTGCGGGAATAGTAGTTGACCTTGTAGCGGCAGATGTCGGCCCAGTTGGCGTCCGGGCCGAGCTTCACCTCCTCGAAATCGTGCTCGATGTCGAGCTTCTTGCAGTCCTCGGCGAGGTTGTAGGCGGAGTCGTAGTAGTACTGCTTTCCGCCGTAGAAGCTGACGACAACGGCTTCCTTATCCATGATTCGCCTCTTCGAGCTGGAGAAGCAGGGTGGTCTCGTCGAGCTGGCTGATCTCGTAGATCGGGCGTTCGACCAGGTCGGAGTCGCCCAAGGTGAAGATGCGCCGGCCCTCGCGGGCGATCTCGGACCCCAGGAATGCCTCGATCGCGGCCCTGACCGCTGGCAGGTCGGGCGCCTCGAGGATGACGTGCGGCGAGCGCGACCGGATCGCGCGGATGCACTCCGCCCGGTCTCTCGCGATCTCGCCCGACAGGCGCAGCCGCACCAGCTTGGCGTCGTCGCAGGCCTTCGCGACCTGCTTCGGGTCGGCCGCATCGCAGAGCCGGATCGCCGCCCGGTCGGTCTTCTTGCCGTTGAGGGCCTGGTACTGCTTCAGGATCGGCTCGCCCTCGCTCTTCTCGAACGCAACCGACACCGATCCCGCCTTGGAGACGAGGCTGCCGAAGGCGGAGGCGAAATAGAGGAAGCCCGGGTCGAGATCGACCACCTTGTCGCCCGGCTTCAGGATCTTGGCGGCGCAGGCCAGCGTGCTGTTCCGCCACCGCCGGGCCTCGATCTCCTGCCGCTCGGCCTCGGCGCTGTCGGCCGGCACGGCGAGCTGGATGGCATCGGCCGTGGTGACCACGACATGGTCCGGCAGCACGATCTCCCGGTTCTCCGGCCGCGCCTCGGCCGCGGCCGGGGCGGCAGGCGGCGCGGCGGCAGGCTCCGGCGCCTTCGCCGCGGGCGGGGCCTTCGCGGATGCCGGGGCCGGCTCGGCCGGGACGGCCTCGACCATGATGGCGCCCTTGCGGTCGAAGACGGTCGCCAGAAGCTGGATGTTCTCGCGCGCGCCCTCGATCGCCGCGGACCGCTCCTCCTCGCCGACCGGCTGGACGAACTCGATCGCGTCCGCGATCCGCAGGTTCCGGTTGGCGTTGTCCAGGAGGATCGCGGCGCGGGTCAGCGACGGGAACCGCTCCGCCAGCGCCCGGCCGCTCTTGCTGGTCGGGCCGCAGACCTGGATCAGCGGCGTCCGCCCGATCACCGAGAAGAGCAGCCCGTGGAACCGCGAGCTGACCACGAGGCCGGCGGAGGCGTAGAGGTCCATGATCGCCGAGACGTCGAAATCGGCCGCCTTGACGACCTGGATCTCGCGCCGCTGCCGCAGCCTTTCGTAGATCGCCTCGTCGTCGACGGAATGGACCACGCCGACCACCGAGGAATGGGTCTTGCCGAGCGCGTCGAGCGTCTCGTCGAGATAGGCGTCGATCGTGCTGTCCCGCTTGGCCAGCCAGCTCTCCAGGCTGTGGCTCAGCGACAGCACGACGAGGCTCGGGTCGCGCCGGAGGGAGATCGAGTCCGGCCCGTCCGCCAGCAGCAGGGCCAAGTCGCCGGTGGTGTGGACGTTCTTCAGCCCCACCGTCTCGGTCAGCAGGGTGGCGTCGCTGCGCTCGCGCACCGTGACCAGCCGCGCCAGGGACAGCGCGTCCTTGTAGGCGGCGGCGCCGAGCGTCGTCCGGATCCCCTGGGTGCCGACGCCGAGCACGGCGCTGGGAATGCCGCGCTCATAGGCGTAGCGGATCGGCGCGGTGTAGTTCGAGACGTTGCTGAAGCTGCTGTCGTAGAGCAGCCCGCCGCCGCCGACCACGACCAGGTCCGCCGTGTCGATGACGCCGTAGTCGGGGTTCGGGCCGACCAGCTCGACCTCGTCGAAGCCGTTGCGATACAGGGCTTCGCGGGCGCCGAAGCTGACCGCGTCGTCGCCGACATTGCCGACGCCGAAGGCCGAGACCACCACCGCCCGCCTCTCCGTCGACGACCGGCGCCGGACGCGGGTGTCGCGCTTGACGTATTCGAGGACCGGCTGGGTGTGGCGGCGGCGGGTGACGTCCAGCACCGACGGCTTCGCGCCGGCGGCGTGCCGGGCGAACACCACGAACACCTCGTTGGCATGCTGGATATCGCCGTGGATCACCAGCGCCTGCAGGATCTGCCGCGGCAGGCGGGGCATCAGCCCCTTGTGCACGATCGCACAATCGGGAACCAGCGACTTGAGCTGCGCCGCCGCGCTGTACGGAATGACCCGGGCATTGGTCAAAGCATTCGACAAGGTCTCGAACAGGTAGTCCGGGACGAGAACCTCTTCTCCCGACGCGGCCTTCAGCGACGAGATCATGTCCTTGTGGTGCTTATCCACTTTCCCCTCCAAGAGCGGGTTTGAGGGGGGATGACGCGACCGGCCTCCCGCGCTTCCGGAAGGGCCTCTTCCGGAAATGCGGACGCGACTAGCTGCCGACCGCCGGCGGCACGGCCGGGCGGAGAGTGGCTGTCATCGTTGAGAGGCGCGAATCTTCGGCGCTAACGGGCGTCGGGTGTCCGTCTGAGACGCCGGTGGTCGCTGGATTCCATCTGATCCCCCTTCGTCCAAGTCACGCAGCCCGAAATCAGCCATCCGTCAAGCGCAGGAACAGCCGATGATCGCGACCTCCTGCCCGGGTTGAACCCCAGATCAGGCACAATGGCGTCGTAGCGCCATTCCCCATGCAGGCTGAACGCCTGTCATCAGGGCTCGTCGGCCGCAGGCCACCTCTTCTTTTTGGCATCGTTTACGGTGCAGTGCAATAAGTAATTAATCGACTAACTATATTACCAGTATAGGACTGAATCTATATAATTGTCTGATAATTGTCTCTATATATGTCGAAAGTTTTATCTACTATTGTACTTCAGTATTGCGCAGGCATATTATTTTATCTCGATATGACAGACGATTCAACCCTGCATCAGACCCTCCCTTTGGCGAAAGCGATCAATGCTGCCCATATTTGCTGAAACACCTTTGCAATGGACGGCCGAGTCTATCCCGGGGTCCGATCCGGGGACCGGGCAGCGGTCTCCGCCCGTCGCATGGCCGGAACCCCGGCCGGCGGCGCCCCATTGTCCAGGCAGCTTCGAACCAGCCTCAGAGGTCGAGATGCGGATCGCCCCCGCCCTGCTGCTCGCGGCCGTGCTGGCCCTTCCCTTCGGCCGCGCCGCCCAGGCCCAGGAGGGCGGCGTGCTGACCGGCACCGAGGGCCAGCACGCGGCCTTCTTCGTGCAGCAGGCGGGGCGCAGCGACATGTTCGAGATCGAGGCCGCGAGGATCGCCCTGCGGCGGACGCAGTCCCCGGAGATCCGCGCCTTCGCCGAGATGATGGTGGCCGACCACACCCGGTCGCAGGAGCAGATCGCCAAGGCGGTGAAGGACCACGACCTGTCGACCCCGCTGCCGAAGCGGATCGATCTCAAGCACCAGCAGGTCCTCGACCAGCTGCAGCGCGCGACCGATGCCGATTTCGACCGGCTCTACCTCAACGGCCAGGTCACCGCCCATCAGGAGGCCCTGAAGGTCTATCAGCATTACGCGCCCACGGCCGAGGAGCCGTCGCTGCGGGCCATCGCGGAAGCCGGCCTGCCGATGATCCAGCGCCATCTGGACCGGGCCCGGGCGCTGCAGAAGGGCCTGCAGGCCGCCCGTTGAACCCCGAAGCGACGCGCCGCCGGACGTGCGGTAAGGTGGCCCGGCGCGGTCCGCTGCGGGTGCTGGGCCTCGGCCTGATCACCGGGGCGGCGGACGACGACCCCTCGGCGATCGGCACCTATGCCAGCGCCGGCGCCGCGCTGGGGCCGTCCTTCCTGTGGACCGCCCCGGCGACGCTGCCGATGATGTTCGCGGTGGTCTACCTTTCCGCCAAGCTCGGCCAGGTGTCGGGCCGCGGCCTGTTCCACGTCATCCGCGACCACTTCCCGCGCTGGGTGCTGTATCCGGCGCTGATCGGGGTGCTGATCGGCAACACCATCGAGGCTGCGGCCGACATCGGCGGCATGGCCGCGGCGATCGGTCTCCTGCTGCCGGTCCCCTTCGCCGGGATCGTGGTGACGGTCACGGCGGCGATCCTGGCGCTGCAGATCTGGGGCTCCTACGCCCTGATCCGCAACGTGTTCCGCTGGCTGGCCCTGGCGCTGCTGGCCTATGTCGGGGCGGCGGTCCTGGCCAGGCCGGATCTGGCGGCGACGCTGACCGGCACGGTGGTGCCGCGGATCGAGCTGACCGCCGAGTTCCTGTCGATGCTGGTGGCCGCGATCGGCACCACGCTCTCCGCCTATCTCTATACCTGGCAGTCGAACGAAGAGGTCGAGGAGGAGATCCAGATGGGCCGCCGTCGCCTGTCGCAGAGGATCGGCGCGACCGATGCCGAGCTGCGCAGAACCCGCGCCGACGTGCTGATCGGCATGATCTTCTCGAACCTGATCATGTACTTCATCATCCTGTCGACCGGGTCGACGCTGCACGCCGCCGGGCAGACCGAGATCAGCACCGCCGCCCAGGCGGCGGAGGCGCTGCGCCCCCTGGCCGGCGACGCCGCCGGCATCCTGTTCGCCGCCGGCGTCATCGGCGTCGGCTTCCTGGCGGTGCCGGTGATGACCACGGGCGCCGCCTACGACCTGGCCCAGACCTTCGGCTGGAAGCACAGCCTGCACGCCCGCCCGTCCGAGGCGAAGGCGTTCTACCTGGCGATCGTCGGCTTCACCCTGGTGGCGATGGGGCTGAACTTCCTCGGCTTCAACCCGATGAAGGCGCTGGTCTGGTCCGGCATCGTCCAGGGCTTCTCCACCCCGCCGCTGATGCTGCTGATCATGCTGATGACCGGCAGCCGCCGGATCATGGGCGACCAGGTGAACACCCCTGCGATCGCCATCCTCGGCTGGGCGACGACCGGGATCATCTTCACCGCCAGCGCGGGGCTGGTGGCGACGTGGTTCCTCTGAGGTGCCGTCATGCTCGTCTTCGGCGACGGCGTGCGGATGGAGAAGCCACGGCGGCAGCTCGGCCGCGTCGCGGCGGCGCTGGACGGGGCCCGCGACGCGCGCCGCGGCATCGACCGCCACGATCATCTGGTCGAGGCCCTGATCGAGGCCGGAGAGTTCGCGCAGGGTGCGATCGACGCCGGGTTCGACGCCCTCGGCCGCGATGCGCCCTCGCCCCTGCGGGACGCCGCGACCGCGCTGCTGGCCGCCCTGGCGGCGGCGGTCCGGCGGTCCTGGGCGGCGGGGTTCCCGCTCGAACCGGAGGACCCGGCTCCGCGCCGCCGCATCGATGCCCTGGCCGCGCTGCCGCTGCCCGCCGCGATCCGCTGCCGCCTGGCCGAGGGCTTCGCCTTCTATGCCCTGTATCCGGAATCCTATCTCGAGGCCGCGGCCGCGCTGGCCGGGATCCGGCCGCTCGAGGTGATCGGCATCCGCAGCATCGGCCTGCCGCTCGCCGCCGTGGTCGCGGAGGCCTGCGGCGCGGAGGATCCGGTCTCGGTGCGGCCGGTCGGTCATCCGTTCCGGCGCGAGCTCGCCCTCGACCCTGCGCTGACGGCCGGCCTGCTGCGCGACCCCGATGCGGCCTTCGCGGTCGTCGACGAGGGGCCGGGCCTGTCCGGCAGCTCCTTCGGCGCGGTCGCGGACCATCTCGAAGCCCACGGCGTCGACCGCGGCCGCATCCGGTTCTTCCCGAGCCATGGCAACGAACCCGGGCCGCAGGCCTCGCCGGCCCATCGCGAGCGGTGGCGGAACTCGGTCCGGCACTGGGTCGACTTCGACGCGCTGGCGCTGAGCCCGCGGCAGCCCTGGCACGGGCTGGGGGCCTGGGTCGAGGATCTGGTCGGCGGTCCGGGCCGGCTGGAGGACCTGTCCGCCGGCCGCTGGCGGGCCGGCCACGGGCAGCCGCCGGCACGCTGGCCGCCGGCCCATCGCCAGCAGGAGCGGCGCAAGTTCCGCCTGGACACCGGCGGCGGCCGCTTCCTGCTGAAATTCGCCGGGCTGGGCCGGCACGGCCGCGACAAGCTGCGGCGGGCGCAGGCGCTGCACGCCGCCGGCTTCAGCCCGGAGCCGGTCGGCTGCCGGCGCGGCTTCCTGGTGGAGCGCTGGATCGACGACGCCAGGCCGCTCGATCCCGCCGCCCGCGACCGGCCGGCCCTGCTGCGGCGGATCGCGGCCTATCTCGGCTTCCGCGCCCGCCATTTCCCGGCGCCGGCGGACAGCGGCGCCGACCTGGCCATGCTGGCCGAGATGCTGCGCCGGAACACCTCCGAGGCGCTCGGGGACGAGGCCGGCCGCGCCTTCGACCGCTTCACCCGCGCCGCCGGCCGCCTGGAGTCCCGGATCCGCAGGATCGAGACCGACAACCGGCTGCACCGCTGGGAATGGCTGGTCGACCGGACCGGCACCCTGCTCAAGACCGACGCGCTCGACCATTGCGCGGCGCACGACCTGGTCGGCTGCCAGGATCTGGCATGGGACATCGCCGGTGCCGCAATCGAGCTGGACCTTGCCCCCGATGAGGAGGCCGAGCTGCGGACCCTGGTCCGGCACGAGGCCGGACGCCCGGTCGACCCCGAGCTGCTGCGCCTCCTCGGCCCCTGTTACGCCGCCTTCCAGCTCGGGTCCTGGAGCATGGCACGGCAATCCGACGGCGACCCGGACGAGGCGGCGCGGCTGGACCGCGAGGTGTCGCGCTACGCCCGCCATCTGCGGCGGCTCCTGGCAGGCCTCTGACGCGGCGGCAGCCGCAGCGCGCCGAAGGGCCGGAGGTGGAACTGGGTAAGTACCCATCCCGTTGGCCCCGTAAGAAGCGCGCCAGAACTGCGCTTGAAGCACCGCAGCGACAGCATCAGCAGCGGGTCCGGATGCCCCTCCACGCACCAGCCCCGGGGGACCTCCGCGCCCGGGAGCCGAGAGGAAGGCCGATCCATGGCAGAGACCATCCTGATCACCGGCGGCAAAGGCTTCATCGGCAGCCATGTGGCCCACGCCCTGCTGCGGCGCGGCCATCGGATCCGCATCCTCGACAACCTGCTGGAGCAGGTGCACGGCGGCAGCGCCGGCGGATCCGCCGCGCTGCCGGACGACGTGGAGCTGCAGGTTGGCGACGTGCGCGACGAGGTCGCCGTGGCCCGGGCGCTGAAGGGCGTCGACGCCGTCATCCACCTCGCCGCCGAGGTCGGGGTGGGCCAGAGCATGTATGCGGTGGACCGCTACGTCTCGGTCAACGACCTGGGCACCGCGACCCTGCTGCAGCGGCTGATCGCGCATCCGGTGCGCCGGATCGTCGTCGCTTCCTCGATGAGCGTCTATGGCGAGGGCCTGTACCGCACGGCCGAAGGCGAGCCGGTGGAGGATGTGATGCGGCCGGAACGCCGGCCGGGCGACCCCTGGGATCCGCTGGACCGGCAGGGCCGGCCGCTGGTCCCGGCGCCGACGCCGGAATGGAAGCGGCCGATGCTGGCCTCGGTCTACGCCCTGACCAAGTACTGCCAGGAACGGCTGGTCCTGACCGTGGCCGGCGCCTACGGCATGGAGGCTGCGGCGCTGCGCATGTTCAACGTCTACGGCCCCGGCCAGGCGCTGTCGAACCCCTACACCGGCGTGCTGGCGATCTTCGCCTCGCGCATCCTGAACGGCCAGCGGCCGCTGGTGTTCGAGGACGGGCAGCAACGCCGCGACTTGGTGCATGTCTCCGACGTCGCCGAGGCCTTCGCCCTGGCGCTGGAGCAGCCGAGGGCGACGGGCGGCGTGTTCAACGTCGGCAGCGGCCGCGAGCGGACGGTGCTGGAGACGGCCCAGGCCCTGGCCGATGCCATGGGCCGGCCGGAGCTGGAGCCGGAGCTGGTGGGCAAGGCGCGGGCCGGCGATGTGCGCCACTGCTTCGCCGATATCCGCAAGGCGCAGGAGGAGCTCGGCTTCGCCGCGATCAAGGATTTCGCCGAGGGGCTGAGCGAGCTGGCCGAATGGGTCGCCGCCCAGCAGGCGGTGGACCGCGTGGCGGAAGCGCGGCGCGAGCTCGAATCCCGCGGGCTGGTGGCATGACCAGATCCCCGCCTTCTCCCGCCGTGACCGGCCTGCGGCCCGTCCTGGTGACCGGCGGGGCCGGCTTCATCGGCTGCAACCTGGCCGACCGGCTGGCCCGCGACGGCCACCATGTGCTGGTGCTGGACGCGCTGGCGCGGCCGGGGGTGGAACGCAACCTGGACTGGCTGCGCCGGACCCATCCCGGCCGGATCTCCGCAGTCATCGACGACCTGCGCAACGGCGACGCCGTGGCCGCGGCGGCGCGGAAGGTCCAGGCGGTGTTCCACCTGGCCGGCCAGGTCGCGGTGACCACGAGCCTGGACGATCCCTGGACCGATTTCGAGGTCAATATCGCCGGCACGCTGCGCCTGCTGGAGGCGCTGCGGCGGCACAATCCCGGCGCGCCGCTGGTCTTCGCCAGCACCAACAAGGTCTATGGCGACCTGGCCGATGTTGCGCTGGAGCGGACCGAGGACGCCTATCGCCCGGCCGATGCGGATCTCCGCAGGCGCGGCATCGGCGAGGACCGCCGGCTCGACTTCCACACGCCCTATGGCTGCTCCAAGGGCGCGGCCGACCAGTATGTGCTGGACCACGCCCGCAGCTTCGGCCTGCCCACGGCGGTGCTGCGCATGAGCTGCATCTACGGCCCGCACCAGATGGGCACCGAGGACCAGGGCTGGGTCGCGCATTTCCTGATTCGCGCCCTGGCCGGCCAGCCGATCACCATCTTCGGCGACGGCCGCCAGGTGCGCGACATCCTGTTCGTCGACGACGCGGTGGAGGCCTATCTCGCCGCCTGGAACCGGATCGCGGCGGTGCGCGGCCGGGCCTTCAACCTGGGCGGCGGGCCGGCCAACGCCGTCAGCCTGCTGCAGCTGATCCGCCGGATCGAAACGCTGACCGACCGTTCGGTGAATGTCCAGTTCCGCGACTGGCGGGCCGGCGACCAGCGCTACTACGTCTCCGACATCGGCCGCGCCCGCCGGGATCTCGGCCTGCCCGAGCCCCTGCCGTGGCATGAGGGGCTGCAGCGCCTGGCCGACTGGCTGCGCCGCAACCCGCCACCCGCCGAGGTTCCGTTCACCGCCCATCCCCGCGAACAGCGAGCGGAGGCCATCTCGTGAAGATCGCCCTGATCAACCCGCCCTGGCGCTACGAGAACAGCATCTATTTCGGGTGCCGGGAACCGCATCTGCCGCTCGAGCTCGGCTATTCCAAGGCGATGCTGGAGGCCGCCGGGCACGAGGTGCTGATGCTGGACGGCCATCTCTGCGGCACGGAGATGCAGGCCCTGGCCGACCAGGCCGCGGCCTTCGGGCCGGAGATGACCGTCGTCACCACCGCGCCGACCTATCTGTTCTGGCGCTGCGCCCCGCCCGAGCTGCGCATCCCGCGCGAGTTCATCCTGGCGCTGGACGGCCGCGGCGGCCGCACCGTCGCGGTCGGCCCACACGGTTCGGTGACGCCGGAGGCGACGCTGCGCAAGCTCGGCGTCGATATAGTCGTCCGCGGCGAATGCGAGGAGGTCGTGGCGGCGCTGGCCGAAGGGCCGGACCTGCGCCGGGTGCCGGCGATCGCCTATCGCGACGGCGACAGGATCATCGTGAACGGCGGGCTGAACGCCAGCCGCTTCACCGACCAGCCGGCGCTGCGCTGGCCGGACGAATGGATCCGCCGCCACGACCACCACCATCACCGCTTCGGCACCGAGGCGCACGGCCCCGGCGCCGAGGTCGAGGCGTCGCGCGGCTGCCCCTATCACTGCAGCTTCTGCGCCAAGAACGAGTACCGCGACGCCTATCGCCGCCGCGACCTGGCGCTCCTGCTCGACGAGATCGACGGGCTGATCGCGCAGGGCGCGACCTATCTGTACTTCGTCGACGAGATCTTCCTGCCGCAGCGCCCGCTGCTGGAGGCCCTGGTCGACCGGCGGGTCGAGTTCGGCGTGCAGATGCGCATCGACCTGTGGAAGCCGGAGATGCTGGACCTCTTGGGCCGGGCCGGCTGCGTGTCGATCGAGGCCGGGGTCGAGAGCCTGACCCGCGAGGGCCGCGACCTCTTGACCAAGAACTGCAGGATGTCGACCGACGAGCTGGCCGACCGGCTGCTCTACGCCCGCCGCAGCGTGCCTTTCGTTCAGGCCAACCTGATCAAGACGGCCGACGACGACCCCGACATGATCGCCGCCTGGCGCGACAGGCTGCAGCGGAACGGCGTCTGGGCCAACGACCCGGTGCCGCTGTACCCCTATCCCAGCTCGCCCGACTACCGGCGCCTCTGGGGCCAGCCCGACGACCGGGCCTGGGAGCGGGCGCATGAGCACTATCTGCGCCAGTTCGACCATTTCAGCGACATCCAGGACGATCGGCCCCTGCCCCTGAGAGAGTTGGAGGCAGCGTGCGGCCCGGCGTGAGCACCCCCCGCCGGCTGCTGATGACGGCGGACGCGGTCGGCGGGGTCTGGTCCTATGCGCTGGACCTCGCCGCGGCCCTGGCCCGCCGGCACGGCGTCGAGACCACGCTGGCGGTGCTGGGCCCCCTGCCGGACGAGGACCAGCGCTGGTCCGCCGGCCTGGTGCCGGGACTGCGGCTGGTGGAGACGGCGCTGCCGCTGGACTGGCTGGCCGGCCGGCCGGAGGAGGTCGAGGTCGCCGGCCGCCGGATCGCCGCCCTGGCGGTCGAGACCGGCGCCGAGATCGTGCAGCTGAACGCCCCCGCCCTGGCCGCCCGGGCGGTGTTCCCGGTGCCGACCATCGCCGTCCACCATTCCTGCGTCACCACCTGGTGGGGCGCGGTGCGGACGGGGCCGCTGCCCGAGGATTTCGTCTGGCGGAGCGAGCTGGTCGGCCGCGGCCTGTTTGCGGCCGACGCGGCGGTGGCGCCCAGCCGTGCCTTCGCACGCGCCACGCAGTCGGCGTACCGCCTGCCCGCCCTGCCCCATGCGGTCTGGAACGGCCGCACCGCACCGCCCGAGCCGGAGGCGGCGCCCGCCGGGGCGGCGGAGTTCGTGTTCGGCGCCGGCCGGCTGTGGGACGAGGGCAAGAACGTCCAGGCGCTGGACGGCGCCGCGGCCCGGCTGGGCGTCAGGCTGCTGCTGGCCGGCCCGTTAACGGGACCGAACGGGGCCAGCGTCGCGCCGCGCCATGGCCTGTGCCTGGGCACGCTGGGCGCCGAGGCGATGCGCGACTGCCTGGCCCGCCGGCCGGTCTTCGCCTCGACCGCCCTGTTCGAGCCCTTCGGCCTGGCGGTGCTGGAAGCGGCCCAGGCCGGCTGCGCCCTGGTGCTGTCGGACATCCCGACTTTCCGGGAGCTGTGGGCCGACGCCGCGGTATTCGTTTCCCCGCGCGACGAGGCGGCGATCGCCGCCGCGCTCGACCGGGTGCTGCGCGACCGCGGCCTGCGGGACCAACTGGGCGAGGCCGCGCGCCGGCGCGCGGCGCGCTACACCATCGCCGCCATGGCCGATCGGATGGCCGGCCTGTATCGCGGCCTGGCGGCGACGGCGGCGCGGCGGCCCGCGCGGGAGGCGGCGGAATGAAGCTGGTCTATTTCACGCACTCCCTGCGCTCCTGCTGGAACCACGGCAACGCCCATTTCCTGCGCGGCGTGCTGCGCGAGCTGATCCATGCCGGGCATGAGGTCGCGGTCTACGAGCCGGACGGCGGCTGGAGCCTGGCCAACCTGCTGCACGACCACGGTGACCAGGCCCTCGTCGCCTATCAGGCCGCCTATCCCGAGCTGTCCTCGACGGCCTATGGCCCGGACATCGATCTGGACCGGGCGCTGGACGGTGCCGATGCCGTGATCGCCCATGAGTGGAACGATCCCTGGCTGGTCGCGGCCATCGGCCGCCAGCGCCGCCGGGGGGCGCGGTTCACCGCGCTGTTCCACGACACCCACCACCGCGCCGTCAGCGACCCGGAGGCGATCCATCGCTTCGATCTCGACGGCTATGACGGCGTGCTCGCCTTCGGCCAAGCCCTGGCCGAAGTCTACCGGCGCTGGGGCTGGGGCCGGCGCGCCTTCGTCTGGCATGAGGCCGCCGACACCCGGCTGTTCCGGCCGCCGGCCGGGGAAGGACCGCGCGCCGGGCTGGTCTGGATCGGCAACTGGGGCGACGACGAGCGCAGCGCCGAGCTGGAGACCTTCCTGTTCCAGCCCGCCCGCGCCGCCGGGCTGCCGCTCGACATCCACGGCGTGCGCTATCCGCCGGAGGCGCTGGCCCGCCTGGCCGCCGAGGGCGCGCGGTATCACGGCTGGCTGGCCAATGCCGAGGTGCCGGCGGTCTTCGCCCGGCACCTGGCCACGGTGCATGTGCCGCGGCGCTTCTATGTCGAGCGGCTGCCGGGCATCCCGACGATCCGCGTCTTCGAGGCGCTGGCCTGCGGCATCCCGCTGGTCTGCTCGCCTTGGCCCGACAGCGAAGGCCTGTTCCGGCCGGGCGAGGATTATCTGGTCGCGCGCGACGGCGCCGAGATGGCCCGGCACCTGTCCGCCCTGCGCGACGATCCGGAGCTGCGCCGCAGCCTCGCCGCCAGCGGGCTGGAGACGATCCACGCCCGTCACAGCTGTGCCCACCGCATGCGCGAGCTGCTGGCGATCCTGGCCCGGCTGCGCACCGACATCCCGATGGAGAGCGTCGCATGAGGATCGCCTTCTACGGATCCAGCCTGCTGTCCTCCTACTGGAACGGCGCCGCAACCTACTATCGCGGCCTGCTGCGCGACCTGGCCGGCCGCGGTCATCGCATCACCTTCTACGAGCCCGACGCCTTCGACCGGCAGGCCCATCGCGACATCGACCCGCCGGACTGGGCCGAGGTCTGCGTCTATCCCGCGACCGAGGAGGCGCTGCGCGACGTGATCGCCGAGGCGGCGCTGGCCGATGTGGTGGTAAAGGCGAGCGGGGTCGGCGTGTTCGACGAGCCGCTGCTGGACGGCGCCATGGCGGCGGCGCGGCCCGACGCCATCCGGATCTTCTGGGACGTCGATGCGCCGGCGACGCTGGAGGAGCTGCGCCGCGGCGGCCCCGACCACCCGCTGCGCCGGGCCTTGCCGGCGCTCGACATGGTCCTGACCTATGGCGGCGGCCCGCCGGTGGTCGCGGCCTATGAAGGGCTCGGCGCCCGGCGCTGCGTGCCGATCTACAACGCGCTGGACCCCGAGACGCATTTCCCGGTCGCCCCGGACGCGCGCTTCGACTGCGACCTGGCCTTCCTGGGCAACCGGCTGCCGGACCGCGAGGCCCGGGTGGCCGCCTTCTTCCTGGCCGCGGCGGCGCGGCTGCCCGAGCGCCGTTTCCTGATCGGCGGCGCCGGCTGGGAGGGGCGCGCCATGCCCCGCAACGTGCGCTGGATCGGCCATGTCGGCACCGCCGACCACAACGCCTTCAACGCCACGCCGCTGGCGGTGCTGAACATCGCCCGCGACAGCATGGCCGCGACCGGCTTCTCGCCCGCCACCCGGGTGTTCGAGGCCGCGGGCGCCGGCGGCTGCCTGATCACCGACGCCTGGGAGGGCATCGAGCTGTTCCTGACGCCCGGCGAGGAGGTGCTGGTCGCCCGCGACGGCGCCGAGGTGGCGGCCCATCTGCAGGCGCTGGACCGCGAGCGGTCGCAGGCGATCGCCGCCGCCGCCCGGGCGCGGATCCTGGCCGAGCACACCTATGCCCATCGCGGCGCCCAGGTCGATGCGCTGCTGCGCGAGGCCGCCACGGCGAAGCAGGAGAGGACCGCCGCATGAACCGCCCGCTCCGCCTCGTCGTCATCGGCCTCAGCCTCTCCTCCTCCTGGGGCAACGGCCACGCCACCACCTACCGGGCCCTGCTGCGCGCCCTGGCCCGGCGCGGCCACGACATCCTGTTCCTCGAGCACGACCAGCCCTGGTACGCCGAGAACCGCGACCTGCCGGATCCCGATTTCTGCCGGCTGGAGCTCTATTCCGGCCCGGCCGGGCTGACGGCCCACCGCGCGGAGGTCGCCGAGGCCGACGCCGTGATCGTCGGGTCCTATGTCGCCGACGGCGTCGCCGTGGCCGCCTGGGTGCAGACCGTCGCCGGCGGGGTGACCGCCTTCTACGACATCGACACGCCGGTGACGCTGGCGAAGCTGGAGCGCGGCGACTTCGAGTATCTCTCGCCCGACCTGATCCCCGGCTTCGACCTGTACCTGTCCTTCACCGGCGGGCCGACGCTGGCGCATCTGGTGCAACGCTACGGCGCGGCGGCGGCGACCCCCCTGTACTGCTCCGTCGACGCCGAGGCCTACCGGCCCGAGCCGGCGACACCGCTGCGCTACGACCTCGGCTATCTCGGCACCTACAGCCCCGACCGCCAGCCCACGCTGGAACAGCTTCTGCTGAAGCCCGCGCGCGCCCTGCCGGATCTGCGCTTCGTCGTCGCCGGATCGCAGTTCCCCCGCGATATCCGCTGGCCGTCCAACGTCACGCGCATCGAGCATGTGCCGGCCAGCGAGCACTGCGGCTTCTACAACTCCTGCCGCTTCGCCCTGAACGTCACCCGCGCCGACATGGTCCGCGCCGGCTACAGCCCGAGCGTGCGGCTGTTCGAGGCGGCGGCCTGCGGCACGCCGATCATCTCCGACCACTGGTGCGGGATCGAGTCGATCTTCGCGCCGGAGGTCGAGATCTGCCTCGCCCGCGACGGCGGCGACGTCGTCGAGCTGCTGGCTCGATGCCCGGAACCCCTGCGCCGCAGCATCGGCGAGGCGGCGCGCCGGCGCGTGCTGGCCGAGCATTCCTCCGACCGCCGCGCGGCGGAGCTGGAGGAGGTGCTGCGACGACGGATCGACGAGCTGTCGAACCGGCACCGCAGCCGCGCCGCCGCAACCGTCGGCGGCCGGGACCGGAGCCGCGAGGCGCGGTCGCATCTCCGGCTGGTGAAATAACCGCCGGCGTCAACGAGAGAGGATGATCATGAGGAACGGCAAACAGCGCACCGCCATCGTCGCCGGGGGCGCCGGCTTCATCGGATCCCATCTCTGCGACGCCCTGCTCGCGGACGGCCATCGGGTGATCTGCCTCGACAATTTCCGGACCGGGCGGCGGGAGAATCTGCGGCACTTGGCAGGCGACCCGCGCTTCGACCTGGTCGATGCCGACGTGATCGCGCCGCCGCCGGCCTCGCTGGCCCGGGGATCGGTGGATCTTGTCTTCAACCTCGCCTGCGCCGCGTCGCCGCCGCAGTACCAGTCCGACCCCGAGCACACGATGCTGACCAGCGTGCTGGGCACCCGCAACCTGCTGGCGCTGGCCGAGCGCAAGGGGGCGCGCTTCCTGCTGGCCTCGACCAGCGAGGTCTATGGCGACCCGGAGGTGCATCCCCAGGCCGAGAGCTACTGGGGCCACGTCAACCCGACCGGGCCGCGCGCCTGCTACGACGAGGGCAAGCGGGCGGCGGAGACCCTGACCTTCGATTTCGAGCGCGCCGGCCGGGCCGAGGTGCGGGTGGCACGGATCTTCAACACTTACGGGCCGCGGATGCGGGCCGATGACGGGCGGGTGGTGTCGAACGTCATCACCCAGGCGCTGGCCGGCGACGACATCACCGTCTACGGCAGCGGCGAGCAGACCCGCTCCTTCTGCTATGTCGACGACCTGGTCGACGGGCTCATCCGGCTGATGGCCTGCCGGGCCTCGCCGGGCGGGCCGGTCAATCTGGGCAATCCGACCGAGCTGACGGTGCGCGAGCTGGTGACGCGGGTGCTGGCCCTGACCGGGTCGCGCTCCCGCATCGTGCGGCGGCCGCTGCCGGTGGACGATCCGCAGCGGCGCCGGCCGGACATCGGGCGGGCGCGGAGCCTGCTGGGCTGGTCGCCCGGGGTCGCGCTGGAGCAGGGCCTGCGCAGGACCATCGCCTATTTCGCCGAGACGGCGACGCCGCGCCCCGCGATGGCGATCGGCTTCCGGGCCGTCCGGGACGGCGCCAAGCTGCCGGCGAAGGCGCAAGCCGCCTCAACAGCCTGAGCCTGCTAGAGGCCGCGGCGGTACTCCGAGGGCGTCGAACCGGTTTCGCGCCGGAAGGCTGCGGTGAAGGCCGACGGCGTTTGATAGCCGACCGTCAGCGCGATGTCGGTGATGCGGATCCGCGAATCCCGGAGGAGCTGCCGGGCCTGCTCCACGCGCAGCCCGGTCAGCCACTCATGCGGCGTGCGCCCCGTGGCATGGCGGAAGGCCGTGCAGAAATGCGACCGGCTGAGGGATGTCAGCGCGGCGAGCTCGTCGAGGCCGATGGTCTGGTCCAGGCGTTCGGCCATATAGGCGGTGACGCGGCGGACCTGCCATTGCGGCAGCCCTCGCCTCGGCAGCGGCGCCGGCGCCTGGCCGAGCGTGGAATGGGTCCGCAGCAGATGCATGCACAGCAGATCGAGCGCCTGCTCGACGAACAGGCGCCGGGACGGGTCGGGATGAGTCGCCTCGCGGCTGAGCGCACGCAGGATGTGCGCACCGACCGGATCCGGTTCGCCGAGCCGGGGCGCCAGCTCGACCCGGCGGCCGCGGGTCAGCGGCGCGGCAAAGGCCTGCAGCCGGGCGTCGCTCAGCATCGCATAGGACAGGGGCGACGCGACGTCGATGTCCCAGTCGCCATCCCAGTCGGCCGGAACGATCGCGATGGTGCCGGGTCGCCCGACGCCGGCCAGGCGCATCCGCCCGCGCCGCCAGACCCGGGGCGACGGCGGGCCGTAGTATGTGCCGATGGTATGCACCGGCAGCCCCGGCATGGGCTCGTGCATCTCGAGGTGCAGCCAACGGGTGGTGATCAGCGTGTCGCGCTCGGGGATTTCCGTCGTTATCGGTAGAGGCCCGGCGATCACGCCGGCGCAGAGCTCGAAGGCCGTACGCTGCAATGAAGGCCCCGGCTGAGGATCGCCACCGGCTTCGGAGGCATCCATCGGATCTCCAGCGGTCTGGCGGGGCCGGTCCAATCGAAGCGGCTTTCGCTTGCGGGAAAGGTCTTCGAATGTCGCCGAAAAACGGGGCCGGCGCCAGCACCGCCGAAATTTCGCGATAGTCATCGCAATCCCGGAACGGCGGCAGCGACGCCTTCATCCTATTGAGGATCTCCGTCCGCCTCGGCGCCACACCGATCGCCCCGACCTGGCCGGACAGCCGCGTTCGACCGGGGGAGCCCGCCGATGCCCTATACGCTCAACGTGAATGGCAAGACCCATCCGGTCGATGTGGATGACGACATCCCCTTGCTGTGGGTGCTGCGGGACGTCATCGGCCTGACCGGCACCAAATTCGGCTGCGGCATCGCCATGTGCGGCGCCTGCACGGTCCATCTCGACGGGCAGGCGGTCCGCTCCTGCGTCACCACCGTCGCGGACGCCGCCTCATCCGAGATCACCACCATCGAGGCGGTCGGCGAGACCGAGGCGGGCACCCGCATCCAGCGGGCGTGGCTCGCCGAGGAGGTCGTCCAGTGCGGCTACTGCCAGTCCGGCCAGATCATGTCGGCGACGGCGCTGCTCGCGATCAACCCGTCGCCGACCGACGAGGACATCGACGCCGTGATGGCCGGCAACATCTGCCGCTGCGGCACCTATCCGCGCATCCGCGCGGCGATCAAGCGGGCCGCCGGCCTGACGGTGACCGAGGAGGGCCGCTGAGATGGGCATCCTCGCCGCCGCCATGTCCGGCCGGATCTCGCGCCGGTCCTTCCTGATCTCCGCGACGCTGGCGGGCGGCAGCCTGGTCATCGGGCCGCGCTTCGCCGAAGCCGCCGAGACGTTCATCCCGGACCCGTTCATCCGGATTCCGCAGGCAGGCCCGATCGAGCTGGTGATCCCCTCCGCCGAGATGGGACAAGGCGTCTACACCGGCATCGCCACGCTCATCGCCGAGGAGCTGGAGGTGCCGCTCGACCATGTCCGGGTTACCGCGGCTCCCGCCGATCCCTCGCGCTATGCGCATCCTCTGCTCGGCGATCAGGTGACGGGTGGCTCCGTCACCATCCGCGGCTTCTGGGAGCCGATGCGCCGCGCCGGGGCTGCGGCCCGGATGATGCTGATCGCCGCCGCCGCGCGGGAGTGGGGCGTTCCCGCCTCGGCCTGCCGGGCCGAAGCCGGCGAGGTGGTCCATACCGAGAGCGGCCGCCGCATCGCCTATGGCGCGCTCGCCGGCAAGGCTGCGCGGGAGCCGGTGCCGGAGCAGATCGCCCTCAAGCCGGCGGCGGAGTTCAAGCTGATCGGCAAGCCGGCGCGGCGCCTCGACACCCCGGACAAGGTGATCGGCAAGGCCATGTTCGGCCTCGACGCCCATCCGCCCGGCGCCAGATTCGCGGCCCTCGCCATCTGCCCGACCTTCGGGGGAACGCTGAAGGCGGTGGACGACAGCGACGCGCTGCGTGTCAAAGGCGTGCGCCAGGTCGTCCGGCTGAGCGACGCGGTCGCTGTCGTGGCCGACCACACCGGGGCCGCCCGCAAGGGGCTCGCCGCGCTGCGCATCACCTGGGATCCGGGGGCGAATGGCGGCCTGACGACGGCCGAGCTCGAGCGCCGCATCGACGCCGCCATGGCGAGCGGCGCAGCGCTGGTGGCGCATGAGAGCGGCAATGTCGCCGAGGCCGGCGGTTCCCGCGGCATCGATGCCGTCTACCGCATGCCGATCCTCGCCCACACGGCCATGGAGCCGATGAACTGCACGGTCCATGTGCGCCCGGATGCCTGCGAGGTCTGGCTCGGCACCCAGGTGGCGGGCCGCGCCCGGCAGGCCGCGGCGCAGGTCACCGGCCTGCCGGTCGAGAAGGTGGTCGTCCACAACCATCTGCTCGGCGGCGGGTTCGGCCGGCGCCTCGACCATGACGGCATCGTCATGGCGACGCGGGTGGCGCAGCAGGTGGACGGACCGGTGCAGGTGGTCTGGAGCCGGGAGGAGGACATCCGCCACGATTCCTACCGCTATCTCAATCTGAGCCGGCTCGAGGTCAGGCTCGGCCGCGACGGGATGCCGGTCTCCTGGCGGCACCGCGTGGTCGGCCCCGCGATCATGGCGCGGTTCCTGCCGATCCTGTTCAAGGACGGCATCGACCTCGACATCACCGGTGGTGCCGAGAGCCCTTACGACATCCCGAACAAGCGGGTGGAGTTCGTCCGGCACGAGGGGCCCGAGGGCATGCTGACGGGCAACTGGCGCGGCGTCGGCCCCACCCGCAACGCCCCGGCCATCGAAGGCGGCATCGACGAGGCGGCGCATCTCGCCGGCCGCGACCCCGTGGAGTATCGCCGCCAGCTCCTGGGTGCGGCGCCGCGGCTGCGGGGCGTGCTGGACTTGGCGGCGGAGCGCTCCGGCTGGGGCACGCCGCTCGGGGCCGATCGCGGCCGCGGCATCGCCGTGCTGGCGGATTTCGGCAGCTTCGCCGCCCTCGTCGCGCAGGTGCATGTCGGCAAGGACGGCGCCCTGACACTCGAACGCATGGTCTGCGCCGTCGATTGCGGGCAGGCCGTCAACCCCGACATCCTGCGGCAGCAGGTCGAAAGCGGCATCGTCTACGGGCTGAGCGCCGCGCTCTACGGCCGCCTCACCATCGCCGACGGCGCCGTCGTCGAAGGCAATTTCGACGACTCGCCGGTCCTGCGCATCCATGAGTGTCCGCCGATCGAGGTCCACATCGTCCCGAGCGCCGAGCCGCCGGGCGGGGTGGGCGAGCTCGGCACGCCGGGGGTCGCGCCGGCCTTGATGAACGCGATCTTCGCCGCGACCGGCAAGCGGCTGCGGGAGCTGCCGATCGACACAAGCCAGCTGAGGAGGGCGTGAGGATGCCGCCGCGTTCACGCCGGATCGGGCTGGTGGTCCTGGCCTCGCTCGCCTCCGCGGCCATTACGCTCGGGATCGGGCCCGGCGTCGCAGATACGGCGCAGCAGGGCCAGGACGCAAGCCGGCAGCTGAAGGATGCCGCCGCGTTCCAGGCGATCACGGATGCCGGCGACCGGTCCCGCGCCCTCTTCACCGAGGCGGCGAAGGTCATTACCGATCCGCGCTGCATGAACTGCCACCCGGTCACGCGCCAGCCCACGCAGGGCGACGACATGCATCCGCACATCCCGTTCATGCACGCGGGCGTCAGCGGCATCGGCGTGGACGGCCTGGCCTGCCGCACCTGCCATCGGGCGGAGAACACGAGCGTTTCGGGCAGCCGCCTCCGCTCCATCCCCGGCAACGCGCACTGGTCGCTGGCGCCGCTGAGCATGGGCTGGCAGGGGCATTCGCTCGGCTATATCTGCCGGCAGATCAAGGATCCCGAGCGCAACGGCGGCCGCAGCCTGGCCCAGATCCGCCAGCACCTGGCCGAGGACCATCTCGTGGCCTGGGCGTGGCATCCGGGCGAAGGGCGGCGGCCTGCCCCCGGCACCCAGGCCGGGTTCGGCGCGCTCATCGCCGCCTGGATCGAGACGGGCGCCGAGTGCCCGCCGGAGTGAGACGGCGAGCCGCATGCCGGAGGCGGCGCGTATGAGCGTCACCGGTTCCTGACCAGGTGGAAGACCAGCCCGTCCCACAGGGTGAAGGGGCGGATTCCCGCCCGGCGCAGATGGAACCCTGTGGCCGCCGCCAGCCCAGCCAGCTCGCGGCGGTCCGCCGCCTCGTCGCCGCGATAGGAGTGGTTGAGGATCAGGAGATGGCCGCCGGGCCGCAGCACCCGCGCCGCCTCCTCGACATGGCGCCGCACCAGGGCCGACCCGGCGAGCACCAGATAGGGGAAGCTGTCCGCCGCCAGGATCGTGTCGACGGCTCCGTCGGCGATGCCGGCCAGGTCCCGCCCCGAGCTGCGGCGGATCTCCACATTCGCCAGCCCGGCGCAGCGTCGCTGCGCCTCCTCGACCATGCGGGCCGAGATGTCGAGGCCGACGACCCGTCGGACGCGCCCGGCGATCGCCGCGGCGAAGCGGCCGATGCCGCAGCCGAGGTCCAGCACCGTGTGGCCGGGCTGCAGCAGGCCCCATTCGGCCATCCGCCGCACCACCTCGGACGTCGCCAGATCCAGCCGGCCGGCATCGCCGAAGGAATGCAGGGCGACGCTGGCCTCGGGCGAGATCCCGGCGGCGCGGTCGAAGGCGCGGGCCCAGGCCTCGAGGGCCTGCGCCTCGCCTCCCGGTACCGCATCGTGCCGGACCTCGCGCAGCACCGCCTGGATCGTCTCCCAGGCCCGGGGATGCTCGGCATGCATCCGCCGCAACGCCTGCAGGCGTCGTCGGGCCGCGATCCCGCCCATGGCGAGCGCCGCCTCCACCGCTTCCAGAAGCCGCGCCAGCGCCGGGCCGCTCTCGGCCTGGATCAGCAGCCGGGTCAGCGCCGAGGCGACCGGCAGCTCCCCCGCCAGGCAGCCGCGCAGGGCCGGCCGCAGGGCGTCCGGGCAGCCCGCCGCCCGGATCGCGCCGTCGACCGTCACGCCGGGGCTCTCCGGAAGCTGCGGCGGCGGTTCCAACGGTCGGCCGCGCCCCAGGCGTATTTGTACGCCTCGCGGCCGCGCAGGAAGTGGAACTCGCGCCCGCCCTCGCGGATCGCGGCGGCGACGGCATGGCCGATCAGGATCGCCCCCGGGCTCTCATAGGCGCAGTCCGGATCGAAGCCGCCGAGATAGGCGTAGGTCCGGCCGCGGGCGGAGAGGCCGTGGAAGGCGCCGACCACCCGGCCGCCGATCCGCAGCCGATACAGCCGCGCCAGGCCCGACCGGATCAGGCCCGGCAGCGCCTCGTGATGGAAGCGCCGCACCGCCGCGTCCCGCAGCAGGCCGGGCTGGTCCTGATCGGCCCACCGGGCGCCGTGCAGGCGGAACAGGTCGTCGAGGAAGCCGTCCGCCGCCCCCGCGACCGGCTCGATCTCGGTGGCGCCGCGCTTTGCCGCCAGCGTCAGCGCCCGCCGCAGCTGCTTGCGGCGGCGGGTCGGGACGCAGCCCGACAGGTCGTCCGGCCCGGCCAGGTCGAGCGTCGGGCAGGCGCTGTGGCCTGTCTCGGTCTCGGAACAGTCGCATGGGCAGGGCAGCCGCAGCGCCGCGGCGCCGGGCGGCAGCTCCTCCAGCCCCCACGCCTCCCAGTCGATGTCCCGGGCCGCCGCCGCGATCGCCGCGGCCGCCGGCGCGGTATGGTCCGGGTCGATCAGCACGTCGAGATAGTCGGTGGTCCCGAGCCCGAGCAGCAGCAGGCGCCGGCCGAGCGCACCGTCTTCCAGATAGAGCGGCGCCAGGCCAACGAGCCGCCCGTCGCGCCGGACCGCGATCGCCCGCAGCCGGCCGGGCGCGAAGCAGCGCCACCAGGGCAGCAGCCAGGCCGGGGACTGGAACGGCGTCGCCGCCGGGCAGCGGGACCACAGCTCCCACCACTCCGGCTCCAGCGCGGCCAGGGCCGGCTCCTCCGCCAGCAGCTCGGCGGCGATGCTCATCCCGACACCCGCAGCGCCGGGTCCGCATGCGCCGCCAGCCGGCGGTAGACCGCGAGGTAGCGCCGCACCATCAGCGCCAGGGAGAAGCGGCGGGCGGCCTCGGCGCGGCATTCCGCCGGGTCGAGCCCCGCGGCGGCGCGGATCGCCTGCGCCATCTCTTCCGCGTCGCGGACCAGGAAGCCGGTGCGGCCGTGATCGACGATCTCGGGCAGGGCGCCGTTCGGGAAGGCGACGACCGGCGTGCCGCAGGACAGCGCCTCCATCGCCACGAGCGAGCTGGTCTCCGGGCACAGGCTGGGCACCAGGAGGCAGCGGGCCGCGGCCAGGAAGCGCCGCTTGCGCCGGAGGCCGAGCGGCCCGACGAAGCGGTGCCGCCCGTCCAGCCGCGGCACCACCTCCTGCTCGAAATAGCGCTCATGCGCCTCGTAGCGGAACAGCCGCCCGGCGACGATCAGCGGCACATCCGCCAGCCGGGTGGCGTCGAGGGCGAGATGGATGCCCTTCTCCGGACAGATCCGGCCGAGCATCAGGGCGAAGCCGCGCTTGGCGTGCGGCAGGGCGCCGTCGCCGACCGCGACGCCGTTCGGGATCGGCGGCAGCAGGCGGGCACCGGCGGGAGCATCGCGGCATTGCGCCTCCGACACCCCGTGCAGCCACAGATCGGGGCGCGAGGGCTGCAGCGCCTCCGGCCGATACCAGCCGAGCGGCAGGTGGAGGGTGACCAAAGTCGGCCCGTCCGCCGGCAGATAGGCGTCGAAATCGATGCCGTGCAGATGCACGAGATCGACCGGCCAGCGGGACCGGCATTCGGCGATGGCCCGGCGATGCGCCGCCCAGGCGCGCTGCCGCGCCGCGTCGTCGAGCGGCCCGGGTTCCGCCGGGATCGGGCACAGCGTGCCGGCGACCTCGGAGTCCTCGCACGCCACCACCAGCGACCGGTGCCCGGCTTCGACCAGGGCGCGGTCGAGCGCGGACAGCACCTGCTCCGCCCCGCCGACCGCGTCGGGACCGACCGGCGCCAGCGGATAGGCGACGTTGAGCACGGTCAGGGCCATGGCGGCGGGTCCAGCGCCAGCTCAGCAATGGCGGCGGCGACGAGGGCGGGCCACTCCGCCCCGGTCATCCCCCAGGGATAGGCGTCGTAGTGCAGCCGGCCGCCATTGGGCGGGCGTGAGAAGTCGTAGGCCGGCGCCCGCCGGAACCGTTCGATCCAGTCGGTGAAGGGCGCCAGGGTCCGGCGCTGGGTCTCGTGGCAGGCGATCATCCGGCGCTTCGTTTCCCAATCCGGCTCCTCGAGCTCGAGGACGATCTCCGGCGGCCCGCCCGGCGGAAAGCGCTGCAGCACCGGCCCGTCCGGGCCGAGATGATAGAAGGCCATCTCGGCGATCACCGGCGCCGGCTCTCCCTGCCGCTGCAACAGGCGCCGTGCGGCATGGACGGCGAAGCTGGTGGCGTCGTGGTCCGGGTGGCCGCCCTCATAGGGGTGAGTCAGCACCAGCCGTGTCCGATGCGCCGCGAACTGGCCGGCCAGGGCGCGCGCGATATGGGCGAGGCACCGGCAGGCCTGCTGGTCCGGGACATCGAGGCAGAGCAGCTTGGCGGCCGGGATTCCGGCCACCTCCATGGCCGCCGTCAGCTCCCGCTGCCGGGCGGCCGCGTAGTCCCGCCATGTCAGGAAGCCGTAGGTCCGCGCGTCCTCGAGCCCGCGCGGCGCGCCGTCGGTGACGTGCAGGACGGTGATGCCCGGCAGATGGCGCAGCTGCCCGCCGATACCGATCGTCTCGTCATCGGGATGGGCGACGACGACCGCCGCCTCGGCCGGGTCCATCGGGGTCCCCGCCAGGGACGACAGCAGCGTCGAGGCCGCGGCGCCCATCGCCTCAGCCCAGCGCCATCCGCGAGGCGCGGATCTCCTCCCGGCGCTCCGTGCCGTAGCGGCGGATCATGTCGGCGCAGAAGGCGGCGAACTCCTCCTTCTCCACCGGCGGGCTGGTGTGGTGGGGCATCAGGCCCCGATGCTCCGGCGTGAAGCAGAAGGTGACGGTGACGTCGAAATCGGCCAGCGCCTCCATCTGCCGGTCGAACCAGGCCAGCGCGTCGGGCCGGAAGCTGTCGGCCCAGGACAGGCCGGTGCGGAGAGTGGTGACGCCGAGCCGCTTCATCCAGGCCACGGCGTCGTCCAGCCGGTGGTCCTGGTAGTGGAACCACTGGCACAGGCCCAGCGCCGGGGTGTGCCGGGCGAAGCGCTCCAGCGCCGGCTTGGGCGTGCCGTCCTCGCGCAGCAGGCCCATGTAGAAATGGCGGTAGTAGGACGAGCCCTCCGCCTCCTTGTGCCGGGTCGTCGCCTCCCAGGTGCTGGGCAGGTCGTAGAGGCTGTACCAGTGGAGACGCGGCGACCGGCCGATGAGGAGCCCGGCGGTGCGGTCGAGGCCCCAGGCCTGCACCTCCTCCGCCCCGAAGCTGGAGACGCCGACCTCGCTGACCCAGACCGGCAGGTCGGTGACGGCGCGGATCTCGTCCAGCTTCGCCGGCCATTCCTGGATCTGCCACAGGTTCCAGTCGAGCGGGAAGCCGTGCACCGCGACCGCGTCGACATGGTCGAGCACGCCGCGGGCCTTCATGTTCTCCATGAACACCGGGTCGATCGGCGAGATGCCGCCCAGCACCCTGGTCACGGCCGGGTTCTCGGCGGCGATGGCATCGGCCGCGGCGATCGCCATGTCGGCGTACAGCGCCCAGTCCGGATCGAGCTCGCGGTCCCAATGCGACTTGTTGTTCGGCTCGTTCCAGATCATCGCCGCTTCGATCATGTGGTCCTCCCGCGGTTCGGATAGACGGCGCCCTCGCCCCCCGGCCGGCCGGCGGGGCGGCAGAGATAGACCTCCGGCTCCGGGTGCCCGACGATGGCGAAGCCGGCGCTGCGCAGCATCGCCTCGACGCAGGCGCGGTTCGGCACCCACCAGTTGGTCGGGTCGTCGGCGTAGCGGTGCTCGATGAAATGCAGCTTCGGGAAGTCCGGCCGGTCGAACAGCGCCGCGTTCCAGAACGGGTAGTTCGGCTCCAGCGCCGCCACCTCGTCGCTGCCGCGCTGCATCGACTGGAACACCATCAGGTCGCGGACCACGTGCTCGCGCACCAGATCGAGCGCCAAGAGCGGGTGGCGCAGGTGGTAGAGCACGCCCATGAACAGCACGATGTCGAAGCGCTCGCCCAGCGCCGCGACGTCGTAGACCGAGAGATGCCGGAACTCGATGTCGAGCCCGGCGATCTCGGCGGCGAAGCGCGCCTGGGCCAGGTAGCTGTCGTCGAAGTCGATGCCGAGCACGCGGTCGGCGCCGCGGCGCTTCATCTCCAGCGAGTAGAAGCCGCCGTTGCAGCCGATGTCGAGGACGGTGCGGCCAGCGAGATCCCGCGGGATGGCGTCGGCGAAGGCCTTCCACTTCACCGCCGGATAGTCGCCCAGGAAATGGTCGGGCGCGGTGGCGACGCCGTCGAGCTCGATGTTGTGGAACCAGGGGCCGAGCGCCTCGACCCGTCGCCGGATCTCCTCACCGGACAGGCGTCCCATGCCTTCCGCCTCCGTCACTGGTGGTTGCAAGGGGAGCGCCGAGGGAGCGGCCTGCCGGCCAGCCGACGGCGACGCGGGCACCGGTCTCCGCCGCTTCGCTGAGCAGCCCGATCGCCGACCGGTAGCCGTTCAGCGTCCCGACATCGACATAGGACAGGCCGGACCTGACGCCGACCGCCCGCCCGCCTTCGGCCAGCCAGGCGTTGACCAGCGTGCCGATGTATTCGTCCTGCCGGCCGCGCCGCAGCCACAGCGCATGCAGCTGCTGCAGCACCGCCCCCGGCATCTTGAAGGCGCCCCAGATCCAGCGGCTCCCGGCATCGGGCTGCTTCACCTGGATCTCGCGCACGGCGCCGTCCCCGTCGAGCACCACGGCGTCGAAGAATTCGGGGTGGTCGACCGGGAACAGCAGGAAGGACAGGCCGTCCTCCGGCAGGTCGGCGAAGCCGTCCTTCGGGAACCAGACCGTGTCCGGCAGGCCGACCAGCACCGCCTCCTCCGGGCGGATCAGCGGCAGCGCCCGGAAGATCGCGTCGCACAGCCCGGCGGGCTGCGGCTGCACCACATAGGCGGCGGCCGCGCCGCCGTAGTCGCTGCCGTAATATTCCAGGATGTCGGATTTCCCCGGGGCGATGACGAAGCAGATCTTGTCCACCCCGGCCTCGATCATGCGCTCGAGCAGATATTCGCTGACGGCGCAGGGCCGTTCCTCGCCGCCGTCGATGCGGCTGCCGACGGGCAGCAGCTCCTTGGAAAAGGCCAAGGGCTGGATCCGGCTGCCGCGTCCCGCGGCGGGCACGATGCCCCACATCGGTCAGGCCTCCATGACGATAGGTGCAGCTGCGGCCGGCCGGGCGGCGGCGAGCAGCGCCTCGAGCTCGGCGGCACGGCGGGCCGATGTGTGCTCGTCCAGCACCCGCTCGCGGGCGGCGGCGCCGATCCGGCGCAGCTCGGCGTCCGGCAGGGCCAGCGCGGCGAGGGCGTCGTCCGTGCCGCGGGCCAGCAGGATCTCGCGGCCGGGGGCGAAGAACTCCTCCAGCCCGGGCCACGCGTCGCTCAGCACCGGGGCGCCGCAGGCCGCAGCCTCGAACAGCCGCCCGGACGGGCACCAGCCCATCCGGGCCATGGCGGCGCGGGTGACGTTGAGGGTCAGCCGCGACGAGGCGTAGAAGGCCGGGTGGTCGCCCGGCGCCAGATGGCGCAGGAAGAAGATGTTGCCGGTCCAGGGGAAGCCGTCGGGATATTGCGCGCCGGCGATGACGAAGCGCAGATCGGGCCGCAGCCGCGCCGGCTCGACCAGCAGCGCCTCCAGCGCCGCCTGCCGGTCCGGGGCGTAGGTGCCGATATAGGAGAGGTCGCCGGCGAAATCGGATCGCGGCGCCGCCGGGCGGTGGACGTCCGGGTCGACATGGCCGTAGAGCGGCACCGCGATGCGGGCGCCGAGATGGCGGCGCAGCGCGTCCAGCGCGCCGCCGCCGGTGTAGCTGAGGACGAGGTCGAAATCGGCGAGGCCGCGCGGCCCGATGTAGGACAGGGCCTGCCCCTGCCCCAGCCGTTCCAGCGTCACCGGCGTGTCCATGTCGTAGAAGACGTGCAGCGGCCGCGGCGCCTCCAGCACCAGCTCGGTCGCCGCCACCCCATCCGGGCAGAAGGAGGTGACCATGGCGGCATCGGCCTCGGCCACGTGGCGGGCCGCGACGTCCCGCGCCTGCTCCCAGTCCGGATACAGAACCAGCTCGCCCCCCTCGAGGGACCAGAGGTCGCGGGCGCCGGCGTAATAGGGCACGTCGCGCTCGAAGAACACCACCTGCCAGCCGCGGCCCGACAACGCCCGGATCAGGCCGCGCCAGAGCGTGGCGTGGCCGTTGCCCCAGGAGGAGCTGACGGTGAGGCCGAACACGACCAGCTTCATCGCGCCCTCCTAGCCGACGGTCTCGTTCAGGCCGAGGATCTGGGCCCAGCCGCCATCCACCGCGAGGCGCGAGACCGAGGCGGGCGCGATATCCAGGCGCGGCCAGGCGTCGACGCCGAGGCCGAGATGGTGCAGCACCGCGGCCTTGATCACATCGGCATGGCTGACGAGGACGGCGGCGCGGCCGTCGAAGGACGGGACGAGGCGTTCCAGCAGGCCCAGCACGCGCCGCTGGACGTCCAGCATCGTCTCACCG
Organism: Inquilinus limosus DSM 16000; assembly: GCF_000423185.1. GTDB lineage: Bacteria > Pseudomonadota > Alphaproteobacteria > DSM-16000 > Inquilinaceae > Inquilinus > Inquilinus limosus. The sequence goes on along the minus strand of NZ_KE383985.1, from coordinate 282,296 downwards.
CCCGGGGTGCGGGTCAGGCTGCGGGCGCTGTTCCAGCGCTGCCACAGCGGGTCCTGCTGCAGGGCCGTGAAATCCTGCCCGGACCAGCGGCCGAAATCGATCTCGTCCAGCTCCGGCGCCGTCTCCACCGTCAGGCCGGCGGCCGCGGCGATCGCGTTGGCGGTCTGCTGCGTCCGCTCGCGCGGGCTGGTGAAGACGGCGTCGAAATGCTCCAGCCGCAGCCGCTGCGCCAGGCGCTCGGCCTGCGCCCGGCCGGCCTCGCCCAGCGCGACGCCGGCCGTGCGGCCCGCGAGGAAACCGCCGACATCGTCGTGCGCGGCGTGGCGCACCAGCAGGAAGATGGCGGTCACGACGGCGCCTCCCCGGCGATGAAGCGCAGCGTCCTCTCCCGCGCCACCGCATCAGTGAACTGCTGCGGCGGCGACTTCATGAAGTAGCTGGAGGGGCCGATCAGCGCGCCGCCGATGCCGCGGTCGAGGCCGAGCCGGGCGCAGCGCACCGCATCGATCACGATGCCGGCCGAGTTCGGCGAATCCCAGACCTCCAGCTTCACCTCGGCGTTGAGCGGCACGCCGCCGAAGGTGGTGCCTTCGAGCCGGATGTAGGCCCATTTCCGGTCGCTGAGCCAGGGCACGTAGTCGCTGGGGCCGACATGGACGTTCTCGGCGGCCAGCGGGATGTCGAGCTGGCTCATCACCGACTGGGTCTTGGAGATCTTCTTCGATTCCAGCCGCTCGCGCTCGAGCATGTTCTCGAAATCGGTGTTGCCGCCGAAGTTCAGCTGATAGGTGCGGTCCAGCCGCACGCCGCGCTCGCGGAACAGGTTGGTCAGCATGCGGTGGACGATGGTGGCGCCGACCTGGCTCTTGATGTCGTCGCCGATGATCGGCAGCCCCCGGTCCTCGAAGCGCTGCCGCCATTCGGGACGGGAGGCGATGAAGACCGGCATGCAGTTGACGAAGGCGCAGCCGGCCTCCAGCGCCCGCTCGGCATACCATTCGGCGGCACGCTGCGACCCGACGGGCAGATAGGAGACCAGGACATCGGTCCCGCTGCGCCTCAGGACGCCCGTGACGTCGGCCACCGGTTCGGCGGATTCCTCGATCCGCTCCCGCAGATATTTGCCGAGCCCGTCCAGGGTGTTGCCGCGCTCCACCCGCACCCCGGTCGGCGCCACATCGGCGAAGCGGTGGGTGTTGTTCGGCGGCGCGGTGATCGCCTCGGCCACGTCGCGCCCGACCTTGCCGGCCGCGACGTCGAAGGCGGAGGCGACCTCGATGTCGCCGACATGGTAGCCGCCGAGCTCGATGTTCATCAGGCCGGGCGGGGGCTCGTTGTCGCTCGGGGTGTCGCGGTAATAGGTCAGTCCCTGGACGAGGGACGAGGCGCAGTTGCCGACGCCCACGATTCCCAGGCGAATGGGTTTCGAGCTCACGCTGTTCGACTCCCCTGCGTTGCGGCGCGGGTCGGATCGGGAGGTCAGGCCGGGGCAGCGGCCCGCCGAACGTATGTTCCTGCTGGGCCAACGGGCCTATGGGAACGCCGGTTCCGGCGGCCGATGCGCCGATCGCGAATTCCGCCCGGCGGAGCCGTCACCAGACGATGCCGGTCTCGTGGCGGAGATACTCCCGGGCGCGGCCGAGGCGGGAGCGGACGGTCCCGATCGGGATCCGGAGGGCGTGCGCCGCCTCCTCATAGGAATCGCCGTTGATCGCGACCGCCTCGACCAGCTCGCGATGATGGCGTTGCAGCCGGCCGATGGCGCTGCCCAGCCGGGCGAGGTCGAGGACGTCGTCCTGGCTCGGCGGCTGGGGGCCGTCGAACTCCTCGGCCGGCACCGCGATCATGCGCCCGCGGCGCTCGAACTGCGACAGGAACACCCGCTTCATCACGACGCAGAGCCAGCCGGCGATGTTGGTGCCCGGCTGCCACAGGTGGAACTTGTTGTAGGCGCGCAGCAGGGTGTCCTGCAGCAGGTCTTCGGCATCCGCGCGGTTGCGCGTGAGGGAACGCGCATAGCGCCTGAGCTCGCACAGCACCGGGGCGACGACGGCGGTGAACTCGGCACGATCCGTAGCACGACGTTGGTCCGGCATCTGGCTTCCCCTTTAAGGCTTGATGGCCGCCCGGCCCTCGCGACTGACGAAACGGGCCGAGACGACAATATTCTACGAGGAACACCAGAACTAACTTTGCTTTCGAAGCATGGTTCCATTATCAAATGATAGAATTACTCTGGATTAACAAATGTTTGTCCAATAAACAGATCCATCGCATCTACGAACAGACGGAACCGCCGGCGGCGCTCCGCCATTCAGAGGATGGTTTCGTGCTTCATGGATCGCGCATCATGACAGTCGTCCACCTGCATCATTCCGCCCATCGCGAGCCGCCGGACGCGGAACATGTCTCTTGCGACCAATGGGGACGCCCGATGTTCCGCTTCACGGTCGAATATCCGCATCTGACGACGCCTTCGGGCCGCGGGCGGATCTGGACGGCCGTGATCTGGGCCTATGACGAAGAGGACGCGGAAGCCCGCCTCGCGGCCATCCGCAATAGCGGCCGGCTGGCCGGCCAGGTGCTCGAAACCGGATCGTGGTGACCGGCCGGCGGCCCGTTCAGGCCGCGGCCTTCCGCCGCTCCAGGCGCCGGATCGCGTCGGCGAGCGGCCGGGCGGCGGCGTCATAGCCGTCCCAGGCGGCGCCTTTCGCCAAGAGGTCCGGCGCGGTGCGCAGGGTGTAGCGCTTCGGATCGAGCCCTTTCCGCACCTGGTCCCAGGTCAGCGGCATCGACACCGTCGCGCCCGGCCGCGCCCGCGGCGACAGCGGCGCCACCGCGGTCGACATCCGGTCGTTGCGCAGATAGTCGAGGAAGATGCGGCCCTCGCGCTTAGCCTTGGCCATGTTGACGACATAGCGGTCCGGCGCGTCGCCGGCCATGCGCTGGCAGATCTCCTTGGCGAAGGCCTTCGCTTCCGGCCAGTCCGGTCCGCCGGCGCGGGGCGCGGCCAGCGGCGTCACCACATGCAGCCCCTTGCCGCCGGTGGTCTTGCAGAAGGGGACGAGGCCGACCGCCTGCAGCCGCTCCTGCATCTCACGCGCCGCCTCGATCACCGCGGCGAAGTCGACGCCCGGCCCGGGATCGAGATCGAACACCAGCCGCCCCGGGCGGTCGGGGACGCCCGGCTGGCAGTTCCAGGGATGCAGCTCCGGCGCGCCCAGTTGCGCCACCGCCGCCAGCGCCTCGATCCGGTCGATCTGGATGTAGGGCTTCCGATCCCCCGACACCCGCGCGAGGGAGATCAGGCTCGACGTGCCCGGCATGGCGTGGCGCTGGAAGAAGACCTCGCCGCCGATCCCGTCCGGCGCGCGCAGGATCGAGCAGGGGCGGCCCCGGATATGCGGCATGATCCAGGGCCCGACCGTCTCGAGATACAGCGCCAGGTCGTGCTTGGTGACCGGCTCGCCGTCGCCGGCGTCGGGCCACAACGCCTTGTCGGCCTTGGACAGGGCCACGCCCATCACCGTCGCCTTGGCCGCGCCGCGGCGCCGTGCCGGCTTCGCGGCCTTCGCCGCCGGCTGCGTCAGCTCGGTCTCGGCGGCCGGCGCCGGGGTCTCGGCCTCGACCTCCTCGGCCGGCTTGTCTTCGCGCAGCCCCTTGAATGAGGCCTGCCGCACCATGCCGGAGCCGGTCCAGCCGGCGAACTCGATCTCGGCCACCAGCTCCGGCCGGGCCCAATGGACGTTGCGCTCCTTGCGCGGCGCGCCGGGGCCGGTGAAGGGCGACCTGTCGGTCTCGACCGCCTTCAGCCGCGGCACCAGCCGCTCCACCTTGGCGGCGCCGTAGCCGGTGCCGACCCGGCCGATATAGACGAGGTGGTCGCCGCGGTGGACGCCGACCAGCAAGGACCGGAAGCGGTTTCCGGTCGTCGACCAGCCGCCGATCACGACCTCTTCGCCACCGCGGCACTTGGCCTTGGTCCAGCGATCGGTACGGCCCGACTGATAGGCGGCGTCGAGGCGCTTGGAGATGATGCCTTCGAGATGCAGCCGGCAGGCGGACCGCAGCACGGCGTCACCCGGCTCCTCGAAATGATCGACATAGCGGATGGCCGATGTGGCGTCGCAGCCCTGCTCCTCCAGCAGCTCGCGCAGCCTTGCCTTGCGCTGCGACAGCGGCTCCGGCCGCCAGTCGCGGTCGCCCTCGTACAGCAGGTCGAAGGCGAAGAAGATCAGGTCCCGGCTGCGCCCTTCCGACAGCGCCACCTGCAGGGCGGGGAAATTCGGATGGCCGTTCTCGTCCAGCGCCACCGCCTCGCCGTCGATGATGCAATCCGGCCAGTCCCTCGCCGCGTCGGCAGTGGCCTGGAAGCGGGCGGTCCAGTCCAGCCCCTTGCGCGTCTTCAGCGTGGCGACGCCGCCTTCGATCCGCAGCTGCAGGCGGTAGCCGTCGAACTTGATCTCATGGCCCCAGCCCGGGCCGGCGGGCGGGCGGTCGACGGACAGGCAGAGCTCCGGCGGGATGAAATCCGGCATCGCCGAGGCCGCCGCCCGGGCCTTCCGGCGGCGCGGCGCGAGCGCCTTGGCCGCCGCCTTCCCCGGCTCGGCCGTCGAATCCCAGACCGCATCCGACCGCGCCGGCGTCCGGCCGCCCAGCATGAAGGGCTTCGGCCCCCGGCCCCGCCCGGCGGCGATCTCGGCCATGGCGCGGCCGGAAGCGACGGAGCGGTCTTCGGCCAGCACCGCGTCGCCGTCCTCGTCCACCGCATGCTCGTCGCGATGCTTGATCAGCAGCCAGTTGGTGCGCTTGCCGCCGGTGCGGTCCCGCTTCAGCCGCACCAGCACCCAGCCGCCGTGCAGGCGGTCGCCATCCAGGGTGAACTTCAGCTCGCCTTTGGCCAGGGCCCTGTCCGGCGGCATCCGGCCCTCCGGCTTCCAGAAGCCCCGATCCCAGAGCTGGACCGTGCCGCCGCCGTACTGCCCCTTCGGAATCGTGCCCTCGAAATCGCCATAGGCCAGCGGATGGTCCTCGACCTCCACCGCCAGGCGCTTGTCGTGCGGGTCGAGCGACGGCCCCTTGGTCACCGCCCAGGACTTGAACACGCCGTCGAGCTCGAGCCGCAGGTCGTAATGCAGCCGGGTGGCGGCATGCTTCTGGATGACGAAGCGCAGCCGGTCCGACGGTGCCACGCCGCCGGCGCCGCTGGGCTCGGCGGTCCGGGTGAAGTCGCGCTTGCGCCGATAGGTCGTCAGGCTGTCCTTCGCCATCACCTTCGCCTGAAAGCCTCGCTGCCTGTGGGAACGATGCGCGCGAAGCGGCGGTTCCGGAAGCCCCGGCTACTGGGCGGACCAGTGGCCCTCCCGCACGCCGGGGGCGGCGAACAGCCCCTCGACCGCAGGCGGTATCCTGCTGTCCTGCGGATAGCCCATCCATCGCAGCTCGAAGCCCATGGTCCTGCGCCGCGTGTCCGGCTGATGCGTGATCGAGCTGGCGGCGATGCGGAAGCCCGCCTCCCGCAGCGCCGCTTCGGCCCCGCCGGGATCGAAGCGGTCGAGATCCACGGTCAGCGTCAGGCTGGCCTTGCGCTCCTGCTTGACCCGGTTCTCGAGCCACTTCAGCCCCCACAGCACGAAGAGGCCGATGGCGAAGGCGATGCCGCCCAGGATCAGCTCGCCGGCGCCGAAGCACAGCCCCATCACCGTGACGAACCACAGCGTCGCCGCCGTGGTCACCCCCATCACCAGATCGCCGCGATGCAGGATCGCGCCGCCGCCGATGAAGCCGATGCCGGACAGGATGCCGAGCGGCAGCCGCATCACGTCCATCCGGATGAAGGAATCGTCGGTCTTGCCGGTGGTGGGGAGGAGCAGGTTCGCCAGCACCATCGAGAAGGCGGCGGCGAGGCAGACCAGCAGGTGGGTGCGCAGCCCCGCCGGGCGGCCATGGCTGCTGCGGTTCCAGCCGATGATCGCGCCGGCGACGGTGGCGAGCGCCAGCCGCAGCAGGAGGTCGGTCCAGGTCGGGAACAGCGGCATTGTCGAAGCCCTCGCGGACGGCGAAGCGGTGCGCGGCGCCGCATGGGATTCAACATCGGGGCCCGGCCGGCGTTCCGTCGCCGGAACCGGTCGCCGGCCCAGGCCGTTTCGTTGCACGGGGGGCGACCGACCGGCGAGGACGAGATGGCGCCGCGCGCGAACTGGAAAGGCACGCTGAAGCTGGGCTTCCTGACCTGCCCGGTGGCGCTGTACACCGCCGTCGGCGGCGGCGACGAGATCCATTTCAACATGGTGAACCGCCGCACCGGCCACCGGCTGCGGCGTCTGTTCGTCGATTCCGAGACGGGCGAGCCGGTCGAGCGCGACCAGCAGGTGAAGGGCTACGAGGTCGACGCCGAGCGCTACATCGTGCTGACCGAGGAGGAGATCGAGGCCGCGATCCCGGACAGCACCAAGACGATCGAGATCGAGGCCTTCGTCCCGCGCGACCAGGTGGACCGCGTCGCCATCGACCGGCCCTACTACCTGGCCCCCACCGATGCGGTGGGGGCGGAGGCCTTTTCGGTGATCCGCACGGCTTGCGAGAAGGCCGGGGTGGTGGGCATCGGCCGGACCGTGCTGTTCCGGCGCGACCGGGTGCTGATGCTGTGCCCGGAGGGGCCGGGCTTCCTGGCCAACCTGCTGCACTTCGAATACGAGATGCGCGACGAGGCCCAGGCCTTCGATGACATCCCAGAGTTCAAGATCACCGGCGAGATGCTGGATCTGGCCAAGCACATCATCGGCCAGAAGATGGGCGCCTTCGACCCGGCCCGCTTCGAGGACCGCTACGAGACCGCGCTGATGGAGCTGATCCGGGCCAAGCAGCGCGGTGAGACGATCAAGCCGGCCGCCGCGCCGAAGCGCGGCAAGGTCGTCGATCTGCTGGCGGCGCTGCGGGAAAGCGCTGGCGTCATCCCGGCGAAGTCCGGCCGCAAGTCTGCGGCGACGTCCGCCAGCAAGTCCTCGGCCAGGAGCAAGACGAAGCGCAAGGCCGCGCCGGCAGCGCGCGCCCCACGGCGCAAGGCCGGCTGATCATCGCTTCTTCTTCTTGTCCGCTTCCAGGCTCTTGCGCAGGGCGGCCATCAGGTCGATGACCTTGCCGGTCTCCTCCTCGGCCTTCGGCTTCGGGGCAGCGACCTTCTGCCCCTTCTTCTTGCGGGCGATGATCTTCTGCAGTGAAGCCTGGACCCGGTCGCCGAGCAGATCCTCGCTCCACTCCTTCTTGCGATCCTTGATCACCGACAGGGCCAGCTTCATCGCGTCCTTCGGCGGCTCCACCGGCTTGATGCCGCCGAAGACGTCCTTTTCGTCCCGCACCTCGTCGGCCTGGCGCAGGGTCCAGACGATCATGCCCTTGCCGCGCGGCTCGATCATGATCGGGCGCTCGCGACGGTAGAGCACCAGCTTGGACAGCCCGACCGTCTTGGTCGCGGCCATCGCCTCGCGGATGACGCTGAACGCCTCCTCGCCGACCGGCTCGCTCGGCGCCAGGTAGTGCGGCCGCTCGCGCCAGACCAGGCCGACCGAGGCGCGCGGCACGAAGCTCTCGATATCGATCGTCCGGGTCGTCTCCAACGCGACGGCGGAGAACTCCTCGTCGGTCAGGATGACGTAGTCGTCCTCGCCGACCGGATAGCCGCGCACCTGGTCGTCGTCGGCCACCGGCTTGCCGGAGACCGAGTCGACATACTGGCTGACCACACGGTTGCCGGTCGCCTCGTTCAAGGTGTGGAAGCGCACCCGCTCCGCCTGGGTGACGGCCGGCGTCATCTCCACCGGGCAGGTCACCAGGCTGAGCTTGAGATAGCCGGACCAGAAGCTGCGCGCCGCCATCGGCCGTCTCCGCGACGGTTTCTCCTGCCGAAGAAAGCGGCGCGGCCGAGCGGCAGTTCCCTGCCGGCCCGGCCCAACCCCGCTGGCGGCATGCGGCGCCTACTTCGCCGCCTTCCGGCCGCGCGACGACTTCGCCGGCTGCGGCGCCGGCGCGGGCGCCTCCGCCGTACGGCGGGTGCCGAGGCCGATGCTCTTCGCCAGCGTGCTGCGCTGCTTGGCGTAGTTCGGGGCGACCATCGGATAATCGGCCGGCAGACCCCAGCGCTCCCGGTATTCGTCGGGGGTCATGTTGTAGGCCGCCTGCAGATGCCGCTTCAGCATCTTCAGCTTCTTGCCGTCCTCGAGACACACGATGTAGTCGGGCGTCACCGACTTGCGGATCGGCACCGCCGGCTCCGGCCGGGTCGGCGCCGGGGTCGACGGCTTGCCCAGGCCGGTCAGCGCGCCGTAGACCTGCTCGATCAGCGCCGGCAGGTCGCTGGGGGCGACGCTGTTGTGCGAGACGTGCGCGGCCACGATATGAACGGTGTGCTTGCGCATCTCATCTGTCGAAATCGGCTTCAAATCATCGGCGACGTCTGCACCCATCAAAACTCTCCCTGTGAATGGATCGGAAATAGATATCGCATTCCAGCCACAGGTCCAGACTTATTTGAACAAGTCGAGACCTTTTCGACCGAAGACTTCGGTCGAGCGGGCAGGGTCCGGCCGACAGGGACGCAGGATCGAATGCGGAACGCCGTCCTACCTGAAGACGCGACGCCGGGCGGCGACAGGCCGCATCCGGCGTTCCGCTGGCTTCACAGCACGAAATCTCCGACCACGGGGGTGATGGCGCCGGTGAGCTGGATGTGGAAGTCGGAAGCGCCGTCGCCGTCGATATCGCCGGCAATGGTGGTGACGCCGCCGTTCACGGCGTAGCGGAGCTGGCCGGCGACGCCGGTGTAGGAGCCGCTGCCGATAAAGCTGAAGGCCTGGTCGCCGGCCGCGCCGGTGTTGGCGTCGATCGCCGACAGGTCGATGCGGTCGCCCTGGGCATGGCTGAAATCGGTGATCCGATCGGCATTGGTCCCGACCGGGCTCTGGGCCGCGCTGCCATAGACGAAGCGATCGGCCCCGGCGCCGCCGGTGAGCGTGTCCTTGCCGCCGGCCCCGGTGAGCACGTCGTTGCCGTTCCAGCCCTGCAGCCCGTTGGCCCGGTCGTCGCCGACGAGGCTGTCATGGCCCTGGCTGCCGGAGAGGCTCTCGATGCGGGTCAGGGTGTCGCCTTCGGCGTCGCCGCCGCTGCCGACGATGCCGGCGGCGAGGCTGACCGAGACCCCGACCGAGCTGCTGTAGTAGCTGGCGGTGTCGATGTCGGGGCCGGTGTCGTAGCCGCCGCCGTCGAGCATATCGGCCCCGGCGCCGCCGCGGAGCACGTCACGGCCGAAGCCGCCATCGAGGACGTCGAAGCCGGCCCCGGCCGTGACGGTGTCGTCGCCCGAACCGCCATGATACTCCAGCTGCTCGACATTGATCGCCGTGAGGCCGTCGCTGCTGCTGGCGGACGTGCCGGTGAAGGCCAGGGTGATCCCGACGGTCTCTTGCCTGTCGTCGACCAGGAGCCTGTCGTTGCCCGCCCCGCCATCGACCCTGTCCACCGCCGGGGCGGAAGTGGCGAGGACGATATTGTTCCCACCGACGAACGTCCTGTCTCCGGGAGAGAGGACGTCGTTGCCGGCGCCCCCCGTCAGAATGTCGCTGCCGGCGCCGCCCATCAGGTCGTCATCCCCGGCCCCGCCGGTGATGGTGTCGGCGCCGGCGCCGCCGTAATAGGCCAGCCGTTCGACATTGATCGCCGAGATGCCGAGGCTGCCGATCTCCAGGCTGGTGCCGGCAAGCGCCGCGGTCACAGCCTCGGTCCGGCCGCGGTTGTCGATGTGGAGCGTGTCGATCCCCGTCCCGCCATCGACGCTGTCGAGAGAGCCGGCCTGGACGACATCGTTGCCGTCACCGCCAAACAGCGCATCCCCGACACCATCCTCGGTGGACAGGAAGAAGGGCTCCGTGACGCCCTGGGCGCCGCCGAAGAGCTGATCGTCGCCAGCCCCGCCTTCCAGCCGGTCGGCGCCGGCCCCGCCGTATTGCGTGTCGTTGCCGGTGCCGCCCCGGAGCTGGTCGGCTCCGTCACCGCCGGTGAGCCAATCGCCGCCCGCGCCACCCTCGAGCCGATCGTCGCCGTCGGCGCCGTCGAGCTGGTCGTTGCCGTCGAGCCCGTCGAGGATGTCGTCGCCGCCCCAGCCGGCGAGATAGTTCAGGCCGGTCGAGCCGGTCAGCCTGTCGCCGAGGGCCGAGCCCACCAGGTTCTCGACATCGCCGGCGATCAGGTCGCCTTCGGCGTCGCCGCCGGATCCCGCGCCGCCGATCGTCACGGTCACGCCGGCCGCGCTGCCCCAGTAGCTGACCGTGTCGAAGCCGCTGCCGCCGACCAGCAGGTCGGCCCCCATCCCGCCCCAGAGCAGGTCGCTGCCGTCGTCGCCGTAGAGCACGTCGCCGCCGCCCAGGCCGTAGAGCCGGTCGTTGCCGCCGAGGCCGCGAATGACGTCGTCGCGGTCGGTACCGAGGCTGACGTCGTCGTCGGGAGTGCCGGAAAGGGTTGTCATGGTCGATCTCCCAGCTGAGTGGCCTCCGAGGATCGATTCTCCAGCGAAAGGCGGCCTTTTCAAGGATCGGCGGCAGGCCCGTCCGGGAGCGGCTGCGACGCCATGGCCCGCGCGGCCGGGCTGGCCGCCGCCCCAAACCCGGTTAAAATCGCCTCGGCTCGCTCGCGACGACAGGACCCGATCGATGGCGCAACACGGTCGATTTCCAGCGCTCCGGCGCACCGCCGGCCTCGCCGCCGTCTTCTGGCTCGGCCTGCTGCCCGCGGCCGGGGCGGAACCCGCCTTCACCGACCCATGGCCCGCGGTCGGCGACGCCGCCGGGCGGATCGTGGCGGTGCAGAGCCGCAGCCCCTTCGCCCCGACCGACATCGGCCCCGACGCCCCGGCGACCCAGGCGCGCGTCACCTACTACCCGCCCGCCGGCGCCGACGCGGCGCACAAGGCGCCGGCCGTGGTGCTGCTGCACGGCGCCGCCGGCATCGACGAGCATCGCGAGCCGACCTATGCCCGGCAGCTGGCGGCGATGGGCATCGGCGCGGCGGTGGTCGACGTGTTCGGGGCGCGGCGCGACCTGGCCACCAGCTTTACCGACCGGGTGATCCAGATCACCGAGACCATGGCGCTGGCCGACGCCTACGCCACCCTGGCCTGGCTGAAGGCGCGGCCGGAGATCGACGGCGACCGCGTCGCGGTCTGGGGCTTCTCCTACGGCGCCATGGCCAGCGTCGTCGCCGCCAATGCCGCGATCGCCGACCGGTTCGCGGCGCTGTACCGGCTGGGCGACACCCGCTTCGCCGCCCATGTCGCCTTCTACGGCCCCTGCATCATCGATTTCGAGGAGCCGCGCACCACCGGCGCGCCGGTGCTGATGGCCTGGGGCGACCGCGACGCCATCATGGATGCGGAGCGGTGCCAGGCCACCGCGGCGGCGCTGCGCCAGGGCGGATCGCGGGTCCAGACCATCGTCTATCCCGGCGCGGTCCACCAATGGGACGGCAGCCGGCCCGGTCCGCGGCCGATCGGCCGGCTGCTGAACGACTGCGACTTCCAGGTCGAGCGTGACCTGACGGTGCGCGACGGCAATCTCGGCATCGCCATGTCCGGGTCCTTCACCCGCAAGCTGATCCTGGCCAACTGCGTCGGCAGCGAGGGCTATCTGATCGGCCGCGACGATGCGGTGCGGGCACGGTCGGACCGCGACGTGGCCGCCTTCCTGTCGGCCGCCTTCGGGCTGACAGAACCCAGCTGAACCCATGACCGCTCTACGCCGGCTGATCGCCGCCCTGGCCCCGCTGGTGCCGGCGCTGCGCGCCCTGGCGCCGCGGCCGGTGACGGCGGCGGAGCGGCTGGCCGCCTTCCCGACCAGCGGGCTGCCGCTGGCGCGGCCGGTCGACATCCGCTGGAACGCCCATCAGATCCCCTTCGTCGAGGCCGAGACCGATGGCGACCTGGCGGTGGCGCTGGGCCTGGTCCACGCCCATCTGCGCGGCGGCCAGATCGCGCTGATGAAGCGGGTGGCGCAGGGCCGGCTGTCGGAAATCGCCGGGTCGGTGGCGCGCGACCTCGACCACGCGCTGCGCATCCTCGACTACGGCCACGCCGCCGACACCGTGATCGACCGGATGCCGGCCGACAGCCGGGCCTTCGCCGAGGCCTTCGTCACCGGCGTGAACGCCTATCACGCGCTGGAGCGGGCGCCGCCGCCGGAATTTCCGCTGCTGGGACTGCGGCACGAGCCCTACACGCTGCGCGACATGTGGATGATCGGCCGGCTGGCCGGCAGCGACATCAACTGGGTGGCCTATTTCGGCCTGCTGCGCGAGCGCGGCAAGCCGGGCTTCGCCGAGGCCTGGGCCCGCACGCTGAAGGCCGGCGCCAACGCCGCCACCAGCTTCACCACGGACGGGCGGCAGGCGGCGCTGGCGACGCTGCTGACCGCGACCGGCCGCAGCGGCAGCAACAGCGTCGCCGTGGCGGCATCGCGCAGCGCCACCGGCGGGGCGATGATCGCCAGCGACCCGCATCTGTCACTGTCGCTGCCCAATCTCTGGGTCGCCGCCGGCATGCGATCGCCCGGCTTCCACATGGCCGGGCTGATGGTGCCGGGCCTGCCCTTCGTCGCCGTCGGCCGCAGTCCGCACCTCGCCTGGGGCGGCACCAACATGCGGGCGGCGTCGAGCGACCTGTACGACGTCGGGTCCTTGCCGCCGGAGGAGATCGAGACGCGCGAGACGGTGATCCGCACCCGCTTCTGGCGGCCGGTCCGGCGCCGGGTGCGGCGCAGCCGCTTCGGCCCGATCGTCAGCGACGCCAAGGTGACGCGCAGCCTGCCGGACGACACGATCGCGCTGCGCTGGATCGGGCACGAGCCGACCGATGAGATCACCGCCCTCTTGCGCGCCAGCCGCGCCACCACGCTGGAGGAGTTCCGCGCCGCCTTCGCCGGTTTCGGCGTCTCGGCCCAGAACATGCTGGTGGCGGGGGCGGACGGGCGGATCGGCCAGATCATGGCCGCGACCCTGCCGGTGCGCACCCGCTTCCCGCCGTCGGATCCCGTGCTGGACGCCAGCGATCCCGACACCCACTGGCAGGGCCTGGTCGACGCCCCGGCCCTGCCCTGGGCCGCCGACCCGCCGGACGGGGTGCTGGCCACCGCCAACAACCGGCCGACCGACACGGCGCTGCCGGTCGGCTTCTTCTTCTCCGCCGATGAGCGGGTGCGCCGGCTCTATACGGTCCTGCGCAGCAACGAGCGGCTGACACCCGAGGATCTGGTCGCGCTGCAGGCCGACACGGTGTCGCCGGATGCCGGCGCCCTGGCGCGGCACCTGGTGGAGGCGATCCGAGAGACAGGCGTCGCCGGCGAGCAGGCGGCCTTCCTCGACCGCCTGGCCGGATGGGACGGCGACTATGCCGCCGAGTCGGCCGGCGCGCCGGCCTTCGAGGCGCTGCTGTACCACTTGGTGCCGCGGGTCTATGGCGCCGAATCGATCGACGCCATGCCGCGGCTGATGGCGCAGTGGAACGCAATCACCGCCTTCCTGGCCGACGACCTGGCGGCGCTGGCGCCGGACCGGCGCCGCGAGGTGCTGGCCGAGGCGGTCGGCCTGGCCGTGATCGACGCCGCCCCGATCCCGAGCTGGGGCGAGATGCATCGGATGCGGGTGGCGCATATCCTGGCCAACCTGCCGGTGCTGGGCCGCTTCTTCGTCTTCGGCGAATACCCGACCGGCGGGTCGCGCGAGACGCCGATGAAGGCGGCGCACGGGCTGGTGCGCGGCCGGCACGCCGCGACCTACGGCTCGATGGCCCGGCATGTCGCCGACATGTCCGACCCGGACGCCAGCTGGGTCACGCTGTTCGGCGGCCAGGACGGCTGGCTGGGCAGCGAGGGCCTGACCGACCAGATCGCGCTGTGGCGCGAGCGCCGGCCGATCCGGCTGCCGCTGCGGCCCGAGACGGTGGCGCGGGAGTTCCCGATCCTCATGCGCCTGTCCCCGGCATGATCGACGCCACCCCGGTCTTCCGGCTGGCGGCGGCGTTGCGGCGCCGGCGGCTGCACCGCCTGGATCCGGTCGAGAGCCAGCACCGGACCCTGCTGCGGCTGCTGCGCCGCGCCGCCGGCACCCGCTTCGGCCGCGACCACGGCTTCGACCGCATCGCCGATGTCGCGGCGTTCCAGGCGGCGGTGCCGCTGCGCCGCTATGAGGCGATGTGGCGGGACTACTGGCAGCCGGCCTTCCCGGTGCTGCAGGACGTGTCCTGGCCCGGCCGGGTCCCGTTCTTCGCCGCCACCTCGGGCACCAGCAGCGGCCGCAGCAAATACATCCCGGTGACCGACGCGATGCGCCGGTCCAATGTCCGCGCCGCGTTCGACCTGACCGCCTGGCATCTCGCCGCCCGGCCGCACAGCCGGATGTTCGGCGGCCGCAGCCTGATGCTGGGCGGCAGCACGGCGCTGACCGAGGAGGCGCCGGGGGTGTTCAGCGGCGACCTCAGCGGCATCGCCGCCCGCACCCTGCCGGCCTGGGCGCGGCCCTTCGTCTTCCCGGGGCCGGAGCTGGCGCTGCTGAGCGATTGGGAGGAGAAGCTGGACCGCATCGCCCGCGGTTCGCTCGAGCTGCCGATCCGCTGCGTCACCGGCACCACCAGCTGGCTCTTGATCCTGCTGGAGCGGGTGCGCGAGCTGCGCCGCGCCCGGGGGGACGCGCCCGACCCGCCTTATCCCTCGCTCGACCTCTTGGTGCCCGGCGGCGTCGCGCTGGCGCCCTACCGGCCGCGGCTGGAGCGGCTGATCGACGGCACCGGGGCCGAGATCCGCGAGGGCTATGCCGCCAGCGAAGGCTTCATCGCGGTGCAGGATGCCGGGCCGGAGGACGGCCTCCGGCTGTGCCTCGACCACGGGCTGTTCCTGGAGTTCGTGCCGGTCGAGGAGCTGGACTCGCCTCGGCCGGTACGGCACTGGATCGCGAACGCCGAGCCGGGGGTGAACTATGCCGTCGTCGTGACCACCTGCGCCGGCGCCTGGGCCTATGTGCTGGGCGACACGGTGCGCCTGGTCGGCCGCGATCCGCCGCGGCTGCTGGTCACCGGCCGCATCAGCTACGGCCTGTCGGCCTTCGGCGAGCATCTGATCGCCGAGGAGGTGGAGCGCGCCGCCGCCGACGCGGCCGCCGCCATCGGCGCCGACATCGCCGATTTCGCGGTGACGGCTGTGTTCCCGGACGAGGCCGCGCCGGTCGGCCGCCACCGCTGGTTCGTGGAATTCGCGACGATGCCGGACGGCGCCGCGGTGGCGCGCTTCGCCGCGACGATCGATGCCCGGCTGTCGGCCCTGAACGACGACTACGCCGCCCACCGCGCCGGCGGCACCGGCATGGGCGCGCCGGAGGTGGTGGCGGTGCCGCCCGGCCGTTTCGCCGCCTGGATGAAGGCGCGCGGGCGCCTGGGCGGCCAGAACAAGGTGCCGCGGACGATCGCCGATCCGGAGCTGGCGGCCGAGCTGACTGCGTTCATGGCGGAGGAGCGATAGGATCAACGCCCGGGCCGGCCGACTGCGCCTGTCTGCGCCAGGTCGCCGGAGGCACCCCGAATTCCCGCTTGAAGGCGCGGATGAACGCCGCCTCCGCCTCGTACCCGACCTCATAGGCGATCTGCGCGATCGGCTTGCGTCCCTCGCGCAGCTTGTCCTTGGCCGCCTGCATGCGCCAGAAGGTGAGATACCGCTTCGGCGGCATGCCCACGAGCGCCGTGAAGCGATCGGCGAAGGCCGAGCGGGACAGCGCGACATCCCTGGCCAGGCTCTCCGCCGTGCACGGGCGGTCGAGGCTGCGGTGCACCAGGGCCAGCGCCCGCCCGACGACCGGGTCGCGGATGCCGGCGAGCCATCCTCTCTGCTCGGCCGGAAGCGTCGCCGCGTAGCAGCGCACCGCCTCCACGAACATCAGCTCGGAAATCCTGGATACCACCGTCGACGTGCCGATCTCTCCCTGCTGCAGACCCTGGATGGCGAAGCGCAGCGAGGATTCGATCCAGTCGCTCGATCTCGCCCGGCCCATATCCACCGTCAGGATGCGGGGGAGCGTCGCGATCAGCGGGTTCCGGTCCTGGTCGCTGCCCAGGAACCCGCAGATGATGCGGGTGACCTCGCCCCCGCCGCCATGGACGATCTGCAGGAGCCCGCCCGGATCCCCGGCCTGGATGAGCTCATGGGCGTAGATCGGCCTGAGGCCCGTCGAGCTGCACAGGACATGCGGGTCGTTGCGAGGAAGCAGCACCGTCTCGCCGGCGCGGACCTCCAGCGGGCTCTGCCCCTCGAGCCCCACCAGCATCCGGCCTTCCACGACGTAGTGATAGGCGATCACCTGGAGGGGATCGGCAAGGAACGGCTGGCAATCCTCGGGATCGACCTTGGACAGGACGCACCAGGGCGCGGTGAAGCGTGCCTCGAGGAACATGCCCCCGGTCAGCCGCACGGCCCGAAGCACCTCCGACAGCGGGTCGGTGCCGGCCGGACGGTCAATTGATCCGGCGGGTCGATCATTCACCCCAGGCGACCCGCGCTTCATCTTAGCGTCGCAGCCGCAGTGACGCCGCACCGCCCGCGGCGAAGCCGATCTGCGGCCCTCTCGCTGCCGAACACGCACAGGGGAAGATCATGGACGCCCCCACGCTGGCAGGGCGCATCGGTGCGCCTGCCGACGGTATGACTGTACACCGCGAAACAGGCTGGATCACCGCGATTGCGGGCAAGATCGCCATTGTGATGACCCGGCAGGCACATGCCCGGCGCACGGCGGAAGCCTTCACGCGGCTCAACAATCACATGCTGCAGGACATCGGCTTCACCCGAGCCGAGGCCGTCCACACCGTTCTTTTCGGGTGCGGCACCGAAGCTGGCCGACATCAGCCCTCCCAAGCACGGAAGGAGCCGTGATCATGGCGAAGTACCGATCCCGCCTGCCTCAGGCGCAGGACGGTTTGTTTCTCACCGACGGCGGCATAGAGACCTCGCTGATCTTCCACGACGGGCTCGATCTGCCCTGCTTCGCGGCGTTCCACATCCTGCGGAAGGAAGCCGGCCGGACGGCTCTGCGCCGATACTACACGCGCTACATCGAGATCGCGCGAAGGGAAGGTCTCGGCTTCATCCTGGAGAGCCCGACCTGGCGCGCAAGCCCCGACTGGGGCCGGAAGCTCGGCTATTCCGACGAGGAGCTGGACCGGGCCAACCGGGACTCGATCGCGCTGATGCAGGCGCTGCGCGACGAGTTCGAGACCGGACGGACGCCGATCGTCGTCAGCGGCTGCGTCGGCCCGCGCGGCGACGGCTACGATCCCGGCCAGGTGATGGGGCCGGAGGAGGCCGCCGCCTATCACGGCCGGCAGATCCGCACCTTCGGCGAGGCCGGGGTCGACATGGTGACGGCCATCACCATGACCAATGCGAACGAGGCGATCGGTGTGACGCGCGCCGCACGGGACGCCGGCCTGCCGGTGGCGATCTCGTTCACGGTCGAGACCGACGGCCGGCTGCCGACGGGCCAGGGCCTGATGGACGCGATCGAGGAGGTGGATGGAGCGACCTCCCGCGGGCCCGCCTACTACATGATCAACTGCGCCCATCCGGCCCATTTCGACGGGACGCTCGCGGTCCCCGACGCCCGGGTCGGGCGCGTGCGGGGCATTCGCGCGAACGCATCCCGGCGCAGCCATCAGGAGCTCAACGAGGCGCCCGACCTCGACGATGGGGATCCGGTGGAGCTCGGGCGGCAGTACGGCGACCTGCTGAAGCGCCATCCGCAGATCAATGTGCTCGGCGGCTGCTGCGGCACCGACCATCGCCATGTCGAGCAGATCAGCGCGGCGTGCAGGGTGATCGCCTGAGCCCCCGCTCAGGCCGCCCGGTCCATCAGCGTCGGGTCGTCGTTGCGCACGGCGTTGACCCGGACCGAGACCGGATAGGCCTCGACCGGCAGGTCGGCCGGCGGCGCCAGCAGCGCCTGCAGCCGTTCGGGCGGCGTCTCGACCTCGCCGAGCCAGGCCGGCCAGTGCTCCGGCTCCAGCATCACCGGCATGCGGTGGTGGATCGGCCGCAGCCGCTCGACCGCCTCGGCGGTGACGATGGTGAAGGTGCGGATCCACTCGCCCGACTCGGGATCCTTCCACCCCTCCCACAGCCCGGCGAAGAGCATCGGCCGGCCGTCCAGGCGGCGGACGAAATGGGGCGTGCGGTCCGGCGCCCATTCGTAGAAGCCGTCGGCCGGGACCAGGCAGCGCCGGGCCTGGAACGCCCGGGCGAAGCTGCGCCGCTCGGCCAGCGATTCGGACCGGGCGTTGATCAGCTTGGCGCCGCCCTTCAGGTCCTTCTCCCAGCTCGGCACCAGGCCCCAGCGCAGCAGGTCGACGGCGCGCCGCCCGGTCTTGGGGTTGAACCGGACCACGGCGAGGTCCTGGGTCGGCGCCGCGTTGTAGCGCGCCGGCACATTCGGGACCGGGCCTTCGGCGCCGGCGATCCCCGCCAGCTCCTCCGGCGGCAGCTTCTGCACGAATCGTCCGCACATGTCAGGACGCTACCACCTCAGGCCGGCACCGGCAGGATGTAGGGCCCGAGCAGCAGGCCGAACAGCATCGTCAGCACCACCAGCGTCACCAGGGTCAGGCCGAAATGGGCGCCGCGCTGCTCCTGCGGCACGCCCAGGACGAGACCGGTGCCGCGGTACAGGATCGTGAGCGCATAGCCGATCGAGAGCAGCACCAGCAGCACCGCCGCCGGGCCGGAGAACAGAAGCTGCACGCCCGGCCCCAGCATCTCGGCGACATAGACCGGCGTCATCGCCAGCGCTACCAGGACGAAGGCGGCGTCGAAGCCGGCGGAAGAGCCGAACATCCCGGCATAGAAGCGGACCACGGCGGCCATGACGAACAGCCCGGCCAGGTTGACCAGCACCCGCCCGGCCAGGAACAGCACCAGGAGACCGATCGAGGTCCCGGTCTCGGACGTCGAGAGCAGCAGGGACAGCAGCAGGAAGGCGCCGATCGAGGTCAGGATCAGCACCGGCAGCGCATGCTCGCGCACCACCACGCGCCAGCTCGGCGCCGGCACGCCATGGGCGGCCAGCGTCGCATCGGGCTCGAACAGCATGCCGCGCACGCGGCCCAGCACAGCGGCGAGATCCAAGACCGTCTCCAGCAACTCATCGCGGCCGCAGGACCGGCCCCCTATGCCAGGGATATGGCCCTGCCGGCGAAGCGCATGCAACCCCGCGCCTTGCAAGGCCGGGCGGCGCATGCCATGCCTGCCACCATGAAGCGGCAGATGCGACGGAGCAAGCCCGCGGCCCCCGGGTCGCGGCGCGAGATCGAATTCGTGGTCGAACGCCTGGGCGGCGGCGGCGACGGCATCGGCATGGCCGAAGATCATCGCGTCTACGTGCCCTTCGCCGCGCCGGGCGACCGGGTGCGCGCCCGGCTGGGCCGGCCGGAGGGCCAGGCCTATCGCGGCGAGTTCATCGAGCTGGTGCAGCCCGGCCCGAATCACCGGGAGCCGCCCTGCCCGCATTTCGGCCCCTGCGGCGGCTGCCAGGTGCAGCATCTGGCGCCGCCGGTCTACACCGACTGGAAGCGCGGCCTGCTGGTCGCCGCCCTGGCCCGCCACGGGCTGGAGACCGAGGTGGATGCCTTGGTCGAGACCCCGCCGCGCAGCCGCCGGCGGGCCAGCCTGGCGGCGCGGCACGGCCGGTCGGGCGTGTTCCTGGGCTTCAACGAGGCGGGGTCGAGCCGGATCGTCGACCTGACCGACTGCGTCGTGCTGCGGCCGGAGATCACCGTCCTGCTGCCGCCGCTGCGCGCGGTGCTGGCCGACATCCTGCCGGAGAATGCCGGCGCCGACGTCGCCGTCACCCTGCTGGACGACGGCATCGACCTGGTGGTCGTGGCCGAGACCGGGCTGGACCTGGACCGGCGGGAGAAACTGGCCGCCTTCGCCGCGGCGCAGGACCTCGCGCGGCTGTCCTGGCGCGGCCCCGACGGCTTCACCGACCCGGTGGCGCATCGCCGCCCCGGCGTGGTGCATTTCGACGGCGTGCCGGTGGCGGTGCCGCCCGGCGGCTTCCTGCAGGCCAGCGCCGAAGGCGAGGCCGCGCTGACCCGGCTGGTGCGCGAGGGCGTCGGCCAGGCGAAGCGGATCGCCGACCTGTTCTGCGGTGCCGGCACCTTCGCCCTGCCGCTGGCCCGTGGCGCCCAGGTGACGGCGATCGACGGCGAGGCGGCTTCGGTCGAGGCGCTGGCGGCGGCGGCCCGGCGCGGCGGACGGGGCGAGCGGATCGCCGCGCAGCGCCGCGACCTGTTCCGCCAGCCGCTGAGCGCGGCAGAGCTGCGCGGCTTCGACGCCGTGGTGTTGGACCCGCCGCGGGCGGGCGCCCGCGACCAGGCGCAGGCCTTGGCCTCATCCGCCGTGCCGGTGGTGGTCGCCGTCTCCTGCAACCCGTCCAGCCTGGCGCGCGACGCCCGGATCCTGGTCGATGGCGGCTACCGGCTGGAGCGGGCGACGCCGGTCGACCAGTTCCTGTGGTCGCCGCATCTGGAGGCGGTGGCGGTGTTCCGGAGATAAACCACGTAAGGCGGCGAACCCGCCCCCTTGCTGTCATCGCCGGGCTTGACCTGGCGATCCAGGGGCCACCCGGAGCGGCATCGACATTCCTGGATGCCCGGGTCAAGCCCGGGCATGACAGAAAAAGGAGACAGTATCGGGGGGACGCCTCAGCCGATCAGATCGCGCAGCGGCACCAGGGGCCGCGGGCCGACATGGCTGATCACCTCGGCGGCGGCGATGCTGCCGATGCGGCCGCATTCGACCAGGCCGAGCCCGCGGGTAAGGCCGTAGAGGAAGCCGGAGGCGTAGAGGTCGCCGGCGCCGGTGGTGTCGACCAGATGGGCCAGCGGCGCGGCCTCGACCACATGGCTCTCGCCGTCGGTGACGATCACCGAGCCCTTCTCACTGCGGGTGATCGCCGCGACCTCGCAGCGCCCGCGCACCGCGGCGACGGCGGTCTCGAAATCGTCGACCTGGTACAGCGCCTTGATCTCCGCCTCATTGGCGAACAGCACGTCGACATGGCTGTCGATCAGCGACAGGAAGCTGTCGCGGTGCCGCTCGACGCAGAAGCTGTCGGACAGGGTCAGCGACACCTTGCGGCCGGCGGCATGGGCCACCTGGGCGGCCTTGATGAAGGCTTCCTTCGCCTTCGGCCGGTCCCACAGATAGCCTTCGAGATAGGTCACCTGCGAGCCGGAGATCACCGCCTCGTCGACGTCGTCCGGCGTCAGCTCGACGCAGGCGCCGAGATAGGTGTTCATCGTCCGCTGCGCGTCCGGCGTGACAATGATCAGGCTGCGCGCGGTCGGCGGCGTGCCCGGCACGGCCGGATCGAGCGGCGCCGAGTCGAAATCGACGCCGACGGCGCGGATGTCGTGGCGGTAGACGGCGCCGAGCTGGTCGGCCGTCACCTTGCCGATGAAGGCGGCCTTGCCGCCCAGCGAGGCCAGCCCCGCCGCGGTGTTGCCGGCGGAGCCGCCCGAGGCCTCCAGCCCCGGCCCCATGGCGGCGTAGAGCGTCTCCGCCCGCTCCGCGTCGATCAGCGTCATCGCCCCCTTCACCAGGCCGTGCCGGGCGAGGAAGGCGTCGTCATTCTTGGTGATGACATCGACGATGGCGTTGCCGATGCAGGTGGCGTCGTAGCGGGCGCTCATGGGTCTCGCTGGTTGCGGCCGAGGATGCGACCCGCAAGGGGTCCCTGACCCTCTAGGCTGCGGCCGGCTTCGAGTCAACCGACGCCGCCGGCTCGCGACCTGCTTCCTTCGGATGGGGCAGGCCGTAGCGTGCCGCGATCCGGTCGATCCACAGCCCCGGCGTGCCGTGCGGCCGCTCATGCGGGGCGAAGGGCGTGATCACGGCGTCGAGCCGGGCCATCGCCGCCGTCACCGCCGCCGCCTCGGCCGGGGTCAGGACCGGCTTCGTCCCCTCCGCGGTCAGGCCGCGGATGCGGCTGCGCTCGACCAGCTTCGTCACCAGGTGAGGTCCGTCGAAGCGGCGCAGGCAGACGGCATAGGCGCCGCCGAGCCAGTTCTCCTCCCAGATCTCGTCGAGGGCCTTGGCGAGGGCCGTCTCGTCGATCGCCCCCGCGGCGTCGAACAGCTCGGTCCAGCCGTAGGCCCGGCCCTCGGAGGCGAGCAGCGCCCGGCGGAAATCGGCCGCGAAATCCCGCCGCAGCCGGTCCGCCAATTCGGACAGCGGCAGCATCGACTCCGCGGCGCGGCGGGCCCAGGGCAGCACCGCGGCGCCGAACCATTCCTCCGCCTGCGGCGCCAGCGCCTCGGAGCGGATCGCGCTGCGCACAGTCAGCGCCGGGGAAAGAACATAGGTCGGTCCCGGCAGGCAGCGGGCGGCGATCAGCTCACGCAGCCGGGTCTCGGCCAGCCCGGCGGCCCGCGCCAGCGCGGATGGCTGCAGGCAGTGGCGGCGAACATAGTCGAGGATCGCATAGGTGTCGGTCATGGTCGGCTCTCCCTGCGGAAGGACCCCAGTCGACATCCGGCCATGGCGCTTGACCAGCGATGATAAATCGATCACCATCGAAATATGAAGGAAGGCCTTGATCTGGCGAGCTTATCCTCGCTGATCGGCGATCCCAGCCGGGCGCTGATCCTGTCGGCGCTGTTCGGCGGCGAGGCGCTGCCGGCCGGCGAGCTGGCTTGGCGCGCCCGGGTCACGCCCCAGACCGCCTCAAGCCATCTGACCAAGCTGACCGAGGCCGGGCTGGTGACGGTCCGGCGGCTCGGGCGGCACCGCTACTACGCCCTCGCCGGGGCGGAGATCGGGGCGCTGCTGGAGACCATGCTGACCCTGGCGTCACCGCCGCCCGCCGCGGCCTCGCGCTCGAAGGTGCCGGCGCCGCTGCGCGAGGGGCGCATGTGCTACGACCACCTCGCCGGGCGGCTCGGGGTCGCGATCACCAATGCGCTGATGGCACAGGGCGTGCTGCGGGCGGATGACCATGGTTTCGCGCTGTCCGAGGCCGCGCCGGGCTGGCTCGCCGCCCTCGACATCGATGTCGACCGGCTGCGCCAGGGTCGCCGCGCCGTCACCCGCCGATGCCAGGATTGGAGCGAGCGCCGGCCGCATCTGTCCGGCGCGCTGGGCGCCGCCATCGCCGACCGCTTCCTGGAGCAGGGCTGGATCCGGCGCGACCGCGACAGCCGCGCCGTGGCCCTGACCGATTCCGGCCGCGGCGCCCTGGCCCGCATCTTCGGGCCGGGAATCCTGGCGGAAGCGGCCCAGTCGCCCGACTGAGCCCGGCAGCAAGATCCGCAAAGACGCGGCACCGAAGCCGCTGTAGAACGAGGTCGTTTCCATCGCATCGGGAGGATGGAGGCAATGCCGGACTTCGCCATGCCCCTCACCGGCGGCTGCGGCTGCGGCACCGTTCGCTATGCCGTGTCGGGCGCGCCCGGATGGGTGGCGGCCTGCCACTGCCGCGACTGCCGGCGGATCACCGGCGCGCCCTATTCCGTCTATGCCGGCTTCGACCGCGGGCGGGTGAGCTGGAGCGGCGAGGCGCCGCGGCGCTTCGAGTCCTCGCCCGGCGCCACCCGCTTCTTCTGCGGCCGCTGCGGCACGCCGCTGGCCTATGAGGGCGTGCGCTGGCCGGACGAGGTGCATCTGCTGGTGGCGACGCTGGACGACCCCGCCGCCCTGCCGCCACAGGGGCATGTCTATGTCGGCCAGAAGCTGCCCTGGGTGCACCTCTCCGACGGCCTGCCGCGCTATCGCACCACCGCCGGCGAGGGCGGCCCGATGGCGGATCCCGAGTAGCATTGCTCTTGCGTTGCGGCCCCGGCCACCCCAGGTGAACCGCCGCGACACCAACCGACGAGCCCCGATGCCGAACGCCCTCCGCCTCGCCCTGCAGCAGATGACGTCCGACCCGGCGATCCGCCGGGTGCTGTGGGTCAGCTTCGCCGCCACCATCGCCCTGGTGCTGACCCTGCCGGCCCTGGCCGGCTGGGGCCTGTCCTTCGTGCACATCGCCAACTGGTCCTGGGTCGACACCACGATCGATGTGCTGGGCGGTGTCGCCGTGCTGGCGCTCGCCATCCTGCTGTTTCCCGCCATCGTCGGCCTCGTCGCCGGCCTGTTCCTCGACGACGTCGCCCAGGCGGTGGAGGCCCGCCACTACCCCGCCCTGCCGCCGCCGCGGCGGCAGCGGATCGGCGAGATCATCTGGGGCGCCATCCGCTTCTTCGCCGCCCTGGTCGCGTTCAACCTGGTCGCGGTCGGCATCGTGCTGGTGGTGCCCGGGGTGAACCTGCTGGTGTTCTGGCTGGTGAACGGATACCTGCTCGGCCGCGAATATTTCGAGCTGGTCGCGGCGCGGCGGTTCGAGCCCGCGGCGGCTCGGGCGGCGTGGCGCGAGCGCCAGGGCCGCTTCATCGTCGCCGGGCTGGTGCTGGCCGCGATCATGCTGGTGCCGGTGGTCAATCTGGTGGTGCCGGTGCTGGGCGCCGCTTTCATGACCCATGTCTTCCATCGCACCGTCGGCGCCGCGGCGGGAATGCCCGCCGGCCGCGCCGCCGGATAATTCATTTGACCGGAATGCGCCACAATGGCTCCTGTGCCGGAACGGGGCTGACCGTGGCGGGTTGATCCGCGGTCGAGCATCCATGCTAAAGTCCCGACCCCATCGCCGATGGGGCCTCGAGCCCGGAACCACAACAAGCAGGGGGACACCCGCGTGTTTCGTCGACGCAACCCCGCTGGCGGAGGATCGGATGGCGGCGCCGAGCGGCCAGGCTATTCCGCTGCCACGGACACGTCCGTAGTTCGGCCCACCACCCCGAGCGCGCCTCAAGGAGATCCCATGTCCACCGCCAAGCCCGCCACCAGCTACAAGACCGAGCTGCCGCGCCGGGTCGACCTGCCCGGCACCGGGGCCGGTGCGATCGGCGGCGTCCGCCGCCCGGCGGACCAGCCGGCCGCAACGACCGGCCGCGAGTCGCCGCGCAAGCTGATCGTCGGCAGCGAGATCTCGCTGGCCGGCGAGATCACCGCCTGCGACCACCTGGTGGTCGAAGGCCGGATCGAAGCCAAGATCAAGGACTGCCAGACCATCGAGATCGCCGAGCAGGGCGTGTTCAAGGGCTCGGCCGAGATCCGCGACGGCGACATAGCCGGCCGGTTCGAGGGCGACCTCTCGGTCTCCGGCCTGCTGCGGCTGCGGGCCAGCGGCGTCGTCACCGGCACCATCAAATACGGCGAGCTGCAGGTCGAGACCGGCGGCAAGCTGATCGGCACCTTGCAGCCGCTGGGTGGCGATGCGGGGCATGAGATCCCGGCCCCGGCTGCCGCCGCCCCGCAGCCCGCCCCGACGCCGCTGTTCGACGACACCAAGGCCGAGGCCGGCGGCGAGGCCTGAGCCCGCCCCATCCATCGGAATCACGGAGCGGCCGGGGCAACCCGGCCGTTTCGCTGTCGGCCCGGCGATTCGAGAGGGTGGCGGCCGCCGGCGGCATCCGGACCCAACGGCGAGCGGCGGGCTCGGCTGCGGCAAAGAAAAAGGGCCGCAGCGAACTGCGGCCCGAGTTTAGGGAGGAAACGCCCAAGAAGTGCGTTACGACAGCAGCAGCGCTGCATGTCGCAATGCACAATTTAGTGGGTTCGCCGGACATTTCAAGAGGAAAATGAATTCGCTTTGTGGAACAGGCACTTAGAACGCATTCGTGCCTAAAATATGTGCATTTAGCACCCCGTTTGTGCTGCAATGCACAAGCCGACGCCGAATCCGCCGGGCGATACGGTCCGACTCGCGACCGGCGAATCCGACGCTTCGGGCTTGCCCCCGGCCGCCGCATGGGGGAAGCATGGCTCGTCCCGAACAGCCGGCCCGCCATGCCTGAGCCTCTCGCCCTCATCGCCGATCTCGGCGGCACCAACGCCCGCTTCGCCCTGGCCGATGCCAGCGGCACGCGGGACACCAAGATCCTGCACGCGGCCGATTACCCGACCTTGGCCGACGCCGCCCACGCCTACCTCAACATGGTTCGGCCCGCGGCCGTTCCGCGCCAGGCGGCGATCGACGTGGCCAGCCCGGTCACCGGCGACCGGGTGCAGTTGACCAACGCCGCCTGGTCCTTCTCGATCGCAGCCCTGAAGTCGGATCTGGGGCTGGAGCGGCTCGAGGTGATCAACGACTTCACCGCCGTCGCGCTCGCGGTGCCCTATCTCGACGAAGGCGACCGCAGCCAGATCGGCGGCGGCGCGCCGGCGGAGGCGCCGATCGGCGTGCTCGGTCCCGGTACGGGCCTCGGCGTCTCCGGCCTGGTGCCGAACGCCGGGCGCTGGGCCGCGCTGGCCGGCGAGGGCGGGCACGTCACCATGGCCGCGGCGACCGAGCGCGAGGCCGCGGTGCTGGACCGGCTGCGCCACCGTTTCCAGCATGTCTCGGCCGAGCGGGTGCTGTCCGGCATGGGGCTGGTCAACCTGTACGAGACGCTGGCCCAGCTCGACGGCGTCGACCCGGTGGTGCGCGACGCGGCGGCGGTCACCGAGGGCGCCCGGACCGGCGACCCGCACTGCGCCGAGGCGGTGTCGATGTTCGCCTCGATGCTCGGCACCATCGCCGGCAACCTGGCTCTGACCCTCGGATCGCGCGGCGGCGTCTACATCGCCGGCGGCATCGTGCCCAAGCTGGGATCTCTGTTCGACCAGGCGCTGTTCCGGCAGCGCTTCGAAGCCAAGGGCCGGCTGAGCAGCTTCGTCATCGGCATTCCGACCTATCTCGTCACCCATCCGCTGCCGGCCTTCCTCGGGCTGCGTTCGGTTCTCGGCCTCACATGACGCTCGACCTCGATCGGCTGCGCGCCGATACGCCCGGCTGCGCCCGGGTGCTGCATCTCGACAATGCCGGCGCGGCCCTGCCGCCGCAGCCGGTGCTCGATGCGATGCTGGACCATCTGCGGCTGGAAGCGGAGGTCGGCGGCTATGCCGCCGCGGCCGAGGCCGAGCCGCGCCTCGAAGCCGCCTATGTCTCGATCGCCCGGCTGATCGGCGCTGAGCCGGACGAGATCGCGATGATGGAGAACGCCACCCGGGCCTGGGACATGGTGTTCTACGGCCTGCCGTTCCGGCCGGGCGACCGGATCCTGACCGCCAAGGCCGAATACGCCTCCAACACCATCTCCTACCTGCAGGTGGCGCAGCGGACCGGCGCGGTGGTCGAAGTGGTTCCGGACGACGAGGCCGGCCAGCTCGACGTCGCGGCGCTGGAGCAGGCCGTCACGGCCGCCGATCGCGGACCGGTGCGGCTGATTGCGGTCAGCCACGTCCCGACCAATGGCGGGCTGGTGAACCCGGCCGCGGCGATCGGGAAGATCGCACGCGCGCATAATATCCCCTATCTGCTCGACGCCTGCCAGGCGGTCGGCCAGATGCCGGTCGATGTCGAGGCGATCGGCTGCGACATGCTCTCGGCCACCGCCCGCAAGTTCCTGCGCGGGCCGCGCGCGGTCGGCTTCCTCTATGTCCGGCGGTCGATGCTGGAGCGGATCGATCCACCCTTCCTGGATCTCTACGCGGCGGAGATGGTGTCGCCCGACCGCTATGTGGTCCGCCCCGACGCCCGCCGCTTCGAGAATTTCGAGCGCAACTTCGTCGGCATCGTCGGCATGGGCGCCGCGGTCGACTACGCCCTCGCCCTCGGCCTCGACGCCATCCGCGACCGCGCCCGGGTCCTGGCCGACCGGCTGCGCGGCGGCCTCTCCGCCCTGCCCGGCGTCACGGTGCGCGACAAGGGCGCCGAACGCTCGGCCATCGTCAGCTTCACCAAGGCGGACGAGCCGGCGGAGATACTGCACAAGCGGCTGCGCGCGGCGGGCATCAACACCAGCGTCACCCGCCGCCGCTCGACCATGTTCGACATGACCGACCGCGGCCTCGACGCGATGCTGCGGGCCTCGCCGCACTACTACAACAGCGAGGACGAGATCGACCGGTTCGTGGCGGCGGTGGCGGCGGGCTGACGGCCGGCGGCCTACTCGCCCAGCAGATGCAGCACGACCTCGCGCCGATGCGGCCGCCGGCGGTGCTCGAACAGGTAGATCCCCTGCCAGGTGCCGAGCACGAGCCGGCCTGAGGCGACCGGGATCGAGAGCTGCACCTGGGTCAGCGCCGTGCGGATATGCGCCGGCATGTCGTCAGGCCCCTCGGAATCATGAATGTAGCGATCGCCTTCGGGCGCGATCCGCTCGAAGAACGCCTCCAGATCCGCGCGCACGTCCGGGTCGGCGTTCTCCTGGATCAGCAGCGAGGCCGAGGTGTGCCGGGAGAACACGGTCAGGAGGCCGGTGCCGATCCGCCGCGCCTCGACCCAGGGCCGGACCTGTGGGGTGATCTCGACCAGCCCCTTGCCGTGGGTGGCCACCTGGAGAGTGTGGAGGAACTGCTGCATGGGCCCACCATGCGTCGAGCGATGCCACGGATCAACGGCAGCGACAGGATGGCGGATCCCCGCCCGATCGGCGAGAATGCGCCCATGGCCGACGATGAGTTCTATCCGCAGGTGCCGGTGTTCGACGGCTTCGCCCGGCTGACCGACACGGCGCTGTACCGGCCGCTGCCGGAGGATTGGGTGATCGGGCTGTCCGACGTCGTCGCCTCCACCGCGGCAATCCGGGCCGGGCGGTACAAGAGCGTCAACGTCGCCGGCGCGGCGCTGATCGCCGCCGTCTCGAACGCCCTCCTGCAACGCGACTTCCCCTTCACCTTCGGCGGCGACGGCGCCGCCTTCGCCCTGCCGTCCGGCGACGCCGAGACCGCGCGCACCGCGCTGGCCGCCACCGCCGCCTGGGTGCGCGACGAGCTGGGCCTGACCCTGCGGGTCGGGCTGGTGACGGTGGCCACGATCCGCACCGCCGGCTGGGACGTGCGGGTCGCGCGCTACGCGCCGTCGCCGAACGTCACCTACGCCATGTTCATGGGCGGCGGTCTGGCCTGGGCGGGGCGCGAGCTGAAGGCCGGCGCCTTCGCCGTTCCGCCGGCGCCGCCCGGCATCCGGCCCGACCTGACCGGCCTGTCCTGCCGCTGGCAGGAGTTCTCGGCCCGGTACGGCGTGGTGGTGTCGCTGATCGCCACCCCGGCGGTGGCCGAAGGCGAGGCCGGGTTCCGCGAGCTGGTCGGCGACATCCTGCGCATGACCGGGCGCGAGAGCGAGGCCGAGCACCCGATGATCGATCTCGGCCGCGGCCCGGCCTGGCCGCCGCCGGGGCTGGATCTCGAGGCGCGGGCGTCGCGCACGCCCGGCCAGCCGCTGCTGTGGCGCAAGCTGGCCGTGGCGTTGCACAGCCTGGCCGGCTGGGCGGTGTTCCGCTTCGGCATCCCGGTCGGCCGCTTCCAGCCCCGGCGCTACATGCGCGAGATGGTCGCCAATGCCGATTACCGCAAATACGACGACGGGCTGCGCATGACGCTGGACTGCACCCCGGCCCTGGCCGACCGGCTGGAGGCCCGCCTGCTGGCCGCGGAGCAGGCCGGCATCGCCCGCTTCGGCCTGCACCGGCAGGATTCGGCGATCGTCACCTGCTTCACGCCGTCGCCGCTGCGCCACGACCACATCCATTTCGTCGACGGCGCCGCCGGCGGTTATGCCGCGGCCGCGTCCCGGCTGAAGTCGTGATGAAGGCCGGCAACCTGTTCGACGGCCTGCCGCGGGAGGCGGCGGAGGAGCAGTTCACCCCCCTGCTGCAGGCGGCGGGCTTCGTGCTGGAGCGCATCGTCTCCACCGGCCAGGCCAGCCCGCCCGGCTTCTGGTACGGCCAGGAGCGGGCGGAATGGGTGGTGCTGCTGCGCGGCTCGGCCGGGCTGCAGTTCGAGGGCGAGCCCACGCCCCGCACCCTGCGCCCCGGCGACTGGGTTCACATCCCGGCCCATGCCCGCCACCGCGTCGCCTGGACCGACCCGGACCAGCCCACGGTCTGGCTTGCGCTGCATCACGACGGGGCGGCTAGGCGGCGATCAGCTCGAACCGATCCACATCCACCAGCCCGCGGTCGGTGATCTTGAGATGCGGGATCACCGGCAGCGGCAGGAAGGCGAGCTGAATGAACGGCTCGGGCAGCGGGCAGCCCATGTCCCTGACCGCCCGCCGCAGCGCCCGCAGTTCCTCCGCCACCCGCTCGAACGGCTCGAGGCTCATCAGCCCGGCCACCGGCAGCGCGATCTCGCCGGCCACCCGGCCGTTGCGGACGGCGACGAAGCCGCCCTGCAGCTCGATCAGCCGATTCACCGCCGCCGCCATGTCGGCGTCATTGTCGCCGACGACGCAGATGTTGTGGCTGTCATGCCCGACCGAGGAGGCCAACGCGCCGCCGCGGAAGCCGAAGCCCCTGACGAAGGCGCGGCCGACATTGCGGTTCACCCCGTGCCGGGCGAAGACGCAGATCTTGAGGATGTCCTGGTCCGGGTCGGGGTGGCGGCAGCCGTCGCGCCAGGGCAGGGTCGCGGTCAGCGCCGCGGTGATGATCTTGCCCGGGATCAGGCCGATCACCGGGCCGGTGGGGCCGGAGGCCCGGACGGGGAAGTCGTCCGCCGAGACCGGATCGAGCCGGACCGAGCCGAGGCCGACCGGGACCGGCGCCGTCCGGCCCTCGAAGATCCCCGGCCCGACGATCCGGCCGGCGCTGACCACCTGCGACACGGCGCAGTCTTCGAGGTCGTCGAGCAGCACCAGATCGGCGCGGCGGCCGGGCGCGACCAGGCCGCGGTCGCGCAAGCCGAAGCCCTGGGCCGCCGACCAGGTGGCGGCGCGGTAGACATGGGCCACCGGCGCGCCGCTGCGGATCGCCGAGCGGATCAGATGGTCGAGATGACCTTCCTCGGCGATGTCGAGCGGGTTGCGGTCGTCGGTGCAGAAGCCGAGCAGCGGCGAGGTCTCGGCCGAGATGAGCGGCGCCAGGGCGTGCACGTCCTTGCTGACCGAGCCGTCGCGGATCAGGATCTGCATGCCCTTGCGCAGCTTCTCCAGCGCCTCCTCCCGCCCGGTCGTCTCGTGGCAGTTGCGGATGCCGCAGGCGAGATAGGCGTTGAGCGGCCTGCCGGTCAGCAGCGGTGAATGGCCGTCGATATGGGCGTCCTGGAAGGCGGCCAGCTTCTCCAGCACCGCCTCGTCCTTGGCCAGGAGGCCGGGGAAGTTCATGAACTCGGCCAGGCCGATCACCTTGGGATGGCCGCGGTGCCGCACCAGATCGGCGGCGTCGAGCCGGGCGCCTGCGGTCTCCAGCTCCGTCGCCGGCACGCAGGAGGAGAGCTGGACCCGAAGGTCCATCGCCGTGCCGAGGCCGGCGTCGAGGAAGTAGCGCAGCCCCGTCTCGCCCAGCACGTTGCAGATCTCGTGCGGGTCGCAGATCGCGGTGGTGGTGCCGCGCGGCAGGACGCAGCGGTCGAACTCCGCCGGCGTCACCAGGGTCGATTCGCAATGCACATGGGTGTCGATGAAGCCGGGCACCACCACCTTGCCGCGGCCGTCGATCTCGACCGCGCCGGAGTAGTCGGCGCAGGTGCCGACGATGCGGTCGCCACAGATGGCGACATCGCCCTCCAGCAGCGCGCCGGTGATCACGTCGAGGGTGCGCGCGCCCTTGATCACCAGATCCGCCGGCGCATGGCCCAGCGCCTGGTCGATTCGCTTCCCGAGTTCCACCGTCCCGCTCATGCCGTCTCTCCTGCCGGGGCGACAGCGTAGCAGGAACGAAGGCCGGAGTGCCTGTCTTCGAAATATATCGAATTTTAGTTGAATTATCCCTACTCTCCGCCCGGCGGCGACAGCGGCGCCGCTTTGAACTATCACCTGATCAGGCGGCCGATGGCCCCGGGGGACGATCGGGAGACGCGTGGGGAATGGAGAAGTTTCTGGGCTCGGTCCGCTCGATCGTTCTGCTCGCAATTCTCGGCTTCCTGCTGTTCTTCGGCACGGCCGGCTGGCTCGGCAAGCAGTTCCTGGCCGACAACGCCCGCACCCAGGCCTGGGTCGACCACACCAATCGGGTGATCAACACGATCTATGAGGCCCGGCTGAACATCGCGCGGGCCCAGGCCTTGAGCCGCGGCTTCGTCATCACCGGCAACCCGCGGGATGCGGCGGTCGCGGAGGACAGCGCCCGGCTGGCCACCGACGGGCTCCTGGAGCTGCGCAATCTGACCGCCGACAATCCCGAGCAGGTCCGGCGCTTCGACGAAGCCGCGCTCAGCGCCGAGCAGATCCTGGTCACCAACGACCGGATCATCGCCGCCGTCCGGCGCGGCGATCTGGAGGGCGCCGGTTCCATCGTCCGGGAAGCCAACGACCAGGCACCGGCCTTCCGCGCCGGGATCGAGGAGGCGGTGGCGGCCGAGAAGGCGTTGCTGGCGCAGCGCCAGGCGGCGACCGAGGCGACGCTGCGGCGGATCATCTGGCTGCTGGCCGGCATCGCCGCGCTGGCGGCGCTGTGCGGGCTGCTGGCCGCCTGGGCGATGTCACGCCAGGTGCGCACCGACCAGCGGCGCTACCGCGAGCTGGAGCGGGCCAAGCTGGAGAGCGACGCCGCCGCCCGGGCGCTGGCCGAGAGCCGGGCGCAGCTGCAGGCGGTGCTGGACAGCGCCCGCGACCCGATCCTGGTGGTCCGTCAGGACGGCACGGTCGAGCTGGCCAACCGCGCCTGCGGCGAGGCCTTCGGCGTCGCCGGCGGCAGCCTGGCCGGGACCGACATCTCGGAGCTGGTGCCGGCCCTGGCCGGCGGCGCCCATCCGGCCGGCGAGGTCACGGTGACGCGGCGCGACGGCGGCAGCTTCCCGGCCGAGATCTCGACCGGCGTGTTCGACCGCGACGGCCGCGCGATGTCGGTCTGCATCCTGCGCGACATGACCGAGCGGCACCGGCTGGACCAGCTGAAGAACGAGTTCGTGTCGACGGTGAGCCACGAGCTGCGCACGCCGCTGACCTCGATCCGCGGCTCGTTGGGGCTGATCGTGGCCGGGGCGGCGGGACCGCTGCCGGACAAGGCGAAGTCGCTGCTGGAGATCGCGCACAAGAACAGCGAGCGGCTGGTCGGGCTGGTCAACGACATCCTGGACATCGAGAAGATCGAATCGGGGCGCATGGAGTTCCGGCACGACCGGCTGGAGGCCGCGGCGCTGGTCGAGCAGGCGGTCGAGGCCAACCAGGCCTATGCGGCGCAGCACGAGGCCGAGTACCGCATTGCCGCCCGGCCGGACACGCCGCTGCCGGTGCAGGGCGACGCCGACCGGCTGATCCAGGTGCTGACCAATCTGCTGTCGAACGCGGCCAAGTTCTCGCCGGCCGGCGCCGCGGTGGAGGTCGCGGTCGAGGCCGTCGGCCGCCAGGTGCGGGTCAGCGTGCGGGACCATGGCCCCGGCATTCCGGAGGAGTTCCGCAACCGCATCTTCCAGCGCTTCGCCCAGGCCGACGCCAGCGATATCCGGCGCAAGGGCGGCACCGGCCTCGGCCTGTCGATCGCCAAGGCGATCGTCGAGCGGCACGGCGGCCGCATCGGCTTCGAACCGGCCGAGGGCGGCGGCACCTGCTTCTGGTTCACCCTGCCGCTCCTGGCCGAAGCGCCGGAGACGGCGGCCGTCGCCGGCGACGCCCGGCGCCGGGTGCTGATCTGCGAGGACGATCCGGACGTCGCGACCCTGCTGGGCCTGATGATCGAGCAGGACGGCTGGCGGGTCGACATCGCCCGCGATGCCGAGACGGCGCTGGAGAAGGCCCGCACCGGGCAGTACGACGCGATGACCGTCGACCTGCTGCTGCCCGGCATGGACGGGATCACCCTGATCCGCCGGCTGCGCGCCGACCCGGCAACGGCGGATCTGCCGATCGTCGTCGTCTCCGCCACCGCCCAGGACGGCAAGCGCGAGCTGAACGGCGATGCGCTCAATATCGTCGACTGGCTGGACAAGCCGATCGAGCAGCTGCGGCTGCGGGCGGCGTTGCGCCAGGCCGGGCTGCGCAGCCGCAACGGCCGCGCCCGCATCCTGCATGTCGAGGACGACGACGACGTGATCCAGGTGGTCGGCGCCATCGTCCGCGACGAGGCGGAGATCGTGCCGGCGCGGTCGCTGCGGGAAGGCCGGCAGAAGCTGGCGGAGCAGCGCTATGATCTGGTGATCATCGATGTCGGGCTGCCCGACGGCTCCGGCCTCGAGCTGCTGGAGACGATCAACGCCCGCACGCCGCGGGAGCCGGTGCTGATCTTCTCGGCCCAGGATTCCAGCGCCGCCTACGCCAGCGCGGTTTCGGCCTCGCTGGTCAAGAGCCGCACCGACAACGAGCAGCTGCATCAGACCATCACCGCCCTGATCAACGGCCTGATCCAGGACAAGCAAGGAGGCCCCCGCTATGGCCGATGAGGTGCTGACCCGCATCCTCTACGTCGAGGACGATGCCGATATCCGCTCGGTCGCCGGCTTCGCGCTGGAGGCGGTCGGCGGCTTCGTCCTGGCCGCCTGCGCCTCGGGCGAGGAAGCGCTGGCCCAGGCCCCCGGCTTCGCGCCGCAGCTGCTTCTGCTCGACGTCATGATGCCGGGCATGGACGGGCCGGAGACGCTGGCGGCGCTGCGGGCCCTGCCCGGGACCGCGGCGACGCCGGCGGTGTTCATGACCGCCAAGGTGCAGCCGCAGGAGGTGGCGCGCTACCGCGCCCTCGGCGCCATCGAGGTCATCTCCAAGCCCTTCGACCCGATGACGCTGTCCGACGAGATCCGCGCCATCTGGGCCAGGCGTGACGGCTGAGTCACGCTTGTGAAGATCTCCAACCCTCCCTTCTTGTCATCACCGGGCTTGACCCGGTGATCCAGGGGCCATCGAGAGCCGCTCTTGCCGCCCTGGATGCCCGGGTCAAGCCCGGGCATGACAGAAAAGGGGGATGTCCTGGTGGGATGGGATCGGGAGCAGGTCGATGACCCAGGACGCGCTGCAGGCCCATCTCGACCGGCTGCGGGCGAGGTTCGCGGCCGAGCTGCCGCGGAAGCTGGCCGAAGCCGAGGCCTTGCTGGCGGCGCTGCAGGGCGGCGACGGCGAGGCGCTGAAAGGCCTGCGCTTCATCGCGCACCGGCTGCACGGCACCGGCGGGACCATGGGTTTCGCCGCCCTCTCCCGGGCGGCGGCCGCGCTGGAGGCGCGGCTCGATGCCTGCCTCCGGGCCGGCGGTGCCGGGCCGGAGGACACCGCGGCGATCGCACAGGGGCTGGCGGCGCTGAAGGCGGCCGCCTGACCCGCCTCAGGCGGCTTCCACCACCTCGATCTCGGCAGTGATCTCGGCCACCTTGCCCAGCATGATCGAGGCCGAGCAGTACTTCTCCTTCGACAGCGCCACGGCGCGCTCGACCTTGGCGCGGTCGAGGCCGCGGCCGGAGACGATGTAGCGCAGGTGGATCCTGGTGAAGACCTTGGGGTCGGTCTCGGCGCGCTCGGCCTCGACCTCGACCCGGCAGTCGGCCACCGGCTCGCGCCCCTTCTCCAGGATCATCACCACGTCGAAGGCGGTGCAGCCGCCGAGGCCGAGCAGCAGCATCTCCATCGGACGCACGCCGAGGTTGCGGCCGCCATGCTCCGGCGCGCCGTCCATGACCACGGCGTGGCCGCTGCCGGATTCGCCGAGGAAGGTGCGGCCTTCCACCCAGGTGACGCGGGCTTTCATCTGCTGTGCTCCAGGAACCGATTCGACGCGCACCGTAGCAATCCGGCGCCCCGCCGTCAGCCGGGCGGCATCGCCGCCGACTCCGGCGGCCGCTCGGCGATCTCCAGGATCAGCTTGCGCACCACCGCCTCGGTGAAGCGGGCATCGGCGTCGGCGGTGATGACGAAGGCGCCGGGGCCGCCGATCACCTGGTCGCGGAAGAAATCCTCCAGCGCGCCGCCCCAGCCCGGCCGGCCGCCGCGCGACAGCACGGCGAGGCCGTTGATGGTGATGCCGGCGGCCAGCGCCTCGGCCCGCACCTCGGGCAGCGGCCGCCCGCCGCGCTGCCCGGCATCGGCCGAGACGTCGATCACGCGGCGCAGACCCTGATGGCTGTTGCCCTCGATCAGCCGCTTCGACAAGTCGATGGCGTTGCTGATCGAGTTCCAGCCGACCGCCCGCCGCGGCGCCGCCATCAGCGCCTGGCCGAAGGCGGCGGCGCTGTCGGGCCCGTCGATCACGGTCCAGTCGACGATGACGTGCTGCGAGTCCGCCCCGCCCCATTCGACGAAGGCGACCGCGATCCGGCCGGTGGCCCCGCCGCGGATCGCCTGCTGCACCCGAGGGTCGGCCAGCGCCCTGGCGTAGCCTTCGCGCTGCAGCCGCAGTTCCTCGTCGTCGATCGAGCCGGATCCGTCGGTGGCGAAGACCAGCTCGACATCGACATCGAAGTCCTGCGCCGTGGCCGGGGCCGCGCACAGCGCCAGGGTCAGGGCGAGACCGCGATGCAGCACCGGCACCTCCCGAATGGACAGGATCGCGCCAGCATCCCGGCTCGCCGCCCGGCTGTCAAACAGCGCGGCCGGGCGGCGCGTCTCCGTCTCGCCACGCCGCCAGCAGCATCTGGTGGAATTTCTGCGCCGCCGGCGCCAGCTGCGAGCCGCGGCGGCGGATGATGCCGATGGTGCGATGGATCTCCGGCCCCACGATCGGACGGCGGACCAGGAGTGGATGGTCCTCCGCCGGCGTCGCCAGGCGCGGCAGCACGGAGATGCCGAGCCCCGCTTCGACCAAGCCGAGCGAGGTCGAAAGATGCATCACCTCGTAGAACCAGTCGAGGCGCTGCCCGGCCTTGCCCAGCGCGGCGTCGATGATCATCCGGTTGCCGCTGCTGCGCCCCACCGTGATCAGGCGGTAGGGCGCGAGATCCGCCCAGGTCACCGTCTCGTGCCCGGCCAGGTCGTGGTCACGCCGGCAGGCGAGCACGAAGGGATCGTCGGCCAGCGGTTGGAACTCGATGTCGGGATGGGTCGATCCGAGCATGCTGATGCCGAACTCGACCTCGCCCCGAGCCACGCTCTCCAGCCCCTCATTGGCACCGTGGTCTATGATGCGAAACCGGATCTTCGGGAACTCGCTGTTGAAGCGCCGGATCACCGACGGCAGAAAGTAGAAGGCCGCGGTCGGGATGCAGGCGATCGTCACCAGGCCGGACTGGCGTTCGCCGATGTCGCGGATGCGCAGCACCGAGGATTCGAACTCGTCCAGCAGCCGCCGGGCGTTCGGCAGGAATTCGCGGCCGACCGCGGTCAGCGCCACGTGGCGGGTGGTCCGCTCGAGCAGCGGCACGCCCAGCATCTCCTCCAGCTTCTGCAGCCGCCGGCTGAGCGCGGATTGCGACAGATGCAGCGCGTCGGCCGCCTTGTTGAAGCTGCCCATATCGGCGATCGCCATGAAGGCGCGCAGATCCTGGAGATCGAGATTCATCTCATTTCCGCATCAATTGCGTCAATCTTTGCAATTCACCGATCGATCGATTGATCGCAGTATCGCATCAGATCGGCCGACTGATGCAAGTTTTGCGCGCCGGTTGCCTCTTCGGAGCGATGCGGATCATGAGCGACTACTGGCGCATCCCCTGCGTGCTGATGCGCGGCGGCACCTCCCGCGGGCCGTTCTTCCTGGCCAGCGATCTGCCGGCCGATCCTCAGGCGCGCGACCGGCTGCTGGTCCATGTCATGGGCGCCGGCCATCCGCTCGAGATCGACGGCATCGGCGGCGGCCATCCGCTGACCAGCAAGGTCGCGATCATCGGCCGGCCGACCCGGCCGGGCGCCGATGTCGACTATCTGTTCGCCCAGGTGAAGGTCGCCGAGGCCCAGGTCGACACCGGGCCGAACTGCGGCAACATGCTGGCCGGCGTCGCCCCCTTCGCGATCGAGGCCGGGCTGGTCGCGGCGCAGCCGGGCCGGACCACGGTCCGCATCCACAACGTCAACACCGGCACGCTGATCGAGGCCAGCGTCGAGACGCCGCGCGGAGTCCCGGCCTATGACGGCGATGCCCGGATCGACGGGGTGCCCGGCAGCGCGGCGCCGATCCGGCTGACCTTCCTGGACGCGGCCGGCGCCCTGACCGGCCGGCTGTTTCCGACCGGCCGGACCAGCGAGGAGATCGACGGCGTCCGCGCCACCTGCATCGACATGGCGATGCCGCTGGTGCTGATCGAGGCGGCCGCCCTGGGCAAGGCGGGGGACGAATCGCCGGCCGCCCTGGACGCCGACCGGGAGCTGCTGCAGCGGCTGGAATCGATCCGGCGCGAGGCCGGTCGTCGCATGGGCCTCGGCGATGTCGCCGGACGGGTGGTGCCGAAGCCGGTCCTGCTGTCGCCGCCCCGGCGCGGCGGTGCGCTGACCGCCCGCTACTTCATGCCCTCCAGCTGCCATACCGCCCTGGCCGCGACCGGCGGCGTCGGCATCGCCACCGCCTGCGCCATCGAAGGCACCGTCGCCGCGGATATCGCCCGGCCGGCGCGCCTGCCGGTGTCGATCGAGATCGAGCATCCCTCGGGCCGGCTGTCGATCGCCTTGGCCGAAGGCGATGCGCCGCACCGCCCCCGCGCCTCGGTCGTCCGCACCGCGCGGCGGCTGTTCGAGGGGCATGTCTGCGTCCTGAAATCGGTGCTGGCCGAGGCACCGCGCCGGACGGCCATCGCCTGATACGATCAGATCCAAGCCGGCCCCGACCCGGGACCGGCGACCATAGGGAGGATGAGATGAGACGAGCGCTTTTCGCGGCCGTCGCCGGCCTTATGGCCGCTGCCGCGCTGCAGGGCCCGGCCCAGGCGGAGGAGGTCCGCATCAGCGTCGGGTCGTTCAACCTGAACAATCTGCCGTTCCCGCTGACCCGCAGCCTCGGCTTCTACGAGGCGGAGGGCCTCGACGTCACCACCGAGAACTTCAGCTCGGGCGGGTCGAAGGTGCTGCAGGCCCTGGTCGCCGGATCGACCGACATCGCCGTCGGCTTCTACGACCATACGATCCAGATGCAGGCGCAGAACAAGGACGTCGTCGCGGTCGCGCTGCTGGCCCGGAACTCCGGCTTGGTGCTCGCCGCCGGCAAGGAGGCGGCGTTCGACCCGGCCAAGCCGGAAACGATCAAGGGCGCCAAGATCGGCATCACCGCCCCCGGCTCCTCCTCCGACTTCTTCGTCCGCTACTATCTCGACCATCATGGCCTGAGCGCCGGCGATGTCAGCATCATCGGCGTCGGCTCCGGCGCATCGGCGGTGGCGGCGCTGGAGCGCGGCACGGTCGACCTGCTGGCCAACTACGACCCTGCGGCCACGCTGATCGAGGAGCGCGGCGCTGGGCGCATCCTCATCGATGCGCGCACCGATGCCGGGGCCGAGACGGTCTATGGCGGCACCTATCCGACCTCGGTCCTCTACACCACACGGCAGTTCCTGGAGCAGCATCCGGAGACCGTGCAGAAGGTGGTGAACGCGACGGTGAAGACGCTGCGCTGGATGGCCACCCATTCGGCCGAGGAGATCTACGACAAGGTGCCCAGCGACTACGTGGTCGGCGAGCGTGCCAGCTATGTCGCGGCGATCGCCCATGCCAAGACGCTGTTCTCGCCCGACGGCCGGTTCGACCCGGCGACGCTGGAGACGCCGCTGCGCGTGCTGCGCCAGTTCAACGAGGCGGTGCGGGCGGCCCCGATCGATCTGTCCCGGACCTACACCAACGCCTTCGTCGACAAGGCGCTGGCGCAGTATACGCAGTGAGGCGGAGATGAGCGTGCAGACCTTGGCCCGGATCGGGCCAACCTCGCAGACCGACCCGGATGTTCCGGCGGTGCGGATCGAACGCCTGACCATGGCTTTCGGCCGGTTCACCGCGGTCAAGGACCTGTCGCTGGAGATCGCGGACGGCGAGTTCCTGGCCATCGTCGGCCCGACCGGCTGCGGCAAGTCGACGGTGCTGAACGCCGTGGCCGGGCTTTTGACCCCGGCCGCCGGCACGATCGCCATCCAGGGCGAGCCGGTCCGCGGCATCGACCGGCGCATCGGCTACCTGTTCCAGCAGGACGCGCTGATGCCGTGGAAGACGGCGCTGGAGAATGTCGAGCTCGGCCCCGTGCTGCGCGGCGACGACCGCGCCGGCGCGCGGACCCGGGCGCGGGACTGGCTGGCCAAGGTCGGGCTGGCCGGCTTCGAGCAGCGCTATCCGCACCAGCTGTCCGGCGGGCAGAAGAAGCGCGTACAGCTGGCGCAGGCCCTGATCTACGAGCCCGACGTGATCCTGATGGACGAGCCGTTCTCGGCGCTCGACATCCACACCCGCCACCTGATGCAGACCGAGCTGCTGCGGCTATGGCAGGAGCGGCGGCGCGCGGTGGTGCTGATCACCCACGACCTGGAGGAGGCGATCGCGCTGGGCGATCGGGTGGCGGTGCTGTCGGCCGGCCCGTCGAGCCGGCTGGTCGGCACCTTCGACATCCCGCTGAAGCGGCCGCGCAACGTCGCCGAAATCAAGCTGGAACCCCGGTTCCTCGACCTCTACCGGCAGATCTGGACCTGCCTGAAGAGCGAAGTGGAGAAGAGCTATGCCCAGACCCGCTGACCGGCTGATTCAGCTGGCCATCCTGGCCGTCCTGCTCGGCGCCTGGGAGATCGCGACCCGCACCGGGCTTCTCGACGTCTTCTTCTTCCCGGCGCCCTCGGCGATCGGCGCCAAGATCGCCGAATGGACATCCGATGCCGGTTTCCTGCGCCATGTCTCGATCACCCTGACCGAGACCGTTCTGGGCTATCTGATCGGCACGGCGCTGGGCATCGCGCTCGGCATCACCCTGGGGCTGAGCCCCCGGCTGGCGGCCATCCTCGACCCTTTCATCAAGGTGCTGAACTCGGTGCCGCGGGTGGTGCTGGCGCCGCTCTTCATGCTGTGGTTCGGGCTCGGCCTGTGGTCGAAGGTGGCGCTGGCGGTGACGCTGGTGTTCTTCATCACCTTCTTCAACGCCTATCAGGGCGTGCGCGAGGTCAACCGCGCGGTGCTGAACAACGCCCGGATCCTCGGCGCCGGCCGTAGCCAGCTGCTGCGCCACGTCTACCTGCCGACGGCGGCGAGCTGGATTCTGTCCTCGTTGCGCACCTCGGTCGGCTTCGCCGTGGTCGGGGCGATCATCGGCGAGTATCTCGGCTCCTCCGCCGGGCTGGGCCATCTGATCGCGCAGGCCGAGGGCGTGTTCGACGCGACGGGGGTGTTCGCCGGCATCGTCGTCCTCTCCGTCTTCGTGCTGCTGCTCGATCGCGTCCTCGACTGGACGGAGAAGCGGCTGATCACCTGGCGCCCGAACCAGGAGGCGGAGGCCACGACCTGAGGATCCGGCACTTTACGGCTCCTCTCATCCGGCGGAGGGGAGCCGAACGAATCCGGGCTTTGCATCGCCGCCGCTTTGCAGTATGGTCCGCGCCGCTCCGGGCCCTTCGGCCCCGAGTCCAAGGCTGCACTCGTAGCTCAGCTGGATAGAGCGTCGCCCTCCGGAGGCGAAGGTCACAGGTTCGAATCCTGTCGAGTGCGCCATCTTCTTCCGAATGAATCGACAGTTGAACGCCGGGGTGGGCTCGATTCGTCGCACCGTTCCGGCACTTCGTTACAATTGATTCATCCGAGATACCCCGGGCTCTCTCCTGTCACGCCGCGTGGCGTGGGGCCGCGGCGCCGAACAGCTCGGCCACGACCTCCTCGGCGATGGCGAAGCCGGTGCTCATGCCGGTGCCGCTGGTGACCTGGACCACGCGGGTCGCCGCGTCCGGCGCTTCGGCGAAGGCCTCCTCCGGGCCGGAGGGATAGATCCCGACCCAGCGCTCGGCCACCGCAGGATCCGGCACCTGCAGCAGCTCCGCCATATGGCGCAGGATCAGGGCTTCGACCGCCTGCGAGGCGAAGGGGTCGGGCGCGTCGTCGTAGTGATGCGAATCGCCGACCACCAGCGATCCGTCGGCCGACTGCACCACGATCAGGTGGATGCCCTCGGCCAGCGTCTCCGGCACCTCGGCCGCCAGCCGCGCCTTCAGCGCCGCCGCCTCCGGCAGGTCGGCGTAGCCGCGGTAGCGGGCGAAGCTGAGATCGCCCATCACCGCCGCCGGCAGCCGCCAGCCCGGCGCCGCCAGGCGCAGCATCTGCAGCTTGCACAGGGTGGTGCGGCGGCGGGCCATGACCTCCGGGAACAGCGACCGCAGGTCCGGCCCGGGGCAGACCACGACGCGGTCGGCCAGGATCGCCCCGTCGCTGGTCTCGACCCGCGGCGCCTGGACCGCCCGCACCTGGACGCCACGGCGGAAGGCGACGCCATGGGCCGCTTCCAGCCAGGCGGCCAGGCGCGGGATCGCCTCGCGCGGCTCGATCCGCAGCTCGTGCGGGCTCCACAGCCCTCCCAGCAACCCATCGGCCGCCATCGGCAGGCGTGCGGCCATGCCGGCGGCGGTCAGCCGCTCGCAGCCTTGACCCATCTCGGTACGTGCGAAGGCCTCCAGCACGCCCAGCCCTTCCGGAGTCCGGGCCAGGAGGGCGGTGCCGCGATGCAGCACCGGGATGCCGGCCCGCGGCGCCAGCTCGGCCCAGACATCGCGGCTGCGCATCGCCCGGCGCCAGGTCGGGCCGGCCGACTGGCCGGTGACGGTGACGAAGCCGAAATTGCGGATCGAGGCGCCGATGGCGCGCGCCTCGCGGTCGATCACCACCACCCGGCGGCCCTGCCGCGCGGCCGCGAGGGCGTGGGCGAGGCCGAGGATGCCGGCGCCGACGACGGCGAGATCGTAGCGGTCTTGGGTCACGATGGCTCCTTTCAGCGACGGCGCCAGGACTGGGTGCGGGCGAGCAGCCCGCGGGTGGCGGCGAGGTAGACGAGCCGCAGCGCGGCGGAGGTTCCGAACAGCACCATGGCCATGGCCGCCGCCGGGGCGACGTCGCCGGCATCGTCCATGTTCAGCACGGCGATCGCGGCGAGGGTGGTGTCCGGGGCGTAGAGGAAGACGGCGGCCGACACCGTGGTCATGGCGTTGATGAAGAGGTAGAGGGCGATGTCCAGGATCGCGGGCAGGCACACCGGAATGCCGACGCGCAGGAAGGTGCGCCAGGCCGGGACCTTGAGCGAGGCCGAGACCGTCTCGAACTCCGGATCCATCTGCTTCAGCGCGGTGGTCGCGGTGAGATGGGCCACCGAGTAGAAATGCGAGATGGTGCATACCACCAGGATGGTCATCGTGCCGTAGATGAAGCCGAGCGGATTGGCCGGGTTGTTGAAGAAGAAGATGTAGCCGAGGCCGAGCACTAGGCCGGGCACGGCCAGCGGCAGCAACGCCAGCATCTGCACCGCGGTGCGCGCCTTGCCGAAGCCGCGGCTCTTCTCCACCAGCCAGGCGCCGGCGAAGACGATGGCGGTGCCGAAGACGGCGGTCAGCGCCGCCATGCGCAGCGAGTTGCCGTAGCTGGCCCAGCCGCCGCCGTCCATCATGTCGAAATCGTAGTTCTTCCAGGACGGCGTCAGGTTGTAGGGCCAGAACTTGGCGATCGAGGCGAAGAAGGCGACGCCGATCACGCCGATGATGGCGATGGCGATGACGCTGCAGATCGCCAGGAAGGCGAGGTCGACGGCGCGGTTCGGCTTCGGCTCCAGCGGCACGGCGCGGGCGGTCAGCAGCGCCGTCTGGCGGCGTTGCACCACCCGGTCGGCGACGAAGGCCAGCACCGCCGGCAGCAGCAGCACCAGGCCGACCACGGCGCCCATCTGGAAGTTCTGCTGCCCCACCACCTGCTTGTAGATGTCGGTCGCCAGCACGTTGAACTGGCCGCCCACCACCTTGGGCACGCCGAAATCGGTGACCACCAGGGTGAAGATGACGAAGCCGGCGCTGATCAGCCCGTAGCGCGCGCCGGGCAGGGTCACGGTCCAGAAGGTGCGCCACGGGCTGGCGCGCAGGCTCGACGCCGCCTCGTACAGCCGGGCGTCGGACAGCGACAGGGCGGTGACCAGGATGATCAGCGCGTGCGGGAAGGTCCAGAACACCGACCCCATGACGATGCCGATCGGGCCGTAGATCGAATGGCCCAGCATCCAGCCCTTGAGCAGCCCCTGGTTGCCGAACAGGTAGACCAGACTGATCGCGGGCAGCAGCGACGGCGCCAGCAGCGGGATCTGCGAGATGGTGCGGAACACCCCGCGCAGCGGCATGCAGGTGCGGGTCAGCCCATAGGCGAACAGGAAGGCGAGGACCAGGCAGACCAGGGTGCTGATCGCCGCGATCACCAGGCTGTTGCCGATCGAGGCGACCAGGTTGGGCGTGGCGAAGTAGCGGGCGAAGTTGTCGAGGCCGACGAAGGCGCCGTCCCGGGCCTGCACGCTCTTGACCAG
This sequence comes from Inquilinus limosus DSM 16000, assembly GCF_000423185.1. Lineage (GTDB taxonomy): Bacteria > Pseudomonadota > Alphaproteobacteria > DSM-16000 > Inquilinaceae > Inquilinus > Inquilinus limosus. Next base: position 237,856 of record NZ_KE383985.1, on the reverse strand, counting down.
CAGCACGGCCAGCGGCAGCAGCACGGTCAGCACCAGCCAGGCGCCGAGGGCAATGATGCCGAACCGCATCAGCCGGTCGTCTCGGTCCAGCATCTGGCGCAGCCCCGCCGTCCGCCCCGGCGGCGGGGCGGGGGTTGCGATCGCTGTCATGGCCGCCTCCCCCTCACGCCGCCCGGGCATAGACCCGGAGCCGATCCGGCGGCAGGCCGACGCGCAGGCGGTGGCCGACCCCGATGTCCATGGCGCGGGCCTCGCCCACCGGCAGGTCGACGGTCAGGTCGAAGGCGGTGCCGGGCACCGCCAGCCGGGCGGCGAAATGGGTGCCGACGAAGTCGAGCGCCGCCACCTCCGCCTCCAGCACATTGGCGCCGGCGCCGCCGAGGTCGCGGATCGCCACCTCCTCCGGCCGGATGCAGACGGTGACGGCCCGGCCGGCGGCGATGGCGGTCGGGGCGCAGCGCAGCCGGGCGGCGCCGATGTCGACCTCCTCCGCCGCCGCGACATGGCCGGCGAAGGCGTTCATCCTGCCGACGAAATCGGCGACGAAGGGGGTTTCCGGCCGGTCGTAGATCGCGGCGGGGGTGCCGATCTGCTCGATCCGGCCGCGATTCATCACCACGATCCGGTCGGACATGGTCAGCGCTTCCTCCTGGTCGTGCGTCACCATGATGGTGGTGATGCCGAGGCGGCGCTGCAGGTCGCGGATCTCGCCGCGCAGCCGGGCCCGCACCCGGGCGTCGAGCGCCGACAGCGGCTCGTCCAGCAGCAGCAGGCCGGGCGCCGGCGCCAGCGCACGGGCGATGGCGACGCGCTGCTGCTGGCCGCCGGACAGCTGCGACGGGTATTTGCGCGCCTGGTCGGCGAGGCCGACCAGGTCGAGCATCTCCGCCACCCGGGCGTCGATCTCGGCCCGCGGCTTGCCGCGGTTCTCGAGCCCGTAGGCCACGTTGGCCCGGACCGAGAGGTTGGGGAACAGGGCATAGGACTGGAACACGATGCCGAAATCGCGCTGGCCGACCGGCAGCCGCGAGATGTCGCGCCCGGCCTGGCGGATCTCGCCCGTGGTCTGGACGTCGAGTCCGGAGATGGCGCGCAGCAGCGTGGTCTTGCCGCAGCCGGAAGGCCCGAGGAAGCAGACGAACTCGCCGGTCCGGATGTCGAGGCTGACGCCGTCCAGCGCGGTGAAGGAACCGAAGCGCTTGGTGACGTCGCGGACGGTCAGATACGGGTCGGTCATCGGGCCCTCCGTTGCAGGGGACGGCCGGTCGCGGGACCGGCCGCCGTCAGCTCAGCTCTTCGGTTCGGACTTGCCGTCGTAGCGGCGGCTCCATTCGGCCAGGATCCGGTCGCGGTTCGCGGCGGCCCAAGTGAAGTCGTTCTTGATCAGCCGCTGCTGCAGATCCGCGGGGACATGCGGCAGGGGCTTGGCATGGCCGGGCACCGCGGTGATGGCATAGCTCTCGGCGTAGAGGTCGTTGGCAGCGCCGGACACGGCCCAGTCCACCAGCTTCTTCGCCGCCTCGGCATGCTTGGTGCCCCTGACCAGCGCGACCGCCTCCATGTCCCAGCCGAGCCCCTCGGACGGGAACACGATCTCGATCGGCGCGCCGTCCTCCTTGGTCTTGTTGGCGCGGTATTCGAAGGACAGGCCGATCGCGTATTCGCCGGCGCCGGCCTGCCGGCACGGCTTGGAGCCGGAATGGACGTAGCTGCCGATGTTCTCGTGCAGCTTGTCCATGAAGGCCCAGCCCTTCTCCTCGCCCATCAGCTGCAGCCAGGCCGAGACCATCAGGTAGCCGGTGCCGGAGGAGGCCGGGTTCGGCATCACGATCTGGCCCTTGTAGGCCGGGTTGGTCAGGTCCTCCCAGCTCTTCGGAGCGGGCAGGCCCTTGGCTTCGGCCTCGGCGGTATTGAAGCACAGGGCCGAGGCCCAGATGTCCATGCCGACCCAGGTCGGCTCGGGCCGCGGGTCGCGGAAGGCCGGCGTCACCTGGTCGAGCCCGGCCGGGGCGTAGCCCTGGAGCATGCCCTGGCTGTCGAGCAGCATCAGCGAGGTGGCGGCCAGCCCCCAGACCACGTCGGCCTGCGGGTTGTCCTTCTCGGCCAGCAGCTTGGCGGTGACGATGCCGGTCGAATCCCGCACCCACTGGATCTCGACATCCGGGTTGGCGGCCTCGAACGCCGCCTCATAGGCCTTGAGCTGGTCGGCCTCGAGCGCGGTGTAGACGGTGATCTTCTCGGCGGCGACGGCGGGGGCCGCCAGAGCCAGCAGGCCGGCGACGCCGGCCAGCAGGACGGAGCGCTTCATTTCCTGAAACCCCTCTGTGAGAACCGGCCGGCGGCCGGTCGGTGACGACGGCGCGGTGGGGTCGTCCCATGACGATCCGTCGACACCGTTGCAATTTGACGAATGTTTGATGTCAGGGCGTCTCGCCGGCGGCGATGCGCGCCTCGATCCGGTCGATCGCGGCCGGCACCTCGGCGATGCCGTCCACCACCTCATGGGCGCCGGCGCCGCGCAGCCGGTCGGCGGCGGCGCGGCGCAGCCCCGCCTGCTGGTCCTCCGGCAGCGCCGCCCATTCCGCCGCGGTCAGCCCGACCTCGTTGCCGGTCACGGCCAGCGCGATGGTCCACATGCCGGCGTTCAGCCCCTCGGCCACGTCGACCACCGTGTCGCCGATCTTGACCGCGGCCTGGACCGGATGGATGTCGAGCTCGATCAGCGCCTTCAGCGCCATCGCCGGGCCGGGACGGCCGGACGGGGTCTCGCCGGCGCAGACGATCACCTCCGGCGCATAGCCCTGCCGGGCCGCCGCCGGGACCACAACCTCCATCACCGGCCGCGGGAAGCCCGTGGTGGTGCCGATGCGGATGCCGCGGGCCCGCAACGCCACCATGGTCTCGACCGTGCCCGGGATCAGCACGGCGTGGCGCTCCACCGCCGCCACCTGCAGCGGCAGGAAGCGGTCGTACAGCTCGTCGACATCGGCCGCGACCGGCGCCCGGCCGTGCACCCGCCGCCAGCAGGCCGCGACCTGCGGCATGTCGAGCAGGGCCCGGATGTGGTCCCATTTCGCGGTGCCCATCGGCAGCCGGGCGGTGGCCAGCGGCACCTCGATACCGACCTTGGCGAAGGCATCGACCAGCGAGGTGATCGGCGCCTGGCAGCCGAAATCGACGGTGGTGCCGGCCCAGTCGAAGATCGCGGCCCGGATCGGGCCGGCGTAGCGGCGGCGGTAGGTGAAGCTCATAGGGGCCCTCCGCTGATGCGGATCGCATCGATGGGATCGGATGGCCTGATTGAGCCAGAAAGGTTATTATTGATCCAATTCATGTTCTCCATGCGATGTATTGATGAGCTCAACACTCAATATCCAGCTCCGCGCCTTCCACGCGGTGGCGACCGAGGGCAGCTTCACCAAGGCGGCGCGGGCGATCGGCGTGTCGCAATCGACCCTGTCGATCGAGGTCAAGGCGCTGGAGCAGCGTTACGGCGTTCAGCTGTTCCGCCGTTCCGGCCGGGCGATCGAGCTGACCCTGCTGGGCGCCGAGCTGCTGACCTACACCAACCGCGTCTTCGCCGCGCAGCAGGAGGCGGCAGAGCTGCTGCAGGGCACCAGCCGGGTGCCGACCGGCACGCTGCGGCTGGGCGCGGACGGGCCGTTCCACGCGGTTCCGCTGATCTCCGCCTTCAGCACCCGTCACCGCGGCGCACGGATCCAGATGACGGTCGGCAACGCCCAGCGGGTGCTGGCCGCGCTGATCGACATCCGCCTCGATGTCGCCGTGCTGGCGCGGGTGCCGGGCGACCCGCAGCTGCATGCGGTGCCGCTGTGGCACGACCCGGTGCATGTGCTGCTGCCGCGCGACCACCCCTTGGCCAGGCTGCGCACCGTGCCGGCGCACCTGATCGCGCAGGAGCGGCTGGTGATGCGCGAGGCCGGGTCGATGACGCGCGAGACGGTGGAGCGCGCCTTCGCCGCGGTCGACCTGCCGCTCACGCCCTGGATGGAGGTGGAGGGGCGGGAGGCGTCGCGCGAGGCGATCGCCGCCGGCCTCGGCATCGGCTTCATGTCGGCCGGCGAGATGACCCCCGACCCCCGCCTGGTCAGCCGCCCGATCGGCGGCTGCCGGGTCGAGATGGACGAATACGTCGTGTGCCTGCGCGAGCGCCAGCGCCTGGCGATCGTCCGCGCCTTCCTCGACATCGCCGCCGAGGCCAGCCGGGCGCGGCGCGAGGCGGCCGCGCCCGGTCGGGGCTAGCCCTGCTGGCTGAGATCCGGGGGCGGCGTGCTGAAATCGACCAGCGGGCGCACCTCGACGAAGCCGATCCGGGCCAGGGGATGCCCGGCCGCGACCTCGGCCGCCTCGTCGATGTCGCGCGCCTCGATCACCACGAAGCCGCCGAGGATCTCCTTGGTCTCCATGAACGGGCCGTCGACCGCCGACATCCTGCCTTCGCGCACCTTCACGGTGCGGGCGCCGTCCGGCAGCTCCAGCGCCTCACCGGCCACCAAATGACCGCTGGCCCTGAGCACCTCGTCATGGGTCGAGCATTGCTCGAGCGCCGCATTGGCCTCGGGGCTGCCGCCGAACAGCGTCTGCGGATCGTAGTAGATGAGGCAGGCATAGCGCATGACGGGCTCCTTCTGTTTGCGCCGTGAATGCCTCTTGTCGTCCGGCGCCGCGAGGATTCGACAGCGGTCCGCGATCAGCCCTTCGGGCCGCGCTCGATCCGCACGCGCCAGCGCGTCCGGCCCTCATCCTCGGGTTCGACCGACAGCACGCGATGCCCGCTTTCCGTCGCCGAGCGGGGAACATTGACCAGTGGCTCGCCGGCATTCAGCCGTATTTCCGCCACTTCGCCGGGTTCCATATCTTCCAGCAGCAGCTTGGTTTTGACGAAAGTGAAAGGGCAGACTTCCGCCGTTACATCGAGTGTCCGGACCGTCGGCTGGTTGCTCATGACACTTTCTCGGATTTCATGGCGATTCGTGTTGCAGTCCAATAGTGGACGACTTATATACCCAACAATCGTGCCGCGGGAGTGTGAACATGAGCAATGAAACGCCGTCCAACGATTTGATGAACCTTACGACTCAAATCGTCGCGGCACATGTAGGAAACAATACCGTCGCGATCTCGGACCTGCCGGGCTTGATCGAGCAAGTCTATCGCGCGCTGAACGGCCTCGGAACTGAGCCGACGCCGGTGGCGGAAAAGCCGCAGCCGGCAGTTCCCATCAAGAAGTCGGTGACCCCGGACTACATCATCTGTCTCGAGGACGGCAAGCAGCTGAAGATGCTGAAGCGGCATCTGAAGACGGCCTACAACATGACGCCCGACGAGTATCGCGAGCGTTGGGGCCTGCCGGCCGACTATCCGATGGTGGCGCCGAACTATGCCAAGCAGCGCAGCAAGCTGGCCAAGCAGATCGGCCTCGGCACCCGCGCCCGGCGGGACTGACCCCGGGTTCGATCTGGAATCGCGGCGGCCCGTCGTCCGACTGACCGCCCGGTTCCCGCCCCGCCCAGGGGAGGCGGCGACCCTGCCCGCGAAATCAGCGCACATTTGTAACCGTTCTGCTTTATAATTGGGCGAGCGTCTTGTGCGGTGACGTGAGAATCGCCGCAGGCGCCTCGGGAGAATTGAAGCGGACGGACGCAGCATGGCAGTCACAACCTTCGTCGATGACCACGGATTCAGCCTGCGTGCGGGCAATCTCGAGGTCCGGCTGGCGGAGACGGAGGAGGAGATCTGGGCGGCCCAGGAGCTGCGCTACGCCGTCTTCTACGAGGAGATGGCGGCCCGCCCCACCGCCGAGATGGCGGCCGCCCGCCGCGACTTCGACACGTATGACGATGTCGCCCACCATTTGCTGGTGATCGACCACGCGCGCGGCAAGGGCCCCCAGGGCGTGGTCGGCACCTACCGGCTGATCCAGCGCGACGGGGCGGCGAAGATCGGTGCCTTCTACTCCGCCAGCGAATACGACATCGCCAAGATCGAGGCCCATCCCGGCCAGATCCTGGAGCTCGGGCGGTCCTGCGTCGCCGGCCCCTATCGCTCCGGCGGCACCATGCAGCTGCTCTGGCGCGGCATCGCCGCCTATCTGTTCCAGCACGACATCGAGATCATGTTCGGCTGCGCCAGCCTGCCGGGGACCGACCCCGACGCGCTGAAGCTGCCGCTGTCCTACCTGTATCACTATCACCTGGCGCCGCCGGCGCTGCGGCCCAAGGCCCTGCCCGAGCGCTACACCGACATGCGCCTACTGCCGCTGGCCGAGATCGACCAGCGAGAGGCGATCGCCGCCCTGCCGCCGCTGATCAAGGGCTATCTCCGCCTCGGCGGCCATGTCGGCGACGGCGCCGTGATCGACGAGCAGTTCGGCACCACCGACGTCGCCATCGTGGTCAAGACCGACCTGGTGACCGAGAAGTACTTCAAGCACTACGAACGCAAGCGTGACCAGGGGCCGGTCCTGGCCTTCCGCAAGGATTGACCGGCGCGATGGCGGGCACCCGTCTCGGATCGAAGCTCCGGGCGCTGAAGCGGCTCGCCCTCTACGTGCCCTGGACCGTCGTGCTGATGCCGGTCCAGGCGCTGGCGGTGCGCTTCGGCTGGCGGCTGCAGACCGGCCTGCCGGTGTTCTATCACCGCACCTGCTGCCGCATCCTCGGCCTGGACGTCGAGACCCGGGGCACGATGTCGACCGCGGCGCCGACGCTGTTCGTCTCCAACCACCTCTCCTATCTCGACATCGAGGTGTTGGGCTCCCTGATCCCCGGCAGCTTCGTCGCCAAGACCGAGGTCGGCACCTGGCCGTTCTTCGGCGCCCTGGCGCGGCTGCAGCGCACCGTCTTCGTCGATCGCAGCAAGCGCGGATCGGCCGACGTGCAGCGCGACAGCCTGCAGGCGCGACTCGAGGCCGGCGACAACCTGGTGCTGTTCCCGGAAGGCACCTCGAGCGACGGCAACCGCACCCTGCCGTTCAAGAGCGCGCTGTTCGCCGCCGCCGGGCTGCGCATCGACGGCAGGCCGCTGACGGTGCAGCCGGTGTCGCTGGCCTGCACCGCGCTGGACGGCATTCCGCTGGGCCGCCGGCTGCGCCCGATCTACGCCTGGTACGGCGACATGGACCTGGTGCCGCATCTGTGGAACGTGGTGAAGCAGGGACGGCTGACGATCACGGTCATCTTCCACCCGCCGGTGACGCTGGAGGATGTCCGGTCGCGCAAGGCGCTGGCGGACCATTGCTGGCGGGCCATCGCCGGCGGCGTGTCCGACGCCAATGCCGGCCGCCTGCCGGAGCCGGCAGGCCAGAGCATAGCCGATCAGCGTCGCGCCGCGTGAGCCAAGGCTTGATTTCCGACGGGCGCGCCGTGATCTATCATCGCAATTCCATCGAGATCTGGACCGGACCGGACCCGCGCGCGTGACCACAGCAGCCACCAACCCGCATCGGGCGAAGAAGCTGTTCATCAAGACCTGGGGCTGCCAGATGAACGTCTACGACAGCGGTCGGATGGCGGACATCCTGGCGCCGCTCGGCTATGCCATGGCCGACAGCCCGGAGGAGGCCGACATGGTCATCCTCAACACCTGCCACATCCGCGAGAAGGCGACGGAGAAGGTGTTCTCCGACCTGGGCCGGCTGCGCCCGCTGAAGGAGGCGAAGGCCGGGGACGAGCCGATGATCGTCGCCGTCGCCGGCTGCGTCGCCCAGGCCGAGGGCGAGGAGATCGCGCATCGCGCCCCCTGGGTCGACATGGTGTTCGGGCCGCAGACCTACCACCAGTTGCCCGAGATGGTGGCCCGCGCCCATCGCCAGGCAGGCCGGCCGCTGGTCAACACCGACTTCCCGGTCGAGAGCAAGTTCGACCACCTGCCGGCCGAAGCCTCCGAATCGAACGGCGGCCAGGGCGCCTCGGCCTTCCTGTCGGTGCAGGAGGGCTGCGACAAGTTCTGCACCTTCTGCGTCGTGCCCTACACCCGCGGTGCCGAATATTCCCGCGACGTCGCCGGCATCCTGGCCGAGGCGCGCCGCCTGGTCGGCTTCGGCGCCCGCGAGATCACGCTGCTGGGCCAGAACGTCAACGCCTTCCACGGCGACGGGCCGGACGGGTCGGCCTGGGGCCTGGGCCGGCTGATCCGCGCCCTGGCCGAGATCGACGGCCTCGACCGCATCCGCTACACCACCAGCCATCCGCGCGACGTCGACGACGAGCTGGTGGCGGCGCATCGCGACGTGCCGCAGCTGATGCCGTTCCTGCACCTGCCGGTGCAGAGCGGGTCCGACCGCATCCTGACGGCGATGAACCGCAAGCACGACGCCGAGGCCTATCGCCGCATCGTCGACCGGCTGCGCGCGGCGCGGCCGGACCTGGCGCTGTCCTCCGACTTCATCGTCGGCTTCCCGGGCGAGACCGACCGCGACTTCGCCGACACGCTGCGCCTGGTCACCGAGATCGGCTTCGCCCAGGCCTACAGCTTCAAGTACAGCGCCCGCCCCGGCACGCCGGCCGCGGCGCTGGAGGACCAGCTTCCCGAGGCGGTGAAGGACGAACGGCTGCAGGCGCTGCAGCAGCTGCTGTGGGCGCAGCAGGCCGCCTTCAACCAGGACATGGCCGGCAAGGTCGTGCCGGTGCTGCTGGACCGCCCCGGCCGCCGGCCCGGCCAGCTGCACGGCCGCAGCCCGTGGATGCAGTCGGTCCATCTCGACGCGCCGGCCCGGCTGCTCGGCACCATCCAGCCGGTCCGCATCACCGAAGCCAAGCCGCTAAGCCTGACCGGCACCGTCATGCCGGCGGCAGCGGAGGAGGCCGCGTGACCGCGTCCGCCTCCGACGGATCGGGCGTCATGCCCGCAAGGTCCAAGCCCGCGGCCCACCGCGCCGAGATCAGCTTCGACGACAACCGGCTGCTGCCCCTGCTCTACGGCGAGCACGACACGCATCTGCTGCGGATCGAGCACCAGCTCGGCGTGTCGGTGGCCTCACGCGGCAACACCGTCACCATCAAGGGTTCGGCCGAATCGGTGGAGCTGGCCCGGCTGGTGCTGGAGACGCTGTGGCAGCGCCTGTCGCAGGGCCAGGGCGTGACCAATGCCGACATCGACGGTGTGATCCGGCTGGTGCGCGACGCGCCCGCGCCCGAGGGGGCGCCGCTGCGCGCGCTGCTGAAATCCGACGCCGCCATCGTCACCCGGCGCAAGCGGATCGGCCCGCGCTCGCCGACCCAGGCGGAGTACATCGAGGCTCTGGCGCAGAGCGAGATGGTGTTCGGCGTCGGCCCGGCCGGCACCGGCAAGACCTATCTCGCCGTCGCCCAGGCGGTGGCGATGCTGATCGCCGGCCGGGTCGACCGGATCGTGCTGTCGCGTCCCGCGGTCGAGGCCGGCGAGCGGCTGGGCTTCCTGCCCGGCGACATGAAGGAGAAGATCGACCCCTATCTCCGCCCGCTCTACGACGCGCTGTATGACCTCTTGCCGGCCGAGCAGGTGGCCAAGCACATGGAGACCGGCGTGATCGAGATCGCGCCCCTGGCCTTCATGCGCGGCCGCACCCTGGCCCACGCCTTCGTCATCCTGGACGAGGCGCAGAACACCACGGTGATGCAGATGCGCATGGCCCTGACCCGGATGGGCGAGGCCAGCCGCATGGTGGTGACCGGCGACATCAGCCAGATCGACCTGCCGCGCGGCGAGAAGTCCGGCCTGGTCGACGCGCTGGAGATCCTGGAGGGGGTCGAGGGCATCCGCATCGTCCGCTTCGGCGACCGCGACGTGGTGCGCCACCCGCTGGTCGCGCGCATCGTGCGCGCCTATGAGACGGCGGACCGCGCCCGGAAGACCAAGCCGTGATCGACCTGACCGTCAGCATCGACGCGCCCGGCTGGTCGGCGCTCGGCCCCGATTTCGCCGATGAGGAGGCGCTGGCGACCGCCCTCGGCCCGCTGGTCGAGGCCGCGGTCGCGGACGGGGCCGGCCCCGGCGCGGTGCTGGAGCCCGGCCGCCCGGCCGAGTTGTCGATCGTGTTCGCCGACGACGCGACGGTGCGGCGGCTGAACCGCGACTATCGCGGCAAGGACGCCCCGACCAACGTCCTGTCCTTCGCTCTGACGGAGGCTGAGGAGCCGGATTTCCCCGGCGCGCCGCTGGTTCTGGGCGACGTCGTCCTCGCCCTCGAGACGGTGCTGGCTGAGGCCGAGCGGGACCGCAAGGCCCCCGCCGACCATGCCCGGCACCTGGTCGTTCATGGTATCCTGCACCTGCTGGGCCACGACCACATGACCGATGCCGAGGCCGAGGCGATGGAGCGGATCGAGACCGCAATCCTGGCCCGCTTCGGTATCGCCGACCCCTATTCCGACCCGCCCAACTGAGGCCATGTCCGACACCTCTTCCGGCCGACCTTCCCGCTCCTCCGACGCCAACCCGCTGCGCAGCTGGCTGCGCAGCCTGCTGCGCGGCAAGAGCGAGGAGGACTGGCGCGAGACCATCGAGGAGCTGATCGAGGACGGCGAGGAAGGCGAGGACGAGGCCTCGATCGCCCGGCATGAGCGGATGCTGCTGGGCAACATCCTGCGGCTGCGCGACCGCACCGCCATCGACGTGATGGTGCCGCGGGCCGACATCGTCGGGGTCGAGGTCGACACGCCGCTGCCCGGGGTGCTCGATATCCTGGCGCGCGAGGCGCACAGCCGCATGCCGGTCTATCGCGACAATCTCGACGACGCGCTGGGCATGATCCACGTCAAGGACGTGGTCGCGGCGCTGAGCCGGGCCCGGGCCGGCGACGCCGAGGCGCCGAAGTCTCTGACCGAGATCCTGCGCCCGGTCCAGATCGTCGCACCGTCGATGCCGGTGCTCGACCTCCTGCTGCAGATGCGCGAGAAGCGCCAGCACATGGCGCTGGTGATCGACGAGTTCGGCGGCATCGACGGGCTGATCACGATCGAGGATCTGGTCGAGGAGATCGTCGGCGAGATCGAGGATGAGCACGACATCGACGAGCCGCCGCAGCTGGTCGAGAAGCCGGACGGCACGCTGATCGCCGACGCCCGCCTGCCGATCGAGGCCTTCGAGGCCAAGGTCGGCACGGTGCTGGAGGAGGACGAGCGCGACGACATCGACACGCTCGGCGGCCTCGTCTTCGCGCTCGCCGGCCGGATCCCGGCGCGGGGCGAGCTGTTGACCCACCCCAAGGGGTTCGAGTTCGAGGTGATCGATGCCGATCCGCGCCGGATCAAACGCCTCCGCATCCGCCGCCGGGACGGTACCGAATCTGCGTGAGGCGGCCGGGCCGCTGCCCGGCCACGGTATCGAGCGCCTCGCCGCCCGCATCGCGGCCTTGAGCCGCTGGCGGCGCTTCGGCGCCGCCGTGGCGCTCGGCGTCCTGGCCAGCCTGTCGGTGCCGCCGCTCTATGCCGCGCCGGTGCTGTGGCTGGCCTTTCCCGGCCTGTTCTGGCTGCTGGCCGGCGCCCGCAACGGCCGCTCCGCCTTCCTGACCGGCTGGGCCTTCGGCTTCGGCTTCTTCGTGCCCGGCCTGTACTGGGTGTCCTGGGCGCTGACTGTCGACCTGCCGCGCTTCTTCTGGATGATCCCCTTCGCCCTCGCCGGGCTGCCGGCACTGCTGGGGATCTTCACCGGCCTCGCCGGGCTCGGCTTCCACTGGCTGCGCCGCGCCGGCTGGGGCGGCCCCCTGGCCCTGGCCGCCGCCTGGGGCCTGGCGGAATGGCTGCGCGGCCATGTCCTGACCGGCTTCCCCTGGAACCTGGTCGGCTACACCTGGGTCGGCTGGCTGCCGGTGCTGCAGGGCGTCTCGGTCATCGGCATCTACGGGCTGAGCGCCCTGACCGTGGCCGCCGCCACCCTGCCGGCCACCTTGGCCGGATCGCGCCGGCAAGGTTTGGTCGCGACGACCGCCGGCATCCTGCTGTTGGCGGCAGTCGCCGGCTGGGGCGCCCAGCGCCTGTCCGGCGACGACGGCGCTGTCGTCCCCGGCGTGACCCTGCGCCTGGTGCAGCCGAACATCTCCCAGGCCGACAAATGGGCGGGCGACAAGCGGATCGAGAACTTCAACAAGCAGCTGCAGATGTCGGCGGCGCCGGGCATCGAGCGCGTCACCGCCCTGATCTGGTCCGAGACCGCGGTGCCCTTCACCCTGTCGTGGGAGCCGGAGGCGCAGCGGGCACTGGGCTCGATCCTCCCCCCCGGGGCCCTGGCCCTGGTCGGCGCCACCCGGGCCACGCCCTATGGCACGCAGCCGCTCACCGCCTGGAACAGCGTCTATGTGCTGGACCGCGCCGGCACCATCCTGTCCACCTACGACAAGGCGCATCTGGTGCCGTTCGGCGAATATGTGCCGCTGCGCGGCCTGCTGGCGCCCTTCGGCATCGAGAAGATCACCGCCGGGTCGGTCGACTTCTCGCCCGGGCCGGGGCCGCGCACCATCGACCTGCCCGGCCTGCCGCCGGTCAGCCCGCTGATCTGCTACGAGGCGATCTTCCCCGGCGCGGTGCTGGACCCCGCCGGCAAACGGCCGGGCTGGCTGCTGAACGTCACCAATGACGGCTGGTACGGCATGACCAGCGGCCCGTACCAGCATTTCGCCATCGCCCGGACCCGTGCGGTGGAGGAAGGGCTGCCGCTGGTGCGCGCCGCCAACACCGGCATCAGCGGCGTGGTCGACGCCTATGGCCGGGTCAGGGGCGAGATCGCCCTGGGCGAGGCCGGCATCCTCGACGCCGCCCTGCCCGCGGCGCTGCCGGAGACGCCCTATGCCCGGTGGGGCGAGGCCGGATTCTGGCTGCTGCTGCTTCTGGGGCTGCTGGCCGGCCGAATGGGGCGCCCGGTGCGATAGGCCCTGCCGCCGGGGCCCCGAGGCTCGGACGATTTCCGCCGGACTGCCTTGAAGTTGCCCGGTTCGGCGCATTAGGATGCGCGCCTTGTGAAATGAACCCACCCGCCCCCTTGCGAATTGCTGCGGAGTGATGTGTGGCCGCATCCGATGCACCGAAACGGCCTCGTGGTCGTCCTCGGAATGACGAACCCAGCCCGCTCGACGTGCATATCGGCGGCCGCATCCGTCTGCGGCGGACCCTGCTGGGATACAGCCAGGCCAAGCTGGCGTCGGCGATCGGCCTGACCTTCCAGCAGATCCAGAAATACGAGCACGGCTCGAACCGCATCGGCGCCAGCCGCCTGCATCAGCTGAGCCGGGTGCTGGAGGTGCCGGTCGATTTCTTCTTCGAGGACGCGCCCTCGGTGGCCGGAATGCCGGTGCAGGGCCTGGCCGAGGAGGCCGAGCCCTATGACGCCGGGCCCGACCCGATGCAGCGGCGCGAGACGCTGGAGCTGATCCGCGCCTATTACCGGGTCGAGGATCCGGCGACCCGGCGGCGTGTCCTTGATCTCCTCAAGGCCATGTCGGGCAGCCGCCCGGACGAGGGCGGTAGCGAAGAAGGCTGATTCCGAGGCGCCCGCACTTGACCGCGCCACTGGCCCCTGCGAAAAAGCCCGGTCGCCGCCGCATGATTTCGACGCCATCCTCCCATCGCAGCCAGGGGTTCGACGTGGCCAAAGGCAATTACATCTTCACCAGCGAATCGGTCTCGGAAGGGCACCCCGACAAGGTCTGCGACCGGATTTCCGATTCCATCGTCGACCTCTATCTCGGCGCCGACCCGGAGGCGCGGGTCGCGGTCGAGACGCTGTGCACCACCAACCGGATCGTGATCGCCGGCGAGGTCCGTGGCCCGGCCTCGATCACCACCGACAGGCTGGAGAGCACGGCCCGCCAGGCGGTGCGCGACATCGGCTACGAGCAGGAAGGCTTCCATTGGCAGAATGCCAGGGTCGAGGTCCTGGTGCACAGCCAGTCGGCGGACATCGCCGTCGGGGTCGACGCCGCCGGCAACAAGGATGAGGGCGCCGGCGACCAGGGCATCATGTTCGGCTACGCCTGCCGCGAGACCGAGGCGCTGATGCCGGCGCCGATCCAGTTCTCGCACCAGATCCTGAAGAAGCTGGCCGACGCCCGCCATTCCGGCAAGGCGCCGCAGCTCGGCCCCGACGCCAAGGCGCAGGTGTCGCTGCGCTACGAGAACGGCCGGCCGGTCGCCGCCACCTCGGTGGTGGTCTCGACCCAGCACGCCGACGGCCTGGACCAGGCCGAGGTGCGCGAGATCGTCCGCCCCTATGTGCTGTCGGTCCTGCCCGAGGGCTGGATGTGCGACGAGCCGCATTTCTACGTCAACCCGACCGGGCGCTTCGTCATCGGCGGCCCGGACGGCGACGCCGGCCTGACCGGCCGCAAGATCATCGTCGACACCTATGGCGGCGCGGCCCCGCATGGCGGCGGCGCCTTCTCCGGCAAGGATCCGACCAAGGTCGACCGCTCGGCCGCCTATGCCGCGCGCTACCTGGCCAAGAATGTGGTCGCCGCCGGCCTGGCCGAGCGCTGCGTCATCCAGCTCAGCTACGCCATCGGCGTGGCCCATCCGCTGTCGGTCTACATCGACACCCAGGGCACCGGCCAGGTCGACGAGGACAAGCTGTCCGGCGTGCTGCAGCAGCTGGTCAATCTCAGCCCGCGCGGCATCCGCACCCATCTCGGCCTGAACCGGCCGATCTACGCCCGCACCTCCTCCTACGGCCATTTCGGCCGCACGCCCGAGGCCGATGGCGGCTTCTCCTGGGAGCGGACCGATCTGGTGGACGACCTGCGCTCGGCTTTCGCCTGACCCCATGACTGAACCGAACGGCGGCGCCGAGAAGCGCCGCCATTTCCACGGCCGGCGCCATGGGCGAAAGCTCCGCGCCGGCCGCGCCGCTTTGATCGAGACCCTTCTGCCGCGGCTGACCGTGGCGCTGCCGGAGCACGGCGGCGCGCTGGACCCGACCGCCCTGTTCCCGCGCCCGCCGACCGACCTGTGGGTCGAGATCGGCTTCGGCGCCGGCGAGCACCTGGCCTGGCAGGCGGCGCATCACCGCGATGTCGGCTTCATCGGCTGCGAGCCCTTCATCAACGGCATGGCGACGCTGCTGTCGCTGGTGGAGCGCGACGGCCTGGACATGGTCCGGGTCTGGCCCGACGACGCCCGGCCGCTCTTGGACCGGCTGCCGGAGGGCTCCGTCGGCCGCGTCTTCCTCTTGTTCGCCGACCCCTGGCCGAAGCTGCGCCACCACGGCCGCCGCTTCATCCAGGACGACACCGTGGCCGACCTGGCCCGCCTGCTGAAGGACGGCGGCGAGCTGCGCATCGCCACCGACGACGCGCCGCTGCTGGACTGGTCGCTCGGCCATGTCCGCCGCAACCCCGCCTTCGCCTGGACCGCCGAGGGGCCGGCCGACTGGCGCGAGCGGCCGGCCGACTGGCCGCCGACCCGCTACGAGGAGAAGGCCCTGCACGGCCGGCCCTACTACCTGCGCTTCCGCCGCCGGCCGCGGGGATAGAGCAGGTCTGCTCGCGAGAGATTGCAGCTTATATCCGTTTGGATATACTCCGCTGAATGAAGCCGCTCCGCTTCCTGGGGGATTCGCTCGAAAGCCTGCGTGCGTTCCCGGCCGAAGCCCGCCAGGATGCCGGCTATCAGTTGGACAAGGTGCAACGCGGGCGGCGTCCCGACGACTTCAAACCGATGCCGTCCATTGGCAAGGGCGTCGAGGAAATCAGGGTGTGGGACGACTCAGGCACTTTCCGGGTGATCTATACCGCCCGACGGGCCGAGGCTGTCTACGTCCTGCACTGCTTCCAGAAGAGGACGCAGGCGACCAGCAAGCGCGACATCGAGTTGGCGCGGTCCCGCTTCACCGAATTGATGCGAGGTGCCCGATGACCGAGTTCGAGACCTTCGACAGCGTGTGGAACGCCATCGCCGACACCCCCGAGGAAGCGGCCAACCTGCGGACCCGAGCGGAGCTGATGATGAAGATCGCGGAGATCGTCAAGGAGAACGGCTGGACACAGGCGGAGGCGGCCGCGCATTGCGGTGTGACCCAACCGCGGATCAACGACCTGCTGCGCGGCCGGGTCTCCCGCTTCTCCCTGGATGCTCTGGTGAACATCGCGACCGCCCTCGGCCGCCGCGTCCATGTCGAGCTGGACGCCGCGTAAGCGGCTCCATCGCCGACCCTACTCCTTCGTCGCCCCCGCCATCATGCCGCTCATGAAGAAGCGCTGCAGGGCGATGAACAGCGCCAGGATCGGCAGGCTGGACAGCACCGCCATGGCCAGGAGCCGCGGCCAGTCGATGTCCCACTGGCCGACATAGTTGGCCAGCGCCAGCTGCACGGTCCAGCGCGACTGGTCGTTCACCACCAGGAACGGCCACAGATAGTCGTTCCAGCGCCAGACGAAGGTGAAGGCAGCCAGCGTCGCGATCGCCGGCTTGCACAGCGGCACGACGATGCGCCACAGGATGCGCCATTCGCTGGTGCCGTCGATCCGCGCCGCCTCCAGCAGGCTGTCCGGGATGCCGCGCATGTATTGCCGCATCAGGAACACGCCGGTCGGGGTCGCCGCGGGCGGGATGATCAGCCCCCACAGGCTGTCCAAGAGACCGAGCCCCTTCAGCACCATGAACATCGGGATCAGCACGACCTGCAGCGGGATCATCATCGTCGCCATGATCAAGAGGAAGCACAGCCCGTCGCCCGGGAACCGGTACTTGGACAGGGCGAAGCCGGCCATGATGCTGATCACCACCGACAGGATGCTGGAGCCGACCGCGACGATCGCCGAGTTGGCGAAGAACAGGTCGAACCGCGCCGCCCCGAGGGCGCTGGCGAAGTTGGCGAGCGTCCACTCCTTCGGCAGCAGCGTCGGCGGCCAGGCGAAGATCTCCATCGGCGGCTTCAGCGAGCTCGCCACGATCCACAGCGGCGGGAACAGGAAGAACAGCAGGACCAGCAGGACGAGGCCGGTCTTCAGGCCTTGCTTCGCGCCCATCCTCACCGCTCCTTCGCCATGCGCAGCTGCAGGATCGTCAGGGCCATCAGGATGGCGAACAGCGCCATCGACTGGGCGGCGGCGAAGCCGGCCGAGGCCGGCTTGGTGAAGCCGGTCTCGTAGATCGCCTGGATCAGATAGACCGTGGCGCGGCCGGGTCCGCCGGCGGTCAGCGACACCACCACCTCATAGACCTTGAACGCCTCGACCGAGGCCAGGACCACGGCGATCAGCATGGTCGGGCGCAAGAGCGGCAGGGTGATGCGGACGAACATCCGCCACGGCGTCGCGGCGTCGATCGCCGCGGCCTCGTAATAGTCGCCGGGGATCATCATCAGCCCGGCGATGAAGATCATCATGTAGAAGCCGGCATTGGCCCAGACCCAGACGAAGACCAGCGCCGCCTGGGCCAGCAGCTCATGCTCCAGCCACGGCACCGGGGCGATGCCGGCGAGGTCGAGCACGAAGTTGACCAGGCCGGAGTTGTAGCCGAGCAGCCATTTCCAGACGATGCCGACGATCAGGAGGCTGGTCATGTAGGGGAAGAACACGACGGCGCGGATCGCCCCGACGCCGCGGAACGGCTTGGCCAGCAGCAGGGCGAGGGCGAGCGAGACCACGATCACCAGCGGCACCGCCACGCAGACGAAGCCGACGGTCTTGATCAGCGTGCCGGTGAATTCCGGGTCGGTCGCCAGCGCCAGGTAGTTGTCGAGCCCGACGAAGACCGGCCAGGTGGCGGGGGCCTTCGGCGCCACCACCAGCCCGCGCTTGAAGAAGGAGGTCCAGAAGCCTTCGACCAGCGGAAACAGGGTGAAGACGGCGAGGAGCAGCAGCGTCGGCGCCACCAGCGCATAGGGGAAGAGGCGCGCCCCCAGCCCGCGGCCGGCGACGCCGGACCGGTCGGGGCGCGCCGCACCCCGACCCGCCGTGTTTACCGCGCTGGTCACTGCTCCGCCTTCAGCGAATCCTCGGCCGCCTTGGCGATGAGGTCCATCGCCTGGGCCGAGGTGATCTGCCCGGCGACGCGCTGGATCACCGCCTGCTTGATCGGGTCCCAGACATACTGCATCGCCGGGTTGCCCTGGTCGGTGCCGGCGTAGAGCGGGCTGTCGGCCAGCTCCTTCTGCAGCGCCGCCAGCGCGGCGCTGGCCTTGGCGTCGCCGTAGTCGACCGGGCCGGTCTTCAGGCTGGCCGGGATCATCATCAGCGGCGCCGCGTATTTCGCCTGCACCTCCGGCGTCGAGAACCAGCGCAGCACCTCCAGCGCCTCGTCGACATGCTCGCCGGTGTTGAAGGCGACGATGTAGTCGCCGCCGACCACGCTGGAGGCGACCTCGCCATGCGGCGTCGGCCCGGCCTGCCAGTCGAAGCCGGCATCCGAGACCAGGCTGCTGATCTGCCAGCTGCCCGACATCCAGGCCACGGCCTGGCCGTGCAGGAACAGCTGCTTCGGGTTCTCGGCGCTCGAACCCTTCCACAGCCCGGGCGGCATATGGGTCTCGGTGATCTTGACGAAGTCGTCGAGGATCTGGGCCCCCCGCGCCTTGTCCAG
Source organism: Inquilinus limosus DSM 16000 (assembly GCF_000423185.1). Taxonomy (GTDB): domain Bacteria; phylum Pseudomonadota; class Alphaproteobacteria; order DSM-16000; family Inquilinaceae; genus Inquilinus; species Inquilinus limosus. Next base: position 219,347 of record NZ_KE383985.1, on the reverse strand, counting down.
CACCACCTTGTAGGGCGGCGCCTCGGTGAAGATGTGCTGGCCGTTGTGGTAGAGATAGGTGATCCAGCGGCTGGCCGAGACGTCCCAGACCAACGGATAGCGGACGCCCGCCTTCTCCGACACGGTCTTGATCGCGGCCAGGAACTCGTCCCAGGTCCAGCCCTTGGCCGCGTCCGGGATGGCGACGCCGGCCTTCTTGAAGGCGTCGGCGTTGAGGAAGATGCCGGTCGCGGTGACGTCGAGCGGCGCCGCGATGATCTGGTCGCCGAGCTGGGCGCCGGTGGCCCAGGCCTTCACGAACTGGTCGAGATAGTCCTTGCCGAATGCCGGGGCCAGGTCGGTCAGGAAGGGCCGCACCACCGGCCGCATGCTGGTGGTCTTGGCGAGGTCCGGCGCGGTGCCGGAGGCCGCGCCCTGGGCCAGCTTCTGGTCGTAGCCGTCATAGGGCACGATCTGCAGCTTGAAGGTGGTGTCGGGATGCTGCGCGGTGTATTCGGCGAGCAGGCCGCGCAGCACCTGCTCCTCCTTGTCGCTGTTGACGGTCCACATCACCGTCAGCTCCGCCGCTGTCGCCGAGGCTGCCATGGCCGTCAGCGCGGCGCCGGCCAGGAGTGCGGTGCGGATGGTCGTTGCGAGCGTCACGTCGATTGCCTCCCGTTGCGGCCGGTTCACGGCCTTTGGTGATCCCCCGCCGGTCCGGCGAGGACCTGCGATGCGAATTCCAGCGCCACCCCGGCCGGAACGCCGCTCCAGCCCTGCAGCAGCGAGCCGCGGCCGAAGGGCGGGCTGAAATATTCGACGGCGCCGAGCCAGCCGTTCGCGAGGCAGCTCTCCCACCAGCGCAGCAGCGGGTAGCGCCAGCCCGGCAGGCCGCGGCGCAGCAGCTCGCGCGCCAGCACGCCGTCCCAGTAGGGCCAGTCGGCGCCGTTGTGGTAGCGGAAGGCGAAGGCCGATTTGGCCCGGGTGTCGCGCCGCCGCTTGTAGGGCGGGAAGGCGCAGAGCACGCCCCAGTCGCCATAGGGCTGGTCGGCATTGGCGCCGCTGTAGAGCCGGCGCTGCATCGCCCGCAGCGTCGCCTCGGCCCGGTCCGGCGGCAGCGCGTCGGCGCGCAGCAGGGTCAGGCTGTCGATGGCGAGGTGGTCCTCGGTGAAGCCGTCGTCGTTGCGGTACTCGGCGCACCAGCCGCGATCGGCCAGCCAAAGCCGGCGGCCGATCGCCTCGCGCGCCCGGGCTGCGATCTCCGCCGCCTCGGCGGCGAGATCCGGGTCGCGGTCGCGGCCGAGCCGGGTGATGGCATCCAGGGCGCCGACCCACAGGCCGAGATCATAGGCGACCAGCCCCTGGCGGTACACGTTGTCGGCCCAGTCGCGCTCATGGTTCGGCTTCACCGGCAGCCCGTCGCCGGCCGCGTCGAAGCCGCGGTAGCGCCGGGTGATCGTGCGGATCATCGGCCAGTGCCGCTCCGCCGGGCCGGTGTCGGCCGTGGCGCGGACATAGTCGGCGATCATCAGGATGAAGAAGAGCGGGCTGTCGAAATGGTCGCTCCACCAGTCGCCCGGCCGCAGATGCTCGCGCGAGATGAAGGGGTCGGTGCGCCGGAACACCTCCCAGGCGGCGGATTGCTGCGGCCCGGACAGGATCACGGCGCTCGGAGCCTCGCCGTCGGGCTGGATTCCGCCGGCGAGCATGTCGATCTCGTCCCGCACCGCCTCCGGCGCCAGGGTCAGCAGCGGCTGCACCGTCCAGTAGCCGTCGCGGTAATAGGTCCGGGCCGGCGCGGAATAGGCCTGGCCGGCGGCAAGGCCGGCGAAGCGGCCGGCCGGGTCGCGGCGGATGCTGGACAGCGCCGCATGCGCGCCCTGCTGCACCATGCTGCGCAGCACCGGCCCGGCCGATGGCAAGCGGTCGGTGGCCCGCACATAGGCATCGGCTTCGGCCACGATCGAAGCGGCCGAGAGTGCCAGCGCCGCCTCGGCCTCCGCCCGGTCGGCGCCGGCGGCGACGATCAGGTCGCCGCCTCGCGGCTCCAGCATCACGCAGCCCCAGGGCAGGTCGACGATGCGGCGCCCGCCCTCGCGCCGCACCGAGCCGGGCCGGCCGGAATCGCGGTGCCACCAGGCGCAGCGCGGCGCGGGCGTGACCCGCGCGGCATCGGGAACGCCGCGCAGCAGCAGCGCCGGCGCGCTCTGCGCCACATGCAGCGACCAGCCGCCCCCCTCCGCCCGGTTCGGACCGTAGGTCACCGGTCCGGGCACCGCCCCGAGCGACAGGGTGGCGAGATGCCCGGCGCCCCAGACCGAGACGCTGAGCCGGCCGTCGGGCAGGAGGTCGCCCTGCAGCCGCGGCGCCATGAAGGGCAGATGCACCGGCGCCTCGGCCTGCAGCAGGCCGCTGGGCAGCGGCGCCAGGGGGGCGGCCGGACGGTCGAGTTCCACGGCGACCATGATCACGCCGCCTCCGCCAGCGGGGCGAGCGCCCGGCCGTCATCCTCGCGGAAGACGTGGCAGCGCTCCGGCGGCAGGGACAGCGGCAGCACCGAGCCGATGGCGACCGAAAGCTGGTCCGGCACGTGCAGGATGGTGCTGTCGGCCGCGCCTTCCACCGCGCCGTAGACATAGGTCTCGGTGCCGACATTCTCGCTGTGCTGGACCAGCAGCCGCACCGGACCGTCGCCGCCCAGGCGCAGATGCGACGGCCGGATGCCGACCGACACCGCCGCGCCCGGCGCCAGGCCGCCGGCATCGACCGGCAGCGTCACGGTGCCGAGACCCGGCGCCTCGATCACGGCGCCGGATTCCGAGCGCCCCGTCAGCGTGCCGGCGAACATGTTGATCCGCGGCGAGCCGATGAAGCCGGCCACGAACTTGTTGGCGGGGCGGTTGAACAGCTCCAGCGGCGGGCCGAACTGCTCCAGCCTGCCATCGCGCAGCACGGCGATGCGCCCGGCCATGGTCATCGCCTCCACCTGGTCGTGGGTGACGTAGATCATGGTCGTGCCCAGCTCGCGGTGCAGTTTGCTGATCTCGGCCCGGGTCTGGACGCGCAGCGCCGCGTCGAGGTTCGACAGCGGCTCGTCGAACAGGAACAGCGACGGGTCGCGGACGATCGACCGGCCGATGGCGACGCGCTGGCGCTGGCCGCCCGACAGCTCCTTGGGCCGGCGGTCGAGATAAGGCTCGATCGCCAGCATCTTCGCCGCGGCCAGGATGCGCCGCTCGATCTCCGCCCGCGGCATGCGCAGATTCTCCAGCCCGAAGGACAGGTTCTGGCGCACGCTCATATGCGGGTAGAGGGCGTAGGACTGGAACACCATGGCGATGCCGCGCGCCGCCGGGCTGGCCGCGGTGACGTCCTTGCCGCCGATGCGGATGGTGCCCTCGGTCGGCGTCTCCAGCCCGGCGATCAGCCGCAGCAGCGTGGACTTGCCGCAGCCCGAGGGGCCGACGAAGACCACGAACTCGCCGTCGCGGATCTCCAGATCCATGCCGTGAATCACCGGCACCGGGCCGAAGGACTTCTTGATGCGCTCGAGGGTCAGGGAGGCCATTCCGTCTGCTCCGGCGTTCAGGGGGCCAGGTCCGGCGCGAACACGACATGCCGCAGCGCCAGCGCGCTGCGGTTCCAGCCGGGCGGCAGCGGCTCGGGGCGGCGCAGACGCAGCTGGGCGAGGCCGAGCCCGTCGACATGCCGGGCGTAGAGCGCCGGCATGCCGCCGTCATAGGGAACGAGCCCGACGATCCGCCCGTCGGCGCCGCGCACCCAGGCGTTCTTGCGCCCCTCCTGCCCCGGCTCGGGCGCGAGGTCCGCGGTGGTGGGGCGCAGGTCATAATGTCCGACGGGGTCGAGGTCCCCGGCCTCCTGCCGCAGGTCGATGCCGGCCAGGGTGACCGGGCCGACCGGCCGGTCGGGCAGGCCGACCAGCACCACGGCGCCCTCGGCCCGCCCGGACAGGCCGGTGATCGTGACGTCGCGCACCGCGCCCGGCTCCACCCCCGGATGCCGGCGCGCGATGGTGACCGTCACCGGCTCGCCGCAGCCCCAGAAGCCCTCCGGGGTCTGGTGGCAGTCGACCGTCACGCCGTCGAGGCGGATGCGCTCGATCACCCCGCCGTCGCGCGAGAAGATGCCGAAGGCCCGGTTCGAGGCCGCGACCACGCAGTCGGCGAACACCACGTCGCGGATGTCGGCCCAGGTCTCGGTGCCGATCTTCAGGGCACAGCTCTCGCTCTCGACCACGCAGCCGGTGACGACGATCCGCTCGCAGGGGCGCAGCCGGGCCGGGTCGCGGCGTGTCGTCTTCAGGCAGATGCCGTCATCCGCGGCGCTGATGAAGCAGCCCTCGATCCGCGAGTCCGAGCAGCCGTCGAGGTTGATGCCGTCGGTGTTGGGCATGCGCTTGTCGTTGCGGATCTCGACATTGCGCACCACCGCCCGGCGGCAGCCGACCAGATGGATCGTCCACATCGGCGAATCCGCGATGCCGATATCGGCGATCTCGACCCGCTCGCAATCCTCGAACACGACCATGCGCGGCCGGCGGCCGACCGGCAGATGCGTGCCCAGGCTGCCGGCGCCGGGGACGCGCCAGTGCCGGCTGTCGCCCACCAGCAGGCCCCGGCCGCCGATGCCGATGTCGCGGGCGCCCGAAGCGGTGATGAAGCCGCGGTCGGAGTCCTCGGCGATGCTGTCCACGGTGGTCTCGGCATAGCGGTCCCAGCCCGGCGCCGCCGCCAGCCGGGCACCGGCCGCGAGATGCAGCTGCACCCCGTCCAGCAGGCGCAGGCCGCCGCTGACCCAGTCGCCGGGGGGCACGACCACCGTCCCGCCGCCCCGGGCATGCGCCGCGGCGATGGCGGCGCGGATCGCCGCGGTGAGGTCGTTGCCGGTCTCGGGCGGGGCGATCGCGACGGAGCCGTGGGCGGGATCAGGCGGCGGCATCGGTCGTCATCCTCAAGGTGACGGGCAGCGGCAGCTCGCCCGGCAGGTCGTGGGCGCCGAACAGCGCGTTGTGCAGGCGGTTCAGCCCGACCGCGAGCGCGCCGACCAGGGTGGCGCGGTTGCCCAGGCTGCTGCATTCGACCGGCGGCGGGTCGATCATGCAGCGGCGCAATGCCGGCTCGATCAGGTCCCGCATCTCCGGCCGGATGCCGATGCTGCCGCCGAGCACGACCCGTTCCGGATCGACCACGGCGCAGATCGCGGCGATGGCGAGGGCCAGAAGGCGCGCGGTCTCGGCCAGCGCGGCCCCGGCCGGCGTCTCCCCGGCGGCGGCGCGGTCGAAGATGTCGCGCACCGACAGGCCCGGCGCGCCGCCCGCCGCCTCGTAGCGGTCGACGATGCCGGCGGCGGCCGCGGCGGTCTCGAACACCCCCTTCGCCTTCAGCTCCGGATCGAAGGGATCGCCGCCCAGCGGCAGGTAAGAGACCTCGCCGGCCGCGCCCCGCGCGCCGCGCAGCAGCTTGCCGTCGACCAGAACCCCGGCGCCGATGCCGGTGCCGATCGCCATGAACACCAGCGTGGCGGCGTCCTTGCCGCGGCCCTGCCAGTGCTCGCCGATGACGCCGAGATTGACGTCGTTCTCGATCCTGACCGGGCAGCCCAGCGCGGCCTCGAGCCCGCCGCGCACGTCGAAGCCGTCGAAGCCCGGGATGTTGGGGGCGAGGCGGATGGCGCCGGAGGCCGGGTCGAGCACACCGGGGCTGCCCAGCACCGCGACCTTGATGCGGCTGCCGTCGATGCCGTTGCGCGCGACCAGCCGGTCCCGCAGCGCCACGATCTGGGCCAGGATGGCCGCGCCGCCGGAGAGGTCGGTCGGCTCCACCACCTCGTCGACGATGCTGCAGGCCAGATCGGCCAGGGCGACGATCACCTTGCTGCCGCCGAGATCGATGCCGAGGACGAAGGCCGCGTCGGGCCGGACCTCGTAGGTAACGGCGGCGCGGCCGATCGCGCCGTGCGTCCGGCCGGTCTCGCGCACCCAGCCCGCCTCCTCCAGCACGCGCATCACCTCGGAGATCGTCTGCTTCGACAACCCCGTCTCCCGCGCGATCTGCGACCGCGAGATCGGCCCGCGATGGAGAACCGTCTCCATCACGGCACGGAGGCTGAGCTGGCGTGTCAGCGGCACGGGGTTGTCGAGGCGCTGCATCGTTCCCGTTTGTTCGGCAGGTTGACGAACTAAGCCTGACGGGAAACGCCGTGTGCTGTCAACCGCGGATCGGAACCGGCCGGCGAATGGACGATCCGGGACGCCGCGGCGGCCGAATCGAATCGGCGGTGGCCCATCCGGGCGAATCGAGTTGCTTATTGCTGGGGGATGGCTATATATCAGCGCAGTTACCCATAGCGTTCGACTTGACTATGGTTCGGTCGAATGATTGAGAGGGTGGGCTGCGGCCCGCCTTTTTTCGTTGTGGTGACGGCTTTCCAAGGCTCTGGACGCGGGGAATGCCGGAGAGGATGACGCAAGTGGATCAGGTGCGCGCGATCGTGGCGCCGTCGCTGGAGGCGATGGGCTATGAGGTCGTGCGCGTCCTCATGACCGGCGGCGAGCACCGGCCGCAGCTTCAGATCATGGCCGAGCGGATCGACCGCCGCGGCATGACCGTGGACGACTGCGCCGAGATCAGCCGCGCGGTGTCGGCGATCCTCGATGTCGAGGACCCGATCCCGACGGCCTACACGCTCGAGGTCTCCTCCCCCGGCATCGACCGCCCGCTGACCCGGCTCGCCGACTACGAACGCTTCCTCGGCCACGAGGCGCGGATCGAGACGCGGGTCCCGGTCGACGGCCGCAAGCGCTTCCGCGGCGTCCTGGCCGGGCTGGACGGCGAGACGGTGCTGCTGCGCGCCGAGGAGATCGGGGAGGAGCCGGTGCGGCTGCCCTTCGCCGAGATCCAGCGGGCGAAGCTGATCCTGACCGACGCCCTGATCGAAGCCGCCGCCGCAGAGGTCGAGCAGGCCGAGGCCGCGGCTGCCGCCGCCGCCCCCCAGCCCGACACCCAAGACGCATAGGAACGCCCGAGGCATGGAACTTCTGCACGTTGCCGATGTCGTGGCCCGCGAAAAGAGCATCGATCGCGACGAGGTGCTGACCGCGATGGAGCAGGCCATCCAGAAGGCCGGCCGCTCCAAGTACGGCCACGAGCACGACATCCGCGCCCACATCAACCGCAAGTCGGGCGAGATCGAGCTGCGCCGCTATCGCCAGATCGTCGAGACGGTCGAGGACGAGGCGACCCAGATCGACGCGGGTTTCGCGGCCAAGCGCTGGCCGCATCTGAAGCTCGGCGACTTCGTCATCGACGACCTGCCGCCGATCGATTTCGGCCGCATCGCCGCCCAGACGGCGAAGCAGGTGATCGTGCAGAAGGTGCGGGAGGCCGAGCGCCACCGGCAGTTCGAGGAGTACAAGGACCGCGTCGACGAGATCGTCAACGGTTCGGTCAAGCGCGTCGAATACGGCAACGTCACGGTCGACCTCGGCCGCGCCGAAGGCGTCATCCGCCGCGACGAGCTGCTGCCGCGCGAGCATTTCAAGGTCGGCGACCGCGTCCGCGCCTATATCTACGACGTGCGCGAGGAGCCGCGCGGGCCGCAGATCTTCCTGTCCCGCACCCATCCGCAGTTCATGGCCAAGCTGTTCGCCATGGAGGTGCCGGAGATCTATGACGGCATCATCGAGATCAGGGCGGTGGCCCGCGACCCGGGCAGCCGCGCCAAGATCGCGGTGATCTCGAAGGACAGCTCGATCGACCCGGTCGGCGCCTGCGTCGGCATGCGCGGCAGCCGCGTCCAGGCCGTGGTCGGCGAGCTGCAGGGCGAGAAGATCGACATCATCCCCTGGTCCTCGGATGCCGCCACCTTCGTGGTCAACGCCCTGGCCCCGGCCGAGGTGGCCAAGGTCGTGCTGGACGACACCCAGAACCGGATCGAGGTGGTGGTGCCGGACGACCAGCTGTCGCTGGCGATCGGCCGCCGCGGCCAGAATGTCCGCCTGGCATCGATGCTGACCGGCTGGGACATCGACATCCTGACCGAGGCCGAGGAGAGCGAGCGCCGCCAGGAAGAGACCAAGCAGCGCAGCGAATTGTTCATGGAGGCCCTGGACGTCGACGACGTCATTGCCCATCTCCTGGTTGCCGAGGGCTTCCGTCAGGTCGAGGAGATCGCCTATACGCCGCTCGAGGAGCTGGCGGAGATCGAAGGCTTCGACGAGAACGTGGCCGGCGAGCTGCAGGAGCGCGCGCTGCGCTGGCTCGAGGAGCGCGACCGGCAGCTGACCGAGCGCTATAAGGAGCTCGGTGTGGCCGACGATCTGGCGGCGCTGGAGTCGCTGACGCCGGCGATCCTGGTCAAGCTCGGCGAGAACGGGGTCAAGACCCTGGATGACCTGGCGGATCTGGCCGGCGATGAGCTGGTCGAGATCCTGGGTGAGAAGACGATCACCCTCGACGAGGCCAACGCCCTGATCATGCAGGCGCGGGCCCATTGGTTCGAGGAGGAGGAGAAGGCCTGAGCGACGCGACCGCCATTTTTCCTGAGGACGCAGACCTGCCCGAGGCCACGGGGCCCGAGCGGCGCTGCATCGCGACCGGAGCCGTGCGGCCGAAGGCGGAGCTGATTCGCTTCGTCGTCGGCCCCGACGGTCAGGTCGTGCCCGATTTGGCGGAGCGGCTGCCGGGCCGCGGCCTGTGGGTGTCCGCGGAGCGCGAGGCGCTGCGCCGGGCCCAGGCCAAGGGCCTGTTCGCCAAGGCGGCCCGCCAGCCGGTCCGCGCCCCCGAGGATCTGGTCGATCGGGTCGAAGCGCTCTTGCACAAGAGCTGCATCGATCTTATCGGGATGGCACGCCGCGCGGGACAGGCGGTGGCCGGATATGAGAAAGTGAAGGCGTGGCTGGCCGAGGGTCGCGCCGCGGTGCTGCTGGCGGCAGCGGACGGCGCGGCGGATGGGCGAGCCAAGCTGGCGGCCCTGGCCGCCGCGGTCCGGCCGGCGCCGGCGATTTTGGAGATCTTCTCCGCCGACGCGCTCGGGATGGCCTTCGCCCGGGACCGGATGGTACACGCTGCGGTCGCCCGCGGCGGGCTGGCGGAACGGCTGGTCGCGGAAGCGGCACGGCTGGAGGGAGTTCGTGGTCGAGCCGACCGGGTCGGACCGGCTGGACGTGGTGTGGTCGACGGGGCAGCAAATGCCGCGCCGGCCTTCTCTGTGCAGGGATAGCGGCGGATCACGCTGGACGATATGACGGATAGCAAGGAACAGGATCGCAAGACGCTGTCGCTGGGCAGTGCGAAACCCAAGCTCACCCTGGGTGGGAAGCCGGCGGATTCGGGCCAGGTGCGCCAGCAGTTCAGCCATGGCCGCTCCAAGGCGGTGACGGTCGAGGTCAAGCGCCAGCGCGGCGGCACCAACACCGCCCTCGCCGACGGCGGCGCGGCGGCACGCCGGGCGGCCGAAGGCCAGCTCGGGCGCGGCCCCCGCGGCGGCGGCGGCATCCTCGGCGGCCGGGTGCTGTCCCAGGCCGAGCGCGAGGCGCGGCAGCGCGCCCTGCAGGAGGCCCTGCGCGAGGAGGAGGCCCGCCGGCATCAGCAGCCGGCGCCGGCACAGCCTGCGCCGCAGCTGGAGCCCGAGGCCGTCGAGCCGACGCCGGAGCCGGCGGCCCCGCTCGATCCCGAGGCGCTGCGCCGGCGCGAGCTGGAGGAGCTGGCCGCGATCGAGAGCGAGGCCAAGCGCAAGGCCGAGGAGGAACGCTTCCTGCTCGAGGAAGAGCAGAAGCGCCGCGACGCCGAGCGCGTCGCCGAGGAGGCCCGCCGCAAGGCCGCGGCCGACCGCTCCGGCCAGGCCGCGGCCGCCCGGGGCCTGCCCGAGCCGGCCGGCAATGTCCGCGGCGCCCCGGTCGTCGCCGATGACGAAGAGGACACCCGCCGTCGTGGTGGCGGCGGTCGCGGGCCGGCCCGCGGCCCCGCCGGCCGCGGTGCGGCTCCGGGTCCGGCCAAGCGCGCCCCCGGCGCCGGCAAGGCCGAGCCGAAGCGCCGCTCCGGCAAGCTCACCGTGGTGCAGGCGCTCAGCGACGACGGCAGCGAGATCCGCGGCCGCAGCTTGGCGGCGATGCGCCGGGCCCGGGAGCGCGAGCGCCTGGCGATGCAGAGCCAGAACCAGGAGAAGATCGCCCGCGAGGTGGTGATCCCCGAGGTCATCACCGTGCAGGAGCTGGCCAACCGCATGGCCGAGCGCGGCGGCGACGTGGTCAAGACCCTGATGCGCCTGGGCGTGATGGCGACGATCACCCAGTCGATCGACGCCGACACCGCCGAGCTGGTGGTCTCCGAATTCGGCCACAAGCCGAAGCGCGTCGCCGAATCCGACGTCGAGATCGGCCTGCGCGGCGACGAGGACCGGCCGGAGGAGCTGCAGCCGCGGCCGCCGGTCGTGACCATCATGGGCCATGTCGACCACGGCAAGACCTCGCTGCTCGACGCGCTGCGCCACACCGACGTGGTGTCGGGCGAGGCCGGCGGCATCACCCAGCACATCGGCGCCTATCAGGTGCAGGTGGAGTCGGGCGACCGGGTGACGTTCATCGACACGCCGGGCCACGCCGCCTTCACCGAGATGCGCGCCCGCGGCGCCAACACCACCGACATCGTCGTGCTGGTGGTGGCGGCGAATGACGGGGTCATGCCGCAGACGATCGAGGCCATCCGCCACGCCCGCGCGGCGGAGGTGCCGATCATCGTCGCCATCAACAAGATCGACCTGCCCGATGCCCGGCCCGAGCGCGTGCGCACCGAGCTGCTGCAGCACGAGGTCGTGGTCGAGGAGATGGGCGGCGAGACGCTCGACGTCCTGGTCTCGGCCAAGACCGGCCAGGGCCTGGACAAGCTGGTCGAGGCGATCCTGCTGCAGGCCGAGGTGCTGGACCTCAAGGCCAATCCCGACCGCCCGGCCGAGGGCACGGTGATCGAGGCCAAGCTGGAGCGCGGTCGCGGCTCCGTCGCGACCGTCCTGGTCCAGCGCGGCACGCTGAAGGTCGGCGACATCTTCGTCACCGGCGGCGAATGGGGCCGCGTGCGCGCCCTGCTCGACGACCGCGGCCAGAACCTGAAGTCGGCGGCCCCGGCCCAGCCGGTCGAGGTGCTCGGCCTCAACGGCACGCCGCTGGCCGGCGACGACTTCATCGTCGTCGACAGCGAGGCGCGGGCCCGCGAGATCACCGAGTTCCGCACCCGCAAGCGGCGCGAGGCGGCGCATGTCGCCACCGCGCGCGGCTCGCTGGAGCAGATGTTCGAGAAGATCCGCGAGGGCGAGGCCAAGGAGCTGCCGGTCATCATCAAGGGTGACGTGCAGGGCTCGGTCGAAGCCATCGCCGGATCGCTGGAGAAGGCCGCGGGCGACAACGCCGAGGTCAAGGTGCGGGTGCTGCACTCCGCGGTCGGCGCCATCACCGAGAGCGACGTCACCCTCGCCGCCTCGACCGGCGCCATGCTGATCGGCTTCAACGTCCGCGCCAACCCGCAGGCGCGGGAGATGGCCAAGCGCGACGGCGTGGAGATCCGCTACTACTCGATCATCTACAACGTGATCGACGACGTGAAGGCGGCCCTGACCGGCCTCCTGGCGCCGAAGATGCGCGAGAACTACATCGGCAATGCCGAGATCCGCGAGGTCTTCAACATCACCAAGGTCGGCAAGGTCGCGGGCTGCATGGTCACCAACGGCATCGTCAAGCGCGGCGCCGGCGTCCGCCTGCTGCGCGACAACGTCGTGATCCACGAGGGCACGCTGAAGACCCTGAAGCGCTTCAAGGACGAGGTCCGCGAGGTGCGCGAGGGCTACGAATGCGGCATGGCCTTCGAGAACTACGACGACATCCGCGCCGGCGACGTCATCGAGTGCTTCGAGCTGGTCGAGGAGGCGCGCGCGCTCTAACGCCCGCCCCTTCTGCGCCAGCGCCGCCGGCCCTGGGCCCGGCGGCAGTTCCTTCCCCGGTCCGGCCGGGCGGCATCCCCGCCCGCCGGACCGGCGCCGTTTCGAGTACAGATCATGCGACACCATCCAGCCAACGGCCCGAGCCAACGCCAGCTGCGCGTCGGCGAGGAGCTGCGCCACGCCCTGGCCGCGATCCTGATGCGCGGCGAGCTGCACGACCCCGACCTTTCCGGCGTGTCGATCACCGTCTCCGAGGTGCGGCCGAGCCCGGACCTGAAGCACGCCACCGTCTTCGTCACCACGCTGACCGGCACCGGCATGGACACGGTGCTGCCGGCGCTGCGCCGCGCCGCCCCGTTCCTGCGCAGCCAGGTCGCCCGCGCCGTGCGGCTGCGCTACACGCCGCAGCTGAGCTTCCAGGCGGACACCAGCTTCGACTACGCGCAGAAGATCAACACGCTGATGCACCAGGACGCGGTCGCGCGCGACCTGGAGCGGGACGGCAAGGGCGCGGACGACGAGACGGACTCCGAAGATGGCGCGTAGGAAGCGCGGCCGCCCGGTGCATGGCTGGGTGGTGGTCGACAAGCCGGTCGGCGTCACCTCGACCCAGGTGGTCGGCCGCATCCGCCGGCTGTTCGACGCCGAGAAGGCCGGCCATGCCGGCACGCTGGACCCGCTGGCCAGCGGCATCCTGCCGGTGGCGCTGGGCGAAGCGACCAAGACCGTGCCCTACGCCATGGACGGCGAGAAGACCTACCGCTTCACCGTGCGCTGGGGCGAGGCGCGCGACACCGACGACGCCGAGGGCCGGGTCACCGCGACCAGCGAGGTCCGGCCCGACCCCGCCGCCGTCGCCGCGGTGGTGCCGCGCTTCATCGGCGAGATCGAGCAGGTCCCTCCCGCCTTCTCCGCGATCAAGGTGGAGGGCGAGCGCGCCTACGACCTGGCCCGGGCCGGCGAGGCGGTGACGCTGGCGCCGCGGCTGATCCGGATCGACGATCTGCGCCTGGTCGAGATCCCGGACCGCGATCATGCCGTGTTCGACGTGCAGTCCGGCAAGGGCGCCTATATGCGCGGCCTGGCCCGCGACATCGCCCTCGCCCTCGGCACCGTGGGGCACATCGTCGCATTGCGCCGCACCGCGGTGGGCCCCTTCGGTCTTGACGACGCGGTCCCCTTGGAGCATATCGACGCGCTAGCCAAGCAGCCGGGGGCCGAGCGATCGGCCCTCGACGGCATTCTGCTTCCGGTCGAGACCCCGCTGGACGACATCCCGGCGGTGGCCCTGACGGAAGCCGAAGCGCATCGGATGCGGCACGGCCAGTCGGTCGCGCTGCTACGACGCTCGGATCGGGAGCGGATCGCCGCCCTCGATCTCGATCCGGACAACCCGGACGCCATCGTGCTGGCCACCTGCGGGAGCGTTCCCGTGGCCCTGGCCCGTGTCGACGGCGGCGAGATCCGGCCGGTGCGCCTCCTCAACCTCTGATCCAGGAGACCACGATGTCGATTACGCCGGAGCGCAAGCAGGAAGTCATTGGCACCTACGCCCCCAAGGCCGGGGACACCGGTTCGCCGGAGGTGCAGATCGCGATTCTGTCCGAGCGCATCGCCAACCTGACCGAACACCTGAAGACGCATGCGAAGGACTTCCACAGCCGTCGCGGTCTTCTGATCATGGTCGGCCGCCGCCGCCGCCTGCTCGACTATCTCAAGCGCAAGAACGCCGCGCGCTACGAGGACATCGTCAAGCGCCTCGGCCTGCGTCGCTGAACTCCCGCATGCCCGGCCAGCGCCTTCGCCCAGGTCCGTCGACGGTCGGACTCCGACCGCTCCGGCGGACCGCCGTGGCGAGCGGCTGCGCCGGACCCGTGCAGAACAGCGGCTTCGTTTCGTGACATCGGCGCCGCCGGCACCCCGCCGGCGGCGCTTGTCGCATTTCGCCCCCGGGCCCGGCGTGGAGCGGCCCGACCCTGATGCCCCCCGCGGCACGGGGTGTCCGATGGAAGGAAAAGCGATGTTCAACATCTATCGCAAAGAGATCAACTGGGGCGGCCGCAAGCTGGTCCTCGAGACGGGCAAGATCGCCCGCCAGGCCGACGGCGCCGTCCTCGTCACCTATGGCGAGACGGTCGTGCTCTGCACCGCGGTCGGCTCCAAGGCCAAATCGGCCGCCGACTTCTTCCCGCTGACCGTCAACTACCAGGAGAAGGCGTTCGCCGCCGGCAAGATCCCGGGCGGCTTCTTCAAGCGCGAAGGCCGCCCGTCCGAGAACGAGACGCTGGTCAGCCGCCTGATCGACCGCCCGATCCGCCCGCTGTTCCACCCCAGCTACCGCAACGAGACCCAGGTCATCGCCACGGTGCTGAGCCACGACCTGGAGAACGACCCGGACATCCCGGCGATGATCGGCGCCTCCGCCGCGCTGACGATCTCCGGGATCCCGTTCCTGGGCCCGATCGGCGCCGCCCGCGTCGGCCACATCGACGGCCAGTACGTGCTGAACCCGACCCTGGCGCAGATCAAGGAGAGCGCGCTCGACCTGGTCGTCGCCGGCACCGATGAAGGCGTGCTGATGGTCGAGTCCGAGGCGCAGGAGCTGACCGAGGAGGTCATGCTGGGCGCCGTCGCCTTCGGCCACGAGGCCAGCCGCCAGGTGATCCAGGCGATCATCGAGCTGGCCGAGATGTGCGCCAAGGAGCCCTGGGACCTTGCGGAGGAGCCGGCCGAGGTCGCCGCCGTCCGCGCCAAGTTCCAGGAGCATGTCGCCGGCGAGCTGCGCGAGGCCTACAAGATCGTCCGCAAGCAGGACCGCTACGCCGCGGTCGACGCGGTCAAGGCGAAGGCGCTGGCCCTGCTGGAGGGCAACGACGCCGAGCTCGCGGTCGGCGCCAAGGTGTTCAAGGATTTCGAGAGCGACATCGTCCGCGGCAACATCCTGGACACCGGCCTGCGCATCGACGGCCGCGACACGAAGACGGTCCGCCCGATCGTCGCCGAGGTCGGCGTGCTGAAGCGGGCCCACGGCTCGGCCCTGTTCACCCGCGGCGAGACCCAGGCGCTGGTGGTCACCACCCTCGGCACCGGCCAGGACGAGCAGATCATCGACGCGCTCGAGGGCGAGTACCGCGAGAACTTCATGCTGCACTACAACTTCCCGCCCTATTCGGTCGGTGAAGCGGGGCGCATGGGCAGCCCGGGCCGGCGCGAGATCGGCCACGGCAAGCTGGCCTGGCGCGCGGTGCATCCGATCCTGCCGACCAAGGAGCAGTTCCCCTACACCATCCGCGTGGTGTCGGAGATCACCGAGTCGAACGGCTCCTCCTCGATGGCCACGGTCTGCGGCTCGTCGCTGGCGCTGATGGATGCCGGCGTGCCGCTGTCCAGCCCGGTCGCCGGCATCGCCATGGGCCTGATCAAGGAGGGCGACCGCTTCGCCGTCCTGACCGACATCCTGGGCGACGAGGACCATCTCGGCGACATGGACTTCAAGGTCGCCGGCACCGAGCGCGGCGTCACCAGCCTGCAGATGGACATCAAGATCACCTCGATCACCGAGGAGATCATGAAGATCGCGCTGGAGCAGGCGCGCGAGGGCCGCATCCACATCCTGGGCGAGATGGCCAAGGCGCTGTCGGCCGCCCGCGGCGAGGTCAACAAGAACGCGCCGCGGATCACCACCTTCTCGATCCCGAAGGACAAGATCCGCGAAGTGATCGGCACCGGCGGCAAGGTGATCCGCGAGATCACCGAGACCACCGGCGCCAAGATCGACATCGAGGACGACGGCACCATCAAGGTGGCGGCGGTCGACGAGGGCGCGGCCACCGCGGCGATCGAGTGGATCAAGGGCATCGTCGCCGAACCCGAGGTCGGCAAGGTCTACAACGGCAAGGTGGTGAAGACCGTCGACTTCGGCGCCTTCGTCAACTTCCTGGGCAGCCGCGACGGCCTGGTCCACATCTCGGAGATGCGGCCCGGCCGCGTCGCCAAGGTGGCCGACGTCGTCAAGGTCGGCGACGAGGTCAAGGTCAAGGTCCTGGGCTTCGACGACCGCGGCAAGATCAAGCTGTCGATGAAGTTCATCGACCAGCAGACCGGCCAGGAGCTGCCGCGCGAGGAGGCCAAGCCGCAGCCGGAGACGGCAGGCTGAGGCTTCCCCTCGGTGGAGAAGACAAGGGCGGCCTTCGGGCCGCCCTTTTTGTTGCTTACGCCGCCCGCCTGAATCCGGCGGTGTCGATCGGCAGCCGGCGCACCCGCTTGCCGGTCGCGGCGAAGACGGCGTTGCACAATGCCGGGATCACCGGCGGCAGGGCCGGTTCGCCGAGGCCGGTCGGCGGGAAATCGGTGGCGACGAACTCGACCGCGATCTCGGGCGTGCCGGGGATCCGCGGCAGAGGATAAGTGTCGAAATTCTCCTGCTCGACCCGCCCGCCGGCCACGGTGATGGCGAGGCCGCCCAGCGCCTGGCCGAGGCCGTCGATCACCGAGCCACGCACCTGGTTCTCGGCGCCGGAGGGGTTGACGATCTGGCTGCCGATGTCGCCCGCCACCCAGACGCGCGGCACGGTGACCGTGCCGTCCGGCGCCACCGCCGCCTCCGCCACCTCGGCGAAATAGCCGAGATGGCAGAAGTAGAAGGCGAAGCCCTTGCCGCTGCCGGCGGCCGGCTTGACCGGCCAGTTCGACATCGACACCACCTTCTCGATCACGCCGCGGGCCCGGCCGGTGTGGAACTGCGCCCGCGCCCCCTCGCGCGCCGGCAGTGCCCTGGGCTCGCCGAGCAGCCCCAGCAGCAGCGTCGGCAGGTCGATGCCCACCTCGGCCGCCACCTCGTCCAGGAAGGACTGGTAGGCCCAGGCCAGCCCGTTCGACCGCGGCGCCCGCATCGCCCCGGTCGGCACCACGCTGTCGATGCCGGACTGGGCGAACAGCAGGTTCGGCGCCATCAGCGCCGGCAGCTCCTGGAAGTCGAAATCGCCGCTCGGGACCGGCTTTCCGCCCCGCGTCAGGGTGACGAAATGGCCGGTGAAGACGGTCGGCCTGCCCGTGGCGTCGAAGCCGGCGGTGAAACGGTGCCAGCCGGCCGGGCGGTAGAAGTCGTGCTGGATGTCCTCCGCCCTCGTCCACACCAGCTTGACCGGCGTGCCCGGCACCTGCCGCGCGATCGCCGCCGCCTGCACCACATAGTCGTTCATCAGCCGCCGGCCGAAGCCGCCGCCGATGCGCGGCATGTGCATGGTGATCGCCTCGGGCTTCAGCCCCAGCGCCTCGGCCACCAGGGCACGCCCGCGCTGCGGCATCTGGGTCGGCGCCCACAGCTCCAGCGTCCCGTCCTCGCGGTAGAGGGCGGTGCAGTTCTGGGGCTCGAGCGGCGCGTGCGACAGGAACGGATAGGCGTAGTCCGCCGTGATCCGCCTGGCCGCGCCGGCCATGGCGCCTTCCACGTCGCCGGCGCGGAACAGCTCGGCCTGCGGCTTGCCCTCGAACAGCGCCTTGGCCCGGGCGTCGTAGCCGTCGCTGCTCTGCGTCGCGCCGGGGCCTTCATCCCATTCGAGCTTCAGCGCCTGCCGCGCCTGATCCGCGAGCCACCAGTTCGTCGCCAGGATCGCGACGCCGTCGACCAGGCTTTCCGGCCGGCCGTTGCCCCGGACCGTGAAGACCTGGCGCACGCCCGGCCGGCCGCGGGCGGCGTCGAGATCGGCCGATTTCAGCGTGCCGCCGAACACCGGGCAGCGTTCGAACACCGCGTACAGCATGCCCGGCAGCCGGACATCGATGCCGAAGATCGGCTCGCCGCGCACCACCTTCGGGCTGTCGCAGCCGCCGATCGGCCGGCCGATGATGCGGAACTCGGCCGGGTCCTTCAGCCGCATCTCGGCCGGGTCGGGCATGGGCAGCGCCGCGGCCTCGGCCGCGACCTCGCCATAGCCCAGGCTGCGTCCGCTGGCGGCGTGCAGCAGGCGCCCCGATCGCGTGGTGACGCTGTCGGCCGGCACGCCCCAGCGCCGCGCCGCCGCCTGGACCAGCAGCCCCCGTGCCGCGGCGCCGACCTGGCGCATCGGCATCCAGTTGCTCGGCGTGGCCCGGCTGCCGCCGGCCGTCTGCGGACCGTAGACGGCCTCGTCCGCCACGGCCTGGGTCACGGTGACCTGGTCCCAGTCGACGTCCAGCTCGTCGGCGATGATCATCGGCAGCGAGGTCTTGATGCCCTGCCCGATCTCCGGGTTCTTGCCGGTGATCGTCACCCGCCCGTCCGGCGCGATGGCGATGAAGGCACCGAACGTTCCGCCGCCGTCTTCCCCTGCTGCGGCCGGGAGGGGCAGGGTCGCGTCGATCAGGAGGCCGCCGCCCACCAGCAGCGAGGCCTTGAGGAAGGCGCGCCGGCCGAGGCCGGATTCGGTGAGGATGTGTCCCATCAGCCGGCCCTCCCTTCCGCCGCCTTCCGTTCGGCCGCCCGGAGGATGGCGGCGCGGATGCGGTTGTAGGTGCCGCACCGGCAGAGATTGCCGGCCATGGCGGCGTCGATGTCGCCGTCGCCGGGCGCCGGGGTGGTGGCCAGAAGCGCCGCGGCGGACATGATCTGCCCGGCCTGGCAGTAGCCGCACTGCATCACGTCGAAGGCCAGCCAGGCCTGCTGCAGCCGGGCGCCGATCTCGGTGGCGCCGATGCCTTCGATGGTGACGATCTTCGACGTGCCGACATCGCCGATCGCGGTCTGGCAGGCGCGCACAGGGGCGCCGTCGAGATGCACGGTGCAGGCGCCGCACAGCCCCGCCCCGCAGCCGAATTTGGTGCCGACGAGGCCGAGCTCGTCGCGCAGCGCCCACAGGAGGGGCATCTCCGGCGGGGCGTCGATCCGCTCGGTCCGGCCATTGATGTTGAGGTCGACAGCCATGGACAGCTCCGTCTCTGCGACCGGGCGTGCCTGGCGGACCGCCGCCTGCGCGCCCGGTCCGGAAATCCGGGAAGGAGAAGGATACGATCCGTTTGTCGCAGAACTTTGCCAGGTAACCCGGTGACCGTCCTAGGTCACTGGCCCGCTGCGGCATCCGGTCCCATGCGGACGGTCCGTTGCTAGGCCTCGCGGGCCGGGCCGGCGCCGTTCACCGCGCGGTACTGCGACGGGGTCATGCCGGTGACGCCGCGGAACACCCGGGCGAAGTGGCCAGGGCTGACGAAGCCGCAGCGCAGCGCGATCTCCGCCACGGAGCCGCCGCCGGTCGCCAGCATCCGCATGGCGCGGCGGATCCGCCTCTCATTGATGAAGGCGAGCGGCGTCTGGCCCGTCGTCGCCCGGAACGCCCGATGCAGGCGGCCGGGCGAGAGGCCGACCGCCTCGGCCAGATCCGCGATCCGGATCTCCGCGGCGAAATGGGCGTCCACATAGTCGGCGATCCGGCGCAGGCGCCAGGGTGGCAAGGCCCAGCGGCGCGGGCCGCCGTCGGGCCGGGCGCGGCCGTAGCGCCGGACGAGGTGATGGGCCAGGGCCCAGGACATCGCCTCGCCATAGCTGCGGTCCAGCCCGCCTTCCGCTGCGAGGCGCGCGGCCTCCGCCACCATGCCGGCCAGGAACGGCGCCTCCTGATTGGTGAAGGCGGCGCCGTCCAGCGACCGCCCGGCCGGGTCGAACACCTCGTCCTCCAGCAGGGCGGGGTCGAGCGAGATCGACGCCCATTCCGATTCGACCCCGCGCAGCCGGAGCCGGCGTTCGCAATGGGCCGGCACGAAGGACACGGCGCCCGGCCGGTCGCTGCCGACAAAGCGGTGGCCGCAGGACGAGAGCACCTCCTGATGGCGCGCGCCGCCCGTCAGCGTCACCAGGACCAGGTGATGCGGGATCCGGATCGTGCCCTCGACGGCCTCGGTGTAGGACCGGCGCGCCGTGTCGAAGACGCCGCCGGCCCAGGCGAAGCTGCGCCAGCCGGTGGCCCGCGGCTCGATCCTGCGCTCGTATGCCATGCGGTCCCTGCGGCTCCCGGTCTCGACCGACGCGCCGAGGTTAGCCGCGGCGATTTCGGGTGTCAGTGTGCCCCGCCGACGCATCCCCGCCCGCGGATCGGGTCAGGATCCGGCGCAGGCGGGTCAGGATCCGGCGCATCCGCCGCGGGGACGGCCGGTACAGTCCGCATCGCACCAGCCCGAACGGATACAGCGATGCGACGGACCCAGGACCTTCTCCCTTCCACCGATCGGCGCGGCCTGATGCGCGGTGCGCTCGGGCTCGGCCTCCTCGCCGCGGCGCCCGCCCTGCCCGGCCCTTCCGCCCGCGCGCAGACCGCCGATGGCGGCGTCGTCACCCGCACCGTGCCGCGCACCGGCGAGACCCTGCCGGCGATCGGCCTCGGCACCTTCCTCACCTTCGACACCATTCCGGGCGCGCCGCGCGACCATCTGCGCGAGGTGCTGCGCCGGTACTGGGACGGCGGCGCCCGCGTGGTCGACACCTCGCCCCTCTACGGCACCGCCGAGACCACGGTCGGGGATTTCGCCACCGCGCTCGGCATCGGCGACCGGATCTTCGTCGCCAACAAGATCTGGGCGACGGGCGACTTCCTGGCCGATGAGAGCCACGCCCAGCGCAGCCTGCGCCTGTCGGAAGACCGGCTGTGGCGCGGCCGGATCGACCTGATGCAGTGCCACAGCCTGGTCAATGTCGACCTCATCGTTCCGTATCTGCGCGCCTGGAAGAAGGAGGGGCGGATCCGCCATCTCGGCGTGACCCACTACGAGAACGCCTATCTGGAGCCGCTGGCCGGCTGGGTGGAGCGCGGCGATCTCGACTTCGTGCAGGTCAACTACTCGATCTTCAACCGGCGCGCGGAGGAGCGGGTGCTGCCGGCAGCCGCCGACCGCGGCACCGCCGTCCTGACCAACATGCCGTTCGAGAAGGCGCGGCTGTTCAAGGTCGTTGAAGGCCGGCCGCTGCCCGACTTCGCCGCCGAGCTCGGCATCGACAGCTGGGCGGCGTATTTCCTGAAATGGGTGATCTCGAACCCGGCCGTGACCTGCGCCCTGCCGGCGACCGCCGATCCGGACCACGCCGCCGAGAACATCACCGCGCTGCGCGGCCCGCTGCCCGATGCCGAGATGCGCCGGCGCATGCTGCGGCACATGGAGACGATCCCCGGCTTCGACGGCATCGCCGGGATGCCGTGGTACCCGGACAAGCGCTACCCTGGCATCATCGCCCGCGCCCAGGCCGAGCTGCGCGCCCGGAGCTGATCGCAGCATGCATGGGAATGCTCATGCGAACCCCAACCGCCCGCCGGCCATAAACCGATAATCCGCATAGACGTTCTGTCTTTGATCCTAAATCCATGGCCGGCTCGCGCACCGATCTCAGTATTGGACGCAGACCTCATGTCAATGCTTCCCGATCGTCTGGTAACATCCAATGATATGGATGGACAGCATTTATTGTGTTATTGTTGCGATTGATGACTTGAGTCTGTAATCCTGCGTCAAGATTTCGCTTCAGGTTGAAATTCCCGTTTGCGGAGTATTTTGCCACCATGGTGAGAGATGCTGCGACGAATTCCTGCGAGCGAGCGACCATGGCACTGGCCGGCACGGCGCCCACGGTGGACGCCTTCTTCGACCCGCGCACCTCGAGCCTGCAATACGTCGTCTCCGACGGAGAGACCTGCGCGATCATCGATTCCGTCCTCGACTTCGACCCGAAATCCGGCTGCGTCTCCACCCGCAATGCCGACCGGATCCTGGACCATGTCGAGCGCGCCGGGCTGCGGATCGCCTGGATTTTGGACACCCACCCGCATGCCGATCATTTCTCCGCCGCGGCATATCTGAAGGAGAAGACCGGCGCGCCGACCGCGATCGGCGAGAAGGTCGCCGGCGTCCAGGCGCTGTGGCGGGAGATCTACAACCTGCCGGGCCAGCCGACCGACGGGTCGGGCTGGGACCGGCTGTTCCGCGACGGCGACCGGTTCCGCATCGGGTCGCTGGAGGCCCAGGTGATGTTCTGCCCGGGCCACACGCTGGCTTCGGTCACCTATCTCGTCGGCGACGCCGCCTTCATCCACGACACGCTGTTCATGCCCGACGGTGGCACGGCCCGCGCCGATTTCCCCGGCGGCGATGCGCGCCAGCTCTGGGCCTCGATCCAGCGGATCCTGGCTCTGCCGGACGAAACCCGCCTGTTCACCGGGCACGACTACCAGCCGGACGGGCGGGAGCCGCGCTGGCAGAGCACCGTCGCCGACCAGAAGGAGCGCAACATCCACGTCGCCGCGCTCACCGAGGCCGAGTTCGTGGCGCTGCGCCGGGACCGCGACCGGACGCTGCCACTGCCGGCGCTGATGCTGGCGGCGCTGCAGGTGAACATCCGCGGCGGCCGCCTGCCCGAGCCCGAGGCGAACGGCCGGCGCTATCTGAAGATCCCGCTCGACGCCTTCCCCGACGCGCCGCAGGGGTGACCTTGCGTGGGACTTTGCGGCAGCCCTGCCGCCTTCCGGCCTTGATCTCAAGGCACTTTGCCGCGACGTTCACCGACTGATTCGGAATCGCGGAGAGGCCCATGTCGATGACCACACGGATGGCGGTTCTGGCCGGGGTGGTGCTGCTGGCCGGCTGCCAGAGCTCGGGCCAGGGCCAGCCGGTGGTGCCGACCCCGGCGCCCGGCGCCTCGGCCTTCCCCCCGGCCCAGTCCGAGGCGCAGGGCTTCCAGCAATGGGTGGCGGCGTTCCGCGCCGAGGCCGCGGCCCGCGGGATCAGCCAGGCGACGCTGGCCACCGCCTTCGACACCGTGCAGTTCCTGCCGAACGTGATCGAATCCGACCAGTCGCAGGCCGAGTTCACCCGCGCCATCTGGGACTATCTCGACCGCTCCGTCTCGGCCGACCGCATCCGCAACGGCCAGGCGATGCTGGCGCAGTGGGGATCGATCGCCAATGCCGTGGAGCAGCGCTACGGCGTGCCGAAGCAGGTCATCGTCGCGATCTGGGGCATCGAGAGCAATTACGGCCAGAACTTCGGCAGCACCGAGGTGATCGACGCCCTCGCCACCCTCGGCTATGAGGGCCGCCGCCGGGACTGGGCCAGGGAGCAGCTGTTCGCCGCACTGCAGATCCTGCAGCAGGGCGACATCAGCCGCGACCGCATGCTCGGCTCCTGGGCCGGCGCCATGGGCAACACCCAGTTCCTGCCGACGGTGTTCCTGAGCTCCGCCGTCGACGCCGACGGCGACGGCCGCCGCGACATCTGGGGCAGCATCCCCGACGTCATGGCCTCGACCGCCAACTACCTGGCGCAGTCGGGCTGGCAGCGCGGCCAGCCCTGGGGCGTCGAGGTCACCCTGCCGCCCGGCTTCGACTATTCGGTGGCGGAGCTGAGCACCAAGCGCCCTGTGGCGCAGTGGGCGGCGCTGGGGGTGAAGCCCGTCTCCGGCCGCAGCCTGCCGGCGCTGGGCGACGCCTCGGTGATCACCCCGGCGGGCGCCCGCGGCCCGGCCTTCCTGGTCGGGCCGAACTTCAGCGTCATCATGAAGTACAACAACTCGACCAGCTACGCGCTCGCGGTCGCCACCCTCTCCGACCGGCTGGCCGGCGGCGGCCCGATCGCCGGGGCCTGGCCGCGCGAGGAGCAGCCGCTGTCGCGCAGCGAGGTGATGGAGCTGCAGTCGCTGCTGGCGGCCCGGGGCTTCTCCACCGGCGGGACGCCGGACGGGCTGATCGGGCCGGCGACGCGCGGCGCGATCCGGGCCTGGCAGGTCTCCAAGGGCCTGGTCCCGGACGGCTTCGCGACGACGAGCCTGCTGCAGGCGGTGCGGGCGGGATAGCCGGCGTCACATCGTCCGGGCCAGGGCCGTCATCCGTACCACCAGCGCGGCGACCGCCGGCCGGGTCTCGCCCGTGCGGGTCAGCAGGTGGTAGGCCAGCGGGCTGGCCACCTCCCGCTCCCCCAGCCGCACCAGGCCGCTTGCACGGATGGCACGGTCGGAGAACGGCGCCCGGGCCAGGGCGACGCCCAGCCCGGCTTCCGCCGCCGCCAGGACCAGCGTGTAGTCTTCGAAGCGCCGGTCCTGCGGCCGCGGCTTCAGCGTGATGCCGCAGGACGCGAACCAGGCGCGCCAGCCGGTCAGGTCGGAATCGTGCAGCAGCGGCGCCCGCAGCAGCCCTTCCGGCGACGGGCCGAACCGCTGCGCCAGCCGGGGATGCGCCACCGGATACAGCCGTTCCGGCAGCAGCTTCGACACCTCGACACCGCGCCAGCCGCCGGTGCCGTAGCGCACGGCGAGGTCGACCTCGCCGCCTTCGACATCGGCGTTGCGGCCCTCCACGGCGATCTCGATCCGCAGTGCCGGGTCCCCCTGCTCCAGTTCCGCCAGCCGTTCGAACAGCCACAGCTTGGCGAAGCCCGGCACCACGCTGATCCGCACCACCTCCGGCCCGCGCCGGCGGCGCCAGCGCACCGCCGCCTCGTCGATCAGCCGGAACGCCGCCTCGACCTTCGACACGAAGCGCTGCCCGTCCGGGGTCAGGCGCACGCCGCGGCCATGGCGCTCGAACAGGGCGGTGCCGAGCCAGGCCTCCACCGTCGCGACGCGCCGGCTGACCGCACCATGGGTCAGGCCCAGCGCCTCCGCCGCCGCGCTGAAGGAGTCCTGGCGGGCGACGACGCAGACCGTGTCGAGGGCGTCGAGCGGCGGGCGTTCGGGTGACGAGCTGTGATGCATACGCACAGCTCGCGCTCGATCGGTGCGCTATGTCAACAGCCCGGCCGGTGCCAGAACGGAGACCCTTCGTCGAACCGAGGTGCCTTGCCGTGCCCAGCCGCGCTTCCCTGGCCACTGCCGCGGTGACCGTCACCATCCTGTCCTGGGCCTCGGCCTTTCCGGCGATCCGCCTGGCGCTGCGCGAGCTGGCGCCGGTGCCGCTGGCCGCCGCCCGCTTCGCGGTGGCGGCGCTGCTGGTTCTGGCCTGGCTGGCCTGGCGCCGGCCGCCGCGCCCGGCCTGGCCCGACCTGCTGCGCTTCGCCCTGTGCGGGCTGATCGGCATCGCCGCCTACAATATCCTGCTGAACACCGGGCAGCGCACCGTGGCCGCCGGGGCCGCCAGCTTCATCGTCAACACCGCGCCGATCCTGACCGCGCTCCTGGCCCGGCTGGTGCTGGGCGAGCGCTTCGGCGCCCGCGGCTGGGCCGGCACGCTGGTCAGCTTCGCCGGCATCGCGCTGATCGCCTCGGCCCAGCCCGGCGGCCTGGCCTTCGGCGCCGGCGCCAGCCTGGTGCTGGGCTCGGCGCTGTGCATGGCCTGCTACGTCGTGCTGCAGAAGCCGCTGGTGGCGCGGTACGGCGCCCTGACCTGCACCGCCTGGACGCTGCTGACCGGCGCGCTCCTGCTCTCGCCCTGGCTGCCCGCCGCGGCGGACGGGCTGTCGCAGGCCGGCCCGGCGACGGTCGCCGCGGTGATCGGCCTCGGCGTGCTGCCCGCCGCGATCGGCTACGCCACCTGGACCTATGCCCTCGGCCATTTCGGCGCGGCGCGGGCGGCGAACTTCCTGTACCTCGTGCCGCCGGTCGCGACCGTCCTCGCCCTGCCGATGCTGGGCGAGATGCCGGGGCCGCAGACGCTGCTGGGCGGCGCGATCGCCATCGCCGGCGTGGTCCTGGTCAACACGCGCGGACGTGCGGGGTCGACTGCGGCTATCGCTTTCCCTAAGGAAATGTGAGGCTTCTCGTCATTGCGAGCGCAGCGAAGCAATCCAGGGCAGTTTAGCGTGGCCCCTGGATTGCTTCGTCGGCTTCGCCTCCTCGCAATGACGGTGTGAGAACTGTTCCTACAGACCCAGCTGCTCGCGCGGCGGGCCGGGGAAGTCGGCGAAGGCCGGCGCCCCGTCCGGCGTGCCCAGCAGCTCGCGCACCGCCCGGGTGGCCTGGTCGATCGCCGAATGGGCGTAGGCGTAGGCGCCGGAATCGGAGTTGGCGATCGCCACCCGGCCCCAGGGCCGGCGCGCCGTCTCGATCGGCAGCGGCCCGTTCGGCCAGAACGGGTCCCAGGGCCGCATGTATTCATAGGCATAACCGTGCGACCAGCGGTTGACGGTGATCGCCTCGATGTCACGCGCCGGGTCGAAGCCGCCGCCGGACAGGGCGCGGCCCAGCAGGTCGCGGATCTGCCGCTCCATCTCCTCGAAGGTCAGCCGGGTCAGCTCGAGGCGCCCGGCCTGGGACTGCTCACGCGACGACAGCCCCGGCTGCAGCGGCACCTTGCTGAGATGCAGCAGCACCGGGTCCTCCGGCTTGTCGGCGAAGCGGTAGCCGCCCATGCTGACCGGGAAGTCGATCTCCGCCCCCGACCAGAAATGGCCGGGCGCGTCGAAGCCGTCGATGCCCAGCTTGGCGAAGGCGGTCCAGTTCCGGATCAGGACGTTGGTGTAGATCAGCGGCACCTTCTGCTGGTCGCGCAGCGCCTCGACCTGCGCCGCCGGCAGCTCGTCGGTCAGGAACGGGATCACCCGGTGCCAGCAGGCCAGCACCACATGGCCGGCTTCGACCGTGCGCAGGCGGCCGCCCTGGACGTAGGAGATTTCGACCGAGCTGGCCGAGGCGGGGTCGCCCTGGTGCTTCACCCGCACCACGGTCGAGCTGAGCCGGATCCGCGCCGGCTGGCCGTCGAGGTCGAGCCTGGCGTAATCGACCGGCGCGAGGACGAGATCCTCCATGCTGCCGCCCGGCACGGCCGCCGGGACCAGCGCCCGCACCAGCGCCCGAGCGACGCCGGCATTACCGTCGGGGAAGTGGTAGATGTAGTCGTCCGGGTCGGTGCGGGCCAGGCGGCCGCTCGGGCTCATGGTCGGATAGGCACCGTCGCCCAGATCCATGCCGTCGAAGCCGGGATTGCCGTTGGCCCAGGCGTCGAGACAGGTGGTGCCGTCGATGCCGACGCCGAAATAGCCCTCGGTCGAGCCCTGGAAATACGCGACCAGCTGCGGGTCGGCCTTCACCAGCTCGGTCAGGAACTGGGCGTAGGTGGTCTTCGACAGCCGTTCCAGCTTCTCGGCCCGCGACAGCCCCGGCAGGTAGTCGGCCGGCGAATCGATCAGGGCGATCAGGTCCTGCTTGGTCTTGTCGGTCAGCGGCGTCTGCGGCACCCAGTCGGCGGCGGCCTCGGCCTCCTTCACCAGCGCGTCGGCGCCGAA
The DNA here is from genome assembly GCF_000423185.1 of Inquilinus limosus DSM 16000. GTDB lineage: Bacteria > Pseudomonadota > Alphaproteobacteria > DSM-16000 > Inquilinaceae > Inquilinus > Inquilinus limosus. The sequence goes on along the minus strand of NZ_KE383985.1, from coordinate 192,254 downwards.
CACCTCCTTCGGGAAGAACACGGCACGGGACAGGCCGCGCGCCTCGGCCCAGCCCTGGTCGTAATAATCCTCGAAGCGCTTCGGCTCGATGCCGATCTCGGCCAGAAGGGCGTTCACCGCCGGGCTGAAATAGCTCGGCGTCTGCAGCGACTGCGAGCCGCCATAGCCGATGATGGTGCGGCCGTCGGCGCTGGTGAACTCGTTGCGCTTGGCGTGGCCGCCGAAATCGTCGTGATTCTCGATCACCAGCACACGGGCATTCGCGCCGGCCTGCTTGCGGTACTGAACCGCCGCGGCCAGGCCCGAGATGCCGCCGCCGACCACCACCAGGTCGTAGCGCTCGCCGGTCGGCTCCGGCGCCCCGGCCTTGTCCCAGAAGCTGCCGTCGCGCACCGCGTGCATGACGCTGTAGGAGCCTTCGTGATGGCCGCGCAGGCCGGTCAGCTTCGGCGGATAGCCCTGGGTCGCCGCGAAGGCGCTGCGGACGAACGGCCGGTGCAGCACGGCCGCTGCCACCGTCATGGCGGCGCCGTCGAGAAAATCCCGCCGGCTGATGGCCCGGCCCATTCCCAGATCGCGATCGGACGGCATGGTTCCCCCCTGTCCCTGGCTGGCACCGATTCAGAGGGGTCATGGTGGCGGAATTGCGGTACGAACCGTGGCGGCTTGCGGATCTCAGTCCGCCGGCTTCATCCCGATCAGCCGGAAGATCTCGACCTCGCCGTTGCGGCCGCGGACGCGACGCGGGCCCAGGCTCTCCACCTCGAACTCCGGGCCCAGCAGCCCCGCGGTCTCGGCGCTGATCAGGATCGTCGTCTCCTCGTCGCCCGCCAGCACCTTGCCCAGCTGCTCCAGCCGGTTGCCGATGTTCACGGTGTCGCCGACGATGGTGTAGTTGGTGCGCCCGGGCGCGCCGATGTTGCCGACCACGACCGGGCCGCTGTGCAGCCCGATGCGCAGCTTCAGCCGCGGCCGGCCGGCGGCGGCGCGGCGGTCGTTCTCGGCCCGCATCACCGCGGCGATGGAGAGCGCCGCGCGGGCCGCCCGCGGCGCATGGTCCTTCACCTTCTCCGGCGCCCCCCAGAACGCCATCAGGCAGTCGCCGATGAACTTGTCGATGGTCCCGGATTCGGCCTCGACGCAGCGCGCCAGCATGGCGAAATGCTCGTTCAGGAAGGCGGCGATCCGCGCCGCCGGCAGCCGTTCCGCCGCCGCGCTGAAATTGGCGATGTCGGTGAACATCACCGTCATGATCCGCTCGATCGAGACCACATCCTCGCCGTCGCCCTTGACGATCAGGCGCCGGACCAGGCCCTTCGGCACATAGGTCTCGAGCCAGCGCAGCCCCACCAGCATGGTGTTGAAGGCCTGGGCGCCCTCGTTCAGCTCCCGGAACACGCTGCCCGGCAGCGGCTTGAGCTGGCTGAACTCCAGCGTCCCCACCGCCCGCGCCTGGTCGGAGAAGGCGCGCACCGGCCGGGCGATCATGCGGCCGACGAAGACGCCGACGATGATCGCCAGCACCATCACCGCGAGGCCGGCCAGGCCGGCGCGGATCACCCGCCAGACCTCGGCCCCGATCGCGTCGCCCGGCACATGGATGCCGAGGATCAGTTGCGTCGGGCCGAAGCCGTAGATGGTGCGGTACAGGAAGATCTCGTCCTGGTCGCCGATCTGGACCTCGCGGATCCGCACCCGCGGGTTGCGCACGGTGACCGGCGCGCCTTCGGTCCACAGCGCCGCCAGCGCCGGGTCGCCGACCTGGTCGAGCCGCGGCAGCGGCTGCTCCTCCGAAGCCGGCGGCGGGTCCGCGGCCATGCGCGGATGGGCCAGGACCCGGTTCTCGCCGTAGAGGATGAAGGGCACCTGCGACGGGTCGCTGGAGACCCGCGCCAGGAACTTCGACAGGTCCTGCACCGTGACCACCGCGAACAGCACGCCGACCAGCTGGCCCTCGCGGCGCACCGGCTGCCGCAGGTTCATCACCGTCGCGTGCGGCCCCTCCTTCAGGTACAGGATCTCGCCCCAATAGGCGTCGACCTTGCCGGCGGCCTCGGCCAGGGCTTGGCGGCTGGGTTCGGTCTCGTTCTGTTCGTCGAAGGTGTCGTAGCTGCCGTCCTGCTCGCGCGTGACGCCGCGGATGCGCAGATCCTCGGTCAGGTAGGCGATCGAGCGCACCTGCGGCGACGCGGCGAGCGCGCCGGTCAGCATGGTCGAGAACCGGTCCATGTTGTCCGGGTCGAGCCGCCCCTGCTGCAGCAGCAGGGCCAGGCTGCCGAGCTCGTTCGACACCGGCTCGAGATGCTGGCGCAGCTGCGCCTCGACCGAGGCCACGCCGATCTCGGCCTGGTTGGTCAAGAGGTCGAAGGTGGTGCGCGCCGCCGTGGTCCAGTAGATCGCCAGCACCGCCGCGACCGCGATCGCCACCAGGCCGCCGATGGCGACGGCCAGCGTGCGGGCCAGGGTGACGGTGCGCCGGCGCGGCCCGTTGCTCCTGCGGGCCGGTGCCGCGGCCTCGGCGGAGACCGGCAGGGTCATGGGGCGATGGCGGGATCCAGCATCCGGCCGAGCGGCCGGCCGCCGAAGACATGGATGTGCAGGTGCGGCACCTCCTGGTGCCCGTGGCCGCCGATGTTCGACAGGATGCGGTAGCCGGGCTCGGCCAAGCCGAGATCGCGGGCGACCCGGCCGACCGCCCGGGTCAGCGCCGCGATCTCGGCGTCGCTGGCGCGCTCCGAGAAATCGTCCATCGAGACGTAGGCGCCCTTGGGGATGACCAGCACATGCACCGGCGCCTTCGGGCCGATGTCGTGGAAGGCCAGGACATGCTCGTCCTCGTACACCTTCTTGCACGGCAGCTCGCCGCGCAGGATGCGGGCGAAGACATTGTTCGGGTCATAGGCCATCGGTTCGTCCTCGGTCTTCGCTGATGAAGGATGACACATGCTGCTGAATCGCGGCGAAATTCAGCCAACGCCCCAGCGACCCTTTCGGTGCCGGCGGCGACGCGTTGTCGCGGGCCCCGGCCGGCCTCTTCCGTCACGGACGGACGCGTTCACTCCGTCGGCCGCGCCGCCTTCTCGGCGATGCCGCTGACGCCTTCCCGCGATTCGAGCACCGTCCACACCGCCTCCGGCGCCACCCCGGCATCGGCCCACAGCACCAGGAGATGGTAGAGCAGATCGGCGCTTTCGGCGGCGATGGCGTCGGCGTCGCCGCGCATCGCCTCGATCACCGTCTCCACCGCCTCCTCGCCCAGCTTCTGGGCGATCTTCGGCCGGCCGCGGGCGAGCAGCTTGGCGGTGTAGCTCGACGCCGGATCGGCGCCGCGCCGCGACCGGATCACGGCGGACAGCCGGTCCAGGATCCTGGCGTCGATCTCCGGCTTGCCGCTCATGCCGCCATCCGCACCGGCAGCCCGGCCTCGGCCAGGTGCTGCTTGGCCTGGGCGATCGAATAGGTGCCGAAGTGGAAGATCGAGGCGGCCAGCAGTCCGGTGGCGCCGCCGACCAGCGCTCCGTCGGCCAGGTGCTGCAGCGTGCCGACCCCGCCCGAAGCGATGATCGGGATACCGACCACCTTGCGGATCGCCTTCAGCAGCTCGAGGTCGAAGCCCTCCTTGGTGCCGTCGCGGTCCATCGAGGTCACCAGCAGCTCGCCGGCGCCCGCCGCCCCCATCCGGTCGGCCCATTCCACCGCATCGATGCCGGTGCCTTTGCGGCCGCCATGGGTGAAGATCTCCCATTTCCCGGGCGACACCTGCTTGGCGTCGATCGCCACGACCACGCATTGCCGGCCGAACTTCACCGCCGCCTCGGTCACCAGCTCCGGCCGGGCCACGGCGGCGGAGTTGATCGACACCTTGTCGGCCCCGGCCAGCAGCAGCGCCCGCACGTCGTCGACGCTGCGCACGCCGCCGCCCACGGTCAGCGGCATGAACACCTGCTCCGCCGTGCGGCGGACGACGTCGAACAGCACGCCGCGATTCTCGTTGGTCGCGGCGATGTCGAGATAGACCAGCTCGTCCGCGCCCTGGCGGTCGTAGTGCCGGGCCTGCTCCACCGGGTCCCCGGCGTCGACCAGGTTCTCGAAGTTCACGCCTTTGACCACCCGGCCGTCCTTGACGTCGAGGCAGGGGATGACCCGGACCTTGAGCATCGCCTTACGCCTCCACCGGCACCGGGCCGGACAGGATGGCCAGCGCCTGCTTCGGGTCGATCCGGCCGTCATAGAGGGCGCGGCCGCAGATCACCCCGGCGATGCCCGACTTCTCCTCGCGCTTGATCACCCTGAGGTCGTCGAGCGAGGAGGCGCCGCCCGAGGCGATCACCGGCGTGGTCAGGGCGAAGGCCAGGTCGGCCGTCGCCTCGACGTTCAGCCCGCCCATCGCGCCGTCGCGGTTGATGTCGGTGTAGATGATCGCGGCGACGCCGGAATCCTCGAAGCGCAGCGCCAGGTCCAGCGCCTTGACGCTGGAGGTCTTGACCCAGCCTTCGATCGCCACGAAGCCTTCCCGCGCGTCGATGCCGACGGCGATCCGGCCGGGCCAGCGCCGGCAGGCCTCGCGCACCAGCTCCGGGTCGCGCACCGCGACGGTGCCCAGCACCACCCGGGCGACGCCGCGCTCGAGCCAGAACTCGATCCGCTCCAGGTCGCGGATGCCGCCGCCGAGCTGCACCGGCAGCGACGTCGCCTTGAGAATGCCGTCGATCGCCGCCGCGTTCACCGGATGGCCGGCGATGGCGCCGTTCAGGTCGACCACATGGATCCAGCTGAAGCCCTGCTCGGCGAAGACCCTGGCCTGCTCCGCGGGGTCGAGGTTGAACACCGTGGCTTCGCTCATCTCGCCGCGGACGAGCCGGACGCAGTGTCCGTCCTTCAGATCGATGGCCGGGTAGAGGATCATGGCGTCGGGTCCAGCCCCGCCTCGGTCGGCGGGATCAGCGGTTTGTGGAAGTAGCAGCCGCCGATCAGGCGGCCGTTCACGCGGGCATAATACGGGTTCGTCGCCCAGCGGACGAATCCCAAGCGTTCGAACAGATGGATCGCCGCAGTCTGGGTCTCTCGCACATCGAGGGTCAGCAGGCCGTAGCCGCGCGACCGCGCCTCCGCCTCCGCCGCCTCGACCAGCATCCGGGCCAGGCCGTGGCCGCGGGCCCAGGGGGCGACGAACATGCCGGTCAGGCCGGCGGCGAAGGACTGCGCCTCGTTGTTCGCCGGCGGCTCCATCAGCTGGACGGCGCCGGCGATCACCTCGTCGAGCCGGCCGACGAAGAGATGCCGGCCCGGCATGACGACCACGCCGCCCCAGTAGCGTTCCATGGTCTCGCGCGGCGGCGGCTTGACCCAGCCGAAGCCGCCGCCCTCGAGGATGGCGAGCTCGGCGGCATCGCACAGGTCGTGCAGGTCGCTGCTGCGGAACCGGTCGAGCCGGCCGACCGACACCGCGGGCGCCTGGGCGGTCGCGCTGGTCATGGCGTCCAGGTCACGAAATTGCCGAGCAGCCTGAGGCCGGCCGCCTGGCTCTTCTCCGGATGGAACTGCACCCCGATCCAGTTGTCGCGGCCGACCGCGGCGGTCTGCGGCCCGCCATAGTCGACCGTGGCCAAAACGTCGGCCGGGTCGGCCGGCACCATGACGTAGGAATGGGCGAAGTAGACGTCCTGGCCGCCCAGCCCGGCCAGCACCGGATGCTCCTCCTCCACCGCCAGGGTGTTCCACCCCATCTGCGGCACCACCAGGTCGGGGTCGGACGGGGCCAGCGGCACCACGGCGCCATGGATCCAGTCGAGGCCGAGGAAGTCGCCATGCTCATGACCGGCCCCGGCCATCACCTGCATGCCGACGCAGATGCCGAGGAAGGGCACGCCGGCCTCGCGCACCCGTTCCTCCAGCGCCTCGCGCATGCCCGGCAGCGCGCCGAGCGCCTGGCTGCAGTCGCCGAAGGCGCCGACGCCCGGCAGCACCAGCCGGTCGGCCCGGCGCACCACCTCGGCATCCGCGGTGACCACGATCTCCTCCGACACGCCGCGCTCCGCCGCGGCGCGTTCCAGCGCCTTGGCGGCCGAGCGGAGATTGCCGGAGCCGTAGTCGATCACGGCGATGACCATGATTGTTCCCCAGAGCTAAAGGGAGCCGCCGAGCGTGCCCTTGGTCGAAGGCACGGCGTCGGGGCGGCGGGCGTCGATCGACGTCGCGGCACGCAGCGCCCGCGCCAGCGCCTTGAAGCAGCTTTCGACGATATGGTGGTTGTTCTCGCCGGTGAGATTGGCGACGTGCAGGGTCAGCCCGGCGTTCTGGGCGAAGGCGTGGAACCATTCGCGGAACAGCTCGGTGTCCATCTCGCCCAGCTTGTCGCGGGTGAAGCGGACGTCCCAGACCAGATAGGGCCGGGCCGAGATGTCGACGGCGACGCGGGACAGCGCCTCGTCCATCGGCACATGCGCCTCGCCGTAGCGCTGGATGCCGCGGCGGTCGCCCAGCGCCTTGGCGAAGGCCTGGCCGAGGACGATGCCGACATCCTCGGTGGTGTGGTGGAAGTCGATATGGAGGTCGCCCTCGGCCCGCACCGTCAGGTCGAACAGCCCGTGCCGGGCGAGCTGGTCGAGCATATGGTCGAGGAAGCCGATGCCGGTCTGGATGTCGGACCGGCCGGTGCCGTCGAGATCGACCGTGGCGCTGATCCGCGTCTCGCGGGTGGCGCGGTCGATGGTGGCGGAGCGCGCAGGCGCCGCGCGGGCGGGGGCCGCGTCGGCCGCACCCGTCTGGCTGGGTTTGGAAGGGGTTCCGTCCATGGCCCTGGTGTCTTATCAGGAAGCCCGGCGCATCGCCAGAGAAGGAGCCATGCCCGGAGGGCAGGGAACGGTCCGCAAGACTTGATCCCCCCGCCGGGCGGTCCAATCTAGGCGGTGCGGGCCGGACGGCTCGTCGCAACCTCAGCGTTTCCGGATTTCTGCATGTCGTCTTCCGAGAGTGCCGCCTGGCACGGCACCACCATCCTCGCCGTGCGCAAGAACGGCCATGTCGTCATCGCCGGCGACGGACAGGTCACCGCCGGCAACACCGTGATGAAGGGCACCGCCCGCAAGGTGCGCCGCCTGGGCGACGGCAGCGTCATCGCCGGCTTCGCCGGGGCGACCGCCGACGCCATGGCGCTGTTCGAGCGCCTCGAGGCCAAGCTGGAGAAGCATCCCGGCCAGCTGGCCCGCGCCTGCGTCGAGCTGGCCAAGGACTGGCGCACCGACCGCTATCTGCGCCGGCTGGAGGCGATGATGGCGGTGTGCGACCGCCAGGTGTCGCTGATCCTGACCGGCACCGGCGACGTGCTGGAGCCCGATGACGGGCTGATCGGCATCGGCTCCGGCGGGCCCTTCGCCCTGGCCGCCGCCCGGGCCTATCTGGAGCATCCCGAGCTGGACGCCGAAACAGTGGCGCGCAAGGCGATGAAGATCGCCGGCGACATCTGCATCTACACCAACCACAACATCACGCTGGAAAGCCTGTGATCGCGGCCATGCCCGCCTTCCGCCCCAAGGCCCGCACCGCCCTCGCTTTCTGAAAGTTTTCCTGATGACCGACACCGCCAATTTCAGCCCGCGCGAGATCGTCTCCGAGCTCGACCGCTTCATCGTCGGCCAGCACGACGCCAAGCGCGCCGTCGCCATCGCGCTGCGCAACCGCTGGCGCCGCCAGCAGCTGCCCGAGGCGCTGCGCGAGGAGGTGCTGCCGAAGAACATCCTGATGATCGGCCCGACCGGCGTCGGCAAGACCGAGATCGCGCGCCGTCTGGCGAAGCTGGCCAACGCTCCGTTCCTGAAGGTCGAGGCCACCAAGTTCACCGAGGTCGGCTATGTCGGCCGCGATGTCGAGCAGATCGTCCGCGACCTGCTGGAGATCGCGATCAAGATGACCCGCGACAGCCTGCGGAAGGAGGTCGCCGCCAAGGCCGAGATCCGGGCCGAGGAGCGGGTGCTGGACGCGCTGGTGGGCGAGAACGCCTCGGCCGAGACCCGGCAGAAGTTCCGCAAGATGCTGCGCGAAGGCGCGCTGAACGACCGCGAGATCGAGATCCAGGTGGCCGACACCGGCGGCGGGCTGCCGACCTTCGACATCCCGGGCATGCCCGGCGCCCAGGTCGGGATGCTCAACCTCAACGACATCTTCGGCAAGGCCTTCGGCGGCCGCACCAAGCCGCGCCGCATGACGGTGTCGGAGAGCCACGCCGTGCTGATGGCCGAGGAATCGGACAAGCTGCTGGACCAGGAGAAGGTGACGTCGGAGGCGATCCATCTGGTCGAGCAGAACGGCATCGTGTTCCTGGACGAGATCGACAAGATCACGGCGCGGTCGGAGCGGGTGGGCGCCGATGTCAGCCGCGAGGGCGTGCAGCGCGACCTGCTGCCGCTGATCGAGGGCACCCAGGTGGCGACCAAGCACGGCACGGTGCGCACCGACCACATCCTGTTCATCGCCTCGGGCGCCTTCCAGCTGGCCAAGCCGTCGGACCTGCTGCCGGAGCTGCAGGGCCGCCTGCCGATCCGGGTCGAGCTGCAGGCCCTGTCGCGCGACGATTTCCGCCGCATCCTGACCGAGCCGGAGCACAGCCTGATCAAGCAGTACAAGGCGCTGCTGGGCACCGAGGAGGTGACGCTGGACTTCACCGAGGACGCGATCGACGAGCTGGCCGACCTGGCGGCGGAGATCAACCGGTCGGTCGAGAACATCGGCGCCCGCCGCCTGCACACGGTGCTGGAGCGCCTTCTGGACGAGGTCAGCTTCACCGCCTCCGACCGCTCCGGCGAGACGGTGCGGATCGACGCCGACTATGTCCGCGACCGCGTCGGCGCGCTGACCAGGAACGCCGATCTGAGCAAGTTCATCCTGTAATAGCAGACCACCGGTCTTCGCGCCTTCCGCTTCGTCGTCGCCCGGCTAACCTGGGCGGCGACGGGGCGAGCCCGAGCGGGCAAGCAGCCATTCCACGGCGAGGGATCGACATGTCCGCTGTTGCCAGGCGCTTCGGCCGCTACGATGTCACCGTGCTGCTCGACGGCATCTTCGAGGCCCCCAAGACCGTGCTGACCCATGCCGGCGGCGAGGAGGCGAGCCGGCGCCTGGTCGACGGCTGGCCCGGCGACAAGATCAGCATCGACGTCAACTGCTATCTCCTGAGGGGAGAGAACGGGGTTTCCCTGATTGATGCCGGCACCGGCGACCATTGGGGCCCGGCGCTGGGCAAGGCGCGCGCGGCGCTGGCCTCGGCCGGCGTGCGCCCCGAAGAGGTCGACCGCGTGCTGCTGACCCATCCTCACGGCGACCACGCCCTCGGCCTCCTCGACGGCGACCGGCCCTGGCTGCCGCGGGCCGAAATTCTGTTTCCGGAACGCGATTTCGCCTTCTTCGGTGATCCGGCGGTCGCCGAGACCTTCCCGCCGAACCGCCGCGGCAACTTCAAGGCCGTCGCCGACCTGGCCCGGGCCTATGCCGGCCGCATCCGGGCCATCGCGCCGGGGCCGGTCGAAGGCATGCCGGACGTCGAGGCCGTGCCGCTGCCCGGCCACACGCCGGGGCAGAGCGGCTATCTGATCGGCGAAGGCCGGGACGCCCTGCTGATCTGGGCCGACGCCATCCACCTCGGCATCCCGCAGATCGAGGATCCGGAGGTCGGCCTCACCTATGACCTCGACCCGGCGCTGGCGGTGCAGACCCGGCGGTTCCTGCTGGAGCGGGCGGCCTGGCAGGGCTGGCTGGTCACCGGCAGCCATGTCAGCCGGACCGGCCGGATCGAGGCGGGCGAGCGGGGCTGGCGCTTCGTCGAGGGCTGATACCAGGCGCCTTTGAGATCGACCTCTCTGGCCTTTTCCCGTCATGGCGAGGCGCGCAGCGCCGTGGCCATCCAGAGGGCCGGTGCCGCTGGATGGCCACGCCCCTTTCGGGGCTCGCCATGACGGATCAATGTCTCACGCCTTTGGTAGGCCCCTGCCGGCCGGCGGCCCCTTCCTACTTCGCGTTCAGCAGTTCGGTGACCTTGAGCAGGACGAACTCGTTGTCGTCCTGCCGGTCGACCGCGCGGCCGGAGGAGAAGGGCAGGTTGTTGTCGTTGGCGACGATGATGTGGTCGGCGTCGACCCGCGCCACGTTCTCGATGGTGACGAAGGGGAAGCTCAGCGTCCCGTCATGCCCGCCCCGGCGCGCCTTGTGGTCCGGATCCTGGATCGCCATCAGGTCGATCGAGCCGATCTTGCGCAGGAAGCCGTCGGCATCGGCCTGCGCCAGGTCGACCAGGAAGACGCGCTTGAACTTCGCCGGGGTGGCGAAGCAGTCCGGCTTCGGCGCGTCCTGGCAGGCCTGGGCCGCGTCGCCCTCGCCGTTGTCGCGCTCGATGATCAGGCCGCGCGTGGCGTCGATCAGGTTGAAGTCGCCGATCGCGTTGCCCTTGGCCTCGAGCCGGTACTTCCACGACTTGCCGGTGAATTTTTTCGTCGCGGTGTCGAACTCCAGCACCCGCAGATATTCGCGGCCCTGGGCGTCGGTCTCCGGCGCCCCCTTCGCGGCATCCCACAGCCCGCCTTCGAGCAGCGGGTAGAGGGTCCTGCCGTCCTCGGACGCGGCCATGCCCTCGAAGCCCTTGCTGCGGCGCGCCTCGAAGGCGACCGCGCCGGGGGCGGCCGGCGTGGTGAGATAGGGGTTGTCCGGCGACCGCACTGGCTTGCCGTCGACCGCGGTGTCGACGACGGTCAGCACCCGGCCGGCCGCGTCGGTCTCGATCAGGAAGGGGCCCAGCTCGTCGCCGAACCAATAGTGGTCGCCGACCGGCTGGATCGATTCGATGTCGAAGTCGGCGCCGGTCAGATAGCGCTCCTTCGTCGCCTCGGTGGTGATGCGGAACGGCACCTTCCGGTCCGGGTCGCTGAGGAACAGCGTGTTCAGCACCGCGACGCGGCCGGTCTGCCAATCCGGCTTCACCCGGTGCACCATCAGCATCGCGTCGGGCGAGTTCGCCTTCGCGCCGAAGCCGTTGTCGGTGAGCACGATGTATTCCCCGTTGCCGACCGGCTTGATGCCGCTGAAGCCCTGCACCGGCTGGCCGACGAAGGGGAAGGTCACCCCGGTCTCGCGCACCGCATCCTTGCTGCCGGTGGTGCCCATGGTGCTGAACGGCCGGTCGATCCGGGCCGGCGTCGGACCGGCGAACTTGCCGGAGGTGGCGAACATCGCCGGCGCGTCGGCCGGCGGCGCCGCGAAGGTCATCGCCGGCAGCACGGCATGGCCGGCCAGCACCGCCGGGAAGGTCTTCGGCGCCGGCTCGTCGCCCGCCAGGGCGCCGGCGGCGGACAGGGCCAGGATCGCCAGCGAAGCGGCGGCGCTGCGGAACGGAAGCATGGGTCCCCCTCTCGGTCTCGGAAGCGGCGAGAGAGTGGGAGCGAGCGATGACGGCCGGATGACAGGCGCGTGAAACTCTCGGGTCGCGGATCTATCCAGAAGGCCTTCAGATCCCAAAACTGTCATGCCCGGGCTTGACCCGGGCATCCAGGAATGTCGATGCCGCTCTGGGTGGCCCCTGGATCGCCGGGTCAAGCCCGGCGATGACAATAAGAGTCAGGCAGCCTGCGCCTCCTCGGTCATCCGCGCCACCAGCCGGTCGATTTCCGCCTCCGCCGCCCGCAGCGACTGCTGGATCCGCTCATCGGCGAACTCGTCATATTCCACCGCGATCGACACCGCGTCGGTGACGCCGATGTAACGGAACACCGTCTCGAGATGCGGCTCGACATGGTTGAGGCCGGAGAGGCGCCCGCCCGGGTCGTAGCCCCAGTCGCCGCGCGCACCGAGCATGACCAGGCGCTTGCCCGAGAGCATCGGCCAGTAGGGTTCGCCCGGACGGCTGCGGTCGAAGCCGAAGGTGCGGCCGACCCGGACGATGTTGTCGACCCAGGCCTTCATCTGCGCGGGCAGGCCGAAATTGTACATCGGCACCCCGGCGACGATCAGGTCGGCGCGCTCCAACTCGTCCACCAGCGCGTCGCTGAGCGCCAGGGTCGCGCGCATCTCCGGCGTCCGCCGCTCCGGCTTGGTGAAGGCGGCGGCGATCCAGGCCTCGGTCACCGGCGGCGGCGGCTCCAGCCCGACATCGCGGCGGATCACCTCGTCGTACGGCCGGCGCGCCAGCCAGCCCTGGACGAAGCGGGCGGACAGGCGCCGGGTGTGCGATCGGCCGGCGCGGGCGCTGGAATCGATGTGCAGGATCGTGGTCATGGCTGAACTCCGGAACCTCTATGGTCCAGGAGATGCGCGCTTTCCGGCTTGCGGACAAAGGCGAATCCCTCATCTTATGGCTGAGGTGAATTCATCCGTGTGAGCACCATGCGCCGCCTGCCCCCGCTCGCCGCCCTGCGCGCCTTCGAGGCCGCCGCCCGCCATCTCAGCTTCAAGCGCGCAGCCGAGGAGCTGCTGGTGACCCCAACCGCGATCAGCCATCAGATCCGCCTGCTGGAGGAGACGATGGGCCTCAGGCTGTTCGAGCGGCGGACCCGCCGGGTGGTGATGACCGAGGCGGCGCAGCGGCTGTACCCGGTGCTGCGCGACGGCTTCGATGCCTTCGCCCGCACCATCGGGGCGCTGTCGGCGAAGGCGGGGCCGCGCACCGTGACCTTGACCGCGACCCGCGCCTTCACCGCCCGCCTGCTGGTGCCCCGGGTGGCGTCGTTCCAGGAGCGGCGGCCGGACATCACGCTGCGCCTGCTGGCCGCGGACGAGCCGGTGGACCTCGCCGCCGGCACCGCCGACCTCGCCATCCGCTATGGCGGCGGCGCCTATCCCGGGCTGCGGTCGGAGCCGCTGGGCACCGACCGGCTGGCGCCGGTGGCACACCCCTCCCTCGGCCTGACCGCGCCGGAGCAGCTGGCGCAGCACCGGCTGATCCACTTCGAATGGCGCGTGCCGCATCCGGAGAAGCCGTCCTGGCCGCGCTGGTTCGCCGCGGCCGGCCTGCCGGAGGGCAGCGCCTCGGCCCTGCACTGCACCGATGAGAGCCACGCCATCCAGGCGGTGACGGCCGGCCACGGCGTCGGCCTGCTGAGCCTGACCCTGGTGGCGGCGGAGCTGGCAGCCGGGACGCTGGTTCAGCCCTTCGGCCCGGCGATCGGAGGCATGGGCTTCCACCTGGTCCGCCGCCCGAGCCCAGGGGGCTCGGAGGACGAGGCGGTGGCGGCGGTGCGGGAGTGGATCCTGGCGGAGTTCGCCGGTCTCTCGCCTACCCCTCGCGCCGGCGCTTGAGCACGATGTAGAGCGCGCCGGAGCCGCCGTCGCGGGGATGGGCCGGGGTGATGGCCAGAACCTTCTCGCGCAGCGGCGGTTCGTTCAGCCACAGCGGCACCTTGGCGCGCAGCACGCTGTCGCCGTTCGAGAAGCTGCCCTTGCCGGTGATCACCAGCAGCGTCTTCTTGCCCGCCCGGTGGGCCGAGGCGACGAAGCCGATCAGCGCGTCATGCGCCTCGACCTGGCGCATGCCGTGCAGGTCGAGCCGGCCCTCGATCCCCTCCTTGCCGCGGCGCAGCCGGTCGGCACGGTGGCCGTCGATGCCGGTCAGGTCGCCCGGGCGCAGCCGCTTCGGCGCCGCCGGCGGCAGGGGCGGCTTCGGCGCCGCGGCCGGCTTCCGGCCGGACGGGGCCGGCCGTGGGGACGGACCCGACGGCGGTGCCGGTGGGGGTTCAGGCGGGGGCGGCGGTGCCGGGTCGCGCGGCCGCAGCGGCACGACATCCTGCATCACGAGACGCCAGAGGCGGCGCTCTTCCTCGCTCGGTTTGCGCGTCTTGGCCATGCCGGATCAGCGGTCGCTATCCTCGGCCGAACGGCCGCGGCCCGGACAAGGCCGGGCCGGACAGGTCAGGATCGACGGCATCAACGGCTCAGTGGGATTCGCGGGTCTCGACCAGCGCCCAGTTCGGGTCGGTGGCGCGAGTGTTGCGGGCGAAGGTCCAGACATCGGTGACCTCGACCGTCTGGTCCGGGTTGCCCTCGACCACCTTGCCCTCGGCGTCGCGCAGCACGCTCTTCTGGTGCGAGACGAACCGCACGGTGACGAAGGCGGTGCGGCCGTCGAGGCGCGCCTCGACGATCTCGGCGCGGTCGACCGCCTCCACCGTCTCGTCCAGGGTGTGGCCGGCGGCCAGGCGCTCGCGGATCGCGGCGCTGAACTCGTCGTACAGCTCGTCGGACAGCAGCGGGCGCAGCGTCGCCGTGTCGCCGCGGGCGAAGGCCTCGACGATCATCTTGAACGCGCCGCGGGCGCCGCCCAGGAAGCTGCCTTCGCTGAAGCTGCGGTCGGCGATCTTGATCTGGGTCAGGCCGCTGGCCGGGCCGGCCTCGCCGTTGCCGGCGGCGCGCGGCCGTTCCGGCATGTTCACGACATTGTCGGGCGTGCGGGGCTCGGGCCGCGCCGGCGGCTGGGCCAGCGGGTTCGGCCGCCGCTGCTCGGTCCCCGTACGCCGGCCGAGCACGCTGCGCAGCCGCAGAATCAGGAACCCGGCGATGACCGCCAGAACCAGGATATCGAGGAAAGAGCCTTCGCCCATCGCTCCCTTCACTTGCCGCGCGCCCGTGCCGGCGCCGAATGCATCGCTCTGGACCCGGGCGCCGCGCGACACTAACTCTTGGTCGGGCCTGTCCGGATGAAGCAACCTCTCGGCGGACGGCCGTCCGGGCCAGGATGCGCGGTCAGGAACGACGCCTGCCCCCGACAGATAGGCTGCCGCCCCCCAAACGGCAAGGGAAACCGATGCCCCTTCTCGCCCTGCTGCTTCTTGTCCCGGTTCTGGCCGAGATCACGGTGTTCATCCTGGTCGGCCGCTGGATCGGCGTGCTCGCCACGCTGGTGCTGTTCATCGCCATCGGCGTGATCGGCTCGCTGCTGCTGAAGCGGCAGGGGATGCGGGCGCTGCGCGAGATGCAGGCGGCGCTGGCCCGGGGCGAGCCGCCGGCCGAGCCGGTGGCGCATGCCGCCCTGCTGGTGCTGGCGGCGCTGCTGCTGATCTTCCCGGGCTTCCTCAGCGACCTGATGGCGCTGCCGCTGCTGCTGCCGCCGGTGCGGCGTGCCGTGATCCGCTGGCTCGGCGTGCAGGCCCAGCGCCGCGGCGGCTTCACCGTCTGGCCCGGCGGCGGGCGCGGGCCCGGCGGCCCGGTGATCGACGCGGACTACACCGAGGTCCATCCCGAAGGCGGCGACACGTCCGCGCCGCGGCTCGAGGATTCGCGCTGGCGCGGCGCGGACGACAAGGATGTGCGCCGCCCCTCGTGATCGGCGTCCCTCTGCGGTTGTGGCCTCCACGGGTTCCGTGCTAGCGAGACCCCCGTCTTTCGCCGGCCAGCCCAGCCAGAGTTTCCAGGGAGATTTTTCATGTCGGACGTCAACCAGCAGCCCGACGCGGCCGAGCAGCTGCAGCCCTCGCTGCAGATCTCGGCGCAGTACGTCAAGGACCTGTCCTTCGAGAACCCGAACGCGCCGCGCAGCCTGACCCAGCAGTCGACGCCGCCGCAGGTGACGGTCAATGTCGATGTCCGCACCCAGCAGCTGGCCGACAACGCCTTCGAGGTGGTGCTGCACATCAAGGCCGAGGCCAAGACCGGCGACGCCGCCACCTTCCTGTGCGAGCTGAGCTACGGCGGCGTGGTCCTGCTGGCCAATGTGACCAAGGAGCAGACCGCGCCGCTGCTGCTGATCGAGGCGCCGCGCCTCCTGTTCCCCTTCGCCCGGTCGGTGATCGCCGAGGCGACGCGCAACGGCGGCTTCCCGCCGCTGCTGATCCAGCCGATCGACTTCACCGAACTGTTCCGCCGCCAGCTGGCCGCGCTGCGCGCCCGGTCCGAGGGCGAGAGCGAGCAGCCGAGCGTGAACTGACCCAGGTCGTTCCCTCCGTCGTCATTGCCGGGCTTGACCCGGCAATCCAGAAGATATCGACGCTCTCTGGATGCCCGGGTCAAGCCCGGGCATGACAGTTTTAAGTCCTTGGAGCAGACCGTAACCCGTCGAGGAAGGACACGATCCGCTCCGCCGCCTGTTCCGGCGTGAGACGGGTGTTGTCGATGAGGATCCAGTCCTCGGCATCGTCTACGATTAGGTGGTGGTCCCGACGCCAGGCGATCAGGGGCTCCGGATCCGTCAGCTTGCGGTTGTCGGCGCGGTCCGCCCGCTGAACCCGGGCGATGTTCTCCTCGATATCGCAGTCGAGCGTGACCGCGACCAGGCGGTCCCCGCGCTGGGCGGCGAGATCCTTGATCCGGCCCCAGGCCTCGACATCGCGGGGCGTTTCCTCGAGGAAGGCGTTGGTCATCACCACGACCGCATCCGCCGGCAGGGCGCGGATCCGGGCATAGGCCAGATCCCGCACCGGCTCGTACAGCGCCCAGTATTCCTCGGTGCCGCGATCGCAGAGGGCGGCCGCCACATTGTGCAGGGTGTGGTTGTCGAGCAGGCGGGCCCGCAGCCTTCGCGCCAGGACCCGCGCCACCGCCAGCTTTCCCGCGCCCGGCCAGCCGTTGAGATGGATGATCACGGTCCGGGGAACCTCCCGCCTCTCACCCTTCCTTCAGCCACAGCGGGTCGTTCAGGCCCTTGATGAAGGCGAGATGGGCGGCCAGCTCCTCCTCGGTCGGGGCGTGCGGCCGCGCCGGGCGGGCGACGCGTTCGACCACCACCGTGGTCTCGGTGACCTCGATCGTGGTGGTGATGGCGAGGCCGGGCTCGCGGCCGCCGCACATCTCCAGCCAGACCTCGGCCAGAAGCTGCGCGTCGAGCAGCGCCCCGTGCAGGGTGCGGCCGGAATTGTCGATGCCGAAGCGGCGGCACAGCGCGTCGAGCGAGGCCTGGGCGCCGGGCCAGCGCCGCCGGGCCAGCGCCACCGTGTCGATCGCCCGCGCCATGGGGATCGGCGGCAGGCCGAGCCGGCCGAGCTCCGCGTTCAGGAAGCCCATGTCGAATTCGGCGTTGTGGATCACCAGCATGGCGTCGCCGACGAAGTCCAGGAAGTCGCCGACCACCTCGGCGAAGAGCGGCTTGTCGGCCAGGAACTCGTCGGTCAGCCCGTGCACCCGCTGGGCCTCGAGCGGCACCGGCCGTTCCGGGTTGATGTAGACGTGGAAATGCCGGCCGGTCGGGACGTGGTTGATCATCTCCACCCCGCCGATCTCGACCAGGCGGTCGCCGCCCAGCGCATGCAGGCCGGTGGTTTCGGTGTCCAGGACGATCTCGCGCATCACACCACCTTCAATGAGGGCCGCCAGCGCCGCCCCGGCCGCGCCAGCGCCCGCCGCCGCACGGCGCGCAAGGCCAGCCGCGTCGGCCGGCGGCCGAGGCCGGTCGGCACCACCCAATCCGCCCGCCGCCGCTTCTCGCGGTCGGGCATCTGCGCCGCCAGGATGGCGGCGAATTTCTCCGGCGTCATGCCCGGCCGGGCCAGCACCCGCTGCCGCTGCAGCAGGCGCGGGGCGCTGACCACCGCGACGGCGTCGCAGAACCGCTCGCCCCCGGTCTCGAACAGCAGCGGGATGTCGAGCACCACGAGGCGGTCGCCGCGCCGCCCGGCCCGCTGCAGGAAGCGGCGCATGCGGCGACGCACCAGCGGGTGCAGGATCGCCTCCAGCCGGCGCAGCGCCTCGGGCTTGCCGAACACCAGCGCGCCGAGCGCCTTTCGGTCGACCGCGCCGTCGCGCACCGCCTCCGGGAAGGCCTTCGCCACCGCCGGCACCGCCGCACCGCCGCGGCGCAGCAGGTCGTGCACCACCGCGTCGGCGTCGTGCACGGCGACGCCGTCGCGCCGCAGCATCGCCGCCGCGGTCGACTTGCCCATGCCGATCGAGCCGGTGAGGCCCAGGATCCGCATCAGCCCGCTCCCAGCACCGCGGCCCTGAGGGCGGCATCGACCGTCGGCGCCACGCCGAACCAGGCCTCGAATCCCGGCCGGGCCTGGTGCAGCAGCATGCCGAGCCCGTCGACCACCGGGTTGCCGCGCGCCCGCGCTGCGGCCAGCAGCGGCGTCTCGAGCGGCGCATAGACGATGTCGTTGACCAGCGCCGCCGGCGGCAGCGCGTCGAGCGGCAGGTCGAGCGGCGGGCGGCCGACCATGCCCTCGGTGGTGGTGTTGACCAGCAGCGCCGCGCCGTCCAGCGCCGCGGCCCGGTCGGCCCAGTCGACCACGGCGATGGGGCCGCCCAGCTCCGCCGCCAGCGTCTCGGCCCGCGCCCGGGTGCGGTTGGCCAGGCGGATCTCCGGCGCCCCGGCGTCGGCCAGGGCGACGATGACGGCCCGCGCCGCGCCGCCGGCACCGATCACCACCGCCGGTCCCGCGGCCGCCGACCAGCCCCCTTCCCCGGCGTCCAAGGATGCGCCGGCCTGGAGATTGGCCAGGAAGCCGAAGCCGTCGGTGTTGGTGCCGAAGAGGCTGCCGTCTTCGCGCACGACGATCGTGTTCACGGCGGCGATGCGGCGGGCCAGCGGGTCGAGCTCGTCGACCAGGGCCATCGCCGCCTCCTTGTGCGGCACGGTGACGTTGCAGCCGCGGAAGCCCAAGGCCGCCAGGCCACGCAGCGCCGCCTGCAGCCGCTCCGGCGGCACCGCCATCGGCACATAGGCGCCGTCGATCCGGTAGCGCGCCAGCCAGTGGCCGTGCAGCTGCGGCGAACGGGAATGCCTGATCGGCCAGCCGATCACCCCAGCCAGGCGGCCCTTCCCGGTCAGAGTCACGACGGCAGCACCCCATGGTCGCGCAGGAAGCCGAGCAGCGGCAGCAGCGGCAGGCCGAGGATGGTGAAATGGTCGCCCTCGACTTTGGCGAAGAGCTGCGCCCCGCGGCCCTCCAGCTGGTAGCCGCCGACCGAGCTCAGCACCGCATCGCCGACGGCGTCGAGATAGCCTTCGAGGAAGACATGGCTGAACGGCCGCATGGTCAGACGCGCCCGGTCGGTCGCATGCCAGACCCTTTCGCCGTCGCGCACCGCCACCGCCGTCGAGGTCAGGGTGTGGGTGCGGCCGCGCAGCGCCAGCAGCTGGTCGCGGGCCGCGGCCCGGTCGGCCGGCTTGTCGTACCAGACGCCGTCGCAATCCAGCATCTGGTCGGCGCCGATGACGAGGGCGCCGGGATGCCGCCGCGACGCCCGCTGCGCCTTCAGCACCGCCAGCGCCTCCGCGACATCGGCCGGGGACGCGCCCTCGGCCTTCATCGACGCCTTGACCTCGGCCTCGTCGATCGCGGCCGGGCTGACGGTGACGGCGACGCCGGCGGCTTCGAGCATCATCCGCCGCGTGGCGCTGCCGGAAGCGAGAACCAGCGCGCTCACGGTCAGGCCGCTCCCACGCCGCGGCCGCGCCGGGCGAGCAGCGACAGGATCTCCGCCGCCGTCTCCTCGATCGCGCGGCGGCTGACGTCGATCACCGGCCAGCGGTGCTTGGCGAAGTAGCGCCGTGCCTCCGCCACCTCCGACCGCACCTGCTCGGGGTCGACATAGTCGGTGGTCTGGGCCTGGTTCAGCATCTGCATGCGGTTGCGGCGCAGCTGCACCAGCTGCTCCGGATCCTTGGTCAGGCCGACGATCAGCGGCCGGCTGACCCGGTGCAGGTCCTCGGGCAGCGGCAGCCCGGGAACGAAGGGGACGTTCG
The DNA here is from genome assembly GCF_000423185.1 of Inquilinus limosus DSM 16000. Classification (GTDB taxonomy): domain Bacteria; phylum Pseudomonadota; class Alphaproteobacteria; order DSM-16000; family Inquilinaceae; genus Inquilinus; species Inquilinus limosus. The sequence goes on along the minus strand of NZ_KE383985.1, from coordinate 172,606 downwards.
CCGCCTTCACCCCGCGATTGGCGAGATAGAGGCAGGTCGGGGTCTTCGAGGTACGCGAGACGCCGACCAGGACGACATCGGCCTGGTGCAGTTCGCCCGTCAGATGGCCGTCGTCATGCGCCAGCGCATAATCCATCGCCTCGATGCGGTGGAAATAGGCGGCGTCCATGGCGTGCTGCCGGCCGGGGCGGCCGTGCACCGCCATGCCGAGCTGCTGCGCCAGCGCCGCCATGATCGGGTCCAGCACCGAGATGCAGGGCACGCCGAGCGAGCCGCAGACATCCATCAGCCGGTGGCGCAGACCGTCGTCGACCAGGGTGAAGACGACGATGCCGGGATGGGTGCGGATCTCCTCGATCACCATGTCGAGCTGGCGGTTGGTCCGCACCAGGTTCCAGAAGTGCTCCACCGGCTCCGCCCCTTCGAACTGGGCGAGGCAGGCCCGCGCGACGCTATGAATGGTGTCGCCGGTCGAATCCGAAACGAGATGTAGGTGGAATGTCTTCGTCTGCGCCATGCCTCCCTTGTATCCCGAGGCATGGGGATTGTCTGTGGGCAAATTCGGGATCAAAGCCGGATTCGTGGGGCTTGACGCGATCTCGTGCCGGCTGACCGGTGAGTCGTCGACTCTTCCATCCGGCTGGGGACGAGAGTCCCGGGCCCGGGGCACCCCCGGCGAAGCGCGCCGATGCGACTCCGAGTCCTCCCGCGCGTTATGGACAGGGGCGATGGCGAGGGTGTAGCGAGTCGGGCGCGTCTTCCCCGCTTTCCACAGGGTGGGGCGGGCGGGCCGGCAAAACCCTGTGGATGATCTGGGGATGAGTCACAATCCCCGTTATCCACAGCGATTCACCACATCCTCAAAAAACCAAGGATTCCTTCAATGAAACAGGATGGGCAGAGCCGGGGAGACAGATCCGTGACACCGGCGAAGCCGTTCCTGCGCGCCCTGGCCGGCGAGACCCTGGCCCGCCCGCCGGTCTGGCTGATGCGCCAGGCCGGGCGCTACCTGCCGGAATACCGTGCCGCCCGGGCCCGGGCCGGAAGCTTCCTGGACCTTTGTTACAATCCGGAGCTGGCGGCCGAGGTGACGCTGCAGCCGATCCGCCGCTACGGGTTCGACGCCGCGATCCTGTTCTCGGACATCCTGGTGGTGCCGCACGCGCTGGGCCAGGCGCTGGACTATGTCGAGGGCGAGGGCCCGAAGCTGGAGCCGGTGACCGACGCCGCGGCGGTCGCCCGGCTGTCGGCGGACCGCCTGCACGAGGTGCTGGGGCCGGTCTACGAGACGGTCGGGCGGGTGGCGGCGGCGCTGCCGTCCGAGACGGCGCTGATCGGCTTCGCGGGGTCGCCCTGGACCGTCGCGACCTACATGGTCGAGGGCGGCGGCAGCAAGGAATACGCCGCGGTGAAGCGGCTGGCCTATGGCGAGCCGGAGACCTTCGCCCGGCTCATCGACCTGCTGGTCGAGGCGACATCCGCCTATCTGCTGCGCCAGATCGAGGCGGGGGCCGAGGCGGTGCAGCTGTTCGACAGCTGGGCCGGGGTGTTGCCGGAAGGGGAGTTCGAGCGCTGGGTCGTCGCCCCGACCCGGCGCATCGTCGAGGCGGTGCGGGCCGGGGCGCCGGGGGTGCCCGTCATCGGCTTCCCGCGCGGCGCCGGGCTGCTGACCGAACGCTATCTCGCCGGCACCGGGGTGGACGCGGTCGGGCTGGACACCACCGTGCCGCCGGGCTGGGCCGCCCGGGCGCTGCAGCCGAAGGCGGCGGTGCAGGGCAATCTCGACCCGGTCTTCCTCCTGACCGGCGGCGCGCCGATGCTGCGGGCCGCGGACGCGATCGTCGACGCGCTGGGCCGCGGCCCCTTCGTGTTCAACCTCGGCCACGGCGTGCTGCAGAAGACGCCGCCCGAGCATGTCGCCGCCCTGGTCCGGCACCTGCGCGGGGACGCGGGATGAGCCGGCGGATCGCCGTCGTCCTGTTCAACCTGGGCGGCCCCGACAATCCGGACGCGATCCGGCCCTTCCTGTTCAACCTGTTCGCCGATCCGGCGATCATCCGGCTGCCCAACCCGGTGCGGGTGATCCTGGCCTGGGCGATCGCCAAGAAGCGGTCGCGCCAGGCGAAGGACATCTATGCCGAGCTCGGCGGCGGCTCGCCTCTGCTGCCCAACACCGAGGCCCAGGCCCGGGCCCTCGAGGCCGAGCTGGCGGATCTCGGCGAGGTCAAGGTCTTCATCGCCATGCGCTACTGGCATCCGATGAGCCAGGAGACGGCGATGCTGGTGAAGGATTTCTCCCCGGACGAGGTGATCCTGCTGCCGCTCTATCCGCAGTTCTCGACCACCACCACGGCGTCGTCGCTGCGGGTGTGGCGCGACGCCTGCCGGATCGCCCGGCTGGAGGCGCCGACGCGGGTGGTCTGCTGCTATCCGACCGAGCGCCGCTTCATCGCCGCCATGGCCGCCGGGCTGCGTGCGGCACATGAGGAGGCGGCGCGGCACGGACGGCCGCGGGTGCTGTTCTCCGCCCACGGCCTGCCGGAGAAGATCGTCCGCACGGGCGATCCCTATCAGTGGCAGTGCGAGCGCACCGCCACGGCCCTGGCCGAGGCCTCCGGTATCCCCGACCTCGACTGGGTCTCGACCTATCAGAGCCGGGTCGGCCGGCTGAAATGGATCGAGCCGTCGACCGAGGCGGTGATCCACGAGGCGGCGCTGGCGAAGCGGCCGATCGTGGTGGTGCCGATCGCCTTCGTCTCCGAGCATTCCGAGACGCTGGTCGAGCTCGACATCGAATACCGCAGGCTGGCTGACGAATCGGGCGCGCCGTGCTACCTGCGGGTGCCGACCGTCGGCGCCGACGACGGCTTCATCGCCGGGCTGGCGGAGCTGGTGCGGGCCGGCCATCGCCGCGGTGCGGCGTGCGAAGCAGGCGACGGCGGCCGGATCTGCCCGGCGGCGTTCTCCGGGTGTCCCAGCAACGCGGCTTAAGAGGCCGTTTGGAACTGGGTCAGGCCGCGGCGAAAACGGTGGTTTTCGAGCACCGAAGCGCAGCGTACATGAGGTACGCGAGCATCGGAGCGCAGAAAAGCGCCGTTTGCAGCCCGGCATCGCCCAGTTGCAAATGGCCTCTCAGCGAGGATCGAATGGCGGCTCTCTACCCCTGGATCAAGGCGTTCCACGTCTTCTTCGTCATCGCCTGGATGGCGGGGATGCTCTACCTGCCGCGGCTGTTCGTCTACCACACGCAGACCACGCCGGGGACGCCGGAATACGAGCGCTTCTCGGTGATGGAGCGGCGGCTGATGCGCGGCATCATGCTGCCCGCGGCGGTGCTGACCTGGGTGTTCGGCATCGCCATGCTGTGGCTGACCGATTGGGCCTTCTTCGCCCAGGGCTGGCTGCATGTGAAGCTGACGGGGGTTGTCATCCTGACCGTGCTGCACCACATGTGCATCCGGTGGCGCCGCGGCTTCGCCGAGGGCCGCAACCCGCACAGCGAACGCTTCTACCGCATCGTCAACGAAGTTCCGGCGCTGCTGCTGCTGGTCATCCTGATCATGGTGATCGTGCAGCCGTTCTGAGCGGCAGCTACCACGTGATGCCCTTGCCGATCCAATCGGTGATGTCGAAGAAGATCGACCGGCGCTGCCCGGCGGCATTCGCCAGGTCGAGCTGGTCGTAAACCCGGCTCCCCGGGTTCAGCAGGGCCTGGCCGCAGACCGCCCATCCCGGCAGGCGCCGGGCGACATAGGCGTATTCGGCGTCGACGCCGGTTCTCTGGTCGACGTCGCCTTCGATGACGATCGCCGTCTCCGGCCGGTCTCCCGGACCGCCGGAGTATCGGTAGTCGCCGGGCCGGTCGCGGGGCACGCGGCAGTCGGGGTGTCTCAGGCTCGCCACGACGCCGCCGGGCTGCTGCGCGCCGTACATCGTGATCGTCGATCCGGTGGGTTTCGGCGGCGGCGCATTGCAGCCGACCAGCCACAGGCCGGCGGCGACCGCTGGCAGGACCGCATTCCTCGTCATGTCCCCTCCCCGACACGGATCCAGGCCATGTCGTCTCCCCGCCCGAATCCTCGCCGATCCGCCGGGCGCACGCAATCCACCACCGGCGGTCACCGCTGCGGCTCGACGATTGACTTGCGGCAAGTCATTCGATAACCATCTCGTGTTCTCAGCGGTCATCCGGCGGTCATTCGCAGCGCCGGCGCGGTCGAGCCCTTCGTGCCGTGGACCGAGCTTCCAGCGAGAGACCAATCCAAAGACGCCGCGCCGCCGGTGATCTGTCCACGCCCATCAGGGTCCCCATGCATCTGCAAGAACTGAAAGAGAAGTCTCCCAGCGAGCTTCTCGCCTATGCCGAAGAGCTCGAGGTCGAAAACGCGAGCATGCTGCGCAAGCAGGACATGATGTTCGCAATCCTCAAGCAGCTCGCCGAGAACGACGTCGCCATTTTTGGATCGGGTGTGCTGGAAGTCCTGCCCGACGGCTTCGGATTTCTGCGATCTCCGGAATCGAATTACCTGCCGGGCCCGGACGACATCTATGTGTCGCCGCAGCAGATCCGCCGCTTCGGCGTGCGCACCGGCGACACCATCGAGGGCGAGATCCGCGCGCCGAAGGAAAACGAGCGCTACTTCGCCCTGACCAAGGTCAACAAGATCAACTTCGAGGAGCCGGAGGCGGTCCGGCACCGGGTCACCTTCGACAACCTGACCCCGCTCTATCCCGATGAAGCGCTGCGGATGGAGCTGATCGACCCGACCAAGAAGAACATGACCGGCCGGATCATCGATCTGGTCTCGCCCCTCGGCAAGGGCCAGCGCGCCCTGATCGTGGCGCCGCCGCGCACCGGCAAGACGGTGATGCTGCAGAACATCGCCAACTCGATCGCCGAGAACCACCCCGACGCCTTCCTGATCGTGCTGCTGATCGACGAGCGGCCGGAGGAAGTGACCGACATGGACCGGTCGGTGAAGGGCGAGGTCATCTCCTCGACCTTCGACGAGCCGGCCTCGCGCCACGTCCAGGTGGCCGAGATGGTGATCGAGAAGGCCAAGCGCCTGGTCGAGCACAAGAAGGATGTCGTCATCCTGCTCGACTCGATCACCCGCCTGGCGCGCGCCTACAACACCGTGGTGCCGTCCTCGGGCAAGGTGCTGACCGGCGGCGTCGACGCCAACGCGCTGCAGCGGCCGAAGCGCTTCTTCGGCGCCGCCCGCAACATCGAGGAAGGCGGCAGCCTGACCATCATCGCCACCGCGCTGATCGACACCGGCAGCCGGATGGACGAGGTGATCTTCGAAGAGTTCAAGGGCACCGGCAACTCCGAGATCATCCTGGACCGCAAGCTGTCCGACCGCCGCACCTTCCCGGCGATCGACATCGGCAAGTCCGGCACCCGCAAGGAGGAGCTGCTGGTCGACAAGGGCACGATGTCGAAGATGTGGGTGCTGCGCCGCATCCTGATGCCGATGGGCCCGACGGATGCGATGGAGTTCCTGATGGAGAAGCTGAAGCACACCAAGTCGAACGCCGACTTCTTCGAGAGCATGAACCAGTAACGCTCTCGGGCATCGTCATGCAAAGGGCCGCCGGTCGCAGGACCGGCGGCCTTCGCCATTTCAGGTCAGCGCTGCGCTGCGCCCCGGTTGACCGGACCCGCCGGCAATACCATTTCGCTGGCGAAACCAGCTGTGGGGATCGGCATGGCCAAGCTTCGTTCCAGCATCGCCCTCGTCCTGGCGCTGTCGGGCTGCGCCGGTCTGGCCCCGCCCTCGGCGACACCCGATCCGGCCCTGGCCGAAAAGGTCCGCGGCCTGATGGGAGACGACGTCTGCTCCGACCGTGTCGCAGGGGCGCTGGCGGCCTATCACCTTACGGCTGGCGGCATCTCCCGTATCGACCTGTCGCCGGTGCCGCCCCGCAGACAGGACGACTACAACCTGAGCAGCCAGCGCCAGGCCTGGGTCCGGCAGCCGAGCCGGCCCGGCGCGATCGTGGTGCAGTATGATCGGGGGAACTGCCGGATCGCGCAGGTCTACGCCCGGGACGGGGCGACGCTGCCGGCGGTCTGACGCCCGGGCTCAGTGCCCGCCGCCACCGCCGCCCGCCTGCTTCGGCGCGCGCAAGAGCGGCATCAGCAGCAGCCCGGCGTAGAACAGGAGCCCCATCAGCAGGAAGCAGTCGGCGAAGGTCAGCACCTGCGCCTGCTTCAGCACCATGTTGTCCAGCATCTTCACCGCGGCGAGATCCGGGTTGCCGAGGCCGGCGGCGGTGAACATCTGGCTGAGATTGTCGACCGTCGCCTGCACCTGCGGGTTTGTCAGGGTGACGTGGTCGGCGATGCGCGATCCGTGCAGCGCCGACCGTTCGATCATCACCGTGTTGATGCCGGCCAGGCCGAAGGCGCCGCCGAGATTGCGCATCAGGTTGTAGAGGCCGGACGCGTTCTTGATCTTGTCGGGCGGCAGGGTGCCGAGCGCCAGCGTGTTGATCGGCAGGAACAGCAGCATCAGCGACACGCCGCGGATCGCCTGCGGCCAGAACAGCTCCCAGAAGCTCCAGTCGGCGGTGATCCAGGTCATCATGTAGACCCCGGTGCCGAAGGCGACGAGGCCGATCGCCAGCATCAGCCGCAGGTCCAGCTTCTTCGACAGCGCGCCGGCCAAGGGCGCCGAGAGGAACTGGAACACGCCGGTGACGAACATGATCTCGCCGATCTGCAGGCTGTTCAGGCCGCGCACCCGGGCGAGGAACAGGGGCACGATGTAGACGGCGCCGTAGAGCCCGACGCCGATGATCAGGCTGTACAGGCAGCCGAGCGAGAAGTTGCGGTCGGCGAAGGCGCGCAGGTCGACGATCGGGTTCTTCGCGCTCAGCACCCGGGCGAAGAAGCCGATCCCGGCCAGCGACCCGATCACGGCGAAGGTGAAGATGGAATGGTCTTCGAACCAGTCCCAGCGCGGCCCTTCCTCGAACACGTATTCCAGGCTGCCGAGGAACAGCGCCATCAGCGCCAGCCCGGCGAAGTCGAAGCCCTTGAGCAGCTCGAGATTCGGCTTGTCGAACCTGACCAGGAACCACACCCCGGCGGTCACCAGCACGCCCGGCACGATGTTGATCAGGAACAGCCAGTGCCAGGAGAAGGCCTGGGTCAGGTAGCCGCCGAGCGTCGGCCCGATGGTCGGCGCCATGGTCGCGACCAGGCCGATCAGCACCGAGATGCCGGCCCGCCGCTCGGGCGGGAACAGGATGAAGGAGGCGGCGAAGACGGTCGGGATCATCGCCCCGCCGAGGAAGCCCTGCAGCGCCCGGAAAACGATCATGGATTCGATGTTCCAGGCCAGGGCGCAGGCCAGGCTGGACAGGGTGAAGCTGGCCGCCGAGATGACGTAGAGGATCCGGGTCGAGAGCAGGCGGGAGAGGAACCCCGACAGCGGGATCATCACCACCTCGGCGATCAGATAGGCCGTCTGCACCCAGCTGATCTCGTCCGGGCTGGCCGCCAGGCCCGCCTGGATCTCGCTGATCGAGCTGGAGACGATCTGGATGTCCAGGATCGCCATGAACATGCCGACGACCATGGTGAAGAACCCGATCGTCTCCCGCGTGCCGGCGCCGGCGCGCTTCGGCGGCGCGGCCGGTGCCGGGGCGGGAAGGGCGTCGGCGGTCGTCGCGTCCGCGGTCACCGCCGGAACTCGGCCGCCATGGCGGCACCGAAGATGCCGCTGGCCAGGAGCGGACCCGTGCCCTCCTCCCGCGTGTCGACCGAGACGCCGACCGACAGGCCGGGGCGCAGCAGGCCGCTGAGCTGGTTGTCGGCTGGGATCGCGATTCGCACCGGCACGCGCTGCACGATCTTGGTGAAGTTGCCGGTCGCGTTCTCCGGCGGCAGCAGGCTGAACTCGGCGCCGCTGGCCGGGGCGAAGCTCTCGACCTTGCCGGTCAGGGTCTTGCCGGGAAAGGCGTCGACGGACATCGTCACCGTCTGGCCGACCCGCATCTCGGACAGCTGCGTCTCCTTGAAGTTGGCGACGACATAGACGCTGGGCAGCGGCACGATCGACAGCAGCTGGGTGCCGGGCCGGACATACTGCCCGACCTCGACCCCCTTGTTGCCGACGACGCCGGCGACCGGCGCGTGGATCACGGTGCGGTCGAGGCTGATCTGGGCCAGGTCGACCGCGGCGGTCAGCCGCTCGATCTGGGCCTCGGCCTGCCGGCGCGAGGCCTGCAGGATCGCGGTCTGGCCCTGCTGGTTGGTCAGGGCCGCCCGGGCGCTGGCGAGCGCCGCCTCGGCACGCTTGTGGTCGGTGTCGGCGGTCTCGAAAGCCTGCTGGCTGCCGTTGCGCGTTTCCCAGAGCCGGCGCGCCCGCTCCAGGTCGTTGCCGGACTGGGTCAGGGTCGCCTCCGCCTGGTCGACGCTGGCCTTGGCCTGGGCGATCAGCGCGTCCTGCAGCGCCAGCTGCTGCTCGATCGAGGCCAGCGCCGCCTGCTGGGCCGACAGCTCCGCCTTCGCCTGGGCCAGCTGGGCGCGGTAGTCGCGGTCGTCGATGCGGATCAGCGGGTCGCCGGCCTTGACCATCTGGTTGTCGGTGACCAGCACCTCGACCACCGAGCCCTCGACCTGCGGGCTCAGCGTGGTGGTGTCGCTCTGCACATAGGCGTTGTCGGTGGTCTCGAGGAACCGGTCGACGGTCCACCACCGATAGCCGAAATAACCGGCAGCAGCGATGACGGCCACGGCGACGACGGCGATGAGGGGCTTGCGCATGGGAAGGGCAACCGACAGAGGGGTAAACTGAACCGTTCAGTCTTGTTGCCGGACGTTGCGGTTTGCTCTATCTCTTGTCAAGACCAAACTGAACGGTTCAGTTTAGCTCGATTCCTCCCGATCCCGTGTGCCGATGACCCGTCCCGACAGCGACACGCTTCCGCCGCCAGCTTCAGCCAGCCGGAAGCCCGACCAGATCCTGAAGGCGGCCCATGGCGTCTTCCTGGAGCAGGGCTACGGTGCGGCCAGCATGGATGCGATCGCGCGCGAGGCGGGCGTGTCCAAGGCCACGCTCTACGCCCATTTCGCCAGCAAGGAGGAGCTGTTCTCGGCGATCGTCGGCAGCGCCTGCCGGGCCTTCGAGCGGCTGGCGGCGATGTCGCCGCCGCCGGACGACCTGCGCGCCGCGCTGATGGAGGCGGGCGGCACGCTGCTGCGCTTCATCCTCAATCCGGACGTGGTCAAGGTGTACCGCAACGTGATGGCGGAGGCCGTGCGGTTCCCGGAGCTGGGCCGGGCGATGTACGAGGCCGGCCCGGGCCAGGGCAAGGCGCATCTGGCGAAGTTCTTCGCCGCCGCCACCGAGCGCGGCGTGCTGGCGGTGCCGGACCCGGAGCTGGCGGCCGAGCAGTTCGGCGCCATGATCCTCGGCCATATGAAGATGCGGCTCGAGCTCGGCATCGAGATCCCGAGCGAGGAGCGGATCGAGCGCGGCCTGAAGAGCGGCGTCGACGCCTTCCTGCGCGCCTATGCGGTGAAGTAGTCAGGCCTAAACTAAATACCACTCTCCCCCTCCCCTTGCGGGAGGGGGTAGGGGGAGGGGTTTGGCGCCGATTCGAACAAGCCGCGATAGGGTAAAGCGATCGGCCCCTCGGCCACCGCCGCGGTGATTGTCTCGACCACATCCGACAGACGATGGACGACCTGCTCATTGGTGAAGCGGATCACCCGGAAGCCCTGGCTTTCCAGCCATTGAGTCCGCCTGTCGTCGGCTTCAACAGTCAGCTCATGCGACGCTCCATCGACCTCGATCACGAGGCGTGCCGGCAGGCAGACGAAATCGACGATGTAGGTGCCCACCCGGAACTGCCGCCGGAACCGAAGCTCGCCGACCTTTTTGCCGCGCAATTGCCGCCACAGCATACGCTCGGCTTCAGTCGGATATCGGCGTAGGGATCGGACGAAAGGATCGGCCACCGAAAAACACCCCTCCCCCTCCCGCAAGGGGAGGGGGAGAGTGGATTGTGCGGTCGTCGCGGGGGCGAAATCCAGACCGGATCGGACTTGAGCGGCCGGCCGCCAGTTCGCGCTATGGAGGCCCGGCCCCTACGGCAGCAGCACCGTCGACCCGGTCGTCTTCCGCGCCTCCAGGTCGCGATGGGCCTGGGCGGCCTCGCGTAGCGGATAGGTCTGGTTGATCGCGATCTTCACCGCGCCGCGGGCGACCACGTCGAACAGCTCCGCCGCCGCGGCCTCGTGCTCCGCCCTGGTGGCGACGTAAGTGCCGAGCGTCGGCCGGGTCAGGTACAGCGAGCCCTTCTGCGACAGCACCAGCGGGCTGATCGGCGCCACCGGGCCGGAGGCGTTGCCGAAGGTCACCATCATGCCGCGCGGCGACAGGCAGTCGAGCGAGCCTTCGAAGGTGGTCTTGCCGACGCCGTCATAGACCACGGGCACGCCCTTGCCGCCGGTGATGGCGCGGACGCGGGAGACGAAATCCTCGGTCGTGTAGTCGATCACATGGTCGCAGCCGGCCGCCCGGGCGATCGCCACCTTCTCCGGCCCGCCGGCGGTGCCGATCACGGTGGCGCCGAGATGCTTGGCCCATTGGCAGGCGATCTGGCCGACGCCGCCGGCGGCGGCGTGGAACAGGATGGTCTGGCCCGGCTGCACCGGGAAGGTGCGGCGCAGCAGGTACCAAGCGGTCAGCCCTTTCAGCATGATCGCGGCGGCGGTGCGGTCGGTGACGCCGTCCGGGATCTTCACCACCTTCTCGGCCGGGATCACCCGTTCCTCGGAATAGGCGCCGATCGGGCCGTTGCCATAGGCGATCCGGTCGCCCGGCTTGAACTCCTCGACGCCGGGGCCGACGGCGATCACCTCGCCCGCCGCCTCCTGCCCGAGGGCGATCGGCAGGGCCAGCTTGTACAGCCCGGCGCGGTGATAGGTGTCGATGTAGTTCAGGCCGATCGCGGTGTGGCGGACGCGGATCTCGCCCTCACCGGGCGCGGGCACCTCGACCGGCTCCCAGCGCAGCACTTCGGGGCCGCCGTTCTCGTGGATGCGGATGGCGTGGACCATGATCGTCTCCTCAGCCGAGATGGGTCTTGAGGAAGGCGGCGGTGCGGTCGTTCGCCAGCTTGGCGCCGGCCGCGTCGTAATGCTCACCGCGCCGCGGGCGAAGGCGTGGTCGAGGCCGGGATAGGCATGCACCGTGACCGTCGGCAGCGACGCCATGCGGGCCCGGATCTCGGCCTGCGCCTCGGGCGGCACGAACCGGTCCTTCTCGGCGATGTGCAGCATCAGCGGCCGGGTGATGGCGCTGGCCTCTCCCAGCAGCTTGTCGATGCCCACGCCGTAATAGCTGACGGCGCAGTCGGCGTCGGAGCGGGTGGCCATCAGGAAGGCCAGGCGGCCGCCCAGGCAATAGCCCAGCGCGCCGGCGCGGCCGGTGCATTCCGGCAGGTCGCGCAGCGTGGCCAGCGAGGCGATCAGGTCCTCGACGCCGGCGGTCTCGTTGAAGCCGTTGAACAGGGCGAAGGCCTTGTCCCACTCCGCCTTCGACTGGTCGGTGATGTCGACGCCCGGCTCCTGCCGCCAGAACAGGTCGGGGCACAGGGCGACATAGCCCTGGGCGGCCAGGTCGTCGCAGATCTGCCGCATCACCGCGTTGACGCCGAAGATCTCCTGGATCACCAGGATGCCCGGCCCTGAGCCCGAGGCCGGCCGCGCGAGATACGCGTTGAAGCGGCCGCCATCGGCAGCGGTGATGGTGACTGTCGCCATGGATGCGCTCTCCCTCGAGCGTTGCGGTGGACGAAGCAATCGAAGCAATCGGGGTGGACGATAACCGCAGGCCGCTGCGCTTGTCACGGTGGGGACGGGACCAGACCGAAGGTGTCCGGATCCGGCCTGTTTGTCTAGGTCAGCACCTTGAATCGCCCTCGAAACTTGATGCTCATTTCGAGTAGAACCGGAGGATCGAAGCGAGCCATTGTTTCAACCAAGTCCGGCCATTGGTACAGGATAACAGCACACTGCTTGTGGAGAGGTGTCTTCTGATAGGCCGGCGCGAGGACGACACCCTTGAGTCCCGCCTGTCGGAAAGCAGCCCATTCGGCTCGATTGCGGCGTATCCGCCCGTCGCCGGTGAAGACAATCCAATCGTCCCGATCTGCGGCTAAGTACTCTATCCATTGGACATCAGTCGGATGGGTGAGAGGCAGATTTCGGACATGAATCGCCGAGTGCCCGTAATTGGCGATGTAGCCGTGAAGCGTGCTGGCCATCACGGGCGAGAGACAATTGTCGAAGAAGACCTTCATGCAGCCCGTTGAAGGAGGGCTGCCTCGAATTCAGCGGCTCGCTTCACGGCTGACGGTCTGACCTGCCAGGCGCGCGCTGCGGCCTCAATGCTACCTTCGGCCTGGACAGCCGCCGCCAGCGCGGCGGTCGGCACACCCGTCTCCTCGTCGATCGGCTGGCCAAAAGATCGGGCGGGATCGACGACGATTCCCTTGGCGCGGGATGCCGGCCACCAACGCCCGGGCGCGATACCGTCGAAATCGACGTCGGTCAGGCTCTGCTCGATGATTTTTTGGAAGGCGTACTGCCTGCGGAAGATGTCGACCAACTGCGCGTCACCATCCTCGCGAGCGATCTCGAGAAAGATGCTCCGGCCGTCGGTCCTGAACTTCGTCGTGGACAGCGGCCTCTCGTCGCCGACGAGCTTGGAGGCCTCGACGATGGCGCGGCGGATGGCGACGGCGCTCACACCCTTTTCCATGAAGGCGTGCGCCGTCCGCATCTCCATCAGGTCCCGGAAGCCGAGATAGACGTGGTCGTCGCCGAGATTGATCTGGGGATGCCAGAGCGGCTCGTAGCGCTTGCCTTTGACCGAGTGGCCCTTGAGCCAGCGGGCGATCTTGCCGGCGGGCACGCGGATCAAACGTTCGGCCTCCGCGGGCGTGTAGAGGCCGATTCCGAGAAGGGTCGATGGGGTCAAAGCCACCTCCGCCCGTCTTTATGCAGGGCGCGATTCCGCGGATCAAGCGCGGCCGCTGCGTCGACGGCCACAACTGCTTTCGATTCTAGCACGGACGTTGCCGGATTGTTCCCCTCAAAACCGTCCCCTGAATCCCTCGAACTCCAGCAGCCGGCGCTTCCGTTCGAGGCCGGAGGCGCTGCCGTAGCCGCCGAGGGCGCCGCCGGCGCCGATGACGCGGTGGCAGGGCACCAGCAGCACCAGGTCGTTGCGGCCGCAGGCCTGGCCGACGGCGCGCGGGCCGCTGTTCAGGATATGGGCCAGGCCGCCATAGGACGCCGCCTCGCCATAGGGAATGTCGATGATCGCCTGCCGCACCCGCGCCTGGAACGGGCTGGCGGCCGGCGCCATCGGCAGGTCGAAGCGCCGGCGATCGCCGGTGAAATACGCCTCGATCTGCCGGACCGCCTCACGCAGCAGCCGGTCCTTCGGCCGCGCATTGTCCGGCGGGTCCTGGACATGATCGACGGCGGCGACGACGCCGCCGGCCACGGTGATCCGCACCGGCCCGACCGGGGTGGCGATGGTGACGGTGGCGCGGTCCGCCGGAGCGAGGCTGCGAGTGGAGCGGGTCATGGTCCGATCAGGTCGAGTAGGGCATCCGGTTCGGTGACGGGAGCCTGGCACACCGGCCCGCGGCAGAGATAGGCGGTCGGCTTCCCGTCCAGCATCGCCTTGCCGGCGGCCGGGTGGCCCTCCGGCAGGACCGAGCCGGGGTCGAGCCGCAGCAGCATCCGGCCGGGCAGCGACCGGCCGTGCACCGCCCGCAGCAGCGCCCGGGTGGCGGGGTCGTCCTTCGCGCCGATGACCACGATCTGCAGCGGCTCCATCCGGTCCTCGGCCCGGTTCAGCCAGGTGGCGAGCGGGATGAAGTTGCGCTGCAGCTCGCCGGTGAAGGCGGCGATCAGGGAATCGGCGCGCAGGGCGTACAGCCGGTCGCCGGTCAGATTATGGAGACGCGTCAGCACCCCGAGCATGGTGCCGTTGCCGGACGGGACCGCGGCGTCATAGGCGCTCTTGGTGCGGACGATCAGCGCTTCGCCGTCATCCGCGGTCAGGAAATAGCCGCCGCGGCCGCCGTCCCAGAAATGGTCGTCGAGCACCGCGGTCCAGCGTCTTGCGTGGTCGAGATAGGCGGCCGTTTCGGCCGCTTCGTGCAGGGCCAGCGCGGCCGCGGCCATGTCGGCATAGTCCTCGAGCAGGCCGGGCGCTGTTGCTTTGCCCCGACGCCAGGCATGCGCCAGGCGGTCCCCCTGCCCGAGCTGGCGGACCACGGCGGCGAAGGCGGTCTCGGCCAGCGCGAGCCATTCCGGTCGGTCGAAGGCCTGGGCGGCGCGGGCCAGCGCCGCGATCATCAGCCCGTTCCAGTCGGCCAGCACCTTGTCGTCCCAGCCTGGCCGTACGCGTACACCCCGGCGCTCGAGGAGTACGGCCCGGTCCTCCGCCAGCGCAGCCTCGGTCTCCGCGTCGCGCAGCGCCGGGTCGCGGCGGCGGTTGAGGATGGTCTTGCCTTCCCAGTTGCCGTCCGGCGTCACGTCGTACGCCTGCTTGAACGCGGCCGCACGTTCACCCAGCGCGGCGTCGATCTCGGCCTCCGTCCAGACGTAGAACCGGCCCTCCTCGCCCTCGCTGTCGGCGTCCAGCGTCGCGGCGAAGGCGCCTCCCTCGGCGATCATCTCGCGCTCGATCCACGCGACCGTCTCCTCGACCCGGGAGGCGTACAGCGGGTCGCGCGTCTCCTGCCACGCCAGGGTCAGGAGGTCGATCAGCTGGGCATTGTCGTACAGCATCTTCTCGAAATGCGGCGCCAACCACTCCTCATCGGTGGAATAGCGGGCGAAGCCGCCGCCGAGATGGTCGTAGATGCCGCCCTGGCTCATCGCCGTCAGGGTCCGCAGCACCGCGTCGCGCCATTCCGGCCGGCGCGACCGGCGCCAGCCCCGCCACAGCAGCTCGAGGATGCTCGGCTGCGGGAATTTCGGGGCGCCGCGCATTCCGCCCCAGAGCGGGTCGAACTGGCCGGCCAGCCGCTCCGCCACCTGGTCGAGCACGTTGAGGTCGAGCCCGGCGCCGGGGGCATTCTCCGAATGCTTGGCCAGGGCCTCGGTCAGGGCGGCGACGTTGCCGGTCACCTTCTCCGGCTCATTGGCATAGGCGGCGGCCAGGGCGTGCAGCACGTCGGTGAAGCCGGGCCGGCCCCAGCGGCTGGTCGGCGGAAAATAGGTGCCGCCCCAGAAGGGTTGGCCGTCCGGGGTCAGGAACATGGTCAGCGGCCAGCCGCCCTGCTGGCCGAGCATCGCCAGCGCCGTCTGGTAGATGGTGTCGACATCCGGCCGCTCCTCGCGGTCGACCTTGATCGACACGAACAGCTCGTTCATCACCGCGGCCGTGGCCGGGTCCTCGAAGCTCTCATGCGCCATCACATGGCACCAGTGGCAGGCGGCGTAGCCGACCGACAGCAGCACCGGCTTGTTCTCGGCGCGGGCGCGGGCGAAGGCCTCCGGCCCCCAGGGCTGCCAGTCCACCGGATTGTCGGCGTGCTGCAGCAGGTAGGGGCTGGTCTCCTGGGCGAGGCGGTTCGGCATCTCGAAATCCCGGTCTGTGGGGCCGGCCTGTGGTGGAGCTGCGGCCAGCGGCTATACTCCCCTGCCACGATAACGCCGCCAACTCCCCAGGAGGATCCCGATGAAGGTCTCGATCGATATCGACTGCACGCCGGAGGAGGCGCGCGCCTTCTTCGGCCTGCCGGATGTCGGCCCGATGCAGCAGGCGCTGCTGAAGGATATGGAGGAGCGGATGCGCGCCAATCTCGCGGCAATGGAGCCGGAGGCGCTGTTCAGGACCTGGCTGCCGGCGAGCATCGAGGGGTTCGAGACGCTGCAGCGCGCCTTCTGGCAGAGCATGACCGGCGGCAAGGGAGGCAAGTCCTGAGCGTGCGGATGCGAGCGGATGGGTGTGTTTCACGTGAAACATCGGCCGGCACCGGCCTCGCTTCATGACGAGCCGTGACACCATCTTCGCCCCGACGACCCCCGCCGGCCGCGGCGGCGTGGCCGTGATCCGGATCTCCGGCGTCGCCGCCGGGCCGGCGCTGCGGGCCCTGACCGGACGCCCCCTTCCCGCCCCTCGCCTGGCGACGCTGGCGGAGCTGCGCGACCCGGCCGACGGCGTGCCGCTCGACCGCGGCCTCGTGCTCTGGTTCCCCGGCCCCGCCAGCTACACCGGCGAGGATGTCGTCGAGCTGCATCTGCATGGCGGCCGGGCGGTGACCCGCGGCGTGGTCGAGGCGCTGGCCCGGCTGCCGGGGCTACGCCCGGCCGAGCCGGGCGAGTTCACCAGGCGCGCCTTCCTGGCCGGCAAGCTCGACCTGACCGAGGCCGAGGCGGTGGCCGACCTCGTCGATGCCGAGACCCGGGCCCAGCGGCTGCAGGCGCTGCGCCAGCTCGGCGGCGCGCTCGGCCAGCTCTATGAGAGCTGGCGCGCGTCGCTGATGCGGGCGCTGGCCATGACCGAGGCGGCGCTCGACTTCCCGGATGAGGGATTGCCGCCTGACCTGGCGGCGGAGGCGGAGCGGGCCGTGGCCGAGGTCTCGGCCGCGATCGCCGCCCATCTCGACGATGCCGGCCGGGGCGAGCGGCTGCGCGAGGGCGTGCACATCGCCATCCTGGGGCCGGTCAATGCCGGCAAGTCCAGCCTGCTGAACGCGCTGGCCCGGCGCGACGTCGCCATCGTCTCCGACCGGCCGGGCACCACCCGCGACGTGGTCGAGGTGGCGCTCGACCTGCGCGGCTACCCGGTGGTGCTGGCCGACACGGCGGGGCTGCGCGAGACACTCGACGAGATCGAGGCGGAGGGCATCCGCCGCTCGCACCGCCGTGCCGCCGAGGCCGATCTGCGCCTGGTCATCCGCGATGCCGCCGAGCCTGTATCCTCCGATCCGGCCTTGGGTCCGGGGCCCGATACGATCCGCGTGGTCAACAAGATCGACCGGCTGCCGGACGCGCCCCGGGCGGCGGACGAGATCGCGATTTCGGTGCGCACGGGCGCCGGGGTCGACCGGCTGCTCGACGCCGTGGCCCATGCGGTGGAACGGCGGCTGACCGGCGACGGCTCCCCCGCCCTCACCCGTGCCCGCCACCGCGCGGCGCTGGAGGATGCGCGCGACGCCCTGGCCCGGGTGCCGGCGGCGCCCCTGCCCGAGCTGGCGGCGGAGGATCTGCGCCTGGCCCTGCGCGCCCTCGGCTGCATCACCGGCCGGGTCGATGTCGAGGACATGCTCGACGTCCTGTTCGGCAGCTTCTGCATCGGGAAGTGAGATGTTTCACGTGGAACATCGGCGGGTGAAGCCGGCTGCGATAGCGTGAATGGATTGCTTCGTCGGCTTCGCCTCCTCGCAATGACGGTTGGGGAGCGCGGCCCGGTTCCTCCTCGTCATTGCGAGCGAAGCGAAGCAATCCATAGCGATCTACCGGCAGGGTCAGACCAAGCCTGGATAGAGGTCTCGCCACTCGGGGTTCAGGACCTGGATCAATGCGAGTTTCTTCTCTCGCGATCCACCCTTGATCTGCTTCTCTCGCGCGATCGCCTCCTTCATCGACGGCAGGGTCTCGTACCAGACCAGGATCTTGCAGCCATACCGCGATGAGAAGCCTGGGACTGTGCCTTCCCGATGCTGATGGATGCGCCGGAGCAGATCCGAGGTGACGCCGGTGTAAAGCGTGCCATAGGGCCGGTTCGCTGTGATGTAGACGGCTGGCTGCATGAGGGATTGCCGGTATTCTGTATTGGAAGCGAAGCGGCCGGTGCCGTGGATTGCAGTGACGGCGGGGGAGCGGTCCAGCCGCCCTTCGTCATTGCGAGCGAAGCGAAGCAATCAATCACGAGCCCCTCGGCCGCGATGTTTCACGTGAAACACGCTGTCCGTTCCCGCATTTGACCCCGCAGCGCCGTCTCCGTAAAGTCCGCCGCCATGGAACAGTATGATGTCATCGTGGTCGGCGGCGGTCACGCCGGGTGCGAGGCGGCGGCGGCCGCGGCGCGGTTCGGCGCGCGCACGGCGCTGGTCACCCAGCGGCTCGAGTCGATCGGAGAGATGTCCTGCAACCCGGCCATCGGCGGGCTGGGCAAGGGCCATCTGGTGCGCGAGATCGATGCGCTGGACGGCATCATGGGCCGGGTGATCGACCGCGCCGGCATCCAGTTCCGGATCCTCAACCGCAGCAAGGGCCCGGCGGTGCGCGGCCCCCGCGCCCAGGCCGACCGCAAGCTGTACCGCCGGGCGATGCAGGCGGTGCTGGCCGAGCAGTCCGACCTCGATCTCGTCGCCGGCTCGGTCGAAGACCTGACCTTCGATTCGTCCGGCGCCGTCTCCGGCGTGACGCTGGCCGACGGCCGGATGCTGGCCGCCGGAGCCGTGGTGCTGACCACCGGCACCTTTCTGCGCGGCCTGATCCATATCGGCGAGGAGAAGCGGCCGGCCGGCCGGGTCGGCGACGCGCCGTCGATCGGCCTGGCCGAGACGCTGCACCGGCTGGGTCTCACCCTCGGCCGGCTGAAGACCGGCACGCCACCGCGGCTCGACGGCCGCACCATCGACTGGGCGGCGCTGGAGGAGCAGAAGGGTGACGACCCGCCGATCCCCTTCTCCGACCTCACCGACCGGATTACGGTGCCGCAGGTCTCCTGCTTCATCACCTACACCACGCCGGCGGCGCATGAGCTGATCCGCGCCAATCTGCACCGGGCGCCCATGTATTCCGGGCAGATCGACAGCGTCGGCCCGCGCTACTGCCCCTCGATCGAGGACAAGGTGGTGCGTTTCGCCGACAAGGAGCGGCACCAGATCTTCCTGGAGCCGGAGGGGCTGGACGACCCGACGGTCTATCCGAACGGCATCTCCACCTCCCTGCCCCGCGACGTGCAGGAGGGGCTGGTGCGCGGCATCCCGGGGCTGGAGAAGGCCACGATCCTGCGCCCCGGCTATGCCATCGAGTATGATTTCGTCGATCCGCGGCAGCTCGACCGGTCGCTGATGCTGCGGGCCGTGCCGCGGCTGTTCCTGGCCGGCCAGATCAACGGCACCACCGGCTATGAGGAGGCGGCGGCCCAGGGCCTTCTGGCCGGGTTGAACGCCGCCCGCGCCGTCGCCGGCAACGAGCCGCTGCTGCTCGACCGGGCCGAGGCCTATATCGGCGTGATGATCGACGACCTGGTGACCCGCGGTGCGCCCGAGCCCTATCGCATGTTCACCTCGCGCGCCGAGTACCGGCTGGTGCTGCGCGCCGACAATGCCGACCAGCGCCTGACCGCCCGCGGCATCGCCGCCGGCTGCGTCGGCGCCGACCGTCAGGATCTCTTCGCCCGGAAGACCGCAGCGCTGGAGGCGGCGCGGCAGCGGATCCGGTCCCTGTCGCTGACCCCGACCGAGGCGCGGCGGCACGGCCTCTCGGTCAATCAGGACGGCATCCGCCGCGACGGCATGGACCTGCTGCGCTATCCCGGGATCGACCTGACCGCCCTGGCCCGGATCTGGCCGGAGCTGGCGGAGTGGCCGGAGGCGGTGGCGGAGCAGATCGAGACCGAGGCGAAATACGCCGGCTATCTCGACCGGCAGGAGGCCGATATCCGCGCCTTCCGCCGCGACGAGGGGCTGGCCCTGCCGGCTGAGCTCGACTTCGATGCGATCGGCAGCCTGTCGACCGAGATCCGCCAGATCCTGAAGCGCTCCCGGCCGCCGACGCTCGGCGCGGCGGCGCGGCTGCCGGGCGTGACCCCGGCGGCGCTGGTCGCGCTGCTCAAGCATGTCCGGCGCGAGGGGGAGGACCGGCGTGCCATCGGCTGAGGCGGCGTTTCCAGCGCCCCCGGATCTCGCCGAGAAGCTCGACCGCTACGAGGCGCTGCTGTGGAAATGGCAGGGGGCGATCAACCTGGTCGCGCCGTCGACCCTGCCCGATCTGAGGCGGCGGCATTTCGAGGATTCGCTGCAGCTGGTGCCGCTGATCCCGGTCGGGGCGAAGACCCTGGTCGACCTCGGCAGCGGCGCCGGCTTCCCCGGGCTGGTGTTGGCGCTGGCGACCGGGCTGGAGACGCATCTGATCGAGAGCGACCAGCGCAAGGCCGAATTCCTGCGCAGTGTTTCACGTGAAACAGGGGCGCCGGTGACGGTGCATGCGCGGCGGATCGAGCAGGTCGCCCCCTTCCCTGCCGATGTGGTGACGGCCCGCGCCCTCGCCGCCCTGCCCGTCCTCCTCGATTACGCCGCCCGATTCGCCGGCCCGCGCACCGTCGCGATCTTCCCGAAAGGCCGTGCCGCCGAGGCCGAATTGGCCGCTCTTGATTTGACCACCTTGGCGCCTTCACCGAAGATGACCATCGACCTCCATCCGAGCCGGACCGATCCGGACGCCGTGCTCATCCGCATCGAGGGGTTCGCCCGTGGCTGACGACGCCCAAACGACGATCATGAGCGCGGAGGCCGAAGCCCCCCGCCTCACCCGCACCATCGCCATCGCCAACCAGAAGGGCGGCGTCGGCAAGACCACCACGGCGATCAACCTGGCCACCGCCCTGGCCGCCGTGCGCAAGCGCGTGCTGGTGATCGACCTCGACCCGCAGGGCAACGCCTCGACCGGCTTCGGGCTGCCGCGGGCGAAGCGCGGTCTCGGCTCCTATGACCTCTTGTTCGGCAACACCAGCGTCGCCGATTCGGCGGTCGCGACCGAGGTGCCGGGGCTGGACCTGATCCCGGCCTCGGTCGACCTCGCCGGCGCCGAGGTCCAGCTGGTCGAGGCGGTGCGGCGCGAATACCGGCTGCGCAGCGCGCTCCGGCCCCATGCCGACGGCTACGACTACATCCTGATCGACTGCCCGCCCTCGCTCGGCCTTCTCACTCTCAACGCGCTGACCGCGGCGGATGCCGTGCTGGTGCCGCTGCAATGCGAGTTCTACGCCCTGGAGGGGCTCAGCCATCTGATGCGGACGATCGAGCGCGTCCGCAAGGCCTTCAACCCGGCGCTCGAGATGCAGGGGATCGTGCTGACCATGTATGACCGGCGCAACAACCTCTCCGACATGGTGGCGCGCGATGTGCGCCAGCATCTCGGGGCCAAGGTGTACGAGACGGTGATCCCGCGGAACGTGCGGGTCTCCGAGGCGCCGTCGCACGGCAAGCCGGTCTTGGTCTACGACCTCGCCTCCTCCGGCGCCCAGGCCTATGTCCACCTCGCCTCCGAGATGTTGAAGCGCGAAGAGCAGAGGAGCGCGGCATGAGCGCGGCCGAGAGCAGCCCCCGTCGCCGCCCCAGCCTGGGCCGCGGCCTCGACGCCCTGTTCGGCGAGGCCGAGGAGGCCGATATCGCCGCCGCCAGCGCGCCGGGAGAGCCGCGGGCGCCGCGCAGCCTGCCGATCGAATTCCTGAGCCCGGGGCCGTTCCAGCCGCGGCGGAAGTTCGACGACGCGGAACTGGACCGGCTGGTCGAGTCGATCCGCACCCAGGGCGTGCTGCAGCCGCTTCTGGTCCGGCCGGTCGAGGGCAAGCCCGACCGCTACCACATCATCGCCGGTGAACGCCGTTGGCGCGCGGCGCAGAAGGCCAAGCTGCACGAGGTGCCGGTGGTGGTCCGGCCGATGTCGGACCGCGAGGCGCTGCAGATCGCCATCATCGAGAACGTCCAGCGCCAGGACCTGACGGCGCTGGAGGAGGCCGAGGGCTATCAGCGGCTGCTCGACGAGTTCGGCCTGACCCAGGAGGAGGTGGCGCAGGCGGTGGGCAAGAGCCGCAGCCACATCGCCAACACGCTGCGCCTCCTCGACCTGCCGGACACGGTGCTGGCCCAGCTGCAGGAAGGGCTCCTGACCGCCGGCCACGCCCGCGCGCTGCTGGGCTGCCCGGACCCGGAGGCGGCGGCGCGGACGGTGATCGCCAAGGGGCTGAACGTCCGCCAGACCGAGCAGCTGGCCCGCGACGCCCGCGAGCAGCCCTCCCCCGCCCCGTCCCGGCCGGCGATGCGCGATCCGAACATCGTGGCGCTGGAGCGGGACATCGAGACCCGGCTGGGCTACAGGGTGAAGATCGACACGCAGAACAACAACACCAGCGGCACGATCCACATCCAATGGAGCAACCTGGACCAGTTCGCCGCCCTGCTGAAGCGGCTGCAGGGCACGAAGGAGAAGTGGTAGGGCCTTTCCCCTCATTGTCATGCCCGCGCCTGACCCGGCATCCGGAAGATGTCGAGGCTCTCTGGATTGACGGGTCAAACCCGGCAATGACAGGATTCTAACCGACTGAAATCGTTCAGTTTTTCCTTGCAACCGCTCGCGCGATGCGCAGCAGCGTCGCGGCGCAGACGGTTTCCGGCGGGCGGCCGGTGCGCTTGCATTCGGCCTCGGCCTCGATCAGGCGGCGCAGCGCCTCGCCGATCTGGTCCTGGTTCCAGCGCCGGACCTGGCCGCGGATCGCCGCCTTGGCCTTGAAGAACACCGGCGGCCGCAGCGCCGCCATCGCGGCGTCCGGCGCGTCGCCGCCGTCGATCATCACCGCCAGCTGGTGCAGCCGCAGGAAGTGGCGCTGCACCGCGCGCAGGATGCCGATTGCCTCGCCGCCCTCCGACAGAAGCCGGCCGAGGGAGCGGTCGACGCCGGCCAGGTCGCCATCGGCCACCGCCATGGCGAGATCGTCCAGCGAGCGTTCGGTGGCGTCGCCGATGCAGGCGCGCACCGCCTCGACATCGATCCGACCGCCCTCCCCGACATAGGCGATCAGCTTCTCGACCTCGCGCCGGGCGATCTGGCGGTCGCCGACCAGCAGCGCGGCCAGCATCTGCTCGGCCTCGCCGTCGGCCGAGACCTTGGCGTCGGCCAGCATGCGGTGGATGAAGCGGCCGATCGCCTCCTCATCCGGCATGTAGCAGGCGATGGCGGCCGCGGCCTCCGCCCCCTCCGCCAGCTTGCGCAGGGCCGAGCGCGGCGTCAGCTCGTCGGCCTCCAGCACCACCAGCGTATCGGTTTCGCCGCCCGCGAGGACGGCCTCGAGCGCCGGCGCCACCGCATCGGTCGCGTCCCGCACCCGCACCAGGCGGCGGCCGCCGGTCAGCGACAGGGCGAAGACCTCGTCGACCAGCCGGGCCGGGTCGCGGCCGATCTCGGCCGCCGGCAGCTCCGCGACGCGGAACGGGTCGGTCGGCGGGTCGATGACGCCGCGGGCGAGCGTGTCGGCATAGTCGCGCACGGCGCCGGCATCCGGGCCGTACAGCAGCACCGCGCGGATGCCGGGATCGGGCCGCCGGACGAAGCTGTCGATCCGGTTCGGCGGCAGCTTCACGGATGCCGGTCGAAATAGAGAGCGAGGCGGGTGCGGATGTCCTCGCCGAGCGAATGCAGCGCCCGCTCGCGCGCATCGCGTTCGCCGACCAGCGTCGTGTACTGGTCGGCCAGGATGTTGAAGCTGGTGATCTCCGTGACCGAATCGGAGAAGACCGGCTGGCCGGTCTTGCGGTCGGTCAGCACGAAGCTTGCGGTCAAAGTCAGGTTCTTGCGGGTCGTCGTCAGGTCGCTGATCAGGTTGACGTCCTGCTGCGATTCCACGAGCGAGACGCCAAGGTCATAAGCCGGCTGGGCCGGCCGGCCCTGCGGGTTCAGGGTTCGGATCAACTCCGTGCGCAGCACCTGGCCGGACCGGTCGCCGATGACGCCGACATTGACCTGCGCCAGCCGATCGGACATCGCGGCGCCGACCGAGTTGGTGCCGTAGAGCGGTCTGAGCCCGCAGGCCCCGAGCGCAAGGATCAGGAGCAGCGGTGCTGCGAGTCTAACCCACGACATTGACGATCCTGTTCGGGACGACGATGACCTTGCGCACGGTGCGGCCTTCGAGCGCGCGGGCGACGTTGGCGTCGGCCAGCGCGGCTTCGCGCGCCGTCGCCTCGTCCGCATCGCGCGGCAGCACGATGGTGGCGCGCAGCTTGCCGTTGACCTGGACCGCCACGGTCGCGGTCTCGTCGACCAGCAGCGCCGGATCGGCCTTCGGCCAGGGCGCGTCGGCCAGGAGGCCGTCATGGCCCAGATGCTGCCACAGCGCCTCGCCGATATGCGGCACCATCGGACCGATCAGCCGGACCACGCCGTCGAAGGCCTCGCGCAGCGCCCAGGCCTCCCCCTGCCCCGTGCCGCCCGATTCTCCGGCGATCTTGCCGATCAGGTTGGTCAGCTCACGGATGCGGGCCACCGCCTTGTTGAAGTGGAACCGCTCCAGATCCTCTCCGACGCCGGCAATGGTCTTGTGCAGCGCCCGGCGCAGCCCCTCGGCTGCGGGGCTGAAGCCGTTCGGCTGCGGCGTCCCGGCCGCCGGCAGCGCCACCGGGCTCTCGGTCACCAGTCGCCACAGCTGCTGCAGGTAGCGCCAGGCGCCCTCGATGCCGGCCTCGGTCCATTCCATGTCGCGGTCCGGCGGGCTGTCGGACAGGATGAACAGCCGCGCCGCATCGGCTCCGTAGGTGTCGATGATCACCTGCGGGTCGACCGTGTTGCGCTTGGACTTCGACATCTTCTCGATGCGGCCGGCGGTGACCGGGCCGCCGTCGGCCAGCTTCGTCCAGTTGCCCTGGTCGTCGCGCGTCACGTCGGTCGGGTACAGCCAGGCGCCCTGGGCGTCGCGATAGGTCTGGTGCGTGACCATGCCCTGGGTGAACAGCCCGGCGAAAGGCTCGTCGATGCCCAGATAGCCGCAGCGCTTCAGGGCGCGGACGAAGAAGCGCGAATACAGCAGGTGCAGCACCGCATGCTCGATGCCGCCGACATACTGGTCGACCGGCAGCCAGCGGTCGACTGCGGCGCGGTCGAAGGCCTGGGCGCTGCGCGGCGAGCAGAAGCGCGCGAAATACCAGGAGCTTTCGAAGAAGGTGTCGAAGGTGTCGGTCTCGCGCCGGGCCGCGCCGCCGCAGCTCGGGCAGGCGACGTGCTTCCAGGTCGGATGCCGGTCCAGCGGATTGCCCGGCTGGTCGAAGGTCACGTCCTCCGGCAGGGTCACCGGCAGCTGGTCCTCCGGCACCGGTACGATGCCGCAGGTCTCGCAATGGATGATCGGGATCGGGCAGCCCCAGTAGCGCTGGCGCGACACGCCCCAGTCGCGCAGCCGGTAGCGCACCGTCCCCTCCCCCGCCCCGCGCTGCTGCAGGGCGGCGATGACGATGTCCTTGGCCTCGTCGACCGAGATCGGGCGGTCCGGCGTCAGCGGACCCAGATCGTAGGCGAAGGCGCCGTCGGTGTAGACCATCGCCTCGGCCTGGGCCGCGCCGTCCGGCCGGTCCACGCCGGCCGGCCACAGCACCGGCGTGATCGGCAGGCCGTAGGCACGGGCGAAGTCGAAATCGCGCTGGTCATGCGCCGGGCAGCCGAAGATGGCGCCGGTGCCGTATTCCATCAGCACGAAATTGGCGACATAGACCGGGACGGTGAAGCTGGGATCCAGCGGGTGGACGGCCCGCAGCCCGGTGTCGATGCCGCGCTTCTCCTGCGTCTCGATCGCGGCCTCGCTGGTGCCGCTGCGGCGGCATTCGGCGACGAACTCGGCCACGGCCGGGTTGGCGCGGCCGATCTCGTCGGCCAGCGGGTGGTCGGGCGATACGGCGCAGAAGCTGGCGCCGAACAGCGTGTCCGGCCGGGTGGTGAAGATCTCCAGCCCGTCCTCGCGCCCCTGCAGCCGGAAGGTGACGCGGGCGCCGACCGACCGGCCGATCCAGTTCTCCTGCATCAGCCGCACCCGCTCCGGCCAGCGCTCCAGCGTCGGCAGCGCGGCCAGCAGGTCGTCGGCGTATTCGGTGATGCGCAGGAACCACTGGTTCAGCTTGCGCCGCTCGACCGGCGCGCCGGAGCGCCAGCCGCGACCGTCGATCACCTGCTCATTCGCCAGGACCGTGTTCTCGACCGGGTCCCAGTTGACCCAGGATTCCTTGCGGTAGGCCAGGCCCGCCGCCAGGAAGTCGAGGAACATCTTCTGTTCGTGGCGGTAGTAGTCCGGGTGGCAGGTCGCGATCTCGCGGTCCCAGTCCAGCGACAGCCCCATGGACTGCAGCTGGGTGCGCATCGCCGCGATGTTCTCGTAGGTCCAGGCCGCCGGATGGGCGCCGCGCTCGATCGCCGCGTTCTCCGCCGGCAGGCCGAAGGCGTCCCAGCCCATCGGGTGCAGCACGTCGAAGCCCAGCGCCCGGCGGTGCCGCGCCACCACGTCGCCCAGCGTGTAGTTGCGGACATGGCCCATATGGATGCGCCCCGAGGGATAGGGGAACATCTCCAGGACGTAGTATTTCGGCCGGTCGCCGAGCGTCTCGAGCCGAAAGGTGCCGCGCTCCCGCCACACGGCTTGCCAATGCGCCTCGGTTTCTCGGTGGTTATAGCGGGACATCTCGATGCTCTGGTGCCGGAAAACCTAGGCATTTACAGGGAAAGGGCGCCGCGGATCAACCCGCGGCGCCCGGATGGATGACAGCCCTGCGGGCCGGATCACTGGGCGGTCGACTGCTCGAGCCCGGTGATGCGCAGCTGCCGCGCCTTGGTCAGGATGGTGTCCTCGAGCGCGCTGGCCATGGTGGCGGGGGCCGGCGCGTCGGCCCAGCCGCCCCGGCCCTGGACCTGGCGGAACACGCTGACCCGGACGCCGTCGGAACGCAGCTCGCGGCCCAGGATGTAGACGTTCAGCTTGTAGCGCTCGTTGGGGCTGTTGGGCGCCGTGTACCAGTCGGTGACGATGGTGCCGCCGAACGGGTCGGCGCTGGTGATCGGCATGAAGGAGACGGTGTCGAGGCTGGCGCGCCAGAGATAGGCGTTGACGCCGAGGACGGCGCCCTCGCCGAGATCCTGGGGCCGCTCGGAGCCGGCGCCGAAGCTCAGGCCGCCCGGGCCGAAGATGCTCTGGTTGTCCGGCGGGGTGCGCTCGCGCGAGGGGCCCAGTTCGGGGCTGGGGCCGACCTTGATGCCGTCGTCGGAGCAGGCGGCAAGGGAAACAACGACCGTCAGCAGGGCGAACAGCGATCTCAACGACATTCGGCGCGGCCACATAGAAAAAGGGAGCGGCATCATAGCCGCTCCCCCTTCAAAGGCTAGCTTTTTATCGGATCGATCAGAAGGAGACCGAGATGCCGGTCAGGAACGTCGCCTGCTCCCAATCGCTCTCCTCGTTGACGATGACGCCACCGAAATCCCGCTTACGGTAGTTCTGGATCTCGTAGATCACCTCGGCGTAGGTGTTCAGGCCGGGCGCCAGGGTGTAGTTCACGGTCGCCGCGGCGATGTGGTTGTCCTTCAGGTCGCCCTTGTCGTCGCCGCCCGAACCGGTCAGGTCGTTGTTCTTGTCGGCCCAGGTGTAGGCGTAGCCGAGGCCGAAGTTCAGGGCGCCCAAGCTGTAGCCGAGGCCGACCCCGACCGTGTTGAAGTTCTTGTCGGTCTCACCGCCGCCGAAGCCGCTGGGCACGCCGACCCAGACGATGCTGCCGACGATGCCGCCGAAGCCGACCTGGCCGCCGACGCTGTAGGCTTCGAGGTCCCAGCGGTTATTGATGCCATTGCCGTAAGTGGCGGTGCCGCGGACCTTGACGCTGGTGCCGTCGAACTCGCCCTCATAGCCGACGCCGCCGCTGATCACGTTCTCGAAGATCTGGCCGTCGTTGAACAGGTCATCCCGCCCGACGGTGCCGGTGCTGAGAGCCGTGGTGTCCGAGATGACAGGCGTGAAGCCGACGCCGAAGATGAAGCCGCCGATGCTCGGCGAGGAGTACTTGATGCTGGTGCTGCGGGCCAGACCCGTATTGTAGGTCGGGTCGAGCATGAAGAAGTCACCACCGCCGTAGCGGTAGTTGCCGTCCAGGTTGTCGCCGTAACCGCCCTGGGCGTTCAGGATGTCGTCGGGCGCGAAGAAATAGCCGAAGTCACCGGCGACCTGCGGCGAGTCGCCGAAGGTCACGGTACCGAACTCGCCCTTCACATAGACATACTGACGGTCAACCGTGACGTTCTGGCTCCGGTTGACGTTGTTCATACGGATGCGGGCGCCGTATTCGAGGCCGGAATCCGTAACGTTCTTGATGTCGAACTGCAGACGGCCGTTCGAGTTGAAGTCGTACTCGCGGTCGCGGCCGTCGTCGGTCGAGCCGATGATCAAGCCGGCTTCCCAGGCGACGAAGCCGCTGATCTTCATCTCGAGCCCGGACGTGACCGCCTTGTCTTCCGCCGACGCCGGCGCTGCAGCCGCCAGCGCGGCGGCGACCAGCGCCGTCCCACCCAGCAGAATCTTCTTCATTCCTACCTCCTAACGCGGCCGAACGGCCGGATGTCCCCTAGAATGTCCCCTCGAAGACGACACCACAGCCAGGGTGCGAATGGCGTCGATCTGCAGGTTATACGGGGCAGCCATGCCGGCCGACAATGAGCAAGTTGCACAGAAGTCACAAAAGCTGGGACGTGTGCTCCCGCTGCAACATGTGGTTGAGGCCACCCTGACGACATCGCATGCAAGCACTCGCCGTGATCCCCGAAAGCGCCGAAGCCGGGGGCCGCCCGGCGGCCGCCGACGATGGTTCCGAACCGCCTGCAGCCTGCGGCGCCGGGCCGCGCCCGGGCCGCGGGCGTTGCAAACCCGCATCGTTGTGCCGGATTGTCGCAGTATGACGACCATCACACTTGCAGAGTCCCTCGCTTCGCTTCGATCGCGGATCGAAGCCGCCGCCCGGGCCGCCGGCCGCGACCCCGCCGCGGTCACCCTCGTCGCCGTCTCCAAGGTGCAGCCGGACGACCGCATCGAGGCCGCGCTCGCGGCCGGCCAGCGGGTGTTCGGCGAGAACCGGGTGCAGGAGGCGCAGGCCCGATGGGCGGCGCGCCGCGAGGCCCGGCCGGATCTCGAACTCCGGCTGATCGGCCCCCTTCAGACCAACAAGGCGAAGGACGCGGTGCGGCTGTTCGACGTGATCGAGACGGTCGACCGCCCGAAGCTGGCGCGCAGCCTGGCCGAGGCGATGGCGGCGACCGGCCGGCGGCTGGACTGCCTGATCCAGGTCAACACCGGCGAGGAGCCGCAGAAGGCCGGCGTCGTGCCGCGCGAGACCGAGGATCTCTACCGTCTGTGCACCGAGGAATGCGGTCTCCCGGTCCGCGGCCTGATGTGCATCCCGCCGGTGGACGAGCCGCCGGCCCTGCATTTCGCGCTGCTCGCCGATCTGGCCGGGAAGCTGGGCCTGCCGGTGCTGAGCATGGGGATGAGCGACGATTTCGAGGTCGCGGTGCGCTACGGCGCCACCCATGTGCGCGTCGGCACCGCGCTGTTCGGCGCCCGCGTCGTCCCGCCCCGGCCGGCAGAGGGATGAACGGCGGCTCGGCCCGAACCCCCTCACCCTCCCATTCGCTGCCGCGAATGGGCCCCTCCCTCTCCCCGAGGAGAGGGGAATCGACGCGGCGCCCCCTATACCTCTCCTTGGGGAGAGGTCGAAATCGCGTCAGCGATTTCGGGTGAGGGGGCGGGCGCCGGCCCATCCATCTGACCGAGACCCGTCACCTCGGCAAGACCACCAGCGTGTCCCCGGGCGCCGCGGCGGCCAGGAGGTCGAGCAGGTCCGCCCGGGAGAGGGCGACGCAGCCCTCGGTCGGACCCCCATCCGGCCGGGCCAGATGGACGAACACCGCGCTGCCCAGGCCGGCCACCGGCGGGTCGTCGTTGTGGCCGATCACGACGACGAGGTCGTAGAGCCCGTCGTCCCGCCACATCCGCTCGTGCCGGGCCGGGTGGGGCAGGCGGACCGGCCGGTTGTAGGCCGGGTCGGCGGGATCGTCGCACCAGCCGTCGACGGGCGCGATCGGCGCGCAGGGCAGGGCGGTCGCCGGGGCGGGGCCGCGGTCCGGCCGGTACAGCGCCCGGCGCAGCGGGAACCGGCCGGACGGCGTCGCCCCGTCGCCCTCGCGCTTGTCCGGCCGCACCCCGCCGCGGCCGAGCGCGCAGGCCCTGCGGCCGGCACCCCAGTCGATCCATCCCTTCGGAGAGACCACCACATCCACGGCTTCGCCTCCTGTTCGTCGCGAAGTTTAGTGACCGTGCTAAATTGCGCCGCCATGGCCGCCATCGCATCCGATACCAGCGCATCCGACACCGCCGCCGAGACGAGGAAACGGCTTCTCGTCGCCTGCGGCAACAGCGCGCTGCGCGCCCTGCTGGGCGAGCAGTTCGCGGCGTCGGCGGATTTCGCCGCCACGACGGTGGCGGAGGCGGCGGCGGCCGAGGCCGCGGTCGCCCGGGCCGCGGGCACCGGCGGCGACTTCGCGGCCGCGATCATCGACGAGGCGATCCTGGCGGGAGAGGACGGCGATCCGGCGCCCGAGACGCTGTGCGGCCGACTGCGCTCCTCCGGCCTCGCCGGGCCGATCCTGGCGATCGGCGACCGGGCCGAGCGCTTCGCCGACGCCGATGCGACGCTGCGCCCGCCG
Source organism: Inquilinus limosus DSM 16000 (assembly GCF_000423185.1). Classification (GTDB taxonomy): domain Bacteria; phylum Pseudomonadota; class Alphaproteobacteria; order DSM-16000; family Inquilinaceae; genus Inquilinus; species Inquilinus limosus. The sequence continues at coordinate 142,104 of NZ_KE383985.1, read as the reverse complement.
ATCCGGATCGGCGTCCTGCTCACCAGCCTCCGCGCCGCCCTGGCGCGGCGCGGCCAGGCCCGGCCGGACCCGGATCTCGGCCCGTACCGGTTCGATTCGACGGGCTTGCGCCTGATCCATGGCGACGGACGGGAGATCCGCCTGACCGCCAAGGAGGCGGCGATCCTGCGACATCTGCGCCGGCAGGACGGCGCCACCGTGTCGCGCGACTCCCTGCTCGACGCCGTCTGGGGATACGCCTCCGGGGTCGCCACCCACACGGTGGAGACCCATATCTATCGGCTGCGGCGCAAGATCGAATCCGACCCGGCGCGGCCGTCGCTGCTGCTGACCGTTCCCGGCGGCTACGCGCTGGGCGGTGCAGGGGAGGAGGCGGGCGAATGAGGACGGCGACAAGCCCTGTGACGGGCGACACAGACGTGGCCCCGCGGCCGTGCTTCACCATCAATATGTCGAAAAGACCTTTTTTCTCGACTCGTGCGACTCGGTGCGCGACAGTTCCCTCCGCCGGCGTCCTCGGACGTGACGGACGGTTTCCCGCGCGCCGAGAGTCAGACTGACGCGCCGATGGCGAAGACGAGCGACCTTATGCTCCGGTTCTGGGGCGTACGCGGCAGCATCGCCTGCCCTGCCTCCTGCAACATGCGCTACGGCGGGAACACGAGCTGTATCGAGATCCGGCGCGGCGACGACCTCCTGATCATCGACGGCGGCACCGGGCTGCGCGACCTCGGCCACCGGCTGATGGAGGAGGGGCGGCCGGATGTCGACGTCTTCTTCACCCACACCCATTGGGACCATGTCTGCGGCGTGCCGTTCTTCAAGCCGGCCTACGCCAAGGGCCGCAAGGTGCGTTTCTGGGCCGGCCATCTGAAACCGCAGAACAAATCGATCTATTCGGTGTTGTGCGAGACGATGATGGCGCCGCTGTTCCCGGTGCCGATCGGCGTCTTCCAGGACTGCGAGTACCACGATTTCGACTGCGGCACCCCGATGGAGCCCTTCCCGGGCATCAAGCTCAACACCTGCTGGCTCAACCACCCGAACCTCGCCTGCGGCTACCGCATCGATGTCGGGGACAAGAGCATCTGCATCATCACCGACACCGAGCACCGGCCGGACGGGGTGGACCAGGTCATCGCCGATTTCGTTCGCGGCGCCGACATCATGGTGTATGACGCCATGTTCACGGATGAGGAGTATCCGAGATTTGTCGGCTGGGGCCATTCGACCTGGCAGGAGGCACTCAAGCTCGCCGACGCGGCGGATGTCGGCCGGGTCGTGCTGTTCCACCACGATCCCAACCATGATGACGCGTTCCTCGACCGGATCGCGGATGCTGCCGACCGTCGGCGTCCCGGGACGCTGGTCGCGCATGAAGGCATGACGTTGCACCCTTGAGTTCGAACACCGCTCCCCCAGATTTCGGCCGCCGCCTGCGACGCTGGCGCCTCGGCCTCGCGACCCTGTTCGGCCGTCAGCCGAGAGGCTTCTTCATCCCGTGCAGCTATGCCGACGAGGTGCCGGACGAGATCCCGCCCTATGCCGGGCACGAGGCGCTGTTCCGCTCCTCCGAGCCGGTGTTCCAGGCGGTGCTCGACGTCATCGACTCCTATCGCGACGCGCTGCTCGCGATCGGCGCGACCGAGCGTGAGTCGCCGCCGCCGCAGCCGCGCTGGGACCAGGGCTGGTTCGCCCGGCTCGACGCCGCCGCGGCCTATGCCATGGTGCGGGCACGGCAGCCGGCCCGGATCGTCGAGGTCGGCTCCGGCCACTCCACCCGCTTCATGATCCGGGCGGCGATCGACGGCGACCTGGCGTTGGAGTTCACCGCCATCGACCCCGCCCCACGGGCCAGCATTGCCGAGCTCGGCATCACCCATCTCGAGCAGACGGTGCAGGAGGCGGGGACCGAGCCGTATCGGGATCTCGCCGAGGGCGACATCCTGTTCATCGATTCGAGCCACATCGCCATGCCCGGCACCGATGTGGACTTCCTGGTCAACCAGGTGCTGCCCTGCCTGCCGCCCGGCGTGCTGGTGCACATCCACGACATCTGCCTGCCCGACCCCTATCCGGAGGAATGGGGCTGGCGCGGCTACAACGAGCAGCAGGTGGTGGCGGCGCTGCTGACCGGCGGCGGCTTCAAGCCGCTCTTCGCCAGCCACTACGCGGCGACGCGCATGTCGGAGAAGGTGACGGCCACGGTGGTCGGCCAGCTGCCGCTGCGCGACGGCACGCCCGAGACCAGCCTGTGGCTGGAAAAGGCCTCGCAGCCGCTGGCCTACTTGTGAGGGCCCGCGCGGTCAGCTGATTCGTGCTATGGTGTGCCTGCCATGACCGACCAACCCGACAATCTCGTCGTCGAAATCCTGCGCTCGATCCAAGCTCAGCTCGGCGAGATTCGCGCTGAGCAGCGGGAACAGCGTGTCCGCCTGGCCGCCATCGAGCGGCATGTTGCCCATATCGAGCGCGAGAGTGCGGAATTTCGCGCCGAGATCGGCGGCCGCTTTGATCGGGTGCACGACCGTCTCGATCGGATCGAGACCCGGCTCGGGCTGATCGAAGTATAACCCATCGGCTCCGCTCCGCCCTCGCCGCACTCCTCAGGCCGCCCCCGTCGCCGTTTGCTGCGGCGGCCCTACCGGTACGGATCTGCGGCGTCGCGCAGGCCGTCGCCGAAGAACTGGAAGGCCAGCACCACCACGATCACCGGCACCACCGGCAGCAGCAGCCAGGGGTAGAGCGCGACGACGTTGATGTTCTGCGCCTCGTTCAGGAGCACGCCCCAGCTGGTGACCGGCGGCCGAAGGCCGAGGTTGAGGAAGCTCAGCGCCGTCTCGCCCAGGATCATGCCGGGGATGGTCAGGGTGGCCGAGGCGATCAGGTGGCTCATGAAGCTGGGCAACAGGTGGCGGAAGATGATCCGCGGCGGCCGCGCGCCCATGAGCTGGGCCGCGACGCAGAAATCCTCCTCGCGCAGGGCCAGCAGCTTCGACCGCACCGACCGGGCGAGGCCGGTCCATTCCACCAGGCCGAGGATGATGGTGATGCCCATGAACACCAGGATCGGGCTCCAGGTCACCGGCAGGGCCGCCGACAGCGCCATCCACAGCGGCAGCTGCGGGAAGCTCTGGATCACCTCGATCAGCCGGTTGACGATGTTGTCGACCCAGCCGCCGTAATAGCCGGCGAGGCCGCCGATGACGATGCCGAGCACGAAGCTGACGGTGATGCCGAGCAGGCCGACGGTCAGCGAGATCCGGGCGCCGTAGACGATGCGGCTCAGCATGTCGCGGCCCAGCCGGTCGGTGCCGAGCAGGAAGAAGGTGCCGCGCTCGGGCGGGCAGACGAGGTGCAGGTCGGCCTCGAACAGGCCCCAGAACCGGTAGCCGTCGCCGCGGCAGAAGAAGCGCAGCCTCTGCGGCTGCGACCGGTCCTCGGTGTAGACCCGCCGCATCGATTCCATGTCGAGGGAATACTGGTAGCCGTAGACGAAGGGCCCGACGAAGCTGCCCTCGTGGAAGAACCGGACCTGCTGCGGCGGAGCATAGATGTGGCCGGTGTGGCGGCTGTCGAGGCCATAGGGCGCCAGGAATTCGCTGACCAGGATCGAGAGATAGGCCAGCAGCAGCACGACGCCGGAGATCGCGGCCAGGCGGTGGCGCTTCAGCTTCCACCACATGATCCGCCACTGCGAAGCCAGGAACCAGCGCTCCTGCTGCGGCGTCAGCGGGGTCTCCTGATACGGGTCCCAGGGCGCGGTGTTGACGTAATGGTCGGGTTCGCGCGGGGGCAGGGCGGCATCGCTCATTTCACCGCGCCTCCGGTCAGGCGGATGCGGGGGTCGAGCGCCGCCAGCGCCAGGTCCGAGATCAGGGTGCCGATCACCGTCAGCACCGCCAGCCACAGCACGAAGGAGCCGGCGAGGTACATGTCCTGGCTCTGCAGCGCCGACAGCAGCAGCGGCCCCGCGGTCGGCAGGTTCAGCACCACCGAGACGATGGTGGCGCCGGAGATCAGATGCGGCAGGATGTTGCCGATGTCGGCGATGAACGGGTTCAGCGCCATGCGCAGCGGGTATTTGAGGAGCGCCCGCTGCCGCTTCATGCCCTTGGCCAGGGCGGTGACGTAGTACTGCTTCTGCAGCTCGTCCAGCAGGTTGGCGCGCAGCCGCCGGATCATCGCCGCGGTGCCGGCGGTGCCGATCACGATCACCGGCACCCACAGATGGCCCAGCACCGAGGCGAACTTGGCCCAGCTCATCGGCTGGTCGAGATATTTCGGGTCCATCAGACCGCCGATCGAGATGCCGAACCACTGGTTGGCGAGGTACAGCAGCACCAGCGCCAGGAGGAAGTTCGGCGTGGCCAGGCCGAGGAAGCCGAGGAAGGTCAGCCCGTAATCGCCGACGCTGTACTGGTGGGTGGCGGAATAGATGCCGATCGGGAACGACACCACCCAGATGAACAGCGTCGTGGCCAGGGTCAGGATGATGGTCAGGATCATGCGGTCGCCGACCACGGCCGTCACCGGCATCGAATATTCGAAGGACCAGCCGAAATCGCCGCGCAGGCAGTTGGCCAGCCAGGACAGGTATTGCAGCAGGAAGGGCTGGTCGAGCCCGTAGTTCTGGCGCAGGAACTGCAGCTGGTTGGGGTCCAGCGATTCGCCGCGGCTGCGCAGCTCGTTGACCATGGTGGTCAGGTAGTCGCCGGGCGGCAGCTGGATGATGGCGAAGCTGATGAAGCTGATCGCGAGCAGGGTCGGGATCATCACCAGGATGCGCCGGGCGATGTAGCTCAGCATGGCGTTTCCGCCCCCCGGGCCATGGCCGTCGCCGCCGTCATGGGTCCACCCAGAAGGTGTCGGGACGATAGACGCCGAAATGCGCCCCGGGATCCCAGGACAGGATTCCCTTCTCCGGCACGTTGTGCAGCCGGTCCTTGACTACGATCGGGGCCAGCACGGCCTGGACGGTGCCGATCGAGGTCACCTCGTCGGCCTGGATCTTCACCATCTCGCGGACGATGGCGTCGCGGCGGGCCTTGTCGGCGGTGGTGTGCCATTCGTCGTAGAGCGCCATCAGCGTCTCGGCGAAGGGCTCGTCCGGCTTCTCCCCGGCGGCGCCCCTGGTCTGCAGGTACTGGCCCCATTTCGGATATTGCAGCCAGTTCTGGTCGACCGGCGCCAGCCCCGACGGCACGGTGCTCGGCGTGATCAGGGCGTTCTCCATGCCGGTCCAGACCGACATCACCGTGTCGCCGGAGAAGATCCGCTGCAGGAACACGTCGCGCTGCGACTGGGTGGTGTAGAGCGCCACGCCGATCTTGGCCCAGCTGTCCCGGATCAGCTGCAGGATGTCGGCCTCGATGCTGCGCTCGCCGGTGCTCTCGACCACGATCTCGAGGCGCCGGCCGTTCGGCATCAGCCGGATGCCGTCGCCGTCGCGCTTGCCCAGGCCGGCCTCGTCGAGAAGCGCATTGGCCTTGGCGAGGTCGAACTGGGTCCATTCCGCCGCCAGGGCCGGGTCGTAATAGGGCGATTCCGGCAGCACCGTGTTCTGGCTCGGCCGGGCCAGGCCGAAGAACACCACCTGGTTGATCTCGTCCCGGTTGATCGCGAGCGACAGGGCGCGGCGGAAGCGGACGTCCCGGTTCAGCGCCCGCCAGTCCTTGTCGTTGCAATTGAAGTTCGGATACAGCGCGACCTCGGAGCCGAGGGCGGTCGGCCACAGCCGCACCTCGTAATGCCCCGCCTTCTGGCCGGCCTTGAGGAAGCTGATGTTGTCGAAGCGCAGGCCGCGCTGCTGCAGGTCGGCATCGCCGGCCCCGGCCTTGGCCGGGATCAGCGATCCCTCGACCACGTTGACGACGACGCGGTCGAGATAGGGCAGCTGCCGGCCCTGGCTGTCGATCCGGTGGTAATAGGGGTTGCGGACGAAGACGAAGCGTTCCGCCGGGCTCTTGGTGGTGTTGATCCAGGGCTCGAGCTGCGGCAGCTCCGGATTGGCCGCGTCGATCAGCTTGCCGCGCAGGTTGAACAGCGCCACCCAGTTCCGCATCCCCGCCTGCTTGACCAGCGCGTCCAGGGCCTTGGGATCGGCGTATTTCTTGTGGAACTGCTTCAGGTAATGCGCCGGCGCGAAGATGTAGAGCGGCGCCGGGCCGGCCAGGCCGGGCAGGAACTCCGGGTTCGGCTTGGGCCAGGAGTAGCGCACGGTCAGCGGGTCCGGGAACTCGACCTTCGGCAGCTCGCCGTCGACCAGCAGGCGCGTGTCCGGGCCGTAGGGCGACAATTCCTTGTCGAGCTCCATGTCCTCCCAGGCGAAGCGGAAATCCTCGCTGGTGAAGGGCTGGCCGTCGGACCATTTGTGGCCGGGCCGCAGACGCAGGGTGAAGACGCGCTCGCCCTCGACATCGACCGACTGCAGGATGTCCGGATGCAGCTGGAAGTCGGGGCCGTAGCCGACCAGCCGGGCATAGCCGTAGGTGTTCATGATCCGGATGTCGCGGGCCCGGCCGACCATCCAGGCGATCTCGCCGCCCTGGCGGCCCGGCTGCTTGCCCTCCGCCGCCATGTCGACCACGGCCGGGGCCTCGGGCACCCGCTGGGTTACCGGCGGCAGCTTGCCGGCCGCCACGTCCTGCTCATACATCGGCGTCTCGACCAGCGCCGGGCCGGCGGCCGCGGGCAGGGCCTGCGCGAGGCCCAGCAGGATCGCGAGCAGGCGGAGCCGCCGGATCACGACGCCAGCTCCAGCGCCGGCTCGTCCGTGGCGCGGACGAAATGGCCCTTGTCGATCTCGACCAGCCGGCCCGGCACGTCGGGCCGCAGGGTGAAGGGCGCCGGCCAGGCCCCGGGATCGGAGGCGCGGCCGCCCATCAGCGCCGCGAAATCCAGCCGCCGCGCCGGGTCCGGGGCCGGCACCGCCGCCAGCAGCGCCTTGGTGTAGGGATGCACCGGCCGGGCGAAGAGCAGGGCGCGCGGCGCCAGCTCCACCACCCGGCCGCGGCACATCACCATGATCCGGTCGGCGATGTAGTCGACCACCGCCAGATTGTGGCTGATGAACAGATAGGTCAGGCCCAGCCGGTCCTTGAGGTCCTTCAGCAGGTTCAGGATCTGCGCCTGGATCGAGACGTCGAGCGCCGAGACCGGCTCGTCGCAGATCACCAGGTCGGGGCGCAGCGCCAGCGCCCGGGCGATGCCGATGCGCTGGCGCTGGCCGCCGGAGAAGCTGTGCGGATAGCGCTGCAGATGGCGGATGTCGAGCCCGACCAGCCCCATCAGCTCCTTGGCGATCGCCTTGCGCTCGGCCGGCGTGCCGATGCCGTGGATGGTCAAGGGCTCGGTCAGGATGTCGAACACCGTCATCCGCGGGTTCAGCGAGCTGAACGGGTCCTGGAAGATGAACTGCATGCGCGGGCGGAAGGATTTGAGGTCCTCGCCCTCCAGCGCCAGCACGTCGACCGGCTTGCCGTGGTCGTTGAAGCGGATGCTGCCGGCATCCGGCGTCAGCGCCCGCATCAGGATCTTCGACAGGGTGGTCTTGCCGCAGCCGCTCTCGCCGACCAGGCCCAGGCACTCGCCCCGCCGGATGGTGAAGGAGACGTCGTCGACCGCCTTGATCTGCTCCTCGTGCCCGCCGCCGAGCAGGCCGCTGTTGCGGATGGTGAAGGTCTTGGCGACGCCCTCGACCGTCAGCAGCGGGCCCGCCGCCTCGGCCGCCTCGGTCCAGGCCCGCTTGCGCGCGGCCAGCATGTGGCCGTCGCCCTGGCGGATCTCGCGGATCGGCACCAGCCGCTCCGTCCCCATGTCGAAGCGCGGCACCGCCCGCAGCAGCGCCTTCAGATAGGGGTGGCCGGGGTCGGTGAAGATCGGGCCGATCGGCCCGGATTCCATCACCTCGCCGCGATACATCACCACCACCTCGTCGGCGATATTGGCGACGATGCCGAGGTCGTGGGTGATGATCATGATCGCCATCCCCAGCTCGGCCTGCAGGTCCAGCATCAGCTTCAGGATCTGGGCCTGGATGGTGACGTCGAGCGCGGTGGTCGGCTCGTCGGCGATCAGCAGGGCGGGGTGGCAGACCAGCGCCATGGCGATCATGGCGCGCTGGCGCAGACCGCCGGACAGCTCGAACGGATAGGTGCGCAGCGCCCGGGCGGGGTTGGGGAAGCCGACCAGGCGCAGCATCTCGCGGGCCAGGTCGCGCGCCTCGGCCGGGCCGACCGGCCGGTGCAGCCGCACCGCCTCGACGATCTGGTTGCCGACCGTGTGCAGCGGCGACAGCGAGGTCATCGGCTCCTGGAAGATCATCGAGATCCGGCCGCCGCGGATGTCGCGGTATTCCGCGCCCTCCACCGGCAGCTTCGCCAGGTCGACGACGGTCCCCGGCCGGTCCGGGTCGCTGAACAGGATCTTGCCGCCGGTGACGCGGCCGTTGCTGGGCAGGATGCCCATCACCGCCTGCGCCAGCACCGACTTGCCGGAGCCGCTCTCGCCGACCACGGCGACGGTCTTGCCGGCCGGCACCCGCAGCGACACGCCGCGCACGGCCTCGAGCGTGCCGCCGGGGACGGTGAAGCCGATGCGCAGATCGTGCAGGCGCAGGATGTCGGTCACCGCGGCCGGCCCCCGTCCGCTGTCGTCCGGTCTCTCGCCCCCGCGCCCGTCATTCCTCGGACCCGTCGCCGGCGGGGCGGACGCCCCAGCGCTCGGCCAGCCCGCCCTTGGGCGCGATCAGGCCGAGCGACATCAGGTTGGCCTGGCTCGAATCGTCGATCGGCAGGCCCTTGGCGACCGCCGCGTCATGCGCGCGCGACGCGATCTCCTCGAAGCCGCTGATGGTCGATTCGATCTTCAGCCGACGGCCGCCGCCGCCACCGAGGTCGAGCTGCATCCAGCCGCGCTGGCGGTCGCGCCGGACCGAGAAGTAGCGCAGCCGGAAGTGCGACAGGTCGCGCCAGGCGATGCGGACGCCGAACGGGCCGTGCGCGACGATGCCCTGGTCGTCGGCCTCGATCACGCTCCGATGCCGCAGCCAGGTTCGCAGGAGGAAGGCCAGGAACACCAGCGCCGCGACGGCGAAGGCCAGGGCGACGATCCAGTGCATCGGCAGCAGGATCAGCGGCAGCGCGGTCAGGGCCAGCCCCGCCGCGCCGCGCGCGTAGTCGCCCCCCAGCTCGGCCATGGCATAGCGGTGGGCGGTCATCGCCGGGCTCCGAACAGGCTGTCGGCATCCGGCCAGGCGGCCGCCGGGTGCCGGCTCAACAGGGAGAACAGGCCGTCCAGGAAGATCCATCCCTCGTCGTCATGCACCAGGTGATGCGTCAGGATCCCGGTCGGCTCCTCCGGATCGGCGGCGCCGACGCGGCGGTCGGCGAGGTGACGCAGGATCGGCGCCAGTGTCCGGTCGATGCCGGCGAAGCCGCGGCCGCCGCGCCAGTCGACCGGATCGGCATGGGTGTTGACCTGCGCCGGGCCCGGCGCCGCATCCCGCGCGCCGAAGCCGGACAGCACGAGGAGGCCGGCCTCGCCCAGCCGGGCGCGCAGCTGCGGGCCGATGCGGTTCCAGGGCGGCGCCAGCACCGGGCGGAAGCGGTCGCCGAACAGGGCCTGCAGCTTGTCACGGCCGGCGCTCAGCTCGGCCAGAACGGCCTCGGCCGGCCGGTGGTCGCCGAGCTCCGCCGTCTTCTCGCCGGCCGGCGCGTGCGACCGATGCGCCCAGCCGTGCTGGATCGCCACCGTCGGGGTGCCGGCCAGGCGCTCCGCCAGTGCCGGCCCGGTCCCGTCCGGGATGACCGCCAGCGCGACCCAGCGTCCGTGGCGGGCGGCCAGGGCCAGCAGCCGGTCCAGCGCCGGGCTCGGCGCGACCGCGTCGTCGTCGCGCCACCAGAAGCTCGCACGGCGGCCCAGCGCGGCCCACCGGTCCAGCTCGGCCCGCAGCTCGGTCCAGGGTTCGGGCGGCAGGGCAGGGGGCTTGGTCGGCACGGGCATGGATCGGGAAGGTCCGGACGAAAGCGGCACTATAGCCGCAGGCCGCGTCCGGGCGGCAAGCCCCGCATCCTCGAATCCGGACTCCTCCAGTCTTCTCACGCGGCGCTCCGGCTCGAAGCGGCGTCGCGCAGGAGGACCGCGGCGGTCCGGGCACCGTCCAGGGCCAGCGCCGCGCGCGGCGGCGGGGGCGCGGCCATGGCGTCGTCCACCGCGCAGGCCAGGCGCTGCGGCGTCAGCCCCGCCTCCGGCACCACGAGGCAGTGGCCGCGGGCGGCCAGAAGCTCCGCCCGCCGGGTCTGCTCGGTCTCCCCGGCGGCGGCGAAGGGCACGAAGACGGCGCGGCAGCCGGCCCGCACCACATCCATCACCGTGTTGTAGCCGGCCTGGCTGATCGACAGGCGGCAGCGCGACAGCAGGCTCGGGAAGTCCGGCCGCGCTGGTTCCACGATGACGTCCCCGGGCACGCCCTCCGGCGCCGCCGCGGTCAGTTCGGCGACGGTGCCGGCGGGCAGGTCGGGCCCGGCCAGCAGGCGCCAGCGCGCCCCGCTTTGGCCGGACAGCGCGCGGGCGGCGAGGGCGGTGCGCAGCAGGTCGGCGCCGACCGCGCCGCCGCCGACCGAGACGATCACCTCGTCGACGCCGTCGCCCGGCGGCGCCTCTCGGGTCGACGGCGCGCCGACATAGCCGGTGTAGCGGATCAGCCGGGCGACCCGCGGCGCCGGCGGGAAGCTGGCCTCGAACGGGATCACCGCCGGGTCGCCATGCACCAGCACCAGGTCGAACAGGGCGAGGGCGGTGTCGGCCATGCCCTCGACCTTGGCCGGGTCCTTCTTGTCGACCAGGATGTCGCGGACCGAGCAGGCGATCAGCGGCCGGGGGCTGGCGCGGCGGGCGATCTCCAGCATCGGCACCAGCTCGAAGGCGAAGGCGCGGCGGCCGAAGGGAAAGGTCTCGACCAACACGATGTCGGGCCTGGTCCGGGCCAGCAGCGCCAGCAGCTCGGCGGCGCGCCGCTTCTTCCAGCCGCTGTCGATCGGCCGGTCCTCGGCATCGAGCAGGGTGCGAAAGCCGGTGTCGGCCGACCGCACCGGCGGCAGCGGCACCACCTCGGCGCCGCCCCAGTCGGTGCCGGGCACGGCGAATCCGCCCTGGGCCACGGTCACGGCGAAGCCGGCCTCGGCCAGGGCTCGGGTGATCGCCGCCGCCCGCCGGACATGGCCGATGCCCAGCAGATGCTGAACGTGAAACAGGACCTTCATGCCGCCACAGGAATGTTCAGCCGCTCGATCACCGGCGCCCCCGTCGAGTCCAGCCGGAACAGGTGTGCGCAGCCCCACTGCAGCCCGTCCGGCGCGTCGCCGATCATGGTCCAATCGGCGGCCAAGGCATAGAGCGCCAGGATGACGCCGCGATGACAGACGGCCACGGTGTCGCGCTTCGCCGCAGCCAGCCGCGCCAGAAGCGGCGCCAGCCGGGCCTGCAGCTCGCGGTAGGACTCGCCGCCCGGGGCGCGGAAATCCAGGCCCAGCGCCTCGCGTCGGGCCAGCTCCGCCGGGTCGATCCTGGTCTTGTCGGACAGGCGCAGCCCTTCCCATTCGCCCCAGTGCAGCTCGGTCAGCGCCGGCTCCGGCGCCGGGTCGAGGCCCAGCAGCCGCGCCGTCTCCAGGGCCCGGCACAGCGGGCTGGCCAGCGCCTGCCAGCCTGCGGCCCACTCCGGCAGCCGCCATCGGGCGGCCGCCGCGCGCCCGGCCTCGGACAGCGGGATGTCGGCCCGGCCCTGGATCCGGCGTTCGGCATTCCACGCGGTCGGCGCGTGGCGCAGGACGAGGAGGCGGGTCACGCGGTCAAGGCTCTCGGATGTTGACGGACGGCTGCTTGGCTGCGGTCTTGATCAGCTTGCGGTCGAACGTCAGGAAGGCGTCGCAGTGACTCGCCTTGCCGAGATGCAGCGCGTCGGCGAAATCCATACCCCCAACCATGCGGTCCAGCGCCTGCGCGATGAGAGCCGGTTCCTCGAGCGTGACGCCAGGGAGTCCGGCAAGCTTCCGCAGCGCGTCGGCGACCTGGTCCGGCGGGAAGCCGTAGGCGCTGCGCAGCACCCATTCGCTCTCCAGCATGACGGTCGTGGCGATGGTGATGTCGCCGGCCGCGAAGGCCATTCGCGCCCGTTCGGCCTGGCGCTTGTCGTCGGCGACCAGGAAGCGGACGAGGACGTTGGTGTCAATCGCGCGCACGGCGCTTGGCCTCGGCTGCGATCGCGGCAGCCATGTCCTCGAGCGACCGTGCCGGCCCGGCATAGGCGAGACTCCCGAACACCTCGCCGATGCTGGTTTCGGCAAAAAGCGGCGCCGGCTTCAGGACGACGCCTTCGGGCGTGTCTTCGACCGTCAGCCGCGTCCCGGCGGACCAGTGTCGCCGGTCGCGGATCGCCTTGGGCAGGATGACCTGACCCTTGGTCGAGACGACTGTCGTCTGCCGCTCCGGTCCAGAAACCATGATGCATCTTCCCAGGTAAGACGATGGTAAGATATGGCGCCTGCACGTCTGCCCGCAAGGGCAGCCCTCTATCTGGTGTGCGAACGGTCATCGTGCCCCGCCACGACCTGCCGCAGCGTACGGTCGAGGATCGCGGCCGCGGCGGCGATGTCGTGCCGGGCCAGGATGTTGGCGCGGGCGGCCTCGCCCATGGTGCGGCGTTGGGCGGGGTCGTCCAGCAGGGCGGCGACCGCGGCGGCGAAGGCGGCCTCGTCGCCCACCGGGGCCAGCAGACCGGTCTCACCATGCCGCAGGATCCCGGCGATGCCGCCGGTGACGCCCCCGGCCGCCCCGACAACCGCCGGCAGGCCGGCGGCCTGGGCCTCCAGCAGCGCCATGCCGAAGGCCTCGTTGACCGCGGGCCAGACGAACAGGTCGGCCTCCGCCAGCACCTGCGGCATCGATTCGGGCGGCAGCGCGCCGCGGAACGAGGTCCGGGAAGGATCGTAGAGCGGCTCGATCCGGGGCCGGGCCGGGCCGTCGCCGACCACGGTCAGGGTCCACGGCCGATCGGCGAGGCGCCGCAGGGCGGCCGCCAGCAGGGCATAGGACCGCTCCTTGTCGCCCTCCCGCATCATGCCGACGGCGATCAGCCGCGGCGGGTCGGCCGGCCGGCGGATGACGGCGGCAAAGGGGGCGGCGTCGAGGAAGGGCGGCAGGCGGACGATGCGCTCCGCCGGCACCAGGGCGGACAGGCCGGTGGCGTCCCTGTCGCTGAAGGTGACCAGCGCCGCGGCCCGGCGGATCGCCGCGGCGGCGGCGCGGTGCCCGGCGGCCCAGGGTCCCTCGGCGCGGCGCGGCGCGTGCGACGCCTCGGCGGCGACATAGGGGATGCCCAGCGCCGCGGCCACCGGCGGCCCCAGCCAGTCCGGCGCCTTGTGGTAGAGGTGGTAGGTGAACCAGAGATCGGGCCGGTCGGCCCCGGCCGCCCGCCAGCGCCGGATCAGGCGGTCGGCGACACGGGCGCCCAGCGCCTCGATCCGGGCCGGCCGGGCCGGGTCCAGCCCCGGATCCCAGCTGCGCAGCCGGCTGGCGAGGCGGACCTCGTGCCCGCCGCGCCGCAGCGCCTCGATCAGCAGGCGCGCCATGCGCCGGTCGCCGGAGGGGACCGGATGGCCCGGCGGCTTCATCGGCGCGTAGAAGGCGATCCTCATCCGGGAGCTGGCAGGCCGAAGCGGCGGGCCAGCTTGGCCAGGCCGACGGCGAAGCCGAAGTCGCGCCGCACCCGCGCGGCGCCCGCGGCGCCCAGCTTGGCGCGGCGGGCCGGGTCCATGATCAGCCCGGCCAGGGCGTCGGCGGCGGCCGGCACGTTGTCCGGCGGCACCAGCACCCCGGTCTCGCCGTCCAGGATCAGCTCCGGGATCGCCGAGACGGAGGTGGCGAGGCAGCACAGGCCGGTGGCCTGCGCCTCCATCAGCACATTCGGCAGCCCGTCGCGGTCGCCGTCGGCGGCGATGCGCGCGGTCAGCACGAACAGGTCGGAGTCGAGCAGCGCCGCCAGCACCGCATCCTGGGTCAAGGCGCCACGCCATTCGATCCGGTCGGCGAGGCCGAGCCGAAGCGCCTGGGCCCGCAGGTCGGGCAGCAGCGCGCCGCCGCCGATATGGGTCCAGTGCCAGGCCAGGTTCGGCGGCAGCGCCGCGAAGGCGTCGAGCAGCCGGTCGAAGCCCTTCTTCTCGACCGCGCGGCCGACCGAGATCAGCCGCACCGGGTCGGCCGGGTCGCGGCCGTCGCGGCGCGGCCGGGCGATCGGGTCGGGGAAGCGGCCGAAGTCGAGGCCGTGATGCACCAGCGACACCCGTCCCGGCTCCGGCGCCAGCCTGGCCAGATAGGCGTGGTTGACCGCGGTGCAGGTGGCGGCCCAGCGCGCCTCGGCCAGCTTCTCGCGCAGCTCCCACTCCGGCGTCGTCCAGATGTCCTTGGCGTGGGCCGAGACGCTCCAGGGCAGGCCGCGGATCAGCGCGGCATAGCGGCCGACCGAAGCCGGGGTGTGCAGATAGTGGATGTAGATCCAGCTCGTCTCGGGCGGCAGCTCGCGCGCCAGCACGCAGGCCTGGCCGAAGCGGCGCCAGCGGTTCGGCGTCGGGTCGCGCCGGAAGTCGCGGCGGAAGGCGGCATAGGCGGCGGCGTAGCCGGGCTGGCACCGGGCCCAGTCGCGCGCCGCCTCGACCCGCGCCTGCTCCTGATACAGATATTCCGGCAGGTACAGCACCGGCGCGGTGATCCGGCGGTTCAGCCCGTGCACCTGGCTGTCCGTCGGGTGTCGCAGCGACACGATCAGCTGGCGCTGGCCGAGCTGCTGCAGGCCCAGGATCTCCTGCGCGATGAAGGTCTCCGACAGCCGCGGATAGCCCTTGACCACGATGGCGGTCAGGCCGGACCCCGGCACCCTCTGCGCTCCCTCGGTCATGTCCTGCTCACGCCGTGGCGCGGATCGAGGCGGGCGGGTCGATGGCGTCCATCGCCAGCCGGTCGACGGCGTCGAGCCCGTCCAGCATGCCGGGCAGGAAGCGGGTCGAGGGCAGCGGCTGGTCGGGCAGGGCCCGCAGCGCGCGCACCATCACCTCCGTCTCGCCCGGCCCGTCCTGGTCGAGCATGCTGACGAGGCCCAGCTCTGCAGCGCGGGAGGCGCGGATGTGCTGCTCCAGCCGCGGCCGCACCCGGGGCACCAGCAGGGCCCGCTTGTCGAAGGACAGGATCTCGCAGAAGGTGTTGTAGCCGCCCATGGCGACGACGCCGGCGGCGCGGACCATCAGGTGCTCGATCCGGGCGTCGAAGGTGATCACCTCGATGTCGTCCAGCCTGGCGGCGCGGGCCATGAACTCGGCCTGGCGCTCGCGCTGCATGAACGGGCCCAGCACGATCAGCGCGGCGCAGGGCATGGCGCGGTCCGCCTCATAGGCCCGCAGCACCCAGTCGACCAGGTCCTCGCCGTCGCCGCCGCCGCCGGGCGTGACCAGGATGTACGGGTCGCGCAGCGGCGCCGCGTCGGCCGGCACGTTGGTCGGCGCCCGCCGGCGCAGATAGCCGGTATAGGTCATGCGGGCGCGCACCGAATCCGGCAGCTCGATATCGGCCAGCGGGTCGCAGATCTCCGGCAGGCCGTAGATCCAGAGCTGGTCGTAGAGATGCTCCAGCGCCGGGACGACGTTCTTGCGCTCCCATTCCGGGGCCAGGAGGGACGGCTCGTCCATCACGTCGCGCAGGCCCAGCACGGTGCGGGTGCCGCGGTCGCGCAGCATCTCCAGCGTCTGCTTGACCTCGCCGCGCAGGCCCAGCGGCTCCTTGTCGACGATGAACAGGTCGGGATCGAAGATCGCCGCCGTGTGCTCGATGATCGAGGCGCGCATGGCCAGCGTCTCCTCGATGTCGATGTGCAGCGACAGGGAGGTGTAGTCGCCGTTGCGCAGCTTGATCACGCCCGGGATGCGGACGAAGTCGACCCGGCTGCGGAAGTCGAAGCTGCCGATGATCGGCGATCCGGACAGGATCATCACCGACAGGTCGCTGTGCCGCGCCACCAGCGCATGTGCGATGGTGCGGCAGCGGCGCAGGTGGCCGAGGCCGAAGCTGTCGTGGCTGTAGATCAGGATGCGGGCCTGAGCGGTGCGCTTCGCCATGCAGCCTTGTCGCCTGAAGACCCGGGGGCGGGCCGACACGGACGGCCCCTGCCGCCCGGCGCGCTTTTAGCACGAAGGCTTCGGACCCGTCACCCGGACCCTTTGCCTGCATATCCGCACCGCCGTGACCGGCGTCACATGCTTTGCGCCATGGAAAGTTCACGCTATGGTCCTGCCCGTGCCCGGCGAGGCTGGACCTGGATCGCGATGGATTCCAACATCTTCAAGTTCATCTTGCGGCACAGCAGCCGCGAGCAGGTCTATATCCTTATCGTCACGTTGATTTCGTTTCCTTTTGTCTATTATTCGCTCGATCTGCCGAAGCAGATCGTCAACGGCGCGATCGACGATAAGGCGGCGGGGGATTTCCCCAGGACGATCCTCGGTTTCCAGTTCGACCGGATCGAATACCTGCTGCTGCTGTCGTTCCTGTTCCTGGCGCTGGTGTTCATCAACGGCGGGTTCAAGCTCTACATCAACATCTACAAGGGCAAGCTGGGCGAGCGCATGCTGCGCCGGCTGCGCTACGAGCTGTACTGCCGGATCCTGCGCTTCCCGCTGCCGCATTTCCGCAAGACCTCGCAGGGCGAGATGATCCCGATGATCACCTCCGAGGTCGAACCGCTGGGCGGCTTCATCGGCGACGCCTTCGTGCAGCCGATCTGGTCGGCCGGGACGCTGATCGTCTACATCTACTTCATCTTCATGCAGGACCCGATCCTGGGCGCGGCGGCGGTGTCGCTGTACCCGCTGCAGGGCTGGCTGATCCCGAAGCTGCAGAAGCGGGTGAACCAGCTGGGCAAGGAGCGGGTGCGCACCGTGCGCAAGCTGGCCGACCGCATCGGCGAATCCGTCTCCGGCATCACCGACATGCATGCCAACGACGCCACCGCCGTGCATCTGGCGGATTTCTCCGACCGGCTGGGGACGATCTACGACATCCGGTTCGAGATCTACAACCGCAAGTTCTTCATCAAGTTCCTGAACAACTTCATCAACCAGCTGACGCCGTTCTTCTTCTACTCGATCGGCGGCTACCTGGTGATCCGCGGCGACATCCAGCTCGGCGCGCTGGTGGCGGTGCTGGCCGCCTACAAGGACTTGGCGGCGCCGTGGAAGGACCTGCTCGACTACTACCAGACCCAGGCCGATATCCGGATCAAGTACGAGCAGGTGGTGGAGCAGTTCCAGCCGCCCGAGCTGCTGCCGCTCGAGCGCATCACCGGCGATGAGGTGATCGAGGGCCCGCTGCCGAAGGAGCTCAGCTTCTCCGCCGTCTCGCTGGTCGACGACAGCGGCATGACGGTGATCGAGGGGCTGACCGCCACCTTCCCGACCGACGGCCATCTCGCCGTGGTCGGCGCCGGGGTCGGCAAGGACGAGCTGATGCTGCTGATGGCGCGGCTGATCTCGCCGACCAGCGGCAAGATCCGGCTCGGCGACCACGATTACGACACGCTGAGCGAGGCGGTGATCGGCCGCCGCATCGCCTATGTCGGCGCGCACAGCTACATGTTCACCGGCACGCTGCGCCAGAACCTGTATTACGGCCTGTCGCACCGGCCGCTGCGCGAGGCGCAATACGACGACGACGCGGCTAAGCGCCGCCGGGCCCGGCGGGCGTCGGAGGCGAAGTCGGCCGGCAACACCGATTTCGACATCAACGCCGACTGGATCGACTACCAGGCGGCGGGGGTGGACGGGCCGGAGGCGCTGCAGGACCGGGCGCTGGAGATCCTGCAGGCGATCGACATGGAGCAGGACGTCTACCGCATCGGCCTGAACGGCACGATCGACCCGGACAAGGCGCCGGAGATCGCCGACCGGGTGCTGGCGGCGCGCGTGTCGGTGCGCAAGACCCTGGCCGAGACCGACCTCGGCGATCTGGTCGAGCTGTACGACGCCGACCGCTTCAACACCTCCGCCTCGGTGGCCGAGAACCTGCTGTTCGGCACTCCCGTCGGCCCGGTCTTCGCCTATGACGCGCTGGCCGAGAACGACTATGTGCTGTCGGTGCTCCAGCGCACGGGCCTGATGGAGGACTTCATCCAGGTCGGCGCCCAGATGGCCGAGACCATGGTCGAGCTGTTCGCCGACCTGCCGCCCGGCCACGAGTTCTTCGAGCAGTTCAGCTTCATCGGCTCGGAGGACCTGCCCGAGTTCCAGCCGATCGTGCTGCGGGCGAGGAAGGAGGGGACGGCGGCGCTGCGGCCGGCCGACCGCACCCGCCTCCTGTCCCTGCCGTTCAAGCTGGTGCCGTCCCGCCACCGCCTGGGCGTGTTCGAGGCCGACATGCAGCAGCGGCTGCTCGACGCCCGCAAGGTGTTCGCCGCCGAGCTGCCGGCGCATCTGCGCCCGTATATCGAGTTCTTCGACGCCGAGCGGTTCAACGAGGCCGCGTCGCTGCAGGACAACATCCTGTTCGGCAAGATCCGCTACGGCCGGCCGGACGCGGCGGAGCGGGTGCAGACCCTGATCCAGACCGTGGTCGACGAGGTCGATCTGCGCGACAGCGTGATCGCGGTCGGTCTCGACTTCTCGGTCGGCGTCGCCGGCAGCCGCCTCTCGGCGGTGCAGCGGCAGAAGGTCGGGCTCGGCCGGGCGCTCCTGAAGAACGCCGACCTGCTGCTGCTGAACGAGGCGACCTCGACCCTCGACGGCGTGGCGCAGGGCCGGGTGCACCGCGCCATCCGCGAGCTGCGCAACGGCCGCGGCTTGATCTGGGGCGTGCATCGGCCCAGCATGGCCCGGGAGTTCGCCGACATCGTCGTGGTGCGCCACGGCCGGATCGTCGAACGCGGCGATTTCCAATCGCTCAACCGCCAAGGCAGCGCGCTGCACGAATTGCTGGAAGCGGAGTAGAATGCAAACAGGGAGCTGGAGGACGGATCGGTGAGCCTTGCGGAAGAAGTCGAGTTGCTGAAGCGGATCCCGCTCTTCGCCAACATCGACACGTCGAAGCTGAAGCTTCTGGCCTTCACCAGCGAGCGTGTCCGCTTCCCCGCGGGGCAGGTGCTGTGCCGGCAGGGGGAGATCGGCCGCGCCGCCTTCATCATCATCGACGGCGAGGCCGACGTGATCGTCGACGCCGAGACCGGGCCCCTGACCGTGGCCTCGGTCGGCCGCAACGACTTCGTCGGCGAGATCGCCATCCTCTGCGACGTGCCGCGCACCGCGACGGTGCAGGCGCGCACCGACGTCACCGCCCTGGTCATCGCCAAGGACCAGTTCTTCCGCATGATCACGGAGTTCCCGCAGATGGCGATCGAGATCATGCGCGTCCTGGCGCTGCGCCTCGAACGGACCACCAAGGAAGCGGCCCGCGCCCGCCAGACGGCCTGACCCGGATCGTGAGTCGCCTCGACAGCTTCATCCGCCGGATGCAGGCGCAGCGCGCCTGTCTCGACTGGGCCGCGCGGGCCATTGCCGGCCTGCCGGGCGACGTCATGGAGCTCGGCCTCGGCAACGGCCGAACCTACGACCATCTGCGCGAGAAGCTGCCGGACCGCGCGATCTGGGTGTTCGACCGCCGGGTCGCGGCGCATCCCGCCTGCATCCCGCCCCGCGACCGCATGGTGCTGGGCGAGGTGCTGGAGACCATGCCGGGCTTCGTCGCGGCGCATCGCGACGGCATGGCGCTGATCCATGCCGATCTCGGCTCCGGCGACGATGCGGCCAACCGGGCTCTGGCGGCGGCGCTGGGACCGCTGCTGGTGCCGGTGCTGGTGCCGGGCGGCGTGGTCGTCGCCAACATCGCCTTCGCCGGGCTGGGGTGGCAGGAGCTGCCGGAGCCCCCCGGCGTCTCGCCCGGGCGGTACTACCTCTACCGTCGTCCCCTGCCGGGCTAGCGTCCTCACCGAGGAGGCTTTTGATCTCCGGCCTCCGCGAAGCCGACCGCCGTCTGGCTTGACAGTGAGTAAGTCAATACTTACGGTAAGTCATGGCTTACGATAAAGCGCTCGCGGCATTGGCCGACCCGACCCGCCGGGCGGTGTTCGAGCGGCTGCGGACCGGGCCCAAGCCGGTCGGCCGCATCGCCGAGGGCCTGCCGGTCAGCCGGCCGGCCGTGTCGCAGCATCTGAAGGTCCTGCGCGACGCCGGGCTGGTGGCCGACCGGGCCGACGGGGTCCGCCGGGTCTATTTCATCGACCCCAAGGGGCTGGGCGCCCTGCGGGCCTGGCTGGACCAGTTCTGGGACCAGGCCCTGGCCACCTTCGCGGCCGAGGCCGAAGCCACGACGACAGAGGAGGAGAGCCGATGACACCGACCATCGCCGTCGCCCCCGTCCGCAAGAGCGTCCGGGTCAAGGCCGAGCCCCGGCGCGCCTTCGACATCTTCACCGCCGGCATGACCCGCTGGTGGCCGCGCCGGCACTCGATCGGCAGCTCGCCGATCCGGGAGGTGGTGGTGGAGCCGCAGGCCGGCGGCCGCTGGTTCGAGCGCGGCGAGGACGGCACCGAATGCCAGTGGGGCCGGGTGCTGGCCTGGGAGCCGCCCGGCCGACTGGTCCTGGCCTGGCAGATCAGCACCCAGTGGCGCTTCGACCCGGATCTGGTGACGGAGGTCGAGGTGCGGTTCTCCGCCGATGGCGACGGCACGCTGGTAGAGCTAGAGCACCGGCTCGACGGCTATGGCCAGGCGGCCGACCGGATGCGGCAGGTCTTCGACGGCCCGGAGGCCTGGGAAGCCACCCTGGCCGGCTTTGCGGAGGCGGTTGAGTAAAGGGCGGTACGCTGCCCCTCACACCTCGACGTCGACCACCACCGGCACGTGGTCGCTCGGCTTCGGCTCCCAGCCGCGCGCCTCGCGCAGGGTGCGGTGCGCCTTCAGGCCGCCGGCCAGCGGCGGGGTGACCCAGATGTGGTCGAGGCGCCGGCCGCGGTCGGAGGCCTGCCAGTCCGTGGCGCGGTAGCTCCACCACGTGTACAGCTTCTGGTCCGGCGGCACGAAGGTGCGGGCGCTGTCGACCCAGCCCAGCGTCGACTGCATCGCCGTCAGCTTCTCGACCTCGATCGGGGTGTGGCTGACCACGTCCAGCAGCTGCTTGTGCGACCAGACGTCGTGCTCCAGCGGCGCGATGTTCAGGTCGCCGACCAGGATCAGCTTCTGGTCCCGGTTCCGGTTCTCCGGCCACCAGGCCGTCATCTCGTCCAGGAACTGCAGCTTGTGGGCGAACTTCTCGTTCACCGCCGGGTCCGGGATGTCGCCGCCGGCCGGGATATAGAGGTTGTGCACCTCGGTGCCGTCCGGCAGGCGGATGGCGATGTGGCGGCAGTCCTCCTTGCCGCACCAGTGGCGGATCTCGTGGCTCTCGAAGGGCAGGCGCGAGATCACGGCGACGCCGTTGTAGCCCTTCATGCCGGAGATCGCGATGTGCCGGTAGCCGAGGTCGACGAAGGGCTGGTGCGGGAAGCTGTGGTCCGGGGTCTTGGTCTCCTGCAGGCAGATGATGTCGGGCGCGGTCTCGTCGATCAGGCGCAGCACCAGCTCCTGGCGCAGGCGGACGGAGTTGATGTTCCAGGTGGCGATGCGCATGGGCCCTCTCTGCGATGCGGCCCGCGACCCTAGAGCAGAACGAAACGGGATGGAATCGCCGCCTTACCGCGCCGGCACGTCCTCGCAGTCGTCATAGCCCGGCTCGGCCTCGGCCTCGTCCTCCGGGCGGATGCGGGGGTCCAGCTCGGCGGGGGCGGGGCTGGAGCCGGCGGCGAGGCCCACGAAATGCTCCGCCTCGCCGGCGGCGACCCGGCCGCGCCGGGCCATGCGCCACAGCACGAAGCCGGCGAAGGCGCCGACCAGCAGCGCGACATAGGCGAACAGCGCGTCCGGGCCCAGCCGCTCCATCGCCACGGTCGCGACCAGCGGCCCGGCGGAGGAGCCGACCGACCACAGGATCAGCAGCGTCCCGGCCAGCGGCACGTAGTCCTGCGGCCTGGCGTGGTCGTTGGCATGGGCGACCGACAGCGGGTAGATCGCCTCGGCCATGCCGCCCCACAGCGCGAACAGCACGATCAACAGGGCGAAGGCCTCCGCCCGGCCCGCGGCGATGCTGCCGAGCGCGGCGACGATGGTGCAGGCCGCCGCGGCCAGGATCACCCAGCGCCGGTCGATCCGGTCGGACAGCCAGCCGAGCGGCCATTGGCACAGCAGGCCGCCGATCTGGGTCGCCGCCATCAGCGTCGCGATCTCGGCGGTGGAGAAGCCGCGATGCACGCCCCAGACCGGGGCCACGCCCTGCAGCGTCGCCGCCACCAGCCCGACCACGACGCAGCCGACCGCGCCGACCGGGGAGTTGCGGTAGGCCTTGCCCAGGATCGGCCGGATCCGGTGCGGCACGCTGGGGTGGCGCGACCGGGTCAGCGTCACCGGGATCAGCGCCAGGGTGAAGGCGGCCGAGGCCAGGACGAAGGGCAGCACGTCACTGGTGTCGAGCACGGTCAGCAGAGCCTGGCCGGCGCCCAGCGCCAGCATCACCACGACGACGTAGCTGGTCAGGATGCGGCCGCGCAGATGCCGCGGCGTCAGCTCGTTCAGCCAGCTCTCGGCCACCATGAACAGCCCGGCGGAGCAGAAGCCCATGGCCAGACGCAGCAGGAACCAGCCGGGCAGCCCGACGGTCCAAGGCAGCGCCAGGCCGGCCAGGCAGGAGGCGGCGGCGAAGGCGGAGAAGGCGCGGATATGGCCGACCAGGCGGATCAGCCGGCCGACGAACAGGCAGCCGATCAGGAAGCCGAGGGCGCTGGCCGCGACCACCAGGCCGACCCGGTCGGCCGACAGCCCGGCTTCGGTCAGCCGCACCGGCACCAGGGTCGAGAAGACGCCCTGGCCGAGCGAGACGATGGTGATGCCGGCGAGGATCGCCGCGACGGCCAGGAGCGGGCTGAGCATGACCGACTCTAGCCCGGCGGAGCGGGCCGCGGCCAGCGCCGCGGAACCGGCCGGTTTCGCCGTCCGTTTGTCGCCTTGACGGAACACCGCACCGTCACTAAGGTGCGCGCCGCTTGAGGTGGGGGTGGCCGCCGCCCGAAAGGGTGTCCGACGACGTGACCCAGAACGACCAGAACCCGCCGCCGCTTTCGGATTTCGACCGCCGCCTGAAGGAGGCGAAGTCGAAGCTGCCGGGGGCGGGGCGCGAGGCGAAGGGCGGGGATGACGGGCGCGATGTCGGCCGTGCTGGCATGGCCGCCGGCTTCCGAATCGCGGTCGAGCTGCTCGCCGCGATCGTGGTCGGCGCCGGAATCGGCTGGGGTCTCGACCGATGGCTCGGCACGCGGCCCTGGTTGTTGATTCTGTTCTTCATCCTGGGTGCGACGGCCGGCTTGATGAATGTCTACCGGACCGGCATGGAGCTGGACCGGGCGGCGAAGGCGAAGCGGGCCGCCGAACAGGCGGAGCGAAACCGGGGCGGGAGATAAGGCGTGGCGTCGCCAACCGAGCAGTTCCAGATCCAGAAGATCCTGCACGTCGACATCGGCGGCCTGGATCTCTCCTTCACCAACTCGTCGCTGTTCATGGTGATCGCCGCCGGCGTCGCTTCGGCGGTGCTGTTCTTCGGCGCCCGCGGCGCCCTGGTCCCGGGCCGGGTGCAGTCCTTCGCCGAGATGCTGTACGAGCTTGTCGCCAACATGATCCGCGACAACGCCGGCAAGGAGGGGATGAAATACTTCCCCTTCATCTTCACGCTGTTCATCTTCATCCTGTTCGGCAACGTGATCGGGATCATTCCCGGCACCTTCACCTTCACCAGCCACATCATCGTCACCTTCGCCCTGGCCTTCGTGGTGTTCCTGGGCGTCACGGTGATCGGCTTCGCGCGGCACGGCGCCGGCTACCTGCGGATGTTCTTCCCGCACGGCGCGCCCCTGTGGACCGCGGTGATCCTGGTGCCGGTCGAGCTGATCTCCTACCTGTCGCGGCCGATCAGCCTCTCCGTCCGACTGTTCGCCAACATGACGGTCGGCCACGTGCTGCTGAAGGTCATCGGCGGCTTCGTCATCGCCCTCGGCATCGGCGGCATCGTGCCCTTCGCCTTCCTGGTGCCGCTGACGCTGCTCGAGCTCTTCATCGCCGTGCTGCAGGCCTACATCTTCACCATCCTCAGCTGCGTCTACCTGCACGACGCGCTGCACCTCCACTGACGGATCGCAGCCCGCGAACCGTTCCGGTCCAACCACCAGAACCCATCCACGAAGGAAGAGAAAATGGAACTCGAAGCTGCCAAGTTCATCGGCGCGGGCCTCGCTGCGATCGGCATGATCGGCGCCGGCATCGGCGTGGGCAACGTCTGGGCCAGCTACATCGGCGCGCTCGCCCGCAACCCGGCGGCCAAGGAAGAGATCGGCGCCAGCATCTGGATCGGCTTCGCCGTGACGGAAGCCATCGCGCTGTTCGCGCTGATCGTCGCGCTGATCGCGCTGTTCGCCTGACGATCTCGCTGCCTAACGTCATGGGCCGGCCGCAGCCCTAGCGGCCCGGGGCCGGCCCGGCAGGGGGAGTCGGATGCCACAGTTCAATCCCGAGTGGTTTGCGTCGCAGCTGTTCTGGCTCGCGGTCGTCTTCATCGCTCTGTACTGGCTCTTGTCGCGCCGGCTGCTGCCGCGGCTGGCGGAGACGATCGACCAGCGCGCCGCCAAGATCGCCGGCGATCTGGAGCGGGCCGAGGCCGTGCGCAACGAGACCGAAACGGTCAGCCAGGCCTATGAGGCCGCGCTGGCCAAGGCTCGGGGCGAGGCCCAGGCCGCCATCGCCGCCGCGAATCAGGAGATCGCGGAGCTGACGGCGCGCCGCCAGGCCGCCTTCGCCGCGGAGCTCGCCGCCCGGACCGCCGAGGCCGAGGCCCGGATCGGCAAGATCCGCGCCGATCTGAAGGCCGACGCCCGCGACATCGCGACCGAGGTGGCCGGCGTTCTGGCCGCCAAGCTGACCGGCACGGCGCCGGACCAGGCCACGGTCACCGCCGCGGTCGACGGCGCGCTGGGAGGGGCCCGATGAGCGTTCTCGACATCATCGCGAACGAGGTCTTCATCGGCGCCGCGCACGCCCAGGATGCGGGCCACGCCCAGACCGAGCTCCAGCATATCGAGCACGCCGAGGAAGACACCCACGGCGCGGTCGAATGGGTGCTGGCCGCGGCGCTGGTCCTGCTCCTGGTGCTGCTGGCGGTGAAGGCCCGCTCGGCCATCCTCGGGGTGGTCGACAAGCGCACCGAGCGGATCCGCGAGGATCTGGCGGAGGCGGAGCGGCTGCGCAGCGAGGCCGAAGGCCATCTCGCCCAGGCGCAGGCGCGCCAGCGCGAGGCGGCGGCCGAGGCCGCGGCGATCATCGAGCGCGCCAAGCACGATGCCCAGCGCCTGCGCGAGAAGGCGGCGGTGGACATCGAGGAGGCGATGAAGCGGCGCGAGGCCATGGCGCTGGAGCGCATCGCCCAGGCCGAGGCCCAGGCGCTGGCCGAGGTTCGGTCGACCGCGGTCGGCGTCGCCGTCACGGCCGCCCGTGACCTGGTCGGCCGGCAGCTCGCCGCCGACCCGGCCAAGGGGTCGGCGCTGATCGACGACGCGATCGCGGATCTCGGCGGCAAGCTGCACTGATCCCTGCCGAATCTAAGACACGGACGGGCCCGGTTTCGACCGGGCCCTTTCGCTTTGGGCCCGCTGCCCTTATGGTCCGGGCCGATCACGTCTCCAGGCGCATGCGATGAGCTTTCCCCAGGACCATATCCGCAACTTCTCGATCATCGCCCATATCGACCACGGCAAATCCACCCTGGCGGACCGGCTGATCGAGCGCTGTGGCGGCATCGAGCAGCGCGAGATGAAGGCGCAGCTCCTGGACTCGATGGACATCGAACGGGAGCGGGGCATCACCATCAAGGCGCAGACCGTGCGCCTGACCTACACCGCCCGCGACGGCGAGACCTATCAGCTGAACCTGATGGACACGCCCGGCCATGTCGACTTCGCCTACGAGGTCAGCCGGTCGCTCGCCGCCTGCGAGGGCTCGCTGCTGGTGGTCGATGCCTCGCAGGGTGTCGAGGCGCAGACCCTGGCCAATGTCTACCAGGCGATCGACGCCAACCACGAGGTGGTGCCGGTCCTCAACAAGATCGACCTGCCGGCGGCGGAGCCGGAGCGGGTGAAGCAGCAGATCGAGGACGTGATCGGCCTCGACGCGTCGGACGCGGTGCCGATCTCGGCCAAGACCGGCCTCGGCATCGACGATGTGCTGGAGGCGATCGTCCACCGCCTGCCGCCGCCGAAGCAGGCCGACCCGACCGCCCCGCTCAAGGCGCTGCTGATCGACAGCTGGTACGACCCCTATCTCGGCGTCGTCATCCTGGTGCGGGTGGTCGAGGGCACGCTGAAGGTCGGCCAGAAGATCCGCTTCATGGCGACCGGCGCGGCGCGCGAGCTCGACCGCGTCGGCTACTTCACGCCGAAGGCGGTGCAGGTGCGCGAGCTCGGCCCCGGCGAGGTCGGCTTCGTCACCGCCGGGATCAAGGAGATCGTCGAGACCAAGGTCGGCGACACCATCACCGAGGACCGCCGCCCGGCCGAGGCGCCGCTGCCCGGCTTCAAGCCCTCGGTCCCGGTGGTCTGGTGCGGCCTGTTCCCGACCGATTCCGGCGATTTCGAGCGGCTGCGCGACAGCCTGGGCAAGCTCGCCCTCAACGACGCCAGCTTCCATTTCGAGGCCGAGACCTCGGCCGCGCTGGGCTTCGGCTTCCGCTGCGGCTTCCTGGGCCTGCTGCACCTCGAGATCATCCAGGAGCGGCTGGAGCGCGAGTTCGACCTCGACCTGATCACCACCGCGCCGTCGGTGGTCTACAAGCTGCACCTGACCGACGGGTCGGTGCTGGACCTGCACAACCCGGCCGACATGCCGGACGTGATGAAGATCGACCGGATCGAGGAGCCCTGGATCAAGGCCACGATCATGCTGCCGGACGAGTATCTCGGCGGCATCCTGCAGCTGTGCACCGAGCGGCGCGGCGAGCAGGTGGAGATGACCTATGTCGGCGGCCGGGCCATGCTGGTCTACCGCCTGCCGCTGAACGAGGTGGTGTTCGACTTCTACGACCGCCTCAAGTCGATCAGCCGCGGCTATGCCAGCTTCGACTACCAGATCGACAGCTACCGCGAGGGCGACCTGGTGAAGCTGTCGATCCTGGTGAACCAGGAGCCGGTCGACGCGCTGGCGATGATCGTCCATCGCAGCCAGGCCGACCGCCGCGGCCGGCACCTGTGCGAGCGGCTGAAGGACCTGATCCCGAAGCAGCTGTTCAAGATCGCCATCCAGGCGGCGATCGGCGGCAAGGTGATCGCCCGCGAATCGATCTCCGCCCTGCGCAAGGACGTGCTGGCCAAGTGCTATGGCGGCGACGTCAGCCGCAAGCGCAAGCTGCTGGACAAGCAGAAGGAAGGCAAGAAGCGGATGCGCCAGTTCGGCGAGGTCGAGATCCCGCAGAGCGCCTTCATCGCCGCGCTGAAGATGGGGGACCAGTAGCCCGCAGGCTGCGGAACCGTTGCCCCGTCCCGCTGTTGCAATTCAGGCATCGCCCGCGATGCGGACCGCAACTCCCGGGAGGGCTGCGCCATGGCGACCGAGATCGAGCCGGTGATCGTCTATGAGGAGGACGGCCGGCAGAAGCTGTTCAGCCGCGCCGACGAGCTGGTGGACTGGCTCGGCTCCCTGTTCCAGACCGTCTCCGACGAGCGCAGCGTCGAGCATGAGCGGGCCGGGCTGAACCATGAGGAGCTGCTCGGCCGGATCGACGCGCTGCTGAGGGACCTCAAGGCCGACATCGCCGCCGGCAAGCCGCGGATCAGCCTGGCGACGCGCAGCGAGGCCGCCGGCCTGGTCGCGGCCTTCCGCACCGTGCACCCGCCCACGGGCAAGCTGCCCTAGGCTTGCGCCCCCGATTCGTTTCCGCTGCGTTCGCGCTGCGTTTCGGTTAGCCTCCCCGGGTCGGGTCATCACGACCCATTCGGAGGCCTTTCATGTCGCTCACCCGCCGCCATGTCCTGGCCGCGGCGCTCGCCGCCCCGGCCCTGCCCCTGCTCGCCTCCCTACCGCAGCCTGTTCTGGCGCGGGCGGTCCCGCCTGCCGGGCAGGTTCCCGGCCTCTACCGCTTCAAGGTCGGCGCCTTCGAGGTGACCAGCATCAACGACGGGATGCTGAACATCACGCTCGACCAGTTCCCCGCCGCCGACCGCGCCGGGGCCGAGGCGCTGCTGCAGCGGGCCTTCCAGCCGCCCGCGGCCATCCCGACCGCGGTCAACGCCTATCTGGTCAACACCGGCGACCGGCTGGTGCTGATCGACACCGGCACCGCCGCGGCGATGGGGCCGTCGCTCGGCAAGGTCGGCGCCAACCTCAAGGCCGTCGGCGTCGACCCCGCCGATGTCGACCTGGTGGTGCTGACCCATATGCATCCGGACCACGCCAACGGCCTGATCGACCCCGCCGGCGCCGCCGTCTTCGGCAAGGCCGAGCTGGCGGTGGCCGAGGCGGAATACGGCTTCTGGACCGATGACGGCATCCTGTCCCGCGCTCCGGCCGAGGTGCATCCGTTCTTCGCCATGGCCCGGGCGGCGGTGAAGCCCTATGCCGGCGACCGCCTCACCCGCTTCGGCAAGGAGGCCGAGATCGCGCCCGGC
The DNA here is from genome assembly GCF_000423185.1 of Inquilinus limosus DSM 16000. Classification (GTDB taxonomy): domain Bacteria; phylum Pseudomonadota; class Alphaproteobacteria; order DSM-16000; family Inquilinaceae; genus Inquilinus; species Inquilinus limosus. Next base: position 113,288 of record NZ_KE383985.1, on the reverse strand, counting down.
ATCCGTGTCCTGGCCGCGCCGGGCCACACCCCCGGCCACAGCATGATCGAGGTGACGTCGGGCGACGACCGGCTGCTGATCTGGGGCGACATCGTGCACGCCGCGGCGCTGCAATTCGCCAAGCCGGACTGGGCGATCAACTTCGACGTCGACCAGCAGGCCGCGATCGCCAGCCGCAAGCGGGTGCTGGACCGGGTCGCCGCCGACCGGGTCCTGATCGCCGGCGCGCATCTGGCCTTCCCCGGCATCGGCCATGTCGGCCGGGTCGGCGATGGCTACGAGTTCGTGCCCGCCTTCTGGCAGCCCTGAGAGATCGGTCTTTGAGGGGTCATAGCAGCGGCCGGAACTATTGACCCGTCATGGCGAGCCCCGAAGGGGCGTGGCCATCCGGGGGTGTGCTGCTGGATGGCCACGGCGCTACGCGCCTCGCCATGACGGAAGGGTCTGGAGAGGTCGGTCTCCAGGGCGGCCGCTGGCATCACAGCATCGCCGCCGGGTCCAGCTCGCGCGGGATGTGGCCCAGCTGCTGCAGCAGGCCGAGCTTGTCCCAGGCGTCCCAGATCCGTGTCGCCCGGCCGCCCTCGATATGGGCGAAGGACAGGCCGCCGATGTCGACCGGCACCGGTCCGGCCGGGCCGGCGGCGGACCCCCGCGCCCGCCAGCGCAGGGCCACGCGGTCGTCGGCGGCCAGCACCTCCTCGACCGTGAAGGTGATGTCCGGGATCGCCTGCTGCAGCCTGGTGCAGAGCTGCTTCATCTCCTCCCGCGACCGGCCGGCGCCGCTGTGCAGGTCGGTCGCGGCGCAGTCCTCGCACAGGAGCTCGTCCGCGGCCTCCAGCCGCCGCTCGTTCCAGACCTCCTGGAACCAGCGGCGGACCAGCATCTCGTTCGGATGCATCGTGCCCTCCCCGGGATCCGTCCCGACGCCAGTGTAGCGCCGCCGGGGCCCCGGCCGGCCCGGCGGATCCGGCAGGGAACCGGCCGCGCGGCCCGCGCCTGGGTCATGGCTGCGACCGATTGCATCGTCCCGGCTGATACGCCGTCACGGCATTGGTCGCCGCCGCCGCAGGCCGCGATGATGCGTCCGCCGGAAGGGGCCGATCCGGAAAGGTGCCGTGATGCGTGCGATGACGAACCAGCCAGTGCCAGCCGTACCGGCCGCGGCGGACGGGCTGCCGGTGCCGCGCCGCTACGGCGCGGTGCTGACCCTGTCGATCGCCATCGCCATGGCGGTGCTGGACACCGCCATCGCCAACACCGCCTTGCCGACCATCGCCGCCGACCTGCAGGCCAGCCCGGCCGCCTCGGTCTGGGTCGTCAACGCCTACCAGCTGGCGGTGGTGGTGTCGCTGCTGCCGCTGGCGGCGCTGGGTGAGATCGTCGGCTACCGCACCATCTACATCGCCGGCCTGGCCCTGTTCACCGTGGCCTCGCTGGTCTGCGCCGCCGCCTGGTCGCTGCCCAGCCTGACCGCGGCGCGGGTGCTGCAGGGCTTCGGCGCCAGCGGCATCATGAGCGTGAACGCGGCGCTGATCCGCTTCAGCTATCCCAGCCGCTCGCTCGGCCGCGGCATCGGCTTCAACACCCTGGTGGTGGCCGTGTCCTCCGCCCTCGGCCCCACGGTCGCCGCCGGCATCCTGTCGGTCGCGCCCTGGCCCTGGCTGTTCGCGGTGAACGTGCCGCTCGGCATCGTCGCGCTGATCGTCGCGGTGCCGACCCTGCCGCACACCGCGCGCTCGGCCCACCGCTTCGACGTGATCAGCGCCGTCCTGAACGCCGGCGCCTTCGGCCTGCTGATCCTGGCGATCGGCGAGGGCGCGCACCAGGCCGGGCCGCTGGAGATCGGGCTCGCCCTCGCCGCCGCTCTCGCTTTCGGCGTGGCACTGGTGCGTCGGCAGGCGGCGCACCCGGCGCCGATGCTGCCGCTCGACCTGTTCCGGCGGCCGGTCTTCGCTCTGTCGGCGGTCACCGCCGCCTGCTCCTTCGCCGCTCAGGGCCTGGCCTTCGTCGCGCTGCCCTTCTACTTCCAGGCCACGCTGGGCCGCAGCGAGGTCGAGACCGGCCTCTTGATGACCCCCTGGCCGGTGGTGGTGGCGATCATGGCGCCGATCGCCGGCCGGCTGTCCGACCGCTACTCCGCCGGTGTCCTCGGCGGCATCGGCCTGTTCATCCTCTGCCTCGGCCTGGCGCTGCTGGCCCTACTGCCGCCGGATCCCGGCGTATTCGACATCTGCTGGCGCATGGCGCTGTGCGGCTGGGGCTTCGGCTTCTTCCAGGCGCCGAACCAGAAGGCGCTGCTGGCTTCGGCCCCGCCCGAGCGTGCCGGCGGTGCCAGCGGCATCGTCGCCCAGGCCCGGCTGATGGGGCAGACCACCGGCGCGGCGCTGGTGGCGCTGTGCTTCGGCCTGGCGGGCGCGCAGGGGCCGGCGCTGGCCCTGGCGCTGGGCGCCGTCTTCGCCGGGCTGGCCGGCATCGCCAGCTGGGCGCGCCTCTTGCCCGACGACCCCTCCCGCCGGCCGCGGCCAGTGGATCGGCAGTGATCCCGGCAGAGAGATCCGAGCCCCCACCCTCCCGTCGCCTTCGGCATCGGGCCCCTCCCTCTCCCCAAGGAGAGGGAAGCGGAGCCGCGCTCTTACACCTCTCCTTGGGGAGAGGTCGAAATCGCGTAGCTATTTCGGGTGAAGGGGCGACTCAGGTCCATCCGCATCGCGGACCGTCCTTGTTACCGCTCCGCCGCGAACACGAAGGGCGGCGGCAGGCGCAGGGCCACCGGGTCGCCGACCGACAGCGCCGGCAGGTCCGGGCTGTAGCGGTCGGCCTCGATCCGGATCGGGTCGGCGGACAGGGGCGTCTCCGCCTCCACCGTCACCGTGGTGGCGCTGTGCAGCACCCGCCGGGCGGTGCCGGGCACCAGCCCGTCGCCTGACGCGCCGCCCGGCAGCAGCCGGATGGCGCGCGGCCGGATGTCGGCGATGGCCCTGTTGCCGGGGGCGAGGCCGCGCGTGTCGGCCGGCAGGCGCAGCCCAGAGATCTCCACCACATTCGGCTCCGTCACCGTGCAGGGCAGGCGGTTGACGTCGCCGAGGAAGCTGGAGACGAAGGCCGTGGCCGGGTTGTCGACCAGCGCCGCCGGATCGCCCTGCTGCTCGATCCGGCCGTCGCGCAGCACCACCACCCGGTCGGCCAGCTCCAGCGCCTCCTCCTGGTCGTGGGTGACGAACAGGCTGGTCAGGCCGGTGCGGTCGTGCAGCTCGCGCAGCCACACCCGCAGCTCCTTCCGCACCTTGGCGTCGAGCGCGCCGAAGGGCTCGTCGAGCAGCAGCAGCTTGGGCTCGATCGCCAGCGCCCGGGCCAGGGCGACGCGCTGGCGCTGGCCGCCCGAGAGCTGGCGCGGATAGCGCCGCGCGAGGCCCGGCAGCTGCACCAGCTCCAGCAGCTCCTCGACCCGGCGCGCGATCTCGGCCTTGGGCGGGCGGGTGGCGCCGGGCCGCACCTGCAGGCCGAAGGCGATGTTGCCGAACACCGTCATGTGCCGGAACAGGGCGTAGTGCTGGAACACGAAGCCGATCCGGCGCTGCCGCGGCTTCACCGCGGCGATGTCGGCGCCGTCGACCAGGATGTGCCCGGCATCGGCCCGCTCCAGCCCCGCCACGATGCGCAGCAGCGTGGTCTTGCCCGAGCCCGAGGGGCCGAGCAGGGCGACGAAGGCGCGGTCCGGCACCTCCAGCTCGATCTCGTTGAGCGCGTAGACCGGGCCGAAGCGCTTGGTCAGGCCCTGGATGGCGATCGGCATCAGCTCTCCGCGGAGTCGTGGCGGTCCGAGCGGAACCGCCATTCGAGCAGGGTCTTCAGCACCAGCGTCACCAGGGCGAGGCCGGCGAGCAGCGAGGCGACGGCGAAGGCGCCGACGAAATTGTACTCGTTGTAGAGGATCTCGACCTGCAGCGGCATGGTGTTGGTCTGGCCGCGGATATGGCCGGAGACGACCGAGACGGCGCCGAACTCGCCCATCGCCCTGGCGTTGCACAGCAGCACGCCGTACAGCAGCGCCCATTTGACGTTGGGCAGGGTGACGCGGAAGAAGGTCTGCCAGCCGCTGGCGCCCAGCAGCACCGCCGCCTCCTCCTCATCCGTGCCCTGGTCCTGCATCAGCGGGATCAACTCGCGCGCCACGAAGGGCAGGGTGACGAAGATGGTGGCGATCACGAGGCCGGTGACGGTGAAGATCACCCGGATGCCGTGCGCCTCCAGGAACGGGCCGAACCAGCCGTTGGCCCCGAACAGCAGCACATAGATCAGGCCCGAGATCACCGGCGAGACCGAGAAGGGCAGGTCGACGATCGTGGTCAGCAGGCTCTTGCCCCAGAACTCGAACTTGGCGATCGCCCAGGCCGTGGCCAGGCCGAAGATCGTGTTCAGCGGCACGGCGATGGCGGCGACCGTCAGGGTCAGCCGGATCGCCGCCAGCGAATCGTCGCTGCCGATGCCCTCCAGATAGGCGTCGATGCCGCGGCGCAGCGCCTCGGTCAGCACCACGGCCAGCGGCAGCACCAGGAACAGGCCGAGGAAGACCACGGCGATCGCGATCAGGGCCAGGCGGATGCCGAACGGCTCCTCCCACGGTCGCTCGGCGGGCTTCAGCCGGGTGCGCGCGGCCGCCAGCGTGCGGGTCAGTCCGCCCATTTGCGGCTCCAGCGCTGCAGCAGGTTGATCACCAGGATGATGACGAAGGCGGCCAGCAGCATCACCGCGCCGATCGTGGCGGCGCCGGCATAGTCGTATTCCTCCAGCCGGATCACGATCAGCAGCGGCGCGATCTCCGACACGCCCGGGATGTTGCCGGCGATGAAGATGACCGAGCCGTATTCGCCGACCGCGCGGGCGAAGGCCAGGATGAAGCCGGTCAGGATCGCCGGCGACAGCAGCGGCAGCACCACCCGCCACACCACCTGCCAGCGCCGGGCGCCGAGGGTGGCGGCGGCCTCCTCGATCTCGCGGTCCAGGTCCTCCAGCACCGGCTCCACCGTGCGCACCACGAAGGGCAGGCCGATGAAGACGAGGGCGATGAAGATGCCGGGCGGGCCGAAAGCGGCCTTGATCCCCAGCTGCATCAAGGGCCCGCCGAGCCAGCCCTTGGGCGAGTACAGCGACGCCAGCGCGATGCCCGCCACCGCCGTCGGCAGGGCGAAGGGCAGGTCGATCAGCGCGTTCATCAGCGGCCGGCCCCAGAAGCGGTAGCGCGTCACCACCCAGGCCACCAGCGTGCCGAAGACGACGTTCACCGCCGCGGCCAGCAGCGCCAGGCCGAAGCTGACCTTGAGCGCCGCCAGGGTGCGCGGCGAGGACACCACCCGCCAGACGCCGTCGACCCCGAGCTCCCAGGGCCGGATCACCAGCGCCGCCAGCGGCAGCAGCACCAGCAGCGCCAGATAGGTCAGGGAAAAGCCGAGGGTCAGCCCGAATCCCGGCAGCACGCCGACATGGCGCGCCGCCGGGGCCGGACTCTCCCTGGCTCTTTCCCTAGCCCTTTCGGTAGATCTGATCGAAGGTGCCGCCATCCGAGAAATGCGCCTGTTGGGCCTTCTGCCAGCCGCCGAAGACATCGTCGATGGTAAACAGATTCACGGCCGGGAAGGTGTCCTTGTAGCGCGCCGCCACCTCGGGCGAGCGCGGGCGGTAGAAGTTCTTGGCCGCCAGCTCCTGCCCTTCGGGCGAGTACAGGAACTCAAGATAGGCCTGGGCCACGGCGCGGGTGCCGTGCGCGTCGGCCACCTTGTCGACCACCGCGACCGAGGGCTCGGCCAGGATCGAGACCGACGGCACGACGATGTCGAACTCGTCGGGGCCCAGCTCCTTCACCGCCAGGAAGGCCTCGTTCTCCCAGGCGATCAGCACGTCGCCGATGCCGCGCTGGACGAAGGTGGTGGTGGAGCCGCGGGCCCCGGTGTCCAGCACCGGGACATTGGCATAGATCTTCTGCACGAAATCCTTGGCCGTCTGGTCGTTGCCGCCGGGCTGCTTCAGGGCATAGCCCCAGGCGGCGAGGTAGTTCCAGCGCGCCCCGCCCGAGGTCTTCGGGTTCGGGGTGATCACCTGGACGCCTTCCTTGGCCAGGTCGGGCCAGTCCTTGATCTCCAGCGGATTGCCCTTGCGCACCAGGAACACGATGGTCGAGGTGTAGGGCGCGCTGTTGTCCGGCAGCCGCTTCACCCAATCCTTGTCGATCAGCCCCCTCGCCGCGATCGCGTCGATGTCGTAGGCCAGGGCCAGGGTGACGACGTCGGCCTGCAGCCCGTCGATCACCGACCGGGCCTGGGCGCCGGAGCCGCCATGCGAGGCCTCGATGGTGACGGTGTCGCCGGTCTTGGCCTTCCACTGCTCGGCGAAGGCGGCGTTGACCTGCTTGTACAGCTCGCGCGTCGGATCGTAGGAGACGTTGAGCAGCTTGATCTCGGCTGCCTGCGCAGTGGCCGCAGCCAGCGCGACGGCCGCCGCGGCCAGCAGCCGAGTGGTCATGGTCCGCATGACTTCGACCTCCGATGGTCCCTTGGTTGATGTGTATGGCGGCGTCGGGGACAGTTAGGCGAGGAACGGCGGCGAAGGCAATCTCTATTTCACATAAAATCTCATCCATCGGCTCACAATTTCACATCGAGACTTGATATTATCGTGATCGTGTGCCTTCGCTTTCGCACATGCGAACCGGGATGTCTTGGCGGATCCTGCGCATTTGCCGCGAATTCCGATTGCATCGGAACGGCGGCGCAGGCAGATTTTCGTTTACGAAGATCGAAAGCGGCGCGGCCGCAAACAGAGGCAGGAAACGTGGCTGAGGTGCTGTACGACCTCCTGGTCATCGGCGGCGGCGTCAACGGCGTCGGCATCGCGCGCGACGCGGCGGGGCGCGGCCTGTCGGTCCTGCTCTGCGAGAAGGGCGACCTGGCCGGCGCCACCTCCTCGGCCTCGACCAAGCTGATCCATGGCGGGCTGCGCTATCTCGAATATTACGAGTTCCGCCTGGTCCGCGAGGCGCTGATGGAGCGCGAGGTGCTGCTGCGCGCGGCGCCGCACATCATCTGGCCGTTGCGATTCGTGCTGCCGCACGACCGGTCGATGCGGCCGGCCTGGATGGTGCGGCTCGGCCTGTTCCTCTACGATCATCTCGGCGGCCGCAAGCTGCTGCCGGCCAGCCATGGGCTGACGCTGCGCGGCGGCGCCATCGGCCGGGTGCTGCAGCCGCATCTGACGCGCGGTTTCGAATATTCCGACTGCTGGGTCGACGACGCCCGCATGGTGACGCTGGCGGCGCTGGACGCGAAGGAACGCGGCGCCGAGATCCTGACCCGCACCGAATGCGTCGAGGCGAAGCGCGACAGCGGCCGCTGGACCGCCACCCTGCGCGGCGTCGACGGCCGCGAGCGGCGGGTCTCGGCGCGCGGCTTGGTCAATGCCGGCGGCCCCTGGGTCAAGCATGTGCTGAACGACACGGTCGGCCTGCCGGGCGCCAGCCGGGTGCGCCTGGTCAAGGGCAGCCATATCGTGGTGCCGCGGCTCTATGACGGGCCCGAGGCCTTCATCCTGCAGAACAGCGACCGGCGCATCGTCTTCGTCATCCCCTATGAAGGGAAGTTCTCGCTGATCGGCACCACCGACCTCGACTACCAGGGCGACCCGGCCGGCGTCTCGATCACGCCGGAGGAGACGGCCTATCTGTGCGAGGCGGTCGGCCGCTGCTTCGCCGACGGCCCGACGCCGGACGACGTGGTCTGGAGCTATGCCGGCGTCCGGCCGCTCTATGACGACGGCTCGTCCAGCGCGACCCAGGCGACGCGCGACTACGTGCTGGAGCTGGACGCGCCGCAGGGCCAAGCGCCGGCCCTGTCGGTGTTCGGCGGCAAGATCACCACCTTCCGCCGCCTGTCCGAGCACGCGCTGGAGAAGCTGGCGCCGGTGATGGGGATCAAGGGCGCCCCGTGGACCGCCGGGGCGCCGCTGCCCGGCGGCGACATCCCGGGCGCCGATTTCGAGGGCTTCCTGGCGAAGCTGCGCGCGGCCCGGCCCTGGCTGCCGGGGCCGCTGGCCCGCCGGCTGGCCCGCGCCTACGGCACCCGGGTCGACCGGCTGCTGGGGTCGGCGCAGAGCCTGGAGGATCTGGGCCGCGATTTCGGCGCCGGGCTGACCGAGGCCGAGCTCGATTACCTGGTCGACCAGGAATGGGCGCGGACGGCCGAGGACGTGCTGTGGCGCCGGTCCAAGCTGGGGCTCCATATCTCGGCCGAATCGCACGGCGCGATCACCGACTGGCTCCGGGCCCGCAACTCCCTGCCCGCGGAAAGGATCGTGTCGTGACGCTGGTGCTCGAAGGCGTGATCCGGGAGGTCGGGGCGGAGACCCACATCCATCCGCTCGACCTCGCGCTCGAGCCCGGCACGCTGACCGTGCTGCTGGGCCGCACCCAGGCCGGCAAGACCACGCTGATGCGGCTGATGGCGGGGCTGGAGCGTCCGAGCCGTGGCCGGGTCCTGGCCGATGGCCGCGACGTCACCGGCGTCTCGGTGCGCAACCGCGACGTCGCCATGGTCTACCAGCAGTTCATCAACTACCCGTCGAAGACGGTCTACGACAACATCGCCTCGCCGCTGCGGCTCAAGGGCCTCGGCCGGGCCGAGATCGACCGCCGGGTGCGCGAGACCGCTTCGATGCTGCGGATCGACCGGTTCCTGGAGCGGCTGCCGGGCGAGCTGTCGGGCGGCCAGCAGCAGCGCACCGCGATCGCCCGGGCGCTGGTCAAGGACGCCGGCCTGCTGCTGCTGGACGAGCCGCTGGTCAATCTCGACTACAAGCTGCGCGAGGAGCTGCGGGCCGAGCTGTCGGAGATCTTCCGCCGCGGCAAGGCGATCGTGGTCTACGCCACCACCGAGCCGGCCGAGGCGCTGATCCTGGGCGGCCGCACCGTGGTGCTGGACGAAGGCCGGCTGCTGCAGCAGGGGCCGACGGTCGAGGTGTTCCAGAACCCGGCCTCGACCAGGGTGGCCGAGGTGTTCAGCGATCCGCCGATGAATCTCGGCCCCGCCGAGGTGGCGGACGGCGCCCTGCGCCTCGTCGACGGCGTCGCCGTGCCTCTGGCCGGGCACCTGGCCGGGCTGGCGGCCGGGCCCTGCACCGTCGGGGTGCGGCCGGGCCATCTCCGCCTCGGTGCCGCCGGCGCGGGCGAAGCCTCGGTGACGACGCGGGTCGAGCTCGCGGAGATCAGCGGCTCCGAGACCTACGTCCATTTCCATCTCGGCGACCGGCCCTGGGTGGCGCAGCAGCCCGGCGTGCACAAGCACCCGCTGGGCGAGCCGCTGACGGTCGCGATCGACCCCGCCCGGATCTACGTCTTCGACCCGGCCGGGCGGCTCGCCGCCGCCCCGGCCCGGACCAGGTGACAGCATGGCCCGCATCGAACTGAAGGCCCTGGCGCACAGCTACCGCCCGAACCCGACGGATCCGGCGGATTACGCGCTGCGGCCGATGGACATGGTGTGGCAGAGCGGCCGGGCCTATGCCCTCCTCGGCCCCTCCGGCTGCGGCAAGACCACGCTGCTCAACATCATCTCCGGCCTGGTGACGCCCAGCCAGGGCCAGGTGCTGTTCGACGGCCGCGACGTCACCCAGGCCTCGCCGGAGCAGCGCAACATCGCCCAGGTGTTCCAGTTCCCGGTGGTCTACGACACCATGACGGTGGCGGAGAACTTGGCCTTCCCTCTGCGCAACCGCAAGCTGCCGAGACCGGAGATCGAGGCCCGCGTCGCCGAGGTGGCGGCGATGCTGGAGCTGACGCCGGTGCTGCGGCGCCGGGCCCGCGGCCTCGACGCCGACCAGAAGCAGAAGATCTCGCTGGGCCGCGGCCTGGTGCGCAAGGACGTCGCCGCGATCCTGTTCGACGAGCCGCTGACCGTCATCGACCCGCATCTGAAGTGGCAGCTGCGGCGCAAGCTGAAGCAAGTGCACGAGCAGGTGCGGACCAGCCTGATCTACGTCACCCACGACCAGCTCGAGGCGCTGACCTTCGCCGACGAGGTGATCGTCATGTACGAAGGCCAGGTGGTGCAGCTCGGCACCCCGCAGGAGCTGTTCGAGCGACCGGCCCACACCTTCGTCGGCTATTTCATCGGCAGCCCGGGCATCAACCTGCTGCCCTGCACCGTCGACCAGGGGGCGGCGGTGGTCGAGGGCGCCCGCATTCCGCTCTCCGATGCGGCCCTCGCCGGGCTGGACAAGGCGTCCGGCAGGCTCGAGCTCGGCATCCGGCCGGAGTTCCTGGAGGTCGCCGACAGCGGCGTGCCGGCGGCGGTGACCGCGGTCGAGGATCTCGGCACGCATCTGATCGTCACGCTGCGGCTCGGCGCCGCCACGGTGAAGGCCAAGCTGCCTGAGGGCCGCGGCGTCCCGGCCGGCACCGCGCATCTGCGCTTCCCGCCGGAGCGCACCCTTCTCTACGCCGACGGCAGGCTGGTGGGCTGATCATGGAAAAGACCCCGAACAACGCCGCCTGGTTCCTGGTCGTCCCGGTCGTGCTGCTGGTCGCGTTCAGCGCCATTATTCCGCTGATGACGGTCGTGAACTATTCGGTGCAGGACATCTTCGGCCCCGGCCAGGGCGTCTTCGTCGGCACCGAATGGTTCGAGCAGGTGCTGCAGGACGACCGGCTGCAGGCGGCCCTGGGCCGGCAGCTGATCTTCAGCTTCTGCGTGCTGGCGATCGAGATCCCGCTCGGCGTGCTGGTCGCGCTGTGCATGCCGGCGCGCGGCTGGGCCGTCTCCATCACCCTCGTCGTGCTGGCGCTGCCGCTGCTGATTCCCTGGAACGTGGTCGGCACGATCTGGCAGATCTTCGCCCGGCCCGACATCGGCCTGGCCGGCGTGCTGATCAACCGCCTCGGCTTCGACTACAACTACACCGCCGACACCTTCGACGCCTGGATCACCGTGCTGGTGATGGACATCTGGCACTGGACCTCGCTGGTGGCGCTGCTGGGCTATGCCGGGCTGCGCTCGATCCCGGACGCCTTCTACCAGGCGGCGCGGATCGACGGTGCCTCGCGCTGGGCGGTGTTCCGCTACATCCAGCTGCCGAAGATGTCGGGCGTGCTGCTGATCGCGGTGCTGCTGCGCTTCATGGACAGCTTCATGATCTACACCGAGCCCTTCGTCCTGACCGGCGGCGGGCCCGGCAACGCCACCACCTTCCTGAGCCAGGAGCTGACCCGCATGGCGGTCGGCCAGTTCGACCTCGGGCCCGCGGCGGCGTTCTCGATCATCTACTTCCTGATCATCCTCCTGTTCTCCTGGCTATTCTACACGGTCATCACCAATATCGGGAAAGCCGACGCGCCATGAACCGCCGCACCCGCGCCGTCATCCTGGTCGTGTACATGGTCTTCCTGGCCCTGCCGATCTATTGGCTGGTGACCATGTCGCTGAAGGAGAACCGCGAGATCCTGTCCGGGTTCACGCTGTTCCCGCAGACCCTGACCTTCGACAACTACGTCACCATCTTCACCGACGCGTCCTGGTATTCCGGCTACATCCATTCGATCACCTATGTGCTGATGAACATGGTGATCTCGGTGCTGGTGGCGCTGCCGGCGGCCTACGCCTTCAGCCGCTACCGCTTCATCGGCGACCGGCACATGTTCTTCTGGCTGCTGTCGAACCGGATGTCGCCGCCGGCGGTGTTCCTGCTGCCCTTCTTCCAGCTCTATTCCGCCTTCGGGCTGATCGACACGCCCTATGCCGTGGCGCTGGCGCACTGCCTGTTCAACGTGCCGCTGGCGGTCTGGATCCTGGAAGGCTTCATGTCCGGCGTGCCGAAGGAGATCGACGAGACCGCCTATATCGACGGCTACTCCTTCCCGCGCTTCTTCCTGACCATCTTCGTGCCGCTGATCCGCGGCGGCATCGGCGTCACCGCCTTCTTCTGCTTCATGTTCTCCTGGGTCGAGCTGCTGCTGGCCCGCACCCTGACCTCGGTCGAGGCCAAGCCGATCGCCGCCACCATGACCCGCACGGTCAGCGCCGCCGGCATGGACTGGTCGCTGCTGGCCGCCGCCGGCGTGCTGACCATCGTGCCCGGCGCGATCGTGATCTGGTTCGTCCGCAACTACATCGCCAAGGGCTTCGCCCTGGGCCGGGTGTGAGGGAGGACGCGCCATGAATTTGGACTGGATGGCCTGGACGCCGCCCACCGCCTGGTTCTTCGCCGGCATCGCGGCGCTGCTGGTGGCGATGACGGTCTGGCAGCTGGTGGCGCCCTCGGTGCCGCGGCGGGGCCTGCTGCCGCTGGTCACCACCCCCGGCGACCGGCTGTTCATCGGCCTGCTCGGCGCCGCCTACATCCATCTCGCCTGGATCGGGCTGGCCTCGGGCAGCCTCTGGTACGGCTTCGCGATCGCCGTGGCTTGGATGATCGCGGTGATGCGGTTCGGATGAGCTGACGCCCGTCCGGGCCGGGCCCCGGCGTCCGGGGCAGGGAGTGCTGGTTTCAACATCTGTATAGACGGGGAGAGATCATGACCAAGATGCTGCACGGGCCGGGCGGGTTCCCGGTCCATCGCCGGACCCTGCTGCGCGGCGCCTCCGCGCTCGGCGTCGCCGCCGCCCTGCCGGGCTTCGCCCGCAAGGCCTTCGCCCAAGGGTCGGACCAGCTGATGGCCAATGCCAGGAAGTGGATCGACACCGAATTCCAGCCTTCGACGCTGTCCAAGGACGAGCAGATGAAGGAGATGGAGTTCTTCATCAAGGCGGCCGAGCCGTTCCGCGGCATGGACATCAACGTGGTGTCGGAGACGATCACCACCCACAGCTACGAGGCCGGGACGCTGGCCCGCGCCTTCTCCGAGATCACCGGCATCAACCTGAAGCACGACCTGATTCAGGAAGGCGACGTGATCGAGAAGCTGCAGACGCAGATGCAGTCCGGCCAGAACATCTACGACGCCTATGTCAACGACAGCGACCTGATCGGCACGCATTTCCGCTACGGCCAGGCGGTGCCGCTGTCCGACTTCATGGCCGGCGACGGCAAGGACTTCACCCTGCCGACGCTCGACATCGACGACTTCATGGGCAAGAGCTTCACCACCGGGCCGGACGGGAAGCTGTACCAGATCCCGGACCAGCAGTTCGCGAACCTGTACTGGTTCCGCTACGACTGGTTCACCGACCCGAAACTGCAGGAGCAGTTCAAGGCGGCCTACGGCTACGACCTCGGCGTGCCGCTGAACTGGTCGGCCTATGAGGACATCGCCGACTTCTTCACCAACAAGGTGAAGGAAATCAACGGCGTCCGCGTCTGGGGCCATATGGACTACGGCAAGAAGGACCCCTCGCTCGGCTGGCGCTTCACCGACGCCTGGCTGTCCATGGCCGGCGCCGGCGACAAGGGCATCCCGAACGGCCTGCCGGTCGACGAATGGGGCATCCGGGTCGAGGGCTGCCGCCCCGCCGGCTCCAGCGTCACCCGCGGCGGCGACGTCAACGGGCCGGCCGCGGTGTACGCGCTGACCAAGTACATCGACTGGCTGAAGAAGTACGCCCCGCCCGAGGCGGCCGGCATGACCTTCTCCGAGGCCGGGCCGGTGCCGGGCCAGGGCAACATCGCCCAGCAGATCTTCTGGTACACCGCCTTCACCGCCGACCTGGCCAAGCCCGGCCTGCCGGTGGTGAACGAGGACGGCACGCCGAAATGGCGCATGGCGCCCTCGCCGCACGGCCCGTATTGGGAAGAGGGGATGAAGCTGGGCTACCAGGATTGCGGTTCCTGGACCATCCTGAAGAGCACGCCGAAGGAGCGGCAGCAGGCGGCCTGGCTGTACGCCCAGTTCTGCATCTGCAAGACCACCTCGCTGAAGAAGCTGCAGGTCGGCCTGACCCCGATCCGCGACAGCGACATCCGCTCCAAGGCGATGGACGAGATGGCGCCGAAGCTGGGCGGTCTGGTCGAGTTCTACCGCAGCCCGGCGCGCGTCGCCTGGACCCCGACCGGCACCAATGTCCCCGACTATCCGCGGCTGGCGCAGCTGTGGTGGCAGAACGTGGCCGAGGCGGTGACCGGCGAGGTCACGCCGCAGCAGGCCATGGACAACCTGGCCAAGCAGCAGGACCAGGTGCTGGCGCGGCTGGAGCGGGCCGGCAATCTCGGCGATTGCGGGCCGAAGCTGAACGAGGAGAAGGACGCCCAGTACTGGTTCGACCAGCCCGGCGCGCCGAAGCCGAAGCTGGAGAACGAGAAGGAGAAGGGCCAGACCGTAGCCTATGACAGCCTGCTGCAGGCCTGGAAGGAAGGGAAGGTGCGGTAGACCCCACCACTGTCATTGCCGGGCTCGACCCGGCAATCCAGAGAGCGTCGAGACCTTCTGGATGCCCGGGTCAAGCCCGGGCATGACAGTTGGGGTGGAAGCTCCGCCCATCCTCAGATCCCCGGGTCAAAGCCCCGCTTGGCGGGAGGCGGGACGGCGTCGCCGTTCAGCATCGCCGTCGCCGCCTCGGCGCATTGCCTGCGGATGTCGGGCACCGCCGTGATCTCCCAGAAGGCGCCGCGGGTCGGCGGCCCGAGGGCGAACAGCCGGGGCGAGGGCTGGCCGTCATGGCCGATCAGCCGCCCCTCGGCGTCGACGTCGAGGCCGAGGCGCAGCCGGTCCGGCCGTGCCGCGCCGCCGGCCAGAAGCGACCGCAGCAGCGGGTCGTCGGTGCGCGCCGGATCGGTCTCCGGCCCGCTGGCCAGGACCAGGCGGCCGACCGACCGGCTCTCCTCCGCCGCGGCGCCGCGGCGGCGCAGCGTCACCGTCAGCCCGTCCTCCGCCGCCGAGACGGATCGCAGCCGCCCGGCGACGACCTGCAGCTGGCCCGAGGCGATCATCGCCCCGACCCGGTCGGCGATGGCCGGCGCCACCCGGTGCCGGTGCACGTCCCACCAGGGCCGCAGATGGCGCAGGAAGCGCCCCGCCTCCGCCTCGTCCCAGCCGCGCCACAGCGCCTGGGTGAAGGGCCGCAGCCCGTCGATCACGGCGCGCCAGTCGCCGCCCGCCGCCTCGGCCTCGCGGCACAGGGCACGAAGCCGGCGCAGCACGGCCAGAGCCGGCCGGCCGACGAACTCCGCCGCATCCAGTGCCGCCGGCTTGCTGGCGACGTCGCGATGCGGTCGAGGCAGCAGGCCACGCCGCGACAGCGCCAGGACGCGGCCGCGATGGTCCTGCGCCCCGAGCCCGGCGGCGATGTCGATCATGGTCAGCCCGGTGCCGATGATCAGCACGGTCTCGTCCGGCGGGATCTCGGCCAGGCCGGCATCCTCCGGCCCGACCAGGATCCGCCCCGGCGCCGCAGGCAGCGGGATCGGGGCTGAAGGCGGCGCGTTGCCGATGCACAGCGCCGCGATATCGGCGCTCTCGGTCCGGCCGGAGGCGAGGCGGACCGTCACCCCGGCCGAATCGCGGTCCAGCCCCACCGCGCCGTCCGCCAGCACGGTCAGGCCGCCGGGGAAATCGCGCCCGGCGGCCGCCAGGGTCTCGCCGACATAGTCGCCGTAGAAGCGGCGCGGCAGATAGGGCTCGTCGCCGGCGCCATGAGCCCGGGCCCAGCGCTGGAAATCGTCCGGCTCGTCCGGCAAGGCGCTCATGTTCGCGGTGCGGACGTTCAGCAGATGCGCCGGATGCGGCGTGCCATAGGCCATGCCGCGGCCCGGCGGGCCGCCGCGCTCGATCAGCACGACCTTCGCGGCCCCGGCCGAGCGGCGCAGGAGCTGGACCGCGAGCAGGCAGCCGGTGAACCCGGCCCCGATGATGGCGATGCGCATGATCCTCCAGCCGCTGCTTCGACGGCCGGCATGGTAGCCACCTCATCCCGGTCCGGCCACCCGCCGATCGAAGCGAAGCGGGAATGCCGCCTCGCCGTCGCCATCGCGCGGCCCTATGCTGCATGCGGGACGCAGACGGGGACCAAGGACGACGATGCGGATCGTGGCAGTGCTGGCATGCGTGGCCCTGGCGGGTCTGGCGGCTGGGTGCGTGCCGTCGCGCGAGGATCGGGTCGTGCTGCCCGATTCGGTGCCGGTGGACCGGGCGCTCTCGGCCGACATCGGCTATGTCTTCTTCCTGCCTGGCAAGGCCGGGCTGGCCCCGGACGGTACCGCCGCTATCGCCGCCGCGGTGGTGGAGGATGCGCGGCGCCGTGCCAAGGGGCCGCCGCCGCGCCTGATCGTGACCGGCCATGCCGATGCCGGCGGCGACCCGGCGGCGGCCCGGCGCCTGGCGCTGCGGCGGGCCCGGCTGGTGGTGGCCCGGCTGGAGGCGGCCGGGATCGCGAAGGATCGGATCACCGTCGCCGCCGCCGGCGCGGCCGATCCGCTGCTGCCCGCCCCGCCGGGACAGGCGGAGCCGGCCAACGACCGGGTCGAGATCGGATTTGAGTCCTCCCCGGCTGTGTCGCAATTGGACGCGACACCCCGGCGTCCCATATAGTCTGGTCGGGATTGTCGGCGCGGACGCGCCCCGCCAGCGGATCGACGGTGATGTACACTGCGGAAACCCGGGCGATCGAGGTGTCGGTCGAGCCGGTCTATCTCGAGGACCAGTCCTCGCCCGACGAGAACCACTACGTCTGGGCCTACCACGTCCGCATCGTCAATCACGGGCCGGAAACGGTGCAGCTGCGCAGCCGCTACTGGCGGATCACCGACGAACACGGTCTGGTGCGGGAGGTGCGCGGCCCGGGCGTCGTCGGGGTCGAGCCGGTGATCGAGCCGGGCAAGGCCTTCCAGTACACCAGCGGCGCGCCGATCGCGACGCCGTCCGGCATCATGGTCGGCAGCTACCAGATGGAGACCCCGTCGGGCGAGCGATTCGACGTGGCGATCCCCGCCTTCTCGCTGGACAGCCCGCATCGTACGATCCGGTTGAACTGACGTGACCTATCCATCCCGCAGCTCGCATGCGGTCCAGGCCCGGGCCGCGACGCCGAACGGCACCGCCATCGACAACCGCCCGGAGAGGCCGGCATCATGACCCGTAACCCCCTCACCCCCGTGGCGGCCAACGCCTCGACCCAGGCGCTGCGCAGCACGGCCGGGCACCGCCCGAGCCGGTCCGAGGCCGAGGAAGCGGTGCGCGTGCTGCTGCGCTGGGCCGGCGAGGACACGTCGCGCGAAGGCCTGCGCGACACGCCCAAGCGGGTGGTGAAGGCCTATGAGGAGTTCTTCCGCGGCTACGACCAGGATCCCGTCGAGCTTCTGTCCCGGACCTTCGAGGAGGTCGACGGCTACGACGAGATGGTGCTGCTGCGCGACATCGACTTCGAATCGCATTGCGAGCACCACATGGTGCCGATCATCGGCAAGGCGCATGTCGCCTATCTGCCGGACCGCCGGGTGGTCGGCATCTCCAAGCTGGCGCGGGTGGTCGACGCCTATGCCAAGCGGCTGCAGATCCAGGAGCGGCTGACGGCGCAGATCGCCGGCGCGATCGACGAGGTGCTGAAGCCGCGCGGCGTGGCCGTGATGGTGTCGTCGCAGCACCATTGCATGACCACGCGCGGGGTGCACAAGCACGGCACC
Organism: Inquilinus limosus DSM 16000; assembly: GCF_000423185.1. Taxonomy (GTDB): domain Bacteria; phylum Pseudomonadota; class Alphaproteobacteria; order DSM-16000; family Inquilinaceae; genus Inquilinus; species Inquilinus limosus. Next base: position 95,699 of record NZ_KE383985.1, on the reverse strand, counting down.
CAGATGGTGACCAGCTGCATGGTCGGCGCCTTCCGCGACGACCCGCAGCTGCGGCGTGAATTCCAGATGATGATCGGGATGCCGGTGTGACCGTCGACCCCGCGGACCGGGCTCTCATGGAATATTGACGGCTTGGCGGTGGACGAAGGGGCGCCCGACCGGGTATCTCAGCCGGCATCATGTCTGCTTCCCACAGCAAGGAGACGGACGAACCTCCGTCTAGCGGCCGCCGATGATTGAACTCGTCATCGTCGTGCTGCTCATCCTGGTCAACGCCTTTTTTGCGATGTCGGAGCTGGCGTTGGTCTCCGCCCGCCGCGCCCGGCTGCAGGGCATGGCGGAACAGGGCCACCGCGGCGCCCGCGCCGCCCTCACCCTGGCCGAGGACCCGAACCGCCTCCTCTCCACCGTCCAGGTCGGCATCACGCTGGTCGGCATCTTCGCCGGCGCCTTCGGCGGCGCCACGCTGTCGGAGCCGCTGCGCGACTGGCTGGCGCCCCTGCCGGTGGTCGGGCCCTGGGCCGACGGCCTGTCCTTCGCCCTCGTCGTGGTCGCCATCACCTATTTCTCGCTGATCGTCGGCGAGCTGGTGCCGAAGCGGATCGCGCTGAACCACGCCGAAGCCATCGCCTCCCGCGTCGCCCGGCCGATGCAGACCGTGGCCGCGGTCGGCGCCCCGATCGTCTGGCTGCTGCAGCGCTCGACCGAGCTGGTGCTGAAGCTGCTCGGCATCTCCGCCGTCCCCGCCCAGACGGTGACGGAGGAGGAGGTGAAGACGCTGATCGCCGAAGGCACCGAGGCCGGCGTCTTCGCCGAGGCCGAGCGCGAGATGATCGACGGCGTGCTGCGCCTGGCCGACCGGTCGGTGCGCTCGATCATGACGCCGCGGCACGAGATGGTCTGGGTCGACCTCGAAGACAGCCCGGACGAGATCCGCCGGACCATCGCCGAGAGCGGCTGCAGCCGCTTCCCGGTGGCGCGCGGCGAGCTCGACGAGCTCGAGGGCGTGATCCAGACCAAGGACATGCTCGACCGCATGCTGCAGGGCGGCCCGTTCGACGTGGCCGAGACCATGCGGCCGCCGCTGGTGGTGCCGGACGGCACCCCGGCGCTGAAGCTGCTGCAGACCTTCCGCAGCGCCCCGATCCATCTCGCCGTGGTGGTCGACGAATACGGCAGCGTCGAAGGGCTGGTGACGCCGAGCGACATCCTGGCGGCGATCGCGGGCGAGGTTGCGGACGTCGCCGACCAGGCCAGCGGCTATTCCATCGTCAAGCGCGAGGACGGCAGCTGGCTGGTCGATGCGATGACGCCGATCGACGAGGTCGAGCGGCTGCTGCGCCTGCGCGGCCTGCGGTCGGAGGATGACGAATACCAGACCCTGGCGGGCTTCGTGCTCTGGCACCTCGGCCACCTGCCGAAGGTGGCGGAGAGCTTCGTCGAGAACGGGGTACGCTACGAGGTCATCGACCTCGACGGCAACCGCATCGACAAGGTGCTGATCAAGGTGGACCAGACGGAGCCGTAAGGCGGGGGACGGCGGTTCGAGACCACCAGGGCTGCGAACCAACTCCCTTCACTGTCATGCCCGGGCTTGACCCGGGCATCCAGAGAATGTCGACGCCCACTGGATTGCCGGGTCAACCCCGGCAATGACAGAACGGAAGATCGCTTGCATCGGGATCGCGGTCGCGAACCTCACACCGCCAGCTCCTGCTGGTGCGGCTGGGCGTGGCGGATGGCCTGCTCCAGGTCGACCGAGACCAGCTGGCTGACGCCACGCTCGATCATGGTGACGCCGTAGAGGCGGTTCACCCGGGCCATGGTCATGCGGTGGTGGGTGATGATCAGGAAGCGGGTGCGGCCGCCCTCCGCCAGCTCGGTCAGCAGCGTGCACAGCCGGTCGACATTGGCGTCGTCCAGCGGCGCGTCGACCTCGTCCAGCACGCAGATCGGCGCCGGGTTGGTCAGGAACACGGCGAAGATCAGCGCCGCCGCCGTCAGCGCCTGCTCGCCGCCCGACAGCAGCGACAGGTGCTGCAGCTTCTTGCCCGGCGGGCTGGCGAAGATCTCCAGCCCCGCCTCCAGCGGGTCCTCGGTGTCGGTCAGCGCCAGCTGCGCCTTGCCGCCGCCGAACAGCCGGGTGAACAGCGCCCGGAAATGCCCGTCGACCACGTCGAAGCTGGCCACCAGCCGCTCCCGCGCCTCGCGGTTCAGCGAGGCGATGCCCTGGCGCAGCTTGGCGATGGCGGCGGTCAGGTCCTCCTTCTCCGCCGACAGCCGCGTGTGCTGCGACTCGAGCTCGACGATCTCGACCTCGGCCCGCAGGTTGACCGGGCCCATGCCCTCGCGCTCGCGATTCAGCCGGTCGAGCTTGCGGGCGGTCTCCTCCGCATCCGGCAGCGGCGTGTCCGGGGTCAGCCCCGCCAGGCCGGCCACCGCCTCCGGCGCACAGTCCAGCCGCTCGGCGATGCGGGTGCGCAGCCCCTCGACCGCGGTCTGGGCCGCCACCACCGCCGCCTCGCCGCGCACCCGGGTCTCGCGTGCCTCGGCCAGGGCGGCCTCGGCGGCGCGCAGCGCGCGGTCGGCGGCCTCCTGGCGCTGCTCGCCCACCGCCAGCGCGTCGGCGGCCATGCGGCGGCGGCGCTCGGCCTCGTCGATCTGGCCGATCAGCGTCTCGCGCCGGGCGGCGATCTCGGCCGGCCGGGCGTCCAGCTCCAGCAGCGTCGCCTGGGTCTCCTCCAGCCGGACCTCCAGCTCGGCCAGCCGGTCGGCGCTGCCGCGCGCCCGGCTGTCCCAGCCCTGCGCCTCGCTCTCGATCGCGCGCAGCCGGCCGCGCCGGCCGGAGGCCTCGCGCTGCAGCCGCTCCAGCGCCGATTGCCGGGCGCCCAGCCCCGCCCGCGCCTCGGCCAAGGCCGAGCGGATCTCGCCGACCGCCCGGCGCTGCGCCTCGCCGTCCGGCAGCGCCGCGATCTCGGCCGCCGTCTCCTCGCGCTCGCGCATCGCGTCGTCGCTGTCGGCGGCCAGGCGCTCGGCCTGGGCGGTCAGCGCCGCCAGCCGGCTGCGCCGCGCCGCCTCGGCCTGTGCCGCCCTGCTCTGCGCCTCGCGGGCGCGCCCGACCGCGGAGACGGCGTCCTGTTGACCGCGCCGGGCCGCCCGGTCGGCCTCCTGCGCCGCCTGGGCCGCCTGGCGCGCCGCATCCGCCGCCCGACGTGCCGTCTCGGCGGCCTCGGCCGCGGTGGCCAGCTGCGCTTCCAGCTGCTCCAGCCGGTTGCGCTGCTGCAGCCGCGCCGCGGCGGGGGAGGGGGCGCCCGGCCGGGCCACCAGCCCGTCCCAGCGCCAGCGCCCGCCGGTTTTGGTCACCAGCGCCTGGCCGGGCCGCAGCGCCGGCTGCAGTGCCTCGGCTGCCGCCGTGTCCTCGACCACGCCGATATGGGCCAGCCGCCGGGCCAGCGCCGCAGGTGCGGTGACATGGCCGGCCAGCGGCTCCGCTCCGGCCGGCAGCGGTGCGGTCTCGTCATAGCCGGGCAGCTCGGCCCAGTGCAGCGGCGCCGAACGGTCGGCCGGCACCGAGGCCTCGTCGCCGAGAGCGGCGCCCAGCGCCGCCTCCCAGCCGGGTTCGACCTTGAGCTGGTCCAGGATCGGGGCGCGGGCGGCATCGCCCTTGCCGCTGCCGCCCTTACCACCCTCTAGGGCGGCGCGCAGGCCGTCGGCCTCGGCCTTCAGCCGGGTCGCGGCGCCTTCGGCCGACTGGGCGGCCTCGCGGGCACCGGCGAAGGCCGAATCGGCCGTCTGGCGCCGGCTCTCCGCCGCCTCCACCGCCTCCCGCGCCGCCTCCAGCCGCGCCTCGGCCTCGGCCAGGGCCAGCGCCGCCGCCTCGGCCCCGTCGGCGCCGGCCAGCTCGGCCTCGACCTGGGCGATCTGGCGCAGCGCGTCCTCGTGCCGGCGGGCCAGGTCCAGCAGGCGGGATTCGAGCTCGCGCTGGCGCTTGGCCAGGCTCTGGCGCCGGGCCTCGTCGCCGGCCGCGGCCTCGGTCAGCGCGGTCAGCTTCCCGTCCAGCTCGTCGACGATCCCGCGCTGCATGTCGATCGCCGCCCGCGCCTCGGCCTCGGCCTCCGCCTCGCCGGCGCTCTGGCGCTCGATCCGCTCGCGCTCCTCCGTCAGGCGGGCCAGCGCCTGGGCGGCGTCGGCGCCCAGCGAACGCTCGCGCACCAAGTCGCCCTTGACCTGCTCCAGCCGCCGGTTGGTCTCCAGGATCGACTGGCTCAGCCGGCCGGCCTCGGCCTCCAGCGTCTCGCGCTCGACCAGGTAGCGCTGCAGCGCCGTGGCCGATTCGGTGTCCGCCTTGCGCAGGGCAGGCAGGGCCGCGGCGGCCTCCGCCTGCTCGGTGGTGCCTCGCGTCGCCGCGATCATGCGCTCGCGCACCACCTGCTCGTTGGCGTCGTAGGCGCGGCGGGCCTCGGCCAGGGCCGCGACCGCCGCGGTCCATTGCAGGTGCAGCAGCGTTGCCTCGACCTGGCGGATCTGCTCCGAGACCGTGCGATAGCGCGCCGCCTGCCGTGCCTGCTTGCGCAGACCCCCGAGCTGGGCGTCGAGCTGCACCAGCACGTCGTCCAGGCGGGTCAGGTTCTCCTCGGCCGAGCGCAGCCGCAGCTCCGCCTCGTGCCGGCGGCTGTGCAGGCCGGTGATGCCGGCCGCCTCCTCCAGGATCTGCCGCCGCTCCGCCGGGCGGGCGGAGATCATCGCCGCGATCCGGCCCTGGCTGACCAGGGCGGGCGAGGCGGGGCCCGAGGCGTTGTCCTGGAACAGCAGCTGCACGTCGCGGGCGCGCACCGGCTTGCCGTTGATGCGGTACTCGGAGCCGGTGCCGCGCTCGATCCGGCGGACGATCTCGATGACATCCGAGTGGTCCCAGCCGGGTGCGGTGCGGTCGCTGTTGTCCAGCGTGATCGTCACCTCGGCCAGGTTGCGCGCCGCCCGGCCGGTGGTGCCGCCGAAGATGACGTCGTCCATCTCCTGGCCGCGCATGCGCCGGGCGGAGTTCTCGCCCATCGCCCAGCGCAGCGCCTCGACCAGGTTGGACTTGCCGCAGCCGTTCGGCCCGACCACGCCGGTCAGGCCGGGCTCGATGGCCACGTCCGTCGGATCGACGAAGGATTTGAAGCCCGACAGGCGGAGCCGGGCGAAATGCACGGCGGCGTGCTCCCGCTCAGTTGGTGGCGGCGCCCTTCTCGGCGAGCTTCCGGTCGAAGATCGCCTTGAAGGTGTCGAAGCTGGCCTCGCCCTCGAGCTTCTCGCCCTCGACCACGAAGGTCGGGGTGGCGTTGACCTGGTAGGCCGCCTGCGCGTCCTGGCCCAGCTTGATGATCGCGTCGGCGACGCTGTTGTCGGCCAGGCAGGCGTCGAACTTGTCCTTCGGCAGCCCGGCCATGCCGCCGATCTGCGCCAGGGCGGCGATCGGGTCGCTCGCCGTGGCCCAGCTCTGCTGCGTCTGGAACAGCACCTTGGAGATGTTGAAGTACTGCTCGCGCGGGGCGCAGCGCGCCATCATCCCGGCCCGCAGGTCGAGGCCGTTCAGCGGGAACTGGCGGAACACGATCTTCACCTTGCCGGTGTCGACATAGTCCTTCTCGATCTGCGGCAGGACATTGACGGTGAAGGCGGCGCAATGCGGGCAGGTGAAGGAGGCGAACTCCAGCATCGTCACCGGCGCGTCGGCCTTGCCCATCACATAGTCGGTGTCGGTGATCTTCGGGTCCCAGGCTTTGCCGGCGTCCTGGGCCGAGGCCGATCCGGCCATGAACGTCGCCGCGGCCAGCGCCAGTCCGGCGAGCAGGGTCTTCAGCATCGGATGATCTCCATCAGGATCCGGGCCTCGTTGCGCCGATGTCATCGTGGCGGCGTCCGGGCATAGAGCGCCCGGCCGAAGGCCGCAAGTCGGGATTTCCACTCGGGGTCGTCCACCGCTTCCAGCGGCTTCGCCAGCATCGCCTCCTCGCCGGGGGTCAGGGAACGGCGGCGCGGTGTCGCGGGCCGGCGGTCCAGCGGCGCCTGGACCAGCTTCAGCCGGGCGATCGCGGCATAGCCGAAATGACCGTTGATCCGCTCGATCAGCCGGTCCTGGTCGTGCTGCAGCTCCAGCGCGTCGGCCGGGTCGACCCGAAGCGCCAGGGTGCCGCCGTCGCGCTTGCCGGCCGGGAAGCTCAGCTTGTCCGGCACGGCGCGGTCGGCCCAATGGCTCCCGACCACCGACGGCCAGTCGGCGAACAGGCTGCCGATGGCGCTGCGGCCGCCGCCCAGCGCCTTGCGGGCCAAAGCGGGGACCAGGGCGGCCATGGATCGCGGATAACTCATCGGGAACTACGCTGCACGACCGGATCGAATTGCGGGACTCGGATCCCTATAGTGGCGCAACGCACCCCCGAGCGGCAACGCGAGCCATGCCCGACCCAGCCATGTCCGCCGAATTTGTCCCGGCCGATTTCGCCCCGGCGCTCCTGGCCTGGTACGACCGGCACCGCCGCGTCCTGCCCTGGCGCGCGCCGCCGGGCAAGCGGGCGGATCCGTACCGGGTCTGGCTCAGCGAGATCATGCTGCAGCAGACCACCGTGGCGGCGGTGAAGGAGTATTTCCTCGACTTCACCGCGCGCTGGCCGACCGCGGCCGACCTCGCCGCCGCCCCGCTCGACGAGGTGCTGCGCGCCTGGGCGGGGCTCGGCTACTACGCCCGGGCCCGGAACATGCATCGCTGCGCCGCCATCGTGGTTGAACGCCATGGCGGAGTGTTCCCGTCGGACGAGGCGGAATTGCGGAAGCTGCCGGGGATCGGCGACTACACCGCGGCGGCGATCGCGGCGATCGCCTTCGACCGGCCGGCGGCGGTGATGGACGGCAATGTCGAGCGGGTGATGGCCCGGATCTTCGCGGTGGAGACGCCGCTGCCGACCGCCAAGCCGGTCCTCAAGGCCCATGCGGCCGCCCTGACCCCGCGCCGGCGGCCGGGCGACTACGCCCAGGCGGTGATGGATCTCGGCGCCACCATCTGCACCCCGCGCAGCCCGAAATGCATCCTCTGCCCCTGGTCCGCGCCTTGCTTGGCCCGCCGCCGCGGCATTGCCGAGGACCTGCCGGCCAAGCTGGCCAAGGCGGCGAAGCCGACCCGCCGCGCCGTGGCCTTCTGGCTGACCGATGCGCAAGGCCACGTCCTCCTGCGCCGCCGGCCGCCGAAGGGGATGCTGGGCGGGATGATGGAGATCCCGTCCTCCGCCTGGCTCGAACAGCCGATGCCGGAGCTCGCCGCGGTGCTGGCCGAGGCGCCGGGCGGCGCCGGCTGGCGGCTGCTGCCGGGGCTGGTGCGGCACGGCTTCACCCATTTCGACTTCGAGCTGACCGTGGCGGCGGGCCGGCTGACCGGGCCGGTCGAGGGCGGAATCCTGATGCCGCCGGACCGGCTGGGCGAGGCCGGGCTGCCGACCGCGATGTGGAAGATCGCCCGCCACGCGCTGCGACATCTTGAATGACGGGACCGGCCGCCACAAATCAGCCGTAATCACCGCCCCCTTATCCGACCTCGTCGGGACGGTGAGGTTGCGCGAGCAGCGGTCCGGACGGTCGATGGCGATTGGCGCGCGACTCTGTCGCGCCCGGTTTCGTCTTGATCTTCCGGGCTGTCGTCTTCACCCTGCCGGCGCCGCGGCCCGAGGGCCGGGCATGATCGAAGGAACCGTGTCCATGTTCATCCAGACCGAGCAGACACCCAACCCGGCCAGCCTGAAGTTCCTGCCGGGCCGTGCCGTGATGGATGTGGGCACCGCCAACTTCCCGTCGCCGGACACGGCGGCGCGGTCGCCCCTGGCGCAGCGCCTGTTCGAGATCGAGGGCGTCACCGGCGTGTTTCTCGGCACCGATTTCGTGACCGTGAGCAAGGCCGACACCATCGACTGGTACGTGCTGAAGCCCTCGATCCTGGGCGTGATCATGGAGCATTTCACCGCCGGCCGGCCGGTCATCCTGGCCGAGACCGCGACGGAAGGCTCCGCGGCCCAGTCGGCTGAGGATTCCGAGATCGAAGCCCAGATCCGGGAGCTGATCGACACCCGCGTCCGGCCCGCCGTGGCCCAGGACGGGGGCGACATCATCTTCCAGGGCTACGAGCACGGCGTGGTTTATCTGCACATGCAGGGCTCCTGCTCCGGCTGCCCCAGCTCGACCATGACGCTGAAGGCCGGCATCGAGAACATGCTGCGCCACTACATCCCCGAAGTGACGGAGGTGCGCGCCGTCGCGTGACGGCGGGCTGCGCTCCACCCGGCGGCGCCCCGGACTGAGGGGCGCCCGCGGACCCGGTCGTGCCGATAGGCGGGGCGCCCGGGACCGCTGGCCCGGGCGCAACCGAAGACGAGGTCCATGCAGTTTCGCGTGTTTCGACCGGCCGCCGCCTTGGCCGGCCTTTTGCTGATCGTGCCCTTCGCCGCCCTGGCCCAGCCGGCGGCCTCCTCCTCCCGAGCGATCACCGATCAACCCCAGGCCGAGCTGCAGGTCGCCGACCTGCCGCCGGAACAGCAGCTGCTGCCGGCTTCGGCCGTGCCGCCGATCGACAAGACCTCGGACATCGTCCTCCGGGTCAACAGCGCGGGAACGCTCAGCAACATCTTCGACCACGCCGACTACACGCTCACCGAGGTGCGCGACGGCGAGGCCGAGGTGCCGCGGCTGCTGGTCGAGGTGATGCCGACCGACCTGCGCCGGCTCGATTCCACCGATCTGCGCAAGGACCTGTTCTTCAACGCCCTGCTGCCGCTGGTGCTGCGGGTCAACGAGGACATCCGCCACGACCGCGACCGGCTCCTGGCCCTGCAGGGGCTGGAGCGGCTCGGCCTCGCGCCGTCGGCGGACTCGCGGGCCTGGATCGCCGAGCTGGGCGAGCGCTATAGCGTCGCCGGCGGCGACATCGACGAGCTGCTGCTGCGGGTCGACGTGGTGCCGCCCTCCCTGGCCCTGGCCCAGGCAGCGGTCGAATCGGGCTGGGGCACCTCCTACAGCGCCCGGCGCCGCAACGCCCTGTTCGGCCAGACCGCGGGGTCGGCGGTGCGCTACGCCGCCTTCGAGCGGCTGATCGACGGCGTCGCCGCCTATGCCCGCAACCTCAACACCCACCCGGCCTATGCCGGCTTCCGCGCCCGCCGTGCGGCGCTGCGAGCTGCGCGGCAGAAGCTGGACGGCTATGATCTGGCGTCGACCCTCGGGCGCTATTCGACGCGCGGAACGGCCTATATCCGCGACGTCCGGGCCATGATCCGTGGGAACGATCTCGTCGAGCTCGATTCGGCGCGGCTTGCCGCGGATCGCGCGATAAGCTTACCTGCCGCGAGCTGAGATTTTCTGCGGCAGACGGCCATGGCGCTCGACAAGATCGCGCTCGACACGCTGTTCCGCGAGGCCCGCACCCGATGCGTGTTCCTCGACGAGGCGATCCCGGAGGCGACGCTCCGGGCGATCTATGATCTGATGAAGCGCGGCCCGACCAGCGCCAATTCCTGTCCGGCGCGGATCGTCTTCGTCACCTCGGAGGAAGGCAAGGCGGCGCTGCGGCCGGCGCTGGACCCGGAGGTGCTGGGCGCCACGCTGCAGGCGCCGGTGACCGCGATCGTGGCTTATGATTCGGCCTTCCACGAACAGCTGCCGAAGCTGCTGCCCGACGACCCGCAGGCAGCGATCCGCTTCGCCGCCCGCCCGGACCTGGCGCAGGAGACGGCGCATCGCGACGCGGCGATGCAGGCCGCCTATCTGATCATGGCGGCGCGCGGCCTCGGGCTCGGCTGCTGGCTGGTGGGGGAGTTCGACCGGGGCAAGGTCGACGCCGCCTTCCTCTCCGGCACCCGCTGGCGCTCCAGCCTCCTGGTCGACATCGGCTATGTCGACCGCAGCAAGGAATTCCCCCGCCGCCCGCGCCTGGCCTTCGAGGAAGCCTGCCGGATCGTGTGAGCGCGTGTACGGACCGAATTTCCCAATGAACAGCGCCTGGATGTCCGCTGCATATGCTGGAGCCGGCGCGTGATCGTGCTCGGGCTCGATGCCGCCGGCGCCGGTTGCGGCGTGGCGGTGCGGCGGTGCGGGCGGGTTCTGGCCGCGCGAACCGAGCCGATGGCCCAGGGCCACGCCGCCCGGCTGATGCCACTGGTGCTGGAGGTGCTGGCCGAGGCCGGGGTCGCGCCTGGAGAGGTCGACCTGTTCGGCGTCACCACCGGCCCGGGCTCCTTCACCGGGCTCAGGGTCGGGCTGGCCGCGGTCGGCGGGCTGGCGCTCGGCACCGGCCGGAAGATCGTCGGCATCCCCAGCTTCGACGCGGTGCTGGCCGATCTCGGCCCGGTCGCCGAAGGCACCGTGCTGGTGGCGCTGGACGGGCGCCGGGCCGAGCCCTTCGCCCGGCTGTTCGATGCGAGCGGAGCCCCTCTCGGCGAGCCGCTGTGCCTGCCGGCGGCCGATCTCGTCGCGCTGATCCCCCCGGGCCCCCTGACCGTCGCCGGCGACGGCGCCGGTCTGGTGCTGCCGGCCTTGACCGGCCGGCCGGATGTCCGCTGCGCCGGCCCCGCCGCGATCGATCCGGCGACCGTGGCCCGGCTGGCCGAGGAGCGCGCGGACGAGGCGCGCGAGGGCCCGCCGCCGCCGCTCTATGTCCGGCCGCCCGACGCGGTGCCGCTGGCGGATCGGGCGCCGAAGCCGTGATGCGCGTCGTCGAGGCCGGCGTGGCTGAGGCCGCGGTGTTGTCGGCCCTCTACGAGGCCGGCTTCGGCGAGGCCTGGGCGGCGGACCAGCTGGCGCAGCTCCTGGCCGGCCCCGGCGTGTTCGCGCTGATCGCGCTTGACGAGGGGGAGGAACCGGCAGGCTACGCGCTCGCCCGGGTGGCGGCGGACGAGGCGGAGCTGCTGTCGATCGCCCTCCTGCCCGGCCAGCGCCGCCGGGGCGGCGGGCGCCTGCTGCTGCATGCGCTGATCGACCGCTGCGCGGCGGCCGGGGCGGAGACGCTGTTCCTCGAGGTGGCGACGGACAACGCCGCGGCGCTCGCGCTCTACCGCGGAGCCGGGTTTCGCGAGGCGGGAATCCGCAAGGGCTATTACAAGGTCGGCGCCGCCGCGGTCGACGCCATCGTCATGAAGCGGGATCTTTTACCGACCGCCGCGGGTTGACCGCATCGAACGGACAGCAAGGGGGAGCAACACGTTCGATGTGCGAGGGTCCGATTCTGCATCGCCGCGAGATCCTGGTGGCCCTGGTCGGCGCGACCGGCACCCTGGTCGTCGGCTGCGTGCCCGGCGGCGAGGGCGGCGACTTCATCCTGGTCTCGCCGCAGCAGGAGGCCGAGCTGGGCCAGCAGACCTGGTCCAAGATCCGGGCCGAGCGGGCGGCGTCGAGCAATGCCGAGATGAACCGGATGCTCGGCCAGGTCGCCGGCCGGCTGGTCTCGGCCACCGGCGGCAACCCGGCGGAGTGGGAGTTCGTGGTGTTCCAGGGGCAGGAGAAGAACGCCTTCGCGGTGCCCGGCAACAAGGTCGGGGTCTATGAGGGCATGTTCTCCGTGGCCGGCAGCGACGCCCAGCTCGCCGCCGTGGTCGGGCACGAGATCAGCCATGTCCACGCCCGGCACGGCGCCCGCCGGATCAGCCGCAGCATGGCGGCGGAGATCGGCATGCAGGCGCTGATGGCGGCGATGCAGGCCGGCGACGTGGCGGCGACCGACCAGATCGCCGGGCTGCTCGGCGCCGGCGTGCAGTACGGGGTGATCCTGCCCTATTCGCGCGACCAGGAGCTGGAGGCCGACCGGCTGGGGGTCGAGGCGATGGCGCGGGCCGGCTACGACCCGCAGGAGGCGGTGCGCTTCTGGGAGGCGATGGCCCAGGCCGAAGGCCGCGGCGCGCCGCCGGAGTTCATGTCGACCCACCCGGCCGACGCCACCCGCATCCAGGCGCTGCAGGCCGAGCTGCCCGCCGCCATGGCGATCTATCAGGGGCAGGGACAGGCGTAGCGGCGGGCGCCGCTACTGCCGCACCGGCCGTTCCACCGTGCCCAGCGCCTCGGCCAGGGACCGGGTGGCGCTGCCGCGGGGGCGGGGCTTCGGCTGGCTCTCATGCGGCGCCCAGCCGGCCAGGAACAGCACCTCGAAGCTGGCGGGGATGCGCCCGTCCGGCTCGGCGAAGCGCTCGGCATAGCGGGCGGCGACGGCCGGCCAGAAGCCGCGCGGCGGCGTCGCCGGGTTGCGGTTCAGTCCGGCATTGGTCTCGCCCATGCCGCGCAGGTCCGCGAACAGGCGGAAGGCGTTCTCGTAGGTGACCGTCACCGTCTCCGAGTCGGCGACCGGCAGGGCGAAGCCGGCGCGCTGCAGCAGGCCGGCCGCGTCGCGCAGGTCGGCGAAGGGCGACAGGCGCGGGCTGGCCCCGCCGATCAGCTCCGTCTCCGCCTCGACCAGGGCGGAGCGCAGCTCGGCCAGGGTGCCGGCGCCCAGCATCGCCGCCAGGAACAGCCCGTCGGGCCGCAGCGCCCGGCGGATCTGCAGCAGGGCGCCGGGCAGGTCGTTGACCCAGTGCAGCGACAGGTTGCTGATCACGAGGTCGAGCGTGCCCTCGCCGAAGGGCAGCAGTTCCTCGTCGCAGGCCAGGGTCGGCCGGCCGTTGCCGGCGGCGCGACGGGCCATCGCCGGGGACAGGTCGGCCTGGACCAGCGTGTCGACCCTGCCGCCGCCCGCCAGCGCCCGGGCCACGGCGCCGTCGTGGCAGCCGAGGTCGAGCGCCATCGGGAAGCGGCGGGTGACGTCGAGCAGCCGTTCGGCCAGCATCGCCGCCACATGCTCGAACAGGAAATCGTGCTCGGCCAGCTTCGGCGCCGCACGGTCGCGCCGCCGGCGCACCAGCGTCCGGTCGAACACCATCATGCTGTCGGAATCGGTCATGACGCGCACTATAGGGGGTGCGGGTGCCGGCCGCGAGACCGGGCCGCGAGGGATGAACGCGAGGGAGCGGATGATGACGGCAGCGGACCGGCCGGTGGCCCTGGTGACGGGATCGACCTCCGGCATCGGCGCGGCGGTGGCCCGGCGGCTGGCCGCGGAAGGCTGGGCCGTGGCGCTGCATTCGCGCGCCTCCGCCGCGGCCGGCGAGGCGCTGGCGGCGGAGCTCGGCGGCGGCGCCAGCTACACCGCCGCCGACCTGGCGACGGATGAGGGGCCGCCGGCCCTGGTCCGGGCGGTGCTGGCGCGGCACGGCCGGATCGACGCGCTGGTCAACAGCGCCGGCATCACCGCCACAGTGCCGCACGCCGACCTCAAGGCGGCGACGCCGGATCTCTGGCGCCGGCTGCACCAGGTCAACGTCATCGCCCCCTGGCTGCTGGTGGCGGAGGCCGAGGCGGCGCTGCGCGAGGCGGCGGCACGCGGCCGGCCGGCCGCGGTGGTCAATATCGGCTCCCATGCCGGGGCCCGGCCGCGCGGCGCCTCGGTGCCCTATGCCGCCTCCAAGGCGGCGCTGCACCACGTCACCCGGCTGCTCGCCAAGACGCTGGCGCCGGCGATCCGGGTCAATGCCGTCGCCCCCGGCCTGGTCGACACGCCGATGACCGCGGCCTGGACCGAGGCGCAGCAGCTCTGGGCCAGCACGGCGCCGATGCGCCGGGCGGCGCAGCCGGCGGATGTGGCGGAGGTGGTGTTCGGGCTGATCCGCTCGGACTACGTGACCGGCGAGATCGTGACCCTGGACGGCGGCCTCAGCCTGACCTGACCGACCGAATCTCCCAGACAGGGGATTGGGCGCCGGCGGCTGCCGTGGAATACTCCCTTATGCGATGCGGTGAGGGAGAGAATGCGCCGGACCGGCTGGAAGCCCCTTTTTCTGCTCGGCGCGATCGGCGTCGGCCTGCTGTTCGTGGCCGCCGGCACGGTCCTGGCGCAGCCGCTCCCGGGCGCCGGCGCCGCATCTCAGGTGGCGGCAGGCCGCAGTGGCGAACCCGCGGTCCGCGCCAGGCAGTTCATGGTCGCGGCGGCAAACCCGATCGCAGCCTGGGCCGGCTACGACGTGCTGGCGGAGAACGGCACCGCCGTCGATGCCATGATCGCGGTGCAGCTCGTGCTCAACCTGGTCGAACCGCAGTCGAGCGGCATCGGCGGCGGCGCACTGCTGCTGCATTTCGACGGGCCGTCGCGCAGGCTGGTCGCGCTCGACGGGCGCGAGACCGCGCCGCGGGCCGCCGATGGCGGCCTGTTCCTCGATGCGTCGGGCCGGCCGATGCCCATCCTCGCCGCCGCGGCGGGCGGCCGGTCCGTCGGCACCCCCGGCACGCTGAAGCTGCTGCTGGAAGCGCATAAACGCTGGGGCAGGCTGTCGCTCGACCGCCTGTTCCGGCCGGCGATCGGGCTGGCCGAATCCGGCTTTCCCGTCTCCCTGCAGCTGGCGGCCCTGCTGGCCGGCGACGCGGCGGAGCGGCTGAAGCGGGACCGGCGGGCGCGCGATACCTTCTTCCCCGGCGGCCGGGCGCCGCAAGCCGGCGAGACCCTGCGCAACCCGGCCTTCGCCGAGACCCTGCGCTTCATCCTCAGCGCCGGCGACGAAGCCTTCTATCTGGGGCCGATCGGCACCGACATCGTCGCCGCGGTCCAGGGCGCCCCTGGCAATCCCGGCCGGCTGGCGCCGATCGATCTGGAGACGTACCGGGTGGTCGAGCGCCAGCCCGCCTGCATCCCCTACCGCGTCTGGCGGGTCTGCGGCATGGGGCCGCCGAGCTCCGGCGGCATCGCCGTCGGCCAGATCCTCGGGCTGCTCGAGCCCTTCGATCTGCGGTCGATGGGGCCCGGCTCGGCCGATGCCTGGCACCTGTTCGCCGAAGCCGGCAAGCTGGCCTTCGCCGACCGCGACCGCTACGTCGCCGACGCGGATTTCGTCCCGGTGCCGGTGCAGGGGCTGCTCGACACCGCCTATCTGGCCGCGCGGGCCCAGGCGATCTCGCCCGGCCGGGCGGCGCCGGCGCCGGTGGCGCCCGGCAGCCCGCCGCGGCGCGTGGAGGAGGAATGGAGCTCCGACGCCTCGGCCGAGCCGCCCGACACCAGCCATGTCTCGATCGTGGACGCCCAGGGCAGCGTCGTGTCGCTGAGCAGCACCATCGAGGGCGGCTTCGGGTCGCATCTGATGGTGCGCGGCTTCCTTCTGAACAGCGGGCTGACCGACTTCTCCTTCCTGCCCTATGCCGCCGGCCGGCCGGTGGCGAACCGGGTCGAGCCCGGCAAGCGGCCGCGCAGTTCGATGGCCCCGACCATCGTGCTGGACCGGGAGGGCCGGCCGGTGCTGGTGATCGGGTCGCCCGGCGGCGCCCGTATCAGCCCCTATGTCGCCCAGGCTATCATCGGCGTGCTCGACTGGGGGCTGGACGTGCAGCAGGCGATCGGGCTGGGTCATGTCGTCAACCGCAACGGCCCGACCGAGCTGGAGGCGGGGATGGCGGCCGAGGCGCTGAAGGATGCGCTGGCGGCGCGCGGGCACGAGGTGGTGGTGATGGAACAGGTCAGCGGCCTGCACGGCATCCAGATCGGCCCGGACGGGCTGGTCGGCGGCGCCGATCCGCGGCGCGACGGCATCGCCCTCGGCCGGTAGGCGGCGGTGCGCGCTGCCGTCGCCCCGTGGCTCAGGCGCGCCGGAACGGCCCTGCTCGACGCCGTGCTGCCGCTGCGCTGCCTGTCCTGCGGCGCCGAAGTCATGGCGCCGGGGGCGTTGTGCGCGGCCTGCTGGGCGCAGCTCGCCTTCCTCGGCCCGCCGCTCTGCCGCCGCTGCGGCCTGCCCTTCGACCATGCGGCGGCGGCCGGGGCGGGCGATGACCCGGTCTGCGGCAACTGCCTGGCGTATCCGCCGCTGTGGGACCGGGCCCGCGCCGCCTTCCTCTACGACGACCTCAGCCGCAAGCTGATCCTGGCCTTCAAGCACGGCGACCAGACCCATGCGGCTCCGGCCTTCGGCCGCATGCTGCAGCGGGCGGCAGCACCGTTCCTGGCCGACGTCGAGGTGATCGCGCCGGTGCCGCTGCACCGCTGGCGCCTGCTGCGCCGGCGCTACAATCAGGCGGCGCTGCTGGCGCTGGCGCTCGGCCGCGAAGCCGGCCGGCCGGTCGTGCCGGACCTGCTGGTCCGGCGCCGGGCGACGCCCAGCCAGGGCGGGCAGGACCGGCGGGCGCGGCGGCGCAACGTCGCCGGCGCGTTCGCCGTGCGGCCGGGCCGCGAGGCGCTGGTCGAGGGACGGCGCGTCCTGCTGGTTGACGACGTCCTGACCACCGGTGCGACCATCGACGAATGCGCCCGGGCGCTGCGGCGCAAGGGCGCCGCCGGCGTCGACGTCGTCACCCTGGCGCGGGTGCCGTCACCCGGGAGTTGAGAGTCCGGCCCGGAACTCGCCCCGGCGGCCATCTGACGCGGTTTTCTGCGCTTCCGGTGCTCACGGACTTCCATGTCCGCTGCGCTCCGGTTCCCGAAAACCACGCCAGCCGACTTACCGGAACGGATTCCGGGCCGGACTCTGAGGCGCGCTGAGGGCATGGGCGCCATTCGCCGGGCGCAGACCCCTGGCATCGATGGCGGAATGACCTCATATTCGGTGAACTCTTCGGAGGATCCGCATGCCATCCGTCACCGTCTACTCCAGCCCGTTCTGCCCGTACTGCTACATGGCCAAGAAGCTGCTGACCCAGAAGGGCGTCAGCTTCGAGGAGATCGATGTGGTGGCCGAGCCGTCGCGGCGGGAGGAGATGCGGCAGCGCGCCAACGGCCGCAACACCGTGCCGCAGATCTTCATCGGCTCGACCCATGTCGGCGGGAACGACGACCTCCAGGCGCTGGAGCGCGCCGGCAGGCTCGATCCGCTGCTGGCCGAGAGCGCGCCGGCCTAACCCGTTCCGGGGTGACCGCATGACCCGCTTCACCGCCGCCTGCGTCCAGCTCAATGTCGGCACCGAGATCGAGCCGAATCTGCAGGAGGCGGGAGCGCTGATCCGGCGGGCCCGCGACGCCGGGGCGGATCTGATCGCGACGCCGGAGAACACCGGCTTCATCGCCCAGGGCCGCGAGGCCATCCTGCAGCGCGCCTTGCCGGAGGAGCAGCATCCCGGCCTGCCCTTCTTCGCCGGTCTGGCGCGCGAGACCGGGGCGACGCTGCTGATCGGGTCGCTCGGCATCAGGCTGGCCGACGGCAAGGTCGCCAACCGTTCCTTCCTGTTCGCGCCGTCGGGCGAGATCCTGGCGCGCTACGACAAGATCCACATGTTCGACGTCGACCTGGCCGGGGGCGAGCGCTACCGCGAGAGCGCCACCTTCGACCCGGGCGACCAGGCGGTGGTGGCGCCGCTGCCCGCGGGCGGCGTGCTGGGCTTGACCGTCTGCTACGACCTGCGCTTCGCCTATCTGTACCGGACGCTGGCCCAGGCCGGGGCCAATATCCTCAGCGTGCCGGCCGCCTTCACCCGCAAGACCGGGCAGGCGCATTGGCATGTGCTGCTGCGCGCCCGGGCGATCGAGACCGGCAGCTTCGTCATCGCCCCGGCCCAGACCGGCACCCATGACAAGGGCCGCCAGACCTACGGCCATTCGCTGATCGTCGCCCCCTGGGGCGAGGTCCTGGCCGATGCCGGCGAGGCGGTCGGGGTCGTCACCGCCGAGATCGACCTGGCGCGGGTGGAGGAGGCGCGCAGCGCCGTGCCGGCGCTGCGCCACGACCGCCGCGTCGCCCCGCCCGAGGCGCCCCTGCGCGCGGCCGGGGAATAGCCCCCGGAGGATGGCGCTCGAGCGCTACGCGGTGCTCAAGGGGCGCCCGACCGACCGCCGCCTCGCCGCCGAGGGATCGAACCACTATCACATCCGCGTTCACGACGGCGGCCGCGACCACCGCGTCGCGGTCAACGTCCATGGCTCGTCCTGGCCGTCGGCGGTGGAATACGCCCTCGACGCCGACTTCGCGCATGCCCTGACGGACCGGATCGCGGCGCTGCCCTTGGGTCTCACCGCGATCGCGAAAGGGAAGGGCCTCGACTATGTCCGCGACGGGCTGTTCGAC
Source organism: Inquilinus limosus DSM 16000 (assembly GCF_000423185.1). GTDB lineage: Bacteria > Pseudomonadota > Alphaproteobacteria > DSM-16000 > Inquilinaceae > Inquilinus > Inquilinus limosus. The sequence goes on along the minus strand of NZ_KE383985.1, from coordinate 77,628 downwards.
CGGTCGCACATGCGGCCGCTACCGGCGTCGCGGCCGGGGCCGGACAACGACCTGAACGAGAAGATCGACCGCATCGTCGCCCGCGCGATCGCCGAGCCCGACGCCATGCTCTACGCCTTCGGCGAGCCCTTCGGGCCGGATCCCGTCGCCGATCACGGCTTCGGCTTCATGCCGTCGCGCGGCATGCACAACATCCACATGAACCAGGGCAGCCCGGAGGAGCGGTTCCGCAGCGACAACGGCACCGGCCAGGACGGCGCCCTCTTGATCGCCTTCCCGCAGGGGCGCTGGGCGGCGCTGTTCCTGAAGTTCCAGTCCCAGGCCTGGCGCACCGACGACGCCACCGGCCATCCGCGCCTTGCCCGGCGGCCGCGGGACTGATGCCGGCCGGTCACACCGAGGCAAATTGATCACAGGATCGGCAGATCGGCGTTGCCCGATCCGGGTCGCTGCCGCATAGTCCGGCCCCGAACGATCCCCAGGAGGGCGAGATGACGACCTTCATGTCCAAAGAGAAAGGAGTGACCACCCACCACCAGGACATGAAGCCTCATGTTGTCCCGACTTCGGAGGTCGCCGGCGCATCAGGACGCCGCACTTAGCGGCCTCGCCTTCCGGCCGCGCCGCGCGGCCGACGCCTCCCGCTTCCCCCTCGCCTCACCGCCGGCGCGCCGGTCCGGCCGCGACGTGCCGCGCGATGTCGCCTGGGCGCGGATCCGCAAGTTCCTCTCCTACTACCGGCCGCACATCCCGCTGCTGGCGGCCGACCTGTCCTGCGCCTTCGTCGTCTCGGCGACGGCGCTGATCCTGCCGCTCGGCGCTAACATCGTCACCAAGCGGCTCACCGGCCTGGGCGACGTCCCCGGGGCGCTCGAAGAGGTCTACATCCTCGGCGCGGCCATGCTCGCCGTGGTCGTCCTGCAGGCGCTCAGCAACCTGTTCGTCGACTACCAGGGCCATGTCATGGGCGCGAAGATGGAAAGCGCCCTGCGCCGCGAGCTGTTCGCGCATCTGCAGAAGCTGTCCTTCGGCTTCTACGACCGCGAGCGGGTCGGGCAGCTGATGAGCCGCATCACCAACGACCTGTTCTCGCTGGGCGAGCTCTATCACCACGGGCCGGAGGACCTGGCCATCGCGGTGCTGAAATTCGCCGGGGCGCTCGCCATCCTGGCCTGGCTCGACCCGCCGCTGGCCCTGATGATCCTGGCGGTGCTGCCCTTCGCGGTCGCCTATGCGCTGCACTTCAACCGCCGCATGAACCGGGCACTCCTGCTCAGCAGGCAGCGGATCGCGGCGGTGAACGAGCGGGTCGAGGACTCGCTGGCCGGCATCCGCGTGGTGCAGTCCTTCGCCAACGAGGAAGTCGAGAATCGCCGCTTCGAGGAGCAGAACGCCGCCTTCCTCGACAGCCGCCGCGCCGGCTACCGCAGCGAGGCCTTCTTCTCGATGGGCACGGAGACGTTCCCGCAGCTCATCACCGTGATCATCATCGTCGCCGGCGCGGTCAGGGTCGCGGAGGGGCAGCTCGCCGTGGCCGACATGCTGACCTTCCTGCTCTGCGTCGCGGCGCTGGTCGACCCGGTGAAGCGGCTGGCGAACTTCGCCCGGCTCTGGCAGGAGGGCTACACCGGCTTCACCCGGATGATGGAGATCCTGGAGGTCGAGCCGGAGATCCAGGACCGGCCCGGCGCGGTCGAGCTGGCCCGGCCGCGCGGCGCGATCTCCTTCCGCGATGTCGGCTTCCGCTACGAGGACGACAGGCCGCATGTGTTCCAGGGCCTGTCGCTGGACATCCGGCCCGGCGAGTTCGTCGCCCTGGTCGGGGCCTCCGGCGCCGGCAAGAGCACGCTCTGCGCCTTGATCCCGCGCTTCTACGAGGCGACGGAGGGGCGGATCCTGATCGACGGCACGGACATCCGCAACGTCACCCTGGCGTCGCTGCGGCGCGCCGTCGGGGTGGTGCAGCAGGACGTCTACCTGTTCGCCGGGACGGTGGCGGAGAATCTGCGCTACGGCCGGCCGGAGGCGACGCAGGAGGAGATCGTCGCAGCGGCGAAGGCGGCCAACGCGCACGACTTCATCATCGCGCTGCCGGACGGCTACGACACCGATATCGGCCAGCGCGGCGTCAAGCTGTCGGGCGGCCAGAAGCAGCGGCTGACCATCGCCCGGGCCTTCCTGAAGGACCCGGCGATCCTGATCTTCGACGAGGCCACCAGCGCCCTCGACAACGAGAGCGAGCGGGCGGTGCAGCAGGCGCTGCTGGACCTGGCGCGGGACCGCACGACTCTGGTCATCGCCCACCGGCTGTCCACGGTGCGCCATGCCGACCGCATCCTGGTCCTGACCGACCAGGGCATCGCCGAGCAGGGAACGCATGAGCAGCTACTGGCCGCCGGCGGGGTCTATGCCGGCCTCTACCGGGTGCAGGCCAGCTTCTAGGACGGCGTCGGGGCGCGACGGTGCCGTCGCGCCCCGCCAGCCGGATCAATCGAACGGACGGAAGCCCTGCCGGGCGAGGGAGCGGTCGGTCTCGTCGACCACGCCGTTGCCGTCGACGTCCAGATTGGCCGATTCCCAGTCCCCGGCCGGGCCGGTGCCGGGCTTCACCGCCGCGGTCCGCTCGGCCAGCTCGGCCTCCAGGGCATCGATGACGTGCGGATCGGCGGTCGGGTCGGCCTCGAGCGCCGCGATCCGGTCCTCCAGCGCCCGGATGCCGGTCTCCTGCGGCGTGCCGAAATTCGCCTGCATGGCGCCGACCCGGGCGCCATAGCCCAGCTCCTTGGACAGCCCGACCATGGTCGATACCCGGGCGCCATGGTTCGGGAACGCCGCGGTCTCGACCTGGCGGGTCCGGCCCGGGCGGGTCACGGCGACATCGGTGTCGTCGTCGAGAGCGGTGGCGGCCGACGTCGCGGACGATCGCCCGCGGGCGCTGTCGGCGCTCTTGCCGCGGTCGCTTCCGGCATCGCTCTTGCCGCCGCCATTGCCGCCGGCGTTCCCACCGCCGTTGCCGCCACCGTTCCCACCTCCGTTGCCCCCGCCGTTCCCGCCTCCATGCCCGCCGCCATTCCCGTCCTTGACGGTGATGAGCATCGGGTCCGCCTTCGAAGGGCCGGCCAGGGTCCAGGTCGCCGCGGTCGCGCCGGACGCGTAGAGCAGGCCGAGCGCCAGGGCGAAGGGAAGGGTCGTGCGCGAGGAATGGCGCATGGGGATCTCCGGGTTGTGATGCGGGCGGTCAGGCCGCCCGGCTCACGACACAGGACGATCGAGACGCGCCGGCTATTCCCGGGATCGGCGGATCGCCCGGCTCAGCCCCCGTCGATCGCCGCGATCCGGCGCCGCAGCGCCTCGAGGCCGTGATCGCGGATGCCGAGCTCGACCAGATGTTCGAGGGTCGAGCGGAAATAGTCCTGGCAGCTGCCCAGCTGGCCATGGGCCCCGGCCACGACCCGGGCCGTCTCCTCCTCGCTCAGCCGGCCGGCATAGCGCGGCTGGGCGCGGTTGATGGTGAAGGCGATCGCCCGCACCGGGCCGTCCGGCGTCGTCGCCGTCACCCAGCGCGGGACGTAGGAGGCGGTCACCATCTCGCGCCGCCAGATCAGGTCCAGCTCCTCCTCCACCGCCGCGGCGGCGATGCGGAACACGACGCCGCGGCAGGTGCCGCCGCGGTCGAGGCCCAGCACCAGTCCCGGCCGCTCCGGCGTGCCGCGACCGAGCGAGGTCCACAGGCAGAAGCGGCGATGCCAGCCGTGGATCACGCCGGTGCGGCGCTCGACGAAATGGAAGGCGGGGTTCCAGATCAGCGAGCCGTAGCCGAAGACCCAGACGTCGCCGGCCGCGCCCTCCGCCGCCAGCATCGCCCGGCGCGATTCGGCCAGCGCCTCGAAGGACAGGACCTCCGCCGTCGGGTCGCCGGCCGCGATCATGCGCTGCAGGATGCCGTTCTTCAGCGATTCGCGGGTGATGGCGGCCGGCTCGGCGACCGACGGCACCTCGCTCACGGCGTCTCCCACCGGCCGGACAGGGCGGAGCGGAAGACGGCGTCGATCACCTGCATGTTGGCCAGCGTGTTCTCCAGCGGCACCGGCTGCTCCGTGCCGGCGAGGATCGCTTCGGCGAAGGCGCTGGCGGCGACGCCGTACTGGTCGCAGACCGGGACCTCGATCGGCCTGATGCCCTCGCCGGACAGGCTCGACCCGTCGTCCAGCAGCAGGCGGCAGGGCCGGTCGTTCGGGGCGTTGAACGGGATCTCCACCTCGATCCGGCCCTTGGTGCCCAGGAACTGCATGCGCTGATAGCCGGGGATCTGGGTGGAATAGACGAAGCTGGCCTGCACCCCGTCATAGTCCAGGAGAACGCTGCCCAGCCGGTCGATCTTGAACACCGGGTCGCGGTCCAGGAGCGACACCACCCGGCGCGGCTCGCGCCCGGTGATGAAGCGCGAGGTGGTGATCGGGTAGCAGCCGATGTCCAGGAGGCCGCCGCCGCCGATATCGGCCTTGTTGCGGATGTTGTTCGGGTCGATGTTGCGGTAGGTGAAGGCGCCGGTGACGGCCCGCAGCTCGCCGATCGCGCCCTCCTGCACCAGCTCGCGCACCTTCAGCCATTGCGGATGGGTGCGCACCATGAAGGCCTCCTGGATGCGCCGGCCGCTCTTGTCGCGCGCCGCGATCAGCCGCCGCGCCTCCTCGGCGTTCAGCCCGATCGGCTTCTCGCACAGCACGTGCTTGCCGGCCTCGGCCGCCTTGATGGTCCATTCGACATGCAGGTGGTTCGGCAGCGGGATGTAGACCGCGTCGATCTCCGGGTCGGCCAGCAGCGCCTCGTAGCTGTCATAGGCCACCGGCAGCCCGTATGTCGCCGCCGCGGCCGCGGATTTCTCCGCCGAGCGCGAGGCGATCGCCTTGACCCGGCAGTGCCGGGCACGGGTCATCGGCGGGACGACCTTGTCGTTGATCTTGGCGGCGCCCAGCACGCCCCAGACGATCGTTCCTTCGGCCACGCCTGTCTCCTCTCGGCTGCAAATGCCCGACGTTTTCGCAGATCCGGGCGATCGTACCGGCTCCGGATGCCGATGAGGAGCGCTCAGGGCGCAGGCAAAGGATGCGGCTCGGGCGACCCGTCCAGCGCCGGCACGGGTGCCAGGTCGGCGACGGCGCAGATCCGCTGCACCACGGCGGCGCGGGGCGAGGCGACCTCGCCGTGCTCATAGGCGATCACCTGCAGCCGACCCGCCACGGCGTCGACCAGCTCCCCGGCCTTGAGCAGATAGGCGGGGGTGGAAGGCCGGCCGAAGCGCTGATTGCCCTGGGCGAAGGTCTCGTAGATCAGCACGCCGCCCGGGGCCAGCGCATCGATGATCACGGGCAGCAGCGGCCGGTGCAGGTAGTTGGCGACGACGATGCCGGCGAAGCGGCGGCCGGCGAAGGGCCAGGGGCCGCCCTCGATATCGGCCTGCAGGATCTCGATCCCTTCCGCGCCGGCCAGATCCGCCACGCCCTGCAGGTCGATGTCGACGCCGGCCACGGCGTGGCCGCGGGCCCGGAAGTGCCGCAGATGGCGGCCGCTGCCGCAGGCGAGGTCCAGCACCGGCGCGGCTTTCGGCACCAGCGGGGCGAAGCGCGCGACCCAGGCGGACACAGGGGGGATATGCAGCATTTGAGACGTCATTTTCTTTGCGGCCCGGAACGGACCATCGTATGACGAAAGCGGAGCATGGAATGCGATGATCCTGTACGAATTGCGATGCGAGGCCGGCCACGGCTTCGAGGCCTGGTTCCGGAACAGCGACACCTATGACACGCAGGTGGCGGCGGGCGAGGTCAACTGCCCGGTGTGCGGCAGCAGCTCGGTGCAGAAGGCGCTGATGGCGCCGGCGATCGCCAAGCGCCCGGCCGAGGACGGCCGGCGGCCCCACACCACCATGGCCGAGGCGCGCCGCCAGCTCGAGGCCCTGCGCCGCAAGATCGAAGAGAATTGCGAGTATGTCGGCGACCGTTTCGCCGAGGAAGCGCGCAAGATCCACTACGAGGAAGCCGGGCATCGCGACATCTACGGCGAGGCGACCGAGGCCGAGGCGCGCGAGCTGGAGGAAGAGGGGATCGGGGTCGCCCGCATTCCCTGGGTATCGCGGACCGATTCCTGATCCGCGCCGGCCGGATCGGCCCGCCACTACCCTGATTTGATCGGGCCGGCGATTTCTTCCCGCCTTCCGTGCCGTGGTCTCTTGTCACCGTCCCCGCTTGCGGTTAGTGGGTTATGTGCCGTCGGCCGTCGCGGAACCGCGTCGAGTCGCCGGCAGCCTGTCCTCGGACGCATGGCGCGGAATAATGAATATATGCCTTTTATCCAATAATTACCGTACGATGTTGTTCGAGAGGATCGGGCGTGGCCTCGAACGGAAGGGGGTCGGGGTCACTTGGATCGCGGCCAGCCGCCGATGGGCGGACGCGCTGATCCGGGAAGGCTGGCAGCCGGATCGGATCCTCTGCCTCGCCGATTTCAAGGAGGAATGGCGCCGGGCGTTGCCGACGGATCCGGCCGATCCGGGGCTGACCGAGCTCGAGGCCGGCGGTCTCGCCGCCAACGAGGTGATCCTGATGGATCGCGAGCTGCGCAAGCGGCCCTACGCCAAGGCCTATCTGGCCGTGGCCGCGCGGGAGATCTCGCGCTTCCTCCGGCGCCACGACATCCACGCCGCCTTCGGCGAGCAGACCTGGGCGTTCGAGCTGGCCACGACCCAGCTGTGCAGGGCGCAGGGCCGGCTCTATCTCTCGCCGTCGACGGTCCGGGTGCCGTCCGACCGCTTCGGCTTCTTCACCGGCTACGACCAGGCCGAGGTCTTCGAGATCCGCAAGCCGGACCGGTCGGACCGCGAGGCCGCCGAGACCATCCTGGAGGCGCTGCGCAGCCGCGCCTACCGGCCCTACTACTTCCACATCAACAACAAGATCCGGTTCTTCCGCAGCCACTGGCTCGCCGAATCCGTGGTGCAGGCCTTCTCGAAGGCCACGGAGGGCGACGAGACCCTGCCGACCCTGGCGCACCGCTCGCGCTGGCGCTTCAACCGGATCGTCAACACCTACCGCACCCGCTGGAAGAAGCCTTTCGAGCGCGACGGCATCCCCGGCCAGCGGCCCTTCGTCCTGGTCACGCTGCACATGCAGCCGGAAGGGTCGATCGACGTCTTCGCCCATCGCCATGCCGACCAGATCGAGAATGTCCGCGCCCTGTCGCGGGTGATCCCGCATGGCTGGGAGATCTACGTCAAGGAGCATTCCAACGCGATCGGCTTCCGCGCGCCGCACTATTATGACGAGCTGCGGCGGATCCCGGGCGTGCGCCTGATCGACCCCTACGCCGACACCTTCCGGCTGATGGAGGCGGCGCGGCTGGTGCTGTCGCCCTCGGGCACCGTCTGCCTCGAGGCCGGCCTGCTGGGCCTCAAATCCGCGACCTTCGCGCCGATGTACTTCGCCCCGGTGATGTCGCCGGGCACGATCGACCTGTCGACGCTCAGCCGCGCCGCGTTCGAGCGCCTGCTGCAGCGCGACGACCGCGACGGCCGGGCCGATCCCGCCGCCTTCCTGAGCTGGCTCCACGCCCAGTCCTTCCCGGGCCGGGTCGGCGACCCGATCCACGACCCGGGCAGCACGACCGAGGAGAATGTCTCGGCCGTGGTCGACGGCTTCATGGCGGCGCTCCGGGTCGTGGAGGCGCGTCGGCAACCGAATGCGAGTGCGGCATGACCGTCGCCACCCACCATCTGCTCGACCCCGCGCCCAGCGCGACCGACGCCGCGCCGGAGAGGATCCGCTCGAGCGAATCCATCGCCCAGGAGGTGATCGCCTCGACCTGGCGCCATCGCTGGCTGGTCGCCCTGACCGTCCTGGTGGCGCTGGGCCTCGGCGGCCTCTGGATCATGATGTCGCCGACCCGCTACACCGCGCGGCTCGTGGTCATGCCGACCGAGGCGTCGCAGCAGCTGTCCGACCTGCTGCGCAACGCCGGCGCCTCGATGATCGCCAACTCGCTCAGCAGCCTGACGGGCACCGAGCAGATCACCTATTTCGACCGCTTCTCCAAGCAGCTCACCTCGGTGAGCACCGCGACGGCGCTGAAGCAGCATGCCGGGCTGGTCGAGAGCCTGATGAATCTGCGCTGGAACGACGAGCGCAAGATCTGGGAGAGCGCTTCGGTCCTGACCCCGGTCAAGGCCGCCCTCGGCCTCGACACCGGCGTCGACACCAGCGCCCAGGCGGTCGCCGAGTTCCTGCGCCGGAACCTCAATCAGGAGCAGGACCGGGATTCGCCGATCACCACCCTGTCGATCGACGCCGAGGATTCCGAGGTCGCGCGCCAGACCCTGGGCTATCTGCACCGCTACAGCGACGACCAGATCAAGCAGGCGATCTACCAGCAGACCCAGAGCAAGCTCGAATATCTGCAGCGGCGGCTGCAGAACGTCACCGTCAACGACTATCGTCAGACCCTGATCGGCCTGATCCTGGATCAGGAGAAGATCCTGATGCTGATCCAGCCGAACCTGCCCTTCGCCGCCGAGGCGCTGGAGGAGCCGGAGGTGCTGTCGGAGCCGACTTCGCCGAGGAAGGGCCGTATCCTCGCCCTCGCCGGGCTGCTCGGCCTCCTGCTGGGCGCCGCCATCGCCTTTCGCCTCGACCGGAATCGCCGGGGCTGAGCCCGGCGATCTTCACCGGAGGTCGTCCGGGCGCGGCAGAGCGAGACCGTCATCGCGAGGCGCGAAGCGCCGTGGCAATCCAGCTTTGCCGCTGGATCGCCACGCCCTTCGGGGTCGCGATGATGACGATCGGCTCGCCCGTATGGGGCCCGGACGTCGCCGGGGATCAGGCGATCAGGCGCAGCTCGGCGCCGAAGGTGTGCTGTACCAGATCGCGCAGCCCCTCCTCGAGCGACCATTTCGGGGCCCAGCCGAGCCCGGCGCGGATCTTGGTGGTGTCGGCGGAGAGCGACGGGCGGTCGAACTTCCGGAACTGCTTCTTGTCCTCGACGATCGGCCGGGGGTCGCCGACCAGGCGCCGGATCGTCTCGACCACGTCGCGCACCGGCGTCGGCACCGAGGAGGCGACGTTGAACACCTCGAACCGCCCGGTGTCCTGGAACAGGGCGGCGATCGCCGCATCGGCGATGTCGGAGACGTGGATGAAGTCGCGGGTGGCGCCGAGATAACCCATGCGGATCTCCGGCTGCGACGGGTCGCGCATGCGCTTCAGGGCGTCGGGAATCAGGTGCGGGTTGGTTTCGCCCGGGCCGAAGGCGTTGGCGAAGCGCAGGGCCACGCCGGACAGCCGGTCGTTGGTGCGGGTGGCATAGGCGAGCAGATCCTCGCCCAAGAGCTTCGACAGGCCGTAGGCGTTGACCGGGGCGGCCTGGTCGGTCTCGCGATGGACCCGGTCGACCGGGGCGTAGACATCCATGGTCGAGGCGAAGACCACCTTGCGCGCCGGGGTCCGCTCGAGCGAGCGCAGCACCAGCTCGGTGCCCCGGACATTGGTGGCGAAGGTCTCGTCCGGATGGGCCATGCAATAGGGGATGAAATGGATCGCGGCGAAATGGATCGCCCCGTCCGGCTGGAACTCCTCGACCAGCTCCAGAAGCTCGGTGCTGCCGCAGGTGCCGATGTTGAGGCGCTTGAACACCGCCTCCTCGGGCAGGGAGCTTTCGCGGCCGAAGGACAGGTTGTCGACGGCCAGGATCTCATGGCCTTCCCGGGCCAGGCGCCGGGTGATTTGGCTGCCGATGAAACCGGCCGCGCCCGTGATCAGAATGCGCATGAATCCTGGACCTTCATTCTTGAAATTCCAGCCACGGCCCGGCTCTCGATCTGCTCCGCGAGCGCCTGCCAATCCAGTTCATCGGCGCGGGCCAGGCCGCGCCGGGACAGATCATCCCAGCCGTCGGTGACGGCGATCAGGCCGTCGGCGAAGGCGTCGACCTCCGGCGCGGTGACGACGCCGCAGCCGTAATGCTCGACGACGTCGGCGGTGCCGTTCTCGAGAAAGCGCGCGGTCACGGTCGGCAGACCGCTCGCCATGGCTTCGGCGACAATACGGGGAAAGCCCTCGCGCCGGCTCGTGATCGCCAGGAGCCTGGCGGTACCGAGCAGCTCGATCTTCTGCTGCTCGCTGACCGGGCCCAGGATCCGGATCTGGCCCGCAGCCGGCGAGCCGGCGGCATGGGCGCGCAGCGCCGGCAGCTCCGGGCCGTCCCCGGCGATCACCAGCTCGTCATCGCCGAGCGGCCCTTGCCGGTTGTGGCCGGCCGCCTTCAGCCGGGCGAAGGCGTCGATCAGGAAGGTCAGGTTCTTATGGGCGGTGATGCGGCCGAGATAGAGGATGCCGCGGCGTTCGGAGGCCGGCAGGCTGCGATAGGCAGCGCGGCGGATGCCGCTCGGCAGATAGAAGACCGGCCGCCCGGACGCGGCGCCGATCCGAGCGCAGACCGCCGGGCCCACGCCCATGTTCTGCCCGCTCAGGCGGGGCAGCATCCATTGCATCAGGCGGTAGAAGCCGGCGTCGCGCACCTCGCACCAATCGAGGATCGCGCGCTGCCGGGCGCTGCGCGGCGCGAAGGCGATATGGGCCAGGGGCCATTGGTTGAACAGGCTGAGGTCGAAGCTGCGCGATTTCAGAACGCCTCGCACCCAGGTTGCATACTTTAATATGGTAACCGGATTCCGAGGTACTAGGCGCGACTGCGGCCTCTGGTAGTGCTCGTCCACCGGAAACCGATGCACCTCAATACCGTTCAGGGTCTCGCGATTCAGCAAATCTCTTTTGTGCGCTATACAATATACTGAGACATTGTGGCCGCGCTCTCGAAAGACTTGTGCGAGTTCGGCAAAGCGAATTTCCTGTCCTCCAATGCTCGGAGGATACAACTCGGTAAAAATTCCGATATTCATCCCGGCCACCAGCAGGCGCGCATAAAATAGAATGCGCTAATGTTGTTGTATCAGTCGCGAGAATTAGATAACACGGGTCGGACCTACCGCAAGAGCAAATTCCAAGGAAATGCTGCAGGTTCGGCCTCAGCCCCGGACCGGCCCGGCGTCGGACCGGCGCGGCCAGGCGTCGAGCCAGAGCTGCTCGGCCAGCGCTTCGCGGAAATTGTGCTGCGGCGTGTAGCCGATGACCCCGCGGGCCCTTTCGATCGAAATGACGCGGTCGATCGTGGTCGGCAGCCTCCAGCCGAGCTGCCGATAGGCGCCCTCGACGAAGGGGTGACGGCGGCGCAGCGCCGGCAGCGGGTCCCGGCGCAACGCCGCGCAATCCCCGGGCGTGAAGGGGCTGGCGGCGGCGATGTTCAGCACATGGGCGCCGCCGCCCGGCCGCTCCGCCGCCGCGATATGCGCCGCCGCCACGTCGCGCGGGTCGACGCCGCGGTACAGCCGGTCGTTGACCGTCTCGTTCGGCGGCGCCGGGAAGAAGCGGCCGCAGCGCAGGATCAGGCAGCCTTCCGGGAATGTCCCCGCGGCCGCGAGCACCAGCGCCTCGGCGTCGCGCTTGCTCTCCTCATACGGCGTCTCCGGTGCCGCCGGCAGCTCCTCGGTCACCCAGACCGCGGCCGCGGCCGGGCGGATCGCGCCGCCATAGAGGGCGGTGGTGCTGGTCAGCACCAGCCGCCGCACCCCGGCATCGCGCGCCGCCGCGATCACCGCCTCTGTGCCGCCGACATTGATCCGCCGCATCTCCTCGGCCGGCGCCGGCGCGCCCGGGCCGCCGGTCGGCCCGCCATTCAGCCCGGCGGTGTGGATCACCACGCGGGCCCCGCGGAAGGCCCGGCGCAGCGTGACGCCGTCGAGGATGTCGGCGCGATGGGTCACGGTCGGCGCCTCGGCCCGGTCGACCCCGGCCACCGGGCCAGCGCAGAGCAGGGAGGTGACGATGCGGGAGCCGAGATAGCCGGCGCTGCCCGTGACGACGATCATCCCGGCCTGGCCGCCGCCAGGATGTAGTTCACCCCCAGCCGGTGCGGCGCCAGCCGCCATCCGCCGCGCGGGTCCGGCACCATGCCGGCGATGTCCTCCACGGCCAGCCCGGCCCGGCGCAGCGCCGCCGCCAGCTCGTGCGGCTTCAGGAACTTCCGCCACTCATGGGTGCCGCGCGGGATGACCCGCAGCACATGCTCGGCGCCGAGGATGGCGACGGCCCAGCTTCGCCGGGTGCGGTTCAGGGTCGACATCACCAGCGTGCCGCCCGGCCGCAGCAGCGTGGCCAGCGCGCCGCAGAAGGCCTCGACATCGGCGACGTGCTCGACGATCTCGAGCGCCAGCACGGCGTCGAAGCGGGCGCCTTCGGCGGCGAGCGTCTCGGCGCTGGTGCAGCGATAGTCGATGTCCAGGCCGGACTCCGCGGCATGGGCGCGGGCGACGCCGATCGCCTCGGCGCCGGCATCGACCCCGGTGACCGTGGCGCCCAGCCGGGCCATTGGCTCCGACAGCAGGCCGCCGCCGCAGCCGATGTCGAGGACGGACAGGCCGGACAACGGCTTCGGCGCCAGCGGGTCGCGGCCCAGCCGGGTGCAGATCCGGTCGCGGACATAGCCGATGCGCAGCGGATTCATCCGGTGCAGCGGGCGGAACTTGCCGTCCGGATCCCACCAGTCCGCCGCCATCGCCTCGAAGCGGGCGATCTCGGCGGAATCGATCGTCGCCGCCGGGCTTTGCGCCATGAAAGAAGAGTCCTCGTGTTTACAGTTGCGCCAAAACCTTGCGTCGCGAGCGCGACGCAACACAGGGGCCGTTGCGTCGGTCTCGGCGACGCAGTATGGGTAGCGGGCCTCGCGGCCGCAATGCCGGCATTCCGGCCCGCGGCGCCCCTGTCACTTCAACCCGCGGCGGCCGATGGCGCGCATTGTTCAGAAGTTTGGCGGCACGTCGGTCGCCGATGTCGAGCGGATCAAGAACGTCGCCCGCCGGGTGCAGGCGGAGGTCGCGCGCGGCAACCAGGTCGCCGTCGTGGTCTCGGCCATGTCCGGCGTCACCAATCAGCTGGTGAAGTACTGCAACGACATCTCGCCGCTGCACGATCCGCGCGAATACGATGCCGTGGTCGCCTCGGGCGAGCAGGTCACCTCCGGTCTGCTGGCGCTGGCGCTGCAGGAGATCGGGCTGCCGGCGCGATCGTTCCAGGGCTGGCAGGTCGCGGTGCACACCGACGGGTCGCATGCCAAGGCCCGGATCCTCGACATCGACGCGCAGCTGCTCGAGGAATCGCTGGCGCGCGGCGAGGTGCCGGTGATGGCTGGCTTCCAGGGCGTCGCCACCTCTGGCCGCATCACCACCCTCGGCCGCGGCGGTTCCGACACCTCGGCGGTGGCGCTGGCGGCGGCGCTGAAGGCGGATCGCTGCGACATCTACACCGATGTCGACGGCGTCTACACCTGCGATCCGCGGATCGTGCGCAAGGCGCGCAAGCTCGATAAGATCACTTACGAAGAGATGCTGGAGATGGCGTCGCTCGGCGCCAAGGTGCTGCAGACCCGCTCGGTCGAGATGGCGATGAACCATCGGGTCCGGGTGCAGGTGCTCTCCAGCTTCGAGGATGTGCCAGGGACCCTGGTGGTGGACGAGGACGAGATCGTGGAGAAAGAGGTCGTCAGCGGGATCGCGTACAGCCGGGACGAGGCCAAGATCACCGTGGTCCGCGTGCCGGACCGGCCGGGCGTGGCGGCGGCGATCTTCGGGCCGCTGACCGACGCCAACATCAACGTCGACATGATCGTCCAGAACATCTCCGAGGACGGTCAGGCGACGGACCTCACCTTCACCGTCGGCAAGGCGGATCTGGAGCGTGCGGTCAAGGTGCTGTCCCAGCACAAGGACGGGCTCGGCTACAGCCACCTGATCCCGGATGAGAACGTGGTCAAGATCTCGGTGATCGGCGTCGGCATGCGCAGCCATGCCGGCGTCGCCCAGCGCATGTTCAAGGCGCTGGCCGAGAACGGCATCAACATCCAGGTGATCTCGACCTCCGAGATCAAGATCAGCGTGCTGGTGGCCGAGCAGTACACCGAGCTGGCGGTCCGGGCGCTGCACACCGCCTACGGCCTGGACAAGGCCTGATGGAGAAGGCCTGATGACCCGGCCGGCGGGCGGGCCCGCCCCGGGCATCGGGCCGTCGCGTCGCCTCCTCGCCCGCCTGCGCGACGTCATGGCGGGCTCGGGCACGGCGCAGTCGCGCCTCGACAAGATCGTCACCCTGATCGCCGCCGAGATGGTGGCCGAGGTCTGCTCCTGCTACGTCGCCCGGCCGGGCGACGTGCTGGAGCTGTTCGCCACCATCGGCCTCAACCCCGACGCGGTGCACCGCACCCGCCTCCGGGTCGGCGAGGGCCTGGTGGGCGAGATCGCGGCGACGGCGCGGCCGCTGGCCATCGCCAACGCCCCCGCCCATCCGAAGTTCGCCTATCGGCCGGAGACGGGCGAGGACCCGTACGAATCGCTGATGGGCGTGCCGATCCTGCGCGGCGGCAAGGTGCGCGGCGTGCTGGTGATCCAGAACCAGATGCGGCGCAACTACTCGGAGGACGAGGTCGAGACGCTCGAGACCATCGCCATGGTGGTGGCCGAGCTGATCGTCGGCGGCGAGATCGCGCGGCCGGACGAGGTGGCGAGCCCGACCGCGGTGTCGCTGCCGGCCCGGCTGCACGGCATCGCCCTCAACGGCGGCCTGGCCCAGGGGCTGGCGGTGCTGCACCGGACCCAGATCACGGTCCGCCAGATGGTCGCCGACGACCCGGCGGTGGAGCTGGAGCGGCTGCGCCAGGCGGTCGAGCACATGCACCGCTCGCTCGACGACCTCGTGGCCGACCACCGCGCCGGCGGCATCGGCGAGGGCGGCGACATCCTCGAGACCTACCGCATGTTCGCCGAGGACCGCGGCTGGCTCGGCCGGATCCACGAGGCGATCGACACCGGCCTGTCGGCCGAGGCGGCGGTGCAGCGCGTGCAGAACGACATGGCGGCGCGGATGGCGCGGGTCACCGACCCCTATCTGCGCGAGCGCCTGGCCGATTTCGACGACCTCGCCAACCGCCTGCTGCTGCATCTGGCGGGCCGCACCTCGGCCGCGGCGCTCGGCACCCTGCCCGACGACACGATCCTGGTCGCCCGCGCCATCGGCCCGGCCGAGCTGCTCGACTACGACCGGCGCAAGCTGCGCGGCCTGGTGCTGGAGGAGGGCTCGGCGACCAGCCATGTCGCGATCATCGCCCGCGCCCTCGACATCCCGGTGATCGGCCGCTGCGTCGAGGCGATGCGGCTGATCGAGCCGCTCGACCCGATCGTGGTCGACGGCGACCACGGCAACGTCTTCGTCCGCCCGTCCGAGGACGTGATCGAGACCATCGGCAAGGCGATCCAGGTCCAGGCCGGGCAGCGCAGGCTCTACGCCGAGGAGGCGCGGCTGCCGGCGGTGACGCGCGACGGCGTCGCCGTGTCGCTGATGCTGAACGCCGGCCTGCTCTCCGACATGCCGCATCTCGACGCGGTCGGCGCCGACGGCATCGGCCTCTACCGCACCGAGATCCCGTTCATGGTGCGGTCGGAATATCCCAGCGTCGCCACCCAGACCGATCTCTACGCCCGGGTGATCGACCTGGCGGAGGGGCGGCCGGTGGTGTTCCGCACCCTCGATGTCGGCGGCGACAAGCGGCTGCCCTATTTCGCCGAGATCGACGAGGACAACCCGGCGCTGGGCTGGCGCGCCATCCGCATCGGCCTGGACCGGCCGGCGATGTTGCGGCAGCAGATCAGGGCCCTGATCCAGGGTGCCGCCGGGCGTCCCTTCGGGGTGATGTTCCCGATGGTGGCCGAGGTCTCCGAGCTGGACGCCGCCCGGGCGCTGTTCGACCGCGAGGTGGCGCGGGCCGCGACCCAGGGCGTGCCGGTCTCGGACGACATCAGCGTCGGGGTGATGCTGGAGGTGCCGTCGCTGCTGTGGCAGCTCGACCAGGTGCTGCGCACGGCCGATTTCGTCGCCGTCGGCTCGAACGACCTGATGCAGTACCTCTATGCCGCCGACCGCACCAACACCCGGGTGGCGCAGCGCTTCGACACGCTGTCGCCCGGGCTGATCTCGGCCCTGGCCGAGGCGGTGGCGCGCTGCGACGCCGCCGGCCGGCGGATCAGCCTGTGCGGCGAGATGGCGTCGCGGCCGATCGAGGCGATGACGCTCCTGGGCCTAGGATTTCGCACCCTGTCGATGCCGGCCACGGCGATCGGCGCGGTCAGGACTATGATCCGAAGCCTCGATCTCGGACACTTCTCGCGCTGGTTGTCCCAGACCCGGACCAGCGCTCGCGGTTCGCTTCGCTCCGCAATTCGTGCCTATGCCCGTGATCATGACGTTGCAATATAGTGTGACGAATCTCGGATTCGTTTTGCTGTGCGTCCGGAATCGTCTAAATAAAGACAGTCGTCTCGGTCGTGGGGGAGTGGGCCTCGACATCATGACAGGGCGACGTGCCGGCTTTCATCTGTAACACTTCGGTCAGCACAAAGCGGCTGGAACGACATGGCCCAGAGCAATCGCAAACACCTCGCCGTGGTGCATGAGGCCGCGGACTCCCCTGACAATTCTCTCGACGCCGGGGCGGTGGACCACGTGATCGATATGAGCGCCCCGGTCGGCCGCATTCTCGCCCAGGCGCGCGAGATCGCCGGCTACAGCCTCTACGACGTGGCCGCGGCGCTGCGCATCCGCCACGGACTCCTGCAGGCGATCGAGGACGGCCGCCACCAGGATCTGCCCGGTCCGGTCTACGCCATCGGCTTCGTCCGCACCTATGCCGAGTTCCTCGGCTTCGACGGCGACCAGATGGTCGCCCGCTTCAAGCGCGAATCCACCGCGGTCGAGAAGAAGCCCGATCTGGTGTTTCCGGCGCCGGTGCCCGAGGGCAGCCGCGTTCCGGGCGGCGCGATCCTGATGATCGCGGTGCTGATCGGCGGGCTGGCCTATGCCGGCTGGTACTATCTGTCCTCGGCCAATCGCGACGTGGCGGCGGAGATCGCGGCCCTGCCCGCGCGCTTCGCGGCGCTGCTCGACGGCAACACCCAGCCGGAGTCGGCTCCGGGCCCGGTGGTGCAGCCGGCGGCGCCGAACAGCGGCCCCAGCCTGCAGCCGGCCGCGTCGCCGGCCGAACCCGGCCCCGGCGAGCGCATGACCGCAGGCCCGATCGTCCCCGGCCCGACCGCCCCGGCCGGCACCCCGGCGCTGCCGCAGCCCGCGACGCCCGCCCCGTCGGTAATGGCCCAGACCGCGCCGGCTCCGGCCACGGCGCCCACCCCCGCCGCCGCACCGCAGGTGGCGCTGCCGCCGGTCGCGGCTGCGCCGCAGCCCGCGGCCCAGCCGCCGCTGCCGGCCACCCTGGCGCTGGCCGACCGTCCGCTCGGCGCCGCCCTGGCGAACGAGCCGCCGGCGCCGCAGGTGCCGCTGGCGGGCGAGGGCCGGATCGTGCTGAAGGCCAGCGCCGACAGCTGGGTCCAGATCCGTGACCGGCAGGGCGGCGTGCTGATGTCTCGGGTGATGGCGGCGGGCGAGAGCTACACCGTTCCGGCGCAGGAGGGGCAGCGGCTCACCACCGGCAATGCCGGCGGCCTGCAGATCGAGATCGACGGCCAGCCTGTCGCCGCGCTCGGCGGCCCCGGCCAGGTCGTGCGCAACGTCGCTCTCGACCCCCAGAAGCTGCGGGACAGGCCGACCGCCACCAATTGAACGCGCTGCGCATGCATATGGTCGCAACGCCGGCTGCCGGATTGCAGGATCGGCGCAAAGGGGCCATGTTGTCGCGCAGCGCCCGCCCAGCAGTTAAGGTTCCGTCATGAGCGCCGTCCGCGCCTATCGCCAGATCCAACGCCGGAAGTCCCGCCTGATCCATGTCGGCAAGGTTCCGGTCGGCGGCGATTCGCCGATCACCGTGCAGTCGATGACGAACACCCGGACCACGGACATCCAGGCGACGATCGACCAGATCCGGCAGCTCGAGATCGCCGGCGCCGACATCGTCCGCGTCTCCTGCCCGGACGAGGAGTCGAGCGCGGCGCTGAAGCAGATCGTGCCGGAAGTGACGGTGCCGATCGTCGCGGACATCCATTTCCACTACAAGCGCGGCATCGAGGCGGCGCAGAACGGCGCCGCCTGCCTGCGCATCAACCCCGGCAACATCGGCTCGAAGGAGCGGGTGGCCGAGGTGGTGAAGGCGGCCAAGGACCATGGCTGCTCGATGCGGATCGGGGTCAATGCCGGCTCGCTCGAGCGCGAGCTGCTGGAGAAGTACGGCGAGCCCTGCCCGGAGGCGATGGTCGAGTCGGCGCTGAACCACATCCGGATCCTCGAGGACCACGACTTCTTCGACTTCAAGATCTCGTGCAAGGCGTCGGACGTGTTCCTCGCCGTCGCCGCCTACCAGGCGCTGGCCGAGGCCTGCGACTACCCGCTGCACATCGGCGTGACCGAGGCCGGCGGCCTGCGCAGCGGCACGGTGAAGTCCTCGATCGGCCTCGGCATGCTGCTGTGGTCGGGCATCGGCGACACGGTGCGCGTGTCGCTCTCGGCCGATCCGGTGGAGGAGGTCAAGGTCGGCTTCGACCTGCTGAAGTCGCTCGGCCTGCGCCACCGCGGCGTCAACATCGTCTCCTGCCCGTCGTGCGCCCGGCAGCAGTTCGACGTGATCAAGACCGTCGAGGTGCTGGAGCAGCGGCTGGCGCACATCACCACCCCGATGACCGTCTCGGTGATCGGCTGCGTCGTCAACGGCCCGGGCGAGGCGACGATGACCGACATCGGCTTCACCGGCGGCGGCAAGGGCACGCATCAGGTCTACATCAACGGCCTGCCCGACCACCGGCTGAAGGACGAGGGCATCGTCGACCACCTGGTCGCGCTGGTCGAGGACAAGGCCAAGCAGATCGAGGCCGAGCGCGCCGCCGCCGAAGCGGCCGCGGCCCAGGCGGCCGAATGACCGCCGGCGGAGTGACCTTGCGCCTGAGAGGCCGCTAGCGGGCCTGTCGCCTCGTCCGACCGGCCCGTTCCCCTGATTTTGAGCTTTCCGTGCAACTCGACGAAAATCTGAACCGTGTCCTGTCCCGCGTGGCGGAGCTGCGCGACGGCATGGGCTCCGGCAAGCTGTCGCCGGACCAGTTCACCGCCTATTCAAAGGAATATTCCGAGCTCGAGCCGATCGCCGAGGAGATCGCGGCGCTGCGCCGTGCCCGGGCCGAGCTGACGCAGCTCGAATCGATGGCGGCGGCCGAGACCGATCCCGAGATGCGGGCCCTGGCGCAGGAGGAGCTGACGGAGCTGCGCGAGCGCCTGCCGTCGCTGGAGCGGCGGGTCCAGGTGCTGCTGCTGCCGAAGGACGAGGCCGACGAACGCAACGCCATCCTCGAGGTCCGCGCCGGCACCGGCGGCGACGAGGCGGCGCTGTTCGCCGCCGACCTGTTCCGGATGTACCAGCGCTACGCCGCCATCCGCGGCTGGCGTTTCGAGGTGCTGGACATCGCCGATACGCCGCTCGGCGGCTACAAGGAGGCCTCGGCCGAGATCAGCGGCCGCGGCGTCTTCGCCCGGCTGAAGTTCGAGAGCGGCGCCCACCGCGTCCAGCGCGTGCCGGAGACCGAGGCCCAGGGCCGCATCCACACCTCCGCCGCCACCGTCGCGGTGCTGCCGGAGGCGGAGGAGGTCGACGTCCAGATCGACGAGAAGGACCTGCGGGTCGACGTGTTCCGGGCCCAGGGCGCCGGCGGCCAGCACGTCAACAAGACCGAGAGCGCGGTCCGCGTCACCCACCTGCCGACCGGCATCGTGGTGGTGATGCAGGACGAGAAGTCCCAGCACAAGAACCGCGCCAAGGCGATGAAGATCCTGCGCGCCCGGCTGTACGAGGCGGAGCGCGCGGCCAAGGACGCGGCGCGGGCGGCCGACCGGCGCAGCCAGGTCGGCTCCGGCGACCGGTCGGAACGGATCCGCACCTACAACTTCCCGCAGGGTCGGGTGACCGACCACCGCATCAACCTGACCCTCTACAAGATCGACCGGGTGATGGCGGGCGAGGCGCTGGACGAGCTGATCGAGGCGCTGATCGCGGAGGACGAGGCGGCGCGCCTCGCCGCGCTCGCCGACCAGCCCTGAACATGGCCCCGGGCGCTCCCAAGATCGCCGAGGCACTGCGCGACGGCACCGCCCGGCTGGCCGTCGCCGGCATCGACAGCGCCATGTCCGACGCTCGCGTCCTGCTGATGGCGGCGCTGGGCTGGGACCGCACCGCCCTGCTGTCGCGCGCCGCCGAGGCGCTGCCGGAGGCGGCCGCCGCCCGCTATGCCGGCTTCCTGGCGCGCCGGGCGGGGCGCGAGCCGGTGTCGCGGATCCTCGGGCGGCGCGAGTTCTGGAGCCTGGACTTCGCGCTGGGCCCGGCGACGCTGGACCCGCGGCCGGACAGCGAGACGCTGGTCGAGGCGGCGCTGGCGGCCGCGCCGGACCGGATCTTGCGCGTGCTCGACCTCGGCACCGGCACCGGCTGCCTGTTGCTGGCCGTGCTGCACGACCGGCCCGCCGCCTTCGGCGTCGGGGTCGACCGCAGCGAGGCGGCGGCGCGGGTGGCGCGGGACAATGCGCGGGCGCTCGGCCTGGCGAATCGTGCCGCCTTCCTGGTCGGGGACTGGGCGACGGCGCTCGGCGTCCGCTTCGACCTCGTGCTCTCCAACCCGCCCTATATTCCGGAGGGCGAGATCGCGGCGCTGGAGCCCGAGGTGCGCGACCACGATCCGCGCCTCGCCCTGTCCGGCGGCGCCGACGGGCTCGATGCCTATCGCGCCCTGGCGGCGGCGCTTCCGGACCTTCTGGAGCCGGGCGGAACCGCCGTGGTGGAGCTCGGCATCGGCCAGGCGCCGGCGGTGACGGAGATGTTCCGCGGCGCAGGTCTTGACATCGCCGGCACGCCGCACGATCTGGCAGGCATAGAGCGCTGCGTCGTGGCGAAAAAAGCATTTGGCCCGACGCCGGAATACCGTTAGGGTCCCCCTATTCCGTCATTTCCGGGCTTGACCGCGTGAGGCGGCCGCCATTCCGGCGCCGGAAGCGACGATGACGCTGGGCCCGGCCGCGTCAGGCGGCGGCGAGGGACGGCAGCGCGGCAAACAGCGACCTGCACAGAAGCAAGGCTGATGAGACCAGGACCGAATTCGCGTCGTGCGCGCGGCAGGAACGGCGGTGGTGGCGGTGGCCAGCAGCGCCGGCCGAATGCGCTGCCGAACCGCAACCAGACCATCGACAGCAATGGACCGGACGTCCGCATCCGCGGCAACGTCTTCCAGGTCTATGACAAATACATGGCGCTGGCCCGCGACGCTCAGGCGTCGGGCGACCGCGTGATGGCGGAGAACTACCAGCAGCATGCGGAGCATTATGTCCGCATCATCAACGCCATGAACGAGGCCTACGGCCAGCCGCACCAGCAGCAGGGCCAGGACGGCGGCCGCGAGCAGCCGGGCGTCGATGCCGATTACGACCCGCTGATCAGCCCGCCGCCGCAGCGCCGGGAGTTCGAAGGCCGCGGCGACGGCGGCGACCGCCAGCAGCGCCGCGATTTCGAGCCGCGCGGCGATGGCGAGCGCCCGCAACGCCGGGAGTTCGAGGGACGTGGCGAGGGCGGCGACCGCCCGCCGCGCGACCAGGGCTTCCGCGGCGACCGGGAGCAGGGCTTCCGCGACGGCCGTCCGCCGCGCGACCGCGACCAGGGCTTCCGCGACCACAATCGTGATCGCGAGCAGGGCCGCGACCAGCCGGGCCAGCGCGAGCGCTTCGGCGGCCCGCGCGAAGGCCGGCCGGACTACCGCGGCGAGCACGTGTCGCCGGCGCCGGTGGATCTGAACGCGCCGCAGCCGCACATCCCGAGCCCGCTGGAGCCGCAGTCGGTCGATATCGCCTCCGCCTCGGCCAGCTTCGGCGCCGACCCGCGGGACCAGGAGGTGAGTGGCCTCGACACCGAGCTCGGCCTGCCGGCGTCGATCATCGGCCGTCCCCGCCGCGGCCGCCCGCCGCGGGCCGCCGCCCCGGCCGCGGAGCCGGCGCCGTCGTCGGCCCCCGCGGAACAGCCGGCGGCCCCTGAGGCCGCGCCGTCCCAGCCGGAGGCCTCGTCGCAGCCGGGCCTGCCCGGCGTGGTCGCGACGGAGGAAGCGGCGCCGGCACCGAAGCGCCGGCCCGGCCGGCCGCGCAAGGTGAAGGCGGCGGAGGCGAGCCCCGCGGACCCACCGTCGGGCGAGTGAGATTTTCTTCCGATCCGAACCGAGAGCCCGGCGCTTCGCCGGGCTCTCGCCGTTTCGGGGAACCGCGCCCCGGAACCTCCTGTTGCCCAGGTATCTCCTTGAGTTCCTCGGAGAAAGGAGGACCGGATCATGCGCAGGACCTTGTTGGCGGCCGCCTCGGCGGTGGCCCTGCTGGGTTTGCCGGCAATGGCGCAGACGCCCGGAACACAGCCCGGGACTCAGCCCCCCGAAACCACAGCGCCGCCGGCTGCGGCCCCCGGCACCTCGGTTCCGGAGGGGCAGCAGCAGCTCCCCGACACCCATATGCTCGGCTCCGACCTGATCGACGCCAGCGTGACCAACGCCAATGGCGATTCGATCGGCAAGACCTCGGACGTGCTGGTCGACAAGAACAGCAAGACGGTCGATGCCGTGGTCATCGATGTCGGGGGCTTCCTCGGCATCGGCTCGAAATCCGTGGCCATCCCGCTCGACAAGCTGACCATCGGGGCTCGGCCCGATGAGGGCGTGAAGACCAGCATGACCAAGGAGCAGCTGGAAGCGCTGCCCGCCTTCGAAGGCCGCAAGGCCGAGGAGCCGCCGCCGGCGGCGCCGGCCACCGGCACGATGGGCGGCAGCGGAACCGGCGGCACCACGGGCACCGGTTCGGGCGGCTGATCCACCCGCCCGGCTGATTCGCCGCCGGCAGGGGCGGCGAAAGAGCCACCCCGCGCGATCGGGTTCCAAACCGGTCGGCGGGGTGGTGTCGTTTCGGAAGCCTTTCAGCGGACCCGGAACAGCGGCACCAGCGGCTCGCAGCGCAGCTCGGCGCGCACCCGGCGCTGCCCGATCGCGGCGGCGAGCAGGGCGAAGACCTCGTCATAGACCGTCAGCAGCCGGTCGACATCGGCTTGGCTGTGGGCATAGCTCATATTGTGGCTGCCCAGCGAGAGAATGCCGCGGGCGAAGATCTCCTGCAGCCACAGCGTCTTGATCTCGAAGGCGGTGGCGTCGGGCTGGTCCTTGATCGCCAGGAAGGTCCAGGACGGGTGGCCGGACAGGGACAGCACCTCGCCCAGCCGGTGCCGCTCGATCAGCGCCGCGGTGCCGTCGCGCAGGGTCGTGCCCAGCGCGGCCATGTGCCGGGTCACCGGCTCGCGCACCAGCTTGTCCAGCGTCGCCCGCGCGGCGGCCAGCGACAGCGTCTCGCCGCCCATGGTGAAGGAGAAGAAGATCTCCTCCATCAGCATCATCAGGTCGCGCCGGCCGCACACCGCCGACAGCGGATAGCCGTTGGCGATGCCCTTGCCCAGCGTGGTCAGGTCGGGGGTCACGCCGAACAGCTCCTGCGCCCCGCCATTGGCGACGCGGAAGCCGGTGATGGTCTCGTCGAACACCAGCACCGCGCTGTGGCGCGTCGCGCGCTCCCGCACCCCTTCCAGATAGCCCTCGGCCGGGAAGGCGACGTTCATCGGCTCCAGCACGATGGCCGCGACCTGGCCGGCATGTTCGTCCAGCAGGCGGTCCAGCGCCGGCAGGTCGTTGTAGGGGAAGGTGTGGGTCATCGCCCGGGTCGATTCGGGCACGCCGCGGTTGCGGGCGGTGGCGCCGATATACCAGTCCTGCCAGCCGTGATAGCCGCAGACCAGGACGTGGTCGCGGCCGGTATAGGCGCGGGCGACGCGGACGGCTCCGGCGGTGGCGTCCGACCCGTTCTTGCCGAAGCGCACCATTTCGGCCGAGGGCACGACCGCCACCAGCCGCTCCGCCACCTCGGACTCCAGCGGGCTCGACAGGCTGAAGATGGTCCCCTGCTCGACCTGCGCCTTGACCGCGGCGGTGACGTCCGGGTCGTTGTAGCCGAGGGTCACCGACGCCAGGGCGTTGATGAAGTCGATGTATTCGTTGCCGTCGACGTCCCACAGCCGGCTGCCCTGGCCGCGGGCGGCGAAATAGGGCGACACGCCGTGCGGATACTGCGTGATGCTCTTGCTGAAGGTCTGGGCGCCCAGCGGGATGGTCTGCCGGGCCCGGTCGAGCATCGCCTCGGATGCCGCATAGCGTTCTGCCACTTTGGTCCTCACGGTCTGGTCAGGGCGGCGTCCTGGGCGAGAGAGCGCGCCAGGCCCTCGTTCCGCCGGTGGACGCGGTTCAGCGCGGCGATCTCCGGATGCGCCGCCAGGAAGGTCAGGATGTCCTCGGTGCCGAAGGCCGGGTCCGCGGGATACAGCGCGGCGTAGACCGCGCGCGCCAGGGCCAGGTCCTCCGGCGTGTCGACGGTCCAGCGCTGGTCCGACAGGTCGGTCTCGCCGACCAGGCTGCCCAGGCGGAACCGCTCCGGCCGGGTGTAGATGAAGCGGGTGACGTGCTCGCGCTCCGACGGCAGCGTCGCCTCCCGCCACGCCGCCTCCAGCACCTCGGCGCGCATCACCTCGGCGTCCAGCCCGTCGGGCCAGCGCGGCGTCAGCGTGTTGCAGGAATAGTCGTAGCCGCCGGCGACATGCATCTCGACCAGCCGGTCGATCAGCCCCGGGTCGGTCAGCGGGCAGTCGGCGGTCAGGCGCACGATGTGCTCCGCCCCGCGCCCGGCCGCGGCGGCGTGGAACCGGTCCAGCACGTCGTCCAGGCTGCCGCGGAAGCATTCGACAGCGATCCGGGCGGCGAGCTCGACCAGCGCGTCGTCCGCCGCCTCGGTGCTGGTCGCCAGCACCAGCCGGTCGAGTCTCCGGCAGCGGCGCAGCCGCTCGACCTGCCGCGCCAGCATCGGTTCGCCGAGCAGGTCGGCCATGACCTTGCCGGGCAGCCGCGACGACGACATCCGCGCCTGCAGGATCGCCAGCACCGTCATGTCCGCTCCCAATAGGTCTTGTCGTCCAGGATGAAGCGCCCCTCCACCGGGGGCCAGCCGGCGCGCGCGAAGGGCTCTGCCTCCATCGCGATCAGGCGGCGCAGCCCCAGCTGCTCGAAGGCCATCCGCGCGGCCAGCGCCACCGCCTCGTCCCGCCAGGCGGCGGGCATGGCGTCGGAGCCCTGCAGGGCGATGGCGGCCTCGCCGGCGGCCCGGTCGACCGGGCCGATGCGGACGGCGCCGATCGGGTCGCCGCCGTCCTTCGCCTGCACGGCCAGCACCATCGTGTCGCCGGACTGTGCCGGGCGCAGCGCGACGGCGGCACCCGTCAGGATCGCGGCCGGGCGCCCGCCGGACGGCCACAGCGCCGGGTTCAGCACCAGGTCGTTGACGGACCGGACCGGCGCCATGGGCGGCGGGGGCGCGGCGGCGGCGCGAAGAATGCCGGCCAGCTCCTCCGGCCGCGTCACGCCGACCAGGGCGGTGCCGATCTCCGGCTGCCCGATCACGGCGCCCAGCGCGGCGGCCAGCGGCTCGGCCCCCAAAGCGGCGACGGCGTCGTGCCAGCGCCCGATCAGGGCCTCGGCCTGCGGCGAGACGCGGGCAGCGCGGTCCGGCGGGGCCAGCAGCAGCCCCTGCAGGAAGACGGAGCGGGCGTGCAGCTCGATCCCCTGGCCGGCCAGCTCCGCCAGCCGGGACGGGGCGATGCGGCCGTCGACCGCGTTCCAGGGCAGCTGCACGATCTCGACCGGATAGCGGGCCAGCAGGGCATCGAGCTGCCCGGCGCTGTAGATCGAGGCTCCGATGCGCTCGACCTCCCCGGTCCGCTTCAGATCCTCCATCGCCGCCCACAGGGCCGGGCCGCCGGGCCGCAGCAGATCGTTGGCGTTGTGCGTCAGAAGGCCGGCCAGGCGGTCGCGGCGCAGCTTCGTCCGGGACCCGGCGAAGGTGTCGAGCACGGCGCGCCGGATCTCGCCTTCGTCACGCAGCCCGGTCAGATGCGGCGTCTTGGTGACGATACGGAAGCGGTGCGCCGCCGGCAGCACCTCGCCCAGCACCCGCTCGGCAGTGCCGTAGGCCGGGGCGGTGTCCAGCACGGCGATTCCGGCCGCGGCCGCCGTCTCCAGAATCGCGGCCACATCCTCGGGCGGGCAGACGCCGCGGTCGTTGGCGATGCCGTAGTCGAGCCCGAACTGGGCGGTGCCGAGGCCGAGCGCCAGGGCGCCCCGCCAGGGCGAGGCATTCGGCGCGGCGCTCACGATCCGGCCAGGCGGCGTCTCGGCGCGGCCTCGGCATCGTCGTCCTCGGTCTCCAGGACGCGGCGCTCGAACGCCTCGATCTCGGTCTTGTACAGCGGCAGCTCGCGCTCCAGGAACTCGACGACCCGGCTGGCGAAGCCGTGCTCGGGCAGGGCCTTGACCAGGCGCAGCATGGCCTCGTTGCCGGGCCAGTACTGGCCGCCGCGCCGGGCCTTCAGCGCCTCGTAATCCTCGTACAGGCAGCTGATCACGACCGCGTTGTTGACGGTCTCGCGCCCCTTCACGAAACCGCGCCGCATCAGCCCGTCGGTGAAGTAGCCCAGCAGCTCCAGCCGCTGGTTCCAGCGCGCCAGGGCCGGATGGGCCTGGCCGGCCCAGATCCGGTCCAGCCCCATGCGCTGGAAGGCATGCTCGGTCACCCGGGCCATGGCCTCCAGCTGCATCAGCTGCCGCGGCGGCAGCTGCTTGCCGATCACCATCGCGATCTGGGCCGAACGCGACACCCAGTCGATCGAGGACAGCGAGATGACACCGTAGAGCGGCCCGCCGCCCTTGCCGCAGACCAGCGCGGCGAAGCGGTCGCGCTTGCGGATCGACTCCAGGAAGGCGCGCTGATCTTCGATGTGGTTCGGGAAGATGCCCTGGGCCAGCCAGCGCGTCGTCCGGGCGTCGTTGAACCAGTCGGCCCAGCCATCCGTGATCGCCGCCTCGGACGGGACGCAGAGATCGATGGTCTCGCCCTCGATGAAGATGGAATAGCGCGGCGTCTCATCCGGCATCCGGACGGATCCTTCTGCTGCTCTGCGGTCGCGCATGCGATCCGGCCCGGAGCCTGCCGGAAATCCTCTCGCCCTGGCGCGGCATGATCGGCAAATCGGCGATCCGCAATCGGTGGTCGAAAACGCCCTAGCAGCGGGCAACCGGCCCGTCCTGTCAAGCGGAACAAGACCGCCGTCCGCCATATCCCGGTATGGAGGGCCGGCAGCAAAAAGGCGCATCCCGAAGGATGCGCCTTCCGCGTCGCGGGAGAGGGGCCGGACGGCCGGCCCTCAGCCCTTCTTCAGCTCGGCCTCGAGCTCCGGGATGACCTTGAACAGGTCGCCGACCAGGCCGTAATCGGCGACCTGGAAGATCGGCGCCTCCTCGTCCTTGTTGATGGCGACGATCACCTTCGAATCCTTCATCCCGGCCAGGTGCTGGATCGCGCCGGAGATGCCGACGGCGATGTACAGCTCCGGCGCCACCACCTTGCCGGTCTGGCCGACCTGGTAGTCGTTCGGCACGTAGCCGGCGTCGACTGCGGCGCGGCTGGCGCCGATCGCGGCGCCGAGATGGTCGGCGATGCCCTCGAGGATCTTGAAGTTCTCGGCCGAGCCGAGGGCGCGGCCGCCGGAGATCACGATCCGGGCCGAGGTCAGCTCCGGCCGCTCGGACTTGGTCAGCTCCTGGCCGACGAAGCTCGACAGGCCGGCATCGGGCTTGGCCTCCACCGTCTCGATCGTGGCCGATCCACCCTCGGCCGCCGCCGATTCGAAGGCGGTGCCGCGCACCGTGATCACCTTGATCGGGTCGGCCGACTGCACCGTGGCGATGGCGTTGCCGGCATAGATCGGCCGCTCGAAAGTGTCGGGCCCGTCGACCGCGGTGATGTCGGAGATCTGCTGCACGTCGAGCAGGGCGGCGACGCGCGGCAGCAGGTTCTTGCCGGCGCTGGTCGCGGTGGCCAGCACGTGGCTGTAGCCCTTGGCGAGGTCGGCCACCAGCGGCGCCACCGTCTCGGCCAGCTGGTGCTCCAGCGCCGGCGCCTCGGCCAGCAGCACCTTGGCGACGCCGGCCACCTTGGCCGCGGCCTCGGCCGCCGGGCGGGCGCCGGATCCGGCGACCAGGATGTGGATGTCGCCGCCGATCTTCTGCGCCGCGGTGACGGCGTGCAGCGTGGCGGGCTTCAGCGTGGCGTTGTCGTGGTCGGCAACGATCAGGATCGACATGGCTTTGTCCCCGCCCTCAGATCACGCGCGCTTCGGTCTTCAGCTTGGCCACCAGCTCCTGCACGCTGGCGACCTTGACGCCGCCCTTGCGCTTCGGCGGCTCGACCACCTTCAGCGTCTTCAGCCGCGGCGCCGGGTCGACGCCGAGGTCCGCCGGGGTCAGGGTGTCGAGCGGCTTCTTCTTCGCCTTCATGATGTTCGGCAGCGAGGCGTAGCGCGGCTCGTTCAGGCGCAGATCGGTGGTCACGATCGCCGGCAGCTTGACCCGGATGGTCTCGAGGCCGCCGTCGACCTCGCGGGTCACCAGCGCCGCGCCGTCCTCGACCACCAGCTTCGAGGCGAAGGTCGCCTGGCCCCAGCCCAGAAGGGCCGCCAGCGCCTGGCCGGTCTGGTTGGCGTCGTCGTCGATCGCCTGCTTGCCCAGGATCACCAGCTGCGGCTGCTCGCGCTCCACCAGCGCCTTCAGGATCTTGGCCACGGCCAGCGGCTGCAGCTCGACATCGGTCTGCACAAGGAGGCCGCGGTCGGCGCCCATGGCCAGGGCGGTGCGGATCGTCTCCTGCGCCTGGGCCGGCCCGATCGAGACCGCCACCACCTCGGTCGCCTTGCCGGCCTCCTTGATCCGGATCGCCTCCTCGACCGAGATCTCGTCGAAGGGGTTCATCGACATCTTGACGTTCGCCAGGTCGACGCCCGACCCGTCGGCCTTGACCCGGACCTTGACGTTGAAGTCGATCACCCGTTTGACCGGGACCAGGATCTTCATCGGCTCGCACTCCATGGGACGGCGCGCTTTCCGCGCTGCAATATGACGCTTTTAGTGCCCGCGGCCGGGATCGGCAACCGGCGCGGGCGGATTGCGAACAGAGGCCCGATTTCCGCGCCCCGGCTCCATCCGATCCGCGACGGTTTGTGCTCCGCCGCCGACGGCGGGCCGGTTACTGCGTCGGCTGGCCGGGGTCGAAGGTCGGCCCGCCCATGCAGGGCGCGACGATGTCGGAGCACGACGCGGTGCGGAAATAGCCGCCCGAGGTGCGGTAGCGAACCTCCGCGACCCGGCCGTCGACCAGGGTGAAGGTGGCTTCGCAGTAGTTCGGGTCCAGCGCGCTGGTGCCGATCGGCATGCCGACGCCGCGGTTGACCGGGTTGACGCCCATGGCGGTCCCGGCGGTGCTGCCGCCGAAGCCGCCGACGCCGGCGGCCTCGTCCGCGCTCATCCCGGCGCTCTGATAGGTCAGGTAGCGGGTGTTGCCGGCGCTCCGGCTGCGGGCGGGCGTGCCGGCGCAGGCCAGCAGCTGCGCCTCGCTGGTGCCGACCAGGTCGCTCTGGGCCGCCAACGCCTGCTGCTGCCGGGCCTCGCGCTCGGAGCAGCCGTTGAGGACGAGGAAGGCGAGCCCGGCCAGGACGGCGTGGCGAAGGGTCATGAGGCGACTCCCGAGAGCGAACGATCGTGGTTCGGGCCACGATAGCACGTCGGGCGCGATCGCAACCCCGCTTCCGGTCAGAGCTGTTTCCCGATCCTCTGCGCCATGTCCTGCGGCGACAGCTGCGGCGGCAGGATGTCCAGCACCTGCCAGTCCGGGCCCATCAGATAGACGAAGGCGGAATGGTCCATGGAGTAAGAGCCATCGTCGCGCGGCGCCTTCTGGTAGTAGACGCGGAACGCCTTGGCCGCCTTGGCGATCTGCTCCGGCGTGCCGGTCAGGCCGATCATGCGCGGATGGAATGCCTGGGCGTATTCGCCGACCACGTCGGGCGTGTCGCGCTCCGGATCCACGGTGATGAAGACCGGCACCACCCCGTCGGCCTTCGGCCCCAGCGTATCCAGCGCCGCCGCCATGGTCGACAGCTCGGTCGGGCACACGTCCGGGCAATTGGTGAAGCCGAAGAAGACCAGCGCGTCCTTGCCGGCGAAGTCCTTCTCGGTGACCGGCTTGCCGCCCGGGTCGACCAGCGCGATCGGGCCGCCGACCGAGCCGAAGCCCTGGCCGGTGACGCCGCGGCCGCCCGGCGGGCCCAGCCAGAAGGCGACGGCCGCCGCGATGACGAGGGCGGGCACGGCCAGCGCCAGGGCCCGCAGGATCCGCTTCGTCCACATCTCGACCGGCCGTCCTCCTTGCCTCATATGGTGCTGTCATAGGCGCCGCGCCGTCCGTACGGAAGCGCGCGCGGCGTCGCAGAACGGACGGACGATATCATGGCGGACAGGAACCGGGCGCAGCCGGCCGCGGCCAGCGGCGCGGCGGATGCGGAAAGCGGCTCGGCCGGCGGCGACGACCGCCGCCAGGCCCTGGCGGCGTTGGAGGTGATGCGCCGGCGCGGGCTGATCGACCAGGCGACCTACGAGGCGCGGCGGCGCGAGATAGAGGGGGCATAGGAGCCGTTCGAGAATGCGCTGGAGCGAGTCGGCTGGCGGTGATTTTGAGAACCGGGGCGCAGCGGACGTTAAAGTCCGTGAGCACCGGAAGCGGAAAAATCACCGTCAGACGGCCGCTTCAGTAGCATTGTCGGGCGGCTCCTACATCAGCACCGCCAGCAGCACGGGCAAGGTCAGCAGGCTGATGGCGGTGCCGACCACGACGGCGCCGGCCACCTCCTCCACCGGGCCGCCGTAGCGGGCGGCGAACAGGTAATTGAACACCGCCGGCGGCATGGCGGACTGCAGGATCAGGATGGCCGCGGTCGGGTGCGGGATGGCGAACAGCCAGACCACGCCGTATCCGGCGGCGAGGCCGAGGACCAGGCGCAGCCCCGCCAGCCACAGGGCGTGGCCCAGATTGGCGATGCGCAGGCTGGCCAGCGACACGCCCAGCGCGATCAGCATCAGCGGCAGGGTGACGCCGCCCAGCAGCTCGGTCGCGTTGGCCAGCCAGCGCGGCGTCTCGATGCCGCCGGCGGCGAAGGCGATCGCCAGCAGGATGGCGTAGATCGTCGGCGTCTTCACGATCTCGGTCCACCGGCTGTGGCCGGAGGCGCAGGAGACGCCGACGGTGAACTGCAGCATCGTCATGGCGGCGGAGAAGGGCAGGGCCAGCGCCAGCCCCTGGTCGCCGAAGGCGAAATAGGCGATCGGCAGGCCGAGGTTGCCGGCGTTCGGCAGCATCACCGTCGGCAGCAGCGGCCGCACCTTGCGGCCGGAGAGGTGCAGCGCCAGCCCGCCGACCAGGCCGCAGGCGAAGACCGACAGCATGGCGAGGCCGGCCTGGCCGACGATCTCCGCGGCCGGGACGTGATACCGGGTCAGGGTCGAGAACACCAGGCAGGGCGAGCCGACATAGGTCACGAGGCGGGTGACGAAGCCGAGATCGAAGGGGTGGCGCGACCGGGCCCAGACATAGCCGACCCCGGCCGAGGCGATCACCGGCGCCAGCACCGGGATCAGGGCGGCGATCAGCGCGATCATCGGGTCACCGTCACCGGCCCGCCGGTGGCCTCGACGCAGCGGCGGACGGCCAGCGCCACGACCACGCCCAGCCAGGCGCCGGCGACGATGTCGGCCGGGTAGTGCGAGGTGACGACCACCCGGCTCAGCGCCACCAGCCCGCCCAGCAGGCCGAAGGCCCAGCCCCAGCGCGGGAACAGAATCCACAGCGCGGTCATCGCCGTGGCCATGGTCTGGGCGTGGCCGGAGGGAAAGCTGTTCGAGAACAGGTCCCAGCCGAAGGGGTGCGGCGCGAAGGCGTCCTGGCGGAACAGGTGGCGCGGCCGCGGCCGTCCGATCACGGCCTTCAGCATCCAGTTGGTCAGGGTGGTGGCCAGAAGCGCCGTCAGCATGAAGCCGAAGCCGCGGGCACGCTTCAGCCGCTGTCCGCGGACGTCGCCATAGGCGGCCAGGAAGGCGGTGAAGCGGAAGCCCAGCCAGCCCAGGATCGCCAGCGCATACCACCAGACGCCCAGGCCGATATCGGTGAAGATCTTGACCGCGGCGATGACGTCGGAGCCGCGATGCGCCTCGAACCACAGCGCCGCCGGCCGGTCGGCGAAAGCGACCAGGATCAGGCAGAGCAGGGCGACCGCAAGGCCGCTGGCCAGGACCGGCCGTCCAGCCAGGCCGAAGCGGCCCGCCGGGTCTGGCCCCGATGCCGCGATGTTCTCCGATGGACCCACTGCCCCTCCGATATGTCCGTCGTTTACGACGGATCGGCGCGTTCGGGAAACGGCGTTCCGGTCATCCGAGGGTCGCGCAAATGGAAGTGCTCTCGCGGGCATCCTTGCCACATCCCCTCCAGGGGGATAGGTTCATGCCATGAGCCATGCCAACAACCCCGAGATCCTGGGCCGGCTGAAGCGGGCCCAGGGCCATCTCGCCGCGACGCTGCGCATGGTCGAGGCCGGCGAGGACGGCCTCGCCATCGCCCAGCAGCTCCAGGCCGTGATCAAGGCGGTGGAGAAGGCGAAGACCATGCTGATCCTCGATCATGTCGACCATTGCGTCGCGCATCTCTCCAACGGGTCGGCCGAGGGCCGCGAGACCCATCTCGCGTCGCTGCGCGAGATCACCAAATATCTGTGAGGGCGCCATGTGCTGCCGCGTCGCCGTCGAACGGGTCTATCGCGAACTCTGCGCCCGGGCCGAGCCGCCGGAATGGGCCTTCCAGGCGGCGCTGAGGCTGTACCGCCACAACCACCCGGACGTGCCGGTCGAGGTGGCGCAGCGCGACGTCTGCGACTGGACCGGCCATCCGGCCCTTCTCCTGCTCCACTGAGCTCTCGGGAGGCGCCGATGCACAGCCGTTCCCTGGACGCCTGGCGGCACGACCACCTGTTCCTGGGCGCCGATCATGCCCGCAACGAACGCCGCACCCGCTGGGTGGTGGCGCTGACCGCGGCCATGATGGTGGGCGAGATCGTCGGCGGCCTCGCCTTCGGCTCGATGGCTCTCCTGGCAGACGGGCTGCACATGGCGACCCATGCCGGGGCGCTGGGCGTCGCGGCCCTGGCCTACCGCTACGCCCGCCGCCACGCTCGCGATCCGCGTTTCGCCTTCGGCACCGGCAAGCTCGGCGACCTCGCCGGCTTCGCCAGCGCCCTGGTGCTGGCGGTGATCGCCCTCGGCATCGGCTGGGAATCGACGGTGCGCCTGCTGAACCCGGTCGACATCGCCTATGACCAGGCGATCGTCATCGCCGTGGTCGGCCTCGCCGTCAACCTCGCCAGCGCCTGGCTGCTGCACGACGACGGCCATCACCATCACGGTCATGGCCATCATCACGACCACGATCACCACCACCACGATCACGATCACGGGCACCACCATGCCCATGACCGCGACCACAATCTGCGCGCGGCCTATTTCCACGTGCTGGCCGATGCCGTGACCTCGGTCGGCGCCATCCTCGGCCTGCTCGCCGGGCGGCTCTACGGCTGGGCCTGGATGGATCCGCTGATGGGGATCGCCGGCGGCGTGATGATCGCGCGCTGGTCCTGGGGCCTCTTGCGCGACTCGGGGGCGGTGCTGCTCGACACCGTGCCGGATCCAGGCCTCGCCGAGGCGATCCGCGACCGCCTCGAGACCGGCGGCGACCGCATCGCCGACCTGCATCTCTGGCGCGTCGGCCCCGGCCACGCCGCCGCGATCGTGGCGCTGGTCAGCGACCACCCGCAGCCGCCGGTGCAGTACAAGGCCCGGCTCGGCGGCCTGCCCGGCCTGTCGCATGTGACCGTCGAGGTCAATCTCTGCGACCACCGCGCGGCTGCGTGACCTATCCCCAAGCCGCTTCCGCAGCCCGCAAGAAATTGCCGCCGAGGATGCCCAGCACGTCCGCCTCGCCATAGCCGCGGCGCAGCAGGATCTCCGCCAGATCCGGCAACTGCTCCGGCTGCACCAGGGCGATGGCGCTGTGAGCGGTGCCGTAGCCGGCCTCGGGCGGCCACCAGTAGTCGCGGTCGCGGCCGGGCGGCGCATCGTCCACCTCCGGCGCGAACAGGAAGTCGAGGCCGATGCCGGCATGGGCGGCGCCGACCAGCTGGGCGACGTGATCGATGTGCCGGGCCACAGTCTCGCTCCTCGCATCGCCGAGGAACAGGCTGATGCCGTTGATGCCGACCACCCCGCCGGTGGCGGCGCAGGCGCGGATCTGCTCGTCGGTGACGTTGCGCGGATGGTCGATGAGGGCGCGCGGATTGGCGTGGCTGAACACCACCGGCCGGGTCGAGGCCGCCATGATGTCCAGGCTGCTGCGATGCCCGGTGTGCGAGCAGTCCAGCAGCAGGCCGACGCGGTTGATCTCGGCCACCAGGGCCCGGCCGAAGGCGGGCAGGGGGATGTCCTCGTCGTGGCAGCCGCCGGCAGCCGGGTTGTTCCGGTTGTAGGCGAAGTGGATCTGGCGCACGCCGAGATCGTGGTACAGGCCGACCATGGCGAGGTCGCCCATCAGCGGCAGCGCGCCCTCCAGGTCGAAGCTGACGGCCAGCCGCCCGGCCGCCTTGGCGGCGCGGATCTCGGCGACGCTGCCGGCCAGCGCATAGTCCTCTGGGTGGCGGCGGATCCAGTCGCGGAAATGGGCAACGGTGCGAATCACCCGGTCCAGCGGCGTCATATCCATGCCGATATTGATCGAGACGTAGTCGATCCCGGCCGCCTTGTGCCGGGCCAGCAGCGAGACGTCGGCATCGGGCACCAGCGGCAGGCAGCTATGCGCGTCCCAGACCAGGGCGCGGTCGTACAGGGTGGGCATGGCGGGCCTCCGGGGCGGACCAGATGCGCCAGCCCAGCCCGACCCGTCGCCGCGGTCAAGCCCTCCTGCGGCGGATTGCCGTGGCGCCTTCCGCCCGCTATGCAGCCATCCTGCGCCGCCGAGATGAGGAGACCGATGCTGCGCCGCCTACCGATCGTCGCCGCCGCTGCCGCCCTGGCGCTGACCGCGCCGCTCGCCCTGGTCCGGGCGGAGGTGACGGCCGGCCAGGAGGCCGGCGCCGCCGCCCTGTCCGACCGGCTGGCGCTGACCGCCCTGGTGCAGTCGCTGCGCGCCGGGCTCGGCGCCACCGACAGCGCCACCCTGTTCCTGGAGGAGTGGTGCGGCCGCTACGGGCTGGCGCCCGCGGCGAAGATCGTGGCCAGGCGCGTGCCCGGCGAGGTGCCGCTGACGGAACAGCAGAGAAAGGAGCTGGAGATCGTTGGCGACGAGCCCGTGGTCTACCGCCGGGTCCAGCTGGTCTGCGGCGACCAGGTGCTGTCCGAGGCCGACAACTGGTACCTGCCGAACCGGCTGACGCCGGAGATCAACACGCTGCTGACCGAGACCGACACACCCTTCGGCCGCGCCATCCGGCCGCTCGGGCCCTCGCGCCGCACCCTGTCCTCGACCGTGCTGTGGCAGGCGCTGCCCGAGGGGTGGGAGAGGATGCCGGCCGACCGGCTGGCCGGCTGGGCCGCCGCGGCGCCGGCCCCGTCCTACGATCCCGCCGCCCCGCTGTTCGAGAACCGCGCCCTGGTCCTGCGCCAGGACGGCAGGCCGATCTCCGAGGTGCGCGAGACCTATAAGATGGCGCTGATCGCGTTCCGCTTCCTGTGATAAGCAAAAGCCCGGCCGAGGGCCGGGCTTCGCTTCGATCGGTGGCCTTGTCTTAAACCGACGGCCCGAAATATTGACCGTCATGGCGAGCCCCGCAGGGGCGCGGCCATCCAGCGGCCCCGGCCCCTGGATGGCCGCGGCGCTTCGCGCCTCGCCATGACGAAAAAGGCCGAAGAGTCGATCTCAAAGGCCGCCTTACTTGGCGTCGGCCGCGACCTGCATCTTGACGATCTTGTCCGGGTTGGTCGGCGGCTCGCCGCGCTTGATCTTGTCGACGAACTCCATGCCCTCGACCACCTGGCCCCAGACGGTGTACTGGCCGTTCAGGAAGTCGCCCGGCGCGAACATGATGAAGAACTGGCTGTCGCCGCTGTTCGGGTCCTGCGCCCGGGCCATGCCGACGGTGCCGCGCTTGAACGGCTCCTTGCTGAACTCGGCCGGCAGCTTCTGGCCGGAGCCGCCCATGCCGGTGCCGGTCGGGTCGCCGGTCTGGGCCATGAAGCCCTCGATCACGCGGTGGAAGACGATCCCGTCGTAGAAGCCCTGGCGCACCAGCTCCTTGATGCGGGCGACGTGCTTGGGCGCCAGGTCGGGGCGCAGCTCGATCACCACCCGGCCGTAGCTCAGGTCGAGATAGAGCGTGTTTTCGAGGTCGCGGGCCGAAGCCCCTTGGGTGATGGCCATGGCGAGGAGAAGGCTCCCGAGAAGTTGCAAGAAACGCGTCATGCGCTGGGCGCTCCAGACGGTCGCGAGAAGTGGGCGAGAAACAAGCACGGGCGGCGGCGCGGCACAACCCGGTGCGGCATGCGGCCCGATGCCGGGGCTTCACGTGGCCGGCCGCAGCGGCAGCCTTTTGCTGTCCTTCAGCGTGTCCAGCACGATGCGCGAGCGGATGGCGGATACGCCGTCGATCCGCATCAGGCTGTCCATGATGAAGCGCGACAGCTCCTTCAGGTCGGGCGCCACCACCCGCAGCTCGTAGTCGGCGTCGCCGGTCACGGCGCAGCATTCGACGATCTCGGGGTGGCGCTGCACCGCCTCGCGGAAGGCTTCCGCCGTGAAGGCGCCGTGCTTCTCCAGCGTGATCGAGATATAGGCGGCGACCGACAGGCCGATCCGGTCGGGGTCCAGCAGCGCGGCATAGCCGCGAATCACCCCGGCCTCCTCCAGCCGCTGCAGCCGCCGGGCGCACTGCGACGGCGAGAGCAGGACACGCTCCGCCAGGGCGATGTTGCTCATCCGGGCGTCGTCCTGCAGCGCGGCCAGGATCCGCCAATCGAAGCCATCCAGCGCGTCCGTCGCCATATCCGGGCATTCCCGCCGTGATCGATGCGTGAATCGCGCATCCAGAGGGTCGACGATACGCCGGCGCGCCTGCGGCGTCACCAGAGGGCGACCTGGCGGCGTTCCCCTTGGGTTCTATTCCCGGCGTGCCCACATCTAGGCGAACGGGGCGAGCCGGCTGGCGCGCCCCTTCCGGATCCCAAGGCCATTCCCATGCCCGGCTACGAAACCCGCTTCCTCCTCGACGCCCCGGCGCCGGGGCCCGAGGCGTCGACGCCATCCCCCGCCCCGGCCGGGGCCGATGCCCTCGACGCCTATTCCCGCACGGTGACCGACGCGGTGCGCGCCGCCGCCCCCGCGGTCGTGCATCTCCGCGTCTCCGGCCAGGGGCCGGACGGCATGGCGGTGCCGCGCGGCAGCGGCTCCGGCGTCATCTTCACCCCCGACGGCTTCGTCCTCACCAACAGTCATGTCGTGCGCGGCGCGGCCTCGATCACGGCGACGCTCAGCGACGGCCGCAGCGTCGTCGCCTGGCCGGTCGGCGACGATCCCGACACCGACCTCGCGGTGCTGCGGCTGCACGACAGCGTGCCGGGCTGGGCGCCGCTCGGCTCCTCCGCCGCGCTGCAGGTCGGCCAGCTGGTGATCGCGATCGGCAACCCGCTTGGCTTCGAGGCGACGGTGACGGCCGGGGTGGTCAGCGCCCTCGGCCGGTCGCTGCGCGGCCGGTCCGGCCGCCTGATCGACGGCGTGCTGCAGACCGATGCGGCGCTCAACCCCGGCAACAGCGGCGGCCCGCTGGTGGATGCGGCCGGCCGGGTGGTCGGCATCAACACCGCGATGATCGCCGGCGCCCAGGGCCTGTGTTTCGCCATCGGCAGCGACACCGCCGTGGTGGTGGCGTCGGAGATCATCCGCCACGGCCGGGTGCGGCGCGCCT
Source organism: Inquilinus limosus DSM 16000 (assembly GCF_000423185.1). Taxonomy (GTDB): domain Bacteria; phylum Pseudomonadota; class Alphaproteobacteria; order DSM-16000; family Inquilinaceae; genus Inquilinus; species Inquilinus limosus. Next base: position 39,510 of record NZ_KE383985.1, on the reverse strand, counting down.
CGCTCGGCATCGCCGCGCAGACGGTGCGGCTGCCGCGACCACTGCAGCTGGCGCTCGGCCTGCCGGCCGCCGGCGGCGTGCGGGTGGCGGAGCTGCTGCCCGGCGGCGCCGGGGCCGCGGCGCTGCGTGCCGGCGACGTCATCCTGGCGATCGACCGGAACCCGGTCGACGGCGTCGACGCGCTGCACCGGCTGCTCGGGGTGGAACGTGTCGGCGTCCCCGCCGTGCTGCGCCTGCTGCGCGACGGCCGGGTGCAGGAGGTGACGGTGACCCCGCGCGAGCGGGCGGGCTGACCGCCTAGTTGAACTTGGTGCCGAGGCTGACGCCGTAGCCCAGGATGCCGCCGCCGGTCAGCGCCACCGCCGGGATGTCGTGGGCCTCGATGTTCCCGAAGTCCTTCTCGCGCGTGTAGAAGCCGGCGCGGGCATACTGGGCGTCGTAGAACTCGCCCAGCCGCTTGGCATAGGCCAGCTGCTCCGGCCCGTCGGTCGGCTGCTGCGTCTGGGCCTGGATGTAGCTCTGCAGCGCGATATTGACCTCGCGCTGCGAGGCGATGGCCGTGCCGGGATACAGTTTCACCCGCTCGGCCATGAAGCCGGCGGCCTTGGCCTCGGCCGCGTCGTTCTGCTTCGCCGCCACCCGCTCCAGCCCGTCCCAGGCGTCGGCCAGGTCCGGCCAGGCCATGCCGGCTTGGCGGTACAGACTCTTGGCCTCGGCCGGGTTGCGGGCTTCGGCCGCCTTGGCCTGGGCCAGCAGCGCCTCGCCCCGGTTGCGGTCGAAGCCCTGGCCGGGCGCCGCCGCGCTCTGCAGCACGTCGGGCGGCAGCGGCGGCTGCGGCGGTTCGGCGCCACAGGCGGCGAGGGCGAACAGGGCCAGCGGGATCAGGGCGCGCGTCAGCATGACCCATCCTTAGCGCAAAGCGGCGTGCGCCGCCACGGATGCCTCATCCCCGGCGACTGATCAGCCGCCGCGCGGCGGCTTCAGGCCGCAGCCGCGCAGGATCAGGCCGGTGACGTGCCGGCCGGCGACCAGGAAGACGTCGTCATCCATCGCCTCGCGCCCCAGCACCGCCCGGATCTGGGCCTCGAAATCGGCATAGGTCTGGGTCGCGGCCCAAAGGGTGAAGACCAGGTGCCGGGGGTCGACCGGCGCCATCCGGCCGGCGGCGATCCAGCCCTCGATCACCCGCGCCTTCTCGTCGATCGTGCGCTTCAGCTTGCCCGACAGGTAGTCGGCGACCTGCGGCGCGCCGTGGATGATCTCGTTGGCGAAGACCTTGGAGGCCAGCGGCCGGGTGCGCGACCAGCGCATCTTGTCGCGGATATAGGCGGCCAGCGCCTCGGCCGGGTCGCGCTCCGGCACCAGATGGTCGAAGGCGTCGACCCAGAGGTCGAGGATGCGGGCCAGCACGGCGCGGTACAGCGCCTCCTTGGTGCCGAAATAGTAGTGGACATTGGCCTTCGGCAGGCCGGCGCGCTCGGCGATGCCCTGCATGGTGGCGCCGGAGAAGCCGGCCTCGGCGAATTCGGCCTCGGCGGCATCCAGGATCTGCGCCTCGCGGGCGCGGCGCAGGCGGCTGCCCACACTCGGCCGCGGCGTGTCCAGGGCGGTGCCGGTGTCCTCCGGCGAATCCAGCATCTCGGCGTCGGTCATGCCGGCATCATCGGCCGGAAAGGCCGGCGGCGTCGATAGCGATGCGTCAGCGGCCCGGCGCCGGTTCCGCGGTCCCCGGCCGGGCCGGCGCGGGGGCCGCCTCGGCCTCGCCGCGCCCGGCCAGCGCGATGCCGACGACGATGAAGACGCTGCCGACCAGGGCGGCCGCCTGCGGTACCTGGCCGAGGATCGGCCAGGCCAGCAGCGTCGCCACCACCGGCTGGCCGTAGCCGGCGATGGCGGAGAAGCCGGCGTCGAGCGTGCGCAGGGCCCGGGCGACCAGAAGCTGGGAGGCGAAGGCGATCAGCGCCTGGGCCGCCAGGTTCACCCAGCCGGAGGGGGCGGCCGGCAGGATCCGGTCCTGCAGCAGCGCCACCGGCAGGGCGCCGAGCGCGGCGCCGATCAGGGTCCAGAAGGTGACGGTGGCGGCGGCCTGGCGGCGGCACAGCGCCGCCGAGATCAGGAAGCAGACGGCGTAGAACAGGGCGGCCAGCAGCGCCATGCCGTTGCCCAGCAGGTCGCCGCCGTCGGCGCCGCGGGCGCCGGCCAGGATGGCGATGCCCAGGAAGGCGACCAGGCCGCCGCCGATCACCCTGCCGTCCGGCCGGCGGCGCAGCCACAGCGTCGGCAGCAGCGCCACCAGCAGCGGATAGATCATCACCAGCAGCGTGGCCTCCATCACGCTGGTGCGGACGATGGAGGCGTTCCACAGCACCAGGTCGGCGGCCAGCATCACCCCGGCCAGCAGGGCGAGGCCGATGTCGCGCGCCGGCATGCGGGGTGACCGCCAGGCCAGGATCGCGGCCGGGATGCAGCTCAGGGTCAGGCGCCAGAAGGCGGTGGCGGCGGGGTCGACCGGGGCGGTGCGGACCAGGATCGGGCCGATGCCCGACAGCCCGACACCGGCATAGAGCTGGCCGAGGGAGTTCCAGCGCATCGTAACCACCTTTCTGGCATTTGCTGGTAACGATATAGGTCTCGCGGAAACCTGTCAAAGTGGTTATGCTGGTTTCATGCTATCGGACCAGACGACGCCTCCTGAACTGCCCCTGGTCGGCGGCTTCGTTTGCCTGGACTTCTGCAACACCCTGTCCGGATGGGGCGGGCCGGGACCGCGGGAGCGGGCCGGCGACCCCGCCGCGCTGGCCGTCTGGTGCGCGCAGGCCTTCGGCGAGATACCCCGCATCGACCGCGAAGAGTGGGCACGGCTGATCCGCCTGCGCGAGACGCTGCATGCGGTGTTCGACGCCATTGCGACCGGGGGCGATCCGCCGGCGGAGGCGGTGGCCCTGGTGCAGGCCGAGGTGGCGGAGGCGGCGGCCCGGCGCCGGCTGGCCGTCACCGCCGCCGGGGCGAGCTGGCGGGACGCGCCGCCCACGGATGGAACGGCGGTCCGCCACCGGCTGGCCATGGACGCGCTGGACCTGCTGCTGCGGGGAGAGCCGGCGCGGTTGAAGCGCTGCGCCGGCCACGACTGCGGCTGGCTGTTCTACGACCGCAGCAAGAACGCCAGCCGCCGCTGGTGCCTGATGAGCGATTGCGGCACGGCCGACAAGGTCCGCCGCTTCCGGCAAAGGCAGCGGTCGGCGTCGGCTCGGGATAGTTGACTAGGTCAAATAGAAGATTGACTCTGTCATCCGATTCGCGACGGAGGGATCGAATGGCCGAGGCGGAGCTGGCCGAGCATGTGACCGCGATGCGGCACTTCAACCGCTTCTACACCCAGAAGATCGGGGTTCTGGAGGAAGGGCTGCTGCAGAGCCCGTTCTCGCTGACCGAGCTGCGGGTGCTGTACGAGCTGGTGCATCGCGACCGGCCGACGGCCAGCGAGCTGGGGCGGGCGCTGGGGCTCGATGCCGGCTATCTCAGCCGGATTCTGGCGCGGTTCGAGCAGCAGGGCCTGCTCGTCCGCACGCCCTCGCCGCAGGATGGGCGGCAGAGCCTGCTGGCCGCGACCGAGGCCGGCCGGGCGGCGATGGCGCCGCTGGAGGAGCGGTCGAACGAGGTGCTCGGCCGCCTGTTGCAGCCGCTCTCCGCCGGGGATCGGGCGCAGCTCACCGACGCCTTCCGCACGGTGGAGCGGCTGCTCGGCGAGCCTCGCGACAAGGTCGTCTCCTATCTGCTGCGGCCGCACCGGCCGGGCGATCTCGGCTGGATCGTGCACCGCCACGGCGTGCTCTATGCCCGCGAATACGGCTGGGGCGAAGGCTTCGAGGCGCTGGTGGCCGAGATCGCGGCCCAGTTCCTGCGCGACCACGACCCGCAGCGCGAGCAGTGCTGGGTGGCGGAGCTGGACGGGGAGATGGCTGGCACGGTGATGCTGGTGCGCCAGTCCGACGAGACCGCCAAGCTGCGGCTGCTGCTGGTCGAGCCGACGGCGCGCGGCCACGGCATCGGCGCCCGGCTGGTCGAGGAATGCATCCGCTTCGCCCGCCGGGCCGGCTATCGCCGCCTCACCCTCTGGACCAACGACGTGCTGGCCGCGGCCCGGCGGATCTACGAGAAGGCCGGGTTCCGCCTAGTCGACGCGAAGCCGCACCGCGACTTCGGCCCGGAGATGGTGGGCGAGACCTGGGAGCTGGAGCTCTGAGGCCGGCGTTTCATTCCACCCGCCGGTACAGGCCGGGATAATCCAGCACCAGCTCGTTCGCGTCGGTGCTGATCTCGGCGATGAAGCCGCTGCCGTCCAGCGATTCGAAGCGCCAGCGCCGCAGCGCCAGCGCGGTGTAGCGCTGCGGCGTGGCGAAGGGCGCCAGCTCCGGCAGCGGCAGATACACCACCCTGACCTCGGCCGACTCGCCGGGCTCCAGCCCCAGCCGGCGGATCGGCAGGGTGTTGGTGAAGGGCGTCGCCACCAGGTCGACGTCGATGCAGCCCTCCAGCTCCGGCAGCGGCGTGCCGTCGCCGGTGGTCCAGGTGCCGCCGCCATCGGCCAGCAGCCGCAGCCGCCGGTCGCCGGCATGATCGGTCACCGCCACCGACCGCACCCGCCATTCGGCGTCCATCACGATGGTGTAGGTCAGCGCCCACTCGACTCCCTCATCGCCGCCGATCACCACGCTGTCGGCCTGGATCCAGGCGCCGCTGCGATGCAGCCGCAGATGCTCCAGGCCGATGCCTTCGGCCGGGGCCCATCGGACATGTCGGTCCATGCGCCGTCTCCTGCTGTTCCTGAAACGTTCTAGCACGATTCCGGCGCCGCGCAACAAACGATAATGATACTGATTATCAATTGAAAATAGAGTTGACCATTTGGTCAGGTTTTCGATACCGTTTCGGTCAGGAGAGGCGGGCGCGGCGAAAACCGGGGAAACCGGGCGCGGCGCCGGGCTTGAGGGCCGGGCCGGCGGGCATCTCGCCCGGCGGATGCGGCCAGCGGAGGCTGGGAATGACGACGGGACCCGACATCGCGGCTGGGCGCATCGGCGCCGAACGCATCGCCGAAAGCTTCACGGAGATCCATCCGCCGCTCGACCGCCGCACCGCGCTGATCGAATCCAGCCGCTGCTACTTCTGCTACGACGCGCCCTGCGTCGAGGCCTGCCCGACCGGCATCGACATCCCGTCCTTCATCAAGAGCATCGCCACCGACAATGTGAAGGGCGCGGCGAAGACCATCCTCGACGCCAACATCATGGGCGGCATGTGCGCCCGGGTCTGCCCGGTCGAGGAGCTGTGCGAGGACGCCTGCGTCCGCAACCACCAGGAGGAGAAGCCGGTGGCGATCAGCGCCCTGCAGCGCTACGCCACCGACCATGTGTTCCTGCGCAACGAGCAGCTGTTCAGCCGCGCGCCGTCGACCGGCAAGCGCGTCGCCGTGGTCGGCGCCGGCCCGGCCGGTCTCGCCTGCGCCCACCGCCTCGCCGTGCTCGGCCACGACGTCGTGGTGTTCGAGGCCAAGCAGAAGGGCGGCGGGCTGAACGAATACGGCCTTGCCGCCTACAAGATGGCGGACGGCTTCGCCCAGGCCGAGTTGGCCTATATCCTGGAGATCGGCGGCATCGAGATCCGCACCGGCATGGCGCTGGGCCGCGACATGTCCCTGAGCGAGCTGCGGCGCGACTACGACGCGGTGTTCCTCGGCCTCGGCCACAACGCCGTCAACGCCCTCGGTTGCGACGGCGAGGCCATGGCCGGGGTGGAGAGCGCGGTCGACTTCATCGCCCGGCTGCGCCAGGCCCCCGACAAGTGGTCGGTCCCGATCGGCCGCCGCGTGGTGGTGATCGGCGGCGGCAACACCGCGATCGACGCCGCCACCCAGGCCAGGCGGCTGGGGGCGGAGGAGGTGACGCTGGTCTATCGTCGCGGCGCCGAGCAGATGTCCGCCACCTGGAAGGAGCAGGACTGGGCCCAGGTCAACGGCGTCACCATCCGCCACTGGGCCCAACCGCGCCGCATCCTGGGCTGGCCGGCCAACGGCAAGGGACCGTCGGTGAAGGAGGTGGAGTTCGAGCACACCCAGCTCGACGCCCAGGGGCGCCTCGTCGGCACCGGCGACCGCTTCACCGTGCTGGCCGACCAGGTCTTCACCGCCATCGGCCAGTATCTCGTGCCCTCGGCCTTCGCCCATGAGGCCGAGACGCTGGACATGGCCGGCAACCGCATCGCCGTGAACGAGGAGCGGCAGACCTCGCTGTCCGGCGTCTGGGCCGGCGGCGACTGCGTGCCGGGCAAGGACCTGACCGTCAGCGCCGTGCAAGACGGCAAGCTGGCGGCGCTGTCGATCGACCGGGCGCTGCGGCGCTGACCGCGGCCCGCACGCATCAAACGGCCGCAGAGCCGCGGGATTCTGGCAGGAGGCTTCCATGGCCGATCTGAGCAACGACTTCCTGGGGATCCGGTCCCCGAATCCGTACTGGCTGGCCTCGGCGCCGCCGACGGACAAGGAGTACAACGTCGTCCGCGCCTTCCGTGCCGGCTGGGGCGGGGTGGTGTGGAAGACGCTGGGCGAGGATCCGCCGGTGGTCAACGTCTCCTCCCGCTACGGCGCCGTCAGCTACAACGGCACCCGCGTCGCCGGCCTCAACAACATCGAGCTGATCACCGACCGGCCGCTCGAGCTCAACCTGCGCGAGATCAAGCAGGTCAAGCGCGACTGGCCGGACCGGGCGCTGATCGTGTCGCTGATGGTGCCCTGCGAGGAGGCGAGCTGGAAGGCGATCCTGCCGCTGGTCGAGGACACCGGCGCCGATGGCATCGAGCTGAACTTCGGCTGCCCGCACGGCATGTCCGAGCGCGGCATGGGCTCCGCCGTCGGCCAGGTGCCGGAATATGTCGAGATGGTCACCCGCTGGTGCAAGCAGCACTCGCGGATGCCGGTGATCGTCAAGCTGACGCCGAACATCACCAACATCCTCGGGCCCGCCCGGGCGGCGAAGCGCGGCGGCGCCGACGCGGTGTCGCTGATCAACACCATCCAGTCGATCGTGTCGGTCGACCTCGACCTGATGGCGCCGACGCCGACGGTCGACGGCCTGGGCACCCATGGCGGCTATTGCGGCCCTGCGGTGAAGCCGATCGCGCTGCGCATGGTCGGGCAGATCGCGCGCGACCCGGAATGCCGCGGCATGGCGATCTCGGCGATCGGCGGCGTCTCGACCTGGCGCGACGCGGCGGAGTTCATGGCGCTGGGCGCCACCAACGTCCAGGTCTGCACCGCGGCTATGACGCACGGCTTCAAGATCGTCGAGGACATGGCGTCCGGCCTGTCCAACTGGATGGACGGCAAGAGCTATGCGAACACCCGGGCCTTCCAGGGCCTGGCGGTGCCGAACTTCGTCGAATGGCAGGACCTGAACATCAACTTCAAAACCGTCGCCGATATCGACCAGGACGCCTGCATCCAGTGCGGCAAGTGCTACATCGCCTGCGAGGACACCTCGCACCAGTCGATCTTCAAGCTGCGCACGCCGGAGGGCGCGCGGCGCTACGAGATCAACGAGGCGGAGTGCGTGGGCTGCAACCTGTGCATGCATGTCTGCCCGGTCGACAACTGCATCACCATGAAGCCGGTCGACACCGGCCTGCCCTATCTGAACTGGCAGCACCACCCCAACAACCCGATGCGCAAGGACGCCGCCGAATAAACCCCTCATTCTGATGCGATTTGGCATCGTCGGTTCGGGAGCGATCGGTCATGATGGCGGCCTTCCGATCATTCGACACGAAGCGAGGGGAATAATGGCTCTCATGCGACGCGCGGTGCTGGTGGGGATCATGGCCGCGGCGCTCGCCGGATGCGCCGGCGGTGAACCGGCCTCCCGGCCGGTGGCGGAGGCGAAGATCGACGATTTCGCCGGCTCCTGGATCGGCTCGAGCGAGGAGGAGGTGCAGCGGGCCGCGGCGGTGATCGTCGAGCCGCGGACCGATGGCGGCTTCCGGCTGTTCTGGCGCAATGTCCAGGCCGGGCAGCCCGGCGACGGGCTGGAGTTCCGCGAGCGCGAGCTGGCCTTCCAACCCTCGACCCGGCCGAACTTCTGGACCGCCACGGTGCCGGCCGACCGCGCCTATGCCACCGCCAGCCTGGCCGGCCCGACCCTGACGGTCGAGGTCGTCGGCACCACCCAGGACGGCAAGGTCGAGCGCCAGCTGTACCGCCGCACCCTGGTCGACGGCAGCCATCTGAAGCTGGCCTACACCCGCGAGGTGGCGGGGCAGCCGGCCTCCACCATCGAAGCCAACTTCATCCGCAAGCCGGCCTGATCGCGGGATCGGGCCAGAGGACGTGAGTCCGAGGACGTGACGATGCAGCAGAACATCCAGATCGACCCGCAGCGCCTTTGGGACGCGATCATGGAGACCGCGGAGTTCGGCAAGACCCCGAAGGGCGGCGTGAAGCGCCTGACCCTCACCGATCTCGACAAGCAGGTGCGGGACTGGTTCCGGCGCCAGTGCGAGGCGGTCGGCTGCACCGTCACGGTCGACGAAGTCGGCAACATGTTCGCCCGCCGGCCGGGCCGGGACAATTCGCTGCCGCCGATCTGCGTCGGCAGCCATCTCGACACCCAGCCGACGGGCGGCAAGTTCGACGGCATCCTCGGCGTGCTGTCGGGGCTGGAGCTGCTGCGCACGCTTCACGACACCGGCTACGAGACCAACGCGCCCATCGAGGTGATCAACTGGACCAATGAGGAGGGCTCCCGCTTCGCCCCGGCGATGCTGGCCTCCGGCGTCTTCGCCGGGGTGTTCACCAAGGAGTACGCCTACAGCCGCGAGGACCGCGAGGGCCGGCGCTTCGGCGACGAGCTGGAGCGGATCGGCTACAAGGGCCCCGCCCCCGTCGGGCAGCGCAAGCTCGGCGCCCATTTCGAGCTGCATATCGAGCAGGGGCCGATCCTCGAGGCCGAGGAGAAGGTGATCGGCGTCGTCACCGGCGTGCAGGGCATGCGCTGGTACGAGGTGACGGTGACCGGCCGCGAGAGCCATGCCGGCTCGACCCCGATGCGGCTGCGCCGCGACGCGCTGCGCGGCGCCGCCCGGATGATCGAGGCGGTGATCGCGGTCGGCGACGCCACGGCCGATGCGGTCGCCACGGTCGGGCTGGTCGAGGTGCGGCCGAACAGCCGCAACGTCATCCCGGGCGAGGTGTTCTTCACCATCGACTATCGCCACCCCGACGATGCGAAGATCGGGGTGATGGAGAAGGAGGCGCGGGCGGCGATCGACCGGATCGCGGCCGAGCTGAAGCTCGAGGTCAAGGTCGAGGCGATCTGGGATTCGCCGGCGGTGAAGTTCGACCCGGGCTGCATCGACGCGGTGGAGAACGCGGCCCGGGCCAACGGCTTCACCCATCGCCGCATCGTCTCCGGCCCCGGGCATGATTCGGCCTATATCGCCCGGGTGGCGCCGACCGCGATGATCTTCGTGCCGTGCCGCGAGGGCATCAGCCACAACGAGGAAGAGAGCATCGAGTTCGACCACGCCGCCGCCGGGGCCAATGTGCTGCTGCGCGCCGTGCTCGACTACGACCGCTCGCTCGAACAGGCCGGAAAGGCGGCCTGAGCCATGGCGGTGTCGGCGGTCCGGCCGGAGCAGTCCCCGAAGGCGGCGGCCTCCGCCGCGCCGCCGGTGGTCGAGGCCCGTCGCCTGGGCCTGACCTTCCAGACCGCCGATGCGCCGGTGGTGGCGCTGCAGGATGTCGACCTGACCATCGGCGAAGGCGAGTTCGTGTCGCTGATCGGCCCGTCCGGCTGCGGCAAGACCACGCTGATGCGGGTGGTGGCCGACCTGGTGCAGCCGACCGCCGGCTTGATGACGGTGAACGGCATGACGCCGGAGCAGGCGCGGCTGGCCCGCGCCTATGGCTATGTGTTCCAGGCGCCGGCCCTCTATCCCTGGCGCAACGTCCGCCGCAACGTCGAGCTGCCGCTCGAGATCATGGGCGTGCCGGCGGCGGAGCGGCAGGAGCGGGCGCGGGCGGCGCTCGGCACCGTCGGCCTCGGTCCGTTCGAGAAGAAGTTCCCCTGGCAGCTCTCGGGCGGCATGCAGCAGCGCGTGTCGATCGCCCGGGCCCTCGGCTTCGCGCCGAAGCTGCTGCTGATGGACGAGCCTTTCGGCGCGCTTGACGAGATCACGCGCGACAACCTCAACGTCCATCTCTTGGACCTGTGGAACCGCACCAACCTGACCGTGATCTTCGTCACCCATTCGATCCCGGAGGCGGTGTTCCTGTCCTCCAAGATCGTGGTGATGTCGCCGCGGCCGGGCCGGATCCTCGACGTGATCGAGAGCGACCTGCCGCGCCAGCGCGACCTCGACATCCGCGAGACCCCGGAATTCCTCGCCATCGCCCAGCAGGTCCGCGAAGGCCTGCGGGCCGGGCATTCCTACGAATGATCCCCGCCGTCTTGGGCCGGCCTCACTCCTTGTCCCCCCTCTTCTCGCGGGAGGGGGGCAGGGGGAGGGGGTTCCGGCAGCAAGCGCCTGCATCGGACTGTCTGGCGGGGGTGATCGGCATAGGTCGAAAGCGCCTCCGCCCTTCGATCGACAACCCCCTCCCCCTATCCCCCTCCCGCGAGGGGAGGGGGGACTCGGATAGGCAGGCTCTCGCCCTGAGGGCCACCGCATGACCGTCCTCGCCGAATCCCTGCCCGCCCGGTCGGGAGCCTGGGCGCGGCTGAAAGGCGGGCGGGCGCTGCCGCTGGCCACGGTGCTCGGCGTGCTGCTGGTGGTCTGGTATCTCGGGTCGTTCTGGCTGAACGCGCCGGCGGCGGTGGAGCGGCTGAACCGCGCGGGGCCGGACTGGACCACCGCGCAGTTCTTCGAGGCCGTCTGGAAGCTGGATCGGCCGCTGCTGCCGACGCCGGACCAGGTGGCGGCCGACCTCTGGACCAACACCGTCGGGCGGCCGGTGACCAGCAACCGCAGCCTCGTCTACCACGCCTGGGTGACGATGAGCTCGACCCTGCTCGGCTTCGTCCTCGGCACGCTGCTCGGCATCCTGCTCGCCGTCGGCATCGTCCATGTGCCGACGCTCGACCGGTCGCTGATGCCCTGGGTGATCGCCAGCCAGACCGTGCCGATCCTGGCGATCGCGCCGATGATCGTGGTCGTGCTCGGCAATCTCGGCCTCACCGGGGTGATCCCGAAATCGATCATCTCCGCCTATCTCAGCTTCTTCCCGGTGACCATCGGAATGGTCAAGGGCCTGCGCTCGCCCGACCCGCTGCAGCTCGACCTGCTGCGCACCTATTCCGCCAGCGGTGCCCAGGTGTTCTGGAAACTGCGCTGGCCGGCCGCGGTGCCGTTCCTGTTCCCCAGCCTGAAGATCGGCATTTCGCTGGCGCTGGTCGGCGCCATCGTCGGCGAGCTGCCGACCGGCGCCCAGGCCGGCATCGGCGCGCGGCTCCTGACCGGCTCCTATTTCGGCCAGATGATCCAGCTCTGGTCGGCCCTGGTCATGGCGGCGCTCCTGGCCCTGCTCTGCGTCTTCGCCGTCACCCTGGCCGAGCGCGCCGTGGTCGTCAGCCGCGGAGGCCAGGGATGAGCGCGCGGGTGCTGCACAGCCTCGGCTGGTTGCTCCTGGCAATGATCCTCGCGGGCTTCGTCCTGTGGTGGATCGGCGCGGGCGGGGTCTTCGCCTCCGGCACCGCCTGGATCGCCCTGCCGATCGTCGCGGCGGTGGCGGCCGCCTGGGCGGCGCTGCGCGGCCTGTCGCCGATTCCCGGCCGGACCGCCGGCATCGCCGTGCCGATCCTGTTCGGCGCCCTGCTGCTGTGGCTGTGGCAGGCGCTGGTCACCGGCTTCCAGGTGCCGCAGATCCTGCTGCCGGCGCCGTCGCAGATCGCCGCGCGCTTCGCCGCCAGCACCGACACGCTGTGGGTGGACTTCGTCCAGACCTTCATCCGCTCGGCCATACCGGGCTTCCTGATCGGCTCCGGCGCCGGCTTCCTGACGGCAGTGGCGATCGACCGCTCGCCCTTCCTGCAGCGCGGCCTGCTGCCGCTCGGCTCCGCCGTCTCGGCCATGCCGATCGTCGGCATCGCCCCGATCATGATCATGTGGTTCGGCTTCGACTGGCACTCCAAGGCCGCCGTGGTCGTGGTCATGACCTTCTTCCCGATGCTGGTGAACGCGCTGGCCGGGCTCGAATCCGCCGGGGCGATCGAGCGCGACCTGATGCGGTCCTACGCCGCCAGCTATTGGCAGACGCTGTGCAAGCTGCGGCTGCCCGGGGCGCTGCCCTTCCTCTTCAACGCACTGAAGCTGAACGCCACCCTGGCCCTGATCGGCGCCATCGTGGCCGAGTTCTTCGGCACCCCGATCTACGGCATGGGCTTCCGCATCTCGACCGAGGTGGCGCGGCTGAATGTCGACATGGTCTGGGCCACCATCCTGGTCGCGGCCGTCGCCGGCTCCGCCTCCTACGGGCTCCTCGCCCTGGTGGAGCGGGCGACGACCTTCTGGCACCCTTCGATGCGGGGAACCACACGCTGAACAGGCTCTGACGAACGGGAGAGGCTTCACATGAAAAAAACCATTCTGGGACTGGCCGCGGCGATGGCGCTGGGCTTCGGCCCGGCGCAGGCGGCGGACCCCTTCACCATCCAGCTGAAATGGGTCACCCAGGCCCAGTTCGGCGGCTACTACGTCGCCGCCGAGAAGGGCTATTACGAGGAGGCTGGGCTGGACGTCACGATCAAGCCCGGCGGACCGGACATCGCCCCGCCGCAGGTGATCGCGGCGGGTGGCGCCGACGTCATCGTCGAATGGATGCCGGCGGCGCTGGCCGCGCGTGAGAAGGGCGTGCCGCTGGTCAATGTGGCGCAGGTCTTCAACCGCTCCGGCATGATGCTGACCTGCAAGAAGGACAGCGGCGTGAAGTCGCCGGCCGACTTCAAGGGCAAGACCCTCGGCGTCTGGTTCGCCGGCAACGAGTATCCGTTCCTGTCCTGGATGGGCAAGCTGGGCCTGTCGACCTCGGGCGCGAATCCGGACGTCAAGGTGCTGCGCCAGGGCTTCAACGTCGACCCGCTGCTGCAGAACCAGGCGGCCTGCATCTCGACCATGATCTACAACGAATACTGGCAGGTGATCGACGCCGGCGTGCCGGAGAGCGACCTGATCACCTTCTATTACGAGGACCAGGGCGTGGCGACGCTGGAGGACGGGCTCTACGCGCTCGAATCCCAGCTCAAGGACCCGGCCTATGTCGACCGGCTGGCCCGCTTCATCAAGGCCTCGGCGAAGGGGTGGGCCTATGCCAAGGCGCATCCGGACGAGGCCGGCCAGATCGTGGCCGAGGCCGACGCGTCGGGCGCCACCACCGACGAGGTGCAGACCCGCATGGCCGAGAACATCGCCAAGCTGATCACCGTGTCGGACGACAAGATCGGCTGGCTCGACCCCGAGGCGTACAAGCGTACGGTGCAGGTGCTGCTGGCCAGCAAGAGCGACCCGGTGATCACCAAGGACCCGGGCGACGCCGCCTGGACCCATGCCGCCTGGGACAAGGCGATGGGCAAGTAGGGCGGCATCCGTCGACAAAAAAAGGGCCGGCGAGAGCCGGCCCTCCCCTTTTGGTCCCTTATAGAACGAAGTCGGACGCCTGCAGGGAGACGGCGCCGCTGAGCACGATGTGGAAGTCGGACTGGCCGTCGCCGTTGATGTCACCGGCGATGGTGGTCTGACCGCCGCTGACGGCGAAGCGCAGCTCGCCCGCATGATGGGTGTAGAGGCCCGAGCCGATGAAGGTGAAGGCCTGGTCGCCCGCCGTCCCGGTGTTGGCGTCGATCAGCGACAGGTCGATCTTGTCGCCCTGCGCCCGGCTGAAGTCGGTGATGCGGTCGGCATTGGCGCCGACCATGCTGTCGCCGGCCGAGGCATAGACGAAACGGTCGGCGCCACCCCCACCGGTCAGGGTGTCCTTGCCCGCCCCGCCGCGAAGCGTGTCGGCGCCGTTCCAGCCTTGCAGGACATTGGCGCCGGCATTGCCGATGAGGGTGTCGTTGCCCTGGCTGCCGGAGAGATTCTCGACCCCGATCAGGACATCGCCCTGGGCCTCGCCGCCGGTGCCCGTGCCGGCGGTCAGGTTCACGCTGACCCCGGTGCCGCTGGTGTAGTAGCTGACGGTGTCGATGCCGGTGCCGCCGTCGAGGCGGTCAGCCCCGGCGCCGCCGCGAAGCACATCGTTGCCCTCATAGCCGGCCAGGGCGTTGACGCCGGCATGGCCGGTGAGGGTATCGTTGCCCCGGCTGCCGGAGACGTTCTCGATCGAGACCAGGACATCGCCCTGGGCATTGCCGCCGCTGCCCCTGCCGGTGGACAGATCCACGGTGACCCCGACCGTCTCGCCCCAGTAGCTGGCGGTGTCGACGCCGGCGCCGCCCTCGAGACGGTCGGCCCCGACGCCGCCGACCAGGACGTCCTGGCCGTCCCCACCCTGGAGAATGTCGTTGCCGTCATAGCCCTGCAGCCTGTTGGCGCCGGCGTTGCCGGTCAGCGTGTCGGCGACGCTCGAGCCGTTGACGTTCTCGACGCCGCTGAAGTTGTCGCCCTGCGCCTCACCGCCGGTGGCCGTTCCGGTCTGCAGGTTCACGGTGACGCCGATATTGGTGCCGTAGTAGCTGACGGTATCGACGCCCGCGCCGCCGATGAACCGGTCGCTGCCGTCACCACCGCGAAGCACGTCGTTGCCGTTGCCGCCGACGAGGGTGTCGCTGCCGGAGCCGCCGGAGATCGAATCGTTGCCGTTGCCGCCGAACAGGGTGTCGCGATAGGCGGTGCCG
>NZ_KE383985.1:0-23761 GCF_000423185.1 Inquilinus limosus DSM 16000 | reverse complement strand
TCGCGATAGGCGGTGCCGGTGACGGTGAGCGCCGTGGCCGAGGTGTTGAAGACGAAGTCGCTGGCGCTGAGGCTGGCCAGGGAGACGTTCTTCAGACGGATGGCCTCGGTGTCGCTGTTGTAGCCGAGGGTGATGACGATGTCGTCGCCGTCCTGCTCCATGAAGGGCCGCAGGCTGTCGAGATCGGCGATGTTGAGGAACGACAGGTCGATCCGGTCGCCGCTGCTGAAATCGGTGATGATATCGCTGCCGAACGCCCGCGTGTCGTAGTCGAAGACATCGTTGCCGCCGTTACCAGTCAGGGTGTCATTGCCGCCTCGGCCGACAATCCGGTCGTTTCCGCTGCTGCCGACGATGGTCTCGCTGCTGTTGGTGCCGATGTAATCCGCCATTGCTTCTTTCCCCTTCTTTCACGATTGGTCGAATGCCGCTGCGCGGCGCTGGTGCGGTAAGCCGGGCATGACGGCGCCGTGGAGCGCCTTCGTCGTGAAGGCGCCCTGGTCGACCCCCGCCGGGCTAGGGCGTGAGCCGGGTTCGGTTTTGCTATGAGGCGGCCGGTGTTACCGGCCTCTCCGGAAGGAGGTCACAGGAGGAGAGGAAAGCTCCTCGAACGGCCCGCCGACGACGGGCACGTCGCCGCCTTCACACGGGGCGCTACCGGCAGAATGCCCGTGCCGGGCCCCGTCCCGGTTGTGCGAATGACATCCAAGATGCTCCCCCTTCCTCTTGCATATAAAATTTTATCCAAATCGGACATGCACAATCGTTCTCAGATCCGAGATCTGCATCTTGCGGATGTGCCGACGGTCATCGGCGCATCTGCTGTTCGGTCCGATGATGGCTGAACGGGCCGGACGTGCCGCCGGCGGGCTGCCCGATGGCGAGATGCCTACGATCGGGATCGAGGCTGTTTCGCCACCGCGCTTGTCGATCTGGATATCGGCCGATGGTGGCGCGATTGTGTCGCCACGATGAGATTGCCGTCCCAATCCGACATTTTCAGCGGACTTTGCCGGATCACGGTCCGTGGCCGGCGGTCAGGTCCGGGCGGCCCGGTGCAGCGCGACGCCGGCCATCACCAGGCCGATCCCGGCTAGGTCGCGGGCCGAGGGGATCTGTCCCAGCACCAGGACGCCGATCGCGGCGGCGGTGGCCGGCAGCAGCGACAGCATCAGCGCGAAGCTGGCGCGCGGCAGCCGCGCCATGGCCAGCAGGTCGCAGGCATAGGGAATGACCGAGGAGGCGATGCCGACCCCGATCCCGGTCAGCAGCAGCACCGGATCCGCCAGCGCCGGCAAGGCGGGGACAAGGCCCAGCGGGGTGATCGCCACCAGCGCCGTCAGCATTGCCGCCGCCAGCCCGTCGATGCCGCCGGTCCCGGCGATGCGGTGGCCCAGCACGACATAGGCGACGAACAGCACGCAATTGGCGAAGGCCAGGGCATAGCCCAGACCATCGCCCTCCAGGCGGATCTGCGTCAGCAGCGCCACGCCGGCCGCCGCCAGGCTCAGCGCCGCCAGGTTGCGCCGGCTGCGCAGCCCGGCGAGGGCCAGGGCGATCGGCCCCAGGAACTCGATGGCGCCGACCGTCGCCAGCGGCAGCCGGGCGATCGCCAGGTAGAAGCAGGCGTTCATCGCCGCCAGCACGAGACCGAGGCCCAGGAGCGTCCGGCGATCGGCGGGGCCGCTGCGCCGCCACAGCCGCCAGGGCCGGCGCCAGAGGGCGAAGACCAGGGCGGCGGTGGCGATGCGCAGCCAGGCGACGCCCAGCACGTCGACCGCGGCGAACAGCAGCACGGCGCAGGCCGGGCCCAGATAGTGGAACACGGCGCTGACGACGAAGAAGAGCTGCGGCGGCAGCCGCTGCGCCAGCGGCGCGGCGGTCGGGGCTTCGCTGGACATGCCGGAAGATTTGCATGCGCCGGCCATCCGGCCCATGCTCGGCCGAAGCCAGATGTCCGCACTCGCCTTCGTTTCGAAGGAGATCCGTCGAATTGGCCTTCCAGGTCTCGCCGCTCCTGGCCGATGAGCGCAACCTCGCCCTGATCCGCCTGCTGCAGGCCGAGCCGCGCCTGGGCACGGCCGAGCTGGCGCGCCGCATCGGCATGTCGGCGCCGGCGGTGCGCGAACGGCTGCTGCGGCTGGAGGAGGCGGGGGTGATCCGCGGCTGGCGGCTGGAGCTGGAGCCGCGGGCGCTGGGCTATCCGCTGACGGTGTTCGTCCGCATCCGGCCGATGCCCGGGCAGGTGCCGAAGATCGCCGAGCTGGCGCGAACGATGCCGCAGGTGGCGGAATGCCACCGCATCACCGGCGAGGACTGCTTCATCCTGAAGGTGCATGTCGAGGCGATCGAGACGTTGGACCGGCTGCTCGACCGCTTCCTGGCGCATGGCCAGACCACCACCTCGATCGTCCAATCCACCCCGGTGCCGCCGCGCGACCCGCCGTTGCCGGGTTAGAGCCCCCGGCGCGAGCGCAAAGCGGCGACCAGGGTGCCGTCGTCGAGATAGTCCAGCTCGCCCCCCACCGGCACGCCATGGGCCAGGCGGGTGATGCTGGGGCCGGCGCCCTCCAGCTTCTCGGCCAGGTAGTGGGCGGTGGTCTGGCCGTCGACCGTGGCGTTCAGGGCCAGGATCACCTCGGTCACGCCGGGCTCGCGGGCGCGGGCCAGCAGGCGCGGGATCGACAGGTCCTCCGGCCCGACGCCGTCGATCGCCGACAGGGTGCCGCCCAGCACGTGGTAGCGGCCGCGAAAGGCGCGCGCCCGCTCCAGCGCCCACAGATCGGCCACCTGCTCGACCACGCAGATCACCCCGGCGTCGCGGGTCGGGTCGCTGCAGATCGGGCAGGGGTCGGTGGTGTCGAGATTGCCGCAGACGGAACAGGGCACGATGGCATCGGCCGCCGCTTCCAGCGCCTCGGCCAACGGGCGCATCACCGTGTCGCGATGGCGCAGCAGATGCAGCGCGATGCGGCGGGCCGACCGCGGCCCCAGCCCCGGCAGCCGCGCCAGCAGGTCCATCATGGTGGCGATCTCGCCGCTCATCCGCGCTCCATTCCCGCCGCCCTGCCGTCGCCGGCATCGGTCCTATCTAGCGCAGTTTCCCGGCACGACGAACAAAACAGATCCGGCCTGGCCCGCCGAGGCGCCTTGAACGGCATCGGCGCTTCGCCTATAACCGACGGCGCGCGGGTGTAGCTCAATGGTAGAGCAGAAGCTTCCCAAGCTTACGACGAGGGTTCGATTCCCTTCACCCGCTCCAGCCTCCCTCACAATCGCTGCCCTCCCGACATGCCGTGCGATGCCGGCGTCGCCGACTCGCGTCATGAGTCTCTCGTATTGCACGACGATTATCATCGTATTCGTTAAGTAGAATCTGGATGACGCCGATGATTTCTTCGGCGATGGTCATGTAGCTCCTCCAGAAGAGGGAGTACATGCGTGGAAGTACTTCACAATTTATTCAAAGCCTCGCCAGAGGCCGCATTGTTCCTGTCGCTGGCGATCGGCTACGCGGTCGGGAAGATCCAGTTCGGGCGGTTCCAGTTCGGCGGCGTCGCCGGTTCGCTGATCGCCGCGGTGCTGATCAGCCAGGTTGGGGTGTCGATCGACCCGGGCATCAAGGCGGTCGCCTTCGCCCTGTTCATCTACGCCGTGGGCTTCGAGAGCGGCCCGCAATTCTTCAATTCGCTGAACCGCAGCGCCCTGCGCGGGATCGCGTTGGCCGTGTTCCTGGCCGCCACCGCCCTGGTCACCATCATCCTCTGCGCCCGGATCGGCGGGCTGGACAAGGGGTTGGCGGCCGGCGTCGCCGCCGGCGGCCTGACCCAGTCGGCGATCATCGGCACCGCCGGCGACACGCTGAACCGCCTCGGCCTGCCGGCCGAGGAGGTGGCGCGCCAGCAGGCCGAGATCGCGATCGGCTATGCGGTGACCTACATCTTCGGCTCGCTGGGGCCGATCCTGGTCTGCCTGATCCTGATCCCGCGCCTGTTCGGCCGCGACATCCGGGAGGATGCGGTGAAGGCCGAGCGGGCGCTGGCCGGCGGCGGCAGGGTCCTGGGCCGCGGCGACGTCGCCGCGGCGCCGGATCTGGTCGGCCGCTATTACGCCGTCACCGCTGCCGCCGGGCGCACAGTGGGCGAGATCGAGGTCGCCGCCCAGCGAATCACGATCGAGCGGGTGCGCCGCGGCGATTCGGCGCCGGCGGTCGAACCCCGGCTGCGGCTCGAGGCCGGCGACCATGTGCTGGTGGTCGGCCGCCGCGACGCGGTGGTCGAGGCGGCGCCCGGGATCGGCACCGAGGAGCCGGCGGCGGCGGGCATGGACATGGTGCTGCATCTCCGCGACGTGGTCTTCACCCGTCCCGGCGCCAACGGCAAGACCATCGGCGAGCTCAAGGCCCAGGCGGACGCCGCGGCCAAGCACGGCGTCTACATCGCCGGCATCACCCGGATGGAG
The DNA here is from genome assembly GCF_000423185.1 of Inquilinus limosus DSM 16000. Lineage (GTDB taxonomy): Bacteria > Pseudomonadota > Alphaproteobacteria > DSM-16000 > Inquilinaceae > Inquilinus > Inquilinus limosus. Next base: position 19,300 of record NZ_KE383985.1, on the reverse strand, counting down.
CGGCCGCTGCCGGTGCTGGACGGCACCGCGCTGCATCACGGCGACGTGATCACGCTGCAGGGGGCGGCGTCCGATGTCGACCGGGCGGCGAAGCTGCTCGGCTACGAGATCGCGCCCAGCGACAAGACCGACTTCGTCTATCTCGGCCTCGGCATCCTCCTCGGCCTGCTGGTCGGCCTCGTCACCCTCAGGGTCGGCGGCATCCCGCTGACCCTCGGCAGCGGCGGCGGCGCGCTGCTCTCCGGCCTCGTCTTCGGCTGGCTGCGCGCCAAGCACCCGACCTTCGGGGCGATGCCGTCGGCGGCCAGCCAGATCCTGAAGGATTTCGGCCTGGCGGCCTTCGTCGCCGCCGTCGGTCTGTCCTCCGGCGCCCAGGCATGGACCACGCTGCAGGAAAGCGGCGCGGCGATCTTCGTGCTCGGCCTCGTGGTCACGCTGGTGCCGCTGATCCTGACCCTGCTCTTCGGCCGTTACGTGCTGCGCTACGACAACGCCGCCATCCTGGCCGGCGCCCTGTCCGGGTCGCGCAGCGCCAACCCGGCCTTCGGCGCCGTGCTCGACAAGGCCGGCAACTCGGTGCCGACCGTGCCCTTCGCCATCACTTACGCCATGGCCAATGTGCTGCTGACCATCCTCGGCCCGCTCGTGGTCGGCCTGGTCTGAGCGATCGGGAGGAGATTCACCATGAACGACACCGCAGCAGCGATCGACGAGAAGACCGCGGCCTCGCTCGCCAAGCTCAGCCCGTTCGAGCTGAAGGACGCGCTGATCCAGCTGGCGAAAAGCGACGCCGACCGGATGATGCTGAACGCCGGCCGCGGCAACCCGAACTTCCTGGCGACGGTGCCGCGCCACGGCTTCTTCCAGCTCGGCCTCTTCGCCATGACCGAGGCCGAGCGCTCCTTCGCCTATATGCCGGAAGGGGTTGGCGGCTTCCCGCGGCGCGACGGCATCGAGGGGCGGTTCGAGATCTTCGCCCGGGCCCACAAGGACGTGCCCGGCGTCTCCTTCCTGGTCGGCGCCGCCTCCTATGTCCGCGACCAGCTCGGCCTCTCGGCCGGCGACTTCCTCTACGAGATGTGCGAGGGCATCCTCGCCTGCAACTACCCGGTGCCCGACCGGATGCTGGTGCTGAGCGAGAAGATCGTCGGCCAGTACCTCCGGAAGGAGATGATCGGCCGCCAGCCCTTCACCGGCGATTTCGACCTGTACGCGGTCGAGGGCGGGACCGCGGCGATGACCTACCTGTTCAACAGCCTGCGCGAGAACCGGCTGCTGGCGCCGGGCGATTCGATCGCGATCGGCCTGCCGATCTTCACCCCCTATATCGAGATCCCGCATCTCAACGACTACAAGCTGGTCGAGGTCGGGCTGAACGCCGACCCGGAGAAGGGCTGGCAGTACAGCGACAAGGAGCTCGACAAGCTGCTGGACCCGAAGGTGAAGGCCTTCTTCCTGGTCAACCCGTCCAACCCGCCCTCGGTCAAGCTGGGCGCGGCGAACCTGAAGCGGCTGCAGGAGATCGTGGCCAGGCGGCCTGACCTGATCCTCCTGACCGACGACGTCTACGGCACCTTCGCCGATGATTTCGTGTCGCTGTTCGCGACCTGCCCGCAGAACACGATCCTGGTCTATTCCTACTCCAAGTATTTCGGCGCCACCGGCTGGCGCCTCGGCGTGATCGCCACCCACAGGGACAACGTGCTCGACCGCACCATCGCCAAGCTGCCGGTCAGGGTGCAGAAGGAGCTGGACGAGCGCTATTCGTCGATCACCACCGACCCGCGGCACCTGCCCTTCATCGACCGGGTGGTGGCCGACAGCCGCACCGTGGCGCTGAACCACACCGCCGGCCTGTCGACGCCGCAGCAGGTGCAGATGGTGCTCTTCTCGCTGTTCTGCCTGATGGACGAGCCGGACTCCTACAAGAACGCGATGAAGCGGATCATCCGTCGTCGCAAGGCCGCGCTGTACCAGGCCGCCGGGGTGACGCTGGAGGAGGACGAGAACTCGGTCGACTACTACACCATCCTCGACCTCGAGGTGCTGGGCACCCGGCTGCACGGCCGCAAGTTCGTCGACTGGTTCATGAAGAACACGAAGCCGCAGGAGGTGCTGTTCCGCCTGGCCAAGGAGAGCGGCGTGGTGCTGCTGCCGGGCCGCGGCTTCGGCACGCTGCACCCCTCCGCCCGAGTGTCGCTCGCCAACCTCAACGAGACCGCCTACGTCAAGATCGGCACCGCGATCCGCACCCTGATGGCCGAATATGTCGAACGGTTCCAGGCGGCGGGGAAGAAGAAGCCGCGCCCGGCCGGCCGATGATCCCGGCGATCACGGTCCCCGATCAGCCCGGGGCGGATGACCGCGACGCCATTGCCCGCGCGCTGTTCGCCTTCAACGACGCGGTGGCCGGACCGTCCGGCTACCGGCCGCTGGCGCTGCTGATCCGGGATCCGGACGGCGGCGCCACGGTCGGCGGGCTCTGGGGCGGCACCGCCTATGGCTGGCTGGTGGTCGAGCTTCTGTTCGTGCCGCCGGGGCTGCGCCGCCAGAGCCTCGGGTCGCGGCTGCTGGCACAGGCCGAGGGGATCGCCCGGCAGCGCGGCTGCCGGGGGGCCTGGCTGGACACGCACGGCTTCCAGGCGCCGGAGTTCTATCGTCGGCACGGCTACGAGGTGTTCGGCACGTTGCCGGACTATCCGCCCGGCCACGACCGGTTCTTCCTGTGGAAGCGGCTGCCGCCCGGGGAGACGCCCGACCCGCCGATGGCATGACGGTCCCGCGGTTGGGACCAGTTCCGGTCGCCCGCGCCTCCCCCTAAGCTCTCCGGCACCAGACACCGAAGGGGGAGGCCGGATTGGACGATGCGGGCAGGGTGATCGACAGCCTGATGCGGGCGGAGCTGGAGCGCTACGAGGCCTCCCACCCCGCTTCCAAGCGCCTGGCGGAACGGGCGGGGGGCGTGTTCCCCGGCGGCGTGCCGCTGCACTGGATGCGCGACTGGGCCACGCCCTTCCCGCTGTTCATGGCCGAGGCCCGGGGTGCCGAGCTGGTCGACGCCGACGGCCATCGCTACGCCGATTTCTGCCTGGGCGACACCGGCTCGATGTTCGGCCATTCGCCGGAACCGGTGGCGCGCGCCGTGGCGGACCAGGTCGCCCGCGGCGTCACCGCCATGCTGCCGACCGAGGAGGGCGTGGCGGCGGCGGAGGCGCTGGCCCGTCGATTCGGCCTGCCCTTCTGGCAAGTGACGACGACCGCGACCGACGCCAACCGCTTCGTGCTGCGCTGGGCCCGGGCCATCACCGGCCGGCCGAAGATCCTGGTGTTCAACGGCTGCTACCACGGCACGGTCGACGACACCTTCGTCCGGCTGGACGACGGCCGGGCGGTGCATCGCCCCGGCCTGCTGGGCCAGGCGGCCGACCTGACCGCGACGACCAAGGTGGTCGAGTTCAACGACGTGGCGGGGCTGGAGGCGGCCCTGGCGCCCGGCGACGTCGCCTGCGTCATCGCCGAGCCGGCGCTGACCAATATCGGCATGGTGCTGCCTGAGGAGGGCTTCCACACGGCGCTGCGCGAGCTGACGCGCCGGCACGGCACGATGCTGGTGATCGACGAGACGCACACGATCTCGACCGGCCCGGGCGGCTGGACCCGGGAATACGGGCTGGAGCCGGACTTCCTCACCCTCGGCAAGCCGATCGCCGGCGGCATCCCCTGTGGCGTCTACGGCTTCACCGCCGAGGTCGAGGCGCGGATGCGCGAGGTCCGGGCCGGCGTGCCGCACGGCCACAGCGGCATGGGCACGACGCTGTCGGCCAACGCCCTAGCCATGCGCGCCCTCAGGGCCATGCTGGAGGAGGTGATGACCGAGGCCGCCTATGCCGGCATGGTCGACCGCGCCCGGCGCCTGGCGGCCGGAATCAAGGTCGCGGTGGCGCGGCACGGCCTGGCCTGGCACGTCACCCAGATCGGCGCCCGGGTCGAGTTCCACTTCACACCCACGCCCTACCGCACGGGCGGCGAGGCCGCGGCGGCGATGCAGCCGGACCTGGAGCAGTTCGTGAACCTGTTCCTGATCAACCGCGGCGTGCTGATCGCACCGTTCCACAACATGATGCTGGCCAGCCCGGCCACGACGGACCAGCAGATCGCCCGCTTCCACGACGCCTTCGACGCCTGCGCCGCGGCGCTGGCCGGCCACGCCTGAGGGAGGATCGGCCATGCCCGACGCGACTTCGAACACGGCCGCCGATCCGGCGCAGGAATGCCTCGACTTCCTGGCCCGGCACCGCGACATCCGCTTCGTCGACATCCTGCTGACCGACGCCTGCGGCGTGCAGCGCGGCAAGCGCATCCCGGTCGGGGAGCTCGAGCGGATCTGGCGCAACGGCCGCTACATGCCCGGCTCGATCATCAGCCTCGACATCACCGGCGCCGATGTGGAGGAGACCGGGCTGGTGTGGGAAGACGGCGACGCCGACCGCATCGCCCGCCCGGTGCCCGGCACGCTGGTGCCGGTGCCGTGGAAGGCCGAGCCCTCGGCCCAGGTTCTGCTGACGCTGTTCGAGCTCGACGGCACGCCCTCCGCCTACGATCCGCGCCAGGTCCTGGCCCGGGTGGTGTCGCGCCTGGCGGCCGACGAGCTGCACCCCGTGGTGGCGGTGGAGCTGGAGTTCTACGTCTTCGACGCCGCTTGGCGCGACACCGGCCGGCCGGTGCCGCCGCGCGGCGCCAGCACCGGCAAGCAGGCCTACGGCATGGCCGATCTCGACGAGCTCGGCGGCTTCCTGGCCGACCTCTATGCCTGCTGCGAGATCCAGGGCCTCCCGGCGGACACGGCGATCAGCGAATACGCGCCGGGCCAGGTCGAGATCAACCTGAAGCACCGGGCGGACGCGCTGCGGGCGGCCGACGACGCCATCCTGTACAAGCGGTTGGTGCGGGCGGTGGCCCGGCGGCACGGCATGGAGGCCACCTTCATGGCCAAGCCCTATGCCGGCGAGACCGGCAGCGGCACCCATCTGCACATCAGCCTGGCCGACGGCGAGGGCGGCAACCTGTTCGCCGCGGAAGGCGGTGACGAGCTTCTGCGCCATGCCATCGGCGGCATGGGGGCGACGATCCGCGACGGCATGCTGATCTTCGCGCCGAACGCCAACTCCTACCGCCGCTTCCAGTCCCTCAGCTACGCGCCGCTGGCGCCAACCTGGGGCGTCAACAACCGCACCGTGGCGCTGCGCGTGCCGGTCGGCCCGCCGGCGGCGAAGCATGTCGAGCACCGGGTGGCGGGCGCCGACGCCAATCCCTATCTGGCGCTGACGGCGGCGCTGGCCGGGATGCATCGCGGCATTCTCGACAAGCGCGACCCCGGCCCGCCGGTGACCGGCAACGGCTACGCCGCCCCGGCCTCGGACATCCCGCCGAACTGGCTCGATTCGATCCGCGACTTCCGCGGCTCGGCGCTGATGCGCGACTATCTCGGCGACGCCTTCGTCGACGCCTTCGCCAAGATCAAGCTGGCCGAATACCGCCGCTTCCACGCCCAGGTCCCGCCGCTCGACTTCGACTGGTACGCCAGGGTGGTGTGAGACGGACGGGCCTTCGTAGGTTGGGTTCGCGACAGCGAACCCAACACTTGCGGCACGATGTTGGGTTCGCCGAGGGCGGACCCAACCTACAACTCTACCACCCGCAGCTCCGGCCCTTGTTCTGCTCGGTCAGCCAGTCGTTCAGCGGCTGGAAGTACTCGGCCACGGCGCTGGCGTCGGTCCGGCGCTCGCCGGTGAAGGCCTCCAGCGCCTCCGGCCAGGGCTTGGACTGGCCCATCTCCAGCATCGCGTTGAAGCGCTCGCCGACCGCCTTGTCGCCATAGACCGAGCAGCGGTGCAGCGGCCCGCTCCAGCCGGCCTGCCTGCAGGCGGCGCGGTGGAACTGGAACTGGTAGATATGCGCCAGGAAGTACCGGGTGTAAGGCGTGTTGCCGGGGATGTGGTACTTGGCGCCGGGGTCGAAGGCGTCGGCCGGGCGCGGCCCGGGCGGCACCACCCCCTGGTATTTCAGCCGCAGCGCCCACCAGGCGTCGTTGTACTGCTCCGGCGCTGCCTTGCCGGCGAACACGTCCCAGCGCCAGCGGTCGACCAGGAGGCCGAAGGGCAGGAAGGCGATCTTATCGAGCGCCATCTTCAGCAGGAAGGGGATGTCGCCCTCCGGCCCCGGCACCTTGTCCAGGAGGCCGATCTGGTTCAGGTAGGTCGGGGTCAGCGCCGACAGGCCGACGAAGTCGCCGATCGCCTCGTGGAATCCGTCATTGGCCCCGTTCTTGAAGATGTGGGGCTGGTCCTTGTAGGCGCGCTGATAGTAGTTGTGCCCGAGCTCGTGGTGGACGGTGTAGAAATCCTCGCCGTTCACCTTGGTGCACATCTTGATGCGGATGTCGTCGCGGTCGTCCAGGTCCCAGGCCGAGGCGTGGCAGACGACGTCGCGCCCCTCCGGCCGCACGATCTGCGACCGCTTCCAGAAGGTCTCCGGCAGCGGCGGCAGGCCGAGCGAGGTGTAGAAGGCCTCGCCGGTCTTCACCATCCTGATCGGGTCGTAGCCGCGGTCGACCAGCAGCTTGTCCAGATTGTAGCCCTCGGTCTCGTCCTTCGGCGCCACCAGGTCGTAGATGTTGCCCCAGGACTGGGCCCACATATTGCCCAGCAGGTCGGCACGGATCGGGCCGGTCTTCGGCTGCACCGCGTCGCCATACTTCTCGTTCAGCCGGCCGCGGACATAGCAGTGCAGGTTCTTGTAGAAGGGCTCCACCTGGCCCCACAGCCGGTCGGTCTCGGCGGCGAAGTCATCGGCCGGCATGTCGTAGCCGGACCGCCACAGGGCGCCGGTGTCGGCGTAGCCGAGCTCTCGCGCCCCTTCATTCGCCAGCTCCACCAGCCGGGCGTAGTCCGGCCGCATCACTGGCGAGATGGTGTGCCAGCCCTCCCATACCGCCTTGGTCTCGGCCGGGTCGCGGGAGGCGGCCAGGATGTCCTCGGCGTCGCTCAGATTCAGGGTCTTGCCCCGGACCTGGAACTCGCCGGTGGAATAGATGGAGTCCAGCTTGGTGCTCAGCGTCGCCAGCTCGCGCGCCGCGCCCGGCCGGTCCGGCGCCGGCAGGACGATGTTGCGCTTCAGGATGTCGAGCTTGCGCCGCGTCATCGGGTCGAGCGCGACCCCGTCGAAGCGCGCGGCCTCCTTGGCGTAGGCGGAGGTCTTCTCGGTCCACTCGCCATTGGCCTTGGCCTCGAGCCACTGGGTGTCCTCGGTGATGAAGGTGGCGCGCACCCAGGACGCCTTGTTCAGGTATTCGCTGGTCGCCGCCAGGTCGGCCTCGGCCTTCTCGACGAAGGCGCGGGCCTCCTCCGGGGTCGGGGCGGCGGGCGCGGCGGTCTGGGCCAGCGCGGCCATGCCCCACAGCAGGGCGGCTGTGGTGGTGCCGACGGCCAGCAGGCGGGATCTCATCGTGGCGGTCCCCCTATGCGCTGAATTTTATGAGAAATCTCCGGCTTTTCCTGCAGCCGGATCGGTTGTCGCCCATGGAAGATGGCCGGAAATCGGCTGTCAATCGCCGTGTCGCCAGATGGGGCGGCTACCTCAGAACGGCCAACCCGCCGACACCGCGTTCGACACCGCCCGGCGCAGGGGCTGGATGCCGGTCTCGACATGGCGCGACGGGTGGATCCGGTTGGTCAGCAGCGTCCAGGCATGGCCGCGCTCCAGGTCGATCCACAGCGCCGTGCCGGTGAAGCCGGTGTGGCCGATCGTGTCGGGCGAGCACAGCGACCCGCCGGACCAGCCCTCGTGCCGCACCTGCCAGCCGAGGCCGTGCGGATGGCCCTCGGCGCGCAGCATCTCGGCCACCGTGGCCGGCCGCAGCACCTCGCCGGCCAGGAACGCCTGGGCGAAGTCCAGCACCGCGGCGGCGCTGCCGAACAGCCCGGCATGGCCGGCCAGGCCGCCGAGGGCATAGGCGTTCTCGTCATGCACCTCGCCGCGCATCACCCGGCCGCGCCAGGTGCAGCGCTCGGTGGCCACGGCGCGGGCCGGGCCGGGGCTGGCGGCGAAGTCGCCGGCCGGCAGCAGGTCGCGCAGCGGCTTCTCTCGCAGCCGCTCCACCAGGATGCCCAGCAGCACGTAGTTCACGTCGGAATAGGCGTCGGCGCCGGCCGTCCAATCCTTCTGCAGCACCAGCGCCTTCAGCGTCTCCGGGTCGCTGCCCCAGGTGTAGAGCGGTTCCACCGACGGCAGGCCGGAGCGGTGGGACAGCAGCTGCCGCACGGTGACGTGGCGGATCCAGTGCTCGGGCTGGTACTGCCGCAGGTCCGGCAGGTGCAGCGCCAGCGGGTCGGACAGGTCGATCCGCCCCTGCTCGACCAGCCGCAGCACCTCGGTCGTCGTGAGGATCACCTTGGTCAGGCTGGCCAGGTCGAACAGCGCATCCTCGGCCAGGGCCACGCGCTCCGGCACCAGCGCGGCATGGCCGCCGAAGCGGATGGCGCGGTCGCCGTCGCGGGTGACCAGCCCCAGCACCGCGCCGGGGATGCGGCCGGCATCGATCGCTTCATCGACCAGGGCGAAGGCGGCATCGGCCGCGGCGGCAAGGGTCATTCGAGAGAATTCCAGAAGCTTTTCGAGTCCCCCCTCCCCTTGCGGGAGGGGGGTAGGGGGAGGGGGTTCGGCCCGCAAGAGCCGGAGCTTACGGATAGGATCAGTCGGCGAGAATAGGTATCGACGAATAGAGGCCACGCCCCTCGATCGACAACCCCCTCCCCCTTACCCCCTCCCGCGAGGGGAGGGGGGACTCGGGAACGAGCGGCGATCAGCAAGGCGGTCACGCCGCCCGCGTCATCGGCCGGTGCAGCACGCCGCCGGTCATCGGCCGGGGCACGCCGGTGGTGGTCGGCAGGCTCAGCGGCAACCCGTCCAGCGAACGCACGGCGAGGAAGGCGAAGGCCTGGGCCTCCAGCGCATCGCCATCCCAGCCCACCGCCTCGACCGGGTCGACCGGCACCCCCAGCGCCTGCCGCAGCCCGGCCATCAGCGTCGCGTTGTGCCGGCCGCCGCCGGTCACCAGCCAGCGGGTCGGCGCCGCGGCGAAATGCCGACGCGAGGCGGCGACCGAGGCGACGGTGAAGGCGGCCAGGGTGGCTGCGCCGTCGGCCAGCGACAGACCGTCCACCGCCGACAGCGGGAAGTCGTTGCGGTCCAGCGATTTCGGCGGCGGCGCGTCGAAATACGGATGGGCCAGCAGCGCCGCCAGCCGGTCCTCCGCCACCCGGCCGCTCGCGGCGATGCGGCCGTCCTCGTCGTAGCGGGCGCCGGTGTGGCGCTGCACCCAGTCGTCGATCATGGCGCTGGCCGGGCCGGTGTCGAAGGCGGTGATCGTCTCCTCTTCGATCACCGTGACATTGGCGACGCCGCCGAGGTTCAGCACGGCCATCGGCCGCGGCAGGCCTTTCGCCAGGGCGGCGTGGTACAGCGGCGCCAGCGGCGCGCCCTGGCCGCCGGCGGCGACGTCGGCGGAGCGGAAGTCGTTGACGCAGGGGATGCCCAGAGCCGCGGCCAGCCGGGCGCCGTCGCCGAGCTGCCGGGTGAAGCGTCGCTCCGGCCGGTGCAGGACGGTCTGGCCGTGCATGCCGACGACGTCGACGGCTTCCGGCTGCAGCCCGGTCTCGTCCAGCAGGCGGCGCACCGCGGCGGCGTTCAGGTCGGTGACCGCGGCGGACAGGTCGGCGAGCGCCTCTTGCTCGGCCCGGGCCGGGTCGCGCGCCACGGCCAGAAGGGCGTCGCGCACCGCGTCGGTGTAGGGCGTTGTCGCGGCGGCGCCGCAGGCGAAGACAGTCTCGCCGTCGGTCTCGATCACCGCGACGTCGACCCCGTCCATCGAGGTGCCGCTCATCAGGCCGATCGCGGTGCGGCGGGCTGCGGCCATGGGACATCTCCTCGCGCTTCATCACCGACGAATCGGCACCGGGATTATGGCGGAAACGCCCGCCGGCGCGGAAGCCGGCATGCCCCATTCTTGCCAGATTGTGACACTTTCATTACAAATGCGGTCTTGCGAGCGGGGAGAGAAGCAATGCTGACGTATCAGCGCGCTGACGCCGACATTATTCCTCTCTTTCATCAAATCACTGATAATCAAGATAAATCGAGGCCACACACGATTCTGGAGTCTCGTTTGAGATTCCCTGGAAGGATGTTGAGGGACCTGAAAAAACTACCGGAAACTCCGGAGCGGTCCCTGGTCTCTCCTCGCGATGCGCGGATCTTCTACGGGTCCGCCCTGCTGCGCTGGGTGCCGACGCGGCAGGTGACCCGGACCCTGGCCACCCAGGTCCATGCCCGCGGCCGGCCGGTCTGGCTGCGCGACCGCTTCATCGACGCCGGCGACTGGTCGGAGATCTCGAAGCCGGTGGCCGAAAGCTTCCACCACCAGTGGTTCAATGATCTCGTCTGGGGCGGCACCCCGACCGAGACGCCCAGCTACCGCAGGCTGCTGCGCCTGATGGAGACCGGCCGCCCGATGCAGGTCGGCCCGCTGGTGCTCGACAGCGTCGAGGCGATCGAATCCTACCGCCGCTACTGCGAATCGCTGCTCGACAGCATCCGCACCCACGGCGTGACGCCGCGGGACCTGACCCCGGATTTCGCCCCGGCCGGTGGCCGCGATCCCCGCAGCGAGCGCACCGAGGGCGACATCATCGTCGCGGTCGGGCCGGACGGCGCGTTCTACCGGATGCTGGCCGGCCGGCACCGGATCTGCGCGGCGCAGGCGCTCGGCCTCGACCGCGTCCCGGTCAGCATTCGCCTGGTGCATGCGACCTGGCTCTGGGCCCTGGCCGACCGCTACGGCGTGCTGCCGCACAAGGCCTTCGCCAGCTGGCTCGACACGTTCGAGCCGGTCCACGTCTCGGCCGTCGGCAAGATCAAGACCCGGCTCGCCGCCTGGGCGCTCTGCGTCCCGGGCCTGGCCGAGGCGTGGCTGGGGCTGTCGGAAGGGCTGCAGGCCGCGATCGTCTGACGGGCGCCGATCCTTCGCTATTCGCGCCGGAAGACGTAGGACTGGTTTTCGATGGTGAGGCGGAGCAGGGGTTTCGTTCCGTCCGTGTCGATCTGGAACTGGGCGAAGCCGCTCGGGTTGGGGCCGCTGTTCTCGACGATGGCGGCGAACCGGCCCACCGGCCTCTGCCGGATCGTGAAGACGCTGCCGTCCCAAGGCTCCAACTCCAGCGCGGCGCCGCCATCCTGCAGCTCCAGCACCGCGCCGTCGCCGTCCTGGCGCAGCACGGCCTCGCCGAAGCTCGGCTCGACGTAGCGGCCGGCCAGCGGCGCCAGCGGCAAGGCCGGCTGGGGGTTCGCCGGCCTCACGAACGCCTTCGCCGACTCGGCGAATCGGGACTTCGCCGCCTCGAGCGCGGCCGCGACGTGGTCGACCCGCGGGTTGTCCAGCAGCCGGTCCAGAACCCAGGCGCCCACGGCGTCGGGGAACCCGACATTCTCCGCATTGGTCAGGACGACGACGCCGACATCCTTCTCCGGCGCGAAGCCGACATAGGCGCCGAAGCTGGGGGTTCCGCCATTGTGCCAGATGACGCGGCCGTTCGGGGTCAGGACGCCGACCCAGCCCATCGCATAGAAGGCCTTGTCGGTGATCCCCACCCGCGCGGTGCGGGTGACCGCCATGTTCTCCGGCGAGACGATGGTCCGCCCGTCGAAGCTGCCGTCGCGCAGCTGCAGCCGCAGCCAGCGCGCCATGTCCTCGATGGTGGAGTTCATGTCGCCCGCGCCGCCGTAGGCGTAGGGGAAGAGCGGGGTGAACGGCACCTCGACCGTGCCGTCGGGGGTCCAGCGATGGCCCTGGGTGTGGTCCGGCGCGGCCTCGATCGCCTCGGCGGTGGTCGATGTCTCGGCCATGCCGAGCGGCTCCAGCAGGTCCCGGCGCAGCACCGCGTTCCAGTCCGCGGCCTCCTCGCCGCGTGCGACGATGCGGCCGGCCAGCATGTGGGTGATGTTGGTGTAGGCGAAGGTGGAGCGGAAGCTCGACACCGGTTCGACATGGCGCAGCGACCGGATCATGGCCGTTTCGTCCAGCCCCAGGATTCCGAGCGAATCATTGGCGTAGGGCGGCAGGCCCGAGCGCTGCGCGAGCAGGTCGAAGACGCGGAACTCGCGCGTCACCCAGGGGTCCTTCAGCTGGAAATCCGGGTCGAGATCGACGATGCGGTCGTCCCACCGCAGCTTGCCGCGATCGACGGCGATCGCCAGGGTGGCGGCGAGGAACGCCTTGGTGGTCGATCCGATCTGGAACACGGTGCGTGGGCCGACCGCCCCGCCCTTCGCCTTGCTGCGCACCCCGAAGCCGCGGACGTAGACCAGGCTGTCGCCGCTGACGATGCCGATGGCCAGGCCGGGCGTATCGAACGCCTTCATCCCGGCCGCCACATAGGTTTCGAGCTCGGGCTCCAGGGCCTGGATCCGTGCGTCCATCGTCACCGTCGGGGCCGCCGTGTCCGCTGCCTGCGCGGCCGGGCCGGCGACGGTCAGCGTGACGACGGCGAGCGCCGCGGCCGCCATGGGCCAGGGCGCGCGCCCTTGCGTGACACGCACGAGGGATGGCGCTGTGTGGTTTTGAATCCGCCGGCCGATCATGAATCTCCCTCCGAAACGTCGCATATAAAAATTTCCATCTCTGAAAACATTATTATCACAGACGGATCTTCGGTGGCCAAAGCGGAACGAAACGCCGGCCTCCGCCGATCGATTGACCTCGCCGGCGGAACGCGCGTTACTGGCCCCCAATCAACAGGGGGAGGCTGGAGATGCGGCGGACGGTTTGGGCGGTATCGGCGGCGGTGGCGCTCGCCGCACCCATGGCGGCGGCGCAGACGCTGGAGGTCGCGACCGACCAGTCGCCGGTCGGGCTCGACCCGCATGTCGCCACCTCCTTCGCCTCGGTGCTGGTCAACGGCCCGGTCTATGAAGGGCTGACCGCGATCGACAAGGACCTGAGGGTGGTGCCGGAACTGGCCGAGTCCTGGACCGTCTCGCCCGACGGCCTCACCTATGTCTTCACCCTGCGTCCGGGCGCGAAGTTCCACGATGGGTCGCCGGTGACGCCGGCCGACGTGGCCGCCAGCTTCGCCCGGGTGCGCGACCCCAAGACCGGCTCGCCCTATGCCAGCCGCATCGACATGGTGAAGTCGGTCGAGCCGACCGGCGACCGGCAGGTGACGGTGACGCTGACGACGCCCTCGGCCCCCTTCCTCGCCAACCTGCCGCAGATCGTGATCGTGCCGGCCGCGGCGGCGACCGGCGGCATCGACCTGCAGCGCAAGACCGCCGGCACCGGCCCGTTCACGCTGAAGGAATGGGTGCCCGACACCTACCTGCTGCTGGCGAAGGCCGGCGGCTATTGGGAGCCGGGCTTGCCGAAGCTCGACGCGGTCAAGATCAACATCGTGCCCGAGGCGTCGACCCGGCAGGTCGGCCTGTCCGGCGGCACCTACCAGCTGCTGCCGAATGTCGACCCGGCCACGGCGGCCACGCTGCAGGGCACGCCCGGCGTCACCCTGCTGGAGACGACCGACCTGTCCTACACCCTGGTCGGCATGAACGTGTCGAAGCCGCCCTTCGACAATCCGAAGGTGCGCCAGGCGCTGAACACCGCGATCGACCGGGCTCAGATCGTCGAGGCCGCGTATTTCGGCAAGGGCCAGCCGGGCGGGCCGCTGTCGCCGGCCCTGAAGGACTGGGCGCTGCCGGTCTCGGACTATCCCTGCTACGCCGCCGATCCGGAGAAGGCGAAGGCGCTGCTGGCCGAGGCCGGCGTGGCCCTGCCGGTGAAGGCGGAGCTGAAGGTGCTGGGCTCGAACCAGCTGGTGGTCGACGTCGCCCAGGTGGTGCAGGCGCAGCTGAACGCCGCCGGCTTCGAGGTGGCGCTGAACGTGCAGGAGCAGGGCACCTTCATCCAGGACTGGCGCAACTCCAACTTCCAGCTCTTCGCCTCGATCAACGGCGGCAATGTCGACCCCGACGGCTATCTGTACCGGACCTTCCGCACCGGCGGGTCGACCAATGTGTTCAAGTATTCGGACGCCGAGGTCGACCGGCTGCTGGACCAGGGACGGACGACGCTGGACCCGGCGAAGCGGCGCGAGGTCTACGCCGACGTGCAGAAGCGCCTGGCCTGCGACGGGCCGATCGCGCATCTGGTCTTCGGCCAGCTGTTCACCGCGGTGCGCGACGGCGTGACCGGCTACGAGATCGTGGGCAACCGCTCCACCCGCTCGCTGCGGCAGACGGCGCTGGAGAAGTGAAGCCTTTGATCGCTCTCTCGGGCCGAAGCAACCTAGTCCCCCCTCCCCTTGCGGGAGGGGGGAAGGGGGAGGGGGTTGTCGATCGAAGGACTCCGACGCGGCAGAACCCGAATCCATCGACGTCCGAGCTTTTCGGGGATCGCCGGCTCTCTCGGCACGAACCCCCTCCCCCTACCCCCCTCCCGCAAGGGGAGGGGGGACTATTTGAGCGTCAACGGGAAGCGTCATGGCCCGCTTCCTGACCGGGCGGCTGCTCGACCTGCTGGTGGTGCTGTTCGGGGTCTCGGTCGTCGCCTTCCTGATGATCCGGCTGATCCCGGGCGACGCGGTGCAGATCATGCTCGGCGCCAACAGCGAGGTGACACCGGACCGGATCGCGGCGCTGCGCCAGCGCCTCGGCCTCGACCAGTCCATCGTCACCCAATATCTCGCCTGGCTCGGCGGCCTCCTGACCGGCGATCTCGGCACCAGCCTGTGGACCGGCCGGCCGGTGCTGGAGGAGATCGGGGCCCGCATCGGCGTCACCATCGAGGTCACCCTGCTGGCTCTTGCGGTCTCGGTAGCCCTCGCGGTGCCGGCCGGCTGCCTAATGGCCTATTTCCGCAACTCCGCCCGCGACTATCTGGTGCGGGTGGTCACCATCGCCGGCGTCACCGTGCCCTCCTTCTGGCTCGGCGCGCTGCTGATCTACCTGTTCCACGGCGTGTTCCCGGCCTTCCCGGCGATCGGCTTTGTGCCTCTCGCCGACGATCCCGTCGGCAACCTGCAGCGCATGCTCTTGCCCACGATCGCGCTGGCCGTGCCGGTGCTGGCCTCGCTGTCGCG
Organism: Inquilinus limosus DSM 16000; assembly: GCF_000423185.1. Lineage (GTDB taxonomy): Bacteria > Pseudomonadota > Alphaproteobacteria > DSM-16000 > Inquilinaceae > Inquilinus > Inquilinus limosus. The sequence continues at coordinate 4,115 of NZ_KE383985.1, read as the reverse complement.
CATCGTCCGCTCCGCCATGCTCGACGCGCTGGGCCAGGACTACATCCGCACCGCCCGGGCCAAGGGGGTCAGCGAGCGCGCGGTGGTGTTCCGCCACGCCTTCCGCAACGCCATGATCCCCTTCGTCACCGCGCTCGGCATCTCCGCCGGCTATCTCTTCGGCGGCGCCATCGTGGTCGAGCAGGTCTTCGCCCTGCCGGGGCTCGGCCGGCTGATGCTGGGCGCGATCGCGGAGCGCAACTATCCGCTGATTCAGGCGGCGATCCTGCTGGTCACTGCGGGATTCGTGGTCGTGAACTTCGTCACCGACATGCTCTACGCCGCCCTCGACCCCAGGATCGGCCTGAAGTGACCGCGCCGCTGCCCGAGACGCTGGTCCCGCCCTCGCGCCGCCGCCGCATCGCCGCGCCGCGGCACCCGCTGGTCTGGGTCGGCGGGGCGCTGGTGCTGCTGCAGGTCGGGGCGGCGCTGCTGGCGCCCTGGATCGCGCCCGACGACCCGCTGGCCCAGCATGTGATCCGGCGGATGAAGCCGCCCGGCGCCGCGGCGTGGCTGGGCACCGACCAGTTCGGCCGGGACGTGCTGTCGCGCATCCTCTGGGGCTACCGCGCCTCGCTCGCCGCCTCGGCCAGCGCGGTGCTGCTGGCGCTTCTGGTCGGCGGCAGCCTGGGCGTGGCCGCGGCGCTGCGCGGCGGCTGGCTCGACCGCGTCGGCATGCGGCTGATGGATATCCTGTTCGCCTTCCCGATCATCCTGCTGGCGATCGGCATCGTCGCCATGCTGGGGCCGGGGCCGACCAGCACGACGCTCGCCATCGGCGTCGTCTACATCCCGGTCTTCGCCCGGCTGCTGCGCGGCCCGGCGCTGGTGGTGGCCGGCAGCCAATACGTGCTCGGCGCCCGTGCCATCGGGGCGGGGGAAGGGCGGGTGCTGTGGCGCCACGTCCTGCCCAACCTCGCCAGCGTCATCCTGGTCCAGGCCAGCCTGTCGCTCTCCACCGCCATCCTGGTCGAGGCCTCGCTGTCCTTCCTCGGCCTCGGCACCCAGCCGCCGGCGCCCTCGCTCGGCCGCATGCTGGCGGAGGCGCGCGGCTACCTGCTGCTGTCGCCCTGGGATTCGATCTTCTCCGGCCTTGCCATCCTGTTGGCGTCTTTCGGCTTCAACCTGCTCGGCGACGGGCTGCGCGACGCGCTCGATCCCAGGCTGCGGGGCGGCGGATGATGGACGATGCGAGGATGATGGATGCGGCGGCGGTGGCGATCCGGCCGCCAGCGCCGGCCGATCTGCCGGCCCTGGCGGACGTCGCCTGGCGCAGCACCCGTGCTGCTTTCCAGCACATCCTTCCGGCCGCGATCCTGGACCGCAAGCGGCCGGAGGATTTCGCCCGCCGCTTCGCCGCGCGGCTGCCCGACCTGCGCATCGCCGTCGACGCCAAGGGCGCGCCGCTCGGCTTCTCGCTGATGACCGGGTCGCATCTCGACATGCTGTTCGTCGACCCCGTGGCGCAGGGACGGGCGGTCGGCACCGCCCTCCTGGCCGATGCCGTGGCGCGCGGCTGCCGGACGCTGGAGTGCTTCGCCCACAACCGCGCTGCCCGAGGCTTCTACGAGTCCCGCGGCTTCCGCCTGTGCCGCAGCTACCGCCGGCTGTACGAGGGGCTCGAGCTGCCCTTCGTGCTCTACGCGCTGGCTGAAGGCTGAAGGGGGCTGATGCGAAACGCATTGCCCGATTGCCGTTTTGCCGATAAGTCTTGGGCCGTCGCCTTCTGAGGCGGCCGTGGTGATTTGAGCCGACCGGCTTGCGGCCACGCTAATCTCCGCTAAAAGGTCGGATGCGCGCAGGTCCCGCACGCACCGCCTCCCGGTCGGATCGAGGAGTCGGTGAGATGGATCGATACGAAGCCCCGAGCGAAGACGAATTCGGCCCCGAGACCGCGCTGATCCGCGGCGGCGTCCGGCGAACGCCCTATGGCGAGACCGCCGAGGCGATCTTCCTGACCTCGGGCTTCGTCTATGAGAGCGCGGCGGCGGCCGAGGCCCGCTTCACCGGCGACGAGCCCGGCTTCGTCTATTCCCGCTACGGCAACCCGACGCTGGAGGTGCTGGAGCAGCGCCTGGCCCTGCTGGAGGGGGCGGAGGGCTGCCACGTCACCGCCAGCGGCATGTCGGCGGTGTTCACCGCCCTGTTCTGCCATCTGCGCGGCGGTGACCATGTCGTGGCCAGCCGGGCGCTGTTCGGCTCCTGCTTCGTCATCCTCGGCACCATCCTGCCGCGCTACGGCATCACCACCACCTTCGTCGACGGCGGCGACCTCGCGGCCTGGGAGGCGGCGATGCGGCCGAACACCCGCGCCGTGTTCCTGGAGACGCCGGCCAACCCGACGCTGGACCTCGTCGACGTCGCCGCTGTGGCCAGGATCGCCCATGCCGCCGGCGCCAAGGTGTTCATCGACAACGTCTTCGCCACGCCGCTGGGCCAGAAGCCGCTCGAGCTCGGCGCCGATGTGGTGATCTATTCCGCCACCAAGCATATCGACGGCCAGGGCCGGGTTCTGGGCGGCGCCGTGCTGGCGGACAGGAAGTTCCTGACCGACGACTTCCTGCCTTATTACCGGCACACCGGCCCGGCGCTGTCGCCCTTCAACGCCTGGGTGCTGGTGAAAGGGTTGGAGACGCTGGGCCTGCGCGTCGAGCGCCAGGTCGCCAGCGCCCACCGTCTGGCGCAGCTGATCGAGGCCCATCCGGCCGCCAGGTCGGTGCGCTACCCCTGGCTGCAGAGCCACCCGCACCACGAGCTTGCCCGCCGGCAGATGAAGAACGGCGGCACCCTGGTGGCCTTCGACCTCGGCAGCAAGGCGGCGGCCTTCGCCTTCCTCGACGCGCTGCGCCTGGTCGACATCTCGAACAATCTCGGCGACACCAAATCGCTGGCCACCCACCCGACCACCACCACCCACCGGGCGATGGAGGCGGCGGACCGCGCCGCCATGGGCATCACCGAAGGGCTGGTGCGGCTGTCGGTCGGCCTCGAAGGGATCGAGGATCTGAAACGCGACCTGTCCCGCGCCCTGGATGCGGCGCAGCGGGCGGGGTGAGGCAAGGCGCCGCGCCCCCCGATCCGGGCGACCGGATTCCGGCTCCGCCGCGTTTAGCGGCCGAAGGGGGATTCTGATCCCTGGAGTTCGGATGATGAGATGGAAGCTCGCCCTGGCCGCGATGGCCGGGCTGGCGATGACGGCCCTGGCGGCGCCGGCGGCGAATGCGGCCCCCGGCTACGTCACCGCGCCGGCCCGGCTGCGCGCCGGTCCCGGGGCCGATTATCCGATGGTCGCACGGGTGCGGCCGGGCGTGCCGGTGCAGATCTTCGGCTGCCTCAACGGCTGGAGCTGGTGCGACATCGGCATCGGTCCCGACCGCGGCTGGGTGGCCGGCCGATTCCTGGCCGCGGAGGTCCAACACCGGCGCCGGGTCATCGTCGAGGCGGCGCCGGTGATCGGCGTGCCGGTGATCACCTTCGACGCCGGCCCCTACTGGGACAACTATTACCGCGGCCGCCCCTGGTACCGCGACCGCGGCCGCTGGGTGCATTAGCGGCGACAGAAAGGGGCGGCTCCCGATGGGAGCCGCCCCGATCGACGCGCTTGGCACAACCCGATGCTGGACAGCCTTCGGCCGGCAGGATGGAATAGTCCTGAACAGCCGTCTCGATATGGGTATGTCGAAGCTTTTTCACTGTGTCGACGACCAATGGGTCGAACATTCCCATCCGCCGATATTTCATCTTCATGAGTCCGCTAGAGCATTTTCCGATCAGTCGCGGTCATATCCGGCAGCAGTAAAGTAGTTCTGGCAATCGTCAGGTGTGAAGGCGTCGACGGCCAGTGCGATCGCCTGCCAGAGGTCGTCGACGGTCCTGGGGGCGAGCTTCTTGAGGAAGGCCTTGAGTTTGGAGAAGGCCATCTCGATCGGGTTGAAGTCTGGGCTATAGGCCGGCAGGAAGCGCAGCTTGGCGCCGGTGCCTTCGATGGCGCTGCGCACGGCAGCAGGTTTGTGGGCGGGCAGGTTGTCCATGACGACGATGTCGCCCGGGTTCAGCGTCGGGACCAGGACCTGCTC
>NZ_AUHM01000002.1:243319-695146 GCF_000423185.1 Inquilinus limosus DSM 16000 | reverse complement strand
CGATGGTCAGGATCTTCTCCGGCGTCGCCGCCGCCACCTCCTCGATCGCCATGCCGCCCTCGGTCGAGGCGATGATCGTCACCCGGCCGCTCTTGCGGTCGACCAGGAGCGACAGGTACAGCTCGCGGGCGATGTCGCAGCCTTCCTCGACATAGACCCGGCCGACCTCCTTGCCCGCCGGCCCGGTCTGCACCGTCACCAGCGTCCGGCCCAGCATCGCCTTGGCATTCGCCGCGACGTCCTCGACCGACTTCACCACCCGGACCCCGCCCTTGCCCTGCGGATCCTCCTGGAAGTGGCCCTTGCCCCGGCCGCCGGCATGGATCTGCGCCTTGACGACGAACACACCGCCGCCGAGACCCTCCGCCACACGCACCGCCTCCTCCGGCGTGTACGCCACCCCGCCGCGCGGCACCGGCACGCCGTAGCGCCCCAGCAGCCCCTTCGCCTGATACTCGTGGATGTTCATGGACCGTCCGTCCTGGGTGAGAGCGCGGCGCCTGAGGCCGCCCGCGAAACGGGCCGCACAATAGCACCTGAATCTCAGGGGGCAACCGAGTCGCTGCAATGCAGCATGCCGCGGGCTGCAAGCCATTGATCCCGGCCGGTTTCGCGCCATCATGCTTGAAACGGTCCGGATCCCGGGGAGAACGCGGCGATGTACAGGCTGTACTGGAACAAGGACACCGGCGCCTTCGCCCCCGACATCGTGCTGCGCCTGGCCGGCGCGCCCTGCGAGCGGATCCGCATAGACCACAAGGCCGGCGAGCACCGCCGCCCCGACTATCTGCGCCTGAACCCGATGGGCGAGATCCCGACCCTGGTGCTGCCGGACGGCACGGTGCTGACCGAATCGGCGGCGATGATCCTGCATCTGGTCGACGCCCATCCCGGGGCCGGGCTGGCGCCGCCGCCGGGCAGCGCCGATCGCGCCCGCTTCGACCGCTGGCTGGTGTTCATGGCGGTGAACCTGTATGGCGCCGTGCTGCGCCAAGCCTATCCGGAACGCTACACCGCCGACCCCGCCGGCGCGCCGGGGGTGCGCGAGGCGGCGGACCGCGCCGTCGACCGCTACTGGGCCCTGGTCGCCGATGCGCTGATGCCGGGCCCCTTCCTGCTCGGCGAGCACAGGACGGCCGCCGACCTGTATCTGCTGCTGCTGCTGACCTGGTACGATTTCCGCGAGGAGATGACGCCGCTCAGCACCATCTGGGACCGGCTTCTGGCCGATCCGATCGTGGCGGAGACCTGGGGCCTCTACTTCTCCGATTGATGTCGCGTCGTGCGGCTGCAGCAATTTGTCTGTCAAATAGAAGAATAATGAAGCTGTTAATGTATAACATCAAATAATTCTGAAGAATTCTGAACAAATTGCCCTAAATCTGTAATGTTGACGCGTTTCGCTTCGCTGCCGGACACTGGGCGGCAAGTGGGGAGGCTGGCCGGGACGAGGCCATTCGATTGCGATCCGGGCGGCCACAAGCCCCACCGCAAACGACGAAGGGGGACCATCGTGAAAACGCGTCATCTGGCGGCCGCCCTGCTGGCGTCCGCCATCGCCATTCCTGCGTCCTCGGCCCTCGCCGCCACCGAGACCCCGGCATCCGCCGCATCGGCGACCACGGCATCCGCCAGCGCCGCCCAGCGCGGCCTGATCGGCGATCTCATCACCGCGCTGATGAGCCTCGACCTGCAGCGGGCGGTCACGGTCAACGGCATCCGCCAGCACCTGACCGCGCTGCAGTCGATCGCCACCGCCAATGGCGGCAACCGCGCCGCCGGCCTGCCGGGCTACAAGGCCTCGGTCGACTATGTGAAGCAGCGGCTGCAGCGCGCCGGCTATCAGGTCACGCTCCAGCCCTTCCAGTTCGACTTCTTCCAGGAGACCGGCACGCCGGAGTTCGAGCGGGTGTCGCCGTCGCCGCGGACCTACACACCCAACACCGACTTCGCGACCACGCTCTATTCCGCCTCGCGCGAGGTCACCGGCCGGGTGGTGCCGACCAACAACATCGTCCTGCCGCCCACGTCGGAGCCGAGCTCGGCCAGCGGCTGCGAGGCCGCCGACTATCCGCCGGAGACGGCCGGGGCCATCGCCCTGATCCAGCGCGGCACCTGCACCTTCGCGCAGAAGGCGGCGATGGCGGAGGCGGCCGGCGCCATCGGCGTCATCATCATGAACGAGGGCCAGCCGGGCCGCACCGATGTGATCGAGGGCGTGGGCCTCGGCGAGCCTCGGCCCTACCCGGGTGTCTTCACCAGCTTCGAGGTCGGCAACGAGCTCTACACCCAGGCCCAGTCCGGCCCGGTGACCGTCCGCATCAAGGTCGAGGCCGTCAACGAGCCGCGGACGACCTGGAACGTGATCGCCGACACCCGCTTCGGCAACCCGAACAAGATCGTCACGGTCGGGGCGCATCTCGATTCGGTGCAGGTCGGCCCGGGCATCAACGACAACGGCAGCGGCACCGCCGCCAATCTCGAGGTCGCCGAGCAGATCGGGCGCCGGCAGTTCCTGCTGCGCAACAAGGTGCGCTTTGCCTTCTGGGGCGCCGAGGAGCTCGGCCTGCTCGGCTCGACCCACTATGTCTCGACGCTCAGCGACGCCGAGAAGGCGAAGATCCTGCTGAACCTGAACTTCGACATGGTCGGATCGCCGAACTTCGTTCGCTTCGTCTATGACGGCAACGGCTCCGATACGCCCGATCCGGGCCCGGACGGCTCCGGCCTGATCGAGAACGTGTTCCTGGCCCATTTCGCCCAGAAGAACCTGGCCACCGCCCCCACCGCCTTCGACGGCCGGTCCGACTACGGCCCGTTCATCGAGGTCGGAATCCCGGCCGGCGGCCTGTTCAGCGGCGCCGAGAACGTCAAGACCGAGGCCGAGGCGCGGATCTACGGCGGCACCGCGGGCCAGCCCTACGATGCCTGCTACCATGCGCCCTGCGACGGCATCGCCAACATCAGCAACACGGCGCTGGACCAGTTCAGCGACGCGATCGCGAACTCGGTCATCGTGTTCGCGATGCGGCGCGACCCGGTGGTCGACACCGCGGAGTTCGCGGCCTCGGCCGCCAAGCGCGCCGCCTCGGCCAAGCGCGGCCCGCTGTTCAAGGGCGCGCTGACCATCCGCTGAGGATCAGGATCTGATGGTGAAGGGCCGGGCCGTCGCGCCCGGCCCCTTTTTGTTATCGGACGGCGGCCATTTCCTAATCCGTCATGGCGAGGCGCGGAGCGCCGTGGCCATCCAGGGGCCGGTGCGAGCGGCCCTGGATGGCCACGCCCCTTCGGGGCTCGCCATGACGAGGAACTGTCTGGCCCTTGCTCACCCCAGGGCGCGGCCGGTGTCCGGGTCGAACAGGTGCAACTGCTCCTCCGGCACGGCGAAGGCCAAGCGGTCGCCGTCGCGCACCGGCACCACCCCGGGCAGCCGGGCCAGGAGGGGCGTGCCGTCGCCCAGCCGGCCGTGCACCACCGTGTCGGCGCCCAGCGCCTCGACAAGCTCGGCCGCGACCTCCAACTGGTGCTCCGGGTCGGACGCGCCGTCGAGGTCCAGATGCTCCGGCCGGATGCCGGCCACGACCTTCCGCCCGCCCAGCCCCGCCGCCCGCGGCGTGGCGATGCGCTGGCCGCCGGGCAGCACCACGCCATGGCCGTACGGCGCGACCTCGGCCGGCAGGAAGTTCATTGCCGGCGAGCCGATGAAGCCGGCGACGAACACCGAGGCCGGCTTCAGATAGATTTCGAGCGGCGGGGCGATCTGCTCGGCCACCCCGCCGTTCATCACCATGATCCGGTCGGCCAGCGTCATCGCCTCGACCTGGTCATGGGTGACGTACAGGCTGGTGACGCCGAGGCGCGACTGCAGCCGCTTGATCTCGATCCGCATCTGGGTGCGCAGCTTGGCGTCCAGGTTCGACAGCGGCTCGTCGAACAGGAACACCGCGGGCTCGCGCACGATGGCGCGGCCCATGGCGACGCGCTGGCGCTGGCCGCCCGACAGCTGCCGCGGCTTGCGGTCCAGCAGGGCCGACAGCTCCAGCGTCTGCGCCGCCGCGCGCACGCGCTGGTCGATCTCGGCCTTGGACAGGCCCTGGATGCGCAGCCCGTAGGCCATGTTGTCGTAGACCGACATGTGCGGGTACAGGGCGTAGTTCTGGAACACCATGGCGATGTTCCGGTCCTTCGGCTCGAGCCTGTTCACCACCCGGCCGCCGATCGCGATCTCGCCGCCGCCGATGCTCTCCAGCCCCGCCACCATGCGCAGCAGGGTCGACTTGCCGCAGCCGGACGGGCCCAGCATGACCAGGAACTCGCCGTCGGCGATGGCGCAGTCGATGCCCTTGATGGTCTCCTGCGCGGCGCCGGGATAGGTCTTGCGGACCTGGCGGATCTCGACGGTGGCCATTATTTCTCGCTCTCGATCAGGCCTTTTACGAACCAGCGCTGCATCGCCAGCACCACCACGACGGGCGGGATGATGGCGAGGATCGTGGTCGCCATCACCAGGTTCCATTCGGTGTCGGCATCGGCGAAGGAGATCATCTTTCGCAGCGCGATGATGATCGTGTTCATCGAATTGTCGTTGGTCACCAGGAGCGGCCAGAGATACTGGGTCCAGCCGTAGATGAAGGTGATCACGAACAGCGCCGCGATGTTGGTGCGCGACAGCGGCAGCAGGATGTCGCGCAGGAAGCGCAGGGGGCCGGCGCCGTCGATCCGCGCCGCCTCCACCAGCTCGTCCGGCACGGTCAGGAAGAACTGGCGGAACAGGAAGGTGGCGGTGGCCGAGGCCATCAGCGGCACGGTCAACCCGGCATAGGTGTCGATCAGGCCGAGATTCACGATCACCTGATAGGTCGGCACGATGCGCACCTCGACCGGCAGCATCAGCGTGACGAAGATCATCCAGAAGAAGACCAGCCGCAGCGGGAAGCGGAAGAACACGATGGCGTAGGCCGAGAGCAGCGAGATCACGATCTTGCCGACCGCGATGGCGAGCGCGACCACGGTGGTGTTCCACAGCACCCGGACCATGTCGACGCCGCCGATCCGCCCCGATCCGCCGAACAGCGCGTCGCCGTAATTCTCCAGGAACCGGTCGCCGGGCACGAGCGGCAGCGGCGGCGCCAGGATCGCCTGGGTCGGATAGGTCGAGGCGACCAGCGTGTAGTAGACCGGGAAGGCGACCAGCACGATCCCGACGATCAGGACGAAATGGGCCAGCAGCGTGCCGAGCGGGCGGTTCTCGATCATGCGTAATGCACCCGGCGCTCGACATAGCGGAACTGAATGAAGGTCAGCGCGATCACCAGCACCATCAGGATCACCGACTGCGCGGCCGAGACGCCCATCTGCTGGTTCACGAACCCGTCGTTGTAGACCTTGTAGACCAGGATCTCGGTCGACTTGCCGGGGCCGCCGCTGGTGACGGCGTGGATGATGCCGAACGTGTCGAAGAAGGCGTAAACCGTGTTGACCACCAGCAGGAAGAACGACACCGGCGAGATCAGCGGGAAGACGATGGTGCGGAAGCGGTGGCCCGGCCCGGCGCCGTCGATCGCCGCGGCCTCGATCAGGCTCTTCGGGATCGCCTGCAGCCCGGCCAGGAAGAACAGGAAGTTGTAGCTGATCTGCTTCCAGGCGGCCGCGGCCACCACCAGCGTCATCGCCTGGCCGCCGTTCAGCAGCGGGTTCCAGTCGAAGCCCGCCTGGCGCAGCAGCACCGCCAGCGTGCCCATCGACGGGTTGAACAGGAACAGCCACAGCATGCCGGCGATGGCCGGGGCGATGGCGTAGGGCGACAGCAGCAGGGTGCGGTACAGGCCCTGGCCGCGCACCACCCGGTCGGCCATCACCGCCAGCAGCAGCGCCACGACCAGGGCCGAGACCGCGACCGCCAGCGAGAACACGACGGTGACCTGCAGCGAGTTGAGATAGGCCGGGTCGGCCAGCACCCGGCCGAAATTGTCCAGCCAGACCACGCGGGTCCGAAGGCCGAAGGGATCCTCGCGCAGCATCGACTGGCGGATCGCCTGGGCGGCCGGCCAGAAGAAGAACACCAATGTGATCGCGATCTGCGGCGCCACCAGCAGATAGGGCAGGAGCTTGTTCGGAAAGATCGCGCGACGGTTCATTCGGGGCGGGTCGTGGTGGGCGAGAATTGCGTGGGGTGGGTTCGCGGATGCGAACCCGCCCTACGATCCGCGGCTTACAGGTCCGCCGCCTCCTTGATCGCGGCGTTGCCGCGTTCGACCGCCTTGCCGAGCGCGGTCTTGGCGTCCTGCTGGCCGTTCAGCATCATCTCCAGCTCCTCGTTGATGATGTCGCGGACCTGCGGCAGGTTGATCACACGCACGCCCTTCGAGTTCTCGGTCGGCGCCTTGCCCATCATCTGCAGGATCGGGATCTCGCGGGCCGGGTTCTTGTCGTAGAAGCCGGATTTCTTGGTGTCCTCATAGGCCGCCATGGTGATCGGCAGGTAGCCGGACTGCTGGTGCAGCCGGGCCTGGATCGGGGTCTGCGACAGGAACTCGAAGAACTTGGCCACGCCCTTGTATTCGGCGTCGGGATGGCCGGCCAGGACCCACAGGCTGGCGCCGCCGGGAATGGTGTTCTGCGGCGCGCCCGCGGCCTCCGGATAATAGGGCAGGGCGCCGTTGCCGAAATTGATGCCCGACTTCACGATGTCGCCCAGCCCGCCCGAGGATTCGGTCAGCATGGCGCATTCGCCGCTGGTGAACTTGGTCTTCGCCTCCGAGGTGCGGCCGCCATAGGAGAACACGCCGGCCTTCTGCAGGTCGGCGATGGTTTGGAAGTGGCGGACATTGAGGTCGCTGTTGATCAGCAGCTGCGGGTCCAGCCCGGCCAGGCCGTTCTGCAGGGTAGCGTAGGGGATGTTGTTCCAGGCGGCGAAGTTCTCGAGCTGGATCCAGGTCAGCCAGGTCGAGGTGAAGCCGCAGGGCCAGCCCGCCGCCTTGATCTTCTGGGCCGCGTCGAACAGCTCCGGCCAGGTCTTGGGTGGCGCGTTCTCGTCCAGCCCCGCCTTCTTGAAGGCGTCCTTGTTGTAATAGAGGATCGGCGAGGAGCTGTTGTAGGGGAAGGACAGCAGCTCGCCGTCGGCGGTGCTGTAGTAGCTGACCACGCCGCCGAGATATTGCGACTTGTCGAAGGTCACGCCGTCGGCCTGCAGCACCTTGGCCACCGGCACGATCGCGCTCGACGCCGCCATCATGGTGCCGGTACCGGCGTCGAACACCTGCAGGATGTGCGGCGGCTGGCCGGCACGATAGGCGGCGATGCCGGCGTTCAGCGTCTCCGGATAGGTGCCCTTGAACACCGGCACCACCTTGTAGTCGGACTGGCTGGCGTTGAACTCCTTGGCCAGGGTCTCGACCACCTCGTTGTTCGCCCCGGTCATGGCGTGCCACCACTGGATCTCGGTGGCGGCGAGGGCGGGCAGGCTGAGGGTCAGGACCGTCGCGGCGGCGGTCGTGGCAAGGCGCATTCTCATGGCGACACTCCCCGAATGTTGTGGCCCGGCGCTCTCAGGGCGCCGCATCCCCGAACCATGCCAGGGCGCCCGGCCTTTTGCGACTATTTTCGCATCCGCGCGCCGAGGCGCGTTTCCGCGCCCGTCGGAGGGCTCTCAGCGCACGCCGCGGGCGCGCCGCACCGCCTTCTGCCAGCCCTCGTACAGCCGGGCGCGGGTGCCGGCCGGCATCGCCGGCTCGAACAGCCGGTCGCGCTGCCACGCCTCGGCCACCGCCTCGACCGAGGGATAGACCCCGGCGGTCAGGCCGGCGAGACAGGCGGCGCCCAGCGCCGTGGTCTCGATCACCTTCGGCCGCTCGACCGGGGTGTCCAGCATGTCGGCCAGCATCTGGCACAGCCAGTCATTCGCCACCATGCCGCCGTCGACCCTGAGGGCCTGGGGCCGGGCGCCGCCGTCGGCCACCATCGCCTCCATCAGGTCGCGGGTCTGGAAGGCCACGGCCTCCAGCGCCGCGCGGGCGATATGGGCCGAGGTCGAATCCCGGGTCAGGCCCAGGATCGTGCCCCGCGCGTCGGGATCCCAATGCGGTGCGCCGAGGCCGGTGAAGGCCGGTACCAGATAGACCCCGGCCGAATCCTCGACCGACCGGGCCAGGGCCTCGCTCTCGCCCGCGCTCTTGATGATCTTCAGCCCGTCGCGCAGCCACTGGATGGTGGCGCCGGCGCTGAAGATCGCGCCCTCGATCGCGTAGGTCGGGCGGCCGTCCAGCCGGTAGGCGGTGGTGGTGAGGAGGCGGTGCTTCGAGATCTTCGGCTTGTCGCCGATGTTCAAGAGGGCGAAGCAGCCGGTGCCGTAGGTCGACTTGATCATGCCCGGCTTGAAGCAGGCCTGACCGAAGGTCGCGGCCTGCTGGTCGCCGGCCATGCCGGTGATCGGGATCGCGGCGCCGAACAGGATCCGGTCGGTGGTGCCGAAATGATGCGCGTTGTCGTGCACCTCGGGCAGGATCGCGCGCGGGATCCGGAACAGGGCCAGCAGCTCGTCGTCCCAGTCCTGGGTCCGGATGTTGAACAGCATGGTGCGGCTGGCGTTGGTGGCGTCGGTCGCATGCACCCGGCCGCCGGTCAGCCGCCACAGGAGGAAGCTGTCGACGGTGCCGAAGGCCAGCTCGCCGGCCTCGGCCCGCCGCCGGGCGTCGGGCACGGTGTCCAGAAGCCAGGTCAGCTTGGTGGCGGAGAAGTAGGAATCGATGATCAGCCCGGTCTTGGCCTGCACCGCGGTCTCGTGCCCGGCCGCCGCCAGCTCGCGGCAGAAGCCGGCGGTGCGCCGGTCCTGCCAGACGATGGCGTAATGCAGCGCCCGGCCGGTCTCGCGGTCCCACAGCACCGCGGTCTCGCGCTGGTTGGTGATGCCGATCGCGGCGATGTGGTCGGCGGTCAGGCGGGCCCGGGCGATGGCGTCGCGGCAGGCCGAGACGGTGTCGGCCCAGATCCCCTCCGGGTCGTGCTCGACCCAGCCGTCGGCCGGATAGATCTGGCGCAGCTCGCGCTGCGAGGTGGCCACCGGCCGGCCCTGGGCGTCGAACACGATAGCCCGGGTCGATGTCGTCCCCTGGTCGATCGCCAGGACATACGTGCGTCGCCGCATCCGCTTTCCTTCCCCTGCCCCGACCATGTTCGGAATGCACTATCCGAAGCGCGTTTCCGAACGTCAATGCACCACCACGGTCCCATGGCGGCGAGGGACTCAGTCCTCCGCCGCCTCCAGCGCCGCCGCGTCCGGCGCGTCGATCACCGCCCGGCACAGGCCGGGCGCGAAGCCGGCCCGGGCCAGCGCCGCCATATCGCGCAGCCGGTGCGCGGCGCGGTCGGCCTCGGCCCGGAACGGTCCCAGCCGGCGCCGTCGCGCCAGCCGGATCGCCGCCGCCCGGTCCGGATCCGTCCCGGGCGCGCCGCCATACAGGGACAGGGCCGCGTCCGCAACTGTCTCGTCGATGCCGGCCTCGCGCAGCTTGACCCGGATCGCCCGGGTCGACCGGCCGCGCCGGGCCAGTCCGGCGATCCGCATCTCGGCGAATTGCGCATCGTCCAGCAGCTTCGACCGGGCCAAGCGCTGCAGCAGGGCCGCGATCCGCGCCTCGGCGGCTTCGACATCGACCTCGGCCCCGGCCTGCAGCGCGCGCCGGATCCGGCGCTGCAGCACCCGGCGCAGCTGGCCGGTGGAGGCGGCGTAGCGGCCGAGATAGTCCAGCGCCGCCCGCTCCAGGGCGGCGTCGTCGAGCGCGGGCGGTCGGCGAGGTGGTCGGGCCATGGCGCGACACTGCCGTGTCGGGGGTGGCGCTGCCAAGCCGCTTCGTAGGTTGGGTTCGCGGCAGCGAACCCAACTGGGTCGGGGGCAGCGGCGGCGGCGGGATGTTGGGTTCGCCGATGGCGAACCCAACCTACTCGTTGTCGGCTGCACCCCGATTCCGGTTGAGCCAGCTCTGGCTATCCCCCAATTTGTCGTCCTCGACACGACGCCGGATAGGAGCCGATGCCCGAGACCGTGAAGACGTGGCTGGTCCGCAAGCCGATTTCGGCGATCCGCTCCTTCCTCGAGATCGAGGCGGCGGGCGGCATCGTCCTGATGGCGGTCGCGGTGCTGGCCCTGATCGCCGCCAACTCGCCGCTGGCCGGCGCCTATGATTGGCTGCTGCACCTGCCGATGGGCCTGCGCATCGGCGATTACGCGCTCGAGAAGACGCTGCTGCACTGGGTCAATGACGGGCTGATGGCGGTGTTCTTCCTGCTCGTCGGGCTCGAGATCAAGCGCGAGATCCTGCAGGGCGAGCTGTCGTCGCGCGAGACGCTGATGCTGCCCGGCATCGCCGCCGTCGGCGGCGTGGTGCTGCCGGCGCTGATCTACGCCGTGATCAATGTCGGCGACCCGGTGGCGCTGCGCGGCTGGGCGATCCCGGCCGCGACCGACATCGCCTTCGCCCTCGGCGTGCTGTCGCTTCTGGGCAGCCGGGTGCCGGTGTCGCTGAAGGTGTTCCTGACCGCCCTGGCGATCATCGACGACGTCGCCGCCGTGGTGATCATCGCCCTGTTCTACACCGGCGACCTCTCGCTGCCCTTCCTGGCCTGGGCCGCCGCCGGCGTGGCCGTGCTGGGCCTGTTCAACTGGCTTCGGGTGCAGGCGCTGTGGCCCTACCTCGTGGTCGGCGCCGTGGTCTGGCTGTTCGTGCTGAAATCCGGCCTGCACGCCACGCTGGCCGGGGTGGTGCTGGCCTTCCTGGTGCCGCTCGACCGCACCGCGGAGGACGAGGACGAGCCGCCGCTGCTGCGGCTGGAGCACAGCCTGCACGATTTCGTCGCCTTCCTGGTGGTGCCGGTCTTCGGCTTCGCCAATGCCGGCGTCTCCTTCGCCGGCGCCAGCCTGTCCTCGTTCCTGGAGCCGGTGCCGCTCGGCATCGCCGCCGGTCTGGTGCTCGGCAAGTCGCTCGGCGTCGGCGTCGCCGCCTGGGCGTCGATCCGCCTCGGGGTCGCGGCGCTGCCGGCCGGGGCGACCACGGCCCAGCTCGGCGGCGTCGCGCTGCTGGCCGGGATCGGCTTCACCATGAGCCTGTTCATCGGCGCGCTGGCCTTCGAGGATCCGGCGCTGCAGGCGGCGACCAAGATGGGCGTGCTGGCCGGCTCGCTGGTCTCGGCGGTGCTGGGCAGCCTGTGGCTGCTGGCGGTCAGCCCCCGGCAGCCGGCGCCGATGCCGGGGACGTGACCGGAGGCGTATAGACCCGGATCGCCTTCGGCAGCACCCGGAACCGCGCCGGGGTCTGGGTCGTCACCTCGCCGTCGGTGTTGACGTCGCGCGGCCGGCGGGTGCGGATCTCGACCTCGCGGCAGCGGAAGGCATGGACCTCGTCCCAGCGGCCGTGCCGCCCGGCGCGGAAGGACGGGTACATCAGCGCCAGCCACATCCAGTGGTCGACCTCGATCGAATAGACGTCGAGCAGCCCGTCATCCGGCGCCGCCTCCGTGGCGATGGTCATGCCGCCGCCGTAGAAGCGGCCGTTGCCGACCGCGACCTGGATGGTCTTGCCGCGGATCACCCGCCCGTCATCGGCCCGGATCTCGGCCGAGAAGCGCTCCAGCCGCCGCACCAGCCGCAGCGCCGCCAGGCCGTAGCCGAGGCGGCCCCAGCGCTTCTTGGTGCCGCCGTCCAGCGACTTCGCCAGCTCCACGCTCATGCCCAGGCTGGCGACGTTGAAGAAGGGCCGGCCGTTGACCTCGCCCAGATCGATGCTGCGCAGCCGGCCATCGACGATCACCTGCGCCGCGGCCGCCGGGTCGGCCGGCAGCTCCAGCGTCCGCGCCAGGTCGTTGGCGGTGCCGAGCGGCAGGATGCCGAGTGGCAGGCCGGTGTCCATCAGCGCCCGCGCGGCATGGTTCAGCGTGCCGTCGCCGCCGCCGATGATGACGCAGTCGACCGCGGCGGCATGGCGCCGGATCAGCGTATCGACATCATCGTGCAGCGGCCGCACCGGCTCGACCCCGCCTTCGGTCAGGGTGCGGATCACGGCGTCGAGGCCGGTCTCGGCCCGGCTGGCCTTCGGATTGACCAGGAACAGCGCCCGGCGCGCGATCATCGCATCGCGGCAACCGCTGCGCGGCGCTCCGGCGCGCCGGCCAGCTCGTCGATGATCGGGCAGTCCGGGTCATGGTCGCCGGGGCACTGGCGCACCAGCCTGCCCAGGCTCTCGCGGAGCGCCCCCAGCTCGCGGATCTTGGCGTCGATCTCGCCGATTCGGGCCGCGGCCACCGCCTTCACCTCGGAGGAGCAGCGCGTCGGGTCCTCGTACAGCGACAGCAGGGCGCGGCACTGCTCGATCGAGAAGCCGAACTCGCGCGACCGGCGCAGGAAGCGCAGCACCTCCACCGTATGGGGGCAGTAGTCGCGGTAATTGTTGTCGCGCCGGTCCGGCCGGACCAGCCCGATCTCCTCGTAATAGCGGATGGTCTTCGCCGGCAGGCCCGAACGCCGCGCCGCCTCGCCGATGTTCATCGCCGTCGTCTCTCCCTCGTCCCGCGCAGTGGATCAAATCGGGCGCCCGCTGCCAAGCGCCCGATCTCGCATGTCGAGGGTTCAGAACAGATTCCTGCGCAGCTTGTTCCGGGCGGCCCGGATCAGGACAGCCCTTCGCTCTGTGCCAGGACCGGCTGTTCCGCCATCGGCGCATCGGGCCGCAGCGCCATCACCTTCTTCCGCGCCAGCGCCCAGCCCACGGCGAGGCCGAGGCCGATCAGCGGCAGCGCCGCGACGGTGAAGGACCCGACCGGATAGTCCAGCGCCATCAGCACCAGAACGCCCAGGAGGAAGGCCAGGGTCAGCCAGGTGCTGACCGGAGCGCCCGGCATGCGGAAGGCGACCGGGTCGGCCTCGCCTTGCCGGATCGCGCGGCGCAGCATCAGCTGGCAGACCAGGATGAAGGCCCAGGTGCTGATGATGCCGAGCGAGGCGATGTTCAGCACGATCTCGAACACCTGCGACGGCACGATGTAGTTCAGGACCACGCCGACGGCGTAGATCGCGACCGTCACCAGGATGCCGGCATAGGGCACCTTCCTGGCGTTCATCCGCGCCACGAAGTCCGGCGCCGAGCCGCCCATCGCCAGCGAGCGCAGCACCCGTCCGGTGGAATAGAGGCCGGAGTTCAGGCTGGACAGCGCCGCGGTCAGCACGACGATGTTCATGATCGTGCCGATCCCGGGCACGCCGAGCGCGCCGAAGAAGGTGACGAACGGGCTGGTGCCGGCCCGGTACTCGGTCCAGGGCAGCAGAAGCACCAGCAGGACGACCGAGCCGACATAGAACAGCGCGATGCGCCAGATCACGCTGTTGATCGCCCGCGGCAGGATGTTGCGCGCCTCCTCGGCCTCGCCCGCGGCGGTGCCGATCAGCTCGATCCCGGCATAGGCGAAGACCACGCCCTGGATGATCACCACGGCGGGCAGGATGCCGTGCGGGAAGATGCCGCCGTTCTCGGAGACGAGCTGCAGCCCGGGCGCATGGCCGGCCACCTCCATGCCGCTGCCGAGGATGATGGTCCCGATCACCAGGAACAGCACCAGCGCCGCGACCTTGATCAGCGAGAACCAGAATTCCAGCTCGCCGAACCACCGCACCCCGACCAGGTTCATCACCGTGACGATGCCCAGCGCGCCCAGCGCGAACAGCCATTGCGGCACGTCGCCGAACGCCGGCCAGTACTTCATGTACAGGGCGACGGCGGTGATATCGACGATGCCGGTCATCGCCCAGTTCAGGAAGAACATCCAGCCGGCGACGAAGGAGGCCTGCTCGCCCAGGAACTCCCGCGCATAGGAGACGAAGCTGCCGGAGGTCGGGCGGTGCATCACCAGCTCGCCCAGCGCGCGCAGGATCAGGAAGGAAAAGAAGCCACAGACCAGATAGACCAGGGCCAGGGCGGGGCCGGCCAGCTGCAGCCGGCCGCCGGCGCCGAGGAACAGCCCGGTGCCGATGGCGCCGCCGATGGCGATCATCTGCACCTGCCGGGATTTCAGGCCTTTGTGATAGCCCTGTTCGTGGGAGTCGAGCCAGGCTCGCTTGTCTTGGGCGGGGTGGCGGGCGGCGGCGGATGCCGGCGGGGTGATCTTGGTCACTCTGTTGTCCGCTCTTGTTTCTGGGATTTTGTTCTTGCTTGTGCCGCGGGGGCCGCGGAGGGGAGCGGGACGCTAGGTGGATCCGGATGGGCTGTCAATGTACCCGGACAATATCGGCCCGGTCATTGCCGGAAATCTCAGAAATCCGGCCGGCCTTCCGAACGGAAGATCAATTTTGCGTCGAAACCGCCGGACACGAATCGGCACTGATCTTGTTCCGATCTGGACTCATCGATTGGATCCATCTGGATCTAACGGTTTCGGTCCAACGACTGCTAAATCCTTCTTATTGCGCTGCTGCTTCGGATGAAGAGCAGTGCCGGCCGGAGGACTCTGTCCGGCTATCTTCAATTTGAGAGAAATATCTTCGAATCGGCCTTGCGGCGATCCTTTAAGGAGGCGTGTTCTCCGTCTCTGCAGTTTCCGCCCAGGCAGGAGGTGGGCATGCATTCGGATCAAGATGCGAAGGACGCTTGCGTCTCTTTCGCCGGTGCGGCGGAACTGCAGCTCGAGACTGCGGGCGATCAGCCTGCGCAGGCGGGCTCCGCATCCGGCAGCGGCATCATCGCGGTCATCGACGGCCGGACGCTTGGACGGGAGGTCCTGGCCCGGGCGCTCGAAATGGCCGATGGGCGCCGCACGATCCGCTCCTTCTCCGATATCGACGAGTGGTCGATCGACGAGGCACGGTACGAGACCGCGGCGATCCTGCTCGGGATCGGCGGCGCGGCCGGCGATGATCCGAATGTCATGGACGATCTGCGCCGTCTGGCGCAGCGCCACCCCGACATCCCGGTGATCGTGACGGGCGACGGGGAAGAAGCCGTCCAGATGCTCGCAATCCTGTCGTGTGGCGCCCGCGGCTATGTCCCGACCAGCGTCAGCCTGAGCGTGGCGGTCGGAGCCCTGTCGCTCGTCATGGCCGGAGGCGTGTTCGTGCCGGCGAGCACGCTCCCGGGCACCGGCGGTCCGGACCGGAGGCGATCCGCGGATCCTGGAATACGGTTCGGTCTCACCGAGCGGCAGTGGGTGATCGCGGAGGGAATCTCCCGCGGGAAGCCGAACAAGATCATCGCCTATGAGCTGAACCTGTGCGAGAGCACGGTGAAGGTGCATATCCGCAGCATCATGAAGAAGCTGCAGGCCCGGAACCGCACCGAGGTCGCTTTCAGGCTGCATGCGGCCCGGCCGTGACCGGGCGCGCCCGTCGCATCGACATTGTGCGGCGAGCCTCCAGGCGGGATCGGCGCTAGGGCTTGAGCGATTCGGTGAGCCAGTTCCGGAACCGGGCGACGTCGGGCCGGCGCCAGCGGGCGGGGGTGGAGACCAGCCAGTAGCCGAGGCCGGCCTCGATGGTGCCGGGCAGGGCCCGGACCAACCGGCCGGACTGCAGCGCGTCCTCCACCACCAGTGGCCAGGCCATCCAGACGCCGTGGCCGGCCAGGGCGGCCTCGACCGCCAGCGACGCGTCGGGGAAGCGCCGGCGCGGATGGGCGGCCAGGGCGCCGGGGCCGCCGGCGGCCAGCCAGTCGTCCCAGCCGAACAGGCTCTGCTCGTCCTCGATCAGCGGCACCGCGGCCGCCCGGTCCGGGTCGTCCAGGGTCGCGGCGACCGAAGGGGCCGCGACCGCCAGCAGCGGCTGCGGCGCCAGCAACTCCGCCTTCAGGCCGGGCCAGCGGCCGCGGCCGAAGCGGATGCCGAGATCGACATCCTCGCGGTCGAACTCGACGAGCCGGCTGGTGGTGACCAGCCGCACCTCCAGATCGGGGTGGCGGGCGGCCAGCCCGACCAGCCGGGGCACCAGCCATTTCGCGGCGAAGGCCAGGCCGCAGGTGACGGTCACGGTGCCGCGTTCCCGCGCCGTCGCCTCCTCGACCGCCGCGGCGATGCGCTGGAAGCCCTCGCTGAGCCCCGGCAGCAGGCGGCGGCCGGCCGCGGTCGGCGCCAGCCCCGCCTCGCCGCGCTCGAACAGGCCGAGGCCGAGCTGCCGCTCCAGGGCTCGCAGCCGATGGCTGACCGCGCTCGGGGTCACGCCCAGCGCCGCGGCGGCGCGGGACAGCGAACCGAGCCGGCCCACCGCCTCGGCCGCCTGCAGCGCGTTCAGGGAAGGCAGGGCCATCGCGGCCTCCTGAGATTTCCTCAACAGCGATTGAAGACATCTCGATTGGATAGGGGCGGGCTGCAACCGAATTATGCCTCGACACTGCTGAAGTCAGCTCAACCGGACCCACCGATGACCGCTCCGCGCACCCTGCTCTTCACCCTGGTCGATGTCTTCGCCGAGGAACCCCTGGCCGGCAATCCGCTGGCCGTGGTGCCGGAGGCGGACGGGCTGGACGAGGCCCTGCTGCGCCGGATCGCGCGCGAGCTGAACCAGTCCGAAACGACCTTCCTGCTGCCGCCGACGACGCCCGGCGCCGCTTCCCGGCTGCGCTCCTTCACCCCGGCGGGGGCCGAGGTCTCCGGCGCCGGCCACAATTCGCTCGGCGCCTGGTGGTGGCTGGCGGAATCGGGCCGGCTCGGCCCGCTCGGCGACGGGCTGGCTCTGGCGCAGCAGCTCGGCGGCCGGGTGCTGCCGGTGGCGGTGGCGGCGCGGGCGGGGCGGCTGGAGGCGATCGGCCTGATCCAGGGCGACCCGCAGGCCCTGGCGGAGCATCCCGACCCGGCCGCCCTGGCGGCGGCGCTGGGCCTGCGCGGCGAGGATCTGCGTCCCGGGGCCTGCGTGGTCTCGACCGGCGCGCCGCATCTGCTGGTCCAGGCCCGCGACCGCGGCGCGGTGGCGGCGGCCAATCCCGATGCCGCCCGTCTGCTGGCGGAGCTGCGCCGGGTCGCGGCCCAGGGCTGCTACTTCTACAGCCTCGACCCGATCGATCCCGCGGCCGTCGCCCATGCCCGCTTCTTCAACCCGACCGTCGGGCTGTGGGAGGATCCGGCGACCGGCAGCGCCGCCGGCCCGCTGGCCTGGCTGCTCGCCGAACGCGGCGTGGCGCCGGCTTCGGGCGAAGTGATCATCGAGCAGGGCCACGCACTCGGCCGGCCCAGCCGCATCGCCGTCCGGCTCGGGGAGGGCCGGGTCGAGCTGCGCGGCCGCTGCGTCACCGTCGGCGGCGGCACGCTGCGCCTCTGACGCCTATCGGAAAGGACGAACCATGATCGGAACGCGCATCTTCACCGGCTCGCCATATGAGGACCGGGCCGGCTACGCCCGCGCCGTGGTGGCGGACGGCTGGGTCTTCGTCTCCGGCACCACCGGCTTCGACCCGGCGGATTTCTCCTTCCCGGAGGATGTCGAGAGCCAGTGCGAGAACTGCTTCCGCAACATCGCCTGGGCGCTCGGCCGGGCCGGGGCCGGGCTCGAGCACCTGGTGCGGGTGGTGATCTATGTCGCCAGCCAGGCGGAGTTCGAGCGCATCGTGCCGATCATCCGCCGCCACTGCGACGCGGCGCGGCCGGCCAACACCACGATCTTCGCCCAGATGGTGCAGCCGCGTATGCGGGTCGAGATCGAGGCGACGGCGCGGCTGCCGCAGGCGGAGGGCGGCTGACCTCTCAGCCTCGAGGGGCGTGCTTGTTCAGGATCCGCTGCAGCGTGCGGCGGTGCATCTTCAGCCGCCGCGCCGTCTCGGACACGTTGCGGTCGCACTGCTCGAACACGCGCTGGATGTGCTCCCACCGCACCCGGTCGGCCGACATCGGGTTCTCCGGCGGCGGCGGCAGCTTCTCGCCGGGGTTCAACAGGGCCGCCTCGATCTGGTCGGCGTCGGTCGGCTTGGCGAGGTAGTCGACGGCGCCGGCCTTCACCGCGGCCACCGCGGTGGCGATGTTGCCGTAACCCGTCAGCATGATCACCCGGCTGTCCGGCCGCGCCTCGTGCAGCACCGGCACGATGTCGAGCCCGTTGCCGTCGCCCAGCCTGAGGTCCAGCACCGCGAAGGCGGGGGCGACGCGGCGGGCCAGGTCGATGCCGGTGGCCAGGCCGTCGGCCGTCACCACCTCGAAGCCCCGCTTCTCCATGGCGCGGGCCAGGCGGGTGCGGAAGGCGACGTCGTCATCGACGATCAAGAGGCTCTTGGCCGCATCGCGCGCCGGCAGCGGCGCCGGCTGGTCGGGGGTCGAGGTGGCAGGGGAGATGGTCATGCCCAGGTCCTTTCTTTCCTCTCAAATTTGTGTCGCGGCCACGCAACTGCAATAACCGCGCCCCCTTGCGGGCCATTCGAGAAGGACAATTGGGCCCCGCTGTGCTCCAGCAGCGTGGCCGCGATGAAGATGCCGAGCCCCATATGGTCGCTGTCCTCGCCGCGACCGGAGACATAGGGCTCGCCGAGCCGGCCCAGCAGGGCCTGCGGGAAGCCCGGACCGTCGTCGACGATCCGCAGCACCACCGTCTTCGGCCCGTATTCGGCGCTGATCTCGACCTTGCTGCGGGCGAATTGCAGCGCGTTCTGGATCAGGTTGCCCAGGCCGTGGATCAGCTCCGGCGTCCGCCGCAGCATCAGCGGCTGGCCCGGCGGGCCTTCGGCGGCGGTGATGGCGAGGCGGCGGTTGTCGGCGTGCAGATAGGTCTCGGCCGCCGCCCCCGCAAGCGCCGGCAGGGTCATCAGCCGGAACGGGTCCCCGTCGTCCGGCTCCGGCCGCCGCGCCAGCTCGGTGAGGATGTCGCGGCAGCGGTTCACCTCCTGCTCCAGGAGGGCGATGTCCTCGGCCATCGGGCTGTCGGCCGGCACGTCGCGCCGCATCTCCCGCGCGATCAGGGTGATGGTGCCGAGCGGCGTGCCCAGCTGATGCGCCGCCGCCGCCGCCAGGCCGCCCAGCAGCGAGATCCGCTGCTCGCGCTCCAGCGCCATCTGGGTGGCGGCCAGGGCGTCCGACACCTGCCGGGCGTCGGCGGCGACCTGCCAGACGTAATGGGCGATGAAGATGATGGCGATGCCCATCGCCAGGCCGACGCCGAGATGGTAGGGCGAGCCGCTGGAGGGCATGCCGCCCGGCAGCGGATAGTGCCAGAAGGCCAGCAGCACCACGCCGGCAATGGCCAGGCCGGTCAGCGTCACCGTGCTGCGGTAGCTCAGCAGGGTGGCCGAGACCGTCAGCGGCGCCAGCATCAGCACCACGAAGGGATT
Source organism: Inquilinus limosus DSM 16000 (assembly GCF_000423185.1). Taxonomy (GTDB): domain Bacteria; phylum Pseudomonadota; class Alphaproteobacteria; order DSM-16000; family Inquilinaceae; genus Inquilinus; species Inquilinus limosus. The sequence continues at coordinate 675,872 of NZ_AUHM01000002.1, read as the reverse complement.
CAGCAGCCCGCCGGTGAGGAACAGCAGCGCCACCAGCTGGCACATGTCGTAGCCGAGATAGAGCGCCGCGTCCCGCTCCACCAGGCGCATCCGCCACTTGCCCTGGACCATGGCGGCGACGTTCAGCGCCACCGAGATGGCGACGATCGCCAGCGCCGGCCACAGCGGCAGGGCGTAGCCCAGCCAGTAGTGCACGAACAGGATGGTGGCGGCCTGGCCGGCGACGGCGACCCAGCGGATCTTGATCAGGGTGATCTGGCTGATGCGGGCGCGCAGGCGCCGGCCGGGCACCGCATCCGGCGCCTCCGGCAGCGGCCGCGTCAGGGCGTCGGCTTCCGCAGCCGGGCCGGTGCCGGCCCGCTGATCGCTTCCAGGCCTCTGGTCAATTTTGGACTGGCCGTCCATTCTCGCTCCATGCTCTCCGACGGCGTCATCATAGCGGAGCGCCTGACCAAGCGCTTCCATCGCGGTGCCGCGCCCGCGGTCGACGGCATCTCCTTCGCGGTGCCGCGCGGCGCCACCGTGGCCCTGCTCGGCGGCAACGGGGCGGGCAAGACCACCACGATCTCGATGCTGCTCGGCCTGCTGCTGCCGTCCGGCGGCCGCATCACCGTGCTGGGCCACGACATGGCACGGGATCGCTGGGCCGTCCTGCCCCGGATGAACTTCTCGAGTCCCTATGTCGATCTGCCGCACCGGCTGACGGTGCGCGAGAACCTGGCGGTCTATGCCCGGCTCTACGGCGTGCGCGACCGACGCCGCCGCATCGGCGAGCTGGCGGAGATGCTGGACCTGGCCGGATTCATCGACCGACCGTCCGGTAAATTGTCCGCCGGGCAGAAGACCCGGGTGGCGTTGGCCAAGGCGCTGGTCAACACGCCCGAGCTGCTGCTGCTCGACGAGCCGACCGCCTCGCTCGACCCCGACACCGGCGACTGGGTGCGCGGCATGCTCGAGCGTTACCGGGCCGAGCGCGGGGCGACCATCCTGCTGGCCAGCCACAACATGGCCGAGGTCGAGCGGCTGTGCGACCAGGTGCTGATGATGAAGGCCGGGAAGATCGTCGACCAGGGCTCGCCGGACCACCTCATCGCCAAATACGGCCGCACCGATCTGGAGGAGGTGTTCCTCGACATCGCCCGCAGCCGCGGCGCGCTGGGCCAGGCGGCGCAATGACCGGAACCCCCGCCTCTCCGCCCGCCGTGCACGGCTCGGCCGCGGGCCGCATCGCCGCGGTGATGCTGCGCCATCTCTACATCCTGCGCGGATCGGTGCCGCGGGTGATCGAGCTGATCTACTGGCCGACGGTGCAGATGGTGGTCTGGGGCCTGATCACCGAGAGCCTGGCGCCGGCGATGAACTGGCAGGCCCAGGCCGCGGGGGTGCTGATCTCGGCGGTGCTGCTGTGGGACCTCCTGTTCCGGGCCCAGCTCGGCATGTCGATCTCCTTCCTCGAGGAGATGTGGAGCCGCAATCTCGGCCACCTCTTCGTCAGCCCGCTGCGGCCGTGGGAATGGGTGGCGTCGCTGATGGCGATGAGCCTGATCCGCACCCTGATCGGGGTGGTGCCGGCGGCGCTGCTGGCGATCCTGCTCTATCACTGGAACATCTTCTCGCTCGGCCTGCCGCCGCTGGCCTTCTTCGTCAACCTGATCGTCACCGGCTGGGCCATCGCGCTCGTCGTGCTGGCGCTGATCCTGCGCTACGGCATGGGGGCCGAGGGGCTGGCCTGGGCCATCGTCTTCGCCATCTCGCCGATCAGCGCGATCTACTACCCGGTCTCGGTGCTGCCCGGCTGGCTGCAGGGCGTGGCCCTGGCGCTGCCCCCGGCCCATGTGTTCGAGGGCATGCGCGGCCTCTTGCACGGCCAGGGCTTCGCCATGGGCCATTTCCTGGCCGCGATCGGCCTCAACGTGGTCTGGCTCGCGCTCGGCTGCGCCGCCTTCCTCTGGGGCTTCCGCACCGCCCGCAGCCGCGGCTCGCTGCTGCAGCAGGGGGAGTAAGGGGGCGATCGGCCGGGCGCGCTACACCGCCAGCCCGAGGCCGGCCCTGGCGATCCGGCAGGCGTCGTCGCCCGGCGCGCAGTCGCGGCAGACCACCGGCCGGTCGGCATAGACCGCACAACGGGTGGAGCGGCCGATCTCGCCTTCCAGGGCGGTGCAGCGGTCGCCGTCGCAGCGCATCCGGGCATCGTCGCGGTAGCGGCGGGGAACGCGCTCGATCTCGGCCGCGCTTTCGGTCCAGAATCGCGGCCAATCGCGGGAGAAGGCGCAGCAGGCGCCGCAGGCCCGGCAGTCGAACGCCGCGGCCCCGGCGCGGGACGTCTCGCCCATCCCGACCCCGATCAGGCGCTGCGCCGCTTGCGCGGGGTGCGCTCCAGGGTGTCGGCGCCGCGCGGCACGTCGGAGAGATCGGCCTCGGGCACCATGCGTTCCTCGGTCCCGAGCACGCTGCGCACCCGGTACAGCCGGCCGGAGGATTCGCTCGGGTAATGCGCCACCACCGTATAGGCGCCGGCGATCGCGGAGCTGGGGCTGGGCCGCCGCCAGATGTAGACGGTGCTGCCCACGGCATATCGGTTGTCGGTCATTCCTGCATTTCTGCGCCCGGCGGGGGCGCGGTGAGGGTCGGCCCGTCCATCGCGCCGCGGCCGGAACCGACGGAACGCGTGTGACCGCAGGTGCGCTCCGTCACTACGGGCACTCTGCGCATCGGGCGCTCAATAAATCCTGAGGAAAGGCAGCATAAGGCGAATTCCGGCTTTTGTCTGCAAAAATCGTCCTGCGCAGTGCCTTCAGGTATATCTCAAGATGCCGTCACCGGCTGCAGCATTTTGATTTTTTCGCCATGCCCTGGAAATTTGCATCTGCAGGACCATGGATGATCATTTCGAAATATTGTCTGGCCAAGCTGGGACGGCCGGGCCATGCTGGTGCTCGAACCGATAAGGACATCTCGACATGACGGCAGGTGAAATCCGCCTCTCGGCGCTGGGCAAGGATGCGGGGTCCGCGAAGGTGGCGGAGCGCCAGGCCCGCGAGGCGCGCGAGGATGCCGAACGCTATGCGCGGCGCGGCAACATGACCATGCACGCGATCTCGCTGCAGGCCGCCAAGGAGCTCGAGGCGGCGGTCGCGGCCCATCGCGCCCCGGCGCCGAAGGAGCGCGGCTGACGGACGGGAAGGGGCCGGCCGCCGCGGCCGGCCGAAGGAGACGGATGGCGTTCTACAAGCTGTATCCGCGCGACTGGAGCGATGAGAGCTGGCGCGGCGAGACCCGGTCGGTGCTGATCGTCCGGGCCGGAAGCGAGGCGGAGGCGCGCGCCACGGCCAGCGCCTGGGACCGGCCCTCCGACCATGCCGAGCAGGCGCGGTGGGCGCAGCGCTGGATCTCGCCCGAGGTGACCCGCTGCAGGGAGCTGGCCGGGGATGGCGAGCCGGAGGTCCTCCTGGCCGGGCGGCGACGCCGGCCGTGACCTCCCGGACGCGTCCCTAACCCTCCGCCAGCACCCTCCGGGCCACCGCCAGGTCGATGTTGCCGCCGGTCAGGATCAGGCCGACGCGCCTGCCCTGCATCCGTTCGCGCTCCTGCAGCAGCGCCGCCAGGGCGGCCGCGCCCGCGCCCTCGGCCAGGTTGTGGGTGTCGGTCCAGTAGGCGCGCAGGGCGGCGGCGACCTCCTCGTCGGTCACCCGGACGATCCGGTCGGCGCCGGCGCGGACGATGGCGAAGGCCTCCGGGTCCGGCACCCGGCAGGCCATGCCGTCGGCGAAGGTGCGGGCGGTCTCGGTCGTCACCACCCGTCCGGCCTCGACCGACAGCGCCACCGCCGGCGCCTCGGTCGAGACCACGCCCACGATCCGGGTGCTCAGCCCCAGCAGGTCGCGGGTGCGGATCAGGCCGCAGATGCCCGACCCCATGCCGATCGGCACATAGACGGTGTCGAGATCCGCCACCGCCCGGAACAGCTCCAGCGCATAGGTGGCGGCGCCGCGCATCAGGTCGGGATGGAAGGCGGGCGCCATCTCCAGCCCGCGCTCTTCGGCCAGGTGCCTGGCATGGGCATAGGCCTCGTCGAAATCGCGGCCGTGCTCCACCAGCTCCGCCCCGAAGGCGCGCATGGCGGCGTTCTTCTCGACCGAGTTGCCGTGCGGCACCACCACGGTGACGGCGATGCCGGTGCCGCGCGCGGCGAAGGGCAGGCTCTGGCCGTGATTGCCGCGCGTCGCCGTGACGATGCCGCGGATCTCCGGCCGGCGGCGGCGCAGCGAGTCGATGAAGACCAGCCCGTTGCGCGCCTTGTAGGCGCCGATCGGGGTGTGGTTCTCGTGCTTGACCCAGACCTCGCAGCCGGCGCGCGCGGCCAGCAGCGGCCAGGCGAATTGCGGGGTCGGCGGCATGGCCGCGTGCACCACGCGGGCGGCGGCCTCGAGGTCGGTCAGGTCGAACATGGTCGGCGCTCCGGATCGGGGCAGGATTGACGCCAGCATCGGCGGCGCCGATTGTGTGGGTCAACGAAGACATTGTGTGGCAGACAAGAATGTGGGTCCCGAGCCTGGAGAGGCGCGGCCCGGTCCGCTACCTCGCCATCGTCGAGGCGCTGGCCGAGGCCATCGCCACCGGCGACCTGCGCCCCGGCGAAAGGCTGCCGACGCATCGCGACCTGGCCTGGCGGCTCGGCCTCAATGTCAGCACGGTGACGCAGGCCTATCGCGAGGCGGCGCGGCGGCACCTGGTCTCGGGCGAGGTCGGGCGCGGCACCTATGTCCTGGCGGCCAGCCGCGAGGCGGCGCTGTTCGGCCTCAAGGCGGCCGGCATGGCAGAAGGCGGGCCGCAGCCGATCGATCTGTCGACCAATGTCCCGGCGGCCCACCCGGACAGCGCCGACCTCGCCGTCGCCCTGGCCGCGGTCGCCGCCGAGGGCCGGGCCGATGCGGGGCTGGCCTATCATCCGCCGGCGCTGCTGCAGCGGGCGCGGATCGCCGGCGCCGCCTGGCTGGCGGCCCGCGGCCTGCATCTGCGTCCGGCCGAGGTGGCGCCCTGCGCCGGGGCGCAGGCGGCGCTGACCGCGGTGCTGCTGCAGCTCCGCGCCTCCGGCGACCCCGTGCTGGTGGAGGAGCTGGCCTTCCCCGGCCTCAAGGCGGCGGCGCGCTGGCTGCGCCTGCCGCTGCACGGCGTCGCCATGGACGGCGAGGGTGTGCTGCCCGACGCGCTCGACCGCGCCGCCCGCGCCACCGGCGCCCGGGTCGTTGTGCTGGTGCCGAACCTGCAGAACCCGACCGGCGCGGTGATGGGCCCGGCGCGGCAGGCGGAGGTGGCGGAGGTCGTCCGCCGCCACGGCCTGTGGCTGGTCGAGGACGACGCCTATGGCGCCCTGGCCGGCCGGCCGCCTTTGGCGGCGCTGGTGCCGGAACGCGGCATTCTGGTCACCAGCCTGTCCAAGACCGTGGCGCCCGGCCTGCGCTTCGGCCTGGTCGCCGGCGCCTGCGAGCCCGCGCGCAGCCTGGCGGACCAGATCCATGCCACCAGCTGGCCGCTGGCGCCGCTGATGGGCGAGGTCGCCTGCCGCTGGATCGAGGACGGCACCGCCGCCCGCCGCCTGGCCTGGCAGCGGGCCGAGACGGCGGCCCGGCACGCCCAGGCGCGCCGCGCCCTGCCCGGGCTGGTCCCGCCGAACCGCGCCCCGAGCCCGCATCTCTGGCTGCCGCTGTCCGGCGACGCCGGCGCGGCCGCCGCCCGCTGCCTCGCGGCCGGGGTGGAGGTGGTCGCCGCCGAGGTCTTCGCGGTGACGCGGGAGGCGCCGCGGGGCCTGCGCCTCAGCCTCGGCGCCGCCCGCAGCCGGGCCGCGCTGGCGGAGGCGCTGGTCCGGCTGCGGGCGGCGCTGGGTCCTCAGAAGGGCAGCAGCGAATCCCTCAACGTGTCCCGGAGCGAGAACACCGTGCCCTCGTCGCGATAGGGGATCTGGCGGCCGGCGCTCAGGAACACGCCCTCGACCCGCCATTTCAGCTCGCCGCGGCGGCCGATCGTGGCCAGCTGATCGACCAGGCCGAGGCCGGAGCCGCGCAGCGGCACCGCGACCTCGCGCTCGCCATGGGCCGTCAGCGCGAAGGGGCGGTCGCTGCGGCCGTTGCCGAACTCGCGCCCGTTCAGCTCGATCGCCGCGGTCATGGCGTCGACCTGCATCCCGGTGCCGGCCTCCTCCTCGACCCGCAGCAGCGCCTCCCAGCGCTGCTCGAACATCGTGGCGTCCACGGGCCGCAGATCGACGATGCGGACCCGGGGCGGCGGCGGCCCGAGCAGCGGCGCGGCGCAGGCGGCCAGCACTCCGGCCGGCAGGAGGGCGAGGAGGCGTCGGCGGGATTGGTGTCGGCTCATGGTCTCCGAGGCTCGGTGGCGAATCTGTCAGCGACATGGCATCGGCAGCGGGGCTCGGCTAGCCTCGGCCGAGCTTGGTTTCGCTTGGGGGGAGGCATCATGGCACCGACGGACCGTCCGTCCTGCATCGCGCATTGGACCGAGATCGAAGGGCCGGACAACCACACCTACCGCGGCGACGACGAGCGGCTCAGCATCGGCGCGCCGTTCGGCCGGCATTTCGGCCTGACCCGCATCGGCATCCATCACGAGCGGCTGCCGCCCGGGCGCCGCACCTCCTACCCGCATGCCGAGAGCCATGAGGAGGAGTTCGTCTACGTCATCGAGGGCACGCCCGACGTCTGGCTCGACGGCGTTCTGCACCGCCTCGGGCCCGGCGACGCGGTCGGCTTCCCGGCCGGCACCGGCCTATGCCACACCTTCATCAACAACACCGAAGCCGAGGTGCGGCTGCTGGTGGTCGGCGAGACGCCGAAGCGCGAGAACCGCATCTACTATCCGCGCAACCCGGAGCAGCGGGCGACCCGGCCCGACTGGTGGCACGACGTGCCGCCGCGCCCGATGGGCGGCCATGATGGCCTGCCGGACAAGGTCCGCGACTGGAAGGCGAGCAAGGAGTAGGCTGACAGTTTCGATTCACGGTACGGCGACGTTCACCGTGTGGATCGCGTTGCGCGCCCCCTCTTGCGGCTGCGTCGTCCCGTCGACGTCGAAGGCGCGGGCGCAAAGCTGTATGGCGCCGCGATCGGCCGGCCGCCACGGCAGCGAAAAGCGCTGCCAGGCCCAGCCGTGCCGTGGCTCGAGGATTGCCCGCCGGTAGCTCGCGCCGCCGTCGACGCTGACCTCGACACGCTCGATGCCGCGGAAGGACCAGCTCCAGCCCCAGATCTCGGTGGATTCGCCCGCCGCAATCACCGCGTCGGGCGCCGGCGCCACGATGACCGCCTCCGGCGCGATCGCCCAGACCGGACGCTGCGCCGGCATGCCGGCGGCGATCTCGGCCGTGTCGCTCGCGTCGCTGTAGAGGGTGGTCGTGAAAAGGCCGTCCGCCCGATGCTCGGCGAGGTGCAGCCGCCACAGCCATTTGACGCTGTTGGTGCCATAGTAGCCGGGGACGACGAGCCGCGCCGGAAACCCGTGCTCGGCCGGCAGCGGCGCGTCGTTGAGCTCGTAGGCGATGAGGACGCCGCCGGCCCACAGCCGCTCGAGCGGCAGGTCCTTGAGATACCAGTCGCAGGCGGCTCCCGCGAAATCGCCGCCGTCGAGCCCGCAGGACCAGAGGAAGCGCGCCCTTCGATCGATGCCGATCTCGTCGAGCAGCGCGGCGAGATAGACGCCGCCCCAGCGCACATTGGCGACGCGGCGGGTCGGCACCCGCGGCTCGAAGGGGCTGCCGCAGCATTGATGCACCGCCTCCACCACCGTCTTCGGTCGGGCCTTCAGATCGTCCAGGCCGAGCGTAAGGGACCGGCCGACCAGCCCGTCGATTCGGAGCGACCATGACTCGGGCTCGATGCGGGGAATGCCGAGATGGGCGATGACGGCAAGGTCGGCCGTGGCGGTCACGGGCGCCGTCATCTCATGCGGCCGGAGCTTGATCCGGCGGACGCCCTCCGCAGGCTCCATCGGCGGCCGCGCCGGCGCGGCGACATGGCTCGAAGGGGTGTGATCGCGGTTCAGGGGCATGGCTCGCCTGCTTCAGATGATGCGAGTTGCCCGAATTGTACTCTGCGATCGGCGAACCCGGTGTGACCTCGGTCTCTCGGGCGGTCGCCGCGGCGTCCGCTCACCCCATCGGCGGCTGCTCGCGCACCTCGATGCTGCCCATTGCCGCCATCGGCGACGTCGTTGCGATCGCGACCGCCTCGTCCATGTCGCGGGCCTCGATCAGGATGAAGCCGCCGAGATGCTCCTTGGTCTCGGCATAGGGGCCGTCGGTGACCGAGGTCGTGTCGCCGCGGCGCCGCACGATCCGGCCGGTCTCCGGCTCGGCCAGCGGGCCGCAGGCGATGAGGTGGCCGCTGCGGCGGAGCTCGTCGTCATAAACCATGCAGCGGCGCGTCAGGTCGCGGCTCTCCTTGGGCGACAGCGGGCCGATCAGGGCGGGGTCGACATGGACGATCAGCAGATAGCGCATCCCGGGCCTCCATTGCTTCGCTGCCTGGTCGTCCGGCCGGCGCAGAAATCGACGCCGCCTATTCCGGCAGCCCCGCCCGGCGCAGCGCGTCGAGGTAGCGCGCCATCACCTCCGGCGGCTTCCAGGGCACGCCGGCGCGGGTGTTGGCGATGGTGGTGCCGGGCGCCACGGCCAGCAGGCCGGCCAGCGCCGCCTTCGCCTGGTCGGCCCGGCCCAGCGCCGACAGGGCGGCCGTCAGCAGCCGGTGGGCCACCGGGGAGCCTGGGTACAGGTGGATCGCCCGGCGCGCCTCCTCGGCCGCCGTCTCGTCGTCGCCCTCGGCGAAGGCGGCGAGGCCGAGAAAGGCGTGGCACCAGTGGTTGGCGGGGTCGCGCGGGCTCAGCCGCAGCGCCGTGTGCAGCGCCTGCCGCGCCTTTCCGCTGTCGCCCGACAGGGCGTAGTGGCCGCCGCCCAGCATATAGGCGAAGGCCAAGTTGGGGTTGACCGCCAGCGCCGTCTCCAGCCGCCGCCCGGCCTCGTCGAAGCGGCGCAGGAACAGGGCGACCATGCCCAGCACCGTCTGCGCCTCGGCATCGCGCGGGTCCAGGTCCACCGCCTGGCGCGCCATCGCGTCGGCCGCGGCCAGCGACCGGCCGGGATCGGCGCTGCGCCCGAACAGAACATCCCAGACGTCGCACATGGCCTGGATGGAGCGGGCCCGGGCCAGGCCGGGGTCGAGGGCGATCGCCTGGGCGGCGAAGGTGCGGGCCTGGGCGCCGTCCTCCGGCGTCAGGCGCCAGGTGTGCCAGGCGGCGCGCATGACGCAGTCCCAGGCGTCCATCGCGGCCGGGTCCAGCCGCCGGGCGCGGCGCATCTCGGCGCCGATCAGCTCCGGCGCCACCACGCCGACGATGCTGTCGGTGATCTCGTCCTGCACCGCGAACAGGTCGTCGATCCGGCGGTCGTAGCGCTCGGCCCAGACATGGGCGCCGGTCGCGGCATCGATCAGTTGGGCGGTGATCCGCATCCGGTCGCCGCCCTTGCGCACGCTGCCCTCCAGCACGTAGCGGACGCCCAGCTCCGCCCCTACCTGCTTCACGTCGACCGCCCGGCCCTTGTAGGTGAAGGAGGAGTTGCGGGCGATCACCAGGAAGCCGTGGTGCCGCGACAGGCCGGTGATGATGTCCTCGGCGATGCCGTCGGCGAAGTATTCCTGGTCGCGCTCGGCGCTCATGTCCTGGAACGGCAGCACCGCGATCGACGGCCTGGCCGGGGCGCCGGCGGCCCCGGGCGCCATCTCGGCGCCGCCCGCCGGTTCCAGCCGCACCCGGTACACCCGCACCGGCTTCTGGATGTTCTTCAGGTGCTGCTGGCCCAGGTCGTCGAAGGCCAGGTCCAGCTTGCCGATCACCTGGTCGAACACGCTGGCGGTGATCGAGATGCCGCCGGGCTCGGCCATGCCCTCCAGCCGGGCGGCGATGTTGACGCCGTCGCCCAGGATGTCGTCGCCGTCGATGACGATGTCGCCCAGATTGATCCCGGCGCGGTACTGGATGCGGCGCTCCGGCGGCTGCCCGGCCTCGGCCTCGGCGACCTCGCGCTGGATCCGGACCGCGCTCTCCAGCGCGTCGACGACGCTGCCGAACTCGACCAGCATGCCGTCGCCGGTGGTCTTGACCACGCGGCCGCCATGGCTGCGCAGCGCCGGCTCGATCAGGTCACGGCGATGCGCCTTCTGCCGGGCGATGGTGCCGGCCTCGTCGGCCTCGACATGCCGGGAATATCCCACCATGTCGATCGCCAGGACGGCGGCAAGCCTGCGGGTCACGCGATCGGTGCTCAAGACGGTCTCAGCCTGGTGCGCGCCGCCCGAACCTTACCGCCCGGCCCCCTAATCCGCCACCCCGTCCCGGCCTTCGATCGCCATCAGGGTGGCGGTGAGAAGCGCGACCAGCTTCTCGCTGCCCGCCGTCTCGGCGAAGACCTCCGTCTGCGCCACGGTCAGCGTCCGGCCGGCCTTGACGACGCGCCCGCGCGCCAGGATGCGCTCGCCGGCCGCAGGGGCCAGGAGGTTGATCTTGAACTCGGTGGTCAGCACCCCCGCCCCCGGCGGCATGAGGGTGAGCGCGGCGTAGCCCGCGGCGGTGTCGGCGATGGCCGACACCGCGCCGGCATGGACGAAACCGTGCTGCTGCGACACCGAAGGGCTCGCCGGCAGCGCGATCTCGACCGCCCCCGGTGCGATGTTCCGGATCGACGCGCCGAGGGTGCGCATCAGCCCCTGCTTGTCGAAGCTCGCCTGAATGCGGACCTGGAAGGCCGGGTCCTTCGGGATCGGAGGGCTCAAGACGGTTCTGCCTTTCAGCTCTTGTCGCTGACCCCCGCCTCGGCGAAGGTCGCCATGCCCTCGTGGCAGGCCAGGGCGCCGCGCACCAGGCCGATCGCCAGCGCCGCGCCGGATCCCTCGCCGAGCCGCATGCCGAGGTCCAGCAGCGCGCTGCGGCCCAGCTTCTCCAGCAGCTTCCGGTGCCCCGGCTCGGCCGAGACATGGGCGATCTGGCAATGGTCCAGCGCATGGCGGTCGGCGGCCCACAGCACCGCCGCGGCGGCGGTGCAGGCGTAGCCGTCCAGCAGCACCGGGATTCGCGCCATCCGCGCCGCCAGCACCGCGCCGGTGATCGCCGCCAGCTCCAGTCCGCCGAGATGGCGCAGCATCTCGAACGGGTCGGTCATGGCGGCGCGGTGGGCGGCGACGCCCTTGGCCACCACCTCGGCCTTGCGCCTCAGGCCGGCGGCATCGACCCCGGTGCCGGGGCCGACCCACTCCGCCGGGTCGCCGCCGAACAGGGCGCAGGCCAGGGCGGCGCCGGAGGTCGTGTTGCCGATCCCCATCTCGCCCAGGCACAGCAGGTCGATGCCCGGCTCCACCGCCATCATGCCGTAGGCCATGGCGCGGACGCAGTCGGCCTCGCTCATCGCCGGGGCGATGGTGAAGTCGGCGGTCGGGTGCTCCAGGTCCAGCTCATAGACCCGCAGGTCGCTGTCGGCGACCTGGCACAGCTGGTTCACCGCGGCGCCGCCGGCGATGAAGTTCTTCACCATCTGCGCCGTCACCGCGACCGGGTAGGCGGAGACGCCCTGGGCGACGGCGACGCCGTGATTGCCGGCGAACACCGCGACGCGCGGCCGCCGCAGCTGCGGCGGGTGGCGGCCCTGCCACACCGCCACCCATTCCGCCAGATCCTCCAGCCGGCCCAGCGACCCGGGCGGCTTGGTCAGCTGGCGGTCGCGCTCGCGCACCGCCGTCCCGGCCTCGAGGTCCGGGCCCGGCAGATGGCGCAGCAGGGCGCGGATCTCGTCGAGGGTGTCGGGCAGGGGCGTCTGGGTCTGGGGCATGGCCGGCGTCCGTTTGCGGAAGCGCGGACCCTGCCATCAAAGCGGTGCGGCGTCAAAACCCGGGCCGCTCACTCCGCCGCCCTGGGCGCCTGCAGCCGCCTGACGAATCCGGCGACCAGGTCCCGCAGGCCGGCATCGTCCAGCAGGTCCAGCGCCTCCTCGGGGCCGCACCACCGGGTCTCACGCTCGTGGCGCTCGGGCCAGGACCTGTGCTGCCGCTCGACCTTCAGGGGGAAGACGCCGACCTCGCAGGGCACGCTCACCCCCTCCTCCAGCCACTTGTCGTAGACGAAGCTGCCGATCGGCTTCGGCCCGACCGCGCCGCGCACCCCAGCCTCCTCATAGGCCTCGCGGGCGGCGGATTTGGACGGCTTCAGGCCTTTGATCGGCCAGCCCTTCGGGATGATCCAGCGCCGCGTCTCGCGCGAGGTGACGAGCAGGATCTCGACCCCGCCGTCCGGCCCGACCCGGTAGGGCAGGGCCCCGTGCTGCACGCGGACGGCTTTCCTCTTGCCCGGCATCGCCTTCCTCCGCACCGCGCCCGGCCTTGATCGGCCCGGCCAAATCGGGAACCATCCGAATGTTCCCGCCGTTCCGATCATCCGGCCTCGACGCGGCCCGCCCGATCCAAGCCTATGTGAAGACAAGAACGGAGGCGATTGCCTTTCGAGGCCCGAGGATGGTCCGAGGATGAGCTTTCCCGTCACCCTGATCGACCTGGCCGGCTACATCGCCCTGCTGCTGTGGGGCACGCATATGGTGCAGACGGGGATCCAGCGCACCTTCGGCCCGAAGCTGCACGCCATCCTGGGCAGCGCGTTGAAGAACCGGTTCCGGGCCTTCCTCGCCGGCATCGGCGTCACCGCGGTGCTGCAGAGCAGCACGGCCACCGGGCTGATGGTGGCGGGCTTCGCCGCCGGCGGCCTGGTCGAGCTGATGCCGGCCCTGGCGGTGATGCTGGGCGCCAATGTCGGCACCACGCTGATCGTGCAGGTCCTGTCCTTCGACGTGGCCGCCGCCGCGCCGGCCCTGATCCTGATCGGCTTCCTGCTGTTCCGCCGCGACAGCAGCACCCCGACGCACGATCTCGGCCGGGTCTTCATCGGCCTCGGCCTGATGCTGATCGCGCTGCACCAGCTCCTGACGCTGGTGGCGCCCTATGAGGACGCGCCCGGCCTGCGCCAGCTGCTGGGCGCGATCTCGAGCGAGCCCGTGCTCGACGTGCTGCTGGCCGCCGCCTTCACCTGGGCCGTGCATTCCTCCGTCGCCACCGTGCTCCTGGTGATGTCGCTCGCGGCCAACGGCGCGGTGCCGCCGGAAGCGGCCTTCGCCCTGGTCCTGGGGGCCAATCTCGGCACCGCGATCAACCCGGTGCTCGAAGGGGTGTCGGGCGACGATCCCGCCGCCCGGCGGCTGCCGATGGGCAACCTCGTCAACCGCGCCATCGGCGTGGTCGTGGCGCTGGCCCTTCTCGGGCCGATCGGCCGGCTGATGGCGATGATCGACACCGACCCCGCCCGCGCCGTGGCCGATTTCCACACGCTGTTCAACCTGGCGCTGGCGGTCGTCTTCTTCCCGCTGCTCACGCCCTATGCGGCGCTGCTGCAGCGCCTGCTGCCGCGCCGCGTCGACCCGGCCGACCCGTCGCGGCCGCTCTATCTCGACGCAGCGGCACGGGAGACGCCGATCGTCGCCCTGGGCGGCGCGGCGCGCGAGGCGCTGCGCCTGGCCGACGTGCTGGAGTCGATGCTGCACGGCGCCCGCGACGCGCTGCACAAGGGCGACCGCAGGCTGATCGCCGAGACGCGGCGGATGGACGACGTGCTCGACCACCTCAACACCGCGATCAAGACCTATCTCACCTCGCTCGATCCTGACTCGCTCAGCGAGTCCGATCACCGCCGGCTCGACGAGATCCTGAACTTCGCGATGAACATGGAGCAGGCGGGCGACGTGGTTGACAGCAACCTGCTGCCGCATGCGGCGAAGCGGCTGAAGCGCGGCCTGATGTTCTCGCCCGAGGGGGAGGCGGAGCTGCTGGCGATGATGGAGCGCCTCGTCACCAATCTGCGCACCGCCGCCTCGCTGTTCATGACCGACGACCGCCGCGCCGCGCGCCTCCTGGTCGACGAGAAGGTGGCGTTCCGCGACCTCGAGGCGGCGGCGACGCAATCGCATTTCGAGCGGCTGCGCGCCGGCCGCCGCGACACGGCCGAGACCAGCGCCCTGCATCTCGACGTGCTGCGCGACCTGAAGCGGATCAACGGCCACATCGTGGCGGCGGCGGCCTATCCGGTGCTGGAGCGCGCGGGCGAGCTGCTGCCCAGCCGGGTCGCGAACGGCAACGGCGACGGCGCCTGATGGCGGCCGATGGGGGTTCTGATACCGGCCATCCTCGACTACCCGACGGCATCGCCCGAATCCCTTTCACCCTCCCGCCGCTTTCGGCGTCGGGCCCCTCCCTCTCCCCGAGGAGAGGGGAATCGACGCGCCGTCTGACTTGCGGCCTGTGGGAGAGCCCACGGCCCGGCACCAGGCCTCCAGCTCCGCCGCCACGGCCTGGGGCAGCCGGCGGCCGCGCTCGAAGCCCCACCACAGCAGGGCGCCCTGCCATTGCGCCGCCATCAGCCGGCCGAGATCCGGCCGCGGGCCGGAGCCGTCGGCCAGGCGCCGGCCCAGCGCGTCCGCCAGCGCCTCGCCCCAGGTGGCGCCGCGGCGGCGCAGCGCCGGGTCGCGCAGGTCCTCGCGCAGCACCAGCAGCCCCTCGGCATAGTCGTCGCCCTCGCCGTAGTCGCCGGACAGCGCCACCAGCAGCTCGACCGCCCCGGCCGGGCCTGGCGGCGCCGCGGCGTCGGCGGCTTCGGTGCGGGCGTCCAGCAGGTCCCAGGCGCGCAGCAGCGCCGCCTGGATCATCGCCGCCTTGCTGCCGAAGCGCTGCACCAGCGTCGCGGCCGACAGTCCGGTCTCGGTCGCCACCGCGGCGAAGGTCACGCCCTCCGGCCCGGCCCGGCGGATGACCGCAAGGACGCCGTCGAGCAGGGCTTCGTCGGGGATGGTGCGGGGCCGGGGCATGGACTCGTCTTCGTAAGTGAACGGCTGTTTATATAAGCGCAGAGCTCGACCTCGCCGAAGCCCGATCACGATGATTTTTACCCGGGCGGAATTGACGATCCATTTTCACCCGGGTATAAAGCGGCGTTCCATCATCCGCAGGGAGGGGCGCCGTGACCCCGAACACCGATCCCTCCATCCCGACCTGCACCGCCTTCCAGGGCGTCCGCCGCATCGCCTCGGGGCCGCTGGCCGAGGTGGCCCTGGCGGCGAAGCGGGCTGCCGAGCAGGATGACGCCGCTCCGGTCCTGGTCTTCGACGACGCCACCAGCCGGCCGGTCGAGCTCGACCTGCGCGGCAGCGAGGCCGAGGTGCTGGCCCGCCTGCCGCGGGTGGAGGAGGCTGCGGCGGAGCGCGAAGCTCCGCGCGGCCCCGGCCGGCCGAAGCTCGGCGTCGTCGCCCGCGAGGTGACGCTGCTGCCGCGGCACTGGGACTGGCTGGCCCGCCAGCCCGGCGGCGCCTCGGTGACGCTGCGCCGCCTGGTGGAGGAGGCGCGGCGGGCCGGCGAGGGGCAGGACCGCGTCCGCCGGGCGCAGGAATCGGCCTATCGTTTCATGGCGGCGATGGCCGGCGACCGGCCCGGCTTCGAGGAGGCGGCGCGCGCCCTGTTCGCGCCGGACCGCGACCGCTTCGCTGTGCTGACCGAGGCCTGGCCGACCGACATCCGCGACCATGCGCGGCGCCTGGCCGCCGCCGCTTTCGACGCCGGGAAGACGGCCTGAAGGGGATCATCATGTCGGACGCGATCGAGCGCGGTGCGGATGCCGCTGCGGCCCCGCCGCCCCTGTGGAAGGCGTTCCTGCTGTTCCTCGGGCCGATGATGCTCAGCAACGTGCTGCAGGGGCTGTCCGGCACGGTCAACAACATCTATCTCGGCCAGATGATCGGGGTCGGCGCGCTCGCCGCCGTCTCGGCGTTCTTCCCGATCCTGTTCTTCTTCATCTCCTTCATCATCGGCCTCGGCGCCGGCGCCTCGGTGCTGATCGGCCAGGCCTGGGGCGCGCGGGAGCCGGAGAAGGTCAAGGCGGTGGCCGGCACTGCGCTCACGGTCACCATCCTGGCCGGCCTCGTCGTCGCGCTGTTCGGCGGCGCCTTCACCCGGTCGCTGCTGGCCGCGGTCGGCACGCCGGCCGACATCCTGGCCGACGCCACCGAATATGCCCGGATCATGCTGATCGCCATGCCGGGGCTGTTCGTCTTCATCCTGATGACCTCGATGATGCGCGGCGTCGGCGACACGGTGACGCCGCTCCTGGTCCTGGCGCTGCAGACCGTGATCGGCCTCATCCTGACCCCGGCGCTGATCCGCGGCTGGGCCGGGCTGCCGCAGGTCGGGGTGCTCAGCGGCGCCTACGCGTCGATCGTCTCCTTCCTCGCCGCCCTCGTCTGGCTCGGCTTCCATCTCCGCCGTCGCGGCCATGCCCTGGCGCCGGACGCGGTGTTGCTGCGCCATCTCTGGATCGACCGCCGCATCCTCGCCGGCGTGCTGCGCATCGGCCTGCCCTCGGGCGTGCAGCTGGTGCTGGTGTCGCTGGCCGAGGTCGCGGTGCTGTCCTTCGTCAACGGCTTCGGCTCCGACGCCACCGCCGCCTATGGCGCGGTCAACCAGGTGGTCAGCTACGTCCAGTTCCCGGCGATCTCGATCGCCATCACCGCCTCGATCTTCGGCGCCCAGGCGATCGGCGGCGGCCATGTCGACCGGCTCGGCGCCATCACCCGCACCGGTCTGCTGCTGAACCTCGCCGTCACCGGCGGGCTGGTGGCGCTCTGCTACCTGTTCTCGCGCACGCTGATGGGCCTGTTCCTGACCAGCCCGCCGGTGATCGACCTGGCGCAGGACCTGCTGCACATCACGCTGTGGAGCTACATCGTCTTCGGCGTCGCCGGCGTGGTCGCCGCGGTGATGCGGGCCAGCGGCACGGTGCTGGCGCCGACGGCGATCTCGCTCTTCGCCATCCTCGGCGTCGAGGTGCCGGTGGCCTGGCTGCTCAGCCATCAGATCGGCATCGACGGCATCTGGATCGCCTATCCGGTCGCCTTCATCGTGATGGCGCTGGGCCAGATCGTCTTCTACCGCCTGGTGTGGCGGAAGCGGGCGATCCGGCGGCTGATCTGACGGCCGCTTGCCCGGCGCCGCGCGACCCGCTAACCGGTTCGCATGGACGACCTCCAGCGCGACCTGCGCATCGCCGCCTGCTTCCTGACCCGGCTGCCTGTCCGCTGGCCGCAGGACGCGCCGGCCGACGCGCTGGCCCGGTCGATGCGGATCTTCCCGCTGGCCGGGGCGGGCATCGGCGCCGCCGCCGGCCTGGTCTGGGCGCTGGCGCTCTGGCTCGGCGCGCCGCCGCTGGTCGCGGCGCTGCTGGCGCTGGCGGCGCAGATGCTGCTGACCGGGGCGCTGCACGAGGACGGGCTGGCCGACGTCGCCGACGGCTTCGGCGCCGGGCGCGACCGCGAGCGCACGCTGGAGATCATGCGCGACAGCCGCATCGGCAGCTACGGCACCCTGGCCCTGGTGCTGTCGGTCGGGCTGCGCGCTGTGGCCCTGGCGGCGGTCGTGGCACCCTGGGCCGGCGTGGCGGCCCTGGCCGCGGCCGGGGCGGTGTCGCGGGCCACGGCCCCGGCGCTGCTGGCCTGGCTGCCGCCGGCCCGGACCGACGGGCTCGGCGCCGGCGCCGGCCGGCCGCCGCCGGAAGCGGTCTTCACCGCCCTCGGCCTCGCCTTCTGCTTCGCCCTGCTGCTGCTCGGGCTGCGGCACGGGCTGGCAGCGCTGGCCCTGGCGGCGCTGGCCGCCTGGGCGCTGGCCGGGCTGGCGCGGCGGCGCATCGGCGGCCAGACCGGCGACGTGCTCGGCGCCGCGCAGCAGCTGGCGGAGGTCGTGGTGCTGTGCGCCGCGGCGGCGGCATGAGCGCGACCCGCTGGTGGTGGATCCGCCACGCCCCGGTGGTGAACCCGGACAAGCTGCTCTACGGCCGGCTCGACCTGCCGGCCGACACCGCCGATGCGGCTGCGGCCGCGGGCCTCGCCGCCCGGCTGCCGCGCGGGGCGGCGTGGCTGTGCACGCCGCTGCGGCGCACCGCCGACACCGCGGCGGCCCTGCTGGCGGCGATGGGGGAGGCGGCCGAGCCCGCGGTCGAGCCGGCGCTGATCGAGCAGGATTTCGGCGCCTGGCAGGGCCGGCCGAGCCGCGAGGTCTACGGGTCGCTGCCGCAGGACGACCCGTTCTGGTCGGACCCGGCCGGCCATGCCCCGCCCGGCGGCGAAAGCTTCGACGCGGTGCTGCGCCGGGTGCAGCCGGCGATCCGGCGCCTGTCCGACATCCATGCCGGCCGCGACGTCGTCGCCGTCGCCCATGCCGGAACCATCCGCGCCGCGGCGACTCTGGCGCTGGATCTCGACGGCAACCGCGCGCTGCGGCTCGCCGTCGACATGCTGTCGCTGACCCGGATCGACCGCATCCGGCCCGCCTCCGGCGACGAGGCCTGGCGGGTGGTCACCCTGAACTGGCGGCCGGGAACGTAAAAATGTATTGATTGTTGTGCGCTACACCGCGATTCTTCATGTGGAATCTGAGGAGGGGCCTGGCCATGATCGACCGCCGCAAGTTCCTTCGCCTGACGGGCGCGTCGGCCGCCGGGCTGACCCTGTCGGGCGCCCTTGCCGGCTGCGGCTCGAACACGGCGACGCCGGGCGACGCGCAGCTGCTGGTCGACGAGAGCCGGATCGCGCTGCAGACGCTGCTCGCCTCGCCGGAGCTGACGCAGCTGCCGCGCTACATCCGCGGCGCCAAGGCCGTGCTGATCGCGCCGGAGCTGCTGCGCGGCGGCTTCATCGTCGGCGGCCGCGGCGGCAATGCCGTGATGCTGGTCCGGCTGCCGGACGGGAACTGGAGCTACCCGGCCTTCTACGGCATCGGCGGCGGCAGCCTCGGCCTGCAGATCGGCGGCCAGGTCTCGCAGCTGGTGCTGACGATCATGACCGACAAGGGCCTGCGGGCGGTGGAGCAGAGCAGCTTCACCGTCGGCGCCGACCTGTCGGGCTCGCTGTTCACCCTCGGCGCCGGCGTCGGCGCCTCGACCGGGCTGAACACCAACGCCGACATGTACGCCTTCTCGCAGAACAAGGGCCTGTTCGCCGGCGGCACGCTGGACGGCACCGTGATCAGCGAGGACCAGGGCATGAACGACGCCTATTACGGCTTCGGCACCCCGGCCCGGATCGTCTTCCAGGGGCAGAGGAGCAACCCGGGCGCGGAATCCTTGCGCAGCCTGCTGCCTCGTTGAGGCCGCCGAGGCATCACCTTTTCCTGTCGTGCCCGGGCGGGTCCTCGGGTCAAGCCCGAGGACGGGCATCCAGAAGGTCTCGACGCTTCCTGGATTGCCGGGTCAAGCCCGGCAATGACAAGAGGAGGAGTGGCGCGGAGGGATCACCCGTAGCGCTGCTCCCGCCACGGGTCGCCTTCGTTGTGATAGCCGCGCTCCTCCCAGAAGCCCGGGCGGTCGGCGGCGGTGAACTCGATCCGCTTCACCCATTTGGCGCTCTTCCAGAAGTACCAGCGCGGCATGATCACGCGCAGCGGCCCGCCATGCTCCACCGGAATCGGCTCGCCGTCGTGATGGGTGGCCAGCAGCACGTCCTCCTCGGCGAAGGCGTCGAGGGCGACGTTGGTGGTGTAGGTGTCGTAGCTGTGGAAGATCACATGCCTGGCCTCGGGTTTCGGCCGCACCACCGACAGCAGGTGCCGGGCCGAGACGCCGCGCCAGCGGTTGTCGAAGCGCGACCAGGCGGTGACGCAGTGGATGTCCGAGACGTCCTCGAACTCCGGCTGGGTCAGGACGTCGTCCCAGCGCCACACCGTCGGGGCCTCGACCAGCCCGTCGATGGTCAGCCGCCATTTGTCCAGCGGGATCTCCGGCTGCACGCCGAGATCGAGCACCGGCCAGTTCTCGACCAGGCGCTGGCCCGGCGGCAGCCGGTCCCGCTCCGGATCGGCGCCGGAACCATGGGCGGCGCCGGTCAGCAGCCGGCCCTCGCGCGCCCAGCGCCGCTTGCTCTCGACCAGCTTCGGCCGGACCGAGCCGAGGTCGCCGTCATCCGCCATGATCGCATTCCCTTCCCGGGCCGCCGCGCCCGTCTGCCGTTCCGCGTGAGGACGTTTCCAAGATGGCCTCGACGGATGGGTTGATCCAGAGGGCCAGGAAGGGAAGGATCGGATCGGCCGTCCAGCGCGACGCCGATCCGGACCGCCGCCCGTCCACAACTGGCCCGAGCCGATGATCCGCCTTCTCCGCCCGCTGCTCCTTCTCCTTCTGCTGCTCGCGCCCGGCCTCGCTGCCGCCCAGGTGCCGGGAACCCCCACCACCGCCTCGGAGACCGCGGCCGATCGGCCGGCGGATCCCGAACGGGTCAAGGCGCTGATCGCCACGCTGCAGGACGACAAGCAGCGGGCCGAGCTGATCGACCGCCTGCAGCTGCTGCTGCAGGCCCAGGCGCCGCAGCCGGAGGAGCGCAGCGCGCTGCAGACGGTGGGCAGCCAGGCCCTGGTCGTGGTCTCGGACAAGGTGCAGGACGTCACCGGCGCCGTCGCGGCGATCGGCGGCACCCTGGCGCGGCTGCCGGAGCTGGCGACCTGGACCCGGGACCAGCTCTCCGATCCGGCGGCGCGGTCGCGCTGGGGGGCGGTCTTCCTCAACGTGGTCGGCGTGATCGTCGCCGGCGTCGCCGCCGGCTGGCTGGTCCGGCTGCTGCTGCGCCGGCCCTTCGCGGCGCTGGACGGCAGGACGCCGGCCACGCTCTGGGGCAAGATCCCGCTGCTGCTGGCCCAGGCGGTGCTCGATTTCCTGCCGCTGATCGCCTTCGTGCTCGGCGCCTACGCCATGGCGGTGGTGCTGGACCCGCCCTGGTTCGTCCGCACCGTGGTTCTGGCGCTGGTCAACGCCGCGATCATCAGCGGCCTGGCCCTGATGCTGATCCGCCTGGCGCTGACGCCGGAACATCCGCATCTGCGGCTGCTGCGGATCGGCGACGAGACCGCCGGCTACCTCTATGTCTGGGCCAAGCGGCTGATCTACCTCCTGGTCTTCGGCTATCTCGCGGTCTCCACCGCCGTGGTGCTGGGGCTTCCCGGCGGCAGCCTGGCCGCGCTCAAATACCTGATCGGCCTGGCCGTCGCCGCGATGGTGGTGGTGCTGATCCTGCAGAACCGGCAGCCGGTCGCCGACTGGCTGCGCGGGCGCCGCCGCCGGGCCGCGGAGAGCGAGGAGGCCGGGGTGACCCGCGCCGTCGGCTCCGCCCGGCGGCGCTTCGCCGAGGTCTGGCACCTCGTCGCCATCGCCTATGTCGTCGTCACCTTCGCGATCTGGGCGCTCGGCATCAATGGCGGCTTCGCCTTCATCATCCGGGCCACGCTGCTGACCGTGCTGGTCCTGGCCGTGGCGCGGCTCGTCTCCAGCTACGGGCCGCGGCTGATCCACCGCGCCTTCTCGATCGGGCCGGAGCTCAGGGCCCGCTTCCCCGGTCTCGAGCACCGCGCCAACCGCTATCTGCCGGTGCTGGACAATGCGCTCAGGGTGGTGGTCGTCCTGGTCGGCGTCCTGGTGCTGCTGGAGGTCTGGCAGCTCGGCGGCATCGCCTGGATGGAGACCGAGACCGGCCGCTCCGTCCTGGCCAGCGGCGGCGCCATCCTGCTGGTGATCGTGGCGGCGCTGGTGGCGTGGGAGGTGGTCAGCCAGCTGATCGAGTACCACCTGAATCGGCACGATGCCGAAGGACGGCTGGTGCAGCGCAGCGCCCGCGCCCGCACGCTGCTGCCGCTGCTGCGCAACGCCTTCATGGTGCTGCTGATCACCGTCGTGGTGCTGATGGTGCTGTCGGAGGTCGGGATCAACATCGCACCGCTGCTGGCCGGCGCCGGCGTGGTCGGCCTCGCCATCGGCTTCGGCGCCCAGACCCTGGTCAAGGACGTCATCACCGGCGTCTTCATCCTGTTCGAGGACACGCTGGCAGTCGGCGACGTGGTCCAGATCGGCTCGGACAGCGGCGTGGTCGAGGCCATGACCATCCGCACCATCCGGCTGCGCGACGAGACCGGGGCGGTGCACACGCTGCCGTTCAGCTCGGTCACGTCGATCGTCAACATGACGAAGGACTTCTCCTTCGCCGTGTTCAACGTCGGCATCGGCTACGACCAGGATGTCGACCGGGTGATCGACGTGCTGCGCGATCTCGGCCGCGAGATGCAGCTGGATCCGGAATGGGCGCCGAACATCCTGGCGCCGATCGAGATCATCGGCCTCGACAAGTTCGGCGACAGCGCCGTGACCATCAAGGCGCGGATCAAGACGCCGCCGAGCAAGCAATGGGGCGTGATGCGGGAGTTCAACCGCCGCATGAAGCGGCGCTTCGACGAGCTCGGGATCGACATCCCGTTCCCGCACCGCATGGTGCTGACCCGCAGCCTCGACAAGCCGGATGGCGACGCCGCGGCCGCCGCTCAGGGCGCGTCGTCGTGAGGATCGTAGTGGGAATCGTGCTTCTTGCGGGCGAGATGCATCAGCCCGAGGTTCAGGGCGATGATGCCGACCACGGCGATGCCGAGCGCGATCCAGCCGTGGATGCTCATCTCCATCGCCGTCCTCCTGTTGCTGCAATGCGGCGCATTTTCGGATGCCAAGCGCCGCGTCGATCTGTAATCTCTCTAAATCCGCCAATGGTTCCGCGGCTAGAGAGGGCTTGAGCCATGACGCTCGAGGAGAGGTGCATCTCCGCCGGCCTGAAGATGACCGATCAGCGTCGCGTCATTCTGCAGGTTCTGACCGAATCGCTCGACCACCCGTCGGTCGAGACCGTTTACCACCGCGCACGCGAGATCGACCCGTCGATCAGCATCGCGACCGTATACCGCACCCTGCATCTGCTCGATGAGCTGAACCTGGTGCAGCGGCACGATTTCAACGAGAACTACTCGCGCTTCGAGGTCAATCTCGAGCACCACCACCACCTGATCGACCTTGAAACCGGTGAGGTCATCGAGTTCAAGGATCAGGAGCTGGAGGCGCTGAAGGAGAAGATCGCGCGGCGGCTCGGCTACGAACTCGTCGATCACAGGCTCGAACTCTATGGCCGGAAAAAGAAGGCCTGAGGGCTGCGGCTTCGGCGACCAGCCCTTTTCCGACGGCCCATCGGACTGCCGCTGCCAGCAGGCGGTGACTCGCGCCTATAGCGAGCTGGTGGCACGCGGCGCGCCGCGCTCGGTGGCGCTCGAGGCGGCGATCCGCGTCTTCGTCTACCACCATCCCGAGGTCCCGGCCTTCCGCGCCCATGACACGGTGGAGACCTGGGTTTATTCCGGTCCCTTGAACTGAGCGATCTTTCCAGCGTCGAGACCTCGGGGGCGCGGGCCGGGGTGCTGCTGCAGAAGCTGCGGCTGCCGAGCGGGCTGGTTCTGCTCGCCTTCCTCGCCACCCACCTGATCAACCATGCCGCCGGCCTGATCTCGCTGGACGCGATGGAGCGCGGCCTCGGGCTGTTCATCCTGGTGTGGGAGAAGCAGCCCGGCCTGACCGTCCTCGCCGCCGCCTTCCTGATCCATTTCGCCAATGCGCTGGTGTCGATCTGGCGGCGGCACAGCTTCCGGCTGAAGTCGTGGCAGGCGGTTCAGCTCGGGCTCGGCCTCGCCGTGCCGCTGCTGCTGGCGGCGCATGTCTTCGGCACCGTGGTCGCCTTCGAACGGTTCGGCGTCGGCACGCCCTACCGCTACGTGCTGTCGGCGATGTGGACCGGGAACGGGCTGGTCGCCCTGCAGCAGACGGTGCTGGTGCTGGTCGCCTGGGTCCATGGCTGCATCGGCGTGCACTACTGGCTGCGCCTCAAGCCCTGGTATCCGAAGGCGCTGCCCTATCTCTACGCGGCCGCCCTGCTGATCCCGGCGCTGGGCCTCGCCGGCTTCGTGTCCGCCGGGCTGCAGGTCCGCGCGCTGGCGATGCAGCCGGGCTGGCTCGAGGAACTGCACCGGTCGATCAAGCTGACGCCGGAGGCGCAGGCCTTCGCCGCCCAGGGGGCGCTGTGGACACGGATCACGATCGTAGGGCTCGTCATCGCCGCCTTCGCCGGGCCGGCCCTGCGCGCGGTCCGGGCCCGCCGCGGCGGGCCCAAGCTGTACTATCGCGACACCAGGGTGCTCGACATCATCCCCGGCGCCACCGCGCTGGAGATCATCCGCGCGGCCGGCATCCCGCAGGCCATGGTCTGCGGCGGCCGCGGCCGCTGCTCGACCTGCCGCGTCCGGGTCGGGATGGGGGCCGAGCAGCTGCCGCCGCCGGGCCCCGACGAGGCCCGGGTGCTGCAGCGGATCGGCGCACCCGAAGGGGTACGGCTGGCCTGCCAGATCCGGCCGGTGGCGGATCTCGAGGTGACGCCGCTGCTGCCGCCGACCGCGACCGCCCGCGACGGTTTCCAGGGGCCCGGCCACCGCCACGGCCAGGAGCGCGAGGTCGCGGTGTTGTTCGCCGACCTGCGCGGCTTCACCCGGCTGTCGGAGCATCGCCTGCCCTATGACGTGGTGTTCCTGCTGAACCGCTACTTCGCCGCCATGGGTCAGGCGATCGAGGCGGCGGGCGGCCGGGTCGACAAGTTCATCGGCGACGGGGTGATGGCGCTGTTCGGGGTCGAGGCCGGGCGCGACGCCGGCAGCCGCCAAGCGCTCGACGCCGCCCGGCGGATGGCGGCGCGGTTGGCCGAGCTGAACGAGGCCTTGGCCTCCGACCTCAAGGAGCCGCTGCGCATGGGCATCGGCCTGCATGTCGGCCCGGCGATCGTCGGCGAGATGGGCTATGGCGGGGTCAAGGGCCTGACCGCGGTCGGCGACACGGTCAACACCGCCAGCCGGCTGGAAGGGCTGTGCAAGGGCTATGCGGCGGAGCTCGTGGTCTCGCAGGACCTGCTCGACCACGCCGGTGCCGACCTGTCGGCCTTCCGGGCCGAGCGGGTGGTGATCCGCGGCCGGCGCGAGCCGCTGTGCATCCGCGTCGTCACCCGCATCGCCGACCTGCCCACCTGACGTTCAGATCGTCACGCCCAGCAGCGTCTCCAGGAAGGCGCGCAGCGCCGCCCAGAGGGCGGCGGAGACGGCGGCGAGAAGCGCCAGTGCGCCGGTGGCGGCGGCCCAGCCGACCGAAACGGCGATGCCGTCGCGCTCGATCAGGCCGATGGCGAAGGCGGAGATCGCCAGCGCCGGCACCATGTTGCCGAACGGGATCGGCATGAACAGGATGATGGCCAGCAACAGGCAGGCGGCGCCGATGAAGCGGTCCGCCACCGGGCCGATCAGGATCGACAGCCGCGGCCGCAGAAGCCTTTCGACCTTGACCAGCCACGGCACCATGCGCCCGACCAGCCGGGCGAAATCCGCCCGCGCCACCGAACGCTGGGTGATCATCCGCGGCAGCCACAGCACCGGGCGCCCGATCATCAGCTGCGCCGTGATGAACAAGAGCGGCGCACCGAGCACCGAGGAGGTGCCGGGCGGCGTCGGTATGATGTTGGGCACGGCGAAGACCAGCATCAGCGCACCGAAGGCCCGGTCGCCGAAGGCGGTCAGGATGTCGGCGATGGCGATGCGCTCGCCGCCCTCGGCAGCCAGGTCCTGCAGCACCTGCGAGAAGCGCCGACGGCGGTTCGCCCCGGCGGGCGGTTCGACGCCGGGGTCGGGCTGAATCTCGTCGGGCTGGCGGGCGTCGGGCAACAGGGCTCGTCCGGCGTGATGGTTCAGCCTCTGGTGTTACCGATTCGGCCGTGACAAACGCAAGCGCCCGGTTGTCTCAGCCCTCCCGGGCCGCCCACAGCAGGCCGCGATGCAGGATGGTCCGCATCGACCGGTTCTCGAACTCCTCCACCCGATGGCCGAGCGAGCTGTAGAACACCCGGCCGGCGCCGTGCCGGCGCTTCCACACCACCGGCATGGTGTGCCCGGCGATCCAGGGCGCGTGCTCGCCGGTGAAGGTGGTCTCGGCCAGCACCTCGTTGTTCGGGTCGACATGCATGTAGTACTGCTCGGACCGGTAGTCGAAATCCTCGATCCCCTGCATCACCGGATCGTCCGGCCGGGTCACCCGCACCCGGTAGTCGATGATGTTGCCGGGATGGGCCACCCACTGGCCGCCGGTCATGAACTGATAGGCGACCTCGTTGCGGAAGGCGTCGCACATGCCGCCGTGGAAGCCGGCGAGGCCGACCCCGCTCTCGACCGCGGCGCAGAGGTTGGTCACCTCCTCCTTCTCCATGGTCGACATGGTGTAGATCGGCACGATCAGGTGCATGTCCTTCAGCGCCGGGTCGGCGAAGGCCTCGGTGGTGTCCTCGACGAACACCTCGAAGCCGTCGCCGCGCAGCATCCCGGCCACCACATCCGCGCATTCCTTGGGGGTGTGGCCGTTCCACCCGCCCCAGACGATCAGCGCCTGCCTCGTCATTGCTCCGTCTCCCTTTCGCGTCTCAGGCGGCCCGGCCGAAGGCGGGCTCCACCGGCATCGGCTGCGGCCGGTCGCAGCGGCTCTCGATCTCGATCGGCCGGCCCTCGCGGCCGGATCGCTCCACCGCCTCCATCACCTCCAGCACATGGAAGGCCAGCTCGGCGCTGGCGCGGTGCGGCCGGCCGGTGCGGATGGCCTGGGCCAGGTCGGCGACGCCGATGATCCGGTAGTTGCCGTCGCCATAGGCGTGCCCGGTCGCCTCGGCCTTCCACTCGGTGCGGTCGACCGAGACCAGCACCTCGCCGCCGAAGGTGTTCGGGTCGGGCACGCTCAGCGACGCCGTCTCGCCATAGATCTCGATCGGCGCATGGCGGTGGGCCGGGATGTCGAAGCTCATCACCATCGTCACCACGGCGCCGGAGGCGAAGGCCAGCGTGCCGGTGATGTGGGTCGGGGTGTCGACGGGTACCACCTGTCCGGCGCGCGGACCGCTGGCGATGCGGCGCTCGGTGTAGGCCGCGGCGACCGTGCCGGTCACCCGCGCCACCGGCCCCAGCATGTTGACCAGAGTGGTCAGGTAGTAGGGGCCCATGTCGAACAGCGGGCCGCCGCCCTTGGCGTAGTAGAAATCGGGGTTCGGGTGCCAGCGCTCATGCCCCGGCACCATCATGAAGGCGGTGCCGGCGACCGGCCGGCCGATCCGCCCGGCATCGATCAGGGCGCGGGCCGTCTGCTGCCCGGCGCCGAGGAAGGTGTCGGGGGCGCTGCCGACGCGCAGCTCCTTGGCCCTGGCGGCCTCCAGCAGGGTGCGCCCTTCGGCGACGCTGACCGCCAGCGGCTTCTCGGCATGCACATGCTTGCCGGCGGCGATCGCCTGCAGCCCGACCGGCACATGCGCCTGCGGCGTGGTCAGGTTCAGCACGATCTCGATCTCGGGATCGGCCAGCAGCTGCTCGATGCTCACGGCCGCGATGCCGAACTCGGCCGCCTTCGCCTGCGCCGCCTCCGGGTTCAGGTCGGCGCAGGCGCGCACCCGCAGGATCGGGAAATGCGCCGCCGCCTTCAGATAGGCGCCGCTGATCACGCCGCAGCCGATGATGCCGACGCCGACGGGTTTGTCGCTCATCCGGGTGTCCTCTCCGCTATCGGGGCATGCCCTGGCCGTTCCAGGGCGCTTCGTAGAGCTGCCGCAGCACCAGGCTGGCCGCGCCGCGGGCCCAGGCGTCGTCGCTCCATTCATGCAGGATGATCTCGGTGCCGCGCCGGATCGGCGGCGGCACGACCCGTTCGATCGCGGCCAGCAGGGCCGGCTCCATCAGGTCGCGGGCCTGGATCGCGCTGCCGGCCACGATCACCTTGGGTGGGCTGTGCAGCGTGATCAGGTTGCCGACGGCGAAGCCCAGGATCGCGCCGGCCTCCTCGAACAGGGCGCGGATCTCGGCCCGTCCCGCCCGCGCCATGTCGCGCAGCCGGCCGATGGCGCGCGGGTCGTCCGGCGCGATCGTGCCGGCCTCGGCGCCCAGCAGGGCGCGGGCGCGGGTGACGATGCCATGGTCGGAGACATAGGCGTCGATGCAGCCGCGCTGGCCGCAGCGGCAGGGCAGCCCGTCATCGGGCGCGTATTTGGTGTGGCCGAACTCCGTTCCCATGCCGGCGGCGCCGCGGTGCACATCGCCGTTCAGGAACAGGCCCAGCCCGACCGAATCCTCGACCGCCACCACGGCGAAGCTGTCGCTGTCGCGGCCATGGCCGAACCAGTGCTCGGCCAGGGTGACGAGGTGGACGTCGTTCTCGACCGTGGTGCGGACGCCCAGCCGCTCGCGGATCATTTCGGCGAGCGGCACGTCCGGCGCGCCCAGGATCGGGGTCCAGACGCAGATGCCGTTGCGGCCGTCGACGAAGCCGGGCAGGCCGATGCCGATGCCGCCCAGCCGGTCGAGGGCGAGGTCGGCGTCGGCGACGCAGCGGCGGATGCCGTCCTCCAGGATGTCGGCCACCACCTCCGGCGCCTGGCGGGCGACGCGGATCGGCAGCGACAGCGTCTTCACCACATCGGCCATGTAGTCGGTGACGGCGATGCTGATCTGGTGCGGCGCCAGCTTGACGCCGCAGACATGGGCGGCCTCGCGGTTCAGCTCCAGCATCACCCGCGGCCGGCCGCGGGCGGCGGTGCCGACGCCCTCGACCGCGCGGGCCAGGATCAGGTTCTCCTCGATCAGCCCGCCGGTGATGGCGGAGATGGTGGCGGGCGCCAGCTCGGTGCGCTGCACGATCTCGACCCGCGAGATCGGCCCGTAGCGCCGCACCACATCCAGCACGTGGAAGCGGTTGATCGCCCGCATCAGCTCCGGATCGGCGGTCTTCATGGCCGGGGCTGCCGCAGAAGAAGGTCGGCCGTCATTCCGTCATGATCCGAATTTTATGGTGCGGCGCACCATGACGGGAGTGCCGATGCATCCTGTGATGTGCGGCCTCGTCTCGCCTCGATTCTGCGCTTCCATCCCGTCCGACCGGCCATATTGTTTCGGTTTCTGGGCAATCATCCGATTTTTCGATCTTGACAGGCTTCACCCTAGCCGGTGTGATAAATTCGTGAAACGAAAAAATTATCCGCCGTTCCCTTTGGACCTGGCGATCAGGGGAGAAGAGGCATGGACAGGCCGAGCTTCATCGGCAGCGGCCCGACCTCGGCGGCGATGGTGGTCATGACCGTCCGGCCGATGGCAATGTCCTTCCTGATGCAGCGTCCCTTCATCGCCGGCCCGATCACGAGGGCGGTGGAGGGGCGATGACCCTCTCGACAGACGGAAAGACAGGCATGGGAACGGAAGCGAAGCTGCGTTGGGGCATTCTCGGGCCGGGACGGATCGCCCAGGCCTTTGCCGGAGGGGTGGCCCGGTCCCGCACCGGGCGGCTGGTGGCGATCGGCACGCGCAACGCGTCCAGGCCGGGCCTGGCGGAGGCCTTCCCCGGCGCCCGGATCCACGCCGGATACGAGGCGCTGCTGGCCGATCCCGAGGTCGACGCCGTCTACATCGCCACGCCGCATCCGGCCCATGTCGCCTGGGGCGTGCGCGCCGCCGCGGCCGGCAAGCATGTGCTGTGCGAGAAGCCGATGGGCATCAATGCCGCTGAAGCAGCGGTGCTGGTCGACGCGGCCCGCCGCGCCGGGGTGTTCCTGGCCGAGGGCTACATGTACCGGGCCCATCCGCAGACCAAGCGGCTGGCGGAGCTGGTGCGGGGCGGCGCGATCGGCGAGATGCGCATGATCCAGGCCAGCTTCGGCTTCGCCGCCAGGTTCAACCCCGATCACCGCCTGTTCGCCAACGACCTCGCGGGCGGCGGCATCCTCGATGTCGGCGGTTATCCGGTGTCGATCGCGCGCCTCGTCGCCGGCGCCGCCGTGGGCAAGCCCTTCCTCGATCCGGTGAGGGTCGTCGGCGCCGGGCATCTCGGCCGCACCGGGGTCGACGAATGGACGGCGGCGGTGCTGGAGTTCCCCGGCGGCGTCGTCGCCCAGGTGGCGACCGGCGTCTCCCTCGCCCTCGAGAACACGGTGCGGATCTTCGGCACCCAGGGGCGGATCGAGGTCGCGTCGCCCTGGTTCTGCAGCGGCAAGGAGGGCGGCACCGGCACCATCCTCGTCACCCGCCCCGACGGCACGGCCGAGACGGTGACGATCGAGGAGCCGGGCTGGCTCTACGCCTTCGAGGCCGACGCCGTGGGCGACGCGGTGGCGGCGGGAGAGAGGGAATCCGCCTTCATGAGCCTGGCCGACAGCCTCGGCAACCTGAAGGCGATGGACGCCTGGCGGGCGGCGATCGGCCTCGAATACGGCATCGAGACGTCGGCGCGGCGCGCCGGCACAGCGGGGGGCTGATCGTCCCCTATTCGGATCAACCCGCCGCCGATCAAGGCGGCGGGACGGGGAGGAGAAGACCATGAAGAGGATCCTGTCGGGCCTCGCGGCCCTCGCCGCCGCCGGCCTCCTGTCCGGCGCAGCCATGGCCGAGGTCACGGTGAAATGGCTGCACATCGAGAACACGCCGGACACGGTGGCCTGGATGGAGGGCGTCGCCCGCGCCTATGAGGCGGCGCATCCCGGGGTCACCATCCAGATGCAGTATCTGGAGAACGAGGCCTACAAGGCCAAGCTGCCGACCACGCTGCAATCATCCGACCGGCCGCACATCATCTACAGCTGGGGCGGCGGCGTGCTGCGCGACCAGATCAAGGCCGGGGTGATCGAGGACCTGACCGAGGCGGTGAAGGGCGAATGGGCCGACCGGATCAGCCCGGCCGCGCTCGAGGCCTTCACCGTCGACGGCCATGTCTGGGGCGTGCCGGTGCTGGCCTCGCAGGTCGGCTTCTGGTTCAACAAGCCGCTCTTCGCCAAGGCCGGGGTCAAGGCCGAGGACATCAAGAGCTGGGACGACCTGCTGGCCGCGGTGAAGACGATCAAGGCCGCCGGCATCGTGCCGCTCGCCACCGGCGGCGCCGACAAATGGCCGATCCATTTCTACTGGACCTATCTCGCCATGCGGATCGGCGGCAAGGCGGCGTTCCAGGCCGCCTACGACCAGTCCGGCGACGGCTTCGACGGCCCGGTCTTCGTCAAGGCCGGCGAGCATCTGAAGGAGCTGGCGGCGCTGGATCCGTTCGAGCCCGGCTATCTCGGGCTGACCAACCCGCAGGCCGCCGGCTATTTCGGCGACGGCAAGGCCGCGATGCACCTGATGGGCAACTGGGACTATCTGAACAGCAAGAAGAACAGCGCCTCGGGCAAGGGCATCCCGGACCAGGATCTCGGCTGGTTCCCGTTCCCGGCGGTGACGGGCGGCGCCGGCGAGCCGACCGACGTGCTGGGCGGCGTCAACGGCTGGCTGGTGACCAAGGGTGCGCCGCCGGAGGCGGTCGATTTCCTCAAGTTCCTGACCAACAAGGAGAACCAGGAGAAGGCGGCGGAGCTCGGCATCTACATCCCGGTGAACAAGGGCACGGCCGAGAAGCTGAAGAACCCGTATTTCCGGCAGATGGCGGAGAACATCGCCAGGGCCGGCTACTTCCAGGTGTTCTACGACCAGATGCTGGGCGCCAATGTCGGCCGGGTGGTGAACGACGTCACCACCGACATCGCCTCCGGCGCGACCGACCCGGAGGACGCGGCCGCCCAGGTCCAGGAAGCCTGGGAAATGCGGTGAGCTGGTTGGAGGCGATGGTGGGTTTTCGCTCTCGAGACGTTTCGCTGTGCTTCCCTTCCTTGTCCCCCCTCCCCTTGCGGGAGGGGGCTAGGGGGAGGGGTCTGCGCGCGTCCGCGCGCGAATGGTCGGAAGCGCACTCGTCGTTGAGGCCGGCCTGCCGGACTTCCTGGCCGGTTCGGGCCGAGGGAACCCCCTCCCCCTACCCCCCTCCCGCGAGGGGAGGGGGGACTCGTTTGGCGTCGGCTCTCAGGGTGGCAACCCGATGACCGTCGCCGCGACCGCCGCGGATCTCGATCGCGTCGCCGCCCGGCGGCGGCGCGACACGGCGCTGCGCACGCGGGTGGCGCCGGTGGTGCTGATGCTGGTGCCGGCCCTCGTCCTGTTCACGACCTTCGTGATCCTGCCGATGGGCGAGGCCGGCTTCTACAGCCTGTTCAAATGGAACGGCTACGGCAGCCCGCAGGATTTCGTCGGGCTCAGGAATTTCGAGCTGTTGCTGCGCAACCGCACCTTCTGGTCGGCCTTGACCAACACCGGGCTGATCATCCTGGTGTCGCTGGCGGTCCAGCTGCCGCTGGCGCTGGCCATGGCGCTGCTCCTGGCCGAGAAGCTGCGCGGCCGGGTGGCATTCCGCATGGTGTTCTTCCTGCCCTACATCCTGGCCGAGGTGGCGACCGGGCTGATCTGGCAGTTCCTCTATGACGGCCGGTACGGTGCCGTGGCCCTGATCTGGAGCTGGTTCGGCTCCGGCGCCGAGGCCCCCTTCGTCCTGGCCGACCGCGACCTGGCGATGGCGGCCGTG
Organism: Inquilinus limosus DSM 16000; assembly: GCF_000423185.1. GTDB lineage: Bacteria > Pseudomonadota > Alphaproteobacteria > DSM-16000 > Inquilinaceae > Inquilinus > Inquilinus limosus. Next base: position 643,406 of record NZ_AUHM01000002.1, on the reverse strand, counting down.
CTGCTGCTGGTGGTGTGGAAGTATTTCGGCTTCCACATGATGATCTACATCGCTGGCCTGCAGAACATCCCGCACGAGATCGTCGACGCGGCCCGGATCGACGGTGCCTCGTCCTGGCAGATCGTGCGCCGGATCAAGATCCCGATGCTGTTCCCGACCATCCGGCTGACGGTGTTCTTCGCCGTGGTCGGGGCGCTGCAGCTGTTCGACATGGTGATGGCGCTGACCCGGGGCGGCCCGTCCAACTCCACCCATTCGCTGGTGACGTATCTCTACACCTTCGGCCAGATGCGGATGGAGATCGGCTTCGGCAGCGCCGTCGGCGTGGTGCTGTTCCTGATCTGCGTCACCTTCTCGCTCGTCTACCGCGGCACCCTGATGCGCGGGGATTAGGAAGGCCCATGGCTGCGCCCACGCTCCGCCCCTCCCTCCTGCCGCAATATCTGGTGTTGCTGGCGGTCGCTGCGCTGGTGCTGGTGCCGCTGGTCGCGGCGGCGCTGGGCGGCTTCAAGTCGCTGGGCGAGCTGCGGGTCAACCCGCTCGGCCTGCCGTCCAGCTGGGACGGCGCGGTCTATGGGGAGATCCTGGGGTCGCGGCGGCTGTGGCGGATGCTGCTGAACTCCGCCGTCATCGCCGGCCTCACCGTCGGGCTGGTGCTGATCGTCGGGTCGATGGCGGCCTTCGTCTTCGCCCATGTCGTGTTCTTCGGCAGCCGCATGCTGCTGAACTACATGCTGCTGGGGCTGATGTTCCCGGCAGCGACGGCGATGCTGCCGCTGTTCATCCGGGTCCGCGACCTCGGCCTGCTCGACACCTATTGGGGCGTGGTGCTGCCGCAGGTCGCCTTCGGCCTCGGCATGGCGATCCTGATGCTGCGCGGCTTCTTCCGCCAGCTGCCCTATGAGCTGTGGGAGGCGGCGCGGGTCGACGGCTGCGGCTATTTCCAGTTCTACCTGCGGGTCACGCTGCCGCTGTCGCGCCCGATCCTGGCCACGGTCGCGGTCTTCGCCCTGGTGGCCAGCTGGAACAACTACCTGCTGCCGCTGATCATGTTCAACGCGCCGGAGATGTATCCCTGGCCGCTCGGGATCATGAACTACCAGGGCGAGTACTCGACCGAATGGAACAAGGTCCTGGCCTTCGTGACCCTGACGCTGGCGCCGGCGATCGTATTCTTCCTGGTGGCCCAGCGCCACATCGTCGCCGGCCTGGCCAAGGGCGCGGTGAAGGGGTAGGGCGGCCGTCTAGAGAGAATCACCTTTTCAACTGTCATGCCCGGGCTTGACCCGGGCATCCAGGGCTGTCGATGCCGCTCTGGGTGGCCCCTGGATCGCCGGGTCAAGCCCGGCGATGACAGAAAAAAGGGGAGCGAAGCAATAAATCGATCGTCCGGATCAAACCGGCCGGTCGCCGAGGATCGTTGCGCGGTGCATCACCCGCCGGTGCGGCAGGTAGTCGGCCAGGGCGTAGTGCTGGGTGCAGCGGTTGTCCCAGAAGGCGACGTCGCCCGGCTTCCAGCGCCAGCGCACGGTGAATTCCGGCCGGGCGACGTGCTCGAACAGGAAGCGCAGCACCGTGTCGCTCTCGCGGGTCGAGAAGCCGGTGATCCGAATGGTGAAGCCTTCGTTGACGAACAGGCCCTTGCGGCCGGTCACCGGATGGGTGCGCACCACCGGGTGGATCACCGGCGGGTTCTTTTCGCGCGCGATCTGCCAGCGCTCGCGCTCTTCCGGCGCGCTGAACCGCTCCGGCGGGAAGGATCTGGCGAAATCGTGCAGCGCGGTCAGGCCGGTGAGGAAGCCCTGCCAGGGCGGCGACAGCGCCTCGAAGGCGGCGATGCTGCTGGACCAGGTGGTGTCGCCGCCGGAGGGCGGCAGCTCCTTCGCCGCCAGCACCGCGCCGAGCGGCGGGGTCTCGATGAAGGTGACGTCGGTGTGCCAGTTGTCGTTGTCCGGCTGGTTGCCCGGATGGGTGTCGAGGATGATGATCTCCGGCACCTCCGCGACATGCGGGTAGACCGGATGAACGTGCAGCGGACCGAAGCGGGCGGCGAAGTCGCGCTGCGCCGCCGGGGTCAGCTCCTGGTCCTCGAAGAACAGCACATGGTGCTGCAGCAGCGCCCGGTTGATCGCGGCGATGGTGGCGTCGCCCAGCGGCTGCGCCAGGTCGATGCCGCGCACCACGGCGCCGATGGCGGGATTCAGGGGCTGGATCGAGAAGAGAGTCGACGACAGGCTGTCGGGCATGGCGGGCCTCTCTGTTTGCGGTTGGTTGTCGGATCGGTTCAAACGCGCCCGTGCCAGGGCGTCAGCCGGCGCTGCAGCAGGCGCAGCAGGACTTCCAGCAGGAAGGCGATCGCGGCGATCACCAGGATGCCCAGCACCACCACGTCGGTGACCAGGAACTGCGCCGCGCTCTGGATCATGAAGCCGAGGCCGCTGGTGGCCGCGACCAGCTCGGCCGCCACCAGGGTGGACCAGCCGACGCCGAGGCCGATGCGCACCCCGGTCAGGATCTCCGGCAGCGCGTTCGGCAGGATGACGTGGCGCAGCAGCTGCGCCCGGGTGGCGCCGAGGGCGCGGGCGGCGCGCAGCCGGTCGGGCGGCACCCCGCGCACGCCGGCGGCGGTCGAGATCGCGATCGGGGCGAAGATGGCGAGGAAGATCACCAGCACCTTCGAGGTCTCGCCGATGCCGAACCAGATCACGATCAGCGGCAGATAGGCCAGGGGCGGGATCGGCCGGTAGAACTCGATCAGCGGGTCCAGCACGCCGCGCACCACCCGGCTGGTGCCGATGGCGATGCCGACCGGCACCGCGACCAGGATGGCGAGCGCCAGGGCGGCGAAGACCCGGCCCAGGCTGGCCGCCAGATGCTGCCAAAGGGTGGCGTCGGCGAAGCCGATGGACGCCGTGGTGACGAGCTTGCCGAGCACCGCCTGCGGCGTCGGCAGGAAGAGAGGCGGGACGAGGCCGAGATTGGAGACGAGCCCCCATAGGAGGAGGAGGCCCGCCGCCGTGGCGAGGCTGATCAGCCTCGTCCCGCGCCGGCGCCGCCGCGGGATCGGCCCCCCGCTCGCAGCGGGGGAAGGCGCCGGTTTCTGGAGCGCGAGGTCCGCCAAGTCAGGCCGCCTCGCGTTCGAAGATCAGGTCCATCACCCGCTCGCGCAGGGCGATGAAGCCGGGGTCGGACTTGATCCGACGCGCCGGCTCGCCGCTACAGTAGCGGCGGCCGAAGTCCAGCCGCAGCTCCTCGACGATGCGGCCGGGCCGTGGCGACATCACGATCAGCCGGGTCGCCAGGAACAGCGCCTCCTCGATGCTGTGGGTGATCAGGAACAGGCTCTTGCCGGTCCGGTGCCACAGGTCGAGCAGCAGCTCCTGCATCCGTTCGCGCGTCAGCGCGTCGAGCGCGCCGAGCGGCTCGTCCAGCAGCAGCACCTCCGGGTCGGCGGCCAGCGCGCGGGCCAGGCCGACCCGCTGGCGCATGCCGCCCGACAGCTCCCACAGCCGCTGCCGCTCGAAGCCGTCGAGGCCGACCAGCCGCAGGATGCGGCGGGCCCGGTCGTCGCGCTCGGCCGGCGGCACGCCGCGCAGCCTGAGCGCGAAGCCGACATTGCCCAGCACGTCGAGCCAGGGGAACAGGGCGTCGTCCTGGAAGACGACGCCCCGCTCCACCCCGGGGCCGGTCACACGAACGCCGCCGAGTGTGACCGTCCCCGTCTCCGGCGTCAGGAAGCCCGCCATCAGGTTCAGCAGCGTGGTCTTGCCGCATCCCGACCGGCCGAGGGCGACGACGAACTCGCCCGGCTCGATCGCGAGGGTGAGCCGATCCAGCGCACGGATGTCGCCATCCGCGGCGGGATAGGTCACCGAGACGGCCTCCACCGCCAGAACCGACATGGGGTCCTCCTGCCGCCCTGTTCAGTTCGCCGCCGTCGTGGCGGCGACGAAGCGGGCGTCGACGTAAGCGCCGTAATCCGCCAGCGCCTGGTCGATCTTGCCCTGCTCCTTCAGAAATGCGGCCGTGGCCGCGATCGCTTCGGCCGTGCCGCCGCCCAGCAGGGCCGGCCCGGCCTGCTCGGCCTTCACCGGGAAGACGCTGCCCTGTAGCAGGGCCGGGATCTCCTCCGGCTTCGCGCCGGTCAGCCGGGCGATCTTGGCGACCTCCTCCGACTCCGCGCTCCAGGCCTTCGGGTCGGCACGATAGGCCGCGTATTCCTCCAGCGTGACGTCGGCGAAGGCCTGCACCGCCTCGGGATCCGCCGCGATCAGGTCGGCCCGGGCTATCCAGGCGTCGAAGGTCGGCGCGCCCCAGGCGGCGACCTCGGTCGAGGTGACCAGGACCTTGCCGCTCTCCTTGATCTTGCCCAGCGCCGGGTCCCAGACATAGGCGGCGTCGATGTCGCCGCGCTGCCAAGCGGCCGCGATCTCCGGCGGCCGCAGGTTCAGGACCCGGACCGAGCCGGGGCCGATGCCCCAGTGCTTCAACGCCGCCAGCAGGCTGTAATGGGTGGTCGAGACGAAGGGCACGGCGATTCTTTTGCCCGCGAGGTCGGCCGGCTTGTCGATGCCGGCGCCGTCGCGCACCACCAGCGCCTCGGAGGCGCCGATCTCGATGGCGACCAGGATGGTGCGGATCGGCAGCTCGCGGCTGGCCGCGGCGGCCAGGGGGCTCGACCCGACATAGCCGATCTGGACGGCGCCGGAGGCGATGGCGGCGACGACGTCGGCGCCGCTGTCGAATTTCCGCCATTCGACCGGGCGGCCGATCGCCTTCTCGTACAGGCCGTCGGCCTGCGCCACCTTCGACGGCTCCACCGTGCTCTGGTAGCCGATGGTCAGCGCCTCCTCGGCGCGGGCGTGGCTGCCGATGACGATGGCGGCGGCACCGGCCAACAGGGACCATCGCAGGATCTGGACGAGCATTCGGGGTAGTCCTCGAACGAATGGGCCTCGAACGGGCGGGCGCACGCACAGGGCCGGTCGCGCATCGATGCCGATCAGAGGGCGCGGATCAGACGGCCGGGGCGCCGTTATGGAATGGGCGAAAGGGAGAGACTCAGGCTTGGCCGCGACAGCCGACCGGGCAGAGGCAACGGACCGAGGGCCGGCTGCTGGGATCGCAGAAGAGAGGCATGGGCTTCGACTCCTCGAGACCACGAACCCGGTCGTGGCGCTTAGCGTTTGGTGACGCGGCGCAAGCTTCACGGAAAATTGCCGCGGCGCGATCCTGAGCAGGACCGGCGAGAATGAGGGTTTCACAGCTCGAGGAACGAAGTCAACAGAATTAACCATCAACAGAAGTGTATGGTTAAATAAATAACATTCATTCATGGTATTTATCGCAAGCGCGATTCCCCTGCGGCTCCGGCCCGTCTATGGTCCGGCCATGCCCAGCCGGACCCGCCTCAAGGCACCCCCCGCCCTTCTCGCCGTCTCCGGCCTCGACCGGCCGGTGGCGCTGCGCCGCAATGCCCGCGCGCGGCGCCTGTCGCTGCGGCTCGACCCGGCGCTCGGCGAGGTGGTCGTGGTGGCGCCACCGCGGGTGCCGGCGCAGGTGATCGCGGATTTCGTCAACCGCCACGCCGACTGGGTGCGCCGCCGCCGCGCCGCCATGCCGGGCCGGACCCCGTTCCTGCCCGGCGCCGAGGTCCCGATCCTCGGCGTCCTGCATAAAATCATACATGACCCCGCGGCCGGCCGCACCGTGCGAATCGGGCCTGGCGAGCTGCGGATCGGCGGCCCGGTCGAGCATGTCGGCGCCCGCCTCGCCGCCTGGCTGAAGTCGGAGGCGCGGCGCCAGCTCCTCGCCCGCAGCCGGGCGATGGCGCTGAAGCTCGGCGTCGCCGTTACCGCGGTGACGGTGCGCGACACCCGCAGCCGCTGGGGCAGCTGCGCCTCCAGCGGCCGGCTCAGCTATTCCTGGCGCCTGCTGCTGGCGCCCGAACCGGTGCTGGACTACGTGGTCGCGCACGAGGTCGCGCATCTGGTCGAGATGAACCATTCCTCGCGCTTCTGGGCCGTGGTCGACCGGCTGCATCCGGACGTCGCCCGCTGCCGGGCGTGGCTGAAGGCCAAGGGACAGGACCTGCATCTCTATGGCTGACCGTGCCGTCGGAACGGGGGGCATGCAGCCCTCCGCCATCATCGCCGTCGTCCTGACGCTGCTGACCGGCTTCGGGCCGATGTCGACGGACCTGTACCTGCCGTCGCTGCCGGCGCTGGTCGCCGCCTTCGACAGCGACGTGGCCACGGTGCAGCTCACCCTCAGCGTCTTCCTGGTCGGATTCGCCGTGGCGCAGCTGGTCTACGGTCCGGTCTCCGACCGCTTCGGCCGGCGCCCGGCGATCCTGGCCGGCGTCGCCCTGTTCACCGCCGCCAGCATCGCCTGCGCGCTCGCCACCTCGATCGAGATGCTGATCCTGTGCCGGTTCCTGCAGGCGCTCGGCGCCTGCTGCGGCCCGGTGCTGGGCCGCGCCGTCGTGCGCGACCTGTACGGTCCGGACCGCGCGGCCCGCATCCTCGCCTATATGTCGATGGCGATGGCGCTGGCGCCGGCGATCGGACCGATCATCGGCGGCGTCCTGCAGGAGGCCTTCGGCTGGCGGGCAAATTTCTGGGTGCTGGTCGGCTTCGGCGCCCTGATGCTGGCCTCGGTGCTGGCGCTGCTGGGCGAGAGCAACCGGCACCGCGACCCGCTGGCCACCAGCCCGACCCGCCTGGCCCGCAACTACGGCTCGCTGCTGCGCCACCGCCGCTATCTCGGCTATGTCCTGATCGTCGCCTGCGGCTACAGCGCGATCTTCACCTTCATCTCCGGCTCGTCCTTCGTGCTGTCCGGCATGCTCGGGCTGTCGCCGCCGGTCTACGGCGCCTGCTTCGGCGCGGTCGTCGCCGGCTACATGCTCGGCAGCTTCGGTTCGGGCCGGCTGACGCTCCGGCTCGGCATCGACCGGATGATCGCGGCGGGCACGCTGGTGATGCTGGCCGGCGCCGCGGCGATGGCGGGGCTGGCCGCCGCCGGCGTCTTCGCCGTCTGGGCGGTGGTCGCGCCCTTCTTCCTGGTCATGATCGGCGTCGGCCTCACCCTGCCCAACGCCATCGCCGGCGCGATCGGGCCGTTCCCGACCATGGCCGGCACCGCCTCGGCGCTGATGGGCTTCATCCAGATGACGCTGGCGGCGCTGGTCGGCATCGCCATCGGCCACGCCACCCGCAGCGACGCGCTGCCGATGGCGCTGGCCGTGCTGCTGACGACGCTCGGCGCGCTGGCGGCGTTCCGGCTGCTGGTCAGGGCTTCGAGCGGACGGCCAGCCGGAACGGCTTGATCTCGATGTCGCGCCACACCCCGCCGGTGACATAGGGGTCGGCGGCGATGATGGCGTCCAGCGCCGCCCGGTCCGGCGCCTCGTAGATCACGGCGGAGCCGACCATCCGGCCCTCGTCGTCCAGGATCGCGCCGCCGGCGACGATGACGCCGTCCTCCGCCTGCTTGCGGGCGCCGACCAGATGCTGCTCGCGCACCGCCAGGCGGCGCGCCGGGGCCTCGGCATCGGTGCCGTCCTTCGCGATCACCAGGAACTGCATCGCATCCTCCCCTTCGGTTCAGGCGCAGCATAGCGGCGTTCGGCCCGGTCGCAACCGGCCCGGCGATCTGCTACCCAGAAGCAGGACATCCGGGAGGAGGACGGCATGAAGGTCGAGGGGCTGGCGGCGGTGGTCACCGGGGCGGGGTCGGGCATGGGGGCGGCGACCTCCCGGGCCCTGGCGGCGGCCGGGGCGAAGGTGGCGCTGCTCGACCTCAACCGCGACGCGGCGGAGGCGGTGGCGCGCGAGATCGGCGGCCTGGCCGTCGCCTGCGACGTCGGCGACGGCGAGTCGGTGGCCGCGGCGCTGGAGCAGGCGCGGGCGGCGCACGGCACGGCGCGGATCGCTGTGGCCTGCGCCGGCATCGCCCCGGGGGCACGGCTGGTCGGCCGAGACGGGCCGCACGACCCGGCGCTGTTCGAGCGGGTGATCCGCGTCAACCTCCTCGGCACCTTCCACCTGTTGCGCCTGACTGCCGCGGCGATGGCGGCGGAGGATCCGCTGCCGGAGGCGGCCAGCGCCTCGGGCGAGCGCGGCCTGTTCGTCGCCACCGCCTCGGTCGCCGCCTATGAGGGCCAGGTCGGCCAGGTCGCCTATTCCGCCTCCAAGGGCGGGGTGGTCGGGCTGACCCTGCCGGCGGCGCGCGAGCTGGCGAAGAGCGGCATCCGGGTGATGACCGTGGCGCCGGGGCTGATCGGCACGCCGATGATCGAGGCGATGCCGAGCCAAGTGCAGGACAGTCTGATCGCCACCACCCTCTTCCCGCAGCGCCTGGGCCGGCCGGAGGAGTTCGCCCAGCTCGTCCTCCACATCGCCGCCAACGAGATGCTGAACGGCTCGGTCATCCGCCTCGACGGCGCCGTGCGGCTGGCGCCGCGATGAGCACGTTTCGGAAACCCGGCTTCACCGAGCCGCCGTCGATCGACGACCTGATCGAGCTGGCGGAGGAGGGGTTCGAACGCATCCCGGCGCGGCTGCGGGCCATGGTCCGCGGCGTCGCCATCCAGGTCGTCGACTTCCCGGACGACGAGACGCTGGACGAGATGGGGCTGGAGAGCCCGTTCGACCTGCTGGGCCTCTACACCGGCACGCCGTTCGGCCAGAAGACCTTCGCGATCGCGACCAGGCCGGACATGATCTTCCTCTACCGCCGCCCGATCCTCGACTACTGGTGCGAGACCGGCGAGGATCTCGGCCATGTCGTCCGCCACGTGCTGATCCACGAGATCGGCCACCATTTCGGCTTCTCCGACGAGGACATGGAGGCGCTGGAGCGCGAGGCGGATCAGGAGGGCTGAGGTCTCACCGCGGATCAGGAGGGCTGAGGTCTCACCCCTCCAGCAGGTGGCCGAAGGCGCGCAGGGGGCGGACGCGGTCGCAGACGATCTTGACGATCGCCAGCATCGGCACCGCCAGGATGGCGCCGGGGACGCCCCACATCCAGTACCAGAAGATCAGCGCCAGGATCACCGCCACCGGGTTGATGGTGAAGCGCCGCGCCAGCACGGTCGGGGTGATCCATTCGCCCTCGGCGATATGGATGGCGAGGTAGAGCAGGCCGGGCAGCGCCGCGGTCCAGGCCGGCCCCTCGGCCACCAGCCCGACCAGCAGGAACAGCACGATTCCCAGGATCGGCCCCAGGATCGGGACGAAGTTCAGGCAGAAGGCGACAGCGCCCCACAGCACCGGCGCCGGGATGCCGCAGGCCCACATCACCAGCCCGGTGGCGACGCCGACCAGGGCGTTGATCACAGTCACGGTCAGGAGATAGGAGGACAGGTCGCGTTCGATCTGCAGCGAGATCGACACCGCCTCCCGCTTCTCGACGAAGGTCGGCAGGATCTCGACGAAGCGGCGCAGGAAGGTCTCGCCGAACACCAGCAGATAGAACAGGACCAGCAGCGTCGCGAACAGATGCGACGCGATCAGGCCGGTGCCGGCGAAGACCGCGGTGACGATGTCGGTCGGATGCTCCAGCAGCGTACCGGCGTCGCCGAAGCGCACGCCCATGTTCTCGAGCCGGGACACGAAGGTCTGCAGCGGCTCGGCCAGGGAGGCGAACTTCGCCCGCAACGCCGGCCATTCGTTCGGCAGGTTGCCGGCCCATTCCGCGGCCGGGCTGGTCAGCAGCGTGCCGACGCCGATGACGATCAGCAGCAGCAGCGCGATCGCCGCCAGCGATGCGATGGCCCGCGGGATGCTCAGCCGTTCCAGCACGCGCACCATCGGCTGCAGCAGCAGCTTCAGCACCACCGCCAGCACGACCGGCAGCACGATGTCGCGCGCGATCGACAGCGCGGCGAGCACGGCCAGGAGGCAGAGGATGCCGAGGAACACCGCCTTCGGATCGTCCGGCAGCGGCATCTCCGGGATATGGCCGTTGCCGTTCCGGCTGTTCGGCGCCGGGGCTTCGGTCGGCGCCTTCGGCTGGTCGAGGTTCATCTGGGGTCGATCCTGCGGCGAATCCGAGAACGGCGCAGGGATCGTCACCGTTCCCCCGCCAGCGCGGCAGCGGTCCTAACCCGCAGCACCGGCAGAAGTTCTGCCTCGAACCAGGGATTGCGCCTCAACCAAGCGGTGTTGCGCCAGCTCGGATGCGGCAGCGGCAGGAACTCGGGCAGGTGGTCGCGCCAGGCCGCGACCGTTTCCGCCACGCTCGGACGGCGGCGGGGGCCGAGATAGAAGGCCTGGGCCAAGCCGCCGATCAGCAGGGTCAGCCGGATCTCGGGCATCAGCGGCCGCAGCCGCGGATGCCAGGTCTCGGCGCAGATCCGCGGCGGCGGATAGTCGCCGCCCTTCGGGTTCGTGCCGGGAAAGCACAGCCCCATCGACACCAGCGCCACCCGGCTCTCGTCGTAGAAGGCGTCGCGGTCGAGGCCGAGCCATTGCCGCAGCCGGTCGCCGCTGGCGTCGGTCCAGGACAGGCCGGAGGCGTGCACCCGCGCGCCCGGCGCCTGGCCGACGACGAGCAGCCGCGCGGTCGTGGCCGCGCGCAGCACCGGACGCGGCGCATGCGGCAGCCGGCCGGCGCAGAGGCGGCAGGTCCGCGCCGCCGCCAGGACCTCGCCGAGGGCCTCGGTCATCGCTTCATCAGGGCCCGGCCGGAGAGCAGCGTGTCGACGAACCCGGGCACCAGCCGCGTCGCCGGGCCGTGGCGGCGGATCTCGAACAGGTCGGAGACCTGGCCCGGCTCCAGGTTCAGCTCGACCGTCAGGGCGCCGGCGTCCAGCGCCTGGTGGACGAAGGCCGCGGCGGGGTAGACGGTGCCGGAGGTGCCGATCGACACGAACAGCCGGCAGCCGGCCAGCGCCGCTTCGATCTCCGCCATCGCCAGCGGCATCTCGCCGAACCAGACCACGTCGGGCCGCATCCCGCCGGCCTCGCCGCAGGACGGGCAGGGGGTGTCGACCGACAGGTCGCCGGCCCAGGCGCAGCCGTGATCGCAGAACAGGCAGCGGACACGGCCCAGCTCGCCATGCATGTGGATCAGGCGGCGGCTGCCGGCGCGCTCGTGCAGGTCGTCGACATTCTGGGTGACCAGCAGCACCGGGCCGGGCCAGTCGCGCTCCAGCCGGACCAGCGCCGCATGCGCCGCATTGGGCTGGACCGACGGGTCGGCCAGGGTGCGGCGGCGGGCGTTGTAGAAGCCGTGCACCAGCTCCGGATCGCGGGCGAAGGCCTCGGGCGTCGCCACATCCTCCAGCCGGTACCGGGTCCACACGCCGCCGGCGTCGCGGAAGGTGTCGAGGCCGCTCTCCTTCGAGATGCCGGCCCCGGTCAGGATCACGATCGGATCGCCGGGCTCGATGCGTTTCATGCCGGGATCATGGCGACGGTGCGGTCCCGGCTCAACGGCCCTTGTCGCCGCGCCTCGGCCCCCAATCTGTTGCCTATGACCACCGCCGCCGCACTCCCCGCCCCGCTGCCCCTGCCGTCCGAGGCCATGGCCGAGCTGGCCGAGGCGAAGAGGGTGCTCGATCACGACTCGCTGGTGGCGCGCCTGTCCGCCATGGCCGGGACGCCGGTCGAGGCGCTGAAGCGCAACCTGCCCGCCGGGGTGCAGAAGGTGCTGGACGGCGCTGTCCGCCGCGCCATCGCCACGGCGCTGAAGGCGGCGCTGCGCAGCGGTCCCGGCCGCCGGGTGCCGCGGGAATCCGAATCGTGGCTGCATCGCGGCCTGGCGGCGGCCAGCGGCGCCGCCGGCGGCGGCTTCGGCCTGCCCGGCACGCTGCTGGAGCTGCCGGTCTCCACCGCCCTGCTGCTGCGCCAGATCGCGGCCGAGGCGAAGGCGGCGGGGGAGGATCCGTCCGCCCCGGAGACCGCGATCGAATGCCTCAAGGTCTTCGCCATGGGCCGGCCCGATCCTTCGGACGACGCGGTCGAGACCGGCTATCTGGCCACCCGCATCGCGCTGGCCCGGGTGGTGCCGAACGCGACCGCGTCGGTGATGCCCCGGCTGGTCTCGGCCGTCGCCGCCCGGTTCAGCGGCCCGGTGCTGCTGAAGCTGTCGGCCCAGGCGGCGCCGGTCCTGGGCGCGGCCGCCGGCGCCGCGGTCAACCTGGCCTTCCTGGAGCATTTCCGGCGCCTGGCGCGGGCCCATTTCACCGTCCGGCGGCTGGAACGCACCCATGGCGCCGCGGCGGTCCGGCTGGCCTATGAGAGCCTGCGACCGGTCCCGCCGCCCGACCTGACGGCGCTGCCGCAGCGGCGTGGCCGTGCCTGATCCGGCAGGCATAATTATCTTATAAATGTTGTTATATAAATCGACATGCTGTCGGGATATGTAAATTAACGGATGGCGCGACCTCGCGCCGATGATTCTGCCCGAGGTGACCATGGCCACCGACACGCTCGCCCTTCCCCTGCTCGACCTGTCGCAGCTCGACGCCGGGCCGGCGGCGCGCCAAGCCTTCCTGGAGCGGCTGCGCGCGGCGGCCCGTGACGTCGGCTTCTTCTATCTCGGCGGGCATGGCGTGCCGGAGACGTTGGTGGGCCAGGTGAAGGCCGAGGCGCGCCGCTTCTTCGCCCTGCCGGAGGCCGACAAGCTGGCGATCGAGATGGTGCATTCGCCGCATTTCCGCGGCTACACCCGTGCCGCCTGGGAGCGGACGCGCGGCGAGCCGGACTGGCGCGAGCAGTTCGACATCGGGGCGGAGCGGCCGGCGATCCCGCAGGGGCCGGGCGTGCCGCCCTGGCTGCGGCTGCAGGGGCCGAACCAGTGGCCGGCGGCGCAGCCGGAGCTGAAGACCGTGCTGCTGCGCTGGCAGGCGGAGCTGACGCGGGTGGCGATCCGGCTGCTCGAAGCCTTCGCCGCGGCGCTGGGCCAGCCGAAGGATGCGCTGGAGCCGATCTATGGCGACACGCCGAACCAGCACATCAAGATCATCCGCTATCCGGGGCGCGAGGCCACCGGCAGCGACCAGGGCGTCGGCGCGCACAAGGATTCGGGCTTCCTGACCCTGCTGCTGCAGGACACGCAGCGGGGCCTGCAGGTCGAGGGCGAGGACGGGCGCTGGATCGATGCCGAGCCGGTGCCGGGCACCTTCGTGGTCAATATCGGCGAGCTGCTGGAGCTCGCCACCAACGGCTATCTGCGCGCCACGGTGCACCGGGTGATCACGCCCCCGGCCGGGACCGACCGGCTGTCCGTGGCCTTCTTCCTCGGCGCCCGGCTCGATGCGACGGTGCCGCTGCTCGAGCTGCCGCCGGCCCTGGCGGCGGAGGCGCGCGGCCCGGCCAGCGACCCGCAGAACCCGCTGTTCCACGATGTCGGCCCGAACTACCTGAAAGGCCGGCTGCGCTCCCACCCCGATGTGGCGCAGCGCCACTACGCCGATGTCCTGGCGGCGCAAGCCGCCTCCGCCTGAACACGCCGCGCCAACCGAACCCACAGGTCTATTATGATCCGTACCCTGGCCGCCCGCCTGGCGCGGGCGGCGATCGCTGCCGCCTTGCCTTTCACCCTGGCCGGCGCCGCCCTGGCGCAGGACGCGCCGCTGAAGGTCGCCGCCGACGCCGTGCCGCATGCCGAGATCCTGGCCTTCGCGCAGAGCCAGGCGCCCGACCTGAAGCTCGAGATCATCGAGCTCTCGACCGCCGTGAACCCGAACGAACTGCTGGCGCATGGCGACGTCGACGCCAACTACTTCCAGCACCTGCCTTATCTGCGCTCGCAGGAGGAGGCGCTGGACGAGACCTTCGCCGTGGCCGCGACCGTGCATATCGAGCCGCTCGGCGTCTATTCGCGTCGGGCGAAGAGCTTCGCCGAGGTGAGGGACGGCGGCACTGTGGCGGTGCCGAACAACGTCACCAATCTCAGCCGTGCCCTGTACCTGCTGCAGGACCAGAAGCTGATCCGGCTGAAGGACGGCTTCGCCGAGCCGGACAAGCAGCTGGCGACGCCCAACGACATCGCCGAGAACCCGAAGCATCTCAAGGTGCTGGAGGTCGAGGCGGCGCTGCTGCCGCGGGCGCTCGACGACGTCGACCTGGCGGTGATCAACGGCAACTACGCGCTCGAGGCTGGGCTGACCCCGGCCAGGGACGCGCTGGGGCTGGAGAAGGCCGAGGGCAACCCCTACGCCAACATCCTGGTGACCACGCCGAAGCTGGCCGGCGACCCGCGGATCAAGCGGCTGGCGGAACTGCTGGCCTCGCCGGCGGTCGCGAAGTTCATCCGCGACCGCTACCACGGCTCGGTCATCCCCGTGAACGACTGACGGGATGGTGAGTGGGTGCACTGCAGCTCCCACACAACATCGTCATGGCGAGCCCCGAAGGGGCGTGGCCATCCAGTGGCGCCGCCCTCTGGATGGCCACGGCGCTGCGCGCCTCGCCATGACGGTGTGGGAATCGGCTTGAACCGTTCGGCCTCGTCGGCCCATCAGCGCCGGCTGACGGCCAGGTTGTCGGCGCGGATGAAGTCGACGAAGGCCCGCAGCGCCGCCGGCATCTGGCGCTGGCGCGGATAGTACAGGAAGAAGCCCGGGAAGGGCGGCGACCAGTCCTGCAGCAGCGGGACCAGCCGGCCGTCGGCCAGCTCGGCCGTGATCATGCCTTCGAAGACGAAGCCCAGCCCGGCGCCGTCCAGCACCGCCTGGATCAGCAGCCGCTGGTCGTTGACGATCAGCGGCCCCTCCGGGCTGACGGTCAGCTCCCGGCCGTCCTTCTCGAACTCCCAGGCATAGACCACGCCGCTCGGGAACCGGTAGCCGATGCAGGCGTGCTCGGTCAGGTCGCGCGGCGTCCGCGGCGGCGGCCGTCCGGCGAGATAGGCGGGGGCGGCGACCACGACCAGCCGCTGCTCGCCGCCGAATCGCACCGCCACCATGTCCCGCTCCAGCTGCTCCCCCAGGCGGACGCCGGCGTCGAAGCCGCCGGCCACGATGTCGATCAGGGCGCTGGTGACCGACACCTCCAGCCGGATCTCCGGATAGGCGGCCAGGAACCGGGCCACCATCGGCGCCAGGATCAGCGCCGCCGCCGGGATCGAGGCGGTGATCTTCAGCGAGCCGGCCGGCCGGTGGCGGAACTGGTCGATCTCCTCCACCGCGCCCGCGATGTCGCGGAAGGCGGGCTCCAGCCGCGCCAGCAGACGGTCGCCGGCCTCGGTCGGGGTGACGCTGCGGGTGGTGCGGTTCAAGAGCCGCACGCCCAGCCGTTCCTCCAGCCCGCGGATCGCATGGCTGAGGGCAGAGGCGGACAGGCCCAGCTCGATCGCCGCCTTGCGGAAGCTGCGGTGCCGCGCCACCGCGGCGAAGGCGGCCAGGTCGGGAAGGTCGGGGCGGAGCATTCCTGAATCCTGCTCATCAGCTCATGTCGATCTCTACGGGTTATCGCACGATCGTGCAGCCCCCATTCTCCTGCCCGTGCCGTGCCGGCCTCCACGAACCGGGCGGCAGAGATCAAGGAGAGAGACCATGGACAGACGCTCCCTCGGTCAGGACGGCACCACCGTCTCCGCCATCGGCCTCGGCTGCATGGGCATGTCCGAATTCTACGGACCGCGCGACGACGCCCAGTCGCTCGACACCCTCGCCGCGGCGCTGGAGCACGGCATCGACTTCCTCGACACCGCCGACATGTACGGGGCGGGGCACAATGAGGAGCTGATCGGCCGTTTCCTGAAGAACCGTCGCGACCAGGTGGTGCTGGCCACCAAGTTCGGCATCGTGCGCGAGCCCGGCCGCTACGAGCGGCAGGTCGACAACTCGCCCGCCTATATCCGCGCCGCGGCCGAGGCCTCGCTGAAACGCCTCGGCACCGACGTCATCGACCTCTACTACATGCACCGCCGCAACCCGGACGTGCCGATCGAGGACACGGTCGGCGCCATGGCGGATCTGGTGAAGGCCGGCAAGGTGCGGCAGATCGGCCTGTCGGAGGTCTCGGTCGAGACGTTGCGCCGGGCGCATGCGGTGCATCCGATCGCGGCGGTGCAGAGCGAGTATTCGCTGTGGACCCGCGACCCGGAGCAGAACGGGATGCTGCAGGCCTGCCGCGAGCTGGGTGCCACCTTCGTCGCCTATTCGCCGCTCGGCCGCGCCTTCCTGGCCGGCGCGGTGACCGACACCTCGTCGCTGGCGCCGGACGACTTCCGCCGCGTCAACCCGCGCTTCGCCGAGGAGGCGCTGACGCAGAACCGGCGCCTGGCCGAGGCGCTGGCCGACATCGCCTCCGGCCTCGGGGCCAAGCCGGCCCAGGTGGCGCTCGCCTGGCTGCTCGGCAAGCACGGCCACGTCGTGCCGATCCCGGGCACCAAGCGCCGCGCCTATCTGGCCGAGAACGCCGCGGCCGCGTCGATCCGGCTGACGCCGGAGCAGGTGGCCGCGCTCGACGCCCTGTTCGCGCCCGGCGCCGTGGCCGGCGCGCGCTACACCGAGGAGGGCATGAAGGGAGTGGGGCTGTAACGATCGGACGCGTTGCCGCCTGGATAGGCTCCGGTTATCCAGGCGGCATGCGCATCCTGTTCGTCTGCACCGGCAACATCTGCCGCTCGCCGACCGCCGAGGCGGTGATGCGGGCCAAGCTCGCGGCCGCCGGGCTGGACCACGCGGTCGGCAGCGCCGGCACCCACGGCTTCCATGCCGGCGAGCCGCCGCATCCGCCGGCGATCCGCGCGGCCGCGGCGCGCGGCTACGATCTGCGCCCCTTGCGCGCCCGCAAGCTGGAACGGGCGGATTTCCGCCGTTTCGACCTGCTTCTGGCGATGGACCGCACGCATCTCGACCGGATGCGCCGGATCGCCGTCGCCGGTCCCGGCCGAATCGGCCTGTTCCTCGATCACGCGCCGGGGCTGGAGGGACGGGACGTGCCCGATCCCTATTACGGCGGCAGCGCCGATTTCGAGCACGTGCTGGACCTGATCGAGACCGGCTGCGACGGGCTGATCGCCGCGCTGCGCGAGGGGCGGCTGGGGTAGGGAGGCGATCCGTCCGTCGGTCAGCCCTGGGCGTATTGCGCCGCGTATTCGGGCGCCGGCGGGATAGGCTTGATCACGTCGATCAGCACGCCGTTCGGATCCTGCGTGATGAAGTGGCGCTGGCCGAAATCCTCGTCGCGGAGGTCCAGCAGGATCGGCAGCCCGGCCGCCTTCAGCCGCTCGTATTCGGCGTCGACATCCTCCACCTCGAAATTCAGCAGCAGCCCGGACACGCGGCCCCGGCCGGCCGCAGGAATGGTGCCGTGGCTGCCGTCGAGGATGGCGAGGTTGACCTGCGTCTCCTCGGCCGACTGCAGATGGACGTACCACTCGGCCTCGAACAGCGGCCGGAACCCGAAGTGCCGGACATAGAAGGCGGCGGTCGCGGCGACCTCCGGCGTCATGATCACGGGATAGTAGCTGGTGGTCCTCATGGACTTTTCCTCCCGGCCGCATAAACATGCAAGGTGCATGTTTTTGGGTTAACATACAGGCTGCATGTATGCAAGAGCGAGGACGCAGAACCAATCGGGAGCGGTCGGACCGGACGCAGGCCGCGCTGGTCGCGGCCGCGCGCCGGCTGTTCGTCGAGCGCGGCTACGCCGAGACGGGAACGCCGGAGCTGGTGGCCGCCGCCGGCGTCACGCGCGGGGCGCTGTATCACCACTTCGCCGACAAGCAGGCGCTGTTCCACGCCGTGATCGAGGCAGAGGCCGCGGCCGTGGCCGAAGAGATCGAGCAGGCCGCCCCGGCCGGCCTGCCGCCCCTCGAAGCGCTGGCCCGGGGCGGCGACGCCTTCCTCCGGGCCATGGTGGTGCCGGGCCGGACCCGGCTGCTGCTGATCGAAGCGCCGGCCGTGCTGGGGCGGCAGGCGCTGGACGAGATCGATGCCCGGCACGGCGGCCGGACACTGCGCGAAGGGCTGGCGGCGGCGATGGCGGCCGGGGCGCTGCGCCCCCTGCCGCTGGACGCCGCCGCCCAGCTGCTGGGTGCCGCCTATGACCGCGCGGCGCTCGCCATCGCCGGCGGGGCCGACCCGGCCGAGTGGCGGGCGGTGCTGGCGGCGCTGATCGACGGGCTCACGCCTCCGCGGTCTGCGCCCGGCACGACCGGGCCGGGCCGAAGATCGCGAAGCTGAGCGCGGCCAGGACCCAGGCGCCGACGCCGCCATACAGCATCACCCAGCCGAAGCCCTTGACCAGGGCCGTGTGCACGGCGGCCCCCGACGGGTCAAGCGTCGCCAGCGCCGGATAGGCCTGCGGCAGCGCGCCGAGATTGCCGGCGGCGACGGAGGCGGTCAGCGCCTGCAACTGCGATGCGTCGAGAGCACCGGCCATGGCGTCCGGCAGCGACCAGCGGATCCCTTCCACCAGGATCAGCCCCATCACCGCGATGTTGATGGCCAGCGTGATCAGCCGGGCGCTGATATCGATGCCGGACGCCATGCCGGCCCGGTTGGCGGGGACCGAGCCGGTGGTGGTGTTGGTCACCGGCGTGCTGGTCAGGCCCAGCCCGATGCCGGCCAGCAGCGTGCCGGGCAGCACGGTCAGCCAGCCGGCCTGCTCGACCCCGCTGCCGAGCCACATCAGGAGGAAGCCGGTCCCCATCACGGCCATGCCGAACGGGATGATCATGTGCGGGCCGCGGCGCTGCAGCAGGCGGTCGGCCAGCGGCGGCGTGACCAGGAACGGAATGGTGTAGGCCAGCAGCAGGAGGCCCACGGTCCGGCTGTCGAGGCCGAGCCCGCCCTGGAAGTAGATCGGCAGGTAGATCATGAACGGCCAGTAGCAGCAGTTCATGCCGATGCAGCCGATGATCGCGCCGCTGAACCGACGGATCCGGAACACCGAGAAGTCGAACATCGGATGCGGGCTGATCCGCTCCGCCACCAGGAATCCGGCGAAGCTGGCGACGGTCAGGACGGCGAGCCCGATCGCCGTGGCGCGGCCCAGCTCCGCCCCCTGGGTGATCAGATAGGCTAGGCCGAACACCGCCAGCGTCAGGGTGACGATACCGGCGACATCCAGCTTCTGGGCGTGCGGGTCGCGCGATTCGCGGATGCCGATCACGGCCGGGATCAGCGCCAGGACGGTCAGCGGGACATGGATCAGGAACACCCACTGCCAGCTCGACCAGGTGACGATCAGGCCGCCGATGATCGGGCCGAAGCCGAGGCCGATGCCGCTGATCACGCCCCAGGTGGAAAAGGCGCGGCCGCGCTCGCGCCCGTCCTGGAACTGGTGCGAGATGATCGCGACCACGCAGGTGAACATGGCGCCGCCCGCCAGGCCCTGCAGGAAGCGGGCGGCGATCAGCACCGACGCGCTCTGGGCCAGGCCGCAGATCAGCGAGGTCATCCCGAAGGCGACGGTGGTGACCACGAAGACGCGCTTGCGGCCGTAGCGGTCGGCCAGGGTGCCGGTCGCCATCAGCACCGTGGTGCAGGCGATGGTGTAGGCGTTCATGATCCATTGCAGGCCCCTGAAATCGGCCGGCAGCGCCGTTTCCAGGGTCGGCAGGATCACCGGCACGCTGGAGATCTCGAGGCCGAACATCAGCGAGGCCAGGCAGACGCCGACCAGCGCGGCCATGTTCCGGGCAGATGGGGACAGAGCCATGATCCTTCTCTCGAAGCGACAGGCCGCGCCGCCGCGCAAAGAGCTTGCGCGAACCGGTACCGGCGCGGCGGAGGGTGTCGGTGTGGGCCGCTCGAGCGGGCCTGGACCGGACTCTCTCCAATCCTGGCTCATGATGGAAATGAATTAATTTTGTGGCGTCCATTTTCCGCCATCATATATTTGGGTCATGGATTTCGACCCTGCCCTGCTGCGCGCCTTCGTCGCCGTCCATGAGGCCGGCGGGTTCACCCGTGCGGCCCAGCGGCTGCACCTCACCCAGTCCGCGGTCAGCCACCAGATCCGGCGGCTGGAGGAACAGGTGGGCCGGCCGCTGCTGCACCGGACCACGCGCAAGCTGCTCCTGACCGAGGACGGCGAGGAGTTCCTGCGCCATGCCGAGCAGATCCTGCAGGCGCAGGACGCGCTGACCCGGCGCTTCCAGCCGTCCTCGGTCTCCGGCGTCGTCCGCTTCGGCGTGCCGGAGAACTTCATGGGCGACCGGCTGCCGCTGCTGCTGCGCCGCTTTGCCCGCGGCTTCCCCCAGGTGCGGCTGGAGGTGGCGGTCAGCGTCTGCCTCGACCTGCGCGCCAAGGTCGAGGCGGGAGAGCTCGATCTCGCCGTGGTGATGTCCCGGCCGGGCGAAACCGGCGGCACGGTGCTGCGACGGGCTCAGTTCGTCTGGGCCGCGGCCGAGACCTTCGACTGGCCGCCGGGCACGTCGCTGCCGCTCGCGCTCGCCCCGCCTCCCTGCCCGTGCCGGGCCATCGCCGTCGACGCCCTGGCGGGGGCGGCGGTGGAGTGGCATGTCGGCTTCACCTCGGGAAACCAGCACGGCCTGCGCGCGGCGGTGCTGGCGGGGCTGGCCGCGTCGAACTTCACCTGTGACGAGCTCGAGCCGGGGATGAAGATCCTCGACGGCCGCCACGGCCTGCCGCCCCTGCCGGAGGTGGAGTTCAGCCTGATCTGGCGGTCGGGCACCAAGGCCGCCTGCGCCTGCGAGCTCGGCCGGCTGATCGTCGAGGCGGCGGACGCTGCACCCGCGCTCGCCCGGGCGGTTTAGGCCGTGGCCACCCCGGCGGCTGGCCTCAGTCGGGAGCCATCTGGCAGTTCGGCCCGACCCATTTGCCGGTCGAGATGTCGAGCTCGCTATCCATGTCGGCGGCGCTGCACACCGGATAACGATCGTCGCCGCGCCGCTCCATGCTGAGGGCCCTGTACCGCTTCACCAGGGTGTCGTGATCCGGCGGCTGCTCGCGCTCCCGCTTCATCGAGAGCTTCATCACGCAATCGGCGAAGGGATCGGTTCCGTCCTGAAAGCCGAACTCGCTGCATTTCTGCCGGTCGGCAGTCAGCTGTTCAGCGTGGTCCGGACCGCCGCCGATGCAGCCCGGCAAGAAGAGGAGAAGAACAGCAGACCAGGCTGAGCGACGCATTTCCCCCTCGCGATAGCTGTAAGGCCGCTATGCATCAGCCCATGGCGCAGACGTGCAGTCAAGACGATGGCAGACCGGACGAGACTTATCCCTTGATCGCTCCCGCAGTCAGCCCGGCCACGATCTTGCGCTGGAAGATCAGCACCAGGGCGATCAGCGGCAGGGTCACCACCACCGAGGCCGCCATGATCGGGCCGAAGGGATACTCGTAGCGGCTGCCGCCGGCGATGGTGGCGATCGCCACCGGAACGGTCCGGTTCTTGTCCGACAGGATGAAGGTCAGGGCGAACAGGAACTCGTTCCAGGCCTGGATGAAGGCCAGCAGGCCGATCGAGGCCAGGGCCGGCCCCATCAGCGGCAGCAGCACGCTGACCAGCACCCGGCCGCGGCCGGCGCCGTCCATCAGCGCCGCCTCCTCCAGCTCGCGCGGGATGTCCTGGATGAATCCGGCCAGAACCCAGACGGTGAAGGGCAGGGTGAAGATCAGATAGGCGAAGGTCAGCGACCCCAGCCGGTTGTACAGGCCCAGCCAGCGCACCAGCTCGAACATCCCGGACAGCACCACGATCTGCGGGAGGATCGAGATCATCAGGATCACCAGCAGCACCGTCCGCCGCAGCGGGAACTCCAGCCGCCCCAGCGCATAGGCGGCGCCGATGGCGAGCAGGAGCGAGATGCCCGTGGCCGAGCCGGCGACGATCAGCGAGTTGACGATCGAGCGCAGGAACACCGGGTCCTGCAGCATCTGCCGGTAGTAGACCAGCTCGAAGGCCGGCAGCAGCGTCGCCTGGAACAGCGACGCCCCGGTCTTCAGCGAGGAGACGATCGCCCAATAATAGGGGAACAGGGTGTAGACCAGCACCAGCGCCACGGCGACGCCGAGGCCGATCGAGCGCAGCAGCCGGCGCCGGCGGTGCCGGGCGGCGGCGCGGGCCAGGGCGAGATCGGGAGCCGCGACGAGGGTCATCGCACGGTCGCCCGGTCCAGCCGGATCGCGCCGATGATGACGATCGCGATCAGGGCGATCAGCAGGAACACCCAGGTCGAGGCGGCGGAGCCGTAGCCCAGCTCCTGAAAGCTGACCAGCTGGTTGCGGGCGTAGATCGTCATGGTCATGGTCGGCTCGCCGTTGCCGCCGAGGACGTAGCTGAGGTCGAACATCCGGAGCGCGTCGAGGGTGCGGAACAGCACGGCGACGCCGATCGGCACCCGCAGCATCGGCAGGGTGATCGAGGTCAGGCGCTTCCACCAGGACACCCCGTCGACCCGTGCCGCCTCATGGATCTCGGTCGGGATCAGCTGCAGCCCGGCCAGGATCAGCAGGACCATGAAGGGTGTGGTGATCCAGACATCGACGAAGATGACGACGCCCAGCGCCAGCGACGGGTCGGCGGTCCAGGCCACGCCGTTCCCGATCAGGCCGAGATCGATCAGCAGGCGGTTGATGATGCCGAACTGGTCGTGCAGCAGCCATTCCCAGATCTTGGCCGAGACCACGACCGGGATCGACCAGGGCACCAGGATGGCGGCGCGCAGCACGCCGCGGCCGGGGATCGCCTCGTTCAGCAGCAGCGCGATGGCGAGGCCCAGCAGCGTCTCCAGCGCCACCGAGACGACGGTGAAGACCAGCGTGTTCTCCACCGCTCGCCACCATTGCGGATCGCGGGCGACCTCGACGAAGTTGTCGAGCCAGACGAAGTCGTAGTTCGTCGGGTCATCGAGCACGGCGTCGGTGGTGGAGAAGAACAGGGTGCGCAGCAGCGGCCACAGCGCCACCAGCACCAGCGCCGCCAGCGTCGGCGCCAGGAACAGCCACCCTGCCCGCCGATGCGACCGCGCCACCCGGCCGGTCATCGACGAAGTCCCCCGATCGAGTCCCCCCTCCCCTTGCGGGAGGGGGGTAGGGGGAGGGGGTTTTCTCGGCGAGGGCCGGCGATGGGATTTGGCAGATCAGTGGGGCCGGCCGGCGCACCAAAGGTCATTCGCGCACGGACGCGCGCAGACCCCTCCCCCTGCCCCCCTCCCGCA
The DNA here is from genome assembly GCF_000423185.1 of Inquilinus limosus DSM 16000. Taxonomy (GTDB): domain Bacteria; phylum Pseudomonadota; class Alphaproteobacteria; order DSM-16000; family Inquilinaceae; genus Inquilinus; species Inquilinus limosus. Next base: position 620,317 of record NZ_AUHM01000002.1, on the reverse strand, counting down.
AGGGGAGGGGGGACAAGGATGGGAAAGCCGGTTGAAGATGCCGGCACCGGCCTATCCTCGTTGCCCGCTCACCACTTCGCCCGCTGGCGCAGCCGCTCCAGCTCCTTGGCCAGATCGGCCACCGCGGCGTCGGGCTTCTCGTCGCCGGTCAGCACGGCATGCACCGATTTGGAGAAGGCCTGCGACACCCGGTTGTAGCTGGCGCCGGTGACGGCGGAGGGGCGGGCGATGCTGTCGGCGAAGGCGGCTTCCGTGTCCTTCAGGAAGGGCAGCTTCTTCAGCACCTCCGGGTCCTCGTACAGCGCGGCGATGGTCGGGTTGTAGGCGCCCTGGATCGCCCGGCGCTTCTGGTCGGCGGCGCCGGTCATGTAGCGGATCAGGTCGACCGCCGCCTCCTTGTTCTCGGAGTATTTCGACACGCCGAGATAGGCGGGCCCGAGGCAGCCGCTCGACTTCTCGCCTTCGGCGCCGACCGGCAGCGCCGCCACCCCGACCTTGCCGACCAAGGCCCCGCCCTCGGCCTGCGAGGTGCCCCAGACATAGGGCCAGTTGCGCAGGAACACGGCCTTGCCGCTCTCGAACACGGCGCGGGAGGCCTCCTCGTCGTAGTTCAGCACGCCCTGCGGGCTGATCGTGTCGATCCAGCCGCGGGCCAGGGTCAGCGCCTCGGCCGCCTTGGGGTTGTCGATGGTGACGTCGCCCTTGGTGTCGATGATGGTGCCCCCGCCATGGCTGGCGACCCATTCGATGGCGTCGCAGGTCAGCCCCTCATAGGACTTGCCCTGCCAGACGAAGCCCCACATGTCGGCATTGCCGGCCTTGCGCTCGGCCTCCTGCACCGCCTTGGCCGTCTCGGTCAGCTCGGCCCAGGTCTTCGGCACCGGCTTGCCGTGCTTCTCCAGCAGGTCCTTGCGGTAGAAGATCAGCCCGGTGTCCATGTACCAGGGCAGGGCCAGCAGATGGCCGTCGATCGTCGCCGCGTCGATCGTGGTCGGGAAGTGCGCCGCCACCTCCTCCTTCGGCACCATCGGGCCGAGGTCGAGCAGATGGTTCTTCAGCATGCCCATCCAGATCACGTCGATCACCAGCACGTCGATGTCGGTCGACTGCGCCGCCAGCATCTGCTGGTACAGCGGCACGGCGTCGTCCCACACCGCCGGCATCTTGTTGATGGTGACCGCGTTGCCGGTCTGCTTGGCCCAGGCCTCGGCGGCGCTGCTGCACAGATCGTAGTCGGTGGCGCCGCAGAACAGCTTCACGGTCGCGGCCTCGGCCCCGCCCGTGGCGAAGGCGGCCAGCGCCGCGGTCAGGGATAATGTTGCGATCTTCACGGTTCCCTCCGTTCAAGCCCCTGTCTGAACATCTTGTCGTTGCGGGCGGGTTGGGTCCCGCCGCTCAGGTGGAGGCCGGAGCCTCGAGCCGCGCCAGCGCCAGCAGCTCGGCCTCGCGCGGCAGCGCCCTTCCGCCGTAATCGGTGGTGGCGAGCGCGCCGCAGGTCGCGGCCAGGGCCAGGCTGTCGCGGAAGCCGAAGCCGCGCAGCCGGCCGTAGAGGAAGCCGGCGTTGAAGCTGTCGCCGGCCCCGGTGGTGTCGACCACCCTCACCGCCGGGGCCGGCACTTCGCAACGCTCGCCGCGGCTGAGGCCGACCGCGCCGGCGGCGCCGCGCTTGACCAGGACGGTCGGAACCATGTTCGCCATCCGCTCCAGCGCGGCGTCGACATCCGGCGCCCCGGTGAAGGCCAGCGCCTCGGATTCGTTCGGGGCGAAGACATCGATCTCGCGGAACAGCTCGGCCACGCCCGGCGTGTCGATCTGGTGCGGCACGTGCTGGCAGTCGAGATAGACCAGCACGCCCCGCCGCTTCGCCGCCCGTGCCAGGGCCAGCAGCTCCGGCTGCAGCCGGAAGCTCTGCAGCAGCAGGGCCTTCGGCACGACCGCGGCCAGCGCCTCCGGCGTCGGCGGCAGGTCGTCGCGCACGGCGTAGGTGACGAAGCCGCGGTCGTGGTCGAAGGAGAAGGCGGCGCTGACCCGCTCCAGCGGCTGGTCCAGCCGGCGGAACAGCCGGTCATCCAGCCCTTCCGCCTTCGCCGCCTCCAGCGCCAGCCGGCTGAACAGGTCGATGCCGAAATCGGCAGCCCAGACGGTCCTGAGGCCCAGCCGGTGCGCCGCGGCGGCGGTGGTGAAGCTGGCGCCGGGCAGGGTGGCGAAGCCGCGCGCGAACAGGTCGGCGCCCAGCCGCGGCACCTCCGGCAGGCCGGTGAAGATCAGGTCCCAGTAGTATTCGCCGACCACGACAACGTCGCAGCCTGTATGCGCCGCGCCGGTCATTGCCAATTGCCGACATAGGGGGCATGGACGGCGAGGTATTCGTCGACCAGCGCCTCGGCCCGGGAATAGGACAGCACCAGCGGATGCGCCACCAGCGCCTCGACCGCAAGGTCGCGGTCGCGCTCGCGGATCGCCCGCACCGCCAGCCGCTCGTAGCGCTTGACGCTGTGCACCAGCTGGGCCTGCGCCTCCGGCATCGCGCCGATCGGCAGCGGCCGCACCCCGTCGCGGTCGACGACGCAGCTGACCTCGACCACATCCTCTTCGCGCAGCCCGTCGATGGCGCCCTGGTTCGGCACGTTCAGCCCGCTGTGGAGCGGCTTGCCGGTCTCCAGCGCGTCGACCAGGTCGAGCGCGACACCGGCATAGCCCTCGCCCTCATCGCCCAGCGGCGCATGGGCGCCGGCGGCCAGCGCCCGGTCCGCCTCCTCCATGCTCGGCGCGCCCTCCTGGGCGTAGTGCATGTAGGTGGCGTTGCGGCGATGGGCATAGGCGTAATAGGCCTCCAGCGCCTTCTCCGGGTTGCGGCGCCAGTCCAGCGCGGTCAGCTGCTCGATCAGGGTCCGGTTCAGGTCGCGCACCTCCTCGCCGCGGGTGCGGGCGTCCGACCGGATCGCCTCCACCGCCTTCTCCGCATAGTAGAAGTAATAGAGGTACTCGTTGATCCACATCCCGTGGCGGCGGACCACGCGCGGGCTGAACACCTTCTGGGCCGAGGCGGCCAGGAACGCGTCGTCGGCCAGAAGCCGCGGCAGCACGTCCTCGCCGCCGATCTCGGCGCGGCGGGTGAAGGACAGGTGGTTCAGCCCGAACACCTCGGTCCGCACCGACTTCTCCGGCACGTCGAACCAGCGCGCCACCGCCGACTGGGCGGCGTTGGCGCCGTCGCAGATGCCGACGGTGCGGTCGAAGCCGGCGTCGCGCAGCGCCTGGGTGACGAGGCCGGCCGGGTTGGTGAAGTTGAACAGCCAGGCGTCCGGGCTGACCCGCTTCAGCAGCTCGGCATAGCCCAGAATCGTCGGGATGCTGCGCAGCGCCATGGCGAAGCCGCCGGGCCCGGTCGTCTCCTGCCCCAGCACGCCATGCGCCAGGGCGATCCGCTCGTCCTTGATCCGGCCTTCCTCCAGCCCGGGCCGAACCGTGGTCACGACATAGGCGGCGCCGGCCAGCGCCCGCTCCGGGTCCAGGCTGGTGGTGATTTTCACCGGCGACTTCATCCGCCGGGCGATCTCCGACCCCAGCCCGCCGAACAGCTCCAGCCGCGGGCCGTCGATGTCCAGCAGGCACAGCTCGGTGAGGTTGCTCCACTCCGCCCGGCGCAGCGCCGATTCGATGAACAGGGGCGCGCGGACTCCGCCGCCGCCGACCAGGGTCAGTTTCATGCCGCCTCCCACGTGCCGGTCAAAGTTATGACTGGTTATAACCAGTCATGTCAATTGTGGCCGGGCCGTGGATTTGCGTGTATGCAGCGAGGATGATCCCCGCTCCCTCCGAGATGCCTCGCACGCCATGAATGATGGCCTGAGACGCGACGATCCGCAGCCCCTCTACCGCCAGATCAAGCAGCGAATCCGCGCGCAGATCGAGCAGGGCCAGCTCGGCACCGACGCCAAGCTGGAGTCGGAGCGCGGGCTGGAGAAGCGCTACGGCGTCAGCCGCATCACCGTCCGCCAGGCGGTGCGCGAGCTGGTGCAGGAGGGCTGGCTGCTGAGCCACCCCGGCAAAGGCTTCTTCGTGGCGCGGCGGGAGGAGACCTACGAGCTGCACCTGCTGCGCAGCTTCACCGCCATCGCCGAGGCGCATGGCCGGACGCCGACGAGCCGGCTGATCGAAGGCCGGCTCTGCCCGGCGCCGGCGGAGATCGCACGGCCGCTGTTCCTGCCGACTGGCGCCGAGGTGGTGATGCTGAAGCGGCTGCGCTGCCTCGACGGGCTGCCGATGGTGCTGACCCAGGACTGGTTCGCGGCCGGTCTGGTGCCGGGGATCCTCGAGCTCGACTGGTCGACCGGCAACCGCTCGCTCTACGCCGAGATCCGCGACCGCTATCGGCTGCGCCCGGACCGCGGCCGCACGACTCTCAGCGCCCGGCTGGCCAATACGGAGGAGGCGGATCTGCTGGAGCTGACCCCGCCGGCTGCGGTGCTGACGGTCGAGCAGATCGCCTATGACCGGCAGGGGCGGCCGGTGAACATGACCTTCTCCAGCCACCATCCGCTGCGCTATCCGCTCAGCCTGGATCAGCGGGGCGGGAGGGACGATCGTGGCTGACGGGCTCGATCCCGTCCTGGCCGACCGTATCGCCGCGGCGCTCGGCGTGCGCCCGGTGGCGGCCGAGCCGCTGCCGGGCGGCTCGACCGTCGCGGTGCTCCGGGTCGATCTCGCCGATGGCGGCCGGGTGGTGGCCAAGGCCGGCCCGGGACCGCTGCTTCTGGAAGCCTGGATGCTGGGCCAGCTGGCGCGGCATTCCGCCCTGCCGCTGCCGGCCGTGCTGCACGCGGCCGAGGACCTGCTGCTGCTGGAGTATATCGAGCACGAGCCCGGACCGCCGCCGGAACCGGCGCAGCTGCACGCGGCGGAGCTGCTGGCGGCGCTGCACGCGCCGGCCTGGCCGCGATTCGGCTACGACCGCGACACGACAATCGGCAAGCTGCCGCAGCCGAACCCGCCGGCCGACCGCTGGGTGCCGTTTTTCCGCGACCACCGCCTGCTGCACATGGCCCGCGCCGGCCATGCCGAGGGCACGGTCGACTCCGGGCTGCTGCGCCGCATCGAGGCCCTGGCCGGGCGGCTGGAGGCGCTGCTGTCGGAGCCGCGCCATCCGGCGCTGCTGCACGGCGACATCTGGACCGGCAACCTGCTGCACCGGGGCGGACGAGTCGTCGCCTTCATCGATCCCGCCATCTCCTGCGGTCATCCGGAGATGGAGCTGACCTACCCGACCCTGTTCGGCACCTTCGGCGAGGCCTTCTTCCGCCGCTACGCCGAACTGGCGCCGCTCGATCCCGGCTTCTGGGACGACCGCCGTCCGATCTACCTCCTGTACCCCCTTCTGGTGCATGTCCGGTATTGGGACCCGGCCTATGCCGGGCCGATCCGCCGGATTCTCGACCGCTACGGCGCCTAAGCGTCGGAAAGGTCTTACGATTCATTGCGATTGTAACGGTGCATTTTCTTCGCCATAGTCGCGCCAATCCGACGCTGACGCGGAGCTTGAACAGAGAAACGCCCTCGGTCTAAACGGCGAGCGAACAGAGAGGTCGACCATCCGCGGATGGTCTGTGGAGGCAATTCGGCGCGAGCATGGAATATTTCCTGCAGCAGCTCATCAATGGGCTGACGCTGGGCGCGATCTACGGTCTGATCGCGATCGGCTATACGATGGTGTACGGCATCATCGGCATGATCAATTTCGCCCATGGCGAGATCTATATGATCGGCGCGTTCATCGCGGTGATCGGATTCGTCGTGCTCGGCGCCTTCGGCGTGCCCGGCGTGTCGGTGGCCCTGGCGCTGGCGATCGTGCTGATCATCTCGGTGGTGGTGACCGCGGCCTATGGCTGGACGGTCGAGCGGCTGGCCTACAGGCCGCTGCGCAACTCCACCCGCCTGGCGCCGCTGATCTCGGCGATCGGCATGTCGATCTTCCTGCAGAACTACATCCAGCTGCTGCAGGGCGCCCGGCGCAAGCCGGTGCCGCCGCAGATCCCGGGCGGCTTCCAGCTGACCTCGGGCGGCGGCTTCGACGTCAACCTGTCCTATCTGCAGATCGTCATCGTCGTGCTGACCTTGGCCCTAATGCTGGGCCTGACCTGGGTGATCAACAGCACCTCGCTCGGCCGGCAGCAGCGCGCCTGCGCCCAGGACCGCACCATGGCGGCGCTGATCGGCGTCGATGTCGGCCGCACCATCTCGATGACCTTCGTCATCGGCGCGGCGCTGGCCGCCGTCGCCGGGGTGATGGTGACGCTGTACTACGGCGTGATCGACTTCTACATCGGCTTCCTGGCCGGCATCAAAGCCTTCACCGCCGCGGTGCTGGGCGGCATCGGCTCGCTGCCCGGGGCGATGTTGGGCGGCGTGCTGATCGGGCTGATCGAGGCCTTCTGGTCCGGCTACTTCTCGTCGGAATACAAGGATGTCGCCGCCTTCACCATCCTGGTGCTGGTGCTGATCTTCCGCCCGTCCGGCCTGCTCGGCCGCCCCGATATCGAGAAGGTCTGACGCCATGGCGACGATCGCGCAATCCGACGCGGCCGCCGGGCGCCGCTTCGACCTCGCCGCCATGGTGAAGGAGGCGGGGGCCACCGCCCTCATCGCCCTGGTCCTCACCGCGCCCCTGGTCGGCATCCGCACCATCGAGCAGAGCGGCGCGCTCAACTACCAGACCGATTTCACCGCGGTCGCCATCGCGGTGGCGTTGGTCTTCCTCGGCCGCATCGGCATCATCCTCAACCGCGAGGGCATGCCACGGCCGGTGTTCTGGGCCAGCCTGCTGTTCCTCGTCGTCTTCGCCCTGCCGCCGATCTACGAATATCTGCGGCCGTCGATCTCCGACGCGCTGCCGCCGCTGCCGGTGCAGGACCTGCACTCCGTGCCGCTGCTGCTGATCGGGTCGCTCGGCGCCGCCTGGCTGCTGATCCAGTCGATCCTGGTGCAGCGCCGCGCGCGGACCAGCCTGTCGCGGCAGGAGCGCGACCGGGCGATGGACCGGATCGGCGCCCGGGTGCAGCGCCTCAGCGTCTATGTCGGGCCGATCCTGGTCCTGCTGGCGGCCGTCTTCCCCTTCACCGACCTCGCCACGCGCAGCACGCTCGGCGTCGCCACCATCGTGCTGATCTACATCATGCTAGGCTGGGGGCTGAACATCATCGTCGGCCTCGCCGGCCTGCTCGACCTCGGCTACGTCGCCTTCTACGCCGTCGGCGCCTACTCCTACGCGCTGCTGTCGACCACCTTCGGCTTCAGCTTCTGGCTCTGCCTGCCGCTGGCCGGGCTGCTGGCCGCGGCCTTCGGCCTGATCCTGGGCTATCCGGTGCTGCGGCTGCGCGGCGACTATTTCGCCATCGTCACCCTCGGTTTCGGCGAGATCATCCGCATCGTCCTGATCAACTGGGCGCCGGTGACCGGCGGGCCGAACGGCATCAACAACATCCCGCGGCCCAGCTTCTTCGGCTTCCCCTTCGACCGCAGCCCGGAGGAGGGCGTGACCGCCTTCCACCAGCTGTTCGGCCTCGACTACGACCCGACGCACCGGATCATCTTCCTCTACCTGCTGATCCTGGCGCTGGCGCTCCTGGTCAACTTCATCAGCGTGCGGCTGCGCCGGCTGCCGGTCGGCCGCGGCTGGGAGGCGCTGCGCGAGGACGACATCGCCTGCCAGTCGCTCGGCATCAACCGCACCAACCTGAAGCTGGCGGCCTTCGCCACCTCGGCGATGTGCGGCGGCTTCGCCGGCAGCTTCTTCGCCACCTATCAGGGCTTCATCAGCCCCGAGAGCTTCTCCTTCATCGAATCCGCGATCGTGCTGGCGATCGTCGTGCTCGGCGGCATGGGCAGCCAGCTCGGCATCGTCGTCGCCGCCTGCCTGATCATCGGCCTGCCCGAGGCGTTCCGCGGCCTCGACCTCTACCGCATGCTGGTGTTTGGCCTGTGCATGGTCGGCATCATGGTGTGGCGCCCCCGCGGCCTCCTGGCGCATCGCGACCCGACCATCCTCCTCCACGGCAAGAAGGGGGCCCAATGATGACCGGGGTCGTGACCGCCCTCCTGACCATCGAGCACGTCTCGATGCGCTTCGGCGGCCTCGTCGCCATCGACGACGTCTCCTTCGACATCCGGGCCGGTGACATCACCGCGGTGATCGGCCCGAACGGCGCCGGCAAGACCACGCTGTTCAACTGCATCACCGGCTTCTACCGGCCGACCGCCGGGCGGATGACGCTGCGCGCCGAGAGCGGCGAGTTCCTGCTGGAGCAGATCCCCGGCTACCGCATCGCCCAGGAGGCGCGGGTCGCCCGCACCTTCCAGAACATCCGTCTGTTCGCGGGGATGAGCGTGCTGGAGAACCTGATGGTGGCCCAGCACAACAAGCTGATGAAGGCGTCGGGCCTCTCGATCGCCGGGCTGCTCGGCCTGCCGGGCTATCGGCGGGTGGAGCGCGAGGCGGTGGAGAAGGCGAAGTTCTGGCTCGACCGCGTCGGCCTGACCGAGCAGGCCGACCATCTCGCCGGCAGCCTGCCCTATGGCGGCCAGCGCCGGCTGGAGATCGCGCGGGCGATGTGCATCGACCCGGTGATCCTGTGCCTGGACGAGCCGGCCGCCGGCCTCAATCCGCGCGAATCGCAGGAGCTGAACCACCTGCTGCGCGCCATCCGCGACGAGCACAAGACCAGCGTCCTCCTGATCGAGCACGACATGAGCGTCGTCATGCAGATTTCCGACCACATCGTGGTGCTCGACCACGGCAAGAAGATCGCCGATGGCACGCCGGAGCAGATCCGCAGCGACGAGGCGGTGATCCGCGCCTATCTCGGCGAGCCCGAGGAGGAGGACCTGCCGCCGGAGATCGCCGCCGATGTCGCCGTCGTGACCGGGGAGGCCCGCTCGTGATGCTGTCGCTGCAGGGCGTGCACACCTTCTACGGGGCCATCGAGGCGCTGCGCGGCGTCGATGTCGAGGTCAAGGAAGGCGAGATCGTCACCCTGATCGGCGCCAACGGCGCCGGCAAGTCGACCCTCCTGATGACGATCTGCGGCAACCCGCAGGCGCGCACGGGGGCGGTGGTGTTCGACGGGCGGGAGATCACCCGGCTGCCGACCTTCGAGATCGTGCGCCGCGGCGTCGCCATCTCGCCGGAAGGCCGCCGCATCTTCCCGCGCATGACGGTGATGGAGAATCTGCAGATGGGGGCGCTGACCGCCGATCCGGTGGTGTTCGGCCGCGACCTCGAGCAGATCTTCACGCTGTTCCCGCGGCTGAAGGAGCGCCAGAACCAGCGCGGCGGCACCCTGTCGGGCGGCGAGCAGCAGATGCTGGCGATCGGCCGGGCGCTGATGAGCCAGCCGCGCCTCTTGCTGCTGGACGAGCCGTCGCTCGGCCTGGCGCCGATGGTGGTGAAGCAGATCTTCCAGGCGATCAAGGCGATCAACAAGGAGCGCGGCATGACCGTGTTCCTGGTGGAGCAGAACGCCTTCCACGCGCTGAAGCTGGCGCATCGCGGCTACGTCCTGGTCAACGGCCGGGTGACGATGAGCGGCAGCGGCCGGGAACTTCTGGCGAATCCGGAGGTCCGGGCCGCCTATCTCGAAGGCGGGCACTGAGAGGTTGGCGATGGAACAGATCCTCGGAACCTCGGTCGGCGACTTCATCTTCGTCAGCCTGATCCTGGGCGGCGGGGCCGCCTTCCTGACCGGACAGGGCCAAGCCCAGAACTGGGCGCCGATGCGCAAGCTCATCCCCTTCGTGGTGCTGCTGGCCTGCGCGACGCGGTTCCTGCACTACGCGCTGTTCCACGGAACGCTCTTGTCCGCGACCGGCTTCGTCATCGATCTTGTCTGGATCGGCCTGTGCGCCACGGTCGCCTACCGGATGACCCGGGCGGCGAAGATGGTGCGGCAGTATCCGTGGCTGTACGAACGCGCCGGCCTGTTCGGCTGGCGCGACCGGCGGCCGGCCGCACGGTAAGACGCCGGTCCTTCGGGCCGGCGGAAAGCAAGGCCCGGCGGGGTCGTCCCGCCGGGCGATGAACTGGGAGTGCGATCTGATGACGAGATTGAACCGAGTGCTCATGGTCGGCGTGGCGCTGGCCGCGCTGGGGTCGGCCCCGGCCTGGGCCGATGTGAAGATCGGCCTGGGCGCGCCGCTGACCGGCCCGAACGCCGCCTTTGGCGAGCAGATGAAGCGCGGCACCGACGCCGCGGTGAAGGCCCTGAACGACGCCGGCGGTGTCAACGGCGAGAAGATCGTCGTGGTCTATGGCGACGACGCGTCCGACCCGCGCCAGGGCGTGGCCGCGGCGAACGAGCTGGTGGGCGAAGGCGTGGTGGCGGTGATCGGCCACTTCAACTCCTCGGTCTCGATCCCGGCCTCCGCCGTCTATTCCGAGGAGGGCATCGTCCAGATCACCCCGGCCTCCACCAACCCGCAGCTGACCGAGCAGGGGCAGAAGACCACCTTCCGCACCTGCGGCCGCGACGACCAGCAGGGCGATGTCGCCGGCGCGTTCATCGCCGAGAAGTTCAAGGGCCGCAACGTCGCCGTCATCCACGACCAGACCACTTACGGCAAGGGCCTGGCCGACGCCACCAAGGCGGCGATGAACAAGGCCGGCCTGACCGAGAAGATGTACGAGGGCATCACTGTCGGCGAGCGCGACTTCTCGGCCGTCGTCTCGAAGATGAAGCAGGCCGGCATCGACCTGATCTATTTCGGCGGCCTGCACAACGAGGCCGGGCTGATCCTGCGCCAGGCGCGCGAGCAGGGGCTGAACGCCCAGTTCGTGTCGGGCGACGGCATCGTCACCCAGGAATTCTGGGGCATCACCGGCGATGCCGGCCAGGGCGTGCTGATGACCTTCGGCGCCGACCAGCGCAACAGCGAGGCCGCCAAGGACGTCGTGGCCAAGTTCCGGGCCGACAACTACGAGCCGGAAGGCTACACCCTGTACAGCTATGCCGCGGTCCAGGCCTGGGCTCAGGCGGCGACCAAGGCCAAGACCTTCGATGGCCCGAAGGTCGCCGAAGCGCTGCATGACGGCACCGAATACAACACCGTGATGGGTCCCCTGGCCTTCGACGAGAAGGGCGACCGGGTGAAGACCGACTACGTCTTCTACGTCTGGAACAGCGGCAAGTTCGCCGAGGCGACCCCGGGCGAGCTGGCCAAGGTCGGCGCCAAGTAGCAGCCTCGGCCCGGCAGATCGACTGCTCCTTTGGGACAAGTCGATCCGATCGGCAGGTGTCATCATCAAAGGCCGTTGGTATAACCATCGGCCGCCGACATCATCGACCCGGCGGAACGCTCCGCCGGGTCTTTTTGTCATATGATTTGATCGCCGTGCCGTTCCGTGGTGTAAGGAACGGCTCTATACCGCAGTGCAGCATTTGGGGGTCAGCGATGGACCTGCCAGCCACCCAGATCGCCATCGAGCCGCGCGGGCTCGACCGGGACTCGCTGAAGCGCGACATCCTGGAATGGCTGGTCTATGCCGTCGGGCGCGAGATCCATCGCGCCACCCGCCACGACTGGTTCGCCGCCACCGCGCTGGCGGTGCGCGACCGGCTGGTCGACCGCTGGATGGCGGCGCAGCACCGCGAGGAGGAGACCGACGGCAAGCGGGTCTACTATCTCAGCCTCGAGTTCCTGGTCGGCCGGCTGATGGCCAACGCCCTGACCAATCTCGGGATCTACGACACCTGCCGCGAGGCGCTGGCCGATTTCGGTGTCGATCTCGGCGCCGTGCTGGAGGTCGAGCCCGACGCCGCGCTCGGCAATGGCGGCCTCGGCCGCCTGGCCGCCTGCTTCCTCGACAGCATGGCCACGCTCGGCATCGCCGGCACCGGCTACGGCATCCGCTACGAATACGGGCTGTTCGAGCAGCAGTTCGACCGCGGCTGGCAGGTCGAATATCCCGAGGACTGGCTGAAATTCGGCAATCCGTGGGAGTTCGAGCGGCCGGAGGTCGCCTATCCGATCGACTTCTACGGCAAGGTCGAGCCGGGCGAGCCCGGGCCGGACGGCCGGCCCAGGGCGCGCTGGCACGGCAGCCAGCGGGTGCTCGCCGTCGCCTACGACACGCCGGTGGTCGGCTGGGGCGGCGACACCGTCAACACGCTGCGGCTGTGGTCGGCCAAGCCGGTGCGGGAGTTCGACCTCGCCCCCTTCAACTCCGGCGACTATATGAAGTCGGTCGAGGACAAGGTCCTGTCCGAGACGCTGTCGCGCGTGCTGTACCCCAACGACAACACGCCGGCGGGGCAGGAGTTGCGGCTGAAGCAGGAATACTTCTTCACCTCGGCCTCGCTGCAGGACGTGCTGCGCCGGCACCGGATGCATCACGACGGCTATGACGACCTGCCGGAGAAGGCGGCGCTGCAGCTGAACGACACCCATCCGGCGATCGCGGTGCCGGAGCTGATGCGCCTGCTGATCGACCGGCACCGGCTGGACTGGGACCGGGCTTGGAAGATCACCCGGGGCTGCATCAGCTACACCAACCACACGCTGATGCCGGAGGCGCTGGAGACCTGGCCGGTGGCCCTCCTGGAACGGGTGCTGCCGCGCCACCTGCAGATCGTCTACGAGATCAACGACCGCTTCCTGAAATCCTCGCGCGTGGTGGCGAAGGACCCGAGCCGACTGTCCAGCCTGTCGCTGATCCAGGAAGGGTGGGACCGGCGGGTGCGCATGGGGCCGCTGGCCTTCCTCGGCAGCCACCGGGTCAACGGCGTCTCGGCCTTGCATACCCAGCTGATGCGCGAGACGGTGTTCCGCGACCTGCATGAGGAATTCCCCGACCGCATCACCAACAAGACCAACGGCATCACCCCGCGCCGCTGGCTGGTGCAGGCCAACCCGAACCTGGCGCAGCTGATCCACAACATGATCGGCACCGGCTGGGAGGACGATCTGGAGCGGCTGTCGGCGCTGTCCGGCAAGATCGAGGACACCGCCTTCCGCGAGGCCTTCTGGGCGGTGAAGCGCCGCAACAAGGCCCTGCTGGCGCACCATATCGGCGAGATCGCCGACCTCCGCGTCTCCGGCGACGCGATGTTCGATGTCCAGGTCAAGCGCATCCACGAATACAAGCGCCAGCTGCTGAACATCCTGCATGCGGTGGCGCTGTGGCAGGAGATGCGCGACACCCCGGACGCGGCCTGGACGCCGCGGGTCAAGATCTTCGCCGGCAAGGCCGCCCCCGGCTACGCCATGGCCAAGCTGATCATCAAGCTGGCCAACGATGTCGCCAAGGTGATCAACGCCGACGCCGAGATCCGCGACCAGCTGAAGATGGTGTTCCTGCCGAACTACAACGTCACGCTGGCCGAGCGCATCATCCCCGCGGCCGACCTGTCGGAGCAGATCTCGACCGCCGGCATGGAGGCGTCGGGCACCGGCAACATGAAGTTCGCGCTGAACGGCGCGATCACCATCGGCACGCTCGACGGCGCCAATGTCGAGATCGCCGAGCGGGTGGGCGCGGACAACATCCTGATCTTCGGCCTGACCGCGGCCGAGGTGGCGGCGAAGCGGGCCCAGGGCTACGACCCGGCGGCGGTGATCGCGGCCGACCCGCGCCTGGCCCGCGCCGTGGCGGCGATCGAGGACGGCACCTTCTCGCCCGACGACCCGGGCCGGTTCCGGCAGATCACCGACGCGCTGCGGCACAGCGACTGGTTCCTGGTGGCGGCCGATTTCGCCGCCTATTGGGACGCCCAGGCCCGGGCCGCCGCGCTGTACCGCGACCGCGCCGCCTGGACCCGGATGGCGATCCGGAACACCGCCCATGTCGGCTGGTTCTCCTCCGACCGCACCGTGCGCGACTACGCCGAGGAGATCTGGGGCGTCTGGCCGCCCTTGGCCCGGGCCGCGGAGTGACGCCGCGGCGGGCCGGCCACCCTCCTCAACCCTTCACCGCCCCCAGCGTCAGGCCGCGCACTATGTAGCGCTGGGCGAACAAGGCCAGCAGCACCGGCGGGATCATCGCGATCAGCGCCCGGGTCGCCATGAACCAGAACTGCACGCCCCGGGTGTCGACCGCGCCGGCCATATGGGCGGGCATCATCTTGGTCTCGGTGATGCCGAGGGATGAGGAGAACAGGAACTCGTTCCAGGCGAAGGCGAAGATGATCATGGCGGTGGCCGCCACCGCCGGCGCCGCCAGCGGCAGCGCCACGCGCCAGAAGGCGCCCCAATGCGAGGCGCCGTCGACCAGCGCCGCCTCCTCCAGCTCGACCGGCAGGTCGAGGAAGGTCTGGCGCAGGATGACGACGACGAAGGGCAGGATGAAGGTCGCGTTGCACAGGATCAGCGCCGTCTTGCTGTCCAGCATGTCGAGCGACCGGAACACGAGGTAGAAGGGCAGCAGCGTCGCCACCGGCGGCAGCACGCGCTGCGACAGGAACCAGATGGTGATGTCGCTGTTGCTCCAGAACCTGAACCGGGCCAGGGCGTAGGCCGCCGGCAGGCCCAGCGCGAGGGCGAGCACCACGGCGCTGAGCGAGACGATCAGGCTGGTCCGCATCGCCCGCCAGCCCTCGGGCGTGCTCAGCTCCAGCGCGAAGTTGCGGAGCGTCGGCTGGAAATCGAGCCAGGGGACGCCGAGGCCGGCGACGGTGAAGGTGTCCGCCGGGTTGCGCAGCGCCGTCGAGATCGCCCAGTAGAGCGGGAAGAAGAACAGGATCGCGGCCGCGATCGCGACCAGCGACCAGATCGCGTCGGCCATGCCGCTGCGGCGGCCGATCGGTTTGACCCGGTCGATGGGCGCCTCGTGGATCGGTGCCGTGGCTTCAGGCGTAGACATTGCGCACCCGCTTGAAGAACAGGGTGACGACGGCCATCACCACGGCCAGGAGCGTCAGCGCCAGGGCCGAGGCGTAGCCGACGTCGAAGAAGCGCAGGCCCGTGCGGAAGGCGAGGTAGGAGACCGACTGCGTGGCGTTGCCGGGCCCGCCCACGGTCAGCGAGGCGACGACGTCGAACACCTTGATCGCCTCGGCCAGGCGCAGCAGCAGCACGATCACGATCACCGGCGTCATCAGCGGCAGCACCACCCCGGTCCAGATCCGGAGGCTGGAGCTGGTGTCCAGCCGCGCCGCCTCGATCAGGTCGTCGGGGATGGCCTGCAGCCCGGCCAGAAGGACCAGGAAGCAGAACGGCGTCCACTGCCAGATGTCGACGATCATCACCGACACCAGGGCCCAGCTCGGGTTCGACAGCCAGGGGATGCCGGTCCAGCCCAAGGGCCCGCCAGCCTCGTAGAAGATGGTGAAGAACAGGTACCCGGCCGCGACCGGCGTCGCGAAGATCGGCAGGATCATGATGGTGCGCAGCACGCCGCGGCCCGGGATGCTGCGGTTGAACAGGATGGCCAGCAGCAGGCCCAGCCCCATCTCGATGCCGACCGAGACGATCACGAAGATCGCGGTCACCCGCGCCGCCTCGCGCACCTGCGGGTCGGTGAAGACGCGGCCGAAATTGCCCAGCCCGGCGAAGGTCCAGGTGTTGAGCGTCTCGCGCTTGACCTCGGTCCGGGTGCGCGGCGTGCCGTCCGGCTTCAGCACCGGGTTGCCGCTGGCGTCCAGCCGCGGCACCTCGGTCCGGGTCATCACCGTCTCGGTCTTCACCGTGTGGAAGGCGGCGTAGACGGTGTAGAGCGTCGGAAAGATGGTGAACACCAGCACCCAGGCCACCGCCGGGGTCAGGAACAGCAGGCGGATTCGTCCGGTCCAGCGCATCGTGCCGTCTCGGCCCCCTTCCGGTCATGCGTCGGGCACGGATCGTGCCCGGCTTATTCTCCCTTCCAACCGATCGCCGCCTGGTAGTTCTTCAACTGCTGGTCGCGGCCGAGGCGGTCGGTGATCTGCTCCCAGGCCGCGGCCGTGTCGTCCAGCGCCTGCTGCGGCGTCTTCGATCCGCTCATCGCCGCCGACAGGTTGCTGTCCAGGGCGTCGTAATACTCCTGCGTGCCGGTGATCCGCAGATACGGCAGCGTGGTCTTGGCGTTGTAGGTCTCGTAATAGGCCTGCAGGTACTCCTTCACGTCCTGCTCGTCCCATTTCAGGCTGGATTCGGTGTAGTCGGTCAGCTTCGCCTCCCCGGTCGGCTCCAGCCATTGGTAGCTGTAGCCGGGATCGACGCCGTCCCAGCCGATCGTGGCCAGGAACTTCTGCGACGGCTTGATCGCCATCAGCGCCAAGAGGCTGTAGGCCGCCTCGGGATGCTGACCCAGCGACGACACCACGCCGTGCCACGACCCGCCGGTGTTGTTGCCGACCTGCCGCGGCCCCTCGGCCTTGACGAAGTCCTTCTTCTCCATGTCCCAGTAGGTGTCCGAGGCCGGCAGGACGGTGGAGCCGAGCTTGCCGCGGAGCTTCGACCGCTCCGGGTCCTGTGCCAGCGCGCCGACGTCGCCGTAGGAGAAGTTGAACACCGCCTTGCCGCGCAGGAAATAGTCCCACGCCTCGCCCAGGCTCCAGCTCACCTGGGCCGATGGGCCGTAGGAGGCCAGCTCCTTCAGGAACTCCAGCGCCCTGACGTGGCCGGGGCTGTTGATCAGCGGCTTCATGTCGACCGGGTCGAACCAGTAGACGTTGTGGGTCCGGTCCAGCGTCTCGCCCGGCGTCATGGCGAAGGAGGTGGCGAGGGTGGTGAAGTGGTACAGCCCCTGCTCACGCACCTTCAGGTGCAGGACGATGCCCGAATCCGGCTCCGGGTCGTTGCTGTCGAAGTTCTTGCCGTTGAAGTACTTGGCGATGTCGCGCACCTGCTGCGCCGTCTTCGGCGGCACCGGCATGTCGTAGCCGTACTCCGCCTTGAACGCCGTCTGGTGTTGCGGGTCGGTCAGCAGGTCGCGGCGGTAGTACAGGATCTGGCCGTCGACGTCGCTCGGCACGCCGTAGCCGGTGCCTTCCCAGGTGTAGATGGCGTGCACCGACGGCGGCATCACGCCGTAATCCCACTTGGGATACTCGCCGCTCTTGTTCCACTCATCGACCGGCAGGATGTACTTGCCGGCGATCAGGTCGCCGTAGAAGAAGGCGCCGACGATCATGGCGTCGTATTCGCCGGTGCCGTTGCGCAGGTCGAGGAAAGTCTTGGTGTAGAGCTCCGAGATCGGGGTCAGCGCGATGTTCAGCTTGGCGCCGGTCAGCTCCTCCCAGATCGGGCGGAACATGTAGAGCGGGCCGGAGATGCCGCCCTTGGGGCCGGAATCGAGGGTGAGGACCGTCACCGTCTCGCCCTCGAAGGGCTTCTGGCCGGGACCGAAGAGGGAGCCCAGCTCCTCCTTCGTCGTCTTGATCTCCATCCCGTATTCGGGATCGGATTTCAGGGTCACCGTCCCGTCGTCGTGCCAGGTGACGTGCGGCGTGTTCTGTGCG
This sequence comes from Inquilinus limosus DSM 16000, assembly GCF_000423185.1. Taxonomy (GTDB): domain Bacteria; phylum Pseudomonadota; class Alphaproteobacteria; order DSM-16000; family Inquilinaceae; genus Inquilinus; species Inquilinus limosus. Next base: position 602,891 of record NZ_AUHM01000002.1, on the reverse strand, counting down.
ACGGCGGCGGCACCGCCCAGGACGATCAGCGCCGCCGACAGCAGCAGAGCCCTGCTGATGGCCATGGCTTTCCTCCCCCTGTGACATCGCCGGACCATGTCCGGTCAGCTTCGATCCTTGGATTCGCGCTCGACGCAATTCGCGTTCGTTATGTCAGGCGAAATCGTGCGATGCTTGCGCAAGGCTTGTCAAGCCGGCCGCCGGACGTATCGGTCTTGCACCGAGGCCTCTGGGCGGGAAGACTGCGCCCCATCCGAATCCGACCCCGGACAAGCCGCATGCGCGCCGCCCGCCTCCTGCTTTGCCTCGCCCTCGCCGTCCTGCTGCCCGGCGCTCTGCCGGCCGTCGCCCAGACGCAGGCCCCGGTACAGGCCGAGGCGCCGGCGGCCGGGGCCGGCATCGCCATGCACGGCCAGCCGAAGTATCCGCCGGGCTTCGACCATTTCGCCTATGCCAATCCGGATGCGCCGAAGGGCGGAGAGCTGCGCCAGGCCGTGATCGGCAGCTTCGACAGCCTGAACCCCTTCATCGTCGGCGGCCGGCGGGACCAGATCCTCTCCATCGTCCCGCCCTATCACTTCGCCCAGCTGATGGCGCGCAGCTATGACGAGCCGTTCAGCCTCTATCCCTATGTCGCCGACCGGGTCGAGATGCCGGACGACCGGCGGTCGATCACCTTCCACATCAACCCGAAGGCGGTGTTCCACGACGGCACGCCGATCACCGCCGACGACGTGATCTTCACGGCGCAGGCGCTGGGCACCAAGGGCCTGCCGACCTCCCGCGCCCTCTACGACCGGATCGCCTCGGTCGACCGGCTCGACGACCGCACCGTGCGCTTCACCTTCAAGGAGGAGGCGTCGCGCGAGGCGCCCCTGGTCGTGGCGCTGCAGCCGGTGCTCAGCAAGGCGTGGTACACGGCCCACCCCTTCGACCAGCCCAGCCTCGACATCCCGCTCGGCGCCGGGCCGTACAAGATCAGCCAGGTCGATCCGGGCCGCAGCATCGTGCTGGAGCGGGTCAAGGACTGGTGGGGCGCCGACCTGCCGGCGATGCGCGGTCAGCACAATTTCGACGTGATGCGCTACGACTTCTATCTCGACGACGATGTGGCGCTCGAGGCGTTCAAGGCCGGCGCCTACACGCTCCGGCGCGAATGGAACGCCGAGAAATGGGTCGGCGGCGCCTACGACTTCCCGGCGGCCCAGGACGGGCGCGTCACGCTGCTGACCCTGCCGCATTACCGGCCGGCCGGCATGATGGGCTTCGCCATGAACAGCCGGAAGCCGCTCTTCGCCGATCCGCGGGTGCGCAGGGCGATGATCCTGGCCTTCGACTTCGAATGGGTGAACAAGACCCTGCTGGGCGGCCAGTACAAGCGCGACGACAGCTTCTTCGCCAATTCGCCGCTGGCCGCCACCGACACGCCGAAGGGGGCGGAGCTGAAGCTGCTGGAGCCGTTCCGCGACCAGCTGCCGCCGCAGCTCTTCACCGAGCCCTACACCCTGCCGCCCAGCGACGGCAGCGGCCGCAACCGCGAGAACCTGCGGGCGGCGCAGGCCCTTCTGGCCGAAGCCGGCTGGACCATCCGGGACAATGTGCTGGTCGACGGCAGCGGCACCCCGTTCCGGTTCGAGATCCTGCTGCAGGACAAGACCTATCAGCGCATCGCGCTGGCCTATGCCGACCAACTGCGGCGGCTCGGCGTCGCCGCCTCGGTCCGGCTGGTCGACAGCGCCCAGTACCGCAACCGGACCGAGACCTACGACTTCGACATGCTGCTCAACAAATGGCTGGTGACGCTGTCGCCGGGGTCGGAGCAGATGGTCTACTGGGGCAGCCGGTCGGCCGATGCGCCCGGCACCCGCAACTATGCCGGGGTGAAGAGCGCGGCGGTGGACGAGCTGATCGAGGCCGTCACCAACGCCCGCAGCCAGGAGGAACTGGAGGCGGCCGTGCATGCCCTCGACCGGGTGCTGCTCTGGGGCAACTACGTGGTGCCGCTCTACTACCTCGACCGCGACTACATCGCCTATTGGGGCGATCTCGGCCGGGTCACCACGGTCAACCCGACCTACGGCACGGTGCTGGAGGCCTGGTGGGCCAATTCGAAGTAGCGGTTCCTAGCGGCTCCGCGGATCGGCGCAATTCTTCTCAATTGCTGGGAACATGGTCCGCGGCCGCGGGTTTTCCAGGCGCCGCTTCGGCTCGGTCCGCTGCGGCTCGTCTCAGAAGCCCAAGGAGCTTTTCGTGAAGCGCATTCTCTTCGCCGCCGCCATTGCCACCCTGGCGGCGTCGCCGGCTTTTGCCGGCTGCACCGATGATGCCCAGGCCCAGTCGCAGAAGGTCATGAGCCTGTCCCAGACCTTGGCCGGCAAGGCCACGGCCGCGAAGGACGAGCAGTGCTCGGCGATGAAGGAGGTCATGGCCGAGACCAGGAAGCTCAACGACCTGTACAAGACCTGCAAGGCCGAGCTGAACCTGACCGACGCCCAGATCCAGCAGATCGACCAGCAGGTGACTTCGGGCGATCAGGCCTACACCGCGCAGTGCGGCAGCTGATCGGACCATCCTCCCAGAGAAAAGCCCCGGCCGCCGGCCGGGGCTTTTTCGTGTCAGATCTCCCGCGTGAGCGCCGCCTGCAGGACCTCGATCCTGAGCGCGCTCGACAGGTTGCCCTCCGGGTCGCGGGCGGCGTCGACCTGTTCGACCAGCCGGTTGACCGGCACGCCGCGCGCGGCGGCCAGGCGGGTGAGGGCGTCCCAGAAGGCCGGCTCCAGCGACACGCTGGTGGCGTGGCCGGCGATGCTGACCGACCGCTTGCGGACGCCGCTCACCGCTGTCGATCAGGCGTGCGGGCCGACCATGGTCTCCGGCCGCACCCACTGGTCGAACTGCTCGGCGGTCAGGAGGCCGAGCGCGATCGCCGCCTGCTTCAGCGTGGTGTTCTCGGCATGCGCCTTCTTCGCCACCTTGGCGGCGTTGTCGTAGCCGATATGCGGGTTCAGCGCCGTCACCAGCATCAGCGATTCGTGCAGCAGCTGCTTGATCCGCTCGGTCCGGGCCTCGATGCCGACGACGCAGTTGTCGGTGAAGCTGCGGCAGGCATCGGCCAGGAGGCGGATCGACTGCAGCAGGTTGTAGATGATCACCGGCTTGAACACGTTCAGCTCGAAATGGCCGGTGGCGCCGGAGATGGTGATGGCGACGTGGTTGCCCATCACCTGGGCGCAGACCATGGTCATCGCCTCGGACTGGGTCGGGTTGACCTTGCCCGGCATGATCGAGGAGCCGGGCTCGTTCTCCGGCAGGTGGATCTCGCCGATGCCGCAGCGCGGGCCGGAGCCCAGCAGGCGGATGTCGTTGGCGATCTTCATCAGCGACGTGGCCAGCGTGTTCAGCACGCCCGAGGCCTCGACGCAGGCGTCATGCGCCGCCAGCGCCTCGAACTTGTTCGGCGCGGTCTTGAACGGGTAGCCGGTGATGCTGGCGACATGCGCCGCGAAGGCCTCGGCGAAGCCCTCCTTGGCGTTCAGCCCGGTGCCGACGGCGGTGCCGCCCTGGGCGAGGTCGAGCAGATGCGGCAGGCAGCCCTTCACCCGGGCGATGCCCAGCTCGATCTGCCGGGCGTAGCCGGAGAATTCCTGGCCCAGTGTCAGCGGCGTCGCGTCCTGCAGATGGGTGCGGCCGATCTTGACGATGTCCTTGAACTCAGTCGCCTTCTGGGCCAGGGCGCGGTGCAGGTGCTCCAGGCTCGGCAGCAGCTCGTGGCCGATCTGCTCGACCGCGGCGATGTGCATCACCGTCGGGAAGCTGTCGTTCGAGGACTGGCCGCGGTTGACGTGGTCGTTCGGATGCACCGGCTTCTTCGAGCCGATCTCGCCGCCCAGGATCTCGATCGCGCGGTTCGAGATCACCTCGTTGGCGTTCATGTTGGTCTGGGTGCCGGAGCCGGTCTGCCACACCACCAGCGGGAAATGGTCCGCCAGGGTGCCGTCGATCACCTCCTCGGCGGCGGCGACGATGGCGTTGCCGACCGTCGGGTCCAGCTCGCCCAGCGCGATGTTGGCCTGGGCCGCCGCCTTCTTCTGGATGCCCAGGGCCCGCACCAGCGGGGCCGGCATGCGCTCGCCGCCGATCTTGAAGTTCTGCAGGCTGCGCTGGGTCTGCGCCCCCCAATAGCGGTCGGCCGGCACCTCGACGGCGCCCAGGCTGTCGGTCTCGGTGCGGAATGCGGTTTCGGCGGCCATCGAACGGCTCCGGTTGCTGTCAGTTTTCGGCTGGCCGGCTTGCTAGCACGAAAGCGCCGGGGGCGGTAGGCTGGGCTGTCCCCGACGGTATCGATGTGTGGAGCAGGCCATGTCCGGGCATCATCACGACCACGATCACGACGACCACGACGGCAGCGCGCTGCCCGAGATCGCGCTGCGGGTGAAGGCGCTGGAATCGATCCTGGTCGAGAAGGGCTATGTCGACCCGGCGGCCCTCGACGTGCTGATCGAGACCTACGAGACCAAGGTCGGGCCGCGCAACGGTGCCCGGGTGGTGGCGAAGGCCTGGGCCGATCCGGCCTATCGCGAACGCCTCCTGGCCGACGCCAGCGCCGCGATCGCGGAGTTCGGCTTCGTCGGCCGCCAGGGCGAGCACATGGTGGCGGTCGAGAACACGCCCGACACGCACAACCTCGTCGTCTGCACCCTGTGCTCCTGCTACCCCTGGCCGGTGCTGGGCCTGCCGCCGGTCTGGTACAAATCGGCCCCGTACCGCTCGCGCGCGGTGATCGACCCGCGCGGCGTGCTGGCCGAATTCGGCGTCACCCTGCCGGAAGCGACCCGGATCCGGGTCTGGGATTCGACCGCCGAGACCCGCTACCTCGTGATCCCGATGCGCCCGGCCGACACCGAGGGCTGGGACGAGGACGCGCTGGCCGACCTCGTCACCCGCGACAGCATGATCGGCGCCGGGCTCGCCCGCGAACCGGGAGACGCACGATGAACGGCGCTCAGGACCTCGGCGGCATGATGGGCTTCGGCCCGGTGGTGCCGGAGCCGGAGGATGTCCGCTTCCATGCGGAATGGGAGAAGCGGGCGCTCGCCATCACCCTGGCGGCGGGTGCCCTGGGGCATTGGAATATCGACGCCGGCCGGCATGCGCGCGAGACGCTGCACCCGGCGGACTACCTGTCGTCCAGCTACTACGAGATCTGGACCAAGGGGCTGGAGAAGCTGCTGCAGGGCGCCGGGCTGGTCTCGGCGGAGGAACTGAAGGCCGGGCGCGCCATCGACCCGCCGGTCCCGGGCCAGAGGGTGCTGCGGGCCGACCAGGTCGCGGCGGTGCTGGCGCGCGGCACCAATTACGAGCGGCCGGCCGAGGCGCCGGCGCGCTTCGCCGTCGGCGACGCGGTGCGGACCCGCAACGAGCACCCCACCGGCCACACGAGGCTGCCGCGTTACGCCCGCGGCAAGGTGGGTGAGATCGAACGCGTGCACGGCGTCTTCGTGCTGCCCGACACCAACGCCCATGGCCGCGGCGAGAACCCGCAATGGCTCTACACCGTGCGCTTCACCGGACGGGAGCTGTGGGGCGAGGCGGCCGACCCGACCCTCACCGTCTCGATCGACGCCTGGGAGGGCTATCTTGAGCCGGCATGAGGTGGTGATCGACGCCCTGCGCGACGCAGCGCCGTTGCCGCGCGACGCCGACGGGCCGGTCTTCGCCGAACCCTGGCAGGCCCAGGCCTTCGCCATGGCGGTGGCGCTGCACCAGCGCGGCGTCTTCACTTGGCCGGAATGGGCGGCGGCGCTGGCGGATGAGATCGCCCGCGCCCGGGCCGCCGGCGATCCCGACGACGGCAGCCGCTACTACGAGCACTGGCTCGCCGCGCTCGAGCGGCTGGTGGCGGCCAAGGGCGTCGCCGATCCCGAAGCGCTGGGGCGGCGCAAGGCGGCCTGGGACCGCGCGGCCCGGGCGACGCCGCATGGCGCGCCGATCCTGCTGGAGAACGATCCGCTGTCTTCCGGTGGGTAGGTTGGGTTCGCGTTCGCGAACCCAACATGTCGATGGCGGGACCGGTGCTGGGTTCGCATTCGCGAACCCAGCCTACGATTGTCTTTCCTGGAGGACCCATGACCATTCAGCTGCACAACCCGGCCGGCGTCGCCGCGCCGTTCTCCCGCTACAGCCACGGCGCCTCGGCCCCGGCCGGGGCGAGCTGGCTGCACATCTCCGGCCAGGTCGGCGCCGGGCCCGACGGCGCCGTCCCCGACAACCCGGAGCGGCAGATGGAGCTGGCCTGGGACAATCTGTTCGCGGTGCTGGCAGATGCCGGCATGACCGTGACCGATCTGGTCAAGGTCGACGGCTTCATCACCCGGCCGGACCTGGTGCCGCTCTACCGCAGCGTGCGCGAGCGACGCCTGGCAGGGCACGCCACGGCCTCGACCCTGGTGATCGTCGCCGGCTTGGTGCTGCCCAGCCTGCTGGTGGAGATCCAGGCGGTCGCGGCCCGGTAGGCGTCATCCCTCCGGCAGCCCGGCGCGGCGCAGCCCGTCGAGATAGCGCCGCAGCAGGCCCGGCTCGAAATAGTGCAGCGCATCGGCCACGGTCGAGACGGTGATCCCGGGCCGGGAGGCCGTGAACTGCGCCAGCGCGCGGCGCGCGGCCTCAATCTGCCCGGCATGGGCGAGGAAGGTGGCGAGGTCGCGGAACATCCAGGTCGCCGCCGGCTTCTGGTGCAGGGCCCTTCGGGTCCAGCCGGCAGCCTCCTCGGGGCGGCCTTCGGCGAAGGCGGTGAGGCCCAGGCCGATGAAGCAGTTGAAGCTGAAGGGATCGAGGGGGCTGAGGCGGATCGCCCGCTCGAAGCAGGGGCGGCCCGCGCCCGGATCGCCGCGATAGACGTGCAGGAAGCCGCGGCGGGTCCAGGCCCAGGCGTGGTTCGGGTCGAGCGCCAGGGCGCGGTCGACGAACTGCTCCGCCCGGGCGACATCGCCGAACAGCAGCATGGTCGCCGTGGCCAGGGCGCTCAGCGCCGTGGCGTCGTCCTGGGCGCCTTCCGACGCCCGTTTGATCAGGCGGTCGCCCGCGGCCCGCTCGGCGGCGAAATCCGAGGCCCAGTTGTAGGTGACCTGCTGGCCATGCGCCCAGGCGGCGAGGGCCGCGGCGCGGCTGTAGCCCGGATCCAGCCGCAGCGCTTCGCCCAGCAGCCGGATCGCCTCGCTGTTTTCGGATTTCCGGTGGGCCCAGAGATGCGGCAGCGCCCGCAGCATCAGGTCGTAGGCGGCGAGGCTGTCCGGCCGCTTGCGCAGCGCCAGCGTGATCTCCGCCGCCCGGATCGACGGGTGCAGCGCCCCGGCGACGCCCTCGGCGATCCGGTCCTGCAGATCGAACATCTCGTCGACCGTCCCGTCGAAACGGCCGGACCAGAGATGCAGCGCGCTGGCCGCGTCGACCAGCTGGGCCGTGATCCGCACCCGGTCGCCGGATTTCCGCACGCTGCCCTCGAGCAGGTAGCGGACCTTGAGCGTGCGGGCGACCTCGCGCGGGTCCATCGGCCGCCCCGCGGCCCGATAGGCCTCGGCCGAATGGCGGGCGATCACGGTGAAGTCCCGGATGCGGGACAGCGTCGCGGTGATCTCCTCCACCGCGCCGTCGGCGAGAGCGGAGACGGCGGGATCGCCCGACAGGTTGTCGAAGGGCAGGACGACGATGGACGGCAGATCGTCCTCATCCAGCGCGCCGGCAGGCCCGGCCGGTTTCTCCGCATCTTCGATCGTCGCCCCTGGAGGTCCCCAGACCCAGACCTCCATCGGTTCGCCGATGTCCCGCAGCGTCTTCATGACCCGGACAAAGGGCGTCTGCAGCGCCCGGCCCAACTGCCAGCGCACGGAATGGGTGATGGCGATCCCGCCGGGCGGCGCCGCCTGCTGCAGGCGGACGACGAAGGCAACGGCGGCCCCGAAGCGGTCTTCCCCCTCGACGTAAACATCGGCCAGCGCAATGCCGGCGCGCACCAGGATCGGCCGTCCGGCCCGGCGCGCGTTGCGGGCCGCCATCGTCTCCTGGAAATCGACCGTCCAGGACACGGCGTCCTCGATGCTGGGGAACTCGATCAGCACGCCGTCGCCCATGGTCTTGAACACATGGCCGTTGCGGGCCTGCAGCGTCGCACCCAGCAGCTCGCGGCGGATGGAGGCCAGCGCCGCCAGCGTGGCGCGCTCATCCTCCTGCACCAGGCGGGTGAAGCCTGCCACGTCGAGGGAAACGATAACGGTCAGCCGGCGCTGGGCTCGCATGGGCAACGATCTTCGACGATTGCATCAGCTTGCGGCGCGCCTTGCGATCCTGCAATGCCGAAGGTCGGCCATGCCCGGCGCCGCGCTCATCCTTTCGGAGGGCGATAGCGGCGGGGCCGTGAATTCACCGTTATCCGGGTTCGTCCCGGCCCAAGACTGCGGCGAGGCGCCTCAGCCTTTCGGCACCAGCCGGTTCACATGGCCCATCTTGCGGCCGGGGCGTGGGGCGCCCTTGCCGTAGAGATGCAGCCTGGCGCCCGGCTCGGCCAGGAACTCCGGCCAGCGCAGCACGTCGTCGCCGATCAGGTTGTGCATCACCGCGTCGGAATGCCGCGCGGTCGACCCCAGCGGCAGGCCGCAGACGGCGCGGACCAGCTGCTCGAACTGGTCGCAGGCGCAGGCGTCCTGGGTCCAGTGGCCGGAATTGTGCGGCCGCGGCGCCAGTTCGTTGACCAGGAGGCCGCCGTCGCGCGCCTCGAACAGCTCCACGGCCAGGAGGCCGACCATGTCCAGCGCGGTGATCAGCGTCCGAGCGATCTCCTCCGCCTCGGCCGCACGCTCCGGCGCCAGGTCCGGGGCAGGGGCGATCGTCTCCGCCAGGATGTGGTCGCGGTGCCGGTTCTCGACCGCCGGGTAGCAGACCACCGACCCGTCGACACCGCGGGCGGCGATCACCGACAGCTCGCGGGCGAAGTCGACGAAGCCTTCGAGAATGGCGGGACGGCCGCCGAGCTTCTCCCAGGCCGCGGCGGCACCGGCGGGATCGCGGATCACCGCCTGACCCTTGCCGTCATAGCCCTCGCGCCGGGTCTTCAGCACCGACGGCGTGCCGATCGCAGCCACGGCCGCCGCCAGCTCCTCGGCCGAGCCGACGGCGCGCCAGGGCGCGGTGCCGATGCCGTGGCGGTTGCAGAAATCCTTCTCCGCCACCCGGTCCTGGCACACCGCCAGCCCGTCCGGCCCCGGCCGCACCGGCACACGGGCGGCCAGGTGCAGCACGGTCTCGTAGGGGATGTTCTCGAACTCGTAGGTGACGACGTCGACCTGCGCCGCAAAGGCGTCCAGCGCCGCATGGTCTGTGTAGGAGGACAGGGTCGACCGGTCGGTCACCTGGGCGCAGGGGCTGTCCAGGTCCGGGCACAGCACATGGGTGCGGTAGCCGAGGCGGGCGGCGGCGAGGGCGGTCATGCGGCCCAGCTGGCCGCCGCCCAGCATGCCGATGACGCTGCCGGGAGGAAGGGGGGAAACGGTGCTGGTCATTCGTCCTTCGGATGCTCGGCCACGGCCTCGGTCTGGCGCTTGCGCCAGGCGTCCAGCGCATCGGCGACGGCGGGGTCGCTCAGCGCCAGGATCGAGGCGGCCAGGAGCGCCGCGTTGATCGCCCCGGCCCGGCCGATGGCCAGGGTGCCGACCGGGACGCCACCCGGCATCTGCACGATCGACAGCAGGCTGTCCATGCCCTTCAGCGCCTTGCTCTCGACCGGCACGCCCAGCACCGGCAGCGGCGTCATCGCCGCCGCCATGCCGGGCAGGTGCGCGGCGCCGCCGGCGCCGGCGATGATCACCTTGACGCCGCGGCCCCGCGCCTCGCGGGCGAAGTCGTAGAGCCGCTCCGGCGTGCGGTGGGCGGAGACGATGCGAGTCTCATGGCCGATGCCCAGCAGCGACAGCGTCTCGGCGGCGTGGCGCATGGTCTCCCAGTCGGACTGGCTGCCCATGATGATCGCCACGGGCGGCGCGGCGGGTTCGGCCATCGGTCGGGATATCCTCGGGGCTGCGGGCGCTCAGGCAATGATGTCGGGCAAGAGCTTGCTCTCGATCATGGTGATCTGATCCTTGAGCAGCAGCTTGCGCTTCTTCAGGCGCTGGATCTGAAGCTGGTTGACGGGGCCGTCCGCGGTCAGCCGGTCGATGATCTCGTCGAGGTCGCGGTGCTCGACCCGCAATGCGGCCAGCTTCTCCTGCATCGACTCGATGTCGATCATTCCCTCCAACGACCTTTCCTGCGGATCCGGGTGCAGCGGTGCCCGATCATAGCAAAGGGAGTGGCCCGACCGGAACGCGTTTGACGCGGGGGTGGGGCGCATCCGGCTCTTACAGCACCGGCCGCTTCCCGGTACAAGAGGGAACCGCAACCGACAGGGAAACAAGGCACGGCATGGCGGGAGAGAAGCGCATCGGCATCCTGACCAGCGGCGGCGACTGCGCCGGGCTCAACGCGGTGATCCGGTCGGTGGTGTCCCGGGCCGACGGGCTGGGCTGGACCGTGATCGGGATCAAGGAGGGCACGTCGGGCCTGCTGGCCCGGCCGCTGCGCTACGAGGTGCTGACGCCCGACAAGATGACGACCGCGGTGATGCGCCAGGGCGGCACCATCCTCGGCACCACCAACAAGGGCGATCCCTTCGCCTTCCCGATGTCCGACGGCACGGTCAAGGACCGGTCGGTCGAGATCGTCAGCGGCTATCACGAGCTCGGCCTCGACGCGCTGATCGGCATCGGCGGCGACGGCAGCCACGCCATCCTGCGGCGCCTGGCCCAGCAGGGCGGGTTCAACTATGTCGGCATCCCGAAGACGATCGACAACGATGTCGGCCTGACCGAGGTCTCGGTCGGCTTCGACACCGCGGTGGCGGTGGCGACCGAGGCGCTGGACCGGCTGCAGCCGACCGCGGCCAGCCATGCCCGGGTGATGGTGCTGGAGGTGATGGGCCGTGATGCGGGCCACATCGCGCTGGCCGCCGGCATCGCCGGCGGCGCCGACGTGATCCTGATCCCGGAAATCCCGTTCTCGATCGACTCCGTCGCCCACAAGATCCGCGATGTTCGGCGGGCGAGCCGCAACTTTGCTCTCGTGGTGGTGTCGGAGGCGGTGAAGACCGCCGACGGCACCACCGTGCACAAGGAGTATCACGGCGGCGAGAAGCGGCTCGGCGGCATCGGCGACTACGTCGCCTCGAAGATCGCCGAGACCACGGGGGCGGAGACGCGGGTGACGGTGCTGGGCCATGTCCAGCGCGGCTCGATGCCCAGCTGGCGCGACCGGCTGATCGCCTCGGCCTTCGGCGCCCATGCGGTCGACCTGATCGCCGAGGGCAAGTTCGACCGCATGGTGGCCTGGTCCGACCGCCGCGTGATCGACGTGCCGCTGGAGGCCGCGATCGCCGAGTACCAGGACATCAAGCCGGACGACCCGCTGGTCAAGACCGCCCGGGCGCTGGGGATCTGCCTGGGGGATTGATTCCAGGCGTCAGCTTCTCGTGGCGATCGTCGCCGCGGCGCCGCCCATGCACAGCGCGGCCCCGCGGTTCAGCAGCCGCATGGCGCGGGGCGACTGCAGGGTCGTGCGCGTCCTGGCGCCGGCGACGGCGAAGGGGAACTGAACGGCGGCAAGGATCACCGCGGTGATCGCCAGCAGGGCGAGCGCGTCCATCACCGACACCGTGTCGATGTCGACCACGGTCGGCAGGATGGAGATGTAGAACAGGATCGATTTCGGGTTGCCGATGGTGACCAGGATGCCGGACAGGAAGGCGCCCTTGCCGCTCCGGGCCGGGCCTGCGCTGCCCTCTCCGACCGCTCCGCCCGCGCGCCAGAACTGGACCGCCAGCCAGCAGAGATAGCCGACGCCCGCCCATTTGATGGCGATCAGCAGGATGCTGAAGGTCTCCGCGATCACGGCCAGCCCGGCGAGGACGGTGGCCAGATAGAGGACGTCTCCCAGGACCATCCCGACCGTCATCCAGGCCGCCTGCCGGTACCCGCTCCTCAGCGCCTGGGCCACGATGGCGACGAGCTGCGGCCCGGGAATGACCGCGGCGATCGCCAGGGCGTCCGAATAGGCGATGAAACCCGATATCGTCATTCCCGTCTCGCTGTCTCTCTTTCGAATTTCAATCCAGCACCCGCGCCGGATCGCCGACCCGGATCTCGCCCGGCGTCTCGACCGTGCACAGGACGCCGAAATGGGTGCCGTTGCGCTTGGCGATGGCCATCAGCACCGCGGGATCGAGCGGCAGGTCGCCCTGGGCCAGGGTGGTGAAGGCGCAGCGCACGCAGGGCTCGGCGATGCGGATGCGCACATCGCCGACCACCGCTGTGCGGCCGATCCAGCCGGTCTCGGCGAAGCCTTCGGCGGCCGGCACATCGAGCACCAGGTTCGGCCGGAACCGGCGCTCGTCGATGGCGCTGCCCGGCAGGATCTCCCGCAAGGCCGCCAGCGATGCCGTCGTGACCAGATGGATCGGGTGGCGCTCGTAGCGCGGCTTCAGCGGCCCGGCGGTCGCCGTCTCCGCCGCGTCGGCGGCGTGCGGGCGCAGCGCCACCGGGAAGCCGAAATGGGCGGCCAGGGCGTCGCCGGCAGTCTCGGCCCGCAGGCTGCTTCCGTCCGGGAAATCGAGCCGCAGCCCGTCATCGGCGCTGCGGGCCCGGATCTGCGGCGCCGGCCGCCAGCGGCGCTTGGTCTCCGGGAAGGCGGTCTCGCCGCTGTCGCGGTCGGCCAGGCCCCAGGCCCGGTCGCCGGCCAGGCCGGTCGCATCGACGGCACAGGACTCCACCCGCTCGCCGCCGAGCGAGCTGACCGGATAGCGCCACAGCGCCGCGACCCGTCCCTCCATCGCATCCCCCTGCCGTTCCTCCCGGCATTATCGCGAATGCAGGGGCGTCCACAATGCCAGTCGCGGGCCGGCTACCGGTCCTGCCGGTGGATGTCGTGGGTGACCACGCCGATCTCCGGCGGCGGCCGGTCCAGCCGGCGCGGGTCGGCCAAAGTGCGGCGGATGTCGTCGAGGCCGCTCTGCCAGTGCTCGCGCATCGCGTCCAGGCCGAACTCGTAGTCCTTGGAATGGCCCTCATAGGCCTTCGACTGATAGATCAGGTGGACGATGTTGTAGGCGCGGTGGCAGGCCAACTCGGCGATCGCCTGCATCTCCGGATCCTGCTTCGCCTCCTCCGGCAGCCTCTCCATCACCCGCTGCAGCGCCTGGCGCATCTTCTGCATCTGCAGCATGTAGGTGGTGATGGCGCGGGTGCGGCTGGAATACTGGATGTCCTTCTGCCGGCTGGTGACCTCCATCAGGTCGTCCGGCAGCCGGCCCTTGGCCGACCACAGATCGACCTGGAAGGCCAGCGTGTCGCGCCGCGGCTCGGTCGACAGCACATAGGACAGGGGCGTGTTCGAGACCACGCCGCCGTCCCAGTAGAACTCGCCGTCGATCTCGATCGCCGGGAAGCCGGGCGGCAGGGCGCCGGAGGCCATGAAGTGCTCCGGCCCCAGCTTCCGCTCGGCCGTGTCGAAATAGACGAAGTTGCCGCTGCGGACATTGACCGCGCCGACGCTGACCCGGATCTCGCCGGAGTTCAGCCGGTCGAAATCGACCAGCCGCAGCAGCGTGTCGCGCAGCGGGGTGGTGTCGTAGAAGCTGGTGGCGGCGTCCCCGGCGAAGGGCGAGAGATAAGGCGGCGGGAAGCGCGGCTTGAAGAAGCCGGGCTGGCCCTGGAACAGCGCCCGCATCGCCGCCGCGGCGTTGTGCACCGACCGCATGTCGAAGGCGAAGGGCAGCGCCTCCGCCAGGCCTTCGCTCGCCGGCCACTCGACCGGGGCGGCGCAGATCGTCTCCCAGAACTCGCGCAGCCGGTCCACCCGCTCGGCTTCCGGCGAGCCGGCGATGATCGCGGTGTTGAGCGCGCCGATCGAGATGCCGGCCAGCCAGCCCGGCCGGATGCCGGCCTCGTGCAGCCCCTCATAGACCCCGGCCTGGTAGGCGCCGAGCGCACCGCCGCCCTGCAGCACCAGGGCGACGACATCGTAGGGCGGCACCTCGACCCGTCCAGGGGCGCTGCGCGCCTGCTTGCGTTTCACGCCACGCATCGCGTGTCTCCCTTCCGGCGCTCAGGCGAGGTAGTCGTGCACGACGGTGCCGAGACCGAGCGTCAGGTCGGCGACCAGATGCTTGGCCGACAGCACCTCCAGCACCGGCAGCTCGGCGATCGGGGCCAGGGCGTGCGGGTACAGGTCCAGCGCCGCCGGGCCGGTCCAGGCGCCCTTTACCGTGACGTCCTCGAGATGGTAGCGCACCAGCTCGCAGATCCGCGGGCTGCCGTCGACATGCGGGATGATCTTCAGGAGGAAGTTCGGCGCACCCAGCCCACGGGCCTCCGCCGCCAAGTCCAGGGTGCGGTGCTTGTAGCCCATGGTGCCGGTGGCGATGCGGATCGAGCCGTAGTTCAGCGTGCCGACCAGCGTGTCGGTCTCGACCGCCAGCGTCGGCTGCGCCAGCTTCTTCGGGAAACCCCACAGCTCGCGCCCGCCGGCGATCGGCGGATGGTCGTTCAGGAACATTTGGTGGGTGTAGCCGCCCATCTGCCCCTGGTAGCGCACCGGGATCACCTGGCCGCTCTCGGTGTAGTCGCCGAAGCCGGTCGAATCCGGCATGCGGATGAACTCGTAGTTCACCACCGGCTCGACGATCTCCAGCGGTTCCGGCACCACCCGGCGCAGCGCTTCGGGGTCGGTGCGGTAGCGGATGATGAAGTACTGCCGGTCGACGAAGCGGTAGGGGCCCGGCGGGAAGGCCGGGCTGGTCAGCGGCATGGCGAAGGCGGTCCGCCGCACGGTCTCGCGATCCATCACGCTGCATCCTCGCTGTTGTGCGCTGCACAAAGGTGAACCGAGCGGAGCGGTGCGGGAAGGCGGAAACCGTGCCGTTAAGGAAATTTCATGTCCGGCGCAGGACCGTTCGGGCCGGGCGACCGATTGTCTCGGCCCGGAAACAGGAATAGATGCCGCGTTGACTTGCAGCGGCCACCGGGGCGTAACATATCCGAAAAAGGAGGGGCTGAACCAACGTCCAGCTTTCAACAGAGGAGCGAGAGATGGCTGTTGCAGAGCGTATCGAAGCGCTTCGGACAAAGCACGCCGCCCTGGATCGCAGTCTGGAAGAGGCGATCCACCGCCCCCAACCCGACGAGCTCGAGATCGTACGGCTGAAAAAGGAAAAGCTGAGACTCAAGGATGAGATGGCGCGGCTGGGCCACGCCTGACGGGGAGATCACGGTTCACCGAAACACAAGGGGCGGCGCCGGGGGGTGCCGCCCTTTTTGCTCTCGGCCTCCCGAGTCGCGCCTCAGTCCTCCTGGGCTTCCTCGGTCTCTTCGTCGAAGCTGACCGTCGGGGCCGGGACCGCGCCCGGCGGCAGGTTGGCGCGGGCCTTGGTCAGGGCCGAATCCAGCTCCGCGTAGGAGCAAAGACCCAGCATCACCGGGCTGCGCGGCTTCAGGTTCGGCGAGTTCCAATGGGTCTTGTCGCGGATCGCCTGGATGGTCGGCTTGGTGGTGCCGATCAGCTTGCAGATCTGGGCGTCCGACAGCTCCGGATGCTCCTTCAGCAGATAGGCGATGGCGTCCGGCTTGTCGCCGCGCTTGGTCACCGGGGTGTAGCGCGGGCCCTTGGCGCGGACGACGGGCTGCGGGATGTCCGAGATCGCCATCCGCAGACGGGCGTTCGGATCGGCCTGGCAGCGGTCGATCTCGGCCTGGGTCAGCTGGCCGTTGACGATCGGGTCCAGCCCGACCATGCCGATCGCGACCTCGCCGTCGGCGATCGCCCGCACCTCCAGCTCGTGCAGGCCGCAGAAGGCGGCGATCTGCTCGAAGCTCAGCGACGTGTTCTCGACGAGCCAGACGGCAGTCGCCTTCGGCATCAGCGGTTGCTTGTTCATCCTTCTCGGTCTCCTCTGCGCAAAGCGATCCCGCCGCGACCGGCCGGAGGGGCCGGCCTGTCCTCTCGCACTCGCGCTTAAGGGAGGGGAGCGGGGTCGGCGCGGCGCCGCCCACGGTGCTCGACCTAGGGATGTCGCGCGCGCAAGTCAAGCGAGGAGTACGATCTTGCCGACATGGGCGCTCGATTCCATCAGCGCATGCGCCTCGGCCGCCTGCGCCAGCGGGAAGGTGGCGTGCAGCACCGGCCTGATCCGCCCGGCCTCGATCAGCGGCCAGACCTCGGCCTGCAGCGCGGCGGCGATGGCGCCCTTCTCGGCGACGCTGCGCGGCCGCAGAGTCGACCCGGTCAGGGTCAGCCGCTTGGCCATCACCTTCTGCAGGTCGATCTCGACCTTCGAGCCCTTGAGAAAGGCGATGCTGACCTGCCGGCCCTCCACCGCCAGCGCGTCGATGTTGCGGGCGACATAGTCGCCGCCGACCATGTCGAGGATCAGGTCGACGCCGCGGCCGCCGGTCTTCTCCTTCACCACCGCCAGGAAGTCCTGCTCGCGGTAGTCGATCGCGACATCGGCGCCGAGGTCGAGGCAGGCGCGGCACTTCTCGGCGCTGCCGACAGTGGCGAAGACGGTGGCGCCGCGGGCCTTGGCCAGCTGGATCGCGGTGGTGCCGATGCCGCTCGATCCGCCATGCACCAGGAAGCGCTCGCCGGCCTTGAGGCGGCCGCGCTCGACCACATTGGTCCAGACGGTGAAGAAGGTCTCCGGCAGGCCCGCCGCCTCGGCCGCGGACAGGCCCTTCGGAATCGGCAGGCATTGCGGCGCCGGGGCGACGCAGTACTCGGCATAGCCGCCGCCGGCGACCAGGGCGCAGACCGGGTCGCCGACCCCCCAGCCGGTGACCTCGGGCCCGACCGCAGCGACGGTGCCGGCGACCTCCAGCCCCGGCAGCGGGCTGGCGCCCGGCGGCGGCGCGTACAGGCCGCGGCGCTGCAGCACATCGGGCCGGTTCACGCCGGCGGCTTCGACCCTGATCAGGATCTCGTCCATGGCCGGCACCGGGCATGGCAGAGTCGCGGGCTTCAGCACCTCGGGCCCGCCGGGGGCCTCGATCGCGATCGCGGTCATGGTCTCGGGAAGGACGCTGGTCATCGGCTCACGCTTCCGTCTCGGGAATGGATGCGGATGATGGCCGAATTGTCATGCGGCCGTCATCCGGTGGTGGGATGAGGCGGCCTAAGGTCGCCCGACGCTGCGGAGGACCCGGGCGCATCGCGCTCCGGGCTTGCCGATCCTGGCGCCGACCGCGAGGATTGTCCATCCGCAGCCGAAGGAGATGGGCGATGGATCCTGAGGACCTCGAACCGCGCCAGCGCAAGGCGCAGCCGAAGCCGCTCGACAGCCTCTCGGTCGCCGAGCTCGAAGAGTACATCGCCGAGCTGGAGGCCGAGATCGCCCGCGCCCGCGGCGTGATCGCCGGCAAGCAGAGCCACAAATCGGCAGCGGATGCGCTGTTCAAGCGCTAGGGACCCGGAACGCCCCCGAAGACTTCCCCACCCGTCATCGCAAGGAACGGACCCATGTTGAAGGGCAAGGTAGCGATCGTCACCGGATCGACCAGCGGCATCGGGCTGGGCATCGCGAAGGTGCTGACCGGCCAGGGCGCGGACATCGTGCTGAACGGCTTCGGCGACGCCGCGGAGATCGAGGCGATCCGCAGCGGCATTGAGCGCGAGCACGGGGTGCGCGCGGTCTATGACGGCGCCGACATGTCGAAGGGCGACGCGGTGCGCGGCCTGGTGGCGGCGACGGTCGAGAGGCTCGGCCGGGTCGACATCCTGGTGAACAATGCCGGCATCCAGTTCACGGCGCCGGTGGAGGAGTTCCCGGCCGAGAAATGGGACGCGATCCTGGCGATCAACCTGTCGGCGGCGTTCCACGGCATCGCCGCGGCGGTGCCGCAGATGAAGCGGCAGGGCTGGGGCCGGATCATCAACATCGCCTCGGCGCACGGCCTGGTCGCCTCGGCCCACAAGGCGGCCTATGTCGCGGCCAAGCACGGCCTCGTCGGGCTGACCAAGGTGGTGGGGCTGGAGACGGCGGGGACCGGCGTCACCTGCAACGCTGTCTGCCCGGGCTGGGTGCGCACGCCGCTGGTGGAGAAGCAGATCAGCGCGATCGCGGCCGACAAGAAGATCAGCCAGGAGGAGGCGGCCAAGCAGCTGCTGGGCGAGAAGCAGCCCTCGATGACCTTCGTGACGCCGGAGCAGCTCGGCGGCACCGTCGCCTTCCTGTGCTCCCCCGCCGCCGACCAGATCACCGGCACCAGCATCTCGGTCGACGGCGGCTGGACCGCTCAATAAGCCCGGCGGACCGCGACGGCCGGGCCTCTTGAACCGGCCGGCGGTCCTTCCCAGATCGTACGGCGTGGCGGTGCCCAGCCGGGGCCGCCACGCTCGCAAACCCGCGGCGCGACCATCCGGTGCGCCGCCCAGGTATCGCTCATATGGAGGATATCCATGCGTACTCTTGACCTGTCCCCGCTGTTCCGCTCGACCATCGGCATCGACCGCATGTCGCGGCTGCTCGATTCCGCGCTGCAGTTCGACACCGCGGCGCCGTCCTACCCGCCCTACAACATCGAGAAGACCGGTGAGGACGCCTATCGCATCACCATGGCGGTGGCGGGCTTCGGGGAGGACGACCTGGAGGTCGTGACTTCCGAGAACAGCCTGATCGTCCGCGCCAAGTCGACCGCCGACGAGGAGGACAAGAACCGGGTCTTCCTGCATCGCGGCATCGCCGGCCGGGCCTTCGAGCGGCGCTTCCAGCTCGCCGACTTCATCAAGGTCACCGGCGCGACGCTGGTGAACGGCCTTCTGAACATCGATCTGGTTCGCGAGGTGCCGGAGGCGCAGAAGCCCCGCACCGTGAAGATCAGCGTCGGCCAGTCCGAGGCGCCGAAGCAGATCGCCGCCTGACGGGGCCGGACGGGGCGCCGCCGCGTCCGGCAGCGCCCCGGTTCCCGAGCCGGAAGACAAAAAAGAGGGCCGCTTCCCGCGGCCCTCGTTTTTTGAAGCCTCGCCTGCTCAACTCGAGCATTGCGCGACGATAAGAGTCATTTTGCCGCTGCGTCAAGCACTCGTTTGGGTCAGAAAAACCCTTTGTTTTGAAGGGTTTTCAGGTTTTTGCCCGACATGTGATGATATGCGCTGAATCGCAACCGCGCTAAATGAACTTAAAAATGTAATATTTCTGAGGGCTTGCCGTTCCGGGCTTAGACCGGGTGGAAACGGGAACGTTACCCGCGGCCATAGCCCGATCGCCGCAATGTCGCGCGGATTTCGTCGAGGATCGCCGGATCGTCGATCGTCGCCGGGACGGCGACGGGAAGCGAATCGGCGATTCGCGCCATGGTGCCGCGCAGGATCTTGCCCGAACGGGTCTTCGGCAGGCGGTCGACGATCATCGCCGTCTTGAAGGCCGCGACCGGCCCGATGCTGTCGCGCACCCGCTGCACCGCCTCCGCCGCGATGACCTCGTCCGGCCGGGCCACCCCCGCCTTCAGCACCAGGAAGCCCAGCGGCACCTGGCCCTTGAGGTCGTCCGCCGCCCCGATCACGGCGCATTCGGCGACGTCGGGATGGCCGGCCAGAACCTCCTCGATCTGCCCGGTCGACAAGCGGTGGCCGGCGACGTTGATGACGTCGTCCACCCGGCTCATGACGAAGACGTAGCCGTCTTCGTCGACCAGCCCGGCATCGCCGGTCTTGTAGAAGCCGGGATAATCCTCGAGATAGGCGCTGCGGAACCGCGCATCGGCCCGCCACAGCGTCGGCGCGGCGCCGGGCGGCATCGGCAGCCGGCAGGCCAGCGCGCCGATCTCGCCGCGTGGCACCTCCCGCCCGTCCGGCCCCAGCACCCGCACGTCCCAGCCCGGCATCGGCCTGGTGGGCGAGCCGGGCTTGACCGGCATCGCCTCCAGCCCCAGCGGGTCGGCACAGATCGGCCAGCCGGTCTCGGTCTGCCACCAATGGTCGATCACGGGCACCTTCAGCAGCCGTTCGGCCCAGCCCAGCGTGTCGGGATCGCAGCGCTCCCCGGCCAGGAACAGGGCGCGGAACCGCGACAGGTCGCGCCCGGCCAGAAGGCGGCCGTCCGGATCCTCGCGCTTGATGGCGCGGAAGGCGGTCGGGGCGGTGAACAGCACCGACACGCCATGCTGCTCGGCCACCCGCCAATAGGCGCCGGCGTCGGGCGTGCCGACCGGCTTGCCCTCGTACATCACGCTGGTGCAGCCGGCCAGCAGCGGCCCGTAGACGATGTAGGAATGGCCGACCACCCAGCCGACATCGGAGGCGGTCCACATCACCTCGCCGGGCTTGAGCCCGTAGATCGCGGGGATGCTCCAGGCCAGGGCCACGGCATGCCCGCCATTGTCGCGGACGATGCCCTTGGGCTGGCCGGTGGTGCCGGAGGTGTAGAGGATGTAGAGCGGATCGGTCGCCGCCACCGGCACGCAGCCGGCGGGCTCGGCCGCGGCCTCCAGCGCCGCCCAGTCGTGGTCGCGGCCCGGAGTCATCGCCGCCTCGCATTGCGGCCGCTGCAGGATCACGGTGGCCGGCACCTTATGCTTCGCCAGGCCGAGGGCGGCGTCGAGCAGCGGCTTGTAGGCGACGATGCGCGACACCTCGATGCCGCAGGAGGCGGAGACGACCAGCTTCGGCTCGCAATCGTCGATCCGCGCCGCCAGCTCGGGCGCCGCGAAGCCGCCGAACACCACGGAGTGCACCGCGCCCAGCCGGGCGCAGGCCAGCATGGCGATCGCCGCCTCCGGCACCATCGGCATGTAGATCACCACCCGGTCGCCGGGGCCGACGCCCAGGGTCCGCATCGCCCCGGCGAAGCGGGCGACGCGGCCGGTCAGCTCGGCATAGGTGAAGCGCCGCACCGTGCCGGTGACCGGGCTGTCGTGGATCAGGGCGATGCGGTCGCCATGGCCGGCGGCGACATGGCGGTCGAGCGCGTTGAAACAGGTGTTGAGCCGGCCGCCGGCGAACCAGCGGAAGAAGGGCGCGTTGCCGCCGTCCAGCACCCGGTCCCAGCGCCGGTCCCAGTCGATCGCGGCGGCGGCCTCGCCCCAGAATCCCTCGGGGTCGTCGAGCGCGCGGCGATAGGCCTCGGCATAGGCTCCCATGGCGTCCTCCCGTGTTTTGCGAAGCCTAGCGCCGCCGCGGCGCCGGCGCGAGGGTCTGTCCCGCTTTCCGCCCGGGCCGGCGCGGTGCCAGAATATGCCGGACAGGGAGTCCCAACCGATGCCGCACGCCTACGACACCGATCTCGACCGCAACCCGGCCAATTACGTGCCGCTGACGCCGATCTCCTTCCTCGGCCGCACCGCGCTGGCCCATCCGGACCGGACGGCCGTTGTCTATGGCGACGTGAAACGGAGCTGGCGCGAGACGGCGGAGCGCTGCCGCCGCCTGGCCTCGGCCCTATCCCGCCGCGGCATCGGCAGGAACGACACGGTGGCGGTGATGGCGCCGAACGTGCCGGAGGCGTTCGAGGCGACCTTCGGCGTGCCGATGGCGGGCGCCGTGCTGTGCGCCCTCAACATCCGGCTCGACGCCGCGGCCATCGCCTTCCAGCTGCGCCATTCCGAGACTCGGGTGCTGCTGGCCGACCGGGAATACGCCGCGGTGGTGCGGGACGCGCTGGCGCAGCTGGAGGCGCCGCCGGTGGTGGTCGACATCGTCGACCCTGCGGTGGCGGGCGAGCCGATCGGCGATCTCACATACGAGGACCTGCTGGCCGAGGGCGACCCGGCCTGGCCGGGCGTGATGCCCGGCGACGAGTGGGATGCGATCGCGCTCGGCTACACCTCCGGCACCACCGGCGACCCGAAGGGCGTCGTCACCCACCACCGCGGCGCCTATCTGAACGCGCTCGGCAATGTCGTCACCTGGGGGATGCCGCATCATCCGGTCTATCTCTGGACCCTGCCGATGTTCCACTGCAACGGCTGGTGCTTCCCCTGGACGATCACGGCCATGGCCGGCACCCATGTCTGCCTGCGCCGGGTGGCGGCGCGCGAGATCTACGCCGCCATCGCCGATCACGGCGTCACCCATCTCTGCGGCGCGCCGATCGTCATGAGCATGCTGCTGAACGCCCCGGCCGGGGAGCGGCGCGATTTTCCGCAGGCGGTGCAGATGATGACCGCCGCCTCGCCCCCGCCGGCGGCGGTGCTGGAGGGGATGGCCCGGCTCGGCATCAAGGTCACCCATGTCTACGGCCTGACCGAGGTCTACGGCCCGGCCGTGGTCTGCGACTGGAAGCCGGAATGGGACGCCCTGCCGGCCGGGGAGCAGGCTCGGCTGCAGTCGCGCCAGGGCCTGCCCTATGTGGTGCAGGAAGGGCTGATGGTGGCCGACCCCGAAACCCTCGCCCCGGTCCCCGCCGACGGGCAGACGCTGGGCGAGGTGTTCATGCGCGGCAACATCACCATGAAGGGGTATCTGAAGAACAAGGCGGCGACCGAGAAGGCCTTCGCCGGCGGCTGGTTCCACACCGGCGACCTCGGCGTCATGCACCCGGACGGCTATATCGAGCTGAAGGACCGGTCGAAGGACATCATCATCTCCGGCGGCGAGAACATCTCGACCATCGAGGTCGAGGGCGTTCTGTACCGCCACCCGGCGGTGCTGGAGGCGGCGGTGGTGGCGCGGCCGGACGAGAGATGGGGCGAGACCCCCTGCGCCTTCGTCACGCTGCGGCCGGGGGCAGAGGCGACGGCGGAAGAGATCATCGCCTTCTGCCGCCAGCACCTGGCGCATTTCAAATGCCCGAAGACGGTGGTGTTTGGCGAGCTGCCCAAGACCTCGACCGGCAAGATCCAGAAATTCGTGCTGCGGGACCGGGCGCGGGCGCTGTAAGGCTACCCTGGCCTGGCCCCATCGAGAAAGCCGTGGATGGCGGCGGCGACCTCTGCCGGGGCCTCCAGCGGCGACAGGTGTCCGACGCCCGGCAGGGACAGCAGGGTCGTGCCGCCGATCCGGCCGACGACCTCGCGCCGAAGCGTCTCGACCGTGTCGATCCGGTCTGCCTCGCCGCCGATCACCAGCGTCGGCACCGCGATCCGCGTCGCCTCCCGGGTGAGATCGAGAGTCATGCCGCGTTCGGGCCAGGCGCGCTTCGCCGCGGGGGCGCCGCACAGGCTGTCGGCGATCACCTGCTCCCGGAGCGCCGAGTTCAGGGGCCTCGCCGCCAGCACCTCCAGCGCCGTCTCCACGGCCTCTCGCGAATCGTACGCATGGGTCATGGCCCGGCGCTGCTCATCGAGAATCGCCATCGGTGCCGGCGGCGCAGGGGCGACGAGGATGAGGGCCTCGAGCCCGGCAGGGCGGCGCGAGGCCAGCAGCTGCGCCACCTTGCCGCCCATCGAGTGGCCGACCAGGACATAGCGGGTCAGGCCGAGGCGCTGGATCAGAGCCGTTGCATCATCGGCCAGAAGCGGCAGGTCGAATGCGGCGGCATTCTTGTCGGATCCGCCCCATCCGCGCTGATCGGGGGCGATGCAGCGATGGGCGGCGGCGAGGCGGTCGATCACCCCCATCCAGGTCCTGCCGGACCCGCCCCAATAGTGCAGGAACAGCAGGGCCGGCTCGCCCTGTCCCTGGTCACGGACGTTCAAAGTGACCCCGTTCACCGTGTGGCGGCTTTCCTTGATATGCATCGGTCGTGCTCCTTGCTTCTGCCGACAGGAAACATGGAGAGCCCCGAATGATCCGATAATCGATGCTGTATTAAACTCACTCTGAAACACAGCTTTGGAATGAGCGATGGATCGGCTGACCAGCATGGCGGTCTTCACACGCGCGGTCGACGACGGCAGCTTCGCCGCCGCCGCCCGGCATTTCGGCATCTCGCCCGAGATGGCGGGCCATCATGTGCGCGGCCTGGAGGCGCATCTCGGCGTGCGCCTGCTGAATCGGACGACCCGCCGGCTGCACCTCACGGAAGCCGGGCGGCAATATTATGCCCGCTGCAGCCGGATCCTGGCGGATGTCGAGGAGGCGGAGACCGAAGCCGGTGCGCGCCAGGCGGTGCCCCGCGGGCTGTTGCGCGTGGCGGCGCCGGGGACATTCGGCGTGCTGCGCCTGGCGCCTCTCATCGGCGATTACGTGCGACTCTATCCCGAGGTGTCGGTCGACATCGTGCTGTCCGACCGCTTCGTGAACCTGATCGAGGAAGGCTTCGACGTCGCGCTCCGCATCGGCGCCCTGCCGGATTCCAGCCTCGTCGCCCGGCAGGTCTCCTCGGCGCGTCTTGTGGCCTGCGCCGCGCCCGCCTATCTGCAGCGGGCCGGGACGCCGGAGGCGCCCGCCGATCTGGCCCGGCACCCCTGCCTGATCTATGCCGAAACGGCCGCACCCCGCCTCTGGCAATTCACCGATGCGGGCGGCCGGACGGAGACGGTGCGCGTCTCGGGGCCGGTCACCGCGAACGGCACGGAGTTCCTGCTCCGTCTCGTCCTCGACGGGCATGGCGTGATGCTGGCGCCGAGCTTTCTGGTCGATGCCGAGATCGCGGCAGGGCGCCTGACGCCGGTGCTGACGGAATGGCGTCTCCGCGACCTGCCGGTCCACCTTCTCTATCCCCATCGTCCGCTGCTGGCGGCGAAGGTGCGAAGCTTCATCGACTTTCTCGTGGCCAGGCTCGGCTGACGGTCGGCTCAGCGCGGCGCTGGCGCCGCCTCGGCGGTTCCCGGGCCGTCGGACGCGGGCTCCACCGCCGCCAGGTCGGCGCCGCGGGTTTCGCGCGACAGCAGCACGCACAGGATGCCCGGCACCGCCATCAGCGCGGCGTAGACCGCGACGGATTGCGGCGTGCCGGTCCAGCCCAGGAGGGCAGTGCCGATCAAGGGCGCCACCGACCCGCCGACGACCGAGGCGACCTGGTAGCTCACCGACATGGCGGTGTAGCGCACCCGGGTCGGGAACAGCTCGGTGAAATACGCCGACATGCTGCCGACGATGATGCCGTGGCAGGTCAGGGTCAGCAGCGTGACCTGCAGCACCGTTTCCGGCGCCGTCCCGGGCGGCAGGGTGAACAGCAGCGCCGCGGCGCCGATGCCGCCGACGAGGCCCAGCAGCATCACCGGCCGCCGGCCGACCACGTCGGAGACCCAGGCCGCGGCCATGATCACCGCGACCTCCAGGATCGAGCCCCAGAACAGCGCATCGGACCCGACGCCGCGGGCGAGACCGAGGAACTGCACCACCAGCACCAGGAAGAAGGTGGTGAACAGGTAGAACAGCGTGTTCTCCGCCGCCTTCACCAGGAACACCTGGCCCATCGGCCGCCAATGGCTGCGCAGGGCCTCGGCCAGCGGCGCCGCCGGCACCTCGCGGCGCTTCGCCGCCAGCTCGGCGAAAACCGGCGATTCCTCGACCCGCCGCCGCACCCAGAGGCCCAGCAGCACCAGCACGATCGAGAACAGGAAGGGCAGGCGCCAAGCCCATTCGGCGAAGCCGGCCTCGCCGTAATGCGCGGTCAGGGCGCCGATGGTGGCGGCGGCCAGGACATTGGCGGCCGGGCCGCCGATCATCGGGAAGCTGGTCCAGAAGCCGCGCCGCCGGCCGGGCATGGATTCGGCGACGATCAGCAGGGCGCCGGTGGCCTCACCGCCGACGGCGATGCCCTGCAGCACGCGCAGCGTGACCAGCAGCACCGGCGCCAGCACCCCGGCTGAGGCATAGGTCGGCAGCAGGCCCATGGCGAAGGTGGCGGCGCCCATCATCAGCAGGCTGACCACCAGCGCGTTCTTGCGGCCGATCCGGTCGCCCAGTGCGCCGAACAGGATGCCGCCCAGCGGCCGGGCCAAGAAGCCGATGGCGAAGGTGCCGAGGCTCAGCAGCACTCCGGCCAGCGGATCCTCGGTCGGGAAGAAGGCCCGGTCGAACACCAGCGTGGCGCAGAAGGCGAAGATGAAGAAGTCGTACCACTCGATGATGGTGCCGACGGCGCTGGCGAACAGCAGGCGCACGCGCTCCGCGATCGAAGTCGTCTGGGCCATTTGTCCTCCCCTCGTTCTTTGGTCTGATCGCCCGGACTTCCGCCAAGCACCGGGCTTGCCGCGGCCGCGCCCTCGCGTATGGTCGGGCGGGCCCGTCTTGATCGGCGGCCAATCTCGTTTCATATGAAACGAATGTCAAGCGGCGGGGAGGCCGGACGATGCGGGACCAGGCGGTGCGGGCGGCGGCGGATTTCGACCTCGAGGCGTTCCTGCCCTATGAGCTGTCGGTGGTCAGCAACCGGGTCAGCCGCACCTTCGCCCGGCGCTATGCCGACGCCTTCGGGCTCAGCATTCCGGAATGGCGGGTGATGGCGATGGTCGGCCGCTATGCGCCCCTGTCGTCGAACCAGATCTGCGAACGCACGGCGATGGACAAGGCCAAGGTCAGCCGGGCGGTCAGCCGGCTGATCGCGGCGGGCTACCTCAGCCGCGGCACGCATCCGGCCGACCAGCGGCTGATCCAGCTCGGCTTCACCCCGGCCGGCCGGCGGGTCTATGATGCGATCGTGCCGCTGGCCCAGGAGATCGAGGCCGAGCTGATGGCCGCCTTCGAGCCGGGCGAGCGCGAGGTGCTGCGCCGCCTGCTGCGCAAGCTCGACGCCCGCGTCTCCAGCCTCGGCACCCCGCCCGACGCCGGCGGGGAGGATTAGAGGCCGAGCTCCGATCGGCCGGCGCCGATCACGCCTTCAGATGCCTCAGCCGTGCGGGCAGCAGCCACTTTCGATTGTCCTGGAACCAACTCCGGATCGCTGCGACCGTGCCGCGGATGGAACAGGACCATATCGATGCATCGATCCGTCGCGTGCTCGAGTCGGTGGCGGGTGGGCCGGGCCGGGACGCGGCGGTCGAGATCAAGCCGTTGCGGGGCGGCCTGGAGGCGGCTGCGGTCGCGCAGGTCACGGCTCGGTACCGCGACCACGAAGGGCGTTCTCGAACGACGCGATTCGTCGTCAAGCAGCTCACCGGGCGGCCTGCCCGCGAGGCGCTGATCTACCAACGCCTGGTGTCGGCTCATGCCGCCCATATGTCGCCCCGCCTCCTGGCCGTCGACCGGCCGGCCCGGGATCTCACACTGCTGTATCTGGAGCGGATCCGACGGGTCAGCGCATGGGTATGGCGGGATATCGCGGCCGGTCGGAAACTGCTGACCCAGCTGGCGGAGTTCCACCAGAGGGCGGCGGAAGCGCCGGAAAGCGTCCGGGACTGGGACTATGAGGCGGAGCATCGCGATCTCGCCGTGGAAACGCGAGATGCGCTCGATCGCTGCCGGCAGGACGCGGATCTCTCGGTGCTCGCGCGCGCTCTCCCGGCGACGGACCGCATCGTGCGTGCCCGGGACAGGCTGCGCTCGCAACTCCGGTCCGAGCGGGGCTTCCAGGCGCGCCCGATCCATGGCGACGTCCACCCGGGAAACGCCGTCGTCCGACGGCGCCAGCGCGCCGACCAGCCCGTCCTTCTCGACTGGGCGCGGGCCCGGATCGGGTCGCCGCTCGAAGATGTCGGCTCCTGGCTCCAGTCGCTGGGGTTCTGGGAACCCGAGGTCCGCCGTCGCCACGATGCGCTTCTGCGCCATTACCTGACGGCCTACGGCATGGAGGATCGGCTGCTGCCGCATATCCGGGCGACCTATTGGCTCGCCGGTGCCTCGAACGCCCTGTCGGGCGCCCTGCTGCACCATCTGCGGACGGCAGGCGATGCGACGCAGAGCCTGAAGCAGCGATCGCTCTCATTCGACGCCGCGCAGGCATGGCTGCGCGTCATCCGTCGCGCCGATGCGTATTGGAGCTGACGGGGCGTCGTCGTCCCCGGTCGGCCGTCACGGATGCAGCGACAGCCCCTTCAGCACCTTGTCGATGTCCTTCCGCTCCTCGTGCAGGGCGAAGCCGACCAGGTCCAGCGCCTCGGCCGGCACCACCTGCACCGCCGCGCGGTTGGCCTCGTCGTAACCGGTGGCGAAGAGGTCGGCGGTGTAGACCGCCATCCGCAGGTTGCGGGCCAGGGCCCGGGCATGCGCCGCCTTCAGCGCCTCGGCCGGTCCGGCGAAGACCAGCACCGGCTGGCGGAGCATCGGCAGGTACAGGTTGCCCGAGCCGTCCCGGTAGGGCTCGCCGATCAGCTCGGGCCTCGTGCCGGCCAGGCCGGCGACGGTGAAGGCGGTGACGTTCAGCTTCTGCCACACCGGCAGATCCTCGCGCAGGACGACGGCGATCTTGGTGTCGAAGCGCATGCTTCCTCCTCGTGACCGGGCCGGATGCTAGGAACAGGGCGTCGGGCCGGCTTGTACGATCGTGCTGTGGCGGCCGCGGCCGGGGCGGCCTAACATGCCGCCATGGGCAGCGACGAATGGGTCACGGTCGGGCTGGACCAGCGCTTCGGCGTCGAGCGCTTCCGCGCCCATTTCACCGCCCATTGCTACGAGCGGCACGCGCACGAGACCTACGCCATCGGCCTGACCGAGGCGGGGTCGCAGAGCTTCACTTGCCGCGGCGCCACGCACAGCACCCGGCCGGGATCGGTCATCACCTTCAACCCGGCCGAGATCCATGACGGGCATGCGACCAATGCCGAAGGCTTCCTCTACCGCATGCTCTATGTCGAGCCGGAGACGGTGTCCGCCGTGCTGGACGATGCCGGCATCCGCCTGCCCTGGGCGCTGGGCTTCCCGGCCATCCTGTCCGAGGACCCGGCCCTGGCAGCACTGATCGCCCGCACCGTCGACGCCTTCGCCGAGCCGGGCGCGACGCTGGCGCGGTCGGAATCGCTGGCCGCCATGCTGGTGGCGCTGGCCCGCCGCCTGGCCGGGGCGCCGGCGCCGACCCTGCTGCATCCGGGCGACGCCGCCTTGGCGCGGGTGCGCGACCATCTGCACGCCCATCTCGGCGAGGACGTCACGGTGGAGGACCTCGCCGCCGTGGCGGGGCTGAGCCGCTTCCACATGTCCCGCGCCTTCGCCCGGCGCTACGGCGCACCGCCGGCGACCTATCTGCGCTGGATCCGGCTGGAGCGGGCGAAGCGGCTCCTGGCCACGGGCGAGGCGCCGGCCCAGGTGGCCGCAGCCACCGGCTTCACCGACCAGGCTCACCTGACCCGCCGCTTCAAGGGCGCCTACGGCATCACCCCGGCCTGGTTCCAGAAGGCGGCGCGGGCGGCCTAGGCCGGCGGCCCCAGCCGTTCCACCACCTCGTCGGCGATCGAGAGGCAGGAGGTCAGGCCCGGGCTTTCGATGCCGAACAGATTGACCAGGCCGGGCACGCCATGTCCCTCCGCCCCCTGGATCACGAAATCCGCCGCGGCGGCGCCGGGCGGGGTGATCTTCGGGCGGATGCCGGAATAGTCCGGCTGCAGCGCCCCGTCCGGCAGGGCCGGCCAGTAGCGGCGGATGGCAGCGTAGAAGCTCTCGGCCCGCGCCGGGTCGACCCGGTAGTCGATCACGTCGACCCATTCGACGTCGGGGCCGAAACGCACCCGGCCGGCGAGGTCGATGGTGGCGTGGGTGCCGAGGCCGCCGGGCACCGGCACCGGATAGACCAGGTGGCGGAAGGGCGGGCGGCCGGACAGGCCGAAATAGTTGCCCTTGGCCAGATAGGGCTGCGGCACCGATGTCTCGGGCACGCCGGTGATGCGGCGGGCGACGTCCGGCGCCGACAGCCCGGCCGAGTTCACCACCCGGCGGGTCAGCAGCTCCATGCCGCCGTCCTCGGTGGCGATCTCCAGATGCAGCCCCTCGGGTGTGACCGAAGCCGCCTCCAGCCGGCTGTGATACGCGATCATCGCGCCGCGGGCCTCGGCGTCGCCCAGCAGCGCCAGCATCAGCCCGTGGCTGTCGACGATGCCGGTGGAGGGCGAGAACAGCGCCGCGGTGCAGGCGATCTCCGGCTCCAGCGCATGCGCCTCGTCGGCCGTCAGCGGCCGCAGCGCGTCGTCCTCTCGCGTAAGGCCGTTGGCCCGGGCCGAGGCTTCGATCCGGGCCAGGGTCGCCGCCTCGGCCTCGTCGGTGGCGACGATCAGCTTGCCGCAGCGGTGATAGGTGATGCCGTGGTCGTCGCAGTAGCGGTACAGCGCCCGCCGCCCGGCGACGCAGTGCCGGGCCTTCAGGCTGCCCTGCGGGTAGTAGATCCCGGCGTGGATCACCTCGCTGTTGCGGGCCGAGGTCTCGGTGCCGAAGGCGTCCGCCGCCTCCAGGATGATCACCTCCTGCCCGGCCAGGGCCAGCGCCCGGGCGACGGCCAGGCCGACCACCCCGGCGCCGACCACGACGGCGTCGACCGTGTCCGTCATGTGCGCAGCTGCGCGACCGCCCGGGCCACGCCGCGCAGCTCGGCCAGGCCCTTCAGCCGGCCGATCAGGGAGTAGCCGGGGTTGGTCTTCTTGTGCACGTCGTCGGCCAGCAGATGGCCGTGGTCCGGCCGCATCGGGATCTCCCAATCCGCGCGCCCGGCGGCCTTGCGCGCCCGCTCCTCGGCCATCAGCGCGTCGATGATCGCCACCATGTCGGCGCCGCCCTCGAGATGCTCGTCCTCGAAGAACGATCCGTCGGGCTCGACCGTGACGTTGCGCAGATGGGCGAAGTGGATGCGCGGCGCGAATTCCCGCGCCATCGCCGCCAGGTCGTTGTCCGGCCGCGAGCCGTAGGAGCCGACGCAGAGCGTCAGCCCGTTCGCCGTGCGGTCGACCATGGCCAGGATCGCCCGGGCATCGGCCGGGGTGGAGACGATGCGCGGCAGGCCGAACAGCGGGAAGGGCGGGTCGTCGGGATGCACGGCCAGGCGGGCGCCGACCTCCTCCGCCACCGGCACCACGGCGGCCAGGAAGGCCTTGTAGTTGGCGCGGAAGTCGTCGGCGGTGATGCCGTCATAGAGCGCGAGGCGGCGCTCGAACCCGGCCCGGTCGTTGACCGCGCCGGCCACGCCCGGAAGGCCGGCGATGATGGTCTTCTCGAGCTCAGCCGTCTCGCTCTCGCTCATCGCCGCCACGCGGTCGCGGGCACGGGCCAGCACCTCGGGCCTGTGGTCGGCCTCGGCGCCGCGGCGCTTCAGGATGAAGGCGTCATAGGCGGCCATGTCGACCGCGTCGAAGCGCAGGGCGTAGCCGGTGGTGGGCAGCCGCCACATCAGGTTGGTGCGGGTCCAGTCGACCACCGGCATGAAGTTGTAGCAGACGGTCTTCACCCCGGCCGCGGCGACGTTGCGCAGCGACTGGGAGAAATTGGCGATGGCCTCGGCCGCGCCGGCGCCGCCGGTCTTGATCACGTCGGGCAGGGGAATGCTCTCGACCACCGACCAGACCAGGCCGGCGCGCTCGATCACCGCCTTGCGCTCGGCGATCTCGGCCTCCGGCCACACGCTGCCGTCCTGGCGGTGGTGCAGGGCGGTGACGATGCCGCTCGCGCCCGCCTGCTTGACATGGTCCAGCGTCACCGGGTCGTCCGGGCCGAACCAGCGCCAGGTTTCCTTCATCGTCTCCGATCCCTCATCGCGTGTTGATCTTGTTGCGGCCGACCAGCGGGTACTGCTCGACCTCGTAGACCTGGCCGGTGACCGGCGCCGACCGGTCGGACAGCCAGAAGACGGCATGCTGCGCCACCTCCTCCGGCCGCAGGATGCGGCCGGTCGGGGCGAAGGCGGGCGGGATGTGCTCGGCCCAGTCCTCCGGCCGGCCCTCGCGGCGCTGGATCTCGCGCTCCGTCTCCGTCAGGGTCCAGCCGACATTCAGCTGGTTGACCCGGATGCGCTCGGCCGACAGCGCGTCGCCCAGGTTGCGCGTCATCGTCATCAGCGCCGCCTTGGACATCGAATAGACCAGCAGATTGTCCTGGCCGCACAGTGCGTTGACCGAGCCGATGTTGACGATGGCGCCGCCCATCCCCCGGGCGCGGAAGGCGCGCACCGCCTCGCGGCACAGCAGCAGCGGAGCGCGGGCGTTGACGGCGATGATGGCGTCGAAGGCGGCGGCGTCGGCCTGCTCCAGCGTCGTGCGGGTCAGGACGGCGGCATTGTTCACGAGGCCGTCGATTCGCCCATGGGCGCGGAGCGCCGCATCGACCACGATTCCGGCGGCCTCCGGCTCCGACAGATCGGCCAGCACCGAGGCGGCGCCGCCGAGCTCGGCCGCGGCCTTGGCGAGGGCATCCGGCTCCACCCCGTGCAGCATCACGGTCGCGCCTTCGTCCCGGGCCGCCCGGGCGATCGCCAGGCCGATGCCGGAGGAGGATCCGGTGACCAGAATGACCTTGCCCTGAAGCATCGCGCCGCCTGTTCCCATGCAACCGACCCGGCCTTCATAGCGAGTCTACAGGGCCTTCCGAAAGGTCAGGTTTATCCGCTGGCGGCCGAGCAGCGCATGGCTGCCGTCCGGCAGCGGGGCGACGCCGTGGAAGGCCAGCCGCGCCGGACCGCCCCAGACCGCGACGTCGCCGTGCTCCACCCGCACCCGGCGTGGCGGGTCGCTGCGCTGCAGCCCGCCGAACAGGAAGGTCGCGGGCAGGCCCAGCGAGACCGAGACGATCGGCGCGCCGGTGTCGCGCTCGTCCCGGTCCTGGTGCAGCGACAGGCGGGCGCCGGGCTCGTAGCGGTTGATCAGGCAGGCGTCGGGCGCGAAGGGGCCGAAGCCGGCCTTGATCGAGGCGGCGTCGGCCAGCGCGGCGAAGATCTCCGGCATCTCCGGCCAGGGCCGGCCGGCGATCGGATCGATCGGATCGTAGCGATAGCCGCTGCGGTCGCTGACCCAGCCGACCCGGCCGCAATTGGTCATCGCCACCGACATGCGGTAGCCGCCCGGGGTGACCAGGTGGCGGAACGGCGCCTGGGTTTCGACCGCCCGTACCGCCGCGACCAGCGCCTCCGCCCGGTCGCGGGCGAAGCCGCGCAGCAGCACCGCGCCCTGGGCCAGCGTCTTTTCGGTCGGTCCCGGGGCAGGAAGGCTGTCGAACAGATCGGACATCATGCTCCGTATCCTAGCTCGCCGAGAGGAGACGCCCACCCGTCCCTTGCGGCCGAATTCGGCGCAAGAAGCGGAGTGGCGGGATCGCGGCGCGCTGCGATCCTTCCGGCCTCACCCCGCCCGAGGACGCCCATGCTCACCCTCTACGACTACCTGCCGTCGCAGAACGCCTACAAGGTCCGGCTGCTGCTGTCGCATCTGCAGCTTCCCTACCGGACCGAGATCATCAGCATCTTCGAGGGCGAAGGCCAGCGGCCGGAATATCTGGCGATCAACCCGACCGGCGCGGTGCCGGCGATCCGGCTGGAGGACGGCCGGGTGCTCGCCGAGTCCGCCGCCATCCTGGTCTTCCTGGCCGAGGGCACGCCCTATCTGCCGGACGACCGCTTCGCCCGGGCCAAGGTGCTGCAATGGCTGTCCTTCGAAGGAGACTACGTCCAGTCCACGATCGGGACGCTGCGGCACTGGACCATGACCGGCAAGCTGGCCCGCCGCCCGGCCGCGCTGGTCGAGGCCAAGCGGAAGGGATCGCTGAAGACGCTGGCGATCCTCGACCGGGAGCTGTCGCAGCGCACCTGGCTGGCCGGGCCGGCCTACGGCATCGCCGACATCGCCGTCTTCGCCTATGTCCACCGGGCAGAGGAGGCCGACCTGCCGCTGTCGGACCACCCGCATGTGACGGCCTGGATCGACCGGGTCCGGTCGCAGCCGCGCTTCCTGGCCGAGACCTTCCCCTATTCGATCGACCCGCATTCGGTGAACGAGCTGCCGTAAACCCTCACTCCGTCGACCGGAACCAGCGCTCGCCGGTGTCCTCGGCGCGGCGCCGCTCCAGCTCCTCGTTGTAGCGGCGCAGGGCGTAGGCCTCGCTGACATAGCCGATGATCCGCCGCTCCTGCGCGTCGCTGACCACCGGCAGGGTCTCCGTCTCCGCCGCCTGGAACAGCTCCAGCGCCGTGCGGACCGTCTGGCCGGGCAGCAGCATGTAGGCGGCGGCGTGGCGCAAGGCGCCGATCTCGGTGGTCTCCGCCTCGGCGTCATAATCGGCGCTGTGCGCGTCCGACACCTGCACCACCCCGGCGGCGCGGCCGGCGGCGTCGGTGACGAAGACGCGCTGGGTCGACCCGACCGGGAACTGCCGGCGGAAATCGGCCACGGTCGTCGTCTCCGGCACGCTGCGGGCGTCGCGCCGCATCAGCCGGGCGACGGTCAGGTCGCGGATCCAGCCGACGTCCTGGGCGCCGCGGATCGCTTCGCCGCGCAGATGGAAGCGCCAGGTGGCGAAGGAGTAGCCGAACAGGTGCCGCACCACCGCGGCGGCCACCACCACCCCGACCATGACGCCGATGGTGATGGAGAAGTCGCCGCTCAGCTCCAGCGCCAGGAAGGTCATGGTCAGCGGCCCGCCGATCACCGCCGCCGCCATCGACGCCATGCCGACCAGGGAATAGGCGAGATGCTCGACCGGATGGCCGGGCAGGGCCAGCGCCGCCAGCTGGGCCAGGATGCCGCCGAACAGCGCGCCGGTCAGTAGCGAGGTGAAGAACAGGCCGCCGCGGAAGCCGGCGCCGAGCGAGATCGCCGCCGCGGCGGTCTTGGCGACCAGCAGCAGGGCCAGCGCCGCGAGGGGCGGCGCCATGGTCAGGTCGGCGTAGAGCGCGCCGTGGCCGGAGCTCAGCACCTCCGGGAAGCGCAGCGCCATCACCCCGACCACCAACCCGCCCACGGCCGGCCGCAGCAGCTGCGGCAGGGCCAGGCGCCGCATCGCCCGCTCGGTCCAGGTGACGCCCTGCATCATCAGGATGCCGAGGCCGGCGCAGGCGAGGCCGACCAGAACGAACAGCGCGTAGTCGGCGGCGTGCAGGCCGGTGGTCCAGGTCACGGTCAGGAACGGGCCTTCGTTCAGCAGCACGCGCGCGACGGCCGTCGCCGCCAGCGCCGCCGCCACCACCGGCGCCAGCGTCGCCGCCGTGTAGGCGCCCATGATCAGCTCGAAGGCGTAGAAGGTGCCGGCCAGCGGCGCGTCGAAGGCGGCGGCGATGGCGGCCGCGGTGCCGCAGCCGACCATGGTGCGCAGATCGGCCCGGCGCAGCCGGAAGATCTGGCCGATGCGCGAGGCGAATCCGCCGCCGATCTGGGTGTAGCCGGCCTCCATCCCGACCGAGGCGCCGACGCCGCTCGACATCAGCGTGGCGCCGGCGACGACGAAGCCGTCGCGCAGCGACATCCGGCCGCCGTAGAGGGCGTTGGCCTCGATCGGGTCGACCGGCGGGCGGGGCCGCCAGCGGCCGATCGCCCACATCACGGCACCGAAGGCCAGGCCGCCCAGCACCGGCACCAGCACGGTCAGCACCGGATCGATGTCGGTGCTGGCGCTGAGGCGCTGGCCGCTCGGCAGGCCGAACAGCAGCTCATGCGCGATCTGCAGCGCCCAGCGCAGGGCGACGACGCCGAGGCCGACGATCACCCCGATCGCCACGGCCAGCAGCGGCAGGGCGATCTCGTTGGCGCGCACGGCGGTGCGCAGCCGGGTCCACAGATGCAGGCGCAGCAGCTGCCGGCGCAGGAAAGGGCGCTGGGGCGGGGAGATTGTCGCGTCTTCGGCCTGGGGCGTGGCCATGGTCGCCGCCGTATCGGGAAGTCCCGTCCTTGTGGCCGAGGCGGCAGGCCGGCGCAAGGGATCGGGGCTCGACGAATGGTCGCAACTGGGGTCTAACGGCGCGGGGGGCGGTGAGACGAAGGTGACGCGATGGTCCTGATCGGCTGCTTCCTGCCCTTCCTGCTGGCGCTCGCCGGCGCCGTGGCCGGCCATTGGCTCGGCAGCGGCAGCGTCGGGCTGTGGGGGATGGGCATCGGCTTCGTGGCCGGGCTGGTGCTGGCGGCGGCGGTCGGCGCGGTGGCGATGCGCGCCAAGGGCGATTAGGCGGACCGATCGACAGGAACTTACATTTCCCAATCGCTATTGAGGGAATCAGCGCGAACAACGGCGAGGACCGCCGTCATGGGTATCGGAACCATCCTGCTGATCATCCTGATCATCCTCCTGATCGGCGCCTTCCCGTCCTGGCCCTACAGCAGCGGCTGGGGCTACGGCCCGAGCGGGATTCTCGGGGTGATCGTCATCGTCCTCCTGATCCTGGTCCTGATGGGACGGATATAGCCTAGCCCGTCTCAGGTGCCGCGCGGCTTGGCCCGCGCGGTGGCCGGGGCGGCCAAGGGATCGTCGGGCCAGGGATGGCGGGGATAGCGGCCGCGCATGTCGCGGCGCACCTCGGCGTAGCTGCCGGCCCAGAAGCCGGCGAGGTCGCGCGTCACCTGCAGCGGCCGCCCGGCCGGCGACAGCAGGTGGATCGCGACCGGCACCCTGCCGTTGCCGACACGCGGCGTCTCGGCCTGGCCGAACATCTCCTGCAGCTTCACCGCCAGCACCGGCTGGGCCGGGTCGGCATAGTCGATCGCGGCGCGCCGGCCGCTCGGGATGGGGATCGCCGCCGGCGCCAGCGCGTCGAGCGCCCGCTGCCGCTCCCAGCCCAGCGCCGCCGCCAGGATCTGCGCCAGGTCCAGCCGGTCGAGATCGGCGCGGCGCCGCATCCCGGCCAGATGCGGCCCCAGCCAGTCCTCCAGCGTTTCCGTCAGCGCCGAATCCGACCAGTCGGGCCAGGCATCGCCCTCCAGCGCCCGGGCGAAGCCGACGCGCTGGCGCAGCGCCACGGCGGCGTCGCGCCAGGGCAGGGCGGCGAGGCCGAACCGCCGCACGCCCTCCAGCAGCGCCGCCGTCACCGCCGCGGGATTCGGGTTCGGCAGCGCCGCATCGGCCAGCACCAGTGCGCCCAGCCGGCGCTGGCGGCGGGCGGCGACGGTCTGTTCGGCGGCATCCCAGGCGACGCTGTCGACCATGGCGATGCGGTCGCCCAGCACGGCCTCCAGCGCCGCCTCGTCCAGCGGCGCCGCCGCCAGGATGCGGGCCTCGCGCCCGGCATCGTCGGTCTCGGCGACGGCGAGGTAGTCGGCGCCGGCCAGCGTGTCGCCCTCGCGCAGCGCGGCGCCGCGGCCATTGGCCAGCAGGAAGCTGCCGCGCCCGCCCGGCCGGCGCTTGGCCACGCGGTCGGGATAAGCCAGCGCCAGCAGGGCGCCGGCGTCCTCCGGCCCGCCGCCGGTACCGAGGTCGAAGCGCCGGGCGATGTCGCGCGCCGCCTCGCGCAGCCGGGCGACCGCCGGATCACCGCGGTCGCCACCCCTTGAATGACCCCGCAGCGCCTCGATCGACGCGCGCAGGTCAGTCTCGGAAGAAGGCCGGCGCCCCTCCAGGATCGCCGCCAGCTCCGCCGCCGCGCCGCCGACGCCTTCGGCCCTGGCGCGCAGCACCATATGGGCCAGGCGCGGATGCAGCGGCAGCCTCGCCATCGCCTTGCCATGCGCGGTCGGCCGAATCTGGAGTCCCTCGGCGGCGTCGATGGCGCCGAGATCGGCCAGGAGCGCACGGGCCTGGGCCAGGGCGGCGGCCGGCGGCGGGTCGAGCCAGGCCAGGTCATCGCCGCCCCAGAGCGCCAGCTCCAGCGCCAGCGGCGCCAGGTCGGCGACCAGGATCTCGGGCGGATCGAAGGGCGCCATCGCGCCCTCCCCGGCCCTGGCCCACAGGCGCCAGCACACCCCGGGCCCGGTGCGGCCGGCGCGGCCGCGGCGCTGGTCGGCGGCGGCGCGGGCGATGGTCACCGTCTCCAGCCGGCTCATGCCGGTGCGCGGGTCGAAGCGCGGCGCGCGGGCCAGGCCGCTGTCGATCACCACCCGCACGCCCTCGATGGTCAGGCTGGTCTCGGCGATGTTGGTCGCCAGCACCACCTTGCGGGTTCCGGCCGGCGCCGGGCGGATCGCCTGGTCCTGCGCCGCTGCCGGCAGGTCGCCGTAGAGCGGCGCCACGATGACCCCATCGCCCAGACCGGCCAGCTTCGCCTGCACCCGCCGGATCTCGCGCGCGCCGGGCAGGAACACCAGCAGGCTGCCGCTCTCCTCCGCCAGCGCGTCGCGCACCGCCCGCGCCACCGCATCCTCGATCGGCTCGGCGGCGCGGGGCGGGCGGTGATGCGTCTCCACCGGGAAGGCGCGGCCTTCGGAGGTGACGATCGGCGCGTCCCCCATCAGCCGCGCCACCGGCCCGCCGTCCAGCGTCGCCGACATCACCAGGAGGCGCAGGTCCTCGCGCAGCGCCGCCGTCTCCAACGCCAGGGCCAGGCCCAGATCGGCGTTCAGGCTGCGCTCGTGGAACTCGTCGAAGATCACGGCGCCGATGCCCTCCAGCGCCGGATCGTCCTGCAGCATCCGGGTCAGGATGCCCTCGGTCACCACCTCAATCCGGGTCTTCGGGCCGACCCTGCGGTCCATGCGGATGCGGTAGCCGACGGTGTCGCCGACCGTCTCGCCCAGCAGCGACGCCATGTGGCCGGCGGCGGCGCGGGCCGCGATCCGCCGCGGCTCCAGCATCACGACCTTGCCGCCGCCCAGCCAGGGCTGGCCCAGCAGCGCCAGCGGCACCCGGGTGGTCTTGCCGGCGCCGGGCGGCGCCTGCAGCACGGCGCGGCCGCGTTCGGCCAGGGCCGGCAGCAGATCCGGCAGCGCGGCGTCGATCGGGAGAGGGGGCAGGGTCACGGGGCGAAGGGCCAGACGATCGGGATCAGGAGGACGGAGACGACGATGATGACGGCGTCGAGCGGCAGGCCGACGCGCCAGAAATCCGACACCTCATAGCCGCCCGGCCCCATGATGAGGGTGTTGTTCTGGTGGCCGAACGGGGTCAGGAAGTCGCAGCTGGCGCCGATCGCGACGGCGATCAGGAACGGGTCGGGGCTGAGGCCCAGCTGCTGGGCGATGCCGATCACGATCGGCGCCATGATCACCACCGTCGCGGCGTTGTTCAGCATCGGGGTGACGGCCATGGTCGCGGCCAGCACCACGGCCAGGATCATGTGCGGCGGCAGGCCCCGGGTCACGGCGGCGATGCCGTCGGCCAGAAGCTGTGCCGTGCCCGTGGTCTCCAGCGCCCCGCCCACCGGGATCATGGCGCCGAGCAGCACCACGACCGGCCAGTCGATCGTGCTGTAGAGGTCGCGCAGCGGGATGGCGCGGCCGGCCAGCATGCCCATCACCGCCAGCGCGAAGGCGATGGTGGCCGGGACGGTGCCGGTCGCGGTGGCGACGATGGCGGCGACGAACAGGCCGAGCGGCAGCCACAGGTTGCGGCTGCGCAGGGTCAGCCGGCGCTGGGCCAGCGGCAGGCAGCCCAGCGCCTGCAGCGTGTCCGGCAGGGTGTCGGGATCACCCTGCAGCAGCAGCACGTCGCCGGCCTCGATGGCGACGTCGCGCAGCCGCTGCTTCACCGTATGGCCATGGCGCGACACGGCCAGGAGGTTGACCCCGTGGCGGCGGCGCAGGTCGAGATCGGCCGGGCTGGCGCCCCGGATCCAGGCATTGGTCGGCACCACCACCTCGGCGGTGACGAGATCGCGGAGGCCCCCGGTCTCCGGCGGGTGCTCGGCCGCCAGAACGATGTCGCCTTCGCCGAGGGCCTGCTCCAGCGCCTGGGTCTCGGCCTGGACCATCAGCAGGTCGCCGGGCTCCAGCCGCTCCAGCCGGATCAGCCCGGCGACGCGGCGCTTGCCGCGGAGGATGCCGAGCACGACGATGCGGCCCTTCTGCGCTTCCTCGAAGGCCATGACCGAACGCCCGGCCATCTTCGATTTGGCGGTGATCTCGACCTCGGTGGCGTAGCGGCTGATCTCGAAGCTCTCCTCCTCGGCCCGGCGGCCGCGCCGGCTGGTCGGGATCAGCCGCCAGCCCAGCAGCAGCATGTAGGCCAGGCCGGCGCCGGTCAGCGCCAGGCCGACGGGCGCGAAGTCGAACAGGTGGTACGGCTCGCCCAGCGCCTGCTCCCGGAAGGCGGAGATCAGCAGGTTCGGCGGCGTGCCGATCAGCGTGACGGTGCCGCCCAGGAGCGTGGCGAAGGACAGCGGCATCAGGATCGCGGAGGGCGAGTAGCCGGCGCTGCGCGCGCCCTGGATCGCCACCGGCAGCACCAGCGCCAGCGCCCCGACATTGTTCATGAAGGCCGAGATCAGGGCGCCGAAGCCGCACAGCACGGCCATCTGGGCGAAGCGGCCGCGGGCCACGCGCGCCAGCGCCGCGACCATCCGATCGACCGCGCCGGACAGGGCCAGGGCCCGGCCGATCACCAGCACCGCGGCCACGGTGATGACGGCGGGGTTGCCGAAGCCGGAGAAGGCGTCGTCGGCCTCGACCAGGCCCAGCAGCACGGCAGCGAGCAGCGCCCCGACCGCCACCAGGTCGAAGCGGATGCGGTTCCACACGAACAGGGCCAGGGCCACGGCCAGAAGCCCGATGATCGCGATCTGGTCCTGGGTCATCCGGGCTGTGGTCCGTTCCGGCGGCTTCGGGATTCCATCGACACCCCGACGCGCCGGATCGTGCCTGTCCTTCGCGGCGGGCGGCTATTCCTGCACCAGAAGGAACGACGGTTCCAAGACCGAATTGGTGCCGTCAGTAGCCGAGCGTCACCATCGAATAGATGTCGGTGCCCATCTCGACCGCGTTCAGCACCTGGCTGTTGCGCCGGCCCGAGAGGGTGCCGCGCACCACGATCGGCCGGCCCGGGGCCAGGCGGCTGCGGTCCGGGTCCATCGCCGCGGCGAAGGCCGGGGAGAAGCGGATCACCGTCTTGTCCTTCAGGATGACACCGTCGGGTCGGCCGGAGCCGTCCGACAGCACGAAGTCGATCAGGCCGCTCTTCTCGGTCAGCATCGGCCGGGCCGGGACATAGACGGCGGTCGCGGCGGGCGCCGAGACGATGCTGGTGGTCGGCGCCGGCGTCACCCGTGCCGGCGCCGCCGGCTGGGCGACGCGCGGGGGCGCGGCTTCGACCGTCACCGGCGGCGCGGCACCGACCACGCGCGGCGGAGCTGCGGCCGCCGGAGGCGGGGCCGTAACGGTCCGGGGCGGGGCATAGGCGGGGGCAGGCGCCGGCGCCGCGACGACGGGGGCCGGCGGCGCATAGGTCACGGTGGGCGGGGGTGGCGTCACCCGGGCGGGGGCGGCCGCGATCACCCGCGGCGCGGTATAGGCCGGCGCCGCCGGCTGCGGCTCGGGCAAGGGTTCGGTTTGGATCGGGGCGGGCCGCTGGGCGACGGCTCCCGGTTCGGTCGGATAGGCCCAGGGGGTGGTGTCGGTGCAGGCTGCCAGACCGACCGCGGCGACGGCCGCCGCCATCGCCTTGGACACGCTCTCTCTCATCTCGAACGCCCTCGCTGCTCACAGCCGCCGGTCGGTGCGGTGCCGGCTTCAATACGCAATTAT
Source organism: Inquilinus limosus DSM 16000 (assembly GCF_000423185.1). Lineage (GTDB taxonomy): Bacteria > Pseudomonadota > Alphaproteobacteria > DSM-16000 > Inquilinaceae > Inquilinus > Inquilinus limosus. Next base: position 561,507 of record NZ_AUHM01000002.1, on the reverse strand, counting down.
GACTCTATTTCTCATAAACTGGTGTGAAACATTCGGATACCGAAAACGGCCACGACCGTGAGAGGAAGAAGGGCGCCATGCGCGGAACCGGCTTGCGCCCCGGGGATGCGGCGGGTAGAGGACGCGATCCCCGTCCATCCGCCCAGCCGTTTCCTGCCCTGGAGTCCCGATCATGTCCGACAGCGTCGAGAGCGTCCGCGCCCCGCACGACGATGCCGACAACCCGCTGAAGACGCCGCGGCTGGAGAAACTGCGGGCGCTGCGGGAGAAGCGGATCGACCCCTATCCCTATCACTACGAGAAGACGGCCGACGCCGCCGGGCTGCAGGCGCGCTATGCCGACCTGCCGGCGGAGGCGGAGAAGCCGGAGGACGTCGTCCGCATCGCCGGCCGCATCCGGGCCTACCGCAACAGCGGCATGTTCATCGACCTGCACGACGTCAGCGGCAAGATCCAGGTGTTCTGCCACAAGGACTATGCCGACCCGGAGACGCAGGAGCTGGTCGGGCTGCTCGACATCGGCGACCTGATCGGGGTCGAGGGCTTCATCCGCCGCACCAAGCGCGGCGAGCTGACGGTGAACGCGCAGCACGTCACCCTCCTGTCCAAGACGCTGCTGCCGCTGCCGGAGAAGTATCACGGCCTGACCGATGTCGAGGCGCGCTACCGCCAGCGCTATCTCGACCTGATCATGAGCGAGGAGAGCCGCGAGACCTTCCGCGCCCGCAGCCGGATCGTCAGCGACATCCGTCGCCTGCTGGAGGATCGCGGCTTCCTCGAGGTCGAGACGCCGATGCTGCACCCGATTCTGGGCGGCGCCTCGGCCCGGCCGTTCGTGACGCATCACAACACGCTCGACATGCAGCTGTATCTGCGCATCGCGCCGGAGCTGTACCTGAAGCGCCTCATCGTCGGCGGCGTGTCGGAGCGGGTGTTCGAGATCAACCGCAACTTCCGCAATGAGGGCATCTCGACCCGGCACAATCCGGAGTTCACGATGCTCGAGCTGTACCAGGCCTATGCCGACTACACCGACATGATGGCGCTGGCCGAGGACATCTTCGCGGCGGCGGCGAAGGCGGCGACCGGCAGCACCACGGTGACCTTCGGCGAGCACCAGATCGAGTTCGGCGGCCGCTACCGCCGCGCCTCGATGACCGATCTGGTGAAGGAGGCGACCGGCGTCGACTTCCTGGCGATCGAGGGCGCCGAGGCGGCGCGGGACGCGGCGCGCAAGCTGCAGCTCAAGGTCACCGGCAAGGAGAACTGGGGGCAGGTGGTGGAGCTGGTGTTCGGCGAGACGGTCGAGCACACGCTGATCCAGCCGACCCATGTCACCGACATGCCGAAGGAGATCTCGCCGCTGGCCAAGGCGCACCGCAGCGACCCGCGCCTGACCGAGCGGTTCGAGACCTATGCCAATGGCTGGGAGATCGCCAACGCCTTTTCCGAGCTCAGCGACCCGCAGGACCAGTACGAGCGCTTCGCCGCCCAGGTGGCGGCGCGCGAGGCCGGCGACGACGAGGCCCAGATGATGGACCGCGACTACGTCACCGCGCTGGAATACGGCCTGCCGCCGACCGGCGGCATGGGCATCGGCATCGACCGGCTGGTGATGCTGGTGACCAACTCCGCCTCGATTCGCGACGTCATCCTGTTCCCGACCCTGCGGCCGCGGAAGTAGGGGGAGCGCGTCACAAGCCGGGCTCGCCCAGCGGCGCTGTCCCCACTCCCCCTCACCCTCCCATTCGCTGTCGCGAATGGGCCCCTCCCTCTCCCCGAGGAGAGGGAAAGGATCTGCGGCCTCCAATACCTCTCCCCAGGGGAGAGGTCGAAATCGCGTCAGCGATTTCGGGTGAGGGGGCGGCTCCGACCCATCCATTGATCTGAGCGCCCGCCTCACCTGAAATCCCGGCTCTTCAGCGTCACGCGGTGGCCGCGGCCGGCGGCGGTGCGGGGGCGGCTCTGGGGCGCGGGGTCCAGCACCACCTGGTCGGTGCCGCGGGCGAGGACGGGAAGCTGGTCCGTCCAGTCGACGAAGCGCTCGGCCACGACGTGGATCACCATGTGCTCGCCCTCGCCCACCTTCTGCACCCGGCCCTCGCAGGCCAGGAGGCGCCCGGCATAGACGGCGCGGCGGTACTGCTCCGCCACATGCGACCAGACCACGATGTTGGCGGCGCCGCTCTCATCCTCGACGGTGACGAAGATGGTATCGTTGGCGGTCTGCGGCCGCTGCCGGAACAGCACGATGCCGGCGACGCGGATGCGGGCGCCGTCCCTTGTCTCGTCCTCGCGCAGGCTGCGGGCCGGGACGATGCCGAGCCTGGTGAGCGCCGGGCGCAGCAGCGCCAGCGGGTGCCGGGTCAGCGACAGGCCGGTGGCGGCGTAGTCCTCCAGCACCTCCAGCCCCGGCGGCAGAGGCGGCAGCTCGGCCTCCTGTTCCTCGAACAGTGCCAGCTGGGCCGGGCGGGCGGCGAAGAGCGGCAGGGCCTCGCCCTCCACCCCGGCCACCGCCCACAGCCCCTGCTGCCGGTCGAGCCCCATCGAGCCGAAGGCGGCGGCCTCGGCCAGCCGGTTCAGGGCGCGGGCGGAGACACCGGCGCGGCGGGCGAGGTCGGCCGGCGAGGCGTAGCCGGCGCCGCGCCGCTCGGCGATCCTTTTGCCCTCCTCCTCGTTCAGCCCCTTCACCAGGCGCAGGCCCAGGCGCACGGCGTGGTCGCGGCGGTCCGGCCCCAGCCCGGCGATCGGCTCCAGCGTGCAGTCCCAGTCGCTGTGGTTGACATCGACCGGACGGATCTCGACGCCGTGCTCGCGCGCGTCGCGCACCAGCTGGGCCGGGGCGTAGAAGCCCATGGGCTGGGAGTTGATCAGGGCGCAGCAGAACACGTCGGGGTAATGGTGCTTCACCCAGGCGCTCTCATAGACCAGGAGCGCGAAGGAGGCGGCATGCGCCTCGGGGAAGCCGTAGCTGCCGAAGCCCTTGATCTGGTTGAAGCAGCGTTCGGCGAAGTCGCGCTCATAGCCGTTGGCGACCATGCCCTCGACGAAGCGCTTCTCGTACCGGCCAATGGTGCCTTCGTTCTTGAAGGTGGCCATGGCCCGCCGCAGGCTGTCGGCTTCGGCCGGGCTGAATTTGGCGGCGACGATGGCCAGCTTCATGCCCTGTTCCTGGAACAGCGGCACGCCCTTGGTCTTCTCCAGCACCTCCCTGAGCTCCTCCTTCGGGTAGGTGATGGGCTCGAGGCCGTCGCGGCGGCGCAGATAGGGGTGCACCATGTCGCCCTGGATCGGTCCCGGCCGGACGATCGCGACCTCGATCACCAGGTCGTAATAGGTCTTCGGCTTCAGCCGCGGCAGCATCGACTGCTGGGCCCGGGATTCGACCTGGAACACGCCGATCGAATCGGCCCGGCCCAGCATGTCGAACACGGCCTCGTCGGTCGGCCGGCGGCCCAGCTTCGGCCGTTCGGGGAAGTCCTCCGGATAATGCGCGTGCAGCAGGTCGAAGCAACGCTTGAGCGCCGAGAGCATGCCGAGCGCCAGCACGTCGACCTTCAGCATGCCCAGCGCCTCGATGTCATCCTTGTCCCAGCAGATGACGGTGCGGTCCTCCATCGCCGCATTCTCGATCGGCACCAGCTCGTCCAGCCGCTTGCGGGCGAAGACGAAGCCGCCGGTGTGCTGGCTCAGATGCCGCGGGAAGCCCATCAGCTCGACCGCGAGCTCTAGCGTCAGGCGCAGCCTGGGATCGTCAGGGTCCAGCCCGGCCTCGCGCACCTGGCTTTCGTCCAGGCCGTTCATGCTCCAGCCCCAGACCGAGCCGGTCAGGGCGCTGACCATGTCCTCCGACAGGCCCATCGCCTTGCCGACGTCGCGCAGCGCGCCGCGGGTGCGGTAGCAGATCACGGTCGCGGTCAGGGCGGCGCGATCGCGGCTGAATTTCTCGTAGATGTGCTGGATCACCTCCTCGCGGCGCTCGTGCTCGAAATCGACGTCGATGTCGGGCGGTTCATGGCGCTCCTCGCTGATGAAGCGCTCGAACAGCAGGTTGACCTCTGTCGGATTCACCGCCGTGATCCCCAGGCAGTAGCAGACGGCGCTGTTGGCGGCGGAGCCGCGGCCCTGGTTCAGGATGCCTTTGCTGTTCGCGAAGGCGACGATGTCGGCCACGGTCAGGAAGAATGGCGCGTATTCGCGCCGGCCGATCAGGCCCAGCTCCCTTTCGATCTGGCTGCGCAGCTCGGCCGGCATGCCCTGCGGATACAGCCTGGCCGCCCCCTCCCAGGTCAGCCGTTCCAGACGGTCCTGCGGGGGTTCGCCATCCGGCGTGATCTCCTCGGGATACAGATACTTTTTGGACAGATCATCCAGGTCGAAGCGGCAGCGCTCGGCGATCTCGATCGTGCGTTCCAGCGCATAGGGATGGTCGCGGAACAGCCGCGCCATCTCGTCGGGCGTCTTCAGGTGACGCTCGGCATTGGCCTCCAGCCTCCAGCCGGCCTCGTCGATGGTGCAGTGCTCGCGGATGCAGGTCAGCGCGTCCTGCAGCCGCCGCCGCTGCGGCACGTGGTACAGAACGTCGTTGGTGGCGACCATCGGCGCCCTCGTGCGGAACGCCACCTCCCGCAGCGCCTCCAGCCGCCGGGCATCGTCGCCGCGATAACGGTGGCTCGCCGCCAGGAAGACCCGCCTGCCCATGTCCGAACGCAGCCGATCGAGATGCGCGACGAAGCCGTCGTCGATCCGGTCGGGCGGCAGTGCCACCAGGATCTGGCCGTCGCTGAACGGCAGCAGGTCGGCATGGTACAGAAGGCATTCGCCCTTCTTGGCCCGGAGGTTCCCCTGGGTCAGCAGCCGGCACAGCCGGCCATAGGCGTCGATATCGGTCGGGTAGCACAGCAGGCTCGGCGCATCGGCGAAGTCCAGCCGGCAGCCGACGATGTAGGGAATGCGGCAGGCCTTCTGCCGGTTCTGGTCGCGATTGGCGGCGACATGGCCGCGCACGATCCCGGCCAGGGTGTTGCGGTCGGTCACCGCGATGGCGGACAGGCCCAACAGGATCGCCGTCTCCACCAGCTCCGCCGGATGCGACCCGCCGCGCAGGAAGGAGAAGTTGGTGGTGACCTGCAATTCGGCGTAATCGACCATCAGTCGAACATCCCGTGCAGGTACCAGCGTGCGGTTTCGCCTTCGCCCTCGCGGTACAGCCCGGCGCGGTAGACCCAGAAGCGGCGGCCGGCTTCGTCCTCCACCCGGTAATAGTCGCGGATCATGTCCGGCTCGGCCCGGTCCTGCGGCCGCGCCTGGCGCCACCATTCATAGGCGATGCGCTCCGGCCCGTCGGCGCGGCGCACCCGGTGGGTCTTGCCGGCCCATTGGAAGCTGGTCGGCGGGTCGTCCGGGATCTGGGCGATCGCCTTGATCGGCTCCGGCCGGCGCAGCAGGCGCAAGGGCCGTACCCAGCCGGCGGGCCAGGCCTTGCCCTCGGCCAAGTCCAGCGGCGGGCGGGCGGCGACGCAGCGCTCGGGCAGGTGGCTCTCGACCGCGGCCGGGCGCCAGATCCGGTCGAAGCCGATGCGGTTGCCGACGATGTCGACGAAACCCGCGAGATCGCCGATCCCGCCGCCCTCGCCCTCCAGCTTGCTCAGCCCGGCCTGGCGTCCCGAAACCGGCGCCACCCGGTCGGCGCGCAAGGTCGCCACCTCGACGCCGAAGCCGGGATCGACCCGGTCCAGCCGGTCGGCCAGCATGCGCCCGACCCGCGCCGGGTCGCGCACCGGCAGGGCGGTGCGGATGGCGATGGTCGGGCAGCGGCCGTCGACCCGGTGGAAGGCGGCGGCGAACTGCGCCGCGCCCATCATCCGCGCCTCCAGCCGGCCGCAGAGATCGGCGGCCAGCGCGGCGATGGCGCGCTGCAGGTCCTCGGGCGTGCCGATCGGCTCCGGGAAGGCCAGGCGGGCGAACCAGGGCGTCGGCGGCCGGCGGAAGCCGACCGTCTCCTCCGCCCGGCCCAGCGCCTGGTCCAGCCGCAGCAGCGGCCCGGCGCCGAAGCGGCGGGCCAGGCCGGCCCGCGGCGCCGCCAGCAGCTCGCCGATCCGGGTCAGGCCGATCCGTTGCAGCGCCGCGACCTCCTCCTCGCCCAGCCGCAGCGCCGCGACGGGCAGCGGGGCCAGGGCCTCGCGCTCGGCGCCGTCGGGCCGGATCCGCCGGTCGGACCGGTCGTGATGCGCCAGCGCCCAGGCGGCGCCGAAGCTGCCGGCGATGGCGAGGCGGCAAGGCAGGCCGCGCCGCTCCAGCCGACCCGCCAGGTCGGCGGCCAAGCCGTCCTCGCCGCCCCAGAGATGGGCACAGCCGGTGATGTCGAGCCACAGCCCGTCCGGCGGGCAGGGCGCCACGGCGGGGCTGTAACGGCCGGCCCAGCGGGCCAGCCGGGCCAGCGCCTTCGCGTCGGCGGCATGGTCGGCCGGAACCAGGGCCAGCGCCGGCAGGATGGCGCGGGCGTCGGTCGCCTTCTGCCCCGGCCGGATGCCGGCGGTCCAGCCACGGTCGTCGACGGCGACCACCTGGCGCCGCTGCTCGACGGTCTCGACGATCGCGACCGGCTCAGCCGGCCAGGCGTCGGAGGGTGTCGACAGTCTCAGTCGCGTGATCGGCCAGTTCGGCAACCACAGCGAGACGATCCGTCCCATCCTCGGTCTCCACGATCCAGCGGCCGGGCAGGCCGCCGCGGCTGTGCAGCAGGGCCAGCTCCCACCGCGCCGGCCCGACCCAGGCGGCGGTGCCGCCGCTCGGCGCCGGGGCCACGGCCCAGCGCGTCACCGCGGCGCTGGCAACGGTGCGGCCTGCCCGCGGCGCGGCCGGCTGGCGCTGCAGCAGGAAGGCGGTGGTGCCGTGCGCTTCGCAGGCCAGCTGCAGCCGCCGCTCGGCCAGCAGCTCGGCCCGTGCCGCTTCGGCCAGCACGGCGCCGAAGCCTTCGGTGCGCAGCGCCTCCTCCGCCACCGCCAGCACGCCCTTCTCGTCGCGCGGCCGCACCAGGATCAGCCGGTCCGGCGCCAGACCCAGCGCGGCCAGGGCCGGCGGGTACAAGTCGTCGGCCGCGGTGCACCACAGCACCGGCCCGCGCCGCTGCAGCCGGGCCAGGATGCGGGCGGCGAAGCCGGTGGCCGCGGCCCCGGCCGGGTCGCCGCCGGCGCCGGCGATGCGGTGCAGCCGGCCGAGCGCCAGCCCGCCGCGCGGCAGGCGGTCATCGATCGGCGGCAAAGCGAGCGGCAGGACTCCCGGATCCCCGACGGCGGATCCGGTCCGGTTCAGGCGCTCGCGCAGGGCGGCGAGGGCAGACATGGCGGGGCATGGTTGTTCCGTATTTGTTCTAATATGAATCCACCATGCCGCCGCAGAGTCAAGCCGCCCTGGCTTCCGCGCGTATTACTGCGCCCCCGCTGCGACCACCGCTTCGGCCGGGCGGGGGCCGAAGAAGCCGTCGTCTCGCCGCACCAGCCCTTCCGCCGCCAGCGCCGCCTGCACCGCCGGGCGGGCGGCGACGCGCCGGTGCAACGCCTCCAGGGCCGGCCGGCGCGCCAGGTCGACGCCGTTCCAGGGCGACCAGTTCAGACAGACGAAGAGATAGGCGTCGGCCACGGTGAAGCGCCCGCCCGTCAGATACGGGCCGGCGATCTGCCCGGCCAGCCAATCGAGGCGCTTGTCCACCAGCGCCGCCAGCGCGGCCCGGGCCGGCGCATAGGCCGGAAGCATCAGCATCACCATCGGCTTGTGCAGCTCGGCGGTGACGAAGTTCAGCCAGGACTGCACCTGCGCGCGCCCGACGCAGCCGGGTGGCGGCAGCAGCCCGGCCTCGGGGCGGAGATCCGCGAGGTACTGCACGATCGCCGGCCCCTCGGTCAGCGTCTGCCCGTCCTCCAGCACCAGCGCCGGCACATAGCCGTTGCCGTTGATGCGCAGGAAATCCTCACCGTCGCTCGCCGCGTGGGTCCGCCGATCCACCTCGACCAGCTCCACCGGCAGGTCGAGCTCGCGGCACACGATGTGCGGCGACAGCGAGCAGGCGCCCGGATGCATGTAGAGCTTCATCGCCATCTCCCAGACCTCCTTCTCTCCGGCGACCTCGACGTCGCCGCGAAACCGTCTATATTTTGTACTGTATCGAATATTAATCTGGGATCAAGCCTTATTATGCGAAGTGGTACAAAATGAGCGAGGAGCCGAGAAAGCGTGGCCGGCCGCGGGCTTACGACCCCGACGTGGCGCTGGAGCGGGCGCGGGACGTGTTCTGGGAAGCCGGCTTCACCGGCAGCTCGCTGGATGCCCTGAGCGCCGCGACGGCGATGAACCGGCCCAGCCTGTACGGCGCCTTCGGCGACAAGGAGGCGCTGTATCTCAGGACGCTGGAGCGCTACCGCGACGAGGGCCTGGCGGCGATGCGGCAGGCGCTCGACCCCGGCCGCTCCCTGCGCGAGGGGCTCGACGCGGTCTACGCTGCGGCGCTGGCGACCTATCTGGACGAGCGGGCCGGCGCGCGCGGCTGCCTCCTGATCGGCACGGCGGCGGTGGAGGCGGTGCTGCACCCGGCCGTGCGCGCGGTGCTGCACGGCAGCCTGACCGTCTTCGACCAGGCGCTGGAGGAGCGCTTCCGCCTCGCCCGCGACCGCGGCGAGATCGACGCCGCCGCCGATGCCGCCGCCCTGGCCCGGCTGGCCTCGGCGGTGATGCATTCGCTGGCCGTGCGGGCGCGGGCGGGCGAATCGCGCGCCGTGCTGGAGGCGATCGCCGATTCGGGCGCGGCGATGATCTGCGGCGCCGCGCGCGCCGACTAGGCTGCGGTCCCGGGCAGGAACAGCCGGACCGGCCGGATCTCGTAGCCGCCGAGGCCGGGATTGGCCTGTTCCAAATCCTTGGCGATGGCGACCGCCTCCTCCTTCGATTCGCAGTCGACGACGTAGAAGCCGAGCATCTGCTCCTTGGTCTCGGCATAGGGGCCGTCGATCACCAGCGGCGGCTGATGGCCCTTCATCAGCGTGGTCGCGGCGGAGGTGAAGGCCAGCCGCGCGGCGGGGCCGAGCTTGCCCTCTGCGGCCAGCCGCTTGTGGACGACGTCGAGCCGGGCCATGACCGCGTCGTCCTCCTCCTGCGTCCAGGCGCTGAGGACCTCTTCCGAGTTGTAGCAGAGAATGGCGTAGAGCATCCGGGCCTCCCCTTCCCGTGTCCGGTCGGGAGTATGCCTGAGTCGCCGTCTGGCCGCAGGCCCTTACGCCGCCATCCCGGCCGCGATCATCGCCTGTTGGCGCACCGCCTCGGTCAGGGCGGCGCGGTGCTCCTGGAACTCCGGCGTCGTCTTCACCGTGTAGTGCCGCGGATGCGGCAAGGCGATCGGCCGGTCCTCGATGATGCGGCCGGGCCGGGCGCTCATCACGATCACCCGGTTGGCCAGGAACACCGCCTCGTCGATGTCGTGGGTGACGAACAGCACGGTCTTGCGCTCCGCCTCCCAGATCGACAGCAGCAGCTCCTGCATCAGCGCCCGGGTCTGGGTGTCGAGCGCGCCGAAGGGCTCGTCCAGCAGCAGGATCTTCGGGTCGTTGGCCAGCGCCCGGGCGATCGCGGTGCGCTGCTGCATGCCGCCCGACAGCATCTTCGGATAGTGGTTCTCGAAGCCGCGCAGCCCGACCTTGGCGACGTATTCGGCCACGATCTCGTCCTGCTGCCTCTGCGGCACCCCCTTCTCGCGCAGGCCGAAGGCGATGTTGCGGGCCACGGTCAGCCAGGGGAACAGCGTATAGGCCTGGAACACCACGCCGCGGTCCGGCCCCGGCTCGGTCACCGGCGTGCCGCCGACCAGCACCCGGCCCGCGGTCGGCCGGTCGAGACCGGCGACGATGCGCAGCAGGGTGGACTTGCCGCAGCCCGACGGGCCGAGGAGGGTGATGAAGTCGTTCTCGGCGATCGCCAGGTCGACCGGGCTCAGCGCCTGGGTCGGCGCGCCGCCATGGACGCCCGGGAAGGTGCGGCTGACGCCTTCGACGCGCACCAGGTCGGTCATCGGCCGAGGCTCCAGGGGAACAGGGCGCGGTTCGCCCGCTTGAACAGCTGGTCGGTGATCAGGCCGATGGTGCCGATGACGAAGATGCCGAAGATCATCTGCCCGGTGTCCAGGAAGCGCTGCGCGTCGATGATCATGTGGCCGATGCCGGCGGAGGAGCCAATCAGCTCGGCGACGATGACATAGGTCCAGGCCCAGCCCAGCACCAGCCGCAGCGCCTCGAAGATCTGCGGCGCCGCATTCGGGATCATCACCCGGAAGACGATGCCGCGGGTGCGGGCGCCCAGCGTCCGCGCCGCCTCCACCAGCTCCATCCGGATCGAGCCGGTGATCACCGCCACCATGATGATCAGCTGGAACACCGAGCCGATGAAGATCACCAGCAGCTTCTGCGTCTCGCCCACACCGGCCCACAGGATCAGCAGCGGGATGAAGGCCGAGGCCGGCAGATAGCGGCAGAAGGAGACGAAGGGCTCGAAGAACGCCTCGACCCCCCTGAAGGTGCCCATCAGGATGCCGAGCGGCACCGCCAGCAGCGCCGCCAGGATGAAGCCGCCGAACACCCGGAACATCGTCACCAGGATGTCCCAGACGAAGCCGAAGCGGACGAACAGCTCGACCCCCGCGGCCAGGGTGGCGTCGGGGCCGGCGAGGAACAGCGGCTTGACCAGCCCGCCCCAGGTCGCGGCGCCCCACAGCGCCACGAAGGCGACGAAGCACAGGATGCCGAGGACGATGCGGCGGCCGGGGCCGACGGGGGCGAGCGGGACGAGCACGGGTCGGTCCTAACAGCGGTTCGGATATCGCGCCGACGCCGAGGTCACTGCACGAATTTGGCGGTGTAGAGGGCGGTCAGGTCCGCGGGCTCGCGCCGCAGCAGCCCGGCCTCCAGCATCACGTCGGCCGCCTCCTTGATGAATTTCGGCATGGTCTCGGTCATGTAGGTCTTGTTGGCGTCGCGGCCGTACCAGGTGACGAACTTCGCCGATTCGGCGAACTGCTCGGCGGTCTGATTGACGTCGGCGCCCATGATCCGGTTGGCCTCGGCCGGGTTGGCCTTGATGTAGTCCAGCGCCTCGAACCAGCTGTCGACCACGCCCTTCACCACCTCCGGATGGGCTTCGACGTAGTCCGGCTGGAAGGCCAGGGTGTCGATGATCACGCCCGGCGTCTCGGCCGAGGTTACCAGGATCTTGCCGTTCGGGTCCTTGCGGATGTTCGACAGATAGGGCTCGTAGGTCACGGCCACGTCGAACTGGCCGGCGACGAAGGCGGCCGCCGCGTCGGAGGGCTGCAGGTCGGTCAGCCTGACGTCGCCGAGCGACATGCCGTTGTGCTTCAGGAGATAGGCCAGCCAGAACTGCGGCACGCCGCCGAACTGCACCGCCACGCTCTTGCCCTTCAGGTCCTCGAACTTGCCGATGTTCTTGCGCACGGCGACGCCGTCGCCGCCCGAGGAGGTGTCGAGCGCCAGCACCTGCACCACCGGCACGCCCGAGCTGGCGTAGAGCAGATGGGTGTCGACGGTGGTGGTGATGACCTGCACGTCGCCCGAGGCCATGGCCTGATGGCGGTTCGAGGTCGGCATCTTGACGATGTCGAGCTCGATGCCGTGCTTCTGGAAGATGCCGAGCTGCTTGGCCAGCGTGATCGGCGCGAAGCCGGTCCAGCCGCTCATCGCCAGGCGCAGCTTCACCGGCTCCTGCGCGGAGGCGGCGGTGGCCATGGCGGCGGTCACGGCAAGAACGGCGGCGGCGATGCCCAGACGCATGATGCTGTTCCCCTGTTCCGGTCGCCCGGGCACCGCGGCACCCGGGCGTGATTCGCCGCAGCCTACGGGATTTTGCAGTGCAGCGGAACGGGGCCGGCGGTCAGGTCAGGGTGTCGGCTGCACCACCACGGCGCCGGGGGCCACGGTCACGGCGGTGCCGGGGCCCGAAGCCGGCAGATAGGCGCTGGTCATGACGTCGACCTTGTCGGCGCGGATCGTCTCCAGCGTCTGGCACAGCGACCATTTCGCGGTCGGGCCGGAGATGGTGACCCGGTCGCCGATCCGGACCGGAACGGGCTTGCCCTGGATCGCCACCTCGCTGCCGTCGTCGCGCCGCAGCACGGTGCAGGGCCGGCCGACCTGCAGCGTGCCGGTGTAGACGACGCTGATGCCCTCATGCCACTCGGTCGAGACCTTCGGGAAGTCGTAGGGCGGGATCTGCGCCGCCTGCTGCTGGGTCGTCTGGCAGGCGCCCAGCAGGGCCGCCGCGGCGAATGCGATGAAGAGGGTCGGCGAGGGGCGATGACGGGTCGACAACACGCGCTCTCTTTCTCGTTTTGGCGGCGGAATCATTTCTTCCAATATGATCTTCCATACAGGCGAAGCGGGGCCGCCGTCCAGCCGGCGTTCGAAGCGAACGTTCCGGACCCGAAGCGGGATATTTCAGACCGGATCGCGGTGTCTTTGTGATCCGAGATGTCGTGGCCGCCAAATCGTCTGATGAAAACCGCCTGGAAATGCCAATGAACCGTCACGGTTCGGCGGTTTCCTTTTACACGGGTTGATTGTATGCCCTTGGGGCCCTGATGCGGCCCCACCGTTCGGGCCGCACGCTCTTCTGGAGTCTGCAGGATGTCGAAGGCCGATCAACACAAGGCCGAAATCGTCGATGGCGTCGTAACCCTGGCCAAGCAGCGGCTCGACCCGGCGAAGGGAGGAATGGCCGAGCGGTTCATCCGCCTTTATTTCCGCAACGTGCCGCCGCACGACGTGCTGCGCGAAGGTACGGACACCCTCTACAGCGTCGCCCTCGGCCTGCTGCAGTTCGGCGGCGAACGCCGCAAGGGCGAGGTCAAGATCCGGATCTTCAACCCGGTCTATGACGATTACGGCTGGCGCAGCCCGCACACCGTCATCGAGATCATCAACGACGACATGCCGTTCCTGGTCGATTCGGTGACCGGAGCCCTGTCCGAGCTGGGCCTGACCGTGCATCTGGTCGTCCACCCGATCCTCGCCGTCACCCGCGACGCCCAGGGCCGGCTGACCGACGTGCAGGATCCGGCCGCGGCGCCGGAAGGGACGCCGGCCGAGAGCTTCATGCATCTGCAGATCGACGAGCGCACCGACCAGGCGACGCTCGACCGCATCGCGTCGACGCTGCGGGCGGTGCTGGCCGATGTCCGCGCCGCGGTCGAGGACTGGGGCGCGATGCGGCAGCAGATCCGCGCCGTGCTCGATGAGCTCGACCACAGGGCGCTGCCGGTCGATCCCGGCGAGACGCGCGAGATCATCGCCTTCCTGGAATGGCTCGAGGACGACCACTTCACCTTCCTCGGCTATCGCCGCTACGACTTCGCCCGCACCGATGACGGGCTCGAGATCGCGATCGTGCCGGACAGCGGCCTCGGCATCCTGCGCCAGCCCGACGTCTCGGTCTTCGACGGCGCGCGCCGCTACGACCGGATGTCGGAGGAGGCGCAGTCGATGCTGCGCAGCACGGCGCCGCTGACCGTCACCAAGGCCAGCCTGAAGGCGACGGTGCACCGGCCGGTGCATCTCGACGTCTTCACCGTGAAGATCTTCGACGATGCCGGCGAGGTGGTGGGCGACCATCTGTTCGTCGGCCTGTTCACCTCGGTCGCCTACAGCCGCAGCGCCCGCGACATCCCCTATCTCCGGGCCAAGGTCAGCCGCACCCTGGCGCGCGCCGGGCTGGACCCGAAGAGCCATGACGGCAAGGCGCTGGGCCACATCCTCGACACCTATCCGCGCGACGAGCTGTTCCAGATCTCCGACGAGCAGCTGCTCGACACCGGCATGGGCATCCTGCACCTGCAGGAGCGGCAGCGGACGGCGCTGTTCGTGCGGCGCGACCCGTTCGGCCGCTTCGTCTCCTGCCTCGTCTACGTGCCGCGCGACCGTTACAACACCGACCTGCGCCACCGCATCCAGAAGATTCTGGAGAAGGCCTATGGCGGCCCGGTCACGGCGTTCACCACACAGATGACCGAAGGGGCGCATGCCCGCGTCCATTTCCTGATCAAGACCCAGCCCGGCGCCGGCACGGACGAGCCGGTCGACGTGATCGAGGAGAAGCTGGTCGAGGCCGGCCGCAGCTGGTCCGACCTGCTGCAGGCGGCGCTGGTCGAGAAGAAGGGAGAGGAGCAGGGGCTGATCCTCTTGCGCCGCTACGCCGAGGCCTTCCCGGCCGGCTATCGCGAGGAGACCACGCCCGCCGCGGCGATCGTCGACATCGAGCGGATCGAGGAGATCGACGAGGACGGCGAGATCGGGCTGCACCTGTTCCGCCCGATCGAGGCGGGGCCGAACGAGCTGCGCTTCAAGCTGTACCACCGCGGCACGCCGGTGCCGTTGTCCGACGTGCTGCCGATGCTGGAGCATCTCGGCTTCAAGGTGGTGTCGGAATTCCCGACCGAGGTCGCGATCCAAGGCCAGGGGACGGTCTGGATCCACGATTTCGAGATGCGCAGCCGCACCGGCGACGCGATCGACCTGAACCGCCTCAAGGCCGTGTTCCAGACCGCCTTCGAGCGGATCTGGACCGGCGACATGGAGGACGACCGGCTGAACCGGCTGGTGCTGGCCGCCGGGCTCGACTGGCGCTCGGTCACGCTGCTGCGCGCCTATGCCCGGTTCCTGCGCCAGGCCCGCTTCGCCTTCAGCCAGGAGACGATCGAGGACACGCTGGTGGCGCATCCGGAGATCACCCGCGCCATCGTCCGCATGTTCACCACCCGCTTCGATCCGGAGCTGACCGGCGACCGCGAGGTGGCGATCCGCGGCCTGCTGGTCGAGATCGAGCACGCGCTGGACGCGGTGACCAACCTGGACGAGGACCGCATCCTCCGCCGCTACCTGAACCTGGTGCGGTCGACCCTGCGCACCAACTTCTTCCAGACCGACGACCAGGGGCGGCCGAAGCCCTATCTGTCGCTGAAGTTCGACAGCCCGTCGATCGAGGAGCTGCCGCTGCCGCGGCCCTGGCGCGAGATCTTCGTCTACAGCCCGCGCATGGAGGGCGTGCACCTCCGCGGCGGCAAGGTCGCCCGCGGCGGCATCCGCTGGTCCGACCGGCGCGAGGACTTCCGCACCGAGATCCTGGGGCTGATGAAGGCGCAGATGGTGAAGAACACCGTCATCGTGCCGGTCGGCTCCAAGGGCGGCTTCGTGCTGAAGCGGCCGCCGGCGCCCTCGGCCGGGCGCGAGGCGTTCCAGGCCGAAGGCATCGAATGCTACAAGCTGCTGATGCGGGGGATGCTCGACATCACCGACACCATCGCCGGCGGCGAGACCCGGCATCCGGAGCGGGTCGTCCGGCATGACGAGGACGACCCGTACCTGGTGGTCGCGGCGGACAAGGGCACGGCCACCTTCTCCGATATCGCCAACGGCGTCAGCCAGGACTACGGCTTCTGGCTCGACGACGCTTTCGCCTCCGGCGGCTCGGCCGGCTACGACCACAAGAAGATGGGCATCACCGCCCGCGGCGCCTGGGAATCGGTGAAGCGGCATTTCCGCGAGCTGGGCACCGACATCCAGTCCCAGGACTTCACCTGCGTCGGCGTCGGCGACATGTCGGGCGACGTGTTCGGCAACGGCATGATCCTGTCCGAGCACACGCGGCTGGTCGGCGCCTTCAACCACCTGCACATCTTCGTCGACCCGAACCCGGACGCGGCGACCAGCTTCGCCGAGCGCAAGCGGCTGTTCGCGCTCGGCCGCGGCTCCTGGGACCAGTACGACACGGCGCTGCTGTCGCCCGGCGGCGCCGTGTACGAGCGCAAGGCCAAGTCGGTCAAGCTGTCGCCCGAGGCCCGCGCCCGCTTCGGCATCGACCGCGAGACGGTGACGCCGAACGAGCTGATCCAGGCGATGCTGAAGGCCGAGGTCGACCTGCTGTGGTTCGGCGGCATCGGCACCTATGTGAAGAGCAGCCGCGAGAGCCACGCCGATGTCGGCGACAAGGCGAACGACCCGCTGCGCGTCAACGGCCGCGACGTCCGCGCCCGGGTGATCGGCGAGGGCGCCAATCTCGGCGTCACCCAGTTCGGCCGCATCGAATACGCCCGCATCGGCGCCGGCGGCACGGGCGGCAAGATGAACACCGACTTCATCGACAACTCGGCCGGCGTCGACACCTCGGACCACGAGGTCAACATCAAGATCCTGCTCGGCTCCGTGGTCCAGGCCGGCGACCTGACGCTGAAGCAGCGCAACCAGGTGCTGGAGAGCATGACCGAGGAGGTCGGCCAGCTGGTGCTGCGCGACAACTACCTGCAGAGCCAGGCGCTGTCGCTCGCGGTCGGCGAGGGCTTCGAGGTGCTGGACCAGCAGGCCCGCTTCATGCGCGGGCTGGAGAAGGCGGGCAAGCTCGACCGCGTGATCGAGATGCTGCCGACCGACGAGGAGCTGACCCAGCGCTCGGGCAACCGCGAGGGGCTGACCCGGCCGGAGCAGGCGGTGCTGCTGGCCTATGCCAAGATCACCATCTACGACGCGCTGCTGGCCAGCGACCTGCCGGACGACCCGGCCCTGCTGGACGACCTGTTCCTGTACTTCCCGACGGCGCTGCGCGAGCGCTTCAAGGACGCCATCCCGCAGCACCGGCTGCGGCGCGAGATCGTGGCGACCCACGTCACCAACAGCATGGTGAACCGGGTCGGCGCCACCTTCGTCTCGGAGATGGCGGACAAGACCGGGATGGGCGTGGCCGACATCGCCCGCGCCTATCTGATCGTGCGCGACAGCTTCAGCCTGCGCGACATCTGGGCGGCGGTCGAAGCGCTGGACAACAAGGCCGAGGCCCAGGCGCAGATCCGCGCCATGCTGGCGACGCGGCGGCTGATCGAGCGCAGCGTCGCCTGGATCCTGCGCCAGCAGGGCCGCGGCCTCGACGTCGGCCAGGACGTGGCGCATCTCAAGCCCGGCCTGGCCGAGCTGGAGAGCCAGCTGGACGCCGCGATCTTCGACGACGCCCGCGCCGTGATCGACGCCCGCGCCCGCGGCTTCGTCGAGGCCGGCTTCCCGGAGGATCTGGCCCGGCGCGTCGCCCGGCTGAACCTGTGGGCGGCGGGGCTCGACATCATCCGCATCGCCGACCAGGCGGGTCGCAGCGTCAGCGAGGTGGCGTCGGTCTATTTCGAGACCGGGCGCCGGCTCGGCCTCGCCTGGCTGCGCGACGGCGCCAGCCGGATGCCGGCCACCAACCACTGGCAGAAGCAGGCGGTGGGGGCGATCGTCGACGACCTGTACACGCTGCAGGCCGACCTCGCGGTGCGGGCGCTGCAGGCGGCGCCCTCGGGCGCGGACGGGGCCGATGTGGTCGAGGCCTGGGTCGGCCACCGCCGCGCCCCGGTGGACCGGATCGACCAGCTGGTCTCCGAGCTGAAGGCGCTGGACCAGGTCGACCTGTCGATGCTGGCCGTCGCCAACCGCAACCTGCGCGGTCTGGCGACGGGGTGAGGACGGGCTGGGGCGTCGCCGGCGCGGCGCCCCTTCACTCCGCCCGCAGCAGCCTCTGCAGCGGCGCGGCCTGGCGCAGGATCGGCGACTTGATGACGATGTAGCTGAAGTACTTCTCGATGCCGAGGCGGCGGTCCAGCAGCGCCTCCATCACCTGCTGGTAATGCGCGATGCTGCGGGTCAGGAAGCGCAGCAGGTAGTCGTAGCCGCCGCTGACCATGTGGCACTCAAGCAGCTCCTCGACCGTCGCCAGGCCGGCCTCGAAGCGGATGAAGTCCTCGCGCCGGTGGTCGGCCAGCGTCACCTCGGTGAACACCGTCACCGTCTCGGTCAGCCTGGACAGGGCGATGCGGGCGCCGTAGCCGGTGATGTAGCCCGCCGCTTCCAGCCGCTTCACCCGCTGCAGGCACGGGCTGGGCGACAGGCCGACCGCCTCCGCCAGGGCGGCGTTGGTGATCCGCCCGTCGGCCTGCAGCCGGGCCAGGATGGCGATGTCGATCCGGTCCAGCTTCGGCGCGCCCGCCATCCTTCCCCTCGTCCGATCGGCTGTGGAGGTTAACCCCGCAGCGCCTCCTGGTGAGCTTTGGCAAGATCCGCCATGCTGGTGAAGCGGAAATCGACGTTGGGCTCGGACTCCGGCGGCATGGTGGCGCCGAAGCCACCCTCGGCGTGGCGGCGGTGGATCCAGCAGGTGGCGAGCCCCGCCGCCTTGGCCGGCACATGGTCGTGGAACAGGCTCTCCGCCGTGTGCAGGATCTCGCCCCTGGCGATCCCCAGGCCGTCCAGCTTCTCCAGCATGTACTGGAAGTTGCGGTGCGAGGGTTTGTAGCTGCCGATGTCCTCGGCGGTGAAGATCGCGTCGAACTCGACCTGCAGCCGGACGTTGCTGAGGGCGAAGCTGGCATTGTCGACATTCGAGAGGATGGCCAGCTTGTAGTACTTCTTCAGGTACTGCAGCGCACCGGCGGTGTCGGCGAAGGCCGGCCAGTCCTTGATCGAGCGGCCATAGGCCAGCGCCTCCTCCCAGCTCGCCGCCACGCCCCATTCCTCGGCCAGGCGCTTGTAGACGACCGCCAGCAGCTCGTCGTAGCGGCGCGCCGGGGTCCAACGCTGCTGCGCCGACTCGTGGCGGGCATGGGCTTCCAGGATCTGATTGCGGCTCAGCGGCTCTTTGGCGCGCGCGGTCAGCGGCGCCAGCCCGTTGACCATGCCGGTCTCCCAGTCGATCAGCGTGCCGTAGCAGTCGAAGGTCAGGATCTTGAAGTCGGTCAGCTTCATGGCGGCGTTCTCCAGATGGCTCTGCTTTCCAGTTAATGCCCCGGCGCCGACGGCAAGGGCTGCGCATTCGCGCCGTGCGGCGGCAGGAGCTGGCGAGACGCGGCCGTCCGGCAGCAGAAAATGCCGTGCCGCGGCCGGCACAGGATTCGTGTCGCAGCCGCGTCATGGCGTGTCGGCTCTGGAGCGTGCGGGGCCGCGGAGTCGCGCCATGATCCCCGCCAAGAGGTGCCGGTCCGAGGCCGCGGAACAGAGCGGCGGCGGGCCGGATAATTGGGAAGCCGGTGGAAGTCCGGCGCTGCCCCCGCAACGGTTACGGCGGTGAAGGTGCGGCAGGGGCCACTGGAGCGATCCGGGAAGGCGCCGCACCGGCCAGGAAGCCCGCCGAAGCCCGGAAACCAGCCTCGACGGAGTTTGTCTCGGTGATCGCGGTGGGCGGTCGGCGGGCATGTTCGCGAGGGACCGGCCCGGTCGCCGAGCGCGCGTACCCGGATGCCACATCTGCGACCGTGCCCATGGAGGATCGGGTATGGAAGCGCGTTCGGCCATGTTGATGGATCTGCTCTCCCGCGCGCCGGGCTTCAGCCTGAAGCGGGACTTCTACACCAGCCCCGCCTATCACGCGCTGGACCTGGAGCACATCTTCTACCGGGAGTGGCTGTTCATCGGCCATGCCTGCGAGGTGGCGCGGCCGGGCGACTTCCTGACCGTGCAGATCGGCGACTATCCGGTGATCGTGGTGCGCGGCCGCGACGGCGCCGTCCGCGCCTTCCACAATGTCTGCCGCCACCGCGGCTCGCGCCTGTGCACGGACGAGCGCGGCTCGCGCCCCCGCCTGGTCTGCCCCTATCACCAGTGGACCTACGACCTCGAGGGCAAGCTGGTCTTCGCCCGCGACATGATGGGCGACATCGACGCCGCGCAGTTCGGGCTGAAGCCGGTGGCATGCGAGGAGGTCGCCGGCTGGATCTTCCTCTCGCTGGCCGAGCAGCCGCGCGACTTCGAGCCGTTCCGCCGCATGGTCGAGCCCTATATGGCGCCGCACCGGCTGGCCGAAGCCAAGGTCGCCCACAGCTCGACCATCATCGAGCGCGGCAACTGGAAGCTGGTGATGGAGAACAACCGGGAATGCTACCACTGCTCCGGCAACCATCCGGAGCTGTGCCGCGTCTTCTCCGATCAGCCGACCCTGACCGGCGGCCGGGACGGGATGGAGGAGAGCCCCGAGATCCTCGGCCACTGGCAGCGCTGCGAGGCGTTGGGCCTGCCCAGCCGGTTCCGGATCTCGCCCGACCTGCAGTACCGGGTGATGCGGATTCCCTTCATCAACGACGCCCATTCGATGACGATGAGCGGAGAGCCGGCGGTGAAACGCCTGCTGGCCGACTTCCCGACCGCGCGGCTCGGCTCGATGCTGCTGTACCACTACCCGAACAGCTGGAACCATCTGTTGGCCGACCACGCGCTCAGCTTCCGGGTGCTGCCGATCAGCCCGACCGAGACCGAGGTCACCACCAAATGGCTGGTGCACAAGGACGCGGTCGAGGGCGTCGACTACGACCTGCAGGCCCTGACCGAGGTGTGGACCGCGACCAATGACGAGGACCGCCGCATCGTCGAGGAGAACCAGCGCGGCATCCTGTCCCCGGCCTATGAGCCTGGGCCCTATTCGCGGCTGCACGAGGGCGCGGTGATCCAGTTCGTCGACTGGTACGCCGACACCATCTCCGGCCGGCTTGGCGGCGGCACCGCCACGATCCGCGACGTGGCTTGAGGGGCCCCAGCTTGAAGAGAAGCACTGCGGCTCCCTTCCTTGTCCCCCCTCCCCTTGCGGGAGGGGGGCGGGGGGAGGGGTCTGCGCGCGTCTGCGCGCGAAAGGCTTTGAGGTCTCCCCGAGGGCCGGGACGGTTTGCCGCGTTTGAACGCCGGTGCGGGTCGAGACAATCCCCTCCCCCTATCCCCCTCCCGCGAGGGGAGGGGGGACAAAGAATTGAAGGCCTGAGTCGCCGAGATCAGGGGAAGCCGCTATGCCCGGCCCTCTGACCGCGACGCCGAAGCTGTGGAACGCGAAGTCGGCGCGGCTGCGCTGCATCGGCATCCGTGAGGAGGCGCCGGATGTCCGCACCTTCCGCTTCGAGGCGGAGGACGGCAGCTGGTTCTCCTACCGCCCCGGCCAGTTCGTGACGCTGGAGCTGCCGGTAGGGCCGCAGCCGGTGCTGCGGACCTACACCCTGGCCTCCACCCCGTCGCGGCCGCACCACGCCAAGATCACCGCCAAGGCGCAGAAGGACAGCGTCGCCACGCGCTGGCTGTTCGACCGGCTCAGGGTCGGCGACGCGCTGACGGCGCACGGCCCCTCCGGCCGCTTCTCGCTGCTCGACCACCCGGCCGAGCGCTACCTGTTCCTGTCGGCCGGCAGCGGCGCCACGCCGATGATGTCGATGGCGCGCTGGCTGTTCGACACGGCGCCGCAGACCGACGCGGTCTATGTCCATTTCGCCCGCCGGCCGCAGGACCTCCTGTTCCGGTCGGAGCTGGGCTACATGGCGGAGGTCGCGTCCGGCCTCAGGCTGCGCTTCGTCGTCACCGGCGCGCCGGCGGGCGATGGCTGGGCCAGTGGCCGGCTGGACCGGGCGCTCCTGTCCGCGTTCTGCCCGGACATCGCCGGGCGGGCGGTGTTCTGCTGCGGCCCGGACCGGTTCATGGACGCGGCCCGGCGCCTGGCGGGAGAGCTCGGCGTGCCGCCCGCGCGCTGGCACGAGGAGAGCTTCGGCGCCACCCCCGCGCCGGTGCCGGCCGTGTCCCCGATCGCGCCGCCGGTCGAGGCGGCGGGGGAAGGGATGCAGGTGGCCTTCACCCGCTCCGGCCGCAGGGCCGCGGTGCTGCCGGGCCAGACCGTGCTGGAGGCGGCGGAAGGCTGCGGCCTGCGCATCCCGACCGCCTGCCGCCAGGGCCTCTGTGGCACCTGCCTGGTGCGCAAGCTCAGGGGCGAGGTGCGGATGGAGCACAATGGCGGCATCGCCGACGACGAGATTGCCGAGGGCTGGATCCTCGCCTGCTGCTCCCAGCCCGAGACGGCGCTGGTGGAGGTGGAGGTGTAAACGCGCGGGCGACGGTTATGGATCGGAGTAATACTTCGCCTTGACCGCAGGGTCCGATAGACGCGTCTGATGCCATCGATACCAGTCAAGCCCGATGTCGGCTTCCAGCATCGGCTTCAGCTCGGTATCGGTGATCAAAATCGGAAAGTCGATCATCAGTGCGTAATCATCGATGGACAGGAAGAACCGATTTACTGGTTCGATTTCGCATTGAATCTGGCAGTGATATAGTCTTATTTCCATTTTCTGGAATCTTTCATTTTCTGATTCTTCCAGATAGAGTAATGAATCCTGGTAGTCTTCGAGGCCGATGGCGTATGTCTCGTCCTTTGCCTCTTCCGTATGGGATATCAGGAAGGCGCCGTCCTTCCAAAGCGCTCTGATGTTGTAATGCCCGTCCTCCTCCCTGACCTCCACATCGCCGTCGAAGGAGGGAGAAAGGGCGTCGACCAGCTCCAGCGGTCTTGCGGTCGAGAACAGGATGAATGATCGGCTCATCAGGTCATCTCGGTTTCATCAAGGCGGCGATCGTGTCGATGTCGTCAGTGATAAGATACCCATTTCTGCTGACGCCGTTCAGGACGCGGTCGATCACTCTCTGTGGTGCTCCAGCGGAATTGTTGATGAAGGATACGGCCGGATTTTCGAGGAATGGGATCGTTCGATCTCTAAGTTGTGTAATGACCGCGCTGGCGCTTGAGACGCCGTCCTTGAACTGAATCGAACCTTCGCTGGTCAGGACATCGATCTCCCCCACCACCCTGTTGCTGGAATCCATGATCTCCAGATTGACGCCTTCGACGTTGACGCCACGCGCCTTCAAATCGTTCACGAAGTTGGACAATCCCGGGTCATGGGCCATGCCCTGGCGGAAGGTGTATCCGGGCTTGAGGTGGCGAAGCCCCAAGGCTGTCAGGCACGTGGCCAAGCCGAGCGGATCGACCCAACTGGTCGGAGTGTCTACATATCCGTGGGTCCGGAGTCCTCCCCGCAAGCCGATCGGGTCCGGCGAAAGATATTGTCCCGTCTCAGGATCGTAGACTCGGAAGCGGTTGTAGTGCAGCCCCGTCTCCGGATCGTGCCACTGTCCCGGGAAGCGGATCGGGCAATCGGTCTCGGCTCCGGGCGCGGGTGCGGCATTGTCGTTGACCGCGCCCCAGGTGTCGTGCACTGCCGCCCAAGCCAGACGGCCATCCGACGTCACCAGCTCGCGCGGTGTCCCGATCTGGTCGGCCACCACATACCAGACGCGCTCTCCTTGGCGCTTGGCGAGCGGTACCGACGATCCTGGCGCATAGGTCCAGACCACGGCCCGCGACGGGTCGGCCACGCCGGTGTGGTCGAGCGGCACTTCTTCCACCACCACGTCGCCGTCCCAGAGATAACGAGTACCACCGCCGTCTGCCCGGCGCTTCTCGATGCGCCGATCCATTGCGTCGTAGCGATACAGCCAGCGCCCATGCTCTGGTGTTTCCGCCGCGACCAACCGGTTGCGATCATCCCAGTGGAACCGCCAGAGCTGCGGCCGGAAGCCGGCGCGGATGCGATGTTTCTCGATCAGCCGGCCGCGCCGATCCCAGACGTAGCGGGTTCGCCCGGCCACTGCGACGGCGCCGCCCGGCAGGACCGCCCAGCCCTGGCCCGGCCGCCAGGATGCGATTGGGCGTATGGCATCGTCATCGTCCGCGGTCGGCTCCTCCGCCTCGGGCGACAGCCGCTGACGGCCGGCCAGGTTCCGGGCGGCATCATAGACGTAGGCCTCGACATAGCGACTGCCCCGGGGTCGGCCGGGCGCCGCCTGTACGATTTGAGCGTTGCGGTCATAGGCGTAGTGCAGGGTGGGCCAGCGCGAATCCTCGATCGCCACCGGATTGGAGGCGCGGTCGTAATGCCACAGCCGGTCCACCAGCACTCCGCCGCTCCCGAACGCGCCGGCGTGACGCGTGCCGCTATCACCGACTCGCTGCCGGACGATCCGCCCCAGCGCGTCCCAATCCTGGTGGAGGGAGAAGCCGCGCCGATCGCTTCGCGTCGTCTCGCGCCCCCGGAGGTCGTGGCCGAAGGCCAGTTCCCCGCCGGCGCCGAGGCCGACCGCGGCCAGCAACCCTGACAGATCGTAGGCGAAACGCGCCGCCGCCTGTGCCGTCTTGAGCTCGATCCGACCGCCTGCCCCGTCGTAACAGGATTGGACCTCGACGCCGTCTTGAGCCTCGGCGATCACTCGGCCGAGCGCATCGTGAGTCCAGGTGACGGTGTGCCCGTCGAGGCTAGCCTCCACCGGCAGGCCACGCTCGTCGTAGGCAAAGCGACGGCTGCCCTCGGCTGTTATCTCCTCGACCACCCGGCCGGCCGGATCGCGGACGTAGCGGCGGATGGCACCGTCCGGCTCGACCCGTTCGACTACGCGACCGGCGGCATCGTGCCGGTAGGAAGAGGTTCGGCCACCGAAATCGGTCTCCTCGACCAGCCGGCCGGCGCGGTCATAGATGAGGCTGGTGCGCTCGCCTTTCGGATTGATGATGGCCGTCAGGCGTCGGCTCCCATCGTATTCATAACGATAGCGCCCCCCTTCGGCGTCGGTCACCTCGTACAGCAGGTCGAAGGCGCCGTAGGTGTAGCGCGTGGTATGACCCTCGCCGTTTCGGAACCGGACGAGGTTGCCCTCACTGTCATACGCCACGGCGATCCGTGTGCCGTCGGCCAGAACGGCTTCGGTCATGTTGCCGCGCATGTCATAGGCGAAGCGGGTCTGCTCGCCGACAGGATCGCGCCGCGACAGAACGCGGCCGAGCCTGTCGTAGGTCATCGTGCTATGCCCGCCGCGGGAATCGATGATCCCGACAACCCGTCCGAAGGCATCGTATTCGAGCCGGGAGACGGCCTTCGGCGCATCGGGAGCCGTGGTCGTCGTGACGGTGTGGATGCGCCCCTTTCCGTCATACTGATATTCGATCATCCCGCCGAGCGGATCGACGATCCGGACCGGATTGCCGTCGTGGTCGCAAGTTTCCGTCCAACGATGGCCGGCCGGATCGACGAAGCCGGCCGGACGGCCCTGGCCGTCGAACAGAAAGCTTTGGCGGGTGCCGTCGGGATGGCGGATCTCCGTCCGATTGCCGAACGCGTCGTAGCTGTATTCGGTCCGATGCCCGAGCTCGTCCACGCAGGCGAGAAGCTCGCCACGCTCGGACCATTCCTGGCGCGCGACGCCGCCCTCGGCGTCGGTCCGCTCGACCACCTGCCCCCGTTCGTCGCTGCGGAACGTGGTGACTGCGCCGTTGGCGGCGATCTGCCGGACCAGACGCTCGGCGTCGTCATATTCGTAGCGGTCGTGGAACAGGTCGTCCGCGGCGCGCGTCGCCACCACCCGGCCGCTTTCGTCGTAGTCGATCTCGGCCCAGGTCTTCAGGCTGTCGGCCCAGCGGATGACGCGACCTTCGTCGTCGGTGCGGTAGTGGAAGATGCCGCCGGACAGGCTGTCGACGAATTCGAGATAGCCGCGCGCGTCGTAGCCATAGCGCACCAGCGTCAGCGGTCGTCCCTCCTGCCCCGTGGGGTCGGAGAGCATGTGCACCGCCAGGATGTGGCCCTCCGCGTCGGTCTCGACCGACAGCTCGTGCCCGTCGGTGTGGCTGACCGCGTGCAGCCGGCCTCGGCCGTCGCGCTCGAAATCGATCCGGTTGCCGTGCCGGTCGCCGATGGCGGTGATCGGCGACGGCCCGTCGGCCGGCGTGGCGAAGGCCCAGTAGGCCCCGTCGACGATGTCGACGATCCGGGCCTCCCCGCCGCGGATCTCGAGCCGCAGCCGCGGCAGCAGCGGATTCTCGCCGATGCCCCGGCGGCCCGGCCAGGGGAAGGCGAATTCGGCGCTGTCGTCGCGGACCCAGATCACCGCGTCCCGCTCGAAATCGCGGATCAGGTGCTGGCTCCAGCTGTCGTACCAGCGCCGCCCGAGCGCGCCCTGGACATCGCAGCCGGAGCGGTGGACGCGTGTCAGCTCAAGCGGCAGGACGCCGGGGATCTCGATGTCGGTGCGGACATCGACCCAGTCGCCGGTCGCCATATCGACGGGATCGCCGAGCAGCTTCCCGATGCGGTCCTTGAGGCGGGTGCCGAGGCCGCGCGCATGCGCCGCGAGATTGTCGACCGCGCGGGAGACCCGCGGCAGCTTCGACATCCCGCTCTTCACGCCGGCCCGTGCCAGGCCGGCCAGCTTGCCGAGGCCCTTGCCGATCCCCTTCATCGCGGCGCCGATGGCGAACGCCGTCAGCGACGGCATCGGCACGCCGCCGATGATGACGTTCGGGCTCGCCGTCACGGTGGTGCCGATCGGCACGCCCAGCGGCGGGTCGCCCGGCGCGACCTTGAAGGACGAGAAGACGCAGTGCTTGGTGATGTCGACGCCGAGCCGGGCCGCGCGCATCCCCTCGATCCAGACCGAGGAGGAGCCGAGGAAGATCTCGTACATCGGGAAATAGCCGCCGCACCAGATCCCCAGCCCCATATCGAGGCAGCGGCCCGCCGGCATGCCGTTGATCAGCACCGTGCTGGCCCCCGACAGGAAGGGGATCGGGATCACCGGGCCGAAGCTCGGCAGGGGGATCGGCGGCGCCGGCGGAATTAGGTTCGGCGGATGGCTGTGGGCGTGCGGCAGCCCGATGGCCATGTCGAGGATCCGCACCGCCGGCAGGGCCGGGAAGGGGATGGCCGAGAACGGGATCGAGAGCAGCTGCTCCGCCGAAGTCAGCGCGGCGAAGGTGGCGCCGGTCGTGGCCAGGGCGCCGTCGGCGGCGCCGATCGCCTTCACCGCGTCGACCAGGCTGCCGGCCTGCCCCGCCAGGGCGCCGGGGACATCGCCGACCGGGGTCGAGCCGATATGGCTGAGGTCCATCGATCCGGTGGCGCCCTGCCGGCCGGCGCCCTGGGCGGTGTGGGTCCAGACATCCAGCGCGTTGTGTTCGCCTGCGGCGGACTGGGCCGTGTGCGCCGCATTGCCGCCGCGGGCGATGACCCCGCCGACCGCGTTCGGATCAAGCGCCATGGCCGGCCTGCCCCAGCTGTTCCAGCTTCTCGCGGATGTCGGCGCTGCCGGCCTCCCGCACATCCTGCAGGTCCGGATTGGTGATGCCGTCATACAGGCCTTGCGCATAGCGCCAGACCCGGGCCGCTTCGTCCGGCTGACCCCGCTCCTGATACATCTTCGCCAGGTTGTCGCAGACGAAGGCCTCGCCCGGCCGGTTGCCCTGCGCCCGGAAGAACCGGCTGCCGACGCGCATCGCCTCGAAGGCCTGCTCGAAGTTGCCGAGGCGGTGCAGCGCGACGCCGAGATTGGTGTAGGCCATCGGCGCCAGTTCGTTCAGCCCGTGCGCGACGCAGAGATCGCAGGCCCGCAGGAACGCCTCGGCCCCTTCCTCCGGCCGCCCCGCCGCCAGCAGCGTGTTGCCGAGGCCATAGGCGCCGATCGCCTGCTCCACCGGTTCGCCGGCCGATTCCGCGGCCTCGAGCTGCTGCCGCTGCAGCGCCTCGGCCCGCGGATAGTCTCGGTTCGAGAAGGCGAAGCCGGCGGCCATCATCAGCGCCCGCCGGCGGTCCGACGGGGAGGCGGCGGACTGCTCCAGCACCTCGTTCACCCGCCGTTCCATCTCCGGCGGCGAGCACCAGAAGGTCTGGGTGTCCGCCTTGGGATGGCCCGACGCCAGCGCGGCCAGGCACGGCGCGCGCCGCTCGTCGAGGACGATGAATTTCAGCCGTCGGCTCGAGACCTTGTCGGCCAGGAAGGTGACGGATCGGGCGAAGCTCTCGCGGTCTTCCACCGAATCGGGGTGGATCAGGAAAACGAGGCTGCCGACCGCCGCGGGCAGGGTCTCGGCCAGCCGCTCCGCGCGCCCGAGGAACCGCCACGGCGGGGACCGCCCGTCCTCGTCCGGTCCGGGCTCCACGCCGGCTTCGGCCAGGGCTTCCGCATGCTGCTCGATCTGTGCGTTCAGGCTGTCGAGCAGGCCCCCGAACCAGCCGGCGGGATCGTGGAAGGCGGCGTCGCGCGCGATCAGCAGGTGACGGAAATCCTCCTGCTCGTCCAGCCCGGCCAGCATGCGCAGGAGAATCCCCCGCATCTCCGGATCGATCAGGACGATGCGGACGGCCGGGACCGGCGCGTCCAGGAAATCCTCGATCAGGTCGAGCTGTTCGGAGAAGAACGCCGTCAGCGGCATGCCGGAGCCCTCACGCCATGATCAGCCATGCGCCGGGTGGACGCTGGATCAACCGTCGGTCCGCCGGCTCTTCCCCGGCCGCCGGGTCTTCTCGGCCAGGGCCTCGGCGGCCGCCTCCTCGGGCGAGGCCGGCGGGGCGTCCGCCGCGCCCGGCACCTTGGGGGCCTCGGTCCGCGGCACCGCCGCTGCCGCCGTCGCTGCCTCGGGGATGCGGGACGCCTGCGATGCGGCGCCAGGGATCTGCGGCGCCGCCCCGGCCGGCAACTGCGGCATACCGGAGGCGAGGGGCTGCGGCGGCGCGCCGGCCGACGCCGGCAGCCGCCCGGTGAAGCTGGTGAGCCGCATGGGCGGGAGGTCGGGAAAAGGCACCAGATCCGGCGGCGACGGAAGCATCCCCTGCGCCAGCTCGGTCAGCCCGCCGGGCAGGGCGCCGGCCGCCCGTCCGGCCCGGTGGTCCGTGACCCCTGCCGGCGAGGGCGCCGCCATCTGTTCCATCAGCGGCTGGACCATCCTGTTGGTGGCCTGGCGGAGCGCGATGTCCGTCATGCCGTTGGCCGCCGCCATGGGCGGCGCCGAAACCCTGGTTCCGGAAAACACCATCCGCGTTCTCCCTCTCGCCGGGATCTCCGGTCAGTTCAGGCGGATCAGGGGGCCCTTCTGCGAAATGCCCGTTGCATTCATCTCCAGGGTCGAGCCTGCAGCGTGCTTCTTGATGCTGTTGCGGCCGCCGGTGGTCACGCCCTCCCCGTCGATCTGGACGAAGTTGTCCTCGGCCTGCCACGCCTGGACCTTGGCGTTCGAGTTGATGCCGATGCCGTCGGCGGTCATCTGGATCCGGTGCGCGCCCTCGCCGGCCGCATCCTGCAGGATCGCCTTGCCCTTGGTGTAGACGCCTTCGCCGGTGATCGACACGAAGTTGGCTACATCGCCCTGCACCGCCTGCACCGCCTTGGTCGAGCGGATCTGGACGCCCTGGTCGCTGAGATGGATCGCGTGGCCGCTGCCGAAGGAGATGGTGATGCCCTTGGCATCCATCCGGATCATGCTGCCCAGGTGCTGCAGCACGATGTCCGCGGGCGTCATCGTCGACATCGAGGACTGCACCGTCGTCATGTGCAGCGTCTGCGCCGCCGCCGTGTAGGCATTGCCGACGGTCAGCAGCTTGTTGTTGTTGACAATCTCGCTGGCGTCCTTCTGGGCGTGCAGGAACACCTCCTCGGCGCCGGCCTTGTCCTCGAAGCTCAGCTCGTTGAAGCCGGCGCCGCCGGGGCTGGACGAGGTCTTCAGCGATGTCCGGGTCTTGTGCCCGGGCAGGGACAAGGGCGGCATCATCTCGGCGTTCGGCACGACGCCGACCACCAGCGGCTTGTCCGGATCGCCCTCGACATAGGCGACCAGCACCTCCATGCCGATGCGCGGGATGGTCTGGGCGCCCCAGTTGCGGCCGCCCCAGGGCTGGCTGACGCGCAGCCAGCAGGAATCCCCGTCGTCGCCCTTGGCGTAGCGGTCCCAGGGGAAGCGGACCTTGATGCGGCCGTACCGGTCGGTGTGGATCTCCTCGCCCGGGGGGCCGACCACGGTCGCGGTCTGCACGCCGTCGATCCGCGGCCGGTGCGTCTTCTGCTCGGGGGTATAGGGCACCGCCGCGGGGATGGCGGCGAAGCGGTTCTCGTAGCGGGGCAGCCCGCCGCCGGCATCGTTGGCGTAGGTCGGGTCATAGGCCGCGTGATGCACCGAGACGACGGCGTAATCCGCATTCTCGGCCGCCGCCGGATGGCCGGCGAGGGTGAACTTCTGGCCCGGCTGGATCCGGCGGTTGCCGCCTTCGGCCTGGATCGTCTCGAACCGCGCCTCATGCGCCTCGATCCGGCGCTTGGTGACCTGGTCGGCGCGGTCGCGGTCGGCGAAACGGCCGCCCCAATGGTAGACCTCGAACGGCTTGTTCGAGCCGATCGGCGCCAGCGAGGGCTGGTCCCGCATCTGCGGCGCCCGCGGCATCTCGAAATTCCAGTCCGATTCGGCCAGCCGCCCGGGCAGGAAGCTGAAGCGGCGGGTCCAGGCGGTGACGTCGTTCAGATCGACATCGGTCGTGGTGTAGCGGATCGTCGGCTCTTCGCCCGACGTCCAGGCATGGGCACCGTCCGCGACCACCAGCACATGCCGTCCCGGCGCCCCGTCCTGGCCCGGCTCGTGCCGGAACCACCAGGCCCAGCCCTCCTCCTCCAGCAGACGGAAGACGAAGTTCAGATCCGTCTCGTTGTACTGGACGCAGTATTCGCGCACCGCCTTCGGTCCGATCACCCCCCTGAAGTCGTAGTCGCGGATGTTCGCTTCCGCGAAGATCGTCTCCAGGATCTGCTGCGTCGTCTTGTGCTGGAAGATGCGGCAGTCGGAGGTGTGCCCGAACAGCCAGAGCCAGGGATGGGCCGTGACGGTGTAGGCCCGCATGCCGTCGCCCAGCATCGGGCCGGCCTCCAGCGCGCCGACCACGCCGGACCATTCCCGCCGGCCGCCGCCCGGCAGCTCCAGCGACCAGGAGACCGGCAGGCCGACCATGTCCGCCGGCGTCACGTCCTGACGCTTCGAGCGGACGCGCAGCCGGAACGAGAAGAGCGCGCAGACCTCCTCTTCCCCCTCCATGGCTTCGAGCAGGAAGATATCCGGGCCGATCGGAGTCTCGATCGCCAGAAGACGGCCTTGCTGCGTCAATGATCCGGCAAAATCATAGGCTGTCATCGCGCCCCTCCCCGCAAACGTGGAGGCCCGGACCTCTGAGCGAGGCTGGCCCGACGGTTCTCGGCGACTGGGTCTGCCGATTCCGAACATTAGCGATTAGAGGAGGGAAATGTGGTCTGATTTTGATCCTGTCGGCCCATATAGGGCAGATTGTGGCATCAGAGCCGCTGTGCGGCCCGGACCACCCGGGCCAGGAAGGCGTCGCGGTCCGCCGCGGTGGCGCGGTTCATGTCGTAGAGGGCGATATAGCGCACCGGCGCGCGGGGACGGATCAGGCCTCCCAGCCAGCGCCGCACCAGCTTGCGTGGCGGGTCGCCCATCAGCATGGTGGCCCAGCGCGGGCCGCCATAGGAGACGACCACGGTCAGGGCGCGGATATGCTGCAGGTTCGGATAGGCGCGGCCGTCCTTCAGCACGAAGGAGACGCCGGGCAGCATCACCCGGTCGAACCAGCCCTTCAGGATCGCCGGGAAGCCGAAATTCCACACCGGCGCCATGACCACCAGCGCCTCGGCCCGCAGGAGACGCTCGACATAGGCCTCGACCGGCCGGCGGTTGACCGAGAGGTCGTGGTAGCGCAGGCGCTCCTCCCGGGTCAGGATCGGGTCGAAGCCCTCGGCATAGAGGTCGCAGTCGTCGACCTCGTGCCCGGCCCGGCGCAGCGCCTCGACCACCGCCCGGTGCAGCGCGGCGTGGAAGCTGGTCTCGACCGGATGCGCGAACAGCACCAGGACGCGCATGGGTCAGGTCCCGCCGGGCGGAGAGGCCGGGACCGCCCCCTCACCCGAAATCGCTGCGCGATTTCGACCTCTCCCCGGGGGAGAGGTGAACGGACGCAGCCATCCTTCCCCTCTCCTCGGGGAGAGGGAGGGGCCCATTCGCGGCAGCGAATGGGAGGGTGAGGGGGATGGCACTGGCAGACGCGAGGCACCCATCCTCACCCCGCCGCCTGCAGCCCCGGGAACAGGTAGATGCGGCCGGAGTTCAGGTCGTAGCCGGGATCGTCCCAGCCGATCATCTTGCCGGGGTTCAGGAGGCCACGCGGGTCGGTCTCGCGCTTGAAGGCCAGCTGCACCGCGTCGGTGCGCTTCATCCCGCCTTCCTCCAGCGTGTAGCGGTGCGGGTTGAAGATCAGGCAGCCATGGTCCTCGTGGATGCGGATGATTTCGTCGAGGCGCTCCTCGCTGGTGAAGCGCACGATCGGCAGGCCGGAACAGGTGACGTTGCCGTCGAAGCGGATGATCTCGAGGTGCCCGGGCACCTCGTCGCCGAAGATCCGCGTCATCTCCTCGACCAGCCGCAGATGGTCGGGGAAGGGGTACAGCACCTGCAGATAGGTGATGGTCGGGTCGATCTTGATCGCCCTGAGCGTGGTGTGGTTCCAGGTCAGCTCGTAGAGCGGCGGCAGGCCCTTCTTCTCCTCCTCCGTCGCCGTGTCGGCGCGGAACAGCACCTCGCCCTTCGACCGTTTCATGAAGGCCTCGAAGCCGCCCATGGCGAAGTCGGCCACCATCAGCAGCGCCACCGACTGGTCGCGGCGCAGGAACTTCCGGTGCTTGAGGAAATAGTCGTAGGGCACCGGGGCGGCGACCGGCGCGATCTCCTTCAGCAGCAGCCCGTCGGCGCGGCCGATCTCCTCGCTGAAGCGCACCGCGTCCATCCAGTCGTCGAAGCCGACGATGACGTCGACCCAATCCGGCGCCGCTGTCAGCGGGATCTCGACCTCGGTGATGATGCCGTTGGTGCCGTAGGCGTGTAGCGCCTTCAAGAGGTCCTCGCCGGACAGGTCGAGGATGCGCGGCTCCGCCTCCATGGTGACGAGGCGCACCCGCATGACGTTGCCCAGGTTGCGCAGGCCGCCCCAGCGGATCGACCCGACGCCGCCGGAGCCCCCGGCCAGGAAGCCGCCGATCGTCGCCATCCGGTAGGTCGACGGGAACAGCCGCATCTCCTGCCCGACTCTGGCCCG
Source organism: Inquilinus limosus DSM 16000 (assembly GCF_000423185.1). Taxonomy (GTDB): domain Bacteria; phylum Pseudomonadota; class Alphaproteobacteria; order DSM-16000; family Inquilinaceae; genus Inquilinus; species Inquilinus limosus. The sequence goes on along the minus strand of NZ_AUHM01000002.1, from coordinate 528,680 downwards.
GGTCTGCACATCCATCTGGGCCAACACCGCGCCGGCCTCGGCTGTCACCGCGCCGGGGCGGATCGCCGTGACCCGGTTCATCCGGGCCAGGTTCAGCACCATGCCGCCGGACAGCGGCATCGCCTGGCCGTAATTGCCGGTGCCGGCGCCGCGCGGCGTCACCGGCACGCCATGGGCATAGGCCGCCTTCAGCGCCTGCACCACCTCGGTCTCCGACGTCGGCGAGACGACGAGGTCGCCGGTGACATGCTCCAGCTGGCGCTTCAGCACCGGCGAGTACCAGAAGAAGTCCTGGCTCTTCTGCTTCACCAGCACCGGGTCCTCGGTGACCGGTAGCCCCTCCAGGTCGCGCTTCAGCGCCGTGAGATCGGTCATCCGTGCTCTCCTTCGGAGGCCAGCAGCGCGTCCAGCTCGCGGTAATCCGGCAGGGTGGTGTCGATGGCGCGGCCGGCACGGATGACGATCCGGTCGGCCTGGGGGCGGGACAGCAGCTCGGTCCAGCTGCGGGCGCGCAGCAGCACCAGGTCGGCGCCGCCGCCGGGGGCCAAGCGGCCGAGCTCGGGCCGGCCCAGCACCACGGCCGGGGTCGCGGTCACCGCCCGCGGCCAGTCGCCGACCGGGTGGTCGAGATGCAGGATGCGCGTCGCCTGGGCATAGACCTCGAGCGCATCGAGGTCGCCATAGGCGTAGAAGGGGTCGCGGGTGTTGTCGGAGGCGACCATCACCGGGATGCCGCGCGCCTTCATCTCGTGCAGCAGCGTCACCCCGCGCCAGCGCGGCGTGGCCCCGGCGTGGCGGTCCTGCAGATACATGTTGCACATCGGCAGGGAGACCACGGCCAGGCCGGCCTCGGCCACCCGGTCCAGCGTGCGGTCGATGACGTCCTCCGGCTGCCGGGCCATGGAGCAGCAATGGCCGACCAGCACCCGGCCGCGGAAGCGGTGGCGGATCGCGGCCTCGGCGATCAGAACCAGCGACTGCGCTGCCGGGTCGCCGGTCTCATCGGCATGGAAGTCGAGGTCGAGCCCGTGCTCGATGGCATGGCGGAACAGCCGGTCGATCCCGGCCTCGACGCCCGGGACCATGTAGGTGACGGCGCCCAGGATGCCGCCATGGGCGCGCACCGTGCGGCTGAGATCGGCGAAATACGGGTCGTCCAGCACCCGGTCGATTCCGACCAGGGCGGAGCCCTGCAGCTCGATCCGCCCGGCCCATTCGTCCCGCAGCGCGGCGAAGACCGGCCAGGAGGCGCGGTGCTGCGGCGGGTCGCTGTCGATATGGGTGCGGATCAGCCGCGTGCCGTGGGCGAAGGCGCAGCGCAGGCTGAACGCCATCCGCGCCCGCACATCCGCCGCCGACCAATGCGCCGCCCGGTCTGTCCGCACGGCGGCGAGCGCGCCTTCGAAGCTGCCGTCCGGGTTCGGCCCGCGAGGCCAGATATGGCCCTTGTCGAGATGGGTGTGCGCCTCGACGAAGGTTGGCCACACCATGCCGCGGTCGAGGTCCAGCGCCGGCAGGCCGTCCGGGTCGGGGCTGCCGGCTGGCTGGATCGCGGCCAGGGTGCCACCGTCGATCGTTAGGTCGGCGCGGGCCAGCCCCTCGGCGTCCGGCCTCAGATCCACGCCCTCGACCAGGCAGGCCGGCACGGTGGCGTTGGTCAGCCGGTAGCGCCGGGCGTCCGGCAGCGTGGCGAAGCCCTGCATGCTCAGTTCTCCCGCCGGACCGCGCTCTCGTGCCAGCGCCGCAGCAGCAGGTGCGACACCAGGCTGGTCAAGGCGAAGATCGCCAGGCCGGTCAGGGTGATCAGGATCAGGGCCGCGAACAGCCGCGGGACGTTCAGCCGCCGCCCGGCCTCGAGGATACGGAAGGCGAGGCCCGACTGGGCCCCGGCCGACCCGGCCGCGAACTCCGCCACCACCGAGCCGATCAGCGCCAGCCCGCCGCCGATCCTGAGGCCAGTGGCGAAATATGGCAGGGCGGCCGGAATGCGCAGATGCAGCAGCGACTGCCAGCGCGAGGCGCCGTACAGCTCGAACAGGTTCAACAGGTTGTGGTCGGTGCTCTTCAGCCCCTGGGTCGTGTTCGACAGGATCGGGAAGAAGGCGACGATGAAGGCGCAGATCAGCAGCACCGATTCGGTCGAGGGCGCGTAGATGATGATCAGCGGCGCGATCGCCACGATCGGCGTCACCTGCAGCACCACGGCATAGGGGTAGAAGGCCAGCTCCAGCCAGCGCGACTGGATGAACAGGATGGCCAGGGCCACGCCGCCGACCAGCGCCGCGGCCAGGGCGGCGAAGGTGATGCCCAGCGTCACCGCAAGGGCGGAGGACAGGATCGGCCAGTCGCCGACCATCGTCGCCGCCACCTCGGTCGGCGCCGGCAGGATGTAGCGCGGCACCTGATAGGCCGTGACGTACCACTGCCACAGCGCCACGAAGGCGGCGAAGGCGATCACCGGCACCGCGATCCGTGCCACCACCGCCCGGAGACGACCTGGGTCGGCCCGCCGGGCCTCGGCGATGGCGGCCTCGTCCTCGGCCTGGATCTCGATCTGCGTCATCGCTGCTCCGCCGCCACCATGATCGCCCGCATCAGCGCGTCCGACACGGTGCGGCAGCGCTCATTGTAGGGCGTGGACATCCTGTACTCGTTGCCGCGCGGGTAGGGGGCGTCGACCGCCACCTCCTCGATCACCCGGCCCGGCCGCGCCGCCATCACCACGATCCGGGTCGACAGGTAGACGGATTCGAACACCGAATGGGTGACGAAGACGATGGTCCAGTTCTGCCCCTGCCACAGCCGCAGCAGGTCGTCGTTCAGCTTGATCCGGGTGATCTCGTCCAGCGCCGCGAAGGGCTCGTCCATCAGCAGCAGCTTCGGCCGGGTGACCAAAGCGCGGGCGATCGACACCCGCATCTTCATGCCGCCCGACAGCTCGCGCGGATAGGCGTCGGCGAAGCGGTCGAGGCCGACCATCGCCAGCGCCTCCATCACCCGATCGCGCGCCGCCGCCCGCGACAGGCCCTTCAGCCGCAGCGGCAGCCACACATTCTTGAACACCGTGGCCCAGGGCATCAGCGTCGGCTCCTGGAACACGAAGCCGACCTCGCCCTCCGGCGCGCTGCGGGCGCCGCCGTTCGGCCAGCGGATGGCGCCGGCGGAGGGGGCGCCGAGCCCGGCGATCAGCCGCAGCGCCGTCGACTTGCCGCAGCCGGACGGCCCGAGCAGGCTGACGAACTCGCCCTCCCGGATGTCGAGAGTCATGGCGGACAGGGCGAGGGTGCCGTTGGCGAAGCGCTTCGACACCCCGTCCAGCGACACCAGGACCCGGCCGCCGGCGGCGGCGCTGTCCCCGGGCGCGGTCAAGCCGGCCGTGTCCACCTCAGCCGCCGGCCAGTTTCTTGTAGAGGTCGAGGCCGATACCCTTGCACACGAAGCGGTTGGTGAAGGCCTTGTTCACGTCCAGCCCGGCGTCCAGCACCCCGGCCTTGACCATGGTGTCGTAGAAGCGCTGGTAGCGCTCTGCACTCTGGCAGCCGATGCCCTGGGTCTCGGCCTCGCCGGCGATGACGATGTGCTGGGCCTTGAGCTGCTCCAGCCCATAGGCCAGCTGCTCGTCCGTCATCTCCGGATTGTCCTTCTTGATCAGGGCGTTGGCCGCGCTGTTGTCGCCGTACAGATAATTGTACCAGCCGATGATCGAGGCATCGACGAAGCGCTGCACCAGGTCGGGGTTCTGGTCGACCAGCGACTGCTGCGCCGCGATGGTGGTGGAATAGGCCTCGTAGCCGTTGTCGGCGAGCAGGAACACTTTCGGTTTCCAGCCGGCCTGCTTCTCGACGTCCCGCGGTTCGGAGGTCAGATAGCCCTGCTGGCCCGATTTCGGGTCGGCGATGAAGGGGGCGGGGTTGAAGGTGTAGGGCTTGTACTGCTCGTCCCGGAAGCCGGGATAGGCCGACTTCAGCCAGCGGAAATAGGTGTCGTAGCCCTCGCCGGACAGGAACAGCGTGTCCAGCTTCGCCAGGTCGCCGATGGTCTCGATCCCCTGGTCGGGATGGGCCATCAGGATCTGCGGGTCCTTCTGGAAGATGGCGCCGACATTGATCACCGGCACCCCTTCCTTGACCGAATCGAAGGCGTCCAGCATGCCGCCCATGAAGAAGTCGATCTGGCCGGCGACGAGGCGCGCCCGGTTCGCCGCCTGCGGCCCGCCCATGACGATGCTGACCTCCAGGCCGAACTTGGCATAGGTGCCGTCCGCCACCGCTTGGTAGAAGCCGCCGTGCTCGGCCTGGGCCAGCCAGTTGGTGCCGAAGCTGACCTTGTCGGCGGCCAAGGCCGCGCCGGCCGCCAGCCCCGCCGTCAGGCCGAAGGCGAGAGCGAGGATCCGTCCGAAGAGTTGCATGAAGCCGATCCCATTGTCGTTTTTCTGCCGCAGCGCCGAAGACGACAGGATGCAACGGCCATGCCATCCGGCCCCGGCCTCACGAACCGCCGAGGCCGCGGCCTGCGCCGCCCATCGGGTGCCCAATCAATGGGCAGCCTAGTCCAGATTTCCGGCACCCGGCAACCTTGTCACCGGCTGGGCAACGCCCTACGGTTCCTTGCCTTTCGCGGGAGACGGACCCCTTGTCGCGCGCCATCACCCCGGCCGGACTCCGGCCGCCCTTCGCCCGCTACAGCCACGCCGTCGAGGTGCCATCGGGCAGTCGCCTCGTGGTCTGCTCCGGCCAGCTCGGCATCGGCCCGGACGAGGCGGTTCCGCCGACGGTCGAGGGCCAGGCCGAGCTGTGCTTCGAGAACATCAAGGTCATCCTGGCCGCGGCGGGGCTGGACCTGTCCCACGTCATCCGCATCAATGCCTTCGTCACCGGGCGGGAACATCTGAAGGGCTACATGGCGGTGCGCGACCGCTATGTCGCCGACCCGCCCCCGGCCTCCACCCTGATGATCGTCTCCGGCTTCTCGCGGCCGGAGTTCCTGGTCGAGGTGGAAGTGATCGCCGCCGGCCCCGCCGCCTGAAAGGACCGCCCATGCTGCCGAAGCGCCACTGGCACGAGATGACGACGCTGGACTTCAGGGACGGCGGGGCGGAGGGCTGGATCGCGGTGCAGCCGGTCTGCGCCATCGAGCAGCACGGGCCGCACCTGCCGGTCTACACCGACACCTGCATCGCCGAGGGCATGGTGCGGCGGGTGCTGGAACTGCTGCCGCAGGACCTGCCGGTGACCTTCCTGCCGATCCAGGCGGTCGGCAAGTCGAACGAACACATCGCCTCGCCCGGCACCCTGACCCTGTCCTGGGAGACGCTGACGCGATACCTGATCGAGATCGGCGAGAGCGTTCGGCGGGCCGGCGTGCGGAAGCTGATCCTGATCAACTCCCACGGCGGCAACGTCCCGATCCTCGACGTGGTGGCGCGCGAGCTGCGGGTCCGGCACGGCATGCTGGCGGTGCATTCGGCCTGGTCGCGCTTCGGCAACCCGGACGGGCTGTTCCCGCCCGAGGAGTCGACCTACGGCATCCATGGCGGCGACATGGAGACCTCGGTGATGCTGCATCTGCGCCCCGACCTGGTGCGGATGGAGCTGGCCGGGGACTTCCGGTCGACCCAGCTGGAGTTCATCCGCGACTTCGCGCATCTGCGGGCGCATGGCGTGTCACAGTTCGGCTGGATGGCGCAGGACCTCAACCCCGGCGGCGCGGTCGGCAACGCCGCCAATGCCACGGCGGAGAAGGGGCGGCGGGTGGTCGACCACCAGGCCGCCGCCTTCGTCGCCCTGTGCCGAGACGTGGACGGCTTCGACCTGTCGCGGCTGTGGTCGGAGTGATCCAACGTCGAGCACTGTCGTTCCAAAGAAGCTGTCCGAGCTACCCCCTCACCCTCCCATTCGCTGACGCGAATGGGCCCCTCCCTCTCCCCGAGGAGAGGGATCTGGAGCGGCGCGTCTTATCACCTCTCCCCTGGGGAGAGGTCGAAATCGCGCAGCGATTTCGGGTGAGGGGGCGACCCCGGCCCATCAGGCCGGCGTGAACACCTCGACCGGCACCCGCACGCCGCGCAGGGTCTGGGGGCCGAGGCAGCGGAAGCGTTCGGGCGCGGCCAGCGCCTCGACGAAGCGGCGGCTGACCACCATCGGCACGTCCAGCGCGCCGCACAGATGCTCGAGCCGGGCGGCCTCGTTCACCGCCGGGCCGATGATGGTGAAGTCCAGCCGCCGGCCCGAGCCGACATTGCCGTACAGCACGTCGCCGACATGCAGCGCCACGTCCAGCGTCATCACCGCCGCGCCCTCGGCGGCGCGGCGCTCGTTGATCGCGGCGATCCGGGCCAGCGCCTCGGTGGCGGCCGCCAGGGCCCGGCCGCAGGTCTCGGCCGGATCGCCTTCGGCGAAGGCGAAGGTGGCCAGCAGGCCGTCGCCCATGAATTTCAGCACCTGCCCTCCGCGCTCCTCGACCGGGGTCGCCAGCGCGTCGAGATAATCGTCCAGCATGGCGACCAGCCGGTCCTGCGGCAGGGTGTCGGCCAGGGCGGTGAAGCCGCGCAGGTCGCCGACCAGGATCGCGGCCGCGATGGTCTCGACCGAGCCGCGGCGGATCTCGCCATGCAGGACCCGGCGGCCGACATCGCCGCCGAGATAGGTGCCCAGCACGGTGCGGAAGGCGGCCAGGTCGATGCCGGCGCGGATGGCGGCCCCGAACACCGGCATCAGCTCGTCGAACGCCCGCACCTCGGCCTCGGTGAAGCCGCCGGGCCGGTCGGTCGCCAGCGTGACCGAGGCGCCGGTGCGCAGCGGGTGCAGCGTGCCGTCGAAGCCGAAGGGGATGATGAAGCAAAGATAGTCGGTGGCGCCGGCGTTGCGGAATTCGGCGAGGATCGGGTACCGCTCCACGCCTTCGCCCCGCTCCAGCCGGTAGCGGGTCAGCGGCACGATGTCGTCGGCCCGGGCGGCGGCGGGATCGGCGGCGGCCTCCCGGGCGGCCAGCACCGCCTCGTAGATCGGGCTGGGGCTGGAGATCCGGCCCCAGGAGCCGTGGCCGTACTCCTCCCTCTCCCGGCCGCCGTCGCGGGTCCAGATCAGGCCGAAGGCCTCCATCTCCGGATGCAGCGTGGTGGCCGAGAGATAGGCCCGCCACAGCGGGATGCCGGCGTCGAGCAGCCGGTCGGCGAAGCCTTCGGCGACGTCCTGGACCGGCCCGGCCATCAGCGCCTGGTTGCCCAGCCACCGCCGCAGGCCGGCCAGGGCGGCGGCCGTCGCGGCGGGCAGGTCACCCACGCGACAGCCCCCGCGCCTCCAGCGCGGCGAGATAGGCGCGCCACAGCTCGTCCTGGCGGGTGGCGAGCTCGTGCAGATAGGTCCAGGAGTAGATGCCGGTGTCGTGGCCGTCGTCGAACACCAGCCGCACCGCATAGTGGCCGACCGGCTCGACCGTCGTGATCGCGACGTTGCGCTTGCCGGCGACGATCGTCTTCTGCGACGGGCCGTGGCCCTGCACCTCGGCCGACGGGCTCTCGACCCGCAGCAGCTCGGCCGACAGGGTGACGTGCAGCCCGTCGTCGAAGCGCAGCTCCAGCACGCGCTCGGCCCGCTTCAGCCGGATCTCGACCGGCCGGGCGGCGCTGCCGGTCAAAGGCGGGCTGCCCATGCTGGCCATGGTCTCAGCGCCGTGCGTCGGGGTCGAGCGGCCGGGCCTCGTCGACCAGCATGATCGGGATGCCGTCGCGGATCGGAAAGGCCAGCCGCGCCCGGTCGGAGATCAGCTCCTGCGCCTTGGCGTCGTAGCGCAGCGGCGTCTTGGTCAGCGGGCAGACCAGCATCTCGAGCAGGCGCGGGTCGACGGCCGTCGGGCTGCTGGGGGCGGAGGGGCCGGTGGCCTCGGGGGTGTCGCTCATGGCACGGGTTTCCGGGAACAGATCCGTCAGTGGCGCACGCGGCCGGCATGGCCGCCATGGATCGCCATCCGGATGATCGATAGCATGACTTCGGTGCGCTCGCAGAGATCCTTCGCCTCGAGCAGCGCCTGCTTCTCCTGCGGCTCGAACGGGCAGATCATGGCCAGCGAGGTGACCAGGCGCTCGTCCGGGGTCTGGCCGATCGCCTCCCAGTCGGCGGACAGGCCGGCGATGCGGAAATAGTCGGCCAGCGCGTGATCCAGCCCGGCGCGGTCGATCGGTGCCGGGGCGGGCCCGGCCATGTCGGCGGCGAAGCCGGCCCAGCCCGGCCGCACCCGGCGATAGCCGCGGCGCTCCTCCAGCTCCTTTTCCACCCGGAACCGGCACAGCCCGGTCAGGGTGATCAGGTAGCGGCCGTCATCGGTCTCGTCGAAGCTGGTGATCCGCCCGGCGCAGCCGACGGCGTAGAGCGGCGGCGGCGCGGCGCCCCAGTTGCCGGGGCGCGGCTGGATCATGCCGATCAGGCGGTTGCCGGCCAGCGCGTCCTCGACCATGGAGAGGTAGCGCGGCTCGAAGATGTTGAGGGGCAGAAGGCCGCGCGGCAGCAGCAGGACCCCGGGCAGGGGAAAGACCGGCAGGTCGGTGCCGAGATCCTCGAAGCTGGGCGCGCGCGGCCCCCTCTTCATGTCTCGATCCGCGTCATGAAAACAGCAGCGAGGACAACCGACGCCGGCCGGAGAGGGTCAAGGGGTCGGTCGGGCCCATGGCCTCGAACAGCTTGACGAGTTGCCTGCGCGCCGCCTGCTCGTTCCATTCGCGGTCGCGGCGGAACAGCTCCAGCAGCTCGTCCACCGCCGCCTCGCGCTGGCCGGCGCCGTAGAGGGCGGTGGACAGCTCGAAGCGGGCCTCGTGGTCGTTCGGGTTGGCCTCCAGCCGCTGGCGCAGCCCGGCCAGGCCGGCGATGGCGGCGGCGCTCTGCTCGGCCAGCTCCAGCGCGCTCTTCGCCGCCAGCACGTCGGCATGGCGGGCCAGGTCGGGGCTCAGGCTCTCCAGGAACTGCTTGGCCTGCCCGGTCTCGCCCAGCGCGATCAGGCAGCGGGCCAGGCCGGCCGCGGCCGGCGCGCTGTCCGGGGCATGCGCCAGGACGTGCTGGTAGATGCCGGCCGCCTCCTCGACATTGCCGGCGTCGAGCACGTTCTTGGCCTCGGCCAGCAGCTGGTCGACATGGTCGTGGGCGTCATGGCCCGCCAGCTGCACCAGCTTGTCGATGAAGCTCTTGACCTGGCTCTCCGGCACCGCGCCCATGAAGCCGTCGACCGGCCGGCCCTGGTAGAAGGCGTAGACCGTCGGCACCGACTGGATGCGCAGCTGCGCCGCCAGGGCCTGGTTCTGATCGATGTCGATCTTGACCAGCCGGACCTTGCCCTGCGCGGCCTGGACCTGCTTCTCCAGGATCGGCCCCAGCGTCTTGCACGGGCCGCACCAGGTGGCCCAGAAGTCGACAATGACCGGCACCTCCATCGAGGCCTCGATCACATCGGCGCGGAAGCCGGCGGTGCTGCTGTCCTTGATCACCGGTGCGGCGCCGCCGGCGGCGGCGTTGAGAAGGGCGTCCATGGCGTTGTCCCAGGTCTGGTATTGATCTGTGCCGAAGGCCGGCGGCGGCAAGCGGCGGCGTCAGCCGCCGGCAGGCGCATCCTCCGCCGGCAGGGTGACGGGGTCGAGATCGACGATATGGGGTTCGTGGCCGCAGCTGGCAATGAAGCCCAGCAGGCCGGCAGGCTCGATCGCCGTGGTCATGGTGTTGACCAGAGGGTGGAAGTGGAGGGTGCCGTGCCGCATCATGTCGGCGTCCAGCACCACGGTCACGCGCCGCGCCGTGTCGTTGATCAGGGCGAAGGGCGTGACCGAGCCGGGGGTGACGCCCAGCGCCTCCATCAGCCGGTCGGGCGATCCGAAGGACAGCCGGCCGGAGTCCAGGAGGTCGCCCAGCGCCTTCAGGTCGACGCGCCGCTCCTCCTCGCACACCACCAGCCATTCCTGCCCCTTCTTGTTGCGCAGGAACAGGTTCTTGGAGTGCCAGCCGGGCAGCAGGCCGCGCAGGTGTCGCGATTCCTCGACCGTGAACACGGCCTCGTGCTCATGCGTCGTGACCGTGAGGCCGAGCGATCGCAGCCGCGCGAACAGGTCCTCCGGCGTGGCGCAGGGCCGGGCGGCGGTGGCGGGCGCGGATGATTCGGCGATGGTGCTGTCGGGCGCGGTCATGGCCGGTGTTATACGAGCCTGCAGCCGGGCTTCCAAGCCCGGCTCCGCCCGGCGTTTCGCCGCGTCGTCGCGGGGCGAAAAAATTTCCGCATTTAGGTGCTTGCAAATCCCGCGGCATCGGATATAACCCGCCACCTCGACGGCGCTGCGGCGCCGACGACGCCAGAGCGGGCGTAGCTCAGGGGTAGAGCACAACCTTGCCAAGGTTGGGGTCGAGGGTTCGAATCCCTTCGCCCGCTCCAGTTTCTCCCAGGAAAATCAGCGACTTAGAGATGGCGGATCCAGGGTCGCCTTGCGCCGTTCGGCGCTGGTCAGCACCTGGTCGACACCGTTCTCATGGCGACCTGAGGTGGTTGGGTCGCCGATGCCGCGCTCGACCAATCCGCGATTGAGAGCGACTCGGACGGCGGCGATACGGCGAGCCGTCAGAACTGTGCTGCAGGCGGGTTCCATCATCGCGGCCGCACTGATCTCCGGCCTCCGCTCGGATCGGCCGGGTGAGGTGATCGCCCGGGTGACGGAGGAAGGCAAGAGGGTCGGCCGGCCCGCCGAAGATCGGATGGCAGGCTCGCTCACGATCCGTGCCGCGGGTGGGGCGAACCGAGCCCGGCCAGGAAGTTCAGCGCGAAGGCGCTGCCGCCGCGGATCCAGGCATCGACATGCCCGGCATCGTCGACAATGAGGATGCGCTTCGGATCGCGCGCGGTATCGAACAGCTGCTGCGCGTGATCGCAGGGGATGACGAGGTCGTCCCGGCCGGCATAGATCGCGACCGGCGCCGCCACGCTTCCGATCTTCCTCAGATTTTCGAACCGGTTGCGGACGAGGAGGCGGACCGGCACGAAGGGGAAACGCCGTGCCGCGACGTCGGCGATGCTGGTGTAGGGCGCCTCGAGGATCAGCGCGGCGACGCGGCCCTCGGCCGCCATCTGCACGGCCACGCCGGATCCGAGCGAATAGCCGTGCGCGACGATCGCGGCGGACCGGCCCTGCAGGAAGTCGAGCGCGGCACGCCCGTCCTCGTACAGGCCCCGTTCCGAGGGACGGCCCGGGTTGCCGCCATAGCCCCGGTATTCCACCTGATACACGCCGTAGCCGGCATCGAGCAGGTCGCGAGCCACATGCGCCCGGTGCGACAGGCTTTCGCCATTGCCGTGGAACAGCAGGAGCGTCGGTTTCCCGGGATCGCGCGGGGGCCGGTGCCAGCCGACGAGATCGAGCCCGTCGCGGGTGCGGACGGTGACGACCTCCATGTCGCCGAGGCCGACCTCGGCCGGTTCGATCCGCTGCAGGTCCACCGGGAAGACCAGCCGCCCCTGCAGCCCATAGAGCAGCAGGATGGCCAGGGCGTAGATCGCGGCCGCAACGGCCGCCACCTCTATGGCGACGGACCACATGCCGCTGCGGGAGAGGCGCCATGATCGGCCGGTCCGACGACCTCGATGCCCAGCGCCGGGCCCCGCCGCCGCGCCAGCGCCTCGAACCGTTCCGGCGAAAGCGGCGGCGGCAGATCGAACGGCATCCCGAGCTCGGCGAGCGCCTCGTGGAACCGGATGAAGGTGGCGAAGTCGCGCGGGTAGCGCGCCTCGTCCACGCCGAGGAAGCGGCCCTTGCGGGCACGGCCGAGAAGCCGGCGCCAGTCGTCGATGCCGACCACGCCGACGCCCTCGGTGCCGTGCGAGAACAGCATCAGGTCGATCTCGTCGAAGGGCGGACCTCGTCCAGCAACTGCCGCAGCACGCGGGCGGACCGCTCGACGCAGAACAGCAGCCACAGCGGCAGGGCCCTGAGCCGCAGCGCGCGATAGGGGTCGAGCAGCACGAAGCTGCCCACGATCAGGCGCGTCGGCTCATAGCCGAGATCGCGATACCAGGCGCGATGGATGGCCACCGTCAGCAGGCTGAGCGCCTCCGGATCCTCGAAGCGCAGGCGCACCAGGCGCCAGCCCTGCGCCTCCGCCAGTGCAGACAGCTCGCTGAGCAGGTTCGGGTCGAAGCCCCATTCCGCCTCCGGCGCGAGATCGTTCGGCTCGGGTGGGTTCCAGCCGGTGCGTGGCACCCGGTAGCGCGCGAGATAGGCGCGCACCCGGTCGCCGCCGCGAACATACTCCTCCGCCTCCATGCCCCCCACCGCCCCGAACTGGAACACCGAGCGCTCGCTGGTCCGGGTCACCGGCCAGGCGCGGCTGCATTCGTCGAGATAGAGCGTCGCCCCGGGCGGCAGATGCCGCATCAGGAAGTCCCGGTAGGCGGCGGGCAGCGCGCGATGCTTCAGCCGAAAATAGCGCATCGTCTTCAGCATCAGGCGATCCTGGTTCGGATCGTGCATGTGATGCACCGTCATGGCCGGCTGCGCCTTCAGGAAGGCCTCGACGATGCCGCGTCCCTGGGTGAAGGCGTCCTGCACGTCGTCCGGATCGCTCCATGGGGAACGCACCGGGCACAGGAAGGTCTGGGGCAGCCATGGCGCGCCCAGGGCCGCCGCGAGATGCACCAAAGCACCGTTCGAAGAACCGATGAAGGCGGCGGGATAGGGCCGTCGCGGGAACAGCCCGGTGATCCATTCGGAGATGGCGTCGAAGGGCAGGCGGGCGACGCGGCCGGGGGCGACCGCCTCGGTCATTCCGCCGACCGAATAGGCCAGCTCGCGGGCGCGGCGGGGCAGGCGGTTCACGACGTGCATGGTCCGGTCCAGCAGCGGCGATCCGCTGAGGCTCGCCACATCGCGCCCATGCAGGAAGGCGCCGACCGCCTGCGCCATTGCCGTGGCGGAATCGAAGCGGGCGATTCCCGAGGGCGAACCGCTCATCCCGCGCGCCTGTCGAGCAAGGCCGTGCGGTCGGCCAGCAGGAACGGCAGGATTGCGCGCGCCATCCGGTCGGGGAAGGCGTAGTTCATGGTGTGGGTGGCGCCCGCGACGACCACCAGCCGCCCGTTCGGCAGCAGGGCCGCGGCGCGTTCGGCCCAGGCCTGGGGAACGACGGGATCGCGCGAGCCCCGCACGACCAGGGTGGGGGCGGCGACCAGCGGCAGCCTGTCCTCGATCCGGTCCCGGATCAGGATGCGTATGGTGGCGAAGGCGCGCCGAAGCCCGGCCTTGGCATAGTCGATCCGGGCGATGCGCCCGATCCCTCCGGGTTCCCGCCGCCCGTTGACCAGATCGCGCCAGATCTGGACCGGCAGGCTGCGGGCGTCCGGATCGGTGGTCGGGCCCTGCAGCACCAGGCGGTCGACGACCTCGGGGTGGCGGATCGCCAGCGTGGCCAGGACCTGGCAGCCGAAGGAATTGCCGATGAAGCTCGCCCGCGCGATGCCGCAGGCGCCGAGCCAGGCATGCAGGGCGTCCGCCAGGCCGGCGAGGTCGAGGGCCCGCGGAGGCTTGTCGCTTTCGCCGAAGCCGGGAAGGTCGGGCGCCAGCACCGGCAAGGCGGGGCTGAGGGACAGGGCGAGAGGCTCCATATAGCGGCTGGAGACGACGAGCCCGTGGACGAGGATGACCGGTGGTCGACCGTCCGCCGCCGGCGAAGGCCTCGCCACGCGCGAGAACATCCGGAAGGGCCCGGCATCCGTGAACCTGCCTTCGATCCCCGCGCGCCGGGCTTCCCCGGTGATCGCGGGCGTCCGCTTCAGCGACCGCCACCAATCCGCGAGGGCGGCGGCGCCGAACACGGCGGCCCCGACCGACAATGCGGTCACCAGCCCGGTTCCGGCAGGGCGACGATCATCGAGAGCCCGACCCCGCTGCATCTTCGCGGCCTCAGGCGCCCTGGCCCTGTCGTCGGCCTTCGATCGGTGGCATCGAAGCCTTCTCCCGCGTTCTGTCGACCGAGTGACAACCGTCCCGCCGGATGCGCCGTTCCACCTGCCACGGGCCGAAGCCGGCCGGCGCTCCACCGCGCCCGCTTCCGAACGGCTCCGGTCGACACCCCCTCCGACGGATATCCGCTCTCGGGCGGTCGAGACGATGCCCTGACGCCGGTTCTCCGCCTCAGGCCGCGCGGAGCAAGGCCTCCGCTGCGGTCGCGAGCACCTGGCAGCCGAGGACGAGATCCGGATCCGCCGTGTTCTCCGTCCAGTGATGGCTGATGCCGCCGATGCTGGGCACGAAGAGCATGCCTGCGGGCAGGCGCCTGGCGAGATACTGGGCATCGTGGCCAGCGCCGCTCGGCATCCGCATGGCGCTGCCGGGCGCGTGGCGCTCCGCCGCCTGGTCCAAGGCCGCCTGGACGGGCTCGGCCATGACGTTCGGGGTCGAGCGCGACAGGGGACGCAGGCTCGCCCGACACGGACCGGCGGCGTCGGACTGCGCCACCAGCTCTTCGAGCGCTTGCTCCATGCTGCGCAGGCGCTCGGGATCGGCGTCGCGGAACTGGAAGATCATCTCGGCGCGACCCGGAATGACGCTGGCCGCCCCGGGTTCCAGCCGGATGCGCCCGGTCGTCCAGACCGAGAGCGGGCCTGCGACGTCGGGAAAGCGCTTCGCGATCGCGTGGCACAGCTCGGTGAGCGCGAGGCCGGCATCCTTGCGCGCACCCATGCGGGTCGTGCCGGCATGGTTCTGCTGGCCTTCGAAGGTGATGGCATAGGTCCAGATGCCGACGATGCTGGTCACCACGCCGATCCGCTTGCCCGAGCTCTCGAGGGTATCGCCCTGCTCGATATGCGCCTCGATGAAGCCGACATGCCGGCCGGGCTCGAGGACATAGCGCGGCCGGCCCGCATACCCGGCCTCCGCCAGCGCGTCCTGGAGCGGCTGGCCGGTCGTCCGGTTGACCGCTGTCGCGATATCGCCTTCGGACAGCTCGCCGATGAAGGACCGGCTGCCGAGGAAGGACCCGAAATGCCCCTCCTCGTCGGCGAAGACGGCGACCTCGATGCCGAGATCGCGGCAGGTCGGATCCTGGCGGAAGGCGCGGGCAACCTCGAGGCCGTAGATCACGCCCATCGCGCCGTCGAGCCAGCCGGCGTGGGGCTGGCTCTCCAGGTGGGAGCCGATCAGCAGCTTCGGACCCTTGGCCGGGCTGGCCGACATGATGTTGCCGATGCCGTCGATTTCGGCGGCGAGCCCAGCCTCCTGCAGCCGTTCCACGAGCCACTGCCGCGCCGCGACATCCTGCGGCGAATAGGTCGGCCGATGCACGCCGCTCTTGTAGCGGCCGAACTCGGCGAGTTGGCGCAGGTCGCGCAAGAGGCGTGGACCGTCGATCTCGGGCATTCCCGGGGCCTCCATGCAGCATGTTCAACGGGCGCCTTCGTTGGCGTTGTCGGCCCGGACCCCGTCACCGGCTCTGCCTGCCGGTGTCGGACGGCAGGATGGGGTTTGAGGCGACATCGTTCAAGCGCTCAGGGCTTTCAGAGGATCGGCTTCGCCAGCATCAGCCAGAAGATCACCAGAACGGCGATGAATGCCGGCCAGCCGAGAAGGAACCAGAGCCGGAGGATGTGATGATAGGTCTTCGGGAGCGGCTGCCCGGTCGCGGCCGCCTGCTCCGCGAGCCGGGCCGCCCGGATCTGCAGCCACACGACCGGCAGCCAGCACGCGCCGGTCAGCACATAGAGCCCGAGCGAGAGCGCGAGCCAACCGTCGGTGATCTGAAACCCGGCCAGGTGCATCATCGCGGCTCCGGACAGCGGCTGCACGATCACCGCCGGCGTGGTGAAGTACCAGTCGGCACGAACGACGTTCCTCGCGACCACGGCAATGGCGCGGACGTCGCCGCGGCGGTGCGCGGTCCACATCTGGAATGCCGTGCCGAGACCCGTTCCGAAGATGATCGTGGAGCTGATCACGTGGACGTATTTGATGGCCATGTAGAGGTCCATCTAGGTCCTCCTCGAGCGGGCGGATTCGCTCTTGGCCAGCATCGCCAGGCCGAAGGCGGCGATCGCGAGCGGCAGCCCCTTTGCGACGGGTCCGAGCGGATGCAGCCAAAGAAGAGGCGACCCCACGGTCATGATCGCGACATAGGCGGCCGTCACGACGACTGCGGCGAGGGCGGCGGCGTATTGCGTCCTCCTCGGCAGCATGGCGGCACCGACCATGATGTCGAGGATGCCGCCGATATAGACCGAAGCGACGGCGAGACCGTCGGGCACCCCGGCCTGCGTGGCGATGGCGGCGCTCTGGTCGATCGGCCACAGCCAGACCGAACAAACGCCCGACCAGATCCAGAACGGGGCCAGACCGAGGACGAGAAGCCAGCGCAGCACCGGTGACGCCGGCATCAGGTCCCTGGTCACAGCCGCCAGGGGGCGCGGCGTCACGCCGGATTTCCGCGACAGCGCGTGGGGATCGCCGTCGGCGCCGATCCGAAGGGTCTGCAACATGCCTTCGCCCGCCATCGGGACCCGGAGCCGGCCGGCCAGACGGAAGACGAGCCGGACCAGCCTGTCCGGAATGGAGATCGCCAGGCTAGGTCCGGCTCCTTGTTCGAAGCCGCGCAAATATCCTTCGAGATCAACGCGGTCGGGGCCGCAGGCGTCAACGATGGCATCCTCGGATCGCGGCGCGCGGAGAAGTCCAACCACCGCTTCGGCGAGGTCGTCCACGTGGACGGGACGGAGGGGGCCGGATCGGACCCGCGGGCGCAGCGGCAACGTCGCCAGGCTGGCGAGCAGTCGGGTGCTGGCCCCGCCCGGACCGCAGACCAGCGATGGCCGGACGATCGTCCAATTGAGACCAGGATTGCGCCGCCGGTGGTTCAGCAGTGCCGTTTCCTGCGCGGCCTTGGCCCGCAAGGATGCGATCGGCGCCTGGGCATCCGCGCCGATGCTGGAGATCAGCACCAGGTTTGGCACGACTGCCGCCGCGGCATGGTCCAGAAGGGCAATGATGCCGTCGGCCAGCCTGTCCGCCTTTTCGGGATCATCGCTCAAGAAGCCTGCGGCGATGACGAGGCCGTCGGCGCCGGAGAGGTGGGGCAGGGCGGCGGCGAGGGACGACGGACGTTCGAGGTCGTATCCCCTGTCTCGTCGCAGAGGGACGACATCGTCGCAACGACGATCGAGGCTCGTGTGGATTGCCTTGCCCAGGAAACCCGTGCTGCCGGCAAGGACGACGCGCATGGCTATTGGGGTCCCAATTTGAGACGCAGCGGCAGAAATACTGTTGATCTGCAGGCCGGCTACCCGGTGAGACCCCAGCTTGGTCTGCCGCAATGAAGACCGAACGGGCCCGTCGATGGTTCCAGGGCCTACGCCAGACGTGGGGCAGAAAACGGGGCGTGATGCGGTCGTCGCGGCCATATTGCACCGCGGGAATGGCCCCGCCACCCGCATCGAAGCCGGCGTGGCGGGCCGCGCCCGCT
This sequence comes from Inquilinus limosus DSM 16000, assembly GCF_000423185.1. Taxonomy (GTDB): domain Bacteria; phylum Pseudomonadota; class Alphaproteobacteria; order DSM-16000; family Inquilinaceae; genus Inquilinus; species Inquilinus limosus. Next base: position 511,212 of record NZ_AUHM01000002.1, on the reverse strand, counting down.
TGCCCGAGCGGTGCTCCCGGGCCTGGCCCGGCGGGTGGTCTCGCTCGGCTACACGACGCAGGACCCTCTCTTCGCCCTGGGCGTGCCGCCCGTCGCGGTGCGCCACTGGTTCGGCGACTTTCCATACGGGGTAGGGCCTTGGGCCCAGCCCTACCTCGGCGGCGTCCAACCCGTCCTCCTCATCGGCGGCGCGGGCGCGCTCGCGGCCGCGGCCGACGGCCGTCCCGACACGCCGGTCGCCTCCGCCGTCGCGGCCGGGCTCGCGCCATGACGAAAAGGCCGGAGGGTCGATTTCAAAGGCCTCCGGTACAAGCCGCCTATGGCTTTGCCGCTTCGAAGAGAAGCTCGTCCATCCCGTCCAGCGACTCGAGGCGCGTTCTCGGAAAGGAGACCGTGACCCGATAGATCATGCCGGGTTCCTCGTGCGTATCGATCACGATCCCGACGGCATTACGATACGGAGCGAGGATTCCATTGGCGAATTGGTCTCGAATCTTCACAGTGTCGTCGACCTTGAATAAAGGTTGTGTCCGAGAAGTTGTTGTTCCCATAATCTTGCCGAAGCATGCTTCTTGGAAGCGGAGCCGTCAGATTCACTTATGTGCTGCGATGACGGCTGCCGTATAGGGACGGCATCGTCCCCTTTTCCGTTCAATTTTAAGAATCTCTGGGAGCAGGCGAGATCTATGAGGCGACCGCGGTCCAGTGCAGTCGGACCCCGGGGCGGATTTCCGTGTGGACGAGGTACCAGAGGGTGATCGGCAGCACGACGAGCAGCGCAAACCACAGCCAGCGAGGGACGCTCCTGAGCGGCCGTGATCGATCTTCCGAATTGCCGGTGCCCGGGCCGTCCGCGCATGCCCGGTACAGCTCGCCCGAGAGCCACCAAAGGGGCGGGCACGCCACGAGCCACAACACCGGCGGGCTGCCGGTGATCGCAAAGGCAGCGATTCCCAGGACAGCCGAGAGCACCACCACGCCGATCCAGATGGGCTTCGACATCGGTGTCCCCTGCGCGAACCTAGGGACGGAATCATAATCCGGTGGGATGACAAATGATAGGTCGGTAAGCCCGGAGCCGCCTGTTGGCTGGCCTCGTTGAGGGGCGCCCCGAGCTAGAGCCGGTTACGGATAAAATTTTCAATCAACTTTCGATGAATTGCCGGGCCGGTGTGTCAACAATGTGTAAGCCCGATGATTGATAGTGAAGCGGGCAGCGCCTGCTTTTGCCGATTTCATCTGTCTGGTCCACGATACGGTGGTAGATATCCGGTCGACGCCGCCTTGTTGTTGGGAACTGAGGAACACTGTTCATGACTGCGCTGAGCGTTCACGGTCTCTCGGTCCCAATTCGTCAGGACGAGGTCTCGGACGTGATCTGGGCCGCGTTGCGCGATGGCAGCTACGAGGCCAAGGAAGCGCGATGGGCGGTCGCGGCGGCCCGGCCCGGGGATCGCATCCTGGAGCTGGGGGCGGGGATCGGCGTGATCACCGCTCTCCTCGCCGGCGTGGCGGACGTGCAGGTGTGGGCCTATGAGGCCGATCCCGCCTCGGCCGCGCTCGCCCGTCGCGTGGTCGCCGCGAACGGCCGCACCAATGTCTCGCTCCGTCAGGGCATCCTCGCGGCCGGCGGGCCTCGCCAGCAGACCTACTACCGCCGGCGCGATCTGTGGATGTCGTCCCTGGTCGAGGGGCAGGGGCCCTATGACGAGGTGCTGCAAGTGACCTCCGAGGATGTGGACGAGTTCCTGTCGCGGCAGCCCATCGACCTCCTCGTCATGGACATCGAGGGGGCGGAGCTCGATCTGACGGCGGGAGCCGCCCTCCCGGGAGTGGAGCGGGTTTTCCTGGAGCTTCACGATCACCTGTACGGCCTCGACGGGATCCAGAAGATCACGACGCAGCTCGCGTCGAAGGGCTTCGCCTATGATCCTCGGGGCTCGCGCGGCGCCTGCGTGCTCTTCTCCCGGAACCGTGATCCGCGGGAATACGAGCCGGAGATGAGCGATGGCTGATCGACTGGCCGTTGCCTTGATAGCCGGCCTCGCTGCGGCCGTCTCCGCGGTCCCGGATGCCGTCTCGCAGCAGCCGACCTATCCCGATCCCGGTATCCTCTATGTGGAGTCGACGCCGGGTCATCCCGTGGCCAGCTATCGACGCGAGGATCTGGCCCGCGCGTTTCCGCTCCACGAGATCAGGACCAGAACGCCCTGGACGGACGAAAAGCACGTCGTCCGGTACCGCGGCCCCTATCTCAAGGACGTCCTGGCGAGATCGGGCTTCGGCGACGCGCCGGAGGTCGAGGTCTACGCCTTCGACCAGTTTCAGACCGACATCACGAAATCCGAGATCGATCAGTACAAGCCGATACTGGCCATCGAGCGGGAGTGCAACGACCAGGATCGGGCACGAAAGGCATGCGCCGACGGGCAGGAGTTCAAGCCTCTCGATCTCGATGACTCCGGGCCGTTCTACATCGTCTGGCCTTACAATTCCCTGCCGCCGTCGTACACACCCCAGAGGAACAGCATCTGGGTGTGGTTCGCCGTCGCCCTGCGTCCGGTGGTGCGATGAGGCGCCTGGTGCTGCGATGGGGCCACCTCGCCCCATATGTGGGGCTTACAGTTGCCGTTCTTCTCAGCTCCTGGGCGTTCCTTCAGTCGGAGCGCTACCGCGAGAAGACCAATATCATCCTGAGCCAGACGCTCGAGATCCAATGGAGGGCCTCGCAGATCCGCGAGCGGATCGCCAACCTCATCGGCCTGCTGCGGCTGGCGCAGGAGACCGGACAGCGAGATCCCCGCCTCCTGTCGGAGTTCAACCTTCTGGACTTCAACATCACGGCGCTGCGGGACCTCGAATACGTCGAGCGATTCCTGGAGCCTGAGGACCTGACGAGGCTCGCCGTCAGCAAGGAGACCATCGAATCCAGGATCTATCCCGTGCTGGCCAATCAGGAATTGGATCCCGGCATCCTGCAGCTGGTCTACGACATCCAGGCGAGCATGGGGTACATCAGCGGAACCGCCGTCTCCCACAGCCGGACTCTGAACGAGACGGCCTATATCGAAGAAGAGGCCCAGCGCAATCTCTTCTTCTTCATGATCTCGGCGACGGCCCTGGCGGTCGTCGGGGTCATCATCTTTCGCGAGCGCCTGTACATCCGCCGTTACGACCAATATCTGCGGTCGTTCTCGTCGTTGTTCGCGCACATGACCCGAAGCCGCGTCGCGGCGCTCGGGCTGTTCGTCAAGAGCCTGAGCCCATCCGCGCCACCGTCAAAGGACTTCATCGCCGCCGCAAAGCGGGCGACGGAGGAGCTGGACAGCATCAATGAGGGGCTCCTGAGGATCGCCTATTCGGATCAGCCGAAGGCCTTCGACACGCTTCGGCTCATTCTCGACGCCCTCGCCCACGACCATCAGAACCGAATCCGGTTCGATGTCCCCGATAACGCCCTGAGAGCCGCCGTCGCTTCACCCCACTTCCACATGATCCTCGACGAGCTGGTCCGGAATGCCGAACAGGCCATCGAGGAAGCGCAGCGCCCCGATCCGAGCGTCACGATCAGGGCGCGCCTGTCCCGCAGGTTCCCGACCGGGGCACGCCAGCTGATCGTCGAGGTGATCGACAACGGGATCGGGATGTCGCCGGCGGTGCGCCAGAAGGTCCTGGAACCCTTCTTTTCGACCCGGGCCGGCACGCATGTGGGGCTGGGCCTCACCGGATGCTACGGCATGCTCAAGTCGCTCGGCGGATCCCTGCGCATCTCGTCGGAGCAGGGCGTGGGGACGTCCGTCCGCATCGCCTATCCGCTGAAGCGTCGGACCGAGGGGGCCGCTTAGCCGGCGGCCCCCTGTCGCTTCGCCGGCCAGGTCCGCGAGGGACCAAAAAATGACTCGGCCGTCCCTCCAATGGGCTAAGCTTCCTGGGGCAGGCTGATTAAGACCGGAGTCCTCGGTGATGGCTGTAGCGGAGCGCTCCGAAAAGGCCTCTATGCCCTCGGGCGAGCAGACGACACGTGTCCTGGTCATCGAGGATCACGAGCTGATGCGCCTCGGCTTGATCAGCGAGCTGAGCTCGCTCCTCAAGGACTGCGTCATCCACGGCGCGGGGACCATCGAGAGCGCCAAGCCGCTGCTGCGGGCCCACGAGTTCGACCTGGTGGTCATAGACCCCGGGCTTCCGGGCTTCGACCCCACCTCACGCTCGCACCGGCTCACCGTGGTCAAGGAGGTGGTGGAGGCGACGCCCCAGGCGATCCATATCGTGGTGACCGGGTCGGACCGGCTGGATGAGAGCGAGCAGTGCCGCCAGCTCGGGGCCAACGGCTATGTCGGAAAGGTCGGGCTGGACCGCGACGTCCTCGACCGCGTTCTGCGGGAGATTGCCGAGACGGGCTTCGCGACGGTGCTCTCCCACGTCAAGCACAAGGCGCCCGAGTTCCACTATTCCAGGCTCACGCCCCGAGAGCAGGAGATCATCGACTTCATGCGGCAGCGCCCTCAGGGGGTTACGCGCAAGGAGATCTACGCTGCGATGGGGGATCGATTCGGCATCGATCCGCAATCCGTCGAGAAGTACTACAAGCAGGCACGAGCGAAGCTGTTCAAGATCGGATATTACCCAAAGGGCACCTAGCCGCACCGGTTCGCCGGCCGAGGGGTGCGACGGCAATCGGCGGCGCCTCCGGCTTGCGGCTTTGCGGGTCTCCTTCCGTTTGACGAGGCGTCGGGACCGAAGCTCTAGGGCCGCACGTCGTCGAGGCGGGTGTCGAAGCGGCGCGGCAGGACCGCGGCGTGGAGCCAGGAGACGAGATTGTGGATCGAGAACACCGGCAGCCCCGTGGCGCGGCGGATATCGGCGGCGTAGGGGATCATGTTGGTGCATTCGAGCACGATGGCGCCGAGATCCGGGTGGGCCCCGACCAGGGCGCGCGCCGCCTCGACATTGTCCGCCCGCGCCGCCTCGACATCGAGCTCGGGCTGGTTGCCGAGGATGGCGCGGGTGAATTCGCGCCCGCCCTCGGTGCCCATCACCGGGGTCGCCGGGTCGACGCCGGCGGCCCGCAGATGGGTCTCGGTCAGCGCCTCGCGCGCGATGGTCAGGATGCCGGCGCGGCGCGAGGGCGGCAGGGTGCGCTGCACCAGCGGCACCTGCATCAGCGACGAGGTCGCGACCGGCACGCCGACCGCGGCCGCGATCTCGTCCTGAAACAGCGAGAGGAAGCCACAATTGGTGGTGATGGCGTCGGCGCCGTGGTGCACCAGGTCTTGCGCCGCGGCGATGAAGGCGGGCAGCAAGCCTTCCGCCCGCCGGCGCACCACCCGGTCGGGCGAGGCGTGGGGGACGACCCGGTACTGCACCGGGAAGGGCCAGGTCAGGCCGTTGCCCATGTCGCCCGGAACGCGCGGGAACCGCGCCTCGAGCATCAGGATGCCGATGCAGGCGCCGTAGACCGCCTTGCCGCCCCGTTCCGTCATTCCGCTGTCTCCATCGCAGGCGCCCCGTTAACCGTGCCGAGGACGCAATCGTTTCGAGCGGGAACGAATTTGCTTCCGTTCGAAACCTGAATCACCGCTAAGTTTTCACTATCAAGTCCGATCCCGGCGATCTCGTCCATCGAGCGAGACGGGGGACATCAAACAACCGCGCAGGGGGAAGAGAATGGGGGCGCATCGTCGTGGATTCGGAAGTCTGCCGGCCGGGCTCGCCTTCGCCGCCGCCGTCGCGCTGGCGGCCGGCCCGGCCGTGGCCGAGACCTGGGACATGCCCACGGCCTATACCGAGAGCAACTTCCACACCGGGACGGCGCAGGCCTTCGCCGCCTGCGTGAAGGAGGCGACGGCCGGCGAGATCGACATCGTCGTCCATCCCTCCGGCTCGCTGTTCAAGGGCAACGACATCAAGCGCGCGGTGCAGACCGGACAGGCGCCGATCGGCGAGCGGCTGATCTCCGCCCATCAGAACGAGAATCCGATCTTCGGCATCGACTCGATCCCCTTCCTCGCCACCTCCTTCGAGGATTCGACCAGGCTCTGGCGGGTGACGAAGCCGGTGGTCGAGAAGATCCTCGACGGCGAGAACCTGGTCCTGCTGTACGCCGTGCCCTGGCCGCCGCAGGGGCTCTACTTCAAGAAGCCGGTGGCCTCGAATGCCGATATCAAGGGGCTGAAGTTCCGCGCCTACAACGCCGCGACCGCCCGCTTCGCCGAGCTGGCCGGCCTGAACCCGGTGCAGATCGAGGAGGCGGAGCTGCCGCAGGCGCTGGCGACGGGCGTGGTCGAATCCTTCCTGTCCTCCGGTGCCACCGGCTATGACCGCAAGGTGTGGGAGCAGCTCACCAACTTCTACACGGTCGATGCCTGGCTGCCCCGCAACTACGTCTTCGCCAACAAGGACAGCTGGGACGGGCTGGACGATGCCACCCGCGCCGGCATCCGGGGCTGCGCCTCCCTCGCCGAATATGCGGGGTACTGGCGGGCGGTGCAGTACACCGACTTCACCGTCGGGCAGCTCGCCGCCAACGGCATGACGGTGGAGAAACCGTCCGACAGCTGGCGGGCCGAGCTCGTGAAGATCGGCGACACCATGACCCAGGAATGGCTGGCCAAGGCCGGGGCGGACGGCCAGGCCATCGTCGACGCCTACAAGGCCGCGAAGTGACGGCGCAGCCGACGGCCCGGCCGGCACCGGCTTCGGCGGGTCGCATCCTCCGGCGCCTGCTCGACGCGCTGTATCTCGGGGCGGGGATCCTGGCCGCCCTGTCCCTTCTGGCGCTACTGCTGGTCATCGTCGCGGCGATGGCGGCGCGCTGGCTCGGGCTGCAGTTCCCCGGCGGCACCGAATACGCCGCCTATCTGCTGGCGGCGTCGTCCTTCCTGGCGCTGGCTCTGGCGCTGCGGCGCGGCGCCCATATCCGGGTCGGGCTGCTGCTCAACGCGCTCGGATCCCGGCGCCGCTGGGGCGAGCTCTGGTGCTGGGCCGTCGGCGCGGCGCTCGGCTGCTACTTCGCCTGGTACGCGGTCGCGATGGTGCGCTGGTCCTACAAGCTGCACGACGTCAGCCAGGGCCAGGACGCGACGCCGCTGTGGATCCCGCAACTGGCGATGGCGGCCGGCGCCGTGATCTTCGCGATCGCGCTGCTCGACGGGCTGATCTCTCTGATCCTCACCGGCAGCGCCGGCGTCGAGGCGGGCGAAGAGAGCCAGCGCGAGATCTGACCGTCCGATCTTTCAACCCCGGAGACCGGGCCGAGGCCATGGACCAACTTACCGCCACTGCGATCCTCCTCGTCGCGCTGTTCCTCCTGCTCGGCTCCGGCGTCTGGATCGGCCTCGCCCTGCTCGGTGTCGCCTATATCGGCATGGAGCTGTTCACCAGCCGCCCGGCCGGGCCCGCCCTCGCCACCACGATCTGGAGCTCGGCGGCCAGCTGGTCGCTGACCGCCCTGCCGCTGTTCATCTGGATGGGCGAGATCCTGTTCCGCACCCGGCTGTCGGAAAGCCTGTTCCGCGGCCTGTCGCCCTGGCTGGCGCGGCTGCCGGGGCGGCTGCTGCACACCAACATCGTCGGCTGCACCGTCTTTGCCGCCATCTCCGGCTCCTCCGCCGCGACGCTGATGACGGTCGGCCGCATGTCGATCCCGGAGCTGCGCCGCCGCGGCTATCCGGAGCGGATGATCATCGGCACCCTGGCCGGCGCGGCGACGCTGGGGCTGATGATCCCGCCGTCGCTGACGCTGATCGTCTACGGCGTGACCATCAACGAATCGATCTCCAAGCTGTTCATCGCCGGGGTGATCCCGGGCCTGGTCCTGGCCGGCCTGTTCATGCTCTACGTCGTCGGCTGGGGGCTGCTGCGCCCCGGCGAGGTGCCGGCCGAGCCGCGCACCAGCTTCATCCAGAAGATCAGCGAGGGGCGGCATCTGCTGCCGGTCGTCCTCCTCGTCCTGCTCGTCATCGGGTCGATGTATTCCGGCGCGGCGACCGCCACCGAGGCCGCGGCCTTCGGGGTGCTCGGCGCGCTCGGCCTCGCCGCCTGGCAGAGGACGCTGAACTGGCGCAGCTTCCTCGAGGGGCTGGAGAGCGCGACCGTGATCTCCGCCATGATCGCCCTGATCCTCGCCGGATCGGCCTGCCTGTCGCTGGCCATGGGCTTCACCGGCCTGCCGCGCAACCTGGCCGCCTGGATCCAGGGGCTGGGCCTGTCGCCGACCGAGCTGATCCTGGCGCTGCTGGTCTTCTACATCATCCTCGGCTGCTTCCTGGACGGCATCTCCTCCGTGGTGCTGACCATGGCGATCGTCGAGCCGATGATCCGCCAGGCCGGGATCGACGTGATCTGGTTCGGCATCTTCATCGTGGTGGTGGTCGAGATGGCGCAGATCACGCCGCCGGTCGGATTCAACCTGTTCGTGCTGCAGGGCATGACCCGGCACGGGCTGGGCACCATCGCGCGGGCGGCGCTGCCGATGTTCTTCATCATGGTGCTGATGGTCTTCGTGCTGATGGGATTCCCCGGCCTCGCGACCTATCTGCCGTCGCATATGTGACCGGCCGCCCGCCTACCGGCGGAACCTCAGCCGGTACTGGCGCGGCGTGCTGCGGCAGTGGCGCTGGAACTCGGCATAGAACTGGCTGAGCGAGCCGTAGCCGCAGCCGAAGGCGATCTCGGCGATCGACTGGTCGGTGTCGACCAGCAGCATCATCGCCCGGCTCAGGCGCTGGCGCCGGATGTACTGGGCGATGGTCATGCCCAGCACCCGCTTGAACACCGCCATGGCGTTGGTCGGGTGCAGCCCGCCGGCGGCGGCCACCGCCTCGACCGTCACGGCTTCGCCGACATGCGCGTTGATGTGGTCGGTCATGGCCTGGACGCGTTCGATCGCCCGGCGGCCGGCGCTGCGCAGCCGCGGCTCGGCCGCCTCCTCGCCGACCGTCGCCTCGGGGGCCACGGCGTCGAGCGACAGGCGCTTGACCCGCAGCCCCACCTCCTCGCGCAGGATCTGCTGTCGCAGCTCGGACCCGTCCGGCCACTCCGCGGCCCAGCGCTGGAACAGCAGCGGGTCGATCGGGTCCGGCGCCGCCACCGTCGCGAAGCGGCCGTCCATGACGCTGGATTTGAAGGAATCCGCCACCGGCAGGGCCAGGAAATCGGCGAAGGGCAGGTAGACGCAGATCAGGTCCGCCGTGGGCTCGACCGCGATCACCTGATGCGGCACCGCCGCCCAGAACAGGTGCACCCGGTTCTCGCCGATCGAGATCCGCGCGCCGTTGAACAGATAGGTCATGCCGCCGGCCAGCAGCAGGTTCAGCTCGACATGGTCGTGCCAATGCGCCTGGCCCATCGGTTCCGGCAGATGCCGCTCGGCATAGAAGGCGCCGCGGTCGAGATAGGCGTCGATGTCGTCCGGGGCGGCGGGCGGTGTCAGGATCTCGCTCATCCGGCCCAGAAGAGGCTGGTTTTCCGGAAAATACAAGCGGCGGCGCGGAAGAAATCCGGAATCCGCAGTGTCACAGTGGCGACATGGGGCGAACCCACGGGGGCCGCAGACAGGCCCGGAGGGAGGCGAGAGATGAGATTGCAGGCATCCGCCGCGCTGGTCTGCGCGGCACTGGCCGCGGCGAGCCCGGCGCGGGCGGCGACCGAACTGACCTACATGATCTGGGGCACGCCGTCGGAGGGCGAGGTCTGGCGCAGCGTCGCCGACGCCTTCGAGGCCAAGCACCCCGACATCAAGGTCAAGGTCGAGGTCAACGACTGGTCGTCCTATTGGCAGAAGCTGCGCGTGCTGGTGGCCGGCGGCAACCCGCCCGACATCTTCGCCATGGACGCGCCGCTGTATCCGGACTGGCAGTCGCGGGACGCGCTGCTGAACCTGCAGCCCTATCTCGACGCCGACCCGAAGGCGCTGGACGACATCTACCCGATCACGCTCGAGGCCTACCGCACGCCGGACGGCATCTACGGCCTGCCGCGCGACTTCCAGACCATCGTCCTCTACTACAACAAGGACATGTTCGACGCCGCCGGGCTGCCCTATCCGACCGCGGAGTGGAGCTGGGGCGACCTGCGGCGCACCGCCAAGGCCCTGACGCTCGACAAGGACGGCGACGGCACCACCGACCAATGGGGCTTCTGGTCCGAGATCCTGGATGCGGAGCCGTTCTGGGGCCCGGTGGTGTGGAGCCATGGCGGCGACATCGTCAGCGCCGACCGCAGCCGCACGCTGCTGGCGGAAGGGGCGGCGCGCGACGCCTGGCATTTCATCGCCGGCATGGCCTTCGACGACAAGGCGATGCCGACGCCGGAGCAGCTCCGGCAGTACGGCACGGACGGCTTCTCCGCCGGCATCGCCGCAATGACCGTCTCCGGCCATTGGGTGGTGCCGGAATATGCCGAACGCGGCTTCGCCTGGGGCGTGGCGCCGCTGCCCTCCGGGCCGAAGGGGCGGGTGACCAGCGTCAACAGCGCCGGTTTCGTCATCGCCAAGGCGACGCCCCATCCGAAGGAGGCCTGGGACTTCGTGAAGTTCGCGATCGGGCCGGACGGGCAGGCGGCGCTGGCGAAGCTCGGCTTCGCCGTGCCGATCCTGAAATCGGTGGCGGAAGGCCCGGCCTATCTCGACCAGCCCGGCCCGAAGATCGACCAGCGCGTGTTCCTGGACGCCCTGTCCTACGCCCGGCTGAAGCCGTCCTTCCGCGGCTATGAGGAGTGGTCGACCGTCGTCGGCGACGCGCTGCAGCCGGTCTGGAACGGCGATGCCGAGATCGACGACGCGCTGGACGAGATCGGCCCCGCGGCCGACGACGTCCTGCAGGGCCAGCGCTGAGCCGGGCGGGAATCGCGATGCCGCCGAACGGCCTCCGCCCGCAGGGCCGTGACCGGGCCTGGCTCCTGCTGCTCCTGGCGCCGACGCTGCTGGGCCTCCTCCTCGGGGCCCTCGGCTCGGTGGTGGCGACCGCGGGCTTGAGCCTGCTGCGCTGGGACCTGCTGACGCCGCCCGGCTGGGCGGGGCTGGACAACTACGCGCACCTCGCGGCCGACCGCGGCTTCCTCAAGGCGCTCGGCAACACGCTGGCCTTCTCGGCGCTCTACGTGCCTCTGACGGTGGCGATCTCGCTCGGCGTCGCCCTGCTGCTGAACCGGCGGGTGACCTGGGTCGGGCTGTTCCGCGCGCTGTACTTCCTGCCGGTGATCACCTCGCCCACTGCGGTCGGGCTGATCTGGAGCTGGATCTTCGCCCAGGACCAGGGGCTCTTGAACGGCATCGTCACCGCCCTGGGCGGCGACCCGGTGCGCTGGCTCGGGCCCCGCATGGTGCTGATCTCGGTGGTGATCGTGAATGTCTGGGGCGCGATCGGCGAGGGCATGATCGTGTTTCTGGCCGGGCTGCAGGCGGTGCCGCGCGACTACTACGAGGCCGCGCGGATCGACGGCGCCCGGCCGCGGCACCAGCTGCTGTTCATCACCCTGCCGCTGATGGTGCCCAGCCTGTTCTTCCAGACGGTGCTGTCGACCATCCATGCGTTTCAGGCCTTCGACTACATCTACATCCTGACCCGCACCGGCACCGGCGGCTCGACCCTGCCGACCGTCGTCTACTCGATCTACCGCACCGGCTTCGGCTTCTTCCGCATGGGCGACGCCGCGGCCCAGAGCCTGACGCTGGCCGCCATGATCCTGATCCTGACGCTGGCCTATTTCCGGCTGCAGAAGCGCTGGGGAACGCAGTGATGACCGCCGCCTCCACCGTCGCCCCCCGCGCCCGCACCACCCGTCCCCGCACCCTGCGCCTCGGCGTCGACGCCCTGGCCTATGCCGTGCTGATCGCCGGCGCCGTGCTGATGGTCGGGCCCTTCGCCTGGATGGTCTCGACCTCGCTGAAGCTGCCGGCCGACCAGTTCGGCCATGCCCTGATCCCGCCGCGCCCGACCGTCGAGAACTACCTGACGCTGTGGCGGATCATCCCCTTCGACGGCCTGCTGTGGAACAGCCTGAAGGTCGCCGCCATCTCCACCTTCGGGCAGCTCCTCACCTGCTCGATGGGCGCCTTCGTCTTCGCCGTGGTCCGCTTCCCCGGCCGGCAGGTGCTGTTCGTGGCCCTCCTGGTGACGCTGATGATCCCGGCGCAGATGGCCTCGATCCCGCAATTCGTGATCTTCAAGTTCCTCGGCCTCTACGGCACCCAGGCGCCACTGTACCTGCCCGGCTTCCTGGGCGGCGCCTTCGGCTGCTTCCTGCTGCGCCAGTACTTCCTGACCATCCCGATCGAGCTGGCCGAGGCCGCGCGCATGGACGGCGCGTCACTGCTGACGATCTGGTGGCGGATCTACCTGCCGCTGGCCCGGCCGGCCCTGGCGGCGCTGGCGATCTTCGCCTTCCTCAGCTCCTGGAACGACCTGTTCAGCGCCCTGATCTACCTGCCGAGCGACCTGGAGAAGACGACGCTGCCGGTCGGGCTGGCGCTGATGCAGCAGCAATACGCGGCGCAATGGACCGTGATGATGGCGGCCGTCCTGGTCAGCATCGCCCCGATCCTGATCGCCTTCAGCCTGGCCCAGCGGCACTTCATCGAAGGCATGGCGCTGTCCGGCCTGAAATAGCCCAACCCCGACCGTCTCCACGAAAGACCCATCATGCCCAAGATCTGCCTCATCGGTGCGGGCAGCACCGTCTTCGCCCAGTCGATCATCGGCGACATCCTCAGCCAGCCGGACCTGGCCGACAGCGTCGTCGCCCTGCACGACATCGACGGCGAGCGGCTGAACACCTCCGCCATCGTCGCCCGCCGCATCGGCCAGGCCCTGGGGCTGGATAACCTCCGGGTCGAGGCCTCGCTGGACCGGCGCCAGGCCATGGCCGGGGCCGATTTCGTCATCCTGATGATGCAGGTCGGCGGCTACCGGCCGGCGACGGTGACGGATTTCGAGATCCCGAAGCGCTACGGCCTGCGCCAGACCATCGGCGACACGCTGGGCATCGGCGGCATCTTCCGGGCCTTGCGCACCATCCCGGTGCTGCTGGAGATCTGCGAGGACATGCGCGCGGTCTGCCCGGACGCGCTCCTGATGAACTACGTCAACCCGATGGCGATGAACTGCTGGGCGATCACCGAGGCGGCGCCGGACATCCGGTCGGTCGGCCTCTGCCACAGCGTGCAGGAGACCTCTTCCGACATGGCGCGCTGGCTGGGCGAGGCGCCGGAAACCCTCGACTACCTCTGCGCCGGCATCAACCACGTCGCGTATTTCCTGAAATTCGAGAAGCGGCTGCCCGATGGCGGGCGCGAGGACCTGTATCCGCGGTTGAAGGCGCTGGCGGAAGCCGGGGCGGTGCCGGCGGGCGAGGCGGTGCGCTTCGACATGCTGCGTCGGACCGGGCATTTCGTCACCGAATCCAGCATCCATTTCGCCGAGTACAACCCCTGGTTCATCAAGGCCGGCCGCGAGGACCTGCTGGACCGGTACGAGGTGCCGCTCGACGAGTATCCGCGGCGCTGCGAGGCGCTGATCGCCGAATGGCAGGCGCTGCGCGCCGGGCTGGAGGCCGACGACAAGCCGATCCCGGTCCGCCGCAGCAACGAATATGCGGCCGGCATCGTGCACGCGATGGTCACCGGCCGGCACAACCTGATCTACGGCAATGTCCGCAACGACGGGCTGATCGCTGATCTGCCGGACGCCGCGGTGGTGGAGGTGCCGTGCCATGTCGACCGCAACGGCGTGCAGCCGATCCGGATCGGCCGCATCCCGGCCCATCTGGCCGGGATCATGCGCCTGTCGATCAATGTCCAGCAGCTGGTGGTCGAAGCCGCGCTGACCAGGCGCAAGGACGCCATCCGGCACGCCGCGATGCTGGACCCGCACACCGCGGCGGAGCTGTCCCTCGACGAGATCTGGCGACTGGTGGACGATCTGATCGAGGCGCATGGCGACCTGCTGCCGCGCTATCACTGAGAAGGGACCGGGAATGCCGGGAAGATTGGAAGGGCGCGTCGCCGTCGTGATCGGGGCGGCGCGGGGCATCGGCGCCGCCATCGCCGAGCGGCTGGCGGAGGAGGGGGCGCGGCTGGTGATCGGCGACACCGAGGCCGAAGCCGGAGCGGCGACGGCGGCGCGGCTGGGCGGCCGCTTCGTCGCCACCGACATCAGCCGGAAGGCGGATGCCGACGCGATCGTGGCGGCGGCGGTCGACGGCTTCGGCCGGCTCGACATCCTGGTGCAGAACGCAGCGATCTATCCCTGGACGCTGATCGAGGACATCGAGCCCGAGGAGTGGGACCGGGTGATGGCGGTCAACCTCCGCGGCACCTATCTCGCCGCCCGCGCCGCGCTGCCGGCGATGCGGCAGGCGGGCGGCGGCCGGATGATCTTCACCTCCTCGATCACCGGCCCGCGCGTGACCAGCCCGGGCCACGGCCACTACGCCGCGACCAAGGCCGGCATCAACGGCTTCCTGAAATCCGCGGCGCTGGAGTTCTCGGGTTGGGGCATCACCGTCAACGGGGTGGAGCCGGGCAACATCCTGACCGAAGGGATGCAGCAGCACCGCAGCGCCGAGTTCATCGCGATGATGGAACGGGCGGTGCCTTTGGGCCGGCTCGGCACGCCGCGCGACGTCGCCGCGGCGGTGGCCTTCCTGGCCTCGGACGACGCCGCCTACATCACCGGCACCACCATCGTCGTCGACGGCGGCCAGACCCTGCCGGAAGGCCACGACTTCCGGCTGCGGCCGCGATAGGAGATGCGGGGCGGCGGTCGGCCGCCTCCGCTGGCGGCTCATGTCTGCGAGCCCGTGACTTGTCTTCATCCTCGCCGGCAAAGAACCGTCATTGCGAGGAGGCGAAGCCGACGAAGCAATCCATGCCTCAGCTCTTGCGGCCCTGGATTGCTTCGCTGCGCTCGCAATGACGATCCCTTCTTTGGCTCGCCGGTGTCAGCCCCTCAGCACCATTTGTACTCGTAGTCTTCGTCCCCGGCCGGGACCACGTCGCGGTCGCGATAGATGATCGAGATCTTGCTGCCGCGCGCCCGGCACGCGGCGTTGAAGAACTCGATCGGGTCGACCGGGTTGCCGTCGGCATCCCGGTCGTTGTCGTTGTACTCGATCTCGTAGACTTGGTTGCCGTAGACGTCGGTGTAGGCCTCGCATTCCGACCACACCTGGCATTCCTCGGCGATCGCGAAGTCGAAGCCGATCTGGGAGATGCCGATCGGGGCCAGCTCGGCCGCGTTCTTCTGCGCGATCGCCAGGTTGGCGGCATGGGCGCGCTGGACCAGCAGCTTGGCGAAAGCGGTGTTGCTGGCCTGGGTCAGCACGCCCTTCGAGCGCGTCCAGGAATCGAGGTTGTCCGGCTCGACCGCCTTGAACCCGTCGGCCGCGCATTTGTCGATCCACGGCCCGATGATCGCCATCAGCGCGGTGCGCTTGGCCGCCGTGGAGGTGTCGAGGATGTATTCGTCCGGCCACTCCGGATCGATCACGTATCTGCCGTCCTTCTTGACCAGCAGGTTGGAATGGTTCTGGGTCCACCACCGCGCATCGGCGGGCTGGGTCTGGAAGGCGTTCACGTAGCAGATCGAATACTTGCCCGGGGCCGGCGCCGCCAGCCGGTCGCGGTCGACGATGGCGACGCCGGACGCGGCGGCGTAGGCCCCGCCGATCTGGTAGTCGAACTGCCCGTTCGCGGGCGGCTTGGTGAAGGCCAGGGCGCTCGCGGAAAAGGCCGCAAGGACGCTCGCCGTGGCGACGGCCAGGGCCGTCGTCCGGAACCACGATGCATGCATTTGGGGTCGTGACCTCTCGGTCCTGCCATCCCCGCCTCGAGCCGGTCGCTCTGGCGTGGTCGGGCCGGGCTGGGTACCGGCTGGGGGCAGGTCAGGATAGGATGTCTGTCCTTCGACGCCGGGTCAAGACGTCCGGAGAGGCCCCGGCCGGCCCTATTGCAGCATCGCCTCCGGCAGCGGCGTGCCGTGGTACTTCTGGTAGATGTCGTTCAGCTTGCGGTTCTTCAGATTGGCCGCGACCCATTCGTTCAGCTTTTCCATCAGGCGCGGCTCGTCCTTGCGCAGCCCGATGGCGAGATCGAAGGTCCGGATCAGGAATTTCGGCTCGAAGGCGCGGTCCGGGTTCTTCTGCCGGATCTGGTTCACCAGCGTCGCCGAGGTGGCGACGATCTGGGCCTGGCCGGACACGGCCGCGGTCACCATGGTCGCGTCGTCGTCGTAGCGCACGACCTGGAAGCCCTTCTCCGACGCCAGCTTGGTCAGCTCCGTGTCCTGGGTGGTGCCGCGGGTGACGGTCACCGTCTTGCCCTGCAGGTCCGCCCAGTCCTTGATCGGTGCGTCGGCCGGAGCGCCGATCACCGATTGCAGCGCGGCATAGGGCTTCGAGAAGTCGATCACCTTCGCCCGCTCCGGCGTGACCGACAGGGTCGAGATGATGATGTCGGCCTTGCCGGTCTGGACGTTCGGGATGCGGGTGGCGCCCGTGGTCTGGACGAACTCCAGCTCCAGTCCCCAGTCCTGGGCCAGAAGCTGCGCGGTCTCGACGTCGGACCCGACCGGCTTCATCTGGCCGTCGATCATGCCCGAGGGCGGGATGGCGAGGTCGGTCGCGACCCGGATCTTCTTGGCCGCCATGATGTCGTCCAGCAGGTCGGCCCGGGCGCTCAGGGCGCCGAGGCTCAGGGCGAAGGCCAGGACCAGGGCTCGGCTCCAGCGGATGGTCGGCTTCATCTGCGTCTCCTCCTTGTTTGCGGATGTTCTGGTTGCGCGCCGAAGGTCAGAGCTCGTTGGCGACGAACTGCTGCAGCTCCGGCGTTTCGGGGCGGGTCAGGATTTCGGCCGGCCCCTGCTCGTGCACCCGGCCGCGATGCATGAAGACGATCCGGTCCGCCACCCGGCGGGCGAAGCCCATCTCATGGGTGACCATGATCATGGTCATGCCGCGGGCGGCGAGATCCTCCATCACCTTCAGCACCTCGCCCTTCAGCTCGGGGTCGAGGGCCGAGGTGACCTCGTCGAACAGCATCACCTTGGGCTGCATCGCCAGCGACCGGGCGATCGCCGCGCGCTGCTGCTGGCCGCCCGACAACTGCTCGGGATAGGCGTCGGCCTTTTCGCCGAGGCCGACCTGGTCGAGCACGCCGCGGGCCAGGGCGCGGGCCTCGGCCCGCGGCACCTTCTTCACCGAGACCGGCGCCAGGGTGATGTTCTGCTCGATGGTCAGATGCGGGAACAGGTTGTAGCTCTGGAACACGATGCCGACGTCAAGCCGCAGGCGGCGCAGGTCGATCTCCGGGTCGCTGACCCTGTGGTCGCAGACCGTGATCTCGCCGCCGTCGATCGTCTCCAGCCGGTCGATGCAGCGCAGCGCCGTGCTCTTCCCCGAACCGCTGCGGCCGATCAGGGCGGTGACCTGGCCCTTGCCGACGGTGAAGGACACGCCGTCGAGCACGGTCAGGGCGCCGAAGCTCTTGCGCACGTTCTGCAGCGTCACCATCGCCGTCATGGCGTTCTCTCCCTTGCGTGTTCTTGGGACACGGCCCTGACGGCCGCGCTAGGCCAGGGCGGGCTTCAGCCGCGGCATGAAGCCCGTCCGGCGCTCCAGCCTCCGGCTCAGGAGCGAGATCGGGTAGCACATGGCGAAGTAGAGGACCGCGATCACCATGTAGATCGCGAAGGGCTGGAAAATGGAGTTGTTGATGATCTGCCCGGCCCGGGCCAGCTCGACGAAGCCGACGACCGAGGCCAGCGAGGTGTTCTTGATGATCTGCACCATGAAGCCGACGGTCGGCGGCGTGGCGATGCGGACCGCCTGCGGCAGGATCACCTTGAACAGCCGCTGGGGGCGGCTCAGCGCCAGGCACTCCGCCGCCTCCCATTGCGGCTTGGGCACGGCTTCGAGGCAGCCGCGCCAGATCTCGCCGAGATAGGCGCTGACATAGATGGTCAGCGACGCGCCGGCGGCGAGCAGCGGCGGCACCTCGACCCCGATCGTCGGCAGCCCGAAATAGGTCAGGAACAGCAGCACCAGAAGCGGTGTGCCCTGGACCAGCTGCACATAGAAGCCGACGGCGCCGCGGATGAGGAGGCTGGCGGAGATGCGGCCGAGCGCGACCCCGAAGCCGGCCAGGCCGCCGCCGAGGAAAGCCATCAGCGACAGGGCCAGGGTCCAGACCGCGCCCTGCAGCAGGAAGTCGAGATGGTTCAGGTTGAGGCCGGGCTGCATGGCTGTCCTCCCGGTCAGAGCGGCGTGCCGAGCCGGCGGCGGCGCGGGAAGAGGACGAGGCCCAGCCCCCAGAAGCCGGCCCGCATCAGCAGCGAGAGCGCCAGGTACAGCGCCGCGACGATGATGTAGGTCTCGAAGGCGCGGTAGGTGTCGGACTGGATGAAGTTGGCGACCGCCGTCAGCTCCTCGGCCGAGATCTGCGAGACGACGGAGGAGGCCAGCATCAGCAGCACGAACTGGCTGGTCAGGGCGGGATAGACCCGCTCCATCGCCGGGCGCAGCACCACATGCCAGTAGATCTGCACCCGCGACAGCCCGAGGCATTCCCCGGCCTCGATCTGCCCCTTGTGGATGGAGTCGAAGCCGGCGCGCATGATCTCGGCGGTGTAGGCGCCGACATTGATGGTCAGCGCGATCACGGCGACGGCGACCGCCGAAAGCGACAGGCCCAGGCTGGACAGGCCGAAATAGACGACGAAGATCTGGACGAGGAAGGGCGTGTTCCGGATCGCCTCGACATAGGCGCCGCACAGCCGCGACACCCAGGCCGTCCCGTCGCGCCGGCCGATCGCGCACAGCGTGCCGAGCGTGAAGCCCAGCACCGTCGAGGCGACGGCGAGGCGGATGGTCAGCCAGGCGCCGTCCAGGAACATCGGCCAGCGCTCGAGCACGACGGAGAAATCGAGGGTGACGCCCATCGCCCGGCTCCTCTATCCGGCGTTCGGGGACTGCCCGGTCATGCGGTCGTAGACCCGGAACAGGGCCTGGTTGCCGTTGCCGCCCTCGCCATGGGCCCGGGCGTCGAGATACTGGCTGGTGACCAGCGCCGTGGCGGGCAGCGGCACCGCCTTGCCGAAGGCCAGCTCCTGCACCAGGCGCAGATCCTTCAGCATCAGGTCGATGCGGAATCCCGCCCCGGCGTCGCCGGCGATCATCGCGGGGCCGAGCTTGTCCAGCATCCAGGAGGCGGCGGAGCCGCCGAGCAGCACCTCGCGCATCTGCGCCAGGTCGACGCCGCAGGCGCGGCCCAGCGCCAGCGCCTCGCAGATCGCCTGCAGGTTGATGCCGCAGATCAGCTGGTTGCACAGCTTCACCGTCTGGCCGGCGCCGCTGTCGCCGACATGGGTGATGGTGGTGCCCATGCCGCGCAGGACCGGCAGCGCCCGGTCGAAAGCCGCGCGTGCGCCGCCGACCATGATCGTCAGGACGGCGGCACGGGCGCCCTGCGGTCCGCCGGAGACCGGGGCGTCGAGGAAATCGATCCCCGCCGCGGCGAGGTCGGCCTGCATCCGCCGCACCGCCTGCGGCGAGATCGTGCTCATGTCGACCACCAGCCGGCCGCGCGGCGGCGCCGCCAGCAGCCCGCCCGGGCCGTATACGACCTCCTCCACCTGCGGCGTGTCGGGCAGCATGGTGACGACGAGGTCGGCGTCCTCGGCCGCCTCGGCCACGCCGGCGGCGGGGACGGCGCCCTGCGCCGCCAGGGCCTCGACCGCCGCCGACAGCACGTCATAGGCGCGCACCTCATGGCCGGCGCGCAGCAGGTTGGCTGCCATCTCGCGGCCCATGGTGCCGAGGCCGATGAAGCCGACCGTGTGACGGGGCTCCGCCATGGCTCAGCCCTCCCGCTCCAGCGCGTGCAGCTTCTCGACCCGGCGCTTGAAGTCCTCGCTGGGGTCGAATTCGGCGGCGAGATAGGCCGCGACCAGGTCGCGCGCCAGCCAGGGGCCGACGATCTGGGCGCCGACGCACATGACGTTGACGTCGTCATGCTCCACCGCCTGATGCGCCGAATGGAAATCGTGGCAGACCGCGGCCCGGATGCCGCGGATCTTGTTGGCGGCGATGGCCGCGCCGACGCCGGTGCCGCAGATCATCAGCCCGCGGTCGGCCGCCCCGCCGGTCACGGCGGCGCAGACCGCCCGGGCGATGTCCGGGAAGTCGACTGGGTCGGGCGTGTGGCTGCCCACATCCGTCACCGCATGGCCAAGGCCCGCGACGAAGTCGGCGATCTCTCGCTTCAGGGGAAATCCGGCATGGTCGCAGCCGATCACGATCTTCAACGCTGTCTCCTCGGGCATTCTTGTTGGGCTCGGCCGGCGGGGCCGTCAGCCTGGCGGCTGCGGCCGGCCGACCGCGGTCTCGAAGGCGGCCTTGCGGCGGTACTCGTCGCCGATCTCGAAATGGCGGCGCAGCAGCTCGTCCGACCGCTGCACGTCGCGCGCCACCAGCGCCTCGAAGATCCGGTGGTGGTGGTCGATCAGGAAGGACCGGATGCCCGGCACGCGCAGGATCAGCTCGCGCCGCCCGCGATGCGACCGGCGCAGCAGGTCGGAGATCGCGGTGTAGATGCTCCGCAGCGTCTCCGACCGACCGGCCTGGACGATGCCGCTGTGGAAGTCGAAATCGGCGTCGCCGCCCGCGACGGGATCATCGATGGTCGCCTCGATCCGCTGCAGGGCCGCCCGGATGCGCTCGAAATCCGCCAGCGTCGCGCGGCGGCAGGCCAGGCGCGCGGCCTGGCACTCGATCGCGATCCGCGCCTCCATCACGTCGTCGATGACGTCGGATTGCTGGGCCAGGACGAAGGTGAAGAACTCGCCCAGGGTCGAGGCGTCGGGCTGGCGCACGATGGTGCCCACCCCGTGCCGGATCTCGACCGCGCCGAGCATCGCCAGCGCCCGCAGCGCCTCGCGCAGCACCGGGCGGCCGACACCCAGCAGCGCCGACAGGTCCCGCTCCGGCAGCAGCCGGTCGCCGGTCTTGAGGGCGCCGGACAGCAGCTGCTCGCGCAGGAAGGCGAAGACCTTCTCGTATCCGCCGGGGCCGTCCTCGGGATCGCGGGTGAGTTTGACGATATCGGACATAGTGATCTTACCGTGGTCAGACCACTTAATCGCCGTCGGCGCCGCCTGTCAATCGGCATCGATGCTTCGCCGTGCGGCGGCTCAGTGTGCTTTCGGCGGTGGGACCTGCCTCGCGGCCTCGCGCGGCGTGATGCCGTAGCGCCGCCTGAACGCGGTCGCGAAGTTCGCCGGGCTCGAATAGCCGGCCATGGCGCTGGCTTCCTGCACGCTGACCTCGCCGGACCGCAGCGCCGAGAGCGCGCGGTCGAGGCGCGCCAGGCGCACATATTCGAAGACGCTGCAGCCCTCCGCCAGGCGGAACAGCCGCTGCAGCCCGCTGGCGCTGGCCCCGGCCTCGCGGGCGATCGCCGCCACGCTCAGCGGCTGGGTCAGGCTGGCGGCGATCGCATCTCTGGCGCGCTGCAGGCGGATCCGCTCGCGATGCGTGAGAAGGCCGCCATCGGCGGTGCGGTCGGCCCGCACCACGGCGGCGATGGTCTCGGCCACGATCTCGACCGCCCGCCCTTCGAGATAGAGGGCGTGCAGCTCGGGCATGAAGGCCGGCGGCGCGAAGATTTCGCGCACGAGCGCGGAGACGCGCGGCGTCGGGGTCCAGCGATGGTCGGCGAGATGGTCCTTGAACAGCCGGCTGGCCAAGCGCTCGCCGCGCAGTTCCTCGATCCCGTCGATATTGAGCCATTCCGGCGTGGCCGACACGACCAGGTGGTGGACATGCTGCCGGCCCATCGACGTCCGCTGGAAGCTCTCGGGCGTGACGCTCATGATTGCCGCGGCCGCCATCGCGCCGCTCCGGCCGGCCCTGAACCCGAAGCGGCGGCCGCCGATCTCGACATCGACCTCGCCGTCGAGGAAGAAGATGCAGGACAGCCCTTCGGGCAGGCGGGACGCGACGGTGAAGGCGTGCTCCTCGATCGCGTTGCCGGCGTGGACGAACAGGCCGTGGCGCAGTTCCCGGTGCCACAGCTCGCCGGCGATCAGCGTGTCCTCCGGCGAGATCCTGTCCTCGGGGCTGTCGAGGACGACCCCGTCGCGCCGCATGAGGTCGCCGATCCGGACCCGTCGGCCCCGGCCGTCTCCGAAACCGCCGTCACGTGCAGCTGAATGGGTTCTCATCCGCGGCGCCCTTCGCGCTGTCCGGGCGGGGCCGCCGCGCACGGACCATCATCCGGGCGCCGGCATCGGCGACCGTCCGAGATTTGTTGATCCGCAAAGCTGTCTTGCTGCCGTGCAAAGGCTGACGCCCCGCCCTTGTGCCATGATGCCGCCATCCATTGAATGCGAATGACTATCAAAGTCAATCGTTGGGCGCTGTCATGGCTTGGGGCGGGGGATGATCGTGCAGCATGCGCGGAGCTTGCGGGGACCTTTGCTGCTGGCCTCGGCCATCGCGGGCGGCGCCTTGCCCGCCTACGCGCAGCAGGATGGCGCAATCCGGCT
Organism: Inquilinus limosus DSM 16000; assembly: GCF_000423185.1. Classification (GTDB taxonomy): domain Bacteria; phylum Pseudomonadota; class Alphaproteobacteria; order DSM-16000; family Inquilinaceae; genus Inquilinus; species Inquilinus limosus. The sequence continues at coordinate 488,671 of NZ_AUHM01000002.1, read as the reverse complement.
CGACCCGATCATCGTCCAGGGCGCCGGCGCGTCGGAGGAGGGCATCGTCGCCACCCGCAGCGCCGGCGCCACCAAGACGGACACGCCCTTGCTGGAAACGCCCCAGGCGGTCAGCGTCGTCACCCGCGGCCAGATGGATGCCCAGGGCGCCAACTCCGTTTCCGAGGCGTTGCGCTACACGCCCGGAGTCTTCGCCGAAGCCAACGGCTACGACGTTCGCTACGACTGGCTCTACATCCGGGGCTTCAACACCTACGGCACGATGTGGCTCGACGGGCTGGTCCTGCCCGGCGACCCGAACAACTACGCGACGCCGAGCATCAACCCCTACGCGCTCGAGCGCATCGAGGTGCTCAAGGGGCCGGCTTCGGTGCTCTACGGCCGGACGATCCCGGGCGGCCTCGTCAACCAGGTGAGCAAGCGGCCGCAGGCGACGCCCCACCACGAGGTCTCGGTCCAGACCTCCGGCTTCGGCGGCATCCAAGGCGCGCTGGACTCGACCGGCCCGCTCACCGAGGACGGCGCGTGGCGCTACCGCTTCATCGGCCTCGCCAAGAACATGGACACCCGGATCGACCGGGAGCACGACCGCCAGGTCATGCTGGCGCCCAGCCTGACCTGGTCTCCCGACACCGCGACCTCGCTGACCTTCTACGGCTACTATCAGCACGACACGCCGACCTTTAGCCCGCGCTTCTATCCGGCCGTCGGCACGCTGCTGTCCAATCCGCTGGGCCAGATCCCGCGCGACCTGTATCTCGGCGACCCGGCGGCGGACGAGTTCAGGCGGGATTTCTACGCCCTCGGCTACGAGTTCTCGCACGATGTCGACGAGACCTTCACCGTCCGGCAGAACCTGCGCTACGCCCGCTCCGACCAGAACATGTTCCTGGTGCTGGTCAATCCGGCCTTCGCCTACCAGCCGGACGGCCGCACGCTCAACCGCGCCTCGGCCGTCTCCGACGACTGGGTGTCGAGCTTCAATATCGACACCCAGCTCGAGGCCCGCTTCAAGACGGGCGCGCTGGACCACACGGCGCTCTTCGGCCTCGACTACGTCCATGCCGTCTCGGACACGAATTTCGGCAACGCGTCCCAGGGGGTGCCGCCGCTCGACTATCTCGACCCGCATTATGGCGGCACCCCGATCCCGGTCCCGGCCTATCAGCGGTCGGGTTTGCAGAAGCAGAGCCAGACCGGCGTCTACCTGCAGGACCAGATCCGCTACGGCGGCTGGGTCGGTACCTTCGGCCTGCGCTACGACGTCTCCGAGATCGAGAGCACCAACCGCCTCGCGCCCGGAACGCCGACGGTCTGGACCGAGGACCGGGCGCTGACCGGCCGGGCCGGCATCACCTATGTGTTCGAGAACGGCCTCGCGCCCTATGCCAGCTATTCGACCTCGTTCCTGCCGGTGCTCGGGACCGACCAGTCCGGCAGGCCGTTCGAGGCCCAATCCGCCGAGCAGTTCGAGATCGGCGTCAAATACGAGCCGCCGGGCGGTCCCGGCCTGGCGACGCTGTCCCTGTTCGACCTCGAGCTGGAGAACGCGCTGACGCCGGACCCGACGAACACGCTCTACAACGTGCAGAGCGGCAAGCAGCGCGTGCGCGGGGTCGAGATCGAGGCCAAGGTGGCGCTGACGCCGGAGATCGACGTTCTCGCCGCCTACGCCTTCACGCATTCGGAGGTGCTGAAGTCGAACCGGCCGGTGGAGGAGGGGAAGCCCATGCTGCGCCTGCCGAAGCACCAGGGCAGCGTATGGGTGAACTACCACCCGGACCGCGTGCCGGGCCTGTCGCTCAGCGCCGGCCTGCGCGCCACCTCCTCCTACCAGTCCGACAGCACCTATCTGCGCGAGCTGCGCATCCCGGCCCGCGCCCTGGTCGATCTCGGCGCTGAATACGATCTCGGCGGGCTGGTGCCGGAACTCGAAGGCACCCGGCTGCAGGTCAATGTCAGCAACCTGTTCGACGAGGACTACGTCTCCCACTGCCTCAACATCACCGGCGGCAGCTGCAACTACGGGGCGGGGCGCGTGGTCACGGCGGGCCTGAAATACGCATGGTGACGGGTCTGCGGCGCCGGCTCCTGCTGGTCGGCCTCGCCGCGGCCGGCCTGGTCGCAGCGTCGGGCGCGCGCGCCGAGATCGCGCTGACCGACGCGGCGGGACGCGAGGTGCGGCTCGCCGCCCCCGCGACCCGGATCGCCACGAATGAGAGCCTGCTCCTTCTCTCGCTGGCGCTGATCGACCCCGACCCGGTCGCCCGGATCGCCGGCTGGGCCGCGCCCCGGCGCATCGACCCGGGCATGGTCGCCGCCTTCCGGCAGCGCTTTCCCGGAATCGACGACATCCCCGTCGTCGGCGCCGTGCTCCCGGCCAACGCCTCGGTCGAGACCATACTGAGCGTGCGGCCGGACCTGTTCGTGGTCAGCCTCTGGCAGCCCGACTGGGACGGGGTGGCCGACCGGCTGCAGGCGGCCGGAGTCCCGGTCATCTTCCTCGACGGCCCCGGCACCGCCGGGCTCGATCCAACGGAGGCCACGGCCTTCGCCGTCGGGCTCCTCGGCAAGGCGATCGGGCGGGAGGCGCAGGCGGACGAGTTCGCCGGCTTCCTCAGGGCCCATGCGCAGGCCGTGGCCCGCCGCCTGGACGGCGTGACCGATCGCCCGAAGGTGCTGATCGACGCCTTCGCGGGCGGGGCCTGCTGCTCCACCCCCGGATCGGGCAACCGCCTGACACAGCTGATGGCGCTGGCCGGCGGCCGCAGCATCGGGGCCGGGGCCGTGCCCGGCTATGACGGCCAGCTCAGCCCCGAACACGTGCTCGAGGCCGATCCCGACATCTATATCGGCACCGGCGCGCCGCATCTCGCCGCGCAGGGCGGCCTCGTGGTCGGCGGCGGGGTCGACAGGACGGCCGCCCAGGCGTCGCTGCGCGAGGTGCTGGGGCGCGATGTCCGCCGCGAGCTCGCCGCCGTGCGCGAGGGGCGCGCCTTCGCGGTCTCGCACCAGCTCTCGATCTCCGCGCTCAGCATTCTCGTCCTGGAATGCTTCGCGACATGGACGCACCCGGACCTGTTCGCGGACCTCGATCCGGCCGGCACGCTGGCCGAGATCAACCGGCGGTTCCTGCCCGTGCCGCTCGACGGCACCTTCTGGATCGGCCTCGGGGACGCGCAGGGCTCTTCCGAAAATCCGAGAGAGGACTCTCGATGAAGACGACATTCGTGGCGCAGGCCCGCATCGACCTGGCCGATCCGGACGCCGTGATCGCCGCGGTCTGCGCGCACATGATCGAGCACGGCGCGGAGGTGGAGGAGCGCGGCGGCGAGCGGATCCTGCGCTTCGCCGGGGCATCCGCCCGGTTCTCGCGCGAGGGCGGGACGACGGTGGTCGACGCGACGGCCCCGAGCCTCGAAGGGCTGCATTTCGTCCGCATGGCCGTCGCCTCCCATATCCTCGAATTCGCCGCAGGACCGGCCCCGGCCATCGAATGGGCCGGCGATGGCGGCGAACTCCGGCGCCCGCCCAACTTCCGGATCCTCCGGGTCGCCGGCATCCGAGACGTGACGCCCCGCATGCGCCGCATCACCCTGGCCGGCGAGGATGTCGCGCGCTTCGCGCCGATGGGTGCGCTGCACCTCAACATCCTCGTCCAGCATCCCGAGCTGGAGCAGCCGCAATGGCCGACGGTCGGCCGGAACGGCCTGGTCCAGTGGGAGGATCCGCAGCGCCGGCCCGCCTTCCGCAAATACACGGTGCGCTCGCTCGACCTCGCGGCCGGCACGCTCGACATCGACTTCGTGCTGCATGCCGATGCGGGGCCGGGCTCGGCCTTCGCCGAACGGGCGAGGCCGGGCGACGAGATCGGCGTCGTCGGCCCCGGCGGCGGCGGGCTGGTCGAGGCCGACTGGTACCTCTTCGCCGGCGACGAGACCGCGCTGCCCGCCATCGCCCGCATGCTCGAACATCTCCCCGAGGGCGCGCGCGGCAAAGCGTTGATCGAGGTCGCGGACGCGGCCGAGATCCAGCCGCTCGCCGTCAGGGCCGCGATCGAGCTGGAGTGGCTGTGCCGCGACGGCGCGCCGGCCGGCACCACGCCGCTGCTCGCCGACGCGGTCCGGCGCACCACCTTCCCGGACGACGGGTCGAGGATCTATGCCTGGGCCGGGTGCGAGTTCGGCGCCTTCCGCGCGATCCGCAGCCATCTGCGCCAGGAGCGCGGGCTGAGGACCAAGGACCATCTCGTGGTCGCCTATTGGCGCCTGGGCGCGGGCGGAGACGTGGCCGACGCGGAGGGGTAGGGCCTTCAGTCCACCCGCGGCAGGCTGATCGTAGCGCGCAGACCCTTGGCCTGGTTGGCCAGGACGATGTCGCCGCCGTGGTGGCGCACGATGGTTCGGGCGATCGACAGGCCCAGGCCGACGCCGCCGGTCTCGGGGTTGCGGGAGTTCTCGATCCGGAAGAACGGGGCGAAGACCTGCTCGCCGACGCCGTCCGGGATCCCCGGCCCGTCATCCTCGATCACGATCTCGACGCTGTCGCCGGTCCGCGCCAGGTGCACCCGGGCCCGCTCGCCGTAGCGGACCGCGTTCTCCACCAGGTTGCGGATGGCGCGGCGCAGCGCGTCGGGCCGGCAGCGGTAGCTGATCTTCGGCCCTTCGACGAAGGTGACGTCGCGGCCCAGCTCGGCCAGGTCGTCGCACAGGCTCTCCACCAGCGCCGACAGGTCGACGGCCCGGGTGCCCTCGGCTGCCGCCTCCTCGCGGGCGAAGGCCAGCGTCGCCTCGGTCATCTTCTGGACCTCGGCGATGGTCGCCAGCATCTTCTCCCGCTCCTCCGCATCGGCGACGAACTCGGCCCTGAGGCGCAGCGAGGTCAGCGGCGTCCGCAGGTCGTGGCCGATCGCCGCCAGCATGCGGGTGCGGTCCTCGACGAAGCGCTGCAGCCGCTCCTGCATCCGGTTGAAGGCCTCGGCGGTGTTGCGGATGTCGTCGGGACCTGCCTCCGGCAGCGGCGCCACGGATTCGCCGCGGCCCAGCGCCTCGGCGGCGACGGCCAGCCGTCGCATCGGCCGGGCGATGCCGCGGGCGACGATGATGCCGAACACCGACAGCACGATCGCCGTGACCGCGACCGACACCACCGACTGGTTGGTCCAGAACGAGTTGCCGGTCGACTTGGCATAGGCGCTGTTGAGCCAGGCGCCGCTGTCCAGCTGGACCGACAGCCCCATGCCCCAGGCGTTGTCGAGATAGAGGAACTTCGCCGGGCGCGACAGCGGCCAGGCATGGGACGGCACGTCCGCCCAGGGCGTGGTGATGACCGCCGCCGTGGCCGTGCCGATCCCGGGGACCTGGACCGATTCCTGCCGCTCGTCGGTCTTGTCCTTGTCCTGCTTCGGGCCCTTCGGCCACGGGGTCAGGCTGGGCAGTGGCTTCGCCAGCTGGATCCAGGCCTCGCGCCGCCAGGCCATGGCGTCGCCCGGCCCGTCCGGCGACACCCAGAAGCGGGTGTAGGAGGTGCCGCTGGCGCGCAGGATCTCCGCCTGCACCGCCGGCGGCGTCGCCTCCAGCACCCGGGCCAGCGACGCGGTGCGGCTGAAGAACTCGCTCTTGGCCGCGGCCTTCAGCGCCTGGCCGCGCTCGTCCCAGGAGATCAGGAAGCCGATGCCCTGCGACAGCGCCAGGGCCAGCAGCATCAGCCCGATGAACTGGGCCGCCAGGCTGCGCGTCCACAACCGCTTCATGCCGGCTCGACCTCCGCCACGAAGCTGTAGCCGCCGCCCCAATGGGTCTTGATCAGGACCGGCGACTTGGGATCGGCCTCGATCTTCTTGCGCAGCCGGCTGACCTGGTTGTCGATGCTGCGGTCGAAGCTGTCGGCGGCGCGGCCGACGGTCAGGTCCAGCAGCTGGTCGCGGCTGAGCACCAGGCCGGCATGGTCGAGGAAGGCGTTCAGCAGCCGGAACTCCGCGGTGCTCAGCGGCACCGCGATGCCGTCGCGGCCGACCAGCTCGCGCCGGCCGACATCCAGCATCCAGCGGTCGAAGCGCAGCGCCTTCGCCTTCAGCCGGCCGCGCTGCGGCGGCAGGCTGTTGACCCGGCGCAGCACCGCCTTGATGCGGGCCAGCAGCTCGCGCGGGTTGAACGGCTTGGTGACGTAGTCGTCGGCGCCGATCTCCAGGCCGATGATCCGGTCGGTGTCCTCCACCATCGCGGTCAAGAGGATCACCGGCAGGTCGCTGGTGCCGCGCAGATAGCGGCAGAGGGACAGGCCGTCCTCGCCCGGCATCATGACGTCGAGCACGATCAGGTCCGGCGCGCTGCGCTCGAGCAGACGCCGCAGCGCCGCCGCGTTCTCGGCGACGCTGACCCTGTAGCCGTGCTGGGACAGGTATTTGCCGACGAGGTCGCGGATGTCGCGATGGTCGTCGACGACGGCGATGTGCGGTACGGATTCCATGGGCGCGCTCCACGGCCAACATACCGAACTCCGCGGCGGAGCCTGCGAAGGAAATTGTATCAGATTGTCTCGAACCGCGGCTTTGCGACACTCCGTGACTCAAAACCCGGTCCGGCGACAGATCCCTGCGACAGTTGCCCGCCATAGTACCCCGGTCTGCGCCGCCGGGCCTCGCCCGTGACGGCGCCCGGAGCAACCATCGATGGTCGGAGGCGATGTGGGGACTCGGACGGGTTAGCGGTCCCGGAGGGCAGCCGGGGTCTCAGGTGGCGTCGGATCGCGCGCCGGAAGCGCCGCGCTCCGCCTTCGCCGCGGTGCTGTTCGCCGACATCGTCGGCTTCACCCGGCTGTGCGAGGCGCTGGAGCCGGCCGGCGCCTTCGCCCTCCTGTCCGGCTTCCACCACAGGATGGCGCAGGCCGCGGCGGGCCACGGCGCCGCCATCGCCGACCCGATCGGCGACGGGATGATGGCGGTGTGGTGCGGCCCGGCGCCGGCCGCGGCGCGTTCCGCCCTCCGCTGCGGCTTCGCCATGCTGGAGGCGATCGAGGAGTGGAACCGGGCGCGCCGCGACGGCCTCCCTCTCCGGATCGGTGTCGGCCTGCATGCCGGCGCGGTGATGATCGGCCGGGTCGGCGCCGCCGGGCACGACAAGCTGGGCGCCTTCGGCGACACCGTGAACATCGCCCACCGGCTGGAGCGGATGACCCGGACGCACCGGACCGACATCATCGTGTCGGACGACCTGTTCCAGGCGGTGGCCGACCATCCCCCGCCGGACGGCCGTCTGACCCGTTTCCCCGCCGTCCGGCGCACCCACATCCCCGGCCGGGCCGGGGGGCTGGCGATCCGCGCGGCCGTCCCGGCGTAAGGGAAATCGTATCAAACTGTGCGCGCCGGACCGCGACGCGACATTCCGCGACAAATCCTCCGCCTCGCCGGCAAAGTTCTGCGACAACCGGCCGGCATGCTGCGGGGGTTCTCAGCGAAAGGGATGACCCATGCACGACGCGACATCGATCCGGCCGGCCGGGCCGGACACCGCCGCCATTGCACCGGCGATCGATCCCGAGCGCATCGAGCCCGGCTGGAGCCCGCCGGTGGACCGGCTGGCTCTGAGCTGGGACGAGGTGGCGGCCAGCTGGCTCGCCGCCTGCGGGTTGCTGGCCATCCTGGGCGTCGCCGCCATCATCGGCCGGGAGCCGGTCGGCGGGCCCGTGATCCTGTCGGCCGGGCTTCCCGGCGCACATCTGGCCGCCGGCGCGGAAGACTGCCACGCGGCGGGATCCGCCGACCGGGCCGGCCCCTTCGTCTTCGCCCCGCAGCCGCAGGGCGGCCGGGCGTGACCGGGCCGGCCCGACATCGATCGACCACCGACTGAACGGAGAGATGTTTCGTGATGACCTTGGCCCGTCCGGCCATGCTGCTGGCCGTCGCGGCGCTGCTCGGCGCCCCCTTGCCGTCCTTTGCGCAGGGCGCCGCCGCGGAGGGCGAACGCGCCTTCCGCACGCGCTGCGCCTCCTGCCACAGCCTCGATCCCGGGCAGAACCGGGCCGGCCCCAGCCTGGCCGGCGTGGTCGGCCGCAAGGCCGGCAGCGTCGAGGGCGCCCGCTACTCCAAGGCCCTGCAGGAGTCCGGCGTCACCTGGGACGCGCAGTCGCTCGACGCCTTCCTGGCCGATCCGCGGAAGACCGTGCCCGGCACCACCATGACGGTCGCCCTGCGCGACGCCGCGCAGCGTGCCGCCATCATCGCCTATCTGAACGGCCGCTGAGACCGGGGGCCGGACAGGAATTTGTATCAAACCGTGTCAGCGGGCCGTTTCGCGACGGCTCGCGACAAAGGCCGGGGCCGGCGGACAAGGTTCTGCGACAGCCGCCGTCCAGGCTTTCCTCCTTCATCAACCACAGGAGACGTGTCGTGCTCACCAAGATCCCCGTTCCGATCCTGGCCGGCCTCGCCCTGCTGGCCACCATCGGCACCGCGCTCGCCCAGGGTGACGGCTGCATCCAGCGGGACACCACCGCCGGGGCGCAGAGCACGCCGACGACCACGCCGGCTCCGGCGTCGGACGCGAAGCCGAGTTGAGATGGCGCGGGCACCGGCCGCCCGCCGGTGCCCGCAAGCCACGTGACGGCGTTCCGGTCCAACCCAGCCACCCGCGAGGCAGCCATGGCCTTCACCCTCAAGATTAACGGAACCGAGCGCAGCGTCGACGTCGAGCCCGACACGCCCCTTCTGTGGGTGCTGCGGGAGCAGATCGGCCTGACCGGCACCAAATACGGCTGCGGCATCGCCCAATGCGGCGCCTGCACCGTCCATATCGACGGCGTCGCCACCCGGTCCTGCGCCATGCCGGTCAGCGCGATCGCGCCGGAGCAGGAGATCGTCACCATCGAAGGGCTGTCGCCCGACGGGTCGCACCCGGTGCAGAAGGCCTGGCTGGCGCTCGACGTGCCGCAATGCGGCTACTGCCAGACCGGGATGATCATGGCGGCGGCCGCGCTGCTGCAGCAGAACCGGAACCCGACCGACGACGACATCGCCGCGGAGATCACCAACATCTGCCGCTGCGGCACCTACAACCGGGTGCGCGCGGCGATCAAGCAGGCCGCCGGCAACGCCGACGCGGTCCAGAGCGGCTGAGGGAGGCGAGCATGACGATCGTGCAGAGCATTTCGCGCCGCGGCTTCATCGTCAGCGGCGCCGCCGCGATCGGCGGGCTGTCGCTCGGCTTCCGCGTGCCCTTCGCCGGCGAGGCCTTGGCGGCCGAGGCGGTGCCCGAGGTCAACGCCTGGGTCGTGATCCAGCCGGACGAGACCGTGGTGATCCGGATCGCCCGGTCGGAGATGGGGCAGGGCACCCTGACCGGCCTGGCCCAGCTGGTGGCCGAGGAGCTGGGCTGCGACTGGTCCCGCGTCACCACCGAATATCCGTCGCCGGGCGAGAATCTGGCGCGCGAGCGGATCTGGGGCAATTTCTCCACCGGCGGCAGCCGCGGCATCCGCGAATCCCAGGACTATGTGCGCAAGGGCGGGGCGGCGGCGCGGCATATGCTGGTCGCCGCCGCGGCGGCGGAATGGCAGGTGGCGCCGGCGGAATGCACGGTCGACAAGGGCGTGATCAGCCATGCCGCCAGCGGCCGCAGCACCACCTTCGGCAAGGTGGCGGCGGCCGCCGCGCGCCTGCAGCCGCCCACCGAGGTCGCGCTGAAGGACCCGAAGGACTGGACCATCGCCGGCAAGCCGCTGCCGCGGCTCGACACCAAGGACAAGCTGACGGGGAAGCAGATCTACGGCGCCGACATCGTCCGGCCCGGCATGCTGAACGCCGCGGTCAAGGCCTGCCCGGTCTTCGGCGGCAAGGTGAAGAGCTTCGACGCCGCGGCCGTCGCCGGCATGCCGGGCGTGCGCCAGGTGGTGCAGGTCGACGACACGGCCGTGGCCGTGGTCGCCGACACCTGGTGGCGGGCGAAGACCGCGCTCGACGCCCTGCCGGTCGTCTGGGACGAGGGGCCGAACACCGGGGTCTCCAGCGCCTCGATCGCCGAGATGCTGGCGGCCGGGCTCGATGCGGACGACGCCTTCATCGGCAGCAGCAAGGGCGACGTGCGCCAGGCGCTCGCCGGTGCGGCGAAGACGGTCACGGGCGTCTATGCCTTCCCGTACCAGAACCACGCCACGATGGAGCCGATGAACGCCACGGCGGTGTGGACGCCGGAGCGCTGCGAGGTCTGGTGCCCGACCCAGAACGGCGAGGCGGCGCTGGCGGTGGCGGCCGAGGCGGCCGAGCTGCCGGTGCGGCAATGCGAGGTGTACAAGGTGCATCTCGGCGGCGGCTTCGGCCGGCGCGGCAACTTCCACGACTATGTGCGCCAGGCGGTGCGCATCGCCAGGCAGATCCCCGGCACGCCGGTGAAGCTGCTGTGGTCGCGCGAAGAGGACATGCTGCACGGCGCCTATCATCCCACCACCCAGTGCAAGCTGACCGGGGCGCTCGATGCGGACGGCAACCTCGTGGGGCTGCACATGCGGATCTCGGGCCAGTCGATCCTGGCGGCGGTCAGGCCCGAGGGCATGCAGGACGGCAAGGACCCGGTAGTGTTCCAGGGCCTCAACGACGGCGGGGCCGAGGGGGCCATCGGCTACACCGTGCCCAACCTGCTGGTCGACCATGCCATGCGCAACCCGCCGGTGCCGCCGGGCTTCTGGCGCGGCGTCAACCTGAACCAGAACGCGGTCTACCTCGAATGCTTCATCGATGAGCTCGCCCATGCCGCCGGGCAGGACCCGCTTGCCTTCCGCCGCAAGCTGATGGCGAACCACCCGAAGCATCTGGCCGTGCTGGAGGCGGTGGCGGAAGGGATCGGCTGGGGCAGCCCGCCGCCGGAGGGCCGGCATCGCGGCCTGGCCCAGATCATGGGCTTCGGCAGCTATGTCGCGGCCGCGGCCGAGGTCTCGGTCACCGACGGGCGGCTCCGGATCCACCGCATCGTCGCGGCGACCGATCCGGGCCATGCCGTCAACCCGGCGCAGATCGAGCGGCAGGTCGAGGGATCCTTCGTCTACGGGCTGTCGGCCTGCCTGCACGGCGAATGTACGGTGAACGGGGGGCGCATGGAGCAGGAGAACTTCGACACCTACAATGTGCTGCGCATGGACGAGATGCCGGCGGTGGAGACGATCATCATCCCCTCCGGCGGCTTCTGGGGCGGGGTCGGCGAGCCGACCATCGCGGTCGCGGCCCCGGCGGTGCTGAACGCGATCTTCGCCGCCACCGGCAAGCGCATCCGCACCCTGCCCTTGGCCAAGCACGATCTGAAGAGCGCATGACCATCCCCTGGCCGCTCGCCGCTCTGGTTCTGCTGGCGGCCGCGGCTCCGGCCGCGGCGCAGCCCTCCGGCGCCGCCTCCTGCTCCGGCTGCCACGGGCCGGCCGGGGCGGAGACGGGGTTGGTGCCGCCCCTGGAGGGCCGCCCGGCCGCGGAGATCGCCGCGGCCATGGCGGCGTTCCGCAGCGGCGAGCGGCCGGCGACGGTGATGGATCGAATCGCCAAAGGCTTCACGGATGAGGAAACGCGCGCGATCGCGGAGTGGCTCGCCAACGAGCGAGACCATGCCGGGCCGTAGGGCCGTCCTGCAGGGTCTCGCGGCCGGAGGGGCGGCGCTCTGGGCTCCTGCCGTGCTGGGGCAGGGACCCAGGGCGCGGGTGGTGGTCGTCGGCGGCGGCTTCGGCGGGGCCAGCTGCGCCCGTGCCCTGCGGCGAGAGTCCGGCGAGCTGGCGGTGACGCTGGTCGAGCCGGAGGAGCGCTTCACCGCCTGCCCCTTCAGCAACGAGGTGGTCGCGGGCCTGCGCGATCTCGATGCCCAGCGCTTCGGCTATGACGGGCTGCGGCGCGACGGCGTCGAGATCGCGCGGCGCAGCGCCGTCGCGGTCGACCCCGCGGCGCGGCGGGTACGGCTCGACGACGGCTCGGCCCTGGACTACGACCGGCTGGTGCTGGCGCCGGGGATCGAGCTGCGCTTCGACGCCCTGCCCGGCTACGACCAGGCCGCCGCCGAGACCATGCCTCATGCCTGGAAGGCGGGGGACCAGACGCTGCTGCTGCGCCGGCAGCTGGAGGCGATGCCGGACGGCGGCGTGGTCGTGATCTCCGCCCCGCCCAACCCGTTCCGCTGCCCGCCCGGCCCCTATGAGCGGGCCAGCCTGATCGCGCATTACCTGAAGACCAACAAGCCGCGCTCCAAGCTGATCGTGCTCGACGCCAAGGACGCGTTCTCGAAGCAGCGGCTGTTCCAGGCGGCCTGGGCGGCGCTGTATCCCGGGCTCCTGGAATGGGTGCCGCTGTCCTCCGGCGGCCGGGTGACGGAGGTCGATGCCGCGACGAAGACTCTGGTCACCGAATTCGACAGCCATCGCGCCGATGTCGCCAACGTCATCCCGCCGCAGCGGGCGGGCGCCATCGCCCAGGCCGCCGGCGTGGCCGACCAGACCGGCTGGTGCCCGATCGACCCCGTCACCTTCGAATCCCGGCTGCAGCCCGGCATCCATGTGATCGGCGATGCCGCGATCGCCGGGGCCGTGCCGAAATCCGCCTTCGCCGCCAACGGCCAGGCCAAGGTCTGCGCCGCCGCCGTCGCCGCGATGCTGCGCGGCGAGACGCCGGGCGAGCAGAAGCTGGTCAACACCTGCTACAGCCTGGTCGCGCCGGATTACGGCATCTCGATCGCCGGGGTGTACCGCCCGGCCGACGGCCTGCTGCGCGAGGTCGAGGGTTCCGGCGGCACCAGCCCGCTCGATGCGCCGCCGGAGGTCCGGGAGATGGAGGCCCGCTACGCCCAAGCCTGGTTCGAGACCATCACCGGGGCGGTGTTCGGATGAGGGCGGTGCTCGTCCTGACCGCGCTCACCGCGATGTCGCCGGCGGCCGCGCAACCGTATGAGGTCGAGGGCGACGCCATCCCGGCATCGCTCACCGGCCGTCCCGGCGACCCGGCGCGGGGCCAGGCGCTGATGGCCGACCGGCACCGCAGCCTGTGCTCGCTGTGCCATGCCGGCCCCTTCGCCCCGCCGCACCAGCAGGGCACGCTGGCGCCGGACCTGCGGGGCATCGGCGCGCGTTTCAGCGAGGGGCAACTGCGGCTGCGCGTGGTCGACATGAAGCGCCTGGTCCCGGGCTCGATCATGCCGTCATACTATCGGTCCGACGGCTTCGAGCGCGTCGCCTCCGCCTGGCAGGGGAAGCCCGTGCTGACGGCCGAAGAGATCGAGGACGTGATCGCCTATCTCGCGACGCTGAGGGAGTGAGGGATGGCGGACTTCCGCATCAAACCCATTCACCCAGGCAATAAGAGTCCCCCCTCCCCTTGCGGGAGGGGGGCAGGGGGAGGGGTCTGCGCGCGTCCGCGCGCGAATGCGCAGGGCATTGAACTCGCCGCTCGCGCCGAGTGGCCGCAATCTGGGCCGGAGGCAAACCGCGAAACCCCCCTCCCCCTATCCCCCTCCCGCGAGGGGAGGGGGGACTCACTGACTTTGGCCCGCCGTGGCCTCCTGGCAGCCGGCGCAGGCCTCGCCGTGCTGGTCCTGGCCCCAAGGCCGGCCCGCGCCCGCCCGTCGCTGGAGGAGGCCATCCGCGGCTTCGCCGGCGAGGCCGAGATCCGGCCCGGCCGGGTGCGGTTCGACATCCCGCCCCTGGTCGAGAACGGCAACGCCGTCGGCGTGACGGTGGCGGTGGACAGCCCGATGACCGAAGCCGACCACGTCCGCCGCATCGCCCTGTTCAACGAGAAGAACCCGCAGGCCGATATCGCGATCTTCCATCTCGGCCCGCGGTCCGGCCGGGCCAGCGTGTCGACACGGATCCGCCTCGCCACCTCGCAGACCGTCGTCGCCCTGGCTGAGATGAGTGACGGCAGCGTCTGGTCGGCCGAGGCGGAGGTGATCGTGACCCTCGCCGCCTGCATCGAGGACCTGTCGTGACCAAGCCCCTGATCAACGCGCCGAAGACGGCCCGCCGCGGCGAGGTCATCGAGATCAAGGCGATGATCGCGCACAAGATGGAGACCGGCCACCGCCTCGGCCCGAACAGCCAGTTCATCCCCCGCGACATCATCCACCGCTTCGCCTGCACCTATAATGGCGTCGAGGTGTTCTCGGCCGAGCTGTTCCCGGCCGTCTCCGCCAACCCCTTCATCGCCTTCACCACCGTGGCCACGGAGTCCGGGACGCTCGAATTCGCCTGGACCGACGACCATGGCACCGTCGAGCGGGCCTCGGTCGAGATCACCGTCACCTGATGCGGCGGACGCTCCTGCTGCTCGGCATGGCCCTGGCGGTCGGCGGCCAGGCCCCGAATGCCGACCGGCGCTCGGGATTCGACTTCATGGCGCCGGAGACGCAGGCGCTGCAGCGGGACGATGCCGCCAACCCCGGCATGCTGTGGGTGATGCAGGGCGAGGCGCTGTGGCGGCAGCCGGAGGGCGCGGCCGGCCGGTCCTGCGCCGATTGCCACGGCGACGCGGCCGCCGGCATGCGCGGCGTCGCGGCCCGCTACCCCGCCTTCGACGCGGCGAGCGGCCGGCCGATCGACCTGCAGGGGCGGATCAACCAGTGCCGGATGGCGCGGCAAGGTGCGACGCCTTTCGACCACGAAAGCGAGGAGCTGCTGGCCCTGACCACCTATGTCGCGCACCAGTCGCGCGGCATGCCGGTCGAGCCCGTCGACGACGAGCGGCTGAAGCCCTTCGTCGAGGACGGGCGCCGGCTGTTCGAGCGGCGGATCGGCCAGCTCGACCTGTCCTGCGCCGTCTGTCACGACGAGCGCTGGGGGCAGAGGCTGGGCGGCAGCGCGATCACGCAGGCGCATCCGACCGGCTATCCGATCTACCGGCTGGAATGGCAGTCGGTGGGGTCGCTGCAGCGGCGGATGCGCAACTGCATGATCGGGGTGCGGGCCGAGCCCTACGCCTGGGGCGCGCCGGAGTTCACGGCGCTCGAGCTCTATCTGCGCTCGCGAGCCGCAGGGCTGCCGATCGAAACCCCGGGGGTGCGTCCCTGACACCGGTGGGTTACGATCGCAGTGGTATTAGCGGCCGTTTTCGTTCAAAGGCGGCAAACCGCCGGATACGGGGTGAGCGCGCGGTTGTCGCGCGAGGTGTCCTCAGATCTTGGAGAACCGATTATTTTTGCCTCTCCCGTGAACGGGAGAGGTAGCCCCCACAACCACCCTCGCGGGGAGCCGCCGCGGCCATCCCTGCGGGACACCCGCTCAACGCGCCGGCGCGGCCCAGTCGACGAAGCCCTGGCCGGAATCGGCCAGGCGGCGCAGCAGCGGCGCCGGCGCCAGGCTCGGCTCGCCGCGGGCGGCGGCGAAGGCCTCCAGCCGGGCGGCTACGGTCCTCAGCCCGACCCGGTCGGCATGGAACATCGGGCCGCCGCGCCAGGCCGGCCAGCCGTAGCCGTTGATCCAGATGACGTCGATGTCGCCGGGGCGGGCGGCGATGCCCTCCTCCAGGATCCGGGCGCCCTCATTGACCATCGGATAGACCAGACGCTCGACGATCTCCTCGGCCGGAATCGGGCGCCGAGTGACGCCCAGCCGGGCCGAGACCTGCTCCAGCAGCGCCTCCACCTCCGGGTCGCGCACGCCGCTGCGGGTGCCCTTGGGATAGAGGTAGTAGCCGCGCCCGGCCTTCTGGCCCAGGCGGCCGGCCTCGCACAGCGCATCGGCCACCGGCGCGGTCTGGCCCAGCGCCTTGCGGTTGCGCCAGGCGATGTCCAGCCCCGCCAGGTCGCTGACCGCGAAGGGCCCCATGCGGAAGCCGAAGCCGGTCAGGGCGGCGTCGACGTCGTGCGGCAGCGCGCCCTCGATCAGCAGGCGCTCGGCCTCCTGGGTGCGGCGGGCCAGCATGCGGTTGCCGACGAAGCCGCGGCAGACGCCGACCACCACCGGCACCTTGCCCAGCCGCTTGCCCAGGTCGATCGCGGTGGCCAGCACCTCCGGCGCGGTCGCCTTGCCGCGCACCACCTCCAGCAGGCGCATGACATTGGCCGGGCTGAAGAAATGCAGCCCCAGCACGTCGCCGGGCCGGGCGGTCGCGGCGGCGATCTCGTCGACGTCGAGATAGGAGGTGTTGGTGGCCAGGATCGCGCCCGGCTTCGCCGCCCGGTCCAGCGTGCCGAAGATCTGCCGCTTCAGATCCATGTCCTCGAAGGCCGCCTCGACCACGAGATCGGCGTCCGACGCGGCGTCCAGCCCGACCCTGCCGGCCACCAGCGCCAGGCGCCGGTCCCGCTCCTCCTCCGACAGGCTGCCGCGCTGCACGGAGGACGCGTAGGTCTTGGCGATCCGGTCGAGGCCGCGGGCCAGCTGCTCCTCGCCGGTCTCGATCACCGTCACCGGGATGCCGGCATTGGCGAAGCAGACGGCGATGCCGGCACCCATGGTGCCGGCGCCGATCACCGCAGCCCGGCCGACCGGCCGCCGCGCCGTGTCCTTGGCCAGGCCCGGCACGCGGGAGGTCTCGCGCTCGGCGAAGAAGGCGTAGCGCAGGGCCTTGGACCGGTCGTCGGCCACCAGCCCGACGAAGCGGGCGCGCTCCAGCGCCTGCCCGGCCTCGAAGATCTCGGTGAAGGCGGCGCGCACGGCCTCGGCCAGGGCGGCGATGTTGGGCAGCTCCGGGCTGCGCTTCAGTGCCTCGGCGGCCGCCTGCTCGAAGGCTTCGCGGCCGCCGGGCTGCAGGTGCCGGTCCAGGTCGCGGGTGCGCCGCTTCGTGCCGGCCGCGGCCAGCTCCAGCGCCCTGGCCTTGGCCGCGGCCAGCAGGTCGCCCTCGGCCACCGCGTCGACGATGCCGAGCGCGAGCGCCTTGGCGGCGGGGACGGGATTTCCCTCGGCCATCAGCATGAAGGCGGGGGCGGCGCCGATCAGCCGCGGCAGCCGCTGGGTGCCGCCGGCGCCGGGGATCAGGCCCAGCTTGACCTCGGGCAGGCCCAGCGTCGCGGCGGGGCCGGCGACGCGGGCATCGCAGCCCAGCGCCACCTCCAGCCCGCCGCCCAGCGCCGCGCCGCCGATCGCGGCGACGATCGGCTTGCCGACCGAATCGAAGCCGTCGATCACCTCGGGCAGGGAAGGGGGCACCGGCGGCTTGCCGAATTCGCTGATGTCGGCGCCGGCGATGAAGGTGCGGCCCTCGGCGGCGATGACGATGGCGCGGACCGCCGGGTCGGCATCGGCGCGCCGAACCGATTCGGCCAGGCCGGCGCGCACCGCGGCATCCAGGGCGTTGACCGGCGGGCTGGCGATGGTGACGACCGCGATCCCGTCCTCCACGGTGGTACGCACCTTCTCCATCGGTCCTCCTCGGCTCTCCGCTGCGGGCGCTGGTCTGCGGCTCGCATCCGCTTCACACCCGGTATAGGCCGATGTCATTGATCGGCAAGCCGAATGCGATAGGCTTCGCAACCTGTGGGCGGCGCGGGGCGGATCCCATGGCTCTACATGGCGGGGACAGGATCGGCGGGCGAAGACCGGTGGCGGCGGCGCTGGCGGCGCTCGCCCTGGCGCTGCCGGGCCCGGCCTCGGCCGGGGATTGCATGGCCCGCGCCGCCCGCCAGGCCGGGGTGCCGACCGAGCTGATCCTGGCCATGTCCTATGTCGAGAGCCGCTGGCGGCAGCAGGCGGTGAACGCCGCCAACGGCAACGGCACCGAGGATGTCTGCATGATGCAGATCAACTCGATCCACTATCCGCGCCTGGCCGCGCTCGGCGTCACCCGCGAGGTGCTGCTGTCCGACCGCTGCGTCTGCCTCCTGGTCGGGGGCGAGATCCTGCGCGAGATGCGCGTGGCGACCGGCGGCAGCGACATCTGGTCCGCGGTCGCCGCCTACAATGCCGGGCCGGAGAACTTGGCGGCGGGCCGGCCCTATGCCGACCAGGTCCGCCGCGTGTATGAGGCGATCCACGTCATTCAGGGGCAGTGACCCCCGGAGCCACGCTCACATCGTCATGGCGAGCCCCGAAGGGGCGTGGCCATCCAGGGCAGCTCGCACCGGCCCCCTGGATGGCCACGGCGCTGCGCGCCTCGCCATGACGAAGTAGGGATCTTAAGGGCGCCGTGCTTACTGAGCGATCTCCCAGGTCACGGTCACCCGCGCCTTGAACTCGCTCTCGCCGGCCTCGACCGGCACGGCGGCCGCCTTCTCCATGGCATAGGCGGCCATCATCGGGCGCGGGCCGGGCTCGACCCCCGGCTCGCTGATCGCCAGGATCCGGCCCAGCTTCACCCCGGCCGCCTTGGCGATCAGCTCGGCCTTGCGCTTGGCGTCCGCCACCGCGGCCTCGCGCGCCTTGTCCAGCACCGGCGCCGGGTCGGCCAGGCCGAAGCCGATGCCGTCGATCTGGTTCGAGCCGGTGGCGACCGCCGTGTCGAGGATCGCGCCCAGCTTGGTCAGGTCGCGGATCCGGACCGTCACCTGGTTGCGCACCTCGTAGCCGTCGATCCGCGGCGCGTCGCCCGACCCTTCCTTCGGCGCGGCGTAGCGCGGCTGCACCGAGAAGCCGCTGGTCTGCAGGTCGGCCGGTTGGATGCCGGCCTTCTTGAAGGCGTCGATCAGCGCGCCCATGGCCGTGCTGTTGGCCTCCACGGCCTCGCGCGCGGTCTTGCCCTCGCTGGTGACGCCGCTGGTGACCAAGGCCTGGTCGGGCGCGGCGCTGGCGCTGCCCTCGCCGGTCATGGTCAGGGTCGGCGCGGTCTGGCCGGCCTCGGCGGCCAGGGCCGGCGCCGAGATGGCGGTCATGCCCGGCACGGCGACGGCGGCCAGCAGGGCGACGGCAAGGAGGCTGGGGCGGAAGCGGGTCATGGTCGGTTCCGGATGGGTTGCGGTTGGTCCGGAGTAGAGAGGCGAATTGCGACGGCGCCAAGGCAGGCATCGGGTCCCATAGGCATCGGCTCCGGGCCGGGGTAGAAGGGAAGCGGGACGGAGGGAACGCAAATATGACGGCCGAATTCACCCTGCCGCGCGACGCCCAGCTCGGGCTGCGCCGGATCGCCAACCGCACCGGCCTCGCCGCCGCCCTGCTGCCGAACGGCACGCTCTTCGCCCTGTCGCACCAGGCGGACGAGAAGAGCGACCTGGTGCTGGTCAACCAGGTGCTGGGATCGCCACTCGCGGGCGGCATCGGCCGGGTGCTGCTGCGGCTCGGCGGCGGCCGTGTGATCGAGGCTGTCGGGCCGACGGCGCGGCTGCAGGTCGGCGCGGGGGAAGATCGATTCGTCTGGGCCGGCGAGACCGGCGGCCTCTCGCACCGCGTCACCCTCTGGCTGGCGCCGGACACGGCTCTCTGGCTGTGGCGGGTCGAGGTCGAGAACAAGGGCGTCGTCGCGGCCGAGGTCTCGGCCGTGCTGCTGCAGGATGTCGGCCTCGGCAGCCGCGGCTTCCTGATGAACAACGAGGCCTACGCCTCGCAATACATCGACCACCACATCGCCCGGCACCCGCGCCTCGGGCCGGTGGTGATGAGCCGCCAGGCCCTGGCCCAGGGCGGCCGCAATCCCTGGGTGGCGCATGGCTGCCTGGAGGGCTCGGCCGGCTTCGCCACCGATGCGGCGCAGAGCTTCGGCCCCGGCTTCCGCGACCGCGCCGAGGTCGCCGGCGACCTGCCGGACGAGCGGCTGCAGCACGAGGCCGCCTGCCCGGCCATCGCCTCCGCCCCCATGACGCTGGCGCCCGGTGCCGCCGCGGCCTGGAGCTTCTTCGGCCTGTTCGTGCCGGACCACAAGGCGGCCTCCGGCGACGGGGATCTCGCCGTGGTCGAGCAGGCGCTGAAGGCCGCCGAATCCTTCCGCCCGGCCGAGGTGGCGCTGGAGACGCCGGTGCGCGGCCTGCTGCAGGACGCGCCGCCGCTGGTCGCCGAGGATCTCGACGCCGCCGCGCTCGACCGGCTGTGGCCGGCCCGGCGGCTGGAGGAAAAGCGCGATGGCGCGCTGCAATCCTTCTTTGTCGATGAGGACGACCTGAACCGGCACGTGGTGCTGCGGGCGAAGGAGCTGGGGCTGCGCCGCCGCCACGGCGCGCTGCTGCGCTCCGGCTCGGCCCTGCTGCCGGCGGACGACCTGCTCTGCGCCACGGTCTGGGCGCATGGCGTCTTCGCCGCCCAGCTGACAATCGGCAACACCTCCTTCCACAAGCTGCTCTCGGTCTCGCGCGACCCCTACAACATCACCCGCGCCTCGGGCTTGCGGATCCTGGTGAACGCGGGCGAGGGCTGGCGCCTGCTGTCGGTGCCTTCGGCCTTCGAGATGGGCTTGGCGGAGGCCCGCTGGATCTACCGCTTCGGCGGCCGCACCGTCATTGTCCGCGCCGCAATCTCCGGCGCCGAAACGGCGATGCAGTGGCGGGTGGAGGTCGAGGGCGCGCCCTGCCGCTTCCTCGTGCTCGGCCATCTGGTGCTCGGCGAGCGTGAGCTGGAACAGGCCGGGCGGGTCTCGGTCGACGCTGCCGGCAAGCGAATCTCCTTGCGTCCGGATCCCGATTGGCTGTGGGGGCAGCGCTATCCCGACTCGATCTACCACCTCGTGACGCCCACCCCGGACGCGATCGAGGCGATCGGCGGCGACGAGCTGCTCTATGCCGACGGGCAGGGGCGGGGCGGCGGATACATCGCGCTGCGCACCGCCGCCGTGGCCGGCTTCGGCTTCGCCGTCACCGGGTCACTGACCGACCCGGACGCGGCCGCCGCCCTGGCCGACCGCTATGCCGTCGGCGTGTCCTTCGAGGAGATGCTGGCCTCGGCCAACGCCCATTGGAAGGAGGTGACGCGCGGCCTGCGCATCACCGGCGGCGGGGCGGAGGGCGAGGCGCTGGACGCCGCCTTCCCCTGGCTGGCGCATGACGCGATGATCCACCTGACCGTGCCGCACGGGCTGGAGCAGTACACCGGCGGCGCCTGGGGCACGCGCGACGTCTGCCAGGGCGCGGTCGAGTTCCTGCTGGCGCTGGAGCACGACGCCGCGGTGAAGGAGACCCTGCGCACCGTCTTCGCCCAGCAATACGAGGTCCGGGGCGACTGGCCGCAATGGTTCATGCTGGAGCCGTATTCGCCGATCCAGGACCGGCACGCCCATGGCGACGTGATCGTCTGGCCGCTGAAGGCGCTGTGCGACTACGTCGAGGCCACCGGCGACCTCGCCTTCCTCGACGAGAAGGTGGCCTGGCGCGACGAGCAGGACTTCACCCGGACGGAGCGGCAGGACCCGGTCTCGGCCCATATCGACCGCATCGTCGCGGTGGTGCAGGAGCGCTTCATCCCCGGCACCCGGCTGCTGCGCTACGGCGAGGGCGACTGGAACGATTCGCTGCAGCCGGTCGACCCGCATCTGCGCGACTGGATGGTCAGCGCCTGGACCGTGGCCCTGCTGATCCAGCAGCTCGGCCGCTGGGCCGCAGTGCTGGACCGCGCCGGCCGGTCCGCCCGGGCGCGGGAGATCGAGGCGCTGGCCGGGGCGATGCACTGGGACCTGGAGCGCCACCTGCTGCGCGACGGCGTGCTGGCCGGCTATGCCGTGTTCAACCCGGACGGCACGGTGGCCGAGCTGCTGCTGCACCCCAGCGACACCCGCACCGGCCTGCGCTATTCGCTGCTGCCGATGAAGCGGGCGCTGATCGCCGGGCTGTTCGCGGGCGAGGCGGTGCGGCGACACCTCGACCTGATCCGCGACCACCTGACCTTCCCGGACGGCATCCGGCTGATGGACCGGCCGGTGGCCTATCGCGGCGGGGTCGAGACCCTGTTCCGCCGGGCCGAATCCGCCGCCTTCTTCGGCCGCGAGATCGGGCTGATGTACACCCACGCCCATCTCCGCGCCGGCGAGGCGATGGCGGCGCATGGCGAGGCCGACGCGGTGTGGCGGATCCTGCTGCAGGCCAGCCCGGTGGCGTCGACCGAGGTGGTGCCGAACGCGGCGCCGCGCCAGCGCAACGCCTATTTCAGCTCCAGCGACGCGGCCTTCGCCGACCGCTACGCCGCCGGCACCGACTGGGATCTGGTCAAGCAGGGGGCGATCGCCGCCGATGGCGGCTGGCGGGTCTATTCCAGCGGGCCGGGCCTCACCACCAACCTGATGCTGCGCCACGTCTTCGGCCTGCGCCGCAGCTTCGGCGAAAGGCTGTTCGAGCCGCTGCTGCCCACCGCGCATCCGGACCTGGCGGTCGAGCTGGAGCGCGGCGGAGAGCGGCGGCGCTACGGCCGGCCGGCGGGGGCGGCGTGACGACCGGCGCAAGATCCGGGTTGCCGGCACCGGTTTCCTGGAGCGTCATACCGCCATGATCACCCTCGCCGAGCCCATCCCTCCGATCGCCGGCGGCCCGGTCGACACGCCGCTGGGCCGGATGCTGGCGCTGGTCGACGCCACGGGCGCCCTGGTCGGCCTCGACTTCGAGGACGCCGACGGCACCCCGACCTTCAGCCAGCGCCGCGTGCAGCGGCAGGGGCTGCCGACCGGCCCGGCCGATCCCGCCGCCATCCGCCCGATCGCGGGCCAGTTGGGCGAATACTTCGCCGGCCGGCGCCGGGCCTTCGACCTGCCGCTGGCGCCCTTCGGCACGCCGTTCCAGCGCCTGGTCTGGGCGGCGCTCTGCGCCATTCCTTGCGGCGTCGTCCTGACCTATCGCGACCTGGCGCAGCGGATCGACCGGCCGCAGGCGGTCCGCGCCGTCGGCGCCGCCAACGGCGCCAACCCGATCTCGGTGGTGGTGCCCTGCCACCGCCTCGTCGGCAGCGACGGCACCCTCACCGGCTACGGCGGCGGCCTGCACCGCAAGGCGGCGCTGCTGGAGCTGGAGGGGGCGCGGCCGCCGACGCTGGCGGTGTGAGCGGTTACGCCGCCGCCGGCTGCGGCGCCCGGCGCGGCAGCAGCAGGGCCAGGACGCCGGCCAGGACGGCGAGGCCGATCGAGCCGGCCCAGAGCGGCGCGTAATCGGCGAAGCGGTCGAACACCACCCCGCCCAGGAAGGCGCCCAGCGCGCCGCCCGCGGCATGGCCGGCCGAGATCAGCCCCATCGCCAGGCCGAGGCGCGCGGTGCCGAGATGGCTCGCCGCCAGGCTGACCGTGACCGGCACGGTCGAATAGTCGAACAGGCCGAACAGCACGGCGAAGACGTAGAGCAGCCGGATGTCGGGGCCGAGGCCGATCAGCAGGACGAAGCTGGCGGCCCTGGCCAGATAGATGACGCCCAGCAGCAGCGGCCGGTCGACCCGGTCGGTCAGCCAGCCGGCCAGCACCATCCCGGCCAGGTTCACTGCCGACAGCACGCCATAGGCGGTGGCGCTGGGCAGGGGCGGGAAGCCGCACAGGGCCGCGAAGGGCAGGAGATGCGTCTCGATCACCCCGGTGGTGGTGAAGCCGCAGATGGCGAAGCTCCAGAACAGCAGGTGGAACACCGGGCTGCGCAGCAGCGCCGCCGGGCCGCCCGCCTCGGCCTCGGGCCGCGACGGCGCCGCCGGTGCTGCTTCGCCGCGCAGCGCCGCCCACGCGGCAACGCCCAGCACCAGGCAGGCGGCGGCCATGGCGGCGAAGCCGGCGCGCCAGGCCGTCCCCGCCGCCAGCAGCGCCACCAGCGGGACCAGCACCAGCTGTCCGCCCGTGGCGCCGGCGGTGGCGATGCCGGTGGCCAGGCCGCGCCTCTCGGCGAAGCGGCGGGCCACCGCCGCGGCGACGATGTTGGTGCCGACCGCGGTGAAGCCGATGGCGGCGACGAGGCCGAAGCCCAGCAGGAACAGCGCCTCGGACCGGCCCGCGGCCACGGTCGCCGAGCCGGCGCCGATCAGCAGCAGCCCGCCCGCCAGCAGACGGCGCGGGCCGTGGCGGTCGACCGCGGCGCCCATCAGCGGCGCCATCGCCGCCATGACGCACAGCGCCAGCGCGCTCGCCCCCGACAGGAAGCTGCGGCCCCAGCCCAGCTCCGCCTCGATCGCCGGCATCGCCAGCCCCAGCACGGCGCGGACCGAGAAGGACAGCGCCAAGGCCAGAAAGCCGATGCCGACCAGGATCCACCGGCCGTCCGGCCCTTCATGCCGCATGATGTCGCTCCTCGCACAGACAGGCTAAAGTCTCGCCGGGCAGGCAAGGATGAGGCAAACGAGATTCCATGCGATTCAGGTTTAGGCTGGCTAAACCCAAGCCGCCTTCGATCGAGGACTCCGCTCTTCACCGTCATTGCGAGGAGGGGAAGCCGACGAAGCAATCCAGCCCGCCGCTCGGGCTGTCCTGGATCGCTTCGCCTTCGGCTCGCGATGACGGTTTGTGATGACCGGACCGCTTCCTCTCCTCGGCCTCCGGGCCTATGCCGAGATCGGCCGGCGCGGCAGCGTCAAGGCGGCGGCGGAGGCCATGGGCGTGACCCCGGGCGCGGTCAGCCAGCAGCTCAAGCTGCTGGAAGAACGTCTGGGGCTGGCGCTGTTCGTGCGCGATCGCCGCGGCATCCGCCTGACCGAGGCCGGCGCCCGGGCGCATCCGCTGGTCCAGCGCGGCTTCGACCAGCTGGCCGAAGCGCTCGACCTGCTGGCGGCGGAAGGGCGGCGGGAGACGCTGACGGTCAGCACCGCGCCCTCCTTCGCCGCCACCTGGCTGGTGCCGCGGCTGGGCCGTTTCACCGCCCGGCATCCCGGCATCGAGGTGCGGGTCGAGGCGACCACGGCTTTGGCCGATCTCGGCCGCGTCGATGTGGTGCTGCGCCACGGCCTCGGCCGCTGGCCGGGTCTCGTCTCCGAACCGCTGCTGGCACCGCGCTTGCTGCCCGTCGCCAGCCCCGAACTGCTGCGCCGCGGCCCGCCGGTCGCCGGGCCGGCCGATTGCCTGTCCTATCCGCTGCTGCAGGACGGCGATCGGGCCGACTGGCGGCTGTGGCTGGCGGCGCAAGGGATCGAGGACCCGCGGGCCGAGCGCGGCCCCGCCTTCGACAGCGATCTGCTGCTGGTCCGGGCCGCCATCGCCGGCCAGGGGCTGGCGCTGGTGCGTGACCTCTATGTGGCGGAGGAGATCGCCGCCGGCCGACTCGCGCTGGTGCTCGACCGGCCCTGGCCCACCCGCTTCGCCTATTACGTCGCCGCCCGGCCGGCGGTGTGGCGGACGCCGAAGCTCGCCGCCTTCCGCGCCTGGCTTGCCGAGGAGGTGCGCGGGGCCGAGGATGGGGGCGAGATCGGCAAGCGGGATTCCGGATAGGCCGGAGCCGCCCCCTCACCCGAAATCGCTGACGCGATTTCGACCTCTCCCCGAGGAGAGGTGAAAAATCCCTCTCCTCGGGGAGAGGGAGGGACCCGACGCCGAAGGCGGCGGGAGGGTGAGGGGGAAAGCCGTCGCGCTTTGGGGAGGAGCGAATGGCGATCAGCAAGAGCGAGCCGGGCGATGCGGCGGTGGTGGCCGCGACCGGCAGGACCCCGGCGGAATGGCAGGCGCTGCTCGACGCGGCCGGCGCGCGCGACTGGCCGCATCCGCGCATCGTCGCCTGGCTGCGCGAGCAGCACGGCCTGTCCGGCTGGTGGGGCCAGTCGGTCACCGTCGGCTATGAGCGGGCGATCGGCCGCCGCGCCCTCGGCCAGACGGCCGATGCCGGCTTCCAGGTCGGCGTCAGCCGCACCCTGCCGGCGCCGGCGGAGACCGTGTGGCGCCTGCTGCTGTCGCCGGAGGGCCGCACGCTCTGGCTCGGCACGGCGGAACCGGCGGAGCTGGCGCCGGGCGTCGCCTATCACACGGCCGACGGCGTCTCGGGCGAGATCCGCGTGGTCAGGCCGGGCGACCGGCTGCGCCTGACCCGGCGGGGGCCGGGCGAAGCGGCGTCCTCGACCGTGCAGATCGCGCTGCAGCCCGGCGAGGCCAGGACCGTGATCACCTTCCACCACGAGAAGCTGCCGGATGCCGACGCACGTGAGGCGATGCGGGCGCATTGGCGCGGCGTCGCCGACCGCTTCGCGGCGCTGGTCGGGCGGTTGATGCCGTCCTCCTGACGCCCCTCGCTTTGCGCGCGGCACCTGTGGTTCACTGCGCCGCGACGACATTCCCTGGGGAGGACCTTCGGCCATGACGACCACGCCGCGCTTCACCCTGCACCATGCGCCGCGCTCCCGCTCCGCCCGCATCCTGTGGCTGCTGGAGGAGACCGGGGTGCCCTTCGAGATCGCGCAGCACGATTTCGCCAAGGCGACGCACAAGGACCCCGCCTATCTCGCCATCAACCCGGCCGGCAAGGTGCCGGCGCTGATCGACCGCGGCCCGGCCGGGGACTGGTCGCCGCCTGCGGTGGTGACCGAGAGCGCCGCGATCTGCGCCTATGTCGCCGATGCCGTGCCCGAGGCCGGCCTGGCGCCGCGGGTCGGCTCGCGTGAGCGCGCCGCCTACGCCACCTGGATCGGCTACTGCCCCTCGGTGCTCGAGCCCGCGCTGTCCGATTCGGTGTTCCCGCGGCGGGAGGAACCGCCGGCCAGCACCATCGGCTGGTGCTCCTTCCCCGAGGCGCTGCGGCGGGTTGAGACGGCGCTGCAGGCCGGCGGCCCCTATCTGCTCGGCGACCGGTTCAGCGCCGCCGACGTACTGATCGGGTCGCTGCTGCAATGGCTGCACGGCTGGGGCAAGCTGCCGGAGACGCCGACGCTGTCCGCCTATCTCGCCACGCTGGCCGCGCGTCCGGCGCTGCAGCGTGCCCAGGCCCGGGACGCGGCGCCGGCGGCGGCATGATCCTGCGCCCCGCCGTTCCTGCCGACGCGCCGCCCCTGGCGGCGCTGCACGTCGCGGTCTGGCGCGACACCTATCGCGACCTGGCGCCGCCCGAGGCCGCGGCGGCGCTCGACGTGCCCCGCAGGCAGGCGCGATGGGAGGCGATCCTGGCCGACCCGGACCAGATCGCTCTTGTCGCCGAGACCGATGGCGCGCTGGCCGGTTTCGGCTTGGCCGGGCCACCGGGCGACCCCGCCTTCGATGACCGGGCCGAGGTGAAGTACCTCTATGTCGGGCGCGGCTTCGCCCGCCGCGGCATCGGCCGCCGGCTGCTCGCCGCCCTGGCCGCGGCGCTGGCCGAACGGGGCTATGCAGCGCTCGGCCTCGGCGTCGTGGTCGGCAACGACCCGGCCATCGCCTTCTACGAGGCGCAGGGCGGCCGCCGGATCGGCGCCTACACCGACCCCGGCCCGCTCTGGCGCTCGGACAACCTGCTCTACGGCTGGGACGATCTGGCGGCGTTGGCGGCGCGGGGGTAAGGCACGGCGCAGATAGCGTCCGGCACGCCGGTCAGTCGGACGAGCGGCGGGCCTCGGCCGGAGCCTCGCGGCGATCGCCCTCAAAGAGCGGCCCGCCATGGTGTCCCAGTTCGGTCTCGGCGAATGCGATCAGGCGATCCGGCCGGCTCTCGGCGAACAGCCATCGGAAGGCCTCGTCGAAGTCCCGGGCAAGCGGCTCGTCCAGCGCCGCCAGCAATCGGGGAATCCATTTCCCGCTTCCGGTCCAGTGGCCGCGTCCCAGCAGCATCAGATCCGCGAGCCGCCGATGGAGGGCGGCGCCGATGGCCAGCATCTCCTGTGGGGTACGCCGATCCCGCAGGTCGTCGACCAGATCGGTGATCTCGTATCTGAGCGCGTCGCGGCGTTCGGCCGCCAGCGGCGGGGGACCCTTTGCCAGGAGGCTGCCGGCCTCGGAGCGCAGGGCTACGGCATCGGCAGTGACTGGGCCGATCAGGCGACCCTCGGCGACCATGGTGACGATGCTGGGGCGGCCCCGCGCCACATCCTGGTCCATGAACCACCGCAACGTCCCGGGGTCATGGACGAAGGCCTCGACCGGAAAGCCGCCCGAGCGGAAGGATTCCCGTCTTGCGCGATCGATCCGGCCATACACGACCACGAGGTCGACGTCGGAATGGGCCGTATCCTGGCCGCGGATGATCGAGCCCGCCACGAAGGCGAAGCGGGCATCCGGATAGCGTGTGGCCAGAACCGACTCGGCTGTGGCCAGTGCCGCCTCGATCCGCGCGGTCTCTGCCATCATCACCCGTCTCCCAACAGACTGGACCCGAACTGCGTCTCTGCGGCGGCATCGCCCGCAATTCCCTAGTCGAATCGTAGCCGCTCAACCAGGAAGTCGATGAAGGCGCGCACCCGGGCCGGCATGGTGCCGCGGCCCAGGAACAGGGCGTGGATCTCCTCCATCTCGCGCGGGTCGTGGTCCGGCAGCAGCTCGACCAGCCGGCGGGCGGCGAGGTCGTCCCGGATGTGGTACAGGGCGGTGCGGCCGATCCCCATCCCGGCCAGCACGGCCTGGCGCAGCGTCTCGCCGTTGTTGACCACCAGCGGCCCGGTCACCTGCATCGGCCGGGGCCCGTCCGGCCCGGCCAGGATCCAGTCGGTGAAGCTGCGCCGGTAGTTGAAGGTCAGGCAGTCGTGCCCGGCCAGGTCGGCCGGGGTGCGCGGCGTGCCCCGCCGCTCGAGATAGGGTGGCGCCGCGATCAGCAGGCGCCGGCTGGCGCCCAGCTTGCGGGCCTGCAGGCTGCTGTCGCGCAGCGGCCCGTGGCGGATGGCGACGTCGGTCCGCTCCGCCAGGATGTCGACCACCTCGTCGGTCAGGCTGACATCCAGCGTCACCGCCGGGTGGCGGGCGCGGAACTCCGGCAGCAGCGGCATCAGGCAATGCGTGCCGAAGGGGATCGAGGCGCTGATCCGGAGCCGCCCGCGCGGCGCCGAGGAGCCGGAGACGCCGGCCTCGGCCTCGGCGATGTCGGCCAGGATGCGGCTGGCCTGCTCGTAGAACAGGTCGCCCTCGGGCGTCGGCCTCAGGCTGCGGGTCGACCGGGCCAGGAGGCGCACCCCCAGCCGGCCCTCCAGCCGCCCGATCAGCTTGGCGACGGCCGACGGCGTCAGGCCCAGGCGCCGGGCGGCGGCGGAGAAGCCGCCCTCCTCCACCACCCGGACGAAGACTTCCATCTCTCCGGAACGATTGATGTCCATGGGCGTCCTCGGCTGGCTCGACGAAACCTTTGAACGCCAAGGTTTCGCCGCATTGAGGGTGGATTCAAAGGCGACCGCCTGTCATGCTGCGGTGCATCAAAACGGATTTCGAGGTGCGGACGGCTCCGTTCGAAACGGGCCAGGTCAACCGAAGGGGAACCACGACCACCATGTCCAGGATCGTGATCGAGCAGGACGGTGTGCAGCGCAAGGCGAGCGCGTCGTTCTTCCGTGGCGAGACGACGAATTTCTACCCGAGCGACAGGTCGCTCGAACGCAGCAGCGTCGTCTCCGAATACCTCGTCAAGGGTTGGATGCCGGCGGAGCGGTTTGTGACGAAGGACACGCCGATCGTCGCCTTCGGCTCCTGCTTCGCCGAGAACATCAGCCGCTACCTGCACAAGGCCGGCTTCAACGTGCTGACCAAGCGCGACGACCTCGCCTATGTCTCGAAGATGGGCGACGGCATGGTCAACACCTTCGCCATCCGCCAGCAGTTCGAATGGGCCTGGCTGGGCAAGACGCCGCAGGCCGAGCTGTGGCACGGCTACGACGCATCCCAGTTCGGCTATGACGAGGCGGTCCGGCTGCGCACCAGGGCGCTGTTCGACGAGGCCGAGATGTTCATCATCACCCTCGGCCTGTCCGAGGTGTGGTACGACGAGCCGACCGGGGAAGTGTTCTGGCGCGCGGTGCCGAAGGACAGATACGACCCGGCGCGGCACAAGTTCCGGGTCACCAGCCATGCCGAAAACCTGGAGAACCTGCAGGCGATCCATGCCCTGATCCGCGCCTTCCGGCCGGATGCGGCGATCCTGTTCACGGTGTCGCCGATCCCCCTGACCGCGACCTTCCGGCCGGTGAACTGCCTCTCGGCCAACGCCGTGTCGAAGGCGATCCTGCGCTCGGCGGCCGACGAGTTCTTCCGCTGCAGCGCGCCGAACGATCCGAGGCTGTTCTACTTCCCCAGTTACGACATCGTCATGCACGGCTTCAACCACCAGTGGCGGGACGACCGGCGGCACGTCTATTCCCACGTGCTCGACTTCAACATGAAGGTGTTCGAGCGCTACTACTGCCGGACCGCGCTGGACGACGAGGGGCTGCTGGCCTCCTTCCGCTACGCCCAGCGCCAGGACCGGCTGATCGGCCAGCTCGGTCATGCCGCGGTGACGCTGGGCGAGGCCCCGACGGCGGACGAGCGCAAGGCGGCCAGGGTGGCGCTGGCGAAGCGCAAGCGCGAGTTGGAGCGGGCGAAGATCCGGGAAGAGCGGCGCCAGCAGCGCATCGCCGCCCGGCGCGCGGCCGCGGGAACGGCGATCGCGGCGGAGTAGGGCACCCGGCTTGTCCTCCCCGACGTCATCGCGAGGCGCGAAGCGCCGTGGCGATCCAGGGGGCCGGTGCCGCTGGATCGCCACGCCCCTGCGGGGCTCGCTATGACAATCAAAGCCGTTGTCATTTTGGAAGCTGCATCACAGCTGATTGGATTTGCCGAAGCATAGTACAAGGCGGCCCTGCCGACCATCTTGCGGTGAGCTTTCCCCCGCAAGGTGCTCGTCATGCCCATCGCCCTCTATGCTCTCGCGGTCGGTGCCTTCGGCATCGGCCTCACCGAATTCGTCATCATGGGCCTGCTGCTGGAGGTCGGGACCGATCTCGGCGTCTCGATCTCCACCGCCGGCCTCCTGATCAGCGGCTATGCGCTCGGCGTCGTCGCCGGCGCGCCAATCCTCACCACCCTGACCGGGCGGATGCCGCGCAAGACCGTGCTGCTGGCCCTGATGGGGATCTTCACCATCGGCAACCTGGCCTGTGCGGTGGCGCCCGACTACGCCACGCTGATGGCGGCGCGTGTGCTGACCGCCTTCGCCCACGGCACCTTCTTCGGCGTCGGCTCGGTGGTCGCCACCGGCCTGGTGCCGGCGCAGAAGCGGGCCTCGGCCATCGCCATCATGTTCACCGGCCTGACGGTCGCCAACATCCTGGGCGTGCCCTTCGGCACCTGGCTGGGCCAGGGCTTCGGCTGGCGCGCCACCTTCTGGGCCGTGACCGCGGTCGGCCTCGTCGCCCTCGCCGTGATCGCCTTCGCCGTGCCGAAGGACGACGCGCCGGCCGAGGAGTCGGACTGGCGGCAGGACCTCAAGGTGCTGGCGCGCCGCCCGGTGCTGCTGGGCCTCCTGACCACCGTTCTGGGCTTCGCCGCGGTCTTCGCCGTCTTCACCTATATCGCGCCGATCCTGACCCGGATCACCGGCGTGTCCGAGGCCGCGGTCTCCCCGATCCTGCTGGTGTTCGGCGGCGGCCTCGTGGTGGGCAACCTGCTCGGCGGCAGGTTCGCCGACCGCTGGCTGGTGCCGACTGTGCTGGGCAGCATGCTGGTCCTGGCCGCGGTGCTGGGGCTGATGACCTTCGCCGTGCACAGCACCGTCCTGGCCGTGGTCTTCGTCGGCCTGCTCGGCGCCGCCGGCTTCGCCACCGTGGCGCCGCTGCAGATGTGGGTGCTGGAGAAGGCGGAGGGCGCCGGCCAGAGCCTGGCGTCGAGCTTCAACATCGCCGCCTTCAACCTCGGCAACGCGCTGGGGGCCTGGCTCGGCGGCCAGGTGATCGAGCACGGGCCCGGCCTCGGCGCCGTGCCCTGGGTGGCGGCGCTGGTGCCGCTGGCGGGCGTCGCCGTGGCGCTGCTCAGCCTTCGGCTCGACCGCCGCGCCCCGGCGCTGGTCCCGGCCGCGGACTGCGTCTCCTGATCCGCACGGAACTGCTCATGCGAGACGGCCCGCCGATCCCAGGCGGGCGTCTTCTCTTGCCGAAATCGTTGGAGCCTCCGATGCCGCTCGACCCCCAGGCCCAGGCCGTGCTCGACGCCCGCCGGGACGCACAGGCCTTCGACTACGACACCGTCACGGCGGCGGAGTTCCGCGCCGCCTTCGCCATCCCGGCGCCGTCCGGCCCGCCGGCCGGCGGGCTTCGGGTCGAGGACCGGGCGACCGACGGTCCCGGCGGGCCGCTCAGCCTCCGACTCTACCGGCCGGATGGGGCCGGGCCGTTTCCGGTCACGCTGTTCCTGCATGGCGGCGGCTTCACCATCGGCAGCCCGGATGCCACCGACGGCATCTGCCGCGCCTTGGCTGCCGGGGCCGGCAGCCTCGTGGTTTCGGTCGACTACCGGCTGGCGCCGGAGGCGCCCTTCCCGGCCGGGCTGCGGGACGCCGAGGCGGCGCTCGACTGGGTGCACGGGAACGCGGCGGAGATCGGCGGCGACGCCGGACGGATCGCGGTGGCGGGCAACAGCTCCGGCGGCAATTTCGCCGCCGTTCTGGCGCAGCGGTCCCGGACGGAAGGACCGGCACTGTGCCACCAGTTGCTGCTGTTCCCCGCGCTCGACGCCGCCGCCGAAGCCGAGTCCTGGCGCCTGCATGGGGAAGGGCTCATCCTGACCGCACCGATGATGCGCTGGTTCTGGCGGCTGTACCTGCCGGATCCGGCCCTGGCTTCCGACCCCCGCGTGTCGCCGCTACGCCGGCCCGACCTCTTCGGCCTGCCGCCTGCCACCATCTTCACCGCCGAATACGACCTGCTTCGCGATGAGGGCGAGGCCTATGCCGCGGCGCTGCAGGCCGCCGGGGTGCCGGTGGCGCTGCGGCGCTGGCCCGGCCAGCTGCACGATTTCCTGCTGATGCAGGGCGCGGTCGATGCGGCGGAGGATGGGCTGCGCGAAGCCGCGGCGGCGCTGCGCCGCAGCTTCGCCTGACAGGCGCAGCTAGGCTGTGGCCCGCTGGGGCGCGGGGTCACCGGTGTCGGTCAGCGCCATCTGCCGCTCGCGATCGATCATGTAGTCGCGGGTGATCGGCACGGTGTCGATGCGCTTGGCGAATTGCAGCTGGAACACGACATTGGTGCGGTGGCGGAACCCGACCTCGCACAGCGCCAGGTAGAACTCCCACATCCGGCAGAAGCGCTCGTCGTACAGCTTCGCCGCGTCGGCCCAGCGGGCCATGAAGCGCTCGCGCCAGTGCCGCAGCGTCTCGGCATAGTGGATGCGCAGCACCTCGACATCGGTGATGAACAGGCCGCTGCGCTCCGCCATCGTCGCCAGCTCGGACAGGGTCGGCAGGTCGGCGCCCGGGAAGATGTATTTGCGGATGAAGGGGTTGATCGGGCCCGGCGTGTCGGAATAGCCGATGCTGTGGATCAGCGCGACGCCGTCATCCGCCAGCAGGTCGTGCAGCTTGGCGAAGAACTCGGCGTAGTTGCGCTTGCCGACATGCTCGAACATGCCGACCGAAACGATGCGGTCGTAGGGGCCGGGCTCCTGGCGATAGTCGCGCAGGTGGAACTTCGCCCGGTCGGCCAGCCCGGCCGCCGCCGCCCGCGCCGTGCTCAGCTTGTGCTGCTCGGTGCTCAGCGTCACGCCGGTCACGTCCGCCCCGGCCTCGCGGGCGAGGTAGAGGCCGAGCCCGCCCCAGCCGGAGCCGATGTCCAGCGTCTTCAGCCCCGGCCGGTCGAACAGCAGCTTGGCGGCGATGTGCCGCTTCTTGTTCAGCTGCGCCGTCTCCAGGCTGTCTCCGGGGGTGGCAAAATAGGCGCAGGAATATTGCCGGTCGGCGTCGAGGAACAGGTCGTACAGCTCGGCCGACAGGTCGTAGTGATGGGCGACGTTCTGCTGCGCCTTGCCGACCGGGTTGTACTGCTTCAGCCCGCGGGTCACCCGCTCGATCAGCGCCAGCCAGCCGTGCCGGTCGACCTTCAGGTTCCGTGCCACCAGCGCCAGGAAGTCGTAGAGCGACCCTTCCTCGATCGTCAGCTGCCCGTCCATATAGGCCTCGCCCAGCGCCAGGCCGGGGTTCAGGACCAGCGTGTAGGCCAGGCGCGGCGATTTCAGCCGGATCACGGCGCCGGGCGGCGAGTCGTCGCCGATCTTGTGGACGGTGCCGCCGGCGTCGATCACCCGCAGGCTGCCGGTCCGGACAATCGACTTCAGAAGTGCGATGAACATCCCGAATCAATCTCTCTTTGCTCGGTCGCCCTGCGGCGCGGCCGGGCGCCGGAGGCGATTCCCTGTTCAAGCCCGAAGTTGGATCATGCCTCGGACTGTTTGTGTACCCTTTTTGTCGCGGCGTGGCCGCCGGGCCATACTGCCCGCAGCGAATCCGAGGGAGAGGATCATGGCCGAGGTGGCCGACAAC
Source organism: Inquilinus limosus DSM 16000 (assembly GCF_000423185.1). GTDB lineage: Bacteria > Pseudomonadota > Alphaproteobacteria > DSM-16000 > Inquilinaceae > Inquilinus > Inquilinus limosus. The sequence continues at coordinate 454,541 of NZ_AUHM01000002.1, read as the reverse complement.
CCGGCGCTGAACCGCTACGAGCTGGTGGTCGACGGCGTCACCGCCTTCGTCGAGTACCGCCGGACGGGCGGGGTGATCGAGCTGACCCACACCGAGGTGCCGAAGGCGCTGTCCGGCCGCGGCATCGGCACGGCCCTGGCGCGCGGCACGCTCGACCGGATCCGCGACGAAGGCCTGACGGTGCGGCCGCTCTGCCCGTTCATCGCCGCCTTCATCGAGCGCCACCCGGACACCGCGGATCTGGTCGCCGCCGATCGCGGTTGACGCCGTCCGCCACGGCCCCGCAGATTTGCCGGACAAGATCACCGGGAGGCGGATGTGGCGGAGCTGTGCGATCTGGAAGCGACGGAGCTGCGGCGTCTGGTCGGGGCGGGGGAGGTCTCGCCGGTCGATCTGGTCGAAAGCTGCATCGCCCGGATCGAGGCGGCGGACCCCGCGGTCAACGCCATCACCGCCAAGGCCTATGACCGTGCCCGGGCCGAGGCGCGGGAGGCCGAGGCGGCGGTGCGCCGCGGCGACGCGCTCGGCCCGCTGCACGGCCTCCCGATTGGGGTCAAGGACCTCAGCGACACCGAAGGGCTGCTCACCACCTTCGGCTCGCCGCTCTTCGCCGACAACGTGCCGGCGGCGGATGAGCGGGTGGTGGCTGTGCTGCGCCAGGCGGGCGCCATCGTGCTGGCCAAGACCAACACGCCGGAGTTCGGCGCCGGCGCCAACACCCGAAACGCCGTGTTCGGCCCGACCCGCAACCCCTTCGACCATCGGCTGACCTGCGGCGGCTCCTCCGGCGGCTCGGCGGTGGCGCTGGCCTGCGGCATGGTCCCGCTCGCCACCGGCTCCGACCTCGCCGGCAGCCTGCGCACCCCGGCCGCCTTCTGCGGCATTGTCGGCTTTCGCCCGACCCCCGGCCTGGTTCCGACCGAGACGCGCGGCCACGGCTGGTCGCCGCTGCCGGTTGACGGGCCGATGGCGCGGACCGTGGCCGATGCGGCGTTGATGCTCTCGGCCATGGTCGGCGACGACCCGCGCGACCCGCTGTCGCTCGGGGCGGACGGCGAGGCTTTCCGCGCGCTCGACACGGTCGATCTCGGCGGCCTCACCGTCGCCTTCACCGAGGATCTCGGCTTCGCCCCGGTGGACGGCCGCGTCCGCGCCGCCTTCCGCCGCGCCCGTCAGGCGCTGGAGCCGGCGATCGGTCGCGGCGTCGACTTCACCATGAACATGGCGGGGGTGGACGAGGCCTTCGCCACGCTGCGGGCGGTCGGCTTCGTCGCGGCGCATCGCGAGAAGGTCGAGGCGACGCCGGACAAGGTCGGGCCGAACGTCAGCGCCAATGTCGCCGCCGGGCTGACGCTCGGCCTCGCCGACGTGGCCGAGGCGCTGACCGTGCAGACCCGCGTGCTGCGCGACGCCGACGCCTTCCTGGCCGGGGTCGACGCCGTGATCTGCCCGGTGGCCGGCCACCCGCCCTTCCCGTGGGAGGACTGGTATCCGGCCACGATCGACGGGCTGCCGCTGTCCAGCTACTTCCACTGGCTGGCGCTGGCCTATGGCCCGACCCTGGCCGGGCTGCCCTCGGTGGCGCTGCCCTTCGGCCGCGATGATTCCGGCCTGCCCTTCGGCCTGCAGATCATCGGCCGCCGCCGCGGCGACCGCGCCGTGCTGTCCGTCGCCAGCGCGATCGAGGAATGGGCGGGCCGGAACGGCTTCGGCCGGGCGGTGCCGGAGAGCGCCTGACTTTTTTCGGCGAGCCCGTCACATCCGCGAAAGCCGTCTCGTCTTGTCGTCGAAACCGCCCCGATGGGCGGGTCGGATCTCAAGACGGGAGCTTTCAGAATGTCCAAGCGTATCTCCTGGGCCGCCGCCTCCCCCGGTGCCATGAAGGCCCAGCTGGGCGTGCACACCTATCTCGAAGGCTGCGGCCTGCCCACGGCCCTGCAGGAACTGGTGTTCCTGCGCGTGTCGCAGATCAATGGCTGCGTCTACTGCCTCGACATGCACGCCAAGGCCCTGCGCGCGGCCGGCGAGGGCCAGCAGCGGCTGGACTGCGTCGCCGGCTGGCGCGAGGCGCAGGGCCTGTTCAGCCCGCGCGAGCAGGCGGCGCTGGCCTGGGCCGAGGCCCTGACCCTGGTCGCCGACACCAGGCAGGTGCCGGATGCCGTCTATGAGGCGGCGAAGGCGCAGTTCAGCGACCGCGAGCTGGTCGACCTGACGCTGGCCGTGTGCTCGATCAACGCCTGGAACCGCCTGAATGTCGGCTTCGCCGTGTGGCCGAAGCCGGATGCGGAGAGCGAGCGGCGGGTGGCCGCGGCCTGACGTTCGGACGATCCGAGATGTCCGACGGGCGGCTCCGGCCGCCCGTCGCTTTTTCACCCTGTGACACCCATCCGGCTTGCACCGGATGATTTTGCACTGCAGCATCCCCATCCGGGACGACAGATCTCGAACCGAGTGGGGAGTGCACCGAGGTGAGCGTTTCCGCCGCGATCCGGCGCATCACGATCCCGCAGCTCCGCGCCCGCAAGGGGCAGGAGCCGATCGTCGTGCTGACCGCCTACACCACGCCGGTGGCCCGGCTTCTGGACCCGCATGTCGACGTGCTCCTGGTCGGCGACAGCCTGGGCATGGTGGTGCACGGGCTGGACAGCACCGTCGGCGTCACGCTCGAGATGATGGCGCTGCACACCGCCGCGGTCCGCCGCGGCTCGGCCCGCGCCGCGATCGTCGCCGACCTGCCCTTCGGCAGCTACCAGGCCTCGCCGCGCGACGCCTTCGCCGCCTCCGCCCGGCTGATGGCGGAAGGCGCCTCGGCGGTGAAGCTGGAGGGCGGCGCGGAGATGGCGGAGACCGTAGCCTTCCTGACCGCCCGAGGCGTGCCGGTGATGGGCCATGTCGGCCTGCTGCCGCAGTCGGTCAATGTGCTGGGCGGCTACAACGCCCGCGGCCGCACGGCGGAGGAGGCGGCGCGCATCCTGGCGGCGGCGAAGGCGATCGCCGAGGCCGGCGCCTTCTCCCTGGTGATCGAGGGCACGGTCGAGCCGCTGGCCCGCCGGATCACGGAGGAGGTGCCGGTCCCGACCATCGGCATCGGCGCCTCCGCCGCCTGCGACGGCCAGGTGCTGGTGATCGACGACCTGCTCGGCCTCACCGGCGCCGCCACGCCGCGCTTCGTCCGCCGCTATGCCGACCTGGAGGCGACCGTCACCGAAGCGGCGGGCGCCTTCGCCGCCGATGTCCGCGCCCGGCGCTTCCCCGGCCCCGAGCACGTCTTCGCCGAGAAGAAGCCATCATGAATGCCGACGCTCCCATCATCGCCCGCGCCGCGGCCGAGCTGCGCGCCGCCGTGGCCGGCTGGCGCCGGGCCGGCCACCGCATCGGCTTCGTGCCGACCATGGGCGCCCTGCACGAAGGCCATCTGGCCCTGGCCGCGGCTGCGCGCCGGGCCGGGGCCGACCGGGTGCTGTTCAGCATCTTCGTCAACCCGACCCAGTTCGGGCCGAAGGAGGATTTCAGCCGCTATCCTCGGCGCGAGGCCGAGGACCTGGCCAAGCTGGCGGCGATCGGCGCCGACCTGGCCTATCTGCCGGCGGTGGAGGAGATCTATCCGGAGGGTTTCGCCTTCGCGATCGTGCCGAGCGGCCCGATCGTCGCCGATCTCGAGGCGGCGGTGCGGCCCGGCCACTTCGCCGGGGTGGCGACGGTGGTGGCGAAGCTGCTGATCCAGGCGGCGCCCGACCTCGCCGCCTTCGGCGAGAAGGACTACCAGCAGCTGCTGCTGGTGCGCCGGCTGGTGCGCGACCTCGACCTGCCCTGCGAGATCCTGCCGGTGCCGACGGTGCGCGACCGCGACGGGCTGGCCCTGTCCTCGCGCAACGCCTATCTCAGCCCGGCCCAGCTGGCGGTGGCCCGGCGGCTCAACCGGATCATGGCCGAGATCGCCGCCGATCCGTCGGCGCTGGCCAGCGGGCCGGACCGGCTGCGCGACGCCGGCTTCGACGCGGTCGACTACCTGGTGCTGCGCGACGCCGAGACCCTGGCCGAGCCGGCGCCCGGCCGGCCGCGGCGGCTGCTCGCCGCGGTCCGGCTCGGCGCCACGCGATTGCTCGACAACATGCCGGTGCCGTAAGGCCCCGGGCGTTACTGCGCCGGCGGCTGCTGCGACTGGTCCGGCTGGCCGGTCAGCGAGGAGGGCGGGGCCGACAGCGGCTGGCGTTGGATCGGCTCGGTCGGGACCGCAGGCGGGGCCGGCTCGCTCTGCATGATCGGCCGATCGATCGGAACCGTGTTCGGGTCGCTGCAGGCGGCGAGGGTCAGGACGGACAGGCCGGCGACGGCCAGGATCAGACGGGTCATAGCACTCCCTCGGTCGTTCCACGGGGCGCGCACTCTAGCCAGACGGGCTGGCGAAGGCGAGGGGGCAGGCTGCCGCGCGATTGCGGCGAAAATCGGCAGGCCGGCCTCCACAAACTGTCATGCCCGGGCTTGACCCGGGCATCCAGAGGGCATCTCCAATCGCCTGGATTGCCGGGGCGAGCCCGGCAATGACAGTCAGTGAAGCGGAACAGGCGGCTCAGGCCGCCGAGTCCATCAGCTTCTTGGTGGTCTCGACCAGGCCCTTGACCGCGGCGACCGACTTGTCGAAGGCGGCCTTCTCCTCGGCGTTGAACTGGACCTCGACGATCCGCTCCACGCCCTGGGCGCCGATCACCACCGGCACGCCGATGTAGAAGCCGTCCACGCCGTACTGGCCGGTCAGATAGGCGGCGCAGGGCAGCACGCGCTTCTTGTCGCGCAGATAGCTCTCGGCCATGGCGATGGCGGAGGAGGCGGGCGCGTAGAAGGCGCTGCCGGTCTTCAGGAGGCCGACGATCTCGGCGCCGCCGTCGCGGGTGCGCTGGATGATCTGGTCCAGCTTCTCCTGCGTGGTCCAGCCCATCTTCACCAGGTCCGGCAGCGGAATGCCGGCGACGGTGGAGTAGCGGGCCAGCGGCACCATGGTGTCGCCGTGGCCGCCCAGCACGAAGGCGGTGACGTCCTCGACCGAGACCTTGAACTCCTCGGCCAGGAAGTAGCGGAAGCGCGCCGAATCGAGCACGCCGGCCATGCCCACCACCTTCTCCGGCTTCAGGCCGGAGACCTCGCGCAGCACGCCGACCATGGCGTCCAGCGGGTTGGTGATGCAGATGACGAAGGCGTTCGGGGCGTATTGCTTGATGCCGGCGCCGACCGCCTGCATGACCTTGGTGTTGACGCCGATCAGGTCGTCGCGGCTCATGCCCGGCTTGCGCGGGACGCCGGCGGTGACGATGACGACATCGGCGCCCTCGATCGCGGCGTAATCGCTGCCGCCCTTGAGCACGGCGTCGAAGCCCTCGACCGGCGAGGCCTCGGCGATGTCCAGCGCCTTGCCCTGCGGCACGCCGTCGACCACGTCGAAGAGGACGATGTCGCCGAGCTCCTTGAGGCCGGCGAGGAGGGCGAGGGTGCCGCCGATTTGCCCGGCGCCGACGAGGGCGATCTTGTTGCGCGCCATTGTATGCCATCCTTGCGATGAGGGGGCCGCGAGACCGCCCGATCATCCGCTGGCGTGGCCGTCTGATGGATGTTTCTGCGCTTCCGGTGCTCACGGGCTTTCACGCCCGCTGCGCTCCGGTTCTCGAAACCGCCACCAGTCACCTCACGCCAGCGTATGCTCGAACGGTCTCTGAAATGTCGGGCCCCGTCCTAGCGCGATTTCGCGGGTGCGGCAAGAACGGGCGGGCCCGCCGCGGGTTGATCCGGGCGAAGCGGTTGTCATCGGCGCGATGCGCCCCAGATCAGGACCACAACAAAGGCAGGTTCCGCGATGCGCATTCTCCTTCCGGCCGTGCTCGCCGTCCTCGCGGCGGCCGGCATCTCCCGCGCCCAGGACGCGCCGCCGGCGCAGCCCGACGCGCAGCCCACGGCCGCGCCCGAAGCCCCCGCCACGCCGGCCGCGCCGGCGGATGACCAGCGGCAGTCCTCCGAGACGCCGGCCGTGGTCATCGACGGCGATGCGGCCGACACGCTGCTCGGCAAGACGGTCCGCAGCGCCTCGGGCGAGGATCTGGGCCGCGTCGTCGACGTCGTCGTCGACCGCGCCGGGATGACGCGGGCCGCCATCGTCGATTTCGGCGGGTTCCTCGGCGTCGGCTCGCGGCAGATCGCGGTCGACTGGCGGGTCCTGCACTTCCCCAAGAACGGCAGCATGGACACGATCGTCACCGACCTGACGGAGGCCCAGCTGCGCGGCGCGCCGGCCTATAAGCGGGGCGAGCCGGTGGTCGTGGTCGGCCGGGCGGATACGGCCCCGGCGCCCGCGGCCCCGGATGCGCCCGGCTCGCCCTCACCGGCACCGGCCGCGCCCGCCCCTGCGCCGGCCACGACCGCTCCTGCGCCGGAGGCCAATCCACCGGCGCCGAAGCCCTGAAGCCGCGGTCCGACGCATGGCGGAGAATGGCGGATTCGACCAAGGCGGCGCCGGCGGGCCGGGGATCCCGGCCCGGGCTGGGGCGCGGCAGCCCTCTGCCCGCAGCCGTCGCGGGCTCGACTGGTTCGTGTTCTTCGTCGCCGATGTGCAGACCGGCTTCGGGGCCTTCGTCGCCGTCTTCCTGACGACGCAGAAATGGACCCAGGTCGATATCGGCCTGGTTCTCACCGTCAGCGGCCTCGTCGGCCTGATCGGGCAGATGCCGCTCGGGGCCCTCGTCGATGCCGTGAGATCGGTGCGGATCACCGCCGCCTTTGCCCTGGTGGTGATCGGCGTCAGTGCTTTCGCCTTCGCGATCTGGCCGATCTTCCCGGTCGTGTTCGCCTCGCGGGTGCTGCACGCGGCGGCCAGCATCGTCCTCAGCTTCTGCATCGTCTCGCTCAGCCTCGGCCTGGTCGGCGGCGCCGGCATGAGCGAAAGGCTGGGCCGCAACGCCGCCTTCGCCTCCGCCGGCACGGGCATCGCCGCCGCGGTCATGGGGCTTTGCGGGCTTTACGTGTCCAGCCGCGCGGTCTTCCTCCTCGCCGCGGCCCTGGTGGTCCCGGCCCTGTTCGCCCTGTCCCGCATCCGGGCGGGAGAGATCCGGGCAACCGCCTCCTTCCACCAGGAATCGGCGGAGCCGAAGGCGCTTGCGGCCGGGCTGAAGGCCCTGACGCGCAACCGCACCCTCGTCGTCTTCGCCGTCTGCATCGCGACGTTCCACCTCGCGAACGCGGCCATGATGCCGCTCGCCGCCAGCATGGTGACCTTGCGGTCGAGCCAGGCGGCGACCGCCATGGTCGCCGCGGCGATGATCGTCCCCCAGCTCACCGTGACCTTCCTTTCGCCCTGGATCGGCCGTGGTGCGCAGCGCTGGGGGCGGCGGCCGTTCCTCGCCATCGGCTTCGCCGCGCTCGCCCTCCGCGCCCTGCTGTTCGCGATGACCGGCCAGCCGCACCTTCTGGTCGTCTTCCAGGTCCTCGACGGAGTATCGGCGGCGGTGCTCGGCGTGCTCGTGCCGCTCACCGTCGCCGACGTCACGCGGCGGTCCGGGCACTTCAACCTCGCCCAGGGCGTGGTCGGCAGCGCCATGGGCCTCGGCGCCTCGGTCAGCACCGTCCTCGGCGGCTTCATGGCGGACAATTTCGGCAGCTACGCCGCCTTCATGATGCTGGCCGCGATCGCCACCGTCGGTCTCGCTCTCCTGATGCTGACGATGCCGGAGACGAAGCCGGAAACGGAACCGACTCCGGAGGCTCGGCCGTAGCGGCTAGAGCTCCGGCGCGAAGCGGGCGCGCAGCTCCTCCGGGATCGGGAAGGACTGGCGCGTCTCCAGGTCGAACATCGCGCTCACCGTCTCAGCCGTCGCATGGCAGCGGTCGCCGACGAACAGCGCCTGGGCGTAGGTGAAGGACTTGCCGCCCAGCTTCACCATGCGCGTGCCGATGCGCACGTCGTTCGGCCAGGTCAGCTCGTGCAGGAAGTTCATGATGATGCGCACCACCACCGCGCCTCTGGTCTTGCCCAGATGGATGCCGGCGTCGCGGAAGAAGTGCAGCCGCGCCGTCTCGAAGTAGACGCCGTAGGCGTTGTTGTTCACATGGCCCAGCGCGTCGGTGTCGGAATAACGCACGCGCTCCTCCGCCCAGTGGCGGTAGGCGGCGGGGTCGGTCGGGTCGAAATCGGTCACGGCGCTCTCCGGTCTGGGTCCGTTCGCGACATAGCCCCGAATCGGCGGCGGAGGGAAGCCGCAGCTTGTCTCGGGACAAGGTTCCGGTCGCCTGGAGGGGCCGGGCGGCCTACCGTTTCCGGACCAGGGACAGACGGAGAAGCGCCATGAGCGCCGAGCAGGACAACTGGCTGATCACGGTGGCCGAGACCGCGGCCCTCATCCCCGCATTGCCGGCCGAGCAGTTCGTCTACCGCCTGCAGCACGGCACCATGAAGGCCGGGCTCTACGCCCCGCGCGGCACCGACCCGCAGGGGCCGCACAAGCGCGACGAGCTCTACGTCGTCTGGCGCGGCACCGGCACCTTTTTCCGCGACGGCGAGCGCCGGACGTTCAGGCCGGGTGACGTGATCTTCGTTCCGGCCCATATGGAGCATCGGTTCGAGGACTTCAGCGATGATTTTGCGACATGGGTGATCTTCTGGGGCCCGGAGGGCGGGGAGAAGAGCTAGAGCCGGCGCGGACAGTGCCAGCGTGGGGCGCCGATCTCGGCGCGCCGGCGACGCCGCGGCAGGAGGCCGAGGCGCTGCGCCTGGCCGCGGAGATGGGCGCGGCCGCCGGCCGGTTCGCCGTCGGTTGGGCGGCGCTGCAGCCCGAGGGGCGCGGCCGGCTCGACCCGGCGGCGCTGGCCCGGCTCGACCGCCGGATCGACGCGGTCGGCGAGGCCGGGCTCGCCCCCTGGCCGGTGCTGGCGTCGGCCGGCTTGCCGCGCGACATCCGCATCCGCGGCGGCTGGACGGCTCGGGACACGGCTTGGCGCTTCGCCGAATTCGCCTGCCGGGTGGCCGACCGGATCGGCGACCGGATGGCGGCGCTGGTGATCGATGCCGGCGCCCCCGGCTACGCCCGGGACGAGGCGGCCTGGCGAGACCGGCCGGTCGGCATGGCCGAGGACGCCGCCTTCCGCGCCGCCCTGCACCACCTGCTGCTCGGCCGCGGCCTGGCGCTGACGGCACTGCGGCAGGAAAGCGGCCGCTGGCGCCTGGGCGCCGCGCTGGCCGGGCCGCCGCCCGAGCCCTGGGACGACACGCTGGCCTCGTCCGACGCCGTCGCGATCGCCGAGGCGCTGGGCTGGGAGGCGTCGGTCGCGACCCTGCGCGACGGCCGGTACCCGGAGCTGGCGGCGGAGCGGCTGGGCCGGCTGGTGGAGGAGGGCGACGCCGCGCGCTGCCGCGGGCCGGTCGACCTGCTGCTGCTCGACCATGCCGGGCCGCTCTGGGCCCGCATGGACGCCGACGCCCCGGGCGGCGTGAACCTGGCCGGCCGGCCGCGCGGCGGCGCGGTGCCGGAGACCGCCGGTCCCGACTCGCTGCGCCGGGCGCTCGACCGCCTGGCCGGGGCCTGGCCGAAGCTGCCGGTCCATCTGACGCTTCGGGTCGCGGCCGAAGACCCGCCGCTGCGGGAAGGGCGGATCGAGGACGGCGCCCGGATCGAGGCGCTGGAGGCGACTCTGGAAGCCGCCGAGGCCGCCGCGGCCGCGGGTGTGCCGCTCGCGACCGTGTTCCTCGGCCCGGTGCTGGACGACGGCGCGGCGCCGCCCGCCGGGCTGGCCGCCTGGGACGGCCGCGCCGACGCGCCGCTGCCGAAGGACAGCTGGCGCTGGCTGCAGCGGCGGATCCGGGGGTAGGACGGATGATCATCGTCACCGCGGCCGACCGGCCGGATCTGGTGGAACAGCGCAATCTGCTGGTCGACGCGCTGTGGCCGCGCTTCATGCAAGAGGACCCGGTCGCCGGCCGGCTCTGGCCGCGGCTCGATGCCGATTTCGCCGCCTTCCAGCACTTCCTTCTGGCCGAGGACGGCGCCCTGGTCGGTGCCGGCAACGCCATTCCGTTCCGCTGGTCGCTGCGCGACGAGGACCTGCCGGAGGCCGGCTGGGACGCGGTGCTCGAACAGGGTGCCGCCGACCGCGATGCCGGCCGTGCACCGACCGCCCTGTCGGCGCTGTCGATCACCCTGGCGCCGGAGCGGCGGGGCCAGGGCCTGGCCGAGCGGCTGATCGCGGCGATGAAGTCGGCGGCCGCGGCGCACGGCCTCGCCGCGCTGGCGGCGCCGGTGCGGCCGACGCTGAAGGCGCGCTACCCGCTGACGCCGATCGAACGCTACGCCGCCTGGCAAAGGCCGGACGGCGCGCCCTTCGACCCCTGGATCCGCACCCATTGGCGGCTCGGCGCCCGGGCGGTGAAGCCGGCGCCGCGGTCGATGACCATCACCGGCACCGTCGCCGACTGGGAGGGCTGGACCGGCATGGCCTTCCCGGACAGCGGCGACTATGTCGTGCCGGGCGCGCTGGCGCCGGTCCGGATCGACCGCGAGGCCGATATCGGCCGCTACGTCGAGCCGAATCTGTGGATGAGCCACCCGGTGTGACGGGTCAGCCCGGCGGAACCGGACGGTCGGCGCGGCGTTGATTCGTCACGTCGCGGGGGTGCCGCGATCCCCATCGCGGCGCCGGCCCGCGGCCTGATGGAGTGTCAGGTCATGTCTTGGACCCGTCCGCGCCGGCTGGTTCTGGCCGGCGCCCTGGCCGCAGCCGCGGCCGGTCTCGGCGGTTGCTACGCCTACCCGGTGGGCTATGCCGGCTACAGCACCTACAGCTACGACTATGCCTATGCCCCGCCGCCGACCTATGGGTACACGCGGTACTACAGCTATCCCACCTACTACAGCTATCCGCGGTACTACCGCTATCCGAGGGCCTACGGCTATCCCCGCTACTACGGCTATCCGCGCTACGGTTCCGCCTATCCGCGCTACGGCTATCGCTATGGCTACTGGGACGACGACCGGGGCAACCGGCGGTAGCCGCGGATCGGCCTGATCAGGCGATCCAGCCCAGCGCCGCCGCGCCCAGCAGCAGCGCGCCGAAGATGATCCGGTAGACGGCGAAGGCGGTGAAGCGGTGCGTCTGGATGTAGCCCAGCAGCCACTTCACGGCGATGAAGGCGGTGACGGTGGAGACGACGAAGGCGACGCCCAGCGCGCCCCAGTCCTCATGCGCCCCGCCCTCCTTCAGCTGGCCGTACAGCTCGTAGGCGCTGGCCGCGTACATGGTCGGAATGCCGACCAGGAAGGCGAATTCGGTGGCTGCGCCCCGGTTGCTGGCGCCGGCCAGCATGGCGGCGAAGATGGTGGCGGCCGAGCGCGAGGTGCCCGGGAAGATCCCGGCCACGAACTGGGCCAGCCCGACCGCGATCGCGACCAGCCAGGTGATCTTGAAGCTCTCGGGCAGCTTCGCCGCCTGCTGTTCCGCCCAGATCATCCAGAAGCCGCCGACGATCAGCGCGATTGCGATCGGCGTGATGTTCTCGGGCAGGGTGAAGCCCATCTTCTTGGCGATGAAGCCGAGCACCCCCGTGATTCCGAAGGCGACCAGCAGCCGGATGCCGTAGCGGCGGTTCTCCGGCCGCCGCCAGCCCAGCACCAGGTCGAACAGGCGCCGCCAATAGATGATCGTCACCGCCAGGATGGCGCCGGCCTGGATGACGATGTTGAAGGTGTCCGAGCGTTCACCCAGCCAGTGCTCGGCGATGATCAGGTGGCCGGTCGAGGAGATCGGCAGGAACTCGGTGATGCCTTCGATCACCCCGAGGATGATCGCGCTCAGATAGTCCAAGACAGTGCTCCGGGGTGACGAGAGGCCGTCTCGCTTGTGAACGAAGCGGGCGGATTTGGGAACCCCCGGCCGGGCCGGAAGTGCCGCTTCAACCCCGGATGCCGGTTAAAGTTTCGTAAATTGTCCTCGGCGACTCTCTTGCCCGGTCACTCCGCCGGCGAGCCCTCGCTGCGATGCACCAGAAGCTGGCGCTCCAGCTCCTTGGCCGTACGGCTGGCCGGGGCGGTGAAGCGGGCCAGGGCCCGGTAGATCACCGGCACCAGGTACAGCGACAAGAGGGTCGAGACCATGACGCCGCCGAAGATGACGACGCCGATCGCCTGGCGTGATTCGGCACCGGCACCGGTCGCGATCGCCAGCGGCAGGGCGCCCAGCGCGGTGGCGATCGAGGTCATCAGGATCGGCCGCAGCCGCGTGGCCGCGGCCTCGCGCACCGCCTCCAGCACGCCGAGCCCCTCGTCGCGCAGCTGATTGGCGAATTCGACGATCAGGATCGCGTTCTTCGCCGTCAGGCCGATCAGCATCACCATGCCGATCTGGGTGTAGATGTTGATCGTCATGCCGAGCAGCGCGACGGAGCCGAGCGCGCCGAAGATCGCCAGCGGCACGGTCAGAAGGATCGTGACCGGGTGGACGAAGCTCTCGAACTGCGCCGCCAGCACCAGGAAAACGATCAGCAGGGCGGTGCCGAAGGTGATGTAGAGCGAGGCGCTGCTCTCCAGGAACTCGCGGGTGTCGCCGTCCCAGGACAGGCGGGCCTCGGTCGGCAGCGCCTCGGCGACGGCGGCGCGGATCTCCTCCACCGCATCGCCCAGCGTGGCGCCGTCGGCCAGGCTGGCGGTGAAGGTGATGGCGCGGACCCGGTCGAAGCGGCCCAGGCTGGCCGGCCCGGCCACGTCCTGCAGCTTCACCAGGCTGGTCAGCGGCACCAGCGTGCCGCCGGACGCCCGGACGAAGACGTTGGACAGGTCGCGCGGCGTCTGCCGGTCCTCGGCCCGGGCCTGCAGCACCACGTCGTATTCCTCGCCGTCGTCCTCGTAGCGGGTGACGGCGACCGACCCGAACATCGTCTCCAGCGTCTCGCCGATGGAGCGGATCGAGATGCCGAGATCGGCGGCACGGTTGCGGTCGATGGCGACGCGCAGCTCCGGCTTGGTCTCGTCGTAATCGGCCTGCAGGTTGCGCAGCACGCGGGAGCCGCGCAGCCGGTCCTCCAGCTGGTCGCGCCATTCGACCAACTGCTCATAGGTGTTGCCGCCGATAGCGAAGCGCACCGGGGCGCCGGAGCCGCGGGCGAGGCCGCTGGGGTTGATGGCGACGGCGCGGATGCCGGGGATGCCGGCCAGCTTGGCCGACAGCTCGCGCACCACCTCCTGCTGCGACCGGCTGCGCTCCTCCCACGGCTTCATCTGGCCGATGACGGTGACCCGGTTCACCCCGGTCGGCCCCCAGGCCGGGGCCAGGATGGCGAGCAGCCGGGTGACGTCCTCCGCCTCGACATAGGGCGACAGCGCCGCTTCGATCCGGGCCAGCTGGGCGCTGGTGTATTCGATGCTGGAGCCTTCCGGCGCAGTGGCGCTGACCACCACCCGGCCGCGGTCCTCGGTCGGCACGAACTCCTGCGGCAGGGTGCGCAGCAGGACCACGGCGCCGAGGCTGAGCGCCACGGCGATGGCGCAGACCACGAGCGGTGCGGCGAGGGCGAAGCTCAGCGTCGCCCGGTAGAAGCGGTTCAGAAGCTCGAAGCCGTGCTCCGTCACCTTGTGCAGCCAGGTCTCCTCATTGGCCGGGCGCAGCAGCCGGCTGCACATCGCCGGCGTCAGGGTCAGGGCCACCAGCGCCGAGAACAGCACCGAGGAGGCGACGGTGATGCCGAACTCGCTGAACAGCCGCCCGACATTGCCCTGCAGAAAGGAGATCGGGACGAAGACCGCGCTCAGCACTGCGGTGGTGGCGATCACGGCGAAGCCGATCTGGCGCGACCCGAGATAGGCCGCGACCAGCGGCGGCTCGCCGTGCTCGATCCGCCGGCTGATGTTCTCCAGCACGATGATGGCGTCATCGACCACGAGGCCGATCGCCAGCACCATGGCGAGGAGGGTCAGCACGTTGATCGAATAGCCCAGCGCCGCCAGGATGATGAAGGAGGCGATGATCGAGACCGGCACGGCCACGGCCGGGATCAGCGTGGCGCGGACGCTGCGCAGGAACACGAAGACGATCCCGACCACCAGCGCCAGCGCGATGGCCAGCGCCAGGAACACCTCCTCGATCGACTTGTCGATGAAGACGCTGTCGTCGGAGGATATCTCGATCCGCACATCCGGCGGCAGCGACTGGCGCAGCGTATCCAGCGCGTGCCGCACGCCTTCGGCCACGTCCAGCGTGTTGGCGGTCGACTGCTTGACGACGCCGAGACCGATGGCGGGCTGGCCGTTGACGCGGAAGCCGCTGCGGTCGTCGCGCGGGCCGACCTCGACCTTGGCCACGTCGCCCAGCCGCACCAGCGTGTCGCCGTCGCGGCGCAGCACGATGCGGGCGAACTCCTCCGGCGTCGACAGCCGGGTGTTGGTGCGCACCGTCAGCTCGCGGTCGCTCGATTCGACCCGGCCGGAGGGCAGCTCGACATTCTGGGCCTCGAGCGCGTCCTTGATGTCCTGCACCGTCACCCGCCGCGCCGCCATGGCGTTGCGGTCCAGCCAGACGCGCATCGACGGCGCACGCTCGCCGCCGACCGTCACCTGGGCGACGCCGTCCACGGCCGAGAGCGGGTCGACGACATAGCGCTTGGCGATGTCGCTCAGCTCGACCGCCGAGCGGCCCTCGCTGGTCAGGGTGGCGTAGATGATCGGGCTGGCGTCGGCATCGACCTTGCGGATGATCGGGGTGTCGGCGTCGTCCGGCAGCCGCCCCATCACCCGGCCGACCGAATCGCGGACATCGTTGGTCGCGCTTTCGACATCGCGATCGATCTCGAATTCCAGCCGGACGCTGGATCGCCCCTCCTGGCTGGTCGAGCGCAGGGTGCGGATGCCGGCGACGCCGGACACGCCCTCCTCGATCACCTGGGTGATCTGGCTCTCGATCACCTGGGCCGAGGCGCCCTCATAGGTGGTGGTGATCGACACCACCGGCGGGTCGATGTTGGGATATTCGCGGACGGTCAGCCGCTGGAAGGCGAAGGCGCCCAGCACCACCAGCAGCAGGCTGACGACGACGGCGAAGACCGGGCGCTTGATGGCGGTGTCGGAGAGGACCATGTCAGCTTCACGCCCCCGCCGGCGCGGCCGTCTGGACCTCGACCGGCAGGCCGTCGCGCAGCCGCTGCGTGCCCTCGACCACCACCGCCTCGCCGGCGGCGAGGCCGGACAGGATCTGCACCTCGCCGCGCAGCCGGGTGCCCAGCGTCACCTCGCGCCGCACCGCCCGGCCGTCGGCCACCACATAGACGAACTGCCGCGCGCCCTGCGGCACCAGCGCCTGCTCCGGCACCAGCAGGGCCTTCGGGTCGGTCGACAGCTGCACCCGCACCATCATGAACATGCCCGGGCGCAGCAGGCCGTCGCGGTTGTCGATCTCCGCCACCGTGGTGACCGACCGGGTGGCCGGGTCGATGCGGGTGTCGACCGAGGTGATCGTGGCGGTGAAGGCGCGGTCGGGATAGGCGTCGCTGTGCACCTCGAGCGCGACCCCTGGGGTCAGCCGCGGCAGCAGCACCTCCGGCAGGTTGAAGTCGACCTTCACCCGGCTCAGGTCGTCCAGCGTGACGATCGCGGTGCCGGGCGACACCAGGGCGCCCAGGCTGACCTGGCGGATGCCCAGCGTGCCGGCGAAGGGGGCGACGATCACCCGCTCCGCCAGCCGGGCCTTCTGCGCCGCCACCGCCGCGGTCTTGACCTCGAGGTCGGCGCGCAGCGTGTCGACCTGGGCCTGGGGGACGTTGCGGGACTTGGACAGGGCCTCGGCCCGGTCGAGCGCCAGCCGGGCGTTGCGCAGCTCGGCCTCGGCGGAGCTGACGGTCGCCTCCAACTCGGCGCTGTCCAGCCGGACGAGCGGCGCGCCGGCCGCGACGGTCTGGCCGTCCTCGAACTCGATCTTGTCGACGATGCCGCTGGTCTTGGCGGTGATGGTGACCGCCTCGCGCGCCCGGGTGGTGCCGACCGCGTCCGCCGCCTCGGTCACCGTGCCGATGCGCACCGGCGCCAGCAGCACCGGCACGGAGGCGGGGCCGCTGCGCGACGCCACGGCGCCGTCGGCCTGCCATGGGGCATAATGCCACACGCCCGCCGTTGCCGCGGCGAGCAGGCCGATGACCGCCAGTTGTTTCCACACGCGCATGCGTCCGCGAAGCCCCCTTCCGTCCGCGCACCCGATCCAACGGGTGCATTGTAATACCAACGGCCCGTTTCTTCTTGGTTGAAGCCGTCTGTGTTCTTCACGGCACAGCGGGGAGATTCCGTCGCGACGATGTCGATGACGGGAACAGCTCATGACATTCGGTGTTTATGGCATCGATATGACGATTTCGCCGCGCTCTGCAGCGGCACTGGAAGGGACCCGAAGGACGGCCGATCGCGCCGGTCGCGGGGACAGGCGGAATGGGATTGCTCTACAGCGAAACGGAGGACGCGGTCGATCTGCACGGTCGCCGCATCCTGATCGTCGAGGACGAGCAGATCGTGGCGCTCGACCTGGAGCTGACCCTGCGGACCTGGGGCGGCACCGTGGTCGGCCCGGCGACGACGGTGTCGCGCGCGGTCGAGATGGCGCGCAGCCAGCCGATCGACGGCGCCATGGTCGACCTCAACCTGTCCGGCGCCGCGGCCTTCCCGGCGGTCGACATCCTGCTGCAGCGCGGCGTGCCGGTGATCCTGGCCACCAGCTATCCGCGGGAAAGCCTGCCGGCCCCCTACCGCAACCTGCCGCTCCTGCCGAAGCCCTACGATCCGCGACGCTTCTCCGGGCTGCTGCAGTCGATCTTCGCCGTCCGTCCCGGCGACGTCAGCATCCACTGACCGGCGGGCCTCAGCCCGCCCAGGGCTGGGTCTCGGTCCGCACCGGCTGGCCCGAAGCCTTCGCCGCCGCGATCGACAGCGCCAGATACTGGTCCTGCGCCGCTTCGGCGAAGCCGTAGATCTCCTCTCCCGTCTCGACGGTGCGGGCCATGCCGGCCAGGCAGGCCCCGACCGCGATCTCGTCGTCGTTCAGCCGCGTCCCGGTGAAGGGGTTGCGGTAGACCCACTCCGTCCCAGCCAGGATGCCGACCAGGTGATGGCCCTGGATGTCGGCATATTGCCCGGCGTCCTGGCGCAGCAGGCGCAGCGTCACCGGGGTGCGGTGGTCCTGCAGGAAGCGCAGCTCGTCGTCCTTGATCTCGCCGCGCTCGCCCCGGACCAGGAGGCGCGGCGACCGGATCCAGTGGTGGTACTGGTCGCCGGTGAAGTCGAACACCGCCAGCCGGTCGCCGAAATCCAGCGTCGCGATGGTCTGCTCGGATCGGGTGATGCGAAGCTCGTCCGGCGGTCCCGCCCGGGTCGGGCCGGCGACGATCGGGCTGGTGAAGCCCTGCGCCCGGATCGTCGCATTCTCGAACCGCAGGCCGAGATACTTCCGGATCAGGCTGGTGCCGTGATAGCCGTGCGCCACCGCGACATGGGCGTGGCTCGGCGTGCCGATGCGGCCGGCGGCGATCAGCGCCAGCCGGGCGGCGTGGGTCGGCTGCAGGAAATACTGCTCGGCCACCTGGATGCGGGCGCCGCCGCGGACCAGCTCCCAGAGCTGCAGCAGCCCGTCCAGGTCGGGCGCCGGCGGCGTCTCGGTCAGCACCGGCAGGCCCTCCGCCGCCAGCTCGGCGATCACCCCGGGCGCGGCCGGCTGCGACACCGACACCACGACGAAGCGCGGCCGCGTCAGGCGCAGCAGCGCCTCGGTGGTGCGGAAGGTCGGCAGGCCCCATTGTGCCTCGAAGGCGGCGCCGCGGGCCGGGTCGCGCACCACCACGCCGTCGACGCGGAAGCGGTCCGGCAGCGCCCGGGCGACGCGCAGGAAGAACTCGGTGCGCCAGCCGGGGCCGACGATGGCGAAGTTGCAGGGGCTCACGGGCGGTCCCTCCGGCGGGCGCGGGGCGTAAACCGATCTCACCTCAGACGGCAAAGGGTGTAAACCGGCGCGAGACGCGACGGGGGATGGCGATGGCGAAGCGGCCGCGGGCGGATCTGGTGCTGGTCGAGCGCGGCCTGGCGGAAAGCCGGGCCCGGGCCCAGGCGCTGATCCTGGCGGGCCTGGTCTATGAGGGCACGCGCCGGGTCGAGAAGCCGGGGGACGGCATCGCGCAGCCAGAGGCGCTGTCGGTGCGCGGCCGCGACCATCCCTGGGTCAGCCGCGGTGGGCTGAAGCTGGTCAAGGGCCTGGATCATTTCGGCATCGACCCGGCCGGGCTGGTCGGGCTCGATGTCGGCGCCTCGACCGGCGGCTTTACCGACGTGCTGCTGCACCGCGGCGCGGCGAAGGTCTACGCCGTCGATGTCGGCCACGGCCAGCTGGCCTGGTCGCTGCGCCAGGACCCGCGGGTGATGGTGCTGGAGCGGACCAACGCCCGCCACCTGGACCGGGCGATGGTCCCCGACCCGATCGGCATCGTCGTCTGCGACGCCAGCTTCATCGGGCTCGAGACCGTGCTGCCGGCACCGCTGGCCCTGGCCGCGCCGGGCGCCTGGCTGGTGGCGCTGATCAAGCCGCAATTCGAGGTCGGGCCGGACCGGGTCGGCAAGGGCGGGGTGGTGCGCGACCCGGACCTCCACCGCGAGGTCTGCGACCGTATCGCCGCCTGGCTCGCCGCCCGTCCGGGCTGGCGGGTGCTGGGCGTCACCGAAAGCCCGATCACCGGCCCGGAGGGCAATGTCGAGTTCCTGATCGGCGGCCGGTTCGAGGGGTGAGCCGGCGCCCGGCCGGTCGCGTTCACCGCGCCTTGGCGTCGCCTCCCTGCTCCTCCGCTCGCTGCCCGTGCATGTGCTTGATCAGGTTGTCGCGGATCTTGACAACGGTCTTCTGCGTCTTCCTGAACTCGTCCGCCTCCAGGCCCGTCGCGGCGACCAGATCCCGCTGCGCGCCCTTCTCGCGCAGGCGGCGCCCTTCCTCGGTCAGGCTCACGATCACCTGCCGCTCGTCGGCGGGGTCGCGCCGGCGGCGGAGATAGCCGAGCTCCTCGAGCTTCTTGAGGATCGGCGTCAGCGTGTTCGACTCCAGGAACAGCTTCTCCCCGAGGCCCTTGACCGTCTGATTGTCGTCCTCCCAAAGGGCGACGATCGTGATCCACTGGGTGTAGGTGAGGCCGAGCTCGTCGAGGATGGGCTTGTAGGCACGCCCATAGGCGAGATTCGCCGAATAGACCGCGAAGCATAGGAAATCGGCCAGCTTCGGCATCGCCCTGTCGCGTGGTTCGGATTTGGTCACAGCCGCCCTCGTGTCGTGTGGTGCTCTTCCTATATAGATCGCACGCGATTAAATCGGAAGATGTTGACGGAAGAAATCGGTTAGCCTATGTAGATCGCGTCCGATTGAAACGGACACGATCATTCGGGGCGCGCAGATCCGCGAGCCTCTCAACCCAAGGAGCAGGACATGAGCGACACCGATCCGCGCAGCGAAGCTGCCCCCGAGCTGAAGCTCGAGGTCGTCACCATCCCGGTCTCCGATGTCGACCGCGCCAAGCGCTTCTATGGCGATCTGGGCTGGCGGCTCGATGCCGACATCGTCCGCGACGATTTCCGGGTCATCCAGGTCACCCCTCCGGGCTCCCCGGCCTCGGTGATCTTCGGCCGGGGTGTCACGGTGGCTCCCCACTTCATCGTCTCCGACATCGTGGCGACGCGTGCCGAGCTCGCCGCCCGCGGCATCGAGGTCGGCGAGGTCTACCACTACGACGAGGCGGGCCAGCGCCGCAGCGGGCCGGAGCCGACCCGCCGCAGCTACGCCTCCTGGGCCTCGTTCAAGGATCCGGACGGCAATGAGTGGCTGATCCAGGAGGTCACCCACCGCCTGCCCGGGCGGGTGGAGGCGGGCGACACCACCTTCACGTCTTCCAAGGAGCTTGCGGCCGCGCTGCGGCGTGCGGCGGCCGCGCATGGCGAGCACGAGAAGCGGAACGGCGGGCAGCACGACGCGAACTGGCCGGACTGGTACGCCGAATACATCGTCCGCGAGCAGGCGGGCCAGGAGCTGCCGCTGTAAACGGCGATGATGACGTCATCGGCGGCCGGTTCGAAGGGTCGGCGGATCACTCCGTAGGTTGGGTTCGCGGTCCGCGAACCCAACCTGGAGCTACCGTCCCAGCAGCAGCGGCGGCATGGCCGCGACCGGCCCGTCCGTGGCGGCGGCGAAGGCGCCGAGGCGTTCCGTGACCGGTCCCAGGCCGG
Source organism: Inquilinus limosus DSM 16000 (assembly GCF_000423185.1). Taxonomy (GTDB): domain Bacteria; phylum Pseudomonadota; class Alphaproteobacteria; order DSM-16000; family Inquilinaceae; genus Inquilinus; species Inquilinus limosus. Next base: position 434,295 of record NZ_AUHM01000002.1, on the reverse strand, counting down.
CCTCGATCAGCGCCCCTTCGCCGAACGGGCTGCCCGAGACCAGCCGGCGCAGCGTCTCCAGCGTCGAGCGCGGCCGCGGCAGCCGCTCCACCACCACCTTGGCGTCGGGACCGAGGCCGATCGCCTGGCGGGCGATGACCATGGCGGCGTCGAGGCCGCCCAGCCGGTCGACCAGCCCGTTCTTCGCCGCCTCGCTGCCCAGCCAGACCCGGCCCTGGGCGACCGAGTCCACCGCCCGGGGCTCCAGGCCGCGGCCCTTGGCCACCAGCTGGATGAAGGCGTCGTATCCGGCGTCGATCCCGGCCTCGAACCGGCCCTTCTCGCCGGCATTCATGGGCTCGTTCAGGGTCCAGATCCCGGCGTTGCGGCCGCGCTGCACGCTGCCCCAGTTGACGCCGACCTTCTTCCACAGCGCCTGCAGCACCGGCTTGCCGGCGAAGATGCCGATCGACCCGGTCAGGGTCGAAGGCTCGGCCACGATCGCCTTGGCCTGGGCGGCGATCCAGTAGCCGCCCGAGGCCGCGGTCTCGCCCATCGACACCACGATCGGCTTGCCGCTGTCGCGCGCCCGCTCGACCGCCCGGCCGATCAGCGCCGAGGCGACGACCGAGCCGCCGGGGCTGTCGATGCGCAGCACGATCGCCTTGATCCGGCCGTCCCCGACCGCATCGTCGATGGTCTCGGCCAGCTCATGGCCGACGATCCGGCGATCCAGGCTGCCGTCGGAAGGGTCGTCGACGATCGGCCCGCTGGCGTAGATCACCGCGATCCGCGGCAGGTCGCGGCCCTCCTCCGGCTCGGTCGCGGCGAGATAGTCGCTGGCCTTGACCTCGGCCAGCTTGCGGCCGGCCCGGGCATCGACCAGCCCGTCGACCTCGTCCCAATAGGCCAGCTTGTCGATCAGCCGCGCGTCGACCGCTTCCTTGGCGGTGTAGGGGCCGTCGTCGATCAGGCGCTTGACCTCGTCGGGCGGCAGGGCCCGGCCCTGGGCGATGCCGGCGATCAGCTGCTCGTACAGCCCCTGGGCGATGGCCTCGTTCATCGCCCGGCTGGCCGGGGTGAAGTCGCGCTCGGTGAAGGTCTCGGGGGCCGATTTGTACTGGCCGCGCTTGCTGACCTCGGGCTGGATGCCGACAGTGTCCAGGAGGTCGCGGACGAAGGGCACCTCGACCGAGATGCCGGTCAGGCCGACGCCGCCCTGCGGCATCATCAGCGTCTGGTCGAAGCCGGCGGCGAGATAGATCGCGACATTGCCGGGCCCGGCGCTGCCGAAATCGTCGGCATGGGCCACGGTCAGCTTGCCGGCCCGCCGCGCCCGGTCGACGGCGTCGCGCAGCTCCTGCGCCGAGGCCAGCGGCACCGCATCCGGCGCCAGCCGGGCGACGATGGCGCCGATCCGCGGGTCGGCGGCGGCGCGGTCGATCGCGTCGATGGTCTGGTGCAGCGTCAGCGGGGTGCGGGTCAGGCTGAAGCCGCTGCCCGGGACCTGGTCGGGCACGCCGCGGCGGAGGTCGAGGACCAGGGCCAGATCGCCCTTCGGCAGCTGCGGCGACCGCGTCGCCAAGTACCAGGCCGTGCCGCCGATGACGGCGAGCAGCAGCAGGAACAGCACGCCGAAGATGATGAGGATGGCGCGGATGAAGCGGCCCATGATGCGTCCTGCCCGGAATCAGCGGTCCATGGCGTGATAATCGCGGTTCGGCATCATGTCGACGCCCGAGGCGACCCGGTTCGACATGTTGAAGAAGCCGACCACGTCGCAGATGTCGAAGATGTCCTCGTCGGAGAAGCCGTGCTCGCGCAGCGCCGCGCGCTCGGCATCGTCGACCCGGTGCGGCTCGGTGGTCAGAAGCCAGGCGAAGTCCAGCATGGCGCGGTGGCGCGGCGGCAGCCGGGCGACGCGGTGGTTGAAGGCCAGCATCTCGCCCAGCTCCGGGTCCTCCGACAGACGGCGCACCGCCTGGCCGTGCGCCACCAGGCAGTAGTAGCAGCGGTTGGCAGAGGAGACGGTGACGGCGATCATCTCCCGCTCCAGCTTCGACAGCCCGCTGTCGCCCAGCATCAGCTCGTTGTAGGTGGCGATGAAGTTGCGGAGCTTCTTCGGCCGCAGGCTGTAGGCGCGGATCACGTTCGGCACCAGCCCCAGCTTCTCCAGGCACTTGGCGTAATAGGCCTTGAGATCCTCGTCGAGCGCCGCCTCGTCCGGGATCGGGAAGGCCATGACGTGATCGGGCTGCGGCACGGTGGGGCTCCCTCGCTGATCGCTGGGCCGCAGCCTAGCAGGCGCCTGGGGCCGGGTCGAACCCAGCCGCTAGCCTCGGCGCTTGAAGATGCGGTGGTCCAGCCGCTCGTCGTCCAGCCCGGCCGGCTCCTGGTGCAGGATCACCTCGGCGTCGGGGAAGGCGTCGGACAGCGCGGCCTCGAGGCGGTCGCAGACGGTGTGGGCCTGCCACAGGGTCAGGGCGCCATCCATCTCGACATGCAGCTCGATGAAGCGGGTGCCGCCGGCGCTGCGGGTGCGCATGTCGTGCAGGCCCGCCACCTCCGGGTCGGCACGGACGATGGCGGCGATCCGGTCCCGGTCCTCCCGCGGCAGCTCGCGGTCCATCAGATGGTCGGCGGCGCGGCGGGCGATGCGGGCGGCGCTGACCAGCAGCCATAGCGCCACGCCGATCGCGGCGGCCGGGTCCAGCCACAGCCAGCCCGGCTGCTGGCCGATCACCAGCACCGCCAGCACCACCAGGCTGGTGGCGGTGTCGCCGACATAGTTCAGCCGGTCGGCGGCGATGGCGGTCGAATCGGTACGGCGGGCGACGGCGCGCTGGAACAGCACCAGCGCGACGGTGGCGACCACCGACACGACCATGACCGCAATGCCCAGCGGCACCTCGGCGATCGGCGCCGGGGTGATGAAGCGGCCGGCCGATTCGAAGATCAGCAGCAGGGCCGAGCCGCCGACGAAGGCGGCCTGGGCGACGGCGCCCAGCGGCTCGGCCTTGCCGTGGCCGAAGCGGTGCGACCGGTCCGGCGGCCGCAGCGCATGGCGCACGCTGATCATCAGGATGCCGGAGGCGGCGATGTCGACCAGGCTGTCCAGCAGCGAGGACAGGATCGCGGCCGACCCGGTGACCAGCCAGGCGGCCAGCTTCAGCAGGGCCAGGGTGGAGGCGACCGAGACGCTGATCGCCGTGGCCAGGCGCAGCAGCCGGTCGCGTCTGGCCTGTTCGCCGCCGTTCTGGACGGCGTCCGTCACGGGTACAGCCGATGGTGGCGCCAGCCGTCCCGGCCCGGCTCGTAGACCACGCGGTCGTGCAGGCGATAGGGCCGCTCCTGCCAGAACTCGATCCGCCATGGCACCAGGCGGAAGCCGGACCAGTGCGGCGGCCGCGGCACCGGCCCGTCCGCCTCCTCCGGCCCGAAGCGCCGGGTCACCTCGGCCACCGCCGATTCCAGCGTCGCCCGGTCGGCCAGCGGCCGCGACTGGGCCGAGGCCCAGGCGCCGATCCGGCTGCCGCGCGGGCGGCTGGCGAAATAGGCGTCGGCCTCCGCCGGCTCGACCGGCGTCACCGGCCCCTCGATCCGGATCTGCCGGCGCAGGCTCTTCCAGTAGAAGCACAGCGCCGCCCGCGGGTTGCGCGCCAGCTCCTCGCCCTTGCGGCTCTCCAGATTGGTGTAGAAGACGAAGCCGCGGGCTTCCGCCGCGGCGTCGTCGACGCCTTTCAGCAGTACCGTCCGGACCGAAGGCACGCCTTCCGCCGTCGCGGTCGCCAGCGCCATGGCGTTCGGGTCGTTGATCTCATGCGCCGAGGCCAGGGCAAACCAGGTTTCGAACAGCGCGAACGGGTCTTCCGGCGGAACGAAATCCACGTTGGCGGGTTCGCTTGCGGCACTGCCGGGATTCGGGGCGGGCGAGGGGGGCGTCGTCATGGCGCACGGCCTTCATTCGGTCGAATTTTGGCTACATTAGGGATCGACGCCGTGAAGTCCATGGCGGCCAGGACAGGTCCGATGCCCGCTGCGGGCATCCCAGGAGGATCGGAGATTATGAGGAAGCTTACCATCGCCGTCGCCCTCGCCGGTGCGGTCGCCCTGGCCGGTTGCCAGGACTTCGGCCCGAAGCAGGGCGCCGGCACCCTGATCGGCGCCGCGGGCGGCGGCCTGCTGGGCTCGCAGTTCGGCAGCGGCACCGGCAAGCTGGCCGCCACCGCCGCCGGCGTGCTGATCGGCGGCTGGCTCGGCAACTCGGTCGGCGCCTCGCTCGACCGGTCGGACCAGCTCTATGCCGAGCGGACCTACAACCGGGCCTTCGAGACCACCCCGACCGGCACCGCGAGCTCCTGGCGCAACCCGGATTCGGGCAATTACGGCACCGTCACCCCGACCCGCACCTACCGGGACCCGGAATACGGGCGCGATTGCCGCGAATTCACCCAGACCATCTATGTCCAGGGCCGGGCCCAGACCGGCACCGGCACCGCCTGCCGCGAGGGCGACGGCACCTGGCGGATCGTCAACGGCTGAGACGCACGATCCCAATCGTCCGAAGGCCCGCCGTGCCGCTCACGGCGGGCCTTCCGCATTCGTGGGGGAACGATGCAGCGGGATCGGCGGGTTCTGCGGCCGGCCGGCCAGCCGCTCCGCCGGCGGCTCGTCGACCAGCACCTCCGCCAGCGGCGCGCCCAGGCTGTCCTGATGCGCCTCCTCGGCGGCGTGGATGCGGTCCGCCAGCGCCTGCAGCCACGGCCCCTCCAGCCCCGGCACCTCGCCGATCTTGCCGCGCATGCCGACGCCGAGGCCGCGCATCAGGTCGGCCAGCGTCGTCACCCGCAGGTCGCGCGAGATCAGCCAGGTATCGGAGGCGGAGCGCTCGACGAAACGGGCGTGGCGCAGCTGCTCCAGCATGCCGTCGAGCGCGGAGATGCCGACCGGCACCCGGTCCAGCAGGGTGCGGCGGTGCATGCCGACGCCGAGGCGGCTGGCCGCCGCCAGCTCGCGCAGGATGGCGACGGCGATGGTCAGCCGCGGCCCGGGCAGCAGGTCGTCGATCTCGCCGCCCAGGAGGCGGCCGGAGCGCCAGTCCGGCAGGGCCGCGGCGATCACCGCGCCGATCAGCACGATCGACCAGGCGAGATAGAGCCACAGGAGGAAGATCGGGATCGTGGCCAGGGCGCCGTAGATCGTCTCATAGGCCGGGAATTCGCGCAGGTACCAGGCGAAGAGGCGCTTGGAGATGTCGAACGCCACCGCCGCGATCAGCCCGCCGATCACGGCATCGGTCCAGCGCACGGACCGGTTCGGGATCAGCTGGTACAGCAGGGTGAAGCCGATGAACTGCAGCACCAGCGGCACGAAGCCGATGAACGGCGCCCAGAGCTGCTGGACGAAGCCGCCGCGGCCGCCGATGAAGTTGATGGTGAAGGAGAAGCTGGCGACCACCAGGATCGGCGTCAGGGTCAGGATCGCCCAGAAGGTGACGATCCGCACCACCCAGGCCCGTTGCTCCTTCACCCGCCAGATGCCGTTGAAGGCGTCCTCGATGGTGGCCAGCAGCAGCACCGAGCTGACCACCAGGCCGACGATCGAGATCGCCGTCAGCCGCCCCGTGTTCTGGCTGAATCCCTCGAGATAGTTCAGCACCGTGTGCCCGACCTCGGGCACCAGCATCTCCACCAGCCAGTTCTGCGCGGCCACCCGGATGACGCCGAAGGCGGGGAAGGCCGACAGGATCGAGAAGGCGATGGTCGCCATCGGCACCAGCGCCAGCAGCGAGGAATAGGTCAGGGCCGAGGCCGCCTGCGCCCCGCGGTCGTTCCAGAACCGCAGCACGGCGTAGCGGCCGAAGGTGTAGAGCGCCCGCGCCCAGCCGCGAGCCCTGCGGTCCAGACTCCAGCTCTGCTCTTGCCGATCACCCGGTCCCGATGCCATTCATCAGCCCACATTTGACCCGACAGGGCGTTCGTGTACGATCCCCGCACTTTCCCGAGGACCCGCGGCGCGCCCCGTTCGGGCTTCGTGACCCAAACTGAGGCTTTGCGATGACGGTTCCCTCTCCGCTCCTTCAAGGCAAGCGCGGCTTGATCATGGGCGTCGCCAACGACCGGTCGATCGCCTGGGGGATCGCCTCGGCCTGCGCGGCCCACGGTGCGGAGCTCGCCTTCACCTACCAGGGTGACGCCCTCTACAAGCGTGTCAAGCCGCTCGCCGACGGCATCGGCTCGACCCATGTGCTGCCCTGCGACGTCACCGACCACGCCAGCATCGACGCGGCGTTCGAGACGCTGGAGCGCGACTGGGGCCGGCTCGACTTCCTGGTGCACGGCATCGCCTTCTCCGACAAGAACGAGCTCGACGGCCTGTACCTGAACACGACGCGGGACAACTTCCTGCGCACCATGGACATCTCCTGCTACAGCTTCACCGCGGTGGCGCAGCGGGCGGTGCCGCTGATGACCGAAGGCGGCAGCCTCCTGACCCTGACCTATTACGGGGCCGAGCGGGTGATGCCGCACTACAATGTGATGGGCGTGGCCAAGGCGGCGCTGGAGGCCAGCGTCCGCTACCTCGCGGTCGACCTGGGCGGCCGCAGCATCCGCGTCAACGCCATCTCGGCCGGCCCGATCAAGACCCTGGCCGCCAGCGGCATCGGCGACTTCCGCTACATCCTGAAGTGGAACGAGCTGAACGCGCCGCTGAAGCGCAACGTCACCATCGAGCAGGTCGGCGGCGCGGGGCTCTACCTCCTCTCCGATCTCGGCTCCGGCGTGACCGGCGAGGTGCACCACGTCGATTGCGGCTACCACACCGTCGGCATGGTCGCGGTCGACAACGCGGCCGCGACGGCCGAGTTGCTGCAGAGCCTGGCGCCGAAGCCGTGAGCGCGCCGGCTGTCACGGTCCGGCTGGCCACGGAAGCCGATCGGGCGGCCGTCATCGACCTGTTCCAGGACCTCGACCGGCACTACGCCAATGGCCGAGTGCCGGATCCCGATGCGGTCACGGCCGAGCGGGTCGGGCGCTACGTCTACGGTGAGCATTCGACCGAGATCGCGCTGGCCGAGATCGACGGCCGGGCGGTCGGCCTGGCCAGCTTCGGCATGCTGTTTCCGGGTCAGGCCCTGACCGGCCATCTGCAGCTCAAGGACCTCTACGTGCGCGACGGCGCCCGCGGCCAGGGGGGCGGCGAGGCGCTGCTGCGCTTCCTGGCGCGGCTGGCGCGCGAACGCGGCTGCACCCGGCTCGACTGGACCACCGAGACCTGGAACGAGGGGGCGCAGCGCCTCTACGACCGGATCGGCGCGGCGCGCCTGCCGCAGAAGATCTACTATCGGCTCGAAGGCGGGGCCCTCGACCGCGTGGCCAGGGGAGAATAGGCGGCCGGCACTTCGCCGGTCTGCCCTTCTTTGTCATGCCCGGGCTTGGCCTTGGCATCCAGGGATAGCCAGAGCTGCTCGCGGTGGCCCTGGATTGCCGGGTCAAGCCCGGCAATGACATGGTGAGAGACTTGTGCGGCCACTCTGGTTTGGCCCGGACGGAACGAAACTATGGCCGGCAACAGCTTCGGAACCCTGTTCCGCTTCACCACCTGGGGCGAAAGCCACGGCCCCGCGATCGGCGTCGTGGTCGACGGCACGCCGCCGCGCATCCCGCTGTCCGAGGCCGACATCCAGCCCTGGCTCGACAAGCGCAAGCCCGGCCAGTCGCGCTTCGTCACCCAGCGGCGCGAGGCCGACGAGGTGAAGATCCTGTCCGGCGTCTATGAAGGGCAGACGACCGGCACGCCGATCTCGCTGCTGATCGAGAACACCGACCAGCGCAGCAAGGACTATTCCGAGATCGCGGCCAAGTTCCGGCCCGGCCATGCCGACTACACCTACTGGAAGAAATACGGCATCCGCGACCCGCGCGGCGGCGGCCGGTCCAGCGCGCGCGAGACCGCCTGCCGCGTCGCCGCCGGCGCCATCGCCCGCAGGATCCTGGCCGGCGTCACCATCCGCGGCGCGCTGGTGCAGATCGGCCCCCACCGGGTCGACCGCGATCGCTGGGATTGGGACGAGGTCGACCGCAACCCGTTCTTCTGCCCGGATGCCGAGGCAGCGGCACGCTGGGCCGACTATCTCGACGGGGTGCGCAAGGCCGGGTCCTCGACCGGCGCCGTGGTCGAGGTGGTGGCCGAGGGCGTGCCCGCCGGGTGGGGCGAGCCGATCTACGACAAGCTCGACAGCGACCTGGCCCGGGCGATGATGACGATCAACGCGGTGAAGGGGGTCGAGATCGGCGCCGGCTTCGCCGCCGCGTCCCTGTCCGGCGAGGAGAACGCCGACGAGATGCAGATGGGCAATGACGGCGAGGTCCGCTTCACCGCCAACAACGCCGGCGGCATCCTCGGCGGCATCTCGACCGGCCAGCCGGTGGTTGTGCGCTTCGCGGTCAAGCCGACCAGCTCGATCCTGACGCCGCGGCGGACGGTCGACATCGAGGGCCACAACACCGAGATCCTGACCAAGGGCCGGCACGACCCCTGCGTCGGCATCCGCGCCGTGCCGGTGGGCGAGGCGATGATGGCCTGCGTCCTGGCCGACCACATGCTGCGGCAGAGGGCGATCGAGGATCGGGGATGAGATTTGGGGCGACGCCTCTCTGGGGGCCCGGGCCAAGGCCGGGCATGACACGAGTCGCCGGGCTTCACCGGCCGCGGCCTCACGGCCGCCGGACGATCCTCCGGGCGCGGATGTCGATCACCGAGAAGGCGCGATCGCTATAGGCGCGGGCACCGCTTTCGGCGGCCGCCGTCGGATTGTCGAAGAAGCACTTGATCTTGCCGCGGCGCACCAGGGCATAGGGCGCCACCGCCGCCGCATCGGATTCCGAGAAAAATTTCGCCAAAGCCTCGATATCCGCATCGTCGGCAAGGTCGCTCGCGGTCATGAAATGTCTCCTGATGTGAGCGGATCGCTGCGTTCGAAGCCTGTCGCCGGCGCCGGCGTCACACGCCGGTCATGTCCGACTATAGACGGAGTGGCGACGGGATGGGAGGGGGGCCGGCGCCCGGAACGCAAAAGCCTTGCCACCGGACCGCGCCTGCCGCCACAAGGGCCGCGGCCGGCTCCGGTGAACTTTCCCCGCCGTCGCGGGTTCGGTGGGGCGGGGATGAACCAATCCTGGACGCTCGCCGCAAACCGGCGCACATCTTCCAGCGGATCGGAAGGAGACACTCGATGCGCCGCATCCTGATGCTGTTGCTGGTTCCCGCGACGCTGGCGCTGGCCGCCTGCAACGGGGGCGGGGCGGGGTCCGCCGGCGGCGGCCTGCCGCCGACGCTGAACCCGGTGCTGACGCAGGCCATGCCGGCGGTGGTGAACGTGTCGGTCCGCGGCACCGTCCGCCCGACCGCCGAGATGCTGCGCGATCCCGACATCCGGCGCTATTTCGGCGGCGAGAAGGAGAAGCCGTTCCGCAGCGTCGGCTCCGGCGTCATCGTCAACGCCGCCAGGGGGCTGGTCGTGACCAGCGCCCATGTCGTCGAGAACGCCACCGAGATCGGCGTGACGCTCGGCGACGGCAACGAGGTGCCGGCCCAGGTGGTGGGCTCGGCCCCCGACATCGACATCGCGGTGCTGCGCATCCCCGCCAACGGGCTGAAGACGGAGCTGCCGACGGACGACACCGACATGCCCAAGGTCGGCGACTTCGTGGTCGCGATCGGCAACCCCTTCGGCCTCGGCCAGACCGCCTCGCTGGGCATCGTCAGCGCCACGGGGCGGAGCGGGCTCGGCATCGAGGGCTACGAGGATTTCATCCAGACCGACGCGGCGATCAATCCCGGCAGCTCCGGCGGCGCGCTGATCAATCTCGACGGCCGGCTGGTCGGCATCAACACCGCGATCATCAGCCCCTCCGGCGCCAATGCGGGCATCGGCTTTGCCATCCCGATGCACATGGTCAAGAACTCGATCGACCAGATCGAGCAGTACGGCTCGGTGTCGCGGGCCCGGCTCGGCGTCGCGATCGAGGATCTGACCCCGGCCAAGGCGGCGTCGCGCGGCATCGCCGTCAACCGCGGCGCGCTGGTCACCGGCATCGTCCCCGGCACCGCCGCGGCCACGGCCGGCCTCCGGGTCGGCGATGCGGTCACGGCGCTGGACGGGCATCCGATCGACAGCGCCACTGCCCTGCGCAACGCCGTCGGCCTGATGCGGCCGCAGACCTCGGTGACGCTGACCGTGGTGCGCGGCAAGGAGACGCTGACCATGCCGGTGGCGCTCGGCGCGCAGTAACCGAATTCACGTTCCGGCGCTGGCGCTCGGCCTCGCCGTCGTTGTAACGGTCTGGGACAGAAGTCTGGCCGGCACGGTACGCGCGACCATGCCGGCCTGTCTCGCTCCGCGGCGCCGAGGAACCGGACGTTCATGCTGATCGCCCAGATCACCGACACCCATGTGACCACGCCGGAGGTCGCGGTCGAGACGGGGATCGACGCCCTCGGCGCGCTGCGCCGCTGCGTCGAGCATCTCGGCTCGCTGTCGCCCCGGCCGGACCTGCTGCTCGTCACCGGCGACCTGGTCGACCGTGGCGACGTCGAATCGTACCGGCTGTTCCAGAAGGCGCTGGCGCCGCTCGGCCTGCCGATGCTGGCGGTCCCCGGCAACCATGATTCGCGCGAGGCGATGCGCGAGGCCTTCACCGGCCATGCCGGAATCGGCACCGAGGGCCCCTTCCTCAACATCGCCGGCGAGACCGGCGGCTTGCGCCTGATCGGGCTCGACACCACCATCCCGGACCGGACCGAGGGCCTGCTGTGCGAGGACCGGCTGGAGTGGCTCGACGCCCGGCTGTCGGAAGCGCCGCAGCAGCCGGCGCTGGTGTTCATGCACCACCCGCCCTTCGAGACCGGGATGACCCGGATGGACGGCTGGCGCTGCGGCAACGGCGACGGGCTGGCCCGGGTGCTGGTCCGGCACCGGCAGGTGGTGCATGTGCTGTGCGGCCATGTCCATCGCGCCGTCGACACCACCTTCGCCGGCATCCCGGCCTCGATCGGGCCCAGCCCGTCGCATGCGGTCGGGCTGAACCTGGAACAGGGGGCCGAGCTGACGGTCGGCATCGAGCCGCCGCTGGTCCGGCTGCTGTACTGGACCGGCAAGCGGCTGATCTCGCATCTGTCGCCGATCGACGGGGTGCAGCGCCGGGTGTCCTAGCCCGCCGGCCGGACCGTATCGCGCGGCACCAGCGCGACCGGCACCGCCTCCACCGTTGCCGGCCGGGCGGGGTCCTCGGCGCGGTCCAGCATCAGGGCCACGGCCCGGGCGGCGATGCGGCCGGCATCCTGGCGGATCGTGGTCAGGCGGTAGGGCGCCAGGCCGGCCGGCGGCACGTCGTCGAAGCCGATGATCGAGAAGTCGCTCGGCGCCGTACGTCCCGCGGCCCGGGCCCCGTCCAGGAAGCCGCAGGCCAGCACATCGCTGGCGCAGAACAGCCCATCCAGCGGCGCGTTCCAGGCCCCGGCGGCGGCCGCGGCCCCGGCGGCGTGATCGGGGCCGGCTGCGACGATCGGCCGGAAGGTGGCGCGGCCCGCGGCCAGGGCCGGCGCCAGGGCGGCGACGAAGGCGGCGCTGCGGGCCATGCCGCTGTAGGTGCCTCCCTCGACCCCGAGGAAGCCGAGATGCCGGCAGCCGGCGGCCAGCAGCGCCTCCGCCGCCAGCCGTCCGCCGGTCTCGTTGTCCGACAGCACGGAGTCCACCCCGGGGATCGACACAGCGCGGTTCAACGCCACCACCGGGATGCCCAGCCGCGCGCATTGCTCGGCCAGCGCGAGCGGCGGCGCGCCGGAGGTCACCAGCACCCCGGTGACGCGGTATTGCAGGAACCGGGCGATGGTGCGGTCCAGCGCCGCCTCGTCGCCGACCTCGCTGACCAGGGACTGCAGGCCGCGCGCGTCGATCTCGCGCAGCAGCGCCTCGAACAGGCTGGCGCGGTACGGGTCGGTGGCGCCGCGCACGACGATGCCGACCAGGTCGGAGCGCTGGCGGTTCATGCCGCGGCCCAGCATGTTGACCTGGTAGCCCAGGGCCGAAGCCGCCTCCAGCACCTTGTCGCGGGTCTCGGGCGCCACCCGGGCCTGGCCCGACATGATGCGCGAGACCGTGGCGCGCGACACCCCGGCCCGGTCCGCCACCGCCTGGGCCGTCACCGGCCGCATTCCGCTGTCCTGCCGTCGTCGTCCCAAGCGGCGCTCCCTGCCGAAGACCCGAAGATCGAAGCACACGTGTTCACGAAGATGAGGCGCCGTAAAGCCGGAATTGCGCGGCCCGCGCGAATGTCATCGGACCGTCACCAAACATTCATTTCCTTGAAAGCGTGCGGTTCCGGGCGCCATGATAGAAGCTCCGCCGGAGAGCGGTGCGGTCGGCGAACAGCTGTGAGGGTTCGTGAACACGTGTTCAAAACCTCTTCCGAACGCCGGCGACCATCCTGCGGACTGGGAGGGTTGAAATGACAGGGACGATGATCGGCCGGGTGGCCGGGCTGGCCGCGCTGCTGCTGGCCGGGGCGGCGCAGGCGGACGAGCTGGTGATCGCCGGCCGCGACGGCGTCTATGGCGATGCGCTGGCCTATGCGGTCGAGGCCTACAGGACGGCGTCGCCGGACACCGAGATCGAACTGCTGAAGCTGCCCTATGGCAGCCTGTACGAGAAGCTGGTGGTGTCGCTGCGCGGCGGTGCCGACGCCTATGACGTGATCGTCGTCGACGACACCTGGATGCCGGAATTCACCGCCAATGGCTGGCTGAAGCCGGTGACGGCCGACCTGTCCGGCGTGATCCCCAGCCTGGCCGCACTGGCCAAGGGCAAGGACGGGCAGGCGGTGGCGCAGCCCTTCGTCGGCAATGTCGAGATGTTCGCCTACCGCACCGACCTGTTCCAGGCCGCGGGCCTGTTGGCGCCGAAGAGCTGGAGCGAGGTGGTCAAGGCGGCGGAGACGCTGAAGGCCAAGGACCCGAACGTCGCCGGGGTGGTGTTCCGCGGCACCAAGGGCAACCCGATCGTCACCGGCTTCCTGCCGATCTTCTGGGCCCATGGCGGCGAGATCGTCGACGGCTCCGGCAAGGCGGCGCTGGCGTCGCCCGCCGGGGTCAAGGCGCTGCAGCAGTTCCTGTCGCTGAAGGCCTATGCCCCGACCGGGGTCGAGACCTACAACGCCACCGAGGTGCGCGACGCGCTGGAGCAGGGCCGCGCCGCGATGGCGATCGAGGTCTGGCCGGCCTGGGTGCCGTCGCTCGACGATGCCGCCAAGTCCAAGGTGGTCGGCAAGGTCGCGATCGGCCCGGCCCCGGGCGAGACCAAGGGGCCGGCGCCGATGCTGGGCATCTGGCAGGTGGCCATCCCGTCCGGCGCGCCCAATGCCGAGGCGGCGCAGAAGTTCCTGGCCTTCCTCGGCTCCGCGGAGATGCAGAAGCAGCTGGCGCTGCGCTTCGGCCTGCCGCCAACCCTGGCCGCGCTCTATGCCGACAAGGATCTGGTCGCCAAGTACCGCTGGTACCCGGACCAGCTGAAGGCGCTCGAAGCCGGCGTGTCGCGGCCGCGGATCAGGCAGTGGCCGCAGGTCGAATCGATTCTCGGCGACTATCTGCAACTCGCTTTGGTCGGCCAGATGGGCGCTGAGGAGGCGCTGAAGAAGGCCTCCGCCGACATCGACGCGGCGCTGGCGAAGTAAGGAACGAGGTTATCCCTTTCTGTCATCGCCGGGCTTGACCCGGCGATCCAGGGGCCACCAAGAACGGTGCCTGCCGCCCTGGATGCCCGTCCTCGGGCTTGACCCGAGGACCCGCCCGGGCATGACAGGACAGGAATCCCGAAAGACTGCTCATCACCCCATGCTCTTCACCGACCGCCGGCAGCTCGTCCTGCTCCTGCTTCCCGCCGCGCTGCTGCTGGTCGTGTTCGCGCTCTGGCCGGTGCTGCAGGTCGCGGCCTATTCCTTCCAGAAGATCGACTTCGCGGCGGACACCTCGCGCTGGGTCGGCCTCGCCAACTACGCCGCGCTGTTCGGCGACTGGTTCTTCCGGGTCGATATCGGCAATACGGTCCGGTTCGCGGTCGTGGCCTCGCTGGTCCAGGTCGCGCTCGGCACCGCCCTCGCCCTGCTGCTGAACCGCGAGTTCCGCGGCCGCGGCGCGGTGCTGTCGGTCGTGGTCTATCCGATGATGCTGTCGACCCTGGTCTGCTCGGCGATCTGGCGGTCCTGGTTCCACCACGATGTCGGGGTGCTGAACGGCGCTCTCGGCTGGCTTGGCCTGCCGCCGGTGCCCTGGCTGTCCGATCCCGGCCTGGCGCTGTGGTCGGTGATGCTGGTCGACACCTGGCAATGGACGCCGATGACGACGCTGATCGTCCTGGCCGGGCTGCAGTCGATCCCGCCCGAGGTGGTGGAGGCGGCGCGGACCGACGGCGCCCGGCCCTGGGTGCTGCTGACCCGCATCGTGCTGCCGCTGGTGCGCGGCCAGATCTTCCTGGCCCTGCTGCTGCGGCTGATCGACACCTTCAAGCTGTTCGACAAGGTCTATGCCCTGACCGGCGGCGGCCCCGGCAACGCCACCGAGACGCTGTCGATGTATGTCTACCAGAAGGGCTTCAAGTTCTTCGATGTCGGCCTCGCCGCCGCCGCCTCGGTGGTGATGATGGCGATCGCCTGCGCGCTCTGCGCCGTCTACGCCGCCCAGGCGATGCGGGGTTCGGCCCGGTGATCCAATTGCGCCGTGCCCTGCCGTATCTCGGCATCGCCCTGTTCGTCCTGGTCTTCGCCCTGCCGATCCTTTGGATGGTCGGCGCCGCCTTCGAGGACCCGGCCCGCGCCGGCCGCGGCTTCCTGCCGACCGTGCCGACCCTCGACAACATCCGCGCCGTGCTCGACGACGGTTTCCTGGTGCGGCTGAAGAACACGGCGGTCGTCGCCTTCGGGGCCACGCTGCTCTCGCTCGCCGCCGGCTTCCTCGCCGCCTACGCCCTGGCCCGGTTCCGCTTCCCGAAGCGGCTCGACGTGCTGTTCCTGCTGCTGGTGCTGGTGGTGAAGCTGATGCCGCCGATCGTGGTGGCGCTGCCGCTGCATGCGCTGCTGCTCAATCTCGGCCTGCTTGGCACCCTGTCCGGGCTGGTGCTGGTCTACCAGCTCTACACCCTGCCCTTCTGCCTGTGGATGCTGCTGGGCTTCGTCCGCGAGGTGCCGGTGGAGATCGAGGCCGCGGCGGCGATCGACGGCGCCGGGCTGGGGCGCCGCCTCTGGCACATCGTGCTGCCGCTGGCGCTGCCGGGGCTGGTGGCGACGCTGATCTTCGCCCTGATCCTGTGCTGGAACGAGTTCCTGTTCGCGCTGCTCTACCTGCAGCGCCCCAGCCGCTTCACCCTGCCGCTCTACGTCGCCACCTTCATCACCGAGGACGAGACGCTGTGGGGCCGGCTGATGGCGATCGGGCTGCTGTCGTCGCTGCCGGTGCTGCTGGTCGCGGGCTACATCCAGAAGCACCTGCTGCGCGGCTTCGCGCTCGGGACAAAGTAGACATCCGCGACCGTGGGTTGACGCTGCGGCGCCCTGGGGCCAAAAGCCCCGCATCGCGGGATGCGCGGCGGAGCGGGCGATGGGCGAGCGGGACCTGACCGGACGGGCGGTGGCGGATGCCATCCTGGCCGAGGTGGCGGCAGAGGTGCAGGCGCTGGGCGAGACGCATTGGCCGCCGAAGCTGGTGTCGATCACGGTCGGCGACGAGAGTGCGGTCGACGTCTATGTCCGCAACCAGCGGCGGACAGCGGAACGCGTCGGCATCGCCTTCGAGACCCGCCGCCTGCCCGAGAGCCTGACGCAGGAGGAGCTGCGCGCCACCATCGCCGCGCTGAACGTCGATCCGCAGGTCAGCGGCATCATCCTGCAGCGCCCGGTGCCGAAGCAGATCTCGATCAAGGCGATGCAGACGACGATTCACCCGCTGAAGGATGTCGAGGGCATGAACCCGGCCTCGATCGGCAACATCGTCTACAACGAGCTGGAGCTGGCGCCCTGCACCGCCCTGGCCGCCGTCGAGATGCTGAAGCGCACCGGCCTGAAGCTGGAGGGGCTGGAGGCAGTGGTGATCGGCCATTCCGAGATCGTCGGCAAGCCGATCGCCTTCCTGCTGATGGCGGAGGGGGCGACGGTCACGGTCTGCCACCACATGACCCGCTCCGTCTCCATGCATTCGCGCCGGGCCGATGCGGTGTTCGTCGCCGTCGGCAAGCCGAAGCTGGTCACCGGCGACATGATCAAGCCGGGCGCCGCGGTGATCGACATCGGCATCAACGAGGTGCTGGACGACGACGGCAAGAGCCGGGTGGTCGGCGATGTCGACTACGACAGCGTCGCCCCGGTGGCGGGCTGGATCACCCCGGTGCCGGGCGGCGTCGGGCCGGTGACGGTGGCGGTGCTGATGCGCAACACCGTGGTCGCCACCCGCCGCCAGAAGGCGCATTACGAGGCCCGGCTGGGGGCGTCGGCGTTCTGAGGCTGCCCCTCGCTGTCCGCGGGGCCGCCCCGCAGCGACGGTAGGTGCAGCAGCTCGTGCCAGATCAGCCGCCGCGCCGCTTTCCGTGCGCTCCATTCCTCGCGGCGCGGGGCGCCGGCCCATTCGGCGAAGGTCCGGGTATCATCGTGCCGCTCGGCAAGCGCGCGCATGCGGTCGGTCGCCACGCCACGAGTCCATCCCAGAAACGCCTTGAGGCCTTGCCGCGTGTCGAGATCGAAGGTCCATGCCGCGTACATCAGCTCGACAAAGGCGATATGCAGCAGATCGCCGCGGATCGTCCGGCTGCTGCCCTCGGCCCGGCGGTCGAGATCCTCGGCGGAGAGCGCCGAGAGCGCTTCCAGCAGGTCTCTTCGCGAATAGGCCAGCCACCGCTCGATCCTTTCCCAGTCCGGCGGCGTGAGCGGGGCCCGGTCGGCCCGGACCAGCGCTTCCGTGTCCTCGGCGGCCTCGATCCTGGATTCGACCTCCTCGACGACGATCACTTCGGTCATCGCCGCCACGGGTTCTCCGGACCGGCGGAGCCAGTCGAGAAAGTCGCTGATCCGGGCCGGCAGGCTGCGTTCGACATCCGCCCGCGTCGGGCCGCGCGCAAAGCAGCCGGGCAGCTCGTGGACCCAGGCGAGCCAGCTCCCATCGCTGCCGTGCTCCAATGTCACCGAGTACTTCATGGGCGAGCCGTGATCGTCGCCGCTCCGTGTCATTGATGGTACGCCGACTTCGGGGCGATTCCAGGCCGATGCGCGGCGGCGATTTCGGAATGGTGCCATCCGGCCCGACCTGAGAGGCTTGAGTCGGCCGCGTCGGAGAAAGCGGTCGGCAATGCCCGGGAGGATGGGGATGCTGGGGCAGCTTCTGGTCGGGCTGGCGGTCAGCCTGGGCAACATCGCCGTGCACGCGCTGGCGATGCAGGCGCTGCGGGCGCCGCGCCGTTGGGCGCTGAAGCAGCATCGCCAAGCGCCGGCCTGGATCCTGGTCCCCGGCATGATCGCCACGGTGGCGGTGCTGATGCTGGCCCATCTGGCCGAGATCGCCATCTGGGCGCTGGTCTACGACGCGCTCGACGTGATCGAGTGGCGGGCGCCGGGCGATGCCTTCTACTTCGCCTTCGTCAACTACACCACGCTCGGCTATGGCGACGTGCTGCCGGCCCCGCGCTGGCGCCTTCTGGGGCCGATGACGACGCTGAACGGCATTCTGCTCGCCGGCTGGTCGACGGCGGTGATCTTCGACACGCTGCTCGCGATCGGGCGGCGTGTCGCTGAGCAAGGGGAGGGCGAGGCCCGCTCCGGCCGGCATTGAATTCGGATTATCTCTTCGTATGTACCCTCTATATTTGCGCGGAGACCGCCGATGCTGACCCGGCTCTTAAGAAGCGGAAACTCCTTGGCGGTGTGCATCCCGAAGGAGCTGGCCCTCGCCGATACGGTGCAGGACGTGCTGATAGAGCGCCGTGGCGACTGCTTGGTCATCCGGCCGGTGGCGGCCCGCTCGCTGGCCGGCGTGGCGCAGGTCTTCGCGTCCTTTCCGCCGGGCTTTATGGCCGAAGGCCGGGAGCATCACGTGCAGAAGGAGAGGGGCCGGGGCGATTCCTGAGCCAGCCCCGCGCTCAGCCCTTATCCCGGCCTGATGGTAGAGATCTGGGTGAAGCCTTGATCCGGCCCTTGGGCGTGCGTCTGGACGAGGTCGAGGGCCGCCCCTTACGCTGATGGAACCTCCGGCGTCCGGTGCCATGGAGAATTTCAAACGGGGGAGGCTCTTCCGTTGGTTTCAGCAGCAGGTCCCGAACGTCATCGCTCCTCCGATGGATCAGATCCGGAGCGTCTCCTTCTGTTTCTGCTGTTTGATGCGGTGCGTGCGCCGGGCAGATCATCGATTCAGGAGGACATCGCCCGGGTGGAGCCGCTTTCATCCTCCGTCACGTGCTCAGCACTCGGGGCCGATCCTGAGCATCCATCTCTGCTGATCTCATTCGAAGACCACGCTTTTGCCCTGGTCACGATCGGGACCCCGGTGCCTGCGGATAGCGCGCAGCAGCCTGTCGACATGTCCAATTGGTCGCCGGAAGAGAAGGAGCCGCTCCGCCGGCACCGAGCGCACATGATCTGCGCCTATACCGGGACCGCGATCGATCCCACTGAACAGTTCATCGCCGCCCTGAAGGTGGCGGCCGCCCTTCTCCCATATGGTCTGGTCGGCGTGATCGACACCGCCGCCTGGAATTGCCTGCCGGCGCGGGCGCTGACTGTGTCGCTGGCGCCCGATTTCCTGAGCGCAGCACGGCAAGCCGTTCCGGTCGCGATCTGGACCGGCTTTCTGAAGTTCTTTCGGCCCGATGGCCGCATCTGGTTCTGCTCGAAAGGATTTCACCGCTGGGGTGCTCCGGATTTCGCCCTGCTCGGAGAACAAGGTGAGGGCGAGGTGGCGGTCGACATCTTCTCCGCCCTGCTGAGCTATGTCCGAAACACGGGCGCGCGCCTGTCCCCGGGCGATACGGCGGATCTCGGCGGCACGTTGCTACGCTTCGGCCCGGTTCTCGAATATGCGGAGTATCTGGCCAGTCCGACGGGGACCCTGGTCGTCGAGAGAATCGACCCGCCACGCCGATAAGAGCCGCTCCGCCGACATCTTCTCAGGGTTTCGGTGATCGCGACGGCGGTTTTCCGCGGCCCCGTGGCGGCGGCATCGGCGGCTTCACCCGCGGCCGGTCCCGCGCCGGGGGCGGCGCGGGCGGCTTGCGCGGCAGGTCAGGCTGCCGCGGCGGCGACGGGGATCGAGAGCGTCGACCAGACATCGCGCAGCGCCTCGACCAGCCGGGCCATCTGCAGGTCGTCGTGCAGCGGCGTCGGGGTGATGCGCAGCCGCTCGGCCCCGCGCGGCACGGTCGGGTAGTTGATCGGCTGGACGTAGATGCGGTGCCGCTCCAGCAGCAGGTCGCTCGCCGCCTTGCACAGCCGGGCGTCGCCGACGAGGACCGGTACGATGTGGCTGACCGACGGCATCACCGGCAGGCCGGCGGCGCGCAGCAGGCGCTTCAGCGTCGCCGCCCGCTCCTGGTGCCGCTCGCGCTCGGCGTTGCTGGCCTTGAGGTGTCGGATCGCGGCCAGGGCCCCGGCCGCGACCACCGGCGGCAGCGAGGTGGTGAAGATGAAGCCGGGGGCATGGCTGCGCAGCGCGTCGACCAGGATGGCCGAGCCGGCGACATAGCCGCCCATCACCCCGAAGGCCTTGCCCAGCGTGCCCTCGATCACGGTGAGGCGCCGGGTCAGCCCGTCGCGCTCGGCGATGCCGCCGCCGCGCGGGCCGTACATGCCGACGGCATGGACCTCGTCCAGATAGGTCATGGCGCCGTGCCGGTCGGCGACGTCGCAGATCTCGGCGATCGGCGCGATGTCGCCATCCATCGAATAGACGCTCTCGAACGCCACCAGCTTCGGCCGGGTCAGCGGGTATTCCGACATCAGCCGGTCCAGATCGGCCGGGTCGTTGTGGCGGAAGATCCGCTTCTCGCAGCCGGAGTTGCGGATGCCGGCGATCATCGAGGCGTGGTTCAGCGCGTCGGAGAAGACGACGCAGCCGGGGATCAGCTTCGCCAGGGTCGACAGCGAGGCGTCGTTGGAGACGAAGCCCGAGGTGAAGAGAAGCGCCGCCTCCTTGCCGTGCAGGTCGGCCAGCTCCTCCTCCAGCGCCCGGTGGTAGATATGGGTGCCGGAGATGTTGCGGGTGCCGCCGGCGCCGGCGCCGCAGCGGTCCAGCGCCTCGTGCATCGCCGCCAGCACCGCCGGGTGCTGGCCCATGCCGAGATAGTCGTTCGAGCACCAGACGGTGACGTCCGGCGCGCCGTCGAGGCCGTGATGGGCGGCGCGCGGGAAGGCACCGGCATGGCGCTCGAGCTCGGCGAAGATCCGGTAGCGGCCCTCGGCCTTCAGGGTCTCGATCGCCGTCCGGAAGATGTTCTCGTAGTCCATTCCACCGTCTCGCCGTGCCGCGGGCCGGGCCCCGACAGGAAGTGTAACGCATCTGGCGCTGTCGCGTGAAATGGCACCATAGTCGAAGCACGCCAAGAGGTGAGACCCGCGGCGGCTTCGGCGGCGATCCGCCGCATGCCGGCAGCGGAGAAATTTCCGAGGGCCATGTCGGGACGTGTCAGGCCCGGCCGTCCTCCGGTCAGATCGTCCAGCCGAGGGAGAGTCGCCTTGCCCAAGATCACCCAGAAGATCACACCGTTCCTGTGGTTCGACAACGGCCGGGCCGAGGAGGCGGCCGAGTTCTACGTCTCGGTCTTCGACAATTCGCGGATCACCTCCGTCCTGCGCAATGGCGATGCCGTGTCGGGGCCGAACGGCAGCGCCCTGACCGTCGGCTTCGAGCTGGACGGCCAAGCCTTCACCGCCCTGAACGGCGGGTCGCATTTCGAGTTCACCTGGGCGGTCTCCTTCGTCGTCCACTGCGAGACGCAGGAGGAGGTCGACCGGTTCTGGGCCCGCCTGGTCGAGGGCGGCGGCGAGCACAGCCAGTGCGGCTGGCTGAGGGACCGGTTCGGCGTGTGGTGGCAGGTCACGCCCGACATCCTGATCGAGCGGATGCATGACCCCGACCCGGTGAAGGCGGCCCGAGTGATGCAGGCGATGATGCAGATGGCCAAGATCGACATCGCCGCCATAGAGCGGGCCTATCAGGGCGCCTGACCGATGCCCGCGCCCTGACCGGGCTTTGCGGCGGCCGGCTTCGGCGGCATGATCGCGGGCGTGGGGTGCGAGCAGGGGTGGATGATGGCGCAGACCGCGGCGGCCTGGGCGGCGACCCCGCGCGGCCGGAAGAAGCGTGAGGCGATCCTCGAGGCCGGCATCCGGGTCTTCATGGCCGAGGGCTACGCCGCCAGCATGGACCGGGTGGCGGCCGAGGCCGGGGTCGCCAAGCAGACCCTGTACAGCCATTTCGGCAGCAAGGAAGGGCTGCTCCGCGCCATGTTCGACCGCTACAAGCAGCAGTCCCTGGCCGGGCTCGACCCCGCCGGTGATCTGGCGGACGAGCTCGCCACCTTCGGCGAGCACATGCTGCGCCGGATCTTCGATCCCGAGATCCTCGGCGTTCAGCGGCTGATGGTCGCCCAGGCCGCGGCCTTCCCGGATCTGGCGCGCCTGTTCTACGACGCCGGTCCGGGCCGCGTCCGCGCCGCCCTGGCGGACTTCCTGCGGACCAAGATGGAGGCGGGCACGCTGCGCCCCGCCGATCCGGCCGAGGCGGCGGAGGATCTGGTCACGCTCATGCAGGGCGGCCGCCGCCAGCGCACCCTGTTCGGGGTCGAGCCGCCACCGGACCCGGCGGAGCTGCGGGGCATCGCCGAGCGCGCGGTGGCGGTGTTTTTGCGAGCCTATGCAGCCCTTTAGCTTACGGTTTCGTACCCTTGTTTCGCCGCAATTCCATCTTACCTCCGAAGCGCGGGGCGCAGGCGGCGGAGGAAAAGCGGATGGCGAAGTTTCGCTACTGGGGCATGTCGGTCCTGCTCAGCCTGGGCCAGGCCGACCTGGCGGTGGCCAGCGAGAAGCCGCCCTACGAGGACGCGCTGGCCGCGTATTTCGGCTCGGCCGGGACCGACGCCGCGCAGGCCCCCCTCTATCTCTACCGCCCCGACAGCTTCCCGCGGGTGACCTTCATCGGCCATGTCGCGCCGGACGCGGCGCCGCGGTGGCGCGGCGTCGCCATCGACGGGGTCTGGCAAGCGGCGGCCACGCCGGACGAGCTTGCGCCGCTATTGCTGCCGGAGGCCGGCTGGGACGCGGCGGATGCGGCGACGCGCGAGGCGATCGCGGTGCGCTGGGTCGAGGAGATCGTGATGGGCGGCGAGGTGCTGAGGAGCGGCGCCGACCTGGTGCCGCCCGCGCCGGACGGCGCCGTCCATCCCGCTGTTGCCCGCACCCTGCCCGACGGCACGATCGAGGTCAGCGGCTGGGTGTCGCATCTCAGCGTCGCCGGCGAGGTGGCCGACCCGTTCACCGTCCGGCTCGCGCCGGACGGCACGGTGCAGGCGGCGTAGAGCCTCTATTCCTTCACGCCCAGCTCCTCGCCGACGAGCGTGACCCAGTAGGTCGCGCCGAGGGCGAGGATCTCGTCGTTGAAATCGTAATGCGGCGTGTGGACGTAGTGGTAGCTGCCGTCCGGGTTGACGCCGTTGCCGATCATGATGAAGGCGCCGGGCTTCTTCTCCAGCATGAAGGAGAAGTCCTCGGCCCCGGTGATCGGCGGGATGTTGGTCGCGACCTTGTCGGCGCCGACGATCTTCGCCGCGACGCCGGCGGCGATCCCCGTCTGCTCCGGGTGGTTGACGAGAGGCGGGTAGCGGCGCTGGTACTCGATCTTGGCGGTGCAGCCGTAGGTCGCGGCCAGCCCCTCGGCGGTCTCGCGCAGCCGGCGCTCGATCGTGTCGCGGACCTTGGGGGAGTAGCTCCGGGCGGTGCCGGCCACCACCACCTCGGGCGGGATGATGTTGGGCGAGCCGATCGAGCCGCCGGAGACGTGGCCGACGCTGATCACCCCCGGCTCCACCGCCGGGATGTTGCGGCCGACGATGGCCTGGGCCGCCAGGATGAAATGCGCCAGCACCACGGTCGGGTCGGTCGCCAGATGGGGGGCGGAGCCGCCATGGCCGCCGGTGCCGCCGAAGGTGACGGTCCAGGTGTCGCTGGCCGCCAGCATCGGGCCGGGGCGGAGGCCGAATTCGCCGACCGCCCGGCCGGGATTGTTGTGCATGCCGTAGACCGCGTCGGCCGGGAAGCGGTCGAACAGGCCTTCCTCCACCATCAGCTGGCCGCCGCCCAGCCCTTCCTCGGCCGGCTGGAAGATGAAGTGCACCGTGCCGGCGAAGTCCCGGTTCTCGGACAGATAGCGGGCGGCGCCCAGCAGCATGGCGGTGTGGCCGTCATGGCCGCAGGCGTGCATCTTGCCGGGCACGGTGGAGGCGTAGGGAAGACCGGTCTTCTCCTCGATGAACAGCGCGTCCATGTCGGCGCGCAGCGCCACCGCGCGCTGGCCGGGCCGGTTGCCCTGCAGCGTGCCGACCACGCCGGTCCTGGCGATGCCCTCATGCGTCTCGATGCCCCAGTCGCGCAGCTTCCGCGCCACCAGGGCCGCGGTGCGCACCTCCTCGAAGCCGGTCTCGGGATGGGCGTGGATGTCGCGGCGGATGGCGATCAGCTCGTCCTCATAGGCCTTGATCGCGGCCAGGATGTCCTGCGGGGTCTTGGCGTCGGTCATCGGGCTCTCTTCTCGCTTGTGTCCGGGAATGATGGCCGGGTGGTCCCCGGCTAGTCCAGCCGGTCCCGCGCCGCCGGCGGGCGCAGCAGGCACAGGGCGACCGTGGTGATCAGGTTGGTCGCGACCAGATACCAGGCCAGCGCCATCGGGTTGCCGGTGACATCCAGCAGCCAGGTGACGACGAACTGGGCGCTGCCGCCGAAGATGGTGACGCCGAGCGCATAGGTGATCGACAGGCCGGAGGAGCGCACCGCGCGCGGGAAGCATTCCGGCAGGGCGACGATGCCGACCGCGCCGCTCATCGCCTGGAAGAGCGACAGCAGGCCGACCATCAGCAGCAGCGTCTCGGGCGTCGGTCGGCGGTGATCAGCAGGAAGGCCGGATAGACGGCGACCACGAACAGCGCCCGCGGCAACACCATCAGCGCGCGCCGGCCGAACCGGTCCGACAGCCAGCCGCCGAGCACGGAGCCGAGCGCGATGACGCTGCCGCTGACCACGCTGGCCAGCATCGCCGTGCCCGCCGGCATGTGCAGCGTGTGCAGGGCGTAGGTCGTCATGTATTTGCCGATGATGTAGCTGCTGATCGTCCCGCCCATGATGGTCAGGACGCCGATCAGCACCAGCCCGGCATGCCGCGAGGCCAGGGTCCTCAGCACCGCCCCGGCGCTGCCATGCGCCCCGCCGGCATGCGCGGTCTCGTCCATGTGCCGGCGGATATAGAGGCCGACCGGGCCGATCAGCAGGCCGAACAGGAACGGGACGCGCCAGCCCCAGCTCTCCATCGCCTCGGGCGTCAGCGCCTCGGCCAGGCCGAAGCCCATCAGGCTGGCGGCCAGGGTGGCCAGGCCCTGGCTGGCGTATTGCCAGCTGGCGTAGAGGCCGCGCCGGCCCTGCGGAGCGAGCTCCAGCAGATAGGTCGTGGCGGCGCCCAGCTCGCCGCCGGCGGAGAAGCCCTGCAGCAGCCGCGCCAGGACGATCAGGGCCGGCGCCGCCAGGCCGATCTCGGCGTAGGACGGCGTCAGGCCCAGGATCGCCGTGCCCAGCGCCATCAGCATGATGGTCAGGGTCAGAGCCGCCTTGCGCCCCACCCGGTCGGCATAGGCGCCGATGACGATGCCGCCCAGCGGCCGCATGACGAAGCCGACACCGAAGGTCGCGAGCGACAGCAGCAGCTGGCCGGAGGCGGACTCGACCGGGAAGAACTGCCGGCCGATCGTCACCGCGAACAGCGCATAGACGGTGAAGTCGAAGAACTCCAGCCAGTTGCCCAGCACCGTGGCGAAGACCGCCCGCTTCGGCACGGCAGGCGCCTGCGGCGCCGCCGTGGTGGAAAGCGCAGCCCCGCGGGCCGCCGCCGACTGCGTCATCTCGCAGACCCCCTGTTTGCTGCCCCGGCCGGCTCTTGCCGTGCTCGGGTTGCCCAATCTTTGGATGGGTTGCTTCGCGGGCAGAAATGAAATAACCGCGCTGATCCATAACCGCTGGGTTAATCGGCGGAGGCGGCGGACGAGGCAGGCATGACGAAGCGGCGCTGGGACGACCGGATCAAGCTGCGGCACCTCCGCACCGTGCTGGCGGTGCAGGATTGCGGCAGCGTCACCGGCGCGGCGGAGCGGCTGTTCATCTCCCAGGCCGCGGTGTCGAAGGCGATCGCCGAGGTGGAGGAGGCGCTCGGCGCCGACCTGTTCGAACGGCGCGGCCGCGCCATCGTGCCGACCGAGGCCGGCCACCGCTTCATCCGTACCGGACGGCGCATCGCCGCCGAGATCAGGGTGCTGGAGGAGGAGATCGATCTGCTCGCCACCGGCGGCGCCGGTCTGGTGACGATCGGGCTGCAGGCCGTCTCGGCCCAGGCGTTCCTGGTCAGGGCCGTGGCCGCGATGAAGCGGCGCTATCCGAAGATCACGATCCGGCTGGTCGAAGGCATGCTGCCGGACGTGCTGCGCGACCTCCGTTCCGGCCGCTTCGACCTGGCGATCGGGCGCATGGTGCCGGCGCTGATGGGGCCGGACCTCGACGGCGCGCCGATCGTGCTGGAGCCCTATGTCGTCGTCGCCAGCGTCGGCCATCCGGTCCTGGCCCTGCCGAGGCCGGGCTGGGCGGATGTCCTCGCCCATTCCTGGTGCCTGCCCCTGCGGGGCACGCCGGTGCGCGAGCATCTCGACGAGCACCTGGCCGAGCTGGTGCTGCCGCAGCCCGAGAGCCTGGTCGAGACCGGCTCGGTCGTGACCATCCTGATGCTGCTCCAGTCCATGCCGCTGCTGGCCCTGGCCCCGCGCCACCTCGCCCGCGACTGGGAGGCGCGGGGCCATGTCGCCCTGACGCCGCTGACCCTGTCGCCGCGGGCGGAGCCGATCGGCCTGATCTGGTCGACCGCCCTGCCGCTGGCCCCGGCCGCGCGGGTGTTCCGCGACGAGACCCTGGCGCTGCTGAAGGAGGGCGGCCCGGCCGTCACGCCCTGGCCGGACATCCTGCTGTCCTGACGCGGCGGCGGTTGCGTTCCGGCCCGCGCCGCGCCAGGATCGCGCGCTTCGTCGGGGAGGAAAGCCGCGTGATCCTGGATTTCGGCTCGATCAACATGGACCTGGTGATGGCGGTCACGGCACTGCCGCGGCCGGGCGAGACCGTGCTGTGCGACGGTTACGTCACCAAGCCCGGCGGCAAGGGATCGAACCAGGCGGTGGCGGCGGCGCGGGCCGGGGCGCGGGTGGCGATGGCCGGCGCGGTCGGCGACGACGGCTTCGGCCAGGTGATGCGCGCGACCCTGGCGAAGGAGGGTGTCGACACGTCCCTGATCGCCATCAGCGACCGCCCGACCGGCGTCGCCTATATCTGCGTCGACGCGCAGGCCGAGAATTTCATCGCCGTCGGCAGCGGCGCCAACCTCGCGGTCACGGCCGGCCAGGTGCCGGACGACCGTCTGACGCCGGACACGCTGCTGGTGCTGCAGATGGAGCTGCCGCCGGAGCAGAACTGGGCGCTGCTGACGCGTGCCCGGGCCCGCGGCTGCCGCGCCATCCTCAACGTCGCCCCGGCCGCGCCGGTGCCTGAGGCGGCGCTGCGCGACCTCGACCTCCTGGTGGTGAACGAGCACGAGGCGCTGGCGATCGCCGGCGGGCTCGGCCTGGACACGGCGAATCCGCGGGCCGCGGCCGCGGCGCTCAGCGGCCGGCTGGGGCTGACCTGCATCGTCACCCTGGGCGGCGAAGGCGCGATCGCCGTCGGACCCGGCACCGGCTTCGCCGTGCCGGCGCTGCCGATCCGGCCGGTCGACACCACCGGCGCCGGCGACACCTTCACCGGCGTGCTGGCGGCCGGGCTCGATGCCGGGCTGCCGCTGGAGCAGGCGCTGCGACGGGCCGCGACCGGCGCCGCCCTGGCCTGCCTCGCCCTCGGCGCGCAGGAAAGCATGCCGACCGCCGCCGCGATCGACGCCGCCCTGCCGCAGCTCGGCCCGACCACGCCGATCGGCTGATATTTGGGCCCGGCGGCTCGGCCGGAATCCCCCTCACCCTCCCATTCGCTGTCGCGACTGGGCCCCTCCCTCTCCCCGAGGAGAGGGATTTCGGAGCGACGCCTTCCTTCACCTCTCCTTGGGGAGAGGTCGAAATCGCGCAGCAATTTCGGGTGAGGGGGCGACTCCGGCCCATCCGCCTATCGCGTCCGCAGGGGCAAAGGTCGGCCCTACTTCTCCTCCGGCTCGGTCGTGAACATCAGCGGATAGCCCATCCGGCGGCCGGCCTCGGTCCCGCGCGTCGCCTTGGTCTCGGCCACCTCCTTGGGGTAGACGGCGACGACGCAGGCGCCGCGCCGATGCGCGGTCATCATCACCCGGTAGGCCTGGTCCTCGCTCATCCGGAACTCGCCCTTCAGGACCACGACCACGAAGTCGCGCGGCGTGTAGTCGTCGTTCAGCAGGATGACCTTGTGCAGGCGCGGCCGTTCCGTCTTGGGCCGGATGTCGACGCGGGGCTTGGTCGTGATCTCGCTCATCGGCTGCTCCTCGGATGCGGTGCAGCGGCGGAATGCGGCGGCAGCTTCTCACGCCCGGCGCCGCCCGTCCATTCCCGGCCGCCCCCGCGCGACCTTCCGTCCGGGCCCCCGGAATCCGACGCGGCATCCTCCGTTCGTATGACGACGCGGCTCGCCGCCTCTGCTGGAATGGCGGCGCATCTGGAGGTCCATCGCGGCGGTGCGGCCGGACCGATGCGCCGAACGGGGGCGATGACGATGCTGGCGGCCTCGACGAGAAGCACCCTGCCCTTGTCTCCGGAAGCGCTGGCCGCCTGTCAGCTGCGGATCCCGATCCATCGGGCGGACGCCCCTGCGGGCCTGTCCGACTTCCACGGCACACGGTCCCGCTTCGCCTGGCATCGCGCCCTGGGCCTCCAGCCGTCTCCGGCGCTCGCGCCGGAGGTGCTGCCGTCGATGCCCAGCCATCCTGCTGCAATCATCGCCCGGCCGGTGCCGTTGCGACCGTCGCCGCTGCCGCGCATGCCGTCGGCAGAGCAGGGGCGGCAGCCCGCCGCCGGAGCCCGCCGGCCCTACACGGACGCGTCCTTCCCCTGGCGCTGCGTCTGCAAGGTGGCGTCGGGCGCACGGTCGGGATCCGGCGTGCTGATCGGGCCCCGGCACGTTCTGACCGCCGGCCACGTGCTGGATCGTGACGCAGGGATCGCCTCGGTGTCCTTCCCCCGCGGCGGTCTCGTCTTCGCGGCCGCCGCGGTGACGGACGCGATCACCGCCGATGCCGGCGATTGCGCGGTGATCGTGCTCAACCAGCGCCTCGGCGACAGCCTCGGCTTCATGGGCGCCAGGACCTATGACGGCGACTGGGACAACGAGACCGACGCCTGGTGCAACATCGCCTATGCGCCGGACACCGCCGGCGGCGCCCTGCCGGTGTTCCAGACCGGCTTCTTCCTGGAGGAGGACGATCCCGGCCGGATGCGCGTCGCCGGGGCCGCCGCCTTCGGGCCCGGCATGTGCGGCAGCCCGGTGTTCGGCTTCTGGGACGGCGGCCCCTTCGTCGTCGGCGTGGCCGGCGCCGGCGACGACAGCCCCGCGACCGCGGTCGGCGGCCGCGGCCTGGCCGATCTGGTGCGGGAGGCGCGGGACCGGTTCGCCTGATCGGGGCGTGCGGAGCCGGCTTGCGCCCGCGGCGGGTTGCTCCGGCGGCGCGGACGGACCAGTATCGGGATTTCGCCATCCCAGCCAGCGCAAGACGAGACCGACCGATGCCCGTCATCAATTCGATCGCCGCCCGCAAGGAGGAGATGACCGCCTGGCGGCGCGATCTCCACGCCCATCCCGAGCTGGCCTTCCAGGAGGTGCGGACGTCGGCCCTGGTGGCGGAAAAGCTGGCCTCCTGGGGCATCGAGGTGCATCGCGGCCTGGCCAAGACCGGCGTGGTCGGGGTGCTGAAGGGGCGGACCGACAGCGGCCGCACCATCGGCCTTCGCGCCGACATGGACTGCCTGCCGATGGCCGAGGCCAACGACTTCGCCCACAAGTCGACCGTGCCGGGCAAGATGCACGCCTGCGGCCATGACGGCCACACCACCATGCTGCTCGGCGCCGCACAGTACCTGGCGGAGACGCGCAACTTCGACGGCACCGCGTATTTCATCTTCCAGCCGGCCGAGGAGAACGGCGGCGGCGGCGAGGTGATGGTCAGGGAAGGCCTGTTCGACCGCTTCCCCTGCGACGAGGTCTACGCCCTGCACAATTGGCCGCTGCTGCCGGCCGGCACGATCGGGGTGCGGCCCGGCCCGATGATGGCGGCGGCCGACATGTTCGAGATCCGGATCCGCGGCGTCGGCGGCCATGCCGCGATCCCGCAGAAGGCCAAGGACCCGGTGGTGATCGCGGCCCAGCTGGTCGGCGCGCTGCAGACCCTGGTCAGCCGCAACGCCAACCCGATGGATTCGGCGGTGCTGTCGATCACCCAGATCCACACCGGCACCACCCACAACGTGATCCCGGACGAGGCCTATCTGAACGGCACGGTGCGGACCTTCCGGCCCGAGGTGCAGGAGATGATCGTTGCCGGCATCCGGCGGATCACCGACGGCATCGCCGCCGCCTTCGACGTCGCCATCGAGGTGAACTACGACTACGGCTATCCGGCGACGGTGAACCATGCCGAGCAGGCCGAGATCGCGGCGCAGGTGGCGGAGATGGTGGTCGGCGAAGGCAATGTCCAGCGCGACGTCGAGCCGTCGCTGGGCGGCGAGGATTTCGCCTATCTGCTGAACGCCCGGCCGGGGGCCTATCTGTTCCTCGGCCAGGCCGGCGGAGCCTCAGGGGCGATGGTCCACAACCCGCATTACGACTTCAACGACGAGGTCCTGCCGATCGGCGCCTCGCTGCTGGCATCCCTGGTCGAGACCCAGCTGAAGGCGGGCTAAGCCCGGCTGACCCTCTCCTAAGGCGCCCGCTCCGTCGGCACCGTGAAGCCGTGCGCGGCCCAGGCCGCCGCGGCGCCGGGATGGAAGGGCACGGCGCGGTTGGTCAGCGGGTCGGGGGCCGGGGCGCCGGCGAGGCCTGCGGCCTCGGTCAGCGGTCCGGCCTGGCCGACCGCGATCTCGGTGGCCTGCCGGGCCACCCCCTCGGGCAGCGCGTCGGTCGCGACCAGCCAAGTCCACATGCCGGCGCTGGGGGGCAGCGGCTGCGGTGGTGCGGCGGGGGCGGGGGCCGGCGCCGCGGTCGGTGACCCGACGGCCGGGTCGGCGGCAGCGGCCGGATCGGCCGGCGGGGCGGGAGGCGCGGGCGGCGGCAGCGGCACCGCGGCGGCGGCCACGCCCGGAATCGTCCCGGCCGCCTTCGCGATCTCCGCCACGGTCAGGCCGAAGGTCACCGCCGGCTGCTCCGGCGGCAGGGCGAAGGGAGCGAGGCCGGTGACGGCGACGGCGTCGATCTTCTTGTCGGTCAGCTGCTTTGCGACCTCGGTCAGCGGCATGCGCCGCAGCGTGGCCTCGACGCCCAGCGCCTTCAGCATCGGCTCGGTCAGGGCGTCGTCGGTGGCGACGGCGATCCGCTTGCCGGCGAGGGCGGAGGCGGTGGTGATGCCGCCGGCCGCCGGGACGACGAAGCGCAGCACCGCGGCCGGCGCCACCGGCGCCAGGGCGCGCAGGTGGCCGAACTTCAGGCCGGGCGCCATCGGGCTCCTGCCCTCCCAGGCCGCGGCGGCGACGTCCAGCGACACCAGCCCGATCGCCACCCTGCCGCTCTGCAGCAGCGCGACGTTCGGCAGGGCACCGGCGGTGATCGCCTCCGACACCGGCTGGCCGGCCTCCGCCTTCAACCGGTCGACGAAGGCGGCGCCCCAGCGGCCGAGCGGCGAGTCGACCGGGGCGGTGGCGACGATGATCTCGCGCGGCGGGGCCTTGGGAGCGGTGTCCTGGGCTGGGGCGCCCGGGGCGGCGGCGAGGCCGAGGAGGAGGGCGACGGCCGGGAGGAGGGAGGCGCGCGACACGGGCATCATCGATCCGGATTGGTGAGCACCAGCGAGGAGGCTAACGATCGGCCGCGCTTTCCGCCAGAAGCCAGCTGCGGAATGCGGCGATGCGGGATTCATTCCCCGGCGCGCTGCGCCAGCGGACGACCTGGCGCCGGCTGCGCAGCTCCAGCTCCGGGCCGAAGGGACGGATCAGCCGGCCCTCCTCCAGCGGCGCCCGGATCAGCTGCTCGCGGCCGAGCGCGACCCCCACGCCGTCCAGCGCGGCGGCCAGCACCAGGGTGAAGTGGCTGAGGCGGATGCCGCTGCGGCGCGGCTGCTCCGCCACCCCCAGCCGCTCCAGCCACAGCTTCCAGCTCAGGGCCGAACGCGGCGACGGCTCCTCGTCGCACTCCTCGTGCAGCAGGGTGACCCGGGCCAGGTCGGACGGGTCCCTCAGCAGGGGCCGCAGGGCCGGGCTGCACACCGGATAGATCCGCTCCTCGAACAGCACCGCCTCGCCGTCCGGCTGCAGCGGCCGGTCCGATTCGCGGCTCAGCACCGCCAGATCCAGCTCGTCCTCCTCCAGGTCCGGGTTGCGCATCGCCATCGACAGCCGCACCTCGATCTCCGGATGCGCGGCGGCGAAGCGGCCGAGCCGCGGCACCAGCCAGCCGGTGGCGAAGGCGCCGCCGGCGCCGACCCGCAGCACCCCGCCGCGGCCGCAGCGCTTGACGTGGGCAACGGCTGCTCCCAGCCGCTCCAGCGCCGCCCGCACCTCCGGCGCCAGCTGCTCGCCCGCCTCGGTCAGGGCGATGCCGGGGTTCAGCCGCTTGAACAGCCGGACGCAGAGATCGGATTCGAGCGACCGGATCTGGTGGCTGACCGCGCTCTGGGTCACCGCCAGCTCGGCCGCCGCCTTGGTGAAGCTGAGGTGCCGGGCCACGCTGTCGAAGGTGCGCAGCGCCGCCAGCGGCAGGTGCGGGATCGCGTCACCCATTAGCCATGCTCATGCCAATGCGAGAAACCATCATTCGCTACGGCTCATGAGGCTGCATAGGCTCCGATCAGCCGGGTTTGTGATGATTCTGTCTCATGGATCTGCAGCCCCGGCAAGCCTCGGAGCACGGCCATGGCCTTCGTCCCGATCTCCCGCCGCCCGTTCCGCCTCGGCCTGCTGCGCCGGCTGGTGACGACGCGGCGCCCGACAGCGCGTTCGGTCGAGACGCTGTCCCAGGCGCTGCGCCGGGACATCGGTCTGACCGACCGCCGCTGAACGGTTCGCAACCCGTTCCGATTGGATTTCCGTTCGCCGGTCCCCATCATATTTGCGATGGACGCGAAGCGATGACGGGATCCGACGAGAAGCTGCCTGCCGGCCAGGGCCGGTCGGAGGTCGACGCCTTCCTGCGCCGGGTGGCGGCGACGCCGGTCCGGCGCGAGACCGGGCGGCGTGGCCGGCTGGTCTTCGCGCTGGACGCGACGCAGAGCCGCGAGGACACCTGGGACCGCGCCTGCCGCCTGCAGGGCGAGATGTTCGTCGAGACCGCGTCGCTCGGCGGGCTCGACCTGCAGCTGGTGTTCTACCGCGGCTTCGGCGAATGCAAGGCCAGCGCCTGGGTCTCCGACGGGACCGAGCTGGCGCGGCTGATGAGCAAGGTGCGCTGCCGGGCCGGCGAGACCCAGATCGGCCGGGTGCTGGCCCACGCCGAGGCCGAGGCCGGGCGCGGCAAGGTCGATGCGCTCGTCTTCGTCGGCGACGCCTTCGAGGAGTCGCTCGACCCGGTCTGCGCCCAGGCCGGCCGGCTGGCCCTGCGCGGCGTGCCGGTGTTCCTGTTCCACGAAGGGCATGACCCGGTCGCCGGCCGCGCCTTCCGCGAGATCGCGCGGCTGACCCGCGGCGCCTACTGCCCCTTCGATGCCTCGAGCCCCGGCCAGCTCCGCGACCTCCTGACCGCCGTCGCGGTCTATGCCGCCGGGGGGCGGACGGCGCTGGAGGATCTCGGCCGCCGCCGTGGCGCCGCGGTCACGGCGCTGATCGGGCGGATGGGTGGAGGCTGAGCCCCGACCGTGATCCAGCTTCTCCTCCTGGTCCTGGCGCTCGGCATCGGGCTGCCGCTGCTCGCCCGCTGGTTCGCCAACACCGAGCCGAAGAAGGTGGTCCGCGGCGCCCGCTGGGGCGGCATCCTGCTGCTGGCCGGACTCGGGCTGTTCCTGCTGCTGACCGGACGGCTGGCCGGCCTCCTTGCCGTGCTCGGCGCCGTCCTGCTGTGGTTGCAGCGTCTGTCGCCGCTGCTGATCCAGGGTCTGCCCTGGTTCCTGCGCTGGCGCCGGGCCCGGCAAACCGCGGCCGGGCCGACACCCGGCCGCGCCTCGCGGCTGAAGACGCGCAGCCTCGACATGCAGCTCGACCACGCCAGCGGCGCGATGGACGGCTATGTCCTGCGCCCGGGCCCGATGGAAGGCCGCAGCCTGGCCTCGCTGGCCCTGCCGGCGCTGCTGCGCCTCCTGGCCGAATGCCGCGCCGACGATCCCGATTCGGCCCGGGTGCTGGAGACCTATCTCGACCGCCGCTTCGGCCCGGACTGGGCGAAGCAGGACGGGGCCGGTCCCCGCAGGGACGAGATGTCGGAGGCCGAGGCCTATGCCCTGCTCGGCCTCGCCGCCGGCGCCTCGCCCGCGGCGGTGAAGGCGGCGCATCGCCGGATGATGAAGCGGCACCACCCGGACCGCGGCGGCTCGGCCGACATGGCGGCCAGGCTCAACGCCGCCCGCGACAAGCTGCTGGGACTCTGAATCCTACTCTCCCGGCGCGACCCGGGCGGAGCCTGGCCGCTCCGGCGGCGCCACCGGGGCGACGGCGTGGCCGGAGACCTCGGCCCCAGCATCGGGGGCGAGGCGCAGGAACATCAGCACCGAGCACAGGGACAGGAGGCCGACCGCGGCGAAGGCCCAGGAGAAGTCGGCCGCCTGCAACTCGCCGCCGCTGCGCAGCAGCAGGGCCAGGTTCAGCAGCACCGCGCCGGTGGCGACGCCCAGGCTGGCCGAAAGCTGCTGCGCCGTGCTCGAGAAGCTGGAGGCGCGGCTCATCTTCTGCGGCGGGATATCGGCGAAGGCCAGCGTGTTCAGGCTGGTGAACTGCAGCGACCGGAAATAGCCGCCGGCCAGCAGCAGGCCGAGGATCAGGAGGTGCGGCGTGTCCGCCCGGAACAGGGAATAGCTCATCAGGAAGGCCGAGCTGATCACCGCGTTCCACACCAGCACCGGGCGGAAGCCGAAATGGCGGATGATCCGGGTCGCCGTCATCTTCATGCACAGCGCGCCGGCGGCGCTGACGAAGGTCAGCAGGCCGGATTCGAACGGGGTCATGCCGAAGCCCAGCTGCAGCATCAGCGGCAGCAGGAACGGGATGGCGCCGATGCCGATGCGGAAGATGGTGCCGCCGACCAGCGAGATCCGGAAGGTGCGGACATGCAGCAGCTTCAGGTCGATGATCGGCGCCGGCACCCGATGGGCGTGGCGGACATAGAGCCAGATCAGCGCGGCCCCGAAGGCCAGCAGGCCCAGCGTCACCGGCAGCGGCACGATCGCCCGACCCACCGTCTCGAAGCCGAAGACCAGGCAGGCCAGGGCGGTGCCCGACATCACCAGGCCCCAGCCGTCCAGCGGGGGCTTCTCCTCCTCGCGCACGTCGTCGATGAACAGGGTGACCAGGATCACCCCGATGATCCCGATCGGCACGTTGATGAAGAAGATCAGCCGCCAGGAGCTGTAGGTGGCGATGAAGCCGCCCAGCGGCGGGCCCAGGACCGGGCCCAG
This sequence comes from Inquilinus limosus DSM 16000, assembly GCF_000423185.1. Taxonomy (GTDB): domain Bacteria; phylum Pseudomonadota; class Alphaproteobacteria; order DSM-16000; family Inquilinaceae; genus Inquilinus; species Inquilinus limosus. Next base: position 399,240 of record NZ_AUHM01000002.1, on the reverse strand, counting down.
CAGGGCCGGGGTGGTGAAATAGGCCATCGCCCGCACCAGCTCGGATTTCGAGACGCTGCGGAGCAGCACCAGCCGTCCGACCGGCACCATCATGGCCCCGCCGATGCCCTGGACGATGCGGGCGCCGACCAGCTCGGCCGTGGAGTTCGAGAGGCCGCAGAGGACGGAGCCGATGGTGAAAACGATGATCGCCGCCCGGAACACGGTCTTGGCGCCGAACCGGTCGGCGATCCAGCCGCTGGCCGGGATGAACACGGCGAGGCTGAGCAGGTAGGAGGTGATGGCGAGGCTGAGATGCAGCGGGTCGGTGCCGAAGGAATGGGCGATGTTCGGCAGCGCCGTCGCGATCACCGTCGAATCGAGATTCTCCATGAACAGCGCGCAGGCGATGATCAGCGGGATCAGCACCTGGCGCGGAAGGCGGGTCGTCATGTCTCAAGGCCGCGGCGGCGCGGCCCCCTCGGGCGTTCGGATTCCGACTCAACTCGTCTGACGGGTCGGAATCCTGCGCGCCAAACCGGCATTGGAGACATGCAAGTTTCGGGCGTCAGGCCCCCATGCCCCGTCTCTCGCGAATGCCGCCTGTCACAGGCTCACGGCCGATCACATCCCATACCGTCATTGCGAGCGCAGCGAAGCAATCCAGGGGCCGCACGCACCGGCCCCTGGATTGCTTCGTCGGCTTCGCCTTCTCGCAATGACGGTGTTGGGAAGCCACGTCCCGACCCCTGATCACCCCTCACCGGCATAGCGCCGGCGCAGATGCGCCTTGAACACGGCGGCGTCGAGCGGCCGGCCGGTGGCGCGGGTCAGCAGCTCGTCGGTCTCCCAGCGCGCACCCTGCTCATGGATGTTGGCGCGCAGCCAGCCGACCAGCGGCGCGAAGTCGCCGCGGCCGATCGCCGGCAGGATCTCCGGCTCTGCCCGGTTGGCGGCGTCGAAGATCTGCGCCGCGGTCATCGCACCCAGCGTGTAGGTCGGGAAATAGCCCCAGCCGCCGCTCGGCCAGTGGATGTCCTGCAGGCAGCCCAGCCGGTCGTTCGGCGGCACCACGCCCAGCAGCGCCTTCATGCCGTCGTTCCAGGCGGCCGGCAGGTCGGCCAGCGGCAGATCGCCGGCGATCATCGCCCGTTCCAGGCGATAGCGCAGGATGACATGGGCGGGATAGGTCACCTCGTCGGCGTCGACCCGGATGAAGCCGCGCTCGACCCGGGTGTAGTGGCGCCACAGCGCCTCCGCCTCCCAGGCCGGGCCGGAGCCGCCGAAGGCCTCGCGCATCCGGGGCGCGGCGAAGGTGATGAACTCGCGGCTGCGGCAGGCCTGCATCTCCATCAGCAGGGACTGGCTCTCGTGCAGGCTCATGCCGCGGGCCTGGCCGACCGGCTGGTTCATCCAGGTCTGGGGCCGGCCCTGCTCGTAAAGGGCGTGGCCGGTCTCGTGCAGCACGCCCATCAGCGCGCGGGTGAAGTCCGTCTCGTCGTAGCGCGTGGTGATGCGCACGTCGTTGTCGGCGCCGCCGCAGAACGGGTGGGTGGAGACGTCGAGCCGCCCGCGCTCGAAGTCGTAGCCCAGCACCCGCATCATGGCGATGCCCAGCGCCCGCTGCGCCTCGACCGGGAAGGGGCCCTCCGGCCGCGGCGTCGCCGGCCGGTGCGCCTGGATCGCCAGCACCTCCTCGGTGAAGCCGGGCAGGAAGGCGGCCAAGTCGTCGAACAGCGCGTCGATCCGCTCCGACCGGCCGCCGGGCTCGTAATCGTTCAGGAGGGCGTCATAGGCCGGCAGGCCCAGCGCCTCGCCCTTGGCCCGGCCGATCTCGCGCTGCAGCCGCAGCACCTCCTCGAGCTTCGGCAGCAGCGACGGGAAATCGGAGTCGGCGCGGGCCTGGCGCCACGCCATCTCGCAGGCCGACACCGCCTTGCTCGACGCTTCGACCAGGTCGGCCGGCACCGCCGTCTGCACCGTCCACAGCCGCCGGATCTCGCGCAGATTGGCGCGCTCCCACTCCCCCAGGCTGTTGTCGGCCTCGGCCTCCGGCAGCCAGTCGGACAGGCGCGGATCGGTCAGCATGCCGTGGCGCAGAACGTGCAGCAGCGCCAGGCTCTCGGCCCGGGTCCCGGCCGCGCCGTTCGGCATCATCGTGGCGTTGTCCCAGTCCAGGATGCCGATGGCGTTGGACAGCGCGGCGATGCGGCCGAAATGGGCGGCGATCTCGGAATAGGCGGTCATGCGTCGGGTCCTTTCCCGGCGGCGCGGCCGCGCCGCAGATGGTGCAGCAGATAGATCGCGACCAGGATGGCGGCGAAGCCGAACCAGGTGATCGCATATTGCAGATGGTTGTTCGGCAGGTCGATCTTGGTCTGGCCGCCCAGCGGATAGCGCCCGCGGTCCGGACCGGCCGCCTGCTCGACCACCACCGGCGCCACCCGGTCCAGCCCGGCCGCGGCGGCCATGGCCGGCGGATCGACCCAGAACCATTCGTTGGTCGCCGGGCTGTTGTCCGGCTGCATCCAGCCCTGCGCCAGGGGACGCCGGGCGATGCCTTCCACCGTCACCGTCCCTTCGGGCGGCGGATCGAAGGCGGCGGGCTTGCCGTCGGGGCCGAGCGGCACCCAGCCGCGGTTGACCAGCACCGCCGGCCCGCCGTCGTCCCGGATCAGCGGCGTGACCACCTGGATTCCGGTCACGCCGTCATGCACGCGGGCCAGCAGCCGGAAGGCGTGCGCGGCGTCGAAGCGGCCGGTGACGGTGACGTGGCGGTAGTCGAAGCCGGGATCGATCTCGGCCGGAAGCGGCGCCGCCGGCGCGGCCAGGCCGTGCTCGATCCGCCCGATCAGCTCGGTCTTCCAGATGCGGCGCTCGAGCTGCCAGACGCCGAGGCCGAGCATCAGGGCGAGGGCGGGGATCAGGAAGACGGTCGGCCAGAACTCCGGCCGGAAACGCCGTGCCATCAGGCTCTCATCGACCCGTGCTGCGGTGGCGGTACTGCAGCGCCACGATATAGGCCTTGGCGGGGCGGATCAGCACGGCGGTGAGCAGGACGATCAGGACGCCGCCGATCGCGATCGGCGCCCAGTCGGGCAGGTCGTAAGCGATGCCGAGCCAGAGCGCCAGCGGCACCACGGTGAAGCCGAGGATGAAGATCAGGAAGACGGCGGGGCCGTCGCCCGAATCGACCTCGGAGAGGTCGAGGTCGCAGACCGGGCAACGCTCCGCCACCGTCAGGAAGCCCTTGAACAGAGGCCCCTGGCCGCAGCGCGGGCATTTGCAGCCAAGCGCCGCGGTCAGGGGAGAGACAGAGCCGGCGGGCACCGAGGATCAGTGCGCCACGGCGGCGCCGTGGCCGCCCCACCAGTAGATGGCCACGAACAGGAACAGCCAGACCGCGTCGACGAAGTGCCAGTACCAGGCCGCCGCCTCGAAGCCGAAATGGCTGTCCTTGGTGAAGTCGCCGCGCGCGGTGCGGAACCAGCACACCGCCAGGAAGATGGTGCCGACCAGCACGTGGAAGCCGTGGAAGCCGGTCGCCATGTAGAAGGTCGAGGAGAAGATGCCGTCGCGGAAGCCGAACTCCGCGTGGGTGTATTCGTAGAGCTGGATGCAGGTGAAGATGATGCCGAGGAGCACGGTGACGCCGAGCGCCTTCGACGCCTCCTTCATGTTGCCTTCGACGATCTCGTGATGCGCCCAGGTGACGGTGCAGCCCGACAGCAGCAGCACCAGGGTCATCAGCAGCGGGAAATGGAAGGCATCGACCGGGACGATGCCCTTGGGCGGCCAGATGCCGCCGGTCGCCTCGACCCGGGCGTATTGCGCCGCCTCGTTGACGAACAGGCTGGAGTCGAAATAGGCCCAGAAGAAGGCGACGAAGAACATCACCTCCGAGGCGATGAACAGCATCATGCCGTAGCGCAGGCCCAGCTTCACCACCGGGGTGTGCAGCTTGCGGAAGGTCGCTTCCTTGATGACGTCGCGCCACCAGCCGAACATCACCCCCAGCACGCCGAGGAAGCCGATGATCAGCAGCGCCGGCCCCTCGTCATGCATGAACAGGACGCCGCCTATCGCCATGACGCCGGCAGCGAGCGAGCCGAGCAGGGGCCACGGGCTGGGGTCGACCAGATGATAGGGGTGCGGAACCGCGTTCAGTTCGTAACTCGTCTCGTGCCGGTCGGCATGGACGTCGGTGCTGCTCATCCTCGTGCCCCTCTCGGTCTCTTTTCCGATATTCGTTTCGGTGTTCCGCCCCATGGCCACAGCCCTCGGCAGGCCGTCAGCTGTCGTTCTTGGCCGCACGATAATAGGCGGCGACCGCATTCTCCAGCGCCTTCGACCGCTGGGCATAGAAGGTGTAGGACAGGGTGATGGTGCGCACGTCGCTCAGGTTCGGTTGCGCGTCCATCGCCGCGTCGACGTAGAAATAGACCGGGAACTCCACCGTCTCGCCCGGCTGGATGATCTGCTCGGTGAAGCAGAAGCACTGCACCTTCGAGAAGTAGAGCCCCACCTTGTCCGGCGTGACGTTGTAGACCGCCTGGCCGGCGGTCGGCTCCTGGGCGTTGCTGGTGGCCTTGAAGTAGATCAGCGCCGGCTCGCCGAGGCGGACCTCGACCTCGGCCTGCTCGGCCCTGAAGGTCCAGGGCAGCCCGCCATCGGTGTTGGCGACGAAGCGGACCCGGACCTTGCGGTCCAGCACCTCGCCGGACACCGAATCGGCGACCTGGGTGGTGCCGCCATAACCGGTCACCTGGCAGAACAGCCGGTACAGCGGCACCGAGGCGAAGGCCAGCAGGCCCATCGAGAAGGCAACGCCGCACAGCCCGGTCAGGATCAGGCGGTTGCGGCGGCGGAGCTTCGGGTCGAGGGCCGGGCCGCCCATCTCAGCCCCCCGTCATCTTGACGATGGTGATCACGTAGATCAGCACGATCCAGGCCAGGAGGCCGAGGGCGAGCGCGATGTTGCGGCCGCGCAGGCGGCGCTGGGCGTCGGGCGCCGGAACCCCGTGCCGGGCGGGCTTGGTGGTGGGGTGGTCGGCCATCTCAGACATGAATGTGGTCGATGATCAGAAGGCCGAAGATCGCGAACAGGTAGAAGATCGAATAGCCGAACATCTGCTTGGCGGCACGGTGGTTCGTCGTCGCACCGTCCTCGCCCAGCACGCGGAGGGCGCAGAGGATGAACAGCGCGCCGAGCAGGCCGGCGCCGATAGCGTAGGTCAGCCCGGCGACGCCGAGCAGCCACGGGGCCAGGCCGATCGGGAACAGGGCCAGCGTGTAGGCCAGCATCTGGCGCTTGGTCTCGCGCGCGCCGGACACCACCGGCAGCATCGGCACCCCGGCCTTGGCGTATTCCTCGCTGCGGAACAGGGCCAGGGCCCAGAAATGCGGCGGGGTCCACATGAAGATCAGGGCGAACAGCACGATCGAGGGCAGGCCGACATCGCCGGTCACGGCGGCCCAGCCGATCATCGGCGGGAAGGATCCGGCGGCGCCGCCGATCACGATGTTCTGCGGCGTCCGCCGCTTCAGCCATATGGTGTAGACGAAGACGTAGAAGGCCGAGGCCGCGGCCAGCACCCCGGCGGCGACCCAGTTGACCGCCAGGCCCATCAGCAGCACCGAGGCGACCGACAGGAACACGCCGAAGGCCAGCGCCTCGGACGGCGCGACGCGGCCGCGCACGATCGGCCGGCCGCAGGTCCGGCTCATCACCGCGTCGATGTCGCGGTCGTACCACATGTTGATCGCCCCGGCCGCGCCGGCGCCGACGGCGATGCACAGCACCGCGGTCGCGGCCAGGACCGGATGCAGATGGCCCGGCGCCGCGATCAGCCCGGCGATGCCGGTGAAGACGACAAGGGTCATCACCCGCGGCTTCAAGAGCGCGAGGTAGTCCTGCCAGGTGGCGCCGCCTTCGGCATCCGCCGCGGCGGTTCGGGCTGTCCGGTCCAGGGTCACGTCCGACATCATAAACCTCAAGCGGACCGGGCCGCACGGGAGATCCGCGCGGCCCGGCCCGGTCTTCTCTCCATCAGCCTCGGATCACTTGACCCGGGGCAGGTGCTCGAACTGGTGGAACGGCGGCGGCGAGGGCAGCGTCCATTCCAGCGTGGTGGCGCCTTCACCCCAGTAGTTGCCCTCCACCCGGCGGCCGTACCGGACCGTGTAGATCGCGATGCCGACGAACAGGAAGGCCGCGGCAACCGAGATATAGGCGCCGAAGGACGACACCATGTTCCAGCCGTGGAACGCCTCCGGATAGTCCGGCTGGCGCCGCGGCATGCCGGCCAGGCCCAGGAAGTGCTGCGGGAAGAAGGTCAGGTTGACGCCGACGAAGGTCATCCAGAAATGGATCTTGCCCCAGGTCTCCGGGTACTGCCGGCCCGACATCTTGCCGATCCAGTAGTAGAAGCCGCCGAAGATCGAGAACACGGCGCCCAGCGACAGCACGTAGTGGAAATGCGCGATCACGTAGTAGGTGTCGTGCAGGACGGTGTCGATGCCGGCATTGGCCAGCACCACGCCGGTGACGCCGCCGATGGTGAACAGGAAGATGAAGCCGATCGCCCACAGCATCGGCGTCTTGAACTCGATCGACCCGCCCCACATCGTCGCGATCCAGGAGAAGATCTTGATGCCGGTCGGCACCGCGATGATCAGGGTGGCGGCGGTGAAGTAGGCGCGGGTGTCGACGTCGATGCCGGTGGTGAACATGTGGTGCGCCCACACCACGAAGCCGACGACGCCGATCGCGACCATGGCGTAGGCCATGCCGAGATAGCCGAACACCGGCTTCTTCGAGAAGGTCGACACGATGTGGCTGATCATGCCGAAGCCCGGCAGGATCATGATGTAGACCTCGGGGTGCCCGAAGAACCAGAACAGGTGCTGGAACAGCAGCGGGTCGCCGCCGCCCTCGGGCTTGAAGAAGCTGGTCCCGAAGTTGCGGTCGGTCAGCAGCATGGTGATGGCGCCGCCCAGCACCGGCACGGCCAGCAGCAGCAGGAAGGCGGTCACCAGCATCGCCCAGACGAACAGCGGCATCTTGTGCAGCGTCATGCCGGGGGCGCGCATGTTGAAGATGGTGGTGATGAAGTTCACCGCGCCGAGGATCGAGGACGCGCCGGCGAGGTGCAGCGCGAAGATCCCCATGTCGACCGACATGCCGGGCTGGCCCGCCTCCGACAGCGGCGGATAGATGGTCCAGCCGGTGCCGGCGCCCTGGCCGACGAAGGCCGAGCCGATCAGCAGCGCGAAGGACGGGACCAACAGCCAGAAGGAGATGTTGTTCAGCCGCGGGAAGGCCATGTCCGGCGCGCCGATCATGATCGGCACGAACCAGTTGCCGAAGCCGCCGATCATCGCCGGCATGACCGTGAAGAAGATCATGATCAGGCCGTGGGCGGTGATGACGACGTTCCACTCCTGCCCGTCGGCCAGGAACTGCATTCCCGGGTTCTGCAGCTCGAGCCGCATGATCAGCGAGAACACGCCGCCGACCAGACCCGCGATGATCGCGAAGATCAGGTACAGCGTGCCGATGTCCTTGTGGTTGGTCGAGAACAGCCAGCGCTTGATGAAGCCCGGCTTGTGGCTGTGGTGGTCGTCGTGACCGTGTGCGTGCGCTTCGGCGTGAGCCATCGTGTCAACCTCTCCCCCGTCCGGGGCCTTGCCTGTCGGGGCCGCCGGCCCCGAGTGGGATCACTCCCCGAGTGGGATCACTGGCCGGCCTGGGCCAGCTTGGTGCGCGCCTGCGCCTCGTCCCAGGTCATTGTCAAAAGCTTCGGCTTCTCGGCCGGGTTGGGCCCGACCTTCTCGATGACCCACTTGTCGAAGTCCTCGCGGCTGACCGCATGCACCTCGATCGGCATATAGGCGTGGTCGGTGCCGCAGAGCTGCGAGCACTGGCCGTAATAGACGCCCGGCTTGGTGATCCGGACCCAGGTCTCGTTGGTCCGGCCCGGGATCGCGTCCTTCTTGATGCCGAAGGCGGGCACCGCCCAGGAATGGATGACGTCGCCGGCGGTGGTCAGGATCTGGATGTCGGTGTCGACCGGCAGCACCACCGGATTATCGACCGACAGCATCCGCACCTGGCCCGGCTTCAGATCCGCGTCCTTCACCAGGTAGCTGGTGTATTCGGCGATCTTCTGGTCCGGATACTCATAGCCCCAGTACCACTGGTAGCCATGCGCGATCAGCGTCATCTCCGGATTCGGCGTCCGGTCGCTGGCGTAGAGCAGCCGGAAGGACGGGGCCGCGATCACCAGCAGGATCAGCACCGGCGCGACCGTCCAGATCACCTCGATCAGGGTGTTGTGCGCGGTCTTCGACGGCACCGGGTTGCGGTTGGCGTTGAAGCGCCACATCACGTAGACCAGCAGCCCCAGCACGAACAGGCTGAGCGCCACGATGATGACCAGGAGCAGGTCATGGAAGCTCTCCATCTGCTCCTTGACCGGCGACGCCGCCTCTTGGAATCCGAGCTGCCAATTGTGCGGTGGGCCATCTGCGAAGGCCGCGCCCGTGCCCAGAAGAAGCAGGACCGACGCGCCTGCCGCTAATCCACGCAGTCTGCCCGATCGCATGCCTTGCCGCTCTTTCGTTATCGTTGACGTTCCCACCCATGGCCCCGCATCGGCTGCTGCCGACACCTGGTTCCGTTCGGCCTTATACCGGCGGAACCGCGAGGGTTGAAGCCCCCACGACGTCGGATGCCGCACGAATCCGGGCCAATCCTGGCCATGGCGAAAATACAGGGCGTTTCCGGGGGCAACAACAGGCCGCGCTGCCGCGCCCATCACGCAAATGGTCGCATCCGCGCGGCAGCCGATTCGGGTCTGCGGCCGATCGGGGCTGGCCCCCGCCGGCCGGCCGCATTATCTCAGGAGTCCAGATCCGCTGACCGGAATCCCGTCATGAGCGTCCTCGACCAGACCGACGACCTGTTCTTCACCCAGGCCGGGCTCGACCGCGCCCGGCTCGAGCGGCTGGTCGGCGATGCCCTGCAGGGCGCCGATGACGGCGAGCTGTTCCTGGAATACGTCCAGTCCGAGGGGCTGAGCTGGGACGACGGCAAGCTGAAGAGCGCCAGCTTCGACACCAGCCAGGGATTCGGCCTGCGCGCGGTGGCGGGTGAGACCACCGGCTACAGCCACGCCTCCACCCTCAGCGAGGATGCGGTCAGGCGGGCCGGCGAGACGGTGCGTGCGGTGCGCGCCGGCCATGGCGGCAGCCTGGCCGAGCCGCCGCAGGGCACCAACCGGCAGCTCTACACCGACGTCAACCCGCTCTCGGCCGTGCCGTTCGAGGCCAAGGTCAAGGTCCTGGCCGAGATCGACGCCTATGCCCGGGCCAAGGACCCGCGGGTGCGCCAGGTCAGCGCCTCGATCAGCGGCAACTGGCAGGCGGTGCGGATCATCCGCGCCGACGGCCGCCACGCCGCCGACATCCGGCCCTTGGTGCGGGTCGGCGTCTCGGTCGTGGTCGGCGACGGCGACCGGATGGAGAGCGGCAGCCACGGCGCCGGCGGCCGCACCGGCTACGACTTCTACCTCGAGCCGGGGCAGTGGCAGGCGGCGGTGGACGAGGCGCTGCGCCAGGCGCTGGTGCGGCTCGATGCCGTCGAGGCGCCGGCCGGTGAGATGACCGTGGTGCTCGGCCCCGGCTGGCCCGGCATCCTGCTGCACGAGGCGATCGGCCACGGCCTCGAGGGCGACTTCAACCGCAAGAAGACCTCCGCCTTCTCGGGCCTGATGGGCCAGCGCGTGGCGGCGCCGGGCGTCACCGTGATCGACGACGGCACCCTGCCGGACCGGCGCGGCAGCCTGACGGTCGACGACGAGGGCACGCCGACGCGCAGCACCACGCTGATCGAGGACGGCATCCTGGTCGGCTACATGCAGGACCGGATGAACGCCCGGCTGATGGGCATGGCGCCGACCGGCAACGGACGGCGGCAGAGCTACGCGCATCACCCGATGCCGCGGATGACCAACACCATCATGCTCGGCGGCGACACCTCGCCGGCGGAGATCCTGGCCTCGGTCAAGCGAGGCCTCTACGCCGTCAATTTCGGCGGCGGCCAGGTCGACATCACCAACGGCAAGTTCGTCTTCTCCGCCTCCGAGGCCTATCTGATCGAGGACGGCAAGATCGGCCCGGCGGTGAAGGGCGCGACGCTGATCGGCAACGGCCCGGACGCGCTGACCAAGGTGTCGATGGTCGGCGACGACATGGCGCTCGACCCCGGCATCGGCACCTGCGGCAAGGAAGGCCAGGGCGTGCCGGTCGGCGTCGGCCAGCCGACGCTCAGGATCGACGGGCTGACGGTGGGCGGCACCCGCGCATGATCGCGGTGATCTTCGAGGTCGAGCCGGCGGAAGGCCGGTTCGACGACTATCTCGACCATGCCGCACGCCTGCGACCGATCTTGGAGCAGATGCCCGGCTTCATCTCGGTCGAGCGCTTCCGCAGCCTGACCAACCCGGACAAGCTGCTGTCGCTGTCCTTCTGGGAGGACGAGGAGGCGGTGGCGCGCTGGCGCAATCGGGCCGAACACCGCGCCGCCCAGGCCGCCGGCCGGGCCGGCATCTTCCAGGGCTACCGCCTGCGCATCGCCGCGGTGCTGCGCGACTACGACATGGTCGGGCGGCGCGAGCAGGCGCCGGCGGATTCGCCGTTCTGAAGCGTCACCCCAGCCCCGGCACCCGCGGATAGCCGGGGTCGCCCTGGGCCGGATACCGCGGCCATTGCGGGGCATCGCCGGCGATCGCGTAGTAGTCGCCTTTGTCGGCGGTGAAGAGATGGGCGCCGATCCTGAGCCCGGTGGCGCCGTCCAGCGTGCCGGCGGCGATGCTGATGGCGCGGCCGTGGGCCGGCTTCCAGAACAGGTTGCTGCCGCATTCACCGCAGAAGCCCCGCTCCGCTTCGGGCGAGGACCGGTACCAGCGCAGCGTGCGGTCGCTCTCCAGCACCAGGTTATCGGCGGCGCAGGCGGTGAAGGCGGCGTAATGGCCGGAGGTGCGGCGGCACTGGCCGCAATGGCAGGCGACCACCTGCCGCAGCGGGCCCGTCACCCGATAGCGCACGGCGCCGCACAGGCAGCCGCCGGTCTGGTCCGTCATCGCTCGCCTCCCCTCAGGATCAGGCGCCCAGGATGCTGCCTCTCGGCCGAGTCGATTGTGCGGGACCCGTCCCGCGATGTCGCAGCCGCGCCACCGCCATGTCGCGTCCGGCCTTGCCAAGCCCCGTTCCGCTTCCGATATTCGCCGGAGCCGTCCGGATCCCCCGGGCGGCGGACGTTCTCAGGGCGGGGTGGAAGTCCCCACCGGCGGTGATGGCGTGGTCGCGAAGGGCCACGCACGAGCCCGCGAGCGCCTGCCGGGCGACCGGCGGGGTCAGCAGATTCGGTCAGAACCCGAAGCCGACGGTCACAGTCCGGATGAAAGAGAACGGGGACGACGGCCGGGCGCGAGTCCCGGCGGCCGGTCCCGTATGCCCTGATTCTGGTCCGTTGCATGAGGATGACCATGAATCAGCAGTCTTCTTCCCGTACCGACGCGCCGCGCATCGCCTTCATCCAGGCCTGCTGGCACCGCGACATCGTCGACCAGTGCAAGACCGCCTTCCTGGCGGAGATCGCCCGGGCCGGCGCTTCGGCCCCCGAGGTCGAGCTGTTCGAGGTGCCGGGCGTGTTCGAGATCCCGCTGCACGCCCAGTTGCTGGCCAAGAGCGGCCGCTACGACGCCATCGTCGCCGCCGGCTTCATCGTCGACGGCGGCATCTACCGCCACGAATTCGTGTCGACGGCGGTGATCGACGCGCTGATGCGGGTGCAGCTCGACACCGAGGTGCCGGTGCTATCCGCAGTGCTGACGCCGCAGCGCTTCCACGAGCACGAGACCCACGCCGCCTTCTTCCGCGAGCATTTCCTGGTCAAGGGCAAGGAGGCGGCGGAGGCCGCGCTCAAGACCATCGCCGCGGTGGCGAAGCTGCGCAGCCAGGGTCTGCGCGCGGCGGCCTGACACCGCACCGGCGGCTTGGGCCGGCGCCGCCCCCTCACCCTCCCGTTCGCGGCAGCGAACGGGAGGGTGAGGGGGCGGCGCCGGCCTATCCCGCCACCCGTCCGAAGCTGATGCGGGCGATCCCGTAGCGACGCTCGTCCAGCAGGTCGAGCCCGGGCACCGCCGGCTCGTCGGCCGCGGTCTCGGCCACCACCAGGCAGCCGGGCGCCAGCCATCCGGCGGCGGACAGCGCCTTGATCGCCGGGCCGACCAGCCCCTGGCGGTAGGGCGGGTCGAGGAACAGCAGGGTGGCATGCGCCCGCGCCGGCGGCGGTTTCAGCGCGTCTGCGCGCAGGACATGGGCGCGCGCCGCCTCGTTCAGCGCCTCGGCGTTCCTGCGGGCGAAGCCCAGCGCCGCGGCCGAGCTGTCGAACAGCCAGGCCTCGGCGGCGCCGCGCGACAGCGCCTCGAAGGCCAGCGCCCCGCTGCCGGCGAAGGCGTCCAGGACCACGGCCTCCGCCACCGCGTCGCCCTCGTCGGGGCCGTAGCCGGCATGGGCCAGGATGTTGAACACCGCCTCGCGCACCCGGTCGCTCGTCGGTCGGGTGGCGCGGTCCGGCGGGGCGGCGAGGACGCGGCCCTTATGCCGGCCGGCGACGAGGCGCAGCGGCATGGCGGCTTGCGGGGGCGTTCGCGGGCTTGCTCGCCGGCTTGCGCTTCGGCTCCTCCTCGCGGGTCTCCAGCCAGCGGCCCAGCTGGTCGCGCAGCACCGAGGCCTTGACCTCCTCGGCCTCGCCCTTCTCCAGCGTGCCCAGCTGGAAGGGCCCGTAGGCGATGCGGATCAGCCGGTTCACGTTCAGGCCGATCGCCTCCATCACCTTGCGCACCTCACGGTTCTTGCCCTCGCGCAGGGTGACCGTCAGCCAGGCGTTGCTGCCCTGCACCTTGTCCAGCGCCGCCTCGATCGGGCCGTAATGGACGCCGGAGACGGTGATGCCCTTGGCCAGCCCGGCCAGCTTCACCGGGTCCGGCGTGCCGTGCACCCGCACGCGGTAGCGCCGCGGCCAGCCGGTCGACGGCAGCTCCAGCCGGCGCGACAGCTCGCCGTCATTGGTCAGCAGCAGCAGGCCCTCGCTGTTCAGGTCCAGCCGGCCGATCGAGACAACGCGCGGCAGCCCTTCCGGCAGGTTGTCGAACACGGTCTGGCGGCCCTGCGGGTCGGACCGGGTGGTGACCAAGCCAGCCGGCTTGTGATAGCGCCACAGCCGGGTGCGCTCGGCCTCCGGCACCGGCTGGCCGTCGACGGTCAGGACGGCCCCGGGCGGCACGACCACGGCCGGGGTATCCAGCACCTTGCCGTCCAGCGCCACGCGGCCCTCGGCGATCCAGCGCTCCGCCTCGCGGCGCGAGCACATCCCGGCGCGCGCCAGCACCTTGGCGACGCGCTCGCCCTCCTTCTCGGCGCCGTCCTTGAAGGTCGCTTTCGGCTTGGGCTTCGGGGTCTTGTCGTCGGTCTTGCTCATCGCCCTTGTCTAGCGCGAAGCGCCCGGCCAGGGTTAGCGCGAAACGCAAGGATCCGACCCGTGCCCGTGGAACCGCCAGCCCCGTCCGCCCTCGATCCGGCCGCCGACCCGGCCGACGCATACATGCGCCTGGCGCTGGATGAGGCGGCGGCGGCGGCCGCGCGCGGCGAGGTGCCGGTCGGCGCGGTGCTGGTCGAGGCCGCGACCGGCCGGGTGCTGGCCCGGGCCGGCAATCGGGTGGAGGAGCTGGCGGACCCGACCGCACACGCCGAGGTTCTGGCGATCCGCGAGGCCGGGCGGCTGCGCGGCCGGCCGCGGCTGCCGGACTGCGACCTCTACGTCACGCTCGAGCCCTGCGCGCTGTGCGCCGGCGCCATCTCCTTCGCCCGCATCCGTCGGGTGGTGTTCGCGGCCCAGGACCCCAAGGGCGGCGCGGTGTTGCACGGTCCGCGCTTCTTCGAGCAGAAGACCTGCCACCACCGTCCGCAAGTGGAACAGGCGCCGGGCGGGGAGGAGGCGGGCGAACTGCTGCGGGCGTTCTTCCGGGCGCGGCGGTAGGACTCGGTACAAAGGGGAGGAGAAAGTGAAGGAACTGAGAATTCCGGATGCCGCCAAGCGGGATCCCAAATCGACCGAGATGCTGCGCGTCTGGATTGCGGAAGAGGGTCTGCATTGTGCCCTAAAGTTCGGACTCTACGAGGACACTCCCTGGGAGGAAGAGAAAGCCTGGGGCACCATCCTGGCCGACACTGCCCGGCATGTGGTGCGGGCGCTCGATCTGCACGCGCCGGGACAGCATCCGGACGCCCTGGCGAAGATCCGGGCGAAGTTCCTCGAGGAGCTCGACGATCCGACCTCGCCCGTCCGGGGCGACTTCGTCCGTTGACTGGCCCCTAGACCTGCGCCTCGCCCTTCAGCACCGGGATGCAGCCGCCGCCGACGGTGGAGCGGATGCCGTCCTCGGCGCGGCGGGCGGCGACGCGCAGCAGGCTTGGGCGGCCCATCTCCACGCCCTGGACGATCTCGGCCTGCCCGGCATCGGCGCCGGAGAGCGACAGCAGCAGGGCGCCGAGCGTGGCGTTGGCGCTGCCGGTCGCCGGGTCCTCATAGGTGCCGGACAGCGGCGCGAACATGCGGGCGCGGAGGCGGGCGCCGCCCGGCGCCGCGATGTCCGGCGCGGCCGGGTCGCGGGCATAGAGGTGCAGCGACAGGCGCCGCTCCACCTTCGGGAACTGCTCCTGGGTGCGGCGGAAGGCGGCGACGTCCGGGGTGGCGCGGGTCAGGGCCTCGTTGGTCACCTCCGCCAGCACGAAGGGGATGCCGACCGAGGCCAGCACCGGCTGGTGTGCCCGGGGGATGACATCGGACGCCGACAGGCCGGCGCAGGCGGCGATCGCCTCGGCCGGCAACTCCATCAGCGTCGACAGCGGCTGCGGCGCGGCGATCACGGCTCCGGTCACGGCCCCGGCCGAGTCGCGCTCGACCCGCACCTCGACCAGGCCGGACAGCTCCTCGAACAGCAGCACGCCGTCGCGGTCCAGCCCGTGCCGGGCCAGGACGCAGCCGGTGCCGACATTGGGGTGGCCGGCGAAGGGCATCTCGTAGGTGCGGTTGAAGATCCGCACCCGCGCCGTGTGCGCCGGGTCCTCCGGCGGCAGCACGAAGGTCGTCTCGCTCAGGTTGAACTCGGCGGCCAGCGACTGCATCTCGCCGTCCGACAGGCCGCGCGCATCCGGGAACACCGCCAGCTGGTTGCCGCCGAAGCGGCGGTCGGTGAACACGTCCACGGTCTCGAAGGCGAAGCGGCGCACGGCGTCCTCCTGTCGACTGAACGCCCCGAGTCTTGACAGGACTTTGCCCTTTGGCAAAGTGCCGAAATGTATCCAGCCAATCTCTTCCGCGCCCTGGCCAATGAGCGTCGCCTGCAGATCCTGGAATGGCTGAAGGATCCGCGCGCGCATTTCCCGCCGCAGGTCGACGGCGACCTGGTCGAGGACGGGGTCTGCGGTCTGTTCATCGCCGACAAGCTCGGCATCAGCCAGCCGACCTTGAGCGAGCACATGCGCGTCCTGGTCCAGTCCGGCCTGGTGGTGCCGAAGCGGATCAAGCAGTGGACCTTCTACAAGCGCGACGAGGAGAAGATCCACGCGGTCCGGGCGATGGTCGACGCCCTCTGAGTCTTTCCGCGGCCGGTTGCCACGCCTATCTTCCAGGCGACCCGACACCAAGGCCTGACCGATGTTCCAGACCGCCCGCCCCGACCCGTCCCTGCCGAAGGCGGAAGCCTATCGCGACCTGCTCTCCCAGGCGGAGGGGCTGTTCCACGGCGAGACCGACGCCATCGCCAACGCCGCCAACCTCTCGGCCCTGATCTTCCACGGCCTGCCGGACCTGAACTGGGCCGGCTTCTACCTGATGCGCGGCGGCGAGCTGGTGCTCGGGCCGTTCCAGGGCAAGCCGGCCTGCATCCGCATCCCGCTCGGCCGCGGCGTCTGCGGCACGGCGGCGGAGCGGCGGCAATCGGTGCTGGTGCCCGATGTGCACGCCTTCCCCGGCCACATCGCTTGCGACGCCGCCTCGCGGTCCGAGCTGGTGGTGCCGCTGCTGCGGGACGGCCGGGTGATCGGCGTGCTCGACCTCGACAGCCCGCTGCCCAACCGCTTCGACGCCGAGGACCAGGCCGGGATCGAGGCGCTGGCCGCGCTGTGGGTGGCGGCGAGCGCGGTGTGATGGGCGGCATCGGCTCTCCCCCTCACCCTCCCATTCGCCAACGCGAATGGGCCCCTCCCTCTCCCCGAGGAGAGGGAAACAGGTATCGCAGGCCCTTCACCTCTCCTTGGGGAGAGGTCGAAATCGCGTAGCGATTTCGGGTGAGGGGGCGGCCCCGGCCTCTCGGATCGCGCCTGCCTCAGCCGTTCCCGTAGCGGATCTCTATGACCTCCGCGGTCTCGATCCCGGCCGGGGTGCGGACCTCGACCACGTCGCCTTCCTGCGCCCGCATCAGGGCCCGGGCGAGGGGGGAGATCCAGCTGATCTCGCCCTCTTCCGGCCGGGTCTCGTCGATGCCGACGATGCGCACGGTGCGCTCGCGGTCCTGGCCGTCGACATAGGTGACGGTGGCGCCGAAATAGACCCGGTCGCGGTTGGTCTGGCGCGCCGGGTCGACCACCTCGGCGATCTCCAGCCGCTTGGTCAGGAACCGCACCCGGCGGTCGATCTCGCGCAGCCGCTTCTTGCCGTAGATGTAGTCGCCGTTCTCCGACCGGTCGCCGTTGCCGGCGGCCCAGGACACCACCTCGACCACCTTCGGCCGCTCGACCCGCCACAGCTGCTTCAGCTCGTCCTGCAGCCGCTGGAAGCCCTCCGGCGTGATGTAGTTCTTCGACCCTGCGGGCAGGGGCGCCGGCGCATCGTCCAGCTCCTCCTCGGTGTCGGTCTCTTTGGTGAAAGCCTTGCTCATCCGGGCAGTCTACGCCGATCCGGCCGCGGGTTTCAAAACTGGGTCACACGGCGATGTCCCGCCGGCAGAACCCCTCGGGCCAGTCGATGCGGTCGACGGCCTGGTAGGCCCGCAACCGGGCCTCGGCGATGTCGGCCCCCAGCGCCGTCACCGCCAGCACCCGGCCGCCCTGGGCGGTGACGCTGCCGTCCGTCTCGGCCTTCGTGCCCGCGTGGAACACGATGGTGCCCGGCACCTGCCCCGCCTGGTCCAGCGCCCGGATCGGGCTGCCCTTCTTGTAGCTGCCCGGATAGCCTTTCGCCGCCATCACCACCGTCACCGCCGCCTCCGGCCGCCAGCGCAGCGTCAGGTGGCGCAGCTCGCCATCGGCCGCGGCGATCAGGGCGGTCAGCAGGTCCGAGTTCAGCCGCGGCAGCAGCGTCTCGCATTCCGGATCGCCGAAGCGGACATTGTGCTCGATCAGCTGCGGCCCGCGCTCGGTCAGCATCAGCCCGGCGAACAGGATGCCGCGGAACGGCGTGCCCTCGGCCTCCATGGCCTTGAGGGTCGGCTGCACGATCTCGGCCATGATCCGGGCCTCGAGCTCCGGCGTCGCCAGCGGGTGCGGCGAGACGGCGCCCATGCCGCCGGTGTTCGGGCCCTGGTCGTGGTCGAAGGCGCGCTTGTGGTCGCGGGCGGTGGCCAGCGGCAGCGCGGTCTCGCCGTCGCACAGGGCGAAGAAGCTCAGCTCCGGCCCGATCAGGCACTCCTCGACCACGATCGAGGCGCCGGCGGCGCCGAAGCCGCCCTCGGTCAGCATCGCGTCGACCGCGGCCTGCGCCTCCTCGACCGTCCCGGCCACCACCACGCCCTTGCCGGCGGCCAGGCCGTCGGCCTTGACCACGATCGGCGCGCCCTCGGCGGCGATGTAGGCCTTGGCCTCGGCCGCGTCGGTGAAGCGGCAGTAGCGGGCGGTCGGGATGCCGTATTTGGCGCAGAGGTCCTTGGTGAAGCCCTTCGACCCCTCCAGCGCCGCCGCGGCGGCGGTGGGCCCGAAGGCCTTGATCCCGGCCTCGGTCAGCCGGTCGACGAGGCCCGCCACCAGCGGCGCCTCCGGTCCGACCACGACGAAGTCGATCGCGTTCTCCTGCGCGAAGGTCACCAGCCCGTCCACATCCTCGGCCGCGGTCGGCACGCAGGTCGCCTCCTGGGCGATGCCGGCATTGCCGGGCGCGCAGTAGAGGGTGTCGCAGAGGGGGGAGGCGGCGATCGCCCAGGCCAGGGCATGTTCGCGGCCGCCGCCGCCGACCAGAAGGATGCGCATGAAACCAGACCCGATCTCTTGCTAGGGTGGCCGCGGTTTAGCACGAACACCGGGCCGATGACCGAGCAAAACGCGAATACCCCCCGCCCCGGCTCCAACCTGCCGGAATTCACCATCGCCGAGCTGACCGGCGCGCTGAAACGCACGATCGAGGGCGAGTTCGGCCTGGTCCGCGTGCGCGCCGAGATCGGCAAGGTCACGGTGCCGCGCTCCGGCCACGTGTACCTGACGCTCAAGGACGACAGCTGCACCCTCGAATCGGTGATCTGGAAGGGCCAGCTGCCGCGCCTGATGGTGCGGCCGGAGCAGGGGATGGAGGTGGTCTGCACCGGCCGGCTCACCATCTACGGCTCGCGCTCGCAGTACCAGATGGTGATCGAGCAGATGGAGCTGGCGGGCGAGGGCGCCATCCTCAAGATGCTGGAGGAGCGCCGCCGCCGCCTCGCCGCCGAAGGGCTGTTCGAGGCCGCGCGCAAGCGGGCGCTGCCCTTCCTGCCTCGGGTGATCGGCGTCGTCACCTCGCCGACCGGCGCGGTGATCCGCGACATCCTGCACCGCCTGTCCGACCGCTTCCCGCGCCATGTCCTGGTCTGGCCGGTGGCGGTGCAGGGCGACACGGCGGCGGGGCAGGTGGCGGCGGCGATCGAGGGCTTCAACGCCCTGCCGAAGGGCGGCCCGGTCCCGCGGCCGGACCTGCTGATCGTCGCCCGCGGCGGCGGCAGCCTGGAAGACCTGATGCCGTTCAACGAGGAGATCGTGGTGCGCGCCGCCGCAGCCAGCGCCATTCCGCTGATCTCCGCCGTCGGGCACGAGACCGACACCACGCTGATCGACTTCGCCGCCGACCGCCGCGCCCCGACCCCGACCGCGGCGGCGGAGATGGCGGTGCCGGTCCGGGCCGAGCTGCTGGGCCGGGTGCTGGACTGCGCCCGCCGCCTCGAAGCCGGCACCGCCCGGCTGTTCGGCGAGCGCCGCACCCGGCTCGATGCGCTGCGCCGCGGCCTGGGCGATCCGGCCCGGCTGATCGAGACGGCGATGCAGCGGCTGGACGACCGCGGCGAGCGGCTGGACCGGGCCGCGCTCGGCCGGATCGAGCGGTGCCGCGCCTGGCTGGCCGAGCTCGGCGCCCGGCTGCCGCATCCGCGCCGCCAGGTGGCGGAAACGGCGCGGCATATCGTCCAGCTGGGCGACCGCCTGACCGCCTGTGGCACCCGCCTGGCCCATCGCCCGGCCGAGCGGTTCCAGGCCCTGTCCGGCCGCTTCGGGCCGGAGCCGGTGCAGCGCGCCCTGGCCGACCGCGCGGCCCGGCTGGCGGCCGCCGGCCGGCTGCTGGAAAGCTACTCCTATGTCGACGTGCTGCGCCGCGGCTATGCCCTGGTGCTGGATCCGGCGACTGGCCACGCCCTCGGCTCGGCGCAGGAGGCGACGCCCGGCCGGGCCGTGTCGATCCGCTTCCAGGATGGCGAGGCGCCGGCGGTGATCGGCGGCAGCAAGCCGTCCCGGCCTGCCCGTGCCGCCGACCCGAAGCCGGAGCAGGGAACGCTGCTGTAGCCATGTTCGACGAAGATCTGGCCCGCTGGGGCCTCGTGCCGGACGGCGAGCCGATCGTCACCCATGGCAGCCGGCTGCTGGCGGTGCGCTGCGGCGACCTGCCGGCCATCATCAAGCAGCCGGTCAACGAGGACGAGAAGCTGGGCTGCCTGCTGATGCAGTACTGGACCGGGGAGGGCGCGGCGATGGTGCTGGCCCAGCACGGCGACACGCTGCTGCTGGAACGCGCCACCGGTCCCGCCTCGCTCACCGCCATGTCGCGTCAGGGGCAGGACGACGAGGCCTGCCGCATCCTCTGCGACGCCGCGGCCCGGCTGCACGCGCCACGCGGCCGGCCGCTGCCCGAAGGCCTGCTGCCGCTGGAGGCGTGGTTCGAACCGCTGACCCGGGGCGGCGACCGCCATGGCGGCGTCGTGGCCCGCGCCGCCGCCGTCGCCCGCGAGCTGCTGGCGGAGCGGCGGGACGTCGTCACCCTGCATGGCGACCTGCATCATGACAACGTGCTGGATTTCGGCCCGCGCGGCTGGCTGGCGATCGACCCCCGGCACCTGGTCGGCGACCGCGGCTACGATCTCGGCAGCATCTTCACCAATCCCGACATGGGCTTTCCCGGCGCGCCTGCCCTCGCCGAACCGGACCAGGCCGTGGCGACGCAGCCGGGCCGCCTGGCCCGGCGGGCGACGGTGGTGGCCGAGGCGGCGGGGATGGAGCGCGGCCGGGTGCTGCGCTGGGTGCTGGCCGCCGCCGGCCTGTCCGCCGTCTGGAGCCTCGACGACGGCGACCGCCCGGCGATCGACCTGGCGGTGGCGGAGATGGCGCTGGCGGAACTGGACGGGGGCTGACCGGGCCGCCGCCGCATTTTTTGCCGGCCGTGTCGGCTCCGGGCATACTCCGTCGTCCTCGGGAGGAAGAAGGAAACGCCCGGATGCTGTATGCCGTCCTCTGCTACCACAACGAAGCCGTGACCGAGGCCTGGAGCAAGGCCGAAGACGACGCCGTCATGGCCCGGCTGGCCGCGGTGCAGGAGCCGCTGGCCAAGCAGGGCAAGATCGGGCCCGTGGCCCGGCTGCTGCCGACCACCGCCGCCACCACCCTGCGCTCCGGCGCGGGCGAGCCGGTGGTGATCGACGGCCCCTTCGCCGAGACGAAGGAGCAGCTTCTGGGCTTCTACACCTTCGACTGCGCCTCGCTGGACGAGGTGCTGGACATCGTGCGCGACCTCGCGCGTGCCAATCCCGGGGGATCCTACGAGATCCGCCCGATCCGCATCTTCAAGCCTGGGACAGCCGGATCATGAACGACATCGCCTGGATCGACGCGGCCTTCGCCTCTGCCCGCCCCCAGGCGCTCGGTGCGCTGCTGCGCTATTTCCGGGACCTGGACACGGCGGAGGAGGCGTTTCAGGAGGCCTGTCTCCGGGCGCTGAAGACCTGGCCGCAGAAGGGGCCGCCGCGCGACCCGGCGGCCTGGCTGATCTTCGTCGGCCGCAACGCCGCGCTCGACGGCGTGCGCCGCGGCCGCAAGCACGAGCCGCTGCCGCCGGACGAGGTGCTGTCCGACCTCGACGACGCCGAAAGCGACCTGGCCGAGCGGCTGGACGGCGCCGAGTACCGCGACGACATCCTGCGGCTCCTGTTCATCTGCTGCCATCCCGACCTGCCGGCGACGCAGCAGATCGCTCTGGCGCTGCGCATCGTCTCCGGCCTCTCGGTCAGGCAGATCGCCCGCGCCTTCCTGGTCGGCGAAAGCGCGATGGAGCAGCGCATCACCCGCGCCAAGGCCAAGGTCGCGAATGCCGGCGTGCCGTTCGAGACCCCGGGCGCCGTGGAGCGGGCGGAGCGGCTGGCCGCCGTCGCCGCGATGATCTACCTGGTCTTCAACGAGGGCTACTCCGCCGCCAACAGCGAGGAGGCGCCGCTGCGCGCGCCGCTGTGCGACGAGGCGATCCGCCTGGCCCGGCTGCTGCTGCGGCTGTTCCCGGCCGAGCCGGAGATCATGGGCCTGACCGCCCTCCTGCTGCTGCAGCACGCCCGCGCGCCGGCGCGGTTCGACGCCGACGGCTGCATCGTGCTGCTGGAGGACCAGGACCGCGGCCTGTGGAACCGCGCCATGATCGCCGAGGGGCTGGCGCTGATCGACAAGGCGATCCGCCACCGCCGGCCCGGCCCCTACCAGGTGCAGGCGGCGATCGCGGCGCTGCACGCCCGCGCGGCGCGGCCGCAGGACACCGACTGGGCGCAGATCGACATGCTCTACGCCACGCTCGAGCGGCTGCAGCCCTCGCCCGTGGTCACGCTCAACCGCGCGGTCGCCGTGGCCAAGCTGCACGGCCCGCAGGCGGCGCTGGAGATGATCGAGCCGCTGGCGGGGCGGCTGTCCGGCTATTTCTACTTCTTCGGGGTCAGGGGCGCGCTGCTGCAGCAGCTCGGCCGGTTCGGGGAGGCGCGCACCGCCTTCAACCAGGCCATCGCGCTGGCCAACACCGCGGCGGAGGCGGCGCATATCCGGCTGCATCTCGACCGGCTGCAGCAGGACGGGACGGCCGAGGCCCGCTGAAGCCGGAAAAAGTTTCGGGGCCGTGTCGGCGCCGCTCCGGCCCGTCCGTCCTTGAGGCAGGCCCGCAGCATCCGCCGCGGCGCGAATCGGCAATCAGGAGGACATCATGGCTCAGACGACAGATCACGCGGCTCCCCCGGTCCTCGGCGGCTTGGTCGCCTATGTGAACGTCGAAGGGGCGCTGAAGGCCGCCGAGTTCTACGAGAAGGCCTTCGGCGCGAAGACGGTCTATTCGGTGCCGCCCGACGAGAAGGGCCGGACCATGCATGTCCATGCCCATGTCAACGGCAGCTCGCTGATGATCTCCGACTTCTATCCGGAGCATGGGTTTGGGTTCGAGCAGCCGCAGGCCTTCACCCTGCAGCTGATCCTCAAGGCGGACGAGATCGACGCCTGGTGGCAGCGGGCGGTCGATGCCGGCTGCACGATCGAGGTGCCGCTGGATGTGATGTTCTGGGGCGACCGTTGGGGCCGGCTGAAGGACCCGTTCGGCATCGCCTGGGCGATGAACGCACCGGTCAAGTCGTAGGAGCCGTTCGGCGAGACGCCGGCGAGAGGGCACGCGCCGTTCCGCCGGCTTTCCGTTATGCGCATGGAGGAAGAGATGACCAGCCAGCATGACAGCGAAGCCGAGATTCGCGCCCTGATCGAGGAGCGCGCGGCGGCGCTGCGCCGCAAGGACGCCGAGGGCTTCGTCGCCCGCCAGGCCGCGGACTACGCCCTGTTCTCCCTGTACTCCATGGGGTCGCCGCTGGCAGCCGACCAGGCGAGCGTCGAGGACGTGGATGGCTGGTTCGCCACCTGGGACGGGCCGATCGGCTACGAGGTCCGCGACCTCGACATCGCGGCTGGCGGCGACGTCGCCTTCTGCCGCGGCTTCGCCCGGATGAGCGGCACCAAGACCGACGGCGAGACGGTCGATCTCTGGTTCCGCCTCACCCTCGGCCTGCGCCGGGCCGCCGACGGCTGGACCATCGTGCACGAGCACGAATCCGTCCCCTTCTACATGGACGGCAGCCTGCGGGCCGCGGTGGACCTGAGGCCCTAAACGACAGCGGCTTTGGAAGCGGCCGGCTGAAAAGACCCATTCGGCATCGCCTGGGCAATGAACGCGCCCGCCAAATCGTAGGAGCCGTTCGGCGATACGCCGGCGGGAGGGCGCGCCTTTCCGCCGGCTTTCCGTTTCGGACATCGTTCCGGCCCTGTCGGATGCATGGGCGCTGCTTCGTCCTCTGGACAGGCATCCGAATCCCGGATGCAGATGGAGGAAGAGATGACCAGCCAGCACGACAGCGAAGCCCCGATCCGCGCCCTGATCGAGGAGCGTGCGGCGGCACTGCGCCGCAAGGACGCCAAGGGCGTCGTCGCCTGCCAGGCCGCCGATTATGTCCTCTACTCCCTGGCGCCGCCGCTGCGGACGATCGACTCGGGGGCCGAGGGGCTGGAGGCTTGGTTCGCCACCTGGCAGGGGCCGATCGGCTACGAAGTCCACAATCTCGACATCACGGCCGACGGCGGCATCGCCTTCTGCCACGGCTTCGCCCGGATGAGCGGCACCAAGACCGACGGCGAGGCGGTCGATCTCTGGTTCCGCCTCACCCTCGGCCTGCGCCGGACTGCCGAGGGCTGGACCATCGTGCACGAGCACGAATCCGTGCCTTTCTACATGGATGGCAGCTTGCGGGCCGCGGTGGATCTGAAGCCCTAGACGCCGGCGGCTTCGGACGAGGCTTGGCGCCCCGAGGTTTCGGCGTCCGCCCCGACGGCACCGATCAGCGCATCGAGCAGGCCGGGGAAGCGGGCGTCGAGATCCTCGCGCCGCAGCGACAGCAGGTTTTCCCGACCGGAGGGGCGCTGCCAGATCACGCCGCTGTCGCGCAGCACCCGCCAGTGATGGGTGAGGGTGGATTTCGACACGCCCTGCAGCACCGTGCCGCAGGCGTGCTCGCCGCCCTGCGCCAGCACGCGGATCACGCTCAGCCGCATCGGATGGCCCAGCGCGGCCAGGACGTTCTCCAGCCGGATCTGGTGGCGCTCGGGGTGCTGCGGCGTGATCATGCCGCATAGATAAGCAACGATACGCGTACAGTCAAACCATCGGCCTCCAAGCGGGCGAGTCGGGGTCGCGACACAGTCTCGATGGTACGCAAATTCTAGTACTGTTCAACAGTACGATAATCTGCGTACAGTCGGACGAATCGAATCCGACGGAGGAGTCCCCGACCATGCCCGCATCCGCTTCTGCCTCAGCCGGCGGCCACCGCCCGCTCGGCTGGAGCCTGGCCGTGTTGGCCTTCGCCCAGCTGATCTTCGCGCTCGACCTCAACATCGTGTTCGTCGCCCTGCCGGAGATCGGATCCGGCCTCGGCTTCTCCGAGCAGTCGCTGCAATGGGTGGTCAGCGCCTACACCGTGTTCTGCGGCGGCTTCCTGCTGTTCGGCGGCCGCGCCGCCGACCTCTTGGGCCAGCGCCGGATGTTCGTGCTCGGCCTCGTCCTCTACGCCGCCTCGTCGCTGGCCGGCGGGCTGGCCTGGAGCCCCGGCGTGATCGTCGTCGCCCGCGCCGTGCAGGGCATCGGCGGGGCGATCCTGTTTCCGGCCACGCTGTCGCTGGTCAACCGCCTGTTCGAGGAGGGGCCCCGGCGCAACCGGGCGCTGGCGGTCTGGGGCGGCGCCGGGGCCAGCGGGCTGACGCTGGGATCCCTGCTCGGTGGCGTGCTGACTGACGGCTTCGGCTGGTCCGCCGTGTTCTTCGTCAATGTCCCGCTGGCCGGGATCGTCGCCCTCGCCGCCCTGGCGGTGATCCCGCGCGACCCGCCGCGTGCCGCCCGCCGCAGCTTCGACCTGCCCGGCGCCCTGACCGTCACCGCCGGCGTCACCCTCCTGGTCTATGTCCTGGTGCAGGGGCCGGAGACGGGCTGGGGCGCGACCCCGATCGTCGCCGCCGCCGTGCTTTCCGCGATCCTGCTGGCCGTCTTCGTGCTGATCGAGACCCGCAGCGCCGACCCGCTGATGCCGATGCGGCTGCTCCGCAACCGCAGCCTGGTCGCGGGCATGTCGATCACCTTCATCTACATGGGCAGCTTCGGCGCGCTGCCCTATTTCCTGACCGTGCTGTTCCAGGACGTGATGGGCTTCAGCGCGCTCGAGACCGGCCTGGCCTTCATCGTGCCGTCGCTGGCCATCGCCGCCGGCACCCAGCTCGGCGAAAGGCTGGCGACGCGGCTGACCACGCGCAGCACCCTCCTGCTCGGATCGGCCATCGGCGTGGTCGGCACCGTCGCGATCGGCCTCGAGACCACGGCCGGCTATGCCGCGCTGGTGCCGGGCCTCGTCGTCTCCGGCATCGGCCAGGGCATCGTCTGGACCGGGATGTGGATCGCCTCGGCCTCCGGCGTCGCGGCGGAGGAGCAGGGCGTCGCCTCCGGCATGGCCTCGACCACGCTCAACATCGGCAACGCGATCGGCCTCGCCATCCTGATCGCCATCGCCAATGCCGGGATCGCGGGGCAGGAGGGCGAGGCGCTGCGCCTCGTGATCGCCGACGGCACCCGCCTGGCCTTCCATCTCTCCGTGCTCGGCATCGTCCTCGGCGGGCTGGTGGCGCTGGCCCTGCCGCGCCGGGCCCGCGGCGCGGCGGTGCAGGCGGCGGCGTAACGGCGCCCCTACTCCTTCACCGCGGCGATGGCGCCGTTGCCGACCAGCCAGCGCTTGCCGTCCGCGGTCAGGACGATCAGCGGCAGGGCCTGGCGCAGGCTGAGGAAGACGTGCAGCTCGGTCGGGATCGGCGAGTCCGGCTCCGCCACCGCGAAGGCAACGGCCGGGTGACCCTCGGCCGTGCGCTCGCCGGCCAGGCAGGAGGGCGGCGGCAGGCGGCCGCCGGACAGGATGCGGCCGCCGTCCGGGCTGACCAGGTAGCGGAAATGGCCGCCGACCATGAACACGCCCGGGTCGGTCGCCGTGGCCAGGGCGTAGACCCGCCAGTTGCGGCTGCCGGGGTCGCGGAAGGCGACCGGCCGGTAGGTCTTGGAGCAGGGCTGGTCGAGCCGCCCCAGCGCCAGCTCCTCCGCCGCGAACTGGGCGGCCTGGTCCGGCGTCAGCGGCGCGCCGTCGCGGCGGGTGAGGGCGGGGGCGCCGCCGCCGGCATCGACGGTGACGTCGTAGGCGGCCTCCGGCCCCCGGCCGCCCCGGCGCACGAAGCGCACCAGGATGCCGTTCGCCGCCGGCTCGGTCACCCAGCCGACGATGCCGCCGGCCTGCGGATCGATGCCGTTTCGGCGCAGCGCGGCGCTGGCCAGGGCGGCGGCGCCGTCGATGACGAAGATCTGGCGGCCCAGGGTCGCGGCCCGAAGGAACTCCGGCCCGGTCTGCGGCACCACCTGCGCCGGCGGCGCCTGGCCGGCGGGCGGGGCGGCCTGGCCGGGCGTGCCCTGCTGGGCCATGGCCGCTGCCGCGGAGAGCAGCAGGGCGGCCGCCGTGAGCAGGGCGGCCGGCCCGGGGCGGCGGCGAAGGGCGATCGGGTCCTGGCGCATGCTGTCTCCGCTGTGACCGGGGCCACCATGCCCCGCCGCGCCGGCCGGGCCAACCCCCGCCTGCAGCAACGGAGCCGAAACGGTGACTGATCCGAGCGTCGCCCTGTTTCCTTCGTATGCAACCGCGAGGAGAGAGGAACCATGGCGACCAGAAACCTCGAACGCGATATCGATGCCCTGACCCGCACGCTGGCCGAGCTGCGGTCGGAGATGGGCGTGCTGGCCGGCGATGCCGCGCGGGACGCGGTCGATGCCGGACGGCGGGGGGCCCGATACGTCGGCACGGCGGCGAATGCCGCCACCGAAGGGATCCAGGACCAGGTCGCCGAGCGGCCGCTGACCAGCATCGGCCTGGCCTTCGCCGCCGGCCTGGCGATCGGCCGCTTCCTGGTGCGCTGAGTCCGGCGGCCCGGAACCGTACGGCGCGCCGGGCCGTTCCCTGACCGGTCCGTCCCGGATCGGTTTTCCCCAAGATCGAGGAGAAGCCCATGATCGCACGCATCCTTCTCATCGCCGGCCTGCTGACCGCGGGCCTCGGCATGGCCGCCTGCGAGAACACCGTCCGCGGCTTCGGCCAGGACACCAAGGAAGCCGGCCAGGGCATCCAGCAGTCGGTCCCGCCCGAGCGGCAGACGACGCAGCCGCAACCGATGCAGTGACCGGCCGGCCCGGGCGGATGGACCCACCCGCCCGGGCGCCCTGATCCCCGCCCGACTCCCGAAGGACCCCGCCGCGAATGGACCTGCTCCGGATCATCATCGCCATCCTGCTGCCGCCGCTGGGGGTGTTCCTCCAGGTCGGCTTCGGCGGGCATTTCTGGCTGAACATCCTGCTGACGCTGCTGGGCTACATCCCGGGCATCGTCCATGCGGTCTGGGTGATCGCGAAGAAATAGGCCGGGGCACTGGAATCCCGGCGGCCGATGGGGGAGGCTGGCCCGATCGACACGTCGACCGGAGTTGCCGCCATGCCCAGCGTCAGGACCGCCCCCTACGGCTTCTGGAGATCGCCGATCACCTCCGACCTGATCGTGGCGCAGTCGATCGGCCTGTCCGAGGTGCGGCTGGACGGCGACGCCGTCTGGTGGCTGGAGGGCCGGCCGCAGGAGGGCGGGCGCAGCGTGCTGATGCGGCGCGCGCCGGACGGGTCGGTCGCCGAGATCAGCCCGGCCGAGGCCAATGTCCGCACCCGGGTGCATGAATATGGCGGCGGCGCCTGGACCGTGGCCGACGGCACCGTCTACTTCTCCAACGACCGTCCCGGCACCGCGGGCGGGCCGCCGGACCGCCGGCTGTACCGCCAGGCGCCCGGCAAGGCGCCGGTGCCGGTCACCCCGGCGGCCGAGGCCGGGGGCGGGGAGTGGCGCTTCGCCGACGGCCTCGTCGACCCGCGCCGGCGCCTGTGGATCGGCGTCGGCGAGCACCACCGGCCCGGCCAAGCCCATCCCGACAACATGATCGTCGCGGTGCCGCTGGAGGGCGACGGCGTCGGCAGCATCCGAATCCTGGCCCGGGGCCACGACTTCTTCGCCTCGCCGCGGCTGTCGCCGGATGGCGGCCGGCTGGCCTTCCTGGCCTGGGACCATCCGAACATGCCCTGGGTCGAGACCACGCTGTTCGTGGCCGAGCTGGCCGCCGACGGCCTGCCGTCGCGGCCGCCGCAGGCGCTGGCGGGCGGGTCGGGCGAATCGGTGTTCCAGCCGGAATGGTCGCCGGACGGGCGCTGGCTGGTCTTCGTCGCCGACCGGTCCGGCTGGTGGAACCTGTACCGCTGCGACGGGCGCGGCGGCCCGGCCGAGGCGGTGCTGCCGATGGCGGCGGAGTTCGGCCAGCCGCAATGGGTGTTCGGGATGTCGACCTACGCCTTCTCCGGCCCCGGCCGGCTGCTGTGCAGCTACATCGAGGGGGGCCTGGGCAAGCTGGCCCTGGTCGACCTCATGACCGGCGGCCTGACCCCGATCGACCTGCCCTACACCGATGTCAGCTCGGTCTGCGCCAACGAGCGGATGGCGGTGTTCCGCGCCGGGTCGCCGCGCGACGCCGCCCAGATCGTCCGGCTGGACCTCGCCACGCTGCAGCGGGAGGTGCTGAAGCGGTCGACCGAGATCGGCGAGGACCCGGCGCTGCGCGGCTGGTTCGCCGAGGCGCGGCCGGTCGAGTTCCCGACCGCGGGCGGCAGGACGGCCCATGGCCTGTACTACCCGCCGACCAGCCCGGACCACGCGGCGCCCGAGGGCGACGTGCCACCGCTGGTGGTGAAGATCCATGGCGGCCCGACCTCCGCGGCGTCCTCGACCCTCAATTTCGGCATCCAGTACTGGACCAGCCGCGGCGTCGCGGTGCTGGACGTCAATTACGGCGGCAGCACCGGCTACGGCCGCGAATACCGCGACCGGCTGCACCTGTCCTGGGGCGTGGTCGACGTGCAGGACGCGGTGGCCGGGGCGAAATACCTGGCGTCGCAGGGCCTGGCCGACCCCGCCCGGTCGGTGATCACCGGCGGCAGCGCCGGCGGCTATACCGCGCTGGCGGCCCTGGCCTTCGACAGCTGGTTCGCCGGCGGCGCCAGCCATTTCGGGGTCAGCGACGCCGCCGCCCTGGCCCGCGACACGCACAAATTCGAGTCGCGCTATCTCGACTGGCTGATCGGCCCGTACCCGGAGGAGGCCGAGCGGTACCGCGAGCGGTCGCCGCTGTACCACGCCGACCGCCTGTCGAAGCCGGTGATCTTCTTCCAGGGCGACGAGGACGAGGTGGTGCCGCCGAACCAGACCGAGGCGATGGTCGACGCGCTGCGCGCCAAGGGCCAGCCGGTCGGCTACGTCCTGTTCGCGGGCGAGCAGCACGGCTTCCGCAAGGCCGCCAACATCCAGCGCGCGCTGGACGGGGAGCTCGCGTTCTACGCCGTGGAGATCTTCAAGACCGGGCTGGCGTTTTAGGCTTGGTACGGCAGGAGCCGGCCTTTGCAAGGTGAGGCCGGCGACGCATCGACCCGTCGGGGCCGCCGGCGGTCGTGCGCGCATGGTGCTTCGAGAAGGCCTTGGTTTTGCCTGTTGCCTTCGAGCCTTTCGGATCACCATGCTGGCTGCTCCTGCATTGGAGCGTCGATCGTGTTTGCATCGCCATTTGCGGCCGGTTTTGGCCGGCGGCTTCGGATGATGTTCAAGCGGTCCGGAGATGCCACCGATGAGTCCGGCTACGGGGTCTTTACCAATCTGTTCGACGAGGTGGTGGATGCCGGGGAACTGGATCGCCGCCTGCCGCCGATGGCTCCCGAGGATGCCGCCGCCTATCGCCGGGCATGCGAGGTGTTCCAGCGTGGGCTGGCCGACTGGAAACTGGGCGCGCAGCTCTCGGCCCTCGACGCCACCGCCCGCATCCGCCGCAGTTGCACGGCCGAACAGCTGCGATCCACGGTCGTGTCGCTGCTGATCGACCATTCCGGATCGATGAGAGGACAGAAGATTCTGCTTGCGGCCGCAGCCACCGAGGTCGCGACCGATTTCCTCCTTGAGCTCGGCGTCAAAATCGAGATCCTCGGCTTTACCACCGTGGGCTGGCGTGGCGGCCAGTCCCGCCGGGCGTGGATCGCCGCTGGACGGCCGGCGAAGCCGGGTCGGCTCTGCGATCTTCGGTATATCGTCTATGGGGCGGCCGCCGATCGGCGCTGGGGCGGCCTGTGGCCGATGCTTCGCCCGGATCTCCTGCACGAGAACGTGGATGGCGAGGCGATCGAATGGGCGGCGTCGCGGCTGCGGGCGAGACCGGAGCCGCGGAAACTTCTGATCGTGATTTCGGACGGGGCTCCGGCCGACGATTCCACGCTGACCGAGAACGGCCCAAACTATCTCGTTGCGCATCTCCGGCAGGTCGTCGCCGGGCTTCGGGACGCGGGCGACATTGAATTGTCGGCGATCGGCATCGGCTGTCGTTTCGCATCCGCCTATGAAAGGACGGCAGCGATCGAGAGCCCCGATGATCTGGGCGGTGCCTTGCTTCGGCTCCTTGAGAGCTCTCTGGTGACCAAGCCGCCATCGGGCGGCTCCTGACAGAGGCGGGCCGGATTGCGTCGCCATCCGCGGCCCGTCATCCGGTGTCGGGTTCGTCCGGGTCCTCGGGGAAGATGTAGGGGTCGAGGCCGAGCGACCGGCGGAGGCGGTCGGCGGCCCGCATCGGCGGCTCGGCCTCGACCAGCGCCGCGACGTCGGGCTCCCGCAGGCGGGCCTCGATCCCGGCCTTCAGCGCGGGGGCCTGGCCGGGCTCGGCGAGATCGACCGGCTGCTGCATCAGCTTGATCAGCCGGGCCCAGCGCCGCGTCTTGGTCTCGGCCACGGTGCCGGTCAGCGGCGGCGGATGGGGCGGATCCGACCAGTCGGCGGCCCGGCGGCGCCATTGGTCGGAGATCTCGAGGCCGCAGGCCAGGCCGGCGATGACCGAGCCGACCGGCCGGTCCTCGACCCGGTTCTCCTCGTCCTCGTAGAGCGCGTCGAGCCGTTCGTTCAGGTCGTCGGTGCGCTCCTCGGCCTTGTCGAGCTCCTCGGCCGGCTGGCGGGGATCCCAGATCAGGTCGTGGAGGGCCTCGGTGACATGGTTGCGCTGGCGGGCGCGGCGGGCCTTGCGGTCGGCCCGGTCATGGGCGCAGAGTCGGTCGGCGGCGCGGGCGCGCAGCGCCAGGGCGCGCTGCACCGTGCCGGAGAAGCGGGTGAAGGCCAGGCCGGCCTCCTGCGCCTCGGCCCTGGCCGCCGCGACCGCGGCCTCGTCGGCCTCGGGCCCGGCGGCGCGGGCCTGGGCGGCGATGGCGCGGGCGCCCTCGGCCTCGACCATCCGCATGCCGATCTCGGCGATCCGCGTGAGCATCTCGACCTGCTGCAGCGCGAGGCCGCGGCAATAGGCCGGGATGTCGAGATCGGGAGAGGCGGCGTTCATGGAACATATCATGAACGAGGTTCGCGGGTTAACGCAACTGCACATTGTGTGAACTCGACGGCCCGGCGCCGGCACGTGTGGCGGCAGGCTGGATCGCCACGGCGCTTCGCGCCTCGCGATGACGGTGTGGGGGGCAGGAGAGGGTTTCCCCAAACCGTCATTGCGAGGAGGCGAAGCCGACGAAGCAATCCATGCCTCCGCTCGCGCGGTCTTGCCTGGGCGGACGCGTCTGGTCAGCCCGTCTCCTCGCCGTCCCAGTACCGCCGCACCCCCGACATGTCGAAGATGTCCTGCTTCGTGCGCAGGGCGGCGACGGCCATCTTGTTCGAATCGGGATAGACGCAGACGTCGTTCGGGTTGCGCTCGCCGATCATCAGGTAGCGGCAGGGGCCGGGGCCGCTGTTCATGAAGGAATGGCCGATCTTCTGCCCGGCGGGGAAGCAGACATAGTCGCCCGGCTTCAGCGCGTGGCGCTCCCCGCCGAGGATCAGCGTCAGCTGCCCCTCCAGGACCAGCGCCTGCTCCTCCTCCAGCATGTGGTAGTGGGTGGGGCACAGGCGCTTGCCGGGCGCCGGCGATTCGATCAGCACGCCGACATGGTAGCCCCGCCCGACGGCGGCGAAGGTGAGGTGCTTCGACCGGCCGCCGAAGCGGGCGCTGCCGGGCACGCCTTCGTCGGTCCATTCCACCTGGTCCGCGGAGATCGGCGGCTTCGGCACGACCGGCGGCTCGGGCGCGGCGGCGGCTTCGGGCGGGCTCTCCCCCGGCGGCAGGCCGGTGTCCTCCCCGTCCCAATAGCCGCGCCGCGCGGCGAGATCGAGGATCGAGCGCCCCAGGGCGCGCACCATCACCTTGTTGCTGTCGGTGTAGACCGCCACCTCGTTCGGGTTGCGCTCGCCCACCAGCACGTAGCGGCACGGCGCGTCGCCGGTGTTGACCAGGCAGTGTCCGGCCTTCTGCCCGGCCGGGAAGCAGACGTAGTCGCCCGGCTTCATCGCATGGGTCTCGGCGCCCAGGCGCAGGGTGACGGTGCCTTCGAGGATGTAGACGTGCTCCTCCTCGAAGATGTGGTAGTGGGCGGGCGCGCTCCGCCCGCCCGGCGGCAGTTCCTCGATGACGACGCCGACATGGTAGTCGTCGCCCATCGCGGCGCGGGTCAGGTGCTTGCAGCGCAGGCTGAAGCGCGGGATGTCGGCCCATTCCTCCCAGGGCAGGTCGGGCGTCGAGATCGGCTTCGGCGGGGTTCCGGTGGGCATGCGGGCGAACCTCCCTTGCGGCCCGGCGGCCGGCCTCGGCCCGCACGTGGCGAGACCGGTCCGCCGGCGATGCGCGCATCATCGGCCAGGGCGGCGGCGGGCACAATGCGCCGCGGACGGCGTCTCCGGGCCTGCAGAGGGACGGTGCGGATCAGCAGACGGCCCGGGGGCCCGGCCCATGGCCGGGCCGGGCCTTGGCCGTCAGCGACGCCTCCCGGCTGCTCGGCACGACCTTGTCCGTCGCCGCCATCCACAGGGCCTCGCGCTCGAAGTCCTCGGGGCAGAGCGTGCGGTTGAACGCCGTGATCCGTACGGTGTAGGTCACGATACAGGCGCCGTTCTCGTCGAAGACGTCCACAACCCGCTCGGCCATGTCACCTGCGTGAGGCGGGCTTGCGCCGCCCCGGTCCCTTTTCCCCGGCGTGACTGCGCGGCATCAGGGGAGTCCCGCCGCGACCTCGGATCAGCGTCAGCTACCCCGGATACTCGAAACTCGGGGCGTCGTTCAGCTGCTGCCTGGTCATGGTGATGCGGCCATGATCGGGGTACATCCGCTTGGTCTCGGCCATCCCGGTGGTTCCTTCGGTGGCCGGCGGCGGAGTGTCGGCAGCCGGAGGCGTGGTGCCGGCAGCCGGAGGCGTGGTGCCGGGAGCGGGAGGCGTGGTGCCGGCGGCGGGAGGCGTGGTGCCGGGCGCCGCCGACGGATCGGCCGGCGCCGGCTGCGTGCCGGGAGCCGCGGCCGGAGGGGGATTGACGGGCTGATCGCTCCACTCCACCTCGCCGAACGGGATGGCGACGTTCTTCTCGCCGATGCCGAGGAAGCCGCCGACGCCGACGACGATCGCCTGCGCCTTGCCTTGGCGATCGACGAGGATCTCGTTGACCTCCCCGACCCTCTGGTCATCGGGCCCGTAGATGCCGACGCCGATCAGCTTGGACGCCCGCCAGGTGTCCGCGGACATCTTGTCGGCCGTGACGGTTTCCGTCGCCGTGCCGGTCTGCGCCGGTGGGGTGGCGGGCTGGTTGGTCTGCGCCAGCGCCGGCCCCAGGCCCAGCGCGACGACGGCGACGCATGCGAACAGATGCTCCTTCACCATGGAGCCCTCCTTCTCGTGATGTCGGACGGGGTCGGATCGGCGTTCCTGCCGAACGCGGGATCGCGGGGGACCTCGAAGAGCCGCTGACGGCCTTTCGGATGGATGACTGCCCTCGATGCGATCGCGTCGGCGATCATCGGAATGCCTCCGGCACTGCGGCCGGACCGACCCATTCGGTCATGACGGCAACGGGGGAAATCGGCAGCTGGTTCCGGCTCGCCGCGCTCCTCACGCGGGAGGCGGGATGGCCGGCTGCCGGGCCGGTGGAGGTGGTGCCGCGGCTCAAGCGCCGGCGGGCCCGTCGCGAGGGGCTGGCGGCGCTGCCGGGCCGGCGGGTCACCTGTTTCTTTGTTGGCCGGTCCCGCGGTCCTCGCGGGCGCGCTGCGGGAGATCGCCCGCCTGGTCGGCCGCACGATCGAAAGCTATCCGGAGGACGCGGAGGGCCGGCGGGTCGTCTTCCTTCCTGCGCAATGGCACGGTCGTGATGTCCGGACGACGGGGTTCACCCGTACCCGCCGTATCGGGAAGGACTGGTGGGTGGTGGCCAGAGTGTGGCGGCGGGTGGATGTTCAGACATTGGAAAGCCCCGCCGAAGCGGGGCCACCGACATCCTGTCGTCGAGAAAGAGTAGGAATTTCGCGTTATGCAGCGGGCAACTTCGGCAGAGGCCGAGGCGTGCTCAGGGATCTTAAATCTTCATAAGCCGCCATTGCTCGCTCTAGCCTACCATCCTTCGCCTTCTCAGGCTTCCGGCGCCTAGTCTCTGCCCAGGGATCCTTCTTCCCCTCGGCGACGAAGAGAAATGCTGCGGTCGCGGCAAGCTCCAACTCCACCGCGTTCACCAACTTGGCCTTTTGAGCGAAGGCAGCCCGTTGCGGGTCTAAGGGGGCAACCGGCTCCTTGAGGCTAAACACGGAGTATCGTCCGCCCCAACTGGCCTGCTTTTCATCCTCATTAACCGCACCGAAGGCAGTGGCGATATCGATACCGAACGCCAGATCCTCGCTGAATGGTCCGAAGTGATGATACTCGAAGTCAAATTCATCACCGAAGCCCGCCAGTTGCATCAGGTAGGCAACCTTCTGCAGACGGGTACGCCCGACTAGCATACCGCCGGCGTCACAGATGATCCGGGTTGCTGCGAGGTGCGGGTCACGCGTCGCCATGCTCGCTCCTCTGAAGTTCTGTTCTCATTATGTTCTCTACCACCTTCTGCGCTTCGGTGTCACCTCGAAACACGTAAGCGCGGAAGACCGAGAAGGTTTCAGCCCCCGCGATAACGGACGACAATTCCGCGACGTCCCTAGGTTCCCCCGAGCCCACGCGAATAAGTATCCGGTTTAGCGGCGTATTGGAATCCTGATAACGCTTATAAGGAGCTCGGTCATAGCGGTCTAAAAGGACGCGAACCGGGCCGTCGGCAGCAGCCATGGGATGCGCCTCCAGCGCCGCCTGTATTCGCGAGCACGCCAGTGTGATCCGCGCCCGCCAGATTGAACGAGGTTCGCCCTCCTTGATGGGCAACGCTTCTTCCACCCTACGGCGAATA
Organism: Inquilinus limosus DSM 16000; assembly: GCF_000423185.1. GTDB lineage: Bacteria > Pseudomonadota > Alphaproteobacteria > DSM-16000 > Inquilinaceae > Inquilinus > Inquilinus limosus. Next base: position 363,487 of record NZ_AUHM01000002.1, on the reverse strand, counting down.
TCGATCCCGGCCGGCAGATGTCTTTTCTGAAGACTCAGTGCGAGCTTTTGGATCTCAGCATCCTTCGCATCTACAAGCATCGGCAAAGCGCCCCAGAACACCATATCGTCCAGCCCCAGCGCGTGGGAAAGTTTCTCAGGCTCCCTCGCAAACCGGAGAATCGGATGGTTCACCGGGAGCCCAATTTCAACTTCATTCCCGTCCAAACCAAGTTGAAGCACGCGGCGCATAAGGGCGCTAAATATCTTCTCTGCGCCACGAGTTGTCTTATGCAGGTAGACGTTCGGGTAAAGGTGGAATAGCGAGAGAACATAGCTTTCCGCTGTCTGAGCTGCCTTAGGTCCCAACACAAGCGTCTCAATAGACCCAGTGCCCTCATCATCCGCGCCAGTTCGGACGGAAGCAATTTCGAGGTTCGCTAATAGCCAAGTCAGATCGATGCCGCTGCTCTGGACCCCCGACATAAGCCTGTCACGCTGCATATAATCCAGGCGGTCGGCATCGAACTGACTCGACACAACAGCGTCATAGAGGTTACCCGGCTCCTTACGGCCGATCAGAGTGGCGACGTCGTTGGCGAAGCCGCTGCCAAGATCGCGGTTGAATGCTTGAGTAATCTCGCTGTCGCGAATAATCGCCTCGCTGACGTTCTCATGCTTTGCCATGGGCAAATTTAGCGATTTGCCAACTTCCTCAAAGGCATGACTAAACATGCCGTGGCCGACGTCGTGAACGAGCGCTGCGGCCAGTGCGACCCTTGATTGATATTCGCCAAACTGACGCGAGGTGTCGGCCTTGATATGCCGTTCGATCAGCAGCATGAGGGCCCGTGCGACATGAAATACGCCAATGCTGTGGGCGAAACGGGTATGAGTTGCGCCAGGGAAGACGAATTCGGAAAATCCGAGTTGGCGGATACGCCGCAACCGTTGAAAGGGTGGAGTCTGGATTACGCGCCACAGCGCGTGCTCGAACTGACTGGTGTCGAACGCGATTAGGTTGTGTACCGGATCGCGGACGCGCTGCGGCTTCAGAGCGGTCACCACGCATCCGTCCTTCCGCGCCCCTGATCAGCATTCTTTGCCAGAGATATTTTGTCGACTACATGCCGCTTGGCAGCGCTTGATCCGTCCTGCACCGCAAATTCCCGTTTCTCTAAGAAAGAGCGTCGTCTACTAAAGCCGGGCAATTTTTGTCGATTAAATAGACGGGTGTCCAGTACCCTCTGTCGACCGTTGCTCCGTTCTGTCGACGCTGCCGTAGGTGGCACCCGCTCAATCTGGCGCTGAGCGTATGGCCATTCCTCGTTGTCTCCACAATAGCGTCTTTTCGCGCGAATAATTTGCGCTCGCCGTCCACGCTGCCGCACTGTGAAATCTGTTGAGTGCCGGGTGACTTCTGGAGTGGCCGGAGTGGTCATTGGGTGGGCAATGCCAACCATCTGCTAACAGGCTAGCAATGTCGCGCAGTCGGCCTGATTGGCGCATGCCTAGGTCCTGATTGTCTCACGCAGGCAGACGCCGCCTCTGTCGAGGCGTGTGCGGACTCTCGCCTAATCAGCTATGCTGGCGGCTTGAACTGCTTTGCAAGCTTCAGTCCTTGATTCTGGTAATTCGATCCGATCCGCTCCCCGTACAGCCGATCAGGGACATCGGCCATGCGCTCATACTGCAGCCAGCCGACCGTTTGGCCATGATCTAGCAAAAACGGGACATCATGAGAGCGTACCTCTAAAACAGCCTTGCTCTCGACGTCTCCGAGCCCGAAGCCAGGGTCAAAGAAGCCTGCATAGTGGACCCGAAATTCCCCAACTGAAGTATCGTAAGCAACCATTTCGGCGGCCAAATCGCGGGGAATCTTGACACCTTCCTGCGTAACGAGGATGTAGAAGTCATCGGGATCTAGAATTAGAGGCGGTTCTCGATGATAATATATAGGTTCCCAGAAATCCTCTATATCATAATATCCGACTTTCTCTAAATCAATTCTATCAGTATGTTTCTTTGCGCGATAGCCAATCAGGTTGCCGCGTTCCTTGCCGCGGAGATCTACGGTTACCGCAACAAGATTTCGGCTATCCAAATACTGCTCGGCGGTTCCGCCGGAGACTAGTTCGCCTGCATCGTGGAGGCGCTTCAATTCACTCGCCGACATGATTGGTGATCCACGACGGAATCGCAGTTGGTTGAGGCGGGTGCCCGTTTTTGCAACTACACTAAAAGTCTTTGGCGCGACTTCGACATAGAGGTTGCCACTATATCCGCGCTCAACCTTATCAAAAGCAGTGCTGCGATCCGTAATCAGGCGCGTAAGAATGTCGAGTCGGCCGGTGGAGCTCTTTGGATTGGCCACTCCAACGACATGACTGTTTATATGAACCTGTTCGAGAAGAGGAATTACATACACGCACCCTCTTTCAAGAACCGCTCCATTGGTCAAGTCGATGGGATAGCCATCAAGCTGTGTGATCTTGTCCAATACCGTCGCGCCCGGACCCGGCAGAAAGCTCGCGCGTACACGATAAGCAACGTGCCCGAGCCGGAGGTCGATACTCGCGGGCTGCAATTGGTCAGGGTCAAGTTCGGCTGGAGAAAAGATTTCCTTGTCACGTACCATCTGCTTCAGTGTTTGGATCGGAAGAATCCCTGTGCGCGGCGGAACCGAGGGAGCCAACTTTGTCTCCCTGCCGAACAAACTCCTCGCCAACCCGACCTCAACCATCGTTACGTCCTTTCAAGCGCCCTTCATGCCTCAGGCGCAGCGCAACCTCATGCCATTGGGCGTTGCATTTCAGCGAACAGAAAACACCCTGGCTAAACGAACCGCTCCCGACCCTTGTTTTGAGGGGCTTCCGGCAAGTGGGACAAATCCCCTTGTGCCGGCAATCTTCCAGGTAGCGATGTTCATCTTCGGCCATGGCATCCCCGCATCCAGGAGCACAATCTAGCAAATTAGCCAAGAAAATCAAACGATTAGGCGGGGCGAGACACCCTCCATGATATCCCCTATTGGGAAGGAGGTAACCCATTGGAGATCGGGCCTCATTCGATTTGTCCCCGTTTTTCACAGGGACCGCATCGTTGATCAGAGCGCGCGGCGACTGCCGACGCGACGCAGCCAGTGATACCAACCGCCGCTAGTGACATGCCGCAGATCGATCTATCTCGTAGCGTCCCGACCAACTTACGGGACTAGGCCTGTGTTACCGTCGTGGGATTCGACGGTCAGCTTCGAGGACGAGGCGCCTGTTTGGCCGCACGCAATCGACTCCCGTGATAGGTCGGACATTGCCGTTCCTGCGTGTCCCCCACCCAGCCGCCTCACCCTCCCTCCGCGAAATACCGGCCCGGCGTGACGCCGAAGGCCTTGCGGAAGCCGGCGACGAGGGCGCTGGGGCCTTCGTAGCCGAGGCGGTCGGAGACCTCGCCGACCGGGACGCCGAGCGACAGCCACTCCACCGCCTTCAGGAGGCGGGCCTGGCGCCGCCAGGCGCGGAAGCTGAGGCCGGTCTCGGCGCGGAAATGCCGCTCGAAGGACCGCTCCGACAGCGCCGCCCGCCGCGCCACCTCGGCCAGGCCGTCGGTCCGCGCCGGGTCGGCCGCCAGTTCGGCCACCGCGCGCCGCAGCCGGGCCGAGGCCGGCATCGGCAGGTGCAGCGGCGCGATCGGCTCGGTCACCAGCTGGTCGAGGATGACGGCGACGATCCGCCCGGCCGGGCCGCCGGCCGCGGCGTCGCGCGGATAGCCGAGGAGCGCCAGGATCAGCTCGCGCAGCAGCGGCGACAGCCGGATCACCGATGGGTCGCGCGGCAGGTGCCGAACCACCTCGGGCCGCAGGAACAGGTAGCGCAGGGCCGAGCGCTGCAGATAGGTGACGGCGTGCGGCACGTCCGGCGGGATCCACAGCGCCCGCTCCGGCGGCACCACGAAGCTGCCGCGCCCGGTCTCCACCGTCACCGAGCCGGAGACGATGTGGAACAGCTGGGCCCAGCGGTGGCTGTGAGGCTGGAAGTGCAGGCCGGTCTCCGCCTCGCCCGCGAAGGTGAGGGCAGGGGCGGGGTAGTCCTCCGCCTCCGGCCGGCCGAGGTCGGGGTGGACCAGATTGTCCGGATGGATCGAGGCCATGGCGACTCACATACAGAAGCCGCCGACATGGCGCCAGATGGCTGGCGACTCGCAGACACAAGTCGGCGGAGTGGCGCTAACGCGACCATCGCCGGCGGGCTTAGGGTGACGGCCGTCGACACCGCCTCCGCCCGGCCGCGCCGCGGCGGGGACGCCGACATCCAGCAAAGGAGTCCGACGATGGACAGCATGGTGGTTTCACCGCGCAAGCCGCGGATCGCGACCCTCCGCCCGGCGACGGCGGCGAAGGCCGCCGGCCGGTGCGTCGCCTGGATCCGGTACCGGATGAGGATCCGGCGCGACACCGAGGCGCTGATGGCGCTCGACGACCATCTGCTCGCCGATATGGGGCTCGACCGGCCGGAGATCGGGCGGGCCCTGCGCAGGGCGTACCGGGGCGGCGGGCGGTGAAGACCCGGCCGTCCGTGCCGGTTCACGACAGTCGCGGCCGGATCGCGCCGATGGAACCCCCTCCCCCTGCCCCCTCCCGCGAGGGGAGGGGGGACTCAAAACAAGTGAGAATGTCCTGGCCCGCAGGGGGAGGGGACTGGAAGAGAGACAGCCAGGCGGTTCAGCGGCACCGCCCCCCTGGATGGCCACGCCCCCCAATAGGCGTAAGGGGCGGGGCTCGCCATGACGGGTTTGGTACTTTGTATCGTCGGTATCAGCCGGCGCGCAGGCCGAGGGCCCGCCGCACCACCGGCTCCAGCACCGCGTCGGCGGCGGCGGGGTCGTCCCAGGCCAGGTCGACGCGCAGGGCCTCGACCATCGGCCGGGCCTCGGGCGGCAGGCGGACCATGTCCTTCTCCGTCGTCACCGGCACGGCCTGCCGCTCTTGCGCCGTCTCGGCCAGGCGCATGATCTCGTCCGGCGTGTAGGCGTGGTGGTCGGGGAAGGGGACGGCGCCGGCGAGCTCCGCCCCCAGCTCCGCCAGCGTGGCGAAGAACTTCTCGGGCCGGCCGATGCCGGCGAAGGCCAGGACCTTGCGGCCGCGCAGCCGCGCCGCGTCCGCGGGCGAGGGGACCAGCCGGGCGCTTAGGGCCGGCAGGCCGTGGCGGGCGGCCAGCGCCCCGATCCCGGCCCGGTCCGGGCCCATCACCACCAGCGCGCCGGCCCGCTTCAGCCCGTCCTCCGGCCGCTCGCGCAGCGGGCCGGCGGGCAGGATCCGGCCGTTGCCGAAGCCGGCGGCGCCGTCGACCACCAGCAGCGACAGGTCCTTCTCCAGGCTCGGGTTCTGGAAGCCGTCATCCATCAGGATCAGCCGGGCGCCGGCCGCGGCGGCGGCGCGGGCCCCGGCCGGGCGGTCGCGCGACACCCAGGCCGGCGCGGCGCGGGCCAGCAGCAGCGGCTCGTCGCCGACCTCGGCGGCCGAGTGGCGGCCGGGGTCGACCCGCACCGGCCCGGCCAGCGAGCCGCCATGGCCGCGGCTGAGGAAGTGGACGGCGATGCCGATCTCGCCCAGGCGGAGGGCGAGGGCCAGCGCCACCGGGGTCTTGCCGGCGCCGCCCGCCACCAGGTTGCCGACGCAGACCACCGGCACCGGCGCCCTCTGCGGCCTGACCAGGCTGCGGCGCAGGCGCGAGGCGAGGTCGTAGAGCGCCCCGGCCGGGGCCAGGAGGAGGGCCGCCGGCGTCGCCTGCGGGCGGTACCAGAAGCCGGGGGTCTTCATCGGCAGGACTGTCCGCGGCTTTTGCGTTGCCTCTCCCGCCTGGCGGGAGAGGTCGGGCGCCCGCAGGGCGACCGGGTGAGGGCTGGTCCCGGCCTCGACAAACTCCCCTCACCCGGAGCCGCTTCGCGGCTCCGACCTCTCCCGCAAGCGGGAGAGGCCACGTGTCTTCCGGGCTGATGGGAAATGTCGATCAGCAACTCCCTCATGCCAGGATCGGCGTGATCAGCGGCTCCAGGGTCGCCATCACGGTCGAGACCACGCCGCGGTTGCGCTGGGCCACGGCGCCGGCGGCGCGGGCCATGCGGCGGCGCTCCACCGGGTCGTCCAGCAGGCGGCCGACCGCCGCGGTCAGCGCCGCCGCATCGGCCACCGGCATGGCGCCGCGGGCCTGGCCGAGCTGGGCGGTGATGTCCGGGAAGTTGGTCATGTGCGGGCCGTAGACCAGGGCGGCGCCCAGCTGCGCCGCCTCGATCGGGTTGTGGCCGCCGAACGGCACCAGCGAGCCGCCGATGAAGGCGATCGGGCAGACCCGCAGCCAGATTCCCATCTCGCCGATCGTGTCGGCGACCAGGATGTCGGTGTCGGACCAGGGCAGCCGCGTCTGGCTGCGGCGCAGGGCGCGCAGGCCGGAGGCGCGGACCAGGCCCTCGATCTCCTCGCCGCGGTCGGGGTGGCGCGGCGCCAGCACGGTCAGGAGGCCCGGCCGCTTGGCCGCCAGCGCCTTGTGCGCTTGGACGATCTGCTCCTCCTCCCCCGCATGGGTGCTGGCGGCCAGCCAGACCGGGCGGCGGCCGATCGCGGCGCGCATCGCCGCCAGCGCCTCGAGGTCGGCGTCGGGCGGGTCGGAGGAGAATTTCAGGTTGCCGATCTGGCCGACGCCGCGGGCGCCGAGGGCGCGGAAGTTGCGGGCCGAGCGCTCGTCCCAGGGCAGGATCACCCGGAAGATGCCGAGCAGCCGGCGAATCAGCCGCGGCAGCCGGCGCCAGCGGCGGAACGACCGCTCCGACATCCGGGCGTTGACCAGGGCGATCGGCAGGCCGCGCTTCTCCGTCTCGATCAGCATGTTCGGCCAGATCTCGGATTCGACCCAGATCGCCAGGTTCGGCCGCCAGTGGTCGAGGAAGCGGCGGACATAGGCCATGCGGTCGAGCGGCGCGAACTGGTGCATCGCCCGTTCCGGCAGCCGCTCGGCGATCAGCCGGGCCGAGGTGACGGTGCCGGTGGTGACGAGGACGGAGAGGCGCGGGTCGCGCTCCAGCAGGCGGCGCACCAGCACCTGCACCGACAGCACCTCGCCGACGCTGGCGGCATGGACCCAGACCAGGGGGCCGGCCGGGCGCGGCAGGCTGGCATGGCCCAGCCGCTCACCGCGGCGGGCGGGATCCTCGCGGCCGGCGGCGGTGCGCCGGGCCAGCAGCAGGGGCACGAGGGGGCCGGCGGCGTCGGTCAGCCCGCGATACAGCGCATAGATCATCCAGACGGTGTCACCGGAACGGGTGCAGATGAGTCAGGAACTGATCTGTACATGCCTCCCAGGAATAGCGCAGCGCAAAACTGCGGCAATCCTCCGAAGGGACCTTCAGCGCCTCGCGGATGGCGCGGCCGAGATCCTCGTCCAGCCGGCCGACCGGGGCGTCGCCGATGACGTCGGCCGGGCCCTGCACCGGATAGGCGGCCACGGGCACGCCGCAGGCCAGCGCCTCCAGCATCACCAGGCCGAAGGTGTCGGTGCGCGAGGGGAAGACGAAGACGTCGGCCGAGGCGTAGGCGTCGACCAGCGCCTGCCCCTGCTTGGCGCCGGTGAAGGTGACGTCCGGGTACTTGGCCTGGAAGGCGGGCAGGGACGGGCCGCCGCCGACCACCACCTTCTCGCCGTCCAGCGGCAGCGACAGGAAGGCGTCGAGGTTCTTCTCCACCGCCACCCGGCCGACATAGAGGTGGCGCGGCCGCTCGCGGTCGGGGCGCGCCGCCGGGCGGAAGCGCTGGGTGTCGACGCCGCGGCTCCAGCGCGCCAGGCGGCGGAAGCCGCGGCTGGTGAGGTTCCGCTCCAGCGTGTCGGTCGCCACCATCACGGCGCTGGCGGCGCGGTGGAAATGCCGCAGCAGGGCGTAGGTCGAGGCCAGCGGCATGCCGGTGCGCAGCTGGACGTATTCCGGGAACTGGGTGTGGAAGGAGGTGGTGAAGCTGAGCCGCCGGCGGATGCAGTAGCGCCGCGCCGCCCAGCCCAGCGGGCCCTCGGTGGAGATGTGGATGGCGTCGGGGTCGAACTCGTCGATCAGCCGGGCCATGCGCCGGCTCTGGCCGATCGCCAGGCGGATCTCGGGATAGGTGGGGCAGGGAATGGAGGCGAAGCGGTCGGGGCCGATCACCTCGACCAGATGGCCGCGGCGGCGCAGCTCGTCGCGGGTCGATTCGATCGTGCGCACCACCCCGTTGACCTGGGGCAGCCAGGCGTCGCTGACGATCAGGATGCGCATCAGCCCTCGAACAAAACGCGAGGCTGGATCAAGCGGCGCGCCGCGGCTTCAGGGCCGGCTGCGGCGCCACCGTCGCGTCGCGGGCCGCCACGATGTCCGCCCAGTGCAGGATCTCCAGCCTTCCGTCCTGATGCTCCACCAGGGCGGTGCAGCTCTCCACCCAGTCGCCGTCGTTCACATAGGTCATGCCCTGCATGTCCTTCAGCTCGGCGGTGTGGATGTGGCCGCAGATGACCCCGTCCACGTTGCGCCGCTTGGCCTCCTCCACCAGCGCGAGCTCGAAGCGGCCGACATATTCGACCGCCCGCTTCGCGCGCTGCTTCATATAAGCCGAGAGCGACCAGTAGGAGAAGCCGAGACGGCGGCGCACCAGGTTGAGCAGGGTGTTGGTGTGCAGCAGCAGCTCGTAGGCCTTGTCGCCGACATGGGCCAGCCACTTGGCGTAGCGCACCACCACGTCGAACTGGTCGCCGTGGATGACCAGGAAGCGGCGGCCGTCGGCGGTCTCGTGGATGCAGTCGTCGGCGACGTCGACCTCGCCGAAGCTCTGGCCGACGAACTGCCGCGCGGCCTCGTCGTGGTTGCCGGGGATGTACAGCACCCGCGTGCCCTTGCGGGCCTTGCGCAGCAGCTTCTGGATCACGTCGTTGTGCTGCTGCGGCCAGTACCAGCTCTTCTTCAGCCGCCAGCCGTCGACGATGTCGCCGACCAGGTACAGCGTGTCGGAATCGGTGTGCTTCAGGAAATCGAGCAGGAGGGTGGCGTTGCAGGCCCGGGTGCCGAGATGGACGTCCGAGATCCAGATGGTGCGATAGCGCGTCACCTGTTCCATGGGCGTCGGTCCTTCGGCGGTCATATACCGTCCGTATAACCGAGCCGCCTTTTGCAAACAACATGTTGATGTCGTCTGCCATCTCGCAGGTGCAAAACTTAATAAAACGGTCACGGATGCTTCGGCTCTTCGCCGTTCGGCCGCCGTTGTTCGGTCCTGCCGCGGCCGGAATGTGACTTTTTTCTGAAAAGGCCGGCCCGGGTCCGCAGGTAGAAAGCCCGCCCTCCCCTGGTTGCGGACAAGGGAGAGCGGGCCCGCCGGCGGCGCTGTGGCTGGAGGCCTGCGGCCGCCGGCGTCTGGCGACATCGCCGGGTCCAGGCTTGACGAAAGATTGCGCAAAATCCGTGGCGGTTCGAGGGCGTTCCCGCGTCGCGGCGAAGAACGCAAGAAAGCGCACAGGCCGATGCAACTAAGTTTCCCGCGATCCGTATCGGTTCATCGGTCAGAACCGGCGGCCGCTCCGGCCTACCGCCCCGCCACCATCATGCCGTCGATCCGCACCGTCGGCGCGTCCATGCCGTAGCGCAGCACCAGGTCGTTCGCCGGCACCAGCGCCCGGTACATCTCCTTGAGGTTGCCGGCGATGGTGACCTCGTTGACCGGGTGGGCGATGCGGCCGCGCTCGATCCAGAAGCCATGGGCGCCGCGGCTGTAGTCGCCGGTGACGCCGTTGACCGACGACCCCATCAGCCCGGTGACGTAGAGACCCTCCTGGATGTCGGCCATCAGCTCCGCCGGCGTGACCGTGCCCGGGGCGAGATAGAGGTTCGACGGGGCGGCGCCGGGCGGGCCGCTGGTGCCGCGCACCGCATGGCCGGTCGGGGCCAGGCCGAGCTGCCGGGCCGAGCGCAGGTCGAGCAGCCAGGTGGTCAGGCGGCCGTCCTCGATCACGGCGCGGCGGGTGCAGGCCACGCCCTCGCTGTCGCAGGGGCGGGAGCGCAGGCCGCGGCGGATATGCGGGTCGTCGATCACCGCGATGCCCGGGGCGAACACAGCCTCGCCCATCTTCTCCTTCAGGAAGCTGGTGCCGCGGGCGATGGCGGCGCCGTTGACGGCGCCGGCCAGATGGCCCAGCAGGCTGCGCGCGGCGCGCGGATCGAACACCACCGGCACCCGCGCCGTCGCCGCCTTGCGCGCGCCCAGCCGGGCGACGGCGCGCTCGCCGGCGCTGCGGCCGACCGTCTCCGGCGCCTGCAGGTCCCCGGCGTGCACGGCGCTGGAATGGTCGTAGTCGGTCTCCATCCCGGTGCCTTCGCCGGCGATGGCGGAGACCGAGACGCTGCTGCCGGTCGAGCCGGTGATCCGGGCGAAGCCGTTGCTGGCCACCATCGCCGCCAGGCTGCGGCCGAAGCCGGCGCTGGCGCCTTCCGAATTGGTCACGCCCGCGACCGCCAGCGCCGCCTCCTCGGCCGCCCGGGCGCGGTCGGCCAGCACCTCGGTCGACGGCTCGACCGGGTCGATCAGGTCGAGGTCCGGCAGCTCGGTGGCCAGCTCGGAGGGATCGGCGATGCCGCAATACGGGTCCTCCGGCACCAGCTTGGCCATGGCGACGGCGCGCTCGACGATCTCGTCCAGCGCCGCTTGCCGGCGGTCGGAGGAGGAGACGATCGCCATGCGTTTGCCGATGAAGACGCGCAGGCCGAGATCGCCGCCCTCGGACCGCTCGACATGCTCGAGCTTGCCGAGCCGGTAGCTGATCGAGATCGAGGTGCTGTCGAACAGCACCGCGTCGGCGGCATCGGCCCCGGCGCGCCGGGCGCGGTCGATCAGGCCGGACAGCAGGTCGAGGGTCTCGTCATGGGAATCGGGCATCGTCCGGTCCGTCGGTTCCTGGGCTTCGACTGATGTAGCGACGCCGCCCCCGCCGCGGCAAGGACGAAGGGCGGATGGCCGCAGCCGCAACAGGCTTCATCTCCGGCGCCGACAGGCGCATTCTGGCGGAGCGAGTCGGGGGCACGGAGGGGTGCATGATCGGGACACGGATCGGGGCGGCGCTGGCCGCCGCCTGGCTGCTGCTGGGGGCCGCGGGCTCGGCCGGGGCGGGGGAGGAGGATCTTCCCTGGGCCCATGTCCGGCTGCCGACGCAGGGCCCGGCGCAGGTGGTGGGCACCTATTCCAACGGCTGCATCGCCGGGGCGGTGCAGCTGCCGCCGGAAGGGCCCGGCTATCAGATCATCCGCCTCAGCCGCAACCGCAACTGGGGCCATCCGAACCTGGTCGCGACGCTCCTCGATCTCGGCCGACGGGCCGAGGCCGCAGGCCTGCCGCCGCTGCTGATCGCCGATATGGGCCAGCCGCGCGGCGGCCCGATCACCGACCATGCGGCGCATGAGAACGGGCTCGACGCCGACATCTGGCTGCGGCTCGACCTGCCGCTGCTGGCGCGGGACCAGCGCGAGTCGCTGAAGCCGGTCTTCGTCACCGGGGCCTGGACCGACTTCGTGCCGCGCGGCGGGCTGACGCCGCAGCAGGCGCAGCTGATCCGACTGGCGGCGACCGAGCCGCGGGTGGAGCGGATCTTCATCCACCCGGCGATCAAGCGCGAGCTGTGCGCGATGTCCTGGGACGACCGCTCCTGGCTGCACAAGGTGCGGCCCTGGACCGGCCACAACGAGCATCTGCACCTGCGCATCGGCTGCCCGGCCGACAGCCCGCTGTGCCGCGAGCAGGACCCGGCGCCGCCCGGCGACGGCTGCGGCGCCGACCTGATGTCCTGGTTCCCGATGCGGGCGCCGGTGCCGCGGAAGTCGGACAGGCCGGCGAAGCCCTATGTCCCGCCGCCGATGCCGGCCGCCTGCACGGCGGTGCTGAACGCGCCGGCGATGGTGGCGCAGCCTTAGGGGCGAGGCCGGTCGGCGCCCGGGCGCAGCTCCGCTCTGCTCTGCTATAATCATGCTCATCCGCTTCGATGGAGGCGTCCATGAGCGTGACCTTTCCGAATGAAAGTCCGGAGTATCGCGCCGCTCGCGACAGGCTGCTGCGGCGCGAAGTCGCCCTGAGGCGCGAGATGGAGTCCGTGGCCGCGGAGATCCGGGCGCTGCCGTCGGGCGGGGCCGTTCCGGAGGATTATGAATTCGACCATATCGATGCCGAAGGGACCGCGGCGAAGGTGCGGCTGTCCGAACTGTTCCGGCCCGGCACCGAGGCGTTGATCCTCTACCACTACATGTTCCCCCGGCACCGCGGCGACGACCGGCGGGGGCCGGGCAGCGGGCCGACGGCGGAGCTGCCGATCGAGGAGGGGCCATGCCCGTCCTGCACCGCCCTGCTCGACAACTGGGAGGGGGCGGTCCCGCATGTCGAGGGCCTGGGCGTGAACATCGCTGCCGTGGCCAAGGCGCCGATCGAACGCGTCGCGGCCTTCGCGGCGCATCGGGGCTGGCGCCATCTGAAGCTGCTGTCCGCCGCCAACAACAGCTTCAAACGCGACTATCACGGCGAGGACGAGGAGGGGCAGCAGGTGCCGATCCTCACCGTGTTCCACAAGGGCGCCGACGGCGTCGTCAGGCTGAGCTGGGCCTCCGAGCTGCTGTTCCAGCCGCCCGAGCCGGGGCAGGACCCACGCCATGTCGGCACGGTCGAGCCGATGTGGACCCTCCTGGACCTCACGCCCGGCGGGCGGCCGGACGCCACCGAGCAGTTCGATTACGACTGCTGCCGGCCCGGCACAGCCGGGGGTTACAGGCTCGCATAGACCGCCGGCCCCTCGAAATCCTGCTTGCCGAGCTCGACGCCGGCGTGGCGCAGGATGGCGTAGGCCATGGCCACGTGGAAATGCAGGTTCGGCAGGGCGTAGTGCAGCAGGAAGGGCAGGCCGGCAAAGCGGCGGGTGCGGCCGCCCATGGCGACGTCGATCACCCGCTCCTCCGACCCGTCGATCTGCTCCGGCCGCAGCGCCTGCAGATAGGCGAGGGCGGCGTCGATCCGCGCGGCCAGATCCGGCAGGCTCGCGGCGCTTGACCCGAAGCGGTGCTGGAAGCCGCGGTTGAACACGGCGAAATCCTCCGCCTCCGGCCCGGGCAGCGCCTGGCCGGCCAGGCGGGCCGCGGCGCCACGGGCACCGTCCGCCGCGATCTGGACCTGGCGGTGCAGCGGGAACATGTCGGGCGCCAGCCGGCTTTCCAACAGGATCGCGGGATCGAAACCCCTGGCCGCGGCATGCGCCTCCGCCTTCCTCAGGATGCCGGCGCAGCTGGTCAGCATGCGCACGAAGGCCGGCACCGAGGCCTGGTACATCGAGATCGTCATGGTCGTGCCCTCCGGCCCTCTGATATCAGCGAGCCCGCAAAGAGATCGTCATTGCGAGCGCAGCGAAGCAATCCAGGGCGGCAAGAGCGGAAGCATGGATTGCTTCGTCGGCTTCGCCTCCTCGCAATGACGGTTCTTTTTTGTTCCGCCTTGTCCGCCTAGCGTGGCCTGAGCGCCACGGCGTAGACCAGGCTGTCGGCCTCGGCGCCGCGCAGATGGGGGGCTCGGTCGTCCTCGTCGGTGACGACCGCGGTCTCGCCTTCGGTCACCGCCAGATGGCGGCCGATGTCGATCACCGCGGTGCCGCGCAGGACGTAGAACAGCCAGACCGGCGCCGGCTCCAGCATCGCATCGGCGTCGTCCAGCGCGGCGACGCGATGGTCGATCTGCAGCGACCGGTCGGCGATGACGTTGAGGTCGCGCACCGGCCCGGCGATCAGCTTGCAGCTGGTCGCGGCCTCGCCGTCGAAGTCGAAGGGCTCGTGCGGCCGGTCGAGGCGGACCGTGCGGGGCGGGGCGCCGGGCTCGGCGATGGTGAGGTCCATGCCGCGGCCGGACAGCAGCATGATGGTGCGGAAGCAGCCCGGGAAGGCGGAGAAGGGGCCGTCCGCCTCGACCTCGGCCAGGCTCAGCCGCCAGAGGAAGCCGCACGGCGTGTCGCCCGGCTCGACCGCGATCTCGGCCGTCCGTCCCCCGCCGTTGCGCCAGGGCATCAGGCGGTGCTGGGCGGGCGGGATGATGCGGGTCGGCATGGGCGGCGCAGTCTCGAACGGCAGGAACCGAACGATAGCACAGGACGGCCCGGGTCCACCCGTGCTTGCAGCGTCACCTGCCGTCGCGGGCGCAGCCGTCCGGGCGGGGCCTGGGGCCGCGGCGGTCGGGCGGTACCTTGCAGTTGTCCACCCGCTGCTCGTCGCTGGCCTTGTCGCCCAGGCGCTCCTTGCCGGTCTTGACGGGGGCCGCCCCTGCGCGGCGTGCTCTGCGCACAGGCGCCGGCAGCGCACAGCGCCAGGCCTGCCGCCACGATGCCGCGAAGGATCCGGGTCATCCGACCCTCCCTCACCGGGCGTCGTGGAAGATGATGCCGAGCGTGTGCCGGCGGCCGCTGCGCAGCCGGCTGACGCCGTGCCGCAGATTGACGCGGTAGTCGCCGCGCGTGCCCGCGACCGGCCGGTGATGGACGGCGAAGGCCACGCCGTCGCCCTGGCCCAGCGGCACCACCTCCGGCCGCGACTGCATGCGCGGGCGCTGCTCGGTCAGCACGAACTCGCCGCCGGTGAAGTCGCGGCCCGGCTCGGACAGCAGGATCGCGACCTGCAGCGGGAAGGCGAGGTCGCCGTACAGATCCTGGTGCAGGCAGTTGTAGTCGCCCGGCTCGTATCGCAGCAGCAGCGGCGTCGGCCGGGTCTGGCCGGCCTCGTGGCAGGCCTTCAGGAAGGCCTCGTGCTGCGCCGGGTAGCGGGTGGAGATGCCCATGCGCCGGTTCCACTCATTGGCGACCGGCGCCAGCCGGGGATAGAGGGCGGCGCGCAGCCCGGCGATGGGTTCGGGCAGCGGGTAGCCGAAATACTTGTACTCGCCCTGGCCGAAGCCGTGCCGGGCCATCACCACCCGGCTGCGGAACGGCTCGTCTCGCGGGTAGAGCGCGGCGATGGCGCGGCATTCCTCCGGCGTCAGCAGGGCGGGCAGAACCGCCGCGCCGTACCGGTCCAGCTCCGCGGCGGCTTCGTCCCAGTCGAGCCGGGCGACCCGCTCGGCGGGGGTGGGGCTGGTGTCGTCGCGGCGGAGGAGAGTGCTGCGGGGCATCGGGAGGCCCTCCCTGGTCATCGCTGTCATGACAACAAGGTGGCCTTTCGGGTTCCGGCGTACACTCCGGCCCTTGCTTTCAAATTGCGGCGAGACGCATTCTCAAACTCCCTCCCTGTTCCATAGCTGTCATGCCCGGGCTTGACCCGGGCATCCAGGAATCTCGATGCCGCTCTGGGTGGCCCCTGGATCGCCGGGTCAAGCCCGGCGATGACAGGAAAGGGGTATCGAGGTGCCTTCTAGCCCTTCGGCACGGGAGTGTAGGTCACCAAGCGCAGGTCGGGCGCGCCCTCGACCAGGAAGGTGGCGTGGGCGAATTCGAGCTCGCCCAGGGTATCGTGCCGGATCCGCTTCAGGCCCTCGCTGCGCTCCGCCACGTCCTGGCGCGGCCACCAGCGGCGGAATTCGGGGCTGGCCGCCTTCAGCCGGTCGACCAGCCCGGCGAAGGCCGGGTCGCCGCCGGCACGGCCGTGGTCCAGGCGGAACTTGGCCAGGACGCGGCGGGCGCCCTCCTCCCAGTCGGGCATCATCCGGCGGTAGCGCGGATCGGTGAAGATCAGCCACAGGCTGTTGCGCTGGTCCGGCGGGATCAGCGCGTAGTCGCCGAACAGCGCGGTGGTGGCGGCGTTCCAGGCCACGATGTCCCAGCGCGCGGTCTTGATGTAGGCGGGGTTGGGCAGGCTGTCCAACAGCGCCTGCAGGATCGGCGACACCGTCGGCAGGCCCGGCGCCGCATGCGGCGGCGGCCGGTGCTGCGCCAGGGCGTAGAGATGCGCCCGCTCGGCCTCGCTCAGCCGCAGCGCCCGGCACACCCGCTCCAGGAAATCGGCGGAGACCTGGATGGCGCGGCCCTGCTCGAACCAGGTGTACCAGGTGACGCCGATGCCGGCGAGCTGGGCAACCTCCTCGCGCCGCAGCCCGGGCGTGCGGCGGCGCGGGCCGGCGGGCAGCCCGACCGCCTCCGGTGCGATCCGGGCGCGGCGGTCACGCACGAAGTCGGACAGGGCGCGGCGATCCTCGACGCGCTGCAGGCTGGACACGGCCATAGGCTGTTACCGCTACTAATAGGATAAGAACTTATCTTTTCCTATTATAGGCCCGCACCCAATCTCTGTCGCGTGCGAACGGACCCGCCGTTCCGCGATGGAGATCCCGCATGACCGATGTGACCTGTCCCGCCGGGGCCGCCCGCCCGGCGATCCCGGCGCGACTCCGGCTCGCCCTGGCCGTGATGCTGGCGGGCCCCTTCATGACCGTGATGGACGTGATGATCGTCAACGTGGCGACCCCCAGCATCCGGCGGGGGCTCGGCGCCAGCTACGCCGAGGCCGAGCTGGTGGTGGCCGGGTACGGCCTGGCCTATGCGGTGGCGCTGATCACCGGCGGTCGCCTCGGCGACCTCCATGGCCGGCGGCGGATGTTCGTCGCCGGCCTCGCCGGCTTCACCCTGACCTCGGCCCTGTGCGGCCTGGCGCCGACGGCAGAGACGCTGATCCTGTCCCGGCTGCTGCAGGGCGTCGCCGCGGCGCTGCTGTTCCCGCAGGTGTTCTCGCTGATCCGGCTCACCTTCCCCGAGCCGCGGGCCTGCGCCAGGGCCTTCGCCGCGCTCGGCGTCGTGCTGGGGCTGGCCTCGATCGCCGGCCAGGTGCTGGGCGGCGTGCTGGTGGCGGCCGACCTCTGGGGCCTCTCCTGGCGACCGGTCTTCCTGGTCAACGTCCCGATCGGCCTCCTGGCCGTGGTGGCGGCGTCGAGGCTGATCCCGGCGGACCGCGTGTCGCCCGGGCGGCGGCTCGATCTCGCCGGCGTCGCCCTGAGCGCGCTCGGCCTCGGCCTCCTGCTGTATCCGCTGGTCGAGGGGCGCGAGGCCGGCTGGCCCGGCTGGTCGCTGGCCCTGCTCGCCGCCGCGGTGCCGGTGCTCGCGGTGTTCGCCCTGCACCAGCACGGCAAGTCCCGCCGCGGCGCCGGGCCGCTGCTCGAGACCGCGCTGTTCCGCGACCGCGCCTTCACGGTCGGCGTGCTGCTGGTGCTGGTGCTCTATTCGACCCTGAACTCGGTCTATCTCTCCTACGCCTTCCTGGTGCAGCTCGGGCTCGGCCGGTCGCCGCTGGTCTCGGGGCTGGTCTTCGTTCCGGCCGGGATCATCTTCATGGCCGCCTCGATCGCCGCGGGCCGGGTCGCCCCCGAGCGCCGGCGGGCGGTGCTCGCCGCCGGCGCCGTGATCGCGGCCGCCGGCAACCTCGCCGCGGCGGCCACGGCCCTCCTGGCCGACCCGCTGCGGGCGGAGGCGCTGATCCCGGCTCTGGCGCTGCTCGGGCTCGGCCAGGGATTCCTGATGACGCCGCTGCTGAACACGGTGCTCGGCGGCATCCGCGACGGCGACATCGGCTCGGCCTCCGGCGTGCTCAGCACCATGCAGCAGGTCGGCGGCGCGTTCGGCGTGGCGCTGGTCGGAATCCTGTTCGCCGCGGTGCTCGACCGGGCGCGCGCCGCCGGGGTGGGCGAGGCCGTGGCCTATGCCCGCGCCTTCGCCGCCGCGGCGGGCTATGGGGCGCTGGCCAGCCTCGCCATCCTCGGGCTGCTGTCGGCCCTGCCGAGAATTGCACCGCGGCAAGGGTGACGATTCCGCGCTTTGGGCCGGCGGCCGGCTGTGGCATGACTTTCCGGCTGACTCCCCTTTGGCCTCCTCGAGCACAGCCGCCGCCATGCAGCCCTTCACCACGCTCACCGCCGTCGCCGCGCCGCTGCCGATCGTCAATGTCGACACCGACATGATCATCCCGAAGCAGTTCCTGAAGACGATCAAGCGCACCGGCCTCGCCGCCGGCCTGTTCTACGAGCTGCGCACCGACGAGCAGGGCAACCCGAAGGATTTCGTGCTCGACCGGCCGGCCTATCAGAAGGCCCAGATCCTGGTCGCCGGCGACAATTTCGGCTGCGGCTCGTCGCGCGAGCACGCGCCCTGGGCGCTGCTGGACTTCGGCATCCGCTGCGTCATCGCGCCCAGCTTCGCCGACATCTTCTACAACAACTGCTTCAAGAACGGCATCCTGCCGATCGCCCTGCCGCAGGAGCAGGTCGACCTGCTGATGCAGGACGCCGAGAACGGCGCCAACTCGACCCTGACGGTCGATCTGGAGAAGCAGGAGATCACCCGGCCGGACGGCCAGACCATCCGCTTCGAGCTGGACCCGTTCCGCAAGCACTGCCTCCTGAACGGGCTCGACGACATCGGCCTCACCCTGCAGCAGGCGAGCGAGATCGACGCCTTCGAGGCCAAGCGGAAGTCGGCCCAGCCCTGGCTCGCGGCTTGACCCGCCGCTCTCAGCACCGAAGAACGAAGAGGAACCGACGTGTCCAAGAACAAGAAGCTCCTCGTCCTGGCCGGTGACGGCATCGGCCCGGAGGTGATGGGCGAGGTCAAGCGCGCCGCCGAATGGCTGGGCAGCCACCGCGCCGTCGGCTTCGATATCGAGGAGGAGCTGGTCGGCGGCTGCTCGATCGACGCCAACGGCGTGCCGGTCACCGACGCGACCATGGAGAAGGCGCTGGCGGTGGACGCCGTGCTGCTGGGCGCGGTCGGCGGGCCGAAATGGGACGGCGTCGACTTCTCGATCCGGCCCGAGGCCGGCCTGCTGCGCCTGCGCAAGGATCTGGAGCTGTTCGCCAACCTCCGCCCGGCGCTGGTCTACCCGGCCCTGGCCGACGCCTCGACCCTGAAGCGGGAGGTGGTCGAGGGGCTCGACATCCTGATCGTGCGCGAGCTGACCGGCGGCGTCTATTTCGGCGAGCCGCGCGGCATCACCGACCTCGGCAACGGCGAGCGCCGCGGCGTCAACACCCAGGTCTACACCACCTCGGAGATCCGCCGCGTCGCCGCCGTGGCCTTCGAGCTGGCGCGCAAGCGCGGCAACAAGGTCTGCTCGGTCGAGAAGATGAACGTCATGGAATCGGGCCGGCTGTGGCGCGAGGAGGTGACGAAGCTGCACCAGGAGCAGTATTCGGACGTCCAGCTCAGCCACATGCTGGCCGACAACTGCGCCATGCAGCTGGTGCGCAACCCCAAGCAGTTCGACGTCATCGTCACCGACAACCTGTTCGGCGACATGCTGTCGGACGAGGCGGCGATGCTGACCGGCAGCTTGGGCATGCTGCCCTCGGCCTCGCTCGGCGCGCCCGACGCCACCGGCCGCCGCAAGGCGCTGTACGAGCCGGTGCACGGCTCGGCCCCGGACATCGCCGGCCAGGGCAAGGCCAACCCGATCGCGACGCTGCTCAGCTTCGGCATGATGCTGCGCTATAGCTTCGACCTCGGCGCCGAGGCCGACCTGCTGGAGGCGGCAGTGTCGGACGTGCTGGACCGCGGCATCCGCACCGCCGACATCGCCGGCACCGGCGCCACCCAGGTGGTGTCGACCGGCGACATGGGGACCGCGATCCTGGAGGCGATGGCCGCGCGGTCTCGTTGAGAGCCGCGATCGCGCCTCCAAAGACCGTCATGGCGAGGCGCGGAGCGCCGTGGCCATCC
Source organism: Inquilinus limosus DSM 16000 (assembly GCF_000423185.1). Taxonomy (GTDB): domain Bacteria; phylum Pseudomonadota; class Alphaproteobacteria; order DSM-16000; family Inquilinaceae; genus Inquilinus; species Inquilinus limosus. The sequence continues at coordinate 343,806 of NZ_AUHM01000002.1, read as the reverse complement.
AGGGTCGGTGCCGCTGGGGATGGCCGCGCCCCTTCGGGGCTCGCCATGACGGTTTTTTGTTTGCGCCGTTGGCTCTGAACCATCCAGTAATTTGTGCAGTGCGAAGGGGCGGGGCCGCGGGTCCCGCCCCTTTTGTCTGGCATTTCGCCAGTCCCGGTGCATAACCGAATCAATTTTGCGCGATTCGCGTCCACCGCCGGACCCGACAGTTGCCGACTGTTCTGTCCGGCGGCGCTTCTTTCGGCCGGTTGACGTAGCGTCCGGCTGGTCTTCGACCCGGCGCAGGGATTCAATCTCATCGAGACCTTGAACAGTGCTTGACGGCGTGCCGCTTGCGCGTTGACCTAATGTTACAAACGCAACATTGCGCAACATAGGTCGACGACCAGGGGGGATACGTCGAGATGAAGCAGGGGATCATCGGGACCGTTTCGCGCTTCGCGCTCGCGGTGGCGGGCCTCTCCGCCGCGGCGGGGCTCGGGGCCGGATCGGCGCAGGCGGCCGGCTTCTACATCCAGGAGCAGAGCGTGACCGGCCTCGGCCGCGCCTTCGCCGGCAGTGCCGCCGCGGCCGACGACGCCAGCACCATCTACTTCAACCCGGCCGGCATGGGCTTCCTGAAATCCGGCGAGATCATGATCGGCGGCAGCCTGCTGATCCCGGATTCCCGGCTGAAGGACGACGGCTCGACCATCGACTACCCGGCCTTCCGCACGCCGCTCGGCATCCTCAACCCGCCGGCCGCCGCCATCTCCGGCGACAGCAAGAGCGGCAATCCGTACGATCCGACGCTGGTGCCCAGCGGCTATGTCGCCGTGCCGGTGCCGAACACCGAGAACCGCCTCTGGTTCGGCATCGGCCTCGGCGCGCCCTTCGGCCTGGAGAGCGACTATGGCGGCGACTGGTTCGGCCGCTACGACGCGACCAAGACCGAGCTGCAGGTGTTCAACTTCGCGCCGTCGGTGGCCTATCGGGTGAACGACTGGCTGTCGATCGGCGGCGGCATCGACATCTCCTATGCCTGGGCCAAGCTCGAGAGCAAGGTGCCGAACCCAGTTGCCCCCATCGCGCCGGCCTTCGCCGACGACGGCGACCTGACGATCAAGGGCGACAGCTGGGCCATCGGCTACAACATCGGCGCCATCGTCCAGCCGATGGAGGGCACCCGGATCGGCGTGCATTTCCGCTCCGGCGTCGACCACATGCTGGACGGGCGGGCCAAGCTCGACGGCATCGACTTCCCGCCCCTGCCGGGCCTGCCGGCGACGGCCGACTTCGCCACCGGCGGCCGCGCCAAGCTGAACCTGCCGCCGATCCTGTCCTTCGGCATCCGGCAGGAGGTCACGCCGCAGATCGCGCTGCTGGGCGGCGTCACCTGGTACGGCTGGTCGTCCTTCAAGGAGATCCGGGTCAAGCGCTCGGACGGCGGCGACGACCTGGTGAACGAACAGCGCTACCAGGACACGGTCGGCCTGTCGATCGGCGGCGAATACTACTGGAACGAGGACCTGACGCTGCGCGCCGGCTTCCAGTACGACCCGACGCCGACCAAGGCCGGCTTCCGTTCCAGCCGCACCCCGGACGGCGACCGCTACTGGCTGTCCGCCGGCCTCAGCTACGACGTGATGGAGAACCTGTCGGTCGACTTCGCCTACACCCACATCTTCATCGACGCCCGCAAGATGGACGCCGAGCGCGACTTCTATATCGGCACGCCTCTGGAGACCCATGTGGACTACGACGCCAAGAACGAAGGCAGCGTCGACATCGTGGCGCTGGGGCTGCGGTATAGGTTTTAAGGGCCATTCCCTCGGTTCCAACTGTCATGCCCGGGCCTGACCCGGGCATCCAGACGGTCGCGACGCTCTCTGGATTGCCGGGTCAAGCCCGGCAATGACAGCAAAAGGGAACCTTGTTCCTTTTCTACGAGCCTACCCCCGCCCGGCGCAGCTCGTCGCCGAGCCGGCCGGTGACCCAGAGACCGTACATGCGGAAGTCGCTGACCAGCGACCACAGCGGATAGGTGAAGGTGGCCGGGCGGTTGCGCTCGACGAAGAAATGGCCGATCCAGGCGAAGAGATAGCCGGAGACCACGGCCGCCAGCAGCCACCACCAGCTGCCGGTCACGATCAGCAGGAGAAGGCAGAGCAGCGCCAGGGTGGTGCCCAGGAAATGCAGCGCCCGGGTCCGCGGCTGCGCGTGTTCGCGCAGGTAGTAGGGCCAGAAAGCAGAGTAGCTGGGCAGCGTTTCGGCCATTCCTGATCCCCCCTTGTCCAGCCGCCAGCCGGCACCTGGCGGCATGCTCGCCGCGCGCTCGACGCATGGCTGTGCCATTGCGCCCGGATCGGCATACATTCTACCGAGTGCGTCCCCAACAGCAATCGAACAGCCGGATCATCGTCATGGGCTATCGGGTCGCGGTCATCGGAGCCACCGGCAATGTCGGTCGCGAGATGCTCTCCATCCTCGCCGAGCGGAACTTCCCGGTCGACGAGGTCGTCGCGCTCGCCTCCGAGCGGTCGGTCGGGCGCCAGGTCTCCTTCGGCGAGGACGATGTCCTCGACGTGCAGGACCTCGCCAAATTCGACTTCAAGGGCATCGACATCGTGCTGTCCTCGCCGGGCGCCAAGGTCTCGGCGGTGCATGGGCCCCGCGCGGCCAAGGCCGGGGCGGTGGTGATCGACAACACCTCGCATTTCCGGATGGATCCGGACGTGCCGCTGGTGGTGCCGGAGGTCAACCCGGAGGCGATCGCCCAGTTCCGCAAGAAGGGCATCATCGCCAACCCGAACTGCTCCACCATCCAGATGGTGGTGGCGCTGAAGCCGCTGCACGCGCTGGCGAAGATCCGCCGCGTCGTGGTCTCGACCTACCAGTCGGTGTCCGGCGCCGGCAAGGAGGCGATGGACGAGCTGTTCAACCAGACCCGCGCCGTCTATGTGAACGACCCGATCGTCAAGGAACGCTTCACCAAGCAGATCGCCTTCAACGTCATCCCGCATATCGACGTCTTCATGGACGACGGGTCGACGAAGGAGGAGTGGAAGATGGTGGCCGAGACCAAGAAGATTCTCGACCCGGCCATCAAGGTCGTCTCGCATTGCGTGCGGGTGCCGGTCTTCATCGGCCATTCCGAGATGGTGAACATCGAGTGCGAGAACCCGATCTCGGCCGAGGAGGCGCGGGCCGCGCTGAAGCGGGCGCCGGGGATCTCGGTGGTCGACCACCGCGCCAATGAGGGCTACGTCACCCCGGTCGAATGCGCCGGCGAGGACCTGGTCTATGTCAGCCGCATCCGCGAGGACAGCACGGTCGAGAACGGCCTGTCCTTCTGGGTGGTCGCCGACAATCTCCGCAAAGGCGCGGCGCTGAACGCGGTCCAGATCGCCGAAGTCCTGGTCAAGGACGGCCATCTGCGCAACGCCGCCTGATACGTCCGACTATTGCCGAGGAAGGGGATCCCGGTCGGTATCCCCTTTCGCTTTGCTGGCGCGGACGTGTCCTAATCGATTTTGGCTTAGGTCCGTTTCGATATAGACAATTTTATCTAATCTTCATAGATAGGGGTGTCGTCCCCCCTTCCGGATCGGCGCATGAGCTGCCTGACCGCCTGTGAGATTGAACGCTCGGCCCGCATCCTGCTGCGCCGGCACGGCCCGGCCGCGCCGCAGGAGGCGCGGCGGCAGGCGGAGACATGCGCCGGCGGCGGCCAGCGCCACTGGGTGGCGACGTGGCTGCTGATCGCGGAGATCTGCGAGGAGCTGCTGTCCTCCGGCGCCGGGCCGGTCACGCATCCGGCAGGGTGAAGACGGCGCAGGGCGCCGCGATGCCGCGCAGCGCGTGCTGGCCCAGCGGCACCAACGGCGCCGCGGTCTCGGCGGCGACCGCGCCCGAGACCAGCACCGGCCGGCCGAGCGGCCGGCACAGCCCCTCCAGCCGGCTGACCAGGTTGACGGCGGGGCCGATGGCGGTGAAGTCCAGCCGGTCGGCGGCGCCGATATTGCCCCAGGTCACCTCGCCGAGATGCAGCGCCGCGCCGAAGGGCAGGGGCGGAAGCCCCTGGGCCTGCCGCGCCGTGTCGAGATGGGCCATGCCGGCGCGGGCGGCGGCGACCGCGCGCAGCGCCGCGTCGCAGGCCTCGGCCGGCGTGCCGGTGACCGGGAAGATCGCCAGCACGCCGTCGCCCATGAACTTCAGCACCTCGCCGCCGAAGGCGTGCACCGCCCCGGCGACGCGGTCGAACCAGGCGTCGAGCGCGGCGATCACCTCGGCCGGCGCCGCCGCCTCGGACAGGGCGGTGAAATCGCGCAGATCGGCGCAGAGCAGGGCGGCGCGGATGGTCTCGCCGGCGCCGCGGCGCAGCGCCCCCGCCTGCACCCGGGCGGCGCTGCGCCGGCCGAGATAGGCCTCCAGCAGGGCCGCCAGCCCCGCCCGCGACGCCAGCGCCGCCAGCGGCGCCGCGGCGAAACGCGCGGCCTGGCGCAGCCGGCCGGCCTCCTCGCGATCGAACGGCCGGGTCCCGGCCCAGGCCAGCACCGCCGGCCCGGCGGTCTGCTCCTGCACCGGGCCCGGCCCCAGCCCGGACAGCCAGTCGCGGCCGCCCCGGCCGGGCGGGCCGGCCGCCGCCAGCGGCATGCCGGCGAAGCCCAGCGCCTCGATCACTGCCCCGGTTCCGGCCCGCCACAGCCAGGTGCGGCGGGCGACGATCGGGTGCGGCACGGCGAGCGTCAGGGCGCCGCCGGCCAGCGGCAGACCGTCGGCCGCGAGGCGGCCGCCGAGCTCGGCCAGGAAACGGTCCGGTCCGGGTGCGGCGGCGGCATCGTCCACCAGCCAGGCGAGGGGCGCGGGCAGGTCCATGCCGCGATCATGCCGCCGCGGCCCCGGCCCTGTCATCCGCGGCGGTGGAGACGCCCGGCCGCGTGCCGTGCTATTTTGCCGGGATCGGCGGCAGGGGGAGGCACGATGGACGACACGACCGTCTTCCGGCGCGAGATCCGCGTTCCGGCGCCGCCCGCCACCATCTTCGCCTTCCTGACCGACCCGCAGCAGATCCTGCGCTGGATGGGCCGGACCGCGACGCTGGAGCCGCAGCCCGGCGGGCTCTACCTGCTCGACGTCGACGGCATCAACATCGTGCGCGGCGCCTTCCGCGAGGTGGTGCCGGTGCACCGGCTGGTCTACAGCTTCGGCTGGGAGGGCAATGCCGAGGTGCCGCCGGGGTCGAGCCTGATCGAGATCGACCTGATCGAACAGCCGGACGGCACGCTGATGCGGATGACCCACAGCGGCCTGCCGCCGTCGGCCGTGCCGGCCCATGCCAGGGGCTGGATGCATTATCTCGAACGGCTGGCGGCCGTGGTGGCCGGCGGCGATCCGGGCCCCGACCCGCTGCCGCCCTGCGACCACCGCGAATCCTGACCCTCCCGCCCGCCGCCGCAACCGTGGAGGAGACCGAATGCCAGACGATCTCGTCGTCCGTCGCGAGACCCACATCCCGGCGCCGCCCGCGGCGGTGTTCGCCCTGCTGACCGATCCGGAGAAGATCCTGCGCTGGATGGGCACCGAGGCGCAGATCGAACCGCAGCCGGGCGGCCTCTATCTCGTCAACGTCACCGGCGCCCGCTTCGCCCGCGGCGCCTTCCGCGAGGTGGTGCCGGTGCACCGCCTGGCCTACAGCTTCGGCTGGGAGGGCAGCGAGGTGGTACCGCCGGGGTCGAGCCTGGTCGAGATCGACCTGATCGAGCAGCCGGACGGCACGCTGCTGCGCCTGACCCACACCGGCCTGCCGAGCGCCGAGCAATGCGCCGGCCATGCCGAGGGCTGGGCCCACTATCTCGACCGCCTGGCCGCGCATGCCGGTGGCCGCGACCTGGGTCCGGACCCGTGGCTCGGGCGGGACGGGGGGCAGGACTAGCCCGCCCCTCCGCCGCTGCCGCTTCCGCGGCTTCCCGCGGGCTCAGCGCCATCCCTGCAGGCGAGCCGGACTTCCTGCGGAGGACCAGCCGCGCGTGGAGCCGGGCCGGGATTGCGTGAGGTTGTGGAGCTTGTAGGCGACCTCCGTGCGGTTCCGGGCCTGCAGCTTCTTCATGATGCTGCGGATATGCACCTTCACCGTGCTCTCGCAGAGATTCAGCTCATAGGCGATGATCTTGTTGGCCTTGCCTCTGGCGACCGCCTCGGCGACGGCCGCCTGCCGCTCGGTGAGCAGAGTCTCCAGGGGCGCGACGCCCTGAGGCGGTTCCGAGGAAAGCCGCTGGACCTGCATCAGGCTGCCGGCCGGCACGAACAGGCCGCCGGCCCGGGCCAGCGAGATCGCCTCGACGGCGACGGAGAGGCTGACGCTGGTCGGGATGTACCCGCGGGCGCCGTGGCCCAGGATCCTGAGCACATGGGACGGGTCCTCGATGTCCCCTATCACGATCGTGGGGATATGGCCGAACTCCCGCGCCAGGAGCTGGAGGTCCGCCGCCAGGCCTTCGTCGTCCGCATCCATCGCCCCGATGCCCAGCAGGATTGCGGCCGTGCCCTCGCGGACCGGCCCGTCCTGCAGCCATTCGTCGAGGCGGGCGAAGCAGTGGTTACGGAACCGGCATTCGGTCGCCTCGAGCGCCCGCGCCAGGCTGTCGCGGCCGAGGGTGCGGGGATCGATGATCGCGATCAGCGGTGTGCGTGCGTCCGACGGCGGCGAGCTCACGGCCGCGGCAGCATCCACAGGATGGTCGATGCCATGGGCCGGCTGGGCGGAAGCCATCTCTCCGGAAGTGGTGTCGTCGATCGCGTCGAACGGAGTTGCCTTATAAGCAATCATGATAATTCCTGCTAATTTTGTGAGTCTCTGTAATTTTTCGGCAGTTTCGTCTTTCTTATTATAGGTGCTTTTCTTGTTTTGGGTTCTGGAGGTTCGTGTCGTTTCACTATTTTGGTGGATCCTGACCATTCATGAGGATGGGAGGATCAGCCGCTGGGAAAATTAAAACATGACAACGCCGGGGAGAGTCAAACGTATTTATAAAATTTTATATACAATTTAGACTAATCGGATCTAGCCCGTTTGGGTAGGTCGTTTCCGCGAAAGGCTGTCGTCCGGCCACCATTGCGTGAGTGCAGCAGGGGCGCCTGAATCGCGGGGAGCGACGTTGTTCCCGACCGGGGACGGCCATATCGCACCGGGCGGCGCCGGTCTCGCATCCGGTTCTCGACGCGGTCAGTCCTCGCCCTTGCGGGCCAGGCGTCCCTCGCGGGCATCGTTGATGTACTGGGCGGCGACCAGCCAGCCCTTCAGCGGCCGCAGCAGCGCCAGGCAGCCGCCGATCAGCATCGGTGCCGAGGTCAGGAGATGCACCCAGAACGGCGGCTCATAGGTCAGCTCCAGCCAGGCGGCGAAGGCGATGATCGGGAAGCTGACGATCGACATGACGAAGAAGGCCGGGCCGTCCGCCGGGTCGGCGAAGCCGTAGTCGAGGCCGCAAACCTCGCAGCGCGGCGCCAGGGTCAGGAAGCCGCGGAACAGATGGCCCCTGCCGCAGCGCGGGCAGCGCGCCCGGATGCCGACCTCGAAGGGCTTCAGAGTCGGGTGGCTGGGCTGGGCCATGGCGAGTCCTCGGCGATTATTGTATGGTCTTCATGATCTGATATTTCCATACACTATTGAGAAGTGTATGGTGATGCGATGGACCGTCGCACCACCGAGCCCGTTCCGAAATACCTGGCCATCGCCGCCGGATTTGTGGATCTCATTCGATTCGGCGACCTTCCGGCGGGCACGCGGCTGCCGCCGCAGCGGCGGCTGGCTGCGGAGCGGGGTGTCGACCTCACCACAGTGACACGGGCATACGATGAGCTGAAGCGTATGGGGCTGGTCGAGGGCCGCCCCGGCAGCGGCAGCTTCGTTCGCGCCGCCGCGCCCGGCGGGGCGGCGGGCTTCGATCTCAGCATGAACGTGCCGCCGCAGCCCGCGGGCCTGGGCGACCGGGTCGCGAAAGGGATCGCCGATCTGCTGGCGGCGCCCGGCGGCGCCGCCGGCCTCACCTACCAGCCCGCCGGCGGCGTGCCGCAGGACCGCGCCGCCGGGGCCGGATGGCTGGCGCGCCGCCTCGGCCGGTTGCCGCCGGAGCGGGTGATCGTGGCCGCAGGGGTGCAGAGCACCCTCTTCGCCCTGCTCGATCTGCTGCTGCGCCCCGGCGAGACCCTGGCCTGCGCCGCGCTGACCTATCCCGGCATGAAGACGATCGCCGCGCAGCGGGGCTTCGATCTCGTCGGATTGGCGCATGATGCCGAGGGGCTCGACCCCGACGCCTTCGCGGATCTGTGCCGGGCGGCCCCGCCGAAGGCGCTCTATCTGGTGCCGACGATCGGCAACCCGACCACCGCCACGCTGCCGCCGCCGCGGCGACAGGCGATCGCGGCCACCGCACGGCGGTACGGCGTGGCGCTGATCGAGGACGACGCCTATGGCGCGCTGCCGGAGGCCGGACCGCCGCCGCTGGCGGCCCTGGCGCCGGAGATCACCTGGCATCTCGCCACCCTGTCGAAATGCGCCACCCCGGCGCTGCGCATCGCCTATGTCGCGGCGCCGGATGCCCGTCAGGCGTCGCGGCTGGCCGCCGGGCTGCGGGCCGTCAGCCTGATGGCGTCGCCCCTGACCGCCGCGCTGGCGACACGCTGGATCGGCGACGGCACCCTGGACGGGCTGGCGGCGGCGATCCGGGCGGAGAACCGGGCGCGGCAGCAGCTCGCGCGCGAGATCCTGGGGGAGGCGTCGATCGCGGCGCAGCCGGACGGCAATCACCTCTGGCTCGGCCTGCCGGCCGGCCGGGGGCGCGCCGGGCTGGTCGCCGCCGCCCGCGAGTCCGGGCTGCTGGTGGTGGCGAGCGATGCCTTCGACGTCTCCGGCTCGCCGCCGGAGGCGGTCCGCCTCTCGCTCGGCGGGGTGCCGGACCGGGCGCGGCTCCGCCAGGCCCTAACCCTCCTCGCCGGCCTCCTGGCCGACCCCGGCGCCGTGCCTGCGATCGTCTGAGCCCGCTCACCCCGCCGGCAGCGCCTGCCGGCTGGCGACGGCTCACTGTCCGGCGGAACTCCCGGCATCGCGGCCCCCGACATCCCTCACGGCGTCGATGAAGGCGCGCAGCGCCGGCGCCATCTGCCGCTGCTGCGGGTAGCACAGGAACAGGCCCGGGAACGGCGCGGACCATTGCTCCAGCAGAGGGACGAGGCGGCCGGCGGCGATATCGCCGGTGACCGTCTGCTCGACGGCGAAGCCGATGCCGATGCCCCGCAGGGCCGCGCGTCGCGCCATCTCCTTGTCGTCGACGATGAGCGGGCCGTCGACCGCGACGGAAAACCAGCGGCCGTCCTCGCAGAACTCCCAGGCATAGGGCGCGGCATGCCCGGGCCAGCGCCAGCGGACGCAGCGGTGATGCACGAGATCGCGCGGATGCTCCGGCCGGCCGCAGGCGGCCAGGTATTCGGGCGAAGCCACCGCGATCTGGCGCATTTCGGGCCCGAGGCGCACAGCGATCATGTCGCGCTCGATCACCTCTCCGATGCGGATCGCCGCATCGAAGCCGCCGGCGACGATGTCGACCACCTCGTCATCGAGCGTTATGTCGAGCACGACATCCGGGTAGGACCGCACGAAATCGGGCAGAATCGGCTCGATATAGCTCTCGGCGGCCGAGCGGAAGGCGTGGATGCGGACGGTGCCGGCCGGCCGCTCGCGATAGCGCCGCACCTGCCCGATCGCTTCGCCGAGCTCCGACACGACGGGCCGCACGCGACGGAACAGGTTCTCGCCTGCCTCCGTCAGCGCCACGCTGCGGGTCGTGCGGTTCAGCAGCCGCACCCCGACGCGCTCCTCGAAACCGCGAACCATCTGGCTCAGCGCCGATGGCGACACGCCGAGCACCTCCGCCGCGCGGCTGAAGCTGAGCAACTCGCCCACGGCGACGAAGGCCCGCAGCTGATTGTAGTCGCTGCCCGACAGAAGGGAGACCATGGCGCCATCGCAGCATTTTTTAGCTGAACTCACAAGTTCTGTCAGAATCGCAACCATTCTGAACCTGGTCGGCCGGGCCTATCTCGGGGTTCGCAACGGAGACCCCATGAAGGAGACCCCATGACGACGTGGTTCATCACCGGCATCTCACGCGGCCTCGGGCTCGCCCTGGCCAGGGCGGCGCTCGCCGAGGGCGACACCGTGATCGGCACGGTGCGGAGCGGCACGCCCGATCTCGACCCCGGACCCGGAACACTGCACGTCCTGACCCTCGACCTCGCGGACGGCGCCGCCATCGACGTTACGGTCGAGCGGGCCTTCGCGCTGGCCGGGGCGATCGACGTCATCGTCAACAACGCCGGCTACGGCCTGCTCGGCGCCGTCGAGAAGGCGACGGACGCCGAGGTGGCGCGGCTGTTCCAGGTGGACGTGTTCGGCCCCTTCGCCATCATCCGCGCGGCGCTGCCCCGGCTCCGGGCGCAGGGGGCCGGACATATCGTCAACATCACGTCGATCGCCGGGCGCGCGCCGACGATCGGCACGGCGCTGTATTCCGCGGCGAAATACGCCCTCGAGGGCCTGTCGGCGAGCTTGGCCCAGGAGATCGCGCCGCTCGGCATCAAGGTGACGGCGGTGGCGCCGGGCGCCTTCCGCACCGACTTCCTCTCCGCTCATTCGATCCGCAAGAGCGAGGTGGGGGACGAGGCCTATGCGGCCGGCGTCCGGCGCAGCGCCGCGGCTTTCGATGACATGGCCGGCAAGCAGCTCGGCGATCCGGACCGCGCCGCCCGGGCGATCATCGCGACCGTTCGCGCGGACGAGCCGCCGCTCCACCTGCTGCTCGGCACCGATGCCCTGCGCCGCGCCAGGGAGAAGCTCGACGCGGTCATCGCGGAAATGGACCGCTGGGAGGATGTGACCCGCAGCACCGATTTCCCCGCGGCCGCGTCCGTCTGACTCGGCGGGTCCGTGGAGTTCCAGGCGGCACGGACCCGTTCCGGCCTTCGATGGGAGATCGCGAACGCGCGCGAGCGAGTGCCGACGGCGCCCGCCGGTTCACCCCGCCGGCAGCGCCTGCCAGCGGCCCTTCACCTTCTCGAAGCTCTGCGCCGGCATCGGGGTGAAGCCGGCGCCGTCCCAGCGCCGCGGCTCCAGCGTCAGCCGGTCGCCCTCGATCAGGATGCGGTTGTAGGCGTTCGGCTCGTTGCGCCGCCGGCTGGAGGTCGCGGTCGCCGCCTGCGCCACCAGGATCGGGCGGCGCACCTTGCCGTGATAAGTGGTGACCTCGCCGTAGAAGCCCCGGTGCAGGTGGCCGGTCAGGATCAGGTCGACCCCGGCGGTGGCGAAGAAGCGCAGCGCCGTCTCCGCCCGCCCGATCAGCTTGGTCCCGGGGGCGTCGGGCGGCGGCAGGAAGGGATGATGCGCCACCACCACCTTCAGCATGCTGCGGGGCAGGGCGCGCAGCGTCTCCCGCACCCGCTCGATCTGCCCCAGGCTGATCGATCCGTGCGACCAGTTCCAGTGCGCCACCAGCCGCCGGGCGGTATTGACGCCGATCAGCACGATCCCGTCCTCGACCAGCAGCGGGGCGGTGTCCGGGGTGATGTAGCGGCGGTAGCGCGAGAACGGCTTGGTGAAGCGCGACAGCAGGTTGTGCCGCGGGATGTCGTGATTGCCGGGGACCACGATGTAGGGGGCCGGCAGCCGGTCCAGGAAATCCCGCGCGGCCGCGAATTCGGCGCTGCGCGCATCCTGGGTCAGGTCGCCGGAGACGGCGACGACCGAGGGGGCGAGCGCCTTCAGCTCGGCCAGCAGGGCCTCGACCAGCGCCGGCTCGGTGCGGCCGAAATGCAGGTCGGAGATGTGGGCGACGCTCTTCATCACTCCGGCGCTTCGGGCGTGTCGGGATCGGCGCGCGGCACCAGCACGGTCAGCGCCTTGGGCAGGATGCGATAGCGCAGGGGCGTCGCCAAGAGGTGGTTCTCGCCGTCATTCGCGACCCACAGCCGCGCCCGGCGCGAGATCACGGTCACCCGGCGCGCCTGCAGCGCCGCCGCCGCCGGGTCCTGCTGCCAGGTGCCGGCGACGATGCGCGCGATCAGGCGCCACAAGTCGAGCCGGCGGCCGATCCGCGCGGCGTAGACGCCCAGCGTGCCGCCGTCCAGCCCGGTGCGGCTGTGGATCGCGGCGAAGCCTTCGGCCAGCGGGTTGTTGGTGACCGCGAGGGTGCGGGTGATCAGCCGCAGCGGCCGCCCGTCGGCCTGCAGCACGACATGCAGCCGCGGCCCGCGGTCGTAGCCGCGGAGGAAGGCGCGCACCAGCCGCAGCCATTTCATCGGTCCCGGATCGTGCCGCATTCGTTCCCGCTGCAGCACCATCCGCGGGGCGATGCCGGGCAGCGAGCTGTTCAGGAAGATCCGGTCGTTGACCAGGCCGACATCGATCCGCCGGGGCGTGCCGGCCAGGAGGGTCGCCACGGCGGCCTCGGGCGACAGCGGGAGGCCGAGGTCGCGGGCCAGCAGGTTGGCGGTGCCGAGCGGCACGATGCCGAGCGGCCGGGCGGCGCCGGACCGGTTCTCCGGCAAGAGACGTTCGGCCGCGGCGATGATGGTGCCGTCGCCGCCGCCGACCAGGATCGCCTCCGCGTCGGAGGCGACGGCGGCGTCCAGCGCCCGGCACAGCGCGATCCCTTCGGCCACGGCCACCAGCGGCTCGGCCCCGGCCTCGGCCAGGATGCCTTCGAGCCGGGCCGCGATCGCCTCGGGAGGCTGGCCGAGAAGCGCGCCCGCGGCGCCGTTCAGCACCAGCGCGACACGCATCCGGCAATCCTCAGCGGGCGGTGCCGGTGACGCCGCCCTCGCAGGTGCAGGCGGTGCTGGGGATCGTGCCGCCCGGAAGCGGGCAGCTGCCGACCATCGTGACGCAGCGATAGGCGGCGCCGACCGACGGCGCCGGCAGCAGCGGCGTGCTGGGCACCTTGCGGCTCAGGCTCTCCGCCTCGCGCGGCGCCGGAACCGGCTGCGGCCGGAACGGCGCCAGCTGCGGCGGCCTGAGCTGCCCGGGCGGCGTGATCGGCTGCGGGGCCAGGCGCTGGCCCCCCCGGATCGGCGGCGATCCGACGCCGCCGGCGCAGGGGCTGCTGATCTGCGACGGGTTGACGATGCATTGCGCCATGGTGGGCACCGTGGCGGCGGGGGCGGCCGCCACGGCGAGGCCGGCGGCGAGCGCCAGGCGGATCAGCGGGCTCATGCTGATGACATGTGCGGGGGGCCGGTTTCTTCAATGGCCGGAGGGCGCGATGTTTCGCTGCGCGACCTTCGCGTTTCGTTCTAAGCTGTGGCGAGAATCGGAAGTCGGGCGCGGTGTCGGGCCATTGCCGGCCGGCGGAGCGCAGCCGAGCTTCGAACACGTCGTAGATCCTGTCGATAGACGGAACCGGCCGCCCAGCGCGGCCGGCCGCGTCCCATAAGCCCCAGCCACCCGAGAGGCAGCCATGGCTTTCACCCTCAAGATCAACGGCACCCCGCACGAGGTCGATGTCGACGGCGACACCCCGCTGCTGTGGGTGCTGCGCGACGTGCTCGGCATGACCGGCACCAAGTTCGGCTGCGGCCTGGCCCTGTGCGGCGCCTGCACCGTGCATGTCGACGGCCAGGCCGTGCGCTCCTGCCAGACCCCGGTCGACAGCATCGGCGACAGCGCCGTCACCACCATCGAGGCGATCGGCGAGACGCCGCAGGGCAAGGCGCTGCAGCAGGCCTGGCTGGAGCTGGAGGTGGTGCAGTGCGGCTACTGCCAGTCCGGCCAGATCATGTCGGCGGCGGCGCTGCTGGCGGAGACGCCGAAGCCGACCGATGCCGATATCGACGCCGCCATGTCCGGCAATGTCTGCCGCTGCGGCACCTATCAGCGGATCCGCGCCGCGATCCACAAGGCCGCGGCCTGAGGGGAGGAACAGACCATGCCTGATGGTTCGCAGACCCTCGACCGCCGCGGGTTCCTCAAGGTCGGCGCCGCCATCGGCGGCGGCCTGGCCCTCACCGTCGCCCTGCCGCCGGCGCTGCGCCCGGCCCTGGCGGAGACCCAGGTGTCGCACCGCTTCGTGCCGAACGCCTTCATCCGCATGGATCCCAAGGGGCTCGTGACCCTGGTCATGCCCTCGGCCGAGATGGGGCAGGGCATCTACACCGCCGAGGCCATGCTGCTGGCGGAGGAGCTGGAGGTCGGGCTCGACCAGGTCCGGCTCGAGCATTCGCCGCCGGACGACGCGGCCTATGGCAACGCGCTGCTGGGCAGCCAGGCGACCGGCGGCTCGACCTCGATCCGGGCCTTCTGGACGCCGCTGCGCCAGGCCGGCGCAGTCGCCCGCACCATGCTGATCGCGGCCGCGGCCCAGCAATGGAACGTCGATCCGAAGACCCTGAAGGCCGAGCGCGGCGCGGTCACCGACGGCAAGCGCAGCCTGAGCTATGGCGAGCTGGTCGACCTGGCCGCGACCCTGCCGGTGCCGGATCCGAAGGACGTGCCTCTGAAGGACCCGAAGGACTTCACCCTGCTGGGCACCCCGGCCAGGCGCATCGACTCGCCGGACAAGGTCAACGGCAAGGCCGAGTTCGGCATCGACGTGAAGCTGCCGGGCATGAAGGTCGCGGCGATCGCGATCTCGCCGGTCACCGGCGGCAAGCCGAAGACGGTCGACGAGGCCGCGGCGATGGCGGTCAAGGGCGTGCGCCAGGTGGTGAAGACCGACGCGGCCGTGGCCGTGGTCGCCGACCATATGGGCGCGGCCAAGAAGGGGCTGGAGGCGGCGGCGGTGCAGTGGGACGACGGCCCCAATGCCAATGTCAGCAGCGCCGACATCGTCCGCCAGCTCGAGGAGGAATCGAAGAAGCCCGGCGCCGTGGCCCGCAACGAGGGTGACACGGAGAAGGCGCTGGCCGGCGCGGCGCAGCGGCTGGAGGCGATCTACCAGGTGCCGTTCCTGGCCCATGCGACCATGGAGCCGATGAACTGCACCGTCCATGTGCGCAAGGACGGCTGCGACATCTGGGTCGGCACCCAGGTGCCGACCATGGCCCAGGGCGTCGCCGCCGAGATCACCGGCCTGCCGAAGGAGAAGGTGCGGGTCCACAACCACCTCCTGGGCGGCGGCTTCGGCCGGCGGCTCGAGGTCGACGGCGTCGCCCATGCGGTCAAGGTGGCGCAGCATGTGGACGGCCCGGTGAAGGTGGTGTGGAGCCGCGAGGAGGACACCCAGCACGACATGTACCGGCCGTACTACTACGACCGGTTCGCGGCCGGCCTCGACGCGCAGGGCAAGCCGGTGGCCTGGACGCACCGCATCGCCGGCTCGTCGATCATGGCGCGCTACTTCCCGCCGGGCTTCCAGAACGGGATCGATCCGGACGCGGTCGACGCCGCGGCCGAGCCGCCCTACGCCTTCCCGTCGATCCGGGTCGAATATGTCCGGGTCGAGCCGCAGGGCGTGCCGACCTCCTGGTGGCGCGGCGTCGGCCCGACCCACAACGTCTTCGTGGTCGAGAGCTTCCTCGACGAGCTGGCGGCGGCGGCCAAGCAGGACCCGGTCGCGTACCGCAAGGCGCTGCTCGGCCACAACCCGCGCGCTCTCGGCGTGCTGACGCTGGCGGCCGAGAAGGCGGGCTGGGGCCAGCCGATGCCGAAGGGGCACGGCCGCGGCGTCATGGTGCAGTTCGCCTTCGGCAGCTACGTCTCGATGGTGGCGGAGGTCGAGGTGGCCGGCGACGGGTCGATCAAGGTCCGTCGCCTCGTCTGCGCCGTCGATTGCGGCCTGACGGTGAACCCGGACACGATCGAGGCGCAGGTGCAGGGCGGCGCGATCTTCGGCCTGACCGCGGCGCTGCACGGCAACATCACCTTCGCGAACGGGCGGGTCGAGCAGGGCAATTTCGACACCTACCTGCCGATGCGGATCGACGAGGTGCCGGTGGTCGAGACCCATCTGGTCGAGAGTGCCGAGGCGCCGGGCGGCATCGGCGAAACCGCGACCGCCGCCGTCGCCCCGGCGGTGGCGAACGCGATCTTCGCCGCCACCGGCAAGCGCCTGCGCAGCCTGCCCTTCGATACCGATCAGCTGAAGTCGTCGTCGTGAGCGACATGCGCCGGCATGGCCGTCAGATGGCGGCGGTGCCGGCGCTTCGGTCCCCTCACCGAGCCCGGGCGAAGGCGAGCCAGACCCCGCCGCCGATCAGGCAGACGCCGCCGGTGCGCGACACCAGCCGCACATGCCGGCGCGACAGCATGGTGCCGGCCCGCCCGGTCAAGAGGGCGTACATCCCGTCCGACAGCGCCGCGACGACCAGGGCGGTGGCGCCCAGCAGCAGCACCTGGCCGGACTGGTCGCCGCCGGGCTGGACGAATTGCGGGATGAAGGCGCCGAAGAACAGCAGCATCTTCGGGTTGCTCAGCGCCACCAGCAGGCCCTGCAGCACGAAGCCGCCGCGCGGCGGGCGCAGGGCGCCCGGTTCGGCCAGCGCGTCCGGGGCGCGCAGCAGCTTCCAGCCGATCCAGACCAGATAGGCGGCGCCGGCCAGGCGCAGCCAGTCGAACCAGTGGCCCATGGCCTCCACCACCGCGGCGAGGCCGACGACCAGGACGCCGAGCATCAGGACGAGGCCGATCTGGCCGCCGAGGATGTTGAGCAGGCCGGCGCGGGTGCCGTGGGTCAGGCTGTTGGCGACGATCAGCGTCACCGACGGCCCCGGGATGATCGCGACCAGGATGCAGGCGGCAATATAGGCGAGATAGACCTCGACGGTCATGGGCGGCCTCCTCCGAACCGAAGCGCAACACGGTGTCACGGCTGGGGGCTGGGGGGAAGATCCTATCCCTTGGCCGCGGCGGCCATCGCCTGCTCGGCGATGATCCCCATCGAGGCGGCGGCGCCGCCCAGCGACCAGCCGCCGTCGACCGGCAGCACCGCGCCGGTGATGAAGGCGGCCAGCGGCGAGGACAGCAGGCGGCAGGCGGCGGCGATGTCCTCGGCCGCGCCCATCCGGCCCAGCGGCACGCTGCGCTGGACCATGGCGCGGGCCTGCGGCGTCGGCGCCAGCCGGGCCATGCCTTCGGTGTCGTCGATCGGGCCAGGGATGACGGAGTTCACGCGGATGCCGTCGCGGCCCCATTCCATCGCCAGCACCCGGGTCAGCATGTCGACCCCGGCCTTGGCGGCGCAGACATGGGCCTGCATCGCCATCGGCGCCGCCGCCTGCGGGGCGGAGATGTTGATCACCGACGCGCCCGGCTTGCGCAGGAAAGGATGCGCCGCCCGCAGCACGTTGAAGCTGCCCAGCAGGTCGATGTCGACCACCGACTTGAAGCCGTTCGCCGACATGCCGAGAGCCGTCGCCGGGAAGTTCCCGGCGGCGCCGGAGACCAGCACGTCGAAATCGCCATAGGCGTCGTGCGCGGCTTTCAACGCGGCCTCGGTGGCGGCGTAGTCGCGGACATCGGCCGCCGTGCCCATGGCCTCGGCCCCGGCCTCTTGGAGGCGGGCGACCGCCGCCTCGACCTTCTCGGGGCTGCGGCTCATCACCGCGACGCGGGCCCCGGCCCGGGCGAAGCCGAGGGCGATGCCGAAATTGATGCCGCTGGTGCCGCCGGCGACGAAGACCGCCTTGCCGGCGAAGTCGATGGTCTCGGCCATGGTCTGGCTCCTTATTCGCGCGATGACGACGGAGAGGCCATCATCGAGCGTCTTGCCGAAAGAGAGCCGTCATGGCGAGCCCCGCAGGGGCGTGGCCATCCAGGGTCCGGTGCCGCTGGATGGCCACGCCGGCTTCGCCGGCTCGCCATGACGATGAGACGGTGGATGTCATCGGGCAAATCAATGCGCCTCGGCCCAGCTGCGGCCGATGCCGGCTTCGGCGATCAGCGGGACCTCGAGCGTCGCCGCCGACTGCATCACCGCCTGGGCCACCTCGGCGGTGCGCTGCGCCTCCGCCTCTGGCGCCTCGAACAGCAGCTCGTCATGCACCTGCAGCAGCATGCGGGCGCGCAGCCCCTCTGCCGCGAGCGCCCGCGGCAGCCGGCCCATGGCGCGCTTGATGATGTCGGCGGCGGTGCCCTGGATCGGGGCGTTGATCGCCTGGCGTTCGGCGAAGGCGCGGCGGGCCGGGTTCGGGTCCTTGATCCCGGGCACGTGGCATTTGCGGCCGAACAGGGTCTCGACCCAGCCGCGCTCGCGCGCCGTGCGCTTGGTCTCGTCCATCCAGGCCTTCAGCTCCGGCAGCCGGTCGAGATAGGCGCGGATGAAGGCCGTGGCCTCGGCCTGCGGGATGCCCAGCTGCGCCGCCAGGCCGAAGCCGGAGATGCCGTAGATGATGCCGAAATTGATCGCCTTGGCTTTGCGCCGGATCTCCCCCGTCATCTCCTGGAGCGGCACGCCGAACACCTGGCTCGCGGTCATGGCGTGGATGTCGGTGCCGTCCTGGAAGGCCTGCTTCAGCAGGGCGACGTCGGCGATCTGCGCCACCAGCCGCAGCTCGATCTGGCTGTAGTCGACCGAGACCAGCCGGTGCCCTTCCTCCGCCACGAAGGCGTAGCGGATCTTGCGCCCCTCCTCGGTGCGGATCGGGATGTTCTGCAGGTTCGGCTCGTTCGAGGACAGCCGACCGGTGTTGGTCGCGGCCAGCGAGAAGGAGGTGTGCACCCGCCCCGTGCGCGGGTTGATCTGGCCCTGCAGCGCGTCGGTGTAGGTGCCCTTCAGCTTGGCCAGCTGGCGCCATTCCAGGATCTGCGTCGCGATCGCGTGGCCCTGCGCCGCCAGCTGCTCCAGCACGCTGGAATCGGTCGAGTACGCTCCGGTCTTGCTGCTCTTCTTGCCGCCGGGGATGCCCAGCCGCTCGAACAGCACCTCGCCCAGCTGCTTCGGGCTGCCGACGTTGAAGGGGCCGCCGGCCAGGACGTGGATCTCCGCCTCCAGCGCCGTCATGCGCTCGGCGAACTCCATCGACAGCCGGGCCAGGGCGGCGCGGTCGACCTTGATGCCCGCCATCTCCATGTCGGAGATGACGCCGACCAGCGGCCGCTCGATGGTCTCGTAGACCGTCGTCATCCGCTCCGCCACCAGCCGCGGCTTCAGCAGCATGTGTAGGCGCAGCGTGATGTCGGCGTCCTCGGCGGCATAGGCCAGGGCCTTGTCCAGCGGCACCTTGTCGAAGGTGATGGCGTTCCTGCCGGTGCCGCAGACCGAGGAATAGGGGATGGTGCGGTGCTGCAGATGCAGCTCCGACAGCTCGTCCATGCCGTGGCCGTGTGCCCCGCCGTCGAGGGTGTAGGAGATCAGCATGGTGTCGTCCCAGGGCGTGATCGGCATGCCGATGTCGGGACGGCTCAGCACATGGTCGTCGTATTTCAGATTGTGCCCGACCTTCAGCACCGACGGGTCGGTCAGCACCGGCCCGAGGATGCGGCGGACCTCCCCGATCGGGATCTGCTTCAGCGCGGTGCCCTCGAGGTTCAGCCCGTCGCCGCCCGGAGGCACATGGCCGATCGGGATGTAGCAGGCCTTGCCCGGGGCGACCGCCAGCGAGATGCCGCACAGCATCGCCGCCTCGGCGTCCAGCGAGTTGGTCTCGGTGTCGATCGCCAGCACCCCGGCCTCGACCGCCGCATCGGCCCAGCGCTGCAGCGCCGCCACGTCCTGCACCAGCTCGTAGTCCTGGGCGATCGCCTCGGGCTTGCCCGGGGCGGCCAGGTCCGGCTCGCCGTCGGCCGTGGTACCCAGCTTCTCGAAGGAGGCCTCGACCCGGGTGATGGTCGAGCGGAACTCCATCTCCTCCAGGAAGCCGACCAGCTTCTGCCGGTTCGGCGGCCGCACCACGATGCCGTCCAGGCCGACCGGCACCGGCGCGTCGCTGCGCAGCTTCACCAGCTCACGGCTGATCCGCGCCTGCTCGGCGTACTGGATCAGGGATTCGCGCCGCTTCGGCTGCTTGATTTCGCCCGCCCGGGCCAGAAGGGTGTCGAGGTCGCCGAATTCGGTGATCAGCTGCGCCGCGGTCTTGATGCCGATGCCGGGCACGCCCGGCACGTTGTCGACGCTGTCGCCGGCCAGGGCCTGGACGTCGATCACCCGGTCCGGCGCGACGCCGAACTTCTCCATCACCTCGGCCGCGTCGATCGGCTTGTTCTTGATCGGGTCCAGCATGGTCACGCCGTCGCCGACCAGCTGCATCATGTCCTTGTCGGAGGAGACGATGACGACGCGGGAGCCTTCCTCCTTCGCCATCCGGCAATAGGTCGCGATGATGTCGTCGGCCTCGAAGCCCTCGACCTCGATGCCCGGCAGGTTGAAGGCCTCGCTGGTGGCGCGGATCAGCGGGAACTGCGGCACCAGCTCCTCCGGCGGGTCGGGCCGCTGCGCCTTGTAGGCGGGGTAGATCTCCTTGCGGAAGCTGCGTTCCGACTTGTCGTAGATCACCGCCAGATGGTCGGCGTCGAGATCGGCCAGCAGGCGGATCAGCATGTTGGTGAAGCCGTAGACGGCGTTCACCGGCAGCCCGTCCGACTTGCGCATCATCATCGGCAGCGCGTGGAAGGCGCGGAAGATGTAGCCGGAGCCGTCGATCAGGTAATAGGTCTTCATGGTGGCCTCGGGCGGAACAGAGCGCGACCATGCCGCGCCGGAGGGCGGGTGTCCACCCGGTCGGGTGAAGGCTCAGGCGGGCTGGAACAGCTCGACCACGTTGCCGGACGGGTCCTCGCACAGGATCTGCCGGCCGCCGGGGCCGGTGACGATGTCGTTGCGGAACCGGACGCCGTTCTGTCGCAGCGAGGCGACCAGGGCTTCGAGATCGTCGACCTGCAGCACGAATCGATTCCAGCCGCCGGGCTCGGGCTTACGCCCGTCCGGCATCGGCCGGCTGGCCGAGGCGCCGGGACCCGCGGTCCAGAGGATCAGCCCGTCCCGTTCCAGGATCGCCATGTTCGGCCCGAACTGCTGCTGCAGCCGGAAGCCCAGATGCTGCGTGTAGAACGCGACCGCCTGGTCCACGTCGTGGACGATGTAGCGGACCGACGCCATGGCGCTGCCTCCCCCGGTGATTTTGGCCGAGAGGATAGCCCGGGAGCCGGTCTTGCAGAAACTGATTGCGAAATATAACTGGTTAAAATATGAAATCAGAATCAAGCCTCACCGGAAAGGAAACGCACCATGTCCAAGCTCGTTGTCCGCGCCTTCTCCATCTCCCTGGACGGCTACGGCGCGGGGCCGGCGCAGAGCCGCGAGGACCCGCTCGGCAAGGGCGGCGAAGCGCTGCACGAATGGTTCTTCCCCACCCGCACCTTCCGGGCCATGTCCGGCCAGGAGGGCGGCGAGGCCGGGGTCGACGAGGATTTCGCCGCCCGCAGCTTCGAGAATGTCGGGGCGTGGATCCTGGGCCGGAACATGTTCGGGCCGGTGCGCGGCCCCTGGCCGGACCACGGCTGGAAGGGCTGGTGGGGCGACAACCCGCCCTATCACGTGCCGGTCTTCGTCCTGACCCACCATGCCCGGCCCTCGCTGGAGATGGAGGGCGGCACGACCTTCCATTTCGTCACCGACGGCATCGAGGCCGCGCTGGAGCGCGCGAGGGACGCCGCGGGCGGCAAGGATGTGCGGGTCGGCGGCGGGGTCGCCACGGTCCGGCAGTATCTGCGCCGGCGGCTGATCGACGAGATGCACCTCGTCGTCTCGCCGATCCTGCTGGGCAGCGGCGAGGCCCTGTTCGCCGGGATCGACCTGCCCGCCCTGGGCTACGGCATCGGCGAGCGCGTCGCCACCGCCGCCGCCACGCATTTCACCGTGACGAAGCAGGGCTGACGCCGCACGCCGGCAGCCTCCTAACCGTCACCCCGGCGTCGCCGCCGTCCGGCCGCGACGATGATGCGGCGCCGCCAGCGGCGCAGGCGCGGAACGTCCATCGACAGGAGGGAGACGGCCCCCGACAGCAGGAGGGGGCTCGTCGGGCTCGGGATCAGGCCGCGGACCAGCATGAGGAGGGCGAGCCCGATGCGGACGCCCCTGCGCCTGGGCACGCGAAGCCTCCAGCGTCCGAACGACAGATAGGCGGGTGGGCTATTCGTCATCGGCGGGGACGGCGCCGGCGAGGAGGGATCGCGCCATGCGCTCGGCCTCTTCGCGTCCGGGCACGATCTTCAGGGTCAGGCCGAAGGCCAGCGCCAGGGCGGCGCCCTGGGTGCGCTTCAGCAGCCGCATCGCCTTGTCCGGCTCGATCGAGACGATGCCCCGGCACCGGGTCGCCAGCGGCTTCTTGTGCTGCTTCAGCCACAGCATGCGAAGCTTCCGGTCCTCCTGCGCCTCGTCCTCGACGGTGTCGAGGAAGACGAGCACGAACGGCGTGTCCTGGCGGAGGAGGGCCTCCATCTCCGCCGCCCATTGCGGGCCGTAGCCCCGCGGCAGGCCGCGGCCGCTCAGGCGCACGATCGGGAAGTCGGCCAGGTCGTGCAGGGTGAACGCCGCGGGATCCATCACCTGGTCTCCGTCTGCGTCCGGTCGGGGCCGATCAGGCCCAGGATGCAGTCGATGAAGGCGTCGTCCGTGGGCGGCTCGGCCCCGGTCACCGCCAGCGCGTCGCGGATCTCGGTCTGGCTGTGCAGCCAGAACTGGATCAGGCTGCCGCCGATGATCATGGCCAGCCCGGGCGGCATGTCGCTGCGGATGAAGCCCGCCTGATGGGCCCGCTCGAAGACGGGGACGGCGCGGGCGTTGAGCGTGGCCGACCGGGTCTTCCGTTCCCCCGCCGGTCCTTCCAGCAGCCGCCAGAGATTGAAGCGGAAGGCGGCCGGGTGCTCCTTCCAATAGGCCATGTAGCTGCGCAGCGCCCGCGGCACGCTCTCCGCCGCAGGGACATCCGGCGCGATCGCCTCCGCCATGTAGTCCAGGAAATCGGCCGAGATGCGCTCGCCGACCAGGTTCCACAGCGCTTCCTTGGTGCCGAAATGGTGGTGCAGCAGGCTCTGGGACACGCCGGCGCGGGCGGCGATGTCGCGCATGCCGGCGCCGTGGAAGCCGCGCTCGGCGAAGGCGGCCAGGGCCGCCTCCAGGATCAGGTCCCTGGCATCGGGCAATGAGAAGACGGGCTTGAGCTCCGGCATCGGGGTATCTCCGGGCGCTGATCAACAGAACTGTTGACTGATCGCATGATCAGTATGGATATTGCAAGTCATTCGCATGCCTGGAGCCAGCCGCAGATCGCGCCGAGATCTCGCCGCACGCCAGCCACGGGAGCGATGGTCCGCGTGTGAAGGGGGGTCCCGTGCCTGTTTTCCGAAGAGCTCCGGTCCGGTGCGGCGGCGTCCCGCTCCTCGCCCTCGTTTCGCTTCCGGCGCTGCTGACCCCGGCGGAGGCGCCGGCCCAGGACGACACCCTGGTGCTCGAGCCGATCGTCGTCACCGCCCGCAAGCGCGAGGAAGACCTGCAGCAGGTGCCGATCAGCGCGACCGTGCTCGAAGGCGACCGGCTCGACATCTCGCCGATCGCCTCGAATGCGGACCTCGCCCGCTCGGTGCCGAACTTCAGCTTCGTCGATGTCGGCGGCCAGTCCTCGAACTTCGGCAATATCCGCGGCATCGGCTCGTTCTCGCCGGTCTCGGGCGACGACACCTCGGTGGTCTTCTATGTCGACGAGATGCCGCAATCGGTCTTCGGCGTCGCCCCGAACCTGGTGGATGTCGACCAGGTCGCGGTGCTGCGCGGTCCCCAGGGCACACTGTTCGGCCGCAACAGCCAGGGCGGCGCGGTCAGCATCGTGCCGCGGCGGCCCGCCCTGGACCGGGAATTCTCCCTGACCGGCGAGATCGGCACCGACGGCTATGCGCTCGGCCAGATGGTTGCCAACGGCGCCCTCGTCCCCGACAGGCTGGCCGGCCGGCTGGCGCTGAGCTGGTCGCATTTCGGCGGCGACATTCCCAACCTCGCCGCCGGCGGCGACGACGGCGGGCTCGACATCGGCGCCGCGCGCGGGGCCCTGCGCTTCACGCCCGACGACCGCAGCGAGGCGCTGCTGACCTTCTCCTACGGCCGCGACGACACGCATTCGCCGCGGTTCCTGCTGCGCGACACTCCGGATTTCCCGGTCAGCGAGACCGACCCGCGGAACCATGTCGACACCGAGACCACTGGCGTCAGCCTCAGGATCCGGCACGAGTTCGAGGGCTTCGCCTTCACCTCGCTGACCGGCGCCCAGCGCGACCGGTCGAGCCAGCGGATGGACCTGACCGACGGGCTGGTCTTCGCCCGGATGACCGGCCTGCCCTCCTCGGTCTTCGACGTCCCCGGTGCCGACATCGCCGATATCGACTTCGACCAGACGAGCATCCTTCAGGAGTTCCGCCTGACCTCGCTGCCGGACAGCGCCGTCGCCTGGACCGCCGGCGTCAACTTCTACCGCTCCGCGTTCTCGTCGGATCGCAACGGCCGGGCCGTCACGCCGGCCTTCCTTTCGGTCAACGGCGCCCAGGCCAATGACGTCGTCACCAACAGCTACGCCGTCTTCGGCGAGGTCACCGTGCCGGTGGCCGACCGGCTGAAGGCGACCTTCGGCCTGCGGGCGACGCATGAGCACAAATCGGCCACCTATCGGTTCGACGGCGACGGGCTGCCGGGAGTCGTGCCGTCCTTTGGCGACGAGCAGGATCTCGACGACAACTTCCTGACCGGCCGCGCGGCGCTGAGCTACGACTGGACGCCCGGGCTCATGACCTATACCTCGATTTCGCGCGGCTATGTCTCCGCGGGCTTTCCGGCGATCGCGGTCAACAGCGGCCTCGGCCGGCCGGAGGATGCGTTCCCGGCCTCGGAGAGCTGGACCTACGAGGTCGGCTTCAAATCCACGCTGTTCGGCGACCGGCTGAGGCTGGACGGGGCGCTGTTTTACAACGACGTGAGGAACGGCCATCTCGTCGTCTTCGACGCGGCCCAGGCGCTGTTCACCACGACGGCGCTCGATTATTCGAGCTATGGCGGCGAGATCGAGCTGACCGCGCGCCTCGCCCCCGATCTCGACCTCTTCGGCGGCGTCGGCGCCACCCATGCCGAGCTTGGGCGGGTGCCGGCGGGCAGCCTGACCGGGGCCAGGTCCGGCGGCGATGTCCCGAACGTCCCGGCGCTGACCGCCAATCTCGGCATCGAGTACCGCTGGGCGACGGATTCCGTCGGGTTGCCCGGCGATCTCGTCGGACGGCTCACCTATCAGCATGTCGGCGCCCGGGCCGCCGACGTGGCCAACACCTTCGACCTCTCCGCCTATGACATCGTCAACGCCCGGCTGAGCTGGGAGGGCGACGGGCTGCGCCTCTACGCCTTCGCCACCAACCTGACGGATGAGCGTTACGAGAGCTGGGGCCAGAGCTTCGGCGGCATCCCCACGATGCGCGTCGGCCAGGGCCGGGTGGTCGGGGGCGGCGTATCGGTCGAGTTCTAGGGCGTTCAGCCCAAAAGCGCCGCCAGCACGGCATCCAGGCGCTGGCGGCCGGCCGGGGTGGCGGCGAGGCGGGTCTCGTCCTCGGCCAGGAAGCCGCCGGCGACCAGCCGGTCCAGCTTGCGGCGGTCGATCGCCCGATCGAAGGGCAGGCCGGTCTCGTCGGCGATGCGGGATTTCGGCACGCCCTCGGCCAAGCGCAGCCCCATCATCAGCATCTCGTCGCGCCGGGCCTCGGGCGGCACCGGCTCGCGCTCGTGCTCGGCATGGCCGGCCGCCTCCACACGTTCCAGCCAGACCTCCGGCGCCCGGTGGGTGCGGGTGGCCCATTTGCCCTCGTTCAGCGTCAGCCTGCCATGCGCCCCGGGGCCGATGCCGACGTAGTCGCCATAGCGCCAATAGGTCAGGTTGTGGCGCGATTCCTCGCCCGGCCGGGCGTGGTTCGAGATCTCGTAGCCGGGCAGGCCGGCGGCGCCCAGCACCTCGGCCGTGGCCTCGTACAGCGCGGCCTGGGTGTCCTCGTCCGGCAGCACCAGCTCGCCGCGCGAGTAGAGGGTGTGGAAGCGCGTGCCCTGCTCGATCGTCAGCTGATAGGCCGAGATGTGGCCGACCGCATGGTCCAGCGCACGGCGCAGCTCGGCCGTCCAGCCGGCCACGGTCTGGCCCGGCCGGGCGTAGATCAGGTCGAAGGAGAAGCGGCCGAAGTGCCGGGCGGCCAGGCCGACGGCGGCCAGCGCCTCCTCGGCCGAATGGTTGCGGCCCAGGAAGCGCAGCGACGCCTCGTCCAGCGCCTGGACGCCGAGCGACACCCGGTTCACCCCGGCGGTGCGGAAGCCGGCGAAGAGATGGGATTCGACCGAGGTCGGATTCGCCTCCAGCGTGATCTCGACATCGGGCGCCAGGCCCCAGCGCTCCGCCGCGCGGTCGATCACCGCCGCCGCCGTGGCCGGCTGCATCAGCGACGGGGTGCCGCCGCCGAAGAAGATCGAGGTCAGCGTCCGCCCCGGCGTCAGGTCGGCGAAATGGTCCAGCTCCGCCACCAGCGCCCGGCGCCAGCGCTCATGCTCCACCTGCTCCCGGACATGCGAGTTGAAGTCGCAATACGGGCATTTCGACCGGCAGAACGGCCAATGGACATAGAGGGCGAAGCCGGGGGCGGTCATGGGCGGCACCCCTTTTCTTGTCCCCCCTCCCTCGCGAGAGGGGAGGGGGGACTCAAATGGATCGGGGGGTGAGATGCTGTGCTGTTCATCACCCCTCAAAACACCGGGCCACCAGCTTGCGGAAGGCGTCGGCGCGGTGGCTCATGGCGTGCTTCTCCTCCGACTCCATCTCGCCGAAGGTGCGGTCGTGGCCGTCCGGGACGAAGATCGGGTCGTAGCCGAAGCCCTTGCTTCCCCGCGCGGGCCAGACCAGTTGGCCACGGATCTCGCCCTCCACCGTCTCGCAATGGCCGTCCGGCCAGCACAGCGACAGGGCGCAGACGAAGCGGGCGCTGCGGTCCGGATTGTCGCCCAGCTTCAGCCGCACCTGCTCCATCGCATAGGCGAAGTCGCGGCCGCTGCCGTCCGGCTTCTCGGCCCAGCGGGCGGAATAGATGCCGGGCGCGCCGCCCAGGCCGGAGACGGAAACGCCGCTGTCGTCGGCCAGCGCCGGCAGGCCGGTGGCGGCGGCGACGAAGCGGGCCTTCAGCTCGGCATTGGCGATGAAGCTGTCGCCGGTCTCCTCCGGCTCCGGCACGCCGTGCTCGGCGGCCGAGGTCAGGCGCGGCACGCGGCCTTCCAGCAGGGCGGCGATCTCGGGGATCTTGCCCTTGTTGTGGCTGGCGATGACCAGGTGGTCGCCGGCGAAGCGGCGGGCGGCGGGGGTTTGCATCGTCATGATGGGCATCAGATACGCGCGCCGGAGGCTGGAATCAAAGGCGGCGGTTGGTGCACTGTGTCGCCTCCAACGCATGGCGGTGAGGGGCGAGGACGATGAAGGTCGCATTCCTGGGCATGGGCGTGATGGGCGCGCCGATGGCGGGGCATCTGGTCAAGGCGGGGCACGAGGTCACCGTGTTCAACCGCACCGCGGCGAAGGCCGAGGCCTGGGCCGAGCGCCATGGCGGCCGATGGGCCGCGACCCCGGCCGAGGCGGCGAAGGACGCCGCGATCGTGTTCATGTGCGTCGGCAACGACGACGACGTCCGCGCCGTGGCCAAGGGGCCGGACGGCGCCTTCGCCGGCATGTCCGGCAGCGCCATCCTGGTCGACCACACCACCGCCTCGGCC
Source organism: Inquilinus limosus DSM 16000 (assembly GCF_000423185.1). Taxonomy (GTDB): domain Bacteria; phylum Pseudomonadota; class Alphaproteobacteria; order DSM-16000; family Inquilinaceae; genus Inquilinus; species Inquilinus limosus. The sequence goes on along the minus strand of NZ_AUHM01000002.1, from coordinate 316,078 downwards.
GATGTCGCCCGCGAGCTGGAGGCGGAGGCCGACAGGCTCGGCTTCGGCTTCCTCGACGCGCCGGTCTCGGGCGGCCAGGCGGGGGCCGAGAACGGCGTGCTGACGGTGATGTGCGGCGGGCGCGAGGAAGTCTTCGCCATCGCCAGGCCGGTGATCGACAGCTATGCCCGCGCCTGCACCCTGATGGGCCCGGCGGGCGCCGGCCAGCTGACCAAGATGGTCAACCAGATCTGCATCGCCGGTCTGGTCCAGGCCCTGGCCGAGGGGCTGAACTTCGCCCAGAAGGCGGGGCTGGACGGCAACCTGGTGCTCGACGTCATCTCCAAGGGCGCGGCGCAGAGCTGGCAGATGGAGAATCGCGGCCGCACCATGCTGCAGGGCAAGTTCGATTTCGGCTTCGCCATCGACTGGATGCGCAAGGACCTCGGCATCTGCTTGCAGGAGGCCAAGCACAACGGCGCCCGGCTGCCGGTGACGGCGCTGGTCGACCAGTTCTACGCCGCGGTCCAGGCCAAGGCCGGCGGCCGGGTCGACACCTCCAGCCTGCTTCTGGCGCTGCAGGATTGAGCCGGGCCTCCGGACTGCCTGACGGCACCGTCCGCACCCCCTCACCCTCCCGCCGCCTTCGGCGTCGGGCTCCTCCCTCTCCCCGAGGACAGGGGCGTTTCACCTCTCCTCGGGGAGAGGTCGAAATCGCGTCGGCGATTTCGGGTGAGGGGCGGCTCCGGCCCATCCGCCAGCACTCGCGTCTCGCGTGAATCCCGCCCTGGGTTTATTCTCCTGGCGGGGAGGATCGCGCATGGCCTCGGATCTGTTCGATCGCCAGATGGCGATGTACATCAGCTTCCATCGCGACGGGCGCAACCGGCTGACCCATTTCTTCGGCATTCCGGCGATCATCCTGGCGGTGCTGATCGCGCTGGCGACCGTCCCGCTCGGCGTCGTCGCCGGCTGGCCGGTGACGCTGGCCGAGCTCGTCGCCCTGCTGGTCTGGCTGCTGTGGATCGCGCTCGATCTCGGGCTCGGCCTGGCGATGGCGGCGGTGGTGATCCCGGGGCTGATCGTCGCCCATGCCGTGGTCGACGGCGGCTCGGCCCGGGCTACATGGATCGTCGCCGGCGCGCTGTTCGTCGGCGGCTGGGCGCTGCAGCTGGTCGGCCACGCCTATGAGGGCAGGCGGCCGGCCTTCCTGTCGAACCTGTTCCAGCTCCTGATCGGCCCGATGTTCCTGATGGCCGAGACCGCCTTCGCCCTCGGCCTGCGCCCCGGGCTGAAGCATCGGGTCGAGGCCGCGGCGGCCGCCCGCGGCGCCGGCGCTCAGAGGCCGTCTTGAAACTCGCTGCGACGAGTCAGCTGGCGTGGTTTTCGAGAACCGGAGCGCAGCGGACATGAAGGTCCGTGAGCGCCGGAAGCGCAGAAAACCGCGTCACATGGCCGTCGCAGTAGAGTTTCGAGGCGGCCACTCAGTCCAGATAGGTCCAGGTATCCGCGCCATCGAAGCGCCGCACCGGCGCGTCGGGTGATACCGGAAGGGCTACGGCCCGACCACGCCCGGCAGCTCGGCGCCGATGGCGCAGGAATCGAGCCCGCCCAGGCCCTCGACCAGGCCGGCGGCGTCGATGCTCAGCGTCTCGTCCGGAACCGGCCGGCCGCCGCGGACCGCGGTGAAGCGCAGAGTCGCCTCCTCGGCGTCGAGCGCCTCGTGCAGCGCCGGCGTGTCCTCCAGCGTGAAGCGCCAGGTCGGCAGGCCGGGTGAGGCGACCGGGACCGCGACGGGGCGGCCGTCCAGCTGCAGCTCGGCCGTGCCCTCGGGCTCGAAGCGCCCGCCGCCCCGGGCCAGGCCGGGGGCGGAGACGATGATCTCGATCCGGCCCTGGTCGCCGCGCCGGATCCACTCGGTCTGGCCGGCCTGCCGCGCCAGGCGCAGGAAGCAGACATTGCCGGGCAGCCGGTACAGGACCGGGCCGCCGCCTTCGGGGGCGTAGTCGATCAGCTTCTCGGCGTAGGGCAGGGTGGCGAAGGTCTGGAAGGCCGTCGCCGCGCCGTCGCCGATCTGCGGCAGGCCCGGTATCAGGACGGCGGCGAACAGCGCCAGCAGGCCGAGCATCACCCCTCTCCCGCGTGGTGAGGCCGCAGGATTTCACGGCCCCGGCCGCGGCTCAAGGGCCGGGCCGCCGCATCAGTCCGGTTTGCGCTGATCGGAACTCTCATTCCTTATCGTCATGGCGAGCCCCGAAGGGGCGTGGCCATCCAGCGGCACCGCCCTCCTGGATGGCCACGGCGCTGCGCGCCTCGCCATGACGATTTTGGAACGGCATGAACGCTATCGAGCGGCCAGCGTCAGCCCTCGCCCAGCGCCGCCTTCTGGATCGCCGCCAGCTCGGCCGTGCCCTTCTCGGCCAGCGCCAGCAGCGCCTCGAACTCGGCCCGGGCGAAGGGGGTCTGCTCCGCCGTCGCCTGCACCTCGACCAGCCCGCCCTTGCCGGTGATGACGAAGTTGGCGTCGGCCTGGGCGGTCGAGTCCTCGGCATAGTCGAGGTCCAGCACCGCCTGGCCCTGATAGAGGCCGCAGGAGATGGCGGCGACGCTGTCGGTCAGCGGCAGCGCCTTCAGCTTGCGGATCTGCACCAGATGGCGCAGCGCCAGCACCAGCGCGACATAGCCGCCGGTGATCGCGGCGGTGCGGGTGCCGCCATCGGCCTGCAGCACGTCGCAATCGACCTTGATCTGGATCTCGCCCAGCGCCTTCAGGTCGGTGACCGCGCGCAGCGACCGGCCGATCAGGCGCTGGATCTCCTGGGTCCGGCCGCTCTGCTTGCCGCGGGCGGCCTCGCGGTCGGTGCGCTGGTCGGTGGCGCGCGGCAGCATGCCGTATTCCGCCGTCACCCAGCCCTTGCCGCCGCCCTTCAGCCAGGACGGCACCCGGTCCTCGACCGAGGCGGTGCACAGCACATGGGTGTCGCCGAACTTCGCCAGGCACGAGCCTTCGGCGTATTTGTTGACGTCGGTCTCGAGGCGGATGGCGCGCAGGGCGTCGAAGGCGCGTCCGGACGGTCGCATGGGGTCGCTTTCTGTTCTCGGCGAGGGTCGCGCACGCTATCCTCGCGGCCCCGGTCCGTAAAGCCCGGGAGACGTTGATTCGGTTGGATCGGTGCTTACATAGCGTGGCGACGGCCATGACAGTCTTGAGCGATTTCACCATCCGGCCCGGCGGCCAGGCGTTCCGGGACCTCGACGAGCGGTCGCGGGAGATCTTCCGCCAGATCGTCGACGCCTATGTCCAGTCCGGCGAACCGGTGGGCAGCCGCACCCTGTCGCGCCGGCTCGGCATGTCGCTGTCGCCGGCGACGATCCGCAACGTGATGGCGGATCTCGAGGAGGCCGGGCTGCTCTACGCGCCGCACACCTCGGCCGGGCGGCTGCCGACCGATGCGGGGCTGCGCCTGTTCGTGCACGGGCTGATGCAGCTGGGCGATGTCGGCGAGAACGAGCGCGCCTCGATCGAGGCGCTGTGCGCCCAGGCCGGGCGCGGCGTCGCCGAGATGCTGGAGGAGGCGACCTCCGCCCTGTCAGGCCTGTCCGCCTGCGCCGGGCTGGTCCTGGCGCCGAAGACCGACCGGCCGCTGAAGCACATCGAATTCGTCAACCTGGCGCCGGGCCGCGCCCTGGTCGTGCTGGTGACCGAGGACGGCATGGTCGAGAACCGCGTGGTCGAGGTGCCGCTCGGCCTGCCGGCCTCGACCTTCATCCATGTCACCAACTATCTCAACGCCCGCATCATCGGCCGCACCATCGGCGAAGCCCGGGCCGGGGTGCTGGCCGAGATCGAGGCGCAGAAGAGCCAGCTCGACAGCCTCGCCGCCAAGGTGATCCAGGCCGGCCTCGCCACCTGGAGCGACGGCGGCGGCGGCACGCTGATCGTCAAGGGCCAGTCCCGCCTCCTCAGCGACGTCACCGCGCTGGAGGATCTGGAGCGCATCCGCGGCCTGTTCCAGGCGCTGGAGACCAAGGAGGCGATGCTGAAGATGCTCGACGCGGCCAACGCCGCGGAGGGCGTGCAGATCTTCATCGGCGCGGAGAACCAGCTGTTCAGCCACACCGGCTGCTCGATGATCATCGCCCCCTACAAGGGCGGCGACCAGCGCGTGGTCGGCGCCATCGGCGTGATCGGGCCGACCCGGCTGAACTATGCCCGCATCATCCCGATGGTGGACTACACCGCGAAGATGATAGGCCGTCTGCTCCGGACCCACGAGACCACGAACCAGGTAGCATGATGCACAACAAGACGATGTCCGCCGAGCCCCGCCCCGACGCGACGGAGCCGGAGACCGGGGCCGCCGGGCCCGAGGTCGAGGGTGTCGCCGAAACCGAGACCGCGGCCGAGGGCGCGGATGCCATGACCGCCTCCGATCCCGGCGGCGATGCGGCGCTGGCCGGGGCGGTGGAGCGCATCGCCGCGCTCGAGGCCGAGAACGCCAAGCTGAAGGACCAAGCGCTGCGCGCCCTGGCGGAGACCGAGAACATCCGCCGCCGGTCGGAGCGCGAGCGCGAGGACACGGCGAAATACGCCATCTCCGGCTTCGCCAAGTCGCTGCTCGACGCCGCCGACAATCTGCGCCGCGCCATCGACGCCGTGCCGGCCGAGGCGGTGGAGACGGATCCGGCGCTGAAGACCCTGGTCGACGGCGTCGCCGCCACCGAGCGCCAGCTGCTGGCCGCCTTCGAGCGCCACGGCGTGACCCGGATCGAGCCGGTCGACGAAGCCTTCGACCCGAACTTCCACCAGGCCATGTTCGAGCTGCCGGGCACCGGCAAGCCGGCGGGCACGGTGGTCCAGGTGGTCCAGGCCGGCTATGTGCTGCACGGGCGGCTGCTGCGCCCGGCCCTGGTCGGCGTGGCCAAGGGCGAATGATGCGGCGGCTGGGCCTGGTCGCGGCGCTGCTGGCGGTGGCGGTCGGCGCCGCCGCCTGCGAACGCTCGGAGAGGCCGGCCCGCGGCCCCTATGTCGGCATCGGCGCGGGAATGTCCGCGCCGGGCTGATCCGTATCGCGCCTTGCCGCAGCGGACGACACGAAACTGTCACCGAGCGCGGGTAGCGTCGCCGTCCTTCCGCGAAACTGCGGTATTGTAAGGCTCGCTGCTCGAGGCGCGTGTGCATGGCCGGTCCGATCTATCGTCATCTGCTCGGCATCGCGGTGATCGCCGCCCTGGCGCTTGCGCTCGTGCTTCTGGCGGCCCAGGCCGACGGCACCGGCGTCTGGCTGGCGGCGGCCGGGATGCTGGCGCTGTTCGGCATCGCCGGCGTCTTCGCTTGGCGCCTGCTGCGCGATCTCGACCTGCTGCGCCGCCATATCGAGGCCTCGACGGCCGAGGCCCCGGACCGGCCGCCGCGGCCTTCCACCGAGCTCGGCCAGATCCTGTTCCTGCATCTGCAGCGGCTGCAGCGCCACGCCCGCGGGCGCGAGCGCACCCTGGCGGTCGAGCTGCAGACCGCGTCCGAGATCCTGGAGGCGCAGGAGGACCCGATCCTGGTGCTGGCCGGCGACCGCAGCGTGCTGCGCGCCAACGGCGCCGCCCAGCGGCTGTTCGGTGACCGCCTGCTCGACCGTGACCTGGCCGATGCGATCCGCCATCCCGAGGTCATCGCCGCGGTCGACGCCGTCCTCGCCGGCGGCCCGATGCAGACCGTGCCGCTGAACCTGCCGGTGCCGATCGAGCGTGAGTTCGAGGTGCGGATCCAGCGCTTCGAGCGGCGCGGCGACCCCGGGGAGCGGGAGACCGGGCCCGAGCCGGCGCTGCTGGTCACCTTCTACGACCTCACCGCCTCCAAGCGGGTCGAGCAGATGCGCGCCGACTTCGTGGCCAATGCCAGCCACGAGCTGCGCACGCCGCTGTCCAGCCTGATGGGCTTCATCGAGACGCTGCGCGGGCCGGCGCGGGACGACGCGGCGGCGCGCGAGCGCTTCCTCGGCATCATGCAGCAGCAGGCCGAGCGGATGTCGCGGCTGGTCAACGACCTGCTGTCGCTGTCGCGGATCGAGCTGGACGAGCACGTGCCGCCGACCGGCCGGGTCGCGGTCGGCCCGCTGCTGCAGTCGGTGGCCGACGCGCTCGAGCTCAAGGCCCAGCGCAAGGCGCAGCGGCTCGAGCTCGACCTGGCGCCCGACCTGCCCGAGGTGATCGGGGATTCGGACCAGCTCTATCAGGTGTTCCAGAACCTGGTGTCGAACGCGATCAACTACGGCCGGCAGGGGGGCGTCGTCGGCATCTCCGCCCGGACATCGGTGGAAGGGCAGCGCGCGGGTCTCGTCGTCAGCGTCAGCGACCAGGGCGATGGCATCGCGAGGGAGCACCTGCCGCGCCTGACCGAGCGGTTCTACCGGGTCGACCCGGCGCGCAGCCGCGCCGTCGGCGGCACCGGGCTCGGCCTCGCCATCGTCAAGCACATCGTCAGCCGCCATCGCGGCCGGCTGGAGATCGACAGCGAGGTCGGCCGCGGCAGCGTCTTCTCCGTCCAGCTTCCCGCCGCGCCGGGCGGCCGGTCGGGCGGGCGGGGGCTTCATAAAACTGTAACTGAACTGTCTTAAAAGCGTCGGTGGCGGCGTCTATAGCCTGCTTCCGAAACGGCTGACGCTGTTCGATCGCAGGCCCCCGCCTTGCGGTTTCTGCCAATCTGCGTGGAAAGGCTTTCCCATGAAGAAGACCCTCGCCCTGGCCGTCCTCGCCCTGGCGGCCACCGCCGGCGCGGCCCAGGCGCGCGACCAGATCCAGGTCGCCGGCTCCTCGACCGTCCTGCCCTTCGCCAATGTCGTGGCCGAGTCCTTCGGCCAGGCCTTCTCCGGCAAGTTCAAGGCGCCGATCGTGGAATCGGGCGGCACCGGCGGCGGCCTGAAGTCGTTCTGCTCGGGCGTGGGCGAGAACACCATCGACATCGCCAACGCCTCGCGCGCGATCAACAAGACCGAGTTCGAGACCTGCGCCAAGAACGGCGTCAAGGACATCATCCAGGTCAAGATCGGCTACGACGGCATCGTCTTCGCCTCGATCGTCAACGGCCCGACCTTCGCCCTGACCACCAACCAGCTGTGGAAGGCGATCGCCGCCCAGGTGGTGGTCGACGGCAAGGTCGTCGACAACCCGTACAAGACCTGGAAGCAGATCGACCCGAGCCTGCCGGACCAGGCGATCCAGACCTTCATCCCGGCCGAGAACCACGGCACCCGCGAAGTCTTCGTCGAGAAGGTGCTGACCGGCGGCTGCGAGCAGGAGGCGGCTGTCAAGGCGCTGGGCAAGGACGAGCAGAAGGCCGTCTGCACCAAGGTCCGCAAGGACGGCCTGGCGGTCGACATCGCCGGCGACTACACCGAGACCCTGGCGCGGATCCAGAGCACCCAGAACGCGGTCGGCGTGTTCGGCCTGAGCTTCTATGAAGAGAACAAGGACAAGGTGAAGGTCGCGACCGTCAACGGCGTCACCCCGACCGCCGAGACCATCGCCTCGGGCGAGTATCCGGTGTCGCGGCCGCTGTTCTTCTACGTCAAGAAGGCCCATCTCGGCGCGATCCCGGGCCTGAAGGAGTACGTCACCTTCTTCCTCAGCGACCAGATGGTCGGCGACGAGGGCGCCCTGGTCGAGAAGGGCCTGATCCCGATGCCGGAGAATGAGCTGAAGGATCAGCGCAACGCCGCCAACGCCGGCACCACGCTGAGCATGTGATCGTCCCGGCGGGGCCGCATCCTGCGGCCCCGCCAGTCCTCTCAGGCGCGAGACAGACATGTCCCTGCCCGTGATCTTCGCCGTCATCCTGATCCTGATGGCGGCCGGCTATCAGATCGGGCTTCGCCGCTCGGTGGCGGTGGCCGGCGGCCGCCCCGGCGAACTGCATTCCCGGCCGAGCGCCTACGGCGCCTATGTCGCTTTGTGGGCCGGGCTGCCGGCCCTGATCCTGCTCGCGCTCTGGCTGATCTTTCAGCCCGTCATCATCTCCGCGATCGTCGACGGCACGCTGCCCGACAGCGTGCGCAACCTGCCGGCCGACCAGCTCGGCCTGATCAAGGGCACGATCGAGAACCTGGCGGCCGGCGGTGCCGCCGGCGACGCCGAGCCCTATATGCGCGCCGCGGCGGACGAGATGGTCCGGCTGCAGTCGACCGGGCGGACGTTCATGATCTCCGCCGTCCTGGTCCTCGCCGCGATCGGCCTGTTCTTCGCGGTCAGCCGGGTCTCCAAGGATTTCCGGGCCCGCAACCGGGTCGAGGCCGCCACGCTCGGCCTCCTCGTCGTCTGCTCGGGCATCGCCATCGTCACCACGATCGGCATCGTGCTGTCGATGCTGTTCGAGGCGCTGCACTTCTTCACCATGGTGCCGCCGCAGGACTTCTTCTTCGGCCTGGTCTGGGACCCGGGCTTCGCCGGGGCCGGCAGCGAGGGCGGCGGCGGCCGCTTCGGGCTGATCCCGGTGCTGTGGGGCACCATCTTCATCTCCGCCATCGCCATGGCAGTGGCGGTGCCGATCGGCCTGCTGGCCGCGATCTACCTGTCGGAATACGCCGACCGTCGCATCCGCGCCTGGATCAAGCCGGTGCTGGAGATCCTGGCCGGCATCCCGACGGTGGTCTACGGCTTCTTCGCCCTGACCACGGTCGGCCCGTTCCTGCGCGACGCCGGCGCCGCGATCGGGCTCGATGTCTCGGCCACCAGCGCGCTCAACGCCGGTCTGGTGATGGGGATCATGATCATCCCCTTCGTCTCCTCGCTGTCCGACGACATCATCAACGCGGTGCCGCAGCGCCTGCGCGACGGGTCCTACGGCCTCGGCGCGACGAAGTCGGAGACCATCCGCCAGGTGGTGCTGCCGGCGGCCCTGCCCGGGATCGTCGGCGCCGTCCTGCTGGCGGTCAGCCGCGCCATCGGCGAGACCATGATCGTGGTCATGGCGGCGGGCCTGGCCGCCAACCTGACGCTGAACCCCTTCGAATCCGTGACCACGGTCACGGTCAAGATCGTCAAGCAGCTGACCGGCGACCTGGCCTTCAACAGCCCGCAGGCGCTTGTCGCCTTCGCGCTGGGGCTTACCCTCTTCGTGGTCACGCTGTGCCTCAACATCGTCGCCCTGCACATCGTGCGCAAATATCGGGAACACTATGAGTGAGGCCGATCTGATGAACGGCGCCCAGCCCCGTTCGGTGACCCACGTCACCAAGCAGGCCGGCTTCACGGCGAAGCTGAAGCGCCGGCACGCGGCGGAGGCACGCTTCCGCTTCTACGGCATCGCCGCGATCGCGGTGGCGATCTGCTTCCTGGTGGTCCTGTTCGTCTCGATCATCAGCCAGGGCTACACCGCCTTCACGCAGTCGATGATCCGGCTGGAGGCGACCTTCGATCCGGAGGTGATCGATCCGTCCGGCCAGCGCGATCCGACTGCGCTGATGACCGCCGACTACGACCAGATCGCGCGCGACGCCCTGCGCAAGCAGATCACCGTCGGCAGCGCGGCCGAGCGCCGGAAGTCGAACGCCCTGCTCAGCCGCGGCGCCCCGATCGAGCTGCGCGACATGGTGCTGGCCGACCCGTCGATCATCGGCACCACCCGCACCGTCTGGGTCCCGGCGCATGGCGATGTCGACGCCCTGATCAAGGGGCAGATCTCCCGCGACCTGCCGCAGGAGCAGCGCCGGCTGGACGATCAGCAGACCGCCTGGGTCGATCAGCTCGCCGCCTCCGGCGCGCTGGAGCGCCGGTTCAACTGGGCGCTGTTCACCTCCGGCGCCTCGAGCAATCCGGAGCTGGCCGGCATCGGCGTCGCCATCGTCGGCTCGGCCTACATGATGCTGATCGTGCTGCTGCTGGCGCTGCCGATCGGCGTGCTGGCGGCGGTCTATCTCGAGGAATTCGCCAAGAGGAACCGCTGGACCGACCTGATCGAGGTCAACATCAACAACCTGGCCGCGGTCCCGTCCATCGTGTTCGGCCTGCTGGGCCTCGCGGTGTTCATCAACTTCTTCGGCCTGCCGCGGTCGGCGCCGCTGGTCGGCGGCCTGGTGCTGACGCTCCTGACCCTGCCGACCATCATCATCAGCACCCGCGCCTCGATCCGGGCGGTGCCGCCCTCGATCAAGCAGGCGGCGCTCGGCCTCGGCGCCTCGCGCATGCAGGCGATGTTCCACCACACCCTGCCGCTCGCGGCGCCCGGCATCCTGACCGGCACGATCCTCGGCCTGGCCCATGCGCTGGGCGAGACCGCGCCGCTGCTGATGATCGGCATGGTCGCCTTCGTGGTCGGCTACCCGGCCACGCCGGTGGACCCGGCCACGGCCCTGCCGGTGCAGATCTACATGTGGTCCGGCGCGGCGGAGCGCGGCTTCGTTGAACGGACCTCGGCCGGCATCATCGTCCTGCTGGTCTTCCTGATCATCATGAACAGCGCCGCCGTCTGGCTGCGCCGCAAATTCGAACGCCGGTGGTGAGCCCCATGACCGTGATCCAGACGATCGTTCCGCATGCCGCCAACCCGGCGGCCGCGGCCGAGAGGCCCTCGAAGATGGTGGCGCGCGGCGTCAAGGTCTTCTACGGCGAGAAGGAAGCCCTGCACGGCATCGACGTCGACCTGCTGGAGAACGAGGTGCTGGCCCTGATCGGCCCCTCGGGCTGCGGCAAGTCGACTTTCCTGCGCTGCCTCAACCGCATGAACGACACCATCGAGGGTGCCCGGGTCGAGGGCACCATCACCCTCGACAGCGAGGACATCTACGACAAGCGGCTGGACGTGGTGCAGCTGCGCGCCCGGGTCGGCATGGTGTTCCAGAAGCCGAACCCGTTCCCGAAGTCGATCTTCGACAACGTCGCCTACGGCCCGCGGATCCACGGCTTCGCCAGCCGCCGCGACGAGCTGGAGGCGATCGTCGAGAAGAGCCTGATCGGCGCCGGGCTGTGGAAGGAGGTCCGCGACCGGCTGAACGAGCCGGGCACCGGCCTGTCCGGCGGCCAGCAGCAGCGCCTGTGCATCGCCCGGGCCATCGCCTGCAGCCCGGAGGTGATCCTGATGGACGAGCCCTGCTCGGCCCTGGACCCGATCGCGACCGCGCATATCGAGGAGCTGATCGACGAGCTGCGGCGGGAATACACGATCGCGATCGTCACCCACAACATGCAGCAGGCGGCGCGCGTCAGCCAGCGCACCGCCTTCTTCCATCTCGGCGACCTGGTCGAGGTCGGGCACACCGAAGAGATCTTCACCAATCCGCGGGACGAGCGGACCCAGGGCTACATCACCGGCCGCTTCGGCTGAGCCCCGCCCCGACCGACCGCCACCCCAGAGAACCGGAACCACCGCCCATGTCCAGCGAGCACATCGTCAAATCCTTCGACCAGGAACTGGAGACGCTGCGCCGCACCATCGTGCAGATGGGCGGGCTGGCGGAGAGCCAGCTCGAGCTCGCCATCCAGGCCGTGGTCCGGCGCGACGCCGACCTCGCCGACCGGGTGATGCGCAGCGACGAGCAGATGGACGCCTACGAGGCCTCCATCGACGCCGTGGCGATCCGGTCGCTGGCGCTGCGCCAGCCGATGGCGGTCGATCTGCGCGAGGTGGTGTCGGCGCTGCGCATCGCTTCGGATCTGGAGCGGATCGGCGACTACGCGGCCAACATCGCCAAGCGGTCCCTGGCCCTGGTCCAGGTGCCGGTGGTCCGGCCGGTGATGGCGCTGCCGCGCATGGGCCGGATGGTGCAGCAGATCATCAAGGACGTGCTCGACGCCTATACCGAGCGCGACCTGGAGAAGGCGCTGTCGGCCTGGCGCCAGGACGAATCGGTCGACGACCTCTACACCAGCCTGTTCCGCGAGACCCTCACCTACATGATGGAGGATCCGCGCAACATCACCCCCTGCACCCATCTCCTGTTCATCGCGAAGAACATCGAGCGGATCGGCGACCACGCGACCAACATCGCCGAGCTGATCCACTTCCTGCTGACAGGCAAGCCGGTGACGGATGTGCGGCCGAAGGGCGACGCCACCTCCTTCACCGTCGTCACCCCCGAGGCAAAGCCGGAGGAGAACGCATGAGGGCCGGCATCCAGCCGCTGGTTCTGGTGGTCGAGGACGAGGTCGATCTCGTCACGCTGTTGACCTACAACCTGGAGCGCGAGGGCTTCCGCGTCCTCGCCGCCTATGACGGCGAGGAAGCCTTGCTCCTGGCCAGCGAGCAGCGCCCGGATCTGGTGCTGCTCGACTGGATGCTGCCGCATCTTTCGGGCATCGAGGTCTGCCGCCAGCTGCGCCGCGGCACCAAGACCCGCGACATCCCGGTGATCATGCTGACCGCGCGGGGCGAGGAGGGGGACCGCGTCCGCGGCCTCGATTCCGGCGCCGACGACTATGTCGCCAAGCCGTTCTCGACGCCGGAGCTGATGGCCCGGATCAAGGCGGTGCTGCGCCGCACCTCGCCCTCCAGCGCCGGCGACATCCTCAGCTACGCCGATCTCAGCATGGATCTCGGCGGCCACCGCGTGCGCCGCGGCAACCGCGACGTGCATCTCGGCCCGACCGAGTTCCGCCTGCTGCGGCACTTCATGCAGCATCCCGGCCGGGTGTTCAGCCGCGAGCAGCTGCTCGACATCGTCTGGGGCCACGACGTCTATGTCGAGCCGCGCACGGTCGACGTGCATATCCGCCGCCTGCGCAAGGCGCTGAACGACGACAGCGACGTCGACCTGATCCGCACCGTGCGGTCCGCCGGCTACTCGCTGGATGTTCAGGCGCAGGCCTGATTCTCCTCTCGGGAACTCTCTGCCAAGACTGGCGTTTGTCTTAGCAAACGGCACGGAGATGTCGCGTGAGCAAAGATTCGTGGCTGTTCTTCCGCATCTGGGCCCGATCGCCGCTGAAGGTCGCGGCCTGGGCGCCGTCCAGCCCGGCCGTGGCGCGCGCCTTCGCCCGGCATGTCGATCCCCGCTGCAGCGATCCGGTGCTGGAGCTCGGCGCCGGCACCGGCAGCCTGACCGAGGGGCTGCTGGCGACGGGGCTGCCGCCCGAGAAGCTGATCGTCGTCGAGAAGATGCCCGAATTCTGCGCCGTGCTGCGCCAGCGCTTCCCCGGCGTCACGGTGCTGGAGGGCGATGTGGCCGAGATCGGCCGGATGCTGGATGACGTCGGGGTCAAGCGGCTGTCCGTGGTGGTGTCCAGCCTGCCGATCATCTGGTTCCCGCTCGACCTGCAGCGGCAGATCGTCGACGCCGCCTTCGCCCGCATGGGCCGGTCCGGCCGGTTCCTGCAGCTGACCAACCAGATCCTGTCGCCGCTGCCGCGGCGCAAGCTGGGGCTGCAGGGCCGGATGGTCGATTTCGTCTGGCGCAACCTGCCGCCGCTCGGCGCCTGGAGCTATCGGCGCCCCATGGGCGTGCCCGACGCCGCCTGAGCGGCATCGTTCCGATCGCAAAGAGAAAGCCCGCGCCGCCGGTCAGGCAGCGCGGGCCTTTTCGTTGCGGGGGCGGCGCCGGCTACTTGACCGGCGCGCTCGGCACGAACCAGCCGGCGGGCAGGCCGTTGGACTGGCGGCGCGGCTCGCTGGCGTCGGCGACCTGCTGGAGGGGTAGCGCGCGGCCGGTCTTGGCCGAGGCCACACGGGCCGGCGGCGCGTCGGGAATCGGCGCCATGCGGGTCGGCGCCACGGCGGTGCGGGCGGCGGGGACCGGGGCCGGCGTGACGGCCGCCACCTGCATCTCGGCCTGGGGCCGCGCCGCGGGGGCATCCGGGATCGGCGCCATCCGCACCGGCGCCGGCGCAGCCGGACGGGCGGCCGGGGCGGCGTCGGCGACCTGGGTGCTGCCGTCGGGGATCGGGGCCATGCGCACCGGTGCCGGCGCGGCCGGGCGCGCCACCGGGGCCGCCGCGGCCAGCTGGGTGGTGCCGCCGTCCGGGATCGGGCGCATCTGCACCGGGCCGGGCTGCACCACGCGGACCGGCGGCAGCGCCGACGCCGTGCTCGACCCGTCCGGGATCGGCTGCATCGCCGCGACGACGGTGGTGCCGCGGGTCGAGGACCCGTCCGGGATCGGCTTCATTGCCGCGACGACGGTGGTGTTCCGGGTCGAGGACCCGTCCGGGATCGGCTTCATCGCGGCGACCACGGTCGTGTTCCGGGTCGAGGAGCCGTCGGGAATCGGGGCCATGCGGATCGCCGCCGGCGCCTTCTGCTGAATCTGGTTGGCGGCGTACTGGGTCATCCGGTCGCTGCCGCCGTCCCGGCCCGGCAGGATGCCGGCGATCTGCGGCGCGATGATGTCCATGTAGCGCCGCGTCTCGCGCGGCAGCGGCCGGCCTTCCTCGACATACTGCCGGTACCGCTCCGGCCCGGCGTTGTAGGCGCCGAGGAAGCCGGGATAGCCGTACAGGTCGTACATCTCGCGGATATAGGCGGCGCCCGCCATGATGTTGTCGCGCGGCTCGTAAGGATCGCCGCCCAGCCCATGGGCCCAGCGCAGCTCCTCATAGGTGCCGGGCATGACCTGCATCAGCCCCATGGCGCCGGCGTGGCTGGTGATCGGCTGGCCGCCCTTCCAATGGGTCTGGCCGCCGCTCTCCACCTGCATCACCGCGCGGATCCATTCCTCGGGGATGTTGAAGCGGCGCGAGGCCTCGTGGATCTCGGCGCCCCATTCACCCCGGTAGGCGACCTGAGGCTTCGGCTTCGGCGTCTCGGCGCAGGCGGCGAGCAGGCCCGCGAGCAAGGCCGTGGCCGCAACCGTCCTGGTCCAGCGGTTCGTCCCTGGCATCTTCCCCTCCACCCCCAAATACCAAAGGCCGGCAGCGTCCCTGCCGCGGGCCCTACGAATTCATGCAGACCCTCAACTTATACGCACAAGTGTTTCATTCAAAGAAGAAAAACACGACCACCCATCCCCTGGGCGGCAGCATCTACAAGGAATGCTGACTTAGATCGGGCAAATCGTCGAGCGAAATCGTCACATGAATGAGACCGGGTTCATCCGGCACGTCTTCGCGGGCGAATCCCAGCTCCTCGGCCATGCGCAGCATGGTGACGTTCTCGCGCAGCACCTCGCCGAAGATCTGCTTCAGCCCGCGGCTGCGGGCATAGCCGATGATCTCGGTCATCAGCCGGTGGCCGAGGCCCAGGCCCTTGAGGTCGGAGCGCACCATGATGCCGTATTCCGCGGTCTCGCCGTCCGGGTCGGCGATGATGCGCACGGCGCCCAGCAGGACCCGCCGCCCGTCCTCCGCGCCTTCGGCGACCAGCGCCATCTCGCGGTCGTAGTCGATCTGGGTCAGCCGGGCGGCGAATTCGTGGCTGAAGCTGCGCATGGCGCTGAAGAATCGCAGCCGCACATCCTCCGGGCTCGACCGCTGCAGCATCTCGCGGATCGCCGGCTCGTCCTCCGGCCGGATCGGCCGCAGCGTGATCTCACGCCCGTCGCGCAGCGCCAGGCGCTGCGCCAGCCGCTGCGGATAGGGCCGGATGGCGAAGCGCGGCGTCCCGGGCGGCAGCGGCGGCCGCACCCGGATGCCGGCGCCGGGCGCCAGCACGCCCCCGGCGCCGGCGTGGAGCGGGTTGATCCGCAGCGCCGTGACCTCCGACAGGTCGGCGGCGAGCTGCGACAGCTTCACCAGGGTCAGGGCGACGGCGTCCAGATCGGCCTTCGGCCGGCCGCGATAGCCCTGCAGCAGCCGCCAGACCCGGGCGCGCATCATCAGCTCGCGCGCCAGCGGGGCGTTGAGCGGCGGCAGGGCGACGACGCCGTCGCGCAGCACCTCGGCCGCGGCGCCGCCCTGGCCGAACAGCAGCACCGGGCCGAACACGGGATCCTCGTCGATGCCCAGCACCAGCGGGTGCGCCTCGGCCGGGGCGGCGGCCCCCTCCGGTTCCAGCGGGATCCGGTAGGCGTCCAGCACCGACCGCGACTCGGCCCCGGTCAGCTCGGCCCGGCCCTCCGCCAGCGCCGCCGCGATCACCGCCCGGGCGGCGTCGACGTCCGGCTGAAACTCCTCCGGCAGGGCCGGTGGCGTCTGCATCAGCATCGTCTGGTTGCGCCGGTGCCGGGCCAGATGCATGAAGGCGCGCGCCGCCTGGCCGGGCGTGGCATAGGCGGGGATGCGGGCCTCGGCGAACAGGCGCCGGGCCTCGCCGGCGGCGCCCAGCCAGCTCGCCAGCACCGGCGGGCGCCGCCCGTCGCGCCGCGCCGCCTCGGCCACCGTGCAGGCCACCGCCCGGGCCGCCTCGACCGGGTCGGCGATCGCGCTCGGGCCGTTCACCACCAGCACCGCATCCTTGCCGGGGTCGGGCAGCAGCGCCTCGAGCGCGTGGGCGTAGCGATCGCCCGGCGCCGCGTCGCCGAGATCGACCAGGCCGGCGGCGCCGGCATCGGCGCGCCCGGCGCCCGGCGGCAGCATCGTCCGCAGCCGCGCCTGCGTCGGCGGCGCCGGCTCGGCCACGGCGCCGCCGACATCGGTCAGCGCCTCGGCGGCCAGCAGGCCGAGCCCGGCGCCGTTGGTCAGGATCGCCAGCCGCTCGCCCTCGACCCTGAGGCCGCTGGCCAGGGTCTCGACCGCGTCGAACAGCTCGATCAGATCGAACACCCGCAGCATGCCGGCGCGGCGGAAGGCGGCGTCGTAGACCGCGTCCGGGCCGGCCAAGCCGTCGACATCGCCCGCCGGGCTCTCGTCGAGGCCGGGCCGGATCACCACCACCGGCTTGGTGCGGGCGGCGATGCGGGCCGCCGACATGAACTTGCGGGCGTGGCTGATCGTCTCGATGTGCAGCAGCACGGCGCGGGTGCGGCCGTCCGCGGCCAGCCAGTCCAGCATGTCGCCGAAATCGACATCCGCCATGCCGCCCAGCGACACCACATGGCTGAAGCCGATGCCGTGCTGGGTGGCCCAGTCCAGCACCGCGGCGGCGACGGTGCCGGACTGGCTGACGAAGGCCAGGTCGCCGGGCCGGGGCGCGACATGGCCCAGGCTGGCATTGACGCCGTGATGCGGCGCCAGCAGGCCGAAGCCGTCGGGGCCGAGGATGCGCAGGAGGTGCGGCCGGGCCGCGTCCAGCATCGCCTGGCGCAGCCGGGCGCCGTCCGGCCCGTCCGCCGCCGCCGGCCGGTCGGTGCCGACGATCGCGGCGGCGCGGGTGCCGCGGCGGCCCAGCTCGGCGATCAGGCCGGGCAGGGCCTCGGGCGGCGCCGCGATCACCGCCAGGTCCGGCGCCATCGGCAGGGCCGCGACCGAGGGGTAGGCGAGGGCGCTGCCGACCGACCGCGCCCCGGGGGCGACCGGCATCACCGGGCCGTCGAAGCCGCCGGCGAACAGGTTGCGGCCCAGCACGGCGCCGATCGGGCCGGCGGCGATCAGGGCGATCGAGGCCGGGCGGAACAGGGCGTCCAGGTTGCGGACCGACATGTGAGGCTCCCGCCGGAAACCGTCGCCCCAGGGTGGCCGAGCGGGGCTCCGGGCTCAAGCGGGGATGTTCGTCAATCGATGGCCGGGAGAGGTCGCGGGCAGAGAGGCGCGCAGCCTCTTCCCAACACCGTCATTGCGAGCGCAGCGAAGCAATCCATGCAGCAGCTCGTGCGGGACGATGGATTGCTTCGTCGGCTTCGCCTCCTCGCAATGACGGAGAGGGGTGGGCGGTGTGAGGCAGGAACCGGATCAGTCCTGGCGCTCTACGCTCCCAGCACCGCCCGATACCGCTCGGCCGTCGCCTCGTCGAAGCAGCAGAAGATCACGCGTCGCACCGCAGGCGTGTCCGGCAGCGTGGCGCGCACCGTGGCGACGGCGATGCCGGCGGCGCGGTCGGGCGGGAAGCGGTAGACGCCGGTGCTGATGGCGGGAAAGGCGATGCTGGCGCAGCCGTTCTCCTGCGCCAGCCGAAGCGCGGCGCGGTAGCAGCCGGCCAGCAGGTCGTCCTCGCCCCGGCCGCCGCCGTGCCAGACCGGGCCGACGCAGTGGATCACGTGCCGCGCCGGCAGCCGATAGCCTTTGGTGATGCGGGCCTCGCCGGTCGGGCAGCCGCCCAGGGTGCGGCATTCGGCGAGAAGCTCGGGACCGGCGGCGCGGTGGATGGCGCCGTCGACGCCGCCACCGCCCAGTAAACTCTCATTCGCCGCGTTGACGATCGCGTCGACCTCGAGCCGGGTGATGTCCCCGACCGTGATCTCCAGCGATGCCGTCATGGCGCGGCCTCCATGGGTTACTCGGCGGCGCTCTTCTTGTCGGTCTTGGCGCGCTCGATGCCGTCGACGATCATCTCGGCCGCCCGCTGCGGGCCTTCCCAGCCGAGGATGCGGACCCACTTGCCCTTCTCCAGATCCTTGTAGTGGGCGAAGAAATGGGCGATCTGGTCGCGCAGGATCTCCTGCAGGTCCTCGTAGCTCTGCACCTTGTTGTAGTAGGGGTGCAGCTTCGACACCGGCACCGCCAGGATCTTCTCGTCCTGGCCGGCCTCGTCCTCCATCAGCAGCACGCCGACCGGGCGGGCGCGCAGCACGGCGCCGGGCATCACCGGCTCGCGGCCGACGACGATGACGTCGACCGGGTCGCCGTCGCCCGACAGGGTGTGCGGGATGAAGCCGTAATTGCCCGGATAGGCCATCGCGGTGTGCAGGAAGCGGTCGACGAACATCGCCCCCGACTCCTTGTCGAGCTCGTACTTCACCGGAACGCCGCCCATCGGGTTCTCGATGATGACGTTGACGTCGAAGGGCGGGTTCACCCCGACCGCGATCTTGCTGATATCCATGACGGCCCTTGGTCAGTTCCTGAGGGTTCCGGGCGCGGACCATAATGCGGACCGCGCCCGACGGCTAGTGCCGAGCCATTCCCTCCCCGCGGGTCGCCCTGGCTTTTTTGTGCGGCGCAGCGAACCGGCCGGGCCGGGTCAGCGCCGCTGCGCCAGGGCGTCGTAGGCGGCCAGCGCCGCCGCGGTCACGATCTCGTTCACCGTCGCGCCCATCTGCACCACCTGCGCCGGCTTCTCCAGGCCGCACATCAGGGGGCCGATCAGCGAGGCGCCCGCCAGCTTCTGCAGCATCTTGGCGCCGATATTGGCCGCGTTCAACGCCGGCATGATCAGCAGGTTGGCCGGGCCGGACAGGCGGGCGAAGGGGTAGAGGCGCTTCATCAGCGCGTAGTCCAGCGCCACCTCGGCGGTCATCTCGCCGTCATACTCGAAATCGACCCCGCCGGCCTTGGCGCGGGCGTCCATGATCGTCACCGCGTCGCGGATGCGCTGGGTGAACTCGCGCATCGGCTGGCCGAAATTGGAGGAGGAGACGAAGGCCAGGCGCGGCTCGTGCCCCAGCGCCCGGGCCTTGGCCGCGGCCTGCAGGGCGATGTCGACCAGCAGCTCCGGATCCGGCCGCTCATGCACCGTGGTGTCGGCGATCAGCACGGTGCCGCCGCGCACGGTCAGCATCGACAGGCCGAAGGGCACATGGTCCGGCGCCGGATCGATCACCCGGGTGATCTCCTCGAAGCAGGTGGTGAAGTTGCGGGTCAGGCCGGTGACCATGGCGTCGGCGTCGCCATGCGCGACCATGCAGGCGGCGAAGATGTTGCGGCCCTGGTTGACCATGCGGGCCACGTCCCGCTGCAGCAGGCCCTGGCGCTGCAGCCGGCCGTAGACGAAGTCGATGTAGCGCTCGTTGTGCTTCGACAGCCGGGCGTTGTGGATCTCGAGCTCGGCGGCGGTCGCCTCCGGGAGGCCGATCCGGGCCATGGTCTCGCGCACCCGCTCCTCGCGGCCGATCAGGATCGGCGTGCCGTATCCCTGGGCGCGGAAGGCGATGGCGGCGCGGATCGTGCGCTCCTCCTCGCCCTCGGCGAAGACCACGCGGGTGCCGTTCTCCGCCACCTTGTCGAAGATCAGCTGCAGCTTGTCCGCGGTCGGGTCCAGGCGGCGGCGCAGGCTCTGGCGGTAGGCGGCGATGTCGGTGATCGGCTTGCGGGCGACGCCCGACTCCATCGCCGCCTGGGCGACGGCCAGCGGCACCTCCTCGATCAGGCGCGGGTCGAAGGGCACCGGGATGATGTAGTCGGGGCCGTAGCGCAGCCGGCGGCCGGAATAGGCGCTGTCGACCTCGTCCGGCACGTCCTGCCGAGCGAGGCGGGCCAAAGCGTGGGCCGCGGCCAGCTTCATCGCGTCGTTGATGGTGCGGGCTCGGACGTCGAGCGCGCCGCGGAAGATGTAGGGGAAGCCGAGGACGTTGTTGATCTGGTTCGGATAGTCCGACCGCCCGGTGGCGATGATCGCGTCCTTCCGCACCGCGCGGACCTCGTCCGGCGTGATCTCGGGGTCGGGGTTGGCCAGGGCGAAGACGATCGGCCGGTCGGCCATCGACTTCACCATGTCCTGGGTCATCGCGCCCTTGACCGACAGGCCGATGAAGACGTCGGCGCCCCTGACCGCCTCGGCCAAAGTCCGGTGCGGCGTGTCGACGGCATGCGCCGCCTTCCACTGGTTCATGCCCTCGGTGCGGCCCTGCCAGACCACGCCCTTGCTGTCGCACAGGATGATGTTCTGCGCCGGCACGCCCAGCGACTTGAACAGCTCGACGCAGGCGATGGCGGCGGCGCCGGCGCCGTTCAGCACCATGCGGACGTCGCCGATGGCGCGGCCGGTCAGCTCCAGCGCGTTGATCAGCCCGGCGGCGGCGATGATCGCGGTGCCGTGCTGGTCGTCGTGGAACACCGGGATGTCCAGCAGCTCGCGCAGCCGCGCCTCGATCACGAAGCAGTCCGGCGCCTTGATGTCCTCGAGGTTGATGCCGCCGAAGGAGGGGCCGAGGAAGCGCACGCAGTTGACGAATTCGTCGACGTCGCGGGTGTCGACCTCGAGGTCGATGCCGTCGACATCGGCGAAGCGCTTGAACAGGACGGCCTTGCCCTCCATCACCGGCTTGCTGGCCAGCGCGCCGAGGTCGCCGAGGCCCAGCACCGCGGTGCCGTTCGAGATCACGGCGACGACGTTGCCCTTGGCCGTGTAGTCGTAGGCCGTGGCCGGATCGGCATGGATCCGGAGGCACGGCGCCGCGACGCCCGGGGAATAGGCCAGCGACAGGTCGCGCTGGGTGGTCAGCGGCTTGGTCGCGCTGATCTCCAGCTTGCCGGGGCGGCCCTGGGCGTGCAGGGCGAGGGCATCGTCGTCGAGCGAGGTCTTGGTCATGTTGTCCGCGGGCGCAGCGTGACGGGCCGAGTAATGGACCCTTCGGCGGGACGGACCGTCAAGCCCAATGCGGGCCGGCCCTTCCGAGTGTGGCTTCGATGCAACGCTGCGCCATCTTCGCGCGACCCCTTGAAAAGTCGCTTGCGGACCGCAGCGGCGATCCCGTATCTCTCGTTCCCACTCCGAACTCCAGGGAGGATCGTGCAATGACCATCGTTCTCGCTTACCGCGGCCAGGCCGCCTGAACGTCTGCACGATCAGTTCTCGTCGACTCGACCGACCTGACATTTTCCCTGCGCTGACCTGATCGTTGCCGACACGCCGGACGGACCCTTGCGGGCCGCTTCCGACGACTCCGCATCCGATCGTCCACCCTAACCGTCACCCCATTCCGCCCGGCGCCCGCCGTGCGGATTCGCCCCGTCCGACCCCATCGGCTTGCCCCGTGGCGGCCGGACGGTTTTCCCACCTCCAGACCTGTTGGAGACCATCATGCATATCTCGACCGAGAAGCGTGCCTTCCGTCCGTCCCTGTCGCTCGTCGTCGTCGCCTTTGCGGAGCTGGGCCGCGTCCTCGTGACGCCGCGCCGAAAACCCCGCGACACCGACTCGCTGAGCGAGCATCTGAAACGCGACGTCGGGTTACGATCTTGATACGGCAGCGGGGCGGGGTCTTCGGACGCCGTCCCGCCGCTTCCCATCCATAGATCGACCGCCGTTCCACCGGCCTCGGGCCGGGCGCGCGACCGCATGTCGCCGCCCGAACGCCGGGGCTTCGACGCTGGATAGGACTATGATCATGTACGCATATCGTGCGCCGCCCCAGCCGGCCGCGCCGGCGGTGCGGCTCGTCCCCCTGGTCACGGCGCAGGACCGGGCGGTGTTCGCCTCGCTCCGGGTGGCGCCGGGGCAGGAGGGCTTCGTCGCCGACAACGCGGAGTCCATCGCCGAGGCGGACGCCTCGCCCTGGTGCGCGGCCCTCGGGGTCTGCGACGCCAGCCATGGCGGCCCGGTCGGCTTCGTCATGCACGCGCTGGATCCGGATGACGGCCATCGCTGGATCTACCGGCTGATGATCGACGCCCGGTTCCAGGGCCGCGGCTTCGGCCGCGCCGCCCTGCGGGCGACGCTCGCCATCCTGGCGCGGCTGCCCCGCGGCGAGCGGGTGCTGCTGGGCGTGGTGCCGGCCAACGCCGCCGCCCGCCGGCTCTACGCCTCCGAAGGCTTCGTCGAGACCGGCGAGACCCTGGGCGACGAGCTGGTGATGCAGCGGATGCTGCACCAAGTCGAGGCCGCCTGAACGGCGGCCTCGACCTTCCTTTTCGAATGAGCCCTTCTGGAACGTCGGCACCGTCGATGTTGCGAGCGACCGCGGGCTTTGGAGCGCGTGACCTCTCCCGCTTGCGGGAGAGGTCGGACATCCGAAGGATGTCCGGGTGAGGGGGGGATAGCGGCCTCGTCGCGATCACGCATTTCGCAGTGAGCGAGCGCATGCTCCGCCCGATTCGGAAGCGATGCTCCGGGCATCGCGGCCGGAAGGCCCTCACCCGGAGCCGCTTCGCGTCTCCGACCTCTCCCGCAAGCGGGAGAGGCAATCAGAAAGGGCGCTGCCCGCGGCCTGAAGCCGGGTGTCGGCGCAACCGCGTTCCGGCACCTGCATGCACGTGCTACGGTCCGCGCTTCGCCGATCCGATCCCGCAGTTTGTGCCGACAGCCTTGCCCGACAGCAGCATCCCCGCGACGACCGATTCGTCCGTCACGCCGATGATGGCGCAGTATCTGGAAGCCAAGGCGGCCCATCCGGACTGCCTGCTGTTCTTCCGGATGGGCGATTTCTACGAGATGTTCTTCGACGACGCGGTCAAGGCCGCGGCGGCGCTCGACATCGCCCTGACCAAGCGCGGCCAGCACCAGGGCGAGGACATCCCGATGGCCGGGGTGCCCGCCCACAGCCACGAGGCCTATCTGGCTCGGCTGATCCGCCAGGGCTTCCGCGTCGCGCTGTGCGACCAGACCGAGAGTCCGGAGGAGGCGAAGAAGCGCTCCGGCAAGACCCTGGTGCGGCGCGAGGTGGTGCGCATCGTCACCCCCGGCACGGTGACCGAGGACGGGCTCCTCGAACCGCGCGCGGCGAATCACCTGGTGGCGCTGGCCGATGTCGCCGGCACGCTCGCCATCGCCGCGGTCGACATCTCCTCCGGCGATCTCGTCACCGAGCCGACCGCGCCCGACCGGCTGGGCGCGGCGCTGGCGCGCTTCGACCCGAGCGAGATCCTGCTGCCCGAGCGGGTGCTGCAGAACCCGGAGCTGTTCGAGCTGCTCGGCGAATGGAAGATGCGGCTGACGCCGCAGCCCGGCGCCCGCTTCGACAGCGAGAACGGGCGGCGGCGCCTGCAGGAGCTGTTCCGGGTCGGCACGCTCGACGCCTTCGGCAGCTTCGAGCGGGCGGAGGTCGCGGCGGCCGGCGCCCTGGTCGACTACATCCAGCTGACCCAGAAGGCGCTGCCGCGCCTGTCGCCGCCGCGCCGCCTGCCGCGCGGCGCGGTGATGGAGATCGACGTCGCCACCCGCCGCAACCTGGAGCTGACCCGGACCCTGTCGGGCGAGCGCCGCGGCAGCCTCCTGGCCGCGATCGACCGCACCGTCACCGGCCCGGGCGCCCGGATGCTGGCGGCCCATCTCGCGGCGCCGCTGACCGACCCGGAGGCCATCGCCGAGCGGCTCGACGCCGTCCAGGCGCTGGTCGAGGACGGCAGGCTGCGCGAGGACCTGCGCGCCCTGCTGCGCGCCTGCCCGGATGCGGAGCGGGCTTTGACCCGGCTCGGCCTCGGCCGCGGCGGGCCGCGCGACCTGGCGGCGATCCGCGACGCGCTGCGCCAGGGCGGGCGCTTACGCGAACAGCTCGGCGCGCCGCGCTTCCTCGACCTGCCGCCGCTGCTGTCCCGCGCCGCGGCCGAGCTCGGCGAGCATGACGGGCTGGTCGACCGGCTGGCCCGGGCCTTGGCCGAGGACCTGCCGCTGCTGATCCGCGACGGCGGCTTCATCGCGCCGGGCTACCTGCCGGAGCTGGACGAGGTCCGCACCCTGCGCGACGAATCCCGCCGGCTGATCGCGGCGCTGCAGCAGCGCTATGCCGACGAGACGAAGATCCAGAACCTCAGGATCCGCCACAACAACGTCATCGGCTACCACATCGAGGTCTCGGCCAACCAGGCGGAGAAGCTGCTGCAGCCGCCGCATGCCGGCACCTTCATCCATCGCCAGACCATGGCCTCGGCGATGCGCTTCACCACGGTCGAGCTGAGCACGCTGGAGCGGTCGATCGCCGAGGCGGCGGACAAGGCGCTGGCGATCGAGCTCAGGCTGTTCGCCGATCTGGTGGCCGAGGTGGCCGGCCGGGCCGAGGCGATCTCCGGCGCCATCCGCGCGCTCGCCTGCTTCGACGTCGCCGCCTCGCAGGCCGAGCTGGCGGTGGAGCGGCGCTATTGCCGGCCGAAGGTGACCGGCGGCACCGAGTTCCGGATCAGGGGCGGCCGCCACCCGGTGGTCGAGATCGCCCTGGCGGAGGCCCAGGCCGGCCCCTTCGTCGGCAATGACTGCGACCTGTCGGAGGACCGCCGTCTGTGGCTGCTGACCGGCCCGAACATGGCCGGTAAGTCGACCTTCCTGCGCCAGAACGCGCTGATCGCGGTGCTGGCCCAGATGGGCGGCTTCGTGCCGGCGGAGGAGGCCGAGATCGGCGTCGTCGACCGGCTGTTCAGCCGGGTCGGCGCCGCCGACGACCTGGCGCGCGGCCATTCCACCTTCATGGTCGAGATGGTGGAGACGGCGGCGATCCTGAACCAGGCGGGCCCGAAGGCGCTGGTCATCCTCGACGAGATCGGCCGCGGCACCGCCACCTTCGACGGGCTGTCGATCGCCTGGGCCTGCGTCGAGCACCTGCACGAGACGACGCGCTGCCGGGCCCTGTTCGCCACCCATTACCACGAGCTGACGGCGCTGCAGACGCGGCTGCCGCGCCTGGCCTGCCACACCATGCGGGTCAAGGAATGGCAGGGCGACATCGTCTTCCTGCACGAGGTGGCGCCGGGCACCGCCGACCGTTCCTACGGCATCCACGTCGCCCGGCTGGCCGGGCTGCCGGCCGCCGTGGTCGGCCGGGCGCAGGAGGTATTGGAGGCGCTGGAGCAGGGCAAGGAGGGCCGCAGCGTCGCCAAGCTGGTCGACGACCTGCCGCTGTTCTCGGCCGCGGCCGCCCGCACCGCGGCCCCGGCCGCGGCGCCGACCGGCCCGTCCGAGCTGGAGACGGCGATCGCGGCGCTCGACCCCGATGCGATGACGCCGCGCGAAGCGCTGGAACGGTTGTATGCTCTGAAGGCGCTGCTCACATAACCCGCAACTCTCGCACTGTGTACGGCCTGCGCCGGTTCAAGACGCCGGCAGGGCAGGAGCCGCGCGCGGCGCGATGCGGCACATCGGGCAAGCGCGGCGACGCACCCTGCCGGCGTCTTCAACCGGCCCGAAGGGTTGCCTTGCGGCGGGCGCCTGCGGCCCCGGGCGGCTCGACCGTATATCCCGATACGCTCTTCGCCGCCCGGAGCCGCATTCACCTCGCCGCAAGGCAACGCAGGTCGTATACAGTGCGAGAGTTGCGGGTTAAGACCTGATCATGCCCGACGAGACCGCAATCCGCCCTGGCGCCCGTCCCGGCCTTCGGGGCCGCCTCCGCCGCTTCCTGCCGCGCGGCGCCGCGACCGCCGCACCGGCCGTCCCGTCCCCTGCCTCGGCCGCGGGGCGCGGCGAACGGATCGAGGCGCCGCTCGAGATCGTCGACCCCGCGGCGCTGGAGCGGCGGCTGCACGAGGCGCTGACGACGGGCGACGCGCAGGCCCAG
Source organism: Inquilinus limosus DSM 16000 (assembly GCF_000423185.1). Taxonomy (GTDB): domain Bacteria; phylum Pseudomonadota; class Alphaproteobacteria; order DSM-16000; family Inquilinaceae; genus Inquilinus; species Inquilinus limosus. The sequence goes on along the minus strand of NZ_AUHM01000002.1, from coordinate 290,009 downwards.
CGCGGCGCGATCCTGGCGGCGCTGCGCGAGACGCTGGCGGCCGGCCGCGCGGTGATCCGCCGCCGCTTCGTCGAGGAGGCGGGGACAGCCGACGCCTGCGTCGCCGAATCCGCTTATCTGATGGACGAGCTGATCGGGGCGCTGGCCTCGCTCACCGTGTCGCGGCTGTTCCCGGTGTCGAATCCGACGGTGGGCGAGCGCTTCGCCATCGCCGCGGTCGGCGGCTATGGCCGCGGCGAGCTGGCGCCCTTCTCCGACATCGATCTCCTGTTCCTCCTGCCCTACAAGCGCAACCCGCGGGTCGAGCAGGTGGTGGAGTACATGCTCTACCTCTTGTGGGATCTCGGGCTGAAGGTCGGCCACTCCGTGCGCTCGGTCGACGACAGCCTGCGCCTGGCCCGCAGCGACGTCACCATCTGCACCAGCCTGATGGAGACGCGCCTCCTGTGGGGCGAGCCGTCGCTCTACGACACGCTGCGTCGCCGCTTCGTCGAGGAGGTCGCGGCCGGCACCGGCGCCGCCTTCACCGAGGCCAAGCTGTCCGAGCGCGACACCCGCCACCGCCGCATGGGCGACAGCCGCTACGTGCTGGAGCCGAACGTCAAGGAGGGCAAGGGCGGCCTGCGCGACCTGCAGACCCTGTTCTGGATCGGCAAGTACCTGTACCAGGTCGACGACGTCGACGGCCTCGTCGCCAAGGGCGTGCTGACGGCGGAGGAGGCGCGGCGCTTCCGCCGCTCGGAAAGCTTCCTCCTGGCCCTGCGCTGCCATCTGCACTACCTGACCAACCGGGCCGAGGACCGGCTGACCTTCGACCTGCAGCCGGAGCTGGCGCGCGTCGCCGGCTACACCGACCATGCCGGCGCCAAGGGCGTCGAGCGGCTGATGAAGCACTACTTCCTGGTCGCCAAGGAGGTCGGCAGCCTGACCCGGATCTTCTGCGCGGCGCTGGAGGCGGAAAGCCAGCGCCGGCCGAAGCGGGGCCTGGCCTTCCTCGGATTCTCGGCGCCGATGGTCGACGGCCTGCCGCTGGACGGCGACCGCATCAGCCTGGCCGGCGAGAAGCAGCTGCGCGAGCATCCGGTCGACATCATCCGGCTGTTCCGGGTGGCCCAGGCGCGCGACCTCGACATCCACCCGGCGGCGCTGAAGCTGATCACCCGCAACATCGACCTGATCAACGGGCTGCGCGAGGATCCGGAGGCGAACCGCATCTTCCTCGAGATCCTGACCGCGGAGCAGGACCCCGAGATCCCGCTGCGGCGGATGAACGAGGCCGGCGTGCTGGGCCGCTTCATCCCGGATTTCGGCCGGGTCGTGGCGCAGATGCAGTACGACATGTACCACACCTACACGGTGGACGAGCACACGCTGTTCGCGCTCGGCATCCTGCACCGGATCGAGACCGGCGAGGCGGCGGAGACGCTGCCGCTGGCCACCCAGGTGATGCGCAAGACCGGGTCGCGCCGGGCGCTCTACGTCGCCCTCCTGTGCCACGACATCGCCAAGGGCCGCGGCGGCGACCATTCGATCCTGGGCGCGCGGGTGGTGCGCAAGCTGGGCCCCCGCTTCGGCCTGACGCCGGAGGAGATCGAGACCGCGCAGTGGCTGGTGCGCTGGCACCTCCTGCTCAGCGACACCGCCTTCAAGCGCGACATCGAGGACGACAAGACGGTGCAGGACTTCGTCGCCGCGGTGGAGAGCCCGGAGCGGCTGCGCCTGCTGCTGGTCCTGACCGCGGCCGACATCAGCGCCGTCGGCCCCGGCCGCTGGACCGCCTGGAAGGCGACGCTGATGGCCGAGCTGTACCACCGGGCCGAGGAGCGGCTGTCCGGCGCCGACGAAGCGGTCGGCGTCGAGCACCGCGTCGACCAGGCCAAGGAGCAACTGCGCCAGGCGCTGGCGGACTGGCCGCGCGAGGCGGTCGAGGCCTATGTCGGCAAGGCCAGCCGCGCCTACTGGCTGGCCTTCGACGGCGCCACCCAGGCGCGCCACGCCCGGCTGGTGCGCGCCGCCGAGGAGGAGGGCGAAGCTCTGGCGATCGACATCCGGGTCGACCAGGAACGCACGGTGGCCGAGCTGACCATCCACACCGCCGACCATCCCGGCCTGTTCTCGCGCCTGGCCGGCGCCATCGCCGTCTCCGGCGGCACCATCGTCGAGGCCAAGATCTTCACCTTCGCCGACGGCATGGCGCTCGACACCTTCCTGGTGCAGGACGCGGTCGAAGGGGGCGCCTTCGACGCGCCGGAGAAGCTGGCCCGGGTGCGGGTGTCGATCGAGCGCAGCCTGTCCGGCGAGATGAAGATGTCGGCGGAGCTCGAGCGGCGGCACCGCAGCTATCCGCGCCTGCATTCGGTCTCGATCGCGCCGCGCGTGCTGATCGACAACGAGGCCAGCCGCACCCATACGGTGATCGAGCTGAACGGCCGCGACCGGCCGGGCCTGCTGCACGCGGTCGGGCGGGCGCTGACCGGGCTCGGCCTGCAGATCTCCTCGGCCAAGATCTCCACCTTCGGCGCCCGCGCCGTCGACGTGTTCTACGTCAAGGACGTGTTCGGGCTGAAGGTGGAGCACGAGGCGAAGCTGGCGCAGATCCGCAGCACGCTGGGCGAGGTGCTGGCCGATCCGGTGGCCCGGCCGCTGCCCGCCGCCCCGAAGCGCCGCCCCCGCGCCCGCCGGTCGGCGGCATGACCGGGCGCACTCTGCCGAGGCGCAGGTGCTCGGGTACCCGCACAGCCCTGCCGACCGGCACCACGCGTGGCCTCTCCCGCGGGGCGGGAGAGGCCGGACGTCCGCCAGGACGTCCGGGTGAGGGCTGGCACCGGCCTCGACAAAGGGCCCTCACCCGGAGCCGCTCCGCGTCTCCGATCTCTCCCGCAAGCGGGAGAGGCAACGCGAACGGGTCGGCGGAGATCGGACGATGACGACCGAACGCATCGCCGTGATCGGGCTCGGCTATGTCGGGCTGCCGGTGGCGCTGGCCTTCGCCCGGCGCTTTCCCGGCACGATCGGCTTCGACATCGACCCCGCCCGCGTCGCCGCCCTGCGCGACGGCCATGACGTCACCGGCGAGGTCGAGGCCGCGGAGCTGGCCGCAGCCGACCTCACCGTCACCGCCGATCCGGCGGACCTGGCCGGCGCCAGCTTCTTCGTCGCCACCGTGCCGACCCCGATCGATTCCGAGCGCCGGCCGGATTTCGGGCCGCTGCTGCGCGCCTGCGAGACCATCGGCCGGGCGCTCAGGCCCGGCGCCGTGGTGGTGTTCGAGTCCACGGTCTATCCCGGCGCCACCGAGGAGGTGTGCGGCCCGGCGCTGGCCCGCGCCTCCGGCCTCAGCGCCGGCACCGACTTCGCCCTGGCCTATTCGCCGGAGCGGATCAACCCCGGCGACCGCGAGCACCGGCTGGAGCGGATCGTCAAGGTCGTCGCCGGCCAGGACGCGGCGACGCTGGAGCGGGTGGCCGCCGCCTATGGCGCGATCGTCCCGGCCGGCATCCACCGGGCGCCGTCGATCCGCGTGGCCGAGGCGGCGAAGGTGATCGAGAACACCCAGCGCGACCTCAACATCGCCCTGATGAACGAGCTGGCGATGATCTTCGACCGGCTGGGCCTGCGCACCGCGGAGGTGCTGGAAGCGGCCGGCACCAAATGGAATTTCCTCAGGTTCCAGCCTGGCCTGGTCGGCGGCCATTGCATCGGCGTCGATCCGTACTACCTCACCGCCAAGGCCGAGGCGGTCGGCTACCGGCCGGAGATGATCCTGGCCGGCCGCCGCATCAATGACGGCATGGGCGCCTTCCTGGCCGGAAAGCTGGTCAAGGTGCTGGCGCGGCAGGGCTGCACCATCCTCGGCGCCAGGGCAGGCATCCTCGGCCTGACCTTCAAGGAGAACGTGTCCGACCTGCGCAACAGCCGGGTGCCGGACATCGTGGCCGAGCTGCGGTCCTACGGCATCGAGCCGCTGGTGCACGACCCGCTGGCCGATCCGGACCGGGCGCGGCGGGAATACGGGCTCGACCTCGCCGGCCTCGACGCGTTCCGCGACCTCGACGCGCTGGTGCTGGCGGTGCCGCACCGGGCCTATCTCGACCGGCCGCGCGAGGAATTCTGGGCTTGCCTCAAGGATGGCGGCCTGGTGATGGATGTGAAATCGGCGCTGGATCCGGCCAGGGTGCCGCCCCGCCTGGCCTATTGGAGTCTCTAGATGCCCGCCCCGGTCCCCACCGCCGAGCCTGTTCTGGTCACCGGGGCCGCCGGCTTCATCGGCTTCGCCTTGGCCCGGCGGCTGCTCGAGTCCGGGCGGCGGGTGGTCGGGATCGACAATCTCAGCCCCTATTACGACGTGCGGCTGAAGGAGGCACGGCTGGCGCAGCTGGCCGGGCACCCCGGCTTCGCCTTCCGCCGCCTCGACATCGCCGACCGGCCGGGCGTGGCCGGGCTGTTCGCCGAGGTGAAGCCGGCGCTGGTGGCGCATCTCGCGGCCCAGGCCGGGGTGCGGCATTCGCTGAGCCACCCCGAGACCTATGTCGACGCCAATGTCGTCGGCTTCCTCAACGTGCTGGAAGGCTGCCGCCACCACGGGGTGCGCCACCTGGTCTTCGCCTCCTCCAGCTCGGTCTACGGCGCCAACACGGCGATGCCGTTCTCGGTGCGCCAGAATGTCGACCATCCGCTCAGCCTCTACGCCGCGACCAAGAAGGCGAACGAGCTGATGGCCCATTCCTACAGCCATCTCTACCGCCTGCCGGTCACGGGCCTGCGCTTCTTCACCGCCTACGGCCCCTGGGGCCGGCCGGACATGGCGATGTTCCTGTTCACCCGCGCCATCCTGGAAGGCCGGCCGATCGAGGTGTTCAACCACGGCCGGATGCTGCGCGACTTCACCTATATCGACGACCTGGTCGAAGGCGTGGCCCGGGTGCTGGACCGGGTGCCGGCGCCCGACCCGGACTGGTCCGGCGACCGGCCGGACCCGGCCTCCAGCGCTGCGCCCTATCGGCTCTACAACATCGGCAACACCCAACCGGTGGCGCTGCTGGACATGATCGCGGTGCTGGAGCGGGCGCTGGGCCGCGAGGCGCAGAAGATCTTCCGCGACCTGCAGCCGGGCGACGTGCCCGAGACCTATGCCGATGTGGCGGAGCTGGAGGCGGCCGTGGGCTTCCACCCGACGACGCCGATCGAGGTCGGCATTCCCCGCTTCGTCGAGTGGTACCGCGGCTTCTACGGGGTGTGATCAGAGCGGCTTCGGGACCAGCGCCTGGACATCGGCGCCGTTGACCAGGACCTTGCCGGACGGGTCGATCACGATGTCGTAGTCGCGCGCCGACCGGCCGTCGGGCAGCGTGGTCTGCCGGCCCAGCACCTGCAGTACGCTCAAGCCCGCCGCGATCTGGCTGGCCTGCGGATCGGCCTGCAGCGCCTTGACCAGCCCGTCGATCCCGGTCAGGCGCATCTGGAGCTTGCCGGCCGAGCCCAGGACGGCATCGGGACTCATCACAATCTCGCCTTTGAGATCGAGCGCCCCGCCCGGCGCGGTGAGATGGACGCCGTCGACACGGAAGCGCGTGCGCGATTCAAGCATCCATTGCGCGTCGTCCTCGGGGGTGTGCTCGCCCGGGAGCATCTGCTTGGAGAGGATCGTCCAGAGCGGCGCATTGTCGATGGAGATCTGAGCGGTCGCTTCGACCGGAACCCAATCGGCATAGGCGGTCAGCGGCTCGACTGCCAGCCCCTTGCCGTCAAGCCGGGCGCTGATGCGCACACCATCCCGGCCGAAATCGCTAGCCGCGGCGCCGAAATCCAGCGATTCCGCCTTGACTCGGACCGTTGGCGTCGAGGCGGCCAGTCCCTGGACTCTGATCTCCTGGCGGCTATCGGGCCCTACGCTACCGAGGAGGCTCTCCAGTAAGGCTTGCACCGCCGGATCATCGTCGGGTGCCTGGCCGGTCACCCTCGCGTCTCCGGCAAGGCGCTTGGCCAGCGCGATGGCCGATGCGCTCAACGCCACCACATCGGTGCCCTGGCTCCCAGCCTCGTACACGATCCGGTCGGCGCTGACCATGCCGGTTCCGGCCGGCGACGGTCCCGCCAAGCCCTCCAGGACGATGCGGGACGTGAGGTCGGACCGCCTGTCCTCCGCAGCTCGCCGCGTGCCGGATACCGTCAGCCGCTTGATCGTCGGCTGCGGCGTAGGGGCATAGCCCTCGGCAGCGCTGGCATTGATGCCCTTCTCGAAAGTGACTTGGTTCAGGATGATTTCATGCGATGCGCTGGGCCGATCCCCCAGCTCGATGGTACCCGTCGTTTCCTGGCTCTTGGCGACCAGCCGCAGAGGCGGCTCATCGGTCCATTCCAACCGGCACGAGAGCGTATCCTCGGCGGTGAGGGAAAACGAGCCAGGCCGGATCGGGGCCGCGCGAAGCCGGCTGGTGGTGCAGAACAACACGGTCGGGCTGAACAGCCCCCCGAAGCCTCGGGACAGCAGGGCCCGGGTGCCGGGAGAGGAGATCCGATAGCCGGCACCGTCCGGTTCGACCCGCCAGCGGCCGATCGACAGGGTGGCGGGCAGGCGCCACACCAGATAATTCGCCTCTTCCGGACCCAGCGGCACCCCCGAGGCGACCCAGGCCTCCAGCACCGCCTTCAGCTTCGCCGCTTCCTCGGGCGTCGCCTGACCCAAAGCCGGGCCGGCCGCAGCCGCAAATGCCCCGAGACCCAAGGCCAGGTGCAGGATTCGCCGCATCGTATTGCTCCCCCGTTTCCGCCACTATGGCTCCGGCCCGGGGGCGGGTGAAGCCGGATTCAGCCGCGCACCGCGGCCCTCCACGCCCCGGGCGGACCGCCGAGGGCGGCGCGGAAATGCCGGGTCAGGTGACTCGGATGGGTGAAGCCGCAGGCGGCGGCGATCTCGGCCAGCGGCCGGTCGCTCTCGGCCAGCAGCCGGCGGGCGCGGTCGAGCCGCCGGGCCAGGACATAGGCGTGCGGCGGTAGCCCGACCGAGGCGCGGAACATCCGGGCGAAGTGGTACTCCGACTGGCCGGCCACCGCCGCCAGCCGGCCGAGCGTCAGCGGCTCGTCCAGCGCCGCCTCGACGAAATCCAGGACGCGGCGGCGGATATGCGGGGCCAGGCCGCCGTCGAGGGCGGGGGAGGGGCGGCGGCGCAGCCGGCGGCCGGCGAGATGGGCCAGCAGCTCGTGCCCGGTCTGGGTCGCGGCCAGCCGGGCGCCGGCGTCGCCCCAGTCCAGCCGGATCAGCCCGGCCATCAGCCGGGCCGCGTCCGGGTCGTCGAAGAAGGTGTCGTCCGGCAGCGTGGTCTCGCGGATGTCGGCATCGTGCGCGGCGGCGCCGGCCGCGGCCAGGGCGCCGGCATCGAAGTAGAAATGCAGGAAGCGCATCGGCCGGCTCAGGATCCAGTGCGATTCATGCTCGGCCGGCAGCAGGCAGAACCGGCCGGGGCCGCCGAAGCGGCCGGGGAAGCCGATGCGCTGGGTGCCTTCGCCGCCCTCCAGATACAGGCTCAGCGTGTGGTGGCCGGGGCTGCGGTAGCCGGTGGTGTCGTGGGCATTCCACCACTCCGCCAGGGTGAAGCCGTCGCCGATCTCGACCGTCCGCTCCAGCACCGCGCGCGACGAGGCCAGCGCCGCGACCACGCCGTAGCGCGCCGCCAGCCGCTGCAGCTGGGCGTTTCCGATCCTCGGGCTGTGCCGGTCCATGGTGCGGTCAGGTTAGACCCGCGCCGGGCCGCGGGCCAGGGGCGGCGCCGAAACTGCGCAAGGATGTGCAATCGCGGGCGGGGCCGGCGGGCGCAGGATCAGGGCCGAGACCCGGAACCCCGATGCCGCCATGACCGCCGCCCTGTACCTGCTCGTCGTCCTGATCTGGGGCACCACCTGGATCGCCATCCACTACCAGATCGGCCCGGTGCCGGTGGAGCTGTCGATCCTCTACCGCTTCGCGCTCGCCGCCCTCGTGATGTTCGCGCTGCTGCTGGTGACGCGCCGGCGCGAGAGGCTGCAGGCCCGCGACCATCTGGTCTGCCTCGGCCAGGGGCTGGCGCTGTTCAGCGGCAATTTCCTCTTGGTCTATCACGCCTCCGCCCACGTCCCGAGCGGCCTCGTCGCCGTCGCCTTCTCCACCGGCAGCGTCTGGACCGCGCTGTTCAGCCGGATCGCGCTGGGCCAGCCGCTGAAGCCGCGCGTCCTCGCCGGCGGCGCCGTCGGGCTCGCCGGCCTCTGGCTGCTGTTCGGCATCGATCCGGCGCAGCTGGATCTCGAGATGCTGTACGGCCTCGCCCTGGCGCTGGCCGGCACCATGGGTTTCGGCGTCGGCAACGTCCTCGCCGTGGTGCACCGCCGCCGCGGCCTGACGCCCTGGACCACCACCGCCTGGGGCATGCTGTACGGCACGCTGATCCTGCTGGCCGTGGCGCTGGCCCAGGGCCTGCCCTGGCGCTTCGACCCGTCGCCCGCCTATGTCGGGGCGCTGCTCTACCTCGCCGTGCCGGGCTCGGTGGTCGCCTTCCTGGCCTATCTGACGCTGGTCGGCCGCATCGGCGCCGACCGCGCGGCCTATTCCACCGTGCTGTTCCCGCTGGTGGCGCTGAACGTCTCGGCGCTGCTGGAAGGCTATGTCTGGACCGCGGCGGCGGTGGCCGGGGTGGCGCTGGTGCTGCTGGGCAATGTGCTGGTCTTCGCCAAGCTGCCGGGGCGCCGCAACGGCGCCGCGCCGGCCCGGGCGTAGGGGCTATAAGCCGCTCGGCGGCCCGTCATCCTCGTGGGCCGGCAGGCTCTCGTCGATCGCGTGCCAGGGCAGGCGCGTGCCGATCCAGGCGTGCTGGCGCGGCCGCAACGCCAAAGGGTCGTCCAGCGTCGCCAGGGTGACGCCCATGGTCTTGCCCTCGGGCTCGAAGCCCTCGAAGGCCAGCGGCGAGCCGCAATCGGCGCAGAACCAGCGCCGCCCCTTGGGCGAGGAGCGGAAGCCGCGCGGCTCGCCCTTCGTCCAGCGGAAGCCCTCATAGGCGCCGGTGGCCCAGGCCACGGCCGGGCTGCCGGTGCCTTTCTGGCACATCCGGCAGTGGCAGTAGTCGACCGAATGGACCGGCCCATCGTGACGATAGCGCACGGCGCCGCACAGGCAGCCGCCTTCGAGCGGCAGCGGGGCGGCGCTCACGGCCGGCCGATCACCATCGGCCGCCGCGACGGGCGGCTGCGGCGCCGGCCGATCGGCAGCGGCGGCAGGATCTCCGGCGCCGTGCGGCACTCCACCGGCCGCACCGGGGCGCGGCGCGGGGCCGGGGCGAAGACGGTGAGATAGGCGTCGAGCAGATGGTGGAACATGGTCGCCTCCTGGGCTCGATCCGACTCTGCCGCCTCGGCCGCCTGGGCGCAAACGCCGTTCCCTTGCGGCATCTGTAAGGAAAAGTTACAGATTGAGCCATGCGCCCGCTGCCGCCGCTGAACGCCGTCCGCGCCTTCGAGGCCGCCGCCCGCCGCGGCAGCTTCACCGCGGCCGCGGCCGAGCTCGGCGTCAGCCACGCCGCGATCAGCCGCCATGTCCGCGGGCTGGAGGCGCGGCTGGGCGTGCCGCTGCTGCTGCGCGACGGCCGCGGCCTAGCGCCGACCGAGGCCGGACGGGCCTTCGCCGCGGTGGTCGCCGACGCCTTCGACCGGCTGTCCCAGGGCATGGTCGCGATCGCGGCCGAGGCCGGGCGTGGCCGGCTGCGCCTGTCGGTCGAGCCCGCCTTCGCCGGGCGCTGGCTGGTGCCGCGGCTGGGCGAGTTCCGGAAGATCCACCCCGCGATCGACATCGAGCTCGACCCGACCAACCGGCTGGTCGACCTCCGGGCCGAGCAGACCGACCTCGCCATCCGCTACGGCCCCGGCGGCTGGACCGGCGTGGTGGCCGAGGCGCTGGTGCGGGTGATGGACTACCCGGTCTGCGCCCCGGCCCTGGCGGCATCGCTGCGGCGGCCGGAGGATCTGCGCGGCCAGACCCTGCTGCACGACGAGAGCGCCCAGACCTGGGCGCTGTGGCTGAAGGCGGCCGGCGTCGAGGGCATCGACGCCACCCGCGGCCCGCGCTTCCACGACGTGGCGCTGGCGCTCGACGCCGCCATGGCCGGCCAGGGGGTGGCGATGGGCGACGACGTGCTCTGCGCCCGCGACATCGCCGCCGGCCGGCTGGCGCGGCTGTTCGACGTGTCGGTGCCGCGCAGCTGGTACTGGCTGGTGATGCCGGAGGGCCGCCGCCTCTCCCCCGCCGCCGGCGCCTTCCGCGCCTGGCTGCTGGAGGGGTTCCCGCCGGTGGAGGAGGGGTAGGCGGGCACGCGCCGCGTCCGTGATCAGCGAGCCCGTCGGATTCCCGCCACGTTTGTCACTCCCCACTGTCCGATCTCCGGCACCAATCTACCTCACGACCAACACCGAGCGACGAGCGGCGAATGGCATCGCGCGTCAGCCGTGAGGCGCGGGAATTCGCCCAGATCAGGAGGGAGGCATGACGACATCAGCCGAGACCGGACGGACAGGCGGGCAGCCCGCCATGCGCACGCCACCGGTCGTTTCGCCGCAGGCGTGGGAGGAGGCCCGCCAGCAGCTGCTCGTGAAGGAAAAGGCCCTGACCCGCGCCCGTGACGCCCTGGCCGCCGAGCGCCGGCGAATGCCGTGGATGGCCGTCGACAAGGCCTATGAGTTCGAAGGGCCTGCGGGCAAGGTCAGCCTGCTCGACCTGTTCGACGGCCGCCGCCAGCTGATCGTCTACCGCGCCTTCTTCGAGCCGGGCGTCTTCGGCTGGCCCGACCATGCCTGCCGAGGCTGTTCGATGGTGGCCGACCAGGTCGCCCACCTCGCCCATCTGAACGCCCGGGACACCACCCTCGTCTTCGTCTCGCGCGCGCCTCAGGCGGACATCGCGCGGCTGAAGGCGCGGATGGGCTGGACGATGCCGTGGTTCACGATCACGGACAGCTTCGACGCCGATTTCGGCGTGGACGAATGGCACGGCACGAACGTGTTCTACCGCGACGGCGACCGCGTGTTCCGCACCTACTTCATCAACAACCGCGGCGACGAGCAGATGGGGGGCACCTGGAACTACCTCGACATCACGCCGCTGGGCCGGCAGGAGGTCTGGGAGGACTCGCCCGAGGGCTATCCCCAGACTCCGACCTACAAGTGGTGGAACTGGCACGACAGCTACGTCGAAGGCGCCGCGCCCGACAAGAAATGGGTCGAGGTGTCGGATGCCGGAGAGGCGGCCTTCCGGAACCAGCAGACGGACACGAAGCCGTGAGCCGGTGAGGGGCGCGCTCACCTCGGGCGACCCGTCATCGCGAGGCGCGGCCCCGGGCCTCGCCCTGACGACAACGCTGGTCAATTCGCTGATCCGACCGGCCGCGTCACGAAGTTCACCAGCCGGTCGGGCACCGCGATCTCGCGCAGCACCTCGCGGCGCTGCAGCAGCGCCGCCACCTTCGGATCGGCCCGGGCGGCGGCGATCAGGGCCGGGCCGTCCAGCCCGGCCGGGCCGCGGATGTGGTGTCGCACCTTTCCGTCCAGCTGCACCGCGTAGTCGCGGCTCTCCTCCCGTGCCAGCTCCGGGTCGAAGCCGGGCCAGGGGGCGTGGGCCAGGCTGTCCGGATGGCCCAGCGTCCGCCACAGCTCCTCGGCGATGTGCGGGGCGAAGGGGGCCAGCAGCAGCACGAAATCCTGCACCACCGCGCGCGGGCGCGGGTCGGCCGCGGCCAGGACCCGGGCCAGCTCCATCAGCCGGGCGATCGCGGTGTTGAAGCGCAGCGCCTCGATATCGGCGGTGACGGCGGCGACCGTGGCGTGGCGCAGCCGCAGCAGCCCGGCCGAAGGCTCCACATCCTGCACCGCCGGATCCAGCCGGTCGTCCTCGCCGCAGACGATGCGCCAGGCCCGGTCCAGGAAGCGGCGGATCCCGGCCACGCCGTCCGTCTGCCAGGGCTTCGCCGCCTCCAGCGGGCCCATGAACATCTCGTACAGGCGCAGCGCGTCGGCGCCGTGCTCGGCCACCACCGCGTCCGGATTGATCACGTTGAAGCGGGACTTCGACATCTTCTCGGCCTGCCGGATCAGCGGCACGGAGCCGGCATAGGGTTGGCCGTCCCGCTCCTCCACCGCCGCCGCTTCGTAGTAGCGGCCGGAAGCATCGCGGTAGGAGGGGGCCAGGATCATCCCCTGGTTGAACAGCCGCTGGAACGGCTCCGGCGTCGAGACCACGCCGATGTCGTACAGCACCTTGTGCCAGAACCGGGCGTACAGCAGGTGCAGCACGCCGTGCTCCGCCCCGCCGACGTACAGGTCGACCGGCAGCCAGTACCGCTCGGCCTCGCGGCTGACGATCTCGCGGTCGTTGCGCGGGTCCAGGAAGCGCAGATAGTACCAGCAGCTGCCGGCCCATTGCGGCATGGTGTTGGTCTCGCGGCGTGCCGGGATGCCGGTGCCGGGCACGGTGGTCTCGACCCAGCCGGTGGCGCGGGCCAAAGGCGGCTCGCCGCCCGGCGCCGGGGCATAGTCGTCCAGCTCCGGCGGCAGCAGCGGCAGGCTGTCCTCCGGCAGCGGCACCACCGATCCGTCGGCCAGGTGCAGCATCGGGATCGGCTCGCCCCAATAGCGCTGGCGCGAGAACAGCCAGTCGCGCAGCCGGTACGTGACCCGGCGTGTGCCGTCCTCTCCCACCTCCTCGGTCCGGCCGATCCAGTTCCGTTGCAGCGCCTTGATGCCCTCCGGCCAGTCCAGCCCGTCCAGATCGGCCAGCAGCCGGTCGGCATAGGCGGTGATGCGCAGCATCCATTGCCGCATCGGCCGCTGCACCACCGGGTCGCCGGTCTCGACATAGCGGCCGTCCTTCACCTCCTCATTCGCCAGCACCGTGTTCTGGGCCGGGCACCAGTTGACCGCGACCTCGGCCTGATAGGCCAGGCCGCGCTCGACCAGCTTCAGGAAGATCCATTGCGTCCAGCGCACGAAGCCGGGATCGGTGGTGGCCAGCTCGCGGTCCCAGTCGTAGGAGAAGCCCAGGCGCCGCACCTGGCGGCGGAAGGTCTCGATGTTGCGCCTTGTGGTGACCGCCGGGTGGATGCCGGTGCGCATGGCGTAGCGCTCGGCCGGCAGGCCGAAGGCGTCCCAGCCGATCGGGTGCAGCACGTTCCAGCCGGCCATGCGCTTGTACCGGCAGACGATGTCGGTGGCGGTGTAGCCCTCCGGATGGCCGACATGCAGCCCGGCGCCGGAGGGGTAGGGGAACATGTCCAGCGCGTAGAACTTGGGTTTCGCCGGGTCGATCTCCGCCCGGAAGGTGCGGTTCTCGTCCCAATAAGCCTGCCATTTCGGCTCGATCGCCTGCGGATCGTAGGCCATCCGTGCCTCCTTGCCCGTGGAGAGGGGAAGCTACGGCCGCCGGCGGACCTCCCGCCGACGGCCGTCGGGAAGTCGGGAATGGCTGGGGGCGGGCCGCGGTGCGGCCTGGATGGCGATGATCATGGGACGGATCGCAGCAAAGGGGGACGAATGCCGGACGCAAAGGTCCGGCCGGCTCAGAAAGCCGGAATGCTAAGTCGTCCCGAAACTGTGCGGTTGATCGTCATGGCTAGGCCAGCATGGCGGATTCCGGCCACGCCGCCAAGCCCGCTAGCTGGTCTTGATCGGCGAGGGGACCGAGGCCACGGCGGCGGCCGGGGTGGCGTTCTGGGCCACCGGCGCCCGGCGCACCGTCTCGCGGTGCAGGATGTAGAGGCCGCTGGCGACGACGATGGTGCAGCCGACCAGCATGGTCGGGTCCGGCACGTCCTGCCACAAGAGGTAGCCGGAGACGACGCCCCAGATCATCTGGCTGTACTGGAACGGCGCCACCACCGCGGCCGGCGCCTGGCGGTAGGCATTGGTGACGAAGAGATAGGCGGTGCCGCCCAGCACGCCGCCAATCGCGATCGCCAGCAGGTCGTGCAGCGCCGGCATCACCCCGCCGAAGGCCAGGATCATCAGCCCGGTGGCGGCCGCGGTGGTGGCGTTGGCGTAGAAGCCGAAGGAGATCCGGTTCTCGCTGGCGATGAAGCGGCGCAGCAGCAGGAAGCCCAGCGCGTTGACCACGGCGGAGAACAGCGCCCCCAGCACCGCCGGGTTGGCCATGCCGGCGCCCGGCCGCAGCATCACCATGACGCCGATGAAGCCGACCCCGACCGCGGTCCAGCGCCGCCAGCCGACGGATTCGCCGAGGATCGGCACCGACAGGGCGGTGATCAGCAGCGGAGCGCAGAACAGCACGGCGTAGACGTCGGCGATCGGCATCTCGGCATAGGCGTGGAAACAGGCGAAGGATCCCGCCAGCCCCATCGCCGACCGCGCCCCGTGCAGCCAGGGCCGGCGGGTGCGCAGCTGGCCGAGGCCGCCGGTCAGCTGGGCGTAGGCCAGCATCGGCAGCAGGCCGAAGACCGAGTTGAGGAAGATCACCTGATGCAGCGGAAAGCCGGCGGAGACCCACTTCACCGCGGTGTCCATGCAGGTGTAGAGGGCGAAGCCGAGACAGGCGAAACCGATGCCCGCGGCGACGGAGGCGCGGGGCTGGGCGAGCGTGAGCGTCATGGAGGCGGCGGCCGGCATAGGGCGGCCTCGAGGCCGCGACCCTCACATTACGGCCGGCGAATCGGCCGCGCCATTGCGCGCCGCGCATCGCCTGCCTTCGATTCGTGCAGGACTGGCCGCCTAAGTTTTGCCGTTATGGCTTGCGCGTCGGGCAATTGATTGCCGTCATTGCGAGAAGCGAAGCAATCCAGGGCAGCTTGCACAGGCCCCTGGATTGCTTCGTCGGCTTCGCCTCCTCGCAACGACGAGGAGAGAGGACCGCGCCTAAGACCCCGGCGTCGTCAGGCCGAGGGTGGCGCGGGGCACCAGCATATAGGCCCGGCCCTCGGCGTTCATGGCGCTGGACAGGGCGCCGGCTTCGTGCCCCTCGCCCCAGTACAGGTCGCCGCGGATCGGGCCGCGGATGGCGCCGCCGATGTCCTGGGCCAGCACCAGCCGGCGCAGCGTCCGGTTCGGCACCGTCGGGTCGTCCTCGATGTCGAGCCAGATCGGCGTGCCGAGCGAGATGTAGTCCTTGTCGACCGCCAGGCTGCGGCCCGGCGTCAGCGGCACGTCATGCGCCCCGATCACGTCCTCGGCCGGCTTCTCGCGGAAATAGACGTAGCTCGGGTTCTGGTTCATCAGCCACTGAGCCCGGTCGGGATTGGCCGTCATCCAGTTGCGGATGTAGCCCATCGACATCTCGTCCAGCGTGGCGATGCCGGCATCGACCAGCACCCGGCCGACCGCCTTGTAACGCTGGCCGTTCTGGCCGTCGAACTTCAGCCCGATGACGCTGCCGTCGGTCAGACGGACCTTGCCGGAGCCCTGGATCTCCAGGAAGAAGGCGTCGATCGGGTCGTCGACCCAGACGATCTCGTAGCCGCGGCCGTCCAGCACGCCGCGGGCGATCTCGGCCCGGCTTCGGCGCCGGTCGCGGTCGCTGGACGGGGTGCGGTAGAGGGGCGTCTGGAAGGCGCCGCCGCGCACCCGGCTGCCGTTCAGCTCGGGCGCGAAATAGCCGGTGAAGCGGCCGTACTGGCCGCCGTCGAAGCCGGTCAGGGCGACCGGGGTGAACCAGGTCTCGAAGAAGCGGCGGGCCTCGGCCTCGTCATGCGAGGTCAAGCGGTGGGCGGCGTCGCAGATCGGCTGCCAGTCCTCGACCGGCCCGTCGATGCCGTTGTAGTTCAGCCGGGTGCCCGGCGGCTTGGTCAGATAGATGCTGCAGGTGTTCCACAGCGCCGGCAGGGCCGCGGCGACGTCGTCCTGCTGCCAGCCCGGCAGGTGCTGGAAGTCGGTGGCCATGCCGCCGGTGCCGCCACCCTTCGGCGGCCGGGCGGAGCCGGCGCAGCCGGCCAGGATCAGCCCCAACACTGCGATCAGGGCCGCGACACGGATCGTCGGACGCATTTACGCGGCGCCTCCGTCCGGATTCTCGTCCTCTTCGATATGGTGGCCTTCGTGCTGCCGCGCGTCGCGCTCCGCCGCGTCGGCGTCACGCCGCTTCTCCGCCCCGGTGCGGCCGAAGCGGACGCGGTTCTCCTGCGCCTTCGCCTCTTTCCCGGCGCGGGCCTTGGCCTTGCGCGCCTGCCGCAGATTGATCACCTCGCCCATCGATCCGCCTCGCTCCCTCCATGGACCGACACTAGCCCAAACGGAGACGGGGGATAAGATCGCAGTCGCATGACGGTCCCGGCGTTTGGCTCAATCCTGATTTGTATTGTGATTCCCGTGGGCAATTTCCGATCATGCGCCGGAGTCGCAACCCCGACGACGCCTGCAGCGCCTTGAAGAAACTCGCCTTCGGTCTCCTCCTCGTCCTCGCCCTGCTGATCGCCGCGGTGCTGGTGGTGCCGGGGCAGATCGACTGGACGCCCTATCGCGGCCGGATCGCCGAGGAGATCGGCGTCCTGACCGATCGGGCGGTGACGATCGACGGGCCGGTCTCGTTCGAGATGCTGCCGATGCCGCGGCTGTCGGCCGGCGACGTCCGGGTCGCCAGCGTGCCGGGCGCCACCGTGCCGGACCTCCTGGCCGCGACCGGCGTCGACCTCCGGGTCTCGCTGCTGCCGCTACTGCTGGGCCGGATCGAGGTCGAGAGCGTCACCTTCGAGCAGCCGAGCGTGGCGCTGGAGACGCTGCCGGACGGCCGGCGGTCCTGGGACGGTCTGGGCGAGGGCATCGGCCGCCGGCTGGTCGCCGTGCGCGCCGCGATGCGCCAGGGGTCGATCCTGTGGCTCGACCGCCGCGCCGGCCGCCAGCTCGCCGTCCAGGCGGCGGACATCAGGCTGGCCGCGCCCGGCCAGGGCGGCCCGGTCTCGATCACCGGCACCGGCGTGGTCGCCGGCGTGCCGATGCGGCTCGACCTCGCGGTGCAGCCGCGCTCGCCGCTCGGCGCCCTGCCGGTGACGGCGACGGTCGGGCTCGACGCCGCCGAGGCGCGGTTCGGCGGCCTGCTGCGGCCGGATGGCGGCCTGCAGGGCGACCTCTCGGTGGTCGGCAAGGATCTCGACGCCAGCCTGGCGCGGATCGGCGTCAAGCTGCCCGCCTCCTCGTCCCGGCCCGGCGTCTTCGCCCTGCGCGCCACGGTGCAGGTGGCGGCGGATCCGGTGGGCGCCGAGCGGGTCGAGTTGACCGACCTGACCGCCGATCTCGGCGACATGCGCGCCGCCGGCGGCCTGGCCGTCACCTTCGCCGCGGTGCCGCGGGTCGAGGCGACGCTCGGCTTCAACCGGCTGGCCCTGGCCGACTGGGTCGGCGACGCCGATCCGGCGACGCTGGCCGGGCGCCTGGCCGGGGTGCTGTCGCGCAAGGCCACTCTGCCGGTCGCCGGCACGCTCGACCTCTCGGTCGCGGCGCTGGCGGTGCGCGACGGGCTGCTGCGCGACCTGCGGCTGCAGGCGACGCTGGACCCGCAGCGGATCGGCCTGACCCGCCTGGCCTTCGGCCTGCCGGGCGGCGCCTCGGCCGCGGTCTCCGGCGCCGTCCGGCTCGACGGCGACCGGCCGGCGGCGGACCAGCTCTCGGTGCAGGTCGCGGCGGAGGACCTGCGCGGCGCGCTCGACTGGGCCGGCATCGATCCCGGCGCGATCCCGTCGACGGCGCTGCGCCGCGGCCGGGTCGCCGCCACCCTGTCGGGCGACATCGCCAATCTGAAGGTCGCCGGCCTCGACGCCGATCTCGACGGCAACCGGCTGACCGGCGCCCTGACCTATGTCGGCGGCGACCGGCCCGGCATCGGCGCCCGGCTGAGGCTGAGCCGGCTCGACGTCGACGCCTATCGGCCGGCCGACGCGCCGCCGCTCTCCCGCCTGCTGTGGTCGGATGCCGGGCTGCGGGACCGCCTTCTGGCCGCGCTCGCCGGCCTCGACGTCAATCTCGACGCCACGGTCGACGCCGTCCAGATCGACGGCGCCGCCTTCGGCGGGCTGCGGCTCGAGGCGACGCTGGCCCAGGGCGCGCTGACCGTCCACAACGGCCGCATCGAGGGGCCGGGCGGGGCCGGGCTTGGCGTGACCGGCGCGATCGGCCGGCTCGCCGCCCTCGGCGACATCGACCTGCAGACCACGCTCGACGCTCCGGATCCGCCGGCGCTCCTCCGCGCGCTTCGCCTGCACGGGGTGGTGCCGACGCCGCCGGCGGGCCCGGTCAAGGCGTCGCTGCGGCTGCATGGCGACCCGGCGGCGCTGTCGGTCGACGGCTCGGTCGACGCGCTGGGCGGCACCCTGGCGCTCGGCGGCAGCATCGCCGACGCGGCGACGGCGCCGCATGTCGCGGTCAGCCTGCGCCTCAGCCATCCGGACCTGCCGGGGCTGCTGCAGCGCCTCGGCGAAAGCGGCGTCGCGGCGCCCGGCCTCGGCGGCGTCGACCTCTACGCCGATGCCGACTGGGCCGGCGGGCGGCTGCGCCTCGACAACCTGCAGGGCACGGCCGGCACGGTCTCGCTGGGCGGGACGGTCGAGCTCGATACCGGCGCGGCCCGGCCGCGCCTCGCGGTGTCGCTGCGCACCACGGCCCTGGCGCTCGACCGGCTGCTCGCCTGGGCCGGCCCGTCCGGCGATGCGCTCGGCCCGTGGCCGGCGCGGCCCTTCGATCTCGACGGCCTGGCCCGGATCGACGGCACCCTCGATCTCGACGCGGCGGCGATCTCGCTCGCCGGTTGGACGCTGGACCAGCCGGAGCTGCAGGTCCGGCTCGAGCAGGGGGGGCTGACGCTCGACCACCTCTCGGCCGGCGTCGCCGGCGGGCGGCTCGGCGCCAACGGCCGGATCGACTGGCCCCAGGGCGACGTGCAGACGCCGCGCTGGACCGCCCATGCCGATCTGGTCGATGCCGATCTCGCCACGATCCTGTGGCAGGCGGCCGGGCCGCAGGGCCTCTCCGGCCGGCTCGACCTCGGCCTCGACGTCGGCTCGGCCGGCAACAGCGTCGCCGGGCTGGTCTACGGGCTGGGCGGCAAGGGGCTGGTGGCGGTGCGCGACGCCTCGCTGGCCGGCATCGACCTGGCCGCGGTCGAGCGGCTCCTGGCCGACCCCGGGCTGCCGGGCGCCTTCCTGGAAGGGCTGCGTGCCGCCTTCGCTAGCGGCAGCACGGCGGTCCCGGCGATCAACGCCACCTTCGCCATCGCCGACGGGGTGGCGACGTCGACCGATCTGCGCCTCGCCACCAATTCGGCCGTGGGGACGGGCGGCTTCACCCTCGACCTGCCGCGCTGGCGGCTGGACCTCGGCGTCGATATCGGCTTCCGCGCCCATCCGGACGTGCCGGCGGTGGGGTTGCGCTTCGACGGCACCCCCTCGGCCCCGGTGCGGCGGCTGGAAACCCGGGCGCTGGAGGACTGGGCCGCCGCCCGCGCCGCCGCCCGGCCGACCGAGCCGACGCCGGAGGCTCCGGCCGGACCGGCCCCGGACGCGCCGGCGGAGCCGCCCCCAGAGCGCTGACCGGAGAGTCGCTCCGCCAACCGGGAAGGGCTCGGGCCACGGATGGCCCGAGCCGGCCCCGGGCTACAGCACGAAATCCGCCGCCGTCAGGGCGTGGTCGGAGGTGACGTTGATGGCCAGGTCGGGCGCCTTATCGCCGTCGACGTCGACATAGACCACCTGGAACGAGCCGGCCGTCACCACCCGCAGCTCGCCGCCCGTGCCGGTGAAGGCGCCGGTGCCGAAGATGAAGGCGGTGTCGCCGTTCGATGAATTGCCGTCCACATCGATCGCCGACAGGTCGATCCTGTCGCCGGTCGAGAAGTCGGTGATCCCGTCCTTGCCGAGGCCGGAGACCGCGCTGTCGGACAGGGCGGTGTAGACGAACCGGTCGTTGCCGGCGCCGCCCTTGAGCGCGTCGCCGCCCCCGCCGCCGGTGAGGACGTCGTCGCCGGCCATGCCCCACAGCGTGTTGGCATCGGCGTCGCCGGTCAGGGTGTCGACGAAGCCCGAGCCCATCACCTGCTCGATGCCCGAGAGCGTGTCGCCCGCGGCACCGCCGCCGGAGACGGCGCCGGTGGCCAGATTCACCGACACCCCGGCGGCCGAGCCGGCATAGCTGGCCGTGTCGATGCCGGCCCCGCCGATGATCGTGTCGGCCCCGTCGCCGCCCTCGATCGTGTCGTTGCCGTCGCCGCCGTCGATCTGGTCGTCGCCGGCGCCGCCATAGATGTTGTCATGGCTGGCCTCGCCGAAGACCCGGTCGTTGCCGGCGCCAACGTCCACCGAGTCATTGCCGGCGCCACCACGGATGGTGTCGAGGCCGTCGCCGCCGACCAGGCGGTCGGCGCCGTCGCCGCCGCTGAGATCGTCATCGCCGCCTTCGCCGGAGAGCGAGTCGTCGCCGCCATTGCCGACGATCATGTCATTGCCCAGCTCGCCGCCGATAACGTTGCGGGCATTGTCACCGGCCAGTTGGTCGTCGTGGCTCGACCCGTACAGGTTCTCGATGCCGGTCAGCGTGTCCCCCGCGGCGTCGCCGCCCGAGGTGGCGCCGGTCAGCAGGTTGACCGACACTCCCGCAGCCGAGCCCTGGTAATTGGTGGTGTCCAGGCCGGCGCCGCCGACCAGGGCATCGGCGCCCGCGCCGCCGCGGAGGAAGTCGTCGCCGTTGCCGCCGGTCAGCGTATTGGCCGCGGCGGAGCCGTACAGCCGGTCGCTGAAGGCCGAGCCGAGGACGATCTCGATGTCCCGCAGCGTGTCGCCCTGGGCATCGCCGCCCGTGGCGGTGCCGGCTGCGAGGTTGATCGTGACGCCGGCGGCGGACCCTACATAGCTTGCCGTGTCGGCGCCGGTGCCGCCGTTCAGCACGTCGGCCCCGGCGCCGCCTTCGAGCACGTCGTTCCCGGCGACTCCGCTGAGGGTGTTGGCCCCGGCATTGCCGGTCAGGGTGTCGGCCTGGTTCGAGCCGCTGACGCCCTCGACGGCGTTGAAGGTGTCGCCCTGGGCATCGCCGCCCGTCGCGGTGCCGGTCGCGAGGTTGACCGTGACGGCCGCGGCGGAGGCGATGTAGTCGGCCGTGTCGGTGCCGGTCCCGCCCTGCAGCACGTCCGCGCCGCCGCGGCCCGACAACACGTCGTCACCGGCGCCGCCGTTCAGGATATTGACTCCGGCATCGCCATTGAGCAGGTCGGCGAAGGCCGAGCCGGTGAGGTTCTCGATGCTGCTGAAGCTGTCGCCCGCGGCATCGCCGCCGGTCGCGTTGAAGGTCGAGAGGCTGACCGTGACGCCCGCGGCCGAGGCGGCATAGCTCGCCGTGTCGGTGCCCGCGCCGCCGATCAGCGCATCGCCCCCCGCGCCGCCCTGGAGCACGTCGTTGCCGTCGGCGCCGTCCAGGATGTTGGCTCCGGCATTGCCGGTCAGGCTGTCGGCCTGGTTCGAGCCGGTGAGATTCTCGATGCTGTCAAAGTTGTCGCCGGTGGCATCGCCGCCATTGGCGGTGTTGGTGGCGAGATTGATCGTGACGGGCCCGGAAGCGGCAAAGTTGGCCGTGTCGCTGCCGGCACCGCCGCGCAGGGTGTCCGCGCCGCCGCGGCCCGCGAGCACGTCGTCGCCGGCGCCGCCATCCAGGATGTTCGCCCCGGCCTGGCCGTTGATCGTGTCGGCGAAGGCCGAGCCGATGACGTTCTCGATGCTGCTGAAGCTGTCGCCCGCGGCATCGCCGCCCGACGCTGTGTTGCTCGAAAGGCTGAGCGTGACGCCCGCGCTAGAGGCGGCGTAGGAGGCGGCGTCGGTGCCGTTGCCGCCCTGCAGCGCATCGGCGCCACCGCGGCCCTGGAGCGTGTCGTTGCCGTCGCCGCCGGCCAGGACATTCGCCCCGGCATCCCCGGTCAGCGTGTCGTTGAAGGTCGAGCCGGTCAGGTTCTCGATGCCGGACAAGGTGTCGCCCGCGGCATCGCCGCCCGAGCCGGCACCATTGACCGAGACCACGACCGCGGCGGCCGAGGCGGTGTAGCTCGCCCTGTCGATCCCGGCGCCGCCGTCCAGCGTGTCGGCCCCGGCGGCGCCCTGGAGCGCGTCGTCGCCGTTGCCGCCGGTCAGCACATTGGCCACGGCGCTGCCATTGAGCGTGTCGGCGAAGGCCGAGCCGGTGACGTTCTCGATCGAGATCAGCGAATCGCCCTGGGCGAAACCGCCGGTGTTGACGTTGGCCAGCAGGTTGATGCTCACCGCCGCGGTGGACGCGGCATAGGTCGCCGTGTCGGCGCTGAAGCTGCCGTTCAGCACGTCGGCCCCGGCGCCACCATCGAGCAGGTCGCTGCCCCCGCCGCCCGCCAGGACGTTGACGCCGGCGCTGCCGGTCAGCACGTCATCAAAGTTGGAGCCGGTGACGTTCTCGATGCTGTTGAAGGTATCGCCCTGGGCATGGCCGCCGGATGCGGTCGAGGTGGCCAGGTTGACGGTCACCCCGACGCTGGAATCGGCATAGCCGATGGTGTCGGTGCCGGCGCCGCCGTTCAGCGCGTCGCCGAGCCTGCCGCCCTCGAGATAGTCGTTGCCGTTCCCGCCGTTCAGCGTATCGGTGCCGTTGCCGCCGATGCCGCTGAAATTGTCGCCGTAGAGCTGGTCGTTGGCATCGAGGCCGTTGAGCGTGTCGTTGCCGCTGCCCCCGGCCAGGATGGTGTTGACGGCCTGGTTGGCGGTCTGGATGTCGTTGAAGCCCGAGCCCAGGACCCATTCGAAACCGGAGAGGGTGGCGCCCCCGGTCAGGGTCCCGGTCAGGGTTCCGGCGGCCAAGTTGATGGTGAGGGCGGCGCCCCAGGAGCGGCCGTCGAGGATGTCGGCGCTCCCGGTGCCGCCGTCCAGCGTGTCGCCGCCGCCGCTGAGCTGGATGTAGTCGTTGCCGCCGCCGCCGCTGATCACGTTCTTCCCGTTGTCGCCGGCGAGCTGGTCGATGAAATTGCTGCCGATCAGGTTCTCGAACCCGCTCGCGGTATCGCCCTGGGCATCGCCCCCTTGGGCGAAGGCGTTCAGGGCCACCCCGACGCCCGCGGTGGCGTTGGCGTAGGAGAGCGTGTCGATGCCGGCGCCGCCGCTCATGACATCGGCGCCCGCGCCACCCGAGATGGTGTCGTTCCCGCCCAGGCCGCTGAGCGTGTCGTTGCCGGCGCCGCCATTGATGATGTCGATGCCGTCCGGATTGGCCGCGTCGGCTGGATCGGTCCCGGTCAGGGTGTCGGCGCCGGCGGTGCCGTTGAGGGTCTGGGTCACCGCATGTCCTCCTGCTGTCGCGTTGTCGCCGCCGGCTTCTGGGGGGAGCGGCCGGGCTGTGAAATGCACCCAGCTGGCCGGGACTCAGAATGAGACAGATTTAGCAGACGTTTTGCATATTATGTTAGGCAAAAAGTCATCTCGATCGATGGGTTTGGATGCTGTGAACGGCGGATACCCGGCAGTTGATGTCCGCTCCGCAGCAGGGTCAAAAAAAGCCAGGAGGAGATGCGCAGCGGCAGTGCAGAACGTGGTTGACACAATGTTCATTGCGCGGCCGCTGCAATTCGTTCATGATATGTTCTATGAACGTGGCCGCATCAGATCTCGACGTCCAGGGCTATTGCCGCAGCCTCGCGCTGCAGCAGATCCAGATGCTCACCCGCCTGGCCGAGATCGCCATGCAGTTGGCCGAGGCCGAAGGCATCCGCGCCATTGAAGCGCAGGCCAGGGCCGCCCAGGCCCGCGCCGCCGAGCCCAAATCCGACGAGACCGCGGTGCAGGCGGCCAGGGCCGAGGCGCAGGAGGCGGGTCTGGCCTTCAGCCGCTTCTCCCGCTCGGTGCAGCGCTCGCTGGATCTCCGCGCCCGCGCCGCCGACCGGCTCTGCGCCCGCGACAAGGCCGAGGCTCCCGACCGCGAGGCCGCCCGCAAGGCTCGCCGCGACCGCCACCGTGGGGAGGTCCGGGGCGTCATGCGCCACATGATCTGGGACGAATTCCAGGATCAGGGTCGCATCGACGCCCTCCACGCCGAGCTCGAGGAGCGGATCGAGGAGCTTTACGAGGACGAGGCGGTCCGGGTCGAGGACCGGCCGGTCGGCTCGGTGATGGCCGGGCTGGCCTGCGGCCTGGGCATCGCCGAGGAGTGGCGGCTCTGGGCGCCCGGCTGGCCGAGAACGCCGCACCCGGCCCGGCCGGCCGGCGGCGAGGCCGAGATCGAGGCAGAGCGGGCCCGGCGCCGGGCGGCCGCCGTCGCCGCCGTCGAGCGCGCCTTCACCGAGATCGACCCAGCCCGGATCGACGGGATCAGGGCCGGGCTGGCGGTCCGGCTGCAGGAGGCCGACGTGATCGAGTGGCTCGACACCGAAAGCACCTTCACCGTCGCCGACCGCCTCGCCCGTTCCCTCGGCATCGACCGCTTCCTCTGCCTCGAAGACCCAAACGCCCCCGACACCGGATGACGGGCGAGCCTTTGCTTGCCCAAAAAAACGTCGTCATCCCCGCGAAAGCGGGGATCTCGTCACGCCTCAACCGGAGGGAGATTCCCGCTTGCGCGGGAATGACGACCGAAGGAGGGCGGCCGTGCCGGCCGCTTACCGCCCGACCACGCAGTTGACCCACAGCACCACGGCCTGGGCCTCGGCCGAGGGGTTGGCGAAGCGGTGCGGCCGGCGGCTGGCGAAGCGGAAGCCGTCGCCGGCCGCGAGCGTCCAACTCTCCGCATCCACCGTCAGCGCCATCTCGCCTTCCAGCACCGTGCCGGCCTCCTCGCCGGCATGGGTGTAGAACTCGTCGCCGGTGCTGGCGCCCGGCTCCATCGTCACCAGGAACAGGCTCAAGCCCCCGTCGCCGGCCGGGCTCAGCAGCTGCTTGGTGATGCCCGACCGCCACAGGTTCAGCCCCGGCCGCTCCGCCCGGCGCATCACCACCGGGTCGGCGCCCTCCGCCGGCGCCGGGCCGAACAGCCCGGCCAGCCCGACGCCCAGGACGTCGCCGATCGTGGTCAGCACCTTCAGCGAGGGCGAGGACAGGCCGCGTTCGACCTGGCTGACGAAGCCGATCGACAGGCCGGACCGGGCGGCGACCGTCTCCAGCGACAGGCCCTGGGCATGGCGCAGCGCGCGGATGCGGGCGCCCACGGTCAGGTCGATGCTCATGCGTGATCCGGTTTCATATAGGTGAAAATCGCTTGCCAAACGCGCCCGAGTATGCCGATTTCACATAGATGAAACCACTCCGGCGTTGCGGGCCGAACCGCCCATGGAAGCCGGATCATTCCAGGACAGGGGGCAGGCGATGCGGATCGGGAGAATCATCCAGGCTGCGGCGGCCGTGCTGGCGGTCGCGACGGCGACACCGGCGGCGGCGGAGGTGCTGAAGGTCGGGTCGACCCCGACCGGCGTGCCCTTCACCTTCCTCGACACCCAGTCGAACACCATCCAGGGCATCATGGTCGACCTGGTCGGCGCGGTCGGCAAGGAGGCCGGCTTCGAAGTGCAGATCGAGCCGATGGCGTTCTCGACCCTGATCGCCTCGCTGACCTCGGGCAAGATCGACCTGATCGCGGCGGCGATGTTCATCACCCCGAAGCGGCAGGATGTGATCGACTTCTCCGCCCCGATCTACACCTATGGCGAAGGGCTGATCGTCCCCAAAGACGACACCAGGGACTACACGACCCTGGCCGACCTCAAGGGCATGACGGCCGGGGCACAGGTCGGCACCACCTTCGTCGACGCGCTGCAGGCCAGCGGCCTGTTCGCCGAGGTCAAGGCCTACGACACCATCCCCGACATCCTGCGAGACGTGAATGCCGGGCGGCTGGCCGCCGGCTTCGCCGACTATCCGATCCTGGCCTACAATCTGAAGGACGGCGCCATCCCCGGCGTGCGGCTGGTCGAAAGCTACAAGCCGACGTCGATCGGCTCGGTCGGCATCGGCCTGCGCAAGGGCGACCAGGCGCTGCGCGACAAGGTCGACGCGGCGCTGGCCAAGCTCAAGGCCGACGGCACCATCGACCGCATCCTCGGCAAATGGGGTGTGAAGCCGCAGGGCGCCTCCTGAGCCCGGCGATGCAGAGCTTCCTTCGAGACGCGGCCGAGTTCCTGCCGATCCTGCTGCAGGGCGTCGGGCTGACCCTGCTGGTCACCTTCGGCGCGCTGGTGCTGTCGACCCTGCTGGGCCTGGTCTGGGCCGTGCTGCGGGTCTCCGGCATCGGCGTGCTGTCGGGGCTCAGCGCCACCGCGGTCAACGTGATCCGCGGCATCCCGATCATCGTGCAGCTGTTCTACCTCTATTTCGTGATGCCCGATCTCGGCCTGTCGCTGACCGCGCTGCAGGCCGCCATCATCGGCCTCGGCGTCGCCTATTCGGCCTATCAGGCGGAGAATTTCCGCGCCGGCATCCAGGCGATCGACCGCGGCCAGATCGAGGCGGCGCAGTCGATCGGCATGGGCTGGGGGCTGACCATGCGCCGGGTGATCCTGCCGCAGGCGGTGCGGATCGTGCTGCCGCCCTACGGCAACATCATGATCATGCTGCTGAAGGACAGCTCGCAGGCCTCGACCATCACGGTGGCGGAGCTGGCGCTGCAGGGCAAGCTGATCGCCTCGGCCTCGTTCAAGAACACCAGCGTCTTCACCCTGGTGGCGCTGATGTATCTGGCGATGAGCATCCCGCTGATCCTGCTGGTCCGGCATTTCGAGAAGAAGGCGGGCAAGCCGTGATCGAGCTCAAGGGCGTGCGCAAGCGGTTCGGCGCGGTCGAGGTGCTGAAGGGCATCGACGCCTCCGTGGCCAAGGGCGAGGTGGTCTGCATCATCGGCCCCTCCGGTTCCGGCAAATCGACCATCCTGCGCTGCATCAACGGCCTTGAGACCTATGAGGACGGCGAGATCCTGGTCGAGGGCCGGCGGGTCGACCGCGCCGCGCGGTCGATCGTCGAGATCCGCACCCGCGTCTCCATGGTGTTCCAGCGCTTCAACCTGTTCCCGCACCGCACCGCGCTGGAGAACGTGATCGAAGGCCCGGTCTTCGTGAAGAAGCAGCCGCGGGCCGAGGCGGCGGAGCGCGGCCGGGCGCTGCTGGCCCGGGTCGGCCTCGCCGACAAGGCCGAGGCGCGGCCGGCCCAGCTCTCCGGCGGGCAGCAGCAGCGCGTCGCCATCGCCCGGGCGCTGGCGATGCAGCCGCAGGCGATCCTGTTCGATGAGCCGACCTCGGCCCTCGACCCCGAGCTGGTGGGTGAGGTGCTGGCGGTGATGCGCGGCCTGGCCGAGGACGGCATGACCATGGTCGTGGTCACCCACGAGATGGGCTTCGCCCGCGAGGTCGCCGACCGGGTTCTGTTCATCGACGGCGGCGTGATCGTCGAGCAGGGGCCGGCCAAGTCCGTGCTCACCCAGCCGAGTCATCCGCGCACGCAGGACTTCCTGCGCCGGGTGCTCCACCCGCTCTGACATCGAGGCGAGACGTGGCCGACTACTTTCCGCTCGAACCCTCGCTCTGGGCCGCCACCGCGGCGCCCGCGCCCGAGACGCCGCCGCTCGGCGATGCGACGGCTGCGGATGTCGCGATCATCGGCGGCGGCTATGCCGGGCTGTCGGCGGCGCTGCACCTGGCCGAGCGCGGCGTGCGGCCGGTGCTGCTGGAGGCGAGGCAGATCGGCTTCGGCGGCTCCGGCCGCAACGGCGGCCAGGTGATCCCGGGGCTTAAGCACGATCCGGACGCACTGGTCGCGATGTTCGGGGCGGAGCGGGGCGGCCGGCTGATCGACTTCGCCGGCGGCACCGCCGATCTGGTCTTCGACCTGATCGAGCGCCACGGCATGGATGTGCCGTACCGGCGCGAAGGCTGGATCCAGGGCGCGCATTCGCCGGAGGGGCTGGCGGAGGCCGAGGCGCGGGCCACGCAATGGGCGAAGCGCGGCGCGCCGGTGCAGCCGCTGGATAAGGCCGCGATCGGGCGGCTGCTCGGCACCGACCGCTATCTCGGCGGCTGGCTCGACCGGCGCGGCGGCGGCATCCAGCCGCTCGACTATGCCCGCGGCCTGGCCCGGGCGGCGCTCAAGGCCGGCGCCGCGATCCACACCGGCACGCCGGTCACCGCGCTCGACCGGGCGGAAGGGCGCTGGCGGCTGCGCACGGCCGGCGGCGCCGCGGTGACGGCGGACCGCGTCCTGCTCTGCACCAACGGCTATTCGAAGGGGCTGTGGCCGCGGCTGGAGCAGACGATCATCGCCGCCAACTCCTTCCAGGTGGCAACGCGGCCGCTGACCGATCGCGAGCGTGAGACGGTGCTGCCCGGCGGTCATGTCAGCTCCGACACCCGCAAGCTGCTGCTCTATTTCCGGCTGGACCACCAGGGCCGGCTGCTGATGGGCGGCCGCGGCCCGTTCCGCGAGCCGAAGGGCGCCTCTGACTGGGCGCATCTCGAGCGCGTCGTCGGCAAGCTGTTCCCGCAACTCTCCGGTATCGCGATCGAGCATCGCTGGTGCGGCCGGGTGGCGGTGACGCGGGACTACCTGCCGCATCTGCACGAGCCTGCGCCGGGCCTGCTGGTCGACATCGGCTGCCAGGGCCGCGGCGTCGGGCTGCAGACCGCGATGGGCCGGGCGATGGCCGAATACGTCGCCACCGGCGATGCCGGCGCCCTGCCGCTGCCGCCGGCGCCGATCCAACCCCTGCCGCTGCACGCCCTGCACCGGCTCTACGTCTCCGCCGTCATCACCTGGTACCGGATGAACGACGGAGGGCTTTAAGAAGGGCGTGGCCTCCCCTCACCGTCATGGCGAGCCCCGCAGGGGCGTGGCCATTCAGAAATCGAGCCGCTGATGGCCGTGTCGGCTTCGCCTCCTCGCCATGACGGTGTGGGAGGGGCATCAGCGGTTCGGTTGAGAACTCCGCTACCCCGCGAAGTGGCTGCCCGGCAGGCCGCGGCCGGCGTCCTTGATCGCGAACAGTCCGCCGGACAGAGGGTGCTGCTTCAGCGCCGCCTCCGACATTCCGGCCCGGGCGGTGGTGACGTAGAGCGTGGTCAGGCCGGGGCCGCCGAAGGCGCAGCTGGTGACATGCGGCGCCGGGATCGCGATCGCGCGGTCCAGCGTGCCGTCGGGGCGGAAGCGGCTGACCCGCGACCCGCCCCAATGCGCCACCCACAGATGGCCGTCGCGGTCAACCGTCATGCCGTCCGGAACGCCGTCATCCTCGGCGAAGATCACGAAGGGGCGCCGGTTGGAGATGGCGCCCGTCGCCAGGTCCAGGTCGTAGGCATGGATCACCCGCCGCTCCGAATCCGCCTCGTAGAGGATGCGGCCGTCGGGCGAGAAGGCGGGACCGTTGGTGACGATGTAACCGTCATCCATGCGGTGCCAGCGGTGGTCCGGGTCCAGGCGGTAGAAGGCGCCGGTCGGCTCGGTGCAGCCGAAATCCACGGTCCCGGCCCACAGCCGGCCCATCGGGTCGACCTTGCCGTCGTTGAAGCGGTTGCCCGGCCGGTCCGGCTCCGGGTTGCCGATCGGCGTGACCCGGCCCTCGGGCAGGTCGATCAGGTGGAAGCCGCTGCGCAGCCCGGCCACCAGCCCGCCGCGCCGGCGCGCCGCGATGAAGCCGATCGGCTCCGGCATCGGCCATTCCGCCTGCGCCCCGGTCGTCGGGTCGAGGCGCAGAATCCGCGGCCGCAGGATGTCGACCCAGTAGAGCGCCTGCTCCTCGGCTAGCCACAGCGCCCCTTCGCCCAGCGTCGTCTCGGCCGCCCAGATGCAGACCGCGTCCTGACCCATCGCCGTTCCTTCCCGCGTTCGCGCCGGCCGAATCGCCCGGCCGGTTCCGACGGCGATTGTGGTCAGAAATGCCCCGGGGTCCAGTCCGGCGTCTCGGCGCCGGCCGCGCGGCGCAGGGCCTCCAGCAGCTCGGCCGAGGGGCGGCGGGTGACCGGCAGCTTCTGCCGGCGCTGGAAGGCGCCGATGGCGTTGCGGGTCTTGCTGCCGAGCTGACCGTCCGCCGGGCCGGCGTCGTAGTTCATCATCGTCAGCAGCTGCTGGATCTCCCTGACCTGGGCGTCGCCGGCCGGTTGGCCCGGCCCGGCGGGCGGGGCCGCGGCGGGAGCGGCCGTCGCCGGAGCCGCTGCGGCCTGCTGCGGCGGCTCCGGCGACGGCTCGGCCGCGCCGCGCCGGGGCGGAGAGGCCGGGGCCCGGCCTTCCGGCACCGCCGGCTGCTCCGCAGTGGCGGTCTCGGTGGCTGGGCGCTCGGCCGGCGGCGCCGGGCGGCGGCCCGGCACCGGGGTGGTGGGCGCGGTCGCTGCCGCGGCGGGGGCTTCGGCGGTCTCGGCCGCCGGGGCGGCCGGTTGCGCCGTGGCCGGAGCGGCGGGCGGCGGTGCTGCGGCCGCGGACTGCTCGGGAGCCGCTGGAGCCGGGGCGGCTGCCGGTCCGGCCGCTGCGGTCGCCGGCTCCGCCGGCGGCTCCGGCCGCCGGCTCGGAGCGGGGGGCTGGATCGGCGCCTCGGCCTGCTCCGCCGGCGCCGCCGTCGAGGTCGGGGCGGCGGCTTGGTCGGCCGGGTTCGGCGGGGCGAGCTGGGAGGCGAGCGCGCCGAGGGCCTGCTCCGCGCGGGCGTCGTCGGGGGAAGGGGCGGCTGGCACCGCCGGCGTCGCGGCCGCGTCCGGGGCCAGGGTGACGAAGCCGCTGCGCGGGGTCGTGTCCTGCAGCCGGGCCAGCGCCGCCTTGGCGTCGGCGCTGCCGGCATCGGCGGCGACCCGGTACCAGCCGGCCGCGGCCCGCGGATCGGGGGCGCCGACCGCGCCGGTCTCGTACAGCCGGCCCATGTTGAAGGCGCCGCGGGGATTGCCGTTGGCGCTGGCCTGGCGGAACCATTTCAGCGCCTCGGACGCGTCGCGGGTGACGCCCGTGCCGTTCAGATAGGCGAGGCCGAGTGCGTTCTGCGCGTCGGGGTGGCCGGCATCCGCCGCCTTGCGGAAATACGCGGTCGCCGTCACCGAATCCCGCGGCACGCCGAGGCCCCGCTCCAGCAGCACGCCGAGATTGTAGGCGGCGTTGGAGACGCCCTGGTCGGCCGCCTTGCGGTACCAGTAGGCGGCCCGCTCGAAGCTGCGCGGCACGTCAAGGCCGAGGGCGTAGAAGGTGCCGAGATCGTGCTCGGCATCGGGCGCGCCGGCGATCGCGCGGCGGACCAGGGCGCGCATCTCGGCCGAGGCGCCGTCCGGCAGCGGCGCCTGCGCCGCCGGGTCGTCGGATGTGGCGGCCTGCTCCGAGGGCGCCGCGGGCGCGGCCGGGGCCGCAGTCTGGCTCTGCGCAGCCGGCGGCGGCGCGGCGGCCTCCGGCTGCGGCGCGGGGGCGGTGTCCCCGTCCGGCGCGGCCGGCGGGGTCGATGCCGCGGGCGCCAGGGCCGCCGGCTCCGAGGGCGCAGCCGCGGCGGCTGCGGCAGAGTCGGGCGCCGGCTCGGGGGCCGGTGCGGTGTCCGCCTGCGGGGCGGCCGTCTCGGCCGGCGATGACGGTCCCGCCGCCAGCGGTTCCGCCGCGGCAGACGGGGCCTGCGGAGCCTCTGCGACCACGGGAATGGCCGGTTCGGCGGCCGGGGTCTCGCCGGCCTGCGTCATGGTCGCCGGCTCGACCGGCGACGACGATGCCGTCGCCTGCGTGTCCGCAGCGGGCGCGGCAGCCGGAGCTTCGGCGACCACGGAGATGGCCGGTTCGGCGGCAGGGGCCTCGCTCGCCGGCGTCGATGATGCCGTCGCCGCGGAATCCGTCGCAGCGGCTGCGGCCAGTGGGGGCTCGGCGACCACGGAGGTGGCGGGCGGCGGCTCGGCGGCGGAGGCGCTGCCCGCCTGCGCCGTGGTCACCGGTTCGGCCGCCGGCGCCGCAGGGGCCGGAGCGGGCGCTGCCGTCGCGGCCGGGGCGGCCGCCGGAGCCGGGCTCGGGATGGAGACGGCTGCGGCCGGCTTCTCCGCCGGCGGGGCGGGGGGCGCGGGCGGCCGTTCGCCTGCGCCGAAGCCGACCAGGGCGATTCCGCCGATGCCGAGGACGGCGATCACCGCCGCCGCCAGCCAGCCCAGCACGCCGCCGCGGCGCGGCGCTGCCGCCGCCTCCGCCAGGCGGTCGTTGAGGGTATCGATCTCGCCGCGGGCGCTGCGCAGCTCGTGCTGCAGCTGCATCACGGTGTCGCTCAGGGATTTGAGCCGGGCCTCCTCCGGAGTCTCGGGCGCCTGCTGCGCCGGGAAATGGAGGGAGTCCTCAAGGGGCTGCTCGCCGCTCATGCCGTGATCCGCCTCGACCTTTGCAGGGAACTCGATGCCCCGCATACGCGATTAATCTTCTATTATGCCGAAATCCGGGCGGCAACGCGCGGTTGCGATGCCGCGCCGCCTGGGCTATCTATCCCGGCCGATTGGGGCGTAGCCAAGCGGTAAGGCAGCGGGTTTTGGTCCCGCCATTCCTAGGTTCGAATCCTAGCGCCCCAGCCAGCTCCCGAAAACTCAATCCCTTCAATGAGTTACGGGACGGCTCCCGGCAGTGATGATACAGGTTGATGATACAGGTCAACCATACATCCTGACCAGAGCCTCCTCGTAGCTCTCCGAAATCAGCCTCGCCACCGAGATGGCGATGGCCCAGCGGATTGAGCGAAACGATGCTGAACACCCACATTTCCTCCACCACCGCCCCGGCCGTCTCCCCCTGCACCGTCACCGGAGGGGACCGGATCTTCTCCGGGGCGTGCAGAACCTGCCCCGCGTTCGCTATCGGCTGCTTCCCCGCCCACCCGGCTGGGGCCGCGGGTGAATCGGGCGCGGCGCCCACCATCCCGGCTGATGAGCTGGAGGTGATTCAACGGGCCTGTGCAGCTTCCCCTTGCCTCGCCACTGGAGGGGATCGGGCGTTCTCTGGCGCCTGCCGTGACTGCCCTGCCTTCGCACTGTGGTGCTTCCCCGCACGGCCAGCCGGTTCGCTTCCCGAGGTCGCCCCCTCCGGGTCTCTCGCGTGAAGCGTCGGGGGCGGGCCGATATGGTGAACCTCTATATCCTCGCCGGGAGCATCCTCTTGGCATTCAACGGCGGCTTCGTTGCCGGAGCATGGTGGGCCACTCGGGGGCGTCCGTGAGCCTCACCAACGACGCCTGAACACCAATCACCAGCACTGCCATAGCGGCGTCCCTTCGGGGGCGCCGTTTCGCATTTCCAACTTGGCTCGCAGCCATGCAGCGGGCGGGCCGGCACGGGGTGATGATGAGCGACGGATTGTCGAGAGCGATTAAGATCGTGCGAGAGCTTCACCGGCTCCAGCCGAGCATGACCTTGACCTGCGCCCTTACGCTGTTGATCGCGGCCCGGTACGAAGGGTGCACCATAGGTTTTCTCCTGCGGCAGACGGGGGCGACGAAATCCTCCCTGTCCCGCTATGTGCAGGAACTTTCAGAGGTGCGCGGCTTCGGGGTCGGCAAGGATGGAAGGGCCGCGCCGATCCTCGGCCACGGTTTACTCCTCACGCGGAGCCGACCGGAGAACCGCACGGAGAAGGAGGTCTTTCTGACAATGCGTGGAAGGGAGTTGGTGGCGGTGATCGAGGAGATTATGCGGCAGCCTTGACGGTCGGCAGCGCCGTCCGGGTGCGGTCTCGTTCACACACGGCCCGGAGCGCCGTCCTTGAAGGTGATGGCCTGCATTCAAGGAGGCACCATGACTGCCGTCACCAATATCCGTATCTCCGATCAGAAAGCGAAGCGACTGGTCGCCACCGCCCCGACAGGCGAATACCTGTCTAGCCCTGGCCACGACAGTCAACTCCTGGTCAATGGGCTCAGGTTGGAGTCGGGCCAGAGCTTGCAGGAGAACAAGCTTTACGCAGTGGCAGGAACCGGCATGCCGACCTCCCTTAACTTCCAATACCTTCACAAGTCCGGAAACGATGTGTGGGTATTCGAGGAGATCAGATCCTAATCGGCGGAGGGGCACGCGGGGACCTGCCCTAGGTTCCCGCACCGCTCCGATATGGCGTGGCAGTGGGGAGGCGGTATAAGGCGCCCATGATGAACGCTTCGTTTCGGTTCGCCGCCATCCTTTCCCTTCTCCTCCTGGTCCTCCTCACGATCCCCTCTCAGGCCCCCGCGCGGGAAACCATCACGGGCCGCGCTTCGGTGATCGATGGCGATACGCTGGAGATCCACGGCCAGCGCATCCGGCTCTTCGGCGTTGATGCCCCGGAGTCGCGCCAGCTCTGCCGGGACGAGGACGGGGGTCGCTACAGGTGCGGGCAGCGGGCGGCCCTGGCCCTCTCCGACTTCATCGGACAGGCGACCGTTAGGTGTGCCGAACGGGACCGCGATAGGTGGCGCCGGATCGTGGCCGTTTGCCGGGCCAGGGGCGAGGATCTGAGCGGGTGGATGGCTGCCCAGGGCTGGGCCGTGGCGTTCACCCGGTACAGCCGGGATTATGTGGGGCAGGAGGCGCAGGCGAAGGGGGCAAGGAGGGGGATCTGGAGGGGGCGCTTTGAGGTGCCCTGGGAGTGGCGTAAGGGGCACGGCCACTAGGGCGAGCCGACCAAGCCGGGGCAGCGGCGCCACCTAGCGGAACGGCTCCAATACATGCAAAATGCCGGCATTGGTCCGAGGATAGTTCCCCGGTCGGTCCTGAGGGGCAGGCCATGCGTTTTCGATCAGGCATTCTCATGGCTCTCGGCGGGGCTCTGCTCTGTGCGATGGGCACACTTCCGCTTGCTGCTCAACAGCCTCCGACGCCGACAGCGGCCACCGACCCGCTCCAGGCTGAGAAGGATCTAGAGGCCCGCCTCAACTTCCACGAAAGAAGGCTGGTCCAAGAAGGCTTGATCTGGGCCGGGACCTACAACGGCTTCACCGATGGCGCGTTCGGCAAGCGCACCCGAGAGGCCATCTCGGCATGGCAGACGCGGAACGGATATCAGGCCACGGGTTACCTCACCGAAGCGGAGTTGCTCCCCCTTGTCGGGACGGGCATAGACGCGAGAAGGCGGTACGGATGGAAGCGCCTGTATGATCCACGTAGCCAGATACTTCTTAGCTACCCGAGTAGTGTTCTAACCAAAATAGAAAACAACTCGGTCAATGGGCTCGATGCAACGAATCCAGACGATGGGTCGTATTTGAGGACGGCGAGATTTGAGAATATGGGGCCAGATTTTATTGACCTCCTATTCAAGTGGGTGCCGACGGATCAGCCTCAGAAGGTCACTTACGAGTTCAGAAGGGGCGACCTGTTCATTCGAAGCGGCGCTCGCGGGTCATGGATGTTCTATGAGCGCGCTGAACAAAGGGGCAGCCAAGTCCGGGCATACCAACTTCACTGGCCGGCTTACCGGGCTGATGTGATGGGACCGATCGTCGTTGCAATATCGGACAGCTTCTATCCCTTCGGCTACGACACACCGCAGGAGAAGCCGACCTATCCAACTCTACTGGCCATTGCCGACAAGCTCGATCCGCCGGCTCCGGAATCCAGCACGGTCGCCGCAGCCGCGCCCGCTCAGCCCACCGAGCCCCCCAAGACCACCAGCAGCGGAACCGGTTTCGTCATCAGCAGGGACGGCTACATCGTGACCAATCGGCACGTGGTCGAGGGCTGCAAATCGTTCACGTTCGATGGGAAGCCCGCGGACCTGGTGACAGCCGACCCCAAGCGGGATCTGGCCTTGCTCCGGACCTCGGATAGATTTCCCACCAGCATTCCCCTTAGGGAAACCGTGAAGGTCGACCTTGGGGAAGCCGTGATCGTCCTGGGCTACCCGTACCGCACCATCCTATCCACAGGCCTGAACGTCACGGACGGGATCGTGACATCCTTGAGCGGTCCCGCAGATGCTCCCTACCTCTTCCAACTCAATGCTCAGGTGCAACCTGGAAGCAGCGGGGGGCCAATCGTCGATGACCGCGCGCAGCTCATTGGAGTGGTAGTCTCGCGCGCTCCAGATTTGGCCGTGGTCAGCGCCACGGGAACAGTGCCTCAAAACATGAACTTCGGTATCCGCGGGGAACTTCTCAGCTCCTTCCTCCTGGAGAACGGGGTCATAGCGGAGACCGCTAACAGGCCCGAGAAGGTGCCCACGAAGGATATCGCGGCCAAGCTGGCGCCTCTGGTGAAGCCAGTGGCCTGCAACTGAAAGGCCTCACAGACTGGTGGGCTGGGGCTGGACGGCGGAGGCGTCGGCCACCCATGGAGAGGCGCCCCGTTCACGACGCTGAGAGGTGCCAAACTGCAACCCTCTCGCGGTCCCCAGCGGAGCCCATAAAGGTGAGCCTGGACGCCCCCCCCCCGAGCAGGACCGCAGTGAGCCCTAAAAGACAGGGCCGGCGAAATAGCGGGCGCCTCTGTTATCGTGCAGCGGGAGTTAGTCCACCTACAACAGAAGCAGCAGCAGGACCGCCGCCACGACCACCGCAAAGCGGGCAACAGGGTCAGAAAGGTTCAGGGTGAAGGTCATGTGAAGAACTCCTCTATGGCCTCTCAAGCTGGCCGGGGTGGAGATCGTCCTATCGCTGGATACACATTATCTTTGCACATCATTTCTCTGATCTCAAGGAGGTGAAAGTAAATGTGGGTTCCGTCCCACACACGGGCATCCATGTAGGCAATAGCGTCAGATTGTAGTCTTTAGATGTCGATGTGTGGGTTAAAGCCCACACGGGAAGATCGCAAATGAGTTCTTGTCACGCCGCTGTCTAGTCTCGGTTCCTGCCCGGAATGCGAGACGGTTCGGCCGAAAATTCGCGAAGCATTTCGAGCCCATCGCGATGGCAGACTGTTGGCGATCTCTCCGCCTGCTCACGTGGCCCGCCGGGGTGCTCCTATCAATTTCGATGGAGGGCGACTGTCCTTCTGGGCGACTTGCGGGAGCCCCTGAAATGGAACCGGACAGGGCCTTGATGGAGGCGGCTTAAAATGCCGGAAATTTTCGTTCGTCCAATCAGATGTATAGCTCGCGGCGCGTTCCCCCCGTACCCCCTCGCGCGACCTTTGCCGGGCGCGGGCAGGCGGCTCGGGACCGCGCATGTCGCACGGGATAGCTCCCGCGGCATCCTTACCACGGGGCAAGCACAGTCGAGCCATGGGGCCGGTCAAGTCGGCTTGACGGACGCTGGACGGCCTCGCTCCTCGAACTCATCCACCAGTCGCCAGAGCTGGGCGCGCTCCTCCTCGGATATGGCACCGTCCGCCATGTCCTTGAGCGCATAGTACTCCACCTCCGTGCGGATGCTGCCCCGCTTGAGAACCGCCTTGAGGTGCCGGTTGCGCTTCAGCCGCAGGGCCGAGAGCGTCGGCAAGCCCATGCCCGCCAACTCCTCGTCCGCCGCCCTCCTCTGATCGGGCCTGAAGCCCTCCGCCATCTCAACGCAATCGTTGATCGCCATGTCGAGCCCCTTCCGAGCCTTGCTCGGGGCTGTCGCCTCGAACCTCGCGAGAACCTTCAGGGGATGGTCCGGAGCATCGGGGCTGACGTTCATGAAGCGCTCAGCGAACCAACCCATGAACCGCTTGCGGGCTTCGTAGTCGTCTTTGGCGGATGTCATGGTCTCCCCCTTTTGATCGCCAGGATGGAGCAAGCCACTGGCCCTGTCACGTTGCGCTGAGCCGCCGCGCGGCCTCACCGTCTCACGGGTATACTCCAGAGAGACACCCGGGCGAGACGCGAAATCCGTCTCAATAGGGTTGACATTCATTTTCTGAGACGGCATATGTCCAGGGTCTAAACCCAAACGAGACGGAGCCGGCGGGGATCATGACCACGTATGGATATGCCAGGGTGTCATCTACCGACCAGGACCACGCGCTACAGGTCGCGGCCCTGAAGGCGGCTGGGTGCGAGGTAGTCCGGGCGGAGAAGGCCAGCGGCACCAGCCGCACGGGACGGGAGGAGCTAGATACGCTCCTCGCCTTCCTGCGCCCCGGAGACACCCTCATGGTGACCCGGATCGACCGCCTAGCGCGCAGCATCCGGGATCTTCAGAACATCGTCCACGAGTTGCGGGAGAAGGGCGTGTCACTGAAGGCCACGGAACAGCCGGTCGATACCAGCACCGCCGCCGGCAAGGCGTTCCTCGACATGCTGGGGGTCTTCGCTGAATTCGAGACCAATCTCCGTAAGGAGCGACAGATGGAGGGCATCGCCAAGGCGAAGGCCGAGGGCGTCTATAAGGGCCGGCCAGCATCCATCGACGCGGCCCAGGTCGCCGCGCTGAAGGCCGAAGGGTTAGGGCCGGCGGCCATCGCGAAGCGGCTGGGCATCGGCCGGGCGTCAGTCTATCGCGTCCTCGGGAAGGCGAGGGCGTGACCGTGCAATTTTCAGATCTGTCTGTCTCCCACGGGATGGTGGCAACTATTTTGAGGTCGGAACGATGAAGCCCTGCCGCGTATCGTGGTGCCGGGAGGAAGCCGCAGGTTGGGGCCGCCTCTGCGCCCGCCACAAGAGCCACGACAAGCGCCACGGACACCCCGAACAGACCACCATCACGAAGACGATGCTGGCCCCCTACGAGAAACTTGTGGAGGGCGTGAAGACACGCAACGCGGCGTCTCCTGCCTGGGGGCAGCTAGAGGCCATATGGTCGGAGGTCGTGGGTGATGCCAAGGCCGAGGTCGATCAGTTCCGCCGGGGTGGGGCCATGAACAAGATCGCGGTCATGGCGTCGAAGGAGATCGTCAGGATTGCCGAAGGGGCGGAGCCATGGGAAGCCGTCCGGGCCGCCCTTGCCACTGCCTGGATGGCGGCCGATCAGCCACGCTTGTTTCGGTCGGACGACGCCTATTGGGTTCAGATGTGCCGGCGTGTTCGGGCGCTGGTCGAACGCGACGCGGGGGTCTGGTACGACGCCAACGGTAAGCGGCGCAGGCACTACAGAGAATTGCCGCGGCAGGTGGCCGTGGCGATCGGCCATCGCCTTGGGGTCGCGTTCGGGCCGTCTGGTGTGGCCCTGTGGCAGAAGGAAGTAGACAAGGCCGAGCGCAGGAAGGCCGAGCGGGCGGCCCTGGCAGAGGCCCTGGAGGAACTCAAATGACCAGCCCGACCGATGCCGTTCAGGCCGCGCCGGAACGGGCGCAGGAGCCCGCTGCGATCATAGAGGCCCGTCCCCTCGCCCGTCGCTTCCAGCCCTTCAGGGAGCCCCTGAGCGCGGCTGCGGAGGCCCTGGTGGCAGATGTGCTGAACCAGCTTCAGAATTGCGAGAAATACCTGAAGCTCCGGAAGCGGGCGCGGCGGGGGACCGATCAGGCCAACTTCAAGGCCCTGGTCTCTGCCCTGGTCTGCGATCTTGCCTACCAGCACCTCGAAGACCCGGACGGCTCTATTATGGTGGATCGGAACCGGGACGTCCTGACCCGCCGAAAGACCCGCTACGATGCGCCGTTCGTGGGGAAGACCTTCCCCGATGTCCTCGACCTTATGTCGCGGCCCGAGATGGAATTCGCGGTGCAGCGGCCCGGCCACTGGGGTGGGGACAACGGCGTCAGTTGGAAGACCACGGCTGTCGCTGGGCCGCGCCTCGTCCGGCGCCTTGACGGGCTCTCTACGGTGGACTTCGGGATTGGCGTAGGGGCGGAGTTCATCAAGCTCCGGAAGCCGAAGACCAACCCCGACGAGCTGGGCGAGTTGGTCGACTATGAGGACGACGAGACCACCCGGCGCCTGCGCGCGGAAATGCAGACCATCAACGCGTGGATCGGAGCGGCAGACCTGTCGTTCGATACTGACCCGGCAGCGGCGAAGAAGATCAACACGTCGAAGCGCACCCTGGAGCGCAACTTCACGGAGGGCCGGTTCGACCGCGGGGGACGACTGTTCGGCGGGTGGTGGATGCCGCTCTCGAAGGAAGTCCGGCGGGGCATCCGGATCAACGGTGAGGAGACCACAGCCCTCGACTACGGCGGGATGGGCTTGCGCGTCCTCTACGGGAGGGCTGGGGCGCCGCTTCCCGATGGCGACCCCTACGCCCGTGGTCTGCTGGAGCGGTACCCCAGGGAGGCCATCAAGAAGCTCTTCAGCGCCATGACATTCGCCAGGAGCAGGCTAAAGCAGTGGCCGAAGGAGACCAGGGAGAAGTTCGATCAACCTCCGCCGCTGAAGGAGGTCAGGGCGGCAATCGAGATCGAGCATCGGCCCATCGTGGGGCTGCTGTACACTGGCATCGGCCACGAGATCCAGTTCACCGAAAGCAACCTAATGGTGGATCTTCTGCTTACCCTGAAGGGGCTCGGTATCGTGGCTCTTCCGGTCCATGACTGTGTGGTCGTCCAACGCAGTCATGCTGCCGAGGTCAAGGCCCTGATGCTCAAGCTCTTTCAACAATATGTCAGCGTGGAGGGGGCTGTAGAGGAGGAATGACTACCACCACTCTCCCTACCATCATCCTAGGTCTATCCCTTATAGGGAAGGACTATGATGACTATCACCCTCAGTACAACCTAGGGGAACCTTGTTAATAGGTCCCGTAAGCATTCAGCGGAGTATGGCGAGCTTGGAGGCCGTAGCCCATGGCGTTGATCCTGAGGAGGCACGGAAGGAGGTCCGCCACGAGGAGATCATGGCGGACCTGATGGGGGCCCGCCTTCTATAAGGCGAGTGAGGATATTGTTACCGGGCCTCCTTGGGGCGCGCTATAACCGCTTAGGCTGAGGTGCTAGTTCACATTGTGAACGAAGAAATGATGTAGGCCGCCTCCAGGCCACCTCGGAGGGCGCTTTTGTAGAAAGGAAATAGCATCTTCGCCTCCGACGCGCTCTAGCATTAGTAGATCATCTGTGGGCCTGCGGCCGTTTGCCTGCGGCAACGTCGAGTGCACTTTCACACAGCGATCAGCCCCAAACACCGCAGCAAACACAGGGGTGACGACAAGCAACAGGGCAAGCTCCGCTAGGCTCGCGTCTCCTTTTGCCCACTTCCGATCCTCTCCGGTCTCCTGCAATAAGCCGCAGACTGCTCCCCAGCAATACGATGCGGTCATCATGGATAACCAGTCGTTATTATGAAGAGACCATCCCGGTTTTGTTTCGGTAAAGGCGGAGATTTGTGCGTTTACTAGCTCGGCCGCCAGAGTTGAACAGCGAGTCAATTCGGCTGAAAGCGGAGGAGGGGTTTTCTCCTTCCTACGAAATATTCCAAACATGAGTGCATCCATATCGAGCCAATATAACAACCTCAACATACCATGCCGCATTGCTCGCAGGCCAGCGCCGGTCAAGCCAACTTGACGCTATGCCATTCCGGATCGAGCCAGACTCGATAGGGGTAGCCACTGGCCAACCATCGAGCCCCAGGAGGTGCCGGGTCTCGGCCTAAACAACCTTCCGGTTGCAAGGCGTAAATCGACTCGACTCCCGCCGGCCCTGAGATGTAGAACATTTGGGGAACATTCGATTGACCGGGAGTCGCACCGATGCCGCTCGGCGACCACGATGCTATGAGCCCAGCCGAGATTGAGGAGGCCATTCGCCGCGCCGAAGTGCAATGGCGCGCATGGGAGTTGGGGCTTCGGTCGGATGAAGTGGCCGCGCTCCTGGCCCAGGGGTTGGAGCATGCGGAGGAACACCTTCGAGCCATCGGGTTCACCCGGTAGAGGGCGCCGCCATGAAGCACCGCAGAGGCCCCTTCAGCGAGGACCTTCGGGCAGCCTTTCGCCCCGACTCGGCCAACCCGCATTTCCTCATCAACGCCCTGAAGGCCCGCCGTGAGGAGGTCATATGGGGCGCGCGGGAACTGGGCATGAGCGATGAGGAGATTACCGCGCTCCTCAAGGATGGGATCGAGGCCGCGGAAAGGCGCATCGTCGGTGATACGGGAAAGGGGCGCTGACGCCCCAGGTGCGCGACCGTGTACAGAACAACTGGGATATCGGGATGCGGCTTTCCGATGTCTCGTCCCTTGCCGGTATCGTGGCGAAGTGTGGGAGGTGCAACCGGCGGAGGGAGCTGGACAGGCGGCAGCTCATGAAGCGGTTCGGAAGCGATGCCCGGCTGTTGAAGGTCGAGATGGCGTTGAGGTGTACCGGATGCGGGTCTGAGGTGGCCTGTAGGATCGAGCTGAGGGCGCCTAGGAGGGACTAGTGACGTGTCGTTGAGGCGCCTACTCCCGCCCGCTTCCGTCCTACTTGGCAATCATCTCTTAGCTATGATCTGCTGCAAAGTCGACAAGTTGGAAAACTTGCCGCGAGTCTCATACAGATTGAAGGACAGATTCAGGACGAACAGTGAGTCTCGTTTTGAATCAAATTTCGTGAGGTATGCTATTTCATTGGCGATAGAATCGGCAGTTTTGGTCGATTCAAAAACGTACTGAGCAGTCATCTCTGACCAAGACTTGCCATTTGTCGCGATTGCTTTGATTTTGTCTGCGATGCTGTCCCAGCGCGCCGAGTAGTTGTTGTCATATTCCAGTCTGAAAGAGACCGAGAAGACCGACATAATTATCTCCGAAATTACTCCAACTATATACGGCGAACATAGACCAGGACGACCGGATAATCAACCGGGCAGGGGATGCTGGAGCACCTTGAGCTGCCCATCTTCCGCCGCCGAGCCGGGCGATGTATCCTTCTCACAGATTTTCTGAGCCCTATTCGGATCACCTCATTGGCAAAGGCCACCCCCGGAGCCCTCATTCTCGGGCTCATCGTTCTCGTCGCCCTGGGCAAATGCATGGGGGAGGATCGGCCCTCCACGCCCCGTTACGCGACCTATTCGCCGCCCGCCCCGGCCGCCTCTACGGCCCCCGCGCCGGTTGAGCTGCCGAGGCCGAGCGCGCGCCCTTCAACGCCCACCGTCGCGGCCCCTTCCGCGCCCTCTACGGCACCTGTCAAGTCCAACTTGACACGAAACCTCTCCCCTACGCCCAGGAAGGTCACGGCCCAATCCCTGAACATGCGGAAGGGGCCTGGCACAGGCTATGACCGCTACGGCGACCCGCTCCCTCGGGGCACTATCGTGATGCACACGGGGGACGCTCAGGAAGTCGATGGGGAGACGTGGATGGAGGTCTCGTATCAGGGCCGCTTAGGGTGGGTGAGCGGGCGCTTCCTGGGGCCGGTGGATACGGTGGGGGCGCCGCCCGCCACGGCTACCGACACGACCAGGGCAGCCCCAGCGGCCCGCCCAGCGACGCTGTTCGAGGCGCCGCAGCAGGAGGCCCCGGTAAGGCAGACCAGAAGGGCCGGCTCAGGGTTCACCTGTGGGGGCAAACGGACGTGCGGCCAGATGAACTCGTGCGCGGAGGCGAACTTCTACCTGAACCAATGCGGGCTCTACAGGCTCGACAGGGATGGCGATGGGTATCCCTGCGAGAGCGGGCCTTGTTGACGGGACCGAAGATGCAGGAGGAATTCAGCTACACTGTCGGAGAGACGACCCACCGCTGTCGTTTTACGCGAGCTGATCGACCGTGGGGCCATGCCATCGAAGTGCAACTCCTCGGTGATAACGGCGAGCCACTGAACCGCGTTGTCTTCG
Organism: Inquilinus limosus DSM 16000; assembly: GCF_000423185.1. Lineage (GTDB taxonomy): Bacteria > Pseudomonadota > Alphaproteobacteria > DSM-16000 > Inquilinaceae > Inquilinus > Inquilinus limosus. The sequence continues at coordinate 246,544 of NZ_AUHM01000002.1, read as the reverse complement.
CCTGTCATCCGGAACACCCGGCATATGACGAACTACAGGCAAAGAGCACCGCTGAGCTTGCCCAGCTAGCAGCGCAACAGATGGGCACGGGCCGCTACGAGGAGGCTCTTGCCCAAGCTCGACAAGCCGGCGCCGTCCTCTTCTTCCGGTTCTCCATCCCAGAACACTCCACGTCCGGCTAGCGGGGCGTCCTACTGCCGGCCGCCTTCCTCCCGCAACAGCTCCTCGCACTTAGAGGCCGCCGCAAGCCACACCAAGCGGCCCTCTTCCGCGAACCTCTCGCGTCCCCGATGCCTGCTGCCCTACTTGAACTCCGGCGCCTTGGGATAGGCGGGGTGATCCTTCACGAACGAGAACTCCAGAACGCGCCCGTCCGCCTTCGACAGCTCGACCAGCATTGGGGCCTTAGGGGGCAGGGCCAGAACGTCAACGGGACCGGACAGCGACCCGGAGATGCGCCACCGGTCACCAAGGTCCTCAGCCATAACCGGCTCTTGCTCCTTAGCGGCCTCCTCTCCGTACATGCCGCGCCAGAGCGTCAGCGCCAATGCCTTAGCCGTGTCCGCGTTCCGGACCAGACCGGCGCCGCTCTTCCAAAGCGGAGTATCACCGGCGGCGGATGTCTTGGGATCGGTCATCACTCCCACCATAGCCGTGAGCACCATGACCGCAGTCAGGGCGGCATGGGAACGCCGAACCATCATAGCGCGGGCGGGGCGAAGAACTCGGGAACAATTGGCTGGCCCGGCCCTCTGTTGCTGAGCACCATGAGCCCGAGCGGCGGAAGCGGAACATAGGGTTCAAGGCCAACAGCGGTTACGCGCGTGCTCATGGCCCGCACGTGGTACCCCACAGGAACGAGCGGATAGACTGCTTCCTGGCCCTGGGTCGCGCCCGGATCGCTGCCGGTCTTTATCTCGACGACGATAGCGTAGGAGGAGCCGGGCGGCCGGGCGATGATGTCGGCCTGTGCTCGTGCACCTGCCACAGAGACGAGCGGGATTTCGGTGACCACCTGCGCGCCCCGGCTGCGGTAGTCGTTGGCGATCCAGTCGCGGAGGTAGTCGTGATAGGCCCTGTCATCCCTCAGGGCGACATCCTGGAGGAGTGCCGAATTCGGGACGGGCAAAGGGAATTGCCACGCGAATGCGAGTCTCGGCACCCCGAACCGGGCGGCGGTGAGAAACGCGGCCGGATTGGCCACAAGTACGGTGGGGCGCTTAGTCCTGGGGATCGCCCCCGGCCGGACCAGTCCAGCGGCTAAGGCCATGGTTCCCCTCCTCGTAAGCCTCTGATGTCGCTGAAGTCTGCCTCGGACGCCACTCCGAAGCCAAGCCAAATAATCCTAGCTTTGAGAGGAGGTTGTGAAGAGGTCCATGACCAAGCGCCCCTTCGCCGTACTGCTTCACGAGCACCTGAGCGGTGCGCCATAGGTCCAGATCGGAGGGGAGGGCGGGCATCGATTCACTCGCCCTTCTCGCGGCCCTTACGGAACACTTCAAGGTCCAGCTTTGGATACCCGATCTTCTCCACCACGCGATCCCGGAGTTGGGGCAGGGTCAAGCCTAGGCTGTACACGCTGTAGCTCATTGACAGCTTCTCATGGCCGAGAGCCTGGACCGCATCACTCTCGGCCACCTGAGCGCGCTCTAACGCCGTTCCGACACACTTCCGAAAGCTGTGGAAGGCCAGGCGGTCCTTACCCGTAGCGGGATCAATCATGCTGATCCCGAGTCGGTGGGTGAGGGCGGAGAACCGCTTGACGTAGTAGTGGCTGCGCTTCCCGTCCGGCCCGCCCGGCTTCAGCTCGGGGAAGATCGGCCCGGCCTTCGGCAGATCGTCCAGCAGGCCGAGCCCGATGAGAGTGGAGTGGATCGGCACCTTCCGGATACCCGCAACCGTCTTCGCTGCGGTGATGTCGAAGAACGGTACCCCGTCCTCCTCCAAGACCTCCTCCCGATCCAGAGCGCATATCTCCTCCACCCGCATACCCGAGAAGAGGGCGATACGGGGCACCCACCAGAAGGCCCTTCGGTATGGCGTCCGGCGCAGCTCATTGGTCCCCTTGAAGATCGCGTTGAGCTGATCGACCGAGAACGGCAGATACCCCGTCTGCCGGCTGCTAGCCGTCTTCTTCCACAGGCCATCGAAGGGGTTCTTCCCTTTCACCCCGCCGCGCTTCTCTGCCCACTCCCATGCGGCCGAGAGGTCGCCGATGTAGCGGTTGAGGGTGCGGTTGGAGAGGCCCCGTTCCTGGCTCCCGAAGAGCTTCCTCAGTTCCTCGAAGGTGCGCTTCTTGGTTTCCGGAGAGCGGCCCCAGGTGGGCGAGAAGCTTCCGATGATATCCAGGAACTCGGCGGCGTCCGCGCCCCTGAGGTCCCCGAAGGGCTTCTCTCCCCACCACCCGCCGAAGAGCCGGTAAACAGCTTCCGCCTGGGCGAGGGTTTGTTCCGTGGGCCGCTCGGCAGGGTCGCGCTTTCGGTCCCTGAGGTAGCCCTTGGCCGCCTCCTGGAAGCTCATGCGGTACTCTCGCGGGGTCTCCGGCCGGCGCCCGGAAAGCTCGCTCATGCGGGCGGTGAGGGCTACTAGTTGGGCGCTCTCCTGGGGCGTGAGGTTGGCGGGGACGCCTTCGAACTCCTCCCGGTCCAGCCGTTCCCGAAGCTTCTCAGCCTCTAGCTCCAGGCCCAAGGCGCTCGGATCGTCCTCGTCCGGGCCGCCCGTGAAGTCGGGTGACTCGGGGAACGTCTCCCGTGCCCATTCGAGGGTCTGGCGGTAGACCTCGCGGGGATCGCGCCCGTCTGGCTTGCCCCCGGCTTCGGCCCGGAGCTGCTGGAATCTGGCCGTCCACGCGGTAACCATCGCCCACCGCTCGGATTTCGCGCGGGTGAGGTCTCGGGTGTTCATCGCCTGGACGATGGTGGGCCGCTTCAGGATGGCCCGAAGGTCCCTCGGAACGGCCATGCGGAAGTACCACGAGTGGCCCCGCTTCAGGAGGTATCGGAGGTCGCTCATGCCGCTTCGCTTCGGTGGGCTGATGATACAGGTTGATGTTACAGGTTGCTATTGCATAGCTCTTTGAAATGCAATAAGAAATAGGATATTGAAGGGGTTGAGAACAGGCTGTCTGCGTATCCTAGCGCCCCAGCCAGCTCCCGAAAACTCAATCCCTTCAATGAGTTACGGGACGGCTCCCGGCAGTGATGATACAGGTTGATGATACAGGTC
>NZ_AUHM01000002.1:0-243309 GCF_000423185.1 Inquilinus limosus DSM 16000 | reverse complement strand
GCATAGCTCTTTGAAATGCAATAAGAAATAGGATATTGAAGGGGTTGAGAACAGGCTGTCTGCGTATCCTAGCGCCCCAGCCAGCTCCCGAAAACCCGATCCTTTCGGCCAGCAGCCGGATGCAATCTCGGCTCGCTGCGGTGTGGCCCGATCGCGCCAAGGCAGTTGGCGAGGCCGCATCAAAGGGAGCAAGATTGCGGCGCTGATCCGAGGATACGTCCCCGGTCGGTCCTGAGGGGCAGGCCATGCGTTTTCGATCAGGCATCCTCATCGCCCTCGGCGCAGCTTCGCTCTGGCCGCTGGGCGTTCGTCCGCTCGCCGCACAGACCTGCGAGATCGCCGACATCTTCTTCGACGAGGTAAGACTCGATATCGTTCCGAAATACGATGACGACGATCCCAAGCGTCTTCGCCATGAATATGCGATCGTCAGCTACGCCGGCTTTGATGCTCCGAAGGTCTATGGCGCGCTGAAGGGCCGCGTTTCTCCCGAAAGGGCCGGTTTCGCAGTCTATGGCGTGGATGGCGTAATGGTCGGCTTCATAACGCCGAGCGGACAGCTTCAAAGCGTGAGCAAGAATTGTGACCGAACGACATATCTCTCCATAAGAAGGCTCAGGGATGAGATATACGTCGTCGTGAATGGAAAGACGCCGGTTGGGATCATTCAAGGCCGATTCCCAAGAAATGAGTTCGGTTTCCGGTAGAATGTCTCTCCTGGAGCGGGCTGCACGACGTCTCGATGAACCGACCCCTTCGCGCGGGGAGGGGAAATCGCACGAGCCGGCGATCGGGGCTGAATGGGAACCCGCCGGGCCGCCTGATCGTTTGCTGGACAGGAGGAACGGATGATGCTCGCGGCTCTCCTCACCATCGGCGGCCTTGCGCTCGCCCTGCTCTACGGCCTCGCCCTGTGCCGCGCCGCCCGGCAGGACGACGAGGCCGTGCGGCCGACGCAGATCTCGCATCGCTGGGTGATCCAGCCGCCGCGCTGGACGGTGTGGGCGCCGACCCGCCAGACGGTTGCGATCCGTCCGCGGCGACGCCGGCGCTGAGCTGCGACGACCGGCGGACTCTCAGCCGATCGCGATCAGGTCGTCCTTCGCCCCTTCCATCAGGCGGCGGGCATGCAGCCGCACCAGCGGGTCACCCGGGTGCTCCGCAGCCAGCGCCGCGAACAGCGCGGCGGCCACGGCCTCGCCCCGGCGCAGCGCCGCATGGGCCGCGGCATAGGCCTCGGCGGGAGCGGGGCAGAGTTCGTCCGGGATCATCGCTTCGACCGGCGCGCGGACGCCGCGCAGCGCCAGCCGCGCCACCGGCCGGAACGCCCGATCCGGGCAGGCCGCGGCCGTCGCGGCGGTGACGCAGAGCGGCGTGCCCAGCGCCTTGTTGGCGTCTTCCAGCCGCGCCGCCAGATTCACCGCCTCGCTGTAGGCGGTGTAGTCGAAATGGTGCCGGCTGCCGAAATTGCCGACCACCGCGCCGCCGGTGGCGACGCCGATACGGGTCTCGCCGAAGGGCATGCCCTCGGCCCGGCGGGCGGCGGCGAAACCCGTGGCGAAGCGGTGGATCGCCAGGGCGCAGGCGACGGCGCGCTCGGCGTGGTCGGGCTGGTCCACCGGAGCGCCGAACATCGCGTGCAGCGCGTCGCCCACCATCTTGTCGATGGTGCCGCCGGCAGCCAGGACGCAGCCGCAGACGCCGTCGAAATAGGCGTTCAGCGTCGCCACCAGCCGCTCCGGCGGCACCACCTCGCTCAAGGCGGTGAAGCCGGCGATGTCGGTGAAGACGAAGGACATCTCCCGCCACTCGCCGCCGAGCCGCAGCCGTTCCGGATGCTCGGCCAGCCGGGCCACCAGGGTCGGGGCGAGGTAGCGGGCGAAGGCGGCGCGGATGGCGCGGCGGTCGCGCTCGACCCGCCACTGCGCCGTCGCCGCGACCGCGCCGTGGGTCAGCAGCAGGCCGAGCGCCGGCAGGGTGGGGTCGAGCAGCAGCCCGGCCCGCCGATAGGCCAGGAAGGCGCCGACCGCGATGCCGGCCGCGGCCAGCACCGCCAGCCCGCCCGAGGCGATCGCCGGCAGCCGCCGCCAGGACGCGATCAGGCCGAGGCCTAACGCCAGCAGCAGGCCGACCTCCAGCGCCGTCGCCCAGGCCGGCCGCGTCAGGGGACGGCCGAGCAGGACCTGTTCCAGCGCCTCGGCATGGGCGATCACGCCGGCGATACGGTCGCGCAGCGGCGTCAGCGCGGTGTCGCCGAAACCGGCGGCGGTGACGCCGACCAGCACGATCCGGCCGCGCAGCGCGGCGGCGAGCTCGGCATCCGGCACGGCGGGGTCGAGCACCCGCCAGGCCGGCACCCGGCGGGCCGGCGTGTCCGGGGTGAAGTGCAGCCAGAACCGGCCGTCCGGCGCCACCGGCAGGATCACCTCGCCGACCCGGACCGCGTCCAGCCCGGAGCCGTTGGCCGAGGCCCGCAGCGTCACCGTGCCCGCTCCCTGGGCAACCCGCAGCGCCTCGACCGCGAGGGACGGGATCAGCGCGTCGCCGAGCAGGCCCACGGCCGGCAGCCGCCGCAGCACCTCGTCGCGGCCGGCAGAGGCGCCGATGCTGCCGTTGCCCGAGGCCGCCGCCTCGAACTCCGGCAGGCTCGGCACCGCCCCGGCGAAGCGGTCGAGCCGCTGCCGCGCCGGCCCGATCTCGGCGAAGCTGGCGGTGATCTGCGGCGCCCGGCCCGGCTGCTCGGCCAGCGCGAAGGCGACGACGCTGCGGGCGCGGCCGAGCGCCGCGGCCAGGTCGTGGTCGGGATCCGGCAGCTCCTTGGTCAGCGCCGCCAGCACGGCCGGGTCGGCGCGGCCGGACAGCAGCTCCGCGATCCGGGCCGGGGCGGTGCGGTCCGGCTCGGCCAGGATGAGGTCGAGGACGACCGCCGCCGCTCCGGCCTGGGCCAGCCGGTCGACCAGCCGGGCCAGGCGGTCGCGCGGCCACGGCCATTGCCCGAGGCGGCGCAGCGATTCGTCGTCGATGGCGATCACCCGGACCGGCACGTCGGGGTCGTAGGCGCGCGGCGCCAGGCGCTGGAACAGGTCGAAGCCCTGCAGCCGCAGCGCCTCGACCGGGGTCGGATCGGCCAGGCGCAGCCCGATCAGCCCGGCCAGGACCAGCAGCCCGGGCAGGATCGGGGCGAAGCGGCGCCACCGGCGGCGCATCGGGTCAGGGTGTCCCGGCGTCGGCGATGTCGGCGAGCGCCTCGGTGTCGCAGATCACGACCGCCCCCTCCTCCCGCCGCAGCAGCCCCTCGGCGGCCCAGCGGCCGAGCTGCAGGTTGACCTTCTCGCGGCTGGCGCCGATCAGCTGGCCGAGGTCGCGCTGCGACAGGGCCAGCGGCAGCAGCACCTCGCCCCGCGGGCTGCGGGCGCCATGGGCCTCGGACAGGGTCAGCAGCAGCCGCGCCAGCCGCGACGGCAGGTTCAGCAGGGCCACGCCCTCCAGCTGATCGCTGGTGCGGCGCAGCCGGTTGGTCAGCAGGTCGAGCAGGCGGATGCAGGCCTCCGGCGATTCCCGCAGCACCGGCAGCACGTCGCGACGCTCCAGGCTCAGCAGCCGGCACGGGCCGAAGGCGACGGCATCGGCGCTGCGGCCGCGGCCGTCCAGCAGCGACATCTCGCCGAAGATCTCGCCCGGCTCGAGGATGGCGAGCAGGATCTCGCGCCCCTGCGGCGAGGTCAGGCGCAGCGCGACCCGGCCGGAGGCGACGATCATCAGGCTCGTGCCCTCGTCGCCGCGCAGGAAGATGGTGTCGCCGTCCGCATGGCTGCGCTCGGCCAGGCGGCCGGCCAGGGCATCGCGCTGGGCCTCGGGGAAGGCGGCGAAGAACGGGGTCTCGGACAGAAGGCGACGCCTCTCCGCCGGCGGGACGGTGGCCACTCGGACTCTCCTGCAGTCGCTGCATAGGATACGGGCTGTCCGCCATCACGGGAAGGGCGGGCGCGCCGCGAAATGACCACGGTCACACCGTATGGTCGTTCCCCGCGCCATCATCTCTCCGAAAGGGAGATTGCGATGTCACGTTTCTTGCGCCCCGTCGGGTTCGTCCTCGCCTGCCTGCTGCTGCCGGCCGCGGCCCTGGCCCAGGACCGTCCGAAGATCGGCCAGGTCGACCGGCTCGAGCCGGCGGCCGGCGCCTATTACCAGGGCGAGGACCGGCTGCTCGACCCGGCCTCGCCGGTGTTCCTCGACGACACGCTGTGGACCGGCCCGCAGTCGCGGCTGCAGGTCAGCCTCGACGACGGCACCGAGCTGACGCTCGGGCCGGCGGCGCGTCTCCTGGTCGACCGCTTCGCCTATGCCGGGGCGGATGGCGGCGCCGCGCTGGCGCTGCGCCGGCTGCAGGGCGCCTTCCTGTTCGTCGGCGGCGGGGTCGAGCAGGCGCCGGACAACAATGTGACGATCGAGACGGGCGTCGCCACGCTCGGGGTGCGCGGCACCCGCTTCTTCGCCGGCCCGATCGACGGCGCCTTCGGCGTCCTCGTCCTCGACGGTTCGGTCCAGGTCGCGACCGACGCCGGCTCCGTCACGCTCGGCCCGGGCGAGGGGACGTCGGTCACCAGCCGCCGGGAGCCGCCGGGCGAAGTCAGGCGCTGGCCGGCCGAGAAGGTCCAGCGGGCGCTGGACATCGTCGGGTTCCGGTAAGGGAAGGCCGCGGCCTACAGCCCCAGGTCGCGCTTGATCTCGGCCAGCACGGCGCAGGCCTTGTTCGGGTCCTGGGCGCTGATCGAGGGCAGCGACTGGATCTTGTTGGAGATCTCGGCCAGCTTGTCCTCGGGCAGGGAGCCGTCGCGCACCTTGGCGCCCCAGGCGGCGACCACGGCCGCGGATTCGGCGTTGACGTCGCAGGATTCGGCGGCGAGGGCCGGCACGGCGAGGACGGCGAGAAGGCCGGCGGTCAGGACGAGACGGAGCATTCCACTCTCTGGCTACGGTACAGCCGGGAAGGCTGCTGACGGAGATTCGCCGCCGAGCATGGCGAGATCAAGGCCATCCCCTTCCGATGCCGGACCGGTTGCGCTATGAAGCGCCATTTCCCAGGGTGGTGGAGATCCGTACATGGCCGAGCACGCGACGTTCCGGAAGGACTTTCCGGTCTCCTGGGAGGAGCTGCACCGCAACGCCCGCGCCCTGGCCTGGCGCCTGGCCGAGATGGGGCCGTGGAAGGGCATCGTCGCGATCACCCGCGGCGGGCTGGTGCCGGCCGCGATCCTGGCGCGCGAGCTCGACGTCCGGCTGATCGACACGGTCTGCGTCTCGACCTACGACCACCAGAACGCGCGCGAGTCCAAGGTGCTGAAGCCGCCGGTCGAGGGCGACGGCGAGGGCTGGCTGCTGGTCGACGACCTGGTCGACACCGGCCGCACCGCCCGGGTGGTGCGCGACCTGATGCCGAAGGCGCATTTCGCCACGATCTACGCCAAGCCGGCCGGGCGGCCGCTGGTCGACACCTTCATCACCGAGGTCAGCCAGGACACCTGGATCTTCTTCCCCTGGGACATCGAGTACCGCTACGTCGAGCCGATCGCGGAGATCCGGGCCCAGAAGAGCTGAGGCGAGGCCGCCATGCCGATCCATTTCGAGGCGTCGGAGCTGGCGGACCGCCGCCGCCGCGTCTGTGCCGAGATCGCCGCCCGCGGCCTCGACGGCCTCCTGGTGTTCCGGCAGGAGTCGCTGTACTGGCTGACCGGCTACGACACCTTCGGCTACGTCTATTTCCAGTGCCTGTGGCTCGGTGCCGACGGGCGGATGACGCTGCTGACCCGCTCGGCGGACGAGCGCCAGGCGCGCTTCACCTCGGTGATCGATGATGTCCGCGTCTGGGTCGACCGCGCGGGGTCGGAGCCGGCGGACGACCTGCTGGCGATCCTCGACGAACACAAGGTCCGCGGCGGCAAGGTCGGGGTCGAATGGGACGCCTACGGCCTGACCGCGGCGCTCGGCTTCCGGCTGAAGGCCAAGCTCGACGGCTATGCCGCGCATGAGGACGCCTCCGACCTCGTCTCCCGCTTCCGGCTGATCAAGAGCCCGGCCGAGCTGGCCTATGTGCGCGAGGCGGCGAAGCTGGCCGACGCCGCCTATGACGAAGCGGTGAAGCTGACGAAGCCCGGCGCCTTCGAGGGCGACATCCTGGCGGCGATGCAGGGCGCCGTCTGGCGCGGCGGCGGCGACGACCCGGCCAACGAGTTCATCATCGGCTCCGGCCCCGGCGCCCTGATGTGCCGCTACTTCACCGGCCGGCGCCACCTCTCGGCCGAGGACCAGCTGACGCTGGAATTCGCCGGCACCTACCGCCACTACCACGCCTGCCTGATGCGCACCCTGCTGGTCGGCAAGGCCTCGCCGGAGCATCGGGCGATGCACCAGGCGGCGGTGGAGGCGCTGGAAGCGGCGAAGGCGGCGCTGAAGCCGGGCCGGCCGCTGGGCGACGTGTTCGACGCCCATGCCCGGGTGGCCGACGCCGCCGGGCTGCGCCACGCCCGGCTGAACGCCTGCGGCTATTCGCTGGGCGCCACCTTCGCCCCGAACTGGATGGACGCGGCCGGGTTGTCGATGTTCTTCCACGGCAACCCGACGCCGGCGGCGCCGGGGATGGTGTTCTTCATCCACATCATCCTCTACGACAGCGACCGGGGCCTCGCCATGACCTCGGGCCAGACCGTGCTGGTCACCGACACCGGCTGCGAGCCGCTGACCCTGGCGCCGACGGATCTCGTCGTCGCCTGATCTCAGTCGTGGGTTTCGCCGGACAGCGGCGTCGCCTGCATCGAGGGGCGGCGGCAGAAGGCGTCGAACCAGGCCATGAGGCGCGGCCGGCCGGGGCGGAAGGCCGGCAGGTCGCGGAACTCCAGCCAGCTCAGGGCGGTCGCCAGGGCGATCCGGCCGAGATCGACCGGACCGTCGAGATCGACCTCGCGCTCGACGAAGTCGTAGGCCGCGGCCAGCTTCGCCGCCTGGCCCTCGGCCAGCGGCGGGTAGCGCAGCGCCTGCGGCCGGCGCTCGGTCTCCCAGCGCAGGGCGATGCCGGCATCGGCCAGCCCCTGGGCCAGCGCCTGCAGCCGCAGGGACAGGGCCCGCGCCCGGCCGGCGGGCGGGATCAGCTTCGGGCCGTCATGCAGGCTGTCCAGGTGGTCGCAGATGGCGACGCTGTCGAACAGCGCCAGCCCGTCCTCGCAGATCAGCACCGGCACCTTGCCCAGCGGGTTGGCGGCGTAGACCGCCTCGTTGCGCCGGGTCGGGCTGGTCTCGTGGTGGATCACCTCGATCCGGCCGGCCAGCCCGGCCTCATGCGCCATCACCAGCACCTTGCGGGCATAGGGGGAATGGGTCTGGTACAGCAGCTTCATCGTCGGTCCCGAGGGTGGGGTGGAGATGCCGTGACCCTATCCGCCGCCTGCGGGAGGTGCGCGCGATGATCGTGCCATGACGCAAGATTTTTGCGTCCATGCCTTTGTGCTGACGGCCAAAGACCTTACCGTCATGGCGGTGATGGGTGGGCAGACCCTGCCTCTATCGATCAGCCGATCCGGCCGACCTTCATCCGCGGATCCAAGAGGTCGCGCAGACCGTCGCCGATCAGGTTGAGCCCCAGCACGGCGACGGCGATGGCCAGGCCCGGGAACACCGCCTGCAGCGGCGCCTGGGCCAGGAGGGTCTGGGCGTCCAGCAGCATCTTGCCCCAGCTCGCCTGCGGCGGCTGGGTGCCGAGGCCGAGATAGCCCAAAGCCGCCTCGGCCAGGATGGCGATGGCGAACTGGATCGTCGCCTGCACGATCAGGGCGTTGGCCATGTTCGGCAGCACGTGCCGCAGCGCGATGTCGCCGCGCGACCGGCCCAGCGACTGGGCGGCGCGGACGAAGTCGCGGCCATAGACCACCAGGGCCGCGCCGCGCGCCACCCGGGCGAAGACGGCGACGTTGAAGATGCCGATGGCCAGGATGGCGTTGACCGCGCCGGGGCCGAGCAGGGCGGTGATCAGGATGGCGCTGAGGATCGCCGGGAAGGCGAAGGTCAGGTCGATGGCGCGGCCCAGCACCTCGTCGGTCCAGCCGCGCCGGGCCGCGGCCCACAGGCCGAGCGGCACGCCGAGGACGAGGCCGATCGCGACCGCCACCACCCCGACCGCCACCGAGGTGCGGGCGCCGACCATGATCCGCGAGAGCGTGTCGCGGCCGAGCTGGTCGGTGCCCAGCCAGTGCAGCGCGCTGGGCCCCTGCAGCTTCTGGGGAATGGCGATGGCGTTCGGCGGGTAGGGGGTCCAGGCCAGGCTGACCAGCGCCATGCCGATGAAGACGAGGCAGAGGGCGAGGCCGAGGACGAAGCCGCGATGGGCGAGCAGCCGGACCATCGTCACCCCGCCTGCTTCGGCCGCGGGTCGATCACGGCGTAGATCACGTCGACCAGGAAGTTCACGACGACGACGATGGCGGCCAGCAGCACCACCACGTCCTTGACCACGATCAGGTCGCGCTGGGCGATGGCCTGGAAGGCCAGCCGGCCCAGGCCGGGCAGGGTGAAGACGTTCTCCACCACCACCGCGCCGGCCATCAGGAAGCCGAACTGCAGCCCGACGATGGTGGCGACCGGGATCAGGGCGTTGCGCAGCACGTGGCGGCGCAGCACTTCGCCCTTCGACAGCCCCTTGGCCCGGGCGGTGCGGACATAGTCCTCGCGCATCGTCTCCAGCATCGCCGAGCGCACGATGCGGGCCAGGATCGCCGCCTCGGTCAGGGCCAGGGCGACGGCCGGCAGCACCAGGGCGTGCAGGGCCTGGCCCCAGCCGGCGGACCAGCCGGGGAAGCCGCCGGCCCCGAACCAGCCGAGCTGCAGCGCGAACAGCCAGATCAGCATGATCCCGACCCAGAAGCTGGGCACGGCGAGGCCGAGCTGGCTGAACCCCATCACCCCCCAGTCGCCGACCCGGTTGTGCCGGACCGCGGCCAGCATGCCGAGCGGGAGGGCCAGCGCGGTCGACAGCGCCAGCGCGAGGATCGCCAGCGGGGCGGTCACCGCGAGGCGATCGCCGATCAGCTTCGCCACCGGCATCTTGTAGGTGTAGCTGGTGCCGAAATCGCCCGTCAGGGCGCCGCCGACCCAGTCGAGGTAGCGGACCGGCGCCGGCCGGTCGAGGCCCATCTGGGTCCGCAGGGCGGCCAGCGTGTCCTCGCGCGCCTCGGTGCCCAGCATCAGCAGCGCCGGGTCGCCGGGCAGCACCTCGAGCACGGTGAACACCACGACCGAGGCGGCGAACAGGGTGAACAGCAGCGTCAGGAACCGCCGCGCCAGGAAGCCGAGCATCAGCGGCTCCAGGACACGGAGAGGGAGCGAGAGCAGCTTCTTCTAGTCCCCCCTCCCCTTGCGGGAGGGGGGTAGGGGGAGGGGGTTGTCGATCGAAGAGAGCTGACGCTGATGGCCTCGCACTGTGAAGGTTTCGGCCCTGTCCGGGGCAGGCAGTCCTGGCGGCGCGAACCCCCTCCCCCTGCCCCCCTCCCGCAAGGGGAGAGGGGACTTAATTTGAGCTGGATCCCCCTCATTCCGCCCAATAGGCCTTGGTCATGTCGTTGGCGGCGATCGGGCTGTTCTTCCACATCCCCATCAGCTTGGCGTTGCGCACGCCGGTCTTGGGCAGTTGGAACAGGAACACCGCGGCCTCGTCGTCGGACAGGATCTGCTGCGCCTGCTGGTACAGGGCCTTTCGCTGCTCCGGATCGACCGTGCCGTTCAGCTGCCGGATCACCTGATCGAAGGCCGGGTTGTCGTAGCCGAAATAGTACTTGTCCTTGCCGCGGGCGTAGATGTCGATGTCCAGCGCCTCGGTGTGCGAGACGATGGTCATGTCGTAGTCGAAGCCCTTGAACACCTGCTCCAGCCACTGCGCCCATTCCACCGGGATCAGCTCGACCTGGACGCCGATCTCGGCCAGCTGCGCCTGGATGATCTCGCCGCCGCGGCGGGCATAGCCGGGCGGCGGCAGCTTCAGCGTCGCCTTGAACCCGTCCGGATAGCCGGCCTCGGCCAAGAGGGCCTTGGCCTTCTCCGGATCGTAGGGATAGGCGCCGGTCAGGTCCTTGTAGGCCGGCTCATAGGGCGCGAAATGGCTGCCGATCGGGGTGCCGTAGCCGAACATCGCGCCGTCGATCAGCGCCTGGCGGTCGATCGCCATGGCCAGCGCCCGCCGGACCTTCACGTCGCCGAACGGCTTGCGGCGCTGGTTGACCGCCATGACGGTCTCGCCGGCGGTGGTGCCGATCTCGACCGCGAAGCGCGGATCGGCCTTGAACTGGTCCAGCGTCTCCGGCGCCGGCATGTTCGGGAAGGCGTCGATGTCGCCCGACATCACCGCGGCCGAGGCCGCCGCCGGGTCGGCGACGAAGCGGAAGATCAGCCGGTTCAGCTTCGGCTTCTCGCCGGCATAGGCGTCGGTCCGTTCGAGCGTGACATGGTCGCCGGCCACCCATTCGACGAATTTGAACGGGCCGGTGCCGATCGGGTGGGTACCGTTGCCGGCGGCCGTGTTCGGCGCCACGATCAGCGCCGCCGCCTGGCCGAGATGGAACAGGAACAGCCCGTCCGGATGCGACAGGGTGATCACCACCTGGTCCGGCGCCGGGGTCTCGACCGACTGGATCGGCTCGAAGAAGGCCTTCTGCGGGTTGGTCGAATCGGGCGCGCGGGCGCGGTCCAGCGAGAACTTCACCGCCTCGCTGTCGAATTTGGTGCCGTCGTGGAAGGTGGTGCCGCGGCGCAGGGTGAAGGTGTAGGTCAGCCCGTCGTCCGACACGGTCCATTCGGTGGCCAGGCCCGGCTGCACCTGGCCGTTCTCGTCGATCCGGGTCAGCCCCTCGAACACGTTGGCGTAGACGACCTCGGCGATGGCCGCGGCGGCGCCGCCGGTCGGGTCCAGGTTCGGCGGCTCCAGCACCATGCCGATCACGGCCTGGTCCTTGGCGGCCAGCGCCGGCGTCGCGATCAGCCCGGCCGCCACCAGGACGGTCGCGAGCAAGCCCCTGATCCCCATCGCATTCTCCCTGTTCGGCCGGTCCGTCGCCGGTCGCGTTCGCGGCGGATGATGGCAGCGCGTTCGGTCTGGGTTCAAGCCTCATAGGTTGATGATGGACGGATGGGCCAGAGCCGCCCCCTCACCCGAAATCGCTGACGCGATTTCGACCTCTCCCTGGGGAGAGGTGTAAAGGTCACGGCTCATATTCCCTCTCCTCGGGGAGAGGGAGGGGCCCATTCGCAGCAGCGAATGGGAGGGTGAGGGGGCGCGGCCGCGCCGATGAGCGAACCCTGATTGTCTCAGCGCTTTTGAGCCTTGCCGTATCGCTCCCGCCAGGCCCGGTGCGGGCCCAGAGTCTCGGCGTGCCAGACGCCGCGGGCGATGGCGCGGGCGACGCAGTCGGCGGCGATGGCGCCGATCCGGGCCAGCGCCATGCTCCGCGGCTCGGGCAGCGGCACGGCCCCGGTCGCCAGGGCGAAGATGGTGTCGCCGTCCATCGGCGTGTGCACCGGGCGGATGGCGCGGGCCAGCCCGTCCTGCGCCATGATCGCCAGGCGCCGGGCCTCGGCCTTGGTCAGGGCGGCGTCGACGGCGACGACGCCGATCGTGGTGTTGCCGCCGGGCTCGGGCTGGGCCGCCGCCGGATGGCGGTAGAATTCCGGCTCCGGCACCGCCGGTCCGGTGGGCCGGTGCGGACCGCCGAACTCGCCGTCCTGCTCCCAGGGCCAGGCCCAGAAGGTGCCGTCCGGCATGGTCACGGCGCCGACCGGGTTGGCGGCCACCAGGGCGCCGACGGTGATGCCGGTCTCGGGATCGATGGCGGAGGCGGTGCCGAGCCCGCCCTTGCAGGTCGCGGTCTTGGCGCCGGTGCCGGCCCCGGCATTGCCCTGGCGCACCTCGGCCCCGGCGGCGTTGCAGGCGGCCAGCGCCAGGGCACGGTAGGGCGGGGTGTCGCCCCAATCCTTGTCGCCGCCATTGGTCAGGTCGAACAGGATCGCGGCCGGCACGATCGGCACGCGGGTCCCGCCCACCGGGAAGCCGCGGCCGCGGGCGGCGAGCCAGGAGACGACGCCCGACGCGGCCTCCAGCCCGTGGACGGAGCCGCCGGACAGCACCAGCGCGTCCACCGCCTCGACCATGCAGGTCGGGTCCAGCGCGTCGGTGTCGCGCGTTCCCGGCCCACCGCCGCGGACGTCGACCGCGGCGGTGCAGCGCGTCTCCGGCAGCAGCACGGTGACGCCGCTGCGCACGGCCGGGTCCTCGGCCTGGCCGACCTCGAGGCCGGCGATGTCGGTGATCGAATTGCGCGGGCCCGGGCGGATGGTCATGGCGGTCTCTCGGCGGCGGCCCCGATGAATCGAAAGGCGGCCAGCAGACAGGACCGGCCGGCGCGCCGTCAACGCCGATCGTGGTTCCCGTCCGGCGGTCGCGCCCCTATGCTCCGCCGCCATGACCGACCTGCCGCTCATCCGTCTGCAGCCCGGCCGCGACAAGCGCGTCGCCGCCGGCCATCCCTGGATCTTCTCGAACGAGATCGCCATGACGCCGGAGCTGCGCGAGGTGCCGCTGGGCGCCCCGGTGCGGGTCGAGGCGGCGAACGGCAGGGCGCTGGGCGTCGGCGGCTTCAACCGGCACGCGCTGATCGCCGTGCGCATGCTGGACCGCAGCCCCGACGCGGCGATCGACACCGCCTTCCTGCGCCGGCGCCTGGCCTCGGCCCTGGCGCTGCGCGACACGCTGTTCGACCGGCCCTTCTACCGCCTGGTCCATGCCGAGGCCGACGGGCTGCCGGGGCTGATCGTCGACCGCTACGGCGACGTGCTGGTGATGCAGAGCAACACGGCGCTGATGGACCGGCTGGAAGGCCCCCTCTGCGACGCGCTGCAGGAGCTGCTCGATCCCCGCGCCATCGTGCTGCGCAACGACAGCGCGGTGCGCGGCCTGGAAGGGCTGGCGGAGGAGGTGCGGGTCGCGCGCGGCGCGGTCGACGGCCCGATCGCGGTGGAGGAGAACGGCGCCAGGTTCGAGGCCGACCCGCTGGGCGGCCAGAAGACCGGCTGGTTCTTCGACCAGCGCGACAACCGCGCCTTCGTCGCCCGGCTGGCCCGCGGCCGGCGCCTCCTCGACGTCTACACCCATACCGGCGGCTTCGGCGTCCAGGCGGCGCTGGCCGGGGCGGAGGCGGTGACGCTGGTCGACCGCTCGGCCCCCTCGCTGGAGCTGGCGGCGAAGGCGGCGGCCGCCAACGGCGTCGCCGACCGGGTGTCGACCGCCCGCGGCGAGGCCTTCGCCGAGCTGGAGCGCCGCGGGGCGACGGGCGAGCGCTGGCCGGTGGTGGTGGTCGACCCGCCGGCCTTCGTGAAGTCGAAGAAGGACCTCGCCGCCGGGGCCCGCGGCTACGCCAAGCTGGCTCGCCTCGCGGCGCGGGTGACCGAGCGCGGCGGCTTCCTCTGCGCCTTCTCCTGCAGCCATCACGTCGACCCGGCGCTGTTCGCCGAACAGGTGGCGCGCGGCCTGATCGACGCCGGGCGGACCGGCCGGATCCTGCGCCAGTCCGGCGCCGGGCCGGACCATCCGGTGCACCCGCTGCTGCCGGAGAGCGCCTATCTGAAGGGGATCGTCCTGCAGCTCGATTGACCGCGGCGGGGACTTGACAATCGGGGCCAGCCTGCCGTGTGGTCTAGACCATCCAATGGGGAGGCCCGAGACAATGACCACCATCCTGTCCCGCGTCCTGATGACGGGCGCGGCGCTCGCCGTCCTGGCCGGCGCTGCCCGCGCCGAGGACGTGACGCTGACGATCGAGAGCTGGCGCAACGACGACCTGAAGATCTGGGAGGACAAGATCATCCCGGCCTTCGAATCGTCGCATCCTGGCATCAAGCTGAAATTCGCGCCTTCGGCGCCGACCGAGTACAACGCCGCGCTGAACGCGAAGATGGAAGGCGGGGTGGCCGGCGACATCGTCGCCTGCCGCGCCTTCGACGCCTCGCTGGCCCTGTTCCAGAAGGGCCATCTCACGGCGGTGAACGACCTCAAGGGGATCGACGCCTTCACCGAGGAGGCGCGGACCGCCTGGAGCACCGACGACGGCAAGTCGACCTATTGCGTGCCGGTCGGGTCGGTGATCGCCGGCTTCATCTACAACAAGCAGATCTTCGACGAGCTCGGCCTGGCCCCGCCGAAGACCCGGGCGGAGTTCTTCGCCCTGCTCGACAAGATCAAGGCCGGCGGGGAGTACGCGCCGCTCGCCATCGGCACCGCCGACCAGTGGGAAGCGGCGACCATGGGCTTCCAGAACATCGGCCCGAACCACTGGAAGGGCGACCCCGGCCGCAAGGCGCTGATCGCCGGCACCGCCAAGTTCACCGATGCGCCCTATGTCGCCGCCTGGGCCGAACTGGCGCAGTGGAAGCCCTACCTGCCGGACGGCTACGAGGCGCAGTCCTACCCGGACAGCCAGAACCTGTTCACCCTCGGCCGCGCCGCGATCTACCCGGCCGGGTCCTGGGAGATCCCGCTGTTCGAGGCCCAGGCCGAGTTCCCGATGGGCGCCTTCCCGCCGCCGGTGGAGAAGGAGGGCGACGGCTGCTTCATCTCGGACCACACCGATATCGGCTTCGGCATGAACGCCCACACCAAGCATCCGGAGGCGGCGCGCGCCTTCCTGGAATGGGTGGCCTCGGCCGAGTTCGCGACGCTCTACACCAACGCCTTGCCGGGCTTCTTCACCCTGTCGACCCACAAGGTCGAGCTGAAGGACCCGCTGGCGGCGGAGTTCCAGGGCTGGAAGGACAAGTGCGGCGGCAACATCCGCCTGGCGCACCAGATCCTGTCGCGCGGCAAGCCGAATGTCGACCAGGCGATCTGGAACGTTTCGGCCCAGGTGCTGAACGGCACGATGACCGCCGAGCAGGCGGCCGCCAAGGTGCAGGAGACGCTCGACGCCTGGTACAAGCCGCCGGGGAAGTGAGGGCAGCGCAAGGCTGAACACGATCGAGGCGATTGGCATATTATGCCAATCGCCTTATCTTGTCGATCTGCAGCCGTGTTCAGAGGACATCCGCGATGCCGACCCGCAACGTCGTCGTGACCGATCATCAGGCCGAACTGATCGAAGGTCTGGTCAAGTCCGGCCGCTACCAGAACGCCAGCGAGGTCCTGCGCGAAGGGCTCCGTCTCGTCGAGCAGCGCGAGCAGGAAGATGCCGCCAGGCTGGAGCGCCTGCGGGCCGCGGTCGATGTCGGAATCGCCGCGATGGAGCGCGGAGAGTACATTGAGTTCGACTCCATGGATGATCTGGAACGGCACCTGAATGCCTTGGCCGAGGAAGTCATATCCCACGCAGTCAAATCCGGTTCGGCGGACTGATCCAGGATGGCCGGAGGCCGTTGGCGGGTCCGCTTGAGCATCGCGGCCAATGATGACTTCACTTCTATTCTTCATTGGACCATCCAAGCCTTCGGTCCGAAGCAGGCGAGCGACTATCAGCTAACCATCGGCCAGGCCATCCGGGCGCTGGAAGGAGGGCCGGACCTTCCAGACAGCAAGGCACGCGACGAGGTCCGGGCGGGTGTCCGCATATTGCGTGTCGCCAGGCGTGGCCGCCGAGGCAGGCACATTCTCGTCTATCGGGTCATCGATGAGGACGTCATCGAAGTGCTGCGCATCCTGCACGATTCAATGGACCTTGCACGGCATGTGCCGTGAGCCGGGAGAGCAATAGCAGAACGCTGCTCGCCGTGAATCCGGCCTACTCCCCGATCCGCGCCAGTTGCGCGTCGGCGTCCCAGCCGGGCGGCCGCTCCCTTTCGCTCCACCAACGCTTGCCGCCGGCGATCCATCGCGCCCGGAGTTCGGAGTGGCTGGTCGTGACATCGTCGTAGCCGAACTCGATGCCGCAGCACGGGCAGATCTCGAACGTCGCGCAGCCATGCTCGTCATACGCGGCGACGTCGGGAAAGCCGCAGACGGGGCAGCCGGAGCCCCTCTGGTTATCGTTCACGCCCCCACCCGGGCCAGCAGCAGCAGGCGGCGGAAGGGGAACAGGGTGCTGCCGTCCGGCTGCGGCGGATAGGCCTGGGCCAGCCGGGCGGCGTAGGTGGCGATGAAGGCGTCGAGCTCCGGCCCCGACAGCGCCGCCATCACCGGCAGCAGGGCCGTGCCGCGCACCCAGTGCAGCACCGGGTTGTCGCCCTTCAGCACGTGCAGGTATTCGGTCTCCCAGATGTCGAGCGCTTCGGTGCGCGGCGCCAGCAGGTCGTAATAGGCGGCCGGGGTGCCGACCGGCGGCCGGCGCAGCGGGATCCGGCCGGCCCAGGGCGGCTCCGACGCCAGCGCCCGCATCAGCACATGGCTCGGTGCGTCGTGGTTGCGCGGCATCTGCACCGCCAGGACGCCGCCGGGGGACAGGAAGGAGAGCAGGCGGGGGAACAGCGCCTCGTGCCCCTCCACCCATTGCAGCGCGGCGTTGGAGAAGATCAGGTCCACCGGCTCGGCCGGCGTCCAGTCGGCGATGTCGCCCTCGACCCAGTCCAGATCCGGATGGGTCGCCCGCGCCTCGCGCAGCGCGTTGCGGTCGCGGTCGAGCCCGGTGACCGCGGCGCGCGGCCAGCGCTCGGCCAGCTGGGCGGCCAGGGCACCGTTGCCGCAGCCGAGATCGACGATCCGCTTCGCCTCGATGTCCGGCAACCGGGTGATGAGGTCGAGCCCGGGCTGCAGCCGCGGCCCGGCGAATTTCAGGGTGTGGGTCGGATTCCATGCCATGGCGGCAATCTACCGGAAGATCCGCGTCCTGCGCATCCCCGCACCGATCCGCAGGCGGATCGATTGACTCGCGCGCCGCGCGTGCCTATAACCCGCGACCGTTTTGCGTCCGGAAGGGCGCAGTGAGCCATCCGGAGTTCCGACCGTGAAGAGAACCTATCAGCCGAGCAAGCTGGTGCGTAAGCGCCGCCACGGCTTCCGCGCCCGCATGGCGACCGTCGGCGGCCGCCGCGTGCTGTCCAATCGTCGCGCCAAGGGCCGGAAGCGCCTCTCCGCGTAATTCCAGGCCCGCGGCCGGGGTGACCGGATGCGCGTCCGCCTTGACGATCCTGGCCTGAATCGGCTCGGCCGGCTGAAGAAGCGGGCCGAGTTCCTGGCCGTGGCCGCGAGCCGCCGGAAATGGGCGGCGCCCGGCGTGATCGTCCAGGCGCGCCGCTGGGACGAGGCCGAAGGCGGATCGGAGGCCGCGGCCGGCTGCGACCTCCGCGTCGGCTACACCGCCAGCCGCAAGGTCGGGAACTCGGTCGCCCGCAACCGGGCGCGCCGCCGTCTGCGCGCCGCCGCCGCCGAGGTGCTGGGCCGCCGGGCGGCGCCGGGCCAGGACCTGGTGCTGATCGCCCGCGGCGAGACCATCCGCCGGCCCTTCGCCGATCTCGTCGCCGATCTCGACCGCGCCTTGCAGAAGCTGGGCGCCGTGCGCCCGAAGGCGGAGACGCAGGAGGCCGGGGCATGAGCCCGCTGGCCCATCTGGCGCGCGCGCTCGTGATCGTCTACCGCTACAGCCTGTCGGCGCTGATCGGGCGGCAATGCCGGTTCGAGCCCACTTGCTCCGCCTACGCGATCGAGGCTATTGAGCGGCACGGTGCGATCGCCGGGGGCTGGCTGGCCCTGCGGCGCATCGCGCGTTGCCACCCCTGGGGTGGGTCGGGGTATGACCCCGTGCCCGACACCCTGACCAGACATGCCGGTGGACGGGGCCATGACGCCTGCTGCGGCGCGGCCCGGCCCACCGACACCTGACCGTATTCGACGACTGACCGGCCGGCCAGATCAAGGGGCAGAGGCCGGGACCGGAGCCCTGATGCGATGACCGACCAGAAGAACCTGATCCTGGCGATCGCCCTTTCGCTGGCCATCCTTCTCGGCTTCCAGTTCCTGTTCCCGGCGCCGCAGCCGACCCCGGCGCCGCAGCAGCAGGCCACCACCACCTCGACCGCGTCGCCGCAGGCCCCGACCTCGGTCGGCGCCGCGGCGCAGGCGCCGATGGACCGCGCCCAGGCGCTGGCCCAGACCGGCCGCGTCAAGATCGAGGCGCCGCGCCTGCACGGCTCGATCAACCTGACCGGCGGCCGGATCGACGACGTCACCCTGCGCGACTACCGGGAGACGGTCGACCCGAAGAGCCCGGAGATCGTGCTGCTGACCCCGCTCGGCGGCCCGTCTCCCTATTACACCGACTACGGCTGGGCGCCGGTCGACCCCTCGGTGCCGGTGCCGGGCGCGAACACGGTCTGGACCGCCGACCGCGAGGCGCTGACTCCGGATTCGCCGGTCACGCTGCGCTGGGACAACGGCCAGGGGCTGGTGTTCGAGCGCACCGTCTCGATCGACGCCAACTACATGTTCACGGTGGTCCAGCGGGTCGTGAACAACACCGACAAGCCGGTGCAGCTGGCCTCCTACGGCCGGGTGCTGCGCTTCGGCACGCCGGTGACCCAGGGCTACTTCGTGCTGCACGAGGGCCCCTACGGCGTGTTCAACGGCACGCTGGAGGAGAAGACCTACAAGGACATCCAGGACGACAAGGCCGTCCGTAACACCACCACCGGCGGCTGGCTCGGCTTCACCGACAAGTACTGGCTGGTGGCGCTGGTGCCGGACCAGTCGGTCAAGGTCGACACCCAGTTCCTGCACCAGTCCGACGGCGAGGGCCGCTACCTCGCCACCTACCAGGCCGATCCGGTGACGGTGGCGCCGGGGCAGACCGCGGAATCGATCGGCCGCGTCTTCGCCGGCGCCAAGGAAGTCGACCTGATCGAGAGCTACGCCGACACGCTCAACATCACCAAGTTCGACTTCGCCATCGATTTCGGCTGGTTCTGGTTCCTGACCAAGCCGTTCTTCAAGATCCTGGCCTGGATCCACGGCATCGTCGGCAATTTCGGCGTCGCGATCCTGATCTTCACCCTGGCGCTGAAGCTGCTCTTCTACCCACTGGCGGACAAGTCCTACCGCTCGATGGCGAAGATGAAGGCGCTGCAGCCGGAGATGATGAAGCTGCGCGAGCGCTATGCCGACGACCGGGTGAAGCAGCAGCAGGAGCTGATGGCGCTGTACAAGCGCGAGAAGGTCAACCCGGCCGCGGGCTGCCTGCCGATCCTGATCCAGATCCCGGTGTTCTTCGCGCTGTACAAGGTGCTGCTGGTCACCATCGAGATGCGGCACGCGCCGTTCTTCGGCTGGGTCCACGACCTGTCGGCGCCCGACCCGACCTCGCTGTTCAACCTGTTCGGCCTGATCCCCTGGGCGCCGCCGGCGATGCTGATGATCGGCGCCTGGCCGCTGATCATGGGCGTGACCATGTATCTGCAGCAGAAGCTGAACCCGGCGCCGGCCGACCCGGTCCAGGCCAGGGTGTTCATGCTGCTGCCGGTCGTCTTCACCTTCATGCTGGCGCATTTCCCGGTCGGCCTCGTGATCTACTGGGCCTGGAACAACACGCTGACGATCCTGCAGCAGTGGTCGATCATGAAGCGCATGCATGTGAAGATCTCGGGCGGGTTGGAGGAAGGCGCCGAGCCGCCGGCGCCGCCGCCGTCGGTCGCCCGGAAGAAGGGCGGCGAGGGCGCGGCGAAGCCCGCCGCCACCCGCAAGCCGGCGGGCCGCAAGGGGTGACGGAACCGCAGGCGGCCGAAAGCGAGGCGTTCGGGCCCGAGGCGATCGAGGCGGGGCGGCTGCTCTTCGCGCAGGAGTGCCGCTTCACCTGGGGCTCGGCCTCGCTGTCCGACCTGCCGCCCACGGGCCTGCCGGAGATCGCCTTCGCCGGCC
Organism: Inquilinus limosus DSM 16000; assembly: GCF_000423185.1. Lineage (GTDB taxonomy): Bacteria > Pseudomonadota > Alphaproteobacteria > DSM-16000 > Inquilinaceae > Inquilinus > Inquilinus limosus. The sequence goes on along the minus strand of NZ_AUHM01000002.1, from coordinate 223,451 downwards.
GCTCCAACGTCGGCAAGTCCAGCCTGGTCAACGCGCTGACCGGCCGGAAGACCCTGGCCCGCACCAGCCACACCCCGGGCCGCACCCAGCAGCTCAACTTCTTCGACCTGGGTGGCCGGCTGTCGCTGGTCGACCTGCCCGGCTACGGCTACGCCAAGGTCTCGAAATCGCTGGTCCAGGGCTGGACCGAGACGCTGAAGGGCTATCTGCGCGGCCGGCCGACGCTGCGCCGGGCCCTGGTGCTGGTCGACGGCCGGCACGGCATCAAGGACTCCGATGAGGAGATCCTGAAGCTGCTCGACGACACCGCCGTCGCCACCCGGGTGGTGCTGACCAAGATGGACAAGGTCGGCAAGGGCGAGCGGCAGCGCCGGATCCCGGAGGTCGAGGCGGCGCTGAAGCGCCACCCGGCCGCCTTCCCGAAGGTGCTGCTGACCAGCAGCGACAGCGGCGAGGGCATCCCCGAGCTGCGCGCCTTCCTGGCGGAGATCGCGAAGAACGGCTGAGGGGGAGACCTCTCACAATTCCCAACACCGTCATTGCGAGCGCAGCGAAGCAATCCAGGGCGGCTCGCACCGGCCCCTGGATTGCTTCGTCGGCTTCGCCTCCTCGCAATGACGGTTGGGGGGCGTTCCGGAGAGGTGCCGCAAGCGGACAAGGCTTCTCTCGGCGGTTGATCGCGGCCGCGCGCTGGGGCATGAGAGGGGCGCCGGCAACCGCCCGTGTCGCTTCGCGACACGAATATTTAAGATACTGGTGCGATTCAGCTTCGGAAATCTGTGGCACGCCGTGCCACAAATTTCCGAACCATCGCACCAGCAGGACCCGAGCCCGATGACCAAGCCTTTCGCCGCCCCGCCCAACCTGCCCGCCGCCTCGCTCGACAAGGCCCAGACCCTGGTCGAGGCGCTGCCTTTCATGCGCCGCTACGCCGGCGCCACCTTCGTGATCAAATACGGCGGCAACGCCATGGGCGACGACTCGCTGACCGAGAGCTTCGCCCGCGACGTCGTGCTGCTGAAGCAGGTCGGCATCAACCCGGTGGTGGTGCATGGCGGCGGCCCGCAGATCGGCGCGATGCTGGAGCGGCTGCAGATCAAGTCGGAATTCGTCGACGGGCTGCGCATCACCGACCGCAACACCGTCGATGTGGTCGAGATGGTGCTGTCCGGCAACATCAACAAGCAGATCGTCTCGGCCATCCAGTCGGTCGGCGGCAAGGCGGTCGGCGTCTCCGGCAAGGACGGGGCGCTGATCTCGGCCCGCAAGCTGCAGCGCACCAAGCGCGACCCCGACAGCAACATCGAGCGCATCCTCGACCTCGGCTTCGTCGGCGAGCCGGCGGCGGTGAACCCGGAGATCCTGGAGGCGTTCGAGGACAGCGACTTCATCCCGGTGATCGCGCCGATCGGCGTCGGCCCGCGTGGCGAGAGCTACAACATCAACGCCGACACCGCGGCCGGCGCCATCGCCGCGGCGCTGAACGCCACCCGCTTCTTCCTGCTGACCGACGTCGCCGGCGTGCTGGACAAGGACAAGAAGCTGATCCAGGAGCTGCCGCTGGCCCGGGCGCGCGAGCTGATGACCGACGGCACCATCTCCGGCGGCATGATCCCGAAGCTCGAGACCTGCATCTCGGCGGTCGAGCAGGGGGTCGAGGGCGCGGTGATCATGGACGGCCGCGTGCCGCACGCGGTGCTGCTCGAGGTCTTCACCGAAGGCGGCGTCGGGACGCTGATCCGCGCCTAGGTGCTTAGAAGGCCTCTTCCTTTTCTGTCATTGCCGGGCTTGACCCGGCAATCCAGGGGCCACCGAGAGCGGCTCTCGAAAGCCCCTGGATCCTCGGGTCAAGCCCGAGGATGACAATAGAATAGGGAGGGTGGGGGGCACGCTGCCAACAACCTACACCTGTCGACCCACCAACCCCGCCACCACGTCCAGCAGCACATCGGCGCCGGCGGCCAGCTTGTCGGGTTCGGTGAACTCCGCCGGGTTGTGGCTGATGCCGCCGCGGCTGGGCACGAAGATCATGGCGGCGGGCGCGATCCGGGCGATCATCTGCGCGTCGTGCCCGGCGCCGGAGGTCATGCGCCGCCAGCCAAGGCCGCGCCGCTCCGCCGCCTCGGCGATCAGCCGCACCAGCTCCGGGTCGAACCGCACCGGGCTGAACCGGGCCAGCCGCTCCGTCGCCACCTCGACGCCTTCGGTCGCGGCCAGCCTGTCGAGATAGCCGGCCAGCTCCGCCTCGGCGGCCTGCAGCCGCTCCTCCTCCGGGTCGCGCAGGTCGACCGTGAACACCGCGCGCGACGGGATCACGTTGATCGCGTCCGGCTCCAGCCGCAGCGACCCGACGGTGGCCAGCGTGCCGGCATTGGCGCCCGCCACCCGGTCGCGCAGATGGGCGATGACGCGGGCGGCGGCCAGGCCGGCGTCGCGGCGGGCCGCGATCGGCGTGGTGCCGGCATGATTGGCCGCGCCGGTGATGGTGATGCGCTGCCAGGAGATGCCCTGCAGCGAGTCGACGGCGCCGATGGCCAGCCCTTCCGCCTCCAGCACCGGGCCCTGCTCGATGTGAAGCTCCAGGTAACAGGCCGGCCGGATCGACCCGGGCTCCAGGTCGCCGGCATAGCCGATGCGCGCCAGCTCCTCGCCCAGCTCCTTGCCGTCGGTGCCGGCCGTGGCCAGGGCGGCGTCGAGGTCGAGCCCGCCGGCATGGACCAGCGACCCCATCATGTCCGGCTGGAACCGCACCCCCTCCTCATTGGTGAAGGCGGCGACCGCGACCGGCCGCGCCGGAACGGCGCCGGCCTCTCGCAAGGCCTCGACCACCGCCAGCCCGGCCAGGACGCCATAGCAGCCGTCATAGATGCCGGCGTCGATCACCGTGTCGATGTGCGATCCGACCATCACCGGATCGGCGCCGGAAGCGGGCCACAGGCCGAAGATGTTGCCGATCCGGTCGATCCGCACCTCCAGCCCGGCGTCGCGCATCCAGCCGGCCACCAGGTCGCGGCCGGCCCGGTCGGCATCGGTCAGGGCCAGCCGCGTCGGGCCGCCGGAGGGGCCGCCGCCGATGGCGCCCAGGCGCTGCAGCCGGGCGAGCAGGCGGGCATGGTCGATGGCGGAGGAGGTCATGGCGGGTCCCGGATGGTTGCGGCGGCAGCTTATCGCCGGGTCCGGTCGATCGGTTTGCGTATTGCGCCGCGCCGCGCAAAGGCTTTGCGCGGCTTCCGATGGCGGGCGGCATCCTCTAGGGTTCCCCTCGACTCCGCAGAAGGACCAGTGCGATGGCCGACACCATCACCTATCTGACCACCACCCGCTTCGGCTGGGGCGCCGTCGAGCTGCTGCCGCAGGAGCTGGCCGAGCTCGGCATCCGCAAGCCGCTGCTGGTCACCGATCCGGGCATTGCCCGGCTGCCGCTGCTCGACCGGGTCCGCGGCATGCTGCCCGAGGGCTATGCGCTGTTCACCGAGACCCCCGGCAACCCGACCGAGGCGGCGGTCGACAAGGCCTTCGACGCCTACAAGCACGCCGCCTGCGATGGGCTGGTCGCCCTCGGCGGCGGCTCGGCCATGGACCTGGCGAAGGCGGTGGCGCTGCGAGCCACCCATGCCGGGCAGCTGGCCGAATACGCGCTGATCGAGGGCGGCGCCAGCCGGATCGGGCCGGTGGCGCCGCTGGTCGCGATCCCGACCACCGCCGGCACCGGCAGCGAAGTCGGCCGCGGCGCCCTGATCACGCTGCGCGACGGCCGCAAGCTGGCGCTGATCAGCCCGCATCTGATCCCGGCCCGCGCCATCTGCGACCCGGAGCTGACGCTGGGCCTGCCGCCGCTGCTGACCGCCGCGACCGGCATGGACGCGCTGACCCATTGCATCGAGACCTTCCTGTCGCCGCGCCACAATCCGCCGGCCGACGCGATCGCGCTGGACGGTGCCGCCCGCGCCATGCGCTTCCTGCCGCGGGCGGTGGCCGATGGCGGCGACCGCGAGGCGAGGGCCGAGATGATGATGGCGGCGCTGGAAGGCGGCCTGACCTTCCAGAAGGGGCTGGGCGCGGTGCACGGCCTGTCGCACGCGCTCGGCGCCCTTCCGAACCCGGTGCTGCACCACGGCACGCTCAACGCCGTGATCCTGCCGGCGGTGCTGCGCTTCAACGCCCCGGCGGCCGCGGACAAGTATCCGCGCCTGGCCCGGGCGATGGGGCTGGCGGAGGACGCCGACCTCGCCGGCGCGATCGAGGATCTCAACGCCAGGCTCGGCCTGCCGCGGAGCCTGCGGCAGATGGGCGTGACCGAGGCGCATCGCGAGCGCGCCGTGGCCGGCGCCCTGGCCGACCACTCCACCGCCAGCAACGCCCGGCCGGTGTCGCGGGCCGACTATGAGGCGATGTTCGACGCCGCGCTCAACGGGTGAACAAAAGCTCAAAGTGCTCGACTGGTAGGCAATTTCACAGGACGCTTATGGTATGAACAAAAAATTTCGGGGGGGTGGGAACCTCCCCTTTTGCGAGGCGTTCTACGGTTGCACGTCCGCATCGTGCATGAACCTCCCTGTTCAACTCGGGCCGGCCATGGGGTCGGCCCGTTCTTTTTTGGGACCCAGCCATCCACCCCAATCGGGGCGTAGATCGGGAGGCGACGGCTCTGGTACCCAGGCGCCGGGCATGACGCTTCGAGTCACGGCGAGGGGGCGATGGCGCGCGCGAGATTGCGGGATCTGGGGCTTTCGATCGGCTCGCTGCCGCCCGGCCCGAAGAACGGCATCACCGATGTCCCCGGCGTCCTGGTCGGCCAGGTGACGCTGGTCGAGGAGGCGCCGCACGTCATCCGCACCGGCATCACCGCGATCGTGCCGCAGGAGGGCGAGATCTGGCGTCGCAACCTGTTCGCCGCCGGCCATGTGCTGAACGGCAACAGCGAGGTCACCGGCCTGACCTGGATCAACGAGTTCGGCCTGCTTTGTGGCCCCTTGGCCCTGACCGGCACCTTCTCGATCGGCGCGGTGCACGAGGGCATGGTCGACGCCGAGATGACGCTGGCCACCGGCGCCGACTTCAAGATGCCGCTGGTGGCCGAGACCTATGACGGCTGGCTGTCCGAGAGCGAGCATTTCGTGCTGCGGCCGCAGCACGTGCTGGAGGCGCTGCGCCGGGCCACGGCCGACCCGGTGGCGGAGGGCAATGCCGGCGGCGGCACCGGCACCAATGCGCATGAGTTCAAGGCCGGCACCGGCACGGCCTCCCGCATCGTCGCCCAGGGCGGCGACAGCTGGACCGTCGGCATCCTGGTGCAGACCAATTACGGCGACCGCGAGCGGCTGCTGCTCGACGGCGTGCCGGTCGGGCGCGAGATCCCGGTGACCGACGTGCCGAGCTGCTTCGCCGAGCGCCGGGTCGAGGGCTCGATCCTGGTCGTGGTCGCGACCGACGCGCCGTTGTTCCCGCACCAGCTGCGGCGGCTGGCGCAGCGGGCCGGGCTGGGGCTGGCGCGGGTCGGCGGCCTCGGCTGGCCGGGCAGCGGCGACGTGTTCATCGCCTTCTCCACCGGCAATGATCTCGGCCAGGCCACCGATACAAGGCGCGCGCAGCCCTTCGAGAACCTCCGCATGCTGCCGGATTTCGCGCTGCAGCCGCTGATGGCGGCGGTGGTGGAGGCGACGGAGGAGGCGATCTGGAACTCGCTCTGCGCCGCCGAGACCATGACCGGCCGCAAGGGCCGGGTCAGCCACGCCCTGCCGGTCGAACGGCTGCCGGAGATCATGCGCCGCTACGGACGCACTTGACGGCGCCGGTCCCGGGGATTCTTGTGTCGGCATCGACCGACGCAGCACGGACCCTCATGCGCCGATCCATCGCCGCCTTCCTCGTCCTCCTCGCCGCAGCATCGCCGTTCGCGGCCCATGCCGCCGGCAGCGGCCAGCCGGTGCCGCGATTCGTGTCGCTGCGGTCGGACGAGGTCAATCTCCGCACCGGGCCGGGCGAGCGCTACCCGGTCGAATGGGTGATCAGCAAGAAGGGCCTGCCGGTCGAGGTGATCGCGGAGTTCGACACCTGGCGCCGGGTGCGCGACTGGGAGGGGATCGAGGGCTGGGTGCACCAGGCCCTCCTGACCCGCCGGCGCAGCCTGGTGGTCACCGGCAAGGAGGACCAGCCGATCTACAACGAGTCCAGCGAGGGCTCGGGGCTGATGGCGAAGGCGGAGCCGGGAGTGATCGGCTCGCTGCTGCGCTGCCCGGGCGACGGGGCGCAGGCCGACTGGTGCTATGTCGACCTCAAGGGCTATCGCGGCTGGATGCGCCGCGCCTCGTTCTGGGGCGCCTATCCGGGCGAGAAGGTGGAGTAGAAACAAAAAGCCCCGCCGAGAGGCGGGGCTTCGCGTTTCAGGATCGCAGCGGGATCAGAGGTTGCTCTCGACCCACTGGTGCAGCGCGCCCTTCGGCACGGCGCCGATCTTGGTGGCGGCGACCTGGCCGTCCTTGAACAGCATCAGGGTCGGGATGCCGCGCACGCCGTATTTCGGCGGGGTCAGCGGGTTGTCGTCGATGTTCAGCTTGACGACGCTGACCTTCTCGCCCAGCTCGGCGGCGATCTCCTCCAGCGCCGGGGCGATCATCTTGCAGGGGCCGCACCATTCGGCCCAGAAGTCCACCAGGACGGGACCCGAGGCCTTCAGGACGTCGGTTTCGAAGCTGGTATCCGAGACGGGCTTCGTGCTCATGGAAGTTCCTTGCCTTAGGGGCGGGGACGCCACCTCACCACGTGGAGATAGGGTAGGGACCGGAACGGAACAAGGTCAAGCCGATGCGCCCGGGGCATGCCGGTCCAGCGTCTCCGGAGGGAGCTCCATCAGCCTCGGGCCTTCTGTCCACAACAGCGCACAGCGCACTGTCCGGCCTGGATAAACCAGGCGCAGCGCGGCGCGGTAGGCGGCCATCTGTGCGAGATAGGCGCGCGGCACGGACTCGATGCTCGCCGGCGGCGGGCGGTTGGTCTTGTAGTCGACCACCAGCACCGAATCGGGGGTCACGACCAGCCGGTCGATCTGGCCGGACAGGGCACGGCCGCCGATCAGGCCGACCACCGGCACCTCGGCCCGGCTGCCGGGGCCGAACAGCGCCTCGAAGCCGGGCTGGTCCAGCACCGCCAGCGTGGTCTCCACGATCTCCGCCTGCTCCGCCTCGTCGCGGCCGTGCTGCGGCCGGGCCAGGTAGCGCCGCGCCGCCGCCTCGCGCGCCTCGGGCGGCAGCTCCGGCAGCGCCTGCAGCAGGGCGTGGATCAAGGCGCCGCGGCGGAACCGGCCCTGGTCGCCGCCCTCCAGCGGCGACCGCGCCGGCGGCTCGACCTCGGGCCGCGACGGGGTCAGGGGCCGGGTCGGTTCCGGCTCCGGCGGTGCCGGCCGGTGCAGCCAGTCCGGCGCCAGCGCCTCGGCGATGACCGCCGGCGCCACCGGTTCGGGGCCGGCTGGACGGTCCGCCTGCGGCCGGTGGAGGCGCAGCCCCTCGCCCTCGATTCCATCGATCGAGGCCGTCTCGGCGTCGGGATGCGTCGCCAGGCCGTCGCGGCACAGATGATACCAGCAGCCCTCGGCCGGCTTGCCGCGCTCGGTGGCGTAGTGGCCGCAGAGATAGAGCCTATCCTCGGCCCGGGTCAGGGCGACGTAGAGCAGGCGGCGGTATTCCTGGTCGCGGCGGCGGTCGGCGCGCTCCATCGCCTCGCGGTAGACCGGCGGGCGGGCGGCCGCGCGCGGCGCCCACAGCGGCACCGGCAGAGCCTCGTCGGGCCACAGGATCTTCTCCCCGGCCCGGGCGCCGCCGCGCGGCATGCCGACCAGGTCGGGCAGGATCACGATCGGCGCCTGCAGGCCCTTGGAGCCGTGCACGGTCATGATCCGCACCTGGCCGTCGCCCTGTTCCTGCTCGCGCTTGACCTCGGTCTCGCCGGTCTCTAGCCAGTGCAGAAAGCGCTGCAGCGACGGCGGCAGCTGCCGCTCGAAGCCCAGCGCCAGCGTCAGGAACTCGTCCAGAGGGTCCTCCGCCTCGGGCCCCAGCCGGCCCAGCATGGCGCGGCGGCCGGAGACGGGGTCGCCCGGGCAGGGCCGGGCCAGCACGCCGGAGAACAGCTCGAAGGGCGGCTGGAAGTCGACCCGGTCCAGGATCTCCGTCAGCCAGTCCCGCGCCGCTTTCACCGCCGGGTCGGCCGACGCCGCCATCGCCCCCCACAGCGTGCCCGGCCGGTCATGGGCGAGGGCGAACAGCCGGTCGTCGTCGAAGCCGAACAGCGGGCCCTTCAGTAGCTCGGCCAGGGACAAATCGTCCTCCGGCAGCAGCAGGAAGCGGGCCAGCGCCATCAGGTCCATCACCGCCAGCTGCTCGGTCAGCACCATGCGGTCCATGCCGCCGACCGGGACATTGGCCGCCTTCAGCGCCCGCATCAGCTCAACGAAGAAGCGGTTGCGGGTGCGCACCAGGATCAGGATGTCGCCGGGCCGGATCGGCCGGCCCTTCGACTCCAGCAGCGCGCCGTCGCGCAGCCAGCCGGCGATGCGGGCCGCGATCAGCCGGGCCAGCCGGGCGCCCGGATCGCTGATGCCGCGCTGCTCGGTCGGCGGCTCCCAGGCCGGGGGCTCGTCGCTCTCGCTCGGGCCGACCAGCGGCCACAGCTCGACCAGCCCGCCGTCCAGACGCCGGCGCTCCGACACGAAGTGATGCGGCGGCTTGGGCGCGACGCCGTCCAGCGCCGGGTCGCGAGCGAAGACGGCGTCGACCAGCTCCAGCACGGCGGAGACCGAGCGGAAGGAAGTCTCCAGCGGCACGATCTCGAAGGGGCGCTCGGCGGCGCGGATGCGGCGGTCGAAGACGGCGCGCATGCGGGCGAACTCGGCCGGGTCGGCGCCCTGGAAGCTGAAGATCGACTGCTTCTCGTCGCCGACCACGAAGACGGTGCGCTCGACATCGCTGCGCGCGCCGAGGCCGGCGAAGAACTCCTCGGTCAGGGCGGCGACCACCCGCCACTGCTCCGGGCTGGTGTCCTGCGCCTCGTCGATCAGCACATGGTCGATGCCGCCGTCCAGCTTGAACAGCACCCAGGCCGACTTGCCCGGCCGCTCCAGCAGGGAGGCCGTCTGCAGGATCAGGTCGTCATAGTCCAGCAGGGCGCGGCGCGTCTTCTCCGCCCGGTAGCGCTCGATCAGCGCGGCGCCGAGGGCCAGCAGCGCCTCGGTGGCCTCGGCGGTCTCGGCGGCGCGCAGCCGCTCGGTCAGGGCCAGGATGCGCTCCGCCTCGGCCTGCAGCGCTTCCAGCACGCCCGGGGTCTTGGCCACGCCCTGGGTCGCCAGCCGGGCGCGGATGGTGCCGTCGGCGGTCAGAAAGGCCCCGACATAGACGGCGAAGCCGGCGGTACGGTCGGCCGCATCGGCCAGCCAGGCGGCGATCATGCCGCCGCGCTCCTGGTCGGTCTTGCCGCCGGCCATCAGCGCCTCGGCGGCGGCGCGCAGGGCATCGCAATCCAGCGCCGAGTCGGCGCAGGCCTCCTGCAGCAGGCTGTCGCGGGTGGCGCCGGCGGGCAGGTCGAGCAGTTGGCGGATCTGCGCCACCAGCGGCGCCAGCCCGCCGTGCTCGTCGAGCAGACGGGTCAGCCGCCCGCGCTCGGCCACCAGAGCGCGCACGATCTCGCCGAACTCCTCGGCACCGACCGCGGCCGCGATCCGGTCGACCGCCCAGCCGAGGCCTTCGTCCTCCAGCACCTGGCGGCGCACCCGCTCCAGCATCTCGCCGGCGCTGCGGTCGTCGATCAGCTCGAATTGCGGCGGCAGCCCGGCCTCGACCGGGAAGCGGCGCAGCAGCGACTGGCAGAAGCTGTGCACCGTCTGGATCCGCATGCCGCCGGGCACGTCCAGCACTTTGGCGAACAGACGGCGGGCCTCGGTCTGCACCTCGGTGCCCGGCGGCGCGCCCATCAGGTCGGCCAGGGCGAGCTGCAGCGCGTCGTCCGGCAGGGTGGCCCAGCGCGCCAGGGTGGCGGCGATGCGGTTCGCCATCTCGGCCGCGGCGGCGCGGGTGAAGGTGATGCACAGGATCCGGTCGGGCGGGGTGCCGGCCAGCATCAGCCGCAGCACCCGGTCGGTCAGCACCTTGGTCTTGCCGGTGCCGGCCGAGGCGCCGACCCAGACCGACCGTGCGGGGTCGGAGGCGCGCCGCTGCGTCGCCGTCGGATCGGGGCGGATCAGGCTCATGGCGCGATCCCGGGGCCGGAGCTTCGGCGCGAACCCCCTCCCCCCACCCCCTCCCGCGAGGGGAGGGGGGACAAAAATGGACTGGCCCGTTCACCGCGATTTCGGGCCAACAACACAATCGAGTCCCCCCTCCCCCCGCGGGAGGGGGGTAGGGGGAGGGGGGTTCCGGCGCCCAAGCAGACCCCGATCCTCATCCCTCGCCCCCTGCCGACCACTCCTTCACCCGCGCCAGATGGGCGTAGTCGGAGAAGCGCGGCGCCAGGCCGCGCGGCTGGGAGAGATACGGCGTCTCCGGCAGGTCGAAGCGGGCGATCAGGCCGTGCAGCCCGGCCAGCGCCTGCTCGGCCAATGCCGCGATGTCGCCTTCGGCCGGCTTCACCGGCTTGATCTCGCCGGCCTGGGCGCCGCCGGACAGGCGCCAATGCTCCAGCCCGGCGACCGGCACCTCCGCCGGCGCGCCGGGGAAGCCGCCGGCGCGGATCATCATCGCCTCCAGCGGCAGCTGCGGCTGATAGCCGGCCAGGATCTGCTCGTTCGACGGCACGGTGCCAGTCTTGTAGTCGACCACCACCAGCCCCTCGACGCCGCGGTCGATGCGGTCGGCAACGCCGCTCAGCGCGAAGGGGCCGGCCGGGGCGTTCAGCACGACCTGGCCCTTCTGCTCGGTCAGGATCGCGCGCCGCCCGGCCGCGCGCTGCCGCGCCTCGGTGTCGACGAACCAGGCGGCGATGCGGGCGAAGCGCGGCCACCAGAAGGTGCGGATGTCCGGCCCCGGCGGCAGCTTCGCGAACTCCGCCCGGCCCAGCGCCAGCAGCCGGTCGAGCGCGTCCGGCGGCAGGGCCTCAGGATAGGCCTGCAGGAAGGCGGCGAGGGCGGCGTGGATGGCGGTGCCGCGCTCCGACGCCCCCGGCTCGGCCTCGATCGGGTCCAGCCGCGACAGGTTCAGCACCATCCGGGCGTAGATGGCGTAGGGGTCCTGCATCCAGACCGAGATCTGGGTGACCGACAGGCGGCGCGGCCGGGCGGCGACCGGCGGCCTGGGGGTGGGCGGCGCCACCGGCCGCACGGCGTCCGGCGCGTCGATCCGGCGGACCAAGGCGCGCCAGTCGCGCTGCGGCGGGGCCAGGGCCAGGCCGGCGCCGTCCAGCACCGCCTGCAGGCGCAGCAGCCAGCGCGACGGCACGGTCGGCGTGCCCTCCACCTTCTCCGCCCGGGTCAGGAACACCTCGGGGCCGGCGGCGGCCTGGGCGAAGTCGTTGGCCGCCAGGCCGACGCGCCGCTCCGGCGCCGGCAGGCCGAACGCCCGCCGCATCGGCCGCGACATCCAGGGATCGGCAGCGGGCATGGCCGGCCAGGTGCCCTCGTTCAGCCCGCCCAGCACGATGCGGTCGAACCGCGCCATCCGGGCCTCGACCGGACCCAGGATCGCCAGCCGCGGGTGCCGGCCCCAGCGCGGCCGGACCACGGCCCCGTCCATCATCGCCTCGAACAGGCCGGGCCAGTCCTGGCCGGGGATCGGCGGGAAGCCGTCGAAGCCGGCCAGCAGCTCCTCGACCAGCGCCTGCGCCGCCTCGCCGTCCTCGGCCCGCCACAGCCGGTCCGGCCCGGGTTCGGCGTCGGTCGCGGCCAGCGCCTCGGCGCATTCGATGTGCAGCCGCAACAGCTCGGCCGGGGACTGGCCGTCCTCGCGGACAGCAGCGACGAAGGGGGCGAGAATGGCGCCGACTCGATCCAGCCACCGGTCCAGCGCCGGGCCGGCGCCGCTGGCCGCCAGCGCCGCCCCGAGGCCGGCGATGCCCGGCTCCGGCGCCGGGCCGCGCAGAACCTGGCGCTCGAGCCGCCGCAGCGCCTCGCGGAACAGGCCGATCGGCTCGCCGCCGGACGCGAAGGGATGCTTCAGCAGGGCCAGCAGCGACAGCGGCGAGGCGTCGCGGAAGCCGACATCGCCGACCAGGCGCAGATAGGCGCCGACCGGGGTGTCGGCCAGCGGACGGCCCGCCGAATCGTCGACCGCCACCTGCCAGCGCCCCAGCTCCGCCGCCACCCGGCGGGCCAGGTCGCGATCCGGTGTCACCAGCGCGGCGGTGCGGCCCGGCGCCTCCAGCACCTCGCGCAGCAGCAGGGCCACGACTCCGGCCTCCTCCTGCGCCGTGGCGCAGTCGATCCGCGTCAGCCCGGCCAGCGCCGCGCCGTCGAGGCCGGCCGGGCTGCGCCAGGCGTCGGTGGTGGCGGCGGGCCGCATCACCTCGCGCAGCAGCACGGCGCGGTCGGGGCCGGCCGCGGCCGGCGCTGGGGGTGGCCAGTCGGCGACCGCGGCGCGGTCCACTCCCAGCCCCTCCAGCAGCCGTTTGAACGGCTGCTGCGGGTGGCCGTCGTCGAGCTGGGCCCAGCTCTCCTCGTCCATGCCGCGGTCCAGCCCGGGCAGCACCACCGCGCCCTGCGGCAGCGCCGCGACGACGCGCAGCAGCTCGATCTCCGCCGGATTGGTGCCGATCAGCCCGGCGGCGATCACCGGCTCGGCCGGCGGTGAAGCCGACCAGGCCTCGGCCTGGGCCAGGGTCAGCCGGGCGCGCCATTCGGCCGGGTCGAGCGCGTCGAGCTCCTGCAGCACTCCGGGCCAGGTCTGGGTGACGATGCCGAGGAACCTCAGCGTCTCCTGCCAGTGCTCGGCCAGTTCCTCCGGCACCAGCCCGTCCAGCCGGTCGAAGCCCAGCCCTTCGGCCTGCACCTCGTCGATCAGCCGGGCGAGGGCCGCGGCCAGATGCATTGCCTGGTCGGCGCCGACCTCCTGGTCCCGCCGGGCCAGGATCAGCCGCGCCAGAAGGATCTGCCGCCGCCGCGGCGCGATCGCCGGCGGCAGGTCCAACACCTCGGCCACCGCCGCGGTCTCGCCCGCCGCCAGGCCCAGCGCGTCGGCGTCGATGTCGCCGACCGGCAGCAGCCGCGGCAGCAGCAGCGGCCGGCCTTCGGCCGCGCGCAGGAAGGCGTCGCGCAGGGTGACGCCGGCGCGCCGGCTGGGCAGCAGCACGGTCATGGCGCCCAGAGCCAGCGGGTCGCCCGCGGCCCGGGTCATGAGGCCGCGCGCCAGGGCGTCGGCGACGCCGCCGCCGGCCGGGATGGTGAGGACTCGGGCGGTCACGGCTGCTCGCGCAGGGCCCGCGCCAGGGCCGCGCCGCGACCGCCCAGGCCGATGATCGTCGCCGTCCGGCCGTCGCCCCGGCCATGGGCCAGCTCGATCTTCAGCCGGTCGGCGGGCAGCAGCGGGCCGAGGCGGTCGGGCCACTCCACCAGGCAGATGCCCAGCCGCGCCTCGTCCCAGCCCAGCTCCAGCACCTCCTCCGGTGCCGCCAGGCGGTACAGGTCGAAATGCCACAGCGGGCCCGCCGGCAGATCGTAGGACTGGACCAGGGTGAAGGTCGGGCTCGGCGCCTCGAGGCCCGGCTCGCCGGCCGCGGCGCGGATCAGGGCGCGGGCCAGGTACGACTTGCCGGCGCCGAGATCGCCGGCCAGGAGGACGATGTCGCCGGGCTGCAGCAGCGCCGCCAGGCGCGCCGCCAGGGCTTCGGTCGCGGCTTCGTCCGGCAGGTCGAGGGTGAATCGGAACATCGGCGATAGTTTGCACAGCCCGTCCGCCGCGTCACCCCCGTGCACCGCGGCGCGGAACCGGCTATCCCTGGAAAGTCTGGATCTCCGGAGGACAGTCATGCCTAGCCCGCATTTCCCACCCTCCTTGTGCCCTGCGCCGTCGTCCCATCCCGGCAGGGCAGGAGCCGCGCGCGGCGCGATGCGGCACATCGGGCAAGCGCGGCGACGAACCCTGCCGGGATGGGGCGACGGCCCGAAGGGTCGCCTTGCGGCGGCCGTCTGCGGGCGCGGGCCACTCGACCGTATGGCCCGATACGCTCTTCGCGGCCCGCGCCCTCACTCGACTCACCGCAAGGCGACGCAGGGCGCAAGGAGGGTGGGAAATGCGGGCTAATCCGCACCGCACCGACGTCGCCATCATCGGGGCCGGCCCGGTCGGGCTGTTCGCGGTGTTCGAATGCGGCATGCTGAAGATGAAATGCCATGTCGTCGACGTGCTGGACGTCCCCGGCGGGCAATGCGCCGCCCTCTATCCGGAGAAGCCGATCTACGACATCCCCGGCCAGCCGCGGATCGAGGCGGCGGAGCTGATCGAGCGGCTGACGGCGCAGGCCGCGCCCTTCCACCCGGTCTACCATCTCGGCCAGCGGGTGGAGACGCTGGCGCGCCAGCCGGACGGACGCTGGCTGGTGGGCACCAGCGCCGGCACGCAGATCGACGCCGCGGCGGTGATCGTCGCCGCCGGGGTCGGCGCCTTCGGCCCGAACCGGCCGCCGCTGCCGGGCATCGAGGCCTACGAGAACCGCTCGGTCTTCTACATGGTGACGCGCAAGGAGGCGCTGCGCGGCAAGCGGGTGGTGGTGGCCGGCGGCGGCGACAGCGCGCTCGACTGGTCGATCCTCCTGGCCGACATCGCCGCCAAGGTCATGGTGGTGCACCGGCGCGACAAGTTCCGCGGCGCGCCCGACAGCGTCGCCAGGCTGCATGCCCTGGCCGAGGCGGGGACGGTCGAGCTGGTCACGCCCTACCAGCTGCACGGCCTCGAAGGATCGGACGGGCAGCTCTCCGCCGTCACCGTGGCGACGCTGGACGGCGAGGTGCGGCGGCTGGAGGCCGACGTGCTGCTGCCCTTCTTCGGCCTGTCGATGAATCTCGGGCCGATCGCCGATTGGGGCCTGGCGCTGGACAGGAACCATATCGCCATCGACCAGGCCACGGCGGCGACCAGCGCGCCCGGCATCTTCGCGGTCGGCGACATTGCGACGTATCCGCACAAGCTGAAGCTGATCCTGACCGGCTTCGCCGAGGCCGCCTCGGCCGCCCATGCGATCTATCCGCTCGTCCATCCGGGCGAGGCGCTGCACTTCGAGTATTCGACGACGTCCGGCGTGCCGACGCTCTAGCCCAGCATCTCCGCCGCGATCGGGTACAGCGAGGCGACCAGCAGCAGGGCCATGACGATGTTGAAGGCGCGGACCGCGGCGGGGGCGTGCAGCACCCGGCGCAGCGCCGTGCCGAACAGCGCCCACCAGCCGACGCTGGGCAGGTTCACCAGGCCGAAGACGGTGGTGACGATCGCCAGGTTGCCCAGAAAGCCGGCCTGCGGCGTGTAGGTGGCGATGGCGCCGACCGCCATCACCCAGGCCTTGGGATTGACCCATTGGAACGCCGCGGCCTCCAGGAAGGTCATCGGCCGCCCGGCCTCGCCGCCGGCGGCGATCGGCCCGGACCGCGCGATCTTCCAGGCGAGATACAGCAGATAGGCGGCGCCGCCGTATTTCAGCACCTCGTACAGCAGCGGCCAGGCGGCGAAGGCGGCGCCCAGCCCCAGCCCGACCGCCGCCACCATTACGGTGAAGCCGGCGGCGATCCCGACCATGTGCGGCACCGTGCGGCGGAAGCCGAAGGTCAGGCCGGAGGCCGTCAGCATGATGTTGTTCGGCCCCGGCGTGATCGAGGTGACGAAGGCGAACAGGACGAAGGAGGAGAGCAGCTCGGGAGTCATGGCCGCAGAGTGGCGTGGCGGCAGAATCAGGACAATCGAAACATTGTCCCGAACAATCCTTCCATGGAATGGGAACAATCAATGTGATAGACTCATACGAACTGTCTGATCTAGACAATTCGTATGAATTGGTCCTCCCGATACGAGCCGGTCGCGGAAGCAATCGCCGCCCTGCTCGGCCCCGAGGCCGAGGTGGTGCTGCACGATCTCGCCACCGACCGGATCCTGCGGATCGTCAACCCGCTGTCGCGCCGCCAGCCCGGCGACCCGTCGCTGCTGGATCTGGAGGAGGGCGACCTGGCGCCCGGCCGCACGGTGCTCGGCCCCTATGAAAAGGCCGGCCCATCGGGCGACCGCATCCGCTCGGTCAGCGCCGTGCTGCCGGGCGATGACGGCCGGCCCGCCGGCCTCCTCTGCATCAATCTCGGCCTCGGCCGGATAGACGCCGCGGCCCGCCTGCTGGCCGGGCTGTTCCCGCCGCCGGCGCCGCGGCCGGAGCCGCTGTTCCGCCGCGACTGGCGCGAGGCGATCAACCTGATCCTGCGCGACCACCTGGCCGCGGCGGGCCTGTCCGCCGACCGGCTCGACCGCGCCGGGCGCATCGCGCTGGTCGCCGCAATCGACGCCGAAGGCCTGCTGGAGATGCGCCATGCCGCGGGCTATGTCGCGGCGCAGCTCGGCATCTCCCGCGCCACCCTCTACGCCGACCGCGCCGCCGCGCGGTCCCGAGCCGCCGCCTGAGGAGATCCCGATGCGCCTGCCCGAATTCGCGCTCGAAGCCTATTTCGCCCGCTGGAAATTCACCGCCCGCCACAATCTCTGCGCTTCCGACATGCAGTCGCTGACGCTGACGGATCTGCTGGCCTTGGGCACGCCGCAGCAGCGCGACGCCTGGGACCGGCTGTGGCTCGGCTACACCGAGACCGTCGGGGCGCCGTCGCTGCGGGCCGCCATCGCCGGCATGTATGCCGGCCTCGAGGCCGACGACGTCGCGGTCACGGTCGGGGCGGGGGAGGCGATCTTCCAGTCGGTGCGGGCGCTGCTGGGGCCGGACGACCATGCGGTGACGCTGATCCCGAACTACCAGTCGCTCGAGGCGGTGGCGGGCAGTATCTGCGCCGTCACCGGCGTGCCGCTCGATCCGGCGCCCGACTCCGGGCGCGGCTGGTCGCTCGACCCGGACCGGATCGCGGCGGCGCTGCGGCCGAACACCAGGGCGATCATCCTGAACCTGCCGCACAACCCGACCGGCTACCTGCCGCCGCGGCCGGTGTTCGAGGCGATCGTCGGGCTCGCCCGGGCGCGCGGCATCTGGATCCTGTCGGACGAGGTCTATCGCGGGCTGGAGCGGCGCGAGGAAGACCGCCTGCCGCCGGCGGTCGAGCTCTACGAGCGCGCCCTGTCGGTCGGGGTGCTGTCCAAGACCTACGGCCTGCCGGGGCTGCGTCTCGGCTGGATCGCCTGCCGCGACCGCGAGCTCTTGCGCCGGATCGTGCGGCAGAAGGACTACACCACGCTCTGCGCCCCGGCGCCGAGCGAGGCGCTGGCCGAGATCGCGATCGGCGCCCGCGACCATCTGGTGGCCCGCAGCCGCGCCCTGGTGGCCGAGAACCTGCCGCTGCTCGACGCCTTCTTCGCCCGCCACGCCGACCGGTTCGACTGGCAGGTGCCGCCGGCCGGCTGCATCGCCTATCCGCGCTATCACGGGGCGGAGGGCGTCGACGCCTTCACCGACGACCTGGTCGAACGCGCCGGCGTGCTGCTTCTGCCGGCGCGGGTCTACCGCTCGGCCCTCGGCCCGGTGCCGGCGGACCGGTTCCGCATCGGCTTCGGCCGGGCCGACCTGCCGCAGGCGCTGGAGGCGTTCGAGGCGTATCTGGCGCGCTGAGACCGTGCGACGCGATGGCGGGGAGGCGCGGCGGGGCCGCAGCGTGTAGGGTGCGGCCGGACCATCGGGAAGAGATCATGCTGCGCCGCCTCGCTTTCGCCCTCCTGCTCCTGCTGCCGGCCGTGCCCGCGGCGGCGGCCGACCAGACCCTCGGCACCTTTCACGGCACGGTGGAGGGGCCGGGCGGCGAGACCGAGACAATCGAGGGCTTCGCGGCCGCAGTGAAGGATGACCGTGGCCGATTCATCATCGGAATGACCGCGACCGGCGAGGGGGTGATCCGCGCCCGCCAGATCCAACTGCTGCTGCCGGCCGATGTCGCGCCCGGGACCCTGCAGGTCGGCAGTTACGACTCGGCCCGGCATGCCTCGGACGGCAAGGCGGTCGGCGCGCTCTACCTCGCCATCGGCGCGGACGGGGCGCGGGTGCGGGACTGCCGGCTGGTGCCCCAGGGCGCGGTGGAGTTGTCCGCCGTCTCGCCCTTCGCCGGCACGCTGAACTTCACCTGCCGCGATTCGGCCGAGGCGACGCTGTCGCTGACCTTCGACGCGGTGCCGGTCGACCCGAACCAGGTGGTGCCGTCCGAACCGGCGGCGGCTTCGGCCAGGCCCGGCCGGGTCAGCACCAAGGTCGGCGCGCCGGTCAACGCCACCATCACCGGCACCGGCGCGGCCAAGCGCCAGGCCGCCGGCAGCCGCTGGCTGATGCTGTATCTGGAGCAGGAGCGCGAGGTCCACGGCACCAAGCAGATGATGCCGGTCGGGGCCGTGGTCCTCGCCCTGCCGAAGGAGCTGAGCCTCGGCACGCACGACCTCAAGCCGTTCTCCCAGGCGGTCGCGGCCGACAAGTCGGCGACCGATTACGGCATCTCCTTCAGCCTCGAGGCCGGCGACGGCTCGATCGACGGCTGCGACCAGGCGGCGAGCGGCACCCTGACCCTGACCGGCCTCGACCCGCTCGCCGGCTCGGCCCGCTTCACCTGCGCCGACCAGAAGGACCTGTCAGTGGAGAGCGACTTCGACGGGATCCCGACGACCGATTGAGGGCGAGGGGCGCGCCGGGTCAGTCGACCAGATCGAGCCGCTGCTTGATGCGGTCGATTTCCTCCCGCAGCCGGTCGAGCCTGGCTTCGAGATGCGCGATCGTCTCGGCATCTCCGGCCTGCTCGCGGCGCAGTCCGGCGATCGCTGTCTCGATCCGGGCAAGGCGATGGCCGTGCTCGCCCAGCACCTCGAGAATTCTGCTCTGCCCGGCATGGAGGCGGCGCAAATGCTCGAGGGGCAGATCGGACGGCTTGTCGCTCATCGAGGGGCTCGCGGTCGATTGCTGTTGGGTAGCATACACCACAAGCGGCAGCTTTACGAAATCAGCGGCTGGGCGGGCCGGTCGGACCACCCGGCCCAAGACAAAAAGCCCCCGCCGGAGGGCGGGGGCTGGTCTCCATCGAAACCCGAGGGGCGATCAGTAGCGGTAGTGGTCCGGCTTGTAAGGACCCTGGACCGGCACGCCGATGTATTCGGCCTGCTTCGGGGTCAGCTGGGTCAGCTTGGCGCCGATCTTGTCGAGATGCAGCGCCGCCACCTTCTCGTCCAGGTGCTTCGGCAGGACGTAGACCTTGCGCTCATAGTTGGCGTGGTTCTGCCACAGCTCGATCTGCGCCAGCACCTGGTTGGTGAAGCTGGCCGACATCACGAAGCTGGGATGGCCGGTGGCGCAGCCGAGATTCACGAGGCGGCCCTTGGCCAGGACGATCAGGCGCTTGCCGTCCGGGAACACCACCTCGTCGACCTGCGGCTTGACCTCCTCCCACTTGTAGTTGCGGAGGCCGTCGATCTGGATCTCGCTGTCGAAGTGGCCGATGTTGCAGACGATGGCGCGGTCCTTCATCTGCCGCATGTGATCGACGGTGATGACGTCGACATTGCCGGTGGCTGTGACGAAGATGTCACCGATCGACGCCGCCTCGTCCATGGTCACGACCTGGTAGCCCTCCATCGCCGCCTGCAGGGCGTTGATCGGGTCGATCTCGGTGACCATGACCCGGGCGCCCTGGCTGCGCAGCGAGGCGGCCGAGCCCTTGCCGACATCGCCGTAGCCGGCGACGACCGCGACCTTGCCGGCCATCATCACGTCGGTGGCGCGCTTGATGCCGTCGACCAGGCTCTCGCGGCAGCCGTAGAGGTTGTCGAACTTCGACTTGGTGACGCTGTCGTTGACGTTGATGGCGGGGACGCGAAGCGTGCCCTTCTTCATCATCTCATACAGGCGGTGCACGCCCGTGGTCGTCTCCTCGGACAGGCCGCGGACGTCGTTCAGCATCTCCGGGTACTTGTCGTGCATGATCTGGGTGACGTCGCCGCCGTCGTCCAGGATCATGTTCGGGGTCCAGCCGCCCGGGCCGCGCAGCGTCTGCTCGATGCACCACCAGAACTCCTCCTCGGTCTCGCCCTTCCAGGCGAAGACCGGGATGCCGGCGGCGGCGACCGCCGCGGCGGCCTGATCCTGGGTCGAGAAGATGTTGCAGGACGACCAGCGCACCGTGGCGCCGAGGGCCGTCAGCGTCTCGATCAGCACCGCGGTCTGGATCGTCATGTGCAGGCAGCCGACGATGCGGGCGCCCTTCAGCGGCTGCGACGGGCCGAATTCCTGCCGCAGCGCCATCAGGCCGGGCATCTCGGTCTCGGCGATCGCGATCTCCTTGCGGCCCCAGTCGGCGAGGCTGATGTCCTTGACCTTGTAATCGGTGAAGGTGGCGGCGTCGGGCATCGGGTGCTCCTCGAGGCAATGCGGGATTGCCGCAGGGTGTAGCAGCCGGGCTCGTCCGCCACAAGCATAAAGATATCTTTATATATTTGATTCCGTTTGGCGGGCCATGGAATCTTTGCCCTTCTGCCGGATGTTGCGCGTTTATGCCTGATCGTGCATGATCGGGCAAAATCAGGCAACGCCATGACCGATATCCTGCTGCCGGAGGAACGGCGCAAGCGCCTCCTCGACCTCCTCGCCCTCGACGGCAAGATCCTGGCCACCGCCGCCAGCGCCGCGCTGGGCGTGTCGGAGGACACGATCCGGCGCGACCTCAACGATCTCGCCCGCGCCGGGGTGGTGCGCCGCGTCCATGGCGGGGCCCTGCCGCTGGCCCCCGCCGCCGGGACCTTCGCCACCCGGGCCGGCGAGCGCCCGGAGGCCAAGGCGGCGCTCGGCCGGCTGGCGGCCGGGCTGATCCGGCCGGGCGAGGTGGTGCTGCTGGACGGCGGCACCACCATGCTGGCGGTGGCGGAGGCGCTGCCGCCCGACCTGCGCGCCACCATCGTCACCCCGAACCTGCCGGCGGCGCTGGCCCTGACCCGGCATCCGACGGTCGAGGTGGTGCTGCTGGGCGGCCGGCTCGACAAGGCCGACCAGGCGACGGTCGGCACCTCTGTGCTGGCCGCGCTCGACGGGCTGCGGGCGGATCTCTGCCTCCTCGGGATCTGCGGCCTCGACGTCGAGACCGGGCTCGGCGCCATGGACCATGAGGAGGCGCTGGTGAAGCGGCGCATGGCCGGCTGCGCCGCCCGGGTCGCAGCCGCGGTCACCGCCGACAAGCTGGGCACCGACGCACCCTTCCCGATCCTGCCGATCGACCGGCTGAACGCGTTGATCACCGAGAAGACCGCCGACGCTTCCCTCCTGGCCGCCTGCCGACGGGCCGGCCTCACCCTGATCCTCGCCTGAGGGGAATCCTGATGACCAGCCTCGCCCATACCGAGGGCACGACCGCCGATCTCCGCGCCGCGCGCCTCGCCACCCGCGCCATGTTCCTGATCTGCGGCACCGTCACCGCCAGCTGGGCGCCGCAGGTGCCGCTGGCCAAGGCCCGGCTCGGGCTCGATGACGGCGTGCTCGGCCTCGCCCTGCTCGGCATGGGCGCCGGGGCCATGGTGGCGATGCCGCTGGCCGGCTTTCTCGCCGCCCGGTTCAGCAGCCGCCTGATCACGGCGCTCGGCGGGCTGGGGCTCTGCCTGTCGCTGCCGCTGATCATCCTGGCGTCGGACGCATGGCTGCTCGGCCTGGCCCTGTTCCTGTTCGGCGCCACGACCGGGTCGATGGACGTGGCGATGAACGTCCAGGCCGCGGCGGTGGAAGCGCGCGGCCGCCGGCCGCTGATGTCCTCCTTCCACGGCATGTTCAGCGTCGGCGGCCTGGTCGGCGCTGGCGGCGCCAGCCTGCTGCTCGGCCTCGGCCTCTCGCCGCTGACGGTCAGCCTGATCGTCAGCGGGCTGATGCTGGCGCTGCTGGCCACCCAGGCCGGATCGATGCTGCCGCCGGAGCGCGGCGCGACGCAGGCCGGGATGCGCCTCACCCTGCCGCGCGGCATCGTCCTGGTGCTCGGGCTCCTGACCTTCGTGCTGTTCCAGGCCGAGGGCGCGGTGCTGGACTGGAGCGCCGTGTTCCTGCACGAGAGCCGCGGCCAGGACCCGGCGGTGGCCGGGCTCGGCTACGCCATGTTCGCAGTGGCGATGGCGGTGATGCGGCTGGCCGGCGACGGCATCACCAGCCGCTTCGGCGGCGAGACGGTGGTCCGGCTCGGCTCCACCCTGGCCGCGGCCGGCTTCCTGCTGGCGATCCTGGCGCCCTGGCCGGTGGCCGGGCTGATCGGCTTCGCCCTGGTCGGGGTCGGCGCCGCCAATGTGGTGCCGGTGCTGTTCAGCGCCGCCGGCCGGGTCCCGGGCATGCCGCCGGGGCTGGCGATCTCGACCATCGCCACGCTCGGCTATTGCGGCATCCTGGTCGGCCCGGCGGCGATCGGCTTCGTCGCCGATCACCTCGGCCTGCCGGTCGCGCTCGGGATCGTGGCAGCACTGCTGGTGGCGACGGCCGCCTCGGCGCGGGCGGTGCGGGTCTAGAACAAGGGCTAGAAGAGCCGCCGCAGCTCGATGACCTGCGCCGGCGGAGCGTGGGTGCGGTGCCGGTCGCGC
Source organism: Inquilinus limosus DSM 16000 (assembly GCF_000423185.1). GTDB lineage: Bacteria > Pseudomonadota > Alphaproteobacteria > DSM-16000 > Inquilinaceae > Inquilinus > Inquilinus limosus. Next base: position 200,778 of record NZ_AUHM01000002.1, on the reverse strand, counting down.
GGCGAGGCGGCCGGGCCCGAGGTGGCCGGCGCCGCTCCGCCTCGGTCCGGCACGGCAGCGGCGACGGACACGCCGTTCAGCCTGGCGATCGCCGCCACGACGTCCCGGCGCAGCTCGGCCGGCAGATGGTCGACATCGGCATCGATCGCCGCCTCCACCCGGGCCAGCAGCGCCTCCAGCTCCAGGACCTGGCGGTCCCGGGGCGACGGCCGGCTTCGCATCAGCGACGCACATGTCCGGCCCAGCCAGTCGGCAAGGTCGTCGGCATCGCCCAGGCAGATCGGCGACCGGTCCCCATCCCGGATCCAGATCACCGGCGTGATGTGAACGTTCCCATGCATGCCCGGTTCCCGGCTGCGAGTCGGCATCAACTAGTTTTGTGTAAAATATTATGCAATGCAAGATCGAGAATGCATCTTATTCGTTTCCGGCCGCCGGTCCGGATCGCCGGCGCCGGCTCAGCCGACCGGGTAAGGGCCTTCGGCGAAGGTCTCGGCGTGGTAGCCTTTCGACCCGATCAGCCGGGCCAGCGGGCTCCACAGCCCGCCGCCCGCCCGCATCCGCTCGATCACGGCCGGGAAATCGTGGCGCGGCTGCCAGCCCAGCTCGGCCCGGGCGCGGTCGTTGACATAGACGCGGTCGATGCCGGGCATCATGACCCAGCCGCGGCGCGCATACTCCGCTTCGAAGCCGGGGACGCGGCGTCGCACCACCGCCGGCGCGTCGTGCCGCAGCTCCGCCAGGTCCTCGGGCCGGAACGGCGTGGTGGCGCTGACGATGTAGCGGCGGAAGCCGATCGCCGGCGCCTTCTCCAGCGCCAGCAGATGGGCGTCGACCACGTCCTCGATGTCGACCCGCCGGAACAGGTGCTCGTTGGCCTTCAGATTGTCGTCGGCATAGGCCTCGCGCTTGGCCCTGTCGTCATCCGCTTCGGGGAAGAAGCGCGAGGTCCGCAGCACGATGCAGGGCAGGCCCTGGTTGCGGTGGAAGATCTGGCACAGATCCTCCGCCGCGGCCTTGGTGACGCCGTAGATGTTCTTCGGCACCGGCACCACCTCTTCGGTCACCCAGGCCGCCGGGGCGCCGGCGGGCGGCACCAGCGCGTCGCCGAACACGCTGGTGGTGCTGGTGAAGACGAAGGCGCCGACGCCGGCAGCGACGGCCTCCTCCAGCAGGTTCAGCGTGCCGGTGATATTGGTGTCGACGAAATCCTGCCGGCCGTGGGTAGCGACATGCGGCTTGTGCAGCGTGGCGGCGTGCAGCACCGCCTGCGCCCCGGCCATGGCGCGACGCACGCCGTCGCGGTCGGCGACCGAGCCGACCAAGTCGGTGAACGGCCCGGGCCGCAGGTCGAATCCGACCGCCTCATGCCCCCGGCCGCGCAGGCTGCGGACCAGCGCCTCGCCGAGATGGCCGGAACTGCCGGTGACCAGGATCTTCATGCGCTCAGCCGCCCTCGTTGAAATCGTCCAGCAGCGCCGCGATCCGGCCGGAATCGGTCTGGTCCAGCATCATCCGGGCGCGGCGGGCGGCGGCGACGCTGTCCAGAGTCAGGATCCGGCGCTTGACCTCGAGCAGCCGCAGCGGCGCCATCGACAGGTCGCGGACGCCGAGGCCGATCAGGAGGGCGGTGAAGCGCGGGTCGCCCGCGATCTCGCCGCAGGCGCTGACCGGAATGCGGGCCTGCAGCGCGGCCTCGACCGTGAACTGCACCAGCCGCAGCACCGAGGTGTGCAGCGGATCGTAGAGATGGGCGACGGTCTCGTCGCCGCGGTCGGCCGCCAGCGTGTACATCACCAGGTCGTTGGTGCCGATGGCGAAGAAATCGACCTCGCGCGCCAGGGCGTCGGCGATCAGCGCCGCCCCCGGCACCTCGATCATCACCCCGAGCGGCGGCATCGCCGCCGGCACCGGCACCCGGCGCCGCTTCAGCCGCCGCAGCGTCCGGTCGAGCGCCGCCTTGACCGCGCGGATCTCGCCGATCGTGGTGATCAGCGGCAGCAGCACCCGGATCGGCCCGTGCGCCCCGGCGCGCAGGATCGCCGCCAGCTGCGTCTCCAGCAGCTTCGGCTCCTTCAACGACAGCCGAACGGCGCGCAGGCCCAGCGCCGGGTTGGCGGTCTCGGCGAAGCGGCCGCCGAGGGCCGAGGCGATCTTGTCGCCGCCGAGGTCGAGGGTGCGGATCGTCACCGGCTTGCCGGCCATGCCCTCGACGATGCCGCGCAGGATGGAATACTGCTCCTCCTCGCCCGGCAGGTCGTCCCGGTTCATGAACATGAACTCGGTGCGCAGCAGGCCGACGCCCGCGGCGTTCAGCTCGGTCGCCACCTGCACGTCGCGCGGCAGCTCGACATTGGCCGACAGGGTGACGGCGACGCCGTCGCGGGTGCGCGAGGGCAGGCCGACCAGCGCCTCCAGCTGCTTGCGGTCGGCCCGCGCCAGGTCGCGCCGGATGCGGTAGGCGGAGAGGGTCTCGGGCGTCGGGTCGATGATCACCCGCCCGGCGGTGCCGTCGACGATCACGGTCTGGCCGGCGCGGACCCCGGCCAGGAGGCCCGGCACGCCCAGCACCGCCGGCAGGCCCAGCGACCGGGCCATCACCGCGGTGTGGCTCTGGGCGCCGCCGAGGGCCGAGGCGAAGCCCGCCACCCGGCGCGGATCCATCAGCGCGGTGTCGGCCGGGGTGATCTCCTCGGCCAGCACGATGCTGCCCTCGGGCAGGCTGGCGAAGGCCTGGAACTGACGCTTGGTCAGGTTGCGGATCAGCCGGGCCCCGACCTCGCGGATGTCGTCGATGCGGCTGGCGAGATAGCTGTCGTCCATCGCCGCGAACTGGGCGGCGATGGCCGCGATCTCCGACTGCACCGCGTATTCGGCGTTGACCCGCTCCTCGGCGATGCGGGTCTCGACCCCGCGCAGGAGGCGAGAGCCGGACAGGATCGCGGCATGGGCGTCCAGCAGATAGCCGACATCCTCCGCCGCCTGCTCCGGCAGCGCCTGGGCCTTGGCCTTCAGCTTCTTGATCTGCCGCCGGGACTTGGCCAGCGCCTCGGCGAAGCGCTCGCGCTCGCCGGCGACGTCGGCCTCCTCCAGCCGGTATTCCGGCACCTGCTCGAAGCCGCTCTCGATCAGATGCGCCGGGCCGATGGCGACGCCGCCGGAGACCGGAAGGCCGCTCAGCTCGATCTCCCGGCTCGGCGCCGGCGGGGGAAGGTTGGCGATCCGCGTCGCCATAGAGGTCAATCCTCGTCGAAGCCGCGCTCGACCAGCGCCGCCAGGGCCGTCAGGGCTTCCGCCGCCTGCGGCCCGGTCGCCGCGATCGAGATGGCGCTGCCGGGCCCGGCCGCCAGCATCATCAGACCCATGATCGACTGGCCGCCGACCTCGGTGCCGTTGCGCTCGACCCAGATCTCGGCGTCGAACTCGGCCACCAGCTTGACGAACTTCGCCGCCGCCCGGGCGTGCAGCCCGCGCTGGTTGCAGATGGTGACGCTGCGAGTCAGCCGCTGCTCGGCCGCGTCCGGGGACGCCGGACCGCTCATTTCCGCTTCTCCGGCTTCAGCAGGGCCGAGGCGACGCTGATGTATTTCTGCCCGGCCTCGCGGGCGGCGGTCACGGCATCGGTCAGGGTGTCGGTCTTCCGCACCGAGGCCAGCTTGATCAGCATCGGCAGGTTGATGCCGGCGATCACCTCGACATTGGCGCGGTCGAGGATCGAGATCGCCAGGTTCGACGGCGTGCCGCCGAACATGTCGGTCAGAAGCACCACGCCGCGCCCGCCATCGACCGCGGACACCTTGTCCATGATCTCGGCCCGGCGCTGTTCCATGTCGTCCTCGGGTCCGATGCAGACCGTGGCGACCTGGGGCTGGGCGCCCACCACATGCTCCATCGCCGCGACGAACTCGTCGGCGAGGCGACCATGGGTCACGAGGACCATGCCGATCATCGGGTGGGTGGTCATGTCGTTCCGGTTGCCTTCCTGTCAGCCCTTATGTCGGCATGTCGCGGTGGACCAGGCCGCGGCGGTAGCCCTGGCCGTCCAGCCAGGCCGCCAGCGTCTCCGCCACGAACACCGAGCGATGCTTGCCGCCGGTGCAGCCGACGGCGATGGTGAGATAGCTCTTGCCCTCACGGTTGTAGCGCGGCAGCAGCGGTTTGAGCAGGCCGAACAGCGATGCCATGAACGGGTCGTACTGCGCGTCGCGCCGGATCATCGCCTGCACCGCCGGGGCCTGGCCGGTCTGCGGCCGCAGCTCCGGCACCCAATGCGGGTTGTCGAGGAAGCGGACGTCGAACACCAGGTCGGCCTCGCGCGGCAGGCCGCGCTTGAACGAGAAGGACATCACCGTGACGTAGAGGCCCGGCGTGGCGTCCAGCCCGAAATGGCCCTCGATCATCCGCCGCAGGTCCTGCGGGCTGGTCAGCGAGGTGTCGACGATCACATCGGCCAGCAGGCGCAGCGGATACAGCTCCGACCGCTCGCGCCGGATGCCGTCCGCGACCGGCCGGTCGATCGCCAGCGGGTGCCGCCGCCGCGTCTCGGTGTAGCGGCGCTGCAGCACCTCGTCGTCGGCGTCCATGAACAGCAGTCTGACGTCGACGTCGCCGCGAGTGCGCAGGGCGGCCATCTCGGCCTCCAGCGCCTCGACCGAGAAGCCGCGGGTGCGGGTGTCGATGGTCACCGCCATCGGCCGGCCTTCGGCGTGGTCGACCAGGGGGCTCAGCAGCGCGATCGGCAGGTTGTCGATCGCCTCGTGCCCGAGATCCTCGAGGATTTTCAGCGAGGTGGAATGGCCGGCGCCGGACATGCCGGTCACCAGCACCAGACGGTGGCGGAGACCGGGTCGGGCCGGCGGCGATTGGGGAATGTCGGTCATCTTGCGAGACGGTGTTCGGGCAGCGCCAGCGCGGCCAGGGCCAGGCGCAGCTTGACCGGCGCCGAAGCCTCGAAGGGCGCCACCGCGACCAGCGGCAGGCGGACGCCGAGATAGGCGCAGACCGCCGGCTCCGGCAGCCTTTCGATCGCCTCGGCCGCCTTCAGGTCGGCGACCAGCAGCACCGGCGCGGCGGGCACGAAGGGCACCGGGATCGGGCCGAAGCCGCGGGCCTCGATCAGACCGGCCAGAACGGCGGGCGGGCGGGCGACCACGACGCCGCCCTCGAGCGAGAGCTGCACCCGGTCGTCCGCCACCAGCCGGCCGCCGGCATCGATCAGCCGGAGCGCCAGGTCGGATTTGCCGCTGCCCGACGGCCCGCGCAGCAGCACGCCGCGGCCGTCGACTGCGACGCAGGTCGCATGGATCGTCGCCATCGCGGGTGGGAAGGTGACCGGCGCCCTGGTCCCTGTCAATCGCAACGGCAAAATCATCGGACAAGAAGACGCGTTATTTCGTCGGCACCGCCTTGGCCTCCAGCGTGTAGGGCGTGTCGCCCTGATAGGAATAGACCCGCAGCAGATAGGTGCCGGGCTCGAGCCGCAGCTTCAGCTCCTCCGGGTCGGTGCCGGAATTGGCGCCGCTGATCAGGCTTTCCTGGTCCGAGGCGCGCAAGAGGTCGATATCGGCATCGCCCTGCTCCATGGTCAGGCGGATGGTGACGTCGGCGCGGGCGACCAGGGTGAAGCGCCAATAGTCGTCGCGGTCGGTGAAGCCGACCCAGTCGCGGACCGTGGCCGGCTCCGGCCCGACGCGCTCGATCGTCCCGGCCGCGTCCGGGGTGTTGCCGGCGCCGTCCGGCGGCGGCGGAGGGGCGTCCGCGCCGGTCACGGTCACCCGGTATTCGGTGGCCTCGCCGTCGGCCGGATAGACGTTCAGGTAGTACGTGCCGGGGTCCAGGGTGGCGGTCAGCGATTCCGCCTCGGCATCGGCGTTGGTGCCGCTCAGCAGGGTGCCGTCATCGCTCTCCAGATTGATGTCGGCGTCGGCCGACATGCCGTCCAGGCCGATGGTGACGGCCTGCCGCTCGCGGATCCGGAAGACGTAGTAGTCGACGGAATCGGCCGGCCCGACCCAGTCGCCGGCCTCCGCGCTGCCGCCGGTGACGTCGCCGAGGTCGTGGGCGTCGGACTGGCTGGACCCCGCCGAATCCGGCGGCGGCGGCTCGCCCGGCGTGCCGGAGACGGAGAGGCGGTACGGCGTGTCCTCGTCATAGCTGGTGACGACGAGATAATAGCTGCCGGGCCCGACCGAGGTCGTCATGCGCTCGTCGTCCGAGCCGCCGGCGGAGGAGGAGCCGAGGCTGTTGCCGTCGCCGTCGCGCAGCTCCAGGTCGGCGTCGCCGGTCATCCCGGTCAGCTCGACCGTGAGGTCGGTCCAGCCGGTGGTGGTGATGCTGTAGACATCGGTCTCGTCGCTGCGCGAGACGCGGCCCTCCGCCGCCAGCGGGGCGGGGCCGACGGCGCCGAGCGGCGTCGCGCCGGCGATGTTGTCGTCGGCGGATTCGTCGGCCGGGGCCAAGCCGGGCGCGCCGGCACCGGGCGCGACGGTGCCGGGCAGGGTGATGCGCATCGGCGCCAGCGTCTGCGCCCACATGTAGCCGACCGGCGTCTTCGGCGTCTGCACCCGCACCCAGCCGCCGACGGCCAGCCGGCCGGTGACGATGACCTGGGCGCCGAAGGGCAGGGTCTCCTGAAGCTCGGCGGTGCCGCTCGGGGCGGCGCGGACCGAGGCGCTGGCCCAGGTGACGAAGGACAGGGCGTCCATCTCCTCCACCACCGCCGGCGGTGCCGGCGGCGCCGGGACGGGCGCCGCCGGTTCCACCTGCTCCTGGGCGAAGGCCGGGCCGGCGGCCAGGGCGAAGACGCTGCCGAGCAACAGCCGGCGCAGGCTCGATGTCATGAAGTTCCCCCTTCGATGCGGATTGTCGTCGATGCCGCCCCTCACTTCGCGGGGATCTTCACCGTGAAGCGGGCGCCGGGGCGCCCCTCCCGGTTCTCGGCGAAGATCTGGCCGCGATGGGCGGTGATGATCTGCTTGGAAATGCTGAGCCCCAGGCCGGAATGGGTGCCGAACTTCTCGCCGGCCGGACGCTCGGTGTAGAAGCGGTCGAAGATCGCCTCCAGCTTGGCCGGCGGGATGCCGGGGCCGTCATCCTCGACCGTCGCGATCACCCAGGCGCCCTCGCGGCGGGCGCGCAGGGTGATGGCCCCGTCGGGCGGCGAGAACGAGATCGCGTTGGTGATCAGGTTGCGGAACACCTGCACCAGCCGGTCCTCGATGCCGGGCACGGTCAGGGTCGAGCCGGGCGGCAGGCTCAGGCTGATCTTGAGGCCGGTGTCCTCCAGCGTGGTCTTGTACAGCTCGGTCAGCATGCCCAGCATGCGGGCGATGTCGACCGTCTCGGTCTCGGCCCGCGACAGCTCGGCGTCCAGGCGCGAGGCGTCGGAGATGTCGGTGATCAGCCGGTCCAGGCGCTGCACGTCCTCGAGGATGATGGTCATCAGCCGGCGCTGCTGTGCCGGGTCGGTGATCCGGGCGGTGGTCTCGACCGCGCTGCGCAGCGAGGTCAGCGGGTTCTTGATCTCGTGCGAGACGTCGGCGGCGAAGCGCTCGATCGCGTCGATCCGGTTCCACAGCGCCGCGGTCATGGCCCGCAGCGCCGAGGCCAGCTCGCCGATCTCGTCGCGCCGGCCGCTCATGTCCGGGATCTCGATCTTGCGGCCGCGGCCCTGCTGCACCCGCTCCGCCGCCCGCGCCAGCCGGCGGATCGGCCGGGTGATGGTGCCGGCGAGGTACAGCGACAGGATGATGGTGACGCCGAGCGCGATGGCGAAGACCTTCAGGATCTCCTCGCGCACGGTCTGCAGGTTGCCCTCGATGTTGACGCCCTCGCGAGTCATCAGCACCGCGCCCAGCACCAGCCGCACGCGCTGCACCGGCACGGCGACGCCGAGCATCAGCTTGCCGTCCTCGCGGGTCCAGATCTGGCGGCCGACCCCGCCGCCCAGCGCGGCGCGGACGCTGGCGTAGTCGTTGGCCTGCTGGTCCTGGCGCTCGACATAGGCCGGCCAGCGCTTGCGCGGCCCGGCGAATTCGGTGCTCCAGTCGTAGATCGCGTCCCAGATGCTGCGCAGCCAGCCCTTGGACTGCGGCGGCAGCAGCGGCCGCACCTCGATGATGCCGCCGGGCTGCCCCAGCATCCGGCTGTCGGCCACCAGCTTGCCGTCGGCGCCGAACAGCCGGGCCCTGGTGTCGTTGGTCTGGTACACCCGGCGCACGATCTGGCGGGCGGTGTCCGGGTCCAGCGACTGCACCGTGTCGACGCCGCCGACCACCGCCGCCTCCGCCAGGTTGGCGGCCAGGATCGTGGCCTCGGCGTCGAGCGAGGACAGCTCGTTCTCGATCAGCCGCTCCTGATAGGACGACAGGTACAGCATGCCGCCGACCAGCATCATCAGCGCCATCATGTTGACGGCCAGGACGCGGGCGGTGAGCTTGGAGAAGAAGCGGCGGCGGATGCGCACGACGGGCGCGTCGACGGTGCGGCCGCCGACGGGGGTCGCGGTGATCGGCTCGGCGGCCGGCTCCGGCACGGCGGCCTGGGCGCCGGCCTGGACCGGGCTGGCCTCGGCCGCTTCGCCGAGGCGCGGCGCAGGGCCGCGGGAGGCTCGCAGCGGGGCCGTCATGGCGTCATGGGGCGGTCAGCCTCCGCGCGGCCGGCACGGGAGGCCGGCTGCGGGCGAGGGCAGGGGCGGCAGCCGGCGCGTTCACGCCTCCTTGTAGCGGTAGCCGACGCCGTACAGCGTCTCGATGTGGCTGAAATCCGCATCGATCGCCTTGAACTTCTTGCGGATCCGCTTGATGTGGCTGTCGATGGTGCGGTCGTCGACATAGATGTGCTCGCCATAGGCCGCATCCATCAGCTGGTCGCGGCTCTTGACGTGGCCGGGGCGCAGAGCCAGGGCCTTGACCAGAAGGAACTCGGTGACGGTCAGGTCGATGGTCTCGCCGCGCCACAGGCAGGCGTGGCGGTTGCCGTCGAGCGTCAGGTCGCCGCGCGTGACCACGGCCGAGGGGTCGGCCGGCGCGGTGTCGGCCGCCAGCTGCTCGCGCCGCAGCAGGGCGCGGATGCGCTCGATCAGGAGGCGTTGCGAGAACGGCTTCTTGATGTAGTCGTCGGCGCCCATGCGCAGGCCGAGCAGCTCGTCGACCTCGTCGTCCTTCGAGGTCAGGAAGATGATCGGCATGTTGGTGGTCTTGCGCAGCCGGCCCAGCAGCTCCATCCCGTCCATGCGCGGCATCTTGATGTCGAGCACGGCGAGGTCGACCGGCTTCTGGGTCAGGCCGCGCAGCGCCTCGTCGCCGTCGGAGAAGGTGCGGACCTCATAGCCTTCGGACTCCAGCGACATCGCGACCGATGTCAGGATGTTGCGATCGTCGTCGACCAGCGCGATGGTCTGGGCCATGGCCCCCTCCACTTTCACCACCCGCCCCCGGCAGGCACAGATTCAACGTTGCCGGCGACGCTGAACGCCCAATATGGCGTATCTGCGGCCAAAATGTCACTCGGACGAGGTAATTTCCAATTAAACCAGCGAGGTAGCGGCGCGATGACGACATCGGAACCCGCCCCGGCCGAACGGGCCCGGATCCTGCTGCGCAGCCTCGACCGCGCCGCCCTGGCGACGCTGGACGCCGAGGGCGCCCCCTACGCCTCGCTCGTGCTGGTCGCGACCGACCCGGCGGGGCAGCCGCTGCTGCTGATCTCGCGGCTGGCGGAGCACACCGGCAATCTCGAGCGCGATTCCCGGGCATCGCTGCTGTTCGACGGCACCGCCGGGGTCGACCAGCCGCTGACCGGGCCGCGCCTGACCGTCTCCGGCCGGGCCGAGCCGGCGGACGACCCGGCGCTGCGCGCCCGCTACCTGGCCCGGCACCCGGACGCGGCAACCTATGCCGGCTTCCCGGATTTCAGCCTGTGGCGGGTGCGGGTCGCGCGCGGCCACATGGTCGCCGGCTTCGGCGCCATCCACCGGCTCGACGCCGCCGATCTGCTGATCGACCCGCCGCCGGCGCTGGCCGCGGCCGAGCCCGGCATCCTCGCCCATATGAACCAGGACCACGCGGACGCGCTCGACCTCTACGCCCAGGCGCTGCTCGGCCGGACCGGCAGCGGCTGGCGGATGACCGGGATCGACGCCGACGGCGCCGATCTGCGCCTCGGCGGCGCCGTCGCCCGGCTGGCCTTCGCGGCGCCGGTGACCGACGCCGACTCGGCGCGGAAGGAGCTGGTGCGCCTGGTCCGCCACGCCCGCGGCGGCGGGCTGGCGGACTGAACGGCCGCGGCCGGCCCGTCAGAGCACGAAGTCGGCCGCCGTCACCGACGGCAGGACCTGTCCGCCGAAATTGATCTGGATCTCGATGTCGGGCCCGTTCTTGCCGTCGAGATCGATGGCGACGATCAGCTGGTCCCAGGAGAGATAGTAGCCGACCTCGCCGCCCTTGCCGCTGAACCCCTCCCGGCCGATGAAGGTGAAGGCCTGGTCGCCGGCGGTCAGCGGGTCGGCATCGATCCGCGACAGGTCGATGCGGTCGCCCTCGGCAGTCTTGAAGCCGGAGATCACGTCGCGCTTGCCGGCGCCCAGCCCGGTATCCGCCGTGCTCTGATAGATGAAGCGGTTCGCGCCGCTTGATCCGCGCATCGTGTCAACCCCCTGGCCGCCGGTCAGCGAGCCGGCGCCGGCGGCCGAGAGCGTGTCGGCGTAGCGGGAACCGATGATGCCCTCGACGCCCGAATAGATATCGCCCTCCGCATCGCCGCCGACGCCGGGGCCCTCATTGACCCCGAGCCTCACCTGCACCGCGGCGCTGCTGGTGGAATAGTCGACGGTGTCGATGCCGGCTTCGCCATACAGCCAATCCCTTCCGGCGCCCCCGGCCAGGACGTCGTCGCCATCGCCCCCGCCGAGGAAGTCGTTGCCGGCGTCGCCGATGATCCGGTCGTTGCCGGCCCCGCCCAGGAGCTCGTCGGCGCCGAGACCGCCGAAGACGATGTCGTTGCCGCCGCCGGCATCCACCTTGTCGTCGCCACCGTCGCCGGCGAGCTGGTCGGCGCTGCCGCCGCCGGTGACGCGATCGTTGCCGTCGCCTCCCGTCACGACATTCGAGCCTTCGCCGACGCCCAGGGTGTCGTTGCCGGCGCCGCCGCTGAGGAGATCGTCGCCGTTGCCGCCGTTGAGGATGTCGTCGCCCGTGCCGCCGTAAAGGCGGTCGGCGAAGGCGCTGCCCGTCAGCTGGACGATCTCGATGTTCACCACCGAGGTGCCGTCGGATGTGGTGGACGTCGCCCCGGGAGTCATGTTGAGGGCGAAGCGGACGGCGCCGCCGGCACTCTCGAAGCTGTGGCTCCAGGTATCGATGCCGGTGCCGCCATCGACCTGGCTCCGGCCGATCCCCCCGGTGGCGATCAGGTCGTTGCCGTCGTCGCCGCGGATGACGTCGTTGCCGCCACCGCCGCCCAGGGTGTCGTCGCCGATGCCCCCCTTCAGGAAGTCATCGCCTCCGTCGCCAAAGACGCTGTCCGCACCTTCGTCGCCGCTGATGACGTCGTTGCCGGCTCCACCCCGGAGGTTGTCGTCGCCGTCGCCGCCCCCGATATCGTCATTGTCGTTCTCGCCATAGACGAAATCCCTGTCGGCGTCGCCACGCAGCACGTCGGTGCCGTCGCCGCCGTACAGCGTGTCCGTGCCGGCTCCGGCCCAGATTCGGTCGATGCCTGCGCCGCCGCGGAGGATATCGATCCCGTCCTCGCCATACAGCCGGTCGTCGCCGAGGCCGCCGTCGAGCTCGTCGTTCCCGGCCCCGCCGAAGAGCCGGTCGTCGCCGCCATGTCCCTTCAGCGAGTCGCTGCCGGCGGCGGCGCCCAGCAGATCGGCGAACTGGCTCCCTTGGATGAAGACGGTCTCGATGTTGCGCAGCGTCAGGCCTGTTGATGCCGTGGTCAGCGCGCCGGCGGCCGGATTCATCTGCAGCACCACCGCCCGGGTGACGACGCTGAAATTGCCGCTCCAGGAATCCTGGCCGTCGCCGCCGTCGATCTGGTCGCGGCCGATGCCGTCGACGTCGCCGCTCTGGATCACGTCGTCGCCGGCGTCGCCATACATCAGGTTGTTGTTGGCGTGGCCGGAGGTGATCCGGTCGCTGCCGCCGCCGCCGTGAAGGTCGTTGTCGCCGGCGCCGCCATTGAGCACGTCGTTGCCCCCGTCCCCCAGGAGGGTGTCGTTGCCGTCGCCGCCGATCAGGTCGTCCGCGCCGTCGCCACCCGAGATCCGGTCGTCACCTGCCTGGCCCTTGAGATCGTCGTTGCCGTCGCCGCCGTCGAGGGTGTCCGCGCCCGCGCCGCCGACCAGATCGTCGGTGTCGACGCCGCCGAGCAGGGAATCGTCGCCGTCGCCGCCATCCAGCTCGTCCTGGCCTCCCCCGCCGATCAGCGTATCCTGCCCTGCCTCTCCGTACAGCTCGTCTCCGCCGGCCCCGCCGGTGAGCCGGTCATTGCCGTCGCCGCCGCCGATCGTGATGAACCCGTAGGTGTCGGTCACGACGTCGTCGCCCCGGCCGCCCCAGATATCGAAGCCCTCGACATTGCGGATCGTGGTGCCGTCGGAGGCGGTGGTGGTCGCCCCGGGCGTCCGATCGATCGTCAGCAGCAGGTTGGCCGTCAGGCTGCCGAAGTCGAGGGTCAGGAAATCGTAGCCGTCGCCGCCGTCGATGACGGCGGTGCCGAGGCCCGGCGTCGCCGACCAGCGGATCAGGTCGTCGCCCGCCCCGCCCTCCAGCCGGTCGGCGCCGGTGCCGCCGTTCAGGGTGTCGTTGTTGGTCCCGCCCAGCAGCGTGTCGGCGCCATCGCCGCCGGTGAGCGTGTCGCGGCCGGCCCCGCCGTCCAGCAGGTCGCTGCCCGCGAGACCGTCGAGCCTGTCGTCGCCGTCGAGACCGTAGATCTGGTCGTTGCCCGACGTGCCGGCCAGCACATCGGCGCCCTGGGTGCCGTTGACGATCGCCACAGCCCGCCTCCCCGCGGAAAAAGAACAATGCAAATCAGATAAATTCGAAATATCCGACGAGGAACGATGTCCTGATTCTGCGGTGCGCGCAATAGGGGGCAGAGGGGTCAGGCGACGGTCTTCAGCCGCTCCATGGTGTCGACCAGGGCGGTGCGGATGCCGGGCTCCATCGCCGAATGGCCGGCGTCCGGCACCACCACATAGGTCGCCTCCGGCCAGGCGCGGTGCAGCTCGTCCGCCGTCCTGATCGGGCAGACCGTGTCGTAGCGGCCCTGCACGATGGTGGCCGGGATGTGCCGGATCCGGTCGACCTCGCGCAGCAGCCGGTCGGGCGGGGTGAACAGGTTGTTCAGGAAATAATGCGCCTCGATCCGGGCCAGGCCCAGCGCATGCGCGTCCTCGCCTGCCGAGGCGACGATCTCCGGATTCGGCAGCAGGGTGGAGCAGGAGCCCTCATAGATGCTCCAGGCCCGGGCCGCGGGCAGGTGCACCGCCGGGTCCGGGTCAGTCAGCCGGCGGTGATAGGCGCGGGTCGGGTCGCCGCGCTCGGCCGGCGGCAGGAACTCGACGAAGCTGCGATGCGCCTCGGGGAAGAAGGTGCCCATGCCGTGGAAGAACCAGTCGATCTCCTCGGGCCGCATCAGGAAGATGCCGCGCAGGGTCAGCGACCGGCAGCGCTGCGGATGCGCCTGGGCATAGGCCAGGGCGAGGGTCGAACCCCAGGAGCCGCCGAAGACGTGCCAGCGGTCGATGCCCAGCATGCGGCGCAGCTGCTCCATGTCCTCGACCAGATGCTCGGTGGTGTTCTGCCGGGTCTCGCCCAGCGGCCGGGACCGGCCGGCGCCGCGCTGGTCGAAGATGATGATGCGGTAGAAGCCGGGGTCGAAGAAGCGGCGATGGGTGGGCGAGGCGCCGGCGCCCGGGCCGCCGTGCAGGAACACCACCGGCACGCCGTCCGGCCGGCCGCACTGTTCCCAGTAGATGCTGTGCAGGTCGTCGACCGGCAGCATGCCGGTGGCGAAGGGTTCGATGGTCGGGAAGATCAGGTCGCGCGGCATGGGTCTCGCTGTCGGCTCGGGCTCGGCCTTCCACTCTACGGACTCGGCGGCGCGTTGCCAAAAGCCGATCGAGGCGATGCCGGGCGCTTTGCCCTATGCTGCGCCGATGCGCCGCGCTCTGCTTCCCCTCCTGCTGCTCTGCGCCGCCGGTGCCCGGGCCGAGCCGCCGGCCCCGCCGGAGGACGGCCCGCCGGTCGCGGTCTCAGCCGTGCTCGACGGCCGCACCGTCGCCCTGGCCGACGGCACGGTGCTGCGGCTCGCCGCCCTCGACATCCCCGCCGGCCGCTGGCGGGACATCGCCCGCTCGGTGCTGGCCGGGCTGCTGCAGGACCGGCCGGTCCGGCCGCTACGGCTGGCGCCGCCGGACCGCTACGGCCGGGTGCCGGCCGAGCTGCAGTGGGAGGACGGGCTCTCGCCCGAGGCGGAGCTGCTGCGCCGCGGCTTGGCGCGGGTCGATGCCGGCGGCGCCGATCCCGCGGCGGCGCTGGCCCCGCTGCTGGCGGCGGAGGCCGAGGCCCGGGCCGCCGGCCGCGGCCTGTGGGGCGATCCCGCCTTCGCGGTGCGCCTGGCGGATGTGCTCGGCCGCGGCGATCTCGACCGCTTCCAGATCGTCGAAGGGCGGGTGCTGGGGGCGGCGCTGGTGCGCGGCCGGGCCTATCTCAACTTCGGCGCCGATCCGCGGCAGGATTTCACCGTGACGGCGGAGCCGGAGGTGGTCCGCCGGCTGGCCGAAGCCGGGCAGGATCTGACGGCGCTGCAGGGGCGTCGGGTGCGGGTGCGCGGCTGGCTCGACTGGTCCGGCGGGCCGCGTATGGTGCTCGGCCGGATGGAGCAGATCGAGAGGCTGGACTGAGATGAACCGTCGCGACCTGCTGCTGGGCCTGACCGCCCTGCCGCTGCTGCCGCGCATGGCCCGCGCCGCCCCCGACGAGGCGCAGGCGATCCGGGCGGCCTTCGGCGGCCCCTACGACGCGCCGGCGCTGCGCGGCCATGTCGCCCGCATCGCCCAGCGGGTGGCGGATGCCGAGACCGGCGGCCGCCTGCGGGTGGCGGTCGAGCTGCTCGATTCCGACCAGGTCAACGCCGCGGCGCTGCCGGACGGCCGCCTGCTGGTCAATCGCGGCCTCCTGGCCCTGGCGCGCAGCGAGGCCGAGGTGGCCTCGGTGCTGGCGCATGAGATCGGCCATGTCGTCGCCGGCCATGCCCGGCAGCGCGCGGCGCGGCCGCCGGTCGACCCGGCGGTCGCCGGGCTGGCGGAGGTCCGGGCCGAGGCCGAGTTCGACCGGGCGCAGGAGCAGGAGGCCGACCGGATCGGCATCGACGCCCTGGCCCGGGCCGGCTTCGACCCCGCGGCGGCGCCCGCCTTCCTGGCCCGGCTCGGCGCCGCCCAGCGCCTGGCCGCGTCCCTGTCGGGCCGGCCGGAGATGGCGACGGCGGCGATCAGCGGCGGCGACCATCCGGAGACGGCGGAGCGGCTGGCGGCGGCCCGTGCCCGGGCCGCGGCGCTGCCGCCCGGCGAGGCGGGGGAGGAGGCCTGGCTCGCCGCCGTCGACCGCCTGCCCTGGGGCGAGGGGCGGGGCCAGACCCCCATCCGCGGCCAGGCCGTGATCGACCCCGCGGCCCGCTTCCGCTGGGACGCGCCGGTCGGCGTCGCCCTGCTGCGCCAGCGCCAGCGGGTGATGGGGATCGGGCCGGATGATTCGGTGATCCTGTTCGACCGGCTGTCGCAGCCGCGGGCGCTGCCGGCGCGGCTGTTCCTGGAGCGGGTCTGGAGCCGCAGGGCCGGGGGCGTGCAGGGTGTCGGCGAGGGCGATCTCGGCGGCTTCCACGCCGCCTGGGGCGTCGCCGGGATCGCGATCGGGGCCGATCGGTGGGAAGCGCTGCTGGTCGCGATCGAGACCACGCCGGAACGGCGCGAGCGCTTCACCGTCCTGACCCGGGCCGGCAGCCCGGCAACCCCGCTGGTCCGCGGCGCGGTCGAAAGCTTCCGCCGGATCGGCGCCGCCGAGGCCGCCGCGGTGCGGCCCCGCCGCCTCGCCGTCGCCGCGGTTCAGCCGGGCGACACCATGCCGGCGTTGGTGGCGCGCATGCGGGTCGAGGCGGCGGAGGCGCAGTTCCGGCTGCTGAACGACATCGCCGGAGAGGCGCTGACGCCTGGGACCAAGGTGAAGCTGATCGTGGAATGAGGACGGAGCCTCACTCCTCCAGGAACAGCTCCCGAGGTTCGGCCACGCGGCGGGAGATCGAGGCGCGCAGCTTGGTCAGCGCCCGGTGCTCCAGCTGGCGCACCCGCTCCTTGCTGACGCCCAGCTGGCGGCCCAGCTCCTCCAGCGTCGCGCCGCTGTCGCGCAGGCGGCGCTGGCGGATGATGGTCTGCTCGCGCGGGCTCAGCGCGCCGATCGCCTCGGCCAGCCAGCGCGAGCGGGTGACGTTGTCGCGCAGGCCGATCACCACCTCCTCGGGCGAGGGGCGGCTGTCGGCCAGAAGGCCCTGCCAGTCGTCCTCGCCGTCCTCCGAGATCGGGGCGTTCAGCGACTGGTCGGAGGCGGCCAGGCGCATCTCCATCGCCTCGACATCGGCGATGTCGACCCTGAGCTCGCTGGCGATCCAGGCGCGGCCGGCCTGGGTCATGCCGGACTGGCCGTCGGCGCTCTCGATCTTGGCGCGCAGCCGCCGCAGGTTGAAGAACAGTGATTTCTGCGCCGCGGTGGTGCCGGTGCGCACGATCGACCAGTTGCGCAGCACGTAATCCTGCATCGCCGAGCGGATCCACCAGGCGGCATAGGTCGAGAAGCGCACCTCGCGGTCGTGCTCGAACCGCGCGGCGGCCTGCATCAGCCCGACATTGCCCTCCTGCACCAGGTCGCCGATCGGCAGGCCGTAGTTGCGGAAGCGCGAGGCGGTGGCGATGACCAGCCGGGTATAGGCCCGCACCAGGGCGTGCAGCGCCGGCTCGTCATGGTCTTCGCGCCAGCGTCGGGCGAGCTCGAACTCGGCTTCGCGCGACAGCAGCGGTTCGTTCATCGAGGCCTTGATGAACTTCAGGTTGGCGCGCTGGGTCTCCGGATCGTCGAGATGCGGCATGGATGCCCCCTCTTCGGCCGAACGGCGCCGCGGATCCATCCCGCGACCTCGATAGACGAACACCCTCCCCTGTGGCGGCGTTCCCTTGCCGGGTCGGGGTTCGTCCCTAGTGATGAATTCGCCGGAACGGGTTGATCCGTTACAGGGAAAAGGGCGGTCAGGCCTCGACGATCTCGACCAGCGTCCCGTCGGGGTCGAACAGGCCGGCGGCGAGGCGGCCGCCGCGGCCGCAGCCGGAATCGAGCGTCACCGCCGGCCCGTCGAGCCGCAGCCCGCCGCCGGCCGGGTCGTAGCCGCGGATCAGCCGGCGGAAGCCGGCATAGGGCTCCTGCAGCGCGGCGAAGGCGGGGGCGGACCACCAGAAGGCGTCGCCCTGGGCGGCGAGCGGCCGGCTCGGGTCGAGCCCGGCGCTGACGAACAGGATGCCGTCATCCTCGGTGTAGGCGGCCCGGCGCAGCGCGGCGTAGAGCGCGTTGTGGCCGGGGGCGGCGCGGATCGCCTCGCGCAGCCCGTTGGTCCAGCGGGTCAGCCGGACGGCGCCCTCGCGCGCCGCGGCCAGGCCCTCCTCGGGCCGGCCGCCATAGGCGCGCAGCGTGCCGTCGACCCCCTGCGCCAGCATCCAGCGCAGCACGTCCTGCGGGTTCGGCGCGAATTGCAGCTGCAGCATCTTCTGCCACATCTCCTCCTGCGCTCCGCGCAGGAAGACGACGTCCTCGGCCAGCACGCCGGGGCGGGCGATCAGGGCCCGCCGCATCGACAGCACCTCGTCGACCAGGGCATGCAGCCGGTCGGACCGGCCGATCAGGTTGCCGAGATAGAGCAGCCGGTCGCCGGGCTGGAACCGGGCCGCGACATGGTCGTGCAGCACGGCCAGGCGGTCGACCTCGCCATGCACGGCGCCGACGGCCCAGATCCGCTTCGGGCGGCCGAGCCGGGCGAACTTTTCGGAATCGCGGGTCACGCGCGAACGGGGAGAGAGGAGCTGGTCATCTGCCGCCGCAGTTTAGCGGCTCGCCCCGGTGAAACCAGCCCTAATCATCGCCATGAAAAAGGCGGCCCGAAGGCCGCCTGTTTTCGTGGGAAGAAGGTCTCAGGCCGCCTTCTTCAGCACCTGCTCCAGCTTCTGGGTCGCCTTGACCTCGTCGATCTTCTCGACCGCGGCCAGCTCCCGCGCCAGGCGCTCCAGCGCCGCCTGGTAGATCTGGCGCTCGCTGTAGGACTGCTCCGGCTGGTCGGTGGCGCGGTGAAGGTCGCGCACCACCTCGGCGATCGACACCGGGTCGCCGGAATTGATCTTGGCCTCGTATTCCTGGGCCCGGCGGCTCCACATGGTGCGGCGCACGCGGCTGCGCCCGGTCAGGGTCTCCAGCGCGGTCTTGATCCGGTCCTTCGACGACAGCTTGCGCAGGCCCGACTTCTTGGCCTTGGCGACAGGAACCTTGAGCGTCATCCGCTCCTTTTCGAAGCTGATCGCGTAGAGCTGCACGGTCATGCCGCTGATGCTGTGCGTTTCGAGCGCCTCGATGCGGCCGACGCCGTGCGCCGGATACACGACGTAGTCGCCAACGTCGTACTCAAGTTCCTGAGCCATGTCTGCCAATGGAGTCACCCTCTGTGGTCGGACCCAGCGGCGATGGCCGCCAAATGGCCGCCGCCCCGCAATTCGCCGCGCCGTGACCGCCTTGGACCTCCGCACCGAAACGAAGACGCAGAAGTCGATTCCGGCCCTGTGGTGATGGGTCGGAATGTGGTCGTCAGCACCGGGAATGGACAAAGATTATAATACGTTGCGCTTCCGATATGAAGGCCGAGTCCGCCCCGGTATGACGCTTTTTTTGCAATGCAGGCCGGCGGACTCGGCGAATCGTTAATTGCCTTCGCCCGGATTCGGGCTGAAATGCTCGGCGAATTTGTTCCCCACGTCCTTCCAGGAGTCGGCGTCGGCCGGCGCGTCCTTCTTGCGGGTGATGTTCGGCCAGATCGCGGAGTATTCGCGGTTCAGCTCACCCCATTTCTCCGCGGCCTCGGCCTCGGTGTCCGGCTTGATCGCCTCGGCCGGGCACTCCGGCTCACACACGCCGCAGTCGATACACTCGTCCGGGTGGATGACCAGCATGTTCTCGCCCTCGTAGAAGCAGTCCACGGGGCACACTTCGACGCAATCCGTGTACTTGCACTTGATGCAAGCTTCACCCACCACATAGGCCATACTTGATTTACTCCGGGTCTCCTTCGGCGGCCGCCGCGGCGCCGTTGCGGGCAAGCACGCGGCGGCGGGCAGCGCCGCTATCCGCATCCGAGACGAATAGAAGCGCTGCGACTCGCCGCATCAGATTGGCTTCAAGGTCGTCGACCTTACCATCCGCGAGGATCACATCCCACAGCATTTCCACAATGCGGATGCGCGCCGGCTCGTCGCAATGCTCGCGGATGGTGTGGGTCAGGGCGTGCCAGGAGACGGCGCCGTCGCTGTCGCGCTCGGCCTCGGTCTCCAGCTGCGCCGCCTCGAAGGGGCCGAGCCGGAAGCGCCAGGTCAGCAGCGTCTGGATCCGCTCGCGCTCCGCCTCGTCCAGCGAATCGTCGATTCGGGCCGCCTCCATCAGCAGCGCGGCGACAGCACGGCGCAGCGTCGCATCGTCCGGAGCCGGCCGGGCGTCGCCGCGGGCCCAGTCGAGAATGTGGCTCAGCATCGGCTAGATCTAATCGCCGCCGCCCTTCGGCGGAAGGGACCGGCGGTCGCGGCCGGTCGGGCGGGGGCCGCCGGCCATGGGCAGCGCCGTCTCCGGCGTCGGCGGCTGCAGGTCGCGGTACAGCAGCTGCGCCTCGCTGGCCGGGCC
Source organism: Inquilinus limosus DSM 16000 (assembly GCF_000423185.1). Lineage (GTDB taxonomy): Bacteria > Pseudomonadota > Alphaproteobacteria > DSM-16000 > Inquilinaceae > Inquilinus > Inquilinus limosus. The sequence continues at coordinate 180,799 of NZ_AUHM01000002.1, read as the reverse complement.
GCGGCGCTCGGCCAGGGCCAGCACCTCGATGACGCGGATGTGCCGGCCCTGGACGAAGGTCAGCACCTGGCCGGGACGGATCGTCGCATGCGCCTTCTGGGTCGGGACGCCGTCGATGCGGACGCCGCCCGAGGAGCACAGCTTCGCCGCCAGGCTGCGGGTCTTGAAGAAGCGCGCCTGCCACAGCCACTTGTCCAGCCGCGGGCGGTCGGTGTCCCGCTCAGCCATCGCGGCGGAGGAGGGCAAGCTTGGCGAACGGGCTGTCGGCCGCCGCCGCTGCGCGCCGCGGCGCCTGGGGCCGTCTGGTCCTCACCGGAACATAGGTCACGCGTCCCTCGTCGTCCTGGGCCGGCCGATACCCGACCGCCTGCAGGATAGCCGGGATTTCGGCGACGGTGCAGCCGACGATCGGCGCCAGCGCAGGATCGGCGGTCAGCCCGCCGCGGCGGCGGCGCGATTCGGCGGCGTCGCGCAGCACGTCGATGCGGTCGAGCCGGATGCGCCGCGGGCCGCAGGGAACGAAGCCGGCCAGGTCCAGCGCCGCGGCGTCCTGGCCTTCCTCCGCCGGCACCGAGATCCGGGCCGGCGCGGGCAGGACGGCCGGCAGCTTGCGGCCGGCGGCGACGGCGCCCAGAAGCACGCGCAGCGCGGTCGGCCGCGGCTTCAGCATCGGCGCCAGATAGACATGGCTCGGCCCGAACCGCACGCCGAAGCCGGCCAGCTGCTTGCGGTCGGCCGCGGTCAGGGCGTGAATCAGCCCCTCCAGCGCGCGCCGCGGCTGGATCCCCAGACCCTCGACCAGCTGGAAGGCGATGCCGCGGGCGGCGCCGCTCAGCGCCGCGTCGCGCAGCCGCAGCAGCGGCTGCAGCTCCTGCGTGACATGGTCGGCCAGGAAGCGCGTCAGCCGTGCCGCCACCCGGTCGCGGCCAGCGCCGTCCAGCAGGTCGGTGTCGCGCACCTTGACCGCGGGCGCCAGCGGCGACGGGCCGGCGGCGATGCGGCCGATGCCGACGCCGCGCCAGGACACTACGCCGTCGGCGGCCAGGGCGAAATCGGCATCGGGCGCGGCCTCCAGCCGGGCGATTCGGGCCGCCACCTCGTCCTTCAGCGCCCGTCGCGCGGCGCTGCGGATGGCCCGCAGGTCGTCGTCCTCGATGGTGGCGTCGGGCAGGAAGGCGAAGCCCTCGATGCTGCCGACGTGCTCGCCCTCGACCAGCACCTCGCCCCGGGCGTTGACCGCGGCCAGGAGCTCGCCGCCCGCCTTCATCGTGCGGACCAGCAGAGCGGTGCGCCGGTCGACGAAGCGCTGGGTCAGGCGCTCGTGCAGCGCGTCCGACAGCCGGTCCTCGACCGCGCGGGTGCGCTCCTGCCAATGCGCCGAATCGGCGATCCAGGCACCGCGATGCGCGATGTAGGTCCAGGTCCGGATATGGGCGATGCGGGCGACCAGCGCGTCGATGTCGCCCTCGGTCCGCTCCAGCTTCTCCACCTGCTCGGCCACCCAGTCGGTGTCCAGCCGCTCCTCCGGGCTGGTCAGCTGACGGAAGATCTGCCCCTGCATCCGGATATGGGCGTCGGACAGCACCTTGCGGAAGTCCGGGATCTGGCAGACCTCCCACAACAGGCGCACCGCCGCCGGATTGCGGGCGCGGCCGGTCAGCTCCGCGTCACGCATGAGGAGACCGAGCGAGAGCTGGTCGTCGGCCTCGGCCATCCGTCGCAGCTCCGGCCGCTGCGGCCGCCGCTCCAGGCTGCGCAGCAGGCCGAGCGGGCTGCGGAAGTCGAGATCGGCGTTGCGCCACATCACCGATTGCAGCGGGTCGAAGCGGTGGTTCTCGACCCGGTCGACCAGCTCCTCGTCCAGGGTGCCGGCCTCGTCGGTGGTGCCGAAGGTGCCGTTGGCCATGTGCCGCCCGGCGCGGCCGGCGATCTGGGCGATCTCGGTGGCGCGCAGGCGGCGCGGGAAGCGGCCGTCGAACTTGGTCAGCCGGGCGAAGGCGACATGGTCGATGTCCATGTTCAGCCCCATGCCGATGGCGTCGGTCGCCACCAGGTAGTCGACCTCGCCCGACTGGTACAGCCCCACCTGGGCGTTGCGCGTGCGCGGGCTCAAGGCGCCCAGCACCACCGCGGTGCCGCCGCGCGTGCGGCGCATCAGCTCGGCGATCTCGTAGACGTCGTTGGCCGAGAACACGACGATGGCGCTGCGCGGCGGCAGCCGCGTCAGCTTGCGCATGCCGGTGTGGGTCAGCTCGGAGAAGCGCGGTCGGGTCACGAACTCCGCCTCCGGCACCAGCTTGCGGATCAGGGGCCGGATCGTCTCCGCCCCCATCACCATGGTCTCGGCGCCGCCGCGGGCGTGCAGCAGCCGGTCGGTGAAGACGTGGCCGCGCTCCGGGTCGGCGCAGAGCTGGATCTCGTCGATGCCGAGGAAGGAGACCGGTCGGTCGAGCGGCATGCTCTCGACCGTGCACAGGAACCAGCGGGCGCCGGGCGGCACGATCTTCTCCTCGCCCGTCACCAAAGCGACATGCGCCCGTCCCTTGATCGCCACGATCCGGTCGTAGTTCTCGCGGGCGAGCAGGCGGAGCGGGAAGCCGATCATGCCGCTCGCATGGCCGAGCATGCGTTCGATGGCGAGATGGGTCTTTCCGGTGTTGGTCGGGCCGAGCACGGCCGTGAGCCGCGGGCGATCACCTGCGAGGTCCATACCCGACAATTGAATGCTGCAGGGCGCTAATGCAAGACTGCCGCCCGCCGGCGGCGCGGGCGGCCGCTTTGGTCGCAGCCGGCAACTGCCAGGGCCTCCGCCCGGATAGACGGAGAATTATAGAGATGCGTTCGCTTTCCCTGTTTGCCGCCGGCGTCGCCGCCTGGGTCCTTTTGCCGGCCGCCGCTCAGGCGCAGGCGACGGCGGACGGTGCCGAGAAGATCCGGCTCGGCCTCAAGGACTGGATCGCCAGCCACCTGACCACGCCGGACAAGTCGGTCGTGGTCAACTTCCAGGGGCCGATCACGGTCGATCCGCAAGGTGATTCCTACAAGGCGGTGATCCCGAAGGCCGAGGTCGTGTTCGCTTTCGAGGGCGACCCCGCCAGCCTCGCCCTCGATCCGATCGAGCTGACGCTGACGCCGCTGGCCAATGGCTGGCTGGACACGGTCGCGACCATCCCCTCCGCCTACCGTCTCGTCCCGGCCAAGGGCGACGACAAGGGGCTGGAGGTGGCGATCGGGACGCAGTCGCTGCGCGGCGTCTTCGCCCCGCAGTACCACGCCTTCATGTCGCTGGACGGCAAGCTGGGCCAGGTCACCGCCCGGTCGCTGAACCCGGACGAGGCGAAGGGCGCGTTCCGGATCGGCGAGGTCGCGCTGGTCGGCGACAGCCACGAGGTCGGCCGCGACACCTATGACAGCACCGGCACGGTGACGCTCTCCGACATCGCCTTCACCGACGACACCGGGGCGCAGCTCCTCCACTTCGACGGCGCCACGGTGGAAGGCAAGGCGACGGCGGCGAACATGGCGGCGCTGCGCGCCTTCAGCGACGCGCTGACGGAGCTGCAGAAGCGCTACCCGCCCCAGCCCGACGGGCAGATGCCGAAGGAATTCCTGGCCGAGCTCGGCCGCATCTTCGGCGCCACCCCGAAGCTGTTCGACGATTTCGGCTTCACCTACGGGCTGAAGGGGCTCGAGGTCACGCCGGGCGACGGCGAGGTCAACAAGGTGACGGTCGCCTCCGCCGGCTTCGGCGCCGGCATCGCCGGCCTGGCCCAGGACGCCTCGACCTTCCGCATCACCTTCGACCTGGCCCAGCTCGGCATCGACCCGCTGCCGCAGTTCGGGCAGTTCATCCCGCAGAGCGCGACCGTCGACCTGGCGCTGACCAACCTGCCGAACCAGGCGCTGCTGCAGGCGCTGACCGGGATGCTCGACAGCTCGGCCACGCTCGGCCCCGACCAGGCGGCGGAGATCGCCGGCGCGCAGCTGCAGCAGGCGGTGCTGAACAGCAACGGGGCGGTCGAGATCCGCTCCTTCAAGGCCGCGTCGCCGCTGACCAGCTTCGACCTGACCGGCACGCTGCGGCCGAACGCGAAGGCGCCGCTGATGATGACCGGCGACGCCCGGCTGGTGGTCACCGGCCTCGAGCAGGCGCTGGAGGCCGCCAAGACCATGCCGGACGGGCAGGAGATGGTGCAGGGGCTGACCGTGCTGCAGACCATGGGCGCGCAGGAGGAGGTCGACGGCAAGCCGGTCCGCACCTACAAGCTCGAGATCAAGGGCACGGGCGAGATCCTGCTGAACGGGACCGACCTCAAGCCGCTGCTCGGCATGCGCTGACGGACCGGCGAACTCGCATTGGGGAGGCAAGCATGACACGGTCGATCTGCATCCTTCTGGGCTCGGCCCCGCTCTGGCTCGCCGGCGGCGCCCTGGCCCAGTCGACCGCGGACGGCGCGGCGGCGCTGCGCGACGGGCTGAACGAGATGCTGAAGCCGATCCTGGGCATCCAGGTTCAGCAGCAGCCGCTGTTCACCGGACCCGTCACGGTCGAGCCGTCCGGCGCCGGCTACACGGTGGAGTTCCCCGGCATCGACCTGCGGCTGAAGGGCTCGCAGGAGAAGGGGCCGAAATCGGTGGCGCTGCGCTGCGACGCGCAGACCTACAACGCCGTTTCGACCGGCGCCGCGACCTGGCGGCTGGAGAGCAGCCAGCCGATGAACTGCGTCGCCGAGCCGGAGGGCGAGCCCAGGGTCACCCTGACCAGCCGGGCCCTGCAGGCGCATTTCGTGGTCGATCTCGACCAGAAGCTGTTCACCGAAAGCGAGATGCGGGTCGAAGGCGTCGCCATCGGGCAGGAGGGTGAGGCCGGCAAGGTGACGATCGACCGGGTCTCCGGGTCCAGCCGGATCGATCCGGCCGCCGACCCGTCCCGCCACGACGTCGCCTTCAAGATGGAGGCCAGCGGCCTCGGCGCCTTCGACGAGACCGGGGTCGAGCGCTTCACGCTGGGTCACGCCGCCTATGACGCCACCATGAAGGGCATGGATGTGCGGCAGGTCATGGCCACCACCGGCGAGGTGCTCGACGTCTATGCCGAGATGATCGAATCGATGGCCGAGACCGGCGGGGCGCCGGGCGGCCCGAAGCCGGCCGACGCCATGCCGCCCGAGATGATGCAGAAGCTGATGGACCCCATGAAGCGCATGATGGAGTCCTACGGCCCCGCCGGCGAGTTCGCCGGCACCTTCACCGATCTGCGGGTGAAGGCGCCGGACGTGCAGGTGACGATCGACCGGGTGCGCTTCTCGGAGGGCTACGACGGCGCGCCCGGCCCGAAGGGCACCGGTGCGCTGGAGATGGAGATGGCCGGGCTGGCCCTGGCGCCGAAGCCGCCCTTTGTCGAGTGGATCCCAACCGACACCACCATCCGGCTGAACGCCAGCGGCATCCCCTGGGCGGAGGTCGGGACGGCCTACATGGCGATGATGGAGGCCTCGACCGAGCAGATGGAGAAGCCGGCCGAGGCGGAGCAGCGCATGGCCCAGTCGATGATGGAGCTGGCCGGCATCCTGCGCCGCGCCGGCAGCCGGCTCGACGTTACCGCCTTCCGCATCACCGCGCCCGAGGCGGCGATCGATCTCGGCGGCTCGGTGCAGGGCGCCGACGCGGCGGCGCACGGCGTGACCGCCGATCTCGACCTCCGCATCACCAATCTCGACGGGCTGATCAAGTTCGTGCAGGGTCTGCCGGACGGCGACCAGGCCGCGGCCGGCCTGACCATGGCGCAGGTGATGGGGCGCCAGGCCACGACCGATGACGGCCGCCCGGCGCGCGACTACGACATCGTCGTCGACGACGCCGGCAAGATCCTGGTCAACGGCACCGACCTGGCCGCGATCGCGCCGAAGCAGTAGCCGCGAGACGTCACCGTTCCCTGAGACGAGGATGGAGGCGATGAAGGTGAGAGCCCTGGTTTTGCCGAGCATCGCGGCCCTTCTCGTCATGCCGCAGTCTTCCGGTGCCGAGGAGCTGAAGGCGGGGCCGCTCTTTGCGATGTGCTCCACCCGGAACGCCGCGAACTCCAGCCTTGGCTGCGCGGCTTTCACCGAGGGCTTCGTTCAGGGGTTGGCTGGTTCAGGCGCCATTTGCCCGCCGCCGGAAGCATATAAGGACGTTATCGCCGATCTCCTGACCCTGCCGCGTCAGGAAATCGGCGACAAGAGTGTCGCTCAGGTGCTGGTTCCGCGGCTGAAGGCGAAGTATCCCTGCTCACCTGCGTGAGCGCCTGTGCAGTGGCGGCTTCAACACGAGAATTCCATGCGCTGTCTCGCTTCGGCCCTGCTCGGTGCCGCATCCGTTCTGGCCGCCGGCCCGCTGTTCGCCCAGGCCACTCCGGAAGGCGCCGCGGCCCTGCAGAAAGGGCTGACCGCGATCCTGACCCCGACCCTGGCGACGGCCGGGCTGGGGGAGCCGATCTTCGAGGGCGGTTGGACGGTCGAGCCGGCCGGGGCGGACTACCGCATCACCGGCCCGGCCCTGTCGCTGGTGCTGCGCGACGATGTCGACGGCCGCAAGCGCGTGGTCCGGATCCGCTGCGACGGCGACCGCTACACCGCCGTGGCGGGGGAGGGGACGGCCTATCGGCTGCGTGGAGACACGCCCCCCCGCTGCGAGATCCGGCCGAGCGGCGGCGAGCCGCCGGTGACGGTCACCAGCCGCGCCCGCAGCGCCGAACTGACCCTGGACCTCGCCGCGTCGCTGCTGACCGCCTCCACCGACCGGTCCGACGGCGTGACGGTGACGAAGGGCGGCGAGACCCTCCTCGCCATCGACCGGTTGCGGCTGACCAGCGCCACCACGCCGCGTCCCGGCTCGCCGCGCCAGGACATCGACATGCAGGTCGAGGTGGAAGGCATTTCGGCCGGCGATCCGGCGGCGGGCGACGACGTCACCCTCGGCCGTCTGCGCTATGGCGGGCGGCTGGAGGATGTCGACGTCGCGGCGCTGCGCGACCGAGTGTGGCGGCTGATCGCCTTCGCTCTCGACGCGGCCCGGCGCGATCCGAAGGCGCCGTCCCCGCCGAACGGCGACCGTAAGCTGGACACGCTGATGCGCCAGGCTCTGGCGCTGGCGGGAGAGACATCGCGGAGCGAGCTGGTCCTGACCGATCTGCGCGGCGGCGGGGGCGACACCACGGCCGGCTTCGATTCGCTGACCGTCGCCGGCGGCTATCGCGGGTTCGACCGCGCCGCCCCCGGCCGCGGCCTCGGCGGCGACGTGACCTTGGATCTCCGGGGCCTCGAGGTCGCGGATGTGTCGGGCGGAACGGTCGAGGAGCCGGGAGCCCTCACGATCGACCGGGTGCGGCTGTCGGGCACGCTCGACCCCGTTGCCGGCGCGCCGACCGCCGGGGCGGCCCTCGCCCTCGATTTCGACGGGGTGTCCTTCGCCCTGACCGAGAACGGCGGCGAAACGCCGACGGAAACGCATTTCGATCTGGCCAAGGCCCGGTACCGCGTGTCGGCCGACGGCATCGACGTCGCCGGCCTGATCGACGTGATCGGCGGCTTCGAGGCGATGCTGGCGAAGCATGGGGACCAAGACCCGCCGCAGGAGGAGCTGTCCCCCTGGCTCGGCCGTCTCCGGACGACGATCGCCGCGCTGTCCCGCTACGAGACCGAGATCAGCCTGAGCGACCTCCGCATGCGGTCGCCGGAGGCGAATCTCACGCTCGCCGGCATCTCCTACGGCGAGACCTATTCGGGGCTGGACGGCGACGAGGCCGGCTACGGGCTGCGTCTGGCGTTGGACGACCTGGCGCTCGACCCGTCGCTGCCCTTCGCCGGCTGGGTGCCGCGGCAGGCCAGGATCGACATCGCGCTGAAGGACGTCCCCAGCCGCTCGATCCAGGCGCTGTTCTGGGACGGCATCGAGCGGGCCATCCAGGCCGACGCGCTGCAGGGGGACGATCCGCTGCAGTCTGGCGGCGATCTCGTCTTCGCCGAAACGTTGCAGCAGATCTCCGCCCGGCTGCTCTCCTCCGGCGTCAGCCTGTCGATCGGCAGCTTCCGCATCTCCGCCCCGAAGGGGGCGATCGATCTGGGCGGCGGCGGCGCGGTGGACGCGAAGGCGGCCTTCGGCGTCACGGCGCAGGCGAAGCTCCAGGTCGCCGGGCTGGACGAGTTCGTCAAGTTTCTGCAGTCCCAGGCCGAAGCGGAGGCGGCCGCCGGTTTCACCGTCTTCCAGATGCTGGGGCGCGAGGCGAAGACCGCGGAGGGGCAGGCGGCGCGCGACTACGACCTCGTGGTCGACCCGCAAGGCCGGATGCTGATCAACGGCACGGATCTCACCACCCTGATGCCGAAGTAGCGCGGGCCGCGGGCGCAGGAGAGGGCTGCCCGGGGCGGGGGTTGCGGGTTGCGGTCGATTTGCCCATATCCGGCGGCAGCCACGAAGAAGCACCCCGGACCCCGAGATGGACCAGCAGAAGACCGACGAAACCCTGACCTTCCAGGCCGAAGTCAGCCGCCTTCTCGATATCGTCGCGCATTCCCTCTACAGCCATAAGGAGGTGTTCCTCCGCGAGCTGATCTCGAATGCGTCGGACGCCTGCGACCGGCTGCGCTATGCCGCGATCACGGCGCCGGAGCTCACGGCCGGCGATGCCGAGTACCGCATCGCCCTGTCCGCCGATCCCCAGGCCCGCACCCTCACGGTCGCCGACAACGGCATCGGCATGGGGCGGGAGGAACTGGTCGGCAATCTCGGCACCATCGCCCGCTCCGGCACCCGCGCCTTCCTCGACACGTTGTCGGGCGACGCCAAGAAGGATGTCGGGCTGATCGGCCAGTTCGGCGTCGGCTTCTACTCGGCCTTCATGGTCGCGCGCGAGGTCGAGGTGTTCTCGCGCAAGGCGGGGGAGGAGCAGGGCTGGCGCTGGGTCTCCGACGGCAAGGGCGCCTTCACCGTCGGCCAGGCCGAGGACGTGGCCCGCGGCACCCGGATCGTGCTGCACCTGTCGGAGGGCGAGGACGAGTTCCTGTCGCCGCTGCGCCTGCGCCAGATCGTCAAGGCGCATTCCGACCACATCGCCATCCCGATCGTGCTCCTGGGCGAGGACGGCAAGGCCGAGACGCTGAACCGCGCCTCGGCGCTGTGGACCCGGCCCAAGGCCGAGATCACGGCGGAGGAGTACAAGGAGTTCTACCGCCACGTCGCCCATGCCTTCGACGAGCCGTGGCTGACCGTGCATTGGAAGGCGGAAGGGGCGATCGAGTACAGCTCGCTGCTGTTCGTGCCGTCGAGCCAGCCCTTCGACCTGTGGGAGCCGGAGCGCAAGCACCGGGTCAAGCTCTATGTCCGCCGGGTGTTCGTCACCGAGGCGGCGGAAGGCCTGATCCCGCCCTATCTGCGCTTCCTGCGCGGCGTGATCGACAGCGAGGACCTGCCGCTCAACGTCAGCCGCGAGATGCTGCAGTCGAACCCGATGGTCGGCAAGATCCGGCAGGGCGTGACCAAGAAGGTGCTGGCCGAGCTCGGCCGCAAGGCCAAGGACGACGCGGAGGCCTACGGCAAGTTCTGGACCGCCTTCGGCGCGGTGCTGAAGGAGGGCGTGTACGAGGACCGCGAGCAGCGCGACGCCCTGCTGCCGCTGCTGCGCTTCCGCTCCACCCGAAGCGAGAAGACGGGGGGCGAAGGCCTGGTCAGCCTCGAGGAGTATGTCGGCCGGATGCGGCCGGGCCAGGACGCGATCTGGTACATCACCGGCGACGACGCGGCGGCGCTGGCCCGCTCGCCCCAGCTCGAGGGTTTCCGCGCCCGCGACGTCGAGGTGCTGCTGCTGACCGACCCGGTCGACGAGTTCGCCGTGCCCTCGCTCGGCGAGTTCCAGGGCAAGCCGTTCAAGTCGGTCACCCGCGGCGGCGCCGACCTGTCGAAGATCGAGGCCCCGGCCGAGGCGCCGAGGCCGGAGGAGAAGGCCGAGGGGCTGGACGAGCTGGTGGCGGCGCTGAAGCTGGCCCTGGCCGACCAGGTCAAGGATGTCCGCGCCTCGCAGCGCCTGACCGACAGCGCCGTCTGCCTCGTCGCCGACGAGGGCGACACCGACCTGCATCTGGAGCGGCTGCTGAAGCAGCACCGGCGGGTCGACGCCGGCTCGAAGCGGATCCTCGAGATCAACCCCGGCCATCCGCTGATCCGCCGGCTGGCGGAGCGCGCCGCGGCCAAGGATGCGGGGCTGGAGGACTGCGCCTTCCTGCTGCTGGACCAGGCCCGGATCGTCGAGGGCGAGCCGCTGCCCGACCCGGCCGCCTTCTCCCGCCGCCTGTCCGAGGCGCTGGTGCGCGGCCTCGCCGCCTGATCAGGCCCGGATCGCGAAGATCGGCTGCGGTGCCGCCAGGCCGCGGATCGGGTGCGACCCGAGTGGCTCGGCGGCCCCGCCCCAGGCCTCCCGGAACGGCTCGGAGCACACCGTGGGCCGGTCGAGCTGCTTGGCCAGGCCTTCCAGCCGGCTGGTCAGGTTGACCGCCGGGCCCAGCACGGTGAAGTCCAGCCGGTCCGGGCTGCCGATGTTGCCGTACAGCACCGGGCCGAGATGCAGCGCCGCGGCGAAGGGCAGGGGCTCGGGCCCGGCGGCCAGTCCCTGGCGGATCGCCCGCACCGCGCCGACCGCGGCCTCGCAGGCGGCCGGCGCCCCGCCGGCCTGCTCGACCGGGAAGATCGCCAGCACGCCGTCGCCGAGGAATTTCAGCACGTCGCCGCCGCGGTCGACGATCGCCTGGGCGACGGTCTCGAAATAGCGGTCCAGCACCGCCAGCACCGCGGCCGAGGTCAGGCGCTCGGACAGGGCGGTGAAGCCGCGCATGTCGACGAACAGGATCGCCGCATCGACGGCGACGACGTCGCCGCGGCGGATCGCCCCCTCCGCCACCCGGTCGGCCGGGCCGACGCCGAGATAGGTGCGCAGCAGGCTGGCGGCGGAGCGGCGCATGGCGTTCGGCTCCATCGCCGCCGCCAGGGGGTGACGCAGCCCTTCGATCAGCGCCACCTCGTCCGCGGCGAAACCGTCGGGCCGGTCGGTGACGAAGCTGGCCACCTGCACCGTCCCGTTGCCGTAGACGATCGGCACGGCGACATAGTCGGTGCCGCCGCCGGCGGCGATCTCGTGGAACACGCGGTGGTCGTCCGGGCCCAGCCCGGCCAGGCGGCGGCGCAGCGGCTGGCGGCTGCGGATCACCGCCTCGAACGGGCTGCCGACGAAGGTGCTGGTCGCCAGCACCTTGCGGTCGATGGTGTACTCCTCGCCGCCCCTGGCCGCGGTCCACACCACGCCCCAGGCGCTCAGCAGCGGATGGGTGATGCTCTGGCCGATCCGCACGCGCTGCAGCGGCAGGCCGGCGGCGATCAGGCGGCGGCAGAAGGCGTCGACCAGCGCGACCGGATCGGTCAGCAGCCGGCCTTCTGCGACCAGCCAGTCCGCGACCTCTCTGCCGCCGTCCGATACCGCCATCGCATCCTCGTCGGGCCCGGCACCCGTCCACGGTGCCGGGCCCTGTCAGGGTTCCGGCGGATCAGCCGCCGGCCCGCTGGCGCATCGCGCGCAGCAGGCCGTCGATGCTGCCGCCGTTCTGTGCGATCACCGAGGCGAACTCGTCGCGCTGGGTCACGCTCATGCTGACCCGGGCGACGATGACGTCGACCACCTTGTAGCCGCCGCCCGCCTGGCGCACCCGCCAGTCGACCTGGATCGGCGGCCCGTCCTTCTGCCGGATCTCGGTCGCGACCAGCGTGTCGTTGCCGCTGCCCACCGCCCGGGTGCCCTTCACCACCAGGGTCTCGCCCTGGTAGTTCTGGAACCGGCGCGAATAGGTCTCGACGATCATCCGCTCGAACAGGTCCATATATTCCTGGCGCTGTTCCGGCGTGGCGCTGTTCCAGTAGCGGCCCAGCACGAAGCGGCCGATCGTCGGCAGATCGAAGCCCTGGTTCAGGATCTGGGTGAATTCGGCCTTGCCTTGCGCCGTCGAGGCGCCACCGGCCTGGAGGATGCCGATCGCGCGCTTGGCCATGCCGTCGATGAAGGCCGCGGCTCCGTCGGCCTGGGCCGCGGCCGGTCGCGGCAGCCCCGCCAGCAGCAGCGAGGCGGCCGCCGTGGCGCCCGCGGTCAGCACCGTCCGTCTGTCGATCATGTCTGGACCTTGCGTTGTTCTGGATACCGGACCCGCCGTCCTCCCCGCCCTGGGCCGGGGCCCCCAAAGGAGGCGGAGGCGGGATTATAGACGAAACGCAGCGGCGGTCATGGGGCAAGCTGCCCCGGGGTCAGTCTCTCCGTCGGCCACCGCCCAGCAGGGGCAGGGCGCCGACCGCGATGCCGATCACCAGGGCCGCGAGGGCCGCCTTGGGCGCGGCCTTGGCGGCGGAGAGGCCGAGTCCGGCGGCGAGGCCCTCCAGCCCGACCCCGGCGGCCGTGGGGGCGGGCCGTCGGCGGCGCCGGCGGCCGGCCAGGACGCCGATCAGGGCGGCGACGGCGGCGAGGCCCAGCGCGATCAGCCCGATCACCAGCGCGGCGCCGGCGGGGCCCAGCCCGGGCAGCAGCAGGTAGAAGCCGGACCAGGCCAGCATCGCCAGGGCGATCACCGCCAGCACCAGGGCGACCAGGAACAGTGCCGCCGCGATGCAGGCCCGGCGCAGCGCCTGGCCGAGGCGGAGGCGCTGGCGGGCCGCGAGAGCCCCCAGCAGGGCAACGCCGAGATCCGTCTTCACGCCGGCCTCAGCGGTCCAGCAGCTTGCCGATGACGAGACCGACGCCGAAGGCGACGAGGACGCTGGTGATGGGATTCTGCTCGATCCGCTGCTCCAGCGCGGCGATGCCCTCCTCGCCCTGGGCCCGCGCCGTGTCGGCGAGACGCTGCGCCCGCTCCTTGGCGGCATGCGCGGCCTGGTTCAGCCGGGCGCCGCCGGCCTTGGCCTCGGCGGCCGCGGCATCGCCCAGCGTGCGGGTCAGCGCGGCGATATCCTCGCGGATCTTGCCGAGGTCGGCGCGCAGGGTGTCGAGCTCCTGATCCAGGTTCCGCGTGGCCATGTCTCTCCTCGCCTAGATGGGTCGAATCGCGCGGATGGGCGCGCCACAAAGCAGAACGGGGACAGAGGTGACTCTGTCCCCGACCGATATAGCATCAAACGAGACGACGGAAACTCCGGCGCCTCTTTTATGCGGGCCGATACCGGCGAATGGGCCCGGTACCGGCCCGAAGGCTCCGGCAGCCCGGAAATCAGCAGCGGCCGCCGAGGTTGATGTCACGGCAGCTCGTCGCCGCGCCGCCGACCGCGCCGACGGCGCCACCGATCAGCGCGCCCGTGGCGGCGTTGCCGCCGGTGAGGGCCGAGATACCGGCGCCGGCGCCGGCACCGAGCAAGCCGCCCGACAGGGCCCGGCCGCCCGTGTCGCGACCGCACGCCGCGAGCGCCAACGTGGCCGCGAGCACGATCATGGTGGGTTTCAACATCGTCTTCGTCTCCATGCTCAAGCACCGGTTGCAGCCGGGCACTTCACAGTTGAAAAAACGGGCCGTCTGACAGTTTGTTCCCAGAGCCGGCGGTGACCAATCTGCGGCCCGGTGATGGCTTTTCCAAGGCCGCTGTCGTAGAACGCGCCGGCGGCCCCGCTTCGCCGTCGCGGCAAGGGCGGCGCGGCGGGGTTGCGGGTTGGAATCGCGCGGAGGCCGCGTCAGGATGGGGGCGATGACGTCGGGGCAGGATATGAGCTCGAGGTTTCCAGCCTGCGCCGCCTCCCGCCGCCGGTTGCCGCCGCGATGAACCTGCTCTCGCGCCTGTTCCTGCTGGTCGCCCTGGCCGTCGCGCCGGGCATCGCGCTGCAGGGCTACAACGAATACGCGCTGCGGATCGCCCGCACCAACGAGATCCAGGACGATGCGATCCGCCTGGCCAATGTCGCCGCCGGGGCGCAGTTCCGCATCGTCGACGGGATCCGCCAGCTGCTCGCCGCCATGGCCCGGGTGCCGGCGATCCGCCAGGGGCAGGGCGGCCGCTGCACCGAGGTGGTGGACGATCTGCGGTCGGAGGTGCCGAGCCTGAACGCCATCGCCGTGGTCGACGCCGACGGCAACCTGCTGTGCGGCGCCAACCACACCGCCGCGATCTCGACCTCGGTCGGCCATCAGGGCTTCTTCCAGCGCGCGCGGGAGATCCGCGGCTTCGCCGTCGGCGGCTTCGCCACCACCGATGCGGTCGGTGAGAAGGTGCTGCACGTCGCCTATCCGATCTTCGACGGCGACACGTTCCAGGGCGCGGTGGTGGCAGCGCTCAGCGTCGACGCCATGGCCGCGGCGATCAACATAGACACCGAATCCCGGAACGCGGTGATCATGATCACCGACCGCGCCGGGGTGGTGATGTCGCGCCTGCCGGGGCCGGACACGCCCTGGGTCGGCAAGCAGCTGCCGAACAAGTTCCTCGACCTCCTGGCCTCGCCGCAGGCGGGCTCGATCACCAGCGGCGCGATCGACGACACGATGCGGATCTACGGCTATGTGCCGATGCGGTCGGAGGAGCTGGACCTGTTCGTCCTGGTCGGCATCGACCGGGCGGCGGCCTTCGCCACCATCGACGCGGCCACCCAGCGCGGCATCGCCCTGATCGTCGCCGGCCTCCTGGTCTCGCTCGCCGCCGCCGGCATCGGCGGCCGGCTGTTCCTGCTGCGGCCGATCGACCGGCTGGTGGCCGCCACCCGCGACTGGCAGCGCGGCCGCCTCGACGCCCGCGTCCGGCTGCGCCACGGTAGCGATGAATTCGGCCGCCTCGCCACCGCCTTCGACGCCATGGCCGACCGGATCGAGGAGAACCTGAAGCAGAAGGACCTGCTGCTGCGCGAGATCAACCACCGGGTGATGAACAGCTTCCAGCTCCTGTCCAGCCTGTTCGGGCTGCAGGCGCGGCGGGCGCAGAGCCCGGAGGCGAAGCATGCCCTGGCCGAGGCGAACGACCGGATCCAGGCCCTGGCCATCGTCCACCGCCGGCTCTACGCCAATGTCGACGTAGACCGGGTCGAGGTGAAGGAGTACCTGACCGGGCTGTGCGACGACCTGTCCCGGGCGCTTCTGTCCGAGGATGGCGGCAAGTCGATCGTGGTCGAGGCGGCGCCGGGCGAGCTGCCGCCGTCGCGGATCGTGCCGCTCGGGCTGATCGTCAACGAGCTGGTCACCAATGCCGTGAAATACGCCTTCCCGGGCCGCCGGGAAGGGCGGGTGGAGATCCGTTTCCGGCCGCGGGACGGCGGCGGCTGGCGTCTCGAGGTGGTCGATGACGGCGTCGGCCTGCCGGAGGGCAGGCTGCCGTCGAACGGCGGTCTCGGCATGATGGTGCTGCAGGCTCAGGTGCGCCAGCTCGATGCCGCGATCGACATCGACAGCGGGCCCGCCGGCACCCGCTTCACCATCGACATCCCGGCCCAGCGCGAGCCGGAGGGGGCATGACCGGTAAAGCGGAATGGGACCGGCGGATGGCGGATCTCTGGGCCGCCTTCGACTCGCTCGATCCGGCCGACTTCCTCGCGCGGGTCGAGGCTCTGGCGGCGGAACGCCCGCCGGACGACGCGGCCGCGCTGTTCGAACGCGCCTCGGCCCATGATTCGACCGGCCACGAGGCGCAGGCGGCCGGGCTGTATCGCCTGGCTCTGGCCGCCGGCCTCACCGGCCTGCGGCGCCGCCGCGCGGTGATCCAGCTCGCCAGCACCCTGCGCAATCTGGGGCAGGCGGAGGAGAGCGTGGCGCTGCTGATCGCCGAGCGGGACGCCGGCTCCGACGAGCTCGACGACGCGGTCGCCGCCTTCCTGGCCCTGGCGCTGGCCGACACCGGGCGGGAGCGGGAGGCGGCGGCGCTTGCGCTCGCCGCCCTGGCCCGCCACCTGCCGCGCTACAACCGCTCGCTGGCGAACTACGCCCGGGCCCTGGCCGAGCGGCCCGGCGGCGAGGGGTGACAGGCTCGCCGGCCCGGGGCAATCGTGCCGGCCGGCGGCGAAGATCATTGACGGCGCCGTCGCCGTCCCCGATCCTGCCGGCATGAACGCTGTCCTCAACATATCGCTGCGCATGCGACGCCGGCATCAGCCGGCGGCGGGCGTGCTGCGCGTTGGGGAAGGAGTGGCTCAGAGGGCCTAGGCCCGGGATCGTCCAGACTCCCTCGCGTTCACCCGAACCCGCCGCGGATTCCCCGGCGGGTTTTTTGTTGCCGTCCCACCGCTCACGAAAGGACCAGGGTCATGACCCCGCCCGCTCCGGACAGGGTGCCGTATCTCCGGTTGGTGCCGCCGGTCGAGCCGCGCGCAGCGGTGCCGCGACTCGGCCTGTGGCTGCGCCTCTCGATCCTGGTCGAGGCGCTGCGCCGGCGACGCGCCCGCACGATGTCCGTGGAGCGGTTGAACGACTACCAGCGTCGCGACGTGGGGCTGGAGACGTACCGCCCAGCCCGGGACCCGCGAGACCTGATCCTGCGGATGTGAATCGTAGGCTGGGTTCGCCTTGGCGAACCCAGCACCGGCTCGGCTGCGCGATGTTGGGTTCGCTTTCGCGAACCCAACCTGCGACGGCGGGCGCGCTATTCCGCCGGCGGCCGGGCCGGCTCCGTGTCCGACCGGACGCCTTCCACCCGGGTGATCCGCCACGCCAGCACCAGGGCCAACGCCAGAAGCGCCGCCGCCAGCCCGTAGGGCAGGCCGGGCGAATCCAGGCCCGCCGTTGGTGCGATGCCGAACGCGAAGCTCTGGGTGAACAGCACCGGGCCGATCATGCCGGTGATGCCGCGCAGCCCCGCCAGCGCCCCCTGCAGCCGCCCCTGCTCGTCCGCCCCGACCCGGCGCGACATCAGCGCCTGCAGCGCCGGCCCGGTCAGGGCGCACAGCGAGAGCAACGGGATCGCCGCCAGGAACACCCAGCCGGTCCGGGCCAGGGCGAACAGGGCGAAGCCGGCAACGCCGAAGACCAGCCCCGCGGCCATCGCCCGGCGCTCGCCCAGCCGGGCCACGGCCGGGCCGATCAGGGCCGCCGACACCACCATCGACCCGGCGCCGGCCGCCGCCAGCGACAGCCCGACCGCCGCGTCGTCCCAGCCGTAACGCTGGATGGCGTAGAGCACGTAAAGGCTGGGTATGGATTCTTGTGCCAGGAACATCAGCAAGGTTGCGCCGGCGAGGCCGAGCAGCGCCGGGGACGAGCGCAGCAGCGCCATGGCGCCGAAGGGGCTGGCCCCGTTCCAGGTGAAGCGGGCGCGCCGCTCCGGCGACAGCGATTCCGGCAGGATCAGCAGGCCGTAGGCGGCATTGGCGAGGCTGAGCGCCGCCGCGGCCCAGAACGGCAGCCTGGGGTCGATGCCGGCCAGGAGCCCGCCCAGCGCCGGTCCGGCGATGAAGCCGAAGCCGAAGGCGGCGCCGAGCAGTCCGAACTTGGCGGCGCGCTGCTCCGGCGGCGTCACGTCGGCGACATAGGCGATGGCGGTCGAGGCGCTGGCGGAGGTGATGCCGGAGACCAGCCGCCCGACCAGCAGCCAGGTCAGGTTCGGTGCCAGCGCCATCAGCAGGTAGTCGAGGCCGAGGCCGAGATTGGACAGGAGGATCACCGGCCGCCGCCCGAACCGGTCGGACAGCGCGCCCAGCACCGGCGAGGCCAGAAACTGCATCGCCGCCCAGGCCAGGCCGAACAGCCCGGTGATCGACGCCGCCCGCTCCATGTCGCCGCCCTCGAACTCGACGATCAGCTTGGGCAGGACCGGCACCATCACGCCGAGCGCGAGGGTGTCGAGCAGGATGGTGACGAAGACGAAGGCGACCGCGGCGCGGCCCGGTCGGCGCGGAGGCGGGCTGGACATCTGCATCTAACCACGCCCGCTGCGGCCCAGCCTCGGCTCGAGCTGTCGTCGACCGGCCCCGTGTGCAAAGCGCGCGACCAATCGCGGACGTGTCTTCTCGATCGGCCCGAGGCGCCCGGACAGCCCGTCCACGATTCCCATCACGATGCCGGTGAGCTTGGCGAGCTTGGCCTCCTCGAGCAACGCGATGAAAAAGATCTCCCTCAAGGTGAACAGATTCACCATGAAGACGACCGGATATCGCCTCCCGTATCGCAACAGAAGCTGAACGGCGTTGCGGGCGTTGTAATAGCGCCGGCGCCAGGGATGATTCAGCGTCACCGTCTTGAACGGGCCCAGCTTGTGGCGACGCAGATCCCCGATCCGATGAGACAGCGTCAGTGCCGGGGTGACGTATAGCGGGATCTCATGGGCGTGCGCTCTGAAGCAGTATTCGGTGTCGACGTGATCGATGAAGAGCGTCTCGTCGAACGGGCCGAGCTTCGCAAACGCGGCGCGTGAGATCACGCAGCCGGAGGATATCAGGAGTGCACAACGCTGCATGCCGGCGTCTTCGCGCATGTCGATCTGCCGTACGGTGATGCCGTTGGTCTCCAGCACCGGCAGGTACGCTTGAACGATTTCGTCGAAGATCCGGGGTCCCACCATGAAGGGCTGTGAACCCAGCGTCGCGCAGATCTCGCGCATGACCGGGAAATAGGCCGCCGGCATGACCGAGTCCTGGTCGATGAGGGCAACCGCATCCGCGCCCCGCTCGAACTGGCTCGCCAATCCGCGATTGTGGGCTCCGGCGATGCCGTTCCTGTTCCCCTCATGAATCAGAGCGATGTCGTGTTCCGCGAACAATGCGGCCAGCCGGTCGTCGGGCTGCGGTGTGTTGTCCACGACGACGAGCTGGTCGCAGTGCCTGCGCAGCTCGACGACCCGCGCGATCTGGTCCGCCGTCGGGTGGAATAGGACAACCACGGCTCCAAGCGACGTCATCGGGTCTCACCGTCTTCGTATGATTTGTCGGCCTATTCCGCCGGCGGGGCGGCCGGCTCCGGCTCGTCGCGGGCGCCGACGAAGCGGCCGAAGACGCGGCCGAACAGGCGGTTCAGGTCGTCCAGCACGGTGAACACCGCCGGCACGAACACCAGGCTCAGCACGGTCGAGGTGATCAGCCCGCCGATCACCACCGAGGCCATGGGCGAGCGGAAGGCGCCGCCTTCGCCCCAGCCGATGGCCGAGGGCACCATGCCGGCGATCATCGCCACCGTGGTCATCACCACCGGCCGGGCACGCTTGCGCCCGGCCTCGATCAGCGCCTCGGTACGGCCGGCGCCGGCGGCGATCGCCTCGATCGCGAAATCGACCAAGAGAATCGCGTTCTTGGTGACGATGCCCAGCAGCATCAGGATGCCGATCACCACCGGCAGGCTGATCGGGTAGCCGGTGGCCAGCAGCGCCAGGAAGGCGCCGCCGATCGACAGCGGCAGCGACACCAGGATGGTGACCGGCTGGGCGATGTCGGCGAACAGCAGCACCAGCACCGCGAAGACCATCAGGACTCCGGCGCCCATCGCCAGGGTGAAGCCGGAGAACACCTCCTGCATGATCTCGGCGTCGCCGAAGGGCCGGATGGTGACGCCGGGCGGCAGATTGCGGACCGAGGGCAGCGCCAGCACCGCGGTCATCGCCTCGCCCAGCGGCGTCTTGCCCACCAGGTCGCCCTCGATCGAGACGCGGCGCTGGCGGTCGTAACGGTCGATTGTGGTGGCGCCCTCGCCGAAGCCGATATGGGCGACCGAGGTCAGCGGCACCTTGCCGCCGGTCGCGGTCGGCACCCGCAGGGTCTCGAAGGTGGCGAGGCGACCGCGCGCATTCTCGGCGATCTGCACCCGGATCGGGATCTGGCGGTCTCCCGAGGAGAACTTGGCGAGGTTGGCGGAGGTGTCGCCGAGCGTCGCGATCCGCACCGTCTCGGCGATCTGCGCCACCGACACGCCCAGCGCTGCGGCCTCGGCCAGGCGGGGCACGATGCGGATCTCCGGCCGGTCGATCGCGGCGGTGGAGACGACATTGGCCAGCACCGGCACGCGCTCGCGGATCTCGCGCTCGATCGCCAGCGAAGCCCGCACCAGCTCCACCGAATCATTGCCGGAGAGCAGAAGGGTGTATTCGCGCGCCCCGCTGGCGCTGAAGCTGAAGCGCAGGTCGGGCTCGGCGGCGATCTTCGGCCGCATCGCGCTCTCCCACGCCTTCTGGTCCAGGCTGCGCTCGGCCCGCGGCACCAGGGTCGCGACGATGGTCGCCTTGCGCACCTCGCCGCCGACGACGTCGAGCGGATTCACGCCGTCGCCGCCGACCACGGCATAGACGCTCTTCACCTCCGGCTGGGCGCGGAGCAGGGCCGACAGGCGGTCGGCCACCGCCTGGGTGTCCTCCAGCGTCGATCCGGGCGGCAGCTCGATCGAGAGGGAGGAGCGGGAGATGTCGTTGTTCGGCAGGAGGCCGGTCGGGAACAGGCTGGCCAGCGCGGCCGAGGCGACGAAGATGCCGAGCCCCGCCGCGATGGTGCGGCCGCGGTGCCGGATCGACCAGTCCAGCAGCCGCAGATAGACGCGCATCACCCGGCCGTCGCGTTCCTCTTCATGCGCGTGGTCGCGCATCAGATAGGCCGCCATCAGCGGCGTCACCAGCCGCGCCACCAGCAGCGAGAAGGTGACCGCGACGGCGACGGTGATGCCGAACTGCTTGAAGTACTGGCCGGCGATGCCGCCCATGAAGCTGACCGGCAGGAACACCGCGACGATGGTCATGGTGGTGGCGACCACGGCCAGGCCGATCTCGTCCGCCGCCTGGATCGCGGCGCGGTAGGGCGATTTGCCCATGCGCATGTGGCGGACGATGTTCTCGATCTCGACGATGGCGTCGTCGACCAGGATGCCGGTCGCCAGCGTGATCGCCAGCAGGCTGATCGAGTTCAGCGAGAAGCCCAGGGCCTCCATCACCGCGAAGGTCGGCAGCACCGACAGCGGGATGGCGAGGGCGGAGATGATCGTGGCCCTGATGTCGCGCAGGAACAGGAAGACGACGATGACGGCCAGGATGGCGCCCTCGATCAGCGTCTCCATGGTCATGTCGTAATCGGCGCGGGTGTAGCGCACGATGTTGTCGATCTCGGCGATCGACAGCTCCGGATGCTCCGCCGTCAGCTGCTGCAGCCGCGCCTGGGCGGCGTCGGCCACCACGACGTCGGAGAAGCCCTTGGCCCGGTACAGGCTGAAGGCGACCACGGGCTTGCCGTCGACCCGGGCGAAGCTCCGCGGCTCGGCCCCGCCGTCGGTCACAGTGGCGAGGTCCTGCAGCAGCGCCTGGCGGCCGCCGGGCAGGGCGATGCGGCGCTGCGCCAGCTCCTCGACCGTCGCCGCACCGGCCAGGGTGCGGATCGACTGCTCCTGCACGCCCACCGTGCCGCGGCCGCCGGCCAGGTCGATGTTGCTGGCGCGCAGCTGGTCGTTCACCTCCGACGCGGTGATGCCCAGCGCCGCCAGCCGGTCCGGCCTCAGCTCGACCCGGATCTCGCGGTCGACGCCGCCGATGCGCTTGACCTGGGCGATGCCGGGCACGCCCTGCATCGCCCGCACCACCGTGTCGTCGACGAACCAGGACAGCTGCTCGACGCTCATGCCCGGGACCGAGGCGGCATAGGTCAGGATCGGCAGCCCGGCGACGTCGATGCGCTGGATCACCGGCTCCTCGATGCTCTGCGGCAGGGTGGAGCGGATCTTGGACACGGCGTCGCGCACGTCGTTCACCGCCCGGTCGGTCGGCGTGTCCAGCACGAACTCGACCATGGTGACGGCGGCCCCGTCGGACAGGGCGGAGGTGACGTGCTTGACCCCGGTCAGCCCGGCGACCGCGTCCTCGACCGGCCGGGCCACCTGGGTCTCCAGCTCGCTCGGCGCGGCGCCGGCCTGGGCGATGGTGACGGTCACCACCGGCACGTCGATGTTCGGCATCTGGGTGACCGGCAGCGACCGGAAGCTGACGAAGCCGAGCACGATCAGCACCGCGAACAGGACCAGCGGCGGGATCGGCTTGCGGATCGACCAGGCCGAGATGTTCAGCGCCATGATTACCCCGCCGTCGCGGCGGCGACCGGCGGCGGCACCGGGGCGATGCGGTCGCCGGAGCGCAGGAAGCTGCCGGCGCGCAGCACCACCGCCTCGCCTTCGGCCAGGCCGCGGCGGATCTCGACCCGTCCGTCGCCGATGAAGCCGGTTTCGACCGGGCGGCGGTCGACCACGGTGTCGCGGACCGCCTGGACATAGGCGCCCTCGGTGCTGAAGAACACCGCCGACAGCGGCACGGTCAGCGCCCGCCGGCGGCCGGTCTCGATCGCGCCCTGGGCGAAGACGCCGGGCCGCAGCCCGAGCTCGTCCGGCAGGGTGATGGCGACTCGGCCGAGCCGGCTGGTGGCGTCGACGGTCGGATCGACCAGCCGCACCGTGCCGCGCACCGGCCGGTCGAAGCCGGTCAGCTGCAGCTCGACCGGCTGGCCCACCGCGACCCGCGGCATGCCGGTCTCGGTCACCTCGGCCAGGAACTCGACCTCGCCGTTGCGGATCAGCCGGAACAGGGGCGCGCTCGACATGCCGACCACGGCGCCGATCCGGGCCTGCCGCTCCGACACCACGCCCGCCACCGGCGCCTTGATCTCGGCCCGGGCGATACGCAGCGCGACATCGTCCCGCTGCGCCTGGGCCAGCGCCTTGTCGGCCATGGCCGAGCGCGCGGTCTCCTGGGCCGAGGCGATGCGGGCCTCGGCGACCTTGACCTCGGTCTGCCGCGCCAGCAGCTGCTCGGCCGAGGCGTTGCCGTTGGCGCGCAAGGTCTGCGTCCGCTCCAGCGAGGCCTGGGACTGGATCGCCGAGGCCTGGGCTTCGGCGACCGAGGCCTGGGCCTGCTGGATCGCGGCCTCGGCCTTGGCGATGCTGGCCTCGCTCTGCGCCAGCTGGGTGTCCAGCTGGGCATGGTCCAGCCGGGCCAGCACCTGGCCGGCGGCGACCCGGTCGCCGACATCGGCGTCGATCGTGACGATGCGCAGGCCGTCGACCTCGGCGCCGACCAGCACCTCCTCGCGCGCCGCCAGCGTGCCGGTCACGGCCAGGGTCTCGACCACGTCATGCATCTCCGCCCGGACGACGGTCGTGGCGGGGGCCGGGGCAGCGGGATCGTCGGCGGGCCGGTCGAGGCGGTCCGAGGCCAGGATGCGCCAGCCGCCGGCCGCCACCGAAAGGCCGACCACCGCCAGCGCCAACAGGCCGAGCCGGCGGGACCGCCAACGGGGACGAACACCACTCATCACCGGATCTCCCGCTCAGGCCAAGGCGCGGCGCTTCTGACGAGGGACCAGATCCTCCAGGATTGCGGCGATCTCGCGGCGGGCGTCGTGGCGGGCGAAATCGGCCTGCATCGCCTGGGCCCGGCGCCGGTAGCGCGGGTCGGACAGGACGGCGCGAACCGAGTCGCGGATCTGTTCCGGCCGCGGCTGGCCGGTGCCGAGATTGATGCCGGCCCCGCTCCAGGCCACGCGGGCCGCGATCTCCGGCTTCTCCTCGGTGTCCCCCGCCACCACGATCGGGACGCCGAGGCTGAGGGCATAGTTGACCGAGCCATAGCCGCCATTGGTGACGAACACGTCGACCTTGGGCAACAGCCGGTCATAGGGCACGAAGCGCTCGGCGCGGGCATTCGCCGGGATCGGCACCGGGATCGCCTCGACCGGCGGGCCGCCGGTGGTGGCGATGACCAGCGCGTCCTCGCCGGCCAGTCCGGTCAGGGTCGGGCCGATCAGCTGGCTGAAATCCTCGTTCGCCAGCGTGCCCTGGGTGGCCAGCACCACCGGCCGCCTGCCGTCCAGCTCGCTCCACCAGCCGGGCGGGTCGAAGGCCTTGGTCGGCGGCGACAGCAGGGGGCCGACGAACCGCACCGTCTCCGGCAGGTCGCTGCGCGGATACTCGAAGGATTCGCCGGTCAGCTGCAGATAGTAATCGGGCAGGATGATGAAGCTGTCGAACATGAATTCGGGCAGCGGCGGGCAGCCGATCGAGGCCAGCGTGTCGTCGAACTGCTGCTGCATGCCGGCGCAGAGGGCCTGCATGGTCCGGTGCATGGCGATGTTGCGGGCCCGACCCTCCGCGGTCGAGGAGGGCGGCATTCCGGAGCCGAAGAAGGCGGTGTCGACGCTGGTGGCGGCCAGCGCGGTGATGCCGAGCGTGACCACCGCCGGCCGGGCCTCGCGCGGGCCCAGCAGCATCGGGATGGTGCCGGCGAAGACCGTGTCGGCCACGATGGCGTCGGCCGGGAAGCCGCTCAGGATCTCCTCCAGCCCGGCCTTCTGGCCCAGCATCGCATCGCAGACGAAATGCTTCAGCCCGAACATCATCTTCTCGGGCCCGGGCTTCGTCTCGCGGTACTCCGGGAAATATTCGTCGACCCGGCGGTAGTCGAGGTCGATCTCGCTGCGGAACGGGACGAAGCGCGCCCCGGTCGCCTCCGCCTTCTCCCGGAACGGGCTGGCGGTGTGCATGACGACCTCATGGCCGAGGCCGACGAGATGATGCGCGATCCCGAGAAGCGGCGAGACGTGACCCGGCAGGGCGGTGGCGGCGACGATGAAACGGGCCATATCGGATGGGTCCTTCCGCCGGGCGGCGCTCATGCCGCCCGGCCTTGCTGCATGTCACTCGGCGGCGACGGGGGTCGGCTCCGGCGTCCAGGCTTCGGCGGCCTCGACCGATTCCACGATCTTCAGATTGCGCAGATAGCGCTCGATCAGCTCCGGCCCGATCGGCCGGATGGTGCCGCCGACCTGCTCCAGCCGCGCATGGGTGGCGTCGCAGGACAAGGTCGGCAGGGTGACCGACGTGTCGTACTCGCCGAAGATCGAGAGCACGGTGGCGAGATCGTGGTCGCGGCCGTCGAGCCGCGCCAGCTGCGCCCGCTCCAGCCAGGCCCCGACCGGCAGCAGCTCGGTCTGCAGCCCCAGCCGCGCGAAGATCGGCACCATGTCGCGCAGATGGACGGTGCCCTGGCTGACCAGGTGGTAGACGCCGCCCCAGGGCTTGTCGCTGCGCGCCAGCCGCAGCATCGCGTCGGCGATATCGTCGGCCGGGGTCATCGGCAGGTGGATGTCGGGGATGGCGCGAAGGCCGGCGGAGGCCCGCACGATCCGCCAGATCATGTCGCGGTCGTTGCAGATCGCGGAGATCCGGTCGCCGGTGATGGTGCCCAGCCGGTACACCGCCACCGGCAGGCCGCGCGCCAGGGCCTGCCGGGCCAGCGTGTCGCCGACCCATTTGCTCTGGCTGTAGCCGCCGACCAGCCCCCGCCAGCTCTCCAGCGCCGATGTCTCGGTCACCACGCCCGGGCCGCTGGCCGGGTCGATCACCGACTGGGTCGAGACGTAGTGCAGGGCCTTCGGCCGGCCGGACGCGGTCCAGCCGATCAGCGTGCGCACCGCCTCGACATTGGACGCCTTGAGGGCGGAATAGCCCTGCATGAAGTCGATCATCGCGCCGCAATGGAAGATGGCGTCGCACTCCTCGCGGACGACGGCGATGCCATGCTCGTCGAGGCCGAGATCGGGCTCGCTCATATCGCCCATCAGGATCTCGATGCGGCGGTCGTCCCACAGCTCGGACAGGCCGCGCTCCGCCAGGGTCCGGCGCAGTCGGGTGCGGGCCGCGCCCCGGCTCATCGCCCGGACCAGGCAGACGATGCGGGCGTCGGTGTCGCGCAGCAGCGTGGCGAGGATCTGGCTGCCGACGAAGCCGGTGGCGCCGGTCAGGAACGCCTGCTCGAACTCGACCGGCGGCAGCGCCGCCAGCGGCCGGATGCCGTCGTCGAGGCGGGCGTCGGCGGCGAGGTCGAGCGAGGCGGCGGCGAGGCCGTCGCCGAGGGCCTGATCGATCTTTCCTGCCAGGCCGGCGATGGTCGAGACCTCGAACACCATCGACAGCGGCAGATCGACGGCGAAGGTGGACTTCACCCGGCCGATCAGCTGCGCGACGAGCATCGAATGGCCGCCGAGCTCGAAGAAGTTGTCCTCGACGCCGACCCGCTCGAGGCCGAAGGTCTCGGCCCAGATCGCGGCCAGGGTCGCCTCGGTCGGCGTCCGCGGCGCGACGTAGCCGGCGGAGGACTGCCGCTCGGGCGCCGGCAGCGCCTTGCGGTCCAGCTTGCCGCTCGGGGTCAGCGGCAGGGCGTCCAGCGCGGTGAAGGTGGCCGGCACCATATAGTCGGGCAGGTGGCGCGCCAGCTCCTGCCGCAGCGCCGCCGGGTCCAGGACCGCGCCGGTCTCCAGCACCACATAGGCGGCCAGATACTGGTCGCCCGGCCGGTCCTCGCGGGCGATCACCGCCGCCTGGGTAACGGCGGGGGCGCGGACCAGCGCCGCCTCGATCTCGCCGAGCTCGATGCGGAAGCCGCGCAGCTTGACCTGGTGGTCGAGCCGGCCGAGGAAGTCGAGAGTGCCGTCCGGGCGCCAGCGCACCAGGTCGCCGGTGCGGTACATCCGGCTGC
Organism: Inquilinus limosus DSM 16000; assembly: GCF_000423185.1. Classification (GTDB taxonomy): domain Bacteria; phylum Pseudomonadota; class Alphaproteobacteria; order DSM-16000; family Inquilinaceae; genus Inquilinus; species Inquilinus limosus. Next base: position 154,351 of record NZ_AUHM01000002.1, on the reverse strand, counting down.
CGGGCGGGCCATACGGGTTGGCCACGAACCGCTCGGCCGTCAGCATCGAGCGGTTGATGTAGCCCCGGGCGAGGTTGGCCCCGGCCAGGTACAGCTCGCCATTGACCCCGACCGGGACCGGCTGCAGCCCGGGGTCGAGCACGTAGAGCTGGGTGTTCCAGATCGGCCGGCCCAGCGGCACCGGACCGGGGGCGGCGTCGCGGCGGCACTCCCAATAGGTCACGTCGACCGCCGCCTCCGTGGGTCCGTACAGGTTGTGCAGCGGCACGACCGGCAGCGTCGCGTGGAACCGGGTCTGCAGGTCCTCGGGCAGGGCCTCGCCGCTGCAGAAGACGCGCCGCAGCCCGGTGCAGCCGGCCGCCTCCGGCTCCTGCAGGAAGGCGCGCAGCATCGAGGGGACGAAATGGATGGTGGTGATCCGCTCGTCGCGGATCAGCCGGGCCAGGTAGGCCGGGTCGCGGTGCCCACCGGGCCTGGCGACCACCAGCGTCGCGCCCTGGATCAGCGGCCAGAAGAACTCCCAGACCGAGACGTCGAAGCCGGACGGCGTCTTCTGCAGCACCCGGTCATCGGCCGTCAGGCCGTATTCGGCCTGCATCCAGCGCAGCCGGTTGACGATGGCGCCGTGCGGCACGGCCACGCCCTTCGGCCGGCCGGTCGAGCCCGAGGTGTAGATCACATAGGCGGGGTGCAGCGGCTCCAGCCCGCCGGCCTCGAGGCTGGTCGGGTCGGCCGCGGCCAGCTCGGCCTCCGTCTCCGCCGCGTCGAGCACCAGGCGGTCGGCGTCGTCCGGCACCACCCAGGCGGAGTCCCGGCTGGTCACCACCGTCACCGGCCGGGCGTCGCCGAGCATGAAGGCGATCCGGTCCTGCGGATAGTCGGGGTCGATCGGCAGATAGGCGGCGCCGGTCTTGAGGATCGCGAGCAGCCCCACGACCAGCTCGACCGACCGCGGCAGCGCGACGGCGACGATCCGCTCCGGCCCGGCGCCGCGCGCGGCCAGCAGCCGGGCCAGCCGGTTGGCGCGGGCGTCGAGCTCCGCATAGCTCAGCTCGGTCTGCTCGAACACCAGCGCGGTCGCCTCCGGCGATGTCCGGGCCTGGGTGTCGAGCAGCGCGGTCAGCGTGTCCGGCGCCACCGGGTGGTCGGTCCGGTTCCAGTCCACCAGCAGCCGCTGCCGCTCCTCCGGGGCCAGGATGTCGATCCCGCCGATGGGCTGGCCCGGGTCGGCGAGGACCGCCCGCACCAGGCGCAGCAGCTGCTCGCGGTGGCCGGCCAGCTCCTCGGCCGTGTACAGCGCCGAATTGGCGTCCAGGTCGATGCACAGGCCCTTGTCGTCGCCGCGGTCGTAGATGAACACGCCGAGATTGTTGGTCGACCCGTTCGACAGGTTCTGCGGCGTCATCGGCAGGCCGCCGAAGCGCAAGGCGTAGTCGAAGGGCTCGATGTTGACCAGCATGGTGAACAGCTGCTGGTTGTTCGGCAGCAGATTCAGGTCGCGCCGCAGGTCCTCGTAGCGGTACTGCTGGTGCCGCAGGCACTGGCGGACCTCGGTGCCGACCTGGCGGATCACGTCCTGCACGCTCAGCGCCGGGTCCATCCGCAGCCGCAGCGGCACGGCGTTGGCCAGCATCGACGGGGTGCGCCGCATCCGGGCATTGGCCCGCGCAGTGACGGTGAGGCCGACGATCAGGTCCTCGGCCCCCGTCACGCGGTAGAGATAGGCGGTGGTCAGGGCGATCAGGATCTGCGGCAGGCTCGCGCCCGTGGATTGCGCCAGGGCCCGCAGGGACGCCACCATGCCGGGTTCCATGAAGGATCGGTCGCGCAGCAGGCTGCCGGCGCCCGGCCGGCGGTGGGACAGGGTGATCGGCGACGGCGTGTCGGCGAAGCGCTCCATCCAGTAGTCCCGGTCGCGCAGGAACCGGCCGGAGGCGCGATAGGCAGCCTCTTCCTCCAGGATCTCGGCGAGGCTGCCGAAGGCGGTCTCGTCCGTCGGCGCGCGGTCCTCGACCATGGCGGTGTAGAGCTCCGCCACGCGGCGGGTGCACAGCCCGCCGGACAGGCCGTCCATCAGCAGGTGGTGGACGCGGTGGTACCAGATGAAGGCATCGTCGGCGATCTTCAGGACGGCGGAGAACCACAGCTCGTCGGTCAGCGGGTTCAGCGGCCGGCTGTAATCCGCTTTCATCCAGCGGCCGGCGGCCTCCCGCGGGTCCGGCTCGGCGCTGAAGTCGACGAAGGGAATGCCCCCCTCATATTCATGCCGGATCAGCTGCCGCGGGCCGTTGCTGTCCTCGATGAAGCGGACGCGCAGCGCCTCGGCCTCCCGCGTCAGCTGGCGCAGCGCCGCCTGCATCAGGCCGGGATCGAGCGGGCCATGGATCTCGATCGCCTCGGCGAGGTTGAACTCGATCTCGGGCATGAACTTCTGCGCCAGCCACATGCCCGTCTGGGCCGTCGTCAGGGGCAGCGAAGCGCTGCCGAAATCGATGCTGTCCATGGCTCAACTCGCTCGCAGAATGAAGGGGCCCGTCCCGCGGCGGCCGTCACCGGCCGGCCAGCGATCTCGGCCGCAGATCGGTCCAATGGGTGTCGATGTGATGCTGGCAGTCGGGGCGGGCGGCGTCGCGCAGCACCGCGGTCCAGCCGGCCGGGACCGGGATGAAGGCCGGCCACAACGAATGCTGCCCGTCGTCGTTGACGAGGACGTGGAAACGGCCTTCCGGATTGTCGAAAACGCTGGTCATGTCACGCTCCCCCATGCCGGTGCGGACGGCACGGGCGGCCGAAAGGATTCGGGTCGAAATCCCGCATTCGGCCGCGGGGCCACGGCCGATGCCTTCGGTCATGATTGCGATCCGCACACCGCCTCGCTCCGCCGGGCCAGTCCAGCGCATGACGGAAATGCGTCGGACTGGCGCCACAGCTCAATGAGTTCTCATCGCGCGGAGCTTGGTTCGAATCGAAAGCTGTCGGGAGCTGTATAGGTTTACAGGTTTTGTTTAGGCGCAGATGATGATGTCATGCATCAATCCTCTGGCGATCGCCTGTGACAGTGTTGCGACACCGAATTTCTGCTTGGCGTTCTCTGTGTGGAATACCACCGTGCGGCGGCTGATCCGCATGATCTCGGCGATATCGGACGCGCTCTTGCCCTTGGCCGCCCATTGCAGGCAATCGATCTCCCGCGGCGTCAGCGCCGGCCGCGTCTCGGGCTCGGGCCGCTCCTCCTGGCGCAACCGGGCATGCAGATGCAGCGCGACCAGGTGCAGCGCGTGCTGGTGCCGGTCGACGCAGCTCTGGAAGTCCGGCTCGGCGCCGAGCTCGGCCAGGGTCAGGCTGGATGCCCGGCCCTGCCGGTCGTGGATCGGGATGGTCACGCCGCGCCGGAAGCCGGCCTCCGCCGCCTCGTCCAGGAACGACTTCAGCCGTCGCGTGACCGGCTGCCGCGACGATTTCAGCGAGTCGAGCGTCCAGCTGAAGGGCAGCATGGTGCCGACCGCGCGTGCGATCACCGGATCGATCCGGTCATAGCGGTTCTCGCGGTAGCGCTCGACCCAGTCCGCGGGGTAGGTCGTCAGCATCAGCGGCATGTCGTCCTCCCCCGACGGGAAGCTGACATAGGCAAAGTGTCTCAGCCCATACCCCCGGATCGTCTGCTCCAACAGCCCCCGCACCGCCTGCCGGCCGCTGCCGGGCAGCCGTAAGATGAAATTTTGAAAAATTTGATCCATTTGCCCCTCATCCGCATCGTGCTCTACCTGGGGATTCCCCCTTTCTTGAAAATTTTATTGGTTATTTCCAAGTTTTGTGGCGTCACATTACAGTCATGCCGACTGGGCCTATGTTATTTCTATTTTGCCGATGCCGCAAAGAAGATTCGCATAAGGCCGTATGGAGCGCCGGCTGCGGCAACCGCCGCGGTCACCCTCGGCCTGCACTCCAACCCGTAAGCCGTCGCTATCGCCATTCGCCTTCGCAGCATGAAGCTGCGATCTGTGGGCGGATGTCTCGATTCTCGAGTTTGATCGGCAGTCAATCTGCATAACATATCAGGTATACTTGCCTGATCCGAGTGATACGAATGACTTTTGTCGGTCGGTTTCTGCGAATCGGCGGGCCCGCTGCCCAGGAAAGTGCGGCTTTGTCGGACGGATCGTTTCTGCGTTCGAAGAAGAATGTCTCCTGATCCGGGCTTGTTTGGTCAAGCCGGGATCCCGGCGGCGGCAATCAGATGCAGGTCCCTTGCTTCACACAGGAGAAGTTCATGAGCGGCATCCTTGATCTGACCGGCCTTCTCGGCGGCGTGCTCAGCGGCGTCGGCGACGTGGTGGGCGACGCGGTCGCCGGCGTCGGCAGCACCGTCGGCACGGCGGTGGGAGAGACCGGCGAGATCGTCGGCGGCGTGGTGAGCGAGGTCGGCGCGGTCGTCGGCGACGCGCTGGGCGATGTGGTCGGCGGCGCCACCTCGGCCGTCGGCTCGGTGCTCGAGGGCACCCAGTCGGCCGTCGGCGACGTCGTCGACGGCGTGGGCAGCGCGGTCGGCAGCGTCGCGGACGGTGTCGGCGACGCGCTGGGCAGCGTGCTCGGCGGCCTGTTCGGCCATATCGACTTCAACCTTTGAGTCGCCAGGCCGGGGCAGGGCGATCCTGCTCCGGCCTCTCGGCCTCAGCGAATTGGGCGGCTCAGGAAGGGCGATCCGGCCAGGCCGAAGCGCCATGGCGTGTCGGTCCCGCGGGTGATGCCGATGCGCGGCCCGGCCAGAACGGGCGGCATCGCCTCTGCTCGTGGCAGCAGGCGGAACGGCGGTTCGTCCAGCGCCAGCCCGTCCATCGTCCCGGTGACGCCCAGCGCCTGGGCCAGACGCCCGGGGCCGGCGCAGAGGCGCCGCAGCTCGTCCAGCCCGCGCCGCGCCCGCATCGTCTCGATCCCGGCCGTCGGCGCCAGCGCGCGGACCAGTACGGCGCTGCCCGGCCGGGCGGCGTCGCACACCAGGTTCAGGCACCAGTGCAGGCCGTAGGAGCGGTAGACATAGGCGTGGCCGACCGGCCCGAACATCGCGGCGTTGCGCGCATTCGGCCCGGCGAAGCTGTGCGACGCCGGGTCCTCGCGGTCATAGGCCTCGGTCTCCACGATGATGCCGCCGACGCCGTCGACCAGCAGCACGGCGCCGATCAGGGCCCGGGCGACGGTCGGGGCATCCGCGGCGAAGGCGCTGCGGTCGAGCGGAACAGGGGCGGAGGCGTCGGGCATCAGGCCTCTCTCTTCGACCGCGCCGCCGGGCGCAAGCGGAATCCGCCGGTTCGCCGCTTGTCGGCCTGACGGCTTGGCGCGGACCGGACCGGTGCCGTATGGTCGGACCTTTCCGACCCAGGTGACCCGATGGACCAGCACGCCGACCCGAAGCCCGCCGTCCCGCCCGAGCTGGCGGAGCTGCGCAGCAGCATCGACAACATCGACGCGGCCCTCGTCCATCTCCTGGCCGAGCGCTTCAAATGCACCCAGAAGGTCGGGCGGCTGAAGGCGACGGTCGGCCTGCCGCCGGCGGATCCTGCGCGCGAGGCGGCGCAGATCGCGCGGCTGCGCCGGCTGGCCGAGGAATCGCATCTCGATCCGGACTTCGCCGAGAAGTTCCTGGCCTTCATCGTCGCCGAGGTGATCCGCCACCACGAGGCGATCCGCGATGGATCGAGGGGCTGAAACCTGCGCACCGACGTGCCGATTGAGAATGCGCTGGCGTGAGTCGGCTGGCGGCGGTTTCGAGAACCGGAGCGCAGCGGACGTGAAGTCCGTGAGCACCGGAAGCGGAGAAACCGCCGTCAGACGGCCGCGCCAGTAGCATTATCAACGGCACGTCCCGAACCATCCCACATCGAGATGCAAGTGATCCCGGTGGGCGGCGTTGTAGTCGGGTGACAGCACCACGTCGAAGATGCGGCAGGCGCGGTCGCGCAGGCGGCGCAGGAAGCGCGCCTCGGGCCCATCGCCGGCCCAGCCCCGCGCCACCGTGATCCGCCGCCCGTCGGCCAGGCGGACAGCAGCCAGGTCGATGGCGTCGGCGGTGGCGTGGCGGCTGCGCCGGCCTTCGGCCCGGTGGTTGACGTTGCGGCAGGCATAGGTGCCGAGATGCTCGACCGCCGCGACCCGCTGGCCAAACGCCTCCTCCGCCGCCGGCTGCAGCGCGTGCCGCTCGAACAGGGCGAAGGCGACGGCGAGGCGGCAGGAGGCGATGAAGCCGCGGTCGAAGGCGACGCCGGAGCGGGAGACGGCGACCGCGTCCTCGATCGCGCAGCCGGGCGCCTCCTCGCGGTCGGGCACCGGGCGGATGCTCATGCCGGCGGTCGCCAGCACCGCCCGGCACAGAGCCGGGTCGGCCTTGATCCGGGCCAGCTTCAGGCCGGTCAGCAGGTTCGGCGGGGCGCGCAGGTCCAGCGGCGCCCAGGGGTTCCAGCGGTCCGGCACGGCGATGTCCCCGCGCCACAGCAGCACGCCGGCCAGAAGGGCCAGCATCAAGACGGACAGGAAAAGGATCCGGCGGCGCATCTGCGATCATATCGGGCCGCGCCGGCTTGCCGGCCAGCCCCGTCCGGCCCAGATGAGTGAGGGCCGCCCCATCTCCGGCCATCTCCAAGGAGTCCTCCATGCCCACCCATCCCGCGATCCGGGCCGGCCGCGTCGCCGTCGTCACCGGCGCCGCCGGCGGCATCGGCCTCGCCGCCGCCACGCGCTTCGCCTCGATCGGGCTCCGGGTCGTGCTCGCCGACCTGCCCGGCGACGCGCTCGACCTCGCCGCCGATAAGGTGGCGCAGCACGTCGGCAGGTCGAGCGACATCCTGGCCGTGCCGACCGACGTCTCCCGGCCGGAGGAGGTGGAGCGGCTGCGCGACGAGGCCTATGGCCGCTTCGGCGAGGTCTCGGTGCTGATGAACAACGCGGGCATCGGCGGCGGTGGCGGCCCGTGGGAGGCCTATGACCGCTGGCGCCGCCTGCTCGACGTCAATCTCTATGGCGTGATCCACGGCGTCCACATCTTCACCCCGGCGATGATCGCCCAGGGCGGCGACGGGGTGATCGTCAACACCGGCTCGAAGCAGGGCATCACCACCCCGCCGGGCGATACCGCCTACAACGTCTCCAAGGCCGGGGTGAAGGTGCTGACCGAAGGGCTGGCGCACGCGCTGCGCGAGACCGAGGGCTGCCGCATCACCGCCCATCTCCTGATCCCGGGCTACACCTTCACCGGCATCACCGCCCGCGGCGCCGCCGAGAAGCCGGCCGCGGCCTGGACCGCGGAGCAGGTGGTGGAGTTCATGCTCGACGGCCTCGGCCGCGGCGACTTCTACATCCTGTGCCCCGACAACGAGGTGACCCGGGCGGTCGACGAGAAGCGCATCCGCTGGGCGGCGGAGGACATCATCCGGAACCGGCCGGCCCTGTCGCGCTGGCACCCCGACCACAAGGACGATTTCGCCGCATATATGGCGCGGCCGGACTGACCATCCCGGGCCGAGGCCAGGGAGGAACGGCGGACAGGTCGCGGCGATTAACCAAACGGATTTTCTGAGGATTTTCGGAATGTTTGATGCATCTATAGATTGAGCGCAAGAATCGATCTTGCGCTCTTTAGTAGTTGTGAATAAGACTCAAGTCCCATCCTGGACTCATTTCAGGCATTTCATCGTCCTCTCATTTTCATTTTCATCACGGGTTCAGGCTGGGGCTGTCCTCCCCGGTTCAGCCCGAGAGTCCGGGCCGGTCCAGCCGGACGGGCTTGCTCATATGCACGGTGGTGCCCTCCATGAACGGCTCCTCGCGGTCCACCGCGAAGCCGGCGCGGGCATAGAGGTCGACATTCCCGGCGAAGCGCGGATTGGTGTAGAGCCGCAGCAGCGGCCGCCCCAGCTCCGCCGCCAGCGCCTCGGCATGGGCCAGGAGGCGGCGGCCGTGGCCGCGGCGCTGGGCCTGCGGCGCGACCGCCAGGTTCTTGATCAGCAGATGGTCGCCGCGGTCGACGATCTCGATCAGCGCGGTCAGGTCGTCGCCCTCGAACAGCAGGTCGATGCGGTGCTCGCGCACGGCCAGGTCGTAATCGGCCGTCATCGGCCTCGGCTCGCGGCCGATCACCGGCACCCATTTGGCGTAGGCGGCGCGGGTCAGCGCCCGGACGGCGGCGGCGTCGTCCGCGGTGGCGCGGCGGATCCGGAATTCGGGCTGGCTCATGGTCTCGTGTTCCTTCGGGGGTGCTGGACGGCCGGCAAGAAAAAACCCGCCGGTCGGAGACGGCGGGTTGCGGTGGGTCGGGATCCGGTCGGGATCAGCCGGAACTGGTCCCGGCGGTTCCCCCGCTTCTCCCGGCGCGTCGCAGCACCGCCGTCGCCGAAGGGCGACGTCGTCTGGTGCTGGTGGTAGCTCGGAAGAAGCGGGTCATGCGGGGATGATCCGGCCTCAGGCGGTCGCCGTCAACGTCCGAGGTGCTGCAGCCCGCCGCGCCGCCACCGCGGCGGCCAGCCGCTCCAGCACCGCGACCGACTCGTCCCAGCCGATGCAGCCGTCGGTGATGCTCTGGCCGTAGACCAGAGGCTTGCCGGGGACCAGGTCCTGCCGCCCGGCGACGAGGTGGCTCTCGACCATCACGCCGATGATGCGGCCGTCGCCGGCCGCGACCTGGCCGGCCACGTCCTCGATCACCTTCGGCTGGTTCTCCGGCTTCTTGCTGCTGTTGGCGTGGCTGGCGTCGATCATCACCGCCGGCCGCAGCCCGGCCCGGGCCAGCTCGGCGCAGGCGGCGTCGACGCTGGCGGCGTCGTAGTTCGGCGCCTTGCCGCCGCGCAGGATGATGTGCGCGTCCTCGTTTCCGGCGGTCGAGGCGATGGCCGACCGGCCGCTCTTCGTCACCGCCATGAAATGATGCGGCTGCGAGGCCGAGGACACGGCGTCGACCGCGATCTTGACGTTGCCGTCGGTGCCGTTCTTGAAGCCGACCGGGCAGGAAAGGCCGGACGCCATCTCGCGGTGGATCTGGCTCTCCGTGGTGCGGGCGCCGATCGCGCCCCAGCCGACCAGGTCGGCGATGTATTGCGGCGTGGTCATGTCCAGGAACTCGCAGGCCGCCGGCAGCCCCAGCCGGTTGACCTCCAGCAGCAGGCCGCGCGCCAGCCGCAGCCCCTTGTCGATCTGGAAGCTGCCGTCCAGGTCCGGGTCGTTGATCAGCCCCTTCCAGCCCACCGTGGTGCGCGGCTTCTCGAAATAGACCCGCATGACGATCTCGAGCTCGCCGCCCAGGCGCTGGCGCAGCGGCAGCAGCCGGCGGGCATAGTCCAGCGCCGCCTCGGGGGCATGGATCGAGCAGGGGCCGATCACCACCGCCAGGCGGTCGTCGCCGCCGTGCAGGATGGCGTGCAGGGCGTGGCGGGCTTCGGTGACGGTGCGGGTGGCCACGGCGTCGCGCGGGAACTCCTGCATCACCTCGGCGGGGATGCTCAGCTCCTTGATCTCGCGGATGCGCAGGTCGTCGGTGGTCTTCAACACGGCTTGGGCTCCTGGGTTCACCCCGCCGGCGGCAACAAAAAAGCCGCCAGGAGGTCTGGCGGCTCTCGGGTCGTCTCGTCGATCGATCTTCAGATCACGCGCACCCTCGCTCCGCCGCTGGCAGCGGGTAGCTAAAGTACCAAAAATAGGGGACGCGGACGAAGGTCATGTCCTGCATATAAGCCGGGATCGCGGCTTTGTCACGGCCGTTCTTTCGGGAAGCGTCGCGGGCGGCCGTGGCGGCTTTCGGGAAGTTGCCCGGCCGTGCCGCTTCGGAACCGCGGCGCCGCCCGAGGGTTTTTCCGGCACGCCGCTCGGAAGGGCTTGAGCCCGGCCGTCCGGCGCGTCAGAACGGCAGTCCCCGCCGTCGCGACCTGGAAGCGGAGCCCCGTCGATGAAACCCGTCCGAGTCCTTCTTCCCGTCCTTGCCGCCGCCCTGCTGTCGACCACGGCCCTGGCCCCGACTGCCATGGCACAGACGACCCAGCGCTATGCCCCGTGGCAGCCGCCGCAGCAGGACCAGACCAGGGCGCTGCTCGACGACCTGTCGCGGATGGTCAATCAGGCCGAACGCGACCGCGCGGCCAGCCCGGACTTCATCGCCGATCTGAAGGGGCTGATGCAGCGCTATTCGGCCTCCGCCTCCACGGCCGCCCCCGCGGCCCCGTCGCCGGCCGAGCCGCCGGCGCAGCCGCCCGTCCCCGCCCAGCCGCCGGCCGCCGCCCCGGCCCCGGCTCCGGCTCCGGGCCAGCCGCCGGCGCAGCCGGCCTCCGCCTCGCTCGCCGGCACCCGGGTGTTCAGCGACGATTTCAGCGACGGCAACTACACCGCGAACCCGGCCTGGACCTCGCTGCAGGGCAGCTGGACCGTCGACAGCCGCGGCCTCCACAGCGACACCAAGGCCGCCGCGGGGCAGCAGGGCGGGGTCGCGGCGATCGCGCTGCAGCAGGGGCTGAAGAACAGCTTCGGCCTCGAATTCGATCTCACCGACGTCGCCAATCAGGGGCAGTTCGAGATCCGGGTGTATCAGGGCGCGTCGAAGGATTCCGGCTACCGGCTGGTCTACCTGCCGTCCAACAGCCCGGTCTTCGCCCTGTACCGCGCCGGGCGGTCGGGCATCACCCAGGTGGCGCAGACCACCAACACCGCGCCGCTGCGCCGCGGCGACCGCACCCGCATCACCTGGACCCGCGACGCCGCCGGCCGGATGGTGGTGGCGCTCGACGGCAAGACCGTCATCGAGGCCAGCGACAACGGCTTCCGCGACGGCTGGAACGGCGTGATGCTGGTCAATTTCGGCGGCGACTTCGCCGTGCGCTCGGCCCAGGGCGTGAACTGACCGGCGGTTAGTTCGACTGCCGCTGCAGGATCGGCGCGACGCGGTCGCGCAGCCAGGCGGCGGCGGGGTCGCGGTCGGTCTGGGCCGACCACACCATCGCCACCGCCGGCAGCCGCAGCTCCAGCGGCAGGGGCAGCGGGCTCAGCGTCAGGCCGAACAGCGGGCCGTAGCGCCGGGCCATGCGCGCCGGCAGGGTGGCCAGCACCGGCGCCTCGGCCGCGGTCGACAGCACGGTCATGAACTCGGCCGAGGCCATCACCACGTTCAGGCTGGCGCCGGCCCGGTTCAGCGCCTCGTCCAGGCAGCCCTGCAGCAGGGTGTTCAGCGTCACCAGGGCATGGCCGGTCGAGAGATAGGTGTCGAGGTCGACCGGGGGGTCGAGCGGCAGCAGTTCGCGGTTGAAGCAGCAGGCCAGCGCCTGCTCGAACAGGGGCAGGCCGCGGTGCCGGCTGGCGCCGTGGTCGAAGCAGCCCACCGCCAGATCGATCTCGCCTTCGTCCAGCAGCCTGTGCACCTCTTCCCTGAACACCGGGCGGCCGATCAGCCGAACGCCGGGGGCGCTGCGCCGCAGCTCCGCCGTCAGGTCCGGCATCAGCAGCAGCTCCAGCTCGCTGGAGAAGCCCAGGCGGAAGATCCGCTCCTGCGTCTCGGGGTCGAAGCTGTCCTCGGCGCGCAGCACCTCCTGCATCTGCAGCAGCGCCTGGCGGATGCGCGGCGCCAGGGCGCGGGCCTTGGCGGTCGGCTGCATCACCTGGCCGACGCGCACGAACAGCTCGTCCTGCAGCAGCACCCGCAGCGTCGACAGGCTGTGGCTCATCGCCGGCTGCTGCACCTTCAGCCGGGCTGCGGCGCGGGTCACCGTCCGCTCCTCCATCAGCGCGTCGAAGGCGACCAGCAGATTCAGGTCGAAGGAACGAAGATCGAAATGATCGATGGAGCCCATGAGGCGGATCGATTTGATTGCTGACCTTGCGGACCTTAGCTCTGGGGCCGGCGCCGTCAAGCGGTGCGTCCCACAGCGGAGAAGGCTCGCATGGCTTCCCCCAGCTTTCGCATCGGCGACGTCACGGTCACGCGGATCGACGAGATCCCGCTGACCCACGGCTCGCCGACCGATCTCTACCCCGATGTCGATCCGGAGGCCGCCGACCGGCACCGCGGCCGGGTGTCACCCGGCTCGCTGGATCCTGAGACCGGGGCGATCAGCCTCAGCATCCACAGCTGGCTGGTGCGCACGCCGCATCACACCATTCTGGTCGACACCGCGACCGGCAACGGCAAGGAGCGGCCGACGGTGCCGCTGATGCACCGGCTCGATGTCCCCTACCTGCAGCGCCTGGCAGCGGCCGGGGTGCGGCCGGAGGATGTGGACCATGTCCTGATCACCCATCTCCACGCCGACCATGTCGGCTGGAACACCCGTCTGGCCGACGGCCGCTGGGTGCCGACCTTCCCGAAGGCCCGTCATCTCTTCTCGCGGGTCGAGCAGCGCTACGGCGAAAGCCTGACGAACCCGTCGGGGTCTGGCTTCCGCCCCGACCCGGCGCTGGGCGCGCCGCGCCACCCGCCGCTCGACGGCGTCTACCAGGACAGCGTCCGCCCGATCCTCGAGGCCGGTCTGGCGGAACTGGTCGATGTCGACGGCGGCGAGGTGCTGGACGGCATCTCGTTCCACCCGGCCCCGGGCCACAGCATCGACCATGCCGTCATCCGCCTGCGCTCGCGCGGCGAGGAGGCGCTGTTCGCCGGCGACGTCATGCACCACCCGCTGCAGGTCTGCGAGCCCGGCTGGAACTCCCGCTACTGCGAGTTCCCGGAACCGGCCCGCGCCTCCCGCCGCTGGCTGCTGGAGCAGGCGGCAGAGAGCGGCGCCCTCGTCCTCACCGGCCATTTCGCCGAGAGCTCCGCCGGCCGCGTCACCCGCCGCGGCGAGCGCTTCGACTGGACCTTCGCCTGATCCCGAGGGAGATCATGACATCGATCACCGACACGCCCGCCGCGGAGATCGCGGTCGAGGACCTGATGATCCCCAGCGATACGCCCGGCATCCGCCTGCACGTCCGCAACAAGCGGCCGGCGGCGATGCGGACGTTCTCGCCCGAGCGCACGATCGTGCTGATGCACGGCGCCACTTACTCTTCCGGCACCCTGTTCGACGTGCCGGTCGGCGGCTTCTCCTTCATGGATTACCTGGCCGGCCGTGGGTACGACGTCCATGCCGTCGACGTCCGCGGCTATGGCGGCTCGACCAAGCCGCCGGAGATGGAGCAGCCGCCGGAGGAGAACCCGCCGCTGGGGCGGACCGAGGCCGGCATCCGCGACCTCTCGGCCGCGGTCGACTTCGTGCTGGAACGGCGCGGCCTGAAGCGGACCAACATCGTCGCGATGTCCTGGGGCGGGTCGGTCGCCGGCGCCTACACCGCCCGCAACAACGCCAAGGTGGCGAAGCTGGCGCTGGTCGCGCCGCAGTGGCTGAACCCGGGCCCGGCGCGGATCGACCCGGGCGGGCCGCTCGGCGCCTATCGCCGGATCCCGGTGCTGCAGGGCAAGGCGCGCTGGCTGGAGGGCGCGCCGGCGGACAGGCGTGACGGCCTGATCCCCGAGGGCTGGTTCGAGGCCTGGGCCGATGCCGCCCTGGCCACCGACCCCGAGGGCGCATCGCAGGTGCCGCCGACGATGCGCGCCGTCACCGGGCCGATCCTCGACACGCGCGAATACTGGTCCGTCGGCCGCAGGCTCTACGAGCCCGGCGACATCGGCGTCCCGGTGCTGCTGGTCCACGCCGAATGGGACCTCGACGTGCCGCTCGGCGTGGCGCAGGCCTACTTCACCAGCCTCACCGGTGCCCCGTACCGGCGCTGGGTCGAGATCGGCGAGGGCACTCACATGGTGCTGATGGAGAAGAACCGCCTGCAGGCCTTCCGCGCCGTCGCCGACTTCCTGGACGAGGACTACGCGCCGGAGGGCTGAGGGTCAGGCCGGCACCGGCTCCACCGCGCCGCCGGCCTCGGCCCAGTCCTTGAAGGCGCCGAGGTTGCGGACGTCGGTGTAGCCGAGGTCCTGCAGCGCCTTGCCGGCCAGGGCCGACCGGCCGCCCGAGGCGCAGTACAGGATCACCGTGCGGTCGCGGCGGAAGGCCGGGTCGTGATAGGGCGATTCCGGATCGGCGCGGAACTCCAGCATGCCGCGCGAGACGTTCACCGCGCCGGCGACCTTGCCGGCGGCCTTCAGCTCCGGCGCGTCGCGCACGTCGACCACCAGCGCGCCTTGCTGCATCAGGGCGGCCGCCTCCTCGCGGCCGATCCGCGGCACCGCGGCGTTGGCGGCGGCGAGCATCTCCTTGACCGATGTCGGCATGGGAACCTCCTGGGTCATCGGACGATCAGGATCGGGAGCGGGCGAGGGGCCGTCAATCTCCCGAATGGGAGGTGACACGCGCGCCGGGTTGTGCATCGGGCGCGCCGCGCCCGATTTCGGATGTGCGCGGCACCCGGTCGCGCTAAAGATCGCATCGGCTTCCCGAAGGACGAAGAACGATGGATTTCACGGTCCTGGACGACCGCCCCTATCCGGTGCTCGCCGATGCGACGATCCCGGAGCTGCCGGCTCATTACCGCGGCAAGGTGCGCGACAACTACGACCTGCCGGACGGGCGGCGCATCATCATCGCCACAGACCGGATCAGCGCCTTCGACCGGATCCTGGCCGCGATCCCGCTGAAGGGCCAAGTGCTGACCCAGACCGCGCGCTTCTGGTTCGAGGAGACGCGCGACATCTGCCCGAACCACGTGCTCGACTACCCCGACCCGAACGTCGTGGTCGGCCGCCGGCTCGACATCCTGCCGGTCGAGATCGTGGTGCGGGACTATCTGGCCGGCACCACCGGCACCTCGATCCTGACCCTGTACAAGGCCGGCCAGCGCCAGATGTACGGCGTCCGCCTGCCCGACGGGCTGCGCGACAACCAGAAGCTGCCGCAGCCGATCATCACCCCGACCAGCAAGGCCTTCGCCGGTGGCCATGACGAGCCGCTGACGCCGGAGGAGATCGTCTCCCAGGGCCTGCTGACCGCGGCGCAGTGGCAGCAGCTCAGCGACACCGCCTTCGCGCTCTTCGCCCGCGGGCAGGAGATCGCGCGCCGGCACGGGCTGATCCTGGTCGACACCAAATACGAGTTCGGCACCGATGCCGAAGGCCGCATCGTCCTGGCCGACGAGATCCACACGCCGGACAGCAGCCGCTATTGGTTGGCCGGCAGCTATGAGGACCGTTTCGCCCGCGGCGAGCGGCCGGAGAGCTTCGACAAGGATTTCGTCCGCAGCTGGGTGGCGGCGCGCTGCGACCCGTACAAGGACCCGATCCCCGAGATCCCGGCGGAGGTGATCCGCGACACGGCCCAGGTCTATGTCCGCGCCTGCGAAACCATCACCGGCCGCCGCTTCGAGATGCCGGACCGGAACCGGCCGGTGCTGGAGCGGATCCGGGAGAATCTGGCGAAGTACTTCTAGGACGCGGTTCAAACCCAAACTGTCATGCCCGGGCTTGACCCGGGCATCCAGAGAATGTCGAGGCCGCTCTGGGTGGCCCCTGGATTGCCGGGTCAAGCCCGGCAATGACAGTAAGAGAGGTCTGTGCCATTACGGCGCAAGTCTTTCCGCCGCCACCGTCCGCCCCTCGATCGTGCCGGTGATCCGGGCCATGGCGTCGGTGTCGCGGTCGTTCCAGGCCAGGGCCAGAGTGCCGGTGGCGGCGCCCGCCAGGGTCAGCTCGGCGGCGATATCGCCGGTCGCCTGGTTCCAGCGGACCGTGCCGGACACGGCGAGGTCCTCGACCCAGCGCAGCTGGTCGAGGATGAAGGCGTAGCCTTCGTCGAAGGCCTCGAAGCCGAAGGTGCCGCCGCGCAGCCCGACGCCGCCGCCGGTCGAATTGACGAAATAGCGCGCCAGCACGTCGCCCGCCGTTTCCGCCGCCGCGGAGGCGATGCGCAGATCCGCCTCGGTCGCGGCGTTGCCGGCATCGGCCTTGGCCGGGGCGACATCGGCCGCCTTGATCGCGAAGGCCGGCACGGTGCGGATCGGCCGGATCCGCTGGGTGCAGGAGGTGTCGCCGGCGTCGCCGCCCGAGCGCACGAAGGTCAGAACGATCGGGGCGACGCAGCCGGTGGCGTCGGCGCCCTTCGGCGGCACAAAGATCGCCTGGTCGGTGATCGCGGTGATGTGGGTCAGGTTGCGCACCGGCACATAGGTCGCGTCCGGGAACAGCCGCGCCGTCTCCAGCCCCTCGATCGGCGAGGTGATGCTGTCGATGTCGCCCGACAGCACCAGGGTCGGGACGTTCGGGAAGGGCTCGCCGGGATCGGCCGCAGTGCCGGGAACGACGCCCTTCGGTGGCGCCGGCCAGTCGAGGCAAAGGTCGCGCCGCTCCCATTTGTGCGGCGACCCGTCGATCTCGGCGATGGTGAAGGGGGTGTAGACCTCGCGGTCGGTCGCGGTCTTCTGCGCCGTGGCGCGGGCGAGCTGCCGCCGCCGTTCGGACCGCGACGCCTCGGCGCGGAACAGCCGCGGATAGTCGCTGCAGACCACGGCGGCATAGAGCGCGGTGGAGAAGGCGGAGGCGTCGCTGCCCGGCGTGTTCCAGGAGGAGGCCTCGGCCATCAGCCGGTGCAGCGGCGCCGGGTCCTGGCCGTCGAGAAAGGCGCGCGCCGCGGCGTCCAGCTCGCGGTAGAAGGTCGGGCTGCCGCCGGCGCTGTTCATGGTCAGGAACAGGGTCGGGGCATCGACCGCGATGCCGACGGTGTTGCCGTCGCCGTCCGGCGCCTCGGCCTTGCTCGGACTGGCCCGCAGCGCCGCCAACAGACGCTCGATCCGCTCGATCGAGCGGCCGCCGAGGGCGCGGCAGCTCGGCGAGCGCCGGCATACCAGCTCGAACCCGTCGCGGGCGGTGGCCCATTCGGTCTCGAACCAGGGCGACAGGCCGATGGTCGGATAGGCGCTGTCCAGCACCAGGGTGCGCAGCCGGTCCGGATGGCGCTGGGCGAAGATCTGCCCGAACCAGGTGCCGTAGCTGTCACCATAGAAATCGACCTTGCCGATCTGCAGCGCATCCAGCACCGCCGCCACGTCGTCGGCCGCCAGCGCCGTGCCGTACATCCAGGCGGCGGGTCCCAGCTGCTTGCCGCAGGCGGCGATGGCGGCGGGCACGAACTCGCCCGCCTCCTGCAGCGCCTGACACTGGATCGGGTCGGACAGGCCGGTGCCGCGCTTGTCGATCAGCAGCGTGTCGCGCCGGTCGCGCAGCGGCTCGAACAGCCTGAGATAGCCTTCGCGCGTGCCAGTGGAGGAATAGCCGGGCCCACCCTCCTGGGCCAGGATCACACCCTCGGCCGGCTGGTCGATGTCGCGGCGCGGATAGTATTCGAAGCCGATCGTCACCGTGCCGGGCAGCGCGCCGGCGGGGTCCAGCGGCCGGGTGATCCGGCCGCAGAAGCCGCCGAAATCGGGCTGACAGGCGGTCAGGGTCAGGCTGCCGACCTGGATCGTCGCGGCCGGTGCCGGCGCCTGCTCCTGCGCCACGGCCGGCGCGGCGCCGATGGCGGCCAGCAGCGCGACGGCGCCGAACATGCTCCCGCGCATGAGCCCCCCTTCGTCGTTGGCGGCCTCGGCCGCTCGCCGCTACAAGGTCCGGTGCCGGGCGCGGGACCCGCGCTCGATCGCCGACGCCACCAGCCGGTCGACCTCGAACTTGTCGCGCATCAGTTCCAGGAGGCGCAGCTCCGGCTGGCTGGCGCTGCCGTCCGCCGCGATCGAATCGCAGGCGATGGCGTAGGCCGTCTCGCGCAGATGCTTCGGCAGCGTCTCGGCGATGATGTCGAGGGCGCGGTCGATGCCGTCATCCTGCTGCAGCAGCTCGATGCAGTCGCGGGTCAGATCCGGGATGCGGTCGATGTCGAAGCCGCGGAACACCGGCAGGAACCGCACCATCTCCGACAGGGTCTCGACCTCGGCGTCGGTCATGTCCTTGTCGGCCACGGAGGCGATAACCATGGTGTAGATCAGGGCGCCGTGGGCGTCGGTCGTCATGGCAGTCTCCGCTGGCCTGCGAGTCGCGGGAAGGGTCGCCCCGGATATGGCGCGGAACGCCGCGGGGCGTCAAGGCGAGGGGCCGCGGACGAGGCGTCCGCGCGGCCCTCCGGGCGGGCGCACTCTTTTGCAACCCAGCCTCCAGCCGCCGCGCTTCCCCGCTCCGGTCCGGCATGGCATGAGGGGCGCCATGCAGGCGGTCATCGACGTGGCGTTGCCGGTCTTCGGCGTGATCTTCCTCGGCGTCTTCGCCGGGCGCATCCGGCTGCTCGGCCGGGCCCAGTCCGAGGCCTTGAACGGCTTCGTCTACTGGATCGCGCTGCCGGCGCTGCTGTTCCTGGCCATGGCCCGCACCCCGGTGGCGGAGATCGTCAACCTCAACTTCATCGGCGCTTTCCTCGGCGGCGTCCTCGCGGTCTGGCTGCTCGGCTCGGTGCTCGGCGCCCTGATCCACCGCGCCGATGCCGGCGAGGCGACGATGCAGGGCATGAACGCCGGCTTCTCCAACACCGGCTACATGGGCATCCCGCTCTTCGCCGCCGCCTTCGGCCCGGCCCGCGGCCTGCCGCCGGCCTCGCTGGCAACCGTGATCATGAGCGTGGCCTGCGTCGGCCTCGCCGTTGTTGCGCTCGAGCTGACCGGCAGCCGCGGCCGCGGCCTCCTCCACGCGCTGCGCGATGTGGCGGCGGCGCTGGTGAAGAACCCGCTGGTGGTGGCGCCGGTGCTCGGCGTGCTCTGGTCCTGGGCCGGCCTCGCCGTGCCGGCGCCGCTGGCCACGCTGCTGTCGCTGCTCGGCGCCGCCGCCAGCCCCTGCGCCCTCTTCGCCATCGGCCTGTTCATGGCCAGCCAGACGCTGCGCACCGGCCTCGGCGAGGTCGGCTGGATCTCCGTGCTCAAGCTCCTTTGGCAGCCGCTGATCACCTGGCTCCTGGCCGCGACCCTGTTCCCGATGGACCCGTTCTGGACCGCCAGCGCCGTGATCCTGGCCGCCCTGCCGACCGGGGCGCTCACCTTCGTCGTCGCCCAGCGCTACGGCGTCTATGTCGAGCGGACCTCGGCGGTGATCCTGGTCTCGACCGTGGTCTCGGTGCTGACGCTGTCCCTCCTGCTGGCGATCTACGCGCCGCGCTTCCCGGCCGGGTGAGCCCCCGCGAAAACGAACAAAATTTGGCACAAACGGACGGTGCCGGATCGCGAAACCTGATGTTACTCTCCCGGAAACAGCCGAAGCCGGGAGGACCCCTGGATGCGTGACGACGGCCCGATCCGCCAGCTTCCGAAGCGCACGATCGCCCTGGTCCTCGCCGGCGGAAGGGGCAGCCGGCTGAAACAGCTGACCGACCGCAGGGCCAAGCCCGCGGTCTATTTCGGCGGCAAGTTCCGGATCATCGACTTCGCGCTGTCGAACTGCATCAACTCCGGCATCCGCCGCATCTATGTGCTGACCCAGTACAAGTCGCACAGCCTCCTGCGCCATCTGCAGCGCGGCTGGGGCTATCTGCGCGCCGAGATGCACGAATTCGTCGACCTCCTGCCGGCGCAGCAGCGGGTGGACGAGGCGATGTGGTACCGCGGCACCGCCGACGCGGTCTGGCAGAATCTCGACATCTTCGAGGCCGAAGGGCCGGACCACGTGCTGATCCTGGCCGGCGACCACGTCTACAAGATGGACTACGCGGCGATGATCGAGGATCACGTCCGCAGCGGCGCCGACGTCACCGTCGGCTGCGTCGAGGTCCCGCGGATGGAGGCGACGGCCTTCGGCGTGATGCATGTCAACGACCAGTGGCGGGTGACCAGCTTCCTCGAAAAGCCGGCCGACCCGCCGGCCATGCCCGGCCGGCCCGACACGGCGCTGGCCAGCATGGGCATCTATGTCTTCAGCATGCGCTTCCTGGCCGAGCAGCTGCGCCGCGACGCCGCCGACCCGACCTCGGAGCATGATTTCGGCAAGAACATCGTGCCCTTCCTGGTCGACACCGCCCATGTCCGCGCCCACCGCTTCTCCGAGAGCGCGATCCCGAACCCGAGCTACGCCGAGCCCTATTGGCGCGACGTCGGCACCATCGCCGCCTATTGGGAAGCCAATATCGACCTGACCACGGTGACCCCGGCGCTCGACCTCTACGACAAGGACTGGCCGATCTACACCTATCAGGAGCAGCTGCCGCCGGCGAAGTTCGTGTTCGAGGACGGGGCGCGGGTCGGCAAGGCGGTGAACAGCACCGTGTCGGGCGGCTGCATCGTCTCCGGCTCCACCGTGCGGCAGTCGGTGCTGTTCTCCAAGGTGCGGGTCAACTCCTTCGCCCGGCTGCACGAGGCGGTGGTGCTGCCGGAATGCGACATCGGCCGGCATGCCCGGCTGAACCGGGTGGTGCTGGATCACGGCGTGAAGATCCCCGAGGGCCTGGTGGTGGGCGAGGATCCGGAGCTCGACGCCCGCCGCTTCCACCGCACCGAGAACGGCATCGTCCTGATCACCCAGCCGATGATCGACGCGCTGGGCTGAGAGCGGCAGCGCACTTCACCCTTTGCCGTCATTCCCGCGAAAGCGGGAATCTCTCGACCGCCTGTCTGCCCGCACGGTAAGAGATCCCCGCTTTCGCGGGGATGACGATCCTCTTCCAGGCAGAGGGACAGCCGGATGAACGTCCTGCACGCGGTGTCGGAGATCTATCCGCTGGTCAAGACCGGCGGCCTGGCGGATGTCGCCGCGGCGCTGCCGCCGGCGCTGGCGGTGGCCGGGGTCCCGGCCCGGATCCTGGTCCCGGCCTATCCGGCGGTGCGTCAGGCGATGCGGCGGCCGGAGCTGGTGCTGGAGGATGCGGCGCTGTTCGGCGGCGGCCCGGCGCAGGTGATGCTGGCGGAGCTCGAAGGCATCGCCGTCCCGGCCTATGTGCTGGACTGCCCCGGCCTGTTCGGGCGGGACGGCAATCCCTATCTCGGCCCGGACCGGCAGGACTGGCCGGACAACCACCGCCGCTTCGCCGCCCTCGGCTGGGCCGCCGCCCGGCTCGGCCTCGGCGCCGATCCGCAGTGGCGGCCGGACATCGTCCACGGCCATGACTGGCAGGCCGGCCTCGCCCCGGCCTATCTGTCGTTCTGGGCCGGCGCCCAGGAAACGGGTGGGGGCCGCCCGCGAACCGTCACCACGATCCACAATATCGGCTTCCCCGGCTGGTTCCCGGCCGAGACGGCGGCGGAGCTCGGGCTGCCGCCGGAGAGCCTGTCGATCGACGGGCTGGAGTATTTCGGCGGCGTCGGCTTCCTCAAGGCCGGCCTGTACTACGCCGACCGCATCACCACGGTCAGCCGCACCTATGCGCAGGAGATCCAGACGCCGGATTACGGCTATGCCCTGTCCGGGCTGCTGGCCGCCCGCGCCGCCGACCTCGTCGGCATCGTCAACGGCGCCGATTACGGCGTCTGGGACCCGCGCCACGACCCGCATCTGCCGGCGCCCTACGGGCCGGACGACCTGTCGGACAAGGCGGCGTCGAAGGCGGCGCTGCTGCGCGAGTTCGGCCTGCCGGAGGATGACGGCGCGCCGCTCTTCGCCATGGTCAGCCGGCTGACCGGGCAGAAGGGCTGCGACCTGCTGCTGCACGCCATCCCGGCGCTGGTCGCGGGCGGCGGCCGGCTGGCGCTGCTCGGCTCCGGCGACGCCGAGCTCGAAGCCGGCTTCCGCGCCGCAGCGACCGAGTACCCGGACCACGTCGCCGTCCGCATCGGCTATGACGAGGTGCTGTCGCATCTGGTGCAGGCCGGGGCCGACGTGCTGCTGGTGCCGTCGCGCACCGAGCCCTGCGGCCTGACCCAGATCTACGCCCTGCGCTACGGCACGCTGCCGCTGGTGCGCCGCACCGGCGGCCTGGCCGACACCGTGGTCAACGCCAGCCACGACGCCATCGTCGAGGACCGCGCCACCGGCTTCAGCTTCGACGACCCGACCGCCACCGCCCTGGCCGGCACCATCAGCTGGGTCTGCGGCCTGTGGCGCGACCGGGCGCTGTGGGCGCAGCTGCAGCGCCGCGCCATGGCCCAGGATTTCAGCTGGGACCGCGCGGCCCGGGACTACGTCGACCTCTACCGCGACCTGCTGGCGACGCCATGACCGGGCAGACCGGAACCATCCCGGCGGCCGACGGCACGCCGGTGGCCTGGCGCCGCCGCCCCGGCACCGCCGACGGCCGCCCGGGCCTCGTCTTCTGCGGCGGCTTTCGCTCATCCATGGCGGGGGAGAAGGCGACCTTCCTCGACCGCTTCGCCGCCGAACGCGGCCTCGCCTTCCTGCGCTTCGACTATCGCGGCCACGGCGCCTCGGGCGGTGAGTTCACCGACCTCGTCCTCGGCGACTGGATCGCCGACGCCCTCCTGGCGCTGGACCGGCTGACCGAGGGCCCGCAGATCCTGGTCGGCTCCTCGATGGGCGCCTGGGTCGCGGCCTGCGCCGCGGTCGCCCGGCCGGGCCGGGTGGCGGGGCTGGTCGGTGTCGCCGCCGCGCCCGACTTCACCGAGGACCTGATGCTGCCGGCGCTCGGCGAGGAGGGGCTGGCGCGGATGCGCCGCGACGGCTTCGTCGACCGCCCCTCGGCCTATGGCGACGGCCCCTACCGCATCACCTGGCGGCTGATCGAGGAGGCGCGCTCGCATCTGCTGCTGCGCGGCCCGATCCCGTTCACCGGCCCGGCGCGGCTGCTGCACGGAATGGCGGACCCGGACGTGCCCTGGCGCCAGAGCCTGCGGCTGGCCGAGGCCCTGTCCGGCCCGGATGTCCGCCTGACCCTGGTCAAGGACGGCGACCACCGCCTGTCCCGCCCGCAGGACCTGGCGCTGCTGGGCCAGGCGGTGGAGGAGGTCGTGGCGGTGTCACCGATCTAGCCGCCCGCCGATCACACTCCTGTCACCATCCTCGGGCAGGACGGAGCGGACATCGTCCCGGGGGAGAGACGGCATGGCCTCGAAGCGGATCGCCATCGGCACGGACGTTGCGGCCTTCGTGCTGTTCCATCCGGACGACCTGGCCCATCGCAAGGACGACCCGATCGCCTGGTACGCCTATGGGTTCGCCTGGCAGCGCGAATCGCGGGCCGGCCGGCTGGTCGCCTTCGGCACCGGCGCCGACGGCGGCTACGGCTTGCGCCTGACCACGGAGGGCCTGACCGCGGCGGAGGCGCCGTTGGCCTGCCAGTCCTGGTCCTTCCCGCTGGCGGTGCGCCACGGCCGGATCCTGCTCGACAACACCGACGCCCTGCCGGGCGAGGAGCAGATGACCGACCCGGCCGGGCTGCCGGAGCAGTGGTTCGAGCTCGACAGCGACGCCTACCGGGTCACGGTGCATGCGCTGGCCTGGAAGGAGGCGCCGGGCGCAGTCGGGGCCGACGGCCGGGTCTCGCCGGACGCGCCGCCGGACTACGTGGTCGTGTTCGAGCCGGTCGCCGACATCGCCGCCGTCCCGGTCGCCGCCGCCATGCCGCGGCTTCTCCCCGACCGCGACTCGGCGCCCGGGCTCGAAACCGGCGTGCAGGTCGACGCCCTGTTCGCCTGGCCGCGGAAGCCGCCGGAAGGGACGGAATTCCCGGCGCTGCCGGTGGCCTCCTCGGCGGCGCTGATCCCGGGCCAGGACCTCAGCCTGCCGGTCGACGACGCCGTCGCCGCGGCCATCTATCCGGAACGCGGCAGCGGCCGAGAGGGGCTGAAGCATCTCGTCCTGGCGCCTGCCTTCGAGACCGACGGTCTGGCCTGCCTGGCCCGGGCCCATGGCCTGTCCCGGATGGGGGACGATGCCGCGAGGCTGAAGCTGCGGGGCGAGGCCGTGGTCCGCATCCGGCGCGGGGGCCGGGCGCAGCCGCTGCAGACGGTGACGGTCGTCCCGCTGGACAAGCCCGACATGGCCGCGCCGGCGGAGGCGCTGGAGCCGTTCCGGGCCCGGCTGCTGGCGCTGGGGCGGGAGGACGCCGTCTTCCGCACCCGGCTGCGCCACCCCTCCTTCGAGCTGGAGCGGCTGGCGGCGCTGGGCACGGCCGAGGCGGTCACCGGCTGGGCGCTGGCCCATCTCGACCTGCCCTTCGCCGCCCGCCTCGCCTGCTATGCCGGCCCGGCGGCGCAGCGCATCGAGGCCCTGACCCGCTTTCTCGACGGCGGCGGCCTGCCGCCGGAGTCGGCGGCGGAGAAGCGGTCTCTGCTCGGCCGCCTGTTCGGCCGGGGATGAGCCGGAAAGATCAGGCCGACGGGGCGAACGGGTTGAGGACCGGCACGCCGAATCGTTCCAGGTCCCTGACGTTGCGGGTCACGACCGTCAGGCCGCGAACCGCGGCCGTCGCGGCGATGATCGCGTCGATATCCAGGCCCGGCGTCGCGGCGGTCATCCGACCCCAGCGCCGGGCAATATCCCGGTCCATCGGGATGATGCGATCCTGGAATTGCGTGACCGTCGCCTCGATCCATGAGGCCAGGCGCTTCGCCCGGTCCGGCTCGCGCGATCCGAGCCGTGCGATCCCGCGCTCGATCTCGCCGACGGTGACGACACTGATCCACAGCGAATCGGGAGGCTGAGAGGTGAGCCAGGCGGTCAGCCTGGCATCGGGTCTGCGCCGCGAATGCTCGGACAGAATGTTGGTGTCGAGCAGGTAGCTCACAGGTCGACGTCACGGGACGGAGGATTGACCCGCTCGAACTCGATCTCGACCTTCGGCATGGCCAGCAGATGCTCCACGAAGCTGCGGCCCGGCTTGCGCAGCTTCTCGTACTCGGCCTCGGCGATCACGACCACGGCGGGGCGGCCGCGGCGCGTCACCCGTTGCGGGCCCTCGGTCAGCGCCTTCTCGACCACCTCGCTGAAGCGGTTCTTCGCGTCCTGCAGCTGCCAGCTCATGCGCCACTCCTGTCTAGACTGTCTAGATGGGGCAGGACGGCGGCCGGCCCAAGGGCCAGGAAATCCTTCGTGATCGCCACCGCCTCGGCCAGGCCGATGCGCTGCACCTCGACCCCGGGCGGGAAGGCGGTGCACAGGCGGGTCGGCATCATCGGGTCCAGCAGCACGAAGACGCCGCGGTCGTCGGCCCGCCGCACCAGCCGGCCGAAGGCCTGCTTCAGCCGGAAGCGGGTCTGCATGTCGGTCCAGCGCTGCTTGCCGAAGTGCCCGCCGCGGGCGCGCGACAGGATGTCGGGCCGCGGCCAGGGCACCCGGTCGAACACCATGAGGCGCAGGGCCCGGCCCGGCACGTCGACGCCGTCGCGCACCGCATCGGTGCCCAGGAGGCAGGCGTCGGTCTCGCCGCGGAAGATGTCGACCAGCGTGCCGACATCCATACCGTCGACATGCTGGGCGTAGAGCGGCAGGCCGGCCGCCTGCAGCGCCGGGGCGATGGCGTGGTGCACCGCGCGCAGCCGGCTGACCGCGGTGAACAGCCCCAGCGCGCCGCCGCCCGCGGCCAGGAACAGCTCGCGATAGGCCGCGCCCACCTGCTCCAGGTCGTCCTTGCGCACGTCGCGCACGATCAGCACGCGGGTCAGGGACGGGTAGTCGAAGGGCGAGGGCACCTGGGCCCGGATCGCCGGCCGCGGCAGGTGGCCGGCGCCGGTGCGGTCCTCCGCCGCCCGCCAGTCGTCGGGCTGGTCGCCGGCGCCGTCGGTCAGCGTGGCCGAGGTGACGACCACGCCATGCGCCTGCCGCACCAGCGCGTCGACGAAGGGCCGGGTCGGGTCGACATAGTGGCGGTAGAAGCCGAAATCGAGCTCGCGCCCCTCCACCCGCTCCACCCCGAACCAGTCGACCAGCCAGGGCGGCGTCGGCTCGCTCAGCGAGGTCAGCATGGCGCGCCAGCCGCCGATCTCCATCTTGGCGCGGCGGTCCAGCGACCGGGCGGCGGCGTCCAGCCGCTGCCGCTGGTTCGGGTCCAGCGATCCGGCCTCGGCGTCCAGGCGCTCGCGGAACGACTTGGCCAGCGCCTGCAGCGGCGCCTGCAGCTCGGCCAGGGCCGCGTCCAGCGCCAGGGCGGCGTCGACCAGCCCTTCGATCGGATCGGTGGTGTCGCATTCCAGGCTGTAGGGCCCGTCGGCGCCCTGGGCCCGGGCGTAGACCTGGGTGCGGGCCAGGGCCAGGAAACGCTCGGCCGGCCCGCGCGGCTGGTCCTCATGGATGCGCTTGCCCCAGCCCGGGCCGGGCAGGGCGCGGGCGGCGCGTTCGATCTCCTCCAGCGCCGTCAGCGCGCTCTCGTCCGGCAGCAGATCCTCGACCCGCCGGCGCAGCCCGCGGCCGCGGCTGGCGCGGCGGCCGCCTTCCTCATGGCCCAGCAGCCAGCGCCGCAGGTCGGTGGCCTCGAGGCCGGTCAGGTGTCCGGCGAAGGCCGAATCGGCGGCCTCGAACAGGTGGTGCCCCTCGTCGAAGACGAAGCGGCTGGGCGCGTCGCGGTCGTCCGCCCCGCCCAGCGCCGCCTGGATCATGACGAGGGCGTGGTTGGCGATCACGATCTGCGCCTTGCGCGCCCGGCGGATGCCGCGCTCGATGAAGCAGCGGCTGTAATGCGGGCAGCCGGAATGGATGCATTCGCCGCGCCGGTCGGCCAGGGCCAGGCTGTTCGGCCGGCCGATGATGTCGGCCAGCCAGCCGGGGAAGTCGCCGCCGGTCAGGTCGCCGTCGCGCGTCGCCGCGGCCCAGCGCGCCATCAGCCCCAGCGGCACCGCGTCGCGCGGGTTCAGCGCCAGGCCGCGCACCGCATCCTCGTAGTTCAGGAGGCACAGATAGTTCTCGCGCCCCTTGCGCAGCACCACCTGCCGCGCCTTCAGCACCGGGTCCGGGAACAGCCGGTCCATCTCGCCGTCGATCTGGTGCTGCAGGTTGCGGGTGTAGGTCGACACCCACACCGGCGCGCCGTTCTTCTGGGCCCAGACCGTGGCCGGCGCCAGATAGCCCAGCGTCTTGCCGGTGCCGGTGCCGGCCTGGGCCAGCACCACGGTCGGGTCGTCCGGCGCCGGGCGCGGGGCGAAGGCGGCGGCCACGGCGCCGGCATAGTCGCCCTGCTGCGGCCGCGGCTCGGCGCCCTCGCCCAGCATCTGCGCCAGCCGGGCGCGGGCCTCGCGCGGTTCGACCGGGTGCTGCGACGGCGGCGGGTTCGGCGGCTCGGCCTCCCATTCCGGCAGATGCGCCCAGACCTGGTAGGCGCCGCGCTTGCGGTGGTCCTCCACCGGCGCCCGCAGCCCCAGCGCCTTCAGCACGAAGGGCCCCCAGGGCCAGCCGGCCTCGCCCATCCGCGCCGCCAGCGCCGCCGGGTCGCTGCGCTCGTCGGGGGCGGGGACGGACAGGCCGCGCAGCAAGGCCTCGGCCAGGCGGGGCAGGGCGATCGCCGCATCCTCCAGGCCGGCCGGCACCGGCAGGCCGAGGGCGGCGGCCAGGCCGCGCGGCGTCGGCACGCAGAACCGGCCGGGCCGGGCGAAGGCGAACAGCTCCAGGAGGTCGAAGGCGCCCAGCACCTCGAGGCCGCAGCGCCTTCCCACCGCCTTGGCGTGGCACAGCAGCAGCGGCGGCCCGTCGATCCGTCGGCGCAGCGCCGCCGCGTCCAGCGTCGCCAGCTCACCGTCGGCGGTCAGCAGCACGCCGCCCTCGGGGGCCAGCACCAGCGGCTCGGCGTCCGGCAGGGTCAGGGAGAGGGCGGGCGGGGCGATCATGCGCGCACTATAGGGGCGCGCGCCGCCGGCACCAGCCCCGACGATGCAGTTATGGTCACGAATTGTTCCGGCCCATCGGTCTCGGCCCGACCCGCCCCTCTACTCCCCCGCGCGGGAGGGGCAGGGGGAGGGGGCGCGCCACCAGAACCGCCTCCAGAATTCACGCCGACTTATCGTTTATGCAAATGATTGTACCTTGTGGCACCCCTCGGCTCGGCTAGACTGCGCCGTCCCGTCCCCTCGAGGTCCGCCATGCCCGCCCGGTTCCCGCTGTCCCGTCGCGCTCTCCTGTCCGGCCTCGGTGCCGCGGCGGCGACAGCGGCGCTGCGGCCCCGGCTCGGCCGGGCGCAGGACCCGGTGAAGGGCGGCACCCTGACCGTCGCGGCGGACACCGAGCCGCGCAACCTCAACCCGGCGCTGGTCGCCTCCAACGGCGTCTTCTACGTCGCCAGCAAGGTGATCGAGCCGCTGGCCGAGATGGCCTTCGACGGCCGGCTGACCCCGGTCCTGGCCACGCGCTGGGAGGGCAGCGCCGACGGCCGCACCGTCACCTTCACCCTGCGTGACGGCGTGCTCTGGCACGACGGCCGGCCCTTCAGCGCGGCCGACGTCGCCTTCTCGGCGACCGAGCTCTGGGCCAAGCGGCAGAATCTCGGCCGGGTGGTGTTCAAGGACCTGGAGGGGGTGGACACGCCGGACCAGCGCACCGCCGTGTTCCGCTTCCGCCAGCCGACGCCGCTGCAGCTGATCGAAAACGCGCTGCCGGCCCTCACCGCCGTGGTGCCGAAGCACCTGTTCGAGGGCACGGAGATCGACGGCAACCCGCACAACGAGCAGCTGGTCGGCACCGGCCCCTTCCGCTACCGCGAGCACCGGCCGGGCGAGTACTACCTGCTGGAGCGGAACCCGGACTACTGGAACGCCGGCCTGCCCTATCTCGACCGCATCGTCTACCGCGTGCTGCCGGACCGCGGCGCCATCGCCGCGGCGCATGAGGCGGGGGAGATCCAGCTCTCCGCCTTCTCCGCCGTGCCGCTGGAGGAGCTGGAGCGGCTGCGCGCCCTGCCGGACATCGCGGTGGTGCGCAAGGGGTACGAGGGCATCACCTACCAGCTGACGGTCGAGATCAACCACCGCCGGCGCGAGCTGCAGGATGTCCGCGTCCGCCGCGCCATCGCCCATGCGATCGACCAGAGCTATGTCGTCGGCACCATCTTCCGCGGCTATGCCGAGGCCGCGACCGGCCCGGTGCCGAAGACGGGCGTGCCCTTCTACACGCCGGACGTCCCGACCTACCCCTACGACCCGCACAAGGCCGAGGCGCTGCTGGACGAAGCCGGCTTCCCGCGCAGGGACGGCGGCGCCCGCTTCGCCCTGCGCCTCCTCCCGGCGCCGTGGTTCGAGCAGACGCGCCAGATGGGCGACTATCTCCGCCAGGCGCTGCAGGCGGTGGGCATCGACGTCACCCTGGTGACGAACGACGCGGCCGGCCACACCCGCGCGGTCTACACCGACCACGCTTTCGACCTCGCGATCGGCTCGCCGGTCTACCGCAACGACCCGGCGATCTCGACCACCATCCTCTACCGCGGCGGCCTGCCGTCCGGCGTGCCCTTCTCGAACCAGTATGGGTACGACGACCCGGCGATGAACGACCTGATCGACCGCGCGGCGGCGGAGCTCGACCGCGGCCGGCGCATCGACCTTTATCAGCAGTTCCAGCAGCGCGCTTCCGACCAGCTGCCGCTGATCGTGGCGGCGGAGTTCACCTTCATCACCGTGGCCAGCCGCCGCCTGCACAACATCGCGACCAATCCGAGATGGGCGACCTCCTCCTGGGCGGAGACGTGGATGGAGGGGTAGGACGGAGGGCGATTGCCTCCAGGCGCCGAACCCACACCCTTCCTGTCATTGCCGGGCTTGACCCGGCAATCCAGAGAGCGTCGATATTTTCTGGATGCCCGGGTCAAGCCCGGGCATGACAAAGGATACGTGGTTGGCGGCCGAACTGCCCTAACGATCCCGATAGTCGGGTGCCGTCTCTAAGTCGAGGCGTGGGGTTTGCGCCGAAACCCAGCAGATCGGAAGAGGATCATCGGGCGGCGCCGTCAATTCCCTCTGTTTCACCCCTGTGAAATCTCGCCTCACCTCGTCCGTCCCTCCAGGAAAGTCTTCATTTCAGAGGCGCGATATCATATGGATCGGGACATCCATGACGATGCCGGCCCGCCGCGCACGCCCTGGCCCCGACCGGGAATGCGGGCGTCCCGTCAGGGCCGGCGAGACGGAAGGAGACGCGCGTGCCCCTGACCCAGAACATCGTCGGCGACCATCTGCGGGTGTGGACCCGGACCGCCGGCCGCCCCAGCACCCAGGCCTGCGCGATCTCGGCGCACGGCACCGATCTCAGCCCCGGCCGCACCCTGCGCGCCCCGGATGTCACGCTGGTCTACTACACTCCCCACGGCATCACGCTGCCCGACCCCAGCCTCGAACGCTTCACCGCGGGGGCGCTGCGCCAGGTTGAGACTCTCCGCACCGCCGACTCGCCGGACTACGCCCTGTCGAAATACACGAACTCGCAGACGGAGGGCGGCCGGCGCCACAACCAGGCGGGCGAGAGCTATGCCAGCGTCGCCGCGCTGCCCGAAACCATGGCCGGCAAGGCGCAGACGGCGCGGGACAACGCCGCCGCCTTCCGCAGCGCCGGGCAGGAAAGCTACGCCCTCGCCTACGATGCGGACGAGGCGCTTTACGCCAAGGGCTGCCAGTACGACGTGGTGACCATCCGCAACCGGGCTTGGCGCACCTCGTTCAACCCGCTGACGTTGTCCGAGGTCATCACCACGCTGTGGAACGCCGGCTATCGCTACAGCACGATCCACTGCGTGTTCTGCCGCGGCGGCGGCTGAGCGGCCATCCGGGACCGCCCCGCCCTGGGGCGGCCGGCGGGTTCGGGGGCGATGCCCGAAACGGCGCGCTCCCGACGGGCGGCCGGCGCTTGGCGTCCGGGCTAATGCTTTCGGAGAAGCTGTACCTCGAAAGGATAAAATTATCTCAATTGATTTTGCATAAAATATAATACAAATAGGACTGAACTTGGCCCGGTTCGGCTCGCGTTCCTGCCAGCCTCACCGGGCTTCCAAAGCAGGCAATAATTCACAGAAACGATAAGGCACCTTCGATCTCTGGCAAGGAAGCGGGAGGGGAAACATCCCTTCACCAAGCTAAGAGGCGGTTGGACCACCATGTCTTTCAACGGCAATGAAACGGATGCCTATTCCGACACCGGGGCGGCGGCAGAATCCGGGGCTGACAGCTTCACCGGCACCCGACCTGCAGGCAATGCCGCGCAGGGCCCGGTGACGGTCGCGATCATCGACAGGCGTGCCCTGGGCCGGGAAACCCTGACACACGCGTTTGCGTCGGCCGACGGCCGCTTCCGAAGCCTGGCGTTCGCCGATATCGACGAATGGGAACTCAGCCCGGATCGGGGCGACACGTCGCTGATCCTTCTGGAATGCAGCGGCGCCGGCAATCCGTCGATGGAGAAGCAGCTTCAGCGCCTGGTCGGCGCCCATCCCGATATCCCCGTGGTCGTGATCGGCGAAGACGAGGATTCACACCATGTCGCGGCGATCCTGGCGCAGGGGGCCCGCGGCTATGTCCCCACCAGCGTCAGCCTGAATGTCGCGGTCGGCGCGCTTTGTCTCGCGCTGGCGGGGGGCACCTTCGTTCCCGCCAGCGTTCTCCAGCACTCCGGCCGCGGGCGGCCGGAACCTCGGCCGTCCGTTCACAGCATGCTCGGCCTTTCGGAACGGCAGGCGGCGGTCGCCGATGCCGTCGCCCTCGGCAAGCCGAACAAGATCATCGCCTATGAGCTGGATCTCTGCGAGAGCACCGTGAAGGTGCACATCCGGTCCATCATGAAGAAGCTGCAGGCCCGGAACCGGACGGAGATCGCCTTCAAGCTGCATGCGGCCAGGAGTGCCTCCCATTCATCCCGAGGGGGGCGCCCGGTCGGAATCCGCGCTGCATGATATGGAAAGGCCGCCATTGCAGCGGCGGCCTTTCCAGCTCCAAGCGTTCCTTCCCGATCCGTCAGCACGGGCAGGAATATTTTATCCGCGAGACCGTGTGCCGGGTGACGGCCCGAACACATTCATTTCCTCGGTCGAAGCACGCGGACCATAGCATGTTATGGCAGCCGCCGAAGTACTCCTTTCGGCGTATGGGCGCGCCCGGCGTCGATCTCTGCTCCCGAGAGCCTGCGGTGGCACGCGTGAACGCAATGTCCAGTTGCGTTAACTCGCGATCATGTTCATGATATGTTCCATGAACATGGCGCAGACCGATGGCGAGGCGGGCGAGAGCCGGCGGCCCGATCCCGACCTGAACTGGACGGGATGGGCGCTGGAGAAGCTGCGCGAGGTGGTCGAGATCGACATCCGCAGCAAGCGGCTGACCGAGCGGCAGCAGCAGGCGACCCCGGCGGGGCCGCAGGAGCCGCCGGATTTCCCGCTGATGCAGTCGCGCCTGTCGCGCTCGATCCGGCTGTTGATCGCGATGGCCGAGCGGGTCCGGGGCGACTACCTGCACCGCCGGGCCGAGGGCGAGGAGTCGGGGGCGCTGGAGCGCCGCCGCCGGCGGCGGGAGCAGGCTGTTCAGGCGGTGGTCGAGGCGGTCGCGGCGGCCGAGGCTGCGGACCTCGCCGCGGCCGGCGAGGCCGTCGATCCCCAGGAGACCGAACGGCTGCGGGAGCAGGTGTGGGAGCGGCTGACCGAGGACGAGGTGCTGGACGTGCAACTCGACACCCTGTCGGCCGGGGAGTTCGTGCGGGAGGTCTGCCGCTGGCTCGGCCGCCGGCTGGACCCGAGCCGGCTGCCGCAGGGCTGGGACGATGTCCTCGGGGCCAACGACAACGCCGGCTCGGCCGGTGAGGGCACGGATGCCGCCGTCGTGGCTTCCGACGCCGGGAACGGCTGGTCCGAGCAGCCGGATGCGCCCGGCGATGGCCGTCCGTCGCCCAGTCTTCCCAAGCTGGACAGCAGCTGAGCGCCGCCTGTTGTTCAGCACCCTCTCACGACGGTTCGGACCTTGTTTTTGCCTCTCCCGCTTGCGGGAGAGGTCGGAGGCGCTTGCGCCTCCGGGTGAGGGAAGTGTGTCGAGGCCAGGGCCGGCCCTCACCCGGTCTCGCTCCGCGAGCCCGACCTCTCCCGCCAGGCGGGAGAGGTAACCCAGCGGCCGGACAGGGACTATCATCCCTTGCCTTCTCCAGGGGGGCCCGGCGCACCACCCACAACCCTGTGGCGTCCCGGACCCGCCGCGCTAAGCTGCCGCTCCCGCGGATCCCGGAGCCGCCCGATGAAGTCGCTCCTCGTCCGGCGCCTGGTCCAGGCGGTGCCGGTGCTGCTGATCGTCCTCTGCCTGGCCTTCCTGCTGCTGCGGCTGGCGCCGGGCGACGCGGTCGATGCGCTGGTGGTCGAGATGGGCGGCGGCGACCCCGGGCTGACCGCCCGGCTGCGCGCCGACTACGGGCTCGACCGGCCCTGGCCGGTGCAGCTCGGCCTCTATCTCTCCCATGTCGCGCGGCTCGACCTCGGCTGGTCGGTCGGCTTCTCGCGGCCGGTGCTCGACCTGGTGCTGGAGCGGGCGGGCAACACCGCGCTGTTGATGGCCGCATCCCTGTCGCTGGCGCTCTCCGTCGGCATCCTGCTCGGCGTCGCCGCCGCCCAGAGCCATCTCAAGGGCCGCGGCTGGGCCGACACGCTGATCACCGGCTTCGGCCTGCTGCTCTACGCTATGCCGGGCTTCTGGATCGGGCTGATGCTGATCGTCGTCTTCGCGGTCAAGCTGCGCTGGCTGCCGCTGGCCGGCCTCGCCACCGTGCCCAGCTTCGACACCGGCTGGGCCTATGCCGCCGACGTCGCCCGCCACCTGGTGCTGCCCACCGTGG
This sequence comes from Inquilinus limosus DSM 16000, assembly GCF_000423185.1. Classification (GTDB taxonomy): domain Bacteria; phylum Pseudomonadota; class Alphaproteobacteria; order DSM-16000; family Inquilinaceae; genus Inquilinus; species Inquilinus limosus. The sequence continues at coordinate 120,780 of NZ_AUHM01000002.1, read as the reverse complement.
CGCTGTCGCTGATGTATGTCGCCGTCTATCTGCGGCTGATGCGCGCCGGCATGCTCGAGGTGGCGGGCAGCGACTTCGTCCGCACCGCCCGGGCCAAGGGCCTGTCGCCGCGCCGCATCACCTGGCGCCACATCGTCCGCAACGCCCTCCTGCCCATGGTGACGGTGTTCGGCATCCATTTCGGCATGCTGCTCGGCGGCAGCGTGGTGATCGAGAGCGTCTTCGCCATCCCCGGCCTCGGCCGCCTGGCCTATGAGGCGGTGACGAAGCGCGACCTCAACCTGCTGCTCGGCATCATCCTGGCCAGCGCGGTGATGGTGATCCTGGTCAACCTGCTGGTCGACCTGCTCTACGCCCGCCTCGACCCGCGGCTGAGGGGGACGAGGTGACCTTCGAACTCTCCCGCCGCCAGCCACGCAAGCCCTCCGAGTCCCCCCTCCCCCCGCGGGAGGGGGGTAGGGGGAGGGGGTTCTCTCGGCCGGATCAGGCGGTCGGCGGCGGGCGGCCAACCCCGGGCCTTTCGCGCGCGGACGCGCGCAGACCCCTCCCCCTGCCCTCCTCCCGCAAGGGGAGGGGGGATAAGGTTGGGCTGGCCTCTGTCCTTCGCGGCCGCCCCCGCCCGGAGCGCCCGTGATGCCCGTGCTGCGCCGCTTCCTGGCCGACCGCAACGGCCGGCTCGGCCTCGTCGGCCTCCTGCTCGTGCTCGGCATGGCGCTCTCCGCCGGCTGGCTGTTCCCGGGCGACCCGCTGGCCGTCACCGGCCCGGCGCAGCTGCCGCCCTTCCAGGACCCGGCGCATTGGCTCGGCACCGACCGGCTGGGCCGCGACGTGCTGGCCCAGCTGTTCCACGGCGCCCGGGTGTCGCTTCTGGTCGGCGCCGCGGCCGCCGCCGTGGCGGTCGGCATCGGCCTTCTCATCGGCACCGCGGCCGGCGCCCTCGGCGGCTGGGCCGACGAGGCGCTGATGCGGCTGACCGAGGCGTTCCAGACCGTGCCCAGCTTCGTCCTGGCCCTGGCGCTGATCCTGGTGCTGGGCCCGTCGCTCGGCCATGTCGTCCTCGCCATCGGCCTCGGCGCCTGGCCCAGCCCGGCCCGGGTGGTGCGGGCCGAGGTCATGGCCCTCTCGCGTCGCGACTTCGCCGAGGCCTACCGCGCCCTGGGCATGGGCTGGCTGGAGATCGCCTTCGCCCGCCTCCTGCCCAACGCGCTGGCGCCCGTCCTGGTGCTGGCGACGGTGATCACCGCCAGCGCCATCCTGATCGAATCGGCGCTCTCCTTCCTCGGCCTCGGCGACCCGAACCGGGTCAGCTGGGGCAGCATGATCGCCGACGGCCGCGCCGTGCTGCGCAGCGCCTGGTATCTCTCCGCCATTCCCGGCCTCGCCATCGTCCTTGCGGTGCTGTCGGTCAGCCTGCTCGGCGAGGCGCTGACCGCGGCGCTCGACCCGCGGCGGACGCGGCGATGACCGCCGGCCTGCTCTCGATCCGCGGCCTGACCGTCGACTATGTCAGCCAGGACGGGGGCGAGGGCGCGGCGGCGCGGGCTGTCGACGGCATCGATCTCGACCTGATGGCGGGGGAGACGCTGGCCCTGGTCGGCGAATCCGGCTCGGGCAAGTCGACCGTGGCGCTGGCGCCGCTCGGCCTCCTGCCGCCCAACACCCGCACCGCCGGCTCGATCCGGCTGGCGGGGACGGAGCTGCTGGGCCTGGCGGAGGAGGCGCTGCGCCCCATCCGCGGCCGCCGCATCGGCATGGTGTTCCAGGAGCCGGCGACCTGCCTGAACCCGGTGCTGACGGTGGGCGAGCAGGTGCGCGAGGTGCTGGAAGCGCACGGGCTCGGCCGCGGCCGGGCGGCGCGGGCGCGGGTGGCGGAGCTCTTGGCCGAGGCCGGCATCCCCGACCCCGCCGCCCGGGCCGGGGCCTATCCGCACGAGCTGTCGGGCGGCCTGCGGCAGCGGGCGATGATCGCCATGGCCCTGGCCGCCGACCCCGAGCTGCTGATCGCCGACGAGCCGACCACCGCGCTCGACGTCACCATCCAGGCCCAGATCCTCGACCTGTTCCGCGCCCTGCGCGACCGCCGCGGCATGGCTGTGCTGCTGGTCACCCACGATCTCGGCGTGGTGGCCGAGCTGGCGGACCGGGTGGCGGTGATGCAGGACGGCCGCGTGGTCGAGACCGGCCCGACGCGGCAGGTGCTGGACGCGCCGCAGCACGGCTACACCCGCCGGCTCCTCGCCGCGACCCTGTCGCTCGATGACCCCCCAGGCTGGACCGGCTCAACGGAGTCCCCCCTCCCCCCGCGGGAGGGGGGCAGGGAGAGGGGGGGCCCTCCGCCCGAGCCGACGGAGGACAGGTCGTGAGCGGGTCAGGCCGGCAGCGCCAGCCGCTCCAGCAGGATCGCGCGGTCGCCCCTGGCCGCGCGGCGGAAGCGCTGCGGCGAGACGCCGGCGGCGCGGTGGAAGCTGCGCACGAAGTTCGACAGGTCGCCGAAGCCGACCTCATAGGCGATCTCGGTCACCGGCCGCGCCTCCTCCGCCAGCAGGCGGGCGGCGCGGCGCAGCCGGGCCCGCAGCAGGTACTGGTGCGGGGTGACGCCCAGGCTCGCGGCGAAGACGCGCAGGAAGTGGAACGGGCTCAGCCCCACCGTCCGGGCGGCGCCGTCCAGATCGACCGGCTGGTCGGCGTTGGCGTCGATCCACAGCGCCGCCTCGACCGCGCGGCGGCGGTCGCGCGCCGCCGGCTCGGCCCGGCGCCGCTGCCGCCCGGCGACGAGGTCGACGAAGCGCGCGGCGAAGGCGATGCCCACCTCGTCCAGCCCCAGCTCGCTGCGCCCCTCGGCCGCGGCCTGGGCCAGCTCGCCCAGCACCATCAGCCCGGGCAGCGGCGGCAGCGCCCCGGCGCGCCAAGCAGCGCGGTCGTCGCCGATGGCCCCGACCAGCGCCGGCGCCAGCTCGAAGGACAGGCATTCGTCGCCGCCATGGTGGTGCTCATGGGTGCAGGTGAACTCGTCGCCCGGATGGCCGACCAGCACCGACCCCGCCACCAGCTCGTCGACCCGGCCCAGCTGCCGGCAGCCGAAGCTGCCGCGCCGGACATAGGACACGGAATAGCCCGTGTGCAGCTCGGTGAAGGGCCGGTCGCCCGGCCCGGCGCTGCACCGGTAGGCGTAGACCGTGACCGACGGGCTCTGCAGGATCGTCTCGGCGGGCATGCCCCGACTCTGCGCCCGGCGGCGCGGCCGGGCAATCCCCGCTCAGCCCGCCAGGACCTCGGTGCCGTAGCCGACCGACCCGACCGGGCAGCGTCCGTCCACCGCCTCGATCACGCGCGACGCCGCGGCGGAGTCGAAATCGCCGAACAGCTCGATCAGCGTCACGCCCTCGGCGACGAGGTCCGTCGCGATCCGGACCGCGGCGTCGGCGTCCGGCACGGCGACGATCGTGGTGTGGTGGCCGTCGCGCTCCCGCACCGTTCGGTCGACGGCCGGGTCGGCGCCGGGCTCCAGCGAGATCAGCGCCTCGCGGCCCGGCCGGCCGGCCTCGAACCCCGCCTTGTAGGCCGCGACGCCGGTCAGGGACTCGAAGGCGTAGCCGACCAATCCGGCCACGGCCCGGCCGGCGACCGCCTCGGCCACCCGGGCCCGCCACGGCAGCGCGAAGCCGCCGCACAGGGCGATGCGGTCGACGCCGTCGCGCGCCAGCGCCGCCGCGATCCGCGGCGCGTCCTTCGGGTCCGACAGGCCGATGATGGTCATGCGGCCGCCCGCCCGCTCGCGCGTGATCCGGTCGGTCTCGGGGTCGGCGTCGATGCCGAGATAGAGGAAGGCCTGATGGCGCATCGTCCTGCTCCTGTCCGGCGGCGAGCGCCGCCCATGGGGTCTATGCCCAAGACATGGCAAGCCGGACTGATCGACGGAACTGGTGAATTTTTCACGAAAATGATCGAAGATATCGATCATGCTCGACGCGCTGACCCTGGACCAGATGCGGGCCTTCGTCGCCGTGGCCGATGCCGGCAGCTTCCGGGCTGCGGCCGTCCGCCTGGCCCGGGTGCAGTCCGCGATCAGCCACGCTGTGGCCAATCTGGAGGCGCAGCTGGGCGTCGCCCTGTTCGACCGCAGCGGCCGCCGCCCGGTCCTGACGGCGGAGGGGCGGGCGCTGCTGGCCGACATGCGCGCCATCCTGCTGAAGACCGACCTGCTGCGCTCCCGCGCCAAGGGGATGGGCGAGGGGGTGGAACTCGGCCTGTCGATCGCGGTCGACCCGCTGTTCCCGGAGGACCGGCTCGCCGCGGCGCTGGCGGCGATGCATGCGGCCTTCCCTTCGGTCGGCGTGCGGCTGTGGCCGGCGCCGCTGGGCGCGGCCGAGGCCGCGCTGCGCGACCGGCGCTGCACCCTGGCTCTGACCACGGCCGAGATCGCGGATCCGCGGATCGAGGCCGAGGTCGTGCTGACCCTGCCCTTCGTCGCCGTCGCGGCGCCGGCCCATCCGCTGGCCGCCCCGGGCGGCGACCGGCCGCTGTCGGCCGCGGCGCTGGCGGACCACCTGCAGATCGTGGTCGAAGACCCGTCGGCCCTGACCGGGGGCCGCGACTTCGGGGTGCTGTCGCCGGGCACCTGGCGGGTCGGCGACCTGCAGGCGAAGCGCGCCCTGATTCGGGCCGGGCTCGGCTGGGGCCGGCTGCCGGGCTGGCTGGTCGAGCGCGACCTGGCGGAGGGGCGGCTGGTGCGGATCCCGGCAGGCGCGCTGGGCCGCGGAGGCGAAGAGATGATCGCCGCCGCCCTGGCGCATCGGGTCGAGGACCCGCCCGGCCCGGCCGCGCGGCGGCTGCGCGACGCACTGCTGCAGGCCGGCTGACCGGATCAGAGGTCGAACAGCGAGGCCTGGGCGGCGGCCGCGGCGCCTTCGATCCGCAGCATCCGCATCTTGGTGTCGACCCCGCCGGGGGCGGAGAAGCCGCCGGGCTTGCCGCCGGCCGCCAGCACGCGGTGGCAGGGCACGACGATCGGGAACGGGTTGTGCCCCATCGCCTGGCCGACGTCGCGGGCCAGCAGCGGGTCGCCCAGCCGCTTGGCGATCTCGCCATAGGTCATGGTCGACCCCGGCGGGATGCCGCGGGCGATGGCATAGACCCGGCGCTCGAACTCCGGCACGCGGTCGAGGTCCAGCGGCACGGCGGACAGTTCGGCCGGCTCGCCGCGCAGCAGCGCGGTGATGCGGTCGATGACCTGCCGGATCTCGGGCGTCGGTTCGCCCTCTTCGGCGCCGGGGCAGCGCCGCAGCAGCCGGGTGCGCGTCGTCGCGGCGCTGGACCCGGGCAGCTGGACGCCGGTGATGCCGCGCAGGCCCCAGGCGATGCCGCAGGTCCCGAGCGCGGTCTCGAACAGGGTGTAGAGATGCTCGCTCATGGGTCGGATCCTACCACCCGCCGTCCGGCCCGGCCGCCCGATCCTTGCGGTCAAATCGCGGAAATCGGACCCGGATGCCGCAGCGTCGGAAGGGATTGCCGCGCTGCGCGGCCGATCCAGTTCACTTCGGACCATAACCCAGGGGGAGGGAACCATGCTCTACAAGGGAAGCTGCCATTGCGGCCGGGTCGCCTTCGAGGTGGAGGGCGAGCTGACCGGCGCCGTGTCCTGCAACTGCTCGATCTGCTCGCGCAAGGGCGCGCTGCTCTGGGCCGTGCCGCATGGCAGCCTGCGGCTACGCGCGGCGCCGCAGGACCTCGCCGCCTACGAGTTCAACCGCCACGCCATCCGGCACCGCTTCTGCCGGAGCTGCGGCATCCACCCCTTCGCCGAGGATGTCGAGGAGGGGGCGGAGCGATCGGCCTACATCAACATCCGCTGCCTCGACGACATCGACCTCGCGTCAGTGCCGGTGCACGAGTTCGACGGCCGCTCGATGTGACGAGCCTGCCGGGGGCGTGGCCGCTTCAGGGGCGGGGGCCGCGGCGCGCCCAGGCCGCGATGAACAGGCACAGCGCGATGACGGCGCCGAGCTCGGCCCAGAAGAAGATGACGATGTCGGCGCGGACCCCGAGCGGCGGCTCGCCCGGCAGCGCGCTGCGCAGCGCGGGCAGCGCGAAGATCACGGCGCCGAGCGCGCCGGCGAGCGTGACCTCGATCCGCCGGACGCCGACGAACACGAGGCTGCCGATGACCAGGGCGCAGAGCGCCATCACGACAATGGCGCCGTAGATCGCGATGCCGAAGAACGCAACGGCCCCCGTGCGGCGGACCGCGAATTGAAGCTGCAGCTCATCGGCGTTCTGGGCCGCCACCGGCTGCGCCTTCACGGTGTAGCCGAGGAGGCCTTCCCAGACCGTGACCCGGATCGGCAGCGGCGTCTCGATGTCGTCCCGGCCTCGTTCGCTCGCCGCCAGCGTCATGGCCGAGACATACCGGTCCAGCGGATAGTCGCGCACGCTTCCGTCCTCGAGATCGAATTCGAAGGTGACCTCGGGGAGGGGCTGGCCGGCCCCGATCTGCACGTGCTCGATCTGCTTGCCGCGCCTGATCTTGATCAGGAAATCGTGATCCGCGGTCGCCGCCGCCGCACCGGCCAGAGCGGGATCAGGCGTCACGCTGATCCGCATCTGCAGGGAATCGTTGACCGGATCGACCTGAATCGGCTGCACATAGAGCCTGACCCGCGCATCGCCGGCCGGGACGCCGAACTCGGTTTCGGCCGGCGCGCTCGACACGTCGAACCGGGCCAGCATGAGGACATAGGCAATCGCGCATCCGGCCAGCAACACGGCCAGCACCACCGCCCGGCGTAGCGGCGAAGCGGGCCGTGCCTGCGGAGCTTCACCTCCGGCTGCATCGGTTGCCGATTTGTCGGAGACGTCCATGGCCTCGCACCGGGGTTTACGGATCATTTCAAGCCGGCGCCCGGGCGGCAAGGTCTGATCGGCGCGGTTACGTCCGATGGCTTAGTCCCGGTCCAGCCCCGGAATCCGCGGCAGCTCGGCCACCAGGTGGTCGACGAAGGCGCGGACCCGGCGCGGCACGAAGCGGCCGGAAGGATAGACCGCGTGCATCTCCAGCGGGGCATAGGCGTAACCGCGCATCACCCGCACCAGCTCGCCGCGGTCCAGCAGCGCCTGCACCAGCGGCAGCTGGGCTCCGCCGACGCCGATCCCGGCGCGGATCGCCTCGATCAGCACGAAGGCGTTGTTGGCCAGGAAGCGCGACCGCACCCGCACCTCCAGCGCTCCCTGCGGCCCGATCAGCGGCACCGCCTCGCCGGCCGCCACCCAGCTGAAGCGGACATGGGGATGGCGCGCCAGCTCCTCCGGCGTCTCCGGGCTGCCATGGGCGGCGACGTAGTCCGGCGCGGCCACCAGGATCCGGCGCAGCGTCGCCAGGCGCCGCGCCACCAGGCCGGGGGCGATGAGGGCGCCGAGGCGGATGGCCACGTCGACGCCCTCGCCGATCAGGTCGGCGTAGCGGTCGTCGGCGATCAGCTCGACCGTCAGGCCGGGATGGCGCTGCTGGAAACCGATCAGGATCGGCGCCAGATGCGCCTGGCCCAGCCCGGCAGGCGCATGCACCCGCAGGCTGCCGGTCAGCGCGTCGGGCGTCTCGGTGAGGCTGTCCTCGGCCTCCGCCACCGCCTCCAGGATGCGCCGGGTCTGGGCGTGGTAGCGCTCGCCCGCCTCGGTCAGGGCCAGGCGGCGGGTGCTGCGGTTCAGCAGGCGGACGCCGAGGCGCTGCTCCAGCGCCGCCACCTGCTGGCTGACCGCCGGCTGGGTCAGGCCCAGGTCCCGCGCCGCCGCCGACAGGCTGCCCAGCTCCGCCACCCGGACGAAGGTGGCCATGGCGGTGAACCGGTCCATGCGATCATCTCAAAGCTTCGTTTATGGATGATAGTAGAGGAGTCCAGCTACTCAAAGTGTCTGGAATGGATGATCTCTGGGCCGAGACATCGGCACGGAGAGAGCGATGGACCGGAAGGTGGCGCTGGTGGTCGGCGCACAGGGCGTGATCGGCCGCAACCTGGTGCAGCATTTGGCAACGTTGGAGGACTGGAACGTTATCGGCCTGTCGCGGCGGGGCGGCGAGCCGGAGGCCGGGTCCGGCACGTGGCGGTCGACCTGCTCGACCCCGCCGATGCGCGGGACAAGCTCGGGACCTTGAGCGAGGTCACCCACATCTTCTACGCCGCCTTCCAGGACCGGCCGAGCTGGGCCGAGCTGGTGGCGCCGAACCTCGCCATGCTGGTGAACGCGGTGGAGGCGGCCGACGCGGCGGCTCCGGGGCTGCGCCATGTCAGCCTGATGCAGGGCTACAAGGTCTATGGCGGCCATCTCGGCCCGTTCAAGACCCCGGCGCGGGAGGACGATCCCGGCCCGATGCCGCCGGAGTTCATGATCGACCAGCTGGCCTGGCTGCAGGCCCGGGCCGCGGAGCGGGGCTGGGGCTGGTCGGCGATCCGCCCGGCGGTGGTCGGCGGCGCGGCGCTCGGCAACCCGATGAACCTCGCTGTCGCCATCGCCGTCTATGCCTCGATGGCGAAGGAGCTCGGCCTGCCCCTGCGTTTCCCGGGCAAGCCGGGCGCCTACGGCAAGCTGCTGCAGATGACCGATTCCGGCCTGCTGGCCCGGGCCACGGTCTGGGCCGCGACCGACCCGCGCGCCGCCGGACAGGCCTTCAACATCGCCAATGGCGACCTGTTCCGCTGGACCGAACTGTGGCCGCGCCTGGCCCGCTTCTTCGATCTCGAGGTGGCGCCGCCGCTGCCGATGCCGCTCGAGACGGTGATGGCGGACAAGGAGCCGCTGTGGCGCTCGATGATCGAAAAGCACGGCCTGGCGCCGACCCCGTATCGCGACGTCTCGTCCTGGCGCTTCGCCGACTTCGTCTTCGGCTTCGACTACGACATGTTCGGCGACACGACGAAATCGCGCCTCTTCGGCTTCCACGACACGGTCGACACCGAATCGATGTTCCTCGCCATCTTCCGCGACCTGCGCCGCCGCCGGATCATTCCGTGACAAGGCGCTTGCCGCCGCCTCGACGCCTCCCGGCTCGATGGTCAGGCGGGGTCGTGCGGCCGCCGTCCTTGAAGCTCTGCTCCTGTCAGCTGGCCTGGTACGCGCCACCGATCAGGAGAGGGGCGCACGAGCTCGCTTCCTGCTCGAGAGCAATGTCCACATCCTCGGAGAAGCCTGCATCCTCCAGCTCTCGACCGGAGACCGAAGTCCGGATCAGGCGCGGCAGATCGTCGGCGGCCGATCGGTACGCGTCCCGCGCCACTCGGGCCTCGGGCGAACAGGGCAGCGCCAGCGCATCGATGATGGCGCCGGCGCCGATCAGATCTTCGATCGCCGGCCGAAGGCTCCCGTCCGGCCATCGCTCGCCGGCGGGGATCACGCCGACGGCACCACCGCCGGCGAGGCTGCGCGCCGCCCGGGCGACGGCGGATGCGTTCCTCAGGCAACCCGCCAGGACCGGTGTGCCGCCGCCGGCCAGGGACAGCCGCGAGCCGTTGGGGGACGGCAGCATCAGCCTGGTCCCCCGGGGAATGGTCCGGAGGCTCGCCGGCGAGAGGCTGAACTGGCCGGCGGCCGCTCGCCTCGGCTGCGCCAGGATTGCGCCGGCCTGCTCGGCCGCCTGCTCCGCCGCGGCCCTGTCGCCGAGGGGGAACGGATGAATCGTCGCTCCCCTCGACACCGCCACGTCCACGGCGGTGGAAAACGACAGCACGTCGACGATGACCAGCACCGCAGCCTCGCTCCGCAGGGCTCCGATGCCGGCCAATCCCCATTCCGCAAGAACCTGCGGCATCTCTCGATCCTTCCCACCCACCACCCGGATCACCGGGTGCTACCGTGCCAGCTTCGCGGCGATGCCGTCGAGCAGCAGGCCGAGGCCGTGGTCGAACTCCGCATCCGGGTCGGCGTCGCGCACCGCCGCCATGCCTTCGGCGAGCAGCGGATAGCCGGCCAGCTCCGTGGCGGTCATCCGCTCGTCCTCGCGTTCGCCGGCGTCGGCGGCATCGGCCTGCTCCTCCAGCACCCAGCCCACCACATAGCGGCCGATCGCGATCTGGGCGCGCAGCGCCTCGGCCGGGCTGAGGCCCAGCGCGCACAGGGCGGCGGTCTCGGATTCGACCGCGGCGTACTCCGCCGGCTCCGGCCGGGTGCCGGCGTGCAGCCGGGCGCCGTCGCGCCGCGACAGCAGCGCCCGGCGGAACCGGCGCGCATCCTCCGCCACCCACTCCCGCCAGTCGGCGCCGGGCTCGACCGTCCGGCGCATCCCGGCCTCTTCCATCATCGCCGCGGCCATGGCGTCCAAGAGGGCGCGCTTGTTCTTGAAGTGCCAGTAGAGGGCCGGGGACTGCACGCCCAGCCGTTCGGCCAGGCGGCGGGTGCTCAAGCCGTCGATGCCGACCTCGTCCAGCAGGTCCAGCGCCGTCCGGATCACCGCGTCCCGCTGCAGCTTCATCGTCTGTTCCCCGGCCAGCCCGCTCTCCCCGCGTCACTGCGAGGAGCGGAGCGACGAAGCAATCCAGGGGCCGGAGCGAGCGGCCCTGGATTGCTTCGCTGCGCTCGCAATGACGGTGGGGGCATCTCGATTCCTATTCTCGTCGCGTCGGCACGTCGGCCGGTCCTTGACAGGCTAGCCGCGATCAGTTCCTTATCAGTGATAAATTTATCACCGATAAGGACTCGCCATGGCCTCCATCGCCCCGGCCACGGCCGCACCGCTGGAACGGATCCCGGCCGCGCTGTGGCGCCAGGCGGCGATCCTGGTGGTCGGCGGCTTCCTGTCGCGCCTCACCACCTCGATCGTGAACATCGGCCTGGTGCCGATGGGCGAGGGCTTCGGCGTGCCGCTCGACACCATGCAATGGGTGGCGACCGGCTATCTGCTGGCCCTGGCCGCCTCGATCCCGGTCAGCGCCTGGGCGGCGCGGCGGGTCGGTCCGACCCGGCTGTGGCTCGCCAGCCTCACCCTGTTCACCCTGGCCTCGACCGCCTGCGCCCTGGCAGCCACGGCCGGGCAGCTGATCGCGGCGCGGGTGCTGCTCGGCCTCTGCGGCGGCCTCCTGGTGCCGGTCGGGCAGATGCTGCTCGGCATGGCCGCGGGACCGGGACGGATGGGCCGGCTGATGGCCACGATGGGCGTCGTCGTGGTCCTGGCCCCGGCGATCGGGTCGACCGTCGGCAGCGCGCTGCTGGCCTGGCGCGGCTGGCCCTGGCTGTTCTGGATCAACGTGCCGCTCGGCCTCGCCGCCCTCCTGGCCGGCTGGCGCTGGCTGCCGCGGGTCGATGCGGGCGCCGCCGGCCGGCTGGACATCCCGGGCCTGGTGCTGCTGTCCCTGGGGCTGCCGCTGATGACCTGGGGCGTCTCCGCCATCGCCCAGTCCGGCGGCTTCGGCCCGGCCGCGGGCGGGGCGCTGCTGCTGGGCGTCGCGCTCGTCGCCGGCTTCGCCCTGCGGGCGCGGCGCGCCGAGGCGCCGCTGATCCGCATCCGCCTGCTGGGCCAGCGGGTGTTCGGCCCGGCCGGAGCAATCCTGTTCTGCGCCGGCTTCACCGTGTACGGGGCGCAGATCGTGCTGCCGCTCTACTACCTCCTGGTGCGGCACGAGACGGTGTTCATGACCGGGCTCCTGATCCTGCCGCAGGATCTCGGCATCGCTCTGGCCATGCCGTTGAGCGGCAGGCTGGCCGACCGGTTCGGCGGCGGCCGGCTGGTGGTGGCGGGCATCGCCCTGACCATGCTCGGCACCGTGCCGCTGGCCTTCCTCGCGGCGGACACCGGCTATGTCTGGCTGTCGCTCGTGCTGGCGGTCCGCGGCTTCGGCATGGTGCTGGCGGCGATGCCGGCGATGACCGTGGCCCTGGCCTCGCTGCCGCGCGAGCGGGTGCCGGACGGGGTGCCGCTGCTCAACATCCTCGACCGCACCGGCGCCTCGATCGGAACGGCGCTGGCGGTGGCGCTGTTCGGCCTGTTCCTGCCGGCCGGCCCGGCCGATGCCGTCGGCGCGCTGACCGCCTTCGGCGCCACCCATGCGGTGCTGGCGCTGGTCGCGGCGGCGCCGCTGCTGCCGGCGCTCGCCCTGCTGCGGGCGGAGCGGCGGGCCTAGCCGGACCGGGGCCGGCCGCGGCGCTGCTGCGGTCGGCGACGATCCGGCCGGGGCCGCGCCGGCTGGGTGGCGCGGTAGCGGTCGAGCATCCGGGCGAAGCTGGCGAGAAGGGCGGTCTCGATCTCCGGCCGCCCCTCCAGCCGGCTCAAGAGGAAGGCCGCGGATTCCAGCGTCGACAGCGCCTCACGCCGGGGCTCGCGCCGCAGCTTGCCGTAGAGAGACGGGCGCTGCGGCTTCAGCGCGATGCGCCGTCCCTTGAGCATCCAGGGGTTGCGCCACCACAGCGTCTTGGCCTGGCTCCAGGTGCCGTCCAGCACCACCACGCCCTCGATCTCGGCCAGCGCCGCCTCCTGCTCGGGCAGGGGGACGCCCTTCCGGTCCAGCACCACCAGCTCGCGCCCCGGCGGGAAGTCCTGCGGCCGCATCGAGCCGAGATACAGCACCGCCCAGCGCTTCGGGTCGGCCGGCCGGCCCAGCGCCGCGGCCAGGCTGGGCCAGGACAGACCAATCTTGAAGACGGCGTCGGTCAGGTGCAGGGCGGTCAGCCGGGCCGTGCCCAGCTCCTTCGCCTGCTCCTGCGGATGCTGCAGGATCAGGAGGCCGATCCGGTTCTCGATCGGCTCCACCGCGTCGCAGACGCACAGTGCCGCCGGCTTCAGACAGCGCGGGCACTCGGCGTCCGATGCCGCGGGCTCGATGTCGTCCGTGTCGAAGGGATCGGTCATGGGCGTGTTGAACCGCAGTCCCGGCTCGGTGGCAAGCCGGGATCGGTCGCGCGCCGGCCTCCGGCATGGCACACTGCCGGCAGGGGAGGAGCGATGACGACCGGTGCGACGCCGTTCCAGCACCTGTTCCGCCGCGGCGCCGCGGAGACGCCGCCGCTCCTGCTGCTGCACGGCAGCGGCCTGGACGAGCGGGTGATGACCGGCTTCGCCGCTGCGGTCGCCCCCGACGCGACCTGGATCGCGCCGCGCGGCCAGGTGTCGGTCGGCGAGGGCTGGGCCTTCTTCCGCCGCCACCCGGACCGCACGCTCGACACCGAGGATCTGGCGCTGCGGGCGGACCAGCTCTGCGGCTTCATCGCGGAGCTGGTGATGCGCCACGGGCTGGGGCGGCCGCCGGTCCTGGCCGGCTTCTCCAACGGCGCGATCATGGCGGCGGCGCTGCTGACGCTGCGGCCGGGCCTCGCCGCCGGAGCCATCCTGATGCGACCGAAGCCGCCCTGGCCGGAGCGCGCGTTCCCGCGCCTCGACGGGCTGCCGGTGCTGATCCTGGCGGGCGAGCGCGACAAGCGCCGCGACCGGGAGGATGCGCCGGTCCTGGCGCGGCAGCTGTCCGAGGCCGGCGCCGCCGTCACCGCCTGCCTCTTGCCGGCCGGGCACGGCGAGACCGAGGCGGACCGGATCTTCGCGGCGGACTGGCTGGCGCGGCTGGCTACAGCCAGCCCCAGCGCTTGAACCGCCAGTACAGGAAGCTGCAGAGGCCGACGATTGCACCGAGCACTACGAAATAGCCGTAGGGCAGGCGCAGCTCCGGCATGTTGTCGAAGTTCATGCCGTAGATGCCGGCGATGGCGGTCGGCACCGCCAGGATCGCGGCCCAGGCGGCGAATTTCCGCTGCACCTGGTTCTGGCGTGAGGATTCCAGCAGCAGGCCGGCCTCGAAGGTATGGGTGACGATCTCGCGCAGTGCATCGACATGGTCGCTCACCCGCTTCACATGGTCGGCGACATCGCGGAAATAGGGATGCATCGCCTCGTCGATGCAACCGACTTCGGTGTGCTCGAGCTGCTTGCACACCTCCGCCGTTGGGGTGACGGTGCGGCGGATCACCATCAGCTCGCGGCGCAGCGCGTGGATGCGCTCGATGTCGGCGGCGGTCAGCGGCACCTTCAGCACGTGCTGCTCCAGCGCCGTCACCTCGGTCTCGATCGCCTCCACCACCGGCGTGTAGTTGTCGACCACGAAATCGAGGATGGAATACAGCACGAAATCCTCGCCGTGCTTCAGCAGCGAGGGGGTGGCCTCCGCCCGCTCCCGCACCTTCGCGTAGGAGGAGGAGGGGCCGTGCCGCACCGAGATGACGTAGCCGGGGCCGACGAAGATGTGCGTCTCGCCGAACTCGGTCTCTTCCTTCACCCGATGCGCGGTGCGCAGCACCACGAACAGGGCGTCGCCATAGGTCTCCAGCTTCGGCCGCTGATGTGCCTTCAGCGCGTCCTCGATCGCCAGGGGGTGCAGTCCGAACTGCTGCGCCAGGTCCCGCAGTTCCACTTCCTCCGGCTCGCGGATGCCGATCCAGACGAAATGGCCGGGCTTCTCCGCCCAGCGCCGGCCCTCCGACAGGGCGATCTCGGCGACACGCTGTCCATTCGCATAGGCGGCGGCCGCAACCAGATGACCCAAGCTTCCCTCCGTCCATCGACGCGGCCGCACGATAGCACGGTGCCGGACCACCGCCAGCCAAGCCGCGATGCGCGATGCTACCGAAGTTGAATGTAATTGAGGTTCTGCCTTCATCGACATTTGTAACAAGTTGATGTTACGGTGATTCGCAATTCGGGCCGCCCCCCGAAGACCGCGGCCCAAGACGGTGCGATGCCCACCAGAACGTGCAGATTCTCTATTGCTGCTCTCCTTATGGTTTCGGCCTCGACGCTCGCCGGCTGCAGCTCCCTGCTGCATGAGGGAACAGCGGATCTTGCCGGCGTCGGCGGCGCGGCCGCGGCCACGGCGGTCACCGACAACGCGCTGGTGGCGACCGGCATCGGTCTCGGCGTCCGCTCCGCCGCCAGCGCCGGGCTGCAGTACGGCGAGCGCAAGGTGCATCAGGCCGAGCAGGACCGGATCGCCGCCGTCGCCGGCCCGCTGGCCATCGGCCAAGTGGCGCGCTGGGACATCGCGCACGACGTGCCGATCGAGGCCGACGCCCAGGGCGAGGTCACGGTCAGCCGGCTGATCGGCGCGCCGCCGCTCGCCTGCAAGGAGATCGTGTTCTCGGTCGAGGGCGAGAAGGACCGCGCCTTCTACGTCGCCGTCATTTGCCAGAACGGCGAGACCTGGAAATGGGCCTCGGCCGAGCCGGCCACGGAGCGGTGGGGTTCGCTGCAGTGAGGGGGCGGCGGCGCCGTCTCTTGCGGCTCCTGCGCCTGCTGCCCGTGCTGATGCCGCTCGCCGGCTGCAGCATGGTCGCGGATGTCAGCGGCATCGCCACCGGCGGCACGGTCGGAGCCATCACGGCCAATCCGGTGGTCGGCTACAGCGTCGGCATGGGCACTCGGGCCGCGGTCGCGGCGGGGGTGAAATCCGTGATGCGGGATCTGCACAAGGACGAGCAGGACGTGATCGCCGGCGTCGCCGGCCGGATGCAGCCGGGCGAGACCCAGCTGTGGCGGGTCGAGCACGACCTGCCCTTCGGCTATGCCGACGAGAACGGCGCGGTGCAGGTCACCCGGCTGATCGAGACGCCGCTCGCCACCTGCAAGGAGATCCTGGTCACGGTCGAGGAGGGCGAGGGCGCCAAGGCAACCCGCGGGATCTACATCGGCACCATCTGCCGCCAGGGCGAGACCTGGAAGTGGTCCTCGGCCGAGCCGGCGGTGGAGCGCTGGGGATATCTGCAGTAGCGCCGGACGCCGGTCACTCCCGCGGCATCGCCGCGACCATCTCGATCTCGACCCGGGCGCCGAGCGGCAGGGCGGCGACGCCGATGGTCGAGCGGGCCGGGTAGGGTGGCCGGAAATGGCGCTCATAGACCGCGTTCATGGCCGCGAAGTCGTCCATGTCGGTCAGGAACACGTTGACCTTCACCACCGCGTCGAAGGTCAGGTCCGCCGCCTTGAGCACATGGCTCAGATTGGCCAGGCACCGCTCGGTCTGGGCGGTGATGTCGCCCTCGACCAGGCGGCCAGTTGCGGGGTCGATCGGGGTCTGGCCGGAGAGGAAGAGGAGATCGCTGCGCCCCACCACGCCATGCGAATAGGGGCCGATGGCCTGCGCCTGAGAACTCGTCACGGCCTTGCGTGCCATCGTACCCCCATCTCGCCCCCTCAGGCGTGTGTTGCACCAGCTGGTGCGAGGCGATGATGCCGCGACGGTATGGCGGTTGGAAGACCGTTTTACGCTGGCGGTAAGATTTCACGGCGACGCCGGCCAGAAGCCTTTTCCGGATCCTCCGGCTGCGGTCCCGCTTGCCGGCCGTTGGCCTCATCCATAAGACTTTCTCCTTGTGTCCTCGCCGTCGGCTGAAGCCGGCGGGCGGGGCATCGATGCGGAAATCGGGGGCAACAATCGACGGGGCGTCGACAGCCGGGGAGGAACCCCGCGCGGCGATCTCGATCGGAGCGGGGAGAGTCACATCATGCACGGATTGCCGGCCGTTCCGGCCGGGATGTTGCGCGCCCTGGCGTCGCGGCCCAAGTCATCGGGCAGGGTCGCTTGGCGCCGCGCGCTGATCGCCGCGGCTGGGTTGCTGCTGGCTGCCTGCCAGACCAGCAGCCCGCAGATGGTCGCGATCGGCGGCAGCAACCAGCAACTGCCGGGCCTAGTGCGGCAGCCATTGCCGCTCGAGGTGACGATGCCGGACGGGGATAGGGAGACGCTCGAGGCCTTCGTCACGCGGCCCAGCGCGCCCGGCCGCTATCCGGTCGCGCTGATCACGCACGGCACGTCGGAGGGGGCCTACAATCGCGGTCTCACGGCCAACCGCTATTCCGGCACAGCCATCGACTTCGCGCGCCGCGGCTATGCCGCCGTCATGGTGCTGCGGCGGGGCTACGGCAATTCGACCGGGCGGGACCTGATCACCGGCACATCCTGCGACAATCCCCAGCACCAGCGTGCGGGAGAGATCGCCCGCACGGACCTGCTGGCGGCGCTGGACGCGGTGCGCCGCCAGCCCTGGGCATCGCCGGACAAGGCGGTTCTGCTCGGCTCCTCGACCGGCGGCTGGGCCGTGCTCGCGGCGGCCGCGACGAACCCGCCGGGCGTGCAGGCCGTGCTCGACTTCGCCGGCGGTCGCGGCGCCTCGTGGGTGAATGTCTGTGGCAAGGAGAGTCTGCTGGAGGCCGCGAGCGGCTTCGGGCAGACGGCGCGGACGCCGGTGCTGTGGATCTATGCCGAGAACGACAAGGAGTTTTCGCCGGCGCTGGCCCGGGAGATGTTCTCCCGATATCAGGCCGCCGGAGGCGCCGGGGAGTTGTTCGTGACCCCCGCCTCAGGCGACAACGGCCACTTCATCATGGCGTCGGCACCGCCGACCCTGTGGTGGCCGCGCGTCAGCGAGTTCCTTGCCGCCCGCGGGCTTCCCTCGACCGAGCTGGTCAAGGCCGAGACCGTGAAGCTGCCGGCGCCGCCCTCCCTGTCCGAGGACGGCCAGAAGAGCTTCACCCGCTATCTCGCCAGCTCGAGCTACGAGAAGGCCTTTGCCACCGACGGCAGCAAGTCCTGGGCCTGGAACTCGGGCTACCGCACGCAGCAGGAAGCGGCCGCCGCCGTCCTGTCCTATTGCCGCCAGCGCGCGCCGGGCTGCTTTCTCTATGCCGTCGGCGACCGGATCGTCGTGCCGGAGCCCTGACCGGAGCCAGTGGCGCCCCTCCGCGAGGACGGGCGCCACTGGCACTACTCCGCCGCCTGGGCCAGCGGGGCGTCGGGCGTCCAGCGCAGCACCGGCTTGCGGGCCGCGGCGGTCTCGTCCAGACGCCGGCGCGGAGCGTGGTAGGGCGCGCCCTTGAACCACTCCGCCTGTCCTGCCTTGGCCTTCTCGACCAGCGACCGCATGGTGCCGATGAACTGGTCCAGCGTCGCCTTGCTCTCGGTCTCGGTCGGCTCGATCAGCATGGCGCCGTGCACGACCAGCGGGAAGTACATGGTCATCGGGTGGAAGCCCTCGTCGATCATCGCCTTGGCGATGTCGAGCGTGGTCACGCCCGTGTCCTTCAGCGCCCGGTCGTCGAACAGCGCCTCGTGCATGCAGTAGCCGTTGTCGAAGGCCGGGGTCAGCACATCCTTGAGACGGGCCTGCACGTAGTTGGCGTTCAGCACCGCGTCGCTCGCCACCTGCCACAGCCCGTCGGCGCCGTGGCTCATCATGTAGGCGAGCGCGCGAACGAACATGCCCATCTGACCGTGGAACGCCTTCAGCCGGCCGAAGCTGTGCTCCGGCGCGCCGTCGCGGCCTTTGTGCTCGGCCACGCGGAAGCCGTTGGCATCATGCACCACGGCCGAGATCGGGGCGTAGGGCGCGAGCGCGGCCGACAGCACCACCGGGCCGGAGCCCGGGCCGCCGCCGCCATGCGGGGTGGAGAAGGTCTTGTGCAGGTTGATGTGCATGGCGTCGACGCCGAGGTCGCCCGGGCGCACCCGGCCGACGATGGCGTTGAAGTTGGCGCCGTCGCAGTAGAAGAAGGCGCCGGCCTCGTGCACCACCCGCGCGATCTCGACGATGTCGCGCTCGAACAGGCCGCAGGTGTTCGGGTTGGTCAGCATGATCGCCGCCACGTCCGGCCCCAGCTTGGCCTTCAGCGCGGCGAGGTCGACATGCCCGTCCGCCGTCGCCGGGATGGCGTCGACGGCGTAGCCGATCGCCGCCGCCGTCGCCGGATTGGTGCCATGCGCCGATTCCGGCACCAGCACGCGGGTGCGGTGGCCCTCGCCGCGGGCCTCCTGGGCGGCGCGGATCGCCATCATGCCGCACAGCTCGCCATGCGCGCCCGCGGCCGGGGACAGGGCCACGGCCGGCATGTTGGTCAGGGTCTTCAGCCAATGCGCCAGCGTGTCGATCAGCTCCAGCGCGCCCTGCACGGTCGAAACCGGCTGCAGCGGGTGGATGTCGGCGAAGCCCGGCAGCCGCGCCATCCGCTCGTTCAGCCGCGGATTGTGCTTCATGGTGCAGGAGCCGAGCGGGTAGAGGGCGGTGTCGATCGCCATGTTCATCCGCGACAGGCGGGTGTAGTGGCGCATCACCGTCGGCTCGGCCAGGCCGGGCAGGCCGACCCGGGCGCGCGGCTTGACCGACCCCAGCCGCAGCGTGTCGGTCGCGGGCTCCGGCAGGTCGACGCCGGACTGGCCGGGCGTGTCCTGCTCGAAGATCAGCTTCTCCTCGATGTCGAGGCCGCGGTTGCCGGTGAAGGTGTCAACCTGGGTCATCACAGCACCTCCGACAGGCCGGCGCAGAGCGCGTCGATATCGGCCTCGGTGTTGGTCTCGGTCGCCGCCACCAGCAGCAGGTCGGCGAAGGCCGGGCGGTTGGCGTAGATCCGGCTGACCGGCACGCCGCCCAGGATCCCGCGCTTGGCCAGCACGTCGATCACCGGCTCCGCCGGCTTCGGCAGCTTCACCGTGATCTCGTTGAAGAAGCTCTGGTTCAGCACCGCGACGCCGGGCACCTTGGCCAGCTTCTCCGCCAGGGTCACGGCCTTGGCGTGGTTGATCCGCGCCAGCCTGGTGAATCCGGCCTCGCCCAGGAGGGACAGGTGGATGGTGAAGGCCAGGGCGCAGAGGCCGCTGTTGGTGCAGATGTTGCTGGTCGCCTTCTCGCGCCGGATGTGCTGCTCCCGGGTCGACAGCGTCAGCACATAGCCGCGCTTGCCCTCGGCGTCGACGGTCTGGCCGCACAGCCGGCCCGGCATCTGGCGGAGGAACTTCTCGCGCGTCGCGAACAGGCCGACATAGGGGCCGCCGAAGTTCAGCGCATTGCCCAGCGACTGGCCCTCGCAGACCACGATGTCGGCGCCCATCTCGCCCGGCGGGGTGAGGAGGCCGAGCGACACCACCTCGGTCACCGCCACGACCAGAAGGGCGCCCTTGGCGTGGCAGGCCTCGGCCAGGGCCGACAGGTCGTGCACATGGCCGAACACCGACGGGTTCTGGACCACGACGCAGGAGGTCGTGTCGTCGATCCGGCCGGCCAGGTCCTCGACCCCATCCGGGTTGGGCACCGCCTCGTCCAGGGTGAAGCCCGTGAAGTCGGCATGGGTGCGGCAGACGTCGCGGTACTGCGGGTGCAACCCGCCGGAGATCACCGCACGGCTGCGCCGGGTGACCCGGTTCGCCATCATGATCGCCTCGGCGCAGGCGGTGGAGCCGTCATACATCGAGGCGTTGGCGACCTCCATCCCGGTCAGCAGGGCGACCTGGGTCTGGAACTCGAACAGGTACTGCAGCGTGCCCTGGGTGACCTCGGGCTGGTACGGCGTGTAGCTGGTCAGGAACTCGCCGCGCTGGATCAGGTAGTCGACGGTGGCGGGGACGTGGTGGCGATAGGCGCCGGCGCCGCAGAAGAACGGCACCGAGCCGGCCGGCACGTTCTTCGCCGCCATGGCGCCCAGGGCGCGCTCGACCTCCAGCTCGCCCTGGTGCGGCGGCAGCTCCTTCAAGGGGCCCGGCAGCCGCGCGCTCTGCGGCACGTCGCGGAACAGATCGTCGACCGAGCCGGCGCCGATCGCAGCGACCATCTCGCGGCGGTCGGCCTCGGTCAGGGGCAGGTAACGCATCAGTGCAGGCCCTCGACATAGGCGTCATAGGCGGCCTGGTCGAGCAGCGCGTCGACCGCGGCGGCGTCGGCCAGCTTGATCTTCATGAACCAGCCCTCGCCGGTTGGGTCGCTGTTGACCAGGGCCGGGCTGTCGACCAGCGCCTGGTTGACCGCGACCACCTCGCCGGCCACCGGGGCGTAGACCTCGCTCGCCGCCTTGACCGACTCGACCACCGCGGCCTCGCCGCCGGCGGTCAGCTGCTTGCCGATCTCGGGCAGCTCGACGAAGACGACGTCGCCCAGCTGCTCCTGCGCATAGGCGGTGATGCCGACCGTGGCCGTGTCGCCTTCGACGCGGATCCACTCATGGTCCTTGGTGTAGCGAAGCGTGCTCATGCTGCTGGCGTCCCTGTTCGATCAGCGGTGGAAGTTCGGGGCGACGAAGGGCACTGCGGCCACCACGGCCGGATGCGCCTTGTCGCGGATGAGGAGGGAGACGGGCGTGCCGGCGGCGGCGAAGCCGGCCTCGACATAGCCCATGGCGACCGGGCCGCCGACCGTCGGGCCGAAGCCGCCCGAGGTGACGCGGCCGATCTCGCGCCCGTCGGAGGAGAGGATGGGCGTGCCTTCCCGCGCCGGGGCGCGGCCTTCGGGCTTCAAGCCGACCCGCTTGCGCGCCGGGCCCTCGGCCAGCTGCTTCAGGATGCGGTCGGCGCCGGGGAAGCCGCCCTCGGCGCGGCGGCGCTTGCCGATGGTCCAGGACAGACCGGCCTCGACCGGGGTGGTCGTCGTGTCGATGTCGTGGCCGTAGAGGCACAGGCCGGCCTCCAGCCGCAGCGAATCGCGGGCGCCGAGGCCGATCGGGGCCACCTCCGGCTCCGACAGCAGGAAGCGGGCGATGCGCTCGGCCTCCTCGGCCGGAGCGGAGATCTCGAACCCGTCCTCGCCGGTGTAGCCGGACCGGCTGATCAGGCATTCGACCCGGTCGAGGGCGAAGGAGCCGGATTCCATGAAGGCCAGGTCGTCGGCGCCGAAGGCGTGGCGGGCCAGCACCTCCGCCGCTTTCGGGCCCTGCAGCGCGATCAGGGCACGGTCGTCGAGCCGGACCAGGCGGGCTCGGCCGGCCAGCTTCGTCGCGATATGCGCGAAATCGGCGTCCTTGCAGGCGGCGTTGACCACGAGGAACAGCAGCGTCGGATCGGGGCTGCGCGTGATCATCAGATCGTCGAGGATGCCGCCCTCGTCGTTCAGCAGCAGCGAATAGCGGATCCGGCCCGGCGCCAGCCCGGCGATATCGCCCGGGACCAGCGTCTCGATCAGCGCGGCGACATCCTCGCCCGGCTCGGCCTCCAGCCAGGCCTGGCCCATATGGCTGACGTCGAACAGCCCGGCCTCGGCCCTGGTGTGCAGATGCTCCTTGAGGATGCCGGCCGGGTACTGCACCGGCATCTCGTAGCCAGCGAAGGGGACCAGCTTGGCGCCGAGCTCGACATGCAGGTCGAAGAGCGGGGTACGCTGCAGGGGGGTATCGGTCACGGGTCCGGTCCTCTCGACAAAAGGTGGGCGTGCGAGGCCATCCTCGCGCGCCACCCCCTCTGTCTGGGACCTGAGAGAATCGCCGGGAACTCTGTCCGGCTTACCCCATCGGTGAGGCTGCGGCGCGCGCCGCTGCCTGCTCTCCAGAGTGCCTTACCCTGACGGTCCTTTGGCCTGAGAGTTTCCGGGGCGTTTGCTCCTTCGGCGCCGGTCCCGCGGTCATGCGGTTCCGGTCTCTCCCGCCAGGGTCGTAGGCCGTATCAATGCGCAGGCGGACACTCGTCCGTCGCGCCGAAAAAGTCAATCCGCGACGACTACGGGCCTGCTTCCGTCACTCGTCATTGCGGCGGGCCGCTCGTGCTCGGGTCGCGCGGGTCGGGCACCACCGGGGCGATGGTGCGGCGGCCGGCGGCCTGGGCGGCGGCGCCGGGCGTCCGCGGGTCGTTGCGATGCTTGTTGAACTCGAGCTGCTGCGGCGTCAGCTGGAAGCCGATCATGACCTTGTACGAGCCGCCCTCCGCCGGGCTGGAGACGGGGATCACCTGCTCCAGCGGCTCCTGGATGGTCTCGCGCGGGGTGACCTGCAGCCGCGGCACGGGGATCTTCACGTCGAAGTTGGCCTTGTTCAGGATCCGGTCCTGGGCGTCGGTGACGGCGACGAAGTACTGGACCGGGACGTCCTTCTCCAGCCAGGCGGCCGGGCCGCGCCAGGCGGTGAACTCGACATTGACGTTCATGGTCACGGCGTTGTCGCCATAGGTGCAGTCGCCCCGGGTGTTGGTGATCCGGGCCTCGACCAGCACATCCTTCGGGTTGGTGCTGTTGTTGCGCACCAGGTCATAGACCGCGGCATCCTGCGGAATGACGATCTGCGGGCAGCGCAGCCCGGCCTGCTGCGCCGCATTGTCGCCACCGCAGGCTGCTAGGCCGAGCAGCAGGAGGACGGAGCCCCCGGACCGGAGTCGCCCTGAGACGCCGTACCGCGCTTTTTTTGAGAGAGCACCTATATTAGGGTCGCGGCGCAACAGTTCGGCGGGCATCGCCCTCTCCTTCAACAACGGGTTCAGGACCATAGGAAATGGCACAGGCTGGCACAAGCGCAGGCGCGGGCACGCGGGACGCGCGGCCGCCCTTGACGGTGATGCTGGCCTCGCCGCGCGGGTTCTGCGCCGGCGTCGACCGCGCGATCCAGATCGTCGAGCGCGCGATCGAGAAGTACGGCGCCCCCGTTTATGTCCGGCACGAGATCGTGCACAACCGCTTCGTGGTCGAGGCGTTGGAGGCCAAGGGCGCGATCTTCGTCGAGGAGCTGGACGAGGTGCCGGACGATGCACCGGTCGTGTTCTCCGCCCATGGCGTGCCGAAATCGGTGCCGGCGGAAGCGGAGCGGCGCAAGCTGCTGTATCTCGACGCCACCTGCCCGCTGGTCAGCAAGGTGCACCGCGAGGCCGAACGGCACCACCGCACCGGCCACACCGTGATTCTGATCGGCCATGCCGGCCACCCGGAGGTGATCGGCACCATGGGCCAGCTGCCGCCGGGCGCGGTGCGGCTGGTCGAGTCGGTGGAGGATGTGGCGGCGCTGGAGGTCGAAGACCCTGACAACCTCGCCTTCGCCACCCAGACGACGCTGTCGCTCGACGACACGGTCGAGATCGTCGACGCGTTGAAGGCGAAGTTCCCCACCATCTCGGCGCCGAACAAGCAGGACATCTGCTACGCCACCACCAACCGGCAGGAGGCGATCAAGCTGATCGCCCCGCATTGCGACGCGGTGCTGGTGATCGGCGCCCCGAACTCCTCGAATTCCGTGCGGCTGGTCGAGGTGGCGCGCCGCGCCGGCTGCGCCAAGGCGATGCTGGTGCAGCGCGCCGCGGAGCTCGACTGGTCCTGGTTCGACGGCATCTCCACCCTCGGCATCACCGCCGGCGCTTCGGCGCCCGAGGTGCTGGTCGAGGAGGTGATGAAGGCGCTGCACGAGCGCTACGCCGTCACCATCCAGTCGGAGCCGGTGACTGTCGAGACCATCACCTTCAAGCTGCCGCGCGAGCTGAACGCGGTCTGAGATCATGCCGAGAGACGGACACCTCAGTCCGCAGCGCCTGCGGACCCCCGAGGCATTGGTCGAGGCGGGCCTGGCAGGCCCCGAGCGGCTCGACGAGCTGCGCGCCGTCGCGTCGCGCTACGCCGTCGCGGTCACCCCGGCGATGGCGGATCTGGTCGATCCGGCCGATCCGGCCGACCCGATCGCGCGCCAGTTCGTGCCCGGCGCGGCGGAGCTGGAGACGCGGCCGGAGGAGCTGGTCGACCCGATCGGTGACGGCGCGCACAGCCCGATCCCGGGCCTTGTCCACCGCTATCCGGACCGGGTGCTGCTGAAGCTGCTGCACGCCTGCCCGGTCTATTGCCGCTTCTGCTTCCGGCGCGAGATGGTCGGGCCGGGGGGCGAGGCGATGGGCGAGGCCGATCTCGCGGCCGCGATCGACTACATCCGCGCCCGGCCGCAGGTGTGGGAGGCGATCCTGACCGGCGGCGACCCGCTGATGCTGGCGCCGCGCCGCCTGGCCGAGGTGGTGGCCCGACTCGACGCCGTCCCGCATCTCGGCGTGGTCCGGCTGCACAGCCGGGTGCCGGTGGTGGAGCCGGAGCGGGTGACGCCGGAGCTGGTGGCGGGCCTCAAGGCGCAGGACAGCGCCGTCTGGCTCGCCATCCACAGCAACCATCCGCGCGAGCTGACGCCCGCGGCGCGGGACGCGATCCGGCGCCTGGCCGATGCCGGCGTGGCGCTGGTGTCCCAGACCGTGCTGCTGCGCGGCGTCAACGACGATCCGGCGGTGCTGGAGCAGCTGTTCCGCGACTTCGTGCGGCTGCGGATCAAGCCTTACTACCTGCATCATGGCGACCTCGCCCCCGGCACGGCGCAGTTCCGCACCGGGATCGAGGACGGGCGGCGGATCATGAAGGCGCTGCGCGGCCGGCTCTCGGGCCTGGCCCAGCCGACTTATGTCCTCGACATCCCCGGCGGCCGCGGCAAGGTGCCGATCGGGCCCGACTACCTCGCCGGCTCCGACGCCGAAGGCTGGACCGTCGAGGACCCGAACGGCGCCCGTCACGCCTATCCGCCGAAAGGGTGACGCGGCTCACTCCCCCGCCGACGGCGCGGCCTCGGCGGCCAGGTGCGGCGGCATCGCGCCGTCCTGCTTGCGGCGGCTGGCCAGCCACACCCTGAGCTTGTCGAGATACAGGTAGACGACCGGCGTCGTGTACAGGGTCAGGGCCTGGCTCAGCAGCAGGCCGCCGACCATGGCGTAGCCCAGCGGCTGCCGCAGCTCCGACCCGGTGCCGGAGCCCAGCATCAGCGGCAGCCCACCCAGCAGCGCCGCCATCGTCGTCATCATGATCGGGCGGAAGCGCAGCAGGCAGGCCTGGCGGATCGCCTCGAACGGCGTCAGCCCCTGGTCGCGCTCCGCCTGGATGGCGAAGTCGACCATCATGATGCCGTTCTTCTTGACGATGCCGATCAAGAGGATGACGCCGATCAGCGCGATGACGCTGAAGTCGAAGCCGAACAGCATCAGCATGACGAGGGCGCCGGCGCCGGCCGAGGGCAGGGTCGACAGGATCGTCAGCGGGTGGATGTAGCTCTCATACAGCACGCCGAGGATGATGTAGATGACGATCAGCGCGGCCGCGACCAGATAGGGCTCGCTGGCCAGCGAGGACTGGAAGGCCTGGGCGTTGCCCTGGAAGGTGCCGGTCAGCGAAGCCGGCACCCCCATCTCCCGCTCGGCCTGCTGGATCGCCGTCACCGTGTCGCCCAGCGCCACGCCCGGCGCCAGGTTGAAGCTCAGCGTCACCGCCGGGAACTGGCCCTGGTGGTTGATCGACAGGAAGGCGGTCGGCCGGGTGGTCCAGTGCGCCAGGGCGCTGATCGGCACCTGCTCCCCGGTCAGCGGCGACTTGATGTAGATCCGCTCGATCGCCGAGGGCTTGTCCTGCAGCTGGGGCAGCACCTCCATCACCACATGGTAGCTGTTCACCTGGGTGAAGTACTGCGCCACCTGGCGCTGGCCGAAGGCGTCGTAGAGGGTGTCGTCGATCAGCTGCGGCTGGATGCCGTAACGGGCGGCGGCGTCGCGGTCGATGTCCAGCGTCAGGGTGGTGCCGCCGGTCTGCTCGTCGGTGGCGACGTCGCGCAGCTGCGGCAGCGTCCGCAGCTTGTCGTAGACCTTGGGCGCCCACTGGTTCAGCTCGTCGATATTCGCGTCCTGCAGCGTGTACTGGTACAGCGTCCGGGTCGGCCGGCCGCCGATGTTGATGTCCTGGGCCGGCTGCAGGAACAGCGCCGCGCCTTCGACCTTGGCCAGAAGCGGCCGCAGCCGGTCGATGATTTCGCTGGCCGAGGCCTGGCGTTCGTCGCGCGGCTTCAGGGTGATGAACAGGCGGCCGTTGTTCAGCGTCTGCCCGCCGCCGGCGCCCAGCGCCATGGCGACGGTGGCGACATCCGGGTCGGCGGCGACGATCCTGCCCAGCTCCTCCTGCTTGCGGCTCATCTCGGCGAAGGAGATGTCCTGCGCCGCCTCCGAGGTGCCGAGGATCAGGCCGGTGTCCTGCTGCGGGAAGAAGCCCTTCGGGATGATGACGAAGAGGTAGGCGGTGACGGCGATGGTCGCGAGGAAGACCGCCAGCGTGACGCGGCGGTGCTTCAGCGCGACGTCGAGCGACCGGCGGTAGCCCGCCAGCAGCAGGTCGAAGCCCCGCTCCGACAGCCGGTAGAGGCGCCCGTGCCTGCCGGTGTCATGCTTCATGAACTTCGAGCACATCACCGGGGTCAGGGTCAGCGAGACGATCGCCGAGACCAGGATGGTCATCGTCACCGTGATGGCGAATTCGCGGAACACCCGGCCGACGATGCCGCCCATCAGCAGCAGCGGGATGAACACGGCGACCAGCGACAGGCTGATGGAGAAGATGGTGAAGCCGATCTCGCCGGCGCCTTTCAGCGCCGCCTGCACCGGCGACAGCCCCTCCTCGATGTGGCGGTGGATGTTCTCCAGCATGACGATGGCGTCGTCGACGACGAAACCGACCGCGATGCTGAGGCCCATCAGCGACAGGTTGTCCAGGCTGTAGCCGAACGCGTACATCAGCGCGAAGGTGCCGACCAGCGCCAGCGGCACGGTCACGCTCGGGATCGCCGTGGCCCAGAAGTTGCGCAGGAACACGAAGATCACCATCACCACCAGGGCGATGGTCAGCGCCAGCGTGAACTGCACGTCGGCGACCGAGGCGCGGATCGTGGTGGTGCGGTCGCTCAGGATGTCGACCTTGACCGCCGGCGGGATCGCCGCCTGCAGCTGCGGCAGCAGCGATTTGACATGGTCGACCACGTCGATGACGTTGGCGCCGGGCTGCTTGAACACGATCAGCAGCACGGCACGCCGGCCGCCGGCCCAGGCGGCCAGCTTGGTGTTCTCCGGCCCTTCCACCGCCTGGCCGATGTCGCGGACGCGCACCGGCGCGCCGTTCTTGTAGGCGATGATGACGTCGTTCCAGGGCTCCGCCTTCAGCTCCTGGTCGTTGTCGTAGATGGTGAAAGTCCGCGTCGCGCCGTCGATGCTGCCCTTTGGGCTGTCGGCGGTGGCGTCGGCGATGACGCCGCGCACATCCTCCAGCCCGATGCCCAGCGCCGCCAGCTTCTGCGGATCGACCTGCACCCGCACCGCCGGCTTCTGCTGGCCGCCGATGGTGACCTGGGCGACGCCCGGCACCTGACTGATGTTCTGGCTCAGCACGTTCTCGGCATAGTCGTCGACCGTGGTCAGCGGCAGCGTGTCGGAATGGGCCGCGATCACCAGGATCGGGGCGTCGGCCGGGTTGACCTTGCGGTAGGTCGGCGGCGACGGCAGGTCCTTCGGCAGCTGGCCGCCCGCGGCGTTGATCGCGGTCTGCACGTCCCCGGCCGCCGCGTCGATGTTGCGGTCGAGGTCGAACTGCAGGGTGATCGAGCTGTTGCCGAGCGTGCTGCTGGAGGTCATCTGCGACACGCCTGGGATCTCGGCGAACTGCCGTTCCAGCGGCGCCGTCACCGACGAGGCCATGGTGGTGGGGTCGGCGCCGGGCAGCTGGACCGAGACCTGGATGGTCGGGAAGTCGACCTGCGGCAGCGGCGCCACCGGCAGCAGCGGATAGGCGACGAGGCCGACCAGCAGCACCCCGGCCATGAGCAGCGAGGTGGCGATCGGCTTGCGGATGAAGGGGGCCGAGATGCTCATGGTCAGGCGCCCGGCTGGCTGGGGGTGGCGGCCTCGCGGGTCTGCACCCGGGTGCCCGGCTGCAGCCGGTACTGGCCGGCGGTGACGACGCTGGTGCCGGCGTCGAGGCCGGTCTCGACCACGGCGGTGCCGTCGGTGATCTGGCCGATGCCGACCGGCCGCAGCTCGACCGTGGCGTCCGGCTTCACCGCGTAGACATAGAGGCCGTCGGGCCCGCGCTGGATCGCGGTGGTGGGCACGGTGACCACATTCTGCTCGGTCCGCAGCAGCAGCCGGACGTCGACGAACTGGCCGGGCCACAGCTGGTTGCCCTTGTTCGGGAAGGTCGCCTTCAGCCGGATCGTGCCGGTGGCCTGGTCGATCTGGTTGTCGACCAGCTGCAGCATGCCCTGGTCCAGCGGCTTGTCGTCGCCGCGGGTGTCGGCGAAGACCGTGAGCGGGCCCTTGGCCATCGCTGCCTGGATGTCCGGCAGGTCCTCCTCCGGCAGGGTGAAGATCACCGAGATCGGATGCAGCTGGGTGATCACCACCAGGCCGCCGGTGTCGGTGGCGTGGATGATGTTGCCCTGGTCGACCAGGCGGATGCCGGTGCGGCCGTTCAGCGGCGAGGTGATGGTGGTGTAGCTCAGCTGCGTCGCGGCATTGTCGATCGCGGCCTGGTCGCCCTCGATCTGGGCCTGCAGCTGCGCGATCAGCGCCTTCTGCGTGTCGACGCTCTGCGCCGTCGCGTACTGGTGCAGGTTCTCGAAGCGCTGCAGGTCGAGCTGGGCGTTGGCCAGCTGCGCCTCGTCCTTGGCCTTGGTCGCCTTGGCCTGGTCCAGCGCCGCCTGGAACGGCCGCGGGTCGATCTGCGCCAGCGTCTGGCCGGCGGTGACATGCTGGCCTTCCTGGAAGGAGACCGTCTGCAGCTGACCGTCGACCCGGCTCTTCACCGTCACCGTGTTCAGCGCCTGGACGGTGCCGAGGCCGGTCAGATAGACGGGCACGTCGCTGCGCCGGGCCGCCGCGGCCTCGACCGGCACGGCGGGAGGCGGCGCGGCCGGGGGCGCGGCCGAGGCGGCAGCGCCGCGCAGCTCGCGGCCTGCCAGCACGGCGGCGCAGACCATCACGAGAGCGATCGGGGTGCCGATCCGCAGCACCGTCCGGCGGGCGACAAGGGGCATCTGTGTCTCTCCAGCGGGCAAACAAGAGAGGCTCGGGCGCCGCAGCCTGGATGACTGCGACGCCCGCGGATGGACGTTTCCTCCCGATTGCTCGGGCCGATCCGATGTGTGTCCCGAGGGGAAGGCGGGGCTGATCGTGGATCGGTGCCGGCGCGCCGATTGAATTCTTGCGCGTATGTCTCAGGATGTCTTTGCGGATTTTGAGTGGTCAATACTGGATTCGTATTGGGAGACAGGATGTCGCAGTATTGTGAAGTACAGAATTGGATGATTATTTTTTGAAGATGTTCCGCTGATTAAATCGCCGTAAGCGGAGTTCCGCCGGCGCCATTCCTGACCATGTGTTGCAGTGCGGAATCGCACGGTGCCACCGCGATCGCGGCGGACCTCAAATCGCCGACATTCCGCAGGACTCTCACGAAGACCACGCAATGTGATCCGGCATGTCGCGCTGAGGCGACGCCGGATACGGTCGAAGAGGAACAGTCATGGTTCTGCTCAGGCATCCCCGCCCCGCGGGGTTCGTGGCTCTGCTCATGCTCGGAACGGTTGCCGCCGGGCCGGCCTTCGCCCGCACGGGACTGCAGTCCGAGCACACTCCGCTCCCGCCGCAGATGGCGCAGGCGGATGCGTCCGATACTCAGGACTCGTCGGCGCCGTCCTTCGATCACGGCGAGAACGGCGCCGACCGCAACACGCATCCGGGCGAGATCGGGCCCGACCATGGAGAGCGTGGCCACGACCGCGGCGGAGGGTTCGGTGGCGGCCGTGGAGGCGACCACGGCGGCGGCCATGGCAGCGGGCGGGGGCGGTAGGCGGAAGCGGCCGACCTGATCGCCGGGACGCGGTCGCACCGGGGTGCCGGGCGCGGCCGCGTCTCTCCCTTCGACAAGCCGGCCCTTCCCGCTCTATGAAAGCGGGCGCTGCCGCTTCCACCGGGTGTCCATGGCCGTCTACACCGAAGTCACCGACGAGGATGTCGCCGCCTTCGTGGCGCAGTACGACATCGGCTCCGTCCTGTCGCTCAAGGGCATCGCCGAAGGGGTCGAGAACTCGAACTACCTGCTGGTGACCACGGCCGGGCCGCATATCCTCACCCTCTACGAGAAGCGGGTGGCCGAGGCCGACCTGCCCTTCTTCCTCGGGCTGATGCAGCATCTGGCGGCGCGCGGCATCGAATGCCCGCAGCCGGTCCCCGCCCGCGACGGGCAGGCGCTGCGCCGCCTCGCCGGCCGGCCGGCGGTGATCGTCACCTTCCTCGACGGGCTGTGGCCGAAGCGGATCCAGCCCTGGCATTGCCAGGCCCTCGGCCCGGCGCTGGCCCGGATGCACGAGGCCGGGGCCGATTTCCCGATGACGCGGCCGAACAACCTGTCGCTCGATGGCTGGCGCCGGCTGGTGGCGGATTGCGCCGACCGGGCCGACACCGTCGCGCCGGGCCTGGCCGAAGGCATCACCCGCGAGCTTGCTTTCCTCGAGGCGCATTGGCCGACCGACCTGCCGGTCGGGCTGATCCATGCCGACCTGTTCCCGGACAACGTGTTCTTCCGCGACGGCCGCCTGTCCGGGCTGATCGACTTCTACTTCGCCTGCACCGACATGCTGGCCTACGACCTGTCGATCTGCCTCAACGCCTGGTGCTTCGAGCCGGACGGCGCCTTCAACGTCACCAAGGCGCGGGCGCTCCTGTCCGGCTACCGGGCCGAGCGGCCGCTGTCACCGGCCGAGGTCGCGGCGCTGCCGATCCTGGCCCGCGGCAACGCACTGCGCTTCCTGCTGACCCGTCTGTACGACTGGCTGAACCACCCGCCGGGCGCCTTCGTCCGGCCGAAGGACCCGCTCGAATACTGGCGCAAGCTGCGCTTCCACCAGCAGGTCACGAGCGTGGCCGCCTATGGGATCGACCCGTGACCGACACCCCCGCGAAGAAGGTGGCGAAACCCGCCATGAAGCTGCCGAAGGTCGAGATCTTCACCGACGGCGCCTGCAGCGGCAATCCCGGCCCCGGCGGCTGGGGCGTGCTGCTGCGCATGGGCGAGATCGAGCGCGAGCTCTATGGCGGCGAGACGCTGACCACCAACAACCGGATGGAGCTGATGGCGGCGATCCAGGCGCTGGAGGCGATGAAGCGCCCGGTCGAGGCGGTGCTGACCACCGACAGCCAGTATGTCCGCAACGGCATCACCCAGTGGATCAGGAACTGGAAGTCCCGCGGCTGGGTCACCGCCGACCGCAAGCCGGTGAAGAATGTCGATCTGTGGCAGCGGCTCGACGCCGCCATGGCGCCGCACAAAGTGCGCTGGGAATGGACCCGCGGCCATGCCGGCCATGCCGAGAACGAGCGAGTCGACGAACTGGCCCGCCGCGGCCTCCGCGAATTCGGCCGCGGCCTGGCGCCAGCGGAGGCTTGACCCGGACCATCCTCTCTCCATATTACGAGTGGTAACTTACCATTCGTAACAACGCCGCCATGCCCTGCTGGCGGCTTGGGGAAGGGAAGGTCATGGTCCAGCGAGTCCTGATCGCCGGCGGTTACGGCGCGGTCGGCGGCACGGTCGCCCGGTATCTGCGCCGGCTGGGGCCGGATCTCGACATCATCCTGGCGGGGCGAACGCCGGAGTCCGGTGCGGCCCTGGCGAGCGAGATCGGGGCGAGGACGCTGCGGCTCGACGTCGCCGACCCGGCGGCGGCCCTGGCCGGTCTCGGTCCGGTCGACCTGATCGTGGCGGCGCTGCAGGACCGTGGCGATGCGCTGATCCACGCGGCCATGGCGCAGGGCGCGGCCCATATCGGCATCACCAAGGTGGTGGAGGAGACCGGCCCGGCGGTGTTCGCGGCGCTGCACGCGCCGCCGCGGCGGCCGATCGTGCTGGCGGGCCACTGGGCGGCCGGGGTGCTGATCCTCGTGGCGCGGCAGGCGATCGAGGACTTCGCCCGGGTCGACGCCGTCGCCACGGCCGCCCTCTACGATGCGGCGGACGCGGTCGGGCCGATGAGCGCCGCCGACGCCGCCTCCTTCTCCGGCCGCGCCCTGCTGCGCCGCGGCGGGCAATGGGGCTGGGTCGATGCGGGCGACCACGGCCGCGCCCTGCGCCTGGCCGAAGGGCATCAGGCGACGGTGCAGCCCCTGGCCGCGCTCGACGTGCCCAGCCTGGCGGCGATCACCGGCGCCCCCGACATCCGCTTCGATTTCGGCGAGGGCGACTCGATCGGCACCCGGGCCGGCGGCCGCGCCTCGCATGACGGCGTGATCGAGATCGAAGGGGGGCTGCGGTCGGGGCGGGCAGCCCGGCGGCGGATCCTGGTGTCGGACCCGAAGGGGGTGGACCATATGACCGCCCTGGGCACGCTGGTCGCCGCCGAGCGCGTCCTCGGCTTGGACGGCCTGCCGTTGCCGGCCGGCGGGCTGGCTCTGCCCGAGACCCTGGTCGCGCCGGAGGCGGCGATCGCGCGGTTCGAGCAGTTCGGCGTGCGGATCACGACCGAGACGGAGGCGGCGTAGAGGTCTGCCGGTCTCCTTTCGTGGATGCCCGGCTTGACCCAGGCATCCAGGAATATCGATACCAGCTCTGGCTGGCCCCTGGATCGCCGGGTCAAGCCCGGCGATGACAGCAGGGGAAAGCGGCTAGAGCGCCGCCAGGATGGCCTCGCCGCTCGACACCTCGAAGGCGCCCGGCTTCTCGACCGCGAGATGGGTGACGACGCCGTCCTTGGCGATCAGGGCGAAGCGCTGCGACCGGGTGCCCAGGCCGTAGCCCGACCCGTCCATCTCCAGCCCCAGCGCCTTGGTCAGGGTGGCGTTGCCGTCCGGCAGCATGAAGACGGTCTCGCCGACCTCGTTCCTGTCGGCCCAGGCCTTCATCACGAAGGGATCGTTCACCGCCAGGCAGACGATCTGGTCGACGCCCTTGGCCTTCAGCGCCTCGGCGTTGCCGGTGAAGCTCGGCAGGTGCTTGGCCGAGCAGGTCGGGGTGAAGGCGCCCGGCACCGCGAACAGGGCCACGGTCTTGCCCTTGAACAGGTCGTCGGTCTTGATCTCGGCCATGCCCTCCTTGCCGAGGTACTTCAGCGTGACCGACGGGATGCGGTCGCCAACCTTGATCGTCATGGGGTCCTCTCCGCCAGATTGTGTGAGGCCGGCCCGCAGCGGCCGGACGGTTACGAACTCGCGCCGCGCGCTTTGGCAAGGGCGTCCAGAACCGTCTCGGTGCTCAGCAGCTCCGGCAGCAGGATCCCGTCCGGCGCCCCCGGCCCGTACACGGCGTTGAACGGTATGCCGTAGCGGCCATGCGCCGCAAGGTAATCGGCGATGGCCTGGTCCGGATTGGTCCAGTCGGCCAGCATCGGCACCACTCCGGCCTCGCCCAGCACGGCCGCCACCGGGTCTCGGTCGATCACCAGCAGCTTGTTGACCTTGCAGGTCAGGCACCAGTCGGCGGTGACGTCGACGAACACCACCTTGCCCTCGCGCACCAGGCCGGGGATCGCGGCCCGCTCGAATCGGGTCCAGGGAATGGCCGAGGCGGCCTGCGGCGTCGCCGCGTCGGAGCGGTCGAAGCGCAGCGGCAGCAGCACCGCGGCCAGGGCCAGGCCGACGGCGGCCGCGGCGCCGATCCGGCGGACCGCCGTCCCGCCGCGCCGCCGCAGCCACAGGACCAGGCCGATCGCCACCAGGACGACCGCCACCGCCGCGGCCGCGGCCGGCGGCACCTGCACGGCGAGGATCGAGAGCAGCCACGCGGCCGTGCCGAACAGGGCGATGCCGAGCAGGGCCTTCAGCCAGACCATCCAGCGGCCGGGGCGCGGCAGCAGCCGGGCCAGGCCCGGCACCGCGGCGATCAACAGATAGGGCAGGGCCATGCCGAGGCCGAGCGCGGCGAAGATGGCGCCGATCTCGGCCGGGCCGCGCGACAGGGCGAAGCCCAGCGCGGTGCCGACGAAGGGGGCGGAGCAGGGGGTGGCCAGCAGCGTGGCGAAGGCGCCGGTCAGGAACGGGCCGGCGAGGCCGCTCTTCTCCGGCCGGCCGGTGCCGCTGGCCCGGGCCGCGGCGTCCATGGCGCGGCCGGGCAGCGTCACCTCGAACAGCCCCAGCAGGTTGCAGCCGAACAGGGTGACGATGACGGCCATCGCCGCCAGGAACACCGGCTCCTGGAACTGGATGCCCCAGCCGACCGATGCGCCGGCCGCCTTCAGTCCGATCGCCCCGGCCGCCAGCGCCAGGAAGGACACGACGATGCCGGCGGCGGTGGCCAGCAGGCCCAACCGCTGCCGCCGCGGCATCCGCCCGCCGGCCTCGACGCCCCCCAGCTTGACGATCGACAGCAGCTTCAGCGACAGCACGGGCAGCACGCAGGGCATCAGGTTCAGGATCAGCCCGCCCAGCAGGGCCACGCCCAGGATGCCCAGCCAGGCGCCGGCATCCGGCGCCATGGCGACCGCCGGCCCGACCGTCGCCTTCGCCTCGACGCTGCGCGGCCCGTCGACCAGGGTCAGGGTGACCGGGCTGCCGGCCAGCGCGGACGGCGGGTCGGCGGCCTGGATCCGGTCGATCTCGGCGACCAGCCGGCGGCCGCCCTCGCTGGTGGCGATGCGCGGTGCGGCGAAGGCGTCGCCCGGCGCGCCCTCGACGAAGATGTCGGGCGCCTCGAAGGGTTCGCGCGCCGTCGCCTCGACCCGCAGCCCCTTTTCGGTCGCCGCGACCGGGCCGATGGCGAGGCCGGCGGCACTGCCGTCGCCCGGCACGGCGTTGGCGTAGCGGTTGATCAGATTGGCCGAGTCCGGGTCGGGCGTCGCCGCCCCGGCCGGCAGGTCGAGGGTGAAGGAGAAACTGGCCGGGATGCAGATGTCGCTGCACACCAGCACGGTCGCGGCCAGGGACAGGTGCTGCGGCTGGCCGGCCTGCGCCACCGGCAGGGTCAGCGGGAACACCACCTCGGTCTCGTAGCCATAGGTCTCGAGGCCGAACAGCTGGAACCGGTGCGGCGCCGGATAGGCCAGCGTCGGGGTGCCGAGATTGTTCGAACCGCTCCAGTCCAGCGCCGGCGGCAGCCCGGCATCGCCGGGGGAGCGCCAATAGGTCTTCCAGTGCGAGTCCAGCCGGATGTGCAGCCCGGCCGGGATCTCCGCCAGCCCTCCGGTGCCGTCGACCGCCGTGACCAGCCGCGCCGACGCGCCCTTGGCTTCCTGCCACGGCGTGGCCGCGGCCTCGGCCGCGCCGGACCGGGCCAGGGCGGCGAGGCCGAGCGCTGCGGCGATCAGAACTGCGAACCCCCGGGTCATCGAATCTCCGGCACCATGAAACCGCCCTTCTTTGGCCTATATAGTCGTTCGAAACCAGATCGCCGCGAGTTAGCCTAGTGTCGCGGCTGGAGCGGAAGACGGAGCAGTGGTCGGGATGAGTCGGGCGAAATCCTCCTCGGGCGAAGGCGTGTCGGCGGGCGGAAGCTACCTCGCGGGGCAGCTCCTGATCGCGATGCCGACCTTGGTCGCGCCGCCCTTCGCCCGGACGGTAATCTATCTCTGCGCCCATAACGAGCAGGGGGCGATGGGACTCGTGGTCAACAAGCCGCTGTCGACCATCGATTTCCCGACCCTGCTCGACCAGCTCGGCATCCCGCATGGCGAGCTGCTGGGCAGCACCCGGGTCCAGTTCGGCGGGCCGGTCGAATCGGGCCGCGGCTTCGTGCTGCATACCACCGACTACCGGGCGGAGAAGACGGTGGTGGTCGGCCAGGTCGCCGTGACCTCGACGCTCGAGGTGCTGCAGGCGATCGCCAATGGCGAGGGGCCCCGGCAGCATCTGCTGGCGCTCGGCTATGCCGGGTGGAGCGCGGGCCAGCTCGACGCCGAGATCCAGGCCAATGGTTGGCTCACCGTCCCCTGCGATCCGGACATCCTGTTCGGCGAGGATCTGTCGGTGAAGTGGGAGCGGGCGATCGCCAAGCTCGGCATCGACCCTATGATGCTGTCGAGCGAAGCCGGCCACGCTTAGAGGCCATCCGCAAGCACACGGTGCGGCGGCGATCATACCCGCCGGACCAGCCAGGCCGCCCAGAACAGGCTGGAGAAGAAGCCGGTCGGCGGCCCGAAGCCGGTCTCGGCCAGAAGCTCGGCCACGGCCTCCTCGGAGGCCGGCGGGTCGGCGCCCTGCAGGATCCTGCCCAGCTTGGCCTGCACCTCCTCCGGCCCGGCGCCGTGCATCCGCCAGCGTTCGCCCCAGGCCGTCAGCAGCAGCGGCCGGCTGGCATAGGCGAAGCGGTTGCCGGCCAGGATCAGCGGCGCCCCCGGCTTCAGCCGGGCCGCGATCGATCCCAGAATGGCGCGCTTGGCCTCGTCGCCGGGCAGGTGGTGCAGCACGCCGATCAGCGTCGCCGCATCGAAGCGCCGCTCCGCCGGCAGGTCGTCGACGGTGCCGAGGCGGATCTCCGTCCGTTCCAGCAGGCCGGCCTCGCCCAGCCGGGCGACGGCGAGGTCCAGCATCGGCTGCGACGGATCGACCGCGACGAAGCGCCAGCCCGGCTCCAGGGTCCCGGCGGTGACGATCTCCCGCGCCCCACCGCCGGCACCGGCGACCAGGATCTCGGCCGTGCCGCCGGAACCCAGCGCCGCCGCCAGCATGCAGGCCGACAGCTCGTGGCAGGCGTCGTAGCCGGCCAGGGCGATGCGGCTCTGCACCTCGTATTCACCGGCGCGGGCCGGGTCGAACTTGCGCGCGGCATCGGCCGGTGCGGACATGGCGGGGGCTCCGGGCGAGGGCGAGCGACGGCGTAGGTTGGGTTCGCGACGCGAACCCAACGCGCACAGCTGGATATTGATGAAGCAGATGTTGGGTTCGCCCAAGGGCGAACCCAACCTACGCGGTCAGTTCAGCTCGCGGACGTCGGTCAGGTGGCCGGCGATCGCCGCCGCTGCGGCCATGGCCGGGCTGACCAGATGGGTGCGGCCGCCACGGCCCTGACGGCCCTCGAAGTTGCGGTTCGAGGTCGAGGCGCAGCGCTCGCCCGGCGACAGCTTGTCGGCGTTCATGGCGAGGCACATCGAGCAGCCGGGCTCGCGCCAGTCGAAGCCGGCCTCCTTGAACACCCGGTCCAGCCCCTCGGCCTCGGCCTGCTCCTTCACCAGGCCGGAGCCCGGGACGATCATGGCGTAGACCTTGTCGGCCACGCGCCGGCCGCGGGCGACGGCGGCGGCGGCGCGCAGGTCCTCGATCCGGCCATTGGTGCAGGAGCCGATGAAGACCTTGTCGACCGGCACCTCGCTCAGCCGCTGGCCGGGCTTCAGCCCCATATAGTCCAGGCTGCGGCGCCAGGCGCTGGCCTTGTTGGCGTCCGGCGCGGCGTCCGGGTCCGGCACCACGCCGGTGATCGGCGCCACGTCCTCCGGGCTGGTGCCCCAGGTGACCATCGGCGCGATGTCCCTGGCCTTCAGCACGATCTCGCGATCGTAGCGGGCGCCCTCGTCCGATGGCAGGGTGCGCCAGTATTCTACCGCCTGGTCCCAGGCCTCGCCCTTCGGCGCCATCGGCCGGCCCTTGAGATAGGCGAAGGTGGTCTCGTCCGGCGCGATCAGCCCGGCACGCGCACCGGCCTCGATCGACATGTTGCAGACCGTCATCCGGCCTTCCATCGACAAGGCGCGGATGGCGTCGCCGGCGTACTCGATGACATGGCCGGTGCCGCCGGCGGTGCCGATGGTGCCGATGATCGCCAGGATCATGTCCTTCGCGGTCACGCCGAGCGGCAGGTCGCCCTCGACCGTGATGCGCATGTTCTTGGCCGGCTTCTGCAGCAGCGTCTGGGTGGCCAGAACGTGCTCGACCTCGCTGGTGCCGATGCCGAAGGCCAGCGCGCCGAAGGCGCCATGGGTCGAGGTGTGGCTGTCGCCGCAGACGATGGTGGTGCCCGGCAGGGTGAAGCCCTGCTCCGGCCCGATGATGTGGACCACGCCCTGGCGGATATCGTTCATGGTGAAGATCGGCACGCCGAAATCGGCGGCGTTCTTCTCCAGCGTCTCGACCTGGATCC
Organism: Inquilinus limosus DSM 16000; assembly: GCF_000423185.1. Classification (GTDB taxonomy): domain Bacteria; phylum Pseudomonadota; class Alphaproteobacteria; order DSM-16000; family Inquilinaceae; genus Inquilinus; species Inquilinus limosus. The sequence goes on along the minus strand of NZ_AUHM01000002.1, from coordinate 82,209 downwards.
GGCTCTCCTCGTCGGCGATGCCCTTGCTGCGGTCCGAGGTCGGCACGTTGTGGTCCGGCACCGCCAGGGTGGCCTGCGGCTGGCGCACCTTGCGCCCGGCCATGCGCAGCCCCTCGAAGGCCTGCGGGCTCGTCACCTCGTGCACAAGGTGGCGGTCGATGTAGAGGATGCACGTCCCGTCATCCTGACGGTGGACGACATGGCTGTCCCAGATCTTGTCGAACAGTGTCCGCGGCGCGCTCATCTCTCACATCTCCTGGTCCGGCTCCGGTGCCGGCGGCTCCCTCTGGCCGATGCTGGACCATAGCGGAGGGCAAACCCAGGCAAAAGCTGGAATAATTTCAAAGTTGTCACCCTCGGCGCGGTGCAAATCGGGACGATGGACAGGAGTCCGGCCCGGCCGCATCCTCAAAGGAGAAGCAACAAGACCGAAACGGGAGTGCCCATGATCATCCGCAGCGCCGCCCTTCTCCTCGGCCTGGCCGTGGCTCTGGCCGCCCCGGCCGCCTCCGCCGCCGGCGGGATCAAGGGCTTCTGGCGCACCGGGGACGGCCGCTCGGTGATCGAGATCACTGACTGCACCAACGGCATCTGCGGCCTCATCGCCGGCCTGCCGCCGGACGCCCCGGCCACCGATATGAACAACCCGGACGAGAGCAAGCGCGGCCGGCCGCTGTGCAAGCTGGTCATGCTGTACAGCTTCACCCAGGTCTCCGACACGGAGTGGGAGGACGGCACGATCTACGACCCGAAGAGCGGCAACACCTACGACGCCGAGATGAGGCTGACCGGGCCGGCCACGCTGGACCTGCGCGGCTATGTCGGCATCAGCCTGCTCGGCCGCACCGACACCTGGACCCGCCAGCCGCCCGGCAGCTTCAAGCCCTGCGGGTAGGGCGTCAGACCGCCCGCCGGGCCGCCGCCACCGCGGCCAGCCATTCGGCGGCGTCGTCGACGGCAATGTCGATATGGCCGTCGCCGGGCTGCGGCTGGCCCCAGTCCGACGGCGTGCGCACCCAGACCGTGGTCATGCCGAGCTGATGGGCCGGCAGCAGGTTGCGGGCCATGTCCTCGACCATCACCGTCGCCTCCGGCGCCAGGCCGTAGCGGTCCAGCATCGTGCGGTAGGGGCCGGGGTCGGGCTTCGGTACGTAGCCGGCGGCGACGATGTCGAAGATGCCGTCGAACTGCGACGCCACGCCGAGCCGGGTCAGCACCCGCTCGGCATGGCGGACCGAGCCGTTGGTGAACACGATCTTGCGGCCCGGCAGGTCGGCCAGCGCCGCCGCCAGGGTCGGGCTGGGCCCGATCGCCGAGATGTCGATGTCGTGGACATATTCGAGGAACGGGCCGGGCTCGACCGCGCGCTCGTTCATCAGACCGCGCAGCGTGGTGCCGTATTCCCGGAACAGGCGCTTCTGCAGCGCCTTGGCCTCATCCTCCGGCAGGTCGTAATGCGACCGGATGTATTCGCCCATGCGCTGGTCGATCTGGGCGAACAGGTTGGTGCGGGCGGGGTACAGCGTGTTGTCGAGGTCGAACACCCAGTGCTCGACATGGTGCAGGGGATCGGCCGGCCGCATGGCTCAATCCACCGGCTTGACCTGGTGCCGCAGCAGCACCGGCATCTGCGCCATGGCGAAAGCCAGCGTCAGCGGCAGGATGCCGAACAGCTTGAAGCCGGCCCAGAACTCGGTCGAGAAGCTGCGCCAGACGATCTCGTTGATCACCGCCAGCACGACGAAGAACACCGCCCAGCGCCAGGTCAGGATGCGCCAGCCCTCGTCGGTCAGCTCGAACACCGTGCCCATCATCAGCTTCAGGAAGTTGCGGCCGGTGGCGAGGCCGGTGAACAGGATCGCCGCGAACAGCAGGTTCACCACCGTCGGCTTCAGCTTGATGAACAGGTCGTCCGCCAACCACAGCGTCAGCCCGCCGAAGATCAGCACGAAGACGCAGCCGACCATCGGCATGATCGGCCAGCGCCGCTCCAGCCGGATCGACAGCACCACCGCCACCACGGTCGCGACCATGAACACGGCCGTCGCAGGCATGATGCCGGCCGTCTGGTTGGCGATGAAGAACAGCAGCAGCGGCCCGGCCTCGAGCGCCAGGCGCAGGAACGGCGTCTTGTCGGCCCTGGTCTCGGCCGCCGCCTCGGCCCGGGTCTCGGTCTGGTCGATCATGGCCGCACCCTAGACCAAGTGCGGCGTCCGGGGAACGGGGATCGCCGGGATGGAATGCCGCGGCCCGCCCATGCCGGGCGACGATGGCAGCACTGCCGACAGCGCTCTTGTCCGGCGAGTCCCGCGGGCGAAGGTTAAGGATGCGGGGCGCTTCGCCGCCGCCGATCCTCGCATTCGGAACGTCGCACCATGTCCGTACCCAGTCAGGCGGCCGCCGCGCCGGCGCCGCTCGACCATGCCGCCGTCCGTTCGATCATCGTCGGGATCATGCTGGCGATGCTGCTGGCGGCGCTCGACCAGACCATCGTGGCGACGGCGCTGCCGACCATCGGGCAGGATCTCGGCGACGTCGAGCACCTGTCCTGGGTGGTCAGCGCCTATCTCCTGGCCGCCACCGCGGTGACCCCGCTCTACGGCAAGTTCAGCGACATCCACGGCCGGCGGGTCACGCTGCTGGTCAGCATCAGCGTCTTCATCATCGGCTCGGTCGCCTGCGCGCTGGCCCCGACCATGCTGGCGCTGATCCTGGCCCGGGCGCTGCAGGGCCTGGGCGGCGGCGGGCTGATCTCGCTGGCCCAGACCATCATCGCCGACGTGGTCTCGCCGAAGGAGCGCGGGCGCTACCAGGGCTACATCGCCAGCGTCTTCGTCACCTCCAGCGTCGTCGGGCCGGTGCTGGGCGGCATCTTCGCAGACCACCTGCACTGGTCGATGATCTTCTGGATCAACCTGCCGCTCGGCCTCGGCGCCTTCTGGATGGTCTGGGATGCGCTGCGCCGCCTGCCGCGGCACGAGCGCCGGCATAGGCTCGACGTGCTCGGCGCGGTGCTGATGGTCGGCGCCACCGTGGCGGCGATGCTGGCGCTGACCTGGGGCGGCGTCCGCTATCCCTGGGGTTCGGCCGAGGTGCTGGGGCTGTTCGGCGTCTCGGTGGTCCTCTGGGTGCTGTTCGCGATCCGGCTCCTGACCGCGGCCGAGCCGCTGATCCCGCTCGCGGTGATGGTCAACCCGGTGGTCGGCACCGGCACCGCCGCCGCCTTCTGCGTCATGGGCACCTTCATCGGTCTGTCGATCTACGTCCCGGTCTATCTCGAGGGCGTGGTCGGCCTCTCGGCCAGCAACTCTGGCCTGGCGCTGATGCCGCTGATGGCGGGCACCGTGACCGGCGCCAACATCGCCGGCCGCTTCATGGCGAAGATCCGCCACTACAAGCGCACGCCGCTGATCGGGCTGGTCCTCGCCGCGGCGGCGCTGGTGGGGCTCGCTTTGGACCCGTCCGGCCTGCCGTTGTGGCTGGTCGAGGTGCTGCTCGGCGTCGTCGGCCTCGGCCTCGGCACGGTGCTGCCGGTCACCACCATCTCGATCCAGAACGCGGTGGCGATGCACCAGCTCGGCACCGCGACGGGCTGCATGAACTTCTTCCGCTCGCTCGGCAGCGCCATCGTCGTCGCCGGCTTCGGCGCCATCGTGCTCGGTGCCATCGGCGGCGGCGGCCGGTCGCCGGAAAATCTCGGCGCGCTGACCCCGGCGATGCGCGACGGGCTGGTCGGGGCCTTCCACTGGCTGTTCCTGGCGGCCGCGATAGGCCTCGCCCTCGGCTTCCTCTGGCTGCTGCTGATGGAGGAACGGCCGCTGCGCGGCGGCGCCGCGGCCCATGCCAAGGAAGCTCTGGTGGAATGACCGGCGTCCCGCGCCGGATCGTCTCGGAGTTGAGGACGATTATCCTTTTATGAGGCAAGAGCGAAGCTTAGGATCCTAGCTTCCAAACCGACTTGCGTATCGCACCCCCGGCGCCGCCTCCTGGGCGCCGGGGCTTTTCTGTCCGGTCCTCTCAGCCCTTGACCGCGCCGGCGGTCAGGCCGGAGACGATGCGGCGCTGGAAGATCAGCACCAGCACGATCAGCGGCACGGTCACCACCACCGACGCCGCCATGATGTTGCCCCAGGGGATGTCGAACTGGGTGGCGCCGGAGATCAGGGCGATCGCCACCGGCACGGTCCGCACCTCGTTGGTCAGGGTGAAGGTCAGGGCGAACAGGAACTCGTTCCAGGCGGCGATGAAGGCCAGGAGGCCGGTGGTCACCAGCGCCGGGCCCAGCAGCGGCAGGAACACCCGCACCAGGATCTGCCAGGGCTTGGCGCCGTCGACGATCGCCGCCTCCTCCAGCTCGCGCGGCAGCTCGCGCATGAAGGTGGTCAGCACCCAGACCGAGAAGGGCAGGGTGAAGATCATGTAGCTGAGGATCAGCGAGCCGAGCTGGTTGTACAGCCCGGCCCAGCGCACCAGCTCGAACAGGCCGGTCAGCACCGCCACCTGCGGGAACATCGACACGGCGAGCGTCAGCATCAGGATGGTGCCGCGGCCGCGGAACCGCACCCGGCCCAGCGCATAGGCGGCGCTGACCGACAGGGCCAGGCAGATCAGCACCGTCGACCCGGCGACGATCAGCGAGTTGACGATGTTGGTCAGGAACGGCTGCTCGAGAAACACGCTGGCGTAGTTGTCGAGGGTCGGGGTGGGCGGCAGCAGCGCCGTGCCGAACAGCTGCTGGCCGCTCTTCAGCGACGACACGACCGCCCAGTAGAAGGGGAAGACCGTGTAGACGATGATCGCCACGACCAGGAGATAGAAGAAGGTGCGGCCGATGCTGCGTCGGGTGGCTCTGCTCATCGTCGCCTCCTACTTGTCGAAGCGCACGCGGCCCGCCACCATCCACAGGGCGGCGATCACGGCGATGATGACGAACAGCAGGGTCGAGGCGGCGGAGCCGAAGCCGACATTGCCGAAATCGATGCTCTGCTGGCGGGCGAAGACCGACATGCTCATGGTGTTGATGCTGTTGGAGGTCAGCACGTAGATCAGGTCGAAGACGCGCAGCGAATCCAGCGCCCGGAACAGGATCGCCACCATCAGCGCCGGCCAGATCAGCGGCAGGGTGATGCGGGTGAAGACCCGCCACGGCTTGACGCCGTCGACCTTCGCCGCCTCGTACACCTCGCTTGGCAGCATCTGCAGCGCGGCCAGGATCAGCAGGGTCATGAAAGGCGTGGTCTTCCACACGTCGACCGCGATCACCGAGGCCATGGAGAGGGCGGGGTCGGCGGTCCAGGCGATGCGGCTGGAGATCACGCCGAGCGACAGCAGCACCTCGTTGATGACGCCGTACTGGTCGTTCAGCATCCAGCCCCACATCTTGGCCGAAACGATGGTGGGGATGGCCCAGGGGATCAGCACCGCGGCCCGCAGCAGGCCGCGCCCCGGCAGATGGGCGTTCAGCGTCATCGCGATGACGAGGCCGAGGATGGTCTCGATCGAGACCGACACCACGGTGAACAGCACCGTGTTCCAGACCGACCGCCACCACACCGGGTCGACCAGCAGCCCCTGCCAGGAGAAGATGCCGCTGGTGTCGACGTCGTAGTCCACCGGCTTGTTCTGGTCGATGTCCCAGAACCGGCCCTCCTCCGGCTTCCACACCAGGTTGGCGCCGGTCGGGTCGTAGAAGACGTAGTAGCCGCCCAGGGACTCGTCCCAGTCGGCGCGGTTCGGGCCGTAGAACAGGTAGTTGTCGAAACCGACCAGATGGGTCGGCCGGTCGGCCTTCAGCGTCGCGTTGGTGAAGCTGAGGGCGACGGTCCGCACCAGCGGCCAGCCGGCGACCAGCGCCAGCACCAGCAGCATCGGGACCAGGAACATCCAGGCGGCGCGGATGCGCTGCCGGCTGAGCGCCGAGGCGTTGGACGCGGCACGGGCGGCGTGGACGGTGGTCGAGGTGGCGACGGTCATGGGGTCCTCCCCGGTTTCATCGACGTGCGGGAGGGACCGGCGGGCGGCACCCGCCGGCCCGCGCCGTCACCAGCGGCCGCCGCGGCTCAGCCGGTTCAGGTCCTTCTGCAGCTGCGCCAGGTTGGCGGCGCCGTCGCCCTGCTTCGACAGGGTGTTGTGGACCGCGTTCCAGAACAGGGTCGAGACCTCGTTGTAGCGCTCTCCGGTGATCGCCGAGGGGCGCGCGACCGCGCTCTCGAAGGCGCCCTTCAGCTGGGCGAAGAAGGGCTGGGCCTTCAGCACGTCCGGGTCCTCGTACAGCGCCGGGATCGTGGTCTGGAAGGTGGCGTCGATGGCGCGGCGCTTCTGCTCCTCCTTGCCGGTCAGGTAGAGGACGAGGTCGGCGGCCTCCTTCGGATGGGCCGAGTATTTCGACACGGCCAGGTTCCAGCCGCCGAGCGTCGCCGCGTGGCGGGCGCCCTCGCCGTCGCCCTTCGGCAGCGGGGCGGTGGCGATCTTGCCCTTGACCGGGCTGTCGGCGGAGTTGACCAGCGAATAGGCGTAGGGCCAGTTGCGCATGAAGGCGGCGTTGCCGGACTGGAACACGCCGCGGGCGTCCTCCTCCATGTAGTTCAGCACGCCGTCGGGGGCGATGGTGCCGATCCAGGAGGCCGCGGTGTCCAGCGCCTTGGCCGCCTGGGGATTGTTGACGGTGATCTTGCCGTCCTGGCCGACGATGGTGCCGCCGCCGAAGCCGACGATCCATTCCAGCGCGTTGCAGGTCAGGCCCTCATAGGCGCGGCCCTGGAAGACGAGGCCGAAGAAGCGGTCGTTGCCGGCCTGGCGCTCGCCCTCCTGAATGGTCTTGGCGGCTTCGGTCAGCTCGGCCCAGGTCTCGGGCACCTTGAGCTTGTATTTGTCCAGCAGGTCCTGGCGGTAGTACAGCAGGCCGGCATCGGTGAACCAGGGCATGGCCAGCAGCTGGCCGTTGCGGGTCAGCCCCTGGATGATGCTGGGGAAGTGCTGGTCGATCGTGGCCTGGTCGACATAGGGCTTCAGATCGATGAAGTGGCTGCCGATGATGGCGGGCCAGATGATGTCGATCTGGAAGACGTCGATGTCGCCGGACTGGGCGTTGAGGATCTGCTGATAGAGGGCGAGCTGGTCGGAGGTCGATTGCGGGGCGGCGACGACCTCGACCGTGTTGCCGGTCTTCTCCGCCCAGGCCTTGGCGCCCTGCTGGCACTGAGGCTGTTCGGCGCCGGCCGAGCCGCAGGAGATGGTGACCTTGACCCCCGCCGCCTGGGCGGCGCCGCCGGCCAGGGCCAGGGCGAAGGCGAGGGGAAGGATGGCGCTCCTCGACATGTCTCCTCCTTCTGCTTGTGGCAGCGGGAAGACCGGCGGTCCCCCGCGCTCGTCTTGGGGCAAAGGGTGACTCGCCAGGCCGGCCCTGGCGAGTCGAAACGAAATTATTCTTGAACCGAACGCGGTCAGGCCGCGCTTCGTTCCGGCTGCGCCGCCTCGGCCGCCAGGGCGCCGAAGAAGGCGGCATAGGGCGGCAGCGCCACCCGGCCGTTGTCCAGCCTGGCGCCCAGCCCCGGCGCGTCGGTCGGCGCGATCTCGGCCGGCGGCGCTGTCCAGATCCGGGTCTCGCCGGTCAGGTTGAACACGCAGAGGATGCGCTCGTCCTCCAGCCTCCGCTCGAAGGCCAGCACGCCGTCGGCGGTGTCGAGGAAGCGCAGCGACCCGGTGGCGAAGGCCGGGCGGGTGCGGCGCCAGCGCAGGAACTGGCGGGTGAAGGCCAGGGTGGAGTCGGGGTCGTGCGCCTGCGCGCTCACGGCCAGGCGGCGATGCGCGTCCGGGATCGGCAGCCAGGGCTCGGCGGAGGAGAAGCCGGCCTGCGGCGTCTCGGCCTCCCAGGGCATCGGGGTGCGGCAGCCGTCGCGGCCCTTGAACTCCGGCCAGAAGGTGATGCCGTAGGGGTCCTGCAGCCTCTCATAGGGCACCTCCGCCTCGGGCAGACCCAGCTCCTCGCCCTGATACAGGAAGGCGGTGCCGCGCAGCGAGGTCAGGAGTGCGATCAGCAGGCGCGCCAGCCGCGGGTCGGCCTCGGGCCCGCCCCAGCGCGACAGCACGCGCCGGACGTCGTGGTTGGAGAAGGCCCAGGACGGCCAGCCGTCCGTCGTCGCCTGCTCGAAGGCGGTCAGCGACGCCGCGATGTGGGCCGCGCTGAAATTGTCGTTCAGCAGGCTGAAATTATAGGCGGTGTGCAGGAGGTCGGCCTGGACGTATTCCGCGGTCCGGCCGATCGGGTCGTCGTCGCCGATCTCGGCCACCGCCATCTTGTCCGGATAGCGGTTCATCAGCGCGCGCATCCGGCGCAGGAACAGCATGTTCTCCGGCTGCGATTTGTCGTATTGGTGGAACTGCATGTAATAGGGGTTGTCCAGCCGCTCGTCCCCGGACAAGGTCCGGTCCGCCGGCTTGCCCGGATTGTCGCGCAGCAGCCGGTCGTGCATGTAGAAATTCGCGGTGTCCAGGCGGAAGCCGTCGGCGCCGCGCTGCAGCCAGAACTCCAGCACCGACAGCACGGCCTCCTGCACCTCGGGATTGTGCAGGTTCAGGTCGGGCTGCTGCACCAGGAAGTTGTGCATGTAGTACTGGCGCCGGCGGGTGTCCCACTGCCAGGCCGAGCCGCCGAAGATCGACAGCCAGTTGTTCGGCGGGTTGCCGTCCGGCTTCGGATTGGCCCAGATGAACCAGTCGGCCTTGGGGTTGTCGCGGCTGCTCCTGCTCTCGGCGAACCAGGGGTGCTGGTCGGAGGTGTGGCTGATCACTTGGTCGATGATGACCTTCAGGCCGAGGGCGTGCGCCTTCTCGACCAGCCGGTCGAAATCCTGGAGCGTGCCGAACATCGGGTCGACGTCGCGGTAATCCGACACGTCGTAGCCGAAATCCTTCATCGGCGACTTGAAGAAGGGCGAGATCCAGATCCCGTCGACGCCGAGATCGGCGATGTAGTCGAGCTTGGCGGTGATGCCGGCCAGATCGCCGATGCCGTCGCCATTGGTGTCCAGGAAGCTGCGCGGATAGATCTGGTACATCACCGCGCCGCGCCACCATTCGCGCATTCGTCCCCTCCGCATGTCCCCCTGCATCCCGAGCCGCGATTCGCCAGCCGCGCGATCGTCTGAATGCATTCAGTTGGTACGGTAGCGAGGCTTTCTTGATCGATCAAGAGGGAGTCCGCTAGTCTGCGTCCATGAGCGACGGATCGGAGAAGCGGCGGGGCACGCTGCTGGACATCGCGGCGGCGGTCGGCGTTTCGCGCACCACCGTCTCGAACGCCTTCAACCGGCCGGACCAGCTGTCGGCCGAGCTGCGCGAGCGGATCATGGCGACCGCCCGGGCGATGGGGGTGCACGGCCCCAACCCGGCGGCGCGGATGCTGCGCACCGGCCGGGCGGAGGCGATCGGCCTCTTGTTCCACGAGACCCTGCCCTTCGCCTTCGACGACCCGGCGGCGGTCGGCATGCTGCGCGGCGTCGCCAGCGCCTGCGAGAAGGCCCGCTCGGGCCTCCTGATCCTGCCGGCGGTGAAGAGCCCGGCCAGCCGCAGCGCGATCTACCGGGCCGCGGTCGACGGCTTCCTGGTCTACGGCTTCCTGAACGGGGCGGAGGCCTGGACGCCGCTGCTGCGGCGCGGCCTGCCGGTGGTCGCGATCGACAACCAGGTGCCGGGCGGCGTGCCCTTCGTCGGCATCGACGACCGCGGCGCCGCCCTGCGGATGGCGCAGCACGTGCTGGGCCTCGGCCATCGCCGCTTCGCGATCATCTCGCTGGAATCCGCGGTCGACGGCTATGTCGGGCCGCTCGACGCCGCCCGCCGGGCGAAGATGACCTTCCGCACCAGCGCCGACCGGCTGGACGGCTATATCGAGGCGATCGCCGCCGCCGGCATCGACCCGGCCTCGGTGCCGGTCGAGGAGCGGCCGGCCTCCAGCGAGACGCATGGCCGCGACGCCGCGCTCACGCTGCTGCGGCGGGACCCGCGGCCGACCGTGATCCTGGCGATGAGCGATCGGCTGGCGATCGGCGCGATCGAGGCGGCGCGCTCACTGGGCCTGAGGGTGCCGGAGGATGTCTCGGTCGCCGGCTTCGACGACATTCCGCGCGCGGCGCTGGTGCGGCCGGCGCTGACCACGATCCGCCAGCCGCTGTTCGACAAGGGCGCCACCGCCGCGCGGCTGCTGCTCGACGCCGTGGCCGACGGCGCCGCGCCGCCGGCCGGGCGGCACCTGCTGCCGACGGAGCTGGTGATCCGCGGCTCGACCCGCCCGCCGGGGTGAGGGCGGGCCGGCCGGGCGTCGCCCGTCAGTTCGCGACGGCGCGCAGCACGGCCGGGTGGGGCGCCGCGGCGGGCTGCAGCAGCCCCTCGTAGATCGCGAGATAGTCCTGGGCCATGCGGCGCGCGGTGAAGCGCTGGTCGAAGACCTCGCGGATGCGGGCGTTCGACAGCTCCGGCAGGCGCTGCACCGCCGCCACCGCGCCGATCTCGTCCTCGACGATGAAGCCGGTGACGCCCTCGTCGACGACCTCGGGGACGGAGCCGCGGTTGTAGGCCACGACCGGCGTGCCGCAGGCCATCGCCTCGATCATCACCAGCCCGAACGGCTCCGGCCAGTCGATCGGCACCAGGAGGCCGATGGCGCCGCTCAGGAAGCCCGACTTCTGCGAATCGTCGATCTCGCCGATGAAGTCGACATGGGGGCTCCTGGCCAGCAGCGGCTTGATCTCGGCGTCGAAATACTCCTGGTCGGCCTTGTCGACCTTGGCCGCGATCTTCAGCGGCAGGCCGCTCCTCGCCGCGATCTCGATCGCCCGGTCGACCCGCTTCTCCGGCGCGATGCGGCCGAGGAAGGCGAGATAGCCGCGCTCGGCCGGCACCGGCGACAGCAACTGCGCCGGCAGGCCGTGATGGACCGTGGCGATCCAGCCGGCCTTCGGCATCGGCCGGCGCTGGGCGTCCGAGATCGACACGATCGGGACGTGCTGGAACGTTTCGTAGATCGGGTGGAGCTCCGGCAGGTCGAGCCGGCCATGGAGCGTCGTCACGAACGGGGTGTCGCCGCGGCTGAACAGCGAGAACGGGAAATAGTCGAAATGGCAGTGGACGACGTCGAACTCGTCCGACCGCCGATAGACCTGCTCCAGCATGTGCATGTGCGGCGCGATCCAGTCGCGCACCGAGGCGTCGAGCCGCATGGCGCGCGGCCAGGAGGCCTCGAGACGGGCGGAGGTCACCGAATCGCCGCTGGCGAACAGCGTGACGTCGTGACCGAGGGCGACGAGCTCTTCCGTCAGGAAGGACACGACGCGTTCGGTGCCGCCGTAGAGCTTCGGCGGAACCGCTTCGAACAGCGGGGCGACCTGCGCGATTCGCATTAAGATGGAACTCCCTCCGCAGCTAGGGGTTTGTCTGACATCAGCGGCGGTGCTGCGGCGCAGCATTGCCGTGCTGCTCTTCTGGAGCATCCGGGACAACGGGCACTCGATCTGCACAGACAATCGGGAAGGGAAAAGGTTCCGACTCCGATCCGATAATGTTCTGTCGGATGTCCACAATCGAGGTGCAGTGCAACAGCGCTGTCATCTTGCCACCTTGCTAGGGCAGGACTCGCGCGGAGGGGAGAATGCGCCCGCCGCTGCGGTCAGAGACAACGCAGAGGATCTGATGGACATGACGGCGTCCACGCAGACGCGCCATCTGGAAGGCTTCCGGAACCGGCCGATCGGCTTCATCCTGCACTATGTGCGGCAGGAAGCCGCGCCGCATGCGGTGGTGATCGCCTCGGTGGTCGCCGCCGTGGCCTGCGCGATCGGGTCGCAATACGCGATCAAGCACCTGGTCGACGTGCTGGCCCTCGGCAATTCCGGGATGATCTGGCTGGCCTATGGTCTGCTGGTCGGCCTGATCCTGGCCGACAACATGCTGTGGCGCGTCGGCGGCTGGGTGGCCAGCCGCGCCTTCGTCGCGGTCACCGGCGCCGTCCGGCGCGACCTGTTCCGGCACCTGACCGGCCACGCTCCGAGCTATTTCGCGGACCGGCTGCCGGGCATGGTGGCGGGCCGCGTCTCCGCCACCTCGAACGCCATCTTCACCACCGAGAGCATGTTCTCCTGGAACGTGCTGCCGCCCGCTCTCTCCCTGGTCGGCTCGATCTGCGTCCTGGCCACGGTCGACCCGGCCATGGCCGCGGTGCTGGTCGCGGCCTCGGTGGCGCTCTCGATCTTCATCTACCGCCTGGCCAAGCGCGGCGGCCCGATCCACCGCGACTACGCCACCGAGGCCGCGAAGGTCGACGGCGAGCTGGTCGATGTGATCGGCAATATGGGGCTGGTGCGCCTGTTCGGCGCCACGTTCCGGGAGCAGGCGCGGCTCGCCGACCGCATCGGGGTCGAGCTGGCCGCCCGCCAGCGCAGCCTGCGCTACATGGAGCGGCTGCGGCTGATCCATGCGGCGATCACCGCCGTCCTGACCGCTGCCCTGCTCGGCTGGGCGCTGCTGCTGTGGCAGTGGGGGCGGGCGACACCCGGCGACATCGTGCTGGTCTGCTCGCTCGGCTTCGCCATCCTGCACGGCACCCGCGATCTCGCGGTGGCGCTGGTCGACCTGACCCAGCACATCGCCCGGCTGGCCGAAGCGATCTCGACCCTCCTGGTGCCGCACGACCTGCCCGACGCGCCGCATGCCGAGCCGCTGCCGGCGCCGCAGCACGGGGGCGGCGTGCCGATCGCCTTCGAGGGCGTCCGCTTCGCCTATCCCAAGCGGCCGCCGATCCTCGACGGCTTCGACCTCAGGATCGAGCCCGGGCAGCGGGTCGGCCTGGTCGGGCTGTCCGGCGCCGGCAAGTCGACGGTGCTGACGCTGGTGCAGCGCTTCTACGACATCGGGGCGGGCCGCATCCTGGTCGCCGGGCGCGACATCCGCGACCTGACCCAGGAGAGCCTGCGCCAGATCATCGGCGTGGTGCCGCAGGACATTTCGCTGTTCCACCGCAGCGTGCGCGAGAACATCCGCTACGGCCGTCCGGACGCGACCGACGCCGAGGTGCTGGCCGCGGCCGAGGCCGCCCATTGCCGCGAGTTCATCGAGGCGCTGCCGGAAGGCTTCGACACCGTGGTCGGCGACCGCGGCGTCAAGCTCTCGGGCGGCCAGCGGCAGCGCATCGCCATCGCCCGCGCCTTCCTCAAGAACGCGCCGGTGCTGCTGCTGGACGAGGCGACCTCGGCCCTCGACAGCGAATCCGAGCGGGCGGTGCAGGAGGCGTTGGACGACCTGATGCGCGGCCGCACCGTGATCGCGATCGCCCACCGCCTGTCGACGCTGCAGCGCTTCGACCGGATCGTGGTGATGGAGGCGGGCCGCGTCATCGACCAGGGCACCCCGGCCGCCCTGGCCGCCCGCCCCGGCGTCTACCGCACCCTGCTGCAGCGCCAGCTCGGCCATGCGGAGGCGCACGCCGCCTGAGCCCGGTTCGCACCGGCCGCCCCGGCGTGATATGCAGCCGGGGCGGTCGCCATGGCCGCGCCTCGGGGACGGACTGCCGATGCCATCGCTCGACCAGTTGCCGCGCATCCGCCTGCAGCACGCGCCGACGCCCTTGGAGCCGCTGCCGCGGCTGACCGAGGCGCTGGGCGGCCCGCAGCTCTGGGTCAAGCGCGACGACTGCACCGGCCTGGCCCTCGGCGGCAACAAGGCGCGGAAGCTGGAATTCCTGCTCGGCGAGGCGCTGGCCCAGGGGGCGGACACCATCGTCACCGCCGGCGGGCCGCAATCGAACCACGCCCGCCAGACCGCGGCCGCCGCGGCCCGGCTCGGCCTCCACTGCATCCTGGTGCTGACCGATGCCGTGCCCGGGCGCGACCCGGCCTATCACGCCAACGGCAACCTGCTGCTCGACGGGCTGTTCGGCGCCCGGATCGAGCTGCTGCCCGGCACCGCCGACGCCGATGCCGAGATGGCGCGCGTGGCCGAGCGCTGCCGGGCGGAAGGGCGCAGGCCCTATGTCGTCCCGATCGGCGGCTCCAACGCGCTCGGTCTGATGGGCTATGTCGACGCGGCGCGCGAGCTGATCGGGCAGGCGCGGCAGCAGGGCGTGGCCTTCACCCATGTCGCGCTGGCCAGCGGCAGCGGCGGCACCCAGGCCGGGCTCGCGCTCGGCCTCGCCCTCGGCGGCAGCGCGGCGCCGGCGGTCGGCTATTGCATCAGCCGGACGTCCGGGGAGCAGCGGCCGAAGGTCGCCGGGCTGCTGCAGGCCGGGGCCGACCTCCTCGGCATCCCGGCGCCGCTGTCGCCGGAGGATCTGGTGCTGGAGGACGGCGTGGTCGGCGACGGCTACGGCCTGCCGACGCCGGGGATGATCGAGGCGGTGCGGCTGGTCGCGGCGCAGGAAGGGCTGCTGCTCGACCCGGTCTACACCGGCAAGGCGATGGCCGGGCTGATCGCCGGCATCCGCTCCGGCCGCTACCGGCCCGACGACGTGGTGGTGTTCCTGCACACCGGCGGCGCCCCCGGCCTGTTCGGCTACCCCGACAGTTTCCCGGTCCGTCCCGGCGCATGACCGACCCGACCCTGCCGCGCTGCGCCTGGGCCCATGGCGGACCGGCGATGCTGGCCTATCACGACGAGGACTGGGGCTCGCCCGAGCGCGACGACCGCGCCCTGTTTGAGAATCTCAGCCTGCAGGGCACCCAGGCCGGCCTGTCCTGGCGCCTGGTGCTGGAACGGCGGGGGAACTACCGCCGCGCCTTCCACGGCTTCGACATCGTCCGGGTGGCGGCGATGACGGATGCGGAGATCGAGGCGCTGCTGGCCGATGCCGGGCTGATCCGCAACCGGGCCAAGCTGAACGCGGTGCGCACCAACGCCCGGGCGGCGCTCGCGGTGATCGAATCCGAGGGCGGCTTCGGCCGCTACCTCTGGTCCTTCGTCGACGGCCGGCCGCAGGTCAACCGCTGGCGCAGCCCGGCCGAGATGCCGGCGACCAGCGCGGTCTCCGACCGCATGAGCCGCGACATGAAGCGCCGCGGCTTCGTCTTCGTCGGCTCCACCGTCTGCTATTCGCTGATGCAGTCGGCCGGGCTGGTGAACGACCATATTGTGGGCTGCTTTCGGCATCCGGAGTTCGGAAAGGCTAGCTGAGAAGTTGAACTCCAATTCTACTGTCATTGCCGGGCTTGACCCGGCAATCCAGAAGGTGTCGACGCTCTCTGGATGCCCGGGTCAAGCCCGGGCATGACAGTTCAAATTGGAAACTATTGATTTAAAGCCTTTTGTCGTGGTCGGACACCACTCCCCTTGATCCCGTCCGCCGCTCGGCGCGAGGATAGGGCATGGCCGAGACCAGGGCATTGCCGCCGGCGGCGCTGAAGGCGCTGTCCCGGCGGTCCGACGTGCAGGGCCTGCGGGCGCTGGCCCGGCATCTCGCGCTGATCGCGGCCGGCGTCGCCCTGGTGCTGGCGGCGCAAGGCAGCCTCTGGGTGTGGCCGGCCATGGCGCTGCTCGGCGCCGCCGAGATCGCCCTGTTCAGCCCGCTGCACGAGACCACGCACCGCACGCCGTTCCGGTCGCCCTGGCTGAACCGCTTGGTCGGCTGGGTTGCCGGCTTCCTGCTGGTGCTGCCGCCGGAAGGCTTCCGGCTGTTCCACCTGGCGCATCACCGCCATACCCAGGATCCCGAGCGCGACCCGGAGCTGATCGGCGCCCCGCCGCTGACCCGCCGGCGCTATCTCCTGATCCTCACCGGCCTGCCCTATTGGTGGAGCCAGGCTGTCGGGCTGCTGCGCACCGCGGCGGGCCGGGACCGCTCGCCCTGGATTCCGGCGGCCGACCGCCCGCGGGTGATGGCCGAGGCGCGGATCTACCTGCCGCTCTATGCGGCGGTGCTGGCCGTCAGCCTCGCCGCCGGCAGCGCCCTGGCCCTGCTGCTCTGGGTCGGGCCGGTGATGATGGCGCAGCCGCTGCTGCGCTGGGTGCTGCTGGCCGAGCACTCCGGCTGCGTCCGCAGCGACGACCGCTGGGCCAACACCCGGACGACCCTGGCCGGGCTGGTGCTGCGCAGCCTGTTCTGGAACGCCAGCTACCACACCGAGCACCATCTGGCGCCCGGCGTGCCGTTCCACGCCCTGCCGCGGCTGCACGCGCTGGTCGCCAGCCGGCTGGAGGTCGTGTCGCCGGGCTATCCCGCGGCGCATGCGGAGATCCGGCGCGGCTTGGTGTGAGCGTTGTTTTCCGTCATTGCGAGCGCAGCGAAGCAATCCAGGGCGGCTCGAACTGGCCCCTGGATTGCTTCGTCGGCTTCGCCTCCTCGCAATGACGGCCCTCTTGGGGGTCACCCCCGTTCCGCCTTGATGAAGTCGACGAACGCCCGCAGCGGCGCCGGCATGTGGGTGCGGCTGGGGTAGTAGAGGTAGGGGCCGGAGAAGCTCTGCCACCACTCCTCCATCACCGGCGCCAGCGCGCCGCTGTCGAGATGCGGCCGCAGCACCTCCTCGAAGGAGCTGATCACCCCCAGCCCCGCGAGCGCGGCCGCCACCTCCATCTCGAGCGCATTGGCGACCAGGGGCCCGTCGGGGCTGATCCGGATGACCTGGCCGTCGCGCTCGAACTCCCAGCCGGCGATCCGGCCGCTGGCGAAGCGGTGGCGGATGCAGGCGTGGTCCAGCAGGTCCTTCGGGTGGCGCGGCCGCCCGCGCGCGGTAAGGTAGGACGGGGCGGCGGCGATCACGAAACGCTGGATCCGGGGGCCGATCGGCACGGCGATCATGTCGCGCTCCACCCGCTCCTCGTAGCGGATGCCGGCGTCGAAGCCCCCGGCCAGCACGTCGACGAAGCTGTCCTCCGCCGTCACCTCCAGCCGGATGCCGGGATGCGCCGCCAGGAACCGGGCCGCGATCGGCGGCAGCACATGACGGCCGACGATCACCGGCACGTTCAGCCGCAGCGTGCCGGTCGGGCTGTCGCGAAGGCTGTGCACGGCGTCGAGCGCGCCGGCGATCTCGCCCAGCGCCGGCGCCAGCCGTTCCAGCAGCCGCTCCCCGGCCTCGGTCGGCGTGACGCTGCGGGTGGTGCGGTTCAAGAGGCGCACGCCCAGCCGCGCCTCCAGCCGCCGCAGCGCGTCGCTGAGTGAGGAGGCGGAGACGCCGCGCAGCGCCGCGGCACCGCGGAAGCTGCGCGCGCGGGCGACGGCCACGAAGGCGTCGAGATCGGACAGGTCGGGGCTGCTCATCGTTCGGATTTCCGTACGGCTTGTTCGCCACTGGCCGGATTATCGCACGAACCGCTCCCCCTCATATTCCCCGTCGAAACCCTTCCTCCGCATCGGAGCCCACCATGCAGTACCACCCGCTCGGGGCCACCGGCCCGCAGGTCTCGGCCCTCGGTCTCGGCGCCATGGGCATGTCCCACGGCGTGTACGGCCCGGCCGACCGGGCCGAGAGCATCGCCACCCTGCACGCCGCGCTCGACGCCGGCATCACCCTGATCGACACCGGCGACTTCTACGGCTCGGGCCATAACGAGATGCTGATCGGCGAGGCGCTGCGGGCGAGTTCGAAGCGCGACGCCGCCGTCCTCAGCGTCAAGTTCGGGGGCTTGCGCGACCCGGCCGCCGGCTGGACCGGCTTCGACGCCCGGCCGGCGGCGGTGAAGAACTTCCTGGCCTATTCGCTGCAGCGGCTCGGCGTCGACCACATCGACATCTACCGCCCGGCCCGTCTCGACCCGGCGGTGCCGATCGAGGACACGGTCGGCGCCATCGCCGAGATGGTGCAGGCCGGCCATGTCCGCCACATCGGCCTGTCCGAGGTGGGACCGGAGACGATCCGCCGGGCCGCCGCGGTGCACCCGATCGTCGACCTGCAGATCGAATACTCGCTGGTCTCGCGCGGCATCGAGGACGGCATCCTGGCGACCTGCCGCGAGCTCGGCATCGGCATCACCGCCTATGGCGTGCTGTCGCGGGGCCTGATCAGCGGCCACTGGCGCAAGGGCGCCACGGACGCCGGGGACTTCCGCAGCCACAGCCCGCGCTTCCAGGAAGGCAATGTCGAGAGGAACCTTGCCTTGGTCGGGGCGCTGCGGGCGATCGCCGAGGCGAAGGGCGTGACCGTCGCCCAGATCGCCATCGCCTGGGTGGCGGCGCAGGGCCGGGACATCGTACCGCTGGTCGGCTCCCGCCGCCGCGACCAGCTGGCCGAGGCGCTCGGCGCGCTCGACGTCGTGCTGACGCCGGACGACCTGGCCCGGATCGAGCAGGCCGTGCCCAAGGGCGCCGCCGCCGGCGACCGCTATCCGGCGCATGGCATGGCCAGCCTGGACAGCGAAAGGCCGCTGCAGCGCTGAGGGCTGCCCCGGGGGCGTTCTTCGACTCCATCTCCGTCATTGCGAGCGTAGCGAAGCAATCCAGGGCCATTCGTTCCGTCCCCTGGATTGCTTCGTCGGCTTCGCCTCCTCGCAATGACGACCTGGGGTGACCCTTCGACCGCGGCGATCCGTCTCTGGTGTTGCGCACCGCAGCCAGGCCATATATCCGCATGGATATGACGGACGCCGACCCCATCGAGCCGATCGACGAGGCGATGATCAGGACCCTGGTCCACGCCTTCTACGGCCGCGTGCGCGAGGACGCGGTGCTCGGATCCATCTTCGCCGGCGTGATCGGCGCCGATTGGGGCCCGCACCTCGCCAAGATGTGCGATTTCTGGTCGTCGGTGATGCTGCGCAGCGCCCGCTACCAGGGGCGGCCGATGCAGGCTCATGCCGCGGTCGACGCGCTGCGGCCGGAGCATTTCGCCCATTGGCTGGAGCTGTTCCGCGCCACGGCGCGCGAGGTCTGCCCGCCGCGGGCGGCGGCGCGCTTCATCGAACGGGCGGAGAAGATCGCCGAGAGCCTGCGCCTCGGCGTGATGTTCCAACGGGGGATTCTGCCGGACGGCCCGGCACGCCGCGCGGGCTGAGGCCGGCGGCGGCAGAAACGACAACCGTCATGGCGAGCCCCGCAGGGGCGTGGCCATCCAGCGGCACCGGCCCCGTGGATGGCCACGGCGCTCCGCGCCTCGCCATGACGGTTCAAGTCATTGGACAGCCGGCCATACCGGCCTACCGCCGGGCGACGAATGCCGCGATCGCGAAGCCGGCGCCGACCACGGCCAGGCCGCCGGCCACGGTGACGATGGTGAGGGCGACGGAGAGGTCGCTGCCCGAGGGGCCGAACAGGGCCAGCAGGCTGGCGCCCAGCCCGGCCAGGGAGATGCCGCCGACGGTCAGCAGCGACTGCAGGTCGGACGGGGTCTTCGAAACCGCTGCGGCGCTCTTCGCGCGGCCTTCGGTGCGCGACAGGTCCATGACTCTCTCCAGTGGGGCCGGCTGAGCCGGGTCCCGCGGCTGCCGTCTGCATTATGTCAGATGTGTTGTCCCACAGATAGGGCGGCGGGGGCGCGGCGTCAGCCCCCGACCTTGGACCAGTAGCCCCCGTAGAATGCAGACCAGCCCAGCGCCGCCAGCAACAGCCGCACCCGGACCGGCTGAATCCGGCGGGGCAGGGCGGGCGTCAGCGCGTGCAGAGCCGCTCCGGCCGCAGCCAGTGCGACGAAACGCGGCAGCCGCACCAGCGGCGTCAGCAGCGCCAGCTCCCAGGCCGGGATGCCCAGGGCCGGCGCGCTGGCCGCGGCGATCTTGAAGGGGACGCCGGTCAGGCTGGCCAGGATCAGCACGCCGGCGAGGCCGGCGGCGGATCCGGCGCCGGCCATCAACCCCTGCAGCCGCTCGATCATGGCGGGCGAGATCGCGGGCACCGCCTCGACCATGGCCAGCGCGGTCTCCGGCGCATAGGTGGCGAAGACCGCCAGCGCGGCGCCGCCCACCGCCGCCCCGGCCGCGGCGGCGACGGCGGCGCGCAGCCCCGCCTGCCAGCCGCGGGCCAGGGCGATCAGCGACACCGGCACGTCCGGCACGACGAAGAACAGGCTGGCCTCGGCCACGCCCCAGAGGAAGGCGAGGAGGGTCAATCCCATTCCGGGAACCTCGTGCCCTCGATCAGCTTGGCCATCGCCCCTTCCAGCGCCTCGACAAAGGCGTCGGTGTCCTCCGGCCGGTCGGCCAGCGGCGGGCCGACAAAGGCGTCGCAGAAGAACGGCACCGGCAGGAAGGCGCCGCGCGGCAGCACCTTGCCCAGCCCGTGCAGATAGACCGGCACGATCGGCACCTGCGGCCGCCGCCGCGCCAGGTGGCAGATGCCCTTCTTGAAGCGCTGCAGCTTCTCCGGCTCGCCGCGCGACCCCTCCGGGAACAGGATCAGGATGCAGCCCTGGTCCAGCGCCTCGACGCAGCCGGTCAGCGGGTCCTCGCCGCGCTCCCGCGCATGGCGGTCGAAGGGCAGTATGCCCATGCAGTTCAGCGAGAACCAGGCCATCGCCCGGCTGCGCAGGAAATAATCGGCCGCCGCCACCGGCCGCACCTTGTGCAGGATCCGGCTCGGGAACAACGAGGTCAGGGCCACCGTGTCGGCATGGCTGTTGTGGTTGGCGACGATGATCGCAGGGCCGGTCATCGGCAGCCGCTCGGGGTTGCGCACATGCAGCCCCACGAACAGCAGCATCAGGGGCTTGGTCACAAGCCAGTGGAACAGCAGCCGCCACATGGCCGGGCCTACGCCACAGCACAAACGCCAGATCCCGTCATGGCGAGCCCCGCCCCAGAGTCCAAATGGGGGGCGTGGCCATCCAGGGCAGCTCGCACCGGCCCCTGGATGGCCACGGCGCTGCGCGCCTCGCCATGACGGTGTTGAGACGAAGGCTGGTGGTCGTTCATGAGTAATAGAAGTACCGCATGAAGTGGAAGAACAGCGGCGCGGCGAAGATCAGGCTGTCGATCCGGTCCAGGACGCCGCCATGGCCGGGGATCAGCGTGCCGGTGTCCTTGATGCCGATGTCGCGCTTGACCGCGGAGACCGTCAGGTCGCCGAAGAAGCCGCTGACCGCCATCAGCGCGCCGGCCGCCAAGGCTATGTGCAGCGACAGCGGCGCCAGCAGCGGCCCGATCAGCCCGGCGATCACCGTGGTGGTGACGAGGCCGCCGGCGAAGCCCTCCACCGTCTTGTTCGGGCTGACCGAAGGCGCGATCTTGTGCCGGCCGAAGATCCGGCCCCAGACATACTGCGCCACGTCGTTGCCCTGGGTCAGGATCAGCAGCAGCAGCAGAAGCCCGGCGCCGCCCGGCCCGGCTTGGCCCTCCTCCGGCAGCACGAACAGATAGGCGACATGGCCGATGGCGAAGACGCACAGCATCAGGCCCCAATGCAGCGTGCCCAGCGCGCGCAGGAAGCCGGTGACCTCGCCGCGCAGCACCATCATCGCCGGCACCACCATGAACAGGTAGACCGGCACCCAGATGATGAAGAAGCCGTACTGCTCCTCGGCGATCCACCACCATTGCGTCGGGATGGCCAGATAGGCGATCAGCAGCACCGCCCGGTCCGCCCGCCGCGTCGGCACCACCGACAGATACTCCTTCAGCGCCAGGTAGCTGACCACGGCCAGCACCACCAGCACCGCGATCGGGTTCAGCACCAGGGCGACGCCGCCGGCGATGACGATCACCCACCAGGACCGGATGCGCAGCTTCAGCTCGGTCCAGTCGCGCTGCGGCTGGCTGCGGCGCAGGAACAGGACGGCGGCCTCGGCCACCAGCAGCACGGCAATGAGGGCGCCGAGCGCCCAGGCGACGGCCGGGTTGACGGTCAAGTCGATGGTCATGCCCCGATCTCCGCCAGCGCCGCGCGGATGCGGTTCATGATGGTGAGGATCGAGAGCAGCAGCAGCGTCGCCAGCACCAGCGGCATCCACAGCGGCGGGGCCAGCATCTGGAAGAAGGCGGCGACGGCGAGGATGGAGAAGGCCAGCGCCCGGTCGGACTTGCCGAAGGGCCCGTCATAGCGCCGCCCGGCGCCGATGGTGCGCGCGGCGATGCCGGCGGCCTCGCCGATCATCGCCAGCAGCACGATCAGCACCACCAGCCAGGGCGGGGCCGGCAGCAGCAGTGCCAGCGGCAGGTAGAGGGCCGCGTCCGACACCATGTCGCCGACCTCGTTCAAGAGGGCGCCGAGCGGCGTGGGTTGGAAGAACTCGCGCGCGAGCATGCCGTCGACGGCGTTCAGCGCCATGCGCAGCAGCAGGAAGGGCGGGTACAGCAGCAGCAGCCAGGGCCGGCCGGTGGCGGCGACCACGAGGCCCAGCAGGACCGACAGGCCGGCCGCCGTCAGGGTCACGGCGTTGGCGCCGATGCCCCGTTCCGCCAGCCGGGCAGCGGCCGGCCGCAGCAGTGCCTGGAACCGCGGCTTGATGTCGTAGAGCGATGGCATGAACCCCCCGGTCCGCATCATGTCGGCGCAGCATGCCGATGCCATCGTGGCGGAAGCGGGGCGGTCACGCGGCGAGCCGGCGCCCGAACAGGATCACGCCCGCCCCGCCCAGGCACAAGGCCGCGCCGAGCAGGTCGAAGCGGTCCGGCCGGCTGCCCTCCACCGCCCAGAGCCAGAACAGCGAGGCGGCGATGTAGATGCCGCCATAGGCGGCGTAGGCCCGGCCGGCGAAGGCGGCGTCGACCCGGGTCAGGGCCAGGGCGAAGAGGATCAGGCTGGTCGTGCCCGGCAGCGTCCACCAGACGCTGCGGTCGAGCCGCAGCCAGGCCCAGAAGGCGAAGCAGCCGGCGATCTCGGCGAAGGCGGCGAGGATGAAGGCGAGAATCGAGCTCATGGGCGGCATGATGCTGCCGGGCGGGATCGGGATTTGACAAGCTCGGCCGGGCCGCGCAGCCTCGCCGCGGACCATCGCCTCCCTGAAGGACTGCTTTCCGATGTCGACCGTGATCACGCCGCCGCCGCAGACCCTCGTCCCGGTGCTCGGCAGCGACGCCACCTTTCCCGTCGGCCGCATCTTCTGCGTTGGCCGCAACTACGCCGCCCATGCCCGCGAGATGGGCCACGACCCGGATCGGGAGCCGCCCTTCTTCTTCGCCAAATGGGCCGATGCGGTGGTGCCGGGCGGCAGCGAGATTCCCTATCCGCCGGCGACCAAGGACCTGCATCACGAGATCGAGCTGGTGGTGGCGATCGGCGCCGGCGGCACCGACATCGCCGCGGAGCGCGCGCTCGGTCATGTCTGGGGCTACGGCGTCGGGCTCGACATGACCCGCCGCGACCTCCAGGCCGAGGCCAAGAAGACTGCCCGGCCCTGGACCATGGCCAAGTCCTTCGACCAGTCGGCGCCGCTGTCGCCCCTGCGTCCGGCGGCGGAGATCGGGCACCCGGCGAAGGGCGCGATCTGGCTGAAGGTCAATGGCGAGACCCGCCAGTCCGGCGACCTGGCCGACCAGATCTGGCCGGTGCCGGAGATCATCGCGCATCTGTCCCGCCTCGTGGCGCTGCGCCCCGGCGACCTGATCATGACCGGCACGCCGGACGGCGTCGGCCCGGTCAAGCCCGGCGACCGGCTGGAAGGCCATGTCGACGGCGTCGGCGACCTCGCGGTGACCTACCGCTGATGCCGGCGGACGACGACCTCGCCGCGGCGCTGGCCGACGCCTGGGACCGGCTCGATCGCGCCGCGGGCGCGCGCCGCCGCACCCTCGGCCGGGTCGCGCTCGCCACCCTCAACGGCCGGGGCGGGCCGGCGCTGCGCACGGTGATCCTGCGTTCGGTCGACCCGGCGGCGCGGCGGCTCGAGATCCACACCGATCTCCGCTCGGTGAAGGTGGCCGAGATCCGCGCCGACCCCGCCGCGGCGCTGCTGCTCTACGATCCGGGGGAAGAGGTGCAGGTGCGGGCCGAAGGCCGGGCGGAGATGCTGCCGCCCGGCCCGGAGCTCGACGCCGCCTGGACGGCGACGCCGGGCCCGGTCCGCGCCGCCTACCGGATGCCCGGCCCGCCCGGCACCCCGATCGCCGACCCGGCCCTGCCGCCGCCCTCGACGGGCTGGACGGAGGAGGGGCGGGAGAACTTCGCGGCGATCGTGCTGACGGTCGACCGCATCGACTGGGTCCGCCTCGTCCCCGGCGCCGACCGCCGTGCCGCGTTCGACTGGACCGGCGGCGGTCTGCAGGCGAGCTGGCTGATTCCCTGACGGTGATGACGCTCATCCCCAGGGATTGAGCACCGTCACGCCGGCACGGCCTGCCGCGCGAAATGCCGCCGCAGCAGCCGCGCGTTGCGGCGGTTGGCCTTGAGCCCGAGGTCGAGCAGGTCGCCCAGAACCGGGACGCTGCCGAGGGCGATGTCGAGCGCGACATTGCCGGCCATCATCGCCAGCACCCGGTTCGGCGCGCCGAGCCGCCGGGCCTGCAGGATCAGATAGGCGGAGGCGAGCCCGCCGGCGGCGTCGCCCAGCCCCGGCACCAGCCCGATCACGGAATCGAGGCCGAAGCGCCAGCCCAGCAGCGGCAGGCGCCAGCGCGAATCCAGCAGCGTGGCGAGGCGGTCCAGTCGGTCCAGTTCGGCGGCGTGGTCCAAGGCGGATCCCCGGATGGTCGGCCGGGATCAGATGGGGGCGCCGCCAGCGCTTGTCGAGCGGTCCGGATTCCGGACCGCCCGGGCCGGCGCGCCGTGCTAGCGTGTGGCCATGGCGGGATACGGTCAGTTCTGCGCGGTGGCGCGCGCCCATGAGGTGCTGGGCGGCCGCTGGACGCTGCTGGTGGTGCGCGAGCTGCTGTGCGGCAGCCGGCGCTTCAACGACATCCGCCGCGGCATCCCGCGGATCTCGCGCACCATGCTGTCGGAACGGCTGCAGGAGCTCGCCGCCATCGGCGCGGTCGAGCGTGTCGAGGGCGAACACGGCCCGGAATACGTCCTGACCGAGGCGGGGCGCGAGCTGGCGGGGCTGGTCGGCGCGCTCGGCAGCTGGGGCCAGCGCTGGCTGCCGCGGCGGGCGGAGGCGGAGGATCTCGACCTCGAGCCCGTGCTGGTCGACCTTCGGCGCCGCGTCGATTTCGGCGCGCTGCCGCGCGACCCGCTGGTGGTGCGCTTTGAGATCCGCGGCCACCGGCCCCGCTTCCTGCTGCTGACGCCGGCGGAGGCCTCGCTGTGCACGCACAATCCGGGCTTCCCCGAGCCGCTGCGCGTGCACGGGACGCTGCCCGCCCTGGTGGCGTGGTGGCGCGGCGATCGCGGTTTCGCCGGGGCGCAGCGTCTGGGCCTGGCGGTCGAGGGGCCGCGGGCGCTGGCCCGCGCCTTCCCGGGCTGGTTCCTCCGCTACCAGCTGGCCGGCATCGGGCCCGCGGTGCCCGCCTCGGCGGAGCTTGAAGCATGACGCTCAGGATCGTCCGGCTCGGCAGCCCGCGCCATCCGGGGGAGGGCACGCGGATCGGCACGGTGCGGCGCCTGCCGCGCGGCGTGCCGAAGGCGCGCTATGCCGCCGACGACTGGTTCGACGTCTGGTATCCGGAGCTCGCGCCCAGCCCCGAATTGCTGGCGCAGGGCAGGGCGGCGCGGACCGAGGCGGAATGGGCCGCCTTCGCCCGTGCCTTTCGGGCCGAGATGGACCGGCCGGCGCCGCGCCGCACCCTCGACCTGCTGGCCGCCCTGTCGCACGGCGCCGACTTCTCGCTCGGCTGCTACTGCGCAGAGGAGGGGCGCTGCCACCGCTCCGTGCTCCGCGCCCTGCTGCAGGAACGCGGCGCCGCCCTCGGCTGACGGTCCGGATTCCGGACCCCACGCGCACCCGCTCCCACGCCATCGTCGGCCTCCCGACGACGGATGACGGGAGCGGACCCATGCCCTTCGATGCGCTGCTGGCGCTGTGCCTCTACGCCTTCGTGACCTCGATCACGCCGGGGCCCAGCAACCTGATGCTGCTGGCCTCCGGCGCCAATTTCGGCCTGCGGCGCACCCTGCCGCAGGTGCTCGGCATCACCCTCGGCTTCACCGCGCTGCTGCTCGCCGTCGGCCTCGGGCTCGGCGCCGCGCTGGCCGCCTGGCCGGCGCTGCATGCCGGGCTGCAGGCCGCCGGCGCCGCCTGGCTCCTCTACCTCGCCTGGCGGATCGGCCGCTCGCGCTCGATCGGCCAGGGCGGCGCGGCCGGCGCGCGGCCGCTGACCGTCTGGGAATCGGCCGCCTTCCAATGGGTCAACCCGAAGGCCTGGGCGGTGGCGGTGACAACCATGGCGGTCTACGCCAGCCCGCAGGCGCCGTTCCTCTCGGCGCTGCTGGTCGCCGCCGCCTTCGCCCTGGTCAACCTGCCCAGCATCCTGGCCTGGGCCGGCTTCGGCACGGCGCTCCGGGGCTGGCTGGCCGATCCGGCCCGGCTGAGATGGTTCAACATCGCCATGGGCCTGCTGCTGGCGGCGACGCTGTGGCCGATGCTGGCGTGACCCGACGCTTCGACCGTCCTCGAAGCGTCGGCGCGCCCGCCCCGCCGCCGCATCGCCTAGGCTGACGGGACCGCAACCCAGGAGCCCGGCGAATGCTGACCTGCTTCATCCGCTACGAGATCGACCCCTATCGCGTCGACGCGTTCGAGCACTACGCCCGCAACTGGGGCCAGGCCATCCCGCGCTGCGGCGCCGACCTGATCGGCTACTACGCGCCGCATGAGGGGTCGGCGACCACCGCCTACGGCCTCTACAACATCGGCGATCTCGCCGCCTACGAGGCGTATCGGGCGCGGCTGCGCGACGACCCGCTCGGCCGCGAGAACTACGATTTCGCCCGGCGCGAACGCTTCATCCGGCGCGAGGACCGCATCTTCCTCCGCCTCGTCTCCGCGCCGCATGCGCCCCTGGCGACGCCGTAGCCGCGCTGCCTGTCACCCGGCGTCCGCCGGCGCCGGCCCGGCCCGGTGCGACCGGCGCACCGCCTCCGCCCGCGGCGTGATGGGGCATCCCTTCGCCGCCAGCATGTCGACCACCTCGGCCGCGGTGGCCAGGCTCGCCACGTTGCCGGCGAAGCTTCGCAGCGAAGTCCGGAACTCGATCACGACATTGACCGTCGCGACCGCGGTCCGGACGTCGACCGACGACACCTCGGAATAGGCGCTCCGCTCGGTCCGGACGACCTTGAACTCGATGCCGTCGGGATGCAGCCGCAGGCGCGGCCCGACATCGGAATGCGAGACCGCGATCCACGGGATCCCCCTGATGCCCCGGGACCCGGCGGCGAGGGGGATGTCGACGCTGCCGTCCGGGCCGGCGACCGGCCGGCGCGCCGCGACGCGCCGGATCTTGCCCCGGATCCCCGCGATCACCAGCCAGAAGGTGCCGGCGACCAGCAGGATGACGGCGCCGCCGAACAGCGCGGGGGCGATCTCCTGCATCCGGCCCTAGCTCCCGGCCGGGCGGACGAATCCGGCGGTGCGGCGTCGCATCGGCTCCCCCTTGCATGCGGCTCCGGGCATCCCCTCCTCTGTAGCAGGATGCCCCGCATCCGTCCGCAGGGGATCGGGGCCCTCACCCCACCCATTTCAGGCTGCTGTCGTAGCTGCCGTACTGCTTCCTCTGCCCCTCGAGAGCATAGCGCAGCGCGTCGATGGCGTGGTTCTCGCGGTCCTCCAGCTCGGGCAGGATCTCGCCGGTCTTCGGGTCGGTGCGCCAGCTGAACAGCGCCAGCTCGTCGATCAGGTGCCGGCAGCGCGGATGCACCAGGATGTCGCAGCTCTTCAGGAACTCGACGCCCTCCTTGACCGAGCCGCCGCCCTTCGCCGCCGGCCGCAGCCTGGGGAAGCCGTGCCGCTGCATGAAGCTGATCGTCTCCGGCCGGGCGCCGTCGGCGACGATCGGCCAGCGCCGCGCCTCCGGCACCGTGTCGAACAGCGCCGGGGTGCGGTCGATCTCGCAGCCGACGCGGTAGGCCTCGTGGTCGACATGCAGCGTCCGGCCCTTGAGGAAGCAGCGCACCAGCACCGTCGGGTCGCGGGCGAAGCCCCAGTCGGCGCCGAACAGGAACCGGGCGTCGGCCGGGGTCTCGAAGGCCTCCACCCGCCAGTTGCGGAACACCCGCGCCTCGCTGACCCGCCGGTACCCGCCCAGCCAGACATGCTGGTACTTGTCCGGGTCGCGCTCGCGGTCCCATTCCATCTCGGCCTGCAGCACCTTCGGGAAATGCGGGTTGGCCGACCAGTTGGCCTCGATCAGCACCGTGTCGGGCGGCGTCGGGCCGCCGCGGAACAGCTGGTCGACCGGATCGTCCGGCCGGGTCGGGTTCCAGGAGAACCACAGCTCCGACCTCGGCTTGCGGATGGTCGGGCGCAGCAGTTCCAGGCTCCGCTTCGACAGCGACTGGGCCTCCTCGACCCAGGCGATGTCGTAGCCTTCCAGCGATTTGATGCTCTCGGCCGTGTGGTTCTGCATGCCCTGGAAGATGATCCGGCCGCCGCCCGGCCCGAGGATCCGGTCGGCCTGGACGGTGAAGGCGGGACCCAGGCCCAGCGCCTGGATCTTGTCCTCGAGCAGGCGCTTGACCGACTGGTCGAGCGAGCGCTGCACCTCGCGGATGCACACCGCCCGCACAGGCGCCGCCTCGACGCAGCGCCGGACCAGCAGCTCGGCGAAGACATGCGACTTGCCCGACCCGCGCCCGCCATGGACGGCCTTGTAGCGCGAGGGCTCCAGCAGCTGCAGGAAGGCGGGCGCCAGGTCGGGCGGCGGCAGGGCGGGAAGGGGCGGCCCGGCCGCCCACGGCGCCGGCTCCTCCGGCGGTGCCGGCGGGTCCTGCGGCGCCGGCACCATGCCGGTCTCGTCCAGCCCCTGGTCGCGGCAGAACTGCCGGAACGCTGCGAGCATCGGCGGCAGATGGCCGAGGTCGCGCTCGGCGACGCCGCCCGGCAGGCGGCGAGCCTTGGCGATATCGCCCAGCCGCTGCACCACATGCGGCGACGGGGGCTGCCCCTCGGCCCGTAGCCGCGCCACATAACCGAAGCAGGCGGTCACGACCTGGGGCTTCGTGAGCAGGACAAAGCCGAGCTGCGCGGCGCTGCGCCTCGCGTAGCCGGCCTCCCGGGCCGCGCGGGCGGCGTTGCCGTGGTGGACGTAGCACCAGGCGAAATTGTCCCAGCGTTGCGGCAGTTGGATCGTATCGGCCATCCCGACCTCGCACGAAAAAACCCGCCGCGGCGGGGCCGGGCGGGCGCAACTGTCTGACGATGCCTGAACCATGCCACGCGACGCGGCGTCATGTCAAGAACAAAAAGCGAACATTCGGTTGTCGCGGAAGGCCGGGACGGGGTAGCATGGGCGCAAGGTGACGGCGGGGATGGTGGCGATGGCGACGGATGCGGATCTGCGGGAGAAGCTTCGGAAGATCGAGGCGCTGCATGCCGGCGCCGGGACGCCGGGGGAGCGGCTGGCGGCGGCGGCGGCGCTGGAGCGGATCCGGGCGCGGCTGCGGCAGCAGCAGGCCAGGGACCCGGCGGTGGAGATAAAGGTCTCGCTGGCCGACCAATGGTCGCGGCACCTGTTCGTGGCGCTGTGCCGGCGCTACGGGCTGAAGCCGTTCCGCTACCGGCGGCAGCGGCGGACGACGGTGATGGTGCGGGTGCCGCAGGGCTTCGTCGACCAGATCCTGTGGCCGGAGTTCCGCGAGCTGAATGCGGCGCTGACGCGCTATCTGAACGCGGTGACGGCGCGAATGATCCGGGACGAGATCCGCGCCGATGCGGCCCAGGTGCCCTAGATTGCCGAGCCGCTGCCGGCGGCGTGATCCGCCGCGGGACCGAACTCCGCCGAGGGGCCGCCGTCACGGCCATTCCCGCCGCCGCGATCCACTCCTTTGGAGTGGATCCCAGCGAGTGGTGCAAATCTGAAAAAAGGTGCCGGATCATCACCACCCATCGCCGGCGACGGGCTCCACCACCGGCAGGTCGCGGCCCGTGAACAGATAGGGCCAAGCCGAGTCCTCCCGAAAATCCATCAACAGAATCAGCGTCTTGCCCCGGATTGAGCCGCTCCGGCGGGGAGCGATCTCCGTACCTCCTTTGATGGATTCCGCGGCCCTCGGCATCATCCGAATTGACGAGGGCGGAGCGAAGCGCGCTTGGGCTTGCGGTCTGTCGAGGACGGCCTAGCCTATAACCCGAGGGCACTCGCATGCCCTTCGGTGGTGGAATTCCGAGTGGCTCTCCGGCGGCCGAGACCAGTTGGCCGCCTCGTCGTGGAACTCCCCGCAGGCAGCCTGCCGGCCGCGGGCCACGGACCGGAGCACGAAACTCACTCGACGGGCTGACGGGCCGACGTCCAAGCGCCCACGACAGAAGCGTTGTCCGCCAGCTTCGCGTGAGCGGCGCCACATGGCAGCCGGGCTGGCGCACGTCGATGCGCCGCGCAACGACCGCCGGCGTTCGCGCTCTCTCTACGTCCACCCAAGGAGGACTTCCGTCCAAGGAGGAAAACCATGCCTATCTTCGGTTCCGACGTCGCTGATGCCCTGACAGGCACGCCGCAAAGCGACCTCATCTTTGCGCTGGCGGGAAACGACAGCGTCTTTGCCCGCGGAGGAGACGACGTGGTCTTCGGCGGCAACGGCAATGATGACCTGAACGGCGAAGGCGGCGACGATCAGCTCTTCGGTGAAGCCGGCAGAGATAGCCTCCGCGGCGGCGCCGGCGACGATGACCTCAGCGGCGGCGGCGGCAACGATGCTCTTCGTGGCGAGGGTGGCGACGATCACCTCGCCGGTGATGCCGGCGACGATGACCTCAGGGGCGGCAATGGCCGGGATGTTCTCGACGGCGGTGCCGGCGCTGACGACCTCCGCGGCGAGGGCGGCAATGATCTGCTCCACGGCGGCGACGGCCGGGACACTCTCGACGGCGGCGGCGGCAATGACGATCTTCGCGGTGACGCCGGCAATGATGACCTCGGCGGCGGTGCCGGCAACGATCGCCTCGGCGGCGGCAACGGCAGCGATGATCTGCGCGGCGAAGGCGGCAACGATCATCTCTTCGGCGGTGCCGGCGACGATGACCTCAGCGGCGGCGCCGGCGACGACGCGATCTTCGGACAGGCCGGCAATGATGAGTTGATCGGCGGGGCGGGATTCGATCAGCTCGTCGGCGGCCGCGGCAACGATGATCTTCGCGGCGGTAACAGGGAAGACGACTTCACCTACATCATCGAGCCCGGCATCGGCGACAACAGGGATCGTGTTCTCGATTTCTCGAAACTCGAGGACGATCGCATATTCGTGGGATCGGCGGACTCGATTGCCACGGAGAACCGGGTCGACAACAATCCGGACAACAATGTCATCGACGCCTCCGACAACAACGTGGATCCCGTCGGCGACAACGGCCTGCGCCTCAACTTCGGTGGCGGGAACACCCTCACCGTCATCGGCGCCACCTCGCTGACGGTCGGTGACGACATCTTCTTCGTGTGAGTCATCCACCGGACGGCGCGCCGTCGACCCGTCGGTCGCGCCGATCGGCGGCCGGGCTCCGACCGCCGCGGGTTTCGCGCCGTCGTCCCGGCCGGCTCGGGCGCCTCATGTTTCCGAGCCGCGTCCATCCGCCTCGAAGCGGTGGCGCGATGAGGCGATCCCGGGGGGCGGGTATCGCTCCGATATCCGCCCTCCTCGGAAGCGTTCGCGTCAGGCGGCCGCCTGAACCGCCGACAGTTTCCAATCGGCGCGATGCTTCCGTGCGAAGGTCCACACCTCGACGGTCTCGGTCGGCCTGTCCGGGTCACCCTCGACGATCCGCCCGGTCTTCCGGTCGCGCGTGGCATCGACGCTCGAATACCGGACGGCGACGGTCGCATAGTCCGTATCGCCCTCGCGCCATGCTTCGGCCAGATCGCCTTGCAGCAGGCGGACGTCCGAAACCTCGTTCTTCACGCCGCGGGTCGCATTCCCGCCGAGCTCCTCGGCGAAGTACGACATGACCTCCGGAGTCGTGCGCGCGCGCAGGCCTGCGAAATCCTCCGCCCCGTAAGCGGCCTGGATCTCGCCGAGAAGGCGTTCGAAGGCGGCGAAGTCCGACTGGCCGAGGCCGACCCCGTCCCGCGGGGCACCCTGCGCGGCCCGCCCCGCCGGCCCGGAATACCCCGAACCCGCCGGCCGTGCGGCAGGATCGCCTGAGGCCTCCCGACGCATGGGAGACATCGACGGACCGGCAAAGGCCGGCCCGCGCTGGCGGCCGAAGAAGCGTCTGAACGCCATGACCGCCAGGACAACCAGTCCGACCTGCAGAACCAATCCGACCAGCCCGGCGGCACCGCCGATGCCGTGTCCCAGCAGCATGCCGATGAGGCCGCCAAGCGCCAGGCCGCCCAGAATGCCGCCGAAGCCGCCGAATCTCCCGGCTCCCGGGGCCTGGACGCCGGGCGCCTGCTGCGACGGGTTCGGCTGGGTCGCCTGCGTGCGCGGCGTCATGGTGCGGTCGATCGGCGCCGCGGTGCCGGGCGCGGTCGGGGTGGCGGGCGGCGCCTGGAACGTGCGCTCGCCGCGGCTGCCGAAGCCGCCCGAATTCGTGCGCCGGGCGTCGGCATGGTCGACGGCGACCAGGAGGACGCCCAGCCCGATGACGAGGCTCGCGACGATTCTGCCCGCGCGGCGGCTGAAGGTGTTCATCTCTCTTTCCGGTCGCATTCGGTTCTCGTTGCCTGTCCCATATGGGAGATCCCGACCGCGGATTTGAGGGGGGTGCCGACGGCGCGGGTGACCGCTCCGGGCCGACTCCGGCCCGGACGATACAACCTCCGCTCTCGGGAGGCACTCGCGGAAGCCTGGACCGGCCACGATCGGCATCCAGACCCCGTCACGGGATCGTCGAAGAACCTTCCCACAGCAACCACATCAGGCCGGCGAAGATCATGATCTGGAGGGCGATCACCGACGCGACCATCCACTTCAGCGTTGCCACGTCCGATTCCAGCTTCGCTGTGCGGGTGTCGACGCCAGCTGCCTCCTCTGCCGCGCGCCTGGCTGTGTCTTCCGGCACGTTGGCCGAGCGCAGCGCCTCGTAGAGGGCACCCATCATGAGCGCCATCGCGCCACCCGCTGTTTCCTCGCAGTCGTATCATATATGGTTCCGGTCGGATTGGGTCGCCAGGAGCGGAGCGCAGGCGATCCTCATGATCGTCCCCTCGGATCAAGTCCGAGGGTCCTCGCGATGGCGAGGAAGGGCGGGAGAGTCGATCCCGAAGGCCGCTGGTATCAGACGGCGACGAACTCGACCTTGATCCGGTCCGGATCCTCGAGGAAGAGCGCGTAGTCGTCGGTGCCGCCGTTGGCGAAGGGGTACCTGTCGTCGTAGAGGGTGGCGATGCCGTTCTCCCGGCAATAGTGCCGGAGCGTGTCGACGGCGTCCCTGCCGTTCACCTGGAACGCCAGATGGTTGAGGCCCACGCCGCACCGGTGATACGGCCGGGCCGCATGCCGTTCGGCGACCTGCACGAAGGTGAGGTAGGCGTCGCGCCCGTCGGCCAGCGTAAAGCCGCCATCCCAGCGGCCGCTTTCCCGATACCCGATCTGCGCCAGCAGCGCCGACCAGAAGGCGCGGGACACGTCCAGGTTCGAGACGTAGATCTCGATGTGATGAAGCATCAGGGCCATCCGGTGTCAGGGGGGCGCGGCCGTTTCCGGCCGCGCCCGCTGAGTGTGACCTGATTCTGATGGCGGTGCACGACGTCGAGTGGACATCCGCTGAAGCGCGCCGGCACCGCAATCCCGGAGCCGTCATGGCGAGCCCCGAAGGGGCGTGGCCATCCAGGCGGCACCGGCCCCCGGGGTGGCCGCACCGGCAGCGTTTCCTGGCGGTCTCTCAGTTGCGGGATGTCGCCGAAGGCCGCGCCGCCTCCCGGTCCTCGGCGGCGGCTTCCTTGGCCCGGATCGCGCTCAACGCCGATGCGACCAGCCCGGTCGGTATGGCGATGATGCCCAGCGCCACGAACAGCATGAACACGATGAACAGCCTGCCGATGGGCGTCACCGGATAGATGTCGCCGTAGCCGACGGTGGTCAGCGTTACGGCGGCCCACCACATCGCGTCGAGAACCGAGGCGAAGGCCTCGGGCTGGGCGTCGTGCTCGAACTGGTAGATGACCAGCGCGCAGACATAGAGGACGACAACCGCCGCCGCGCCGGAGCCACCGCCCCCTCGCTCCCGCCGGACGAGGGCGCCCGACGCCGGGCAGAGCCCGGCCGCCGGCCACGACGACCGGCTCATCCCGGCAAGCACGATCAAAGGCTGGTCCGGATCGAACGCCGTTACAGAACGACCACTCTCGATCTGCTGCTGCACGGGCCGTCTCTCTGATCACCGAAGAGCGCCGGCCTGCCGCCGGCTCGGCGCACACCCATCGCATCTGGAAAGCGTCTCCGCCTTAGGCGATGATCCCTTCGTCGGCCTGCCCGTTCTGGCCGCCTGACCTGACCGGCCCTGCCGGAGAGCGCGATCGCACCCGCGCCTCAGTTGAACCACTCGTGGGGACGCGGCCGAGGGGATGAATGAGCCATGCTCAAGCCACAGGCAGAAGAGAGCCCTCGAAAACGCGTGTGGACCACCGCCTCCGTTCCGCTCAAGGACCGCGACTCATATTGGCGCGAAGCCGTATGCCGATCCTACGGCGGACTCACGATCACCCGTTGGCTCAGTGACGGTCCGGTCCGGGGCAGGCTGGTGGCGGCGCCGTTTGCCGACGGCAGCGTGAGCGAATGCCAGCAGGGGGCGGTCACGCTGGTCCGCGACGCCCGCGATGTCGCCCGCACCGGCGGCGACCACTACAATCTGGTCCTGCAGCTGAAGGGGCATGGCCGCATGCGCCACGCCGGCCGCGATTGCCTCCGACAGCCGGGCGACATGACAGTGATGGACCCGCTGTCGCGCTACGAGGGGGCCTTCACCGACGATCTCCGCGTTCGCGTCTGGACCCTGCCGCGCCGCCTGCTTGGCCCTATGCTCACCGCCCCTGAAGATGCAGCGGGGACGCTGATCAGCGGACAGGCCGGTGTCGGCATTCTGCTCCGGACAATACTGCAATCGACATGGCCGGTCGTCGGTAGTCTCGACATCGATGAGCAGCGAGGGATTCAGGACACCCTATGCCGGCTCACGGCGCTGGCGCTCGGCGCCAGCCGGCAGACCCGCGAGACCAGCAAGGTCGCCTACCGCGAAGCGCTTCTTCAGCGAGCGCTGTGCTTGATCGAAGGGAATCTGAGCGATCCCGCGCTCACGGCCGAATGGGTCGCCAACCATCTCCACATCTCGCGGCGCAAGTTGGAGATCCTGTTCGAACATCGCGGGATCGGTGTGGCCGCCTGGATCGGCCGCCGTCGAATAGAGGAATGCCGCCGGCGATTGGAAGATCCGGCACAACGCCACCTCTCGATCGCCAGCATCGCCTTCCTCGCCGGATTCGCCGACCTGTCGACCTTCAACCGCCGCTTCAAGTCGCAGTACGGCGTCACGCCCCGCGACATCCGAGGGGGCACTGTACCGCTCGGAATTGGCGAGGAGTGTAACCTACGATCGGGTGCGGTATTATATTTTGCGGAGAATGCCTAGATTCCTTTCGCAGACTGCAAAGACGAGGATTTAATTCACCAGTAAGCTGTCTGGTATTCTTATTTGCTCGCCTTCAGCCTCAGAGTCCGCTTCGGCCTGCATTTTGTACGAGAGGTGCCGCCATGATGGACTATCGAACCCACTTTGCAGTTTTACAAACCTTCCGGCTGGCACTCGGCCAGGAGGTTCTGGCTGATGCGCAGATCGCGGAATTGCGTGATCAGCATGTCGCAACTCTCGATGAAGCGCCCGAAATGGCTCTTGTCGGATCAGTTATCGATCACCTTTTTGCCCATGCCTCGTCGGATGGAGCGGAACTGGCACTTCTGGAGCGCGCTGCAAAACTATGGCGCGAGGGTCTGAAGCTTTATGAAGGACTGGCAAAATTCCGGTCGAGCCTCGAATTGGTTTTAAACAATCCTGGCGATGAACGGGCTGTGGAGGTGCTAAACTCGGCTTCGGAAAGTTTCGCAAAGCTCGCTCGACGAGTGAAACAGCAAAGCCAACAGGTTGAAGCTCTCAGAAAGGAGGTCTCAAAACACCCGCACCTGCGCGCCCATTCGAGACAGGATGACAAACCAATCAGTGAATGGTCATGGGATAACTTACTTCTGGCGCGGCGCACCGAGGCCTTCGT
Source organism: Inquilinus limosus DSM 16000 (assembly GCF_000423185.1). Taxonomy (GTDB): domain Bacteria; phylum Pseudomonadota; class Alphaproteobacteria; order DSM-16000; family Inquilinaceae; genus Inquilinus; species Inquilinus limosus. The sequence goes on along the minus strand of NZ_AUHM01000002.1, from coordinate 46,074 downwards.
GCGGGAGCTGTATAAGCTGGCAGACACTCCGGAGAAAAAGTCGTTCGCCCTGGGGGCGCTTTGCAGCTATGGAGCAAACGCGGGCGGATCCATGTATCTTGGCCAAGTTGTCGGCGGGCCAAGGCGCTCTCACCGCTTCAGAGACCGGTTAGCCCGAAATACCGTTGGCAGTTGGACCGCCCAACACTTTGGCAGGATTGTCGGCCAGTATAAGGGATCGTTTGGATTGGGTCATGACTCCAGTCAATCCAGCGTGCCGTTTCCTCCCTTGCGGATCATCGCCCGCCAACTGAAACGAGCAATGCCAAACGGGTTACCGGCAAGCATTCAGCAAATCATCCTATCGGCCCTTTCACGAACCTACGATGCAAATGAAGTGCCACCTCTGCCCGATCCAAAGCGGGGGTTTCAAAGGCTGCTAAGGCATCTGGAACTGCTGGATGCCTTCCCAATGCCGACAGAACCAGTAGCGCCACCAGATTCCATTGTTGCTCGGCTTTTTGGAGATCCTACAAAACCGTTTGTTCCCAGCATTCCTGAAACAACTGCGATGGCTGAGGCCGGTGTGCCACCTGGTGAGGGCGGCCATGTCCTGCCGCAAAACTTCGGCTCGGGCGGGGGTGGTTCCGCGCCGCCCGAAGAACCAGATTGGACGGAATCCAAGTGTGCGAAGTTCTGGAAAGCCATCTTTATCTTTCTTTTTTTTGTCGGCCCAGGGTGGAAAATTTGCGCCGCCATTTGGTCTGAAGGCAACAACCAGCGGTGTCCGATCTGGGATGAGATAACACAGAGCTGGGAAGAGGCTTTCTCGGATGGCGTGTTCGTGGAGGCCGAAGGAGAGTTTAGCAATCCCCTTACTGTCGACGACACCGGAATCCTGGCCCAAAACGAACAGGTCCTGCAGCTCGTCGGCGATCTCTACAACGTACAATCGATGATGTGGGAGGGTTTTCAGAAAGCTTCCGAGTTCCTGTCACTTTACGGGCTCATCTATCCCGACGCTTTCATTGATCGGTGGCGTTATAGTCAGTATGTCTCTATACCTTCAATAGCTCAGGGGCAATGGCCTCGCCTACCGGACAACGGGCGGCGGTTTGACGAATACCCGTTGACCGGAATCGAGCATCCTGCTGCGACGTTTATTCCATTTCCCGCTGGATCGTCACCGCTTGTGATTTTCACTGGACCCAGCGGGGCCGCCAATCGTTCCTCCCTCGCGATTTGCAAGTCGATGTGGGCTGCGCTTGCCAGCAATAGTACTGCGGGAACGAATCTCGATCTTGATGCGGATCGTGGATGGATGCATCCCTGCTGGAGGGCTGGCGGACCCATTACCGCTCAGCCGCTCAGCGTTGTTCCGCTTCAGTACAGTGAAATCTAGGAACTGGCCATGATAGAGGACAATACTTCTGTCATCGCCCGTAAAAAAAGGCGCCCGAATGAGCGCAAAGATGGGCAGCGGCCAAAGGACGAGCGTCGGCAGGATTCGCGACCGTTTCTTGTAATTCCTTATTGGAGCGAAGGGCCAACCAGTGATGGCGACAATGGCAGCATCCGACCGCTTCCGCCAGCCATTCAGCCAGGTGTGGTTTACTACGCCTGCCCATCTATCCAGACATCCCCTTATGTTCCCGGTCAACCCTTGACGGTGACAGTCGAGGTGGGCAACTTCGGAGGCGCAAACACTCCATCTCTAGCGCAAGTCACCGTATGGTGGTCGGAACCAACCACCGGATTTGTCATCGAACCCGGTAAGTTAATCGGCTTCCAATCAATTCCCGTGGAGCCTCGTCGTCGCTCTCCGAGTCGGCCGATGACAAAGGTCATTCCTTCTGATGCGCCTGACCATATATGCCTTCTGGCACGTGTTTCCCATCAATATGATCGGGCCGGTTCGGTCGCAGATCCGATCAACGACCGCCATTGGGCGCAACGAAATTTGTCGGTCGTTGCTGTAAAGGGGCAGCTCTCAGTTGAGCTCGACTTCTTCGCAGGCAATCCGCTCAAACACGCTGGCAACTTTGTGCTGGAGGTCCGCGAGCTCAGTCCCGAGCGTCTCAGGTTCCTGGGAGAGGAACTGCAGTGTAAGTCCGTGTCGAGTTTTGGCCACGCTCGTCTCGTCAAAAACGAACGAGAAGCAGACAATCAGATTGGCGTTGAACTTGAGCCAGCAGAGCGTCGTCGGGTTCAGTTGCAGGTCGAAATGGCGCAACCGCTAGCGAGAGGGCAGTTTTCTGCGGTCGAGATCATTCAGCGCCATGGGAAGATTTTGGTTGGTGCGCTCGCCGTAGCGATAGTTGGCGAGTAACGCCGGTGGACGCAATCCATAGTGAGAGCCGGTGTAGGGTTCGGCGCCGATCGCTGGCGTAGTCGGAGGCCGAGGGCCATATCATGACTCGGCGCCCTGAAAGCACGGTTCGCGCGCCTCGGCCGTCAACCGAACGTGCCGCCGACACGCCCGGTTGATCTCGAAATTGAAATTCGGTGACAGAAATTAGAAATTCGGTGACAGTGCTGTAGTGAAGTGCACCCCTTGGGTGAGATACGATAACCAAAGACGGTTCTCGGCGAGTGCGGCAGCGGCGGGGCGAGCCCAATGTATTTCGTCGCCATCCCCGACGAGTCGCCACCGGCCAGCGCCCGGCCCCGTCCTGATCTCCGCAGCCCGGAGCGTTTCACACCCCAACGCCCCTTGGGATTTGATTCAAAGGCAGCCAGTGAGAATGGAAGCTGAGCGACGATTGTATCTGTTCGGTTCTCACCCCACCTGCTCCGCATGATGGCAGGCCACCATGCGCCCATCCACCGGGCGCAGCTCCGGCGCACCGAATGGCACAGGTCGGTGGCGTAGGGGCAGCGGCGGTGGAAGGCGCAGCCGGGCGGCGGGGCGAGGGGGGAGGGCAGCTCGCCCTTCAGCACCACCCGCTCGGCCCGCTTCGCCGGGTCGACGAAGGGGGTCGAGGCCAGCAGCGCCTTGGTGTAGGGGTGGCGCGGATGGCGGAAGATCGCCGCCTTGGTGCCGTGCTCCACCGGCTGGCCCAGATACATCACCACCAGGTGGTCGGCGATGTGCTCCACCACCGACAGGCCGTGGCTGATGAACAGATAGGCCAGGCCGAACTCCTCCTGCAGGTCCATCAGCAGGTTCAGCACCTGGGCCTGGATCGAGACGTCCAGCGCCGAGACCGGCTCGTCCGCCACCACCACCTTCGGCCGCAGCATCAGCGCCCCACCTCATACCCGGCCGCCCGGCACGCCTCCCCGGATCTGGCATAGCCCGTCTGGTACGGGCTTTGGCGGATGCGCCCGGCCTCGCGGCCGCAGGGGGTGTAGCCGGCGGCCTCGGCCCGGGCCTGCAGGCGGTCCGCGGTCCAGACCCCGGCCGCGGCGGACGCGATCGCCAGCGCGAAGATCACGATCGCCGCCGCCCCCACGGCCCGCCGGCGGCGCCCGGAGGGCTGCCGCCGCCCCGCGGCCTGCCCCGGGAAGGACCCGGTCCAGGCCATCGCGGCATGGAGGGCCGGCAGGCACCATGCGAACAGCCCCGCCGCGCTTCGCCCGGTGGGCAAGGCGACGGCCTCCGCGCCGGCGTTCAGACCGGCATAGGCCTTCGTGACCTGCAGGACGACCGCGGCCACCAGCCCGATCGCGATCGCGTCCAGCACTCCGAAGAAGAGATGGCCGCGCCACGTCTTTGCGCGCAGCCAGGCCCCCGCCCCGTCGACGCCCATGCCGGGCTACCAGCGCGGCCAGCCGAAGCCGCCGCCGGGCAAGCGACCCTGGCCGATCCGGCCGAGAGCATCTTGCCGCGCACGTTCCGCCCCGCGGGCGATCCCGGCGGCGATCCGGCCGTCCAGCAGCGACTGATCCATCATCTCGCCCACCGCCACCAGGCCATCTTCCACCGCCCTGCCGGTCCGCTCCATCAGCTCGGCCAGCCTTTCGGAGACCCCGAGAGCATCGGCCGCGTACCCGAATGCCGCGCCGACGGCAAGCCCCACTGCAAGTGGGACCCCGATGGCGACGATCACGACAGTGCCGGAGACGAAGCTGGCGGCGAGAACGGCAGTGGCCGTCGCGATCAGCCCGATGCTCACATTCGTCACGACGGACGCGAGCATCCGGCTCAGAGTCTGCTTGTCCGAGACGAGGAACCGCAAGACCTCGATCGTCGTATAGGCGACGATGTTGAAGATCACGTTGCTTCGCATCGCCACGCCCAGAATCGGCTCGGAGATCCCGAAGCGAAGCATCAGCGGGTTGCGGGCGAGGTAGCGGGTACCCTGCAGAACCGTGCGCTGCCCCGGATAGCCCCGGAAGATCACATAGGTCTCGCCCGAGACCTCCCGGAAATAGTAGCTGCCGGTCACGCCCAACTCGCGCATGAGCGTGGCCGCGACCGTGGAATTCCGCAGCAGCGCCGTCAGGCCGGGAAGGTCGAGGACCTTCAGCGTCTCCCGCGAGAGCCCGTCATTCGTGTCGACGATCATCGCCGCCAGATCCCGAGCGCTCAGGATCACGATATTCTCTTCCCGATGCGGCGATCGGCTGTGCCTGCCCCAGCTGTCCACCTCGTGCTCTCCGATCCGGCGTCATCCGATGGCCAGAAGGCCCAAATGCCAGGATACTACGGCCGTCGTCGGATTTTGATCCTGATCGTCGGTTCGATCCGGGGCTGGTGGCCCAGCCGGCAATACCGGCCGATCCCGGGAAGGGGTTGCCGGCTACTACCCCACCTGCTCCGCATGATGGCACGCCACCATGCGCCCATCCACCGGGCGCAGCTCCGGGCGCACCGAGTGGCACAGGTCGGTGGCATACGGGCACCGGCGGTGGAAGGCGCAGCCGGGGGGCGGGGCGAGGGGGGAGGGCAGCTCGCCCTTCAGCACCACCCGCTCGGCCCGCTTCGCCGGGTCGACGAAGGGGGTCGAGGCCAGCAGCGCCTTGGTGTAGGGGTGGCGCGGATGGCGGAAGATCGCCGCCTTCGTCCCGTGCTCCACCGGCCGGCCCAGATACATCACCACCAAATCGTCGGCGATGTGCTCCACCACCGACAGGCCGTGGCTGATGAAGAGGTACGCCAGGCCGAACTCCTCCTGCAGGTCCATCAGCAGGTTCAGCACCTGGGCCTGGATCGAGACGTCGAGGGCCGAGACCGGCTCGTCCGCCACCACCACCTTCGGCCGCAGCATCAGCGCCCGGGCGATGGCGATGCGCTGGCGCTGCCCGCCCGAGAACATGTGCGGATAGCGGTCGTAATGCTCGGGGCGCAGGCCGACTTTGGCCAGCATCGCCTCGGCCGCCTGCCGCCGCTCCGGCGCCTTCATGGCGGTGTTGATCTTCAGCGGCTCCTCCAGGATCGCGCCCACCTTCTTGCGCGGGTTCAGCGATCCGTAGGGGTCCTGGAACACGATCTGCACCGCGCTGCGCAGGCGGCGGCGCTGCTCCTTGTCCGCCGTCGCCACCGGGATGCCGTCGATGGTCAGCTCGCCCTCGGTCGGCGGCTCGATCATCGTCACCACGCGGGCGAGGGTGGACTTGCCGCAGCCGCTCTCGCCCACCACCGCCAGGGTCTTGCCCGGCTCCAGCGTGAACGACATCTCGGTCAGGGCGCGCAGCGTCTGCGCCGCCTTGAAGGGCGAGGTCTTGACCTCGTAGAAGCGGCTCAGCTGCCGCGCTTCGACGACGGCGCTCACGAATGCGCCTCCTGCAGGGGGCTTAAGGGGTTGAAGCAGCGCGTCCGCCCGTCCAGGTCGGGCGTCAGCTCCGGGTGCTGGGCCCGGCAGCGGTCCAGCACGTTGCGGCAGCGCGGGTTGAACAGGCAGCCGGCCGGCCGGTCATAGGGGCCGGGCACCACGCCGGGGATGGTCGGCAGCCTTCGGTGGCCGGCGCTGCGCTCCGGCAACGCCTCCAGGAGGGCCCCGGTATAGGGGTGGCGCGGCCGGCCGAACAGCCCGTCGACGCGGCGCTCCTCCACCAGCTCGCCGGCATACATCACATTGACGCGCTGCGCCGTCTCGGCCACCACGCCCATGTCGTGGGTGATCAGGACGAGGGCCATGCCCTGGTCGCGCTGCAGCTGCACCAGCAGCTGCAGGATCTGCGCCTGGATGGTGACGTCCAGCGCCGTGGTCGGCTCGTCGGCGATCAGCAGCTTCGGCCGGCAGGCGATCGCCATGGCGATCATCACCCGCTGGTTCATGCCGCCCGACAGCTGGTGCGGGAAGGCGTCGATCCGGGTCTCCGGCGCCGGGATGCCCACCTGCGACAGCAGCTGGATGGTGCGCTCGCGCCGGGCGCGGCGGCTGCCGCCCTCATGCACCTTCAGCGCCTCCATGATCTGGAAGCCGACGGTGAAGCAGGGGTTCAGGCTGGTCATCGGCTCCTGGAAGATCATCGCCATGTCCTTGCCGATGATCCTGCGGCGCTGGCGCGGCGACATCTTCAGGAGGTCGTGGCCGTCGAAGCTGAGATGGTCGGCCGTGACCTTGCCGGGGAAGGCGACGAGGCCCATCAGCGCCAGCATGGTGACGGATTTGCCGGAGCCGCTCTCGCCGACGATGCCCAGGATCTCGCCGGAGTCGATCGACAGGTCGAGGCCGGAGACGGCGCGGAACAGTCCCTTTCCGGCCGGGAACTCGACCGTCAGGTTGCGGATGTCGAGGAGGGCCATGTCAGCGCTTCAGCTTCGGGTCCAGGGCGTCGCGCAGGCCGTCGCCCAGGAGGTTGAAGGCCAGCACCGTGATCAGGATGGCGAGGCCGGGGAAGGTCACCACCCACCAGGCGCGCTGCAGGAACTGCAGGGACGAGGCCAGCATCGTGCCCCATTCCGGCGTCGGCGGCTGGGCGCCGAGGCCGAGGAAGCCCAGCGCCGCGGCGTCGAGGATGGCGGTGGAGAAGCCCAGCGTCGCCTGCACGATCAGCGGCGCGACGCAGTTCGGCAGGATGGTCGCGAACATCAGCCTGAGGGTGCCGGCCCCGGCGACGCGCGAGGCGGTGACGTAGGGCCGGCGGATCTGGCTCAGCACCGCGGCGCGCATCAGCCGGGAGTAGTGCGGCAGGGTGACGACCGAGACCGCGATCATGGCGTTGACCAGGCCGGGGCCGAGGATGGCGACGACGACGATGGCCAAGAGCAGGCTGGGCAGCGCCAGCATGATGTCGAGGAGGCGCATGATCGCCGTGTCGAGCCACCCGCCGAAATAGCCGGCGGCCAGACCCAGCAGCAGGCCCATGGCCAGCGACAGCGTGACCACGATCATGCCGATCAGCATCGACAGCCGCGCGCCATAGATCAGGCGCGAGAGGATGTCGCGGCCGATATCGTCGGTGCCCAGCGGATAGGCCAGGCTGCCGCCCTCCTGCCAGAAGGGCGGCACCAGGAAGGCGGTGCGGTCCTGGTCGATCGGCGAATGCGGCGCGATGACGTCGGCGAAGATCGCCACCAGCAGCACCAGCGCGATCACCACCAGCCCGGCCAGGGCGCCCTTGTTGGCGCTGAAGGACCGCCAGAACTCCAGGAACGGTCCGGGCGGCTTCGACACCGCGGCCGGGGTCGGAGCGTAGGGGGTCATCACCGGGTCGCCGGCGATGAACGGCGCGTTGCCGCGGCCGGTGGGTTCGGGGCTGGCGGTCATCGGCTGGCTCCCGGCTCGAAACGGATCGAGCCTGTTCCTTCCTTGTCCCCCCTCCCCTTGCGGGAGGGGGGTAGGGGGAGGGGTCTGCGCGCGTCTGCGCGCGACGGGGTGAGATCGCATCCATCGGCCGGGGCTGTCAGCCACGGACCATTGCTGGCTCGGGGCTTCGACAACCCCCTCCCCCTGCCCCCCTCCCGCGAGGGGAGGGGGGACTCATCGGGGGACAGGCGGGAAACTTGAGCACTCATCGGCTTACTTCACGTGCCGGATGCGAGGGTCGAGCAGGCCGTAGGCCAGGTCGACCAGGAGGTTGACGCCGATCACCAGCGTGGCGACCAGCAGCACGCCGCCCTGCAGCGTCGGGTAGTCGCGGCGGTTGATCGCCTCGATCAGCCATTTGCCGACGCCGGGCCAGGCGAAGACGGTCTCGGTCAGGATGGCGCCGCCCAGAAGGGTGCCGACCTGCAGGCCGATCACGGTGACGACCGGGATCAAGGCGTTGCGCAGGGCGTGCAGCCCGATCACCCGCTTGACGCCCAGCCCCTTGGCACGGGCGGTGCGGATATAGTCCTCGCCCAGCACCTCGAGCATGGCCGACCGGGTCATGCGCGCGATCACGGCCAGCGGGATGGTGCCCAGCACGATGGTCGGCAGGATCAGGGCGCGCAGGGCGGAGACGAAGGCGCCCTTCTCGTCCGACAGCAGGCTGTCGATCAGCATGAAGCCGGTCTGCGGCTCGACATAGTACATGGCCGAGATCCGGCCGGAGACCGGGGTCCAGCCGAGGCCGACCGAGAAGATCAGGATCAGCAGCAGGCCCCACCAGAAGATCGGCATCGAATAGCCGACCAGGCTGGCGCCCATGATGCCGTGGTCGATCGGGGAGGATCGGTTGGTGGCGGCGATGATGCCGGCCGGCAGGCCGATGATGACGGCGAAGAGGATGGCGCAGAGGCCCAACTCCAGCGTCGCCGGGAACAGCTTCAGGAACTCGCCCAGCACCGGCCGGCGCGTGGTGGTCGAGGCGCCGAGGTCGCCCTGCAGCACCTCGCCGATATAGGACACGAACTGCACCGCGACCGGCCGGTCCAGGCCCATCTCGTGCATCAGCTCGGCATGGCGCTCGGGCGAGATGCCGCGTTCGCCGGCCCGCACCTGGATCGGGTCGCCGGGCACGGCCCGGATCAGGAAGAAGCTGAGGGCGGTGATCCCCAGGAAGGTGATCGCCGCCATGGCGAAGCGGGTCAGGATGAAACGCAGCATGGTGCCATCGGGTAACGGGTGCCGGGCCGGAAAAGACGCGGGCGGGAGAGCATCCCCCTGCTCCCCCGCCCGGCTCCCCCTTTACCCCGCTCTATTCGGTGATGTCGACGTCGCTGAAGTCGTGGCGGCCGAACGGGCTGACCTTGTAGCCCGAGACCTCCTTGCGGGTCGGCTCGTAGACCACCGAATGGGCGATCGGCAGCCACGGCGCCTGGTCGTGGAAGATCACCTGCGCCTGCTCGTACAGCTTGGTGCGCTCCGCCTGGTCCGAGATCGTCTTGGCCTTCTTGACGATCTCGTCATAGGGCTGGTGGCACCACTTCGCGATGTTCGAGCCGCCCGGCCGCGCCCCGTCGCAACCCAGGAGGTTGTACAGGAAGTTGTCCGGGTCGCCGTTGTCGCCGGTCCAGCCCAGCTGGCCCATCTGGTGGTCGCCTTCCTGCAGGCGCTTCCGATACTCGCCCCATTCGTAAGAAACGATCTTCGCCTTGATGCCGACCTTCTCCAGATCCGCCTGCATCATCTCGGCGATGCGTTGGGCGTTCGGGTTGTAGGGCCGCTGCACCGGCATCGCCCACAGGTCGGTCTCGAAGCCGTTCGGATGGCCGGCCTCGGCCAGCAGCTTCTTTGCCGCCTCCGGATCGTACGGATAGTCCTGGATGCTGTTGTTGTAGGACCAGATGGTCGGCGGGATCGGGTTCTTCGCCGCCTCGCCGGCGCCCTGGTACACGGCGTCGAGGATCGCCTTCTTGTTCACCGCCATGTTGACGGCACGGCGGACGCGCACGTCGTCGAACGGCTTCTTGGTGGTGTTGAAGGCGAGATAGCCGGTGTTCAGGCCGGGCTGGCTCAGCACGTTCAGCGCCGGGTCCTTCAGCATCGCCGGCACGTCGGCCGGGTTCGGATAGGGCATGACGTGGCACTCGCCGGCCTTCAGCTTGGCGGCGCGCACCGCGGCGTCCGGGGTGATGGCGAAGACCAGGTTGTCGATCTTCTCCTTGCCGCTCCAGGCCCCCTCGAAAGCCTTGTAGCGGATCAGCGCGTCCGGCTGGTACTGCACGAACTGGAAGGATCCGGTGCCGATCGGCACCTGGTCGACCTGCTCCGGCGTGCCGGCCTTCATCATCGCGTCGGCGTATTCCGCCGACAGAATCGAGGCGAACTCCATCGCCAGGTTGGCGATGAACGGCGCCTCGGGCTGGTTCAGGGTGAACTTGACGGTGTAGTCGTCGACCTTGTCGATCGACTTCAGCAGGGTGCCCATCCCCATGTCGCCGAAGTAGTCGTACTGGCCGCCGGACACCTTGTGGTAGGGGTGGTCCTCCTTCCACATCCGGTTGAAGGTGAACAGCACGTCATCGGCGTTGAAGTCGCGGGTCGGCGTGAACTTGTCGTTGGAATGCCACTTCACCCCCTTGCGGAGGTGGAAGGTGTAGACCGTGCCGTCGTCCGAGATGTCCCAGGACTCCGCCAGGCCGGGCTCGGTCTTGGTGGTGCCCTTGGTGAATTCGACCAGGTGGTCGTAGATCGGACCGGACGCGTCGAAGCTGGTGCCGGTGGTGTTGATCTGCGGGTTGAAGTTCTCCGGGCTGCCCTCGGAGCAATAGACCAGCGTCTTGGCATCGGCGGACGCCGCCGCCCCCGCGACGAGGACGAGCGCCATCGCCGTGGCGGACAGGAAGCGGGACATGAAACTCTCCCCTATGGTGGTCCTTCGGCCTGGGCTTGCCGCATAGCTGTATTGCCCAAACCGTGGGTTGCAGGGGATTACCGCAGGGGCCGGGGGTGATGTCAACTGGCCGAATATGTCCGGCAAATTGAATCGCTTCCCAATATAGGCTCGCGCTGATGCCGCCCTCCGGCGGATCGGAACTTGGGCGGGCCGAAAAGAAACGGACGGGAAAGCGGATCGCTGCTTTCCCGCCCGTTTGTTGCTTACTCCGCGATGTCGACGCCGCGGAAATCGTGCAGCCCGACCGGGATGATCTTGTAGCCCGAGACCTCCTTGCGGATCGGTTCATAGACCACCGAATGGGCGATCGGCAGCCACGGCGCCTGGTCGTGGAAGATCACCTGCGCCTGTTCGTACAGCTTGGCGCGCTCGGCCTGGTCGGCCGTGGCCTTGGCCTTCTGGATCAGCGTCTCGAAATCCTGGTTGCACCATTTCGCGATGTTGCTGCCGCCTTCGCGCGCCGCATCGCAGCCCAGGAGGTTGTTGAAGAAGTTGTCCGGGTCGCCGTTGTCGCCCGACCAGCCCATCTGCGCCATCTGGTGCTCGCCGGCCTGGGTACGCTTCCGATATTCGCCCCACTCGTACGAAACGATCTTGGTTTTGATGCCGATCTTGGCCAGGTCGGCCTGCATCAGCTCGGCGATGCGCTGGGCGTTCGGGTTGTAGGGCCGCTGCACCGGCATCGCCCACAGGTCGCTCTCGAAGCCGTCGGCATAGCCGGCCTCGGCCAGCAGCTTCTTCGCCGCCTCCGGGTCGTACTTATAGTCCTGGATGCTGTCGTTGTAGGACCAGATGGTCGGCGGGATCGGGTTCTTCGCCGCCTGGCCGGTGCCCTGGTACACCGCCTCCAGGATCGCCTGCTTGTTCACCGCCATGTCGATGGCTTGGCGCACGCGGACGTCGTCGAACGGCTTCTTGGTGACGTTGAAGGCCAGATAGCCGGTGTTGAGGCCGGGCTGGCTCAGCACGTTCAGGTTCGGGTCCTTCTGCATCGCCGGCAGGTCGGCCGGGTTCGGATAGGGCATGACGTGGCATTCGCCGGCCTGCAGCTTGGCGTAGCGCACCGCCGCGTCCGGGGTGATGGCGAAGACCAGGTTGTCGATCTTCTCGCGCCCGCTCCAGGCCTCGTCGAAGGCCTTGTAGCGGATCAGCGCGTCCGGCTGGTACTGCACGAAGCGGAACGGCCCGGTGCCGATCGGCACTTGGTCGACCTGCTCCGGCGTCCCCGCCTTCATCATCGCGTCGGCGTATTCGGCCGACAGGATCGAGGCGAAGTTCATCGCCAGGTTGGCGATGAAGGGCGCCTCCGGCTTCGTCAGAGTGAACTTGACGGTATGGTCGTTGACCTTGTCGATCGCCTTCAGCAGCGTGCGCATGCCCATGTCGCCGAAGTAGTCGTAGGAGCCGCCGGACACCTTGTGGTAGGGGCTGTCCTCCTTCCACATCCGGTTGAACGAGAACAGCACGTCGTCGGCGTTGAAGTCGCGCGTCGGGGTGAAATTCTCGTTGGAGTGGAACTTGACGCCCTTGCGCAGGTGGAAGGTGTAGACCGTGCCGTCGTCGGACACGTCCCAGGATTCGGCCAGCGCGGGGACCACCTTGGTGGTGCCCTTCTCGAAGGCCACCAGCCCGTCATAGACCGGCAGCGCCGCGTCGAAGCTGGTGCCGGTGGTGTTGATCTGCGGGTTGAAGTTCTCCGGGCTGCCTTCGGAGCAGTAGACCAGCGTCTTGGCTTCGGCCGACGCGGCCATCCCCGCGGCGAGGGCCAGCGCCATCGCCGTGGCGGACAGAAAGCGGGACATGGGGTTGTCTCCCTACGAATCGAGGTGTGGGCAGGCTACTCCCGGATGTCGACGCCGCGGAAGTCATGGATGCGCACCGGGGTGATGACGTAATTCAGCACCTCCTTGCGGATCGCCTGGTACTCCACGGAATGGGCGACTGGCAGCCAGGGCGCCTGGTCGTGGAAGATCACCTGCGCCTGCTCGTACAGCCTGGTCCGCTCGGCCTGGTCCGAGGTGACCTTCGCCTTCTGGATGAGCTCCTCGAAAGACCGGTCACACCACTTCGCAATATTTCCGCCGCCTTCCCGAGCGGCATCGCAGCCCAGCAGGTTGTTGAAGAAATTGTCCGGGTCGCCGTTGTCGCCGCCCCAGCCGAACTGCGCCATCTGGTGCTCGCCATCCTGCACGCGCTTTCGGTACTCCCCCCATTCGAACGAGACGATCCTCGCCTTGATCCCGACCTTGGCCAGATCTTCCTGGATCAGCTCGGCGATGCGCTGGGCGTTCGGGTTGTAGGGCCGCTGCACCGGCATGGCCCAGAGATCGGTCTCGAAGCCGTTCGGATAGCCGGCCTCTGCCAGCAGCGTCTTGGCGGCTTCCGGATCGTAGGGATAATCCTGGACGCTGTCGTTGTAGGACCAGATGGTCGGCGGGATCGGGTTCTTCGCCGCCTGGCCGGTGCCGCGGTAGACGGCGTCGAGGATCGCCTGCTTGTTCACCGCCATGTTGACGGCGCGGCGCACGCGAACGTCGTTGAACGGCTTCCTGGTGACGTTGAAGGCGACATAGCCGGTGTTCAGCCCGGGCTGGCCGATCACCGTCACCGCCGGGTCCTGCTGCATCGCCGCCAGATCGGCCGGGTTCGGCGACGGGATCACCTGGCACTCGTTCGCCTTCAGCTTGGCGTAGCGGACCGAGGCGTCCGGGGTGATGGCGAAGACCAGCGTGTCAATTTTCTCCTTGCCGCTCCAGGCCTCGTCGAAGGCCTTGTACCGGATCAGCGCGTCAGGCAGGTACTGGACGAAGCGGAACGGGCCGGTGCCGATCGGGATCTGGTCCACATCCTCCGGCGTGCCGACCTTCATCATCGCATCGGCATATTCCGCCGACAGGATCTGGGCGAAGTTCATCGCCATGTCGGCCAGGAACGGCGCCTCCGGCCGGGTCAGGGTGAAGCGGACGGTGTGGTCGTCGACCTTGTCGATCGCCTTCAGCAGCGCGGGCATGCCCATGTCGCCGAAGTAGTCGTAGGACCCGCCGGAGATCTTGTGATAGGGGCTGTCCGCCTTCCACATCCGGTTGAACGAGAACAGCACGTCATCGGCGTTGAAGTCGCGCGTCGGCGTGAAGTTCTCGTTCGAGTGGAACTTCACACCCTTCCGCAGATGGAAGGTGTAGACCGTGCCGTCGTCCGATACTTCCCAGGACTCGGCCAGGGCCGACACCACCTTGGTGCCGCCGCGCTCGAACGCCACCAGCCCGTCATAGACCGGCACCGAGGCGTCCAGGCTGGTGCCGGTGGTGTTGATCTGCGGGTTGAAGTTCTCCGGGCTGCCCTCGGAGCAGTAGACCAGCGTCTTGGCCTCGGCCGACGCGGCGCCGGCCGTCAGGCTGAGCGCCAGCGCCGTGGCGGTGAGGAAACGGGACATGAAGCTCTCCCTGTATGGCTGGTGATCGGCTTGAAGACGCGATCCGGTCGTCAAACGGTACGGTACCGTCTAAGCTGAGCGGAAGCTCTGCTCTTTTGCGCGCCCCCGCGAGCCTCGCCGTCGCGGCTCCGGGGCAAAGGGATGATCGCCATGACGGGATTTCGCCCGCCGATCGGGAAAGGGAAGGATGCGGCGGCCCCCCGTGCCGCGCGGCAGGAGGCCCGCCAGGAGGAGTTCCTGCGGGCGGCGACCGAGGTCTTCTTCACCTCCGGCTTCGCCGGGGCGAGCGTGGACGAGATCATCGCGAAGGTCGGCGGTTCGAAGCGCACCATCTACGCCTATTTCGGCAACAAGGAGCAACTGTTCGCGACGGTGGTGCGGGAGATCGTCCGCAACGCCATGGGGGCCCTGGCCGAGGCCGACTTCGCCCGGGCGGATCTCGAGGCCACGCTGCGGGAAGCCGGGCTGCGCTATCTCGGCGTCATCATGTCGCCCGAGGCGCTGCAGCTCTATCGCACGGTCGTGGGCGAAGGCAGCCGCTTTCCCGACCTCGCCAAGGTGTTCTTCGAGGCCGGGCCTGGCCGGACGAGCGCGAATCTCGCGCGCGTGCTGGAGGAGAAGGGAAGGGATTGGGGGATTCATGCCGGCGACCCGAAGCGGCTGGCCGAGCATTTCCTGGGAATGATCCGCGACGACCTTCATCTCCAGGTCGTGCTCGGGCTGCGGCCAGCCCCGACGCCCGCCGAAGCCCGGGCGGCCGTCGAGTCCGCGGTCCGGATGTTCGTGAATGGCGCTCGCGGAGCTAGTGCGGAGAGTGCTCTATGAGGCGGGCGAGGGTGAGCTTGGTCGCGACCAGAACCGGCGCCGCGACCAGGAACAGCAGCGCGATCGCCAGGAAGCATTCGTTGAACGACAGCGTCGCCACCTGCTGCACGAAAGCCTTCTGGATGACGGCGGTCGCCGCGGCGCCGGCTTCCTCGGCGGGATAGCCCCGCGCGGTCAGCAAGGCCGAAAGCGTCTCCTGCCGTTCGGCGAGCGCCGGGTTGCCCGGCGCGAGCTGCTCGGCCAGCACCGTGCGGTTCAGTGCGTTCTGGTGATCGAGATAGGTGGCGAGGCCGGCGACGCCGATCTGGCCGCCCATCTGGCGGCCGATGTTGAACAGCGCCACGCCCTGAGCCAGCACCTCCGGGCGCAGGTCGCGCAGCGTGCCCACGGTCAGCGAGACGAAAAGCAGGCCCAGGCCGAGGCCGCGCAGCACCAGGGCCGGCACCATGTCGGGCAGGCCGCTCTCGGAGGTGGAGCCCGACAGCATCCACATCGAGGTCATGAAGCAGATGATGCCGAAGGGAACCGGCTTGATCGGATCGAGCCCCTTGAACTGGATCAGCGCGCCCGCGGCGAGGAGACCGAAGCAGACCAGCGCGCCGCTCGGCAGGAGCAGCAGCCCGGCATAGGTCGGCGACAGGCCGAGAACGCCGGTCGCGAAGGCCGGGATGACGAAGGCGCTGCCGAACAGCGCGCCGCCGGCGACGAAGCTGACGATGAAGCCGAAGCTGAAATGCTCGTCGCGGAAGACGGCGGCGTCGATCAGCGCCCCGCGCTTCCGCGCCAGGGCCTGCCAGGCCAGGAATGCGGCGGCGGCGGCGAGCCCGGCGAGGCTGACATGCACGATCTCGGGTTCGTCGAACCAGTTGTAGCGGCTGCCCTCCTGCGTGACGTAGACGAAGGCGGTCATCGCCGTGCCCAGCAGCACGAGACCTGGCCAGTCCAGCCGGCCAGTCGCCTCCGGCCGGTCGCGGCGGTCAGGGGCGAGCAGCACGGCCGTCAGGCCGGCCAGGCCGAGCGGCACATTGGCCAGGAACATCCAGGACCAGGAGAGCGTGTCGACGGTCCAGCCCTGCAGGGCCGGGGACAGGGTTGTGGGCGCCGCGGTCGTGGCGAAGGCGAAGACGGCCTGGACCAGCCCCTGGCGGGACCGGGGGAAGACCCGGAACAGCAGCGCCTGGCCGGTGACGAGCAGGACGGCGCCGGCGACGCCCTGCGCGATCCGCCACGCCACCAGGACGCCGAGGCCGCCGGCCGCGGCGGCCCCGAGGGCGCCGGCGAGCAGCATCAGGATCGCGCCCGCCAGCAGCCGGCGCGGCGCCAGGCGTGATGTCAGCCACGCCGCCAGCGGAAAGGCGGTCAGCTTGGCGACCAGATAGGCGATGTTGACCCAGGCGACCTCGTCCTGGGTGGCGTGGAAGCCGCCCATGACATGGCCGCGGGTGACCACCAGGACGGTGCTGTTCACCGCATCCATCGCGGCCGCGACGGTCAGGACGCCGAGAAGCAGCCATGGCCGCGACGCCGGCAGTGCTGCGGGTCCGGCCGGCCACAGGGCGGGATCGGCCGCCGCGGTCACGACGCTTCGTCCGCCGTCCGGAAGATCGCGGCTCCGGTCCGGACGGGTCCGCTCTCGGAAGCCGCCGCCGTGCCCGGGCCGGAGCCCACCTCGACGGCGACGTCGACCGACAGGCCGGGCACGAGCCGGCCGAGCAGGCCGTGGCCGGCGGGGAGCGTGATCTTGACCGGCACGCGCTGGACGATCTTGACGAAGTTGCCGGTGGCGTTGTCGGGCGGCAGCAGGCTGAAGGCGGCGCCGCTCGCCGGCGCCAGGCTGTCCACCCGCCCCGTGATGACCGCATCCGAATAGCCGTCGACGCGGATCTCCGCCGGCTGGCCCACCGCCATGCGGGCGACCTGGGTCTCCTTGAAGTTGGCCACCACCCAGACGGCGTCGACCGGCACCACGGAGAGCAGGGCGGCGCCGGGCCGCACATACTCGCCCGGATGGACGCGGCGGTTCCCGACGACGCCGGCGACGGGCGCGCGGATCACCGTGTCCGACAGCGCGATCTCGGCCAGCTGCAGATTGGCGCGCGCCTCCGCCAGCCGGGCGGCGATCTGCCGGGCCTCGGAGCCGAGCACCGCCAGCTGCTCGCGCGCGGCTGCCGCGGCGGCCTCCGCCTGCGCCAGCGCGGCGCGGGCGCGTTCGGCATCGGCGGTGGCGGTGTCGTGGTTGCGCTGCGGCGTCCAGCCCTGGCCCACCAGGCGGGTCGCCCGTGCCAGCTCCCGGCGCGACAGCTCCATATCGGCCCGGCCGACATCGATCGCCGCCTCCGCCTCACGGATCTTCGCCAGCTGCAGGTCTTTCCGGCGGTCCAGATTCTCGGCGGCGGCTTCGGCCTGGGCGACGGCGGCCGCGGCGCGGTCCCGCTGGGCCCGATGATCCTCGTCCGCGATCCGCAGCAGCACGGCCCCGGCCTCGACCATCTGGTTGTCGTCGACCAGCACCTCGGCCACGTAGCCGGACACTTTGGGGCCGATTGCCGTGATGTCGGCGCGGACATAGGCGTTGTCGGTCCACTCCCTGGATCGGCCTTCGTCCCACCAGGCCCACCCCCAAGTGCCGCCCACGACGACGAGGGAGAGAAGAGCGGTCCCGGAGGCCACACGCTTGGCAATGCGCTTCATCGGCAGCTCCCGTCTCCTGTCCGCGGCCCACGCTGCATCACATAGGTACGATACCGTACCGTATACATTTTGGAGAGGTCAAGAGGCCGGCCGGAACGGGCTGCGCGGTGCCAGGCGCCGGCCTCCGCCACCGCCGTGACAAGGCTGGTCTCGCCGATGACGATCATCATGGCTCACCTCCCGCTTCCGGGCGCACGGCCGGCGCCCGGAAGCGGGAAGGATCGCGGATCCCCGACGGCCTCCGCCATTGTGCCGACCGGTGGTCCGGCACATCAAAGGACGAGCGAACCTCGCCTTTGGCACAGGTCGGCCTGCCGTGACGGCGGGCGTGATCGGGCACGGGTCGCCCGGGCGAAGGCCCGCCCGGACAGCGACCCGACGGCTGTGGGACCTTTACGCCGCCCGGTCGGGATACAGGGCGGCCAGACCTTCGCGGCTGGCCGGGCAGACGCCGCGTTCGGTGATCAGCCCGGTGACGTAGCGCGCCGGGGTGACGTCGAAGGCCCAGTTCGCGGCGGGGCTGCCCTCCGGCAGGATGTCGACCGTCTCGATCCGCCCGTCCGCGGTGCGGCCGGTGATGTGGCTCAGCTCGCGCGCGTCGCGCTGCTCGATCTCGATCTGGCGGATGCCGTCGGTCAGGGTCCAGTCGATCGTGGTGTACGGCAGGGCGACATAGAACGGCACGCCGTTGTCATGCGCCGCCAGCGCCTTCAGATAGGTGCCGATCTTGTTGCAGACGTCGCCGGTCGCGGTGGTGCGGTCGGTGCCGACGATGCACAGGTCGACCATGCCGTGCTGCATCAGATGGCCGCCGACATTGTCGGCGATCACGGTGTGCGGCACGCCGTGGCGGCCCAGCTCGAAGGCGGTGATGCTGGCGCCCTGGTTGCGCGGCCGGGTCTCGTCGACCCAGACATGCACCGGCACGCCGTTGTCATGGGCCAGGTAGATCGGCGCCAGGGCGGTGCCCCAGTCGACCGTGGCCAGCCAGCCGGCGTTGCAATGGGTCAGCACGTTCAGGCGGTCCGGCCGGCCCTTCCTCTCCCAGATCTCGCGGAACACGGCCAGGCCGTGCTCGCCGATGGCGCGGCAGGTGGCAACGTCGTCGTCGCAGATCTCGGCGGCGCGGCGATAGGCGGCCGCAGCGCGCTCCGCCGGCTTCAGCGGCGCCACCCGGCTGCGCAAATCGTCCAGCGCCCAGCGCAGGTTGACCGCGGTCGGGCGGGTGGCCAGGAGGCGGTCATAGGCCCCGGCCAGGGCGGCGTCGGACGGGTCGGCGCGCAGCGCCAGCGCCAGGCCGTAGGCGCCGGTGGCGCCGATCAGCGGCGCCCCGCGCACCTGCATGCTGCGGATGGCGTGGGCCGCCTGGTCCTCGGTCTCCAGCACCACCGTCTCGAAGCCGTGCGGCAGCTTGGTCTGGTCGATGATCACCACCCGCCAGCCATCCTCGGCCGGCCAGATGGTGCGATAGGAGCATCCGTCGATCTTCATGGCTCAACCCTCGCGGAAGACGGTCTCGGCCGCGTGGCGCAGATCGGCCGGGCCGGTGAAGCGGTCGCGCTCGACCAGGAAGGCGCGGGCCAGGCGCAACGCCTTGGTCTCGCAGGCGGCGCGCAGGTCCGGGTCGGCGATGGTCTCGAGGTCGGCGACATGGGCCAGCCCCAGGATGCGCCGGACCATCTTGGCGCCGGCGAAGCCGACCGTGTCGCGGAACAGCCGGGCCATGGTGGCCTTGCGATGGGCGTCCAGCGCCAGGGCGCCGTCGCCGTCGGCGAACAGGTCGCGGCTGAATGCGTCGCCCGTGTTCTCGGCCCGCCACAGCTCCAGGAATCTCTTCTCGAAGCCGGTCCAGATCGCCTCGGCCTGGACCAAGAGCCAGCTGCGGTAGGCGTCACGGTCGTCCGCCGTCGTCGCATGGCCTTCCTGGGCGAAATAGGCCAGGAAGAAATTGGCCAGCAGGGCGCCGACATCGAAGCCCATCGGGCCGTAGAAGGCGAATTCCGGGTCGATGGCGCGGCTGTCGGTCTCCGTCACCATGATCGACCCGGTGTGCAGGTCGCCATGCACCAGCGCCTCGGCCCGGGTCAGGAAGGCCCATTTCAGCTCCTGCACCGCCACCTTGGCGGCGGCATCGGCGCGGAACTCGGCGGCGATGCCGTCCAGTTGCGGCGAGGTCCAGCGGTTCAGCTCGGCGATCCGGTAGGGATCGGTGAAGACCAGGTCCTCGGTGATCCTGCACAGCGCCGTGTTGGCGCAGAACGGCGCCATCTTGGCCTTCTTCTCGGCGGCCGGGGCGTGCAGGTCCGAGGTCTTGAACAGCGTCTGGGCCAGGAACTCCGCCATATGCCCGGCGAGATGCGGATAACGCGTGCCGGCGATCAGCCCCTTGCGCAGGATGATGTGCGGCGTCAGCCACTCCATCACGATCAGCGCCATGGTCGCATCGAAATGGTGCAGCTTCGGCACCAGGCGCGGCACGTGCCGCGCCTGCTCGGACAGCGCGTGCCATTCGAACCAGGCGCGGTCCAGCGGCAGCGGCCAGCTGTCGCCGACCAGCCGGACATAAGGCAGGGCCTGCTTGACCACGAGACCGCCGGCCGATCCCCGGACGATGAACACCAGGTTCAGGTTGCCGTCGCCGACCTCGGTGACGTGCCAGCCGGCCGGGTCGCCGCCCAGCGCGTCGCGGATCGCGGGCAGGCCGGCGAGATAGGGGCGGATCGAGGCCTCGTCCAGCGGCCGGTAGTCCGGCCCGCCGGTCAGCCGGCTCTCCTGCGCCTCACTCATGTTCCAGCCTCCGCCACGTTCTTGCTCTTGAACGGGGCGGAGTGTCGGAAGCCGGCTCCCCTGCTGTCAAGCGCGGCCGATTGCCGGGCGACCCCGATCGATGCGATGCAAGGCATGCAAGCAAAAGGGGGAGTCATGCAGACCGTTCCGCACAACCCGACCAGCGGCATCTATCCGGCGACGCCCGACTACATCCATGCGCTGGAGGTGCGGCAGCCGAACCGGATCCTCTACATCGCCGGCACCATGGGTCTCGACGCCCAGGGCGTCCCCGGCACGACGCTGGAGCAGCAACTGGAGCTGATCTGGTCGAACATCCGCACCATCCTGGCCAGCGCCGACATGACGGTGCGCAACATCGTGCGGATCACCAGCTATCTGCGCGACCCGGCCTACGCCGAGGCCAACCAGGCCGCCCGCGTCGAGGCGCTCCAGGGCCATGTCGTGCCGACCACGGCCCTGGTGGCGCAAACGCTGTCGCCGGACTGGCTGGTCGAGATCGAGGTGATCGCCGCCGCCTGAGCCTAAGTCCGGACCGGGACCGCCTGCGCCCGCTCCGGCCGCCGCTCCTCCGCCGTCGAATAGTCGACCCTGAGGTCGCTCTCGCTGGTCTCCGGCCCCCACCACACGGCGGCGACGGTGATCAGCGACAGCAGGATGACGTAGAGCGCGACGCCCCAGGGCGCCCCGTCGAACCAGATCACCAGCATCGCCGACAGGGCCGGGGCGGGGCCGCCGGCCAGGATCGATCCCAGCTCCCGCGCGAAGGCGAAGCCGCTGAAGCGCAGCCGCGGCCCGAACAGCTCGGCGAAATAGGCCGCCTGCGGCCCGAACATCGCCCCGCCGCCAATGCCCATGATCAGCACGAAGGCCAGCAGGATGGCGGTGGTGTCGCCGGTGTTCAGCATCATGAAGAAGGGCACGGCGAAGACGGCGGAGAACAGCGCCCCGCCCATATAGACCGGCCGCCGCCCGACCTTGTCCGACAGCCAGCCGAAGAACAGGATGCCGAAGATCTCGGCGAAGTTGCCGCCGAACACGCCCAGCAGCGCCACGTCGCGCGGCAGGTGCAGGGTGTTGATGATGTAGCTGAGGCCGAAGACCGGGAACAGGTAACCCAGGCCGTTCTCGGCCATCCGCGCCCCGACCACGACGGCGAAGTTGCGCGGGTGGCGGCGCAGCGCGGCCAGGGCCGGCGCCCGGATCGGCGGCTGCCGCTCCTGCGTCTCGGCGAAGACCGGCGTCTCGTCGATCCGCATCCGGATGAACACGCCGAAGCCCAGCAGCAGCAGGCTGATCAGGAACGGGATGCGCCAGCCCCAGGCCAGCAGCTCCTCATGCGGCAGCAGGGTGACCAGCCCGAACACGCCGGCGGCCAGCAGGTTGCCGATGGTCACGCCCATCGGCGCGAAGCTGCCGAAGAAGCCGCGCCGCCCGTCCGGCGCGTATTCCACCGCCAGCAGCACCGCGCCGCCATATTCGGCGCCGGCCCCCAGCCCCTGCAGCAGACGCATCAGCACCAGCAGCAGCGGCGCCCACAGGCCGATCTGGTCATAGGTCGGCAGAAGGCCGATCAGGAAGGTGCTGCCGCCCACCATCAGGATGGTGATGACCAGCACCGGCTTGCGCCCCCAGCGGTCGCCGAGATGGCCGAACAAGAGGCCGCCGAAGGGCCGGGCCAGGAAGCCCACGCCGAAGGTCGCCAGCGACACCAGCATGCCGACATTGGGGTCGAATTTCGGGAAGAACAGCTCGCCGAACACCAGGGCGGCGGCGGTGCCGTAGATGAAGAAATCGTACCATTCCAGCGCCGAGCCCACGGCCGCGGCGAACATGACCCGGGTCAGCGGGCGCTTCGGCGCGCCCGCCCCCTGCGGGGGTGCATTTCCCATGTGGCGTCCTCTCCCTTGGTCCGGCTCGGGCCGGTTATTGATGGTTTGAGCCGCCCGGTCCCGTGCGGGACCGGGCTCTGCTCAAGCAGCGGTCTTGCGGTCCGCGAAATAGCGCGACTTGGCCGTGCTCTGGTTCTCGTAGATCGAGCCCTGGCGCGGCGCCGGCGGCAGCGGCATGCGCACCGGCACATCGGCCAGCCGCGGGGTGATGGTGGGCTCGCCGGCCACGATGCGGCTGTCGAAGGCCGCCAAGTCCGGCACGCCCATCAGCGGCCAGGCGTCGGCCGCGGCGAACTCGTACAGCAGCAGCGCGCGCGGCTTGTCTGAGGTGTTCTGGGCCGAGCCGTGCACGGCGCGGACATGGTGGAAGCTCATCGACCCGGCACGGCCGACCGCCGGCACCGCGCGGCTGAAGTCCAGGCCGCAGGTCTCCGGATCCATCGCCCCGCAGAAATAGCCGTCGGAATGATGGTCGTAGACCGGGCCCTGATGGGTTCCGGGCAGCACCAGCATCGCCCCGTTCTCGACCGTGCAGTCGTCCAGCATCACGCCGACGGCCAGGATGTCGTCATTGGTGTGCGGGTAGAAGGCCCAGTCCTGGTGCCATTCGACCGGCGACCCGAACTGCGGCGACTTCAGGTTGATCTTCGAGCCGTGCAGCCGGACGCCCGGCCCCAGCAGGCGCTGCAGGATCGCCACCAGCCGGGGCGACCGGGCGATGTCCCAGAACAGCGGGTGGTGCTTGTGCGGCGTCTTGATCCGGCGCACCCGCGGCGCCTCGGGCGTGTGCCCGGGCTCGAGGTCGTAGACATCGGTGTGCGCGGTGACCGCGCACGCCCCTTCGATGAACTCGGCCACCACCCGCCGGGCCTCGGCCAGCTGCGCCGCGTCCAGCACGTCCTCGACCACCACCACCCCGTCCCTTCGATACGCAGCGACCTCTTCGTCTTTGATCATGGCGTTTCTCCCTTGGGGGTTTGGTAGCGCTACCGTGGCAGAACGGTAGCGCTACCGCGAAGGGCCGTCAACGCCCGCGGCCGGCTTGCAAATCGCTGCGGCTTCGCTTCAAGGTCTGCGGCATGCGAGACGACACAGCAGCGAAACCGGGCCGAAAGCCGCGCATCGAGGATGTGGCAGCGCTGGCGGGCACCTCCCCGATGACGGTGTCGCGCGCCCTGCGCGGCGAGGGGAAGGTGACGCCGGAGACGCTGGCGCGGATCCAGGCCGCAGTCGAATCGCTGGGCTACGTCCCCAACCTGTCGGCCAGCAGCCTGGCCTCGCGCCGCAGCGGCATCCTGGCGGTGCTGGTGCCGACCATCGGCAACTCGGTCTTCTCCGAGACCGTGCGCGGCGTCGCCGACGCAGCGGAGGCGGCCGGGCTGCATCTGGTGATCGGCGACTACGCCTATTCCGAGGACAAGCGTCGCCAGCTGGTGCGCGCCCTGGTCGGCCGCCGGCCGGACGCCCTGGTGCTGGTCGGCGCCGTGCCGGACGAGGCGGTGCGGGCCCTGCTGCGCCAGCACGGCATCCCGGTGGTCGAGACCTGGGAGCTGTCGGAGGACCCGATCGACATGGCCGTCGGCTTCTCCAATTTCGCGGCCGGCGCGGAGGTGGCGCGGCATCTCGTCGAACGTGGCCGGCGGCGCTGCGCCTTCGTCGGCTCGGCCGAAAGCCGGGCCGCGGCGCGGCTGGCGGGCTTCACCGAGGCCCTCGTCGGCGCCGGTGCCGCCGCGCCCGAGACCGAGACCCCGGCCGACCTGTCGATCGAGGCCGGCCGGGTTTCGCTCGACCGTCTGCTGGCCCGCGCCCCGGATCTCGACGGCGTCTTCTTCGCCACCGACGTGATGGCGGTCGGCGGTCTGCTGGAATGCCAAAAGCGCGGCATCGCGGTCCCGGGGCAGATCGCCATCGTCGGCCTGGGCGATCTCGAGATCGGCCGACAGCTGCAGCCGGCCCTGACCACGATCCGGATCCCCGCCTACGAGATGGGCCGTCGCGCCGGCGACCTGATCCTGGCCCGGCTTGGGAAAGGCTCGGCGGAGGAGAGCCGGATCATCGACCTCGGCTTCTCCCTGGTCCGGCGCCAGTCGAGCTGAGCCGTCAGCGAGTCCAGGAATTCATCGTCATCGCGAGGAGCGAAGCGACGTGGCGATCCAGCGGCTCGATTTCTGGATGGCCACGCCCCTTCGGAGCTCGCCATGACGAAGGTAGGCGTGGGCCGCCGGTGCGCCTACCACTCCAGCCGGACGTTCCGCCCGGTGGCGGAGCTCTCGGTCGCGGCCTCGATCACCCGGATCACGTCGCGGCCGTCGCGCGGGTCGACCGGCGGCGGGGCGCCGTCGCGCACCGCGGCGACGAAGCCGTCATAGAAGGTGCCGTAGCGGCCGGGCGCGATCGCCAGCCGCTCGGGCTCCGGCCGGCCCGTCTCCTGCCCGATGGTCAGCCAGCCGGTCTCCGGCTCGGTCTGGACCGTGCCGGCGCGCAGATGGTCCTCCTGCGGGTCGATCTCCATCTTGCGGAAGGTGGCGCGGTCGCCCTGCACCACCAGCCGTGCCCCGGGCTCCGCCGCCAGGATTCGGCAGCGCAGCAGCGCCCGCACCGGGCCGAAGCCGAGGGTGAAGACCGCGTCGTCCACCGCCTCGGCGCCGGGGCGGATGGCGCGCAGCTCCGCCCGCACGACCTCCGGCCGGCCGAACAGCACCAGCGCCTGGTCGATCAGATGCGAGCCGAGGTCGTAATGCAGCCCCGATCCGGGCACCGCCTGCTCGCGCCAGCGCGCCCGCACCGTCGGCCGGAAGCGGTCGTAGTTGGATTCGAAGGACAGCACCCGGCCCAGCCGGCCCTCCGCGATCAGGCCCCGGAGCGCCAGGAAGTCGCCGTCCCAGCGCCGGTTGTGGAACACGGTCAGCACCCGCCGCCGCTCCGCCGCCAGCGCGATCAGATCGTCGGCTTCGGCGGCCGTGACCGTGACCGGCTTGTCGACCACGACATGCTTGCCGGCCTCCAGGGCCCGGCGCGCCACGGCGTGGTGACTGCCGCTCGGCGTCGCCACCACCACCGCCTCGACCGACGGGTCGGCCAGCAGGGCGTCGACGGTGACGATCGGCAGGCCGGGCGGCGCATCGGTCACGCTCTCCGGGTTGCGTACCGCCGCCGCGGCCAGCGCGGCGGCGGGGCAGGCGGCGATCAGGGGGGCGTGGAACACCCGCGCAGCCGGCCCGTAACCGATCAGTCCGATACGAACGGGCGTCATGCGATGCGCGCCTCGGCGCCGGGGCGCAACCGGGGCAGCAGCGGCGCGTCCTTCCAGGACACGCCTTCCTTCTGCAACTGCTCCTTCAGGGCGTCGAGGGCAGCCGCCTCGCCGCCGGAGGTCCACCAGTGCGTCACCTCGACCTCCTCCTCGGCCTGCGCGGCCGCGGAGGGGCATAGGCCGAAACGGTCGGAGTCGGAAGGCTCGCCGCCGTCGCCGTCAGATAGGTCTTGAGCATTCCCTGTGCCTTCTCCTGTTCGACGTCCACGCAAGGACGCGAGGCATTCTCCGCCGTCGAACGCGGCGGATCTCGATGGGGCCGGGCCCGAACCTCGACGTTCCAGCCGGACCAGGCGGTCCGGCGGCGCAATGTCTCCATAGGCCAGGCGGCCAGGGCTGCGGAAGCCGGAATTCTTTTGTTTGATGAATGTCGGGAGGCCGAAGCTCAATCGGCCGAAGGCCGATTTCGGAACAGCAGACGCATATGCGGTGGCGGGCGTGGCTTGCGGGCGGCCTGTCTCGGCTCGGCGGCGAACTATATTGTATAACAAATGATGTAATCGCCAGATCGGGTCAAATATTTTTCTCTTTATCAAATGTTAGGCTGGGCGAAGCGAAACGGCGATATGCAGTGAATCTGGCGCCAACGCCTGGGGCCGACAAGGCGGATATGATGAGTTTTCGGCGGAAGTTGGGCGGAACATCGGAAGTAGTTGGGCGTTCTATCGCCAGTTCACGCCGCACCGGCAATCGATCGTCCGATCATTGCGAAGCGTCCGGGAGATGAGGCCGCAGGCTTCGTTCCGGAGACAGAAGAGCTTTGCCTGCGCCGGCGACGGCTGAAGGGCAGGAAAGGGTGAAGGATGACGACGAGAATCAAGGGAGATCAGTCCGCCAGCTTCACTTCCCTCGTGTCGCCGAAACTGCCGGATCTCCGGCGGTATGCGGCATCGCTGACCCGTGATCCGGTGGACGCGGAGGATCTGGTGCAGGAGACGCTGATGCGCGCCTATTGCAAGTTCCACCTCTGGCAGCCCGGCACCAACCTGATGGCCTGGCTGGTGGTGATGATGCGCCGGATCTTCCTGTCGAAATTCGTCGGCCCGTCCCATCGTGCCGCGGTCCAGTTCCAGATCGAGGATTGCGACATCGCCGTTCCGGTCAACCAGGAGCAGAGGGTGGATATCGCCCGGATCCGGGATTCGTGGCCACGGCTCAGCCACGACCACCGCGAGGTGCTCGAGATGGTCGCGGTGGGCGGCGCCTCCTATGACGAGGCGGCCGACGCCCTCGGCGTTCCGGTCGGCACCATCCGCTCCCGTCTCGGCCGGGCGCGGCAGAGCCTGCGGCAGTTGAGCGGCGTCCACTGACGGGACCTGCCTCGATCATCGAAGAAGGGCGCCCTCGCGGCGCCCTTTCCGTGTCAGCCCTCCAGCAGCTCCGCCGGCAGCTCGCCGTGGCGCGCCAGGATCACAGGCTCGTCCATTGCGTCGATCTCCGCGCCCAGCCTCTGCCGGGTCAGGATGACGCCGTCGGCGCGGCCGCGGTCCAGCAGCCGTGCCGCGTGCGCCTCGGCCAAGCGGCGGCTGGCGAAACCCTGCTCCGGCAGGCGGCGCCATCCGCTTCGCCGCCGCTCGCGCCCCCGCGCGAAGCCGGTCACCACATACAGCGCGGCCTGCACCGGCGCCGCGTCCTCGGCCAGCGGCCGCTCATCGGCGGCGGGAGGCGGGCGGGACTCGGGCGCGGCCGCAGGGGGAGGAGGCGCCGGCGCCACAGCGGCGGAAACGGCCTCTGCGGCGGGGCAGGGCGCCTCCGGCAGCAGCAGCGGCTGGGTGGCGGTCGTTGTCGGTTTGGCCGGCTGGAGGGTGGATCGGGGTCGCGGCGGCGCAGCCGGCCTGATCTCGACCGGCCCGAGCGCGAAGGCCAGTTGCTGGATATGTCCCATGACGGTCCAGGTCGCGGTGACGGCTGGAACGAATATAGAACATAACGCCGCGCTGTCGAGTCCGAAGGCCTCGCCGCAGCCGGGCCCGGACCGGGCGCCCTTTCATTCCGGGATCGGCCGCATCCCGCAGCGGCCGATTCTGGGTTAGGGCTTGGTCTTCTTCTCGCTCGGGCGGGCGGCGCGCTGCCGGCCCGGCCGGCTGGTCCGGGACACGCGGGCGGGGCGGCCGGAGCCGAGGCCCTGCCGCTTGGCGTCGGCCGACTTCGCCTTGGTGTAGTTGGGCGCCGTCAGCGGATAGTCCGCCGGCAGGCCCCATTTCTCCCGGTACTGCTCCGGGCTCAGCCCATAGGTCGCCCGCAGCCAGCGCTTCATGGTCTTGAAGCGGCGCCCGTCCTCGAGGCAGACGATATAATCCGGAGTCACCGATTCCTCGATCGGCACCGCCGGGACCAGCGGCGCCGCCTCCTGGCCGGCCTCGGCCCCTTCGGCCGGGACGAGGGCGGCTTCCGCATGCTCGGCTTCGCCTTCGACGGCCGGGCCCTGCGTGGCGCTGAGGGTGGTGTAGACGTTGCGGATCAGGTCGAGAAGGCTCTCGCTGTCGAGCGTGTTGCGGGACACGTGGGCGACAACGATTTCTTTGGTGAACCTCAGGATCTCGGTTTCGCTTGGGCGGGCCATGACGCTCTTTCTTAGTTAGCGATCCGTCCGTCGGGCGAGGCGCGTTGTAAAATGCGGCCGCCGAAGGATTCGAATCGCCTCCCTCCACTGGATGGCAAAAAATCTAGTTTCAATTTTAGGATGTTTCGTACGATTTCCGCAAGACGATAACGCAATGCTGCATCGATCGGCGGCTGCGGCATAAACTGCAGGTCTCGGCACCGTAGAGCCGCCGATAAGCGCCTCCCGATCGTCTCCGATTCCTGAAGAGCGGCAACCCACGGGTTGCAGAGATCGCCTGAAATCGGCGGGTGATGCGGTGCCGCTCTGCCCCGTCGGGCCAGTCGAGGGCAGATCTCGGAAGCCTTTGTATCGAAATCTCGGCATATTTTTTCGATATTGGAGGTGACAAGCCTGCAGGCGGCTTCGGTCGGCGAGGGGGGTGAGATGGTTTCAGCCCTGCGGAACATCGGTTCGCCTCTTGCCCTCGGTTTGCCCGGAAGGCTTGGCTAAGCGAGTTAAACTTGAAATGGTCTTCGGCAATAGTTTTTAAGGATTAACCTGTCACACGCTTGCTGGTAGGCTGATCTCGCGATTCGGATCGTACAATATCCGAATATGCAATGGCGGGATGCAATCAACGACAGGAAGTCCAAGGGAGGGGGTTTCACCACGTCGGTCTGTCGGCCGAGCGTGGAATCACGGTTGGGCGGCGATGGCGCCTTCGCGGGCTCTCGCCAGCAGTGGTTCCGCCGTGTCGGGCCGGCATCAAAGCTGTGCGTCAGAAGGACGAAGGAATGCGTGTTGATCAGCTTGACGAAGCGAGCCGAAAGGCGAGCCGGGGCCAGACCGGGTCAGACGTCGAACTCCGCCAGTTCATGTCGCGCCACCGGGATTTCGCTGCGGAGATCGCCCGGGCCTTCCGGTCGCGCCAGCCCGCTTCGGCGCCGGACGATCCTCTGCTGATCGGCAGGATCCTGGCGACCTTCGGCGATCTCTCCGCCCCGTCGCGGCGCCCGGCCGGACGGAAGCGCCCCGTCGCGGCGCCGGTCCGGGTGCCGCCGGTGCCGCTGGCCGAGACCATCGGGCTCGGCTTCCTGGTGTGCCTGGAGGACGGCCGGATCTGCCGGGACCTCGGCCGCCACCTCGCCGAGGCGCATGGGCTCAGCCCGGCCGAGTACCGTCGGCGCTGGGGGCTGCCGGAGGCGTATCCGATGATGCCGCCGGCCTCGCATCAGGAGCGGATGGTCTGGCGCCGGCGGCTGGCGCCGCAGCCGGACGGCCCGATCACCCTGCGGCTGCAGGAGGAGAGCCGGAGGAGCGGGGCCGGACGGTCCCGGCACCGGCACCGCCGCGGCGCGCCGGCCGGGCTCAGGCTCGATGGGACGAAAGCCGGGGCCATCCCCGATCGCCGGTCGGAAGGGCCGCGGACCGACGGCTTCCGGCGCTGAGCGCCCGAAGCCCTAAGACTCTGCCTCGAAATTCGTTCCGGTGATCGGCTGGCGTGGTTTTCGGGAACCGGAGCGCAGCGGACACGACGTCCGTGAGCACCGGAAGCGCAGAAAGCCGCGTCAGACGGCCGCTGGGGCGAATTTCGCCTACTCCGCCCAGAAGATGTCGCTCAGCCCCTGCCCCCAGGGCGGGACGAGGCCGCCGTCCGGATCCTTGACGACATTGCTGTAGTCGTTGCACAGCGACATGTGCCAGGCATGGCTCTCGCCGGTCCGCGTGTCGGTCAGGACCCGGCCGTAATCGTCCTTGCTGCCGCTGTCCTCGATCGTCAGCCCTGGCACCGGGCTGGTGCGGAAGACATAGGGGCGGCTGCAGGTGTCGCGGGCGAACAGGGTGCGCCCCAGGGTGGCGGCCGCCTGCCGGTTGCGCGGATGCACCCAGTCGTCGCGGGCCCATTTCTCCCAGCGGGTCAGCCCGAACTCCTTGGTCCAGTAGGTGATCTCGACCTGGGGCGCCCGGCCCGGCCCGTCGCCGTCCTTGCTGGAGCCGGAGAAGCGCAGCGAGATCAGGCTGTCCAGCGTCCTGCCGTCCTTGTAGGTGAAGCGGTCGCGCATCCACATCGTGAAGGGGCGGGCGAAGCGCTTCGGGCAGCCGGCCTCCGGCTCCCGGCCGTCCTTGGCCGTGACCAGCTTGCTCTGGAACACCTCGAAGCCGCCCTGGCCCTCGGGCGGCAGCGTCGCCGGGCCGATCACCCAGCCGTAGCGGAACCGGCCCGAGGTGTCGGGCGCCCCGGCGCAGGACGGGGTCAGCCAGTAGGACAGGGCGACCGGGCTCCAGCTGCCCATGATGTAGCCCCAGCGCTCGTCGACCCACTGCACCGAGCCGCCCTCGCGCCCGGCGTCGAGCTTGCCGAAGCTGGGCGCGTCCGGGTCGGCGTCGGGGCAGCTGTGATCGACGCCGCGGTCGTAGAAGCTGACGATGCGGGTGACGCCGCGCTTCTCGATCGGGATGTTGTCCTTGGACACGGTGCCGAGGCGCTGCGGGCAGGGGCCGCCGGGGGCGCCGAAATTGTGCAGGTGATAGGGCACCGCCTCGCCGGCACGGATGTTGCGGCGGCGCGTGCAGTCGGCGTCGCCCGGCGCCAGCCCCGGCAGGATCCGGTCGTGCTGGTCGACGCAGACATCCATGATCATGAAGTCGATCAGCTTGTCGGATTCGGCCTGGGCCCGGGCCGGCGGCGGCGCCGCGGCCAGGCCGGCGGCCAGCGCCAGGGCGGCCGGAAGGAGCCGGAAACAGATCTGCATACGCTGCCTCGTGGTTGCGTGGTCGGGCTTGGCTCCCCCACGGTCAGCATCGCCGAAACCGTCTGGCCGGCGAGGTGGCCGGATGTCGCACGAGAAGTTTTCGAAGGTTTTGCGCGACGGAGCTTACGCGAATCGTCCGGCCGACCCTCGGAAAAGTCGATTTCACGTTTGCTCAGTGTATCACGTTGATCTGAAAAAGGAATTCATACCTTAACCTGAAGGTGCCTCGATCCCGACGCAACGCAAAAATCTGCTTCGCAATGCGATTTCGCACTGCAAAACGCATGACAGGGACGACGATTCCGGCTTAAAACCTTTGACGGCGAAACTGGAATCACGGGCGACTGATGGCTGTGCCGAGCAACGAGACCATTCGCGCTTTGGCCGCATCGGTCAGGCAGCGGGAGATCGTGCCGCTGACCTGGGTGGCCGCGACGCGCGAGCAGGACTACGTCAATCTCGGCGACGCCCTCAGCGCGGTGATGGTGTCGCTGCTGTCGGGGCTGCCGGTCGAGCATGTCGCGCATGAATCGCCGCGCCTGCGGATGGCCGCGGTCGGCACCATCGGCCACAGCCTGAAGGACGGCGAGGTCGTGGTCTGGGGCACCGGCAGCTCGCGCTGGCGCAACCCGTCCGCCCCGGCGGAGGAGCGCGTCGCGGTGGCGCCGCTGCCCGGCACGCGGCTGCACGTCACGGCGACGCGCGGGCCGGTGTCGCGCCGGATCCTGGGCGAGGAGAACGCCGTCGGCCCGGCGGTCTACGGCGATCCGGTCTGGCTGCTGCCGCAATTCTATCCCGGACCGCGCCGGAAGAAGTGGAAGCTCGGCGTCATCATCCACCTGGCCGATCTGCAGGACCGGTCCTTCGAGGTCCGGCCGAAACCCGAGCACATCCGCTACCAGGTGCCGGAGGAGCTGGCCGGCGACGTCAAGCTGATCCACACGGTGACGCCGATCAGCCTGGCCGGGATGCGGGCCCGGCTGGACGAGATCCTGGAATGCGAACGGATCGTGTCGACCAGCCTGCACGGCATGGTCTTCGCCGAAAGCTACGGCATTCCTTGCCTGTACTTCTCGCCCCGGGCGCCGCGCGGCCTGAGGATGGCCGAGCTCGATCCCGACGGCACGCTCGATCTCCGGATCGTCGACCTCTATCGCGGCCTGGGCCGCAGTTCCATCCCGGTCTACGGCCAGCCGCGCCGCGAGCGCACCGACTGGCCGGCGCTGATGGCGGCGATCGACAAGGCCTGGCAGCGGCCGGAGTTCGACACGGCGCCGCTGATGGAAGCCTTCCCGCTGGACCTGAACCCGCTGCGGCCACGGCGGGGCGAGACCGTGTTCGAGCACCCGGTGCTGCAGCGCCTGCCGCTGCAGCACCGGCCGCAGACGGTGATCCGGCCTGCCGCCGCGGAAAGCCGGGCGGCAGGCGGGCCGCTGCAGCGCATGGCGGCGCTGCTGCGGCGGCCCCTGACGGACCGGGCCTGATGCCGCAGCCCGGTCCGGCGACCCGAAACCGACCCTTTCGAAGTGGACGAGACGCATGATGAACAGCTTGTTGCGGGCCACGCGCGACGCGGGACAGATCCCGCTCTCCTGGGCCGGCTCGACCAAGGAGATGGACTACCTGAACTTCGGTGATGCGCTCAGTCCGGTCATGGTGGCCCTGCTGTCCGGCCTGGACATCGCCCGCGTCCCGACCCGGTCGAAATCGGCGCGTCTCGCGGCGGTCGGCACGATCGGCCATGGCTTCGAGGGCGGCGAGGTCTGGTTCTGGGGCACCGGCAGCTCGAACTGGAAGAACCCGTCGGCGCCCATGGCCGAACGGGTCCCGCTGACGCTGCCGCCGGACTCCGTGTTCCATGTGCCGGCCAGCCGCGGGCCGGTCTCGGCCAAGCTGCTCGGCGGCAAGCCGAAGGGCGGCGTCTACGGCGACCCGGTCTGGCTGCTGCCGCGCTTCTACAAGCCGAAGGTCGAGAAGAAGTGGGACCTCGGCGTCATCCTGCACCTGTCGGAGCTGGCGGACCGGTCCTTCGCCGAGGCGCGGCCGCGCGCCGACTACAAGCGCTTCGAGCTGCCACCCGAATTCGCCGACCGGGTGCATCTGATCAGCACGGTGACGCCGATCGGCATCGGCGGGCTCAAGGACAAGGTCGACGAGATCCTGGCCTGCAAGCGGATCGTGTCGACCAGCCTGCACGGCATGGTGATCGCCGAAAGCTACGGCATCCCCTGCCTGTACTTCTCGCCGCAGGGCGACGAACCCGGCCTGACCCTGACCGAGCTGGATCCGGAGGGGACCACGGATCTCCGGATCGTCGATCTCTACACCGGCATCGGCAAGCAGAAGATCTGGGCCTATTCCCAGCCGCGCGGGATCGCGACCGACTGGCAGGACGTGATCGACACCATCGACGACGTGTGGGAGCCGGTGTCGATCGACGAGGACGCGCTGATCAACGCCTTCCCGCTCGAGGTCAAGCCGCTGGCGGCGCCGGCCGGCAAGACGGTGTGGGACCATCCGGTGCTGACCGGCCTCGTGCTGCAGCATTCCGTGGACGAGTTGCGCCGCGAGGACCGCAAGCGCGTCGCCCTGGCCAGGGCCGGCACGGCCAAGGCCCCGGCCGCGGCTCCGGTCGCGAAGCCGGCCCCCGCCCTGAAGGTTGTTTCCGCCATGACCGTTTCCCCGCCTCCGGCGCCGGCCAAGCCCGCGGCGCCCGCCGCCTCCGCCCCGCCGATGACCGCAGGGTCCGCCGCCATCGCCAGGGCGCCTGAGCCTGTCGCCGAGCCCGCCCCGGCGCCGGCCCCGGTCGCCGCCCCGGCGGTGGCGAAGACCGACGCGGTGTCGCGCGACCGGATCGAGACCCTGCTGCGCTTCAATGCCAAGCGGCTGTCGATCCCGCTGTCCTGGGTCGCGACCACCAGCGAGCATCCGCACGCCAATCTCGGCGACGCGCTCAGCGCCGTCGTGGTCGCCGCCATCGCCGGGCTGCCGGTGCGCCGCGCCGCCTTCGACGACGCGTCCGAGCGGATGGTGGCGGTCGGCACCATCGGCCATGCCCAGAAGAACGGCGTGCTGCACTTCTGGGGCACGGGCATGGATGCGACGCTGAACCCGGTCGACCGCTCGATCCGGCAGTACATCCGGCCGCAGAACACCGAATTCGTGGTGCATGGCGTGCGCGGCCGCAAGACCGCGCAGGTGCTGCGCGGCCAGGGCATCAAGGTGCCCGACGTGTTCGGCGACCCGGTCTGGTTCCTGCCGCGGATCATGCCGATGAACCACGTCAAGAAGACGCATGAGCTCGGCGTGATCCTGCACATCTCCGAGCTCGCCGCGATGGATCCGGAGGCCGGGGTGAAGGAGGCGCTGAAGCGCTACAACATCCCGCCCAGCCTGGCGGGCTCGATCCGGCTGATCAACACCTACACCGCGCCGAAGGTCGACGCCTTCGCCGCCAAGGTGGAGGAGATCGTGTCGTGCAAGCGGATCATCTCGACCAGCCTGCACGGCATGGTGATCGCCGAGACCTACGGCATCCCCTGCGGCTGGTTCGGCACCTATGAGGGCGGTCGCCTGCTGCTCGACGTCGACGATCCGGAGAACCGGATCGACCACCGCATCCGCGACTTCTACTCCGGCGTCGGCAAGCCGGGCGTCATCGCCTTCTGCCGCGACCGCAGCCTGGAGACGCCGTGGGAGGACGTGATCACCTGGATCGACGAGACCTGGCAGCCGCTGCGCTATGACGGCCGCGACCTGTTCGAGGCCTTCCCGGTGGCGCAGGCGGTGTCCTTCGACGACAAGCTGTGGCCGGTGTCGGGCGACGTCTACGCCCGCATCCCGTTCTGAGGGTGGTGAGCGTGGACGGGCGGCCGCAACGCCCGTCCGCCGCCGCGCGCGGCGGCGCCTCGCCGCGCGTGGTCCTGTTCCTGCAGGGCCCCGCATCGCCGTTCCACCGGCGCCTGGCCGCGGCGCTGGAGGCGGGCGGCGCCCGCATCGTCAAGGTCAACATCTGCGGCGGCGACGCCGTGTTCTGGCGCCGCCCCGCCGTCGCCTTCCGCGGCCGACTGCCGGAATGGCACGGCTTCCTGGCCGACCTCATGGACGCCGAAGGGGTCTCCGACCTGGTGCTGTTCGGCGACTGCCGGCCGCACCACGTCGTGGCGGTGGAGCTGGCCCGCCGGCGCGGCCTCAGGCTGCACATGTTCGAGGAAGGCTATCTGCGCCCGGGCTGGATCACCTGCGAGCCCTGGGGCGTGAACGGCCATTCCGACCTGCCGCGCAGCCCGGCCACCATCCTGGCCATGGCCCAGCGGTTGGAGCCGCCGTCCGAGGCGGGGCCGGTGCCGTCCTATTTCCTGCACCGGGCGGTGTGGGACGTGCTGTGGACCGCCGGGCTGGTCGCGCTGATGCCGGCCTTCCCGCACTACCGGCACCACGCCCTCGACCACCCGCTGGTGGAATATGCCGGCTGGCTGGGCCGTTTCCTCCGCTCGCCCTGGGCCCGCCGGCAGGCGGAGCGGACGATGCTGCGCCTGCGGGACCAGGCGGGCCGCTACTGGCTGCATCCGCTGCAGCTGGACACCGATTTCCAGATCCGCACCCATTCCCGCTTCCGCGACACGCTGGAGGCCGCGGGCCTGATCATCGCCTCCTTCGCCCGCTGCGCCGACCGCGACAGCCGCCTGGTGGTGAAGCTGCACCCGCTCGACGTCCGCCCGCTCCTCAAGCGCCGGCGGATCGCGGAGCTGGCCGCGGCGCACGGCGTCGCCGACCGGGTCGACTTCATCGACGGCGGCGACCTGCAGCAGCTGGTCGACGGCGCCCGCGGCGTGGTCGTGGTCAACTCCACGGTCGGGCTGATCGCGATGGAGCGCGGCAAGCCGGTGAAGGCGCTCGGCGCCGCCGTGTTCGACCTGCCGGGCCTCGGCTTCCAGGGCGGGCTCGACCGCTTCTGGGCCGAGGGGCAGCCGCCGCGCCCCGACCTGCTGGAGGCGTTCCGCCGCGTCGTGGTGGCGCGCACCCAGATCCACGGCAGCTTCTTCTCGCTGCGGGGCATCGATCTCGCGGTCGACGGCGCCTGCCGCCGCATCCTCGACGGCACGGTCCGGCCGCTGCAGGATGCGGCCGTGCGGATCGGGGAGACGGCATGACGGCAGTGCCGAGAGGTGTGGTGGTGACCGGGGCGTCGCACGGGCTCGGCGCGGCGCTGGCCCGGCACTATGCGGTGCCGGGCGTGGCGTTGGCCCTGATCGGCCGCAACCCCGCGCGGCTGGCCGAGGTCGCCGAATCCTGCCGGCGCCGCGGCGCGATGGTGGAGACGGCCGAGATCGACGTGCGCGACGGGGCCCGGCTGGGCGACTTCCTGCGCGGCTTCGACGCCCGCCATCCGGTGGCGGTGGTGATCGCCAATGCCGGCGTCGAGGCCGGCCTGGCCCCGGGCCGCGGCTGCGAGCCGGAGGACTCGGTCACGGCGCAGCTGCGCATCAACCTCGAAGGCGCGATCGCGACGGTGTCGCCGCTGATCGAGCCGATGCGCCGCCGGCGGGACGGCCGCATCGTCCTGATCGCGTCGCTGGCGGCGCTGATGCCGCTGGCCGACCAGCCGGCCTATTCCGCCTCCAAGGCCGGGCTCGTCGCCTGGGGCGAGGCGCTGTTGGCCTGGCTGCGGCCGGAGGGGATCGGGGTGACCATCGTCTGCCCCGGCTTCATCGCCACCGGGATGAGCGACCGCTATCGCGGCCCGCGGCCGTTCCAGTGGAGCGCCGAGCGCGCGGCGAAGCACATCGCCGGCCGGGTCGCCCGCGGCCGCGCCTGGGTGGCGTTCCCCTGGCCGCTGGTCTGGCTGATCCGGCTGGGCCGGCTGGCGCCGCGCCCGATCCGCGCCGCCTTCATCGATCGCTTCCTGCGCTTCGAGATCGACGCGCACGCTCTTTAGACTCGGCGACGGCGCCCAGCTTCGCGGCCACCGGCGCCTCGTGCCGCAGCTGTTTGCGCTCCTCGGCGATGATGGCGACGGCCCGGTCGATCTGGTCGCGGTCGTGCTCGGAGGTGATGAAGCAGCGCAGCCGGGCCGATTTCTCCGGCACCGCCGGATGCACGATCGGCGAGGCGTTGACGCCGCGCTCGAGCAGCCGGTTCGACAGCAGCACCGCCTGCAGCGAATCGCCGAGGATGATCGGGATGATCGCATGGCCCTGGGCCAGGCCGGTGTCGAGGCCGGCGGCCCGGGCGCGCTCCAGGAAGTGGCGCGAATTGGCCTGCAGCCGGGCCACGCGCCCGTCCGTGTCGGCCATCATCAGCTCCAGCGCCGTCAGGGCCGCCATGGTCGCCGGTGCCGGCATGCCGACGCTGTAGACGAAGCCCGACGCCATCAGCTTCAGATACTCGACCAGCGTCCGCGACCCGGCGATGTAGCCGCCGCAGGAGGCCAGCGTCTTGGACATCGTGCCCATCCAGATATCGACCTGCCTCGGGTCGACGCCGGCGGCTTCGGCGACGCCGCGCCCGGTCGGGCCCAGCACGCCGAGGGCATGCGCCTCGTCGACCATCAGCCAAGCGCCGAAGCGCTGCTTGAGCTCCACCAGCCGGGGCAGATCGACGGTGTCGCCGTCCATCGAATACAGCCCCTCGACCACGATCAGCACGCGCTGCCAGCGGTCGCGCTCGGCGGTCAGGATCGATTCCAGCGTGTCCAGGTCGTTGTGCGGGAAGGCCCGCCGCTGCGCCCCGGACAGCTGGGCGCCGGTGATCACGCTGTTGTGGATCAGCGCGTCGTGCAGGATCAGGTCGGCCGGCCCGGTGATCTGGCCGATGGCGGCGACGTTGGTGGCGTGGCCGCTGACGAAGGCGACCGCGTCCTCGACGCCGTGCACCTCGGCCAGGCGGCGCTCCAGCGCCGTGTGGAACGGCCGCTCGCCGGCCACGAGGCGGCTGGCCGAGACCGAGGTGCCGAACTCGTCGATCGCCGCCTTCGCCGCCGCGGCCACGGCCGGGTGGCCGTTCAGCCCGAGATAGTCGTAGGAGGCGAAGTTGATCACCTCGCGCCCGGCGATCCGCGACACCGCCCCGGCCCGCTGCTCATGGATGCGGAAGAACGGGCTGGGGATGCCCAGCATGTCGGCCGCGGCGCGCTGCATCCGCAGCGCCTCGTAGCCGGGCAGGGTCTCGAAGGCGGTGTCGTACTGGCGCTGCGCCGGCGCCGCCGGCACCTCGACCGGCGCCGCGGCCTTGCCGCGCACGTCGTCGATCAGCGAGCGCAGCGCGGCGTTGGACAAACGGCCCTTACTCATCACAACTCATCCCAGAACCCGGCGGGTGGTCTTGGCCCGGTCGCGCACGGCCTCGCGCACCAGCACGGCGGTCTCCGTCTCGGGGTCGATCTCGACATGCTTGGCGATCAGCTGCACCTCCTCGGCCGGCAGCGCCTCGCCAGAGGCGGCCGGCGCGCCGCCGCGCAGCTTGGCGACGATGCGGCCGCTCAGCTCGTTCATGGTCAGGCCGGCACCGATCGACAGGAAGGGCAGGTCGATGCCGTAGCGGCTCTGCATCGCCGCATCCAGTTCGAGGCCCATCAGCGAATCCATTCCCAGCTCCGCGAAAGGACGGTCGGGGTCGATATCGGCCGGCGGCATGCGCAGGATCCGCCCGATCTCGGCCAGCATGGTCTGGGTCACGACCTGCTGCGCCTCGGCGTCGCTGCGCCCGGTGATCAGGGCGGCCAGGTCGACCTCGGCCTCCGCCGCCTCGGCCCGCCGGCCGTCGGCCATCGACGCCAGCCGCGGCGTGGCCAGGATCGGCAGCTCGCGCGTCGCCGCCTGCCAGTCGATCCGGGCGCAGGCGACCACGGCCTCCTCCGGCGCCTCCGCCGGCCGGGCCAGCAGCCGGCCCAGCTGCTCCAGCGCCTCGGCGGCCTTCAGCGAGGACCGGCCGATCCGCCGCTTCAGCGCGTCGCCCTTGGCGGTGTCGCGGGCCAGCACCCCGGCATCGGCGATCGCGCCCCAGGCCACGGCGAGGGCCGGCAGGCCCTGTCCCCGGCGGATGCGCGCCAGCGCCTCGAGATAGGCGTTGGCGGCGACGTAGTTGGCCTGGCCGGGATTGCCGATCAGGGTGGTGGCGGAGGAGAACAGCACGAAATAGTCCGGCGCGCGGGTGCGGCTGACCAGGTCGAGATGGATCGCGCCCTTGATCTTGGGCGCCAGCACCCGCTCGATCCGTTCCGCGTCGAGGTCGCGCAGCAGCCCGTCATCCAGCACCATCGCCGCATGGATGATGCCGCGCAGCGGGCCGTGCCGGCGTTCCAGCGATGCCAGCAGCTTCTCGCAGGCCGCCCGGTCGGTGACGTCCAGCCGTTCCGCCACGATGCTGATGCCCCGCGCCGCCAGCCGCTCGGCCTCGGCCGCCTCGGCCAGGCCTAGCGCGCCGCGGCGGGAGGCGACGACGATGGTCTTCGCCCCGTGCTCCGCCAGCCACAGCGCCGCGGCGAAGCCGAAGCCGCCGGTGCCGCCGGTGACCAGGTGGAAGCCGGTGTCCTGCGCCTGGAACCGGGCCTCCGCCGCCGGCGCCGCCGGGATCTCGCGCGGCGGCGTGATCACGATCTTGCCGATATGGCCGGCGCCCTGCATCAGGCGGAACGCCTCCTCCGCCTGGTCGGCCGGGAACACCCGGTGCGGCAGGGGGGTGAGGCGGCGCTGCGCGAACAGCCGGTCCAGGTCGCGCAGCAGGCGCTTGGTCAGGGCGGGCTGGGCGTTCAGCAGCTGGTCGGCGTCGACCCCGAAATAGGAGACGTTGCGGGCGAAGGCGCGCAGCCCCACCGCGGTGTCGGCGACGAAGTCGCGCTTGCCCAGCTCGATGAAGCGGCCGAAGGGCTTCAGCGCCCGCAGGCTGCGCCGCATGGCGTCGCCGGACAGCGAGTTCAGCACCACGTCGACCCCGCCCATCTTCCAGCGGATCTCGTCGGCGAAGGCCAGCGAGCGGGAATCCAGCACCAGGTCGGCGCCCAGCAGCTGCGCCAGGGCGCGCTTGTCCTCGTTGCCGGCGGTGGCGACCACGGTGGCGCCGCGCAGCTTGGCGATCTGCAGCGCCGCCAGGCCGACGCCGCCGGCGGCGCCGTGGATCAGCACGCTCTCGCCGCGGCCCAGCCGGGCCTGGTGCACCAGCGCGTACCAGGCGGTGATGAAGGCGACCGGCATGGTCGCCGCGGCCGCCAGGTCGATCCCGTCCGGCACCCGCATCGCCACCTGGGCCGGCACCGTGACATGGGTGGCGAAGGCGGCCGGGGCGAAGGCCATCACCCGGTCGCCCTCCTGCAGGCCGGTGACGGCTCCGCCGACGCGGCGGACGGTGCCGGCGCATTCGAAGCCCAGGGTCGGGCCGGCGAAGCCGTCCTCGAGATAGTCGTCCGGCAGCAGGCCCAGCGAGAACATCACGTCGCGGAAGTTCAGCCCGCTGGCCGCGACCTCGATCTCGATCTCGTCGGGCCTGGGCGCCCGGCGTTCGGCCGCGGTCCAACCGATCCGGCCCAGGCTGCCCGGAGCGGCCAGGGCGAGGCGGGCGGCGCGCTCCTCCGCCGACGCCTCCCGCGGCGCCGGCCGCGCCGGCTCCACCCGGCCGACGAAGATGCCGTCGCGGGCGATCTCGAATTCGGTCTCGGTTGTGGCCGACCCGATCAGCCGGGCCAGCGCCGCCGTGGCGGCGTCGTCCGCCATGGCCGGGGCCACCGTGGCGAAGCGGATGGCGGTGCCGGAATATTCGTTGGCCAGGGTGCGGCCGGCCGCGGCCAGCGCCTCGGCCAGGCTGCGGCCGCCATCGGCCTTGCCGTTCACCTTGCCGCAGCGGGCGACGAGCCACAGCGTGGCCTTCCCGGCCGGCAGGGCCTCGGCCTCCGCCCGCATCGCCAGGATGGCGCCGGTCAGGAAGGCGACCGGGTCGCGCGCCGCATCCAGCATCAGGGGCAGCAGCACCGTGTCGCCTTCCGCCGCGGCCGCCTCCCGATCGATGCGCACCTGGTGGCCGTCCCGGCGCAGCCGGTCGGCGAGATCGCCGATCAGCTCGGCATCGGTGCCGGCCGCGGGCGGGCGGATCAGGATCGACCGGGCGGGCGCCGCGAGAGCCTCGGCGTCGGTGACCGCCGGCCGGTCCCAGACCACCAGCTGCGCCGCCGCGGCGGGGGTGCCGGCGCGGTGCCGCGACGCCGGCCGGAAGCCGGCCTGCGCCAGCGGGCCGGCCAAGCTGTCCGGGGCCGCCGCGGCGCCGTCCTCCATGCCGTCGAGCAGCAGGGCGGTGACCACGTCGGGGATGGTGTCGATGGTGACGGCCGGGGCGCCGGGACGCAGCAGCCCGGCGATCTGCCGGCCCAGCGGCGCCGGGTCGCTCATGGGCATGGCGCCGGCCGACAGGGCGAGGTCGAACCGGCCGGGCGGGACGGCGGTCTGGTCGTCCAGGATCCGCAGGCCGGGCAGGCGTGGGGTGCGCGCGGCCAGGGCGGCCAGAGTCTTCGGCTCCGGCCCGGTCACCGCGACGGTCAGGGCGCCGCCGCGGATCAGCGGCAGCAGCAGCGGTACCAGGTCGCCCTCCGGGTCGACCAGCAGCAGCGCCGGCGGCGCCGTGCGGCCGGCGGCCAGGCGGCCGATCAGCTCCGCCGCCAGCGGCAGCAGCGGCGAGGCCGCGCGGGCATGCGCCTCGACGCCCTTGGAGAAGCGCAGCGGCTGCCCGGTCCGCAGCGCGGCGACCAGGTCGCGCGACAGCCGGGCGGCCATCACCGTCTCGGCGCCGCGCGCCGGATGGGCGGCCAGGATCGAGCGCAGGATCGCCGGCGGCGCCGGCAGGCGGGCGGCGGCCAGGTGCCAGGTGCCGTCCCTCTCCGTCGCCAGGCCGAATTCCGACAGGATCTTCAGCAGCGCCCGGAAGCGCGGCACCGTGGCGGCGGCCAGCCGCCCGTTGCGGCACAGGCGGTCGACGGTGAAGCGGGAGGATCCCGCCACCGCCCGCACCGCGCGATGCGCCATCGACCGCGCCCAGGCGGTCAGCAGCAGCCAGTCGTCGCCGGTCTCGTGCCGGTCGAGCAGCCCGGCCGCGGCCCGCTCGAGATCGGCCGCTGTGACGCCGGCGCCGCCCTCGTCCCAGGGCTGCCGGATCGACCGGTACAGCAGCTCGTCCCCGGCCGACAGGCGCAGCGCGCTGCGCTGGAAGCGGGCGCCGCGCAACTCGGCCACGACCGTGCCCGCCTCGTCCTCGAGCGCGATGTCGACCAGGATCGAGCGGGCGGTGGCGCGGCGCAGCTCCAGCCGGGCCCGGGCGGCAGGCGCGGAGGCATAGACCCGCAGGGCGGCGAAGCGGACCGGCAGGAAAGCGCCGCCGTCGCCGCCGCCGAGCCGGCCGTAGAGGGCGAACAGCCCGTGGAAGGCGGCGTCCAGCGCGGTCGGGTGCAAGGCGTGGGGCATGGTGTAGAGGCCGTTGTTCGCGACCTCCGGGGCCAGCTCGACCATGATCGCCCGGTCGTCGTCGGTGGCGATGGCCGCGGCGCGGCGGAAGCTGGGGCCGTAGTCCAGCCCGGCCGCCGCGGCCGCGGCGTAGATCGCTTCGGGATCGATCGCGCGCAGGGCCTCGCCGGCCTCGGCCTTGCCGCCCGCCGGGGCGGTGGCGACCGGGCTCGGGCTCACCCGGCCGCGGGCGTGCAGCGTCCACTCCTCCTCGGCCAGGCGCTGCCGGCTCAGGATCTCGAGAGCGCCGGTGCTCGGCGCCAGCCGCAGCCAGGTCTCGCGCGTCGTCGCCTCGGCGATCATCAGGGCCTGCAGGATGTCGAAATCCTCGACCTCGACCGCATCGACCCCGAACCATTGCCGGCCGGCGGCGGCCGCCATCTCCAGCAGCGCCGCGCCGGGCACCACCACCTCGCCCGCCACCTTGTGGTCGGCCAGGTAGGGCAGCAGGTCGGGGTCGAGCAGGCCGTGCCATTCCGAGGTGCCGTCGCCGAGGCGGGTGCCCAGCAGCGGATGCGCCGGCCGCGCCAGGGAGATGTCGATGCGCTCGGTGGTCGGGGCTTGGCGCAGGTCGCGGCGCTGCCAGGGATAATGGGGCAGGGGCTGGCGGCGCCCGGAGGGCCGGTCGCCGAACAGCGGCCGCCGGTCGACCGCGCCGCCGCGCAGCAGCACCTGCAGCACGATGCGCTCGACCGGGTCCTGCGTTTCCTCGACCGCCTGCTTTTCGGGCCGGTTGTCCAGCGTCGGCAGGATGGCGGCCTCGCGTTCCGCCGCCTTGGCGATGTCGCGCAGATGGCCGGTCAGCACCGGCCGGGGCCCGATCTCGACGAAGATCCCGGCGCCCAGCTCCAGCGCCGTCCGCGCCGCCGCGGCGAAATCGACCGGCTGGCGGATGTTGCGCCACCAGTACTCGGCGTCCAGCGCGTCGCCGGCCAGCACTCCGCCGGTGACGGCGGAGATGAACGGGATCCGGCCGTCGGCCGAGGCCACGTCGGCCAGCGCTGCGCGCAGCGGCGCCTCGATCGGCGCCGTCAGCGGCGAATGGAACGGGTAGTCGACCCCGACGCGCTGCGCCGCCACCCGGCGCTGCCGGGCCAGCTTCAGCAGCGCCTCGATCTGGTCCTTCGGGCCGGAGACGGTGACGCAGACCGGGCTGTTGACCGCGGCCACGACGGCGCCGTCGAGGCCGGCCTCGGCCAGCACCTGCTCGGCCTCGTCGCGCGACAGCATCAGCACCGCCATGGTGCCCAGGCCGCGCAGCTGCTCCTGGCAATGGCTGCGCCAATGGATGATGCGGATCGCCTGGTCCAGCGTCACCATGCCGGCGGCCAGCGCCGCCGCCACCTCACCGACGCTGTGGCCGATCACCATGGCCGGCACCAGCCCTTCCGCGGCCAGCGCCTCGGTCAGCGCGACCTGCACCGCGAACAGCAGCGGCTGGGCGGTGGAGGTGGCGTGCAGCCGCTCCTCCAGCGCCGGGTCCTGCAGCGCCTCGGCCAGCGACCAGCCGGCCAGGGCGGCGTAGCGCGCATCGACCTCGTGCAGGGCGTCGCGGAACGGGCGGCTGGCGCGATAGGCCCGCAGCCCCATGCCGGCGAATTGCGACCCGTTGCCGGAGAAGGCGAAGCAGACCGGGCCGGCCGCGCCGTCGCTGCGGGCCGACAGCACCTGCGCCGTCCGGTCGCCCTCGGCGAAGCGCCGCAGCTGGGCCGCGGTGTCGTCGCCGAGCGGCAGGGCGACGCGATGCGCCAGCAGCTCCCGCTCATGCGCGGCGTGGCGGGCGATCCGCGCCGGCGCCGCCTCCGGCCGTTCCAGCGCCTCGGCATAGCGCCCGGCCAGGCTTCGCAGCGCCTCCTCGCCATGGGCCGACAGCAGCAGGGCACGGGCGGGGGCCTCGGGCGTGGGGGGCGGCATCTCGTCCGGGCGCGGCGCCCGCAGCACCGCATGGGCGTTGGTGCCGCCGAAGCCGAAGGAG
Source organism: Inquilinus limosus DSM 16000 (assembly GCF_000423185.1). GTDB lineage: Bacteria > Pseudomonadota > Alphaproteobacteria > DSM-16000 > Inquilinaceae > Inquilinus > Inquilinus limosus. The sequence goes on along the minus strand of NZ_AUHM01000002.1, from coordinate 1,748 downwards.
GAGACGCCGGCCATGATCGGGCCGCGGCCCGGGACCAGCGCGATCGCCCGCTGCGCCGGCACCAGGTTCAGGGCGTCGAACGGGATGTCCGGGTTGATGGCGTCGAGATGCAGCGTCGCCGGCAGCAGCCGGTGCTCGATAGCCAGGATCGCCTTGACCATGCCGGCCAAGCCCGAGGCCGGCTCGAGATGGCCGATATTCGACTTGACCGAGCCGACCGGCAGGGGCGCGTCCCGCCGCTGGCCCAGGGCGCGGCCGATCGCCTCGGCCTCGGCCGGATCGCCGACCCGGGTGCCGGTGCCGTGCGCCTCGACGAAGGCCAGGTCGTTCGGGTCGATGCCGGCCTCGCCGTAGACCCGCTCCAGCAGCCGGCGCTGGGCCTCGGTGGAGGGCAGGGACAGGCCGACGGTGCGGCCGTCGGAATTGACGCCGGTCGAGCCGATGATGACCCGCGGCGGGCGTCCGCGCGACAGGGCGGCGTCGAGGCGGCTCAGCACCAGCACGGCGCCGCCCTCGGACCGGACATAGCCGTCGGCGGATGCGGCGAAGGGGCGGCACAGCCCGGTCGGCGACAGCATGCCGGCGCGGGAGAAGCCGTAGAAGGCCTGCGGCGCGCCGAGGATGTTCACCCCGGCGACCACGGCGGTGTCGATCTCGCCCCGGGCCAGCGCCCGGACCGCCGCGTCGAGCGCCACCAGCGAGGAGGAGCAGGCGGTGTCGATGGTCAGGCTCGGGCCGTTCAGGTCGTAGATGTAGGAGATCCGGTTGGCGATGATCGAAGCGGTGTTGCCGGTCATGAAATGGGTGTCGATGCCGCTCGCATCGCCGACGATCCGGGTATAGGCGTCGACCGAGGAGGAGCCGACGAACACGCCGACCGGCTGGCCGGCGAGGGTGGAGGGCGGCAGGCCCGCATCCTCCAGCGCCTCCCACACCAGCTCCAGCAGCAGCCGCTGCTGCGGGTCCATCTGCTCGGCCTCCCGCGGCGCGATCCGGAAGGCGGCGGCGTCGAAGCCGTTCGGCGCCTCGATCAGCCCGGCGGACAGGGTGTAGCTGCGGCCGGGCTCGCCCCGGCGGGGATGGTAGAACCGCTCGACCGCCCAGCGGTCGCCGCCGATGGTGGAGACGCTGCAGCGTTCCTGGAGCAGCAGCGACCAGAACTCATCGAGGTCGGCCGCGCCGGGCAGGCGGCAGGCCATGCCGATCACCGCGATGGCCTGGTCCTGGGGTGTCGAAGAGCCTGCTGGCATGTCGGTTTTCTTTCAACAAGTCGGCATGGGCGGGCAGCGGAACGCAACGGCAACCACTCTACCGCAGGAATCGGATTACGAAACCTTCAATCGGCCGCCTGTTCCCAGGGATCATAGATTTTAAATCTGCAATCATCCGGGAACAGGCGTGCCGGAACGGAATCATCCGAACAGCAGCTCGTCGGCCTTTTCCAGGCGGACGACGTCGTCTTCGCCGAGATAGGGGCCGGTGCGGACTTCGATGAGTTCGAGGTCGATCTTGCCGGGGTTTTCGAGCTTATGGTCGGTGCCGATGGGGAGGTAGACGGCCTCGTTCTCGCGCAGGATGCGGGACTGGCCCTCCATGGTGACGCGGGCGGTGCCGGAGAGCACGACCCAGTGCTCGGAGCGGTGGTAGTGGCGCTGCAGGGCGATGGCCTGTCCGGGGTGGATGAGGACGCGCTTGACCTGGAAGCGGTCGCCGGCGTGCAGCGACTTGACGGTGCCCCAGGGGCGGTA
>NZ_AUHM01000001.1 GCF_000423185.1 Inquilinus limosus DSM 16000 | reverse complement strand
CCTGATATCCGATCTGCCCAATCTGCTTTGCCGGTAGCACGCCGACACCCCCACCTGCCCTCACCAAACACGCGTTTCCACACAGCCTCGGTCGCGTCCGGTCACGTCCGCTTCGTACAGCCAGCTGCGACGGCCGCTTTCGGGTACGCTCTGAGACCCAAGTTGACCGAGAAGAACCGGATTTTGCGGATCCCAGCGATGTCCGGTTTCAAGGGGCCAGCGCAGCGGCCGAATTTGGCGCACTCCAGCCTGCCAAGCGTGGTTCGACTGCATGCTGCAAGCATGCTGCTTGTGTCTCCGAAGCTGCGCAAGATGTTGTAAATGCGCGAGATTGGCAGTTATCGCGCGTTAGGCACCGGTCCATCGGTCTGATGATCGTATTTCGGCGTGCGAGAGCGTAGTTGGTTGCGTGTCCCCGCAACCACCTTTGTTATAACTCCCTCGATATCGAAGTCTGATCCAGAGCCCCGCCCCAAAAAGGCGGGGCTTTCCGCGTTCCGCCGAGCGTTCTCAGGGAAAGCTAAGCCGAACTCGAGAACCGAGGCCAGAACAGGTGCGGCGCACGTCGCACGCCCGACTACGCCGTCGCCGTCGGAGCGGCGGGCCAAGCCGGTTGGCGCCTTGACGCTAGCGCCTGCCCACTTCGTCCGTTTGAGGCCGGCCGCAGGAGACGCGCGATGACCGCATTCGGCTCGTGCAGTCACCCAGCCGCGTAGGCCTATTGGCTGGAGAGCGCTGGCAAGCGGACTTCGGGAGGACGCTGGGATTAACTCTTCTCCATGAGCGCCATCGCGTCCTGCAGCGCATTTGCCTGAACGGGTGGTGCGCTCTATTTTGGTCGCATGAGGTCTGTCTCCCTGCGTCAGCTGGTCGGGCTCCTGGCCCTGCTGGTCTTCGCGGTCGCTCTGCCCCTGCAGGCGATCATGGGAGCCCCTATGACCGAGTGCGCGCCAGCCCATGCCGAGATGAGCCACGAAGGCATGGCGCAGCCATGCGGCGGCGACACCGGCGTTCCGCTGAAGGCAGCAACCGACGCGCTCTGCGCCACTCTCTGCGCCCCTGTCGCAGCGCTTCCGGCCCAGGTCGCAGCGCCCGTCGACCACGGCCGGGTCGCCCATAGCGACGCGGCGATGCCGAACCTTTCCGGCCGCGTCACCGCCCCGGACCCGTTCCCGCCTAGACCCACCGTCCGCGCCTGAGCCGCGACCCGCCTCGCGCGGGCCGCTCCCTGATGCTTTCGGTCCGACGGGCGTTCGCCCCGAGGCCGATGGTCGCCGCCATCCGCTGATCGGGTTGGTGATGACGGGATCGACGGACGTGACCCATCCATCTTCATTCCGACCGGCTCTGAGCCGGCGCGCCGCCTTGCTCGGATGCGGTGCGGCTGCCCTGTTGCCCTGGCTGCCGCGAGCCCGTGCCTCGCCGGCCGAGCCCAGGACCATCACGCTGAACGCCGGGCCGGGCCAGGCCGCCCTGCTCGGCGACGGTTCGACCAGAACCGCGATCTGGGGCTATGACGGGCATGTGCCCGGCCCGGAGATCCGTCTCCGGCAGGGAGAGCCGGTACGGCTCGTCGTCGAGAACCAGCTCGACCAGGACACCACCGTGCATTGGCATGGCGTCCGCGTGCCGAATGCCATGGATGGCGTGCCCGGCCTGACCCAGCCGCCGATCCGGCCCGGCGAGCGCTTCACCTATGCCTTCACCCCACCCGATGCCGGCACCTTCTGGTACCACCCGCACGCCAACAGCCTGGAGCAGCTCGGGCGCGGCCTTGCCGGCGTCCTGATTGTCGAGGAGCCCGAGCCGGTCGCGGTCGACCGCGACCTCGTCTGGATGCTCGCCGACTGGCGGCTGTCGCGGGACGGCCGGATCGCGCAAGGCTTCGGCAACGGCATGGAGGCTGCCATGGCCGGGCGCGTCGGCAATTGGGTGACGCTGAACGGCACCGCCCCGGCCGACCAGCCGGTGCAGGCCGGCGAACGCATCCGGCTGCGCCTGGTCAACGGCGCGCTCGCCCGCATGATGGCGCTGCGCTTCGAAGGCCATCGCCCGGTGGTGGTGGCGGTCGACGGCCAACCCTGCGATCCACACGAGCCAGAGAGCGGTCGCCTGCTTCTCGGCCCGGCCATGCGGCTCGACGTGATCCTCGATATGCAGGGTGATCCCGGGAAGCGCTACCGGGTGGTCGACGACTTCTACGACGGGCTCGCCTATACGTTGACCACCCTGGCTTATGGCGAGAGGCCGCCGCTCCGGACCCAGCCGCCCGACGCGTCGCTGCGCCTGCCGCCGAACCCGCTGCCCGAGCCCGATCTCGCCACCGCCGACCGGCACGAGCTGACGCTCGAAGGCGGGATGATGGGCGGCGGCGTCATGGCCGGGATGGGCGGCATGCACGGCATGGCGACGCCCGGCATGGACGGCGGCGCCGCCTGGGCCATCAACGGCATGTCGATGACCGGCGACGGCCAAGCCGGCATGCCGCCGCTCTTCACCCTCCAGCGCAGCCGGAGCTGCGTGCTGACCATCCGCAACCAGACCGCTTGGTGGCATCCGATGCACGTCCATGGCTTCAGCTTCCGGGTGCTGAGCCGCAACGGTCTCCCCGTGCCCCATCGCCAATGGAACGACACCGTGCTCTTCGCCCCGAAGGACACGGTCGAATGCGCCTTCGTCGCCGACAACCCCGGTGACTGGATGCTGCATTGCCACGTCATGGACCACCAGGTGGCCGGCCTGATGACCGTCTTCCGGGTGGTGTGAACGACTGCTTTCGCTACTGGAGAACTCAGATGAACCGCATGTCCCATATCGCCGCCGTGCTCGCCACCCTGGCCCTGTCGTCGCCGGCCCTGGCCGACCCGATCGCGGCGACCCTCTACAAGAACCCGCAATGCAGCTGCTGCGAGGGCTACGCCGCGTATCTCCGCGAGAATGGCTTCGCCGTCGAGGTCAAGCCGTCCAACGATCTCGCCCAGATCAGTGCCGATGCCGGCGTGCCCGCCAATATGGAGGGCTGCCACACCATGTTCGTGGACGGCTATGTCGTCGACGGGCACGTCCCGGCCGACATCGTCAAGAAGCTCCTGTCCGAACGGCCGAAGATCGCCGGCATCACCCTGCCGGGCATGCCGATGGGCTCACCCGGCATGGGTGGCGAGAAAACCAGGCCGTTCACCGTCTACGCCGTGACCAAGGACGGGGCCGCGCCGACAGTCTTTGCCGTGGAGTGACGTCTGGCGATGGGCATCCCCTTGCCGCGTCGGCGCTTGGCGCTGATCTTCTCGGCCTGGCTCGCCGCCGGCGCCGTCGCCGGCGTCGCCCTCGTCGCTGGCCGCTCGGGCTCCCCGGCACCGGAGCCGGCGGCCACGGCTCCGGTGTCCCGCCTGGTCCTGCGCGATCCGGCGAGCCCGGCGCCGGCCTTCGGCTTCACCGACGCCAGCGGCGCACCGCTCAGCCTCGACAGCTTCAAGGGCCGCACCGTTCTCCTGAACGTCTGGGCCACCTGGTGTGCCCCATGCCGCAAGGAGATGCCGTCGCTCGACCGGCTGCAGGCTGAGATGGGCGGCGCGGACTTCCAGGTCGTCGCGCTGTCGATCGACCGCGGCGGCCTCGATGCCGTCCGCGCCTTCTTCAGCGAGGTCGGGCTCGCCCATCTCGGGATCTATCTCGACCCGACGAGCGCCTCGACCCGAGCCCTGAACGTCGTCGGCATTCCAACCACGGTGCTGATCGACGGCGAGGGCCGGGAGGTCGGCCGCGCGACCGGCCCGGCCGAATGGGACAGCCCCGAGATGAAGGCGCTGATCCGGCAAGGCATGGGCCGCAGCGCGGCCGACCTTCCATCCACAACCGAGGAGAGACGATCATGACCGACCTGACGTTGAACGCTTTGCCCAGGCCCAGTCTGGCCGACCGGGTGCGCCCCTGGCTCAGCGGCAGGCGCGCCCTGATCCTGGCCGCGGCCGCCATCGCCGGCGGAGGCCTCTGGGCCGGCTGGCCCTGGCTGGTCGCCGCCGGCATCGCTCCGATCCTACTGTCGCTCGCACCCTGCGCGGCCATGTGTGCCGTCGGCCTGTGCACGATGAAGGCCCGCGGCAAGGCCGCGGGCACGACAGCAGACACAGCCCCGGCTTCCCCCGCGAAGCCAGGCGATTCCGTGCCCTGAAGGCAGGGTGCGTCACCTGACGACCGACATCGCAACCGAGGAGAACAGATCATGCGCAACCGCTTCCACGCCCTGCTCGGCGTGGCGACCCTCGCGATCGGACTGACCGCAGCCGCCAGCGTCTTCGCCCAGGGCCAGCAGGCTCCGGCCCAGCCGCCCGCAGCCCCCGACCATCCGATGGGGGGCATGATGCAGGGCCAGCAGGGCGACGGCATGATGCCGATGATGAAGATGATGACCCAGATGAGCGAGATGATGGAGAACTGCAACAAGATGATGCAGTCCAAGGTGCAAGACCAAGGGATGGCGCCGCAGAAGCAGGGCGGCTGACCCGTTGTGACTGGGCCGGAGTCCTCGGGCTCCGGCCCTCTCTCTGCATTTTCCGAGTGAATGGATATGAAGCTATGATCTTGCCGCTGCGCGCCTTGCCGGTGCTGCTTGGCCTCCTGTTGGTGTCCGTGATTCCGGCAGCGGCACAGGCCCATTCCCTGCACGATGTCGAAGATCGCATCCAGGAGCAGGAGAAGTATTTCGAGCCGAAGCCGGGGCAGCCGGCCCCGGACTTCACGCTGCAGGATGCCGATGGCCACCCTGTCTCGCTGGCGGATTTCAGGGGCAAGGCCGTCGTCCTGCACTTCATCTACGCCAACTGCACGGACGAGTGCCCGCTGCACGCCGACCTGATCGCCCGCATCCAGGAGAAGGTGAACAAGACGGCGATGCGCGACCTGGTGGAGTTCGTGACCGTCACCACCGACCCAGTCCGCGACACGCCCGAGGTGATGAAGGGCTACGGACGGGCCCACAATCTCGATCCGGCGAACTGGGTCTTCCTGACCAGCGTCCCCGACCGTCCGGAGGATACCCGCAACCTGGTGAAGCGCTTCGGCCACCAGTTCAAGGAGATCGAGGGCGGGGTCGAGATCCATGGCGTCGTCACCCATGTGATCGACCGCGAGGGCAACCTGCGGGCCAATTTCCACGGCCTCGACTTCGATCCCGTCAACCTCATCGTCTATGTCGGCGCCCTGGTGAACGACATCCACCCCGAGCCGGAGCCGTCCTTCTGGGACCGGCTGCTCAGCTGGTTCTGACGCCATGCCCGAACTCTCCGGCGTCGGCCTCCTGACCGCCTTCGCAGCCGGTGTCGTCTCCTTTTTGTCGCCCTGCGTCCTGCCGCTGGTGCCGGGCTATATCTCCTATGTGGCAGGCCGGCCGCTCGAAGACCTCCAGGACGGGGCCGGTCCCGGTGACCGGTTGGCCGTGCTGGGCCTGGGCGCGTTTTTCGTCCTCGGCTTCTCGACCGTGTTCATCCTGCTCGGCGCCAGCGCGACGGCGCTCGGGCAGCTCCTGCTGTCCTACCGCTACGAGGCGAACCTCGTCGGTGGCGTGCTGGTGATCCTGTTCGGCCTCTTCATGATGGGGCTGCTGCGGTTCGGCTGGTTCCAGCGCGACCTCCGGGTCCATGCCGATCTGCGCGGAGGACATCCCGCCGCCGCATATGTCCTCGGCCTGGCCTTCGCCTTCGGCTGGACGCCCTATATAGGTCCCGTGCTGGGGGCAATCCTGACGGTCAGTGCCTCGACCGCAACGGCGGCGAACGGCATTGCCCTGCTCGGGCTATACTCCCTCGGTCTCGGTGTGCCGTTCCTGCTGAGCGCCCTGTTCGCCGACCAGGCCCTCGCCCGGCTGCGGGCCGCCCGTCGTGCCGGCCGTCAACTCCAGCGCGCCGCCGGAGTGGTCATGGTCGCGATGGGGCTGTTCATGATCTCCGGCAAGATGACCGGTGTCGCGGCCTGGTTCCTGCAGACCTTCCCGGCGTTGGCCAGGATCGGGTGACGCCGTCCCATCAGGCCCACGGGATGCGCGCATGGCGGCTTTTCCCTGCTTTCCGGTCCCACTCGGGCCGAACTTCAGAGTCGGCGTTTCACCCTTTGCGGCCGTGGGGAGGCTGGTTGGCGGTCCGATCATCGTGCATCGGCGGGCATGAGCGTAGGTAGATGCGAGTCCCCGCAATCAACGATCCTTACATATGGCCGGTTCGCTGGCCCGGCATGTCGCCGAGGCGCTGGTCGTCGCAACGAGCGCGGGGCCGATCATGTCGCGAGAGGATGCCCCGACGGCTTGCTGGCAAGGACGGCCTCGAGCGCCGGGATGCCCTCAAGCGTGTCCGTTGAAGGCTGTCAGAAAACTGCATATATTTCTGACAGGATAGGGCCATGCAACGATTGACTGAACAGATCCTTGCGCACGCGAAGGGGCTGCCGGAAGGCACGCCGGTAGCTGCTAAGAGCTTGCTCCACCTTGGCAATCGGGCCGCGGTGGACCAGGCCTTGTCGCGTCTGGCTGAGCGGGGCCGATTGATTCGGGCAGGTCGCGGCGTCTACCTTCTCCCGGTCGCGAGCCGGTTCGGTTCGAGGGCTCCGTCCGTGGAACAGGCCGTCGAGGCGCTCGCGAGTCAGCGCGGCGAAGTGATTGTCCCAAGCGGGGCGGCTGCCGCCAACACCCTCGGCCTCACGACGCAGGTGCCGGTCCGGTTGGTCTATCTGACCTCCGGGCGGACGCGGAAGATGAATCTCGGCAAGCAAGTCGTCGAACTTCGCCACGCTCCGCGCTGGCAGCTGACCATGGCGCATCGGCCGGCCGGCGCGGCGGTGCGCGCGCTGGCCTGGCTTGGGCCGGAGAAGGCGGAGGCTGCGTTGAAGACATTGAAGCGGAAGCTTTCGCCGGCAGCCTTCAACGAGCTGGTCACGGCAGCTCCGCAGCTTCCGACGTGGCTCGCGCGAAGCGTGGGGAAAGCTGCGCATGGATGATGCCTTTCTGCGCCTCCCGCTCCGAGATCGCCGGGAGGCCCTGAGCGTCGCGGCCGATCGATCGGGGCTCCCGGCACACCTTCTTGAGAAGGACGTGTGGGTGGTCTGGGCACTCTCCGTGCTTTTCAGCTCGGCACTCGGCGAGCACCTGGTGTTCAAGGGCGGGACGTCGCTGTCCAAGGCCTACGGAGCGATTCGGCGATTTTCCGAGGATGTCGACCTGACGTACGACATCCGCGCGATCGCGCCCGATCTGGTAAGCAAGGACGGCGAAGCGCTGCCGGAGACGTGCAGTGAGGAACGGCGCTGGTCTAAAGAGGTGCGCAAGCGCCTGCTTGAATGGGTAGCGGGGACCGTGCAGCCGGTCATCGCGGAGGCCTTTGCGGCCGACTCGCTAACCGCCACGATTCGCATCGAGGGCGAGAAGCTGTTTATCGGCTACGAGGCGACTGCGGTTGGCTCGGGTTATGTCGCGCCGAGCGTGATGCTCGAATTCGGAGCGCGATCGACCGGTGAGCCGGCTAGCCTGCGAGACATCGGCTGCGACGCGGCAGGCTTCGTTGAGGGCGTGATCTTTCCGAGCGCGCGCCCGCGCGTGATGCACGCGGAGCGGACCTTCTGGGAGAAGGCCACTGCCATGCATGTCTTCTGCCTCCAGCAGCGACTGCGCGGCGATCGTTTCGCCCGCCACTGGCATGACGTGGCGCGGCTGGACGAGGCTGGCCTCGCAGAGGCCGCGTTTGCGGATCGCGAGCTGGCGAAGGCGGTCGCCCGCCACAAGGGAATGTTCTTCGCCGAGAAGGCCGCCGACCACCAGTGGATCGATTATGGCGCCGCGGTGGATGGCGCCCTGCGCCTCGTCCCGGAGGGCGACGCTCTTAAGGCGCTCGGGGAGGACTATGTCCGGATGGTCGAGGACGGGCTGCTTCTGGACGATGCAGAGCCTTTCGACGCACTGATGGCTCGATGCGCCGACATCGCGGAGAGGGCCAATCGCGGGTAGAATAGATAGGTAATAGGGAGAAATGGGGCGCGCATCTCACGGACAAGGATAAAAAATTTCACGAACTTCTCGGAGATCGACGTCGAGAGGGGCAAAAGCATCTTTATAACGCCAAGAGGGCGGTGGTATTGTGAGCGTCCCGCCCGCCTGAAATGCCTCGTCTCGTACTAGTTCGATTCCTCGTCGAGCTTATTCTGCAGATATCCGATATCATTCGCCTTGATTATTCGTTTTGCCCATGTCGCCAAGCACAGGCGCATCAGTGTGTGTCTGGGCTTCACCGACAAACCGTCGTCTCAGGAGTTCGATGAGTGTCCCCGTAACGGCGACGATTGCCGGCCCGAGTACGATCCCGTACGCGCCGAACAGGATTACACCTCCAACGGCGCCGACAAAGGTGACGACGGTGTGGAGTTTCAGCCTATTCCCCACCAGGACGGGGTAGAGAAGGTTGTCGATGGTTGCGATGATCAGGCCGCCCCAGGCCGCGAGCACGAGCGCCTTCGTCCATTCGCCGTCGATCGCCAAGGCGATGGATGCCGGTACCCAGACGACAAAGGCGCCCAACATCGGCACGATGGCCAACAGTCCCATCACAACGCCCCAGAACACGGGCGTTGGCAAGCCCAGCCACCAGAACATCAGTCCGCCAAGTGTGCCTTGGACCGCGGCGACGGCCACGGTTCCGAACATCGTCGCGTGGACTGTCTCCACAAACCGGCGGGCAACCTGCTCCGTTTCGGCATCGCTCAACGGGGAGAGCTTCCTCAGTGCGCGCAACGCCTGTGGCCAGTCGCGCAGGAAGTAAAATAGGAAGTAGAAGGTCAGGACGAGATTTATGAGCTGATTGATCGAGCCGCGCAGCAATGACGTACTCAGGGCAGAGAGGCGTGTGGCGAGCCCACCGACGATCCCGGCCAGATCCAGCTGGTCCTCGGCCCAGGCGACGGCGGCCGCAAGTCTCGGCGAGGCGGCGACAGCCTCACGCCACTCCATATTTCGAAGCTCACCGGCCAAGTAGACCGCACCGTTGGCGACCTCGCGGACGAGTTGCTGGCCAACAAGAGCCGCCGGAACGACCAACGCAATGGCTACTGCGGTTACCGAAATCAGCGCAGCAAGACTGGCGGGGCGAATACGAGCTTCTACTCTGCGATGCAGAGGCGAGACTATGATGCTCAGTACCAGCGCCCAAATCAGCGAGGATAGAAACGGATACGCGAGCAGGTATGACAGATACAGTCCAAGCAGTGCGGCAGCCATCGCCAGCGACAACCTGATCCACCTGCCCGGGATTCCGCTTCCACTCACCGCTTGCTGCTCCATCATCCCTCAGGCACTGCACCCGGCAACGGGAGAGGCGCAACGGGCGACATCGCTGGACCCGTCCGTTACGCCAGGACTCTGGCGGCCGCAAGGCCGTCCCGGCCGAGCAGGCAAGCATAGCGTGAATGCGAGCGGGAACTGCCGGTCCAATCGCAATTCGCTTTCCGGAGGGCACAGAGTCGAACGCACCGAAAGCTCGAACATCAGCAAAGGGAAGAATCTGGCCTGAGCTCCGCGTGGACGAACGTCTGGTCCTGGTGCCGAGCGACACCCGAGATTTGTTATGGCGTCAACCATTTCTCTCGTTCTCCCTCACGGTCAGCGTCCGTTGGCTGTTTGCCCGGCGAACCATCCGCCACTTCAGAACAATCGCCTGACGGTCCCGTCAGCAGTTCAGGAGCTTGTCGCTTCTGCTTCGCGTGGGCGAGCACTCGGAAACGCGGCGTTTGCCTGCAGTGACCGCGTCCCAGATCCAAACTCGGATCCGGACCCGGACGACCGGCAACCGGCGCGCGGTGGGCACATCGAGCCCGGCCGGCCGTAGGTGCCTTGATCTATCTCAAAGTATCCTTCCGACGGGTGAGTAGGCTTCCCGCGAAGCCGAGCTGGCTCATGGCGCCGGATCGGATGAACGCATTTCTCCGATCCGACGAGGGGCCGCCCGATGAGCGATCTCGAAAGCGCTGAGGCTCCCGTCGAGGCCAAGGATCTGCTCCTCCGCACGCCGCCGACGCCCAACCTCCCGGCCGTGCGTCCCGCCGCGCAGGAGAGCCGCCGGAAGCGGCGGTTTCCGGTCGTCATCGGGATCCTCGTCCTTGCCGGGGGGGGCGCCGGCGGATGGTACTGGTGGCAGCAGTCCCAGGCCGGGCTGCCGGCGGGGATCGCGTCGGGCAACGGGCGCATCGAGGCCGACGAGATCGCCATCGCCACCAAGTTCTCCGGCCGCGTCGCCGAGATCCTGGCGGACGAGGGCGACATGGTGACGGCGGGGCAGGTGGTTGCACGCATGGACACCCGCGATCTCGAGGCTGCGATGAGCCGCGACGAGGCCCGTCTGCGCCAGGCCCGTCAGGCGCTCGACGAGGCGCGCGCCAATGTGGAGCAGCAGCGCACCCGGGTGGAGCTCGCGCAGCGAGAGCTGGACCGCACGCGGGCGCTGGTGCGGCGGGGCTTCGCGACCGAAGAGCTGTTCGACCAGCGCCGGCAGCAGCTGGATGGGGCAACGGCCGAGCTGGCCGCGGCCGAGGCGAGGGCAGGGCAGGCCGAGCACGCGCTCGACGCGGCGACGCACGACCTCGACCTCGATCGGGTCAATATCGCCGACAACACGCTGGTCGCGCCGAAGGACGGGCGCATCCAGTACCGGCTGGCGAATGTCGGCGAGGTGCTGTCCGCCGGCGGCAAGGTCTACACCATGCTCGACACCGCCTATGTCACCATGGACATCTTCCTGCCGACGGCGGATGCCGGCCGTGCGGCGCTCGGCAGCGATGCCCGGATCGTCCTCGACGCCCTGCCGGATGTCCCGATCCCCGCGACGGTCGTCTTCGTCGCGACGCAAGCCCAGTTTACCCCCAAGACCGTGGAGACGCGGGCGGAGCGGGACAAGCTGATGTTCCGCGTCAGGGTCAGGATCGATCCGGCGCTGCTCCGCGCCCACGCCGAGGAGGTGCGCTCGGGGCTGCCGGGCGTGGCCTATGTGCGGCTCGACCCGGCGGCCGGATGGCCGGCGTTCCTCCAGCCCAGCGCGGGCGCATGAGCGCGCCGGCCGCGCCGGTCGTGCGTGTCGAGGAACTGGCGCACCGATATGGAGCGCGGTCCGCCCTCGACGGGATCGCGCTCGATGTGCCGGCGGGCCGGCTCGTCGGCCTGATCGGACCCGATGGCGTCGGCAAGTCGACGCTCCTCGGCATCATCGCCGGAGCCAAGCGGATCCAGAAGGGGAGGGTCGTGGTGCTCGGCGGCGACATCGCCGATCCCCGGCACCGGACGGCCGTCTGTCCTCGCATCGCCTACATGCCGCAGGGGCTCGGCAAGAATCTCTATCCCGATCTCAGCGTCCGGGAGAACATCGACTTTTTCGCGCGGCTGTTCGGCCAGCCACGCGCGGAGCGGCGGCGGCGGATCGACGCTCTGCTCGCCGACACCGGCCTCTCCGCCTTCGGAGACCGGCCGGCCAAGAACCTCTCCGGGGGCATGCGGCAGAAGCTCGGCCTCTGCTGCGCCCTGGTGCACGATCCCGACCTCTTGATCCTGGACGAGCCGACGACCGGCGTCGACCCGCTGTCGCGCCGTCAGTTCTGGGAGCTGATCGACCGCATGTGCGCCGAGCGCCGCGGGATGAGCGTCATCGTCGCCACCGCCTATATGGAGGAGGCGGAGCGGTTCGACTGGCTGGTCGCGATGAATGCCAGCCGGATCCTCGCGACCGGCACCCCGGCCGCGCTCAAGGCGCAGGCCGGGCGGCAGAGCCTGGAGGAGAGCTTCATCGCGCTGCTGCCGGCGCCGCTCCGGGCCGGCCACAGGGCCCCGGAGATCCCACCCCGCCAGGCGCAGGACGGCGAGACCGCCATTGTCGCGCGGGATCTCACCCGTCGCTTCGGCGACTTTGTCGCGGTCGATCGCGTCAGTTTCAGCATCGAGCGCGGCGAGATCTTCGGCTTCCTCGGCTCGAACGGCTGCGGCAAGACCACGACGATGAAGATGCTGACCGGCCTTCTGCCGGCAAGCGACGGCCAAGCCTGGCTGTTCGGCCAGCCGATCGACGCGACGGACATGAATCTCCGCAGCCGCGTCGGCTACATGTCGCAGTCCTTCTCTCTCTACACCGAACTGACGGTCCGGCAGAACCTCGAGCTCCACGCCCGGCTCTTCCACCTGCCGCGCGAGAAGGCGAGGGAGCGCATCGACTGGCTGGTCCGTCGCTTCGGGCTCGCCGCCTGGCTCGACCAGCCGGCGGTCGCGCTGCCTCTCGGCATCCGGCAGCGGCTGTCGCTGGCCGTCTCGGTCGTGCACGAGCCGGAGCTGCTGATCCTCGATGAGCCGACCTCAGGCGTCGACCCGCTCGCCCGAGACGAGTTCTGGGAACTCCTCGCCGAGCTGTCCCGCCGCGAGGGCGTCACCATCTTCATCTCGACGCATTTCATGAACGAGGCCGCTCGTTGCGACCGTCTGGCACTGATGCATGCCGGGCGGGTCCTGGCGACCGGCTCGCCGTCGGAGCTGGTCGCGTCGCGCGGGGCCGCCAGCCTCGAGGAGGCTTTCATCCGCCATCTGGAAGGGGCAGCAGGAGGGACGGCCCACCCGGGTGTCGCGCCCGCCTGGACCGGGGCTGCCGCCCCGGCGCAGGCCGCTCGCAGGCGCAGCGCCTTCAGCGCACGGCGCCTTCTCGCCTATTCCTGGCGCGAGATGCTGGAATTCCGGCGCGATCCCGTCCGCCTGAGCTTCGCCCTGTTCGGCACGCTGTTCCTGATGGTGATCTTCGGCCTCGGCATCAACACGGATGTCGAGAACCTGTCCTTTGCCGTGCTGGACCGCGACCAGACCCCCGAAAGCCGCGCCTATCTCGAGGGTCTGAGAGGGTCTGCGTACTTCGTGGAGCAGGCGCCGGTCACGACCTATGCCGGTCTCGAACGGGGGCTCATGGCCGGCGCGTTCTCGGTCGCCCTCGAGATCCCCCCGGGCTTCGGCCGGGACCTGCAGCGCGGGCTGCCGGCCGAGGTCGGTGCCTGGGTGGACGGCGCCATGCCGTTCCGCGCCGAGACCACGCGCGGCTATCTCGAAGGCGTCCACCAGCGGTACCTGGCGGACCTGGCACGCGAGCAGGGCGCATCGGCGACGGACACGGCGGCCGCCACGATCGAGACCCGCTATCGCTACAACCAGGATTTCAAGAGCATCTACGCCATGGTGCCGTCGACGATCGCGATGCTCCTCGCCCTGATCCCGGCCATCCTGATGGCGCTCGCGGTGGTGCGGGAGAAGGAGCTCGGGTCGATCACCAATCTGCACGTGACCCCGGTCACCCGCCTCGAATTCCTGCTCGGCAAGCAGCTCCCCTACATCGGCGTGGCGCTGGTCAACTTCGCCTGCCTGTTCGTCATGGCGGTCGCGCTCTTCCAGGTGCCGCTCAAGGGCAGCCTTTGGACGCTCGCCGTCGCCGCCATCCTCTACGTCGCGGCGACCACGGGATATGGCCTCGTGATCTCCGCCTTCGCCCGCACCCAGATCGCGGCGCTGTTCGGCACGGCGATCCTCACCGTCCTGCCCGCCACGCAGTTCTCCGGGATGCTGACGCCCGTGTCTTCCCTGAACGGCGCGGCCGCGCTGATGGGCCACGCCTTCCCGATGACCTATTTCCTCCAGGTCAGTGTCGGCACCTTCACCAAGGCCCTGGGCTTTGAGGAGCTGGGCGGCAACCTGCTGGCCCTGGCGGCCTTCATCCCCGCGCTCACGCTCCTGAGCCTCCTGCTCCTGCGCAAGCAGGAAGGGTAGGGCGGATGCGGCGCCTCGCGAACATCTTCTGGCTCGGCACAAAGGAACTGCGGAGCCTCGGCCACGATCTCGTGCTGCTCGGGCTGATCGTCTACACCTTCTCCTTCGCCGTCTACAGCCAGGCCCGAGGCATCTCGCAGGAGCTGCGGGATGCCTCGGTCGCGATCGCCGACGAGGACCGGTCGCCGCTGTCGCGCGGGATCGCCCAGGCGCTGCTGCCGCCCTATTTCAAGCCACCGCAGGAGATCGCCGTCGGCGACATCGACCGGCTGATGGACCTCGCCCGGTACACCTTCGTCATCGACATCCCGCCGAATTTCCAGAAGGACGTGGTGGCCGGCCGCCGGCCTGCGATCCAGGTGAATGTCGACGCGACGGCGATGATGCAGGCCGGCATCGGCGCGGGCTATATCGAACAGATCGCGAGCAGAGAGATCGCGCGCTTCATCGGCCGGACGGATGCGGCCGAGGAGCCCCCGGTCGATCTCGTGGTCCGGGTGGCGTTCAACCCGAACCTGTCCTCGCCCTGGTTCACCAGCATCATGGCGATCCTCAACAACGTCACGATGCTGGCGATCGTCCTCGCCGGCGCGGCCGTGATTCGCGAACGCGAGCACGGCACGATGGACCATCTCCTGACCATGCCGCTGTCGCCCTTCGAGATCGCGATGGCCAAGGTCTGGGCAAACGGCGTGGTGATTGCGGCGGCCGTCGCGCTGTCGCTCCTGATCGTCGTCCGCGGGCTGCTCGGCGTGTCGATCACGGGCTCGATCCCGCTCTTCATGGCGGGGGTGGTGCTCTATCTCTTCTTCGCCATCGCGATCGGCATCTTTCTCGGCACCGTCGCCCGTTCGATGCCTCAGCTCGGGTTGCTGTTCATGCTGGTCGCGCTGCCGATGAACATGCTGTCGGGCGGCAACACGCCGCTCGAGAGCATGCCGCCGTGGCTCCAGGCCGTGATGCAGGCCTCGCCTTCGACGCATTTCGTCAGCTTCGCCGAGGCGATCCTCTATCGCGGCGCCGGGATCGAGGTGGTCTGGTCGCAATTCCTGGCCATCGCCGTCATCGGAGGGCTGTTCCTCGGCCTCTCGATTTTCCGTTTCCGTCGGGTCGTGAGCGCGGCGGTCACATGAGCGATGTCGGCTGTCGACATTGAGGGCCTGCCTCGCAGGAGCCTCGGTCATGCCGTCACGCCGACAATGGACTTGAGCCCGAAGCCGACGAGAAAGGCGAGCGCCGCGGCACACATGCCGATGAGAAAGGTCTCGATCCCGGAACGCCACCAGGCGGTGGTCGACCAGCGGCTCTTGGCCGAGCCGATGCCGAAGAAGGTGACCGAGGTCGCGACCGTCGAGGCGGCCAGTCCGCCATCCAGCACATAGGGCAGGAGCGGGACGAGCCCGCAGGCAAGAAAGGCGAGGAAGGTGGTCGCCGCCGCCGCCCAGGGCGAGCGCCGGGTCGTGGCGAGGCCGTATTCCTCGGCCAGCATGGTCCGGATCCAGCCGGGCTCGTTCGACGTGATGGTCGCCACGACCCGCTCGAGGCCGGCGCCCGAGAATCCCTTGGCCGCGAAGATCTGCCGGATCTCCTCGCGCTCGCCGTCCGGGTCGAGCGACACGTGTTTCCGCTCCACGGCGGCCAGCCGGTCGTAGTCGTCGCGCTCCGCCTTGGTGCCGCTGAAGTTGCCTGCGGCCATCGAGAAGCCGTCGGCGATCAGATTGGCGGCGCCGAGGATGAGGACGGTCTGCGTCGGCAGGTCCGCCCCGGCCACGCCCGCCACGACCGCGAAGGTCGTCACCGCGCCGTCGATGCCGCCATAGATCCAGTCGCGGAGATAGCTGCTGCGCGGACCGGCGGCGAGACGCCGCCGGATCTCTTCGACGCTGTGGCCGTGCTCGAGGGCCTGCATCGGTCAGTGATAGATGAAGAGCGGGACGGTGCCGCGACGCAGGAGCGTGCCGGTGCAGGAGCCGAGCAGGGCTTCGCGCCAGCCGCGATGACCGAAGGCGCCCATCACCAGCAGGCCGGGCTCGTAGGCCTGCAGCTCCGACAGCAGCACCTCGGCCGGATCCGCGCCGGACTGGATGCCGACGGCTTCGGCGCGGAGGCCGTGCAGGCGTAGAAAGCGGGCACCTCGATCCGCCATCGCCTCGGCCGTTGCCTTGTCCCGGTCGATGGCGACCACCCCGGTCGCAGCGTCCGGATAGAGGCCTAGAAGGGCGTAGAGCTGCAGCGCGCGCATGGCCGGCAGGCTGCCGTCATAGGCGGCCAGCACGGCGGGGCCGCGAGGCGATGCGGGTGGGACCACCACCAGCGGGCGCGGCAGGTTCTTCGCCAGACGCGCGACGGCATCGCCCAGAACCGCATGGTCGTCCCGATGGAAGGTGACATCCCGGCCGATGACGATCAGGTCATGGATGTCCGCGGCCTTGCACAGCTCCCCATAGGGCTCGCCGTGGTACTCCGTCGTGCCCGACCGGATCGCAAGCGTCCGGCAGCGCTCTTCGAATTGTTGAAGGACAGCCTGGCTTTGTTCCTGCGCCTGCTTCAGCAGGGCGACATCCTTGGCGAACTTGTAATAGGCGCCGCCGATCGGAGTCGCTTCGGGAGCGGTCAGGAAGGGGACGTCGATCACGGATGCGCCGCTGATCGCGGCGCCGTGGCGCTTGGCCAGATCCAGGGCGACGGATTCGGCGTGGCTCGAGGCTTCGGTCCTGTCGAGGCCAATCAGCAGGCTCTTGAGCATCTCACACCCTTGGATGGGCCTCGTCCGCCGATGCATTGGCCGGCGCGGGAAGAGGCGGGTTCACGGCGCCATTCTCGCCTCGTGGTCTTCGTGCTCCTTGACGTGGATCAAGTTGCGCCTGGGGAGGGCCGATACCATCCGGGGCATGAAACCCGACACGCTCGTCCATGGCCGCGCCGCCGGCTCGTCGCATCCTGCATCCGGTTTTGCCGGCCTGCTGACACGACTGCGAGAGCGCCGGCCTCCGCTCCCCGCCACACGGTCGGAGGAGCTGTTCCACCACCTGCCGGTCGACGGAGTGTTGGCGAGGCTGTCCTCGGCGACTGACGGCTTGAACGAGGCGGAGGCGGCTGCCCGGCTGGAGAGCTGGGGGGCGAACCGGCTTCCCGAGCCCAGAGGCAAAACGCTGGCCGGCGTCTTCCTGAGCCAGTTCAGGAGCCCCTTCATCTATCTTCTGCTGGCCGCGGCCGGCGTGTCGCTCGGCCTGGGACATCTCACCGACGCGGCCTTCATCCTGGTGGTGCTGCTGACCAATGCCGGCATCGGCACCTACCAGGAATGGCGGGCGGAAGGTCGGGCGCGCGCCCTGAAGGCGCTGGTCAAGGGAACCGCCGCCGTCCGGCGGGGCGGCCGCCTTTTGCGCTTGCCGACGGAGGATCTGGTCCCGGGCGATGTCGTCCAGGTCGAGAGCGGCGAGCGGATCGCCGCGGATCTTCGCCTGATCGACGCGCATGGGCTGACCGCCGATGAAAGCCTGCTGACCGGCGAATCCCTCGCGGTCAGGAAGTTGCCGGATGCCGAGATCCCCGTGGACGCACCGCTCGGGGACCGCGCGACGATGCTGCATGCCGGCACCATGGTGCAGACCGGCCGGGGCCTCGGGGTGGTGGTCGCCACGGCGCGGCGGACCGTGATCGGGCAGCTGGCCGCGGTCCTGGAGACGCCCCAGCCCGCGCCGCCACTGGTCCGGCGCATGGAGCGGTTCACCCGCCACGTCGCTGTGGCCATTGTCGGAGTGATCGCCGTCATCGCCGTGCTGGAGGCCGTCCGGGGCGCTGCGGCGGGCGATATCTTCCTCCTCGCCGTGGCCCTCGCCGTGTCGGCGATACCGGAGGGGCTGCCGGTCGCGATGACGGTCGCCCTGTCGATCGCCATGCACCGCATGGGGCTGCGCCATGTCGTCGTCCGCCATCTTCCTGCGGTGGAAGGGCTCGGCGCCTGCACGCTGGTCGCGACCGACAAGACCGGGACGCTCACCCTCAACCGACTGACGGTCGAGCGGCTCTGGATGCCCGGCGCCGGCGAGCTGCCGGCAACCGATCCCGCCGCCCGCGAACTGCTGCGGGCCGGAGCGTGGGCCAGCGAGGCTTCCGCCGATGGCGACGACGGTCCGCACGGCGATGCCGTCGACCTCGCCTTCCTGGCGGCCGTGCCGTCCGGAGGATCTGCGGGCGAGCCGGCATCGGCGCGCCTGCTCGGCCGCATTCCCTATGAGCCGGAGAAGCGCTTCGCGGCCGCCTTTCACGACATCGGAGGCGTGACGATCGCTTCCGTGAAGGGAGCGCCGGAGACGGTCGCCGGCTTCTGCGGCGGGATGGACGAGGGGGCGCAGGCGGCCCTGGCGCAACTGTCCTCGGCGGGCTACCGCGTCATCGCGGTCGCCGCCGGACCGGTGGCATCGCCGGTCGAGGGCGACCTCCGGGGCCTTCGGCTGCTTGGCCTGGCGGGCCTGATCGATCCTCTCCGCCCGGAGGCGCGTGGCGCGGTTCTCGCGGCCCAGCACGCCGGCATCCGTGCCGTGATGGTCACCGGCGACCACCCGCTGACCGCCCTGGCCATCGCCCGGCAGCTCGGCCTGGCGGAGACGCGGGACGAGGTCGTTGCCGGCCCCGAACTGGCCCGGCTGGCGGGGAGGGCGTTCGATACTGCGGTGGGCCAGGCCCGCGTCTTCGCCCGGACGGAACCGCTGCAGAAGCTGGCCATCGTCAACAGCCTCCGCCGCCAGGGGCATGTGGTCGCCGTGACGGGAGACGGCATCAACGACGCCGCCGCGCTGCACGCTGCCGACATCGGGGTCGCCATGGGCAGGGGCGGCACGGATGTCGCCCGCGATGCGGCCGATCTGATCCTCACCGACGACAACTTCGCATCGATCGTCGCCGGGATCGAAGAGGGGCGCGTCGCCTACGACAATCTCCGCAAGGTGATCCTGCTGACCATCTCGACCGGGGCGGCGGAGATCCTGCTGATGCTGCTGGCGACGCTCACCGGCCTGCCGCCGCCGCTCACCGCGGTCCAGCTCCTCTGGCTGAACCTGATCACCAATGGCATCCAGGACGTGGCCCTCGCCTTCGAGCGGGGCGAGCCCGGCGCGCTCCGGCGTCCGGCCCGCCGAGCAAATGCGCCGGTGTTCGACCGTCGCATGATCGAGCAGGTCGTGCTGAGCGGTGCGACGATGGGGCTGGTCGGCTACGCCTTATATTGGTTCGCCCTGTCCTACGGCATGAGCCACGGTGCCGCGCAGGGGGCCGTCCTCTGGCTCCTGGTGTGGTGCGAGAACGCGCATTGCTTCAACTGCCGCTCGGAGACGCGCTCCGCCTTCCGCATTCCGATCGGAAACAACCCGCTGCTGGTCGGCGGCGTGATCGCCACCCAGGGCCTGCAGATCGCCGCGCTGGCCATCCCGCCGCTTCGGGACCTGCTGTCGTTGGGGACACTGTCGGTCGTGGAGGGCCTCAGTCTCTCCGGACTGGGCATCGGCGTGCTGCTTGTCATGGAAGCCTACAAGCGGTTCCGCCGAGCTTGATGCCGCAGGCACGCAGGTGATCGAAATCCGCTGCCTCGGGCAGGGATCCTTGACCTGGCTCAAGGATCGGATGCGGCTGCCGGGCGAGGATGACCCTCACGTCAGATCCGGCACCGTCGCCGAAGACAGGAGGTCTTCCATGGTCGCACCGCAACGCATCCCATTCGCCAGCCTGGCCGCTCTGGCGACGGTCGTCACTCTGCTCAGCGGGCCGGGCCTGGCCCAGCCGGCCGGCCCGTCCGGCCCGGGGGCTCCGCCGATGATGGAGCGAGGACCCGGCGCCGGCATGCGCGGCGACGCGATGGGACACCATATGATGTGCGGCCCGCGCCTCGCAGGCATGGTCGCCGAACACCTCGCCTGGATCGAGGATGTCGTCGCCCCGACCGAAGCGCAGCGCCCGTCCTTCGAAGCGCTCAAGACCGCGGCCGAACGGGCGCGGGACGTCATGCGCGCCGCCTGCCTGACGCGGTCGAGCGCCACCCTGCCCGAGCGCCTGGACGCCATGCAGGCTCGGCTCGAGGCGATGCTGCAGGCGATGGCGATCGCGCGGCCGGCCTTGGATGCATTCTACGGCACGCTGGATGGCGATCAGAAAAGCCGGCTCGACGCCGGCGGGCGTTGGATGCGCGGGCCCGAAGGCTGGCCTTGGCGGCATGGAGATCGGGACGACTGATCTCCCTCCTTGATCCGCGTCAATGTCGCCGCCCCCCAAAGCGGTCTGCAATGAGACAGTATCCCCATCCGCAAGGAGACATCCCGTGACGACAACGGATCTCGGCGCGCCGCGGACGGCGGCGTCGGTCGGCACCGGAAAGCTGCGCCTCGGCGCTCTGACCGCGCTCGTCATCGGGTCGATGGTCGGCTCGGGGGTCTTCAGCCTGCCGCAGAACATGGCCGCGGGGGCGGGGCCTCTGGCGATCATCATCGGCTGGGCGATCACCGCGGCGGGCATGCTGGCGCTGGTCTTCGTCTACCAGTCGCTGGCGGTGCGCAAGCCCGAGCTGGATGCGGGGCCCTATGCCTACGCCAAGGCCGGGTTCGGTCCGTTCATCGGCTTCAACAGCGCCTGGGGCTACTGGATCAGCGCCTGGGTCGGCAACGTCTCCTATGCCGTGATCGTGTTCAGCGCGCTGTCCTACTTCGTCCCGGCCTTCGGCGACGGCAATACGTGGCAAGCGGTGCTCGGCGCCTCGATCTTGCTCTGGATCATCCACGCCTCGATCCTGTCCGGCATCCGCGAAGCGGCGATCGTCAACCTGATCGTCACCATCGCCAAGATCGCGCCGATCGTGCTGTTCGTCGGCGTGGCGGCGGTCGCCTTCAGGATCGACGTCTTCACACTCGACCTTTCGGGTCTTGGAAACGCCTCGCTCGGCACGATCGGGGCACAGGTCAAGAGCACCATGCTGGTCACCCTCTGGGTGTTCATCGGCATCGAGGGGGCAAGCGTGCTGTCCGCCCGCGCCGAGCGGCGCCGGGATATAGCGACGGCCACCGCGCTCGGTTTCTTCACCTGCCTCGCGCTCTACGCGCTGGTGTCGCTGCTCTCGCTCGGCATCCTGACCCAGCCGGAGCTCGCGGCGCTGAAGAACCCGTCCATGGCGGGAGTCCTGGAGGCGGTGGTCGGTTCCTGGGGTGCCGTCCTCATCAATATCGCCCTCGTGGTCTCCGTCCTCGGCGCCTTCTTGAGCTGGACGCTGCTCGCGGCCGAGATTCCGCACGCCGCGGCGCGCGACGGGGCGATGCCGGGCTTCTTCGCTCAGGAGAGCGAGCGAGGCGTGCCCGCGAACTCGCTCTTCGTCACCAACGCCCTGGTGCAGCTCTTCCTCGTCATCACGCTCTTTGCGGAGAGCTCCTATCAGGCCCTGTTCTCGATCGCGTCGACAGCAATTCTGGTGCCTTACACCTTCTCCGGCGCCTACGCGGCCAAGCTGGCTGTGAACGGAGAGGGCTATGGAAAAGGGGAGGCGCGCACCGGCGCTCTCCTGATCGGGCTTCTCGCCACCCTCTACGGGCTGTGGCTCGTCTACGCGGCAGGCCCCGCCTACCTCTTCATGTGCGCCGTGCTCTATGCGCTCGGACTGCCCGTCTATCTCTGGGCCCGGCGCGAAACGGGCCGGCGCTTGCTCCACCCCGTCGAAGCCATATTCGCCGCCGCCCTTCTCGCCGTTGGCCTGTTCGCTGCCTACGAGATGTGGATCGGCGCCGTCAACCCGCTCTGAACGGATCGATCATGACCACCCTCGGCGTCCATTCCGAGGTGGGCCGGCTGCGTGAAGTGCTGGTCCACCGTCCCGATCTCAGCCTGCGTCGGCTGACCCCGGACAACTGCCACGCCCTCCTGTTCGACGACGTGCTGTGGGTGAAGAAGGCCCGCCAGGAGCACGATATCTTCGTCGACGCGCTTGGCGAGCGCGGCGTGGTGGTGCGGGATCTCGGCGACCTCCTGGCCGAGGCGATGGTCCTGCCGGAGGCGCGGCGCTGGCTGCTGGACCGCAGGATCGATCCGGCGATCGTGGGATGCGATCTCGCCGGCGAGCTGCGCGGCTGGCTCGACGGCATGGCGGCGGTGGATCTGGCGAGCTGTCTCGTCGGCGGCATCGCGCGGGCCGAGCTGCCCTTCACGCCCACGGGCCTGAGCGGCCGGGCGCTGGCGGCCGAGGATTTCGTGCTGCCGCCCCTGCCCAACCAGCTCTTCACCCGCGACAGCACCTCTTGGATCTACGGCGGCGTCACCGTCAACTCGATGTACTGGCCGGCCCGCCGGCCGGAGGCGGCGAATGTCGAGGCCATCTACCGCTTCCATCCGCGGTTCCGCGACGCCGGCTTCACCTTGCTGTCGGAGGGAGGCGGCCCATCGCTCGAAGGCGGCGACGTGATGCCGATCGGCGGCGGCGTCGTGCTCATTGGAATGGGCGAGCGGACGACGCCGCAGGCGGTGAGCGCACTGGCGCGACGGCTGTTCGCCACCGGCACCGCGGAGCAGGTCATCGCCGCGCTGATGCCGCGAGACCGCAGCTTCATGCATCTCGACACGGTCTTCACCTTCTGCGACCGGGATCTGATCACGATCTATCCGCCGGTGGTCGAGCGGCTGCGCAGCTTCTCATTGCGGCCGGGCGGAGCCGAAGGCTCGGTCGAGGTGAGGGAGGAGGCGGCGCGCTTCACCGATCTCGTGGCCGAAGCCCTGGGGCTGAAGGCGTTGCGCATCGTCGCCACCGGCGGCGATGCCTGGGAGGCGGAGCGCGAGCAGTGGGACGACGGCAACAACGTGATCGCCGTCGAGCCCGGGGTCGTCATCGGCTACGACCGCAACGTCTACACCAACACGCTGCTGCGCCGTGCCGGGATCGAGGTGATCACCGTGGACGGTGCCGAGCTGAGCCGCGGCCGCGGCGGCGGCCACTGCATGACCTGTCCCCTGATCCGCGATCCGGCCTGAGAAGAGGAACCACCATGCCGATCAATCTCCGCGGCCGCAGCGTCCTGGCGCTCGACGATTTCTCGCCTGGCGAGATCCGCTTCCTGCTGCGCCTCGCGGCGGAACTCAAGGGCGCCAAGGCCGCAGGGACCGAGGTGCCGCACCTCGCCCGCAAGAACATCGCGCTGATCTTCGAGAAGGATTCGACCCGCACCCGTACCGGCTTCGAGGTCGCGGCCTACGACCAGGGGGCTCATGTCACCTATCTGGGGCCTTCCGGCAGCCAGATCGGCCACAAGGAATCGATCAGGGACACGGCCCGGGTGCTCGGCCGCATCTACGACGCGATCGAATACCGCGGCTTTGGCCAGTCGGCGGTCGAGACGCTCGCGGCTCATGCCGGGGTGCCGGTCTATAACGGCCTCACCGACGAATCCCACCCGACCCAGATCCTGGCCGACTTCATGACGATGCGGGAATTCACCCACAAGCATCTGTCGGACTTGGCCGTGACCTTTCTGGGGGACGGGCGCAACAACGTGGCGCGGTCGCTCGCGGTCGGCGCGGCCAAGGTCGGGATCGACCTGCGGATCGCGGCGCCCGAGGCGCTGTGGCCGGATCCCGGCTTCGTGGCCCATCTGCGCGAGATCGGCATGGCGACCGGCGGTCGCTTGTCGCTCACGGCCGACATCGAGCAGGCGGTGAGGGGCGCGGATTTCCTCTACACCGACGTCTGGCTCTCCATGGGCGAGGACGAAGCCGGCTGGGGCGAACGGATCGAGCTTCTGGCGCCCTACCGGTTGACCCGGGCCGTCATGGCGGCGGCCGGGAACCCCTATGCGAAGTTCATGCACTGCCTGCCGTCCCTCCACAACACCGAGACCGAGGTCGGCGCCGAGATCGCCGAGCGGTTCGGCCTGGACTGCATGGAGGTTACGGACGAGGTGTTCGAATCGCCGGCGTCCATCGTCTTCGACCAGGCGGAGAACCGCATGCACACGATCAAGGCCATCCTCGTCGCGACCATCGGGGGCTGAACATGCTGATCGTGGCGGCGCTCGGCGGCAACGCGCTCCTCAAGCGAGGACAGCCGCTCACGGCCGAGAACCAGCGCGGCAATGTCCGGCGGGCCGCGCAGGCCCTGGCCCTGCTGATCGAGGCCGGGCACAGGCTGGTCGTCACCCACGGCAACGGCCCGCAGGTCGGGCTGCTGGCCCTGCAGGCGGCGGCCGGACCGGCCGATGGGGCCTATCCGCTCGACGTGCTGGGGGCGGAGAGCGAGGGCATGATCGGCTATCTGATCGAGCAGGAGCTCGCCAATCTCCTGCGCGCAACGGCCATCGCGACGCTGCTGACCCAGACGCGCGTCGATCCCGAGGATGCCGCCTTCGGCCGGCCGACCAAACCGATCGGCCCTGTCTACGACGAAAGCACGGCCCAGCATCTCTCCGCCGCCCGAAGCTGGCGGATCGCCCGGGACGGCGCGGCCTGGCGCCGGGTCGTGCCGTCGCCCAGGCCCATCCAGATCCTGGAAGCACGGGTGATCGCTCTCCTCGTGGAGCAGGGGGTAACGGTGATCTGCGCCGGCGGGGGCGGGATTCCGGTCGTCGAGCGGCCGGACGGCAGCCTGGCCGGGGTGGAGGCCGTGGTCGACAAGGACTCCGCCAGCGCGCTCCTGGCGCGCGAACTGCAAGCGGATCTGCTGCTGATGCTGACCGACGTCGATGCTGTCTACAGCGGCTACGGCACGCCGGCCGAGCGCGCGATCCGGCGGACGGCCCCTGCCGACCTCGTCATCGAGGACTTCCCTGCCGGCTCGATGGGGCCGAAGGTCGCGGCCGCGAAGGAGTTCGCGCTCGGCACGGGCCGCCCGGCGGCGATCGGCAGGCTCGACGATGCCCTTTGGGTCGTCCGAGGCGAGCGGGGAACATGGATCGATGTCCCCGATTCGTCGGAGGAGCGGGGCGGCGCGAGGTGATGCCGGAGCGAGGCCGCACGCCGTACGGCTGATGCGACGATTCCGGGGGAACCTGCCTCCGCTTGACGCAGATCAAGGCCGCTCCCGCCCGGCCGTCGTGACATGGGCCAATCGATCCTGCGAAGGCCGAAGACCATGGGCAAGTACCTGATCCTGTGCGCGACCGACGGGTCGCCAGCGGCGCGGAAGGCACTCGATTTCGCGGCGGACCTCACCCGTGAGAAGGGCGGCAAGCTTCTGGTGATGCATGTCCAGCAGACCCATGGCAGCAGCCTCGTGACCCCGGGGCTCGAGGAGCTCGAGCGTGTGGAGAACATCCGCCTCACCGAGGCCGACATGCTGCACGGTGCGGCCGAGCACATTGCCGAGCAAGGGGCTCGCTCGGCAAGGGAGCGGGGGGCGCCGAGCGTCGACATCCTGGTCGAAGAGGGCGATCCGGCCAGTCGGATCGTCGAGGCGGCGAGGGACCACGGCGCGGAGGCGATCGTGATCGGCAGCCGCGGCCTGGGAGACCTGCAGGGCCTGCTATTGGGAAGCGTGAGCCACAAGGTGGCCCATCTCGCACCGTGCACCTGCATCATCGTTCGATGATGGACGGGCCGCATCCTGTGTCGGCACTCCGGTCTTCGACCGGTCGCGACGATGCTCAAGAGGGCGGAGAGACAGATGAACGTGATCGCGAGGCTGCGGCGGATGCTGTCCCGTCCCGGCGCCAGGACAGCGAGCCTCGGCAGGTCGACCGTGCCCGTTCCGGCGTGCGGTCATGCCGGGCACGCGGTCCGGCGTCCGGTCGAGGAGGACGAGATCCGCCGGCATGCTTACGAGATCTGGGAACGGGAAGGCCGCCCGGAAGGGCGTGCCGAGGAGCACTGGCGGCGCGCCAAGACGGAGCCGCGTCGCTGCCGGAGGCGAATTGCACCGGCCGTCCGGGCGGCGAAGGCGGCATGCCTCCGGGCGCCGAAGGCGCGTGACGCTCCGGTGTCTCCACATCCTTGAAACCGGTGTCGAATCGCGATGGAGATCTGGCTGATCCTGCGGGCCCTGGCCCTTCTCGCGGCGGCGAATGGCGCGCCCGTCATCGCCAAGAGCCTCTTCGGCCGGCGATGCGCCTGGCCGCTCGACTTCGGCACGCGCTTCATCGATGGCCGGCCGCTGCTCGGCCCCTCGAAGACGATCCGCGGCGTTCTCCTCGGCACCCTGGCCGCCTCGGTCCTGGCCGGGCCGTTCGGGCTCGACTGGACGACGGGGGCGCTTGTCGGCATGACGGCGATGGCCGGCGACCTTCTGTCGAGCTTTGTCAAGCGGCGCCTCGGCCTCCGGTCCAGCGGCGAGGCTCCCGGGCTCGACCAGGTTCCGGAATCGCTCATCCCCCTGGTCGTGTGCCGGCCGCTCCTCGGGCTCGATCTTGCCCAGACCCTGCTCGCCACCGGTCTGTTCTGGATGGGCGAACTGGTCGTGTCGCGCCTGCTATATCGGTTGGGGCTGCGCGACCGTCCTTACTGAGCGGATCCGTGCTCAAGCCGATGCAGGGTGATTTCCGGGGGGCAGTTGAACCTCACGGCGACAATGCTGGAGCCGGCGCCCGTCGAGGTATAGCCGGCCATGCGTCCATAGCGCCACAGTCCGGAGCCGAAGGCCCGCGGCAGCACGGAATCGAGGGTAATCGGAATCGAACCGGGAAGGCAGATCTGGCCGCCATGGGTATGACCGGCAAGGAGCAGATCGAAGCCGGCATGGGCCGCCTGGCGGTAGATCTCCGGCGTGTGCGACAGCAGGATCGAGTAGTGGTCGGGCGGAATGTTCTCTGCGGCTTTCTCGATATTGTCGACCCTGAAGAAGTGTGCGTCGTCGATGCCGCACAGGTGAAGCCGATCGCCTCCCCGGGCGATGGTCTCCGCTTCGTTCAGGAGCATCCGGATGCCCATGTCCTCGAGCCCGGGAAGCATCCGGATGGTGTCATGATTGCCGAGGACGCCGTAGACCGGCGCGCGCAGATGTGGCCGCAGCCGCGCCATGCCGTCGAGGGCGGCCTCGAACCCCCCGAAGGTCGCGGCACGATAGTCGCCCGTCAGGACGGCGATGTCGTACCGAAGGTCTCGCAGGAGATCGACGACGCGGTCCATGGCGGGCCGGTTCATGTCCACATGAGGATCGCTGATCTGCAGGATGGTGAAGCCGTCGAACGACGAAGGCACGCGCGCCGAGGCAATCCGCGTGGTCTGAAGCCGGACCTGCGCCGCATTCCTGCGTCCCCGCGCATAGAGGCCGGACAGCCAGAGAGCGCCCCTGATGACCGAGTGGATCGAATACCAGTTCTCGATGTGAACGAGATTGAGGCCCTGGCCGAAGATCCGCGCCTCGTGGTCCTCCTCGATGCCGATGCGCTGTCGTGCGTGCACGGCGCCCAGCCGCAGCTCCAGCCGTCGGACCAGGTCGCTGTCCAACGGCCGCGTCATGCCGGACCCGACCCCGGTCTCCGCAGCGCATGAAGGCTGTGGTCCGGTCGAAGCCTCGCGGTGATGTCGGGCCCTTCGCCAGACACCGTTCGCAAGCCTAGTGCGACATCAGGACCGGCATCGAGGCGTTGCGGATCAGGTCCGCGCTCACGCCGCCGAACAGGCCCTCGATCAATCGGGAATGGCCATAGGCGCCGGCCACGATGAGATCGGCCTCCTGCCGGTCGAGGCATGAGAACAGCGCGTCAACCGGCGAGCTGTCGCCCATATCGGGCCAGGTGAAGAGTTCCGCCTCGACGCCGTGCTGCCGGAGATGGTCGGCCATGAGGTGGGGAGCGGAGTCCAGCCCGTCGGTGGGCGGCGCGAACTCGAAGAGCGTCACCCGTTCGGCCCGTGCCATAAGCGGCAGCGCGTCGTGCGCGGCGCGGGTCGCCTCGCGGCTCGGAGTCCAGGCGAGGACGATGCTTTGGCCCACCGGCTTCGGCCGCCAATCCGGGGGCAGGATCAGGACGGGCACTCCGGCGGAGATCAGGACGTCCTCGGGCATGGCCGGCAGGACGAGTCCGACGTTCGACTCATGCCGCTGCGTGGCGATGACCAGATCGGCGAAATGCGCGTAGGCCGCCTTCCAACTGCCGGTCGAGCGGTCCGCGACCCGGAATTCGCCGTTGAGATGGGCATGGTTCAGCCGGGAGAGGAACAGATCCTGAAGGCCCGTCGCCTGCTCCTTCCATCGGCCCTCAAAGGCCGCGGGCGTGCTGACGTCGACGCCGAGCACGCGAGCACCGTGCTGCCGGGCGAGGGTGATCGCCACATCCAGGCGCACCGGGGTATCGCTCGTCGCGTCGAGGAACACCAGGATGTCCTTGTAAGGCATCAGAACCTCCATGATCGAGCCGGAAGCGGTGGCTCTGCACCGTCCGGGGGGACGGTCGGGATCGTGCCGGACACATGGAGGGCCGGCACGATCGGTCGGCGGCGGCGCGGCCCGTTCAGCCGATGGCCAGCTGGTCGTCGACCGCGGTGACGCCGGGCACCGACCAGGCGGCGCGTTTCACTGCATCGCGCTCGTGCCAGCTGTGCACCCGGCCGTCGACCACGACCTTGGTATCACTGACATGGATCCGGATCCCGCCGGCCTCGAGCTCGGCGCTTCGCTTCAGGGCGTTCTCGATCCGGCTCTTCACGTCGGTCACCTGGACCTGCGCCTTGATCTCGATCAGGTTGCTCACCCCGACGACGCCCGACAGTTTCCGCACCGCGTGTTCGGCCGCCACCTTCTGGTACTGCCAGTCGACCTTTCCGGTGAGCGTGATCCAGCCCGACTGGACCTTGACCTTCAGCATGTCGTTCGGGATCGTCGTGTCCCAGGTGATGATGTTGACCGCCTGGGCCGCGATCTCGTCGTCGGCCTTCCTCTTTCCGGCCGGAGTGCGCACCTCGATCTCCTGGGCGAGGCCGCGCACACCCTTGACCCGCTGGGCGGCGCGCTCGGCCGCGAGCTTCTCGGCGTAGCTCGCGACATGGCCCGTCAGGGTGACGATCCCCTTGTCGGCAGCGACGCCGATATGGGCGGCATCCACGCTCGGCTCGAACTCGAGCTCGTCGATGACGCGCTGCCGCAGATCCAGGTCGCTCATGATTTCCTCCATCAAAGCTGTTCGGGACCGGACGAGCCGGTCTCGGCATCGTGCGGCAATGGAGTCCGGCTGCCTTTGACCTGGATCAACGAGCCGGTGCTTCGGGGTCGGTTGGCGGCGTCCGGATGGCCGTCATCGGCCAAGTCGTCGCCGACGATGAGATGCGCTTCGCCCGTCGGTCGCATCAGCTGTGCCGGCCACCCAGAGGTCGCCCTCCTTGCGGTAGTGGCGCTTGACCGCCGTCCAGGCCACCCGATGGGCGATCTGCTCGCGCTGATCGGCGCCCCGGTCGGCGTAGCCCGACCAGGCGCCATTGAAGGCCCCACGATAGATCTCCTGGGCATGCGGGGGCAGGTGCAGCCGGACCGGCAACGGGAGATCTTCCGTGGATCGATAGGGCATCGCTTCTCTCCGAAAGCTTCGAACCTGGGCTCGGCCAATGCCTTGCCTTCATAGGCACGGCCATGGATCCAAGGCGCGGTCCCGCCATCGTCGGTAGGCGTCGCCGTAGTCGCTCTCCGGACTGGTCTCGTTGCCGAAGCGGTCGCGGAACGGATTGATCACGTGACGACCGTGGCAATCGAAGCCGTCCGTGACCGCGGCGATGCCCCGGGTTTCGGCGATCGCATCGTTCCGGAGGCCGCGCAGGAAGGCCAGGGCGTCGAGGCCGTCGAGTCCCAGCCATTCCTCGGCGTCACAAGGGCCGAGGCCCAGGCGGCGCGGCACGCGCCAGCGGCCGCGGATATCGAAGACAAGCGGCGCGGCAGCGTCGTCCGGCCCCGGGCGCCGGGCGACGACGCGCAATTCGAGCCGGTCGGAGAAGCAGCCGCTCAGCTCCATCACGTCCAGTCCG
This sequence comes from Inquilinus limosus DSM 16000, assembly GCF_000423185.1. GTDB lineage: Bacteria > Pseudomonadota > Alphaproteobacteria > DSM-16000 > Inquilinaceae > Inquilinus > Inquilinus limosus. Next base: position 777,022 of record NZ_AUHM01000001.1, on the reverse strand, counting down.
ACGATATCCGGCGACAGACCCATCCTTCCAAGTCGGCGGAGCGTCTGCGCGAAGGGGAGTGACGCTTGGGGACGGAGCCTCCCATGCCGGGCTTCGGACGTCGGATCGCGTCGGACGCCGGGATGATGCGTGCGGGCGTGCATGGCCGTCTCCGGTGCGATATTGTCTTGCGGCCGGCGGAGGGATCGCCTGCCTGCCGACCCGGAACCGCAACAGTCTGCGCTGGCTCGGAACGAATGCCTTTGACCCAGATCAAGCTGCCGGGGGATAGCGGGGGAAGGGAACGGCGCCGGCTCACGCAGGCGGCAGGTGCCGCACCACCCACTGCCGCAGGGCGCTGCCGGGCAGGCTTCCCGCATACCGCGCCAACTCGCGGCCACCCTTGAAGAGCACGAGCGTCGGCACGGTTCGGACGCCGTAGTGTGCCGGCAGCCGCGGTTCGGCATCGACATCGACCTTGCCGAGGCGCAGATGAGGCTCCAGTTCCTCCGCCAGGGCCGCGAAGGCCGGTTCCATGGCCCGGCATGGCCCGCACCACGGAGCCCAGAAGTCAACCAGGATCGGCAGATCCGACGAGCCGGCGTGCCGGTCGAAGCGGGCCTCGTCGGGGATGATCGGAGCGCGGGTGAAGAGCGGGCTTCGGCAGCGGCCGCACCGGCCGCGCTCGCCCCGGCGGTCCGTCGGCAGCCTGTTGAGGCTATCGCAGTGCGGACAGGGAACGACAATCATCCCGCCGATCGACGTCATCGGGCTGCGCCGTCCACGGGCTCAAGGGACGAGGTCACGGCGCGATGCCGCATCAGGCCCGATAGTCCGGCCGGAATGCGATGGGACGCCGGCTGCCGGTCCCGCCGGCCATCCGAAGGCTGCGGGATAGTTCGTGGTGTCCGGCGTCAGCAGCCCCGCCATCTCCATGGGCGCCGCGGTCGAGGCGAAGGGCCAGCCGGTGCCGTGGCCGGCAGGTCGGTACGGCGCGGCCTGGGACTCGCTTTCGCCCACGGGGAGGGATGCGGAGGCTTTGCCTGCCGGGCCGAGGCCGTCCTGCCGCGCGATACCCGCACGCCCGCGGTCAAAGAGCTCGACCGCTTCGTCGCGGCTCAAGCCAAGAGACCGCGCGGTTTCCGCCAGCGAGAAGCCCTCCAGGAGGGTCAGGAGCAGGACCTGTCGCTCGGCCGCGGGCAGCATGGCGATGCCGTGGCGGACAGTCTGGCCAGGGTCGGCCTCTCCACCCTCGCCGGCCACCGCTTCGGCAGCGGCCCAGAACTCGTTCAGGAGGGACAGTATTCTCGGATGGGGATCGATGCCGAACCGTTCGGGATCGGCGGCGGCGACGTCGAGGCAGGCCTGGACGAGGGCGTCGCCGCGCGCGATAGAGCCTGTGAGATTGTGGGCGTAGCGCCGCAGCCGCGGCACCAATGATGCAAAAGGTTCGGGAATCACGGGGGCGTTCTCCTTCGATTGCAGCGACGTCGCGGCCGTCAGGGCTGGATCTCGACCCGGTTCTCGACATCGATCACGCCGGGCACCGACCAGGCGGCGATCTCGGCGGCATCGCGCTCGAATGAGGCGCGGACCTTGCCGGAGAGGGAGATCTTGCCGTCCGAGGCGGCCACAACGATGTGCGAGGCGTCGAGATCGGCGCTGCGCTTCAGCGCCGCCTCGATCTCGCGGCGGACTTCGGGAACCGACGCCATGCGATGCGCCGGATTGACCCGGATCGCATTGATGACGGCGACCACCCCTTTCAGCGCCTCGACCGCATGCTCCGCCTCGCGCTTGTGGCACTGCCAGTCGAGATCGCCGGTCAGCCGGACGACGCCATGCTCGACGGTGACGTGGATCCGCTCGGCGGGGAGGGTGCTGTGCCACTCGAGGGCGGCGACGGCGCGTTTGCCGATCTCCTCGTCGGAGAGTTTCTCGTCGCCCGACAGGCGGACGGTGATGTCCTGGACCACGGCCCTGACGCCCTCGATCCTGAGGGCCGCCTCGGCGGCGGCGAGCTTCTGGGCGTGGTTGGAGACATGGCCCGAGAGGGTGACGACGCCGTCCGTGACCGCGACGCCGATCTCGGCCGCATCGATGCTCGGCTCGTAGTCGAGCTCTTCGAGGACCAGGCGCTGCAGGCTCTTGTCCGTATCCATGGCCGACCTCCGCAAATGGGATGGCGGCACGTTAGGCCGTGACGTCAGGACGGGCCTTGACCTGGATCAAACCGGGCCGCGGCGAGGGTCGATACTGTGCCCGTCAGGTCTCGCCGGCGGACCTCCTCCACCGGAGCCGGCAGGCGGGAGCATGAAACGATGGCTTCAGTCGAGGACACGGGAGACGTCCCCCTGGTCGAGAAGGTCGCGGCGCTGAGCGATCCGGCTGCCTACCCGGAGCCCACGGCGACCGTTTCGGCGGTCGAGACCCACTTCTCCTGGGTCTTCCTCACGGACGGGTTCGCCTACAAGCTCAAGAAGCCGCTCAGGACGGAAGAGATGGACCTCACCAGCCTGGCCGGCCGGACCAGGAACTGCGAACGCGAGGTCTATCTCAATCGCCGGCTGGCGCCCGATGTCTATCTTGGCATCGTCGACCTGATGGCGGGCGAGGACGGGCGGCTCCGCCTGTCCGGCTCCGGAAAAGTGGTCGACAGGCTCGTCCGGATGCGTCGGCTGCCGGAGGACGACTGCCTCGAGACCCGCCTGAAGCAGGGTCGGGTCTCGCCTGAGGACGTGGCGCGGATCGCCCGTGGCCTCGCCGAGTTCTTGACCTCTCAGCCCTCCCTGGAACCGGTGTCGCCGGTGCCTCTTCGAAAGGAAATCAACACCTCCCTTCGGGATCTCGCGGTCGCCTGCGACGGATGTTTCGAGCAGGCGGCCCGCAGAGTGACGGCTCGTCTTCTCGCCTTTCTCGAATATCGCTCCGACGTGCCGGGGCGTGATCGCCTCGTCGACGGTCATGGCGATCTCCGACCCGAGCATGTGTTTCTCGGGCCTCCGCTGCGGATCATCGATTGTCTCGAATTCTCGGACACCCTGCGCCGGAGGGATCCGGTCGACGAGCTGGCCGCGCTCGGGATGGAATGCGAGCGGCTCGGGGTGGCCTGGATCGGCCCGGTGCTCCTCGAGACCTACGGCCAGGTGGCAGGCGCTCCGCCGTCTCCGGATCTCTGTGCCTTCTACCGAGGTCTCAGGGCGCTGGTGCGGGCGCGGATCGGGGTCCGCCACCTGACGGAGACCCCGATCCGCACCCCCGAACGATGGCCACGGCAGGCCGCCGAATATCTTCGCCTGGCCGATCGGGCGGCGGCGGAGCTGCGTGGGCCTTCGATGGGCCGGTCGAGCCCGACTGCGGCGCTCCGATCCAAGGGACGCTGACATGCCTGCCGGAGAAACCCCGGTCCTGTTCGCGCTCTCGGAAACCCGTGCCTATGGCGAGCGCGTCGCGCATCGCCTCGGGGTCCCGCTCACGCTGCACGAGGAGCGCGGCTTCGAGGACGGCGAGCACAAGACGCGGCCGCTGGCCGACATTCAGGGCCGCGAGGTCTTCGTCATCCAGTCTCTTCATGGCGAGGCCGGGCAGAGCGTCAACGACAAGCTGTGCCGGCTCCTCTTCTTCGTCGGCGCGGTCCAGGATGCCGGGGCTGCGCGCGTGACGGTCGTCGCTCCCTATCTCTGCTACGCCCGCAAGGACCGCAAGACCCAGGCCCAGGACCCGACCACGACGCGCTATGTGGCCCAGATGCTGGAGGCCTGCGGGGCCGATGCCGTGGTCACGCTCGATGTGCACAACGTCGCGGCGTTCCAGAATGCGTTCCGTCGCCCAACCATGCATCTCGAAGCCTGGCCGCTCTTCGTCGATCATTTCGTGCCGCTCTTGGGTGAGGCGCCGGTCGTGGTCGTGTCGCCGGATATCGGCGGGACCAAGCGCGCCGAGCAGTTCCGTCGGGGCCTCGCCCGGGCGTTGGGCCGGGAGCCGGGCTTCGCGGTCCAGGAAAAGCATCGGGGCGGGGGCGTGGTCGCCGGCGATCTCTTCCTCGGCGATGTCGCGGGTCGCACGGCGATCGTGATCGACGACCTCGTGAGCACCGGCGGAACGCTTCGCCGGGCCGCCGGGCACTGCCGGGCGGGCGGCGCTTCTGCGGTCTTCGCCGCGGCAACGCACGGTCTTCTGATCGGCGAGGGGGCGGCGGCACTGCTCTCGGACCCGGCCTTCGACCGCATCGTGGTGACCGATACGGTCGAGCCGCAATGCGCGCACCCTGCGGCGGGATCGAAGCTCGAACGCATCGACACCAGCGGCCTCGTCGCCGATGCGATCCGGACGATCCTGGGAGGCACATCCGCATCCGGCTCCGCGTCTCCCGTCTGAGACCCGCGGCTGCTGTGTCGGGCCGTGCCGCCGGAAATGTATCGGCTTGACTTGGATCAAAGTGGCGGGCGTCGGTCCCCGATATCGTCGGCGGCGCGGCATGGCGGGATCTCGTCCCGGACTGTCCGGGAGCGCGGCACGAACTCCCGCAGGACGAAGGCGCAACCCGCCGTGCCGCGCCGGGGCGGGTGGACTGCGATCGAAGCTCGATGTCGCGTCCGCTCCGGCGTCCCCGATCCTCTCGCTGTCGGCCTGGGCCGTCTCTGGAGGCCTCATGCAGATCACCTCGCCCTTGTTCACGACGGCGCCGAGATCCCTTGCGAGTGCGCCCTCGACGGGGGAAATCTCTCGCCGCCCCTGGCCTGGCGCGACGCGCCGCCGGAGACCCGGAGCTTCGCGCTCGTGTGCGAGGACCCGGACGCCCCCGGACACGCATGGCGTCATTGGGCGGTCTACGACATCCCGCGAGAGCAGGCGGCGCTCGCGGAAGGTTTGCCCGAGGTGAACGCCGTGCGCGGTATTCGCCAGGCGAAGAACGATTTCGGCCGCCTCGGCTATGGCGGGCCATGCCCGCCCCGGGGGCACGGCACCCATCACTATCGCTTCCGGCTGTTCGCGCTTCCGGTCGAGCGGCTGAAGCTCTCGCGCGAGCCGAGCTGTCGGGATGTCGAGCGAGCCGCCCGTCGCCTCGCCATCGCCGAGGCGGAGCTCGTCGGGCTCTACCGTCGATGAAGACCCGGTAGCGGGAAGGTCGCCGGCCGGCCCCGCTCCGTACTGTCCCGCCGCCTGACCCCGTCGATCTGCCAGGAGATGGTCGATCCGGCGCCGCATAAGGGAGTTTCGATATGTCCCAGACCTGTCATCTGGCCTATGTCGTGGAACCGAGGCACCATGGATGGACCATAGTGTTCGGGCATATGGATTTCGGCCACTTCGAGACGCGTCGCGAGGCGCTCCGCTCGGCGAGGCACGATGCCAGTTTCTGCCGTTCGCTCGGCCACGACGTCTCTCTTCACGCCAAGCGCCGGGATGGCGGGTCTCGCCGCATCCCCATCCCGCCCTGGGATGCAATGTGCGGCGCTTCCAGCCATTCATCGGGCTCGCACGGTCCGGTCTGATCTTGGAGATACCGATGGGCCCGTCGGAGAGTCCGCTTCTGCTGGATCTCTACCAATTCACGATGATGGCTGCCTATCTGGAGCACGGCATGACGGCACCGGCAGCGTTCGAGTTCTTCGTCCGCAAGCTGCCGGCCCGGCGCGGCTTCCTGATGGCCGCCGGGCTCGAGCAGGTCCTCGATCATCTCGAGGGGCTGTGCTTCGGCGAAGACGATTTGCGGTATCTGGCGCAGACCGACCGGTTTTCCGCCGATTTCCTGAACTATCTCGCCGGCTTCCGGTTCTCCGGCGACGTCGACGCCATGCCGGAAGGCACGGTGTTCTTCCCCGACGAGCCTGTGATCCGCGTGACGGCGCCGCTGCCCGAAGCTCAGATGGTCGAGACGCGGCTCGTCAATCTGCTGCAGTTCCAGACGATCGTGGCCTCCAAGGCCGCGCGGATGGTGCTCGCGGCAGCCGGCAGGCCGCTCGTGGATTTCGGCCTGCGCCGCGCTCACGGTGCGGAGGCCGGGCTGCTCGCGGCGCGGGCCGCCTATCTCGCCGGCTTCACCGGCACCGCGACGCTGCTCGCCGAGCAGCGCTTCGGTGTTCCCGCCTTCGGCACCATGGCGCATTCCTTCATCCAGGCTCATGACGACGAAGCCCTGGCCTTCGAGCGCTTCGCCCGGGCGCGGCCCCGCGACCTCGTCCTCCTCATCGACACCTACGACACCGATCGGGGAGCGCGTCGCGTCGTCGAGCTGGCGCCACGTCTGGCGCGCGACGGCATCGTCATTCGCGGCGTCAGGATCGACAGCGGCGACCTCGCCGAGCACGCACGGCGGGTGCGGGCGATCCTGGACGCCGGCGGGCTCTCCGGCGCGCAGATCTTCGCGAGCGGCGGGTTGGACGAGGACGACTTGTCGGTCTTCACCGCTCGGGCGGTGCCGATCGACGCCTACGGGATCGGCACCAGCCTGACGACCTCCTTCGACGCACCTGCCCTCGACTGCGCCTACAAGCTGCAGGAATATGACGGGGTGGCTCGCCGAAAGCGCTCGGAGGGGAAGGCGACCTGGCCCGGCCGGAAGCAGGTCTGGCGCCGGCACGACACCGGCGGGACGATCGCGGGCGATGTCGTCGCGCTGGAAGCGGAGCAGGAGGAGGGCCGGCCTTTGCTCCAGCCGGTCATGCGCGGCGGGCGGCGGCTGCCGGGCCTGCCGACACTGGCCGAAGCGCGGCGGCGTGCGACCGGCGAGCTCGCCTCCCTGCCTGCCGCGCTCCGGCAACTGGGGGTGGCGGTGCCTGCCGTCCAGATCAGTGTCGCGCTGCAAAGGCTGGCCGAGGCCTGTGATCGCCGGGACCCGCTCCCGCCGCGGTGAGGGAGCAGGTCCCGTCGCACTCAATGCGACATCAGCACCGGCACGGTCATGGACCGCAGGATCGACCGCGTGACGCCGCCGAAGATCATCTCGTGGAATCGGGCGTGGCCGTAACATCCCATGACCAGAAGGTCCGCGCTTCGCTCGGAAATGAAGTTCAGGATCTCCGTCGAGATGTCCGGGGCGGGGACCTCGCGGACCACGACATCGGCGCGGACGTCATGGCTCGCCAGATGTCGCGCGATATCGATGCCCGGGATCTGGTCTCGCTTCGGCGGCGTGACCGCCAGAACGTCAACCTGTCGCGCGCGCTGCAGCAGCGGCATCGCGTCGGCGACTGCACGGGCGGCTTCACGGCTCGCGTTCCAGGCGACGACGACATGCTCGCACGGGGTGGCCGCCGCGCCGGCACGAGGAATGATCAGGACCGGCCGTCCGCTGGTCAGCGCCAGCTCTGGCGCCAGCCCGAAGGAGGCAGGTTCCCGTTCCGGATCGCTCTGGTCGACCACGATGACGTCGGCATAGCGTCCGTGGATCGCGATGGTGTCGATGAGGTCGCCGCGGCCGGAGCGCCATTCGCCATGCCCGGCATAGCCATAGCGCTCGATCGTCGCCTCGAACCGGCGCTTCGCGTCGGCAAGATCCTGGTCGTTGGCACGCTCCAGCGCCTCGATCGCCGAGGCCGGAAGCCCCTCGATGCCGACGAGGCCGGTCCAGGCGTCCGGGCGGACACCGAGCCCGATCAGCCGGGCATCCTGGCGGCGGGCGAAGTCGATCGCAGCGGCCAGGGCGGGGGTTTCGTCGCTGCCGACGTGAACCAGAACATCGCGATAGGGCATGATCTCACCTCCTGAGGTCCGGGGCGAGGACAGCGCCGGCGGGGTGCGCGGCCGTCCCAGCACGCCCCAACCATCGGAACTTCCCGGTCCCGATTCCTTGATCGGGATCAAACAGGGCCTCGATGTTCGCACGGATGCCGGATGGCCGCGTCGGCGCCGCCATGGGGCCGATGCCGGCCCCTTGATCTGGCGCAAAGCGGCCGGACCTTCCTTCGTGTAGCCGGAAGAACGACGTTGCGGTGGAGACAGAAGGTGTCGATCCGGGACACGGCTCGGGCGGGACAGGCGGACGATCATTTCGGGAAGCCGGCATCACCCGGCGCGCCGGATGTATCGGCGGCGATCCGTGGACGCATGTCCGCAGGCGAAGAGAGCGGCGGGATCCTGGCGCGAGCGCTCCTGCTCGGCGAGCGCCTTGATACCCGTGCGCTCAGGCTTGCGGAAGAGGCTGCTCTGCTGCTGCCGATGACGGTCCGGGTCGGGGATAGCTGGGTGGTGCTGTTCCGCTATGGCGTGATCGTCTCCTTCGGCCTGTCGCGGCCGGCCGAGGCCGCGTTCCTCGACTCACTCGCGCACGCGGTCAGCGAACCTCTGCCGGCGCCGGAATGCGAAGATGTCCGCATCCTGGTGGGTGGGGAGCACGAGGAAACGCTCGATGCCGCTGGTGCCATCGTCGTGCGGCAGGCTTCTGTCGACCGCTTGCGGGCGATCGCGGAGATCCTGGCGGGGAACGCATTGCTGTCGCACCATGAAGCAACCATCGCGCAGCTGTTCGACCGGGTCGAGCCGCTCGCGATCGCGCTGCGCCGCGAGGGCCGCATCGGCTGGCGCGACCGGGATTTGCTGCGCCAGATCGGCGACGTGCTGTTCACGCAACACAAGATGGTCGGCCGGGCCGAAGCGATGGACAAGCCCGAGCTGCTCTGGGAATTTCCGGAGCTCGAGCGGCTGTATGCGCGGCTCGAAGCGGAATACGAGCTGCGTGACCGTGCCCGGGCGCTCGACGCCAAGCTCGATCTCCTGTCGCGCAGCTGCGAGACGCTGATCGGCCTGGTCCAGGCTCGGCGCAGCCTGCGCGTCGAATGGTATGTCGTCTTCCTGATCATGGCCGAGCTCCGCCTGTCGATCTTCGCCCTGGTACAGACGGGCTAGACCGGGCGCGGGACGATGCGGCCGCGGCCGGCTTGATCCAGGTCAAGGCCGAGAGCGGCACCGCCTGGAACAGTGTTCCGACACGCTCTGCATGCGGGGCGTCGCCGGAGGAGCCGCCATGTGGATCCGAGACATCGTCCTGCTTCTGCGGTCGGCGCCCCTGGCCGCAGCGGCGGTGCTGGTCAGTGCGTCGCTCGCGGCCGGGTCCGTCGATGCGCCGGCGGGCCTTAGTGATCGCAGCGAAGTCACCCCGGATCCGCATGGCATGGCGGTCTGCGGCTACTGGCTCGGCGACGGCGCTGCCCGAGACCTGGCCTGGATCAAGGACATCGTCAGGCCGACCGAAAGCCAGCGCACCTCCTTCGATGCTCTCGAGCTGGCCGTGCAGGAAGCGCAGGAGACGATGCGCGCGGCCTGCCGGGCCGGTCCGTCGGACGAACCGGAGGAATTGCCCAGGGAGATCGAGGCGGTGCTCCTGGCCTTCGCCATCATCTGCCCCGCCTTCGATGCCTTCTACGGCCAGCTGAGCGACGAGCAGAAAAGCCGTCTCGAGAATGCCATGGGCTGGGGAGACGGCGAGGCCGAGGACTAGACGCGGCCGAATGGCGGCCGGACGGAGCGGGCCGGACCCCGTGAGATCGGAGGCAGACATGTTCAAGCACATCCTGATCCCGACCGACGGGTCGCCGCTGGCCGAGCGCGCCGTCGATCGCGGCCTTCGCCTGGCCGCGGCTTTCCACGCCAGAGCCACTCTGGTGATGGTCACCGAGCCGTTCCACGTCTTCAGCCTCAGGCCCATCCAGGTGTCGATGAGCGAGGCCGACTACGCCGCCGCCATGGACCAGCGAGGCCATGATCTCCTGACGGGAGGCACGACCCTGGCGCGGGAGCTGGGCGTCCCCTGCGAGCCGGTCGTCGTCGAGGACGAGCATCCGTACAACGCCATCATCGATGTCGCCACGGAACGGGACTGCGACCTGATCGCGATGGCGTCTCACGGGCGGCGAGGCGTCTCCGCATTGGTGCTCGGCAGCGAGACCCAGAAGGTGCTGACGCACTCCAAGATCCCGGTCCTGGTGTTCCGCTGATCCGTCGTCGCCTGGAGGCACATTCCATGATCACGATTCCTCTCGAGAAGCTTGCCTACATCGTCGCAAAGGCACGCGCGTTCGACGCCGAGGTGCCTCCGGTCGACGACAGCTCGGGCTCGAACCCGTCGGATGATGGCAGCCGCGACATCCTCGAGGACACGCCGGACAATCCGACCTACGCGGAGCTGGTCGATGCGATCGACTCGCTGAGCGATGAGGAACGTGTCGAGCTGCTCGCCCTCGTCTGGCTGGGGCGCGGCGATGTCACGCGCGAGGAGTGGCCCGAGGTGCTGGAGCAGGCCAAGGACCTGCATGACGAGCGGGAGACCGATTATCTCGTCGGAACGCCTCTTCTCGGTGACTACATTGCCGAAGGCCTCGGCCAGTTCGGCACTTCGCTGGAGGAGTTCGAGGTCGGACGCATGTAGGTCCGTCACCGATGCGGCGGGTGGTCCCTGCCTCGCATGAGCAGATAGGCCGCCACAAGGAAGCCCGCGGCGAGGACCGTAACGACGAATCCGAGCAGGCCGGAGGCGACGGCGAACCGGAAGGCGCTCGCGGTCGGGATCGCGGCGTCCGGCAGGGGCTCGGGAAGGGGCGCCGCGTCGGGGACCGTTGCCGCCGATCCGGTCAGGGCCAGCACCAGCACTGCGACGAGGACGCCGATGCTCACCGCGGCGTTGACCAGGCACAGCCATGCCCAGGCGTCCCGTTCCGTCTTCGCACCAAAGGCGATCAGCGCCGCGAGGAGCCCGGCGATCGTCCATGCCACCCAGGCATACCTCCAGCCTCCCGCGAGGCCGGCGGCGATCGCGGTGTGGAGCAGCCCCGAAAGGATCACGAGGATGAACCCCAGAAGACACGCCGCGAGCAATCGCCGGCTCATCTGATCCTCCCGAAACGCACCCGAGAGCGAGGTTAGGCTTTCTTGGAGACGGAGGATTGACCGGGATCAATTTCCCGCTGGATCGACAGCGAAGGCGCGGAGGAAAGGCGTCCGAGACGATCGATCACGTCCTGGTCGGTGACTTGGCTGAAGTCTCTGTAGACCGCCCCGACAGCCCCATACGGCTCGAGGTCCTCGAGGCAGACGACCTCACCGGCCAAGCCATGGAAGGCCGAGATCGTCGCGAGCGGGCCAACCGGCACGGCCAGCACGGACCGCTTCGGCTTCCGGCGTCGAAGCGCCAGTAGCGCCGCCCGGACGGTGGCTCCGGTGGCGATGCCGTCGTCGATCACGATGGCAACCCGTCCGGCGACATCGATCGAGGCACGATCACCCACATAGAGGCGTCGCCGCCGCTCGATCTTCCTGAGTTCGCGGTTGCAGAGCGTCTGGAACCTGCTCTCGGAAACTCCCGCTGCACGAATGATGTCGTCGTTGCGAACAATCACCGGGTTCGATCCGTCGACCACCGCTCCCATCGCCAGCTCCGGATGGGTCGGCACGCCGATCTTGCGGACCAGGATCAGATCCAACGGTGCCTCGAGCGCTACGGCCACCTCGGCGGCCACGGGAACGCCTCCTCGCGGCAGCGCCAGGATCACCGGCCGCGTCGCCTTGTAAGGGTCGAGCGCGCGGGCGAGGCTTCGCCCGGCATCGGACCGATCGACATAGGTCACAGGAGCCTCCCATTCCCGACTGGTGCTGAAAGGTGCCGGATACCTGGCCGCGACCGCCCGTATCGTCCTTGAGCGGGATCAATCGGATTCGGTCGTTGTCTTCGGAGCGGGGGCGTTCCGATGCAACTCGTCCACCCAGGTTTGGGCGCCGGCATCGCTCGGTGCCCGCCAGTCGCCGCGCGGCGACAGCGATCCGCCCGACCCGATCTTCGGTCCGTTGGGCATTGCCGACCGCTTGAACTGGCTCGACTGGAAGAACCGGACGAGGAACAGCTCCAGCCACTTCAGGATCGTCGCCAGGTCGTATTCCCGGCGCTCGGCGGCCGGCACCCAGTCGGGCCAGTCGCCGGCATCGATGTTCCCCCAGGCATATTCTGCCAGGAAGGCGACCTTGCTCGGCCGATAGCCGTATCGACTGAGATAGTAGAGGTTGAAGTCCTGCAGCTCATAAGGGCCGACGGTTTCTTCCGCCAGCTGCGAGGGGACGTCGCCGCTGCCGGGCACCAGCTCCGGCGAGATCGGTGTGTCGAGGATCGACCGCAGCGCGCCCCGGGCGTCGTCACCGAAGGCTTCGGTCTCCGCCGACCAGCGGACAAGATGGCGGATCAGGGTCTTCGGCACCGAGACGTTGACGGCATAGTGTGACATGTGATCGCCGACGCCGTAGGTCGTGTAGCCGAGCGCCAGCTCGGACAGGTCGCTGGTTCCGATCACGATCGCGCCGTGCAGGTTGGCGAGACGGAAGAGGTGCGAGGTTCGCTCCCCCGCCTGGACGTTCTCGAAGGTGATGTCGTGGACCGCCTCGCCGCGGGCGAAGGGATGGTCGATGTCCTTCAACATCTGCAACGCCGAAGGCCTTATGTCGATCTCGGCGGCGGTCACGCCCAGCGCCGCCATCAGCCTGTGGGCGCTGTCCTGCGTTCTGCGGCTGCTCGCGAAACCCGGCAGGCTGAAGCCCAGGATGCTGCCGCGGGGCAGGCCGAGCTCGTCGAAGGCCTTCGCCGTGACGAGCAGGGCCTGGGCGGAATCGAGCCCACCCGAGACGCCGATCACCGCCTTGCCGATGCCTGTCGCCCGGAGCCGCTGGGCCAGTCCCTGGACCTGGATATCGTAGGCTTCGCGGCAACGCTCGTCGCGCCGCGCGCGGTCGGCGGGCACGAACGGGAAACGGTCGATTCGCCGGATGGTCGGCACCTCGCCCGTCGGCGGCTCGAGCCGGAAGGGGATGCGGCGCAGGGCCGCGAGGCGGGCGCGGTGCGCCGCGGCGCAATCGTTGAAGCTGGTCGTCCGAGTCCGCTCCTGGCGGAGACGGTCGAGATCGAGATCGGCGAGGACCAGCCGGGCTCCTCCGGTGAAACGCTCGCCCTCGGCCAGGAGCTCGGCGTTCTCGTAGATCAGCGCGTGCCCGTCCCAGGCGAGATCCGTGGTCGACTCGCCGGGTCCGGCGGCGGAATAGAGATACGCCGCGAGGCATCGGCCGGACTGCGAGGCGCACAGCAGACGCCGGTAGTCCGCCTTGCCGATGGTGGCGTTGCTGGCGGAGAGATTCACCAGGACCGTGGCGCCGGCGAGCGCTGCATCGGTGCTGGGCGGGATCGGCACCCAAAGGTCTTCGCAGATCTCGACGTGGATCGCGAGGCCGTCATGGTCGGCGGCGCTGAAAAGCAGGTCGCGGCCGAACGGGATGTCCTCGCCCTTGATCCGGATGGTCCGGGTGACTGCGGCGTCGCCCGGGGTGAATTGCCGCCTTTCGTAGAACTCGCGATAGTTCGGCAGGTAGGTTTTGGGCACGATCCCCAGGATGCGGCCGCGGTGCACGACGAGAGCGCAGTTGAAGAGCTTCGCCTCGTGCCGCAACGGGGCTCCGGCAATGATGACAGGGCCGAGCGCCCGGCTCGCCTCGACGAGCTCGGCCACAGCCGACTCGACCGCGTCGAGCAGCGCGTCCTGGAGGAAGAGATCCTCGTTTGAATAGGCCGACAGCCCGAGCTCGGGGAAGACCGCGATCGCGGCGTGATGCGTCTCGGCCTGGCGGACGAGGTCGAGCGTGCGCCGCAGGTTCTCCGCCGGTGAGGCGATCGCAGGCTGTGGCGTGCACACCGCGGCCCGCACGAAGCCATGGGCGTAGATCGAGCAGAACGGCAGGCGGTCATCGGACATGGTGTCGTGCGGGCTTCCCTTCGTCCTCGTCCCTCCGCCGGAAGGATCGCTCTCAAGATCTGGCGGAACGGCTCCTGCCGTTTTGACGCAGGTCAAGATTCAAGCGATCCGCCAGGTGTTTCCGCGCTCGCTTCGGGGTTTGCCTTCGGCCGGGCGTCGCACAGCTGTCGGTCGAGGGGGTGCGATCCTGCCAGGCTCGCGTAGAGGCGGTCGGTCGTCGCGCGGTCGCAGAGCGCGGTTCCCGGGGCGAGAAGGGTGGCTCCGGCTGCCGCCATTCCGTATCCGAAGGCGTCCTCGACGGACCAGCCGCGGGCGACCGCCGTCAGCATCCCCCCGACCAGGCTGTCCCCGGCACCGACGGTGCCTCCCACCGCCACCTGCACGGCCGGGTGGTTCCGGCAGGTCCGTTCCGTCACCAGGACGGCGCCGTCCGCGCCGAGGGAGACCACCACGATCTCGGCGGCGTGGCGGGCCACGAGCTCGCGGGAGAACGCGACGGCCTCCTCGGCAGAACCAAGCGCTCGGCCCGCGACCGTCTCGAGTTCCCGCAGGCTGGGCTTGACCAGGTAGACTCCTTCGCGCAGCGCCGCGGCAAGGGCCGCGCCCGACGTGTCGAGGACAAAGCGGGCGTGCTGCCGGGTCGCGATCCGCGCCGCGCGGCCGTAGAAGTCCTCGGGAAGGCCGGGCGGCAGGCTGCCGCTTCCCACGGCGATCGTTCCCTCCGAGACGAGGCGGTCGAACTGCGCGAGAATCTGGGTGCCCTCGTGATCCGAGATCGTCGGGCCGGGAAGCACGAAGCGATACTGCCGGCGGCCGGCCCTGTCGCGGACGATGAAGCTGAAGCGCGTCGGGGCGGTGATCGGCACGCTCTGCCTCGGCACGCGCTCGGCGTCCAAGAGGTCGCTGAGCCGCTCGCCGTAGGAGCCTCCTGCGGGATAGAGGGCGATCGCGTCGCCGCCGAGCCGGTGGATGACGCGCGCGACGTTGATGCCTCCGCCGCCGGGCTGCTCGATGCCCGGATCGCACCGCATCTTGTGCTGGTCCACCAGCTCGGCGACGGCGGTGGACACGTCGAGCGCCGGATTGGGCGTAAGGCAGACGATCGGCTTCATGGAGATCCTGGCTCGTAGGTGGGACATCCCGTTGGTTGCCGCCGAGGGCCCTCCTGCGGACGATACCCGCTCGCCCCGAACGCCAACTTGACGCGGATCAACCGGGCAGGCCGGCCGCTCCAAGGAAAAAGCGGGTGATCCCGGCACGATGACCGACCGGCGCGGGAACGGCGGATACGCAGATCTCCGTACGTAGGAAACCGGATAATCCAGGATTTCCCGAGCCCCTAAGATCGCGGCGTGCTGACGCGAGGGGCGGGGCAGAGCCCGTTGTTCGGGGGCGGCCCGACCACTCCGCACGGTCCGCCGGCCACGGACGGCCGGCCGGAGTCTCCGCGGGGTGTGCAGGTTGGAGCCTGGTCCTGATCCCTCCTTTCTCACGACGCAGAGGGGATGAAACGATGAGCAAGGCGGCGATGCTGGCGCACAAATGCCTGAAGCGGCTTGAGCAGCCGTTCGACGACTGGGAGGCGGAATGCTTCCGCCGCACCTGCGGCTTCCTGGAATTCGGGGTCGTCCGCGGCGCCGCGTCCAGCTGGAACGCCATGGCCCTTCCGCCGGGGCGCCGATCGGAGGTCTATTCGGGGGAGACGTCCGCAACTCCCATGACGGAGAAGGACGCGGATCGCCTGCGGCGGCGGCTCGTCCGCATGATCGAAATGCAGGGGCAGGCGGGTGAGCGGCCAGCGGGCTAAGGGCTGCGTCTGGCAGGCGACCGCCTCTCCTTCGGCTGGACGTTTCTCATGAGACTTCATCGACCTTGCCGCGCGAGGCTCATCTGCCTCTCGTCCCTCCTGATCGCCCTGTCGTTCGCGGCTCCCGGATGCGGCACCGTGCCGGAGCAGCGCCTTGTCGCCTCGGGAAACCCTCTCGATGACCCTGCTCCCACGCCGAGGCCGGTCGATGTCGCGGCAGCAGCCGAGCGCCTGACGTCCGATCTGATGCGGGAGGTCCCGGACCTCAGTTCGGACACGGCAGAAAGCACGAACCGATGGCTGGCCCTGGCCGAACGAGCCGTCGCCGCGGCCCGCCGGCCTGTCACCCGGCCACAGCTTCTGGTGGTCGTCGACCGCAACCCGGCGGTTCAGGAGATGCGCATCCTGCTGGCCAGCCCCTCGGACGCGTGGCGAAACCTCGGGGGCACCAAGGTGTCCACCGGACAGGCGGGGCGGCACGGCTATTTTCTGACCCCGACAGGCGTGTACGTCCACACCGATGCCATTCTCGACTGGCGGGCCGAGGGCACGTTCAACGCCAACCGTATCCGGGGCCTTGGCCTCAAGGGCATGCGCGTCTGGGACTTCGGATGGCAGCGTGCCGAGCGAGGCTGGGGCCGCCCGGGCGAAGAGGGCGATATCCGTCTGCTCCTGCATGCGACCGATCCGGACACCCTCGAGCAACGCCTCGGACAAGCGGCTTCGAAGGGCTGCGTACGCATTCCCTCGGCGATGAACCGCTTTCTGGACCGCCATGGCGTGCTCGACGCGGACTATGAGGCGGCCGCCCGGTTCGACAGCCGCATCGCGGCCCTGCTTCTTCCGGACCGCAGGCCGACACCACTCGCCGGGACCATGCTCGTGGTCGTCGATTCCGCCGAGATGCCGCGGGCCCGGACCTCCACCCCGATCGAATGATCCGGATGGTGCCAACGGCTGAACCGCTTCCCTGACCGGATCCCTGCGCCGTCACGGCGGAGCGACGGCGGCGATCGGCTTGGGCTTCGTCTCGTCCTTGGGTGCCGCTATCACCGTCTTGGCGATGGTGTCGAGGTCGGCGCCGGCGATGGTCTCCTTGGTCATCAGGTCGGCGGCCGCCTGGACCAGCAGGGCGCGGTTGGCCGTGAGGATCGCTGTCGCCTGCCGGAAGGCCGTGTCGACGAGGCTTCGGATCGCCGCGTCGATCGCCTCCGCGGTCGCTTCGCCGTAGCGGCGGGGCTGCCAGCCCGCTCCCGCGGGGCCGCCGAGGAAGGTCGTCGGCTCCGTTTCGTAGGCGACCTGGCCCAGCCTCTCATCCATCCCGAACCGGGCCACCATGTTCCGGGCGATGTCCGTTGCCTTCGCCAGATCATCGGCCGCGCCGGTCGAGATCTCGCCGAAGACCAGGCTCTCGGCCGCCCGCCCGCCGAGCAGCACGGTCATGCGGTTGGCCAGCTCCGCGCGGTCCATCAGGAAGCGATCCTCGATCGGCCGCTGCATGGTGTAGCCGAGGGCGGTGATCCCGCGGGGGATGATCGAGATCTTCTGAACCGGATCGACGCCGGGCAGCGCCATGGCGACGATGGCGTGGCCCATCTCGTGATGCGCGACCACCGTGCGCTCGTGCGGGTTGAGCAGCCGGTTGCGCTTCTCCAGCCCGGCGACGATGCGTTCGATCGCCTGGGTGAAGTCGTCGAAGGTGACGCAGGCGGCGCCGCGGCGGGTCGCCAGGAGCGCTGCCTCGTTCACGAGATTGGCGAGATCGGCGCCCGTGAAGCCCGGCGTCAGAGCGGCCACTCCTTCCACCGGCACGTCCGTGGCGATTTTGATCTTCCTGATGTGGACCTGAAGAATATCGATGCGGCCCTTCTTGTCCGGCCGATCGACCAGGATCTGGCGGTCGAAGCGTCCGGCGCGGAGGAGGGCGGGGTCGAGGATCTCCGGCCGGTTGGTGGCCGCCAGCAGCACCACGCCGGCACTCGGGTCGAAGCCGTCGAGCTCGGCGAGGAGCTGGTTCAGCGTCTGCTCCTTTTCGTCGTGGCCGCCGCCGGGAAAGAAGGCACCGCGGGCCCGGCCGAGCGCGTCGAGCTCGTCGATGAAGACGATCGCCGGCGCATTCTGCCGGGCCTGCTCGAACAGATCCCGCACCCGGGCGGCACCGACCCCGACGAACATCTCCACGAACTCGGAGCCGGAGATCGAGTAGAAGGGAACCTCCGCCTCGCCGGCGACGGCGCGGGCCAGCAGGGTCTTCCCGGTTCCGGGCGGGCCGACCAGGAGCACGCCCTTGGGCACCCTGGCGCCGAGGCGGCCATGCGTCGCCGGATTCTTCAGGAAGGCGACGACCTCGCGGAGCTCCTCCTTGGCCTCGTCGACGCCGGCGACATCGGCGAAGCGGACCCCGACATCCTGCTCGACATAGACCTTCGCCCGGCTCTTGCCGATCGACAGCAGCCCACCAGAGCCCTGGCCGAGCGCGAAGGGGCGCACCAGGAAGAGCCAGAGGAGGATGAACCCGATCGTGGGCAGGAACCAGCCGAGGATCGTTTGCAGGAGACCGGGCTCGGGCTCGCCGGAAAAGCCGATCCCGGACTTGGCGAGCGTGTCCGACAGGCCGGGTTCCACCCGGATGGTGGAGAATTCCCGCGGTTGTCCGGCCGCCGGCTCGCGATAGTTGCCGGTGATCCTGGTCGGGCCGACCACCAGATCGGCGACCTTGCCGTCGTGGACCAGCTCGAGGAAGGTGCTGTAGGGGATGGCCTCGACGCGGCTCGCCTGCGTCAGCAGGCTTTGGACCACCAGGACCGCCAGGACCGAGCCGATCACATAACAGAAGTTGATGTGATGCTCCTTCTTGATCTCCATGACGCTGTCTCCGGTTCGCTCTTCAACCCGTTGCCGACGAAAGCATCCTCGCCGCGCCGTTGGGTGACCTTGATCCAGCGCAAACCCTTGGGCGCGCGCTGGGCCGCTTGACCTGGATCAAGGCCTTCGCCCTCTCCACGAGGCACCGTTCGGCGTTGCAGCGGCGGAGGGCGCTTATCGCCGGTCCGCAAGGGAGCGTAAGCGGATGTTCAAGCACATTCTGATCCCGACGGACGGCTCGCCGCTTTCGGAACGGGCGGTCGACCAAGCCCTCCATCTCGCCGCAGAGATGCACGCGCGGGTGACGCTGCTGGCGGTGACCGAGCCGTATCATATCGCCGCCAGCTGGCCCCTGGTTGGCGCGGAAGAATACGCCGACTACGCGCGGCAGCACGGGCAGCAGCGGCTTGCCTCGGGAGCGGCCCTGGCAGGGACGCTCGGCGTGATCTGCGAGACCGTCGTGGTCGAACATGAGGTCCCCTATGCGGCGATCATCGATGCCGCCATGAGCCGGGGGTGCGACGTGATCGCGATGGCGTCCCACGGTCGGCGCGGGATCTCGGCGGTGATCCTCGGCAGCACGACGCAGCAGGTGCTGACGCACACGAGGATCCCCGTCCTGGTGCTGCGCTGATCAGGCTGCGTCGCTTTCGGGGCGGGAGGGCGGCGTCGGTGCATGCGGCCTTGCCGCCGGATATCGGCTCAGATGCAGGGTCCGAGCGTAGAAGCCGGGTCTGGCGGCGCGGCGGCCGATGCTGATCACGGCGGCATCCGCGAGCTCCTTGCGGAAGATCGACAGCACGATGCGGCGATGATCTTCGTCGAGCAGGTCGATCGCCTCGTCGATGAAGACCCATTTCGGCTTGTGCAGCAGCAGGCGGGCGAAGGCGATGCGCTGCTGCTCGTCCATCGACAGCTCCTTGTCCCAGCGCCGGGTGTTGTCGAGGTCGAGCACGAGATAGTCGAGCCCGGTCCGGTGGAGAGCCTCCGCCAGGGCATCGTCGCCGATGCCCGCGGGATCGGCCGGATAGGCGAGGGCGGCGCGCAGCGGCCCGAGCGGCATGTAGGGTCGTTGCGGCAGGAACATCATGCTGTCCCGCGGCGGTAGAAGCAGCCGGCCGGTGCCCCAGGGCCATAGCCCGGCGAATGCCCGGAACAGCGTGCTCTTGCCCGATCCCGGCCGGCCGAGGATGAGGATCCGGCTGCCCGGCGCGATCTCGACCTGCGTCTCGGCGAGAGCCGCGCGGCCTGTCGCGGTCGTAACCGCCAGGTGGTCGAAGGAAAGTCCGCCGGCCGGATGGTCCAGGATGCCGATGCGATCCGTCTGCCCGTCGCGGCCGTCGATCCGCGACAACGCCTGCCGGAAGGCCACGATGCGCCCCAGCGTGGCTTGCCAGTCGGCGATGCGGCCGAAATTGTCGACGAACCAGCGCAGCGCCTGCTGCACCTGGAGGAAGGCGCCGACCGCCATCATCAGATTGCCGAAGGACAGGCTGCCCCCGAAATACCCCGGCGCGGCGACAAGGATCGGCGCCACGAGGGCGAACCAGCCGTAGCCGGAGGTGACCCAGGTGAGCCTGGTGGCCGCGCCGACGATCCGACGCATCGCCGAAAGCACCTCTTCGAGTCCCTGCTGCAGGCGCTGGCGCTCGTCGGCTTCGCCGCCGCCGAGCGCGATGCCGTCGGCGTTGTCGCCGACACGGACGAGAGCGAAGCGGAGCTCGGCCTCCTGGGCGTACCGCTCGGCATTCAATCCGATCAGGGGCCGTCCGACGCGCCAGCTGAACCAGGATGCCGTCGCGGCGTAGATCAGTGCGCACCACACCATGTATCCGGGGATGGTGATGCTGCGCCCCTGGAGCATGAAGACGACGTCCTCCGACAGCACCCACAGGACTCCGACGAAGCTGAGGAGCAGGAGCCCGGATTGCAGCAGGCCGACGCCGAGATCGGCAGAAAGTTCGGCCAGATGGCGGGCATCCTCATGGATGCGCTGGTCGGGATTGACGCCGGCGCCTCCGGCCCAGACCAGCCGGTAGGCGCGGCCGGGCTGCAGCCAGTCGCCGATCAGGTCGCCGGTGAGCCAGCTGCGCAGGCGGAGCTTGATCATCTCGTGCATCCAGGTCTGGGCGACGTTCAGCATGAGGAGGGGGCCGGCGATCGCGGCGAACACCAGAAGCTGGTGGACGAAGGCGGCGACGTTCCGCTGGGCAAGGGCGTCATAGAAGGGCTGGTTCCAGGCGTTCAGCCGGATCTGGAGAACGGTCGTCGCCACGACGACAAGGGCGATGCCGCCGGCCAGGAGCATCAAGGCCATTTTGTCCCTGGCTGTCTTGAGGGCGCCGAGGAAGGTTGCGACCTGACTCATAAGTCTTCCGCTCGCGGGCGAGCGCTGCATCCCGCTGCGTCGCTGTCACCCTGCAAATTCGCCGCGTCCATGTCCCGGAGCCGTCCGTGGGCCAGATGACGTCCGAACCAGCGCGTTGCCTGATCGACGACCGCGGCCGTCGCGTCCGGCTCTGCGAACTGGTAGCGGGCCGTGGCGACGGTCTTGATCGCCTTCGGCCCCTTCAGTCGGGCATGGACATGTCGGTTGTGCTCGATCAGGCGATCCTGGTGACCGCCGACGATCATGAGCGTCGGGACCCGGACATCGTCGATCGCCTCATGGGCGAGGTCGGGACGACCTTCATATGTCACAATCGCCCGAATCTGCCCGCGGTTCGCGGCGACGACCAGGGCCGCCGCGGCTCCGGTCCCGGTCGCGAAGAGGCCGAGGGAAAGTGCCGCGAGGTCCGGCTGGCTTTCGATCCAGCGGATGGTGCCGATGAGCCGGGCCGCGAGCAGCGGGATACTGAAGATATTCGCCTGGTTGCGTTCTTCCTCGAAGGTCAGGAGGTCGAGCAGGAGGGTCGCGAAACCGTGCCGGCAGAGAGCCTCGGCCACCGCCACGTTGCGGGGCTCGAACCGGCTCGAACCGCTTCCCTGCGCAAAGACGACAAGCGACCGGAGCCGATGCGGCAGGCGCAGCGTGCCGGGCAGCCCGACTGGCGGGATGTGGATGTGGCGGAGGTCCATGGCCGGCCTCGATGGGTCTCGTCGGAGCACCCTATCCGGCACGGCGGAACGCGGTTTTGATCAGGATCAACCCTGTCCGCCCCTCGGCATCGATCCCGGATGCCGGACTTGAGCCAGGTCAAGGCACGCCCGGGTCGCACGGTTTCATCATGCCCAGGCGCGTCCGGCCGTTCCGGGGTGCCGATCGGCGGCGCGCATCCATGGGCAGCGGGCAAGGCCGATTTCCGAGGCGGCCCGTGCTGCTCGCCAACAGGAGGATTGACGATGACAGAGGTGTCCAAGATCCCGGTCAAGACCGAGCCGGCATCCGCTCCGGCCCCTGCGGCCGCGCGCGCCTGGGATCCCTTCCAGAGCCTGCGGCAGGAGATCGACCGCGTGTTCGACGGCTTCCATCGGGGGCTGCATTTCCTGCCGTTCGGCCGGACGATGTTCGACATCGAGCCGACCTGGCCGCGTGGGATGATCCAGGGTATCGCCCCCGCGGTCGACATCGCCGAGAAGGACAAGGAGTATCAGCTCACCGCCGAACTGCCGGGCCTGGACGAGCACGATGTCGAGGTCAAGCTGTCGAGCGGCACCTTGACCATCAAAGGCGAAAAGTCCGAGCGGAAGGAGGAGCGGGAGAAGGACTACCATCTCACCGAGCGGCGTTACGGCGCGTTCCAACGCTCTTTCACGCTGCCGGATGACGTCGACACGGCCAAGATCGCGGCGAGCTTCAAGAACGGCGTGCTGACGATCTCGCTGCCGAAGACGGCCGAGGCCCTGAAATCCGAGAAGAAGATCGAGGTGAAGGCGGCCTGAAGCTCTGGCCGGGCCGGAGGCGTGCGGTCGCTGCTCCGCACCTCCGGCCCCTTCCGCTCCCACGATGATCGGAGCGGGGCCTTGGGGACCGGATGGTCACAGGTCTATTGCGCTTGGCCGCTCGCGATGGAATGGCCGGTGCCGGGCGGCTTCGCGAGCGCGCGGAAGCGCCGATGCCTGCAGACCGCGGCAGAGATCGGCGAGATCGCAGACGTCCAGGGCGAGGGTCGACGCCGTGTAGTGCCGGGTCTTGGGCTCGATCATGATGCTGCCGGTCGACGAGCCGCCGCTCCTCAGGCATGCCAGCGCCTGGTCGAGCAGCATCTCGTCCCGGGAGGCGATGGCGTCATGGAGCAGCCGTGTGGCGGAGCAGAACTTCGCCTGCTCCCGCGGAAGCAGCTCCTGGCCCGTCGAGCGGAAACGCAGATAGCGGGCCCGCATGGCCTCCAGGCATTCCGCCAGGATCGAGACTGTTCGAGCGTCGTCCATGGATGCCTCCCTTTGAAGTGCTCGCCGTGGGGCGGCGAGGCGTCGTTCTCAGGCATGCCCGAGCCTGACGGCCGGTTCGTCGCCTTCGGTGATCGACTCGAGGGCGGGACGGTCGAGAAGCAGCACGCGGTGCGCCCCGGCCAATTCGATCAGTCCGTCGTGCTTGAGGGCGGCGAAGGTCCGGCTGACGGTCTCGAGCGTCAGGCCGAGATAGTCCCCGATGTCGCCGCGGGACATTGGGAGGCAGATCGTCCGCCCGTCCGTGGCCGTGCGGGCCAGCTCGAGCAGGAAGGTGACGACGCGTTCGGTCGCGGTCTTGCGCCCGAGGGTGAGCAGCCGCTCATAGGCGGCGGTCAGGGAGCGGCAGGCCATCTCGCGGAAGCGATGGCCGACGGCATCGTCGGCCTGGGCCAGAGCCTCGGCGCGCTGCCGCGGGTAACGGATCACGACCATGTCCGTCAGGGCCTCGGCGGCGAAACCGTGCTCGTGGAGCGCCTCGAAGCCGAAGAAGTCGCCGGCGTGAAGGAAGGCACCGATCTGCCGCCGGCCGTCGGGCAGCAGCTTGCTGGTGCAGCCGGTGCCGGAGACGACGCGGTACCAGTGCAGGGCGGGGTCCCCCTCGCGATAGGCAGCCGCCCCGCGGTTCAGAGGGGCCACGACCCCCAGAGCCGCAAGGCTGGGCGGGGCGTCGTCGATGCTTGCGTCGCGACGGGCGGTCAGGGCCGGGGCAGGGCCCTGCGGCGACCGGGACACGGGGAGGGCATGGTGCGTCTGCATGTCGGCCTCTGCTGCGTGCCGTTGAATGTGCAGCTGTCTTACGCTTCGGTCGCGCCCTGCATCATTGTGAAGGATACGTACGGGAAACTACGTATCAGACAAAAAAGGAGCCCGGCCGAAGCCGGGCAAGTTCCTGCCGTTGCCCCGTATGCAGAACCAGGGCATGAGCAATCGAGCACAACCGATCGCCGTGATCATTGACTTGGATCAAGGAGATAAAGGGCCGGTAGGGCCAGCCTGTCGTGTCACAGCGACGATCGGGGACTGTCATGACAAGCCATGAAGCGATCATCCTCGCGGCGATCGTCGGCGCCTTTGTCGTGTTCGCAATCAGCTTGGCGCTGGTGAGCCGGCTCCGTCGGGGTCCGTATTCGGAACGAGAACGGCGGCCCCGGTCAGGCGGCCGCCGCGAAGCCGCGCCAGCGCCTCGTTCGCCTGGTCCAGCGGCATGGCGAGGGTCTCGGTTCGGATCGGGATCTCCGCGGCCACGGCCATGAAGGCCTCGGCGTCCTGGCGGGTCAGGTTGGCGATCGCGCGAATGGTCCGCTCCGGCCAGAGCAGCGCGTAGGGGAAGCGCGGGATATCGGACATGTGGATGCCGGCGCAGATCACGCTTCCGCCCTTCCGGACCGCCCGCAGCGCGGCCGGAACCAGCTCGCCGGCCGGGGCGAAGATGATGGCGGCGTCGAGCGGCGCCGGCGGCAACTCGTCGGAGCCGCCGACCCAGGCGGCGCAGAGGCGCCGGGCGAAGGCTTGGGCATTGAGGTCGCCCGGCTTGGTGAAGACGGCGACCTCCTGGCCGCGGTGGCGCGCCACCTGGATGACGATGTGCGCGGAGGCGCCGAAGCCGTAGAGGCCGAGCCGCGGCGCGTCCCCGGCCAGGCGCAGGGCGCGATAGCCGATCAGACCGGCGCAGAGAAGCGGCGCCGCCTCGACGTCGCCGTAGCGCTCCGGGATCGGCACGCAGAACCGTTCGTCGGCCTTCGCATACTCCGCATAGCCGCCATCGAGTTGATATCCGGTGAACCGCGCGCTCTCGCAGAGGTTCTCCTGGCCGCGATGACAGAATTCGCAGATGCCGCAAGCCCATCCGAGCCAAGGCACGCCGACCCGGTCGCCGGCATTGAACCGGGTGGCCTCGCTGCCGGCGGCGACCACCCGGCCGACGATCTCGTGCCCCGGAACGAGCCGCGGCTTGGGTGACGGCAGCTTGCCATCGACGACGTGCAGATCGGTCCGGCAGACGCCGCAGGCCGCGACGCGGATGACGATCTCGGTCGGGCCCGGAACGGGCTGCGGCAGATCCGCGGACTTGAGTCGCGTCCCCGGTTTCGTGAGGATCATGGCCTTCATGGACAAGCTTGCTCCTTTTGGCTCCGGCGGCAGCCGGCGCCGGTCCTGCGCCTATTCGGTCTCCAGCATCGTCCGGGCCGACAGCAGCTGCTCTCGCAGTTCGGGTCCGACCTCCGGCACCGCCAGGCCGAGACCTTCCAGCGCATCGACGATGGCGGACGCGACAGTGAGAAGGGCGAACCATCGGTTGTCGGCCGGGATCACATGCCAGGGCGCGTCCGGTGTGGCGGTGGCCCGGATCATCTCATCATAGGCTTTCATGTAGTCGTCCCAGCGCTGGCGTTCCGTCACCCACCCCGGGTCGAATCTCCATTGCTTGGTGGGATCATCGAGCCGTGCCAGGAGGCGCCGTTTCTGCTCCTCTTTCGAGACATTGAGGAAGAACTTCAGGACCAGGGTGCCGTTGCGGACGAGGTGGCGCTCGAAGGCGTTGATGTCCTCGAACCGCTCCCTCCAGATCGTCTTCGTGACCAGATTCGGGGGCAGCCGCTGGCTGCCGAGGATGCCGGAATGGACCCGGACCACCAGCACCTCCTCGTAGTAGGAGCGGCGGAAGATGCCGATCTGCCCGCGCGCCGGCAGGCGGCGGGTGGCGCGCCACAGGAAGTCATGGTCCAGCTCCTCCGCCGAGGGCTGCGTGAAGGCCGTGACCTGGCAGCCCTGCGGATCGATCCGGGACATGATGTATCTGGCGGCGCTGCCCTTGCCGGCGGTATCCATGCCTTGGAAGATCAGCAGCACGGCCCAATGGTCCTGAGCGCAGAGCCGTTCCTGGATCTCGGACAGCTGGACGAGATTGTGCTCCGAGGTTTCGTCGGCCAGGCCATTGGTGTCGGCCGGGTCCCACACGGCCAGGCGGAATCCGCGTCCGTCGTCGACGCGGTAGCGCTTGGCCAGCCCGTTCAGCTTCATCATCGACCGCTCTCCACAACGGTGTGACACCGCGCTCGGCGCCGCGAATGCTCGTGTCGGCGCCTCAGCCGAATGCGGCCGGCCATGGCCGCACCCGGACGATGCGGAAGGGGCGGGTGACGCCGTCATGCTCGGTGACCGAGACGTACTCGCCTTCGACGAAGCGATGGGTGTCGAGCCGCCAGATCGGCTCGTCGTCATCCTCTCCGGGAGCGTAGGAAAAAGCCCAGCGGCGGTCGCGGGTATGGATCAGTCGACCGTGCTCATCGTCGGTGCCGGACCAGAAGCGGCGCACGGTGCACTCCGCCCGGCGTTCCCGCCAGGCATCGGCGTCGAGATGCCCGTCCGGGTCGAGAGGTGCGATCAGCTCGTAGCCGCAATCGCGGGCACCTTCGGGAGCGTCCGGCGTGCGCGCCAGCTCCATTCGGATGCGAGCGAGGGATTTGGCGTGGCTCTGCGGTCGGCGATCGCTCTGCTGATCATGGGGCGCCATGGCGGGCTCCTGTCCTCAAAGGGGCTGGGTCGGCCATGAGGGCGCCGACCCGGGTGTCGTCCGGCAGCCCGACCAGCCACCCCAGCCGGCCCAGGTAACGCAAGCTTCGGAACACCAGAGTCGAGATCGGGCAATCGGCGGCGAAGCCGGCCCAGTCGGTGGGGGGCGTCGTGCCGCGGCGCTGCCGCTCGATCATCGTCGGCGTGGCGTCCGACGCATCGCTCACACGGGCTGACAGCCGCGACGCCAGAACGGCGTCTGGTGCGTCCAGCCAAACTGCGGCAAAGGGCACCTGACGGCGACTGGCGACGGCCCGGATCGCAGCGCGTTCGGCCGGGTCCAGGAAGGTGGCGTCGGCGATCACCGGGCAGCCCGCCGCCAGGAGTTGCTCCGCTTCCCGGCGCAGGGCCTCGTAGACCCGCGCCGTCTGCTCCGGGGCGTAGGCGCTGTCGGGCAGGCGGTCCTCAGGTGCCGCGCCATGCAACTGTTTGCGGATGACGTCCGACCGCAGGATCCGGGCCCCGAGGTGGCGACCGGCATAGGGGGAGAGATGCGCGGCGAGGGTCGACTTGCCGGTGCCGCTTACCCCACCGATGGCCAGGAGCCGCGGCGAGCTGGCCCGCAGCAGATCGCCCGCGAGCGCGAAGTAGCCCGCTCCGCGGCGACGGGCCTCCACTCGTGCGGCGCCGCCGGTCGTGGTGCCGGCCACCGTCGCCTGGACGTGAGCGCGGATGGCGGCATGGATCGACAGGAACAGCGGCAGCAGGGCGGTGCCGTCCGTCTCCTCCGGCATCCGGTCGAGATAGCGGTTGAACACGACGCTGGCGAGCTCGCGATGCGACCGCTCGATCAGGTCCATCAGCAGGAAAGACAGGTCGTACAGGACGTCCACACAGGACAGGCGGTCAGAGAACTCGATCGCGTCGAACAGCGTCGGCGCGCCATGCCACAGCGCGATGTTGCCGAGATGGAGATCGCCATGGCCGCGGCGCACATGCCCCGACCGCTGGCGCAGCTCGAGCAGCTCTTCGCGACAGGCGGCCTCGTCCAACGATTGCTCGGTCAACCGGCCGATCGCCGTCGCGTCGAACAGCCCGGCGCCGAAGCGTTCCAGATTGGCCCGGTTTTCGACGATGATCCCGACGATCGCGGCGGGCCCGCCATGCTGCGGTTCCTCCGGCAGCGACCGGTGGAAGTCGGCGATCCGGTCGGCAAGCTGGCGCATCAGCGCGGGGCTGAGCTGCCCATGTCGGGCCA
Source organism: Inquilinus limosus DSM 16000 (assembly GCF_000423185.1). Lineage (GTDB taxonomy): Bacteria > Pseudomonadota > Alphaproteobacteria > DSM-16000 > Inquilinaceae > Inquilinus > Inquilinus limosus. The sequence goes on along the minus strand of NZ_AUHM01000001.1, from coordinate 749,487 downwards.
GCCGGTCCAACTGCCCCGCCCCGTCGAAGCGCAGCATGACGAGCAGCCAGTCGATGATCGTGCCGTCGCCGCCGAGGGCCAGGCCGCCTGACGCAGCCCGGCACACCGGCATGACGCGCAGATAGAGGTCCGGCGCCGTCCGCTGGTTCAGCTCCAGCTCCTTTTCGCAGGCCGCCCGCCGGAGCTCGGGGGAGGAATAGTCGAGATAGCTGAAGCGGACCGCCTTCTTGAGCTTGTAGGCATGGCCGCCGGCCAGGAAGACGATCGAGGCGTGCGTCTCAACGCGCTGGACGAATGCCACGCCGTACGCCTCCGGCTGGGAGAGGAACGCGATCACCTCTTGCTGTGGATCTGCCGACATCCGGCGCCTCCTATGGAATGGCGCCAATCCTGGCCTTGCCGGACGCGCGGGACCTTGAGGTAGATCAAGCGCGCTCCGCTCTTGCCCGCAGCCCGATCCACCCGCCCCGGCGCTCAGGTTTGATCCAGATCAAAGCGGTCCCGCCTCGCCTGGCCGATAGCGACGGATGCCGAAGCGCGCGCCGCTCCGGCTCCGATGTCGGACCGCCAGGGGGAACTCGCGCCGTGACCACAGCCCTCGATCTCGTGCAGCTCTCGCGGCTGCAGTTCGGCCTGACGGCCATGTACCACTTCCTGTTCGTGCCCCTGACGCTCGGCCTGGCCGTCCTCCTCGGCATCATGGAGAGCGTCTATGTCATGACCGGCCGCGAGGTCTGGCGCCGGATGACCAAGTTCTGGGGCGTTCTGTTCGGCATCAACTTCGCCATGGGGGTCGCCACCGGCATCACCATGGAGTTCCAGTTCGGCATGAACTGGGCCTATTACAGCCAGTATGTCGGCGACATCTTCGGCGCGCCGCTGGCGATCGAAGGGGTGATGGCCTTCTTCCTCGAGGCGACCTTCATCGGCCTGTTCTTCTTCGGCTGGGACCGGCTGTCGAAGGTCGGCCACCTGGTCGTCACCTGGATGGTGGCGCTCGGGTCCAACCTCTCGGCGCTGTGGATCCTGGTCGCCAATGGCTGGATGCAGCACCCGGTCGGGGCCCGCTTCAATCCCGACACAATGCGCATGGAGGTGACGGATTTCATGGCCGTCATCTTCAACCCGGTGGCGCAGGCGAAATTCGTCCACACCGTCAGCGCCGGCTACGTGACCGGCGCGGTGTTCGTGCTGTCGATCAGCGCGCTCTACCTGCTGCGCGGCCGGCATGTCGAGATCGCCAAGCGGTCGATGACGGTGGCGGCCAGCTTCGGCCTCGCCGCCGCCCTGTCGGTGGTCGTGCTCGGCGACGAGAGCGGCTACACCGCCGGCGAGAACCAGAAGATGAAGATCGCCGCGATCGAGGCGATGTGGGACACCGAGCCGGCGCCGGCCTCCTTCACCCTGTTTGGCCTGCCGGACCAGGAGGCGCGGCGGACCGACTACGAGGTCAAGGTGCCCTGGATGCTCGGCCTGATCGCCACCCGGTCGATCGACGGCGAGGTGCCGGGCATCAACCAGCTGGTGACGCGCGCACAGACCCGCATCCGCTCGGGCCTCGTCGCCTATGACGCGCTGCAGCGGCTGCAGGCCGACCGCGCCGACGCCGAGGCCCGGGCGCGCCTGGCCGCCCATGCCGGCGATCTCGGCTACGCGCTGCTGCTGAAGGCGATCCGCCCGGACATCCTCGCGGCGACCGACGCCGAGATCGAGCAAGCAGCCTGGAGCACGGTGCCGAGCGTCTCGCCGCTGTTCTGGAGCTTCCGGCTGATGGTCGGGCTCGGCTTCTTCTTCATCGGCCTCTTCGCCGTCGCCTTTACCCTGGCATCGCTGCGCCGCCTGTACACCTCCCGCCTGTTTCTGCGGGTCGCGCTGTGGTCGCTGCCGCTGCCGTGGATCGCGGCGGAGCTCGGCTGGTACGTGGCCGAGGTGGGGCGCCAGCCCTGGGTGATCGAAGGCGTGCTGCCGACCTTCCTGGCGGTGTCCAGCCTGTCGGCCGGCAGCGTCCTGACCACGCTGCTGGGCTTCATCGCCATCTACTCCGTCCTGCTGATCGTCGACGTGTACCTGATGACCAAGGCCATCCGCCTCGGCCCTACACCGTCGGGGCCGGACCTCTCGGCCGAGTCGCGCCTGGCCGCCGCCCCGGCCGCAGCCGAATAGCGAGGATCGCATCATGTTCGACTACGAAGTCCTGCGCCTGATCTGGTGGGCGCTGCTCGGCATCCTCCTGATCGGCTTCGCCGTCATGGACGGGTTCGATCTCGGCGCCGCGACGCTGCTGCCCTTCGTTGGCCGGACCGACGCGGAACGCCGGGTCGTCATCAACACCGTCGGCCCGGTCTGGGAGGGCAACCAGGTCTGGTTCATTCTCGGCGGCGGCGCGATCTTTGCCGCCTGGCCGCCGCTCTACGCCGTCGCCTTCTCCGGCTTCTACCTCGCGATGTTCCTGGTGCTGTTCGCGCTGATCCTGCGGCCGGTGGCGTTCAAGTTCCGCTCCAAGGTCGAGCACCCGGCCTGGCGCCGGACCTGGGATTGGGCGCTCTTCATCGGCGGGCTGGTGCCGTCGCTGGTCTTCGGCGTCGCCTTCGGCAATGTGCTGCAGGGCGTGCCCTTCCGCTTCGACGAGACCCTGCGCATGACCTATGAGGGCACGCTGCTCGGGCTCCTCAACCCCTTCGCGCTGCTCTGCGGCCTGGTCAGCGTCGCCATGCTGGTCATGCACGGCGGCGCCTGGCTGGCGCTGAAGGCGGCGGAGCCGGTCGCGGCCCGCGCGGTCATGATCATGCATCTGGCGGCGATCGTCCTGATCGCGTTGTTCGCCGTTGCCGGCCTTTGGGTGACGATCGGCGTCGACGGCTACGCGATCGTCGGGTCGATGGCGCATGACGGCCCCTCGAACCCCCTGTTGAAACAGGTGACACGGGAGTCCGGCGCCTGGCTCGCCAACTACGGAACGCTTCCCTGGACCCTCGCCGCGCCGGTTCTCGCTTTCGTCGGGGCATTCGGCGTGATCGCCCTGTCGGGTCTGCGGCAGCCTGGCCTTACGCTCCTGGCGAGCGCACTGAGCGTCGCGGGCGTGATCGCGACGGCGGGGCTCGGCGTGTTCCCTTTCCTGCTGCCGTCCTCGCTCGATCCGAACGCCAGCCTGACCGTGTGGGACGCCTCATCGAGCCGCCTGACCCTCGCGGTCATGCTGGGCGCGACTGTGGTCTTCCTGCCGGTCGTCCTGGTCTACACCGCCTGGGTCTACCGCGTGCTGCGCGGCCGCGTGACCCAGGCCCATGTCTCCGATACCTCCGCCCACTCGTACTGACGGGGAGAATACCGATGTGGTACTTCGCCTGGGGACTTGGCGTCGGCTTCGCCTGCGCCTTCTCCATCCTCAATGCCATGTGGTTCGAGCTGCACGAGGGCCGGTCAGGCGCCGCGATCCGCGACAGCCTCCAGCCCTGATCCTCGGGCCGCAGGCTCTCTTCCTGATCCAGATCAAGGCGGAGGGGCCGATGCCGTCGTGTGATGAGCGTCTTCTGAAGAGGGAGCAGCCATGACCGCCCTTCGCCTGTGCCACGACGCCTGGATCGTTGTCTGCGATGCCATGAAGGTCCTATTCCTGAGAAACGCTGGCGACGCACGTCTCCCGGATCTCCGCGTGATCGAGCGCATGGACGCTCCCGACAGCGGCCGGACCTCGGACCAGGGAACAGACCGGCCCGGGCTCCTGCAGAACCGTTCGGCGCCTGCAAGCACGATCGAGCAGACCGACTGGCATGATCAGGCGAAAGATGACTTCGCGCTGCGGATTGCGGGGAGGCTCGACCAGCTGCATCGTGAGGGGCCCGCCAGCCCGATCGTTCTTGTCGCGCCGCCGCGCATTTTGGGTTCTTTGCGCCGGGCCCTGGGGCCGGCGGCCTCGGCCTCGGTCGAGGCGGAAATCGCGAAGGATCTGACGAAGCATCCGGTCCATGAGATCGAGCGGCTGCTGACCGCCGGAAGATGAAGGGCGGGCGCCGACGCCGGCTTCGTCGGTGTCCGGCCTTCGGAATGCGGCCCGGCACAGGCCGGCCGATCAGGTCGGCGAGAGGGCCTTGCGGATCGTCAGGATCAGGTCTTCGCTGTCGAACGGCTTCTCGATCACCGCCGCGGCCCCCAGTGCCTGCGCGGCCTCCCGGATGCCGGTCGCGTGCTTGCCTGTGAGCACGATGCAGGGCAGGGCCATTCCGCGCAGGCGAAGGCGGCGCAACAGTTCCAGGCCGCCGATCCCCGGCATGTCGTAGTCGACCAAAAGGCAGCCGGTCACGGCCGGCATGGCGAGGAATCCGGCCGCCGATGCGTGAACGCAGACCGTGAATGATGCGGCTTCGAGAAGGAAGGCGAGGGACCGGCGCACCGCCTCGTCATCGTCCACGACATGAATGGTCGGGCGGTCGGCCAGGGCAATAGACGTGGACATACGGAGTCGCTGGTTGGGCGCAGGGGCCGTACATTAGCGTGCCAGGGAGCGCTCACCTTGATCTGGATCAAAGCCCCGTGCCGCGTGGAGCTAGTCGCGCGAGTCGCCCGCGGGGCGGAGAGCGAGCCACATCCGGACGAGATCGGACAGGTTCCGGGCCTGCATCTTGTCCATCACCCGGGCGCGGTGCACCTCGACCGTGCGAGCGCTGATGCCGAGGTCATAGGCGATGGTCTTGTTGGGATAGCCTTTGACCAGGGCCGCGAGGACCTCCTGTTCGCGCGGCGTCAAGGCTGCCAGGCGCGAAGACAGCGCCGAGGTCTCGCTTTGCCGGCTCCGGTCGCGCTGATTGCGCTCCAGGGCAGTCCGGATCGCGTTGATCAGCAGCTCGTCGTCGAAGGGCTTCTCAAGGAAGTCGACCGCGCCGGCCTTCAGCGCCTGGACCGCGATGGGGATGTCGCCGTGACCGGTCATCACGATCACCGGCAGCGCGATCCCGCGCTCGACCAGCTTCTGCTGCAGCGTCAGGCCGTCCATCTCCGGCATGCGAACATCGGTGACGATGCAGCCCTGCGGCGGGATCTGGGACCGGTCCAGGAAGGCAACGGCCGAATGATGCGTCTCGACCCGAAAGCCCGCCGAATCGAGCAGGAAGCTCAGTGACAGGCGCACCGCCTCGTCGTCGTCGATGATATGGACGATGGGAGCATCAGCCATGGCTGCCGTTCCCATTGGCTGCAGCGGCCGGCAGGGTGAAGCGGAAGGTGGCGCCGCCCCCGGGCGTCGGCTCGGTCCACAAGCGCCCGCCATGCGCCTCGACGATCGTCCGGCAGATCGAGAGACCGATGCCCATGCCGTGGCGCTTGGTCGTGACGAAGGGCTGGAACAGCTGTCCCTCGACCTCCGGCGACAGGCCCGGGCCGGTGTCGGTCACGGCGAACTCGATCATATCGCCTCGCGCCGCCGCCGCGATCTCCAGTTCGCGCCTGGGGCTGCCGTCCATGGCCTCGATCGCGTTCCGCATCAGGTTCAAGAGCACCTGCTGGATCTGGATCTTGTCGACGACGACATGTCGAGGCTTTGCGTCGACCGTGAGGTTCACCCTGACACCGTGCTCCTTCGCGCCGACAAGCGCGAGCGCGCTGGCTTCCTCGACCATCTTAGCGACGGTCTCGACATGCTTCTCGGTCTCGCCGCGGGCGACGAAGTCGCGCAGCCGCCGGATGATCTGCCCGGCGCGCAGTGCCTGCTCGGCGCTGAGCTCGACCGCCTCGCGCAGCTTCGTGAGATTGGACGGATCCCCGCTGCCGAGCACGCGCCGCATCGCCTGGCAGTAATTGGTGACGGCGGTCAGCGGCTGGTTCAGCTCATGCGCCAGGGTGGCTGCCATTTGCCCCATGGCGCTGAGGCGCGAGACGTGCAGCAGCTCGCTCTGCAGCTCCTGCAGGCGCGCCTCAGTCTCCTGGCGCTCGGTCAGATCGCGGATGAAGCCGGTGAACAGGCGATGTCCCTCGCGCGAGACCTCGCCGACCGCGAGCTCCATCGGGAAGGTGCCGCCATCCTTGCGCCGGCCGACGACCACGCGACCGATGCCGATGATGCGGCGCTCGCCGGTCGCGAAGTAGCGCGCCAGATAGCCGTCATGTGCCTCCCGGTATGGCGAGGGCATCAGCATGTTGACGTTGCGGCCCTGCACCTCCTCTCGGGTGTAGCCGAACAGGCGTTCGGCCGCATTGCTGAAGGATTGGATCAGGCCCTGCGCATCGATCACCACCATCGCATCGGGGATGGTCTCGAGGATCGAGCGCAGATGGGCCTCGCGGGCCTCGGCAGTCGTCTGGGCAGCCCGCGCGTCGGTGACGTCCGCATGCAGCACGACGACACCCTCACTTGTGCCGTCGGCAGGCTTGGCGCCGCTGCAGCGGAACCATAGAGGGCCGGCCGGTCCGGGAAAGGAGTAGTCCAGCTGGAAGCTGTCGCTCTGCCTGGAGAGCATCAGCCGCAGCTGATCGGCCAAACGCCGGGCTTCGGGACTGCCCTGATCGGCCTCGTGCTCGCAGAGCGCGACGTAATTCGTGCCAATCGAGGCACCGGCCAGCACATTGCCTGAGATATTGGCGGACCAGCTGCGGTTGGCCGAGACGATAACCCCGTCGCGGTCGAGCAGCGCGATCTGACCGGGCAGGGCGTCAAGGATCGCCGCGCTGTAGCCTGACTCCGGTGACGTCGTCACCATCCACCCCCAACGGCCTGTTCGGCCGGTTGATCAGGTCGCTTTGCCGTGCCACGGGGGATCGGTTGCCGTCGTCGGGCTGGCGACCGCCGCCGCTCGCGCCAATGGAGGCCAAGGTAGCAGTGGCCCGACACCGCGACAATCTGGGAGGTGCGGCGCGGCTCTTCGGGGCGCTTGACACAGATCAAGGCGGCCGGTCGCGCCACATCGTCTTCTTGCCCTGCGGATGCCCGGAACGAACATGGCTTCGGCCGCCGGGCAGCGCCGCTTCTCTCGGATGCAGGAGGACGGAATGAAGGCGCTGGCTTATCGCGGACCCGGGATGAAGGCCGTCGAGGATCGGCCCAAGCCTGACATCGAGGCCCCCGGCGACGCGATCGTCCGGATGGTCAAGACGACGATCTGCGGCACCGACCTGCACATCCTCAAGGGCGACGTCGCGACCTGCGCGCCGGGGCGCGTCCTCGGCCACGAGGGCGTCGGCATCATCGACGCCGTCGGCGCCGGTGTCACCGCCTTCCGGCCGGGCAACCGGGTGCTGATCTCCTGCATCTCGGCCTGCGGCACATGCGAGAAGTGCCGCCGCGGCATGTATTCGCACTGCAGGACAGGCGGCTGGATCCTCGGCCACCGGATCGACGGCACACAGGCGGAGTTCGTCCGCACGCCGCATGCCGATACCAGCCTGTATCCTATCCCCGACGGCGCGGATGAGGAGGCGCTCGTCATGCTGAGCGACATCCTGCCGACCGGCTTCGAATGCGGCGTGCTGAACGGCAAGGTCGCACCGGGCTCGACCGTCGCGATCGTCGGGGGCGGCCCGATCGGGCTCGCCGCCCTTCTGACCGCCCAGTTCTACTCGCCGGCGCAGATCATCATGATCGATCTTGACGAGAACCGGCTCGAAGTGGCGAGGCAGTTCGGCGCCACCGACGTCATCAACAGCCGCGACGGCGGCGTTGCCGAGAACGTCAGGGGCTTGACCGACGGGCGTGGCGTCGACACCGCGATCGAGGCAGTCGGCGTGCCCGCGACCTTCCTGCTGTGCCAGGAGATCGTCAATGCCGGCGGCACCATCGCCAATGTCGGCGTCCACGGGCAGAAGGTCGACCTCCACCTGGAGCGGCTATGGTCGGAGAACATCACGATCACGACTCGGCTGGTGGACACCGTCAGCACGCCTATGCTCCTGAAGACGGTGCAGTCCGGGAAGATCGACCCGGCGCGCCTGATCACGCATCGCTTCCCCTTCGACCGGATCCTCGACGCCTACGACACCTTCGCCCGGGCCGCCGATACCAAGGCGTTGAAGGTCGTGATCACGATGTGACGACAAGACCGTGCTGCCAAGCCGCCGACGCCGGCGGCAGCACGGCATCGTGAACTGGAGCGCGACGGGATTTCTGGAGAGGAGCCAGGCGATGTCGATCCCGATGAACAGGACGTGCAGCCCGGATGCCAGGACCGTCGATCCGAACCGGCCCTTCACCGATGTCCCGCTGTCCGCGCCCGAAACGCACCCGACGGTCAGGGAGACCCGCGAGGCGGCGGCCTCAAGCCATCGGGAAATGTCGAAGCCCTTGAGAGATCGAAGGCTTCGCCGTCGCCCGAGGTCGTCCTAAGGGCGGTCGTTGGCGCGGAGCTCTCCACGGCCGCGACGTCGGCACGGCGATCGCTCGATCGGATCCGGTGCCGGCGTGAAGCCGGGCGGCGGCGAGAGATCGCTCTCGCCGCCGCGCCGCGTCAGTCGGAGGGCATCGCGAGGTCAGCCTCGGCCTCCCGGACCACCGTGATGGTCCGCAGCAGGCTGGACGGGTTGACGCTGATCGCGTCGATCCCGAGGCGGGTCAGGTACTGAGCGATCTCCGGGTGGTTGGCCGGCGCCTCGCCGCAGATGCCGACGTGCCGGCCGTTGCGCTTGGCGCCGGTGACGGCCAGGCGCAGCATCTCCAGCATGCCCGGGTCTCCCTCGTCGAAGTCGAAGGCGACGGTTTCGGAATCCCGGTCGACGCCCAGCGTCAGCTGGGTCAGGTCGTTCGAGCCGATGGAGAAGCCGTCGAACAGGGCGGAGAAGGCGTCGATCCGGATGACGTTGTTCGGGATCTCGCACATCAGGTGGATCTGGAACCCGCCCTTGCCGCGCTCCAGCCCCTGCTTCGCCATGGCGTCCAGCACCCGGCGTGCTTCTTTCTCGCGCCGGCAGAAGGGCACCATGACGTGCAGATTGGCCAGCCCCATCTCGTCCCGGACGCGGCGGATGGCGCGGCACTCCAGGGCGAAGCCGTCGGCATAGGCCGGGTGCGCGTAGCGAGAGGCGCCGCGGAAGCCGATCATCGGATTGGCCTCCTGGGGCTCGAAGTCGAGGCCGCCGGTCAGACCCGCATATTCGTTCGTCTTGAAATCGGAAAAGCGCGCGAGCACGGGCTTGGGATAGAAGGCGGCCGCCAACGTTCCCAGCCCCTCCGACAAGCGCTGGACAAAGAACTCCGACGGATGGGAATAGCTGCGCGTCAGCCGCTCGATCGCCCGACGGGCGGGCGTCGAGGTCACGCGCTCCGGATGGGCGAAAGCCATCGGGTGTCCGCCGGTGTGCTCGCTGATGATGAACTCCATCCGCGCCAGCCCGACGCCGGCATTCGGCAGCATCGCCGTGCGGAAGGCGAGGCCCGGATTGCCGAGATTGACCATGATCGCGGTGCGCGGCATGTCGATCCGGCCGACCTCCGTCCTGACCACCTCGAAGGGCAGGGCACCTTCGTAGACGCGCCCCGCTTCGCCCTCGGCGCAGGAGACGGTGACGGTCGCACCCGCGGCCAGCGCCGTCGTCGCATCCGTCGTGCCGACCACGGCCGGGACGCCCAGCTCGCGGGCGACGATCGCGGCGTGGCAGGTGCGTCCGCCCTGATCGGTCACGATGGCGCCGGCGATCTTCATCACCGGCTCCCAGTCCGGGCTGGTGGACCGGGCGACCAGGATCTCGCCCGGCTGGAAGCGCTCGAGATCCTGCGCGCCGGCGACGATGCGGACCGGCCCGGCGGCGATCCGCTCGCCCACGGCGCGGCCGGTGGCGAGGACACGGCCCTTCTGTGTCAGCACATGGGTCTCCAGCGCCCCCGGCGCGCGCCTGGACGCCACCGTTTCCGGACGCGCCTGGACGATGTACAGCCGTCCGTCCTCGGCATCCTTCGCCCATTCGATGTCCATCGGCATCGGCTTGCCGGCGCGCCGCGAGTAATGCTCCTCGATCCGCATGGCCTGACCGGCGAGCTCGAGGACCTCCGCGTCCGAGATGCAGAAGCGTGCGCGGTCCGAGGGACTCACCGCGACGCTCCGCGTCGCCTTGGCGGCGGGCTGTCCGGCATAGATCAGCTTGCGCTGCTTGCGGCCAAGCCTGCGGCTCAGCACGGCGCGATGGCCGGCCCGGAAGGTCGGCTTGTGGACATAGAACTCGTCGGGGTCGACCTGGCCCTGCACGATGGTCTCGCCGAGGCCGTAGACGCCGGTGACGAACGCCACGTCGCGGAAACCGGATTCCGTGTCCAGCGTGAAGATCACGCCGCTCGCGGCGCGGTCGGACCGGACCATCTTCATGATCCCGACGGAGAGCGCCACCTTGAAGTGGTCGAAGCCGTTGTCGTGGCGATAGACGATGGCGCGGTCGGTGAAGATCGAGGCAAAGCACCGGCGGCAGGCTTCGATCAGCGCCTCCGCGCCCCGGACGTTGAGAAAGCTGTCATGCTGCCCGGCGAAGCTGGCGTTCGGCAGATCCTCGGCGGTCGCTGAGCTGCGGACGGCGACCGCGACCTGCTGGCCGTACTGGTCCTCGAGCCGGCGGTAATTCTCGGCGACGATCCGGGCGATCTCGGCGCCGCCCGTCGCTTCGTAGACGATCGACCTCGCTTCAGCGGCTCGCTCGGCCAGAAGGTCGACGCGGCGGGGATCGAGCCCGTCGAGAAGCTGATGGAGCCGATCCCACGCTCCGGTCCGCGCCAGAGCGTCCCGATACGCCTGAGCCGTGAGGACGAAGCCGTTGGGGATATTGATCCCCTCCCGGGACATCGCCGAATAGAGCTCCCCGAGCGAGGCGTTCTTGCCTCCGACCAAAGGGACGTCGTCCAGGCCGATCGTCTCGAACCAGCGGACATGGGAGTCCGCCTTCGGCCTGGTTTGCTCTTCGGCGTGGTTTCCGGCTGCGGGCAAGACCGCCTGGGCGGAGAATGAACGACCCATGGATGACTCCTTTGCAAGCCGTCCCGATGGCGGGACTGGCTATCAGGGACGTGGCGGCCGGCCGTCGGGCCGCCGCAGCGGAGGGCGGCGGGCCGGGGTGACAAAATCGTCAGCTCCCGGTTCCAGCCAGGTCGCGACGACGAGGCCGAAGGGGAGGAGGAGGGCGAGCGTCAGCGTCAGGACGAGCATCCACACGAGCGTTGCCCCGCCAGTTCAGCGCCGCAGCCAGGCCAGGAGGCCGACCACGGCGATGATCAGGAACATGCCGATGAAGGCTTGAAACACGCCGAAGTTCGGCGCTTCTCGGGCGACGAAGACTGCGGCGATCGGGGCCGCGACGATCAGCACCAGACGAGCCAGGAACGACATGTCCACCTCCCGTGTCGCTCGCCATCCTGCTGTGATTGACGGGGGCGGGCCTTGATCCAGGTCAATACGCCCGGGGGCTCGCGACTTGATCCGGATCAAAGCCTCGGCGGTCCGCCGCCCCCATTCTCCCCGATCGAAGGCCGCTCGGCAGAGCCGGTGCGCTGAGCAAAAGGGAGCATGGCGATGACCTACAAGCGGGTTCTGTTCCGGTCGGCGGCGCGCGAGAAGATCCTCCAGGGCGTCACCCAGCTCGCCGACGCTGTGCGGGTCACGCTGGGGCCGAAGTCGAAATCCGTGCTGATCCAGCGGCGATGGGGAGCGCCCGTCATCTGCAATGACGGCGTGACCATCGCCAAGGAATTCGAGCTCAAGGAGCCCGAGGAGAATCTCGGGGCGCAGATGCTGCGCCAGGCGGCCGAGAAGACGGGGGACGCGGTGGGCGACGGCACCAGCACCGCGACCATTCTCGCCCATGCGCTGTTCGCCGATGGGCTGCGGAACGTCGTCGCCGGCGCCAGCGCGATCGACATCAAGCGCGGGCTGGACGTGGCCGCGAAAGCTGCCATCCAGGCGTTGGTGGCCATGTCGCACCCAGTCGCGGCGCGTCGCGAGAAAGAGCAGGTCGCGACCATCTCGGCGCACAACGACCCGGTGATCGGCCGGCTCGTGGCCGATGCGATGGAGAAGGTAGGAGGGGAGGGGGTCATCACGGTCGAGGAATCGAAGACCACCGAGACCACCCTCGATGTGGTCGAGGGCATGCGGTTCGACCGCGGCTACATCTCGCCCTACTTCATGACCGACCCGGAAAAGCTTTCGGCTGAGCTCGAGGATGTCTTCATCCTGCTCCATGAGAAGCGGCTGACAAATCTGCAGGGCCTCCTGCCCCTGCTCGAGGCCGTGGTGCAGTCGGGACGGCCTCTCGTGATCATTGCCGAGGACGTGGAAGGCGAGGCGCTGGCGACGCTTGTCGTCAACAAGATCCGCGGTGGCCTTCGCGTGGCCGCGGTCAAGGCGCCCGGCTTCGGCGACCGGCGCAAGGCGATGCTCGAGGACATCGCGGTGCTGACGGGCGGCCAGGTGGTCGCCGAAGAGCTCGGGATCAAGCTCGAGAATGTCGGCCTCGAGCGTCTGGGGCGCGCCAAGCGGGTGATCATCACGGGCGAGCACACAACGATCGTCAGCGGCGCCGGCCGCAAGGAGGAGATCGAGGCCCGGATGAAGCAGATCCGGCAGCAGATCGCCGACACCACCTCGGACTACGACCGCGAGAAGCTGCAGGAGCGCCTGGCCAAGCTGTCCGGCGGCGTCGCGGTGATCCGGGTGGGTGCGCCCGCCGAGACCGAGATGAAGGCGCGCAAGGAAGCGCTGGACGACGCGATCAGCGCCACCAAGGCGGCGGTGGCCGAAGGCATCGTGCCGGGCGGTGGCCTTGCGCTGCTGCGCTGTATCGATGCCGTCGCCAAGGTCGAGGAGACGCTCGAGGGCGACGAGCGGACCGGCGCCCAGATTCTGAAGCGCGCGCTCGAGGCGCCGGCACGCCAGATTGCGGAGAACTCCGCGGTCGAAGGCGGCGTGGTGGTCGAGCGGATGCGCAGCGGTGACGGGGCGATGGGGTTCGACGCGGCGCAGAAGATCTATGTCGACCTGATCGAGGTCGGGATCGTCGATCCGACCAAGGTGGTCCGGGTGGCGATGGAGAACGCCGTGTCGGTCGCGAGCACGCTTCTCTTGACCGAGGCGACCATGACCGAGGTCCCCGAGACCAAGGCGGAGGCGAAACAGCCGCTCGACATGGCGATGGACGTGTAGGTCGCGCCATCGCGGATTTGATCAGGATCAAGGCTGCGAGTGCTACGACCGGCCATCGTCCTCCCACACCCGAGGAGGAGAAAGACGATGAACGCCATCGACATCATGACCAGGAAGCCGGTGACCGTGCGCTCGGATCTGCCGATCCTGGCCGCGATCCGGATCATGCTCGGGCGCGGGATCAGCGGCCTGCCTGTCGTCGACGAGGAGGGCGACCTGGTCGGCATGATCACCGAAGGCGACCTCTTGCGCCGGGTCGAGATGGGCACCGAGAGGCGCCGGCCGGACTGGCTCGCCTTCTTCACCGGCACCGACCGGCTGGCGCGCGAGTACGTCCAGTCGCACAGCCGCAACGTCGCCGACGTGATGACCCGGGACGTGATCTCGGTCTCCGAGGATGCGCCGCTGGAAGAAATCGTGGAGCTGATGATCGGCCGGCGGATCAAGCGCGTGCCGGTGCTGCGCGGCACCAAGCTGGTCGGCATCGTCACGCGCGCCAATCTGCTGCGTCTCCTGGCCGACCTGCTGGATGTCCGGGCCGAGAACGGCAATGACGACAAGGCGATCCGCGAGCGGATCTTCGCCGAGCTCGGCGAACAGCTCTGGGCGCGGGTCGAGGGGATGCGGATCGATGTGAAAGACGGGGACGCGACGCTCGGCGGCGTCATCACCGACGAGTGGGTCCGCGACGCGCTGCGCGTGGCCGTGGAGAACGTGCCCGGGGTGAAGGCCGTGAAGGACGATATGGTCCTGCTCGAGCCCTTCACGGGCACGGTGCTCGACCCTATCCTCGAACGGCGGCTCTGACCACGTCGGCGCCGGGCCATGCACACGCTGGAAGGCGCCGAGGGCTGGTCCGGCCCGATCGAAGGATCGCTTGAGCGCGCTGGTGCCGCATCCAACGGGTTGAGCTCCGCCCAAGTGTCGGCCGCACGGCGGCGCTGGGGCCGGAACGACGTGCTGGCGCACCGGCGCGCATCCGTGGCGGGCCTGTTGCTCGACAGGCTTCGGAATCCGCTGATCCTGCTGCTGCTGCTGGCCAGCGGCCTGTCCGTCGCGGTGGGAGAGACGCAGAGCTTCGTCATCGTCCTCGCGATCCTGTCGATCAGCATGGCGATCGATTTCGTACAGGAGCTCCAGGCTCACCGGACGGTCGAGGCGCTGCAGCGCTCGGTCGCGCCGCGGGTCCGGGTCCGGCGCGACGGGGTCGACCGGGATATGCCGGTCGACGAGCTCGTGCCCGGCGACGTCGTCAGCTTCTCCGCCGCCGACATCGTTCCCGCCGATTGCCGGCTGATCGAGAGTCGTCATCTCTTCGTCAACCAGGCCCTGCTGACGGGCGAATCCTATCCCGTCGAGAAGAACACCGGCGATCGCACGCTCACGGGCCAAGGACCGGCGGGAGCGGCGGACGAGGTCGCAATGGGAAGCTCGATCGTCAGCGGTTCGGCGACCGCCCTCGTCCTGCGGACGGGGAGGGCGGCGATGCTGGGCACGGTCGCGGCCAGCCTCGGGCGGCGGCGCCCGCCCGACGCCTTCGAGATCGGCGTGCGCCGCTTCGGCTTCCTGATGCTGCGCCTCACCCTGTTCCTGGTCGTGTTCGTCCTGGCGGTCAACCTCGCCTTCCATCGCCCCTGGCTCGAGGCGCTGATGTTCGCCCTGGCGCTGGCGGTCGGCCTGACACCGGAGCTCTTGCCCATGATCGTCACCGTGACTCTGGCGCGGGGCGCCCGGCGGATGGCAACGCGGCGGGTCATCGTCAAGCGCCTTGCCGCGATCCATGATCTCGGCGCCATGGATGTGCTCTGCGCCGACAAGACCGGCACCCTTACCGAGGCCCGCATCCGCCTCGTCGCGCACATCGATCCGAAGGGCGCTGAGAGCCAGGAGGTGCTGCGCCTGGCCTGTCTCGCCAGCGTCTTCGAAAGCGGCCTCAGGAGCCCGCTCGACGATGCGATCCTGGAGCATGGCGGCCTGGACGCATCGGCCTGGCGCAAAATCGACGAGGTGCCGTTCGACTTTGAGCGCCGGCGGGTCTCGGTGCTGGTCGAGCCCGCGGCAGGCGGCGACCGGCTGCTCGTCGTCAAGGGGGCACCGGAGGACATCCTGCGGATCTCGACCACCGTTGCGGCAGGGGCCGGCGAGACGCGGCCGCTCGATACGGCCGGGCGCGGACGCCTTGAGGCCATGTTCGAGCAGATCGGCGCCGACGGCCTGCGGGGGCTGGCAATCGGTTTCCGGACGGTCGCGTCGTGCCACGGACGCGCTGCGCTCGACGACGAAGTCGGCCTGACCTTTGCCGGCTTCGTGACCTTCGTCGATCCGCCGAAGGCTGATGCTGCGGCCGCGATTCGTGCCCTCGGGGAGGCCGGCGTCTCGGTCCGGATCCTCACAGGCGACAACGAACGCGTCACCCAGCACGTCTGCGCCGAGCTGGGAATCCAGGTCACGGGCGTGCTGACCGGGGACGAGATCACCAGGATGTCGGACGAGGCGCTCTTGGGACGGCTCAAGACGGTCAACCTGTTCTGCCGGGTAACGCCGCAGCAGAAGCGCCGGGTGCTCGCGGCCTTCCGGCGGCTCGGGCATGTGACCGGCTTCCTCGGCGACGGGGCGAACGACGCCTCCGCCCTGCACGAGGCCGATGTCGGCATCTCGGTCGAGACCGCGACGGATGTGGCGAAGGAAGCGGCGGACCTGGTCCTGCTCGATCACGACCTGTCGGTTGTCCACGCTGGGGTGCTGGAGGGACGCCGTACGGTCGCCAATGTCACCAAATACATCCTGATGGGCAGCAGCTCGAATCTGGGCAACATGATGAGCATGGCCGGTGCCGCTCTGCTGTTGCCGTTCCTGCCGATGCGGCCGGTCCAGGTGCTGCTCAACAACCTGCTCTACGACCTGTCGGAGCTCGGCCTGCCTTTCGACCGGGTCGATGAGGACGCATTGCGACGTCCCGTGCGCTGGGATCTGAACCGGATCACCCGATTCATGCTGGTGCTCGGCCCGATCAGCTCGCTGTTCGATGTCCTCACCTTCGCTGCTCTTCTCGCCCTGCTCGGCGGGGACGAGGCGGCCTTTCAGACCGGTTGGTTCGTCGAGTCCCTGCTCACCCAGGTGTTGGTGATCTTCGTGATCCGGACCCGCAGCGCGCCCTGGGCGAGCCGGCCGCATCCGCTGCTTGCGGCGCTGTCCCTCGGCGTCGCCGGCCTAGCGATCCTCCTGCCGTTCACGGGGCCAGGCGCCTTGCTCGGCATGACGCCGTTGCCTCCGGCCTTTTACCTGTTCCTGATCATGGCGGTGCCGACCTATCTGGCGATCGTGGAAGTCGCCAAGCGGCGGCTGTCCCGAGAAGCGGCGGGATGATCGCGATCATGCCTCCATGGCGCAGACCAAAGCGGCACTTCGGCCCAGGCCTTGATCTGCCTCAAGGCCGGCTTCGGGAGAGCCAATAAGGATCCAGCCATCGACCTTCCGGGGCTCGCTCGGAGATCCGCCCCCGGCACGGCAACGGATGAGAGGATACGATGTCGGTCCGCAACCTGGACGCCTTGTTCCGCCCGGGCTCGATCGCCGTGATCGGGGCCAGCCGGCGCCCTGGCTCGGTCGGGGCGGTCGTGGCCCGCAATCTGTTTGCCGGCGGCTTCGACGGGCCGGTGATGCCGGTCAATCCCAAGGCGCAGTCGATCGGCAGCACCCTGGCCTATGCTTCCGTCGCCGAGCTGCCGGTCCCCCCGGACCTGGCGGTGATCGCCACTCCGCCGGCGACCGTGCCGGGCCTCATCGCCGAGCTCGGCGCCCGCGGCACCCGTGCCGCCGTCGTGGTCACCGCCGGCTTCGGCGAGGGCGACGGCCAGGTTGAAGGCACGGCGTTGCGTCAGGCGATGCTGGAGGCGGCGCGGCCGCATCTGCTGCGCGTCCTCGGCCCCAACTGCCTGGGCCTGATGGCGCCGCATCACGGCGTGAACGCCAGCTTCGCCCATATCGCGCCGTTGCCGGGCGACCTCGCCTTCGTCAGCCAATCCGGCGCCATCGCCACCGCGGTGCTGGACTGGGCGACCCATCGCGGCATCGGCTTCAGCCATGTGGTGTCGCTGGGCGACATGGCCGATGTCGATTTCGGCGACATGCTGGACTGGCTGGCCGCCGACGGACGCACCCGGGCGATCCTGCTCTATGTCGAGGCGATCACTCATGCCCGCAAATTCATGTCGGCCGCCCGCATCGCCGCCCGGACCAAGCCGGTGGTGGTGATCAAGGCCGGCCGCACCGAGGCTGCGGCGCGCGCTGCCGCCAGCCACACCGGGGCGCTCGCGGGATCGGACGCGGTCTACGACGCCGCTTTCCGCCGAGCCGGTATGCTGCGGGTGTTCGACTTGGCCGAGCTGTTCGACGCAGTCGAGACCCTGGCGAGCCGGCTGCATGTCGACGGCGACCGGCTGGCGATCCTGACCAATGGCGGCGGCACAGGCGTTCTGGCCACGGAAGCACTGGGGGAATCTGGCGGCACTATGGCGACCATCTCGGCCGAGACGATGGCACGGCTTGAGGCGACGCTGCCGCGGACCTGGAGCCGCGGCAACCCGGTCGACATCATCGGCGACGCCACGGGCGAGCGCTACGCCCGCGCGCTTGATGCGATGCTGGGCGATCCCGGGAAGGACGCGGTGCTGGTGATGAACTGCCCGACCGCCGTGGCCGATCCGATCGACGCGGCGCAGGCCGTCGTCCGGTCGGTGGAAGAGGCGGCGGTCCGGGATGGGCGCCGCCCGCCGGTCCTGACCTGCTGGCTGGGCGAGGGCGCCGCCGCGGCCGCGCGCCGGCTGTTCGCCGAGCATCGGATCCCGAGCTACGCCACCCCCGGCCAGGCAGTGCGCGCCTTCATGCATCTGGCCCGCTACCGCCGGAACCAGACGCTGCTGATGGAGACGCCGCCGGCGCTGTCGCAGGATTTCGCGCCCGACCCGGCCGCGGCCAGGGCGGTGATCGCGGCGGCGCTGGCGGAGGGACGGACGATGCTGACTGAGCCCGAGTCAAAGCAGGTGCTGGACGCCTATCGCATCCCGGTGGTGCGGACCCGGAGTGTCGCTGCGGACCCGGATGCCGCGGCAGAGGCGGCGGCCGGCTTTTCGGGGGCCGTGGCGCTGAAGATCCTGTCGCCCGACATCACGCACAAATCCGATCTCGGTGGAGTGAGGCTCAACTTGCAAGGGGCGGAGCAGGTGCGGGCGGCGGCGCGGGAGATGCTGGCGACGATCTGCAAGGCGGCGCCCGAGGCCCGGCTACTCGGCTTCACCGTGCAGGAGATGGCGCGCAAGTCTGATGCGCATGAGCTGATCCTCGGCATCGGCCAGGACCGGTTGTTCGGTCCGACCATCCTGTTCGGCCATGGCGGCACCGCGGTCGAGGTGCTGCGCGACAGCGCCGTCGCTCTGCCGCCTCTGAACACGGTGCTGGCGCGCGACCTGATGGCGCGCACCCGGGTCTGGCACCTGCTGCAGGGCTACCGCGCCCGCCCCAGGGCCGATCTCGATGCAATCGCCTTCATCCTGGTGAAGCTGTCGCAGCTGGCCGCCGACCTGTCCGAGGTGGTGGAGCTCGACATCAACCCGCTCCTGGCCGACGGCGACGGCGTCATGGCGCTCGACGCCCGCATCCGGGTGCAGGCGCCGCTGCCGCCCGGCACGCCGCGCTTTGCGATCCGGCCCTATCCGCAGCATCTGGTGCAGCGTCTGACGCTCCGCGACGGGCGGGACTTCACCTTGCGGCCGGTGCGGCCGGAAGACGAGCCGGCGATGCGGGAGATGCTGCAGCGGTCGAGCGCCGAGGACATCCGGCTGCGCTTTTTCGGCCCGATGCGGCTCGACCACGACTTCGCCGCGCGGCTGACCCAGATCGACTACGACCGCGAGATGGCGCTGGTGGCGGAGGCGGAGGAGGGCGGGCGCCTTGTGCTCCTCGGCACGGTGCGCATCGTCGCCGATCCGGACAACGTCGCCGCCGAATACGGCATCATGGTGCGCACGGACCTGAAAGGGCAGGGGCTGGGCTATCGGCTGATGACCGAGATCATCGCCTATGCGCGCAGCCGGGGACTGGCGCGGATCTCCGGGGAGATCCTGCATGAGAACGCCACGATGCTGCGCATGGCAGAGGAACTGGGCTTCGAGCGCGAAACCGTGCCGGACGAGCCGGAGCTGGTGCGGGTGACGATCGGCCTCGGCGCTTGATCCACCTCAAAGCCAGGAGGCGGGACCCGCCGCAGGATGTCGCCTGCGACCGGCGGTGATGTTCCGAGACCGCGCGGCGCTGTCGGAACTCAGGAGATCGCCATGCCGATCCGCAAGATTCTGGTGCCCGTGGCGGGCAAGCTCAACGACGACAGCCTGCTCGACGCGGCGCTCGCAATGGCGCGGGAGCAGGCCGCCGCGGTCGAGCTGTTGTATCTGCGCCCCTCCATCGTGGGCAATTTCCCGGAGTGGGAGTTCGACTACGGGGCCTGGAGCGGGCAATACCAAGCCGAGATCGAGGCTCAGGTGAAGGAGACCGCCGGAGGCGCCCGCCGCTATTTCGACGGCTGGCGCCACCGCAACCATGTCGGCGGCGAATCCGATACACCGATCGTCACTTGGCGCGACGAGACTGGCGTCAACAGCGACGTGATCGGCGCCGCCTGCCGGGTGTCCGATCTCATCATCACCCGCGGTCCGGAGAACACCGCGACGGCCTGGTCGCGGGAGATCTTCAAGGATGCACTTCTGGCGTCCGGGCGGCCGGTGCTGATGGTGCCGGACACACCGTTCCTCAGCCGCACCGACACCGTCCTCATTGCCTGGAACGACAGCGTCCAGTCGGCGCGCGCAGTGGCGGGGGCGCTGCCGCTGTTGCGCGACCGCAAGTGGATCAAGCTGGTCACCGTCCTGGACGAGGCGGGCCAAGAGGTGACGCTCGATCCGATGCGGGCCTATTTCCAGCGGCACGGCATCCTGGTCGAGACCGAGGCCAAACCTCTCGAGAACCGCACCGTCGGGCAGGTGCTGCTCGACGAGGTGGATCGCATGCAGGCCGGACTCCTGGTCATGGGCGCCTACACCCACAGCCGGGTCAGGGAAGCGATCCTCGGCGGCACCACGCGCGACGTGGTCGAGCAGGCGCGTATCGGCGTCCTCTTGGCCCATTGAGCCACTGGGATTCCGGGACACAGGCCCGCGCCGATGGCGGCGCGGGCCTCTTTTGGTTCTGAGATCTCGCCGGAGCCAGACAGCCGATGGCCGAGTTGATCTGGGTCAAAGCCGATCCGCGGCAGCAGCGTTAGGCATTGTCCGTCAACCCTTACAACGGAGGCTGGTGATGACCGGCAAGAACGAGGACCTTCGGCGCAACGTGCTGAATGAGCTGGCGTGGGATCCCACCTTCGACGCCACCCATATCGGTGTCGCCGCGGATAACGGCGTGGTGACGCTCACCGGACATGTATCGACCTATGCGGAGAAGCTGGCGGCCGAGCGGGCGGCCCAGCGCGTGACCGGCGTGCGGGGCATCGCCGAGGAGATCGAGGTGCGCCCGCCCTACGCCAAGAAGACGAAGGATGACGAGATCGCCGAGCGAGCCGTGCGCATCCTGCAATGGGATGTGTCGGTGCCGCCCGGACGCATCTCGGTGAAGGTGGAGAAGGGATGGGTGACCCTCACCGGCACCGTCGACTGGGACTATCAGCGTGGCGCGGCGGCGGCCGACATTCAGAAGCTGAGCGGTGTCGTGGGCCTGATGAACCTGATCAAGGTCGAGCCGGCGGTCCGCGCCGCGGACGTCAAGCAGAAGATCGAGGATGCGTTCCGGCGGAATGCCGTTCTCGATGCCGGCGAGATCCGGGTATCGGCTGTGGACGGCACCATCACCCTGAACGGCCGGGTGCGGAACTGGTCAGAGCGCAACACGGCGGAGCGGGCAGCCTGGTCCGCCCCCGGGGTCACCGCGGTCGAGGATCATCTGCTGGTTGGCTAGCCGGTCGTTCGACGGCAACCGCGGTGCGCCGACGGCATCGATGGCGGTCGGCGCGCCGTGCACCCTTGACGAGGCTCCTGATGACACCTGCCCTGCATTTCCACGGCGCGGCCGGTACCGTCACCGGTTCCTGCCTCCTGCTCGAGGCCGACGGCGGCCGAATCCTGATCGACTGCGGGTTGTTTCAGGGGACGAAGACGCTCAAAGGGCTCAACTACATCCCCTTTCCCTTCCGGCCGGACCAGATCGACTGCGTGCTGCTGACCCATGCCCATATCGATCACAGCGGCCTGATGCCGAAGCTCGTCCACGACGGCTTCCGCGGACCGGTCTACGCCACGTCCGGCACGATCGATCTCTGCGGCGTGATGCTGCCTGATGCGGGCCATATCCAGGAGTCGGAGGTGCTCACGCTGAACCAGCGGAACCAGCGCCGGGGCCGGGCGAAGGTGACGCCGATCTACACCGTGGCGGATGCGGAAACGACCCTCGCGGCCTTCCGCACGGTCGGCTACGAGACGTGGTTCGAGCCGCTGCCCGGCATCCGTGTTCGCTACTGGAATGCGGGGCACATCCTGGGATCGGCGTCGATCGAGATCGAGCTCGCGGGCGAGGAGGGCAGGCCCCTTCGCCTCCTGGTGTCCGGCGATCTCGGACCCGATGCCAAGATGCTCCAGCCCGACGCTCGGGCGCCGACAGACGTCGACGTCCTGATCTGCGAGGCGACCTATGGCGACGTGGACCGACCGGAGATCACGCCCGAGATGCGGCGGGCCCACCTTGCGGCCGAAATCCGGGAGGCCATGACGCCCCAGGGCGTGCTGATCATCCCCGCCTTCGCGGTGGAGCGGACCCAGGAGCTCATCCTCGATCTCGTGCGGCTGATGGGCGAGGGCGTCGTGCCGACGTCACCGATCTATGTCGACTCGCCGCTCGCCATCCGGGCCACCGACGTGTTCCTGCAGAACCACAAGGCGCTGGAAGACGGTCCGGACTTCGCCCGGGCGCTGCGATCGAAGCAGATCCATTTCGCCGAGACGCCGGACCAGAGCCGGGCGATCAATGGCGTGGACGGGTTCAGGATCGTCATCGCCGCGAGCGGAATGTGCGATGCGGGCCGCATTCGGCATCACCTGAAGCATCATCTCTGGAATCCCGCCGCCACCGTCCTGCTGACCGGGTTCCAGGCTCAGGGCACGCTCGGTCGGCTGCTGCAGGACGGAGCCAAGGCCGTGCGCATCCAGGGCGAGGAGCTGCAGGTCCGCGCGCGGATCCGGATGATCGAGGACTATTCCGGACATGCCGACGGGCCGGAGCTCGCGCGCTGGATCGCCGATCGCGGGCCGATCCGCGGCGCCGTGTTCCTCGTGCATGGCGAGCGGCCGGCGCTCGGGGCGCTGCGGGAACGGGTGGTCAAGAGCTTCGATCCCGCGCCGGCGGTGATCGTGCCGCAGCTCGACGACGGCTACACGCTTCGAGGCGGCGGGCCCGAACTCATCCCGATGCCGCAGAGGCCGCGCATCCTGCCGGAGGCGGTCGCGGCCCTCGACTGGCACAACGAACGGGCTCGGCTTCTGCTCGACATCGACGCTCGGCTCGAAGCCGCCGGCCACAACCGCGCTCGGAGTGCGATCCTGCGACATCTCCGCCACGCCTTGGACGAGAGCTGATTGATCTAGATCAAAGTCGCGGGGGCGACCCGGTGATGAATTGCCAATGGCAAGAGATGGCACTCATCGGGGAGCGGTCGATGGTAGCCGGCGTACTGAGGCTTCTGGTTCCGGCGACGCGATCGGCGCTCGACGACTGTCGCAACTGCGAGGCGCGCTGCCGAAGCCTCTGCAGCAGCGTTTCGGAAGAACACCTGACGGAGTTCGCCGACATCGCCGAAACGGTCCGGCTGCGTCCGCACCAGCGCGTCGTCACCGAGGGCGATCCGGCGGACCACACCTTCAACATCGTGTCCGGCGCGGCGAAGCTGGTGAAGGCGCTGCCGGACGGCCGGCAGCAGATCGTCGGCTTTCTTCTCAGCGGTGATTTTTTCGGGCTCCCCGTCCAGGGCGCCTATCCCTACAGCGTCGACGCGATCGGCGAAGCGCGGCTGTGCCGCTTTGAGCGCGCCCGCTTCGAGGCATTGCTGGGGCGTCTCCCGGCCGTGGAGACAGCCCTTCGCGAGCGTCTGATCGGAGATCTGGCCGCAGCGCAGGAGCACATGCTGTCACTCGGCCAGAAGTCCGCGCTGGAGCGCTTGGCGGGATTCTTGCTGCAGCTCAGCGACCGGGCTTGCCGTCTCGGTCTTCCGGGCAATCCCGTGCAGTTGCCGATGACCCGGGCGGAGATCGCCGACTATCTCGGCCTGACCCTGGAGACGGTCAGCCGGACGTTCGGCCGATTGAAGGATCAAGGGCTGATCGCTGTTCGCGGCCGGCACGAGATCACGCTCGAAGCGATGGGCCGATTGGAGGAGCTCGCCCAAGGCGACGACGAGGCCTCCACGGTTCGCCCGAAAGAAGGAGATCTGAGATGTCGATCCGTCGGATCCTGACTCCCTTCGCGGGTACCCCGCGGGACGACATGCTGGATATCGCGGCGATGATCGCCCGTCGGCAGAAGGCGGAGCTCGAGTGCCTTTACTTCTGCCGGCCGGCGGACATGTCTGACCGCTTCCTCGGCGAGATCTTCGCGCCGGGATGGACGGAGGACTTCGCCGAGGCGCTGAGCAAGGAGGTGCGCGCCTCGGCCGACCGCGCCCGGGCTTGGTTCGAGCAGTGGCGAGAACAGGATCGGATCCGGTGTCGGCACAGCCACGACCCGGTGGAGCCAGCTCCCGTCCGCTGGACGGAGTGCCCGACACCCTATGCCGAGGCGATCGGGCCGGCCGGCCGTGCCGCAGACCTGATCGTCGTGGCGAAGGCCGAGCGTGGCCGTCCTTCGGTCGCCGACCGGATCTTCGAGGCGGCGCTGCTGATGACCGGGCGCCCCGTCCTTCTGGTGCCCGGCCGAACCATCCTGAACCGCTGCGGGTCGGCCCTGATCGCCTGGAACGACACTCCCCAGGCGGCCAGGGCAGTCACGGGTGCCCTGCCTCTTCTCGATGGGTGCCGGAAGATCATTGTGCTCGCGGTCGAGGAGCATGGTGCGACCCCGCCGCTCGAGCCGGTGCAGGCCTATCTCGCGAGCCATGGCCTCAAGGCGGAGGTGGAAGTTCGGAAGCCGATCGGCCTGTCCACTGGTGAGACATTGATGATGGCGGCGGACGAGGCGTGTGCGGATCTGCTCGTCATGGGCGCCTATTCGCATGATCGGACGCGAGAGCGGATCTTTGGTGGGACGACGCGCGACGTGATGCGGGACCCGCGCACGCTCGTCCTCTGGTCGAGCTGACTGGCTGGCGCAAGACCGAATGGAGGAAGCATGACATCCCTGGATTCGAGGGAAAGGGCGATCGAGGCTGCTTTCCAGCACGATCAAGAGACGGCGTTCCGTATCCGGACACGCCGTGATCGGCTGCTGGGTTTCTGGGCAGCCGAGCTGATCGGGTTCGCGGGGGCTGTCGCCGACGCCTATGCGGCAGATCTTGTCGCCGAGGGTGTCGAGCAGAGACAGGGTTCGGCGATCGCTCGCAAGGTCCGGCACGATCTGGCAGCCCATGGTGTCAGCCTCTCGGCGCACCGCCTGGGCCGCAAGATAGATGCGCTGGAGCGGCTGGCCCGACAGCAAGTCATGGATGAATCAGGCGCCCTTGCGAAGGAATAAGGTGGCCAGCCACTGAACGAGCTGTCACCACGCCGTACAACCCCGGGCCACGAAACCCGGACGCCGAAGCTGTCTGTGTTCGGACCATAGCTCAATGGACGGTCGTCCAGCATCGTGATCGTACCCTTGCCGCCGCCATGAGCGCGGCGTGGTCTGCGGCGTGAGTAGCGTGCGACAGGGGCGGTAACCGCGCATTGAGGACCGTTCCATCGGTCCGATGATCGTGCATCGGAGTGCGAAAGCGTATTGGTTGCGGGTCCCCGATTTGAACCTGCGCTGATTTGGGTGCACCTGGAGTGACTTGGGGCGCAGCTAAAATAGGTGCGGCATGCATCTGCAGACCGGATTACAACGCAGCCACGGTTGGGGAGGCGGCGGATAGAGGCGAGAGGCGACGGTCTCGATAGGTGGTCCGGTTTGGAAATGCGCCTCCAACCCATTGACTTGTCGTAGGCCCAAGATTGAGGTTTGTAGATAGTAATCTATTGATTCATCAAGAGTCTTTAGCTTCCACCCGGCTCACCATCCGTATCTCTCAGGCAACCTGTGGCGCCGGAGCCTTGCGCAGCCGCGCCCGCAGATGCGGGCAGGTGCCGCATTCCGGGATATCCGGCAACCGGTAGCGCAGGCAGCACAGCCGGCGCCACTGCCGGGCCTCGCCCGCCTCCTCGATCGTCTGGATCGGGTCGAACAGCGGGTTCGGCGTGCCGTCCGGCCGCTCTCGGCTGGACAGCAGGCGGCCGGCCCCGGCCGTCAGGCCACTGTCGCCGGCCAGCGGATGGGCCGCGATCTCGCCCAGGATCCAGTCGAGATAGACCGCCGCGTTGTTCCAGTAGAGCCGCGGCGCCACCCGCGTGTGCGGGGCCCAGGCGGCGATGAAGGGCTCGACATGGCCGCCGATCAACCGGTCGAACCGGCGGAAGACGTCCGTCTCCTCATCGGGCTCGCCCTCATGCGCCATGCGGAAGGCGATTGGGTGGCCTTCCGGCGCCCGGATCACCGCGACCTCCGCCAACGCGACCGGGAAGCGGCGGCCGAGCAGCAGGCTCGCCGCCATCACCGGCGGCAGCAGCCGGGCGAAGTACCATTGCGACCAGAAGGAGGCGACGGCGCGCCGATCCGCCCCGGGATACCGGGCCGCATAGTCGTCGAGCACCCGGTCGATCACCGCGGGGTCGAGCAGGCTGGGGCCGGGAAGGGCGGGGCGCTCGTCATCCGGCAGCACCACGGCCTCGCCGCAATGCGCCAGGTCCCCGGTGAAGACCGGCCGCAGGATCTCGATCACGCCGGCCTCGCGATCCGGACGAAGAGGCCGCGGGATCGCCGGGACGCACCGCCCCGGCCGGTCGAAGCGGGTGGGATGCGACCACTCCTGTTCCGCTGAATCGTGTCACTGCAGGCCATGGGCGTTCGGTATCGCAAGTAAGAACCAATCGCAATATAGATCCGTGGCGGAGTCGGCATGCCGCGGGTGAATATGGATAAAAAATTGTATCATTATGTTAATTTCTATTTTTGATATATAACGAAGATCGGCGAGGTTACCCAGCGGCGAGGCCATCCATGAATGCACGAAACCAGGCCGCACCGGCACGATCTGACCCAGGCGGGCTGCGGCCTCCGCTCTCCCTCGCTCCGGCCCTGGCGATTGCCTCATTCCTTCTCTCCGCCTGCAGCGTCTACGACATCCGGCCCGACATCGACCCGCTGGCCTCGCGAGACGGCGGCATCCGCTATGAGGAGGATTTGAAACTCTGCCAGGACGAGGCTGCGGAGCGACCATCCGGTCCGAATGAGGGGCTGGCCGTCCTGGCGGCGGTGTCGGCGGTGTCGACAGGGGCGGCGGTCGGAGGCGGCGGTGCGACGCTCTTCCACGGCAATGTCAGGAATGCGACCGGTATGGGCGCGCTGGTGGGGGCGGCGGCCGGCTTCAACGGGCTGGCCGAGACCATGGCAACGAATCCGGGAATTGACGCTCGAACGAGGATCCAGGTCTGCCTTATGGAATCCGGCTACACCGTCGTGTGGGGCGCCGGCTTCCGGATGCCGGCTTTCGACCCTCCGCTCAGGCCCTGAGAGGAGCGGCTGTCCTCAGCCGTGCCGCAAGTCGCGCCCGTCCAGCGTCACATTGGCGTCGGGATCCAGCCGTCGCTCCTCGATCCGCAGCTCCGCCGCGCGCTCGATCGTGGCGCGGTGGAGGTGGTAGATCTCGACCGCCTCGGCCGGGGTGGGGCGATGCCCGAGCAGTGACCGCAGCGCCGCCGCCGGCAGGAACACCCGGCCGGCATAGTCGCCGATCTCGACCCCGAACTCGACCGCCTGGCGCGCATCGTTCCAGGCGGCGTCGTCGGGGAAGGTGAAGATCGGGCGGGCCATGGCGCCTTCTATCAGCCGGCGCCGGCGCCCGGCAATGCCGCCCTCCGCCGTCGCCGCGCGGCTCACGGGGCGGTGAGAAAGTCCAGCACCGACTGATTGAACGCCTTCGGGTCCTGCAGCATGCCGAAATGGCTGAGGTTCGGCAGGATGTGCAGCTCCGCGCCGGGGATGGTGCGGGCCAGATATTCGGTGTGCTCGCGCCTGATGCCCTCGTCGTGCTCGCCGTCGGCGATCGCGGTGCGCACCTTGATGCCGCGCAGCTGGTCGACGGTGAAGTTCGGCTGCGTCGCCCACATCTGCGAGATCTGCTGCAGGAAGGCATCATACTGGTCCGGCGTCTTGGACAGCTTCCGGTATTCCGCGCCGGCGCGCTCGATGAAGGCGGCGAAGATCGGGTTCTTGTCGAAATCCGGCTTCAGGCCGCTCAGGTCGGAGTTGGCGCCGTAGGCGTAGAGGCGGTTCAGCCGCTCCGGATGATGGATCGCGATGTCGAGGCCGATGATGCCGCCGTCGCTCCAGCCGACCAGGTCGGCCTTCTGGATCTTCAGGTGGTCGAGCAGCGCCAGCACGTCCGACGCCATCAGGTCGTAGCTGTAGGGCTGGGCCGAGCGGGTGCTGCGGCCGTGACCGCGGCTGTCCGCCACGATCACCCGGAAGCCCTGGGCGGTGAGCGCCGGCACCAGGCCGCCCCAGTAGTCGGAGCTGGACAGGCCGCCGTGCAGCAGGAGCACCGGCCGGCCCGTGCCGAACACGGCATAGTACATCTGGATGTCGTTGACCGGGGCCATGCCGCTCTCGGCCGGCTTCGGCATCGGCGGCGGCTCCGGCAGGGTCTGCCAGACCTCGGCCGCCTGGGCGGCCGTCGTCGCGAAGCCGATGGTGATCGCGGCGATGGCGCGCAGCAGTGTTCTTCCCAGACCACGAACCATGACGGGTGCTCCCGGTGACGTGAATTGGGGTCGAATCACAAGGAGCTCGGATCATATCACCCGGGCGGCGGCTTGGCCCCGCGTGGCGCGAGACGGCGGACGGCCTGCACCCCGTCCGTGAGGAGACGGTCCGACAGGGCTTCGTCGGTCACCGCGCGGGCCAGGATCAGGGCGCCGATCATCGCGGCGACCGCCTGGGGTGCCGCCGTCGGATCGCCGCCATCGGCCTCGATCGCTTCCTCGGCCAGCGCCAGGAGCCCGCGCAAACCATGGGTGAACGCGGCACGGGTGTCCGCCGGATGGCGGGCGATCTCCGGCCCGATCGCGGCGGCGGTGCAGCCTTCGCCCGGATGGTCGCGATGCGTCGGCGACAGATAGGCCTCCGCCAGCGCCGTCAGCCGCTCGCCGGGCGGGTGGCGCTCGACGATCTGGCGCAGGCGGGTCTGGCTCTCGCCGAAACCCTCGGTGCAGGCGGCGGCCACCAGCGCCTCCTTGGACGGGAAATGGGCGTAGAAGCCGCCATGGGTCAGCCCGGCATCGGCCATCAGCGAAGCGACGCCCACCGCCTCCACCCCGTCCTCGCGGAACCGTTTCGCCGCGGTGCGGATGATCCGCTCCCGCGTCTCCTGCTTGTGGTCCTTGCTGTAGCGCATGCCGGCCTCCCGGTGTCCTCGCCGATGACGGCGGAGATTGCCTTTTTAGATGACGGTTATAATATTGTGATCGTCATATAACGATCCAAGGGAATTCCGATGTCCGCCGAAGATCCCGTCGTGATCGTCGGATCCGCCCGCACGCCGCTCGGCCGCTTCCGCGGCGCGCTGGCGCCGCTGGCTGCGCCGCAACTCGGCGCGGCCGCGATCGCCGCCGCTGTGGCCCGGGCCGGTGTGGCCCCGGCGCAGGTCGACGAAGTGCTGATGGGCTGCGTGCTGCCGGCAGGGCAGGGCCAGGCCCCGGCGCGCCAGGCTGCCCGTGGCGCCGGCCTGCCGGATGCGGCCGGGGCGACCACGGTGAACAAGGTCTGCGGCTCCGGCATGAAGGCGGCGATGCTCGGCCGCGACCTGATCGCCGCCGGCTCCGCCGGCATCGTCGTCGCCGGCGGCATGGAGAGCATGTCGAACGCGCCCTGGCTGCTGCCCGGTGTCCGCGACGGGCTGCGCTTCGGCCATGGCCGGATCTTCGACCACGCGGCGCTGGACGGGCTCGAGGACGCCTATGACAAGGGCCGGGCGATGGGCGATTTCGGCGAGGCCACGGCCGCCCGCTACGGCTTCAGCCGGGCGGACCAGGACGCCTATGCCGCGGTCTCGCTGCAGCGGGCCCAGGCGGCCATCGCGGCCGGAGCCTTCGCCGCCGAGATCACGCCGGTCCCGGTCCCTGCCAAGAGCGGCACCGTCGAGATCGCGGTCGACGAGAATCCGCAGGGCCTGTCGGCCGACAGGATCCCGATGCTCAAGCCGGCCTTCCGCTCGGACGGCGCCATCACCGCCGCCAGCTCCAGCGCCAATGCCGACGGCGCCGCGGCGTTGGTCCTGGCCCGGCGCTCGGTCGCCGACCGGCTGGGCCTGCCGGTGCTGGCGGCGATCCGCGGCCACGCCACCCATTCCCAGGCGCCGGAATGGTTCACCACGGCGCCGATCGGCGCGATCCGGACGCTGCTCGACCGCATCGGCTGGCGGGCGGGCGAGGTCGAGCTGTTCGAGATCAACGAGGCCTTCGCCTGCGTGGTGATGGCGGCGATGCGCGAGCTCGACCTGCCGCAGGACAGGGTCAACATCCATGGCGGCGCCTGCGCCCTCGGCCACCCGATCGGCGCCACCGGCGCCCGGCTGATCGTCACCCTGCTGGCGGCGATGCGGCGCCACGGCCTGCGCCGCGGCGTCGCCGCCCTCTGCATCGGCGGCGGCGAGGCCACGGCGATCGCGATCGAGCGGGCCTAGCTGGAATAGCGGATATAACGGCCCGCGCCGGCGGGATTGACGCGGTGCATCCCGATCTTCTCGGCCACCCGGATCGAACCGGTGTTGCCCGGATCGATGTCGGCGATCACCGTCACTCCCAGCGTCTCACGCGCATGGTCCAGGACCGGCGCCGCAGCTTCGGTGGCGTAGCCCCGGCCCCAGGCGGCGCGAACCAGCCGCCAGCCGATCTCGATCTCCGGCCCCACGGCGTCGGCGGGGATCAACAGCACCCAGCCGAGGAAGCGGCCTTCGGGTGCCTTCGTCCGCACCGTCCAGTAGCCCATGCCGTCCGGATAGGCTCGGGTGATCCGGTCCTCGACGAAGCGGCGGTGCGCCTCCGGATCGGCCCAGGGCCCGTCGATATGGCGCACCACCTCGGGATCGCGGTCCATCGCCAGGCAGTCCTCGAGATCGGCCATGATCCGCGGCCGCAGCAACAGGCGCGGCGTCTCGAAGGACGGCAGCATGGGCCCACGCACCTATCGCGGCAGCGGCTTGGTCTGCCCCGGCACGATGCCGCCGAGCTGGGTCAGCAGCGCCGGATAACCCGGATCGGTCGGCAGCACGACGCGCTGCGACGTCCCGGTCCGAGCGGCGCTGGCGGGGCCGAAGTTCAGCACGATCGCGGCGTCCGGGCGCATCGTGGCGGTGTCGCCGCCCTGGGCCGGCTGCAGCGGCGTCGGCGTTCCGAAGGAGGGGGATGGCGGCGGGGTGAAGGCGGGGCCCGGCGGCGCCGTGACCGGGGCGGCGGTCACCGGCGGCGCTGCCCCTTGGATGACCAGCGGGCGCGACGGCGCCACCGGCGTGGCCGGCAGCGGCTGCATCGGCTGCGGCGTCTGAGGCGCCTGCCACCGCGGCGCGGCGGGGGGTGCGGTCCGGGTCGTGGGCGCGGTCGGGGCGATCAGCACCTGCCGCGGCTGCGGCTGCAGCACCTGCTGCGGCTGTGGCGGAGGCGGCGCCAGGCTCGGCGCCGCCGGGGTGGCCGCCGGCAGCGGCACGGGGGTCGCCAGCGGCCGCAGCGCATCCGGCCCGGCGGGCTGGAAAGCGCCCGGACGGCCGGCCAGACGGGCATCGAAGAAGGACGCCCCGGCCGCGGCGCAGGGGATGACCAGATCGACCGGCGTGCCGATGGCCAGCCGGCCGGCGCTGTCGGGATAGGTGCCGATCACCCCGGTGCTGACCCGGCACGATCCGCCGCCCAGGCCCATCGTGCTGTTGACCTGGAGCTGGAGGTGATAGGCGGGGCCTTGGGCGTGGGCCGGCGGCGCAGTCGGCAGCGCGAGCCCGAGCGCGGCGATCAGAAGAAGCGAAGGTCTCATCGTCACCATCCCTCGAAGCCCCGGCGACCCGGCATCGTGCCGGCCATGAATGCATGACCGGCCGGCCGGGCCGTCGCCGGTCGAATCCGTCAGGTGGGAATTATGCCCTGTCGCGCATAACGGCGGAAGCGGAGCAGGGCGCGTCAGCCGGCGCTGCGCTGCCGGTAGGCCCAGACCGAGGCCGGCGGGATGTTGGCCGGGACGAAGCCGACGCGGCGGCCGGTCAGGTCCAGCGCCTCGCGCTGCAGCGGCGAGGAAAGGGCATAGGTGTAGAGCACGACCTGCCGCCCCTTCGGCATCACCGAATAAGCCGAATCGAGGATCGCCTTCTGCTCCTCCAGCGTCAGCAGCAGCATCGGGATGCCGCACACGGTGGTGCCGACCTTGCCGACCACCTCGGGCGGCAGGATCTCGCGCAGGCGGCGGGCATCGCCCTCGACCACATGGATGCCCGGGAAGGTCTCGCGCAGATGCTGCGCCATCTCCGGGTTGATCTCGAGCACGTAGAGGCGCTCGGCCGGGACGCCGCGCTCGAGAATGCCGCGGGTGATGGCCCCGGTGCCGCCGCCCAGCTCGATCACATACTCGTCGGGACCGCGGACGATCTCCTGGGTCAGCCGTCGCGTCAGGGCGGGAGAGGAGGGCGTCACCGACCCCACCTCGCGCGGGTTGGCGAGCCAGCGGCGGAAGAACAGCCAGGGATTCATGTCCGGCCGGACTTGGCCGGCTTTACGGTCGGTCATCGAGCAACGGGTCCTTCGACGTCGAACGGATGGAGGCGCCGGGTCCTCCGGGCGACGAACGCTTGATGCTCCGTTCCGGCTCCGATCGCAAGATCGTCGCGGCGGGACGGCAATCTTCGCCTTGCGCGCTGCAGTCATGTCCGAGACGCCGGGCCGGCCGGTCCGCTTGCGGTTGACGGGACCGGCAACAGCGACAGAAAAGGAACGCAGCCTCGAAAAGCTGCGCAACGATTGGTACATCCCTTCATGACGGACACAACATTCGGGAGGACGGCCGCCCCGGCCGCCGCCAACACCACTGGCCGGATCGTGGTGGCCAGCCTGGTCGGCACAGCCATCGAGTTCTACGATTTCTACATCTACGGCACGGCCGCGGCCCTGGTCTTCGGGCCGGTGTTCTTCCCCCAGGAGTCCGAGACGGCGCAGCTTCTCGCCGCCTTCGCGACCTTCGCCATCGCCTTCCTCGCCCGGCCGATCGGCTCGGCGCTGCTCGGCCATTTCGGCGACCGCATCGGCCGCAAGGCGACTCTGGTGACGTCGCTGCTGCTGATGGGCATCTCGACCACGCTGATCGGCGTCCTGCCCGGCTATGCCGCGATCGGCTGGGTGGCGCCCGCCCTCCTGTGCCTGATGCGCTTCGGCCAGGGGCTCGGCCTCGGCGGCGAATGGGGCGGCGCGGCGCTGCTGGCGGTGGAGAACGCCCCGGCCGGCAAGCGCGGCTGGTTCGGCATGTTCCCGCAGCTCGGCGCGCCGATCGGCTTCCTCGCCGCCAACGGGCTGTTCCTGCTGCTAGCGCTGGGGCTGGACGATGACCAGTTCCGCAGCTGGGGCTGGCGCGTGCCCTTCCTGCTCAGCGCCGCGCTGGTGGCGGTCGGCCTCTATGTCCGGCTGAAGCTGGTCGAAACCCCGGTATTCCGCGACGCGATGGAGCGGCAGGAGCGGGTGCGCGTGCCGATCGGCGAGGTGCTGGTCCGCCACGGCCGGCTCACCATCCTCGGCACCCTGGCGATGGTGTCGTGCTACGCCCTGTTCTACATCACCACGGTGTTCGCGCTCGGCTACGGCACCAAGGCGCTCGGCTATTCGCGCCAGGCCTTCCTCGGGCTGGAGTGCTTCGCCATCATCTTCCTCGGCATCGGCATTCCGATCGCCTCGCGCCTCAGCGACCGCATCGGGCGGCGTCCGGTGCTGATCATCGGCGGCGTGCTGACGGCGCTGTTCGGCTTCGCCCTCGCCCCGCTGCTGGGCAGCGGCTCGGTGCTTCTGGTGACGCTGTTCCTGTGCCTCGGGCTGTTCCTGATGGGGCTGATCTTCGGCCCGATGGGCGCCTTCCTGCCCGAGCTGTTCCCGACCCGGGTGCGCTACACCGGCGCCTCGCTGACCTACAACCTGGCCGGCATCCTCGGCGCCTCGCTGGCGCCCTACATCGCCCAGACGCTGGTCGAGCAGGGCGGGCTCGGCTGGGTCGGCGGCTACATCAGCATCGCTGCGGTGATCAGCCTGACCGCGGTGTGGCTGATCCGGGAGACCCATGACCAGGACCTGACCCGGGTCGCCGGCGACCGCTGACGCGACAGGCGAGGGGCGCCGGAGCGTCGGTGTCCCTCGCAGGCCGTTTCCAGGAGGTTCAGGGCCGCGCGGTCACGCGCTCGATCTGCGACAGGCCCTTCGGCCCGACATAGCGGTCATCCGCCGAATAGACGGGGTCGGTCAGCGCTTCCTGCACCGTGATGAAGCTCCAGCCCTGGGCCTTGTACCAGCCGAGCAGGTCGCCGAGGTGGTCGGCGTTGATCCGGTTCATGTGCAGCAGCAGGATGTGCCTGACGTCGCGGCTGAGCCTGCCCTGCGCCAGCGCCTGGAAGTACCCGGTCCTCTCCTGCATGTGCCGCAGGTAGCGGCCGGCGATCTCCTGCGCCGCTTCGCGGTCGCCCTTGGCCAGGGCCTTCATGTAGTCGTCGTTGAACCGGTACTCGTCGTTGTCGATCGAGACCGGCACGTTCCGGTAGCCGAGCTGCGCCAGGATCGCCGCCGCCGCTTCCCGCTTCTCCGGCGTCTCGCCCTGATGGAGGAAGGGGAAACGATAGTATTTGCCCTCGGTCAGCCAGTCCGCGAGCGCACGGTCGGCCCGGACCGTCTCCAGCCTGAACGCTTCCGGCGTGAGCTGGTTGTAGTCCGGATGCGACCAGCTGTGGTTCCCCAGCCCATGGCCGGCCCGCACGAAGGCGCGGAGGGCCGGGAGGCTGTCCGGGGCCACCTTCTCCCCGATGGCGAAGCCCGTCGCGGTCACGCCGTACCGGGCGAGGGTCCGGTTGACCGCCTCGACGATCACCAGCCCTTCCTGCGGCGACACGCGCGACGGCACGGCATAGGGCAGGTCATCCAGGGTGATGGCGACCTCGGCGGCCAGGCCCGGTCGTGCCGCCGCGACCGACGCGAGCAGGACAGTAGCGAGCATTTTCAGCATCTTGCCTGAGGTTCCTCATCCGTAGGTGGAGCCTGGCCGAGGCGCCTCCGCGATCCCCCGTTCCCAGCCACGATTCGAATCCTAGCCCTCTTCGCTGCCGCGGACTGCGATCGAGGCGGCGAGGATGACGTGTTGGCTGAAGTGTCACAAAAATGTAATCTGCCGTTTGCAACCCGTGATTGATGCCGCCCCTCGGCGGCAGGGTGCGCGCATCGCCTGTGGGCTTGCCAAAAAAAGGCCCCAGGCTCGGGAAGGGGAAAGTACGAGTGCGGTACCGGGATCGCCTTTGGCGCGAGGTCTGGCGTGTCCTGCGGAACCATCGCCGGAGGGGGGCGTGGCGGGGTCGCAACGTGCTGCGGCGCCTTCTGGCGAAGCGGTTCGGCGAGCTGCCGCCCGGCGATGGCCGGTGGCGCATCTCCAAGGAGCTGTGGTCGACCGACGCGCTCGCGCGGCACGGCGGCGGGCGCCATGACCGGCTGGAGCCCTGGGGGCTGCGGGGGCCGGTGATCCTGGCCCGCCGGTCGGGTGCGTTCTGGGTGATCGACGGCTCGAACCGCATCAACCACTGGGCCGCGACCAACGACACCAGCCTGCACGAGGTGCTGGTGATCGACTTGGACCGCGTGGTCGAGCGGCCCGGTTTCGACCTGTCGTGGACATGGAGGATCGGCCGGATCGCCGGCCTCGCCCTGCCGTGGTTTCTCGTCGCCGCGGACGTCCCGCTCGGCTGAATCCGGCGCTAGCGCTCCACCCGCCCGATCACTCGTGACCGTGCCCGTACAGCGCCTTCGGGTCCTGCAGCACCGGCAGGTCGGTGTGCCAGGCGCCGTCGCGGGCAACCCGGAAGAAGCAGCTGCGCCGGCCGGTGTGGCAGGCCACGCCGGTCTGGTCGACCCGGACCAGCACGGCGTCGCCGTCGCAGTCCAGGCGCAGCTCGACCAGTCGCTGCACCTGGCCGGAGGTGTCGCCCTTGCGCCACAGCGCCCGGCGCGAGCGCGACCAGTAGCAGACCCGGCCGGTCGCCAGCGTCTCGGCCAGCGCCTCACGGTTCATCCAGGCCAGCATCAGGATCTCGCCGCTGTCGTGCTGCTGGGCGATGGTCGGGACCAGCCCGTCGGCGTCGAACCGGACCTCGTCGAGAAGCGTCTCCGCGTTCATGCCGCGGCCCTCAGCCGGTCGAGGCCGGCCTCCAGATCGGCGATCAGGTCGGCCGGATCCTCCAGCCCGACATGCAGCCGGATGCCCGGCCCCTCGGCCTCCCAGCGCGTGGCGGTGCGGATCTTCTCAGGATGGGTCGGCAGGATCAGGCTCTCATAGCCGCCCCAGCTGGCGCCCATCTGGAACAGCTCCATGCCGTCCAGCATCGCCGCAACCTGGGCCTTGGAGGCCGGCTTCAGCACGATCGCGAACAGGCCGGAGGCGCCGGTGAAGTCGCGGCGCCACAGCGCATGGCCAGGATCCTGGGGCAGGGCGGGGTACAGCACGCGCGACACTTCGGGCCGGGCCTGCAGCCAGAGCGCGACCTCCAGCGCGTTCTCCTGGTGCTGGCGCAGCCGCACCCCCATGGTGCGCAGGCCGCGCTGGGCGAGATACAGGTCGTCCGGCCCGGCGCAGTGGCCGGCCAGGACGGCACAGGTCTTCAGCGTCTGCCAGACCGATTTGTCCTTGGCCCCGATGATGCCCATCATCGCGTCGGAATGGCCGACCATGTATTTGGTCGCGGCATGCACCGTGACGTCGACGCCGTGGCCGAAGGCGTCGAAATGGAGCGGCGTGGCCCAGGTGTTGTCCAGGGCCGTCACGATGCCGCGCGCCCGGGCGGCGGTCGCGATCGCCGGCACGTCTTGCACCTCGAAGGTCAGCGAGCCCGGCGATTCGAGATAGACCAGCCGGGTGTTGTCGCGGAACAGCCGCTCGATCCCGGCGCCGATCAGCGGGTCGTAGTACTCGACCTCGACGCCGAACCGGCTCAGCACCGCATCGGCGTAGCGCCGGGTCGGGCCATAGGCGCTGTCGGTGATCAGCACATGGTCGCCGGCCCGGACGAAGGCGGTCAGCGCCACGTTGACCGCGGCGAGGCCGGAGGAGACGGCGATGGCGCCATGGCCGCCCTCGATCGCCGCGACCGCGTCCTCGAAGGCTTCGCTGGTCGGGGTGCCGATCCGGCCGTAGCTGTACTGGCCGTGCTCGAAGCCGCTATGCGCCGCGTCCATCGTCGCCACCGTCGGCCACAGCACGGTCGACGTGTGATAGACGGGCGGGTTGACCATGCCGTGATTGGCTCTCGGGTGGCGGCCGGCATGGGCGAGGATGGTGGCGGGGCGGCGGGACTTGGACATGTCGGTCGGCGGCGATGTTGTTCAGTCGAAACCGGGCCGACATCTTTCGGCCAGCGGGACGGGCCGGTCAAACCCGATCGGCGCAGGGCCGGCCTGACGGAGGAACGGAGCGATGCCGAGGAAGGTCTGGATCGCCCTCGCGATCGAAGCCCTGGTCTTCGCGCTGCTGCTGTTCGGCGCGGCCGGGACGCTGCGCTGGCCGGCCGCCTGGGTCTATCTGGTCCTGTTCTTCGGCCTCGCCGTGCCGTTCTGCCTTTGGCTGGCGCGGCACGACCCGGCGCTGCTGCAGGAACGGATGAAATCGCCGTTCCAGAAGGGCCAGCCGCTGTGGGACCGGATCCTGCTGCCGGTCCTGTTCGCGCTGTTCCCGCTCTGGCTGGTGCTGATCGGGTTGGATGCGGTGCGCTTCGGCTGGTCGGCGATGCCGGCCTGGCTGCAATGGGCCGGGGCGGCGGCACTGATTCTCTCGCTCCTCGCCATGGGCCTCGTCTTCCGCGAGAACACCTTCCTGGCGCCGGTGGTGCGGATCCAGGAGGAGCGGGCGCACAGGGTGATCACGACCGGGCCCTATGCGGTGGTGCGACACCCGCTCTACACCGCGGCACTGGTCTGGTTCGCGGCGACCGCGCTGATGCTCGGCTCCTGGTGGGGGCTCGTCGCCTGCATCGCCTTCGCCGTCATCCTGGCGATGCGCACCGCGCTCGAGGACCGCGAGCTGCATCGCGGCCTGCCCGGCTATCCGGACTATGCCCGGCGCGTTCGTCACCGGCTGGTGCCGTTCGTCTGGTGAAAGGGCCGCTACTCCGCGTGCTGCTCGATCACCTCGAGGAAGGCATCGGCATAGCGCAGCAGCTTGGCCTGGCCGACGCCGGGGATGGCGGCGAATTCGGTGATCGAGCGCGGCCGGGCATGGGCCAGCTCGGTCAGGGTCGCATCGTGGAAGATGACATAGGGCGGCACGCCCTGCTCGCGCGCCAGCTCCAGCCGCTTCGCCCGCAGCGCCTGGAACAGCGACGCCTCGGCCGGGTCGTCCGGCAGCGCCCGCACGGTGCGGCCGCCAGCCTTGCCGCGGGCGGCCCGCTTCACCGCCTCGCGCCGCAGATGGATCTGCTTCTCGCCGCGCAGCACCTCGCGGCAGTCGGGCGCCAGATGCAGCCCGCCATGGCCCTCGGTGTCGACGATCAAGAGGCCGGCGGCCACCAGCTGGCGGAACACCGACTTCCATTCCTGCTTCGACAGATCGCGGCCGATGCCCCAGGTGCTCAGCCGGTCGTGGCCGAGCTGGCGGACGCGGTCGGTCTCGCTGCCGGTCAGCACGTCGATGACATGGCCGACGCCGAAGCGCTGGCCGGTGCGGTAGACGCAGGACAGCGCCTTGCGCGCCAGCTCGGTGCCGTCGAAGGACTCGACCGGCTCCAGGCAGGTATCGCAGTTTCCGCAGGGCTGCGGCAGCGCGTCGGCGAAATACTCCAGCAGCACCTGGCGCCGGCAGCGCACCGTCTCGCAATAGCCGAGCAGGGCGTCCAGCTTCTGCCGATCGATCTGCTTCTGCCGCTCCGGCGCGTCCGAGTCGGCGATCAGCCCCTGGATCTTGCCGACATCCTGGATGCCGTAGGCCATCCAGGCGTCGGACGGCAGCCCGTCGCGGCCGGCGCGGCCGGTCTCCTGGTAATAGGCCTCCAGGCTCTTCGGCAGGTCGAGATGGGCGACGAAGCGGACATCCGGCTTGTCGATGCCCATGCCGAAGGCGATGGTCGCGACCATGACCACGCCGTCCTCCTTGAGGAAACGGTCCTGGTTGCCGGCCCGCACCTCGCGGTCCAGCCCGGCATGGTAGGGCAGGGCCTCGATGCCCTCGCCGCGCAGCCATTCCGCCGTCGCCTCGACCTTGCTGCGCGACAGGCAGTAGACGATGCCGGCCTCGTTCGGATGCTCGCGCCGGATGAAGGACAGCAGCTGCGCCCTGGGATTCTCCTTCGGCACGATGCGGTAGCGGATGTTCGGCCGGTCGAAGCCGGCGACGAAGACGCGGCCGTTCTGCAGCTTCAGCCGCTCGGCGATGTCGCGCCGGGTCGGGCCGTCGGCGGTGGCGGTGAGCGCGATGCGGGGCACGCCCGGATAGCGCGTCGCCAGCATATCCAGCTGCAGGTATTCCGGCCGGAAGTCGTGGCCCCATTGCGACACGCAATGCGCCTCGTCGATGGCGAACAGCGCCAGCTTGCAGTCGTCCAGCATGTCGAGCAGCCCGTCGGTCAACAGCCGCTCGGGCGAGACGTAGAGCAGGTCCAGCTCGCCCGACCGCATCGCCCGGGCGATGCCGCGCGTAGAGCCGGGCGGCAGGGCGGAATGCAGCGCCGCGGCGCGGACGCCGAGCTGGCGCAGCGTCTCGACCTGGTCCTGCATCAGCGCGATCAGCGGCGACACGACGACGCCGAGCCCCGGCCGCACCAGCGCCGGCACCTGGTAGCACAGCGACTTGCCGCCGCCGGTCGGCATCAGCACCAGCGCGTCGCCGCCGGACACGACATGGCCGACGATCTCCGCCTGCTGGCCGCGGAAGGCGGTGTAGCCGAAGACGTCGTGCAGGACGGAGAGCGGGTCGCGGGGCATGGAGCGCTTATAGCGGCCCACCGGGATCAGACCAAATGCCGTTTGTGACCGGCCTTTGAACCACAACAGATTGTGGTTCGGGCAGTGGTATCGTCCAGGCCCTGTGATAGGCCCCGGACGCCTCAGGCCGGCGCCAGATCGGGGCCTGCGGGAGCCTCCGTCGGGACCTTCCGTCGCCGCGACAGCAGCAGGATGGTGAAGCCGGCGATCATGGTCAGGACCGGCAGCACATACATGATCGGCACCAGCTGCAGCGAATCGCGGGCCATGCCGGCGATGCTCATCGTCGTGGCCTGCACCGCGACGACGCCGATCGTGGCGGCCAGGATGCGGCGGCCCAGGCCACGGCGATTGTAGTCGCCGCTCAGAAGAACGCCGAGGCAGAAAACGACATAGGCGAAGGGCAGCAGGGGATCGGTGATGCGCTTGTGCCCCTCCATCACCAACCGGTTGTAGTTCTTCTGATCGCGGGGTGAGTTCGTGTCGGGGTACAGCAGTTCGGGCAGGAACCGCTCGGACGGGGCGCGGTAGCTGCGGGCGAGGTCCTCGGCGCCGGGGGTG
Organism: Inquilinus limosus DSM 16000; assembly: GCF_000423185.1. Taxonomy (GTDB): domain Bacteria; phylum Pseudomonadota; class Alphaproteobacteria; order DSM-16000; family Inquilinaceae; genus Inquilinus; species Inquilinus limosus. The sequence continues at coordinate 709,328 of NZ_AUHM01000001.1, read as the reverse complement.
TTCAGCGGCACGGTGTAGCTGTCGAAGGCCACCGGGTCGACCTTGCCGGTCTTGCGGTCGAGCTGCTGGATCACGCCGTCCAGCGCCACGATCCGCGGCCCGTCCTCGCTGTCCTCGACATAGCCGCGATCGGCGATGATGGTGACCGGCTGGTCCTCGTTGTCGGTGATGTGCACCAGGATGCCGCTGAGATCGCCGGTCACCGGGTTGCGGCTGCGCACGAACACCGTCTTGGTGTCGCCGATGGCGTTGAACTCGCCGGTCTGCAGGAAGGCGGCGGAGACGTCCGACTGGGCCATCGCCGTCAGGTCGCGGAACTCGCGATTGGCCACCGGCCAGAAATACAGCGTCATGCTGTAGCTGACGCCGGTGATGACCAGCCCCATCAGCAGGCCGGGCAGGGCCAGCCGGATCTGGCCGATGCCGGCGCCGCGCATCACCAGCAGCTCGCCGTCGGCCAGCATCCGGTTGTAGACGATCAGGCAGGCCGCCACGACGCCGACCGGCAGCACCGCGATCAGGAACTCCGGCATCGACAGGAAGACCAGCTCGAGGAACATCCCGACGCCGACGCCGCCGTCGACGATCAGCTGGATCAGCCGCATCGAGGTGGTGAGCATGATCGCGAAGACCAGAATCACGGTGGCGAGCACCGTGGCGACCGCGATCTGGCGGAGCATGTAGCGGCTGAGGAGCGACATGGCGGCACCGTATACACGAGCCGGGGCGCGACGGCCATGTTGCCAAGCGTCGCGCCGGTGATCCAGAATGCGCCGTGCCGAAAAGCACGACAAATCAAGGCGCGAGGGCGGGCGCGGCCAAGGTCCCGTGTCGCCTGAGGAAACCCAGGGAAGCTGCTGAAAAATGCTGAAAAATATCGATCCGATCATCACCCCGGATCTGCTGACCGTCCTGGCCGGCATGGGGCATGGCGACGACCTGGTGATCTGCGACACCAATTTCCCGTCCCGGTCGGTGGCGCAGCACACCATGATCAAGACCCCGATCGAGCTGCCGGGCGTCAGCGCCGCCCGGGCGGTGCGGGCGATCCTGTCGCTGATGCCCCTCGACAGCTTCGTCGAGCATCCGGCGCGGCGGATGGAGGTGGTGGGGCAGCCGGACGAGATCCCGGAGGTGCAGCGCGAGGTCCAGGCCGAGATCGACCGGGCAGAGGGGCGGCCCTGGCCAATGGGTTCGATCGAGCGCTTCGCCTTCTACGAGGAGGCGAAGCGCGCCTATGCCGTGGTCCGGGCCGGGGAAGGGCGCTTCTACGGCTGCTTCCTGCTGAAGATGGGCGTGATCCCGCCGAAGTAGGATCGGACCCATGGCTTCCAACCCGCATGCCTCCCCCTCCCTGTGTCCTGCGCCGGTTCAAAATGCCGACCGGGCAGGAGGAGGGCGCGGCGCGATGTGGTTCATCGCGCAAGCCGTTCGACGCCCCTGGTCGGCATTTTCAACCGGCCCGGAGGGTCGCCTTGCGGTGGCCGCCTGCGGGCGCGGGCCGCTCGACCATATGACCCGATACGCTCTTCGCGGCCCGCGCCCGCATTCGACTCACCGCAAGGCGACGCAGGACGCAGAGAGAGGGAGACATGCGGGTTAAGATCGCCATCCAAGGCGTGTTCGTCGCCGATCTCGCCTTCCGCGCCGCCCGACTGCCGGTGATGGGCGAGACCCTGCTGTCGAACGGGTTCAAGCTCGGCCCCGGCGGCAAGGGCTCGAACCAGTCGGTCGCCGCGGCGCGGGCCGGCGCCGACGTCGCCTTCATCACCAAGCTCGGCACCGACCCGTTCGGCCAGATGGCGCGCGGGCTCTACGCCGAGGAAGGGATCGACGCCACCCATGTTCTGACCGATCCGGAACGGCCGACCGGCGCCGCCTTCATCTTCGTCGACGGCAAGACCGGCGAGAACGCCATCATCATCGAGCCGGGGGCCGCTGCGGCGCTGACCGAGGCCGAGATGGAGGCGGCGGCGCCCGCCATCGCCGCGGCGCGGGTCTTCGTCGCCCAGCTCGAGCTGCCGCTGCCGGTGGTGCGCCGCGGGCTGGAGATCGCGCGGCGGCACGGGGTGACCACGATCCTGAACCCGGCACCGGCCATGACCCTGCCGGACGACCTCTACCCCCTGGTCGACTATCTCACGCCGAACGAGACCGAGGCGGAGAGCCTGGTCGATTTCGCGGTCGACAGCGGTCAGCAGGCCGCCCGGGCGGCGGAGGTGCTGCTGGGCAAGGGCGTCGGCACGGTGATCGTCACCCTCGGGGCCAAGGGCGCGCTGCTGAGGAGTCGGTCGGAGACCGTGCATGTCCCGGCCTTCTCGGCGGGAGAGGCGGTCGAGACCGCCGGCGCGGGCGACGCCTTCAACGGCGGCTTCGCCCTGGCCCTGGCCGAGGACCGTCCGGTGGCCGAGGCGGTCCGCTTCGGCTGCGCCGTCGCCGGGATCTCGGTGACCCGCGCGGGCACCGCGCCGTCGATGCCGCGGCGCGACGAGGTCGAGGATCTGCTCCGCCGTTCCTGACGTGCCGGAAGCGTCGCCTTGCATCCGTCGGCCGCTCGACGGATGCAGCGATGCGGTTCATTCTGATTAACATTTTATGCAAAATGAAATCGAATGTCCTGTAAATATTGCTGCAATTGATCTGTTCTGATTCCTAATTTTTCCTGCATAAAGTCTTATTGTCCTCCACGATGCGTGATAGCCTCGAAAGCAGAGGCTCAAAACCGTCAAGAGAACGGTGGCGTCTGGGATATCCATTTCCCTGGAGGAGGAGATGATGGTTTCCACAGATTCCTTGGATGGACTTCTTGATGGCGACGGCTTGCTTGGAGGGCTGCTGGACGGTCTTCTGGGCGAGGGCGGTCTTCTGGACGGCGTCGTGGACGGCGTCGGTGGCTTGCTCGGCGGCCTTCTCGGGGGTGTCGGCGGGCTCCTGGACAGTCTGCTCGGCGGCCTGCTCGGCGGCGGCCTCGGCGGCCTGCTCGGGGATCTCCTCGGCGGGCTCACCGATGCCGGCGGCCTGCTCGGCGAGCTGCTCACCCCCGACCTGATCGGCGGGATCGTGACCGGCCTGCTCGGCAATCTCGGTGGCCTGCTCGGCGGCGCGATCGGCGGCGTGCCGCTCGACGACCTGCTCGGCGGGCTGTTCGGCGAGGGCGGTCTGCTCAGCGCCGACGGTGTGCTCGGCGGCCTGCTGGGCGAGGACGGGCTGCTGACCCAGCTCGTCGAGGTCGTGCAGGGCTCCGGCGACCTGGTCGGCTCGCTGCTCGACCCCGACGGCCTGCTCGCCAACGTGGCCGACATCCTCGGCGGCCTCGCCGACGGCCTGGTGGGCGACGGCGGGCTCGTCACCAGCCTGATCGGCGGCGTTCTGGGCGATGTCGGCGGGCTGTTCGACGACCTCAGCGTCACCGGCATCATCGGCAACCTGCTCGATCCGGACGGCCTGATCGGCGGCGTCCTGGCCGAGCTCGGCGTCGGCACCGACATCGGCGAGGCCATCGGCGGGATCTTCGATCAGCTGCCGGGGCTGGACGTCCTCGACGGGCTGCTGACCGACGGCATCCTCGGCGGTCTGCTCGGCGACGTGCTGGGCCCGGACGGCAGCGGCCTGACCGACCTGCTGCTCGGCGCCCTCGGCGCCCTGTCGCCGGACGTCTTGTTGCAGAACGTGATCGACAGCGGCGGCGTGTCCGGCCTGCTCGACAGCGTGCTCGGCGGGGCCGCCGGCGTGCTCAACACGCTGCTCGGCGACGTGCTCGGCGGGGCGCTGAACGGCAGCCTGCTGCAAGGCGATGGCGGCCTGATCGGCAACTTCTTCGGCGAGTTCGGCATCCTCGGCGGCGACCAGATCGGCTTGCGTGGGGCGCTCGGCGATGGTCTGATCGGGGACGTGTTCAACACCCTGCTGGATGTCGGCGTGCTGGCCGTCGGCGGTGAGGTGATCAAGGTCGCGGGCCCGCTGGCCATCGCCGGCACGGTCGCCGACCTCCTGGCCGGCGACAACGGCCTGCTGCACGGCGTGGCGCCCGAGGCGGTGATCAACCAGTTCTTCGGCGAGAACGGTGTGATCGGCGCCGCGCTGGAGAGCCTGATCGGCGGCGTCAACGGCCGGGACGGCCTGCAGGCCGTGCTCGATATGAGTGTGATGAACATCTCCGACGTGGTCCAGGACCTGAAGGAGGTGATCGCCGAGTTCCAGGACATCGGCGGCGGGGTGCCGCAGCTCGACGCCCTGATCGCCCTGGCCGGGACGCTCGAGGGGATTGCCGAGACGTCGGCGCAGGCGCTGACCGAGCTCCATACCGCGATCCGTGACGTCAACGACATCCGGGCCGGCACCTCCGGCGCGGACACGATGAACGGCTGGCTCGGCGACGACACGCTCGACGGTGGGGCCGGCAACGACCAGCTCTCCGGCGGAACCGGCGCCGACCTGCTCAGGGGCGGGGCCGGCAACGACAACCTCAAGGGCGGGCTGGGCCAGGACGTGCTGATCGGCGGCGCCGGCGCCGACATCATGAGCGGCGGCGACGATGCCGACACGTTCCGTTTCACCGCCCCGTCGGAAAGCCCGGTCGGCGGCGGCCGGGACATCGTCTACGACTTCATCCGCGTCGAGGGCGACAAGGTCGACCTGTCCGCGATCGACGCGAACACCACCCTGGCCGGCAACCAGGCCTTCACCTTCATCGGCGGCCAGGCCTTCCACAATGTCGCGGGCGAGCTGCGCTTCATCGCCGGCGAGTTCAACAGCGGCAGCGTGGTCGGCGACATCAACGGCGACGGCCGGGCGGATTTCGAGATCTTCGTCCGGACCCACACCGTCCTGGAGGCGTCCGACTTCGTGCTCTGACCGGCCTCCGGCAAGAGCGGCCGCGCGGCGTCCTCGCCGCGCGGCCTTTTTCTTGACCGATGCGGATCCGGACCGAGCCGGTTGACGGTTGCGGCCCGACCACCTATCTCTCAATCATCATGAGAACACTGTGGACGAACCCGTTGGCGGCGCGTCGAACGCCGCTTCAAGCCCGGGGCTGCTGACCTCGGGGGCGATGCCCCCATGGTTGGGCCGCCCCCGTCCGTCCGTTCTCGCCTTCGTCGCGCCGCGCGACCCCGTTTCCCCCCTGTTCCAAGTTTCCCGCGTCCCGGCCGTCATGCGGCGCCGGTCGCAACCAAGGCCTTCGGGGCGTGATCCCCGAGATGGCCGCCAGAAGAAAGGAAAGTCGGCATGTCCCGCAGAAGCCTGCCCAAGCGTCCGGAGATCCATGTCACCGCCGGCGACTATGATCGCCTCGCGGCGCTGGCCGACGCCGCGGCGGATGCCTTCCCGGCGGTCGCCGACTTCCTGGCGGCGGAGCTCGACCGCGCCCGGATCATCGATGCGACCGCGGCCAAAGGCGTGGTCCAGATGCACTCGACCGTCACCTACCGCGACGACGAGACCGGTGAGGAGCACACGGTCACCCTGGTGTATCCGGACGAGGCCGACATCGAGGCCGGCCGCCTGTCGGTGCTGACCCCGGTCGGCGCCGCGCTGATCGGCCTGCGCCGCGGCCAGACCATCACCTGGATCACCCCCTCCGGCAAGCCGCGCAACCTGACCGTGGTCCGGGTCGAGCCCGCGCAGGCGGCCGTCGCCTGACCGCAGGTCAGCCCCGGAGGCCCGCCACCAGCCCGGCCAGATCGTCCATATGCGGGCAGATCAGCCGGGCGCCGGCGGCGCGCAGCCGGTCGGCATGGCCGTCGCGGATGTGGCGGCCGCCGAAGAAGCCGATCACCGTCATGCCGGCGGCGACGCCGGCCGTGGTGCCGGTGACGCTGTCCTCGATCACCAGGCAGCGGCCGGACTCGACGCCCAACTGCGCCGCCGCGTGCAGGTAAAGGTCCGGCGCCGGCTTCGGCCGCGGCACCACCTCCGGCGTGTAGACATGCGCGCCGAACAGGCTGGTGAGGCCAGCGATCTCCAGCGAGCGGCGAACCCGCGCGGCGTGGCTGTTCGAGGCCACCGCCATCGGCAGGCCGAGGTCGGCCAGTGCCGCCTGCACCCCCGGGATCGCGTCGAGGCTCAGCGCCAGCGCGTCGTCGATCACCTGCGCCATGCGCGGGCCGATATCCTCCGGAAACACCGTGCCGAAGCGCGCCGCCACCTGGCGCACGATGTGCAGATCAGGGGTGCCGACCAGCTGCTCCACCAGCTCCTCGACCGGCGCCCGCGGTTCGTGCCGCGCGATCAGCTCGGCCACCGCGCGGCAGGCGATGATCTCGCTGTCGACCAGCACCCCGTCGCAATCGAAGATCACCGCCGAGATGCCGCCGGCCGGCAGGGCAGGGGCGGCATTGCGCGCGGGGTCGACGGTGTCCATCAGTTCCTTCTCCCTTCCGTTCCGCCGGTTGCGCCGGCGGGGCGAGTCACCATAACGTACGACAAGTGAACGAAGCCGTGCGACAGCGAGCGCCGGCGAGGGGAGGCATCGACGTTGCGGGAGCCGATCAAGCACGCCTTCATCTGGCCGGCCTTCCTCGTCGTCCTCGTGGTCGGCATCTTTCCTCTCATCTACTCGCTGACCATCAGCTTCCAGAGCATGCGGCTGGTGCCGCCGCTGCCGCCGCGCTTCGTCGGGCTCGACAACTACGCCTCGCTGCTCGCCAATCCGCGCTTCTGGGCCACCGTCCGGACCACCGCGACCGTCGTCTTCCTCTCGGTCGCGGTCCAGTACGTGCTCGGCTTCGCCATCGCGCTGGCGCTGCATAGCAAAATTCCGGGTGAGCGTCTGTTCCGCGTCGGCTTCCTGCTGCCGATGCTGATGGCGCCGATCGCCGTGTCGCTGGTCGGGCGCATGCTGTTCCATTCGACCGTAGGGCCGGTGAACGACATGTTCACCCAGTTCGGCCTGCCGAACCTGCCGTTCCTGACCGACGCGACCTGGGCGCTGGGCACCATCATCGCGGTCGAGGTCTGGCAATGGACGCCCTTCGTCATCCTGATGATGCTGGCCGGGCTGCAGAGCCTGCCGCAGGACGTGTACGAGGCGGCGCAGCTCGAGAACGCAAGCGCCTGGCAGCAGTTCTGGGGCATCACCTTCCCGATGCTGCTGCCGATTTCGGCCGCGGTCGTCTTCATCCGCATCGTCGAAGGCTTCAAGATCATCGACACGGTCTTCGTCCTGACCGGCGGCGGCCCTGGCGTCTCGACCGAGACCCTGACCCTGTTCGCCTATCAGGAAGGGTTCAAGAAGTTCAACCTGGGCTACACTTCGGCCCTCAGCTTCCTGTTCCTGATCGTGATCATCGTCTTCGGCACGATCTATCTCGCGGTCCTGAAGCCGCATCTGGAGAAGCGGCGATGACTCCTTCCGGCACGCGGCGCCGCCTCGTCTTCCTGCTCTGCCTGGCCTGGTTCCTGGTGACTCTGTTCCCGGTCTACTGGGCGCTGATCACCTCGTTCAAGCCGCCGACCGCCGTCAGCGGCGGGCCGACCTATCTGCCCTGGATCGATTTCCAGCCGACGCTGCAGGCCTGGATCGATGCCTTGACGGGCGTCCGCGGCAACTTCATCACGCCCTTCGTCAACTCCACCCTGATCGGGCTGTCGGCCACGGTGCTGTCGGTGATCCTGGGATCGATGGCGGCCTATGCGCTGGTGCGGTTTCCGTTCCAGGTCCGCCTCCTGGCCGGAATCGCCTTCGCCGTGGTCGCGATCGGCGGCTTCCTGCTGCTGTCGAACGTCCTCGGCCTGACCCGGCTGCAGGCGCTGGGCGGCGCGCTGGTCACGGCGCTGCTGGTGTCCGTCCCTCTCAACGCGCTGCGCCTGCCCGGACCGGTGCTGGGCAATGACGACGTCGTGTTCTGGTTCGTCAGCCAGCGCATGTTCCCGCCGATCGTCACCGCCTTCGCGCTCTATCTCCTCTATTCCGAGGTCGGCAAGGCGGGCCTGCCGCTGCTCGACAGCTTCTGGGGCATGACCCTGTGCTACACGGCGTTCTCGCTGCCGATCGTGGTCTGGCTGATGCGCGACTTCTTCCAGGCGCTGCCGGTCGAGATCGAGGAGGCGGCGCTGGTCGACGACGTGCCGCGCTTCCGCATCTTTCTCGAGATCGTGCTGCCGATGGCGCGGCCCGGGCTGATCGCGACGGGGATGATCACGCTCAGCTTCGTCTGGAACGAGTTCCTCTTCTCGTTGCTGCTGACCGCCGGAAGCTGGCAGACCCTGCCGATCATGCTGTCGGGGCAGAACTCCTATCGCGGCGACGAGTGGTGGGCGATCTCGGTCGCCGCCATGATCTCGATCGGGCCGATGATGGTGATGGCGATCATCCTGGCCAGGCTGATGCGATCCGGCCTGCTGCTGGGCAGCATCCGATGATCGCGAGACAGGGAGGACCAAGAATGAAATCGATGCTTCTTGCCGCCGCCGGCGCCCTGGCGCTGACCGCGGCGCTCCACGGCCCCGCCGCGGCGGCCTGCGATCCCGACTATTCCGGGGTGACGCTGACCGCGGGCTCGCAGACCGGGCCGTTCATCGCCCTGGCGCTGCAGATGGCGGCCAAGACCTGGGAGCAGAAGACCTGCGGCAAGGTCAATGTCGTCGAATTCCCGTTCGGCGAGCTGTACCCGAAATACCTGACGGCGATGACGGCGGGCGAATCCACCTTCGACGTCATCACCTTCGCCCCGGCCTGGATGCCGGACTTCTCACCCTACCTGTCGGAGATGCCGGAGTCGGTGCGCCAGGGCAAGGACTGGGAGGACATCGCCCCGGTCTATCGCGACCGGCTGATGGTGTGGGACGGCAAGCACCTGTCGCAGACCATCGACGGCGACCTCCACACCCTGTCCTATCGCAAGGACCTGTTCGACGACCCGAAGGAGAAGGAGGCGTTCAAGGCCAAGTACGGCTACGACCTTGCCCCGCCGAAGACCTGGAAGGAATACTACGACATCGCCGAGTTCTTCACCCGGCCCGACCAGAAGCTGTGGGGCACGGCGGAGGCGTTCCGGCGCGGCGGCCAGCAGTTCTGGTTCTTCTTCACCCATGCCGCCAGCTACACCAACGACCCGCAGAATCCGGGCAGCATGTTCTTCGACCCGGAGACCATGGACGCCCAGGTCAGCAACCCGGGCTGGGCCAAGGCGCTGGAGGACTACATCAAGTCGGTGAAGTTCTCGCCGCCCGGCGCTCTGAACTTCTCCTCCGGCGACATCCGCACCGCCTTCTCCGGGGGCCAGGTGGCGATGAACTTCGACTGGGGCGACACCGGCGTGATCGGCGCCGACAAGACGCAGAGCAAGGTGGCCGGCCATGTCGGCTCGGCCCTGACCCCGGGCTCGACCGAAATCTGGAACCACAAGACCAAGAGCTGGGACAAGTTCGACCAGCCGGTGTTCTCGCCCTTCATGGCCTTCGGCGGCTGGCAGGCGGCGGTGCCTTCGGCGGGCAAGAACGTCGAGGCCGCCTGGAACTTCGTCGAATGGGTCTCGAACCCGGAGAACAGCGGCACCGCGACGGTGACCGGCGGCTCGGGCGTCAACCCCTACCGCCTCAGCCATTTCGCGCCGGACCGCTGGCTCGCCAAGATGACCAAGGAGGAGGCGGACGAGTACCTGGCGGCCCAGCGCGGCAGCCTCGAGGCCAAGAACGTGGCGCTCGACATGCGCATCCCCGGCTACTTCTCCTATACCGAGGTGTTGGAGATCGAGCTGTCCAAGGCGCTGGCGGGCGAGGTGACGCCGCAGCAGGCGCTCGATTCGATCGCCGAGCAGTGGAACAAGCTGACCGATGAGTTCGGCCGGGACGCCCAACTCGCCGCCTACCGCGCCTCGATGGGGCTGCCGCCCTTGCAGAAGTAGGAGCAAGGCCGCCCCGCCGTCGTCCGGCGGCGGGGCGGTGCCCCACCGGAGTCTCCAGAGACCAAGGACATCATGGCCCGCGTCAGACTCGAAGCCGTCACCAAGAGCTATGGCGACGTCTCCGTCATCCCGTCGCTCGACCTCGAGATCGCGGATCGCGAATTCGTCGTCCTGGTCGGCCCGTCGGGCTGCGGCAAGACCACGACGCTGCGCATGATCGCCGGGCTGGAGGCGGCGAGCGGCGGCACCATCCGCATCGGCGACCGCGACGTCACCCAGCTCCGCCCTGGACTGCGCAACTGCGCCATGGTGTTCCAGAACTACGCGCTCTATCCGCACATGACGGTGCGCGAGAACATCGGCTACGGCATGAAGGTGCGGGGCGAGCCGAAGGCTACGATCGACGCCAAGATCAAGGAGGCTGCGCGCATCCTCGGCCTCGATCCCTATCTCGACCGCCGGCCGAAGCAGCTCTCGGGCGGGCAGCGCCAGCGCGTCGCCATCGGCCGCGCCATCGTCCGCGACCCGGACGTGTTCCTGTTCGACGAGCCGCTGTCCAATCTCGACGCCAAGCTGCGGATCGAGATGCGGGCCGAGATCAAGGCGCTGCACCGGCGCCTCAAGACCACCATCGTCTACGTCACCCATGACCAGGTCGAGGCCATGACCATGGCCGACCGGGTGGTCGTGATGAACCAGGGCCGGATCGAGCAGGCGGCGGAGCCGCTGACGCTCTACGAACGCCCGGCCAACCTGTTCGTCGCCGCCTTCATCGGCGCCCCCAGCATGAACTTCCTGCCGGCGACGCTGGTCGCCGATGGCGGCGCGCCGGGGCTGCGGCTGGAGGACGGCACGATGCTGCCGATGCCGGCGGCCAAGCAGGCGGCACTGGCCGGGCGCGATGGCCTCCCCATCACCATCGGCCTGCGGCCGGAGCATGTGGTGGGCGGCGCCGCCGGACCGGTGACGCTGCCGATCCTGCCGCGGGTGATCGAGCCCCTCGGCGCCCACACCCTAATCCTGGGCGAGGTCGCGGGCAGCAAGTTCACCGCCCAGGTCGATGCGCATTTCCCGGCCCAGCCGGACGAGCCGGCAACGATCAGCCTCGATCCCGACCGGCTGCATCTGTTCGAAACCGAGAGCGGCCGGGCCGTGGGACCATAGTCCGGCCATATAGTCCAGTCATATCGTCCAGTCGCATAGTCTAATCATTAGGGGGAACGAATGAACTCTGTGCGTCGGGGGCTTCTGCTCCTGCTGACTCTGGCCGCCTGCGTTCCGACCCCGGCGGCGCCTCCGACGCCAACCGCTCCGCCGCCGCCCTCCGCCATCATCGACTCCGCCGCGCTGCTGCAGGATGTGCGGCTGCTCTCGGCCGACGACATGGAGGGGCGCGGCACCGGCACCGCCGGGATCGAGAAGGCCCGCGCCTATCTGGCCGAGCGTCTCCGGCAGGTCGGGATCCGGCCCTTCGGCGCCTCCTCTGACCAGCCCTTCTCCGGCCGCAACCGGCGGGGCGTGGAGGTGAGCGGCACCAACCTGGTCGGCTACCTGCCGGGCACTGGCGCCGAGCAGCGCTACATCTTCGTCACGGCGCACTACGACCATCTCGGCATCCGCAGCGGCCGCATCTACAACGGGGCGGACGACAACGCGTCGGGCACCGCGGCACTGCTCGCGCTCGCCGAGTACCTGGGAAAGCACCCGACAAGGCATCCGGTGATCTTCGCCGCCTTCTCGGGCGAGGAGCTGGGCCTGCAGGGCAGCGAGGGGTTCGTCCGGTCGCCGCCGGTCCCGCTCTCGACCATGGGGGTGGAGATCAACATGGACATGATCAGCCGCAGCACCCGCAACGAGATCAACGTTCTCGGGACCTGGCACTATCCGTTCCTGCGGCCCTGGCTCGAGCCTCTCTCGGGCAAGGCGGGGGCACCGACGCTGGTGTTCGGCCACGACACGCCGGAACCGAAGGAGGAGGACTGGACCCTGCGGTCCGACCACGCACCGTTCCACAAGGCGGGTATCCCCTTCATCTGCTTCGGGGGCGATGACCACGCCGACTATCATCGCCCCACCGACGATTTCGGGCGGATCAACCCTGTCTTCTTTGTCCGCACGGTCGAGATGATCACCCGCGCGATCGCCGTGCTGGACGACAGGCTGGACGAGTTCCCCGCCCGGGCCGGTGCCTGACGGCCGGCGGCCCGGCTGTCGGTCCGGACCGGCCGCGCTTCCTCGAGACGGCGGGCGGCCGGCGTTGCGACGCGTCAGACCGGGGCCGGCTTGGTGGCGATGAAGATCTTCACGCCCCGCCGCAGGGCGTGCCGGCTCACCAGCGGCTCGGTTGCGGTGATCTCCTCCAACCCGAAGCCGGCATCCGTAATTCGCTTGCGCACGTCGTGGCCGAAATAGCGGACATGGTCGGCCTGGCCGAAATGGAGCAGCCGGTCGCGCGGGCTGACGATGGCCGGGTTCTCATAGGTCTCCTCCCAGCCGTCGACATAGGGGAAGGACAGCACGGCCACGCCCGACGGCGTCAGGATGCGGAAGATCTCCGACAGCGCCTTTCGGTCGTCGACATGCTCCAGCACGTGGTTGCAGATCACCATATCGACCGAGGCCGATGGAAGGTCGATCGCTTCGATGTTGAGGGCGATGTCGCCCGCGCCGGGCATCAGGTCGGCGGACTGGTATGACATCGCCGTCTGCTTCAGGTAGCGACGCAGGATGGGTTCTGCCGCGAAGTGCAGGATCTTCGACTTCGCAACGAGTTGCTCGTTATCCTTGAACCAGAGGAACAGCTGCCGGTGCCGCTCGAGGCTGCCGCAGCTCGGGCATTGGGCATCGTATCGCGGCGGCAATCCCGCGGCCCGGAAATGGCCCGTGTAGTCGCAGATGTTGCAGGTCCGCTTGTGGACACCGGACAGGTGCAAAACGATCGCCGCGAGATAGCGGGCGTTGCCGATATACCAGCGCAGCGCACTGGGCATGCTCCACCTCCCCCAATGGAACGTGCCTGATGATAGCAGGCCGGACATCGCTCCGAACACCCCCGGGGCGAGGAGATCATTCCTTCGGCTTGCCGTAGACCCCGCGCAGGAAGAAGTCCCAGATCGCATAGACCAGGGCCGCGCCCCACAGGAACAGCCACAGCCGGTCGCCCAGCCAAAGGACCTCCGCCGCCAGGGCGGCGACCAGGAAGACGATGATCAGCAGCCGGACCCAGAGGGGTTCGAGCCAGGGATGGGCTTGCGGCGTCGGCATCGTCTCCAGCGCGTCGGCGGGGCGGGGGCGGGGAGAGTGGCACGGACCGCGCCCGGTATCCAGACCGTCGCGGCGTCCCGCGTCCCGCGCTATGGTCGGGCCCGACGACGCGACGCCGGAAAGGACCCCGCCGATGCCGAAGATCATCCTCGACTGCGATGTCGGCATCGACGACGCGCTGGCCATCCTGTGGCTGGCGGACCGGCCGGGGGTGGAGATCGCGGCCCTCGGCAGCGTGCACGGCAACGCCTATGCCGATGTCGCCGCCGCCAACGCCCAGCACGTTTTCGACCTGGTCGGGCTGGGCCATGTGCCGGTCGCGGTCGGGGCCAGGGCGCCGCTGGCCCAGCCGGTCAGCATCAGCGGCCATGTCCATGGCGATGACGGCCTCGGCGGCCAGGGCCCGAAGGCGCCGCTGCGGCCCTTTGCGGCCGAGACCGCGGCCGAGCAGCTGGTCCGCCTGGCGCGGGCCGAGCCGGGCGCCCACACCATCCTGGCCACCGGCCCGCTGACCAACCTCGCGCTCGCCCTGCATCTCGAGCCCGACCTGCCGCGGCTGGTCGAGCGGGTTGTGGTGATGGGCGGGGCGGTGACGGTGCCGGGCAACATCACCGCCGCGGCCGAGGCCAACATCTTCCACGATCCGGAGGCGGCGGAGGCGGTGTTCGCCGCCGCCTGGCCGGTCACGCTGGTCGGGCTCGACGTCACCATGACCGCCTGGCTGGGCGAGGCGGAACTGGCGCGCATCGCCGCCGATCCCCGGCCGCGCGGGCGTTTCGCCTGGTCGATCCTGCAGCATTATGTCGGCTTCTATCACGGCTGGTACGGCATCCGGGGCTGTGCCCTGCACGATCCGGCCGCGGCGATGCTGGCGGTCGATCCGGGCCTCGCCGACTACGCCGACTGGCCGGTCCGGGTCGAGCTCAGCGGCAGCCTGACCCGCGGCATGACCCTGGCCGACCGCCGCGCCCTCTCCGAGCCGCAGACGGCGGGGCGGCCCTCCGTCCGGGTGGCGACGCGGATCCATCGCGACCGGTTGGTCGGGGGATTCCTCGACGGGCTGCTGCGCTGACGGGGGAAGTCGAGCCGCCGTCTTTTCTTGCCGATTGTCCCGATACAAACGGTCGAGCGCCGTCGGCGACTTCGCCGCCGGACGCGGCGAAGCGGGCGCTGCCGAAAGAACCGTCAGTCGGCTGCGCGTGGATTGGTCGGATGATTATTCGGAAAGCACAAAGCTCGGCCGGTCCTTGATTGAAATACCATATCCCAGTGGTCCGGCCGCCGCGGCTAATCAAAAAAGCCGTGCATTCGTCGAGGATGTTCCATTAAATGACCCTCCCTCCGGCAGCGCGTGCTGCCGGGACGGTTTGCGGTTTCGCCTCGGCGAATGCCGGGGCAAGAAGGGGAGGTTTCATGAAGGTTCGTACTCTGCTCGCGGCGGGGGCTGCGGTCGTCGCCGCAGTGGGTTTCGCCACCTCGGCCCAGGCTGGCGCCGTGTTCGATGCCATCAAGCAGAAGGGCTTCATCCAGTGCGGCGTCAACACCGGCGCGCCGGGCATGTCGGTGCCCGACAGCCAGGGCAACTGGACCGGTCTCGATGTCGACACCTGCCGCGCCTTCGCGGCAGCGATCTTCGGTGATGCGACCAAGATCAAGTTCACGCCGCTGAATGCGCAGGTCCGCTTCACGGCGCTGCAGTCGGGCGAGGTCGACGTCCTGGCCCGCAACACCACCTATTCGCTGACTCGCGACACCGAGCTCGGCCTGAACTTCACCGCCGTCAACTTCTATGACGGCACCGGGTTCCTGGTGCCGAAGAGCCTGGGCGTCAAGAGCGCCAAGGAGCTGAACGGCGCCTCGATCTGCGTCCAGCCGGGCACGACCACGGAGCTGAACCTGGCCGACTGGTTCCGGGCGAACAAGCTGGACTTCACGCCGGTCGTGATCGAGCGGCTGGAGGATATCGAGGCCGCCTTCTTCTCCGGCCGCTGCGACGCCTATACCACGGACCTGTCCAGCCTCGCCGGCACCCGGGTCGCCAAGGCGCCCAACCCGGACGACTACATGCTGCTGCCCGAGGTGATCTCGAAGGAGCCGCTGGCGGTCGCCGTGCGCCAGGGCGACGAGCAATGGGCCGACGTCACCCGCTGGGTCTTCAACGCCCTGGTCCAGGCGGAGGAGAGCGGCATCACCAGCAAGAACATCGACGAGTTCAAGGACTCCAACGATCCGACGATCCGGCGCATGCTCGGCACCGACCCCGGCATGGGCAAGGCGCTCGGCCTGCCGGAGACCTGGGCCTATGACGCGATCAAGCAGGTTGGCAACTATGGCGAGATCTTCGACCGCAACGTGGGCAAGGACTCCGCGCTCAAGCTCGAGCGCGGCCTGAACGCCCTGTGGACCAACGGGGGTCTGCAGTACGCGATGCCGATTCGCTGACATCGGATCGAGACCGCCGCCGGCTCCGCCGGTAGCCGGCGGCGGTCTTGGCCGAAGCCTAACGTCAGCAGGAATGGCACAGGCCGAGGATCATCTATGACCATAACTGTTTCCGGGGCAGCCGGGAAAAGCGTCCGCCGCGGGCGTGCGCTCAACGACCCGCGACTGCGGTCGGTCGTCTATCAGATCATCATCCTCGCGGTCGTGGTGGGGGTCGGATGGTTCCTGATCTCGACCATGCTGCACAACCGCGCCGCAAGCGGCATCGCAGTCGGCTACGACTTCCTCTATGGCCCTGCGAATATTCGCCTCAGTGACGATTCGCTGATCTCATACGTCCCCTCGGACTCGTGGATCCGCGCGCTCCAGGTCGGCGTTCTCAACACCCTCGTCGTCTCCGTTCTCGGCATCATCCTGGCCACGATCCTGGGCACCGTGATCGGCGTGGCCCGGCTGTCGAGCAACTGGCTGGTGGCCAAGCTGGCCGCCGTCTATGTCGACGTCCTCCGGAACATTCCGCTGCCGATCCAGCTCCTTCTCTGGATCGGCCTGATCCGGTTCGCGCCGCCGCCGAGGGAAGCGATCACCCTCCTGCCCGACGTCTTCATCAGCAACAAGGGCCTCCGGGTGCCCGCGGTGCAGAGCGATCCGATCTTCCTGTGGGTCGGCATCGCAACGCTGATCGGACTGGCTGCGGCCTGGGGAATCGGCCGCTGGGCGAAGGCGCGCCAGGCGAGGACAGGACAGCCCTTCCCGAGCATCTGGGCAGGTCTGGCCGTGATCCTGATCCTGCCAATCGCGGTGTGGCTCGCGGGCGGCGCCCCGGTGGTGCTCGAGCTGCCGCAGCTCGGCCGGTTCGACTTCACCGGCGGATGGACGCGGAGCCCCGAATTCGCGGCCGTGCTGATCGGGCTTTCGGTGTACACCGCGGCCTTCATCGCCGAGATAGTGCGCGGCGGCATCCTCGCCGTGTCGCATGGCCAGACCGAAGCGGCCCGCGCACTGGGGTTGCATTCCGGCATCACCCTGCGGCGAATCATCCTGCCGCAGGCGCTGCGGACCATCCTGCCGCCCTTGACCAGCCAGTACCTCAACCTGACCAAGAACTCCTCGCTCTCGGTCTTCGTCGGGTACTTCGACCTGGTGCTGGTGGGCAACACCATGGGCAACCAGACCGGCCGCTGGGTCGAGGCGATCTCGATCTACATGGCGATCTACCTGACGATCAGCCTGGCGATCTCGATCGCCATGAACATGTACAACCGCCGTATGGCGCTGCGGGAGCGTTGAGATGTCGGACGGACGCTCCTTGACCGATCCCTTCGTCGCCACGGGGGAAATCCCGGCCCAGCCGCCGCCCAGCAACGCGATCGGGCCGATCGCCTGGTTGCGGCGGAATCTCTTCAACACCTGGTACAACGCCATCCTGACCGTGCTGATCGTCTATCTGGCGTATCAGCTGCTGCCGCCGCTGTTCTCCTGGGCGTTCATCGACCCGGTCTGGGGGCCGGCGACGCCGGACCAGCCGGCGCGCGAGGTGGTGGACGCCTGTCGCGCCGCGGCAGGGGCGTGCTGGGCCTTCATCGGCGAGAAGTACCGGCTGATCTTCTTCGGCCTCTATCCGTACGGCGAGGAATGGCGGCCGGTCCTGGCCATGATCCTGATGGTCGGGGTGGTGGTCATCAGCACGATGCGCCGGTTCTGGAGCCGGTGGCTGATCTGGGCCTGGGCCGTGGTGATCGTGGCGGCGATCGCGCTGATGTACGGGGCCATTCCCCTCGGCTTCGTCGACATTCCCATTCCGGGCCTGAGCCTTGTCGAGACCGTGAAATGGGGCGGCCTGCCGCTGACGATCGGCCTGTCGATGGTGGGGCTCGCCGTCGCCTTCCCCTTCGGCATCCTCCTCGCGCTCGGCCGCGCGTCCTCGATGCCGGTCGCCCGGGTGCTCTCGGTCACCTATATCGAGATGATCCGCGGCGTGCCGCTGATCACCGTCCTGTTCATGTCGAGCTACCTGTTCCCGCTGTTCCTGCCGACGGGATGGAGCTTCAACGGGCTCCTGCGGACCCAGATCGCGATCATCCTGTTCTCGGCTGCCTATCTGGCCGAGGTCGTGCGCGGCGGGCTGCAGGCGCTGCCGAAGGGCCAGTTCGAGGCCGCCGACAGCCTCGGTCTCGGCTACTGGCAGAAGCAGCGGCTGATCATCCTGCCGCAGGCGCTCCGGATCTCGATCCCGGCCCTGGTCAACTCGTTCATCGGCGTCTTCATGGACACGACGCTGATCACCACGGTCAGCATGTACGACATTCTGCAGGGGGCTCGCGCCGGCCTGGCCGATGCGATCTGGGGGCCGTACTACAAGGAAGCCTACATTTTCGTGGCGCTGATCTTCTTCGTGTTCTGCTTCTCCATGTCGCGCTACTCGCAGTACCTGGAGAAGTATCTGAACATCGGCACGCGCCGCCGCTGACAGGGAGACAAGTATGACTGCGACTCAAGCGACCGCAGCCGCGCCGGAAATCCTCATCCAGATGTCCGGGGTCAACAAATGGTACGGTGAGTTCCATGTCCTGCGGGACATCAATCTCGCCGTCGAGAAGGGCGAGAAGGTGGTGATCTGCGGCCCCTCGGGCTCCGGCAAGTCGACCCTGATCCGCTGCCTGAACCGGCTGGAGGAGCATCAGAAGGGCACCATCGTCGTCGACGGCATCGAGCTGACCAACGACGTCAAGAACATCGACGCCATCCGCCGCGAAGTCGGCATGGTGTTCCAGCAGTTCAACCTGTTCCCGCACCTGACGGTGCTGGAGAACCTGACCCTCGCCCCGATCTGGGTCCGCAAGATCCCGAAGAAGGAGGCCGAGGAGACGGCGATGTACTTCCTCAAGCGGGTCAAGATCCCCGAACAGGCGCACAAGTACCCCGGGCAGCTCTCGGGCGGCCAGCAGCAGCGCGTGGCGATCGCCCGCTCGCTGTGCATGAAGCCGAAGATCCTCCTGTTCGACGAGCCGACCTCGGCCCTCGACCCCGAGATGATCAAGGAAGTGCTCGACGTCATGATCGAGCTGGCGCGCGAGGGCATCACCATGATCTGCGTCACCCACGAGATGGGCTTCGCCCGCACGGTGGCGAACCGGGTGATCTTCATGGACCGGGGCCAGATCGTGGAGCAGAACGAGCCGGAGGAGTTCTTCAAGAACCCGAAGTCGGACCGCACCAAGCTCTTCCTCAGCCAGATCCTGGCGCACTGACCCTGGGGCGCCGCCCGAGCGGCGGCGCTCGTTTCGATCCGAGGCCGGCGAGGCGATGCCCCGCCGGCCTTTTTCATGCCGAACCGCCGCGGGACGGCAAAGCCGGCCAGCCCGCTCGCCATGATGTGCGCCCCTTGCGGGTTTACTGCGACGGCAAATGTGTGTGACTTCTCGGCCACAGTTCGTTGCGATTTCATCTTACATACATTCTAGGATGTATAATCCAATTGCCGGGCATGCGAGGGCGGGACTATGGTCTCGGAAGTCTCGGGGCACCCGTTCGGCCGGCCGTCAGGATCGATCGGACTGTGCTTTCGACGACACAGATCGGCGCCGTTTCGGGGGATCGCTTTCGACACGGCCGCCATCGCCCGACCGGCAGCGTCGGGTTCTTGCCTGCAAGCCCCGGCAGCCAGCCAGGACAGGGCAAGCAAGCAGGCGGGCCGAGAGGCGTCTTGAGCGAATCGCTCCGCACCGATGCGGGGCATAGGAGGGAAGATGAAGAAGGTATTGCTGGGTGGTACGGCGCTCGCCGCCGCTGCTCTGATCGGTGCGATGCCGGCGTCGGCGCAGGATCAGGGGTCGAACGTGACGTCCGGTCTTCAGATGAAGATCAGCGGCTTCGTCGGTTTCCAGGCCGCGCTGAACCTGGGCGATAGCGAGAACGACAGCTTCGACCGCGACTACGACTTCCAGTCCAACGCCCGGCTTCAGATCGACGTCAAGAACGTCACCGATGCGGGGCTGGAGTACGGCGGTCGTATCCGTCTGAACTCGGTCAATCGTCGCGACGACGTCCAGGTCGACCGTACCTATGTGTACGTGAAGGGCGGCTTCGGCACGGTGACCCTTGGTAACGCGCCGACGGCGGGCGACGACTTCGGCTATGTCTACGCCCATGACGAGCTTGCCGGCCAGATGGGCGCCGGCGGCATGGGCTACGGCGACCTGCTGGACAGCTACGGCATCATGGGCGGCGGCGAGTTCTACTCGATCGGCCCGACCTACCTTGCCGGTCTGAGCAACGCCGACACTCGCATCAAGTACACTTCGCCGAGCTTTGACGGCTTCAGCTTCGGCATCGACTTCACGCCGGTGGTCGGCGGTGCGAATCATGCCGGCAACGGCGGTCGCGACGACCTGTTCAACGACGACGACACCTATTACGAGAACGTCGTCACCGGCGGCATCGCCTACGAGAACACGTTCGACGCCCTGTCGCTCGGCCTGTTCGCGTCGGCCAGCTACGGTAACGGCGTCCGGACCACCGCGTCCGGTGCCAACCCGAACGGCAACGATCTCGAGGTCTACACTCTCGGCGGCAAGATCGGTTCCGGCGGCATCGTCGCCAGCGTGAACTGGACTCACAACGAGAGCATCGCCGTCGCCGACAAGCCGGTCGACACCATCATCGGCGACCTCAGCTACCAGTGGGGTCCGTTCCTGGCGTCGGCCTCCTACGCCTACACCTGGTCGGACAAGGGCAACGGCCTCAACTCGACCGAGGGCAGCGGCCGCGATCTCGAGGACAACCACATCGCCGGCGTGAACTTCACCTACACGGTGGCGCCGGGCCTGAACACCTACGCCGAGGTGGTGTACGAGAAGCAGAACTTCCGCCAGGGAGCGGATTTCGAGACTGGCAACCTCCTGACCGGCGTGCTCGTGGCCTTCTGAGGCCAGAGGACGCAACCGGGAGGCCATCCGGGAAGACCGGACGTGACAGACCACTCCTAACGGTCTCTGTCTCGTCCCCTCGAAGGCTGAAAAGTCACGTCCGGTCGATGGGGATGCGCGGTTCTGCAGACCGCGCATCCCTTTTTTGTGAGGGTCGCTTCGAGGACAGTAATCCGCCCTTATACATACGTTCGTGATTGTATAATGACATTGCCATGACCCGGCGACGGGATTACCGTTCAGTAATCTCTCGATGGCTGAGTCCCCGGCATCTCCCGATTCGAGCGATGGCACGGAACTCGTCGTCGGGCCGCGTCTCTATAACTCTCATGATGCTTGTTGCAGGCTCTTACGGCCTCGGCAGCGGCTGATTCCGGCAGCGGACGCGGTCCGGAACATGAGCGGCCGAATCGACGGGGAGGAGGAGGGGAAGTGAAGAAGGTCCTTCTTGGTGGTGTGGCGCTCGCCGCTTTGGGTTTGGCCGGCGCGACGCCGGCATCGGCGGCCGATACGAACGTGACCTCCGGTCTGCAGCTGAAGATCAGCGGCTTCATCGGCTTCCAGTCCACGCTGGTGCTCACCGACAGCCAACACAGCGACTTCGACCGCGACTACGATTTCCAGACCAATGCGCGGTTGATCTTCGACGTCAAGAACGTCACCGATTCGGGTCTCGAATATGGCGGCCGCATCCGCTTCGACTCGGTCAACCGCCGCGACGACGTCAACATCACCCGTGTCTACGCCTATGTGCAGGGCGGCTTCGGCACCGTGACCTTCGGTGATGCGCCGACCGTCGCCGACGACATCGGCTACGTCTATGTCCATGACGAGCTGGCCGGCAAGATGGGCGCCGGCGGCATGAATTTCGGCGAGTTGCTGGACGGCGACTTCCCCCTCGGTGGCGGCGAGTTCTACTCGATCAACGCGACCTATCTCGCCGGCCTGACCAACCAGGACACCCGGATCAAGTACACCTCGCCGACCTTCAGCGGCTTCAGCTTCGCCGTCGACTTCACGCCGGTGGTCGGCGGGGCGGACCACGCCGGCAATGGCGGTCGGAACGACTTGTTCGACGACGACGAGACCTATTACGAGAACGTCGTCACCGGCGGCCTCAACTACGAGAACACGTTCGGCGACTGGTCGGTCCGCGCGGCGGCCACGGCGGCCTACGGCGCCGGCATCCGGACCTCGGCGGACGGGGCCAACCCGGGCGGCCACGATCTCGAGGTCTACACGCTCGGCGGCCAGGTCGGCTACCAGGGCTTCTGGGCCAGCGTGAACTGGACCCACAACGAGCAGCTCGCGGCCTCGGACAAGCCGGTCGACACCATCATCGGCGACATCAGCTATCAGACGGGGCCGTTCCTCGCCTCGCTGTCCTACGCCTATACCTGGGCCGACAAGAACAACGGTCTGGAGTCCGAGTTCACCAGCGGCGAGGACCTGAAGGACGACCACATCGTCGGCGCCAACGTGACCTACACGCTTGCGCCCGGCCTGAACACCTACGCCCAGGTCATCTACGAGAAGCAGAACTTCCGCCAGGGCGGGGATTTCGAGAACGCCAACCTGATCACCGGCGTGATCCTCGGCTTCTGAAGCCGCGGCGGCCGCGCATCCCCTCCGCGTCAGGTCGCGAGCGGGATGTGCGGCGCGGCGTTCCGCGGCAGCAGGCCGGTCAGGCGCGGGTCGGGCCGGCGCACCATGCGCTGGGCATAGGGCACGAAGCCGGCGCGCTGGTAATGGGCCAGGGCCTTCGGGTGGTCGAGATTGCAGGTGTCGACCGTCATCCGCCGAATCGGCCGCATCCAGGCAATGTCGATCAGCGACCACAGCAGGAACGGCCCCAGCCGGCGGCCGATGAACTCCGGGATCAGGCCGAAATAGGCGAGGTCGGTGGCCTCGTCGCTGGCCTGGAACAGCTCTCCGAATCCGGCCGGCGTGCCGTTGACGTAGAGCACATAGACGCCGGTGCGCTCATCGTTCAGCCGGGCGGCGAGCCGGTCGTCGTCCCATTCCCGCCGGTCGGTCCACAGCCAGTTGGCGCCGACCGTGTCGTAGAGATAGCGGTAGAAGGAGACGGTCGGCGGTTCGGCCCGCAGCAGCACGTGGCGGTCCAAGGGCGGCGGCGGCGCCGGGCGCGCCGGCCTGGCCGTCATCTCCAGCTGGGTGACGGTGATCGCCAGCTCGGGGACGGGCTTGCTGCTCATGCCCGCCTCCCGGCCGCCGGGCCGGTCTCGACCGGCGTATCCCCCGGCAGCCCCCATTCGGACCAGGATCCGTCATAGACCGCGGCATCCTCCCGGCCGATCCGGTGCAGGCCGAGGGCCAGCACGCAGGCGGTGATGCCGCTGCCGCAGCTCGCCGTCACCGGGCCGCTCTCCGGCAGGCCGGCGGCGGCGAAGCGCGCGGCGATCACCTCGGGCGGCAGCAGGGTCTTGGTCGACGGGTCGAGGAGATCGCCGAAGGGCAGGTTGAGAGCGCCCGGGATGTGGCCGCCGCGCAGGCTTGGCCGCGGCTCCGGCGCCGTGCCCTCGAAACGCTCGCGCGCCCGGGCGTCGATCAGCGTCCCGGCCTTGCCGGCCAGGATCTCGGCCTTGCCGCGGATCAGCGCCGGCCGCAGATGCGGGGTGAAGCGCGCCGGGGCGGGGGCCGGCACGCCGCTCTCCAGCGGCCGGCCCTCGGCCTTCCAGGCCGGCAGCCCGCCATCCAGCACCGCCACGCCGTCATGGCCGAAGGCGCGCAGCATCCACCAGGCGCGGGCGGCGCTCATCAGCCCGTGCACGTCGTAGCAGACGACGAAGCTGTCGTTGCCGATGCCGAGCGCGGCCATCTTCTCGGCGAACAGCCCGGGCGGCGGCAGCATGTGCGGCAGGCCGCCCGGCGTCCTGCTCTCCGGCGCCGCGATGTCGTCGATGTCGAAGAAGACCGCGCCCGGGATATGCGCCTCGGCGAACTCCGCCGCGGCGTCGCGGTTGGTGCCCGGCATGTGCCAGGTCGCGTCGACGATGCGGACGTCCGGATCGTCGAGGTGGTCGGCCAGCCAGGATGTCGAGACGATGGTGTTCATGCTTCGCCCGCGAAGGTGATGACGACCCGGCGGTTCTGCTTGCCCTTGTTCTCGATCTTGGCCACCGCCAGCTTCCCGATTTCCGCCGTGCTGCGGACATGGGTTCCGCCGCAGGGCTGCAGGTCGACCGGGGCGGCGGCATCGCCGATCCGCACCAGCCGCACCCGGCCGAAGCCGCTCGGCGGCTTGACCGACATGGTGCGCACCAGCTCCGGCCGCGCCGCCATTTCGTCGTCGGTGATCCACTGCGTCTCGATCGGCAGGGCGGCCTCGACCAGCTCGTTCAGCCGGGCGGTGATCGCCTCGGCGTCCAGAGCGTCGCCCGGCACGTTGAAGTCCAGCCGGCTGCGCTCGGCGCCGATCTGGCCGCCGGTGACGGCGCCGGGCACGGCGACGCACAGCAGGTGCAGGGCGGTGTGCATCCGCATGTGGCGGTAGCGCCGCTCCCAGTCCAGCGCCAGCTCGACCGCCGTGCCGGGGGCGGGCAGGGCGGCGCCGTTGGCTGTGACATGGCGGATCTCGTCCGGCGCCTCGCCCTTGCGGGTGTCGGCAACCGTGATCTCGCCGCCGGCCCAGCGGATCACGCCGGTGTCGCCCGGCTGGCCGCCGGCAGTGGCGTAGAACACGGTCCGGTCCAGGACGATGCCCTCCGGCGCCGCGTCGACCACGATGGCGGTCGCGCCGCGGACATAGGCGTCGGCTCGGAACAGCAATTCGGTCATGCGCCGGTCTCCAGCCAGTCGGGTTCCGGCAATCCCTTCTCGCGCAGGAAGTCCCGGTTGTAGAGCTTGGACTGATAGCGGCTGCCGTGGTCGGCCAGGATGGTGACGATGGTGTGGCCCGGCCCCATCCGCCGCGCCATCTTCACCGCGCCGGCCAGGTTGATGCCGGTCGAGCCGCCGAGCAGCAGCCCTTCGTCGCGGGCCAAGCCGAACAGGATCTCCAGCGCTTCCTGGTCGGTCGCCTGCTGCGCCCAATCCAGCGGCATGCCCTCCAGGTTCTTGGTCACCCGGCCCTGGCCGATGCCCTCGGTGATCGAGCTGCCTTCGGCCTTCAGCTCGCCATGCTCGTACCAGTTGTAGAGGGCCGCCCCCAACGGGTCTGTCAGGGCGATCTGGACCTTCGGGTTGCGCTCCTTCAGCGCCAGGGCGACGCCGGCCAGCGTGCCGCCGGTGCCGACGGCGCAGGTGAAGCCGTCGACGGTGCCGCCGGTCTGTTCCCAGATCTCCGGCCCGGTGGTGCGGTAATGGCCGTCACGGTTGGCGACGTTGTCGAACTGGTTGGCCCAGATCGCCCCGTTCGGCTCGGTCTGCGCCAGCTCCGCCGCCAGGCGCTCGGAATAGCGGACGTAGTTGTTCGGGTCCTTGTAGGGCACGGCATCGACCTCGACCAGCTTGGCCCCGGCCAGCCGGATCGCGTCCTTCTTCTCCTGGCTCTGGGTCCGCGGCAGGACGATGACGCTGCGGTAGCCGAGAGCCCGGCCGACCAGCGCCAGGCCGATGCCGGTGTTGCCGGCCGTGCCCTCGACGATGGTGCCGCCGGGCCGCAGCGTGCCGCGCGCCTCGGCGTCGCGGATGATCGCCAGCGCCGCCCGGTCCTTGACCGAGCCGCCGGGGTTGAGGAACTCGGCCTTGCCCAGGATCTCGCAGCCGGTCTCCTCCGACAGGCGGCGCAGCCGGATCAGCGGTGTGTTGCCGATCGCGCCGACGAAACCGTCGACGATCTGGCGGGAAGGCGTGTCGCTCATGCTCGGTCTCAATTCTCGGATCACGGCGTCCTTGGACCTTAGTGGGCACTTTCCTTGGCTTCAAGCGATGCCCAGCGGCGCCGCAGCGAGTCCCGGTTCAGCGCGAACCACTGCAGCGCGATCAGGGTGATGGCGTTCTGGATCCGGCCCTCGGCCAGCAGCGCCAGGGCATCCTCCGCCGGCATCGGCAGGATGCGGATGTCCTCCTGCTCCGTCGCCAGGCCGTGCAGGCTGCGCTCGGCCGGGGCCTGGACGCGGCCGCAGAACAGGCTGACCCATTCGTTGAAGCCGCCGGGGCTGGTGGCGAATTCGCCGACCGGCAGCAGCTCGGCCACCTCCAGCCCGGTCTCCTCCCGGGTCTCGCGGGCGGCGGAATGCTCCTGCGATTCGCCGGCATCGATCAGCCCGGCCGGGATCTCGAGCATCCAGGCCGGGCGGTCGGCGATCCAGGCGCCGAGGCGGAACTGCTCCACCAGCACCACCCGGTCGGCGACGGGGTCGTAGGGCAGCAGGCCGACGGCCGGGCGGCGCAGCACCAGCTCGCGGCTCAGCGGCTCGGTCCAGCCGCCGTCGAAGCGGCGGTGGCGCAGCTGCAGCCGGTCCAGCCGGAAGAAGCCGGCATGCTCCGTCCGCCGTTCGATCAGCTCGACATCGGCGTCATTGTCGAAGGCCACTTGTTCACTCCTGCACGGCGGGCGACGCGCGGACGATAGCGGCCCGGCCGGCCGGGCGCCACGGCGCCGCACGCCGCAGACGGGCGACGGACGGGGATTAGGGTTTGACGCCGCGGCGGAACGGCCCCGATACTTTCGGCCGGGTCCGGCGGCGCGATGTCGCGGACGGGCGCTTGATTGTCGCCACGAGAAACAAGGCGGTGGCCGGCCGGCCGTCTAATGGTCTCGGTTGCGGGCCGAGGCTTCGAAAAAAGCGCAAGAAAGCCGCCGCCCGACAGGGTGGTTCCAGCGTCTCGACAGGGGGAGCCTGATGGACATCAAAGATCTGGGGAAGGTTCACGTCGCGATTCCGAAACTGGCCGAGGATCTGCGGGACGGCCGGGTCGACCGGCGCGAATTCCTGCGCATCTCGGTGCTGCTCGGCCTGGCGATCCCGACCGCCTATTCCGTGGCCTCGATGGTGACCGGCGAGCCGATCGTGCCGCAGGCCCTGGCGCAGGACACGCCGCGCAAGGGCGGCACGCTGCGGGTCGGCATGTTCGTGATGGATGCCAGCGACCCGGCCATCTACGACTGGTCGGAGAAGGGCAACTCCGCGCGGCAGCTGATCGAGCCGCTGGTGCGGATCGGCACCGACAACCTCGCCCATCCCCATCTCGCCGAGAAGTGGACGGCGAATGACGACGTCACGGTGTGGACGCTGTCGCTCCGAAAAGGGGTGAAGTGGAGCAACGGCGACGACTTCAACGCCGACGACGTGATCAACACCTTCACCCGCTGGCTCGACAGCAAGACCGGCTCCTCCAACCAGGGCCGGTTCAGCGGCCTGACGGTGAAGGAAGGCGACACCATCAAGATGGCGCCGAACGCGCTGGAGCGGGTGGACGACCACACGGTCCGGTTCCACTTCCAGAACGCCATGCTCTCCTTCCCCGAAAGCCTGGGCGACTATCCGGCGCTGATCTTCCACCGCGACTTCGCCACCAAATACGAGTCCAACCTGATCAAGAACCCGATCGGCACCGGCCCGTTCAACCTCAAGGAATACGTGGTCGGCCAGCGCGCGGTGTACACCAAGAAGGCCGATTACTGGGGCGGCGAGCCCTATATCGACGAGCTGCATTTCATCGACCTCGGCGCCGATCCGGCGGCGGAGCTGGCGGCCCTGTCCTCCGGCCAGGTCGACCTCCTGTACAAGCTCGACCCTAACCTCTTGCCCGGCTACCAGGCCAATCCGCAGCTCAAGGTCTACGACAAGGACACGGCGATCGTCGGCGTCGCCCGCATGCGGGTGACCGAGAAGCCGTTCGACGACAAGCGGGTGCGCCAGGCGGTCCAGGCCTGCGTCGACCACGACCGGCTGCTGCAGCTCGCCTATCAGGGGCTGGGCGTCCCGGGCCAGGATTTCCACGTCGCGCCGATCCATCCGGAATACACCGATCTCGGCCCGATGAAGCAGGACTACGAGAAGGCCAAGAAGCTGCTGGCCGAGGCCGGCCATCCGAACGGCCTCGACATCGAGATCAACTGCGTCGACGACCCGAAATGGGAAGGCCAGATCGGCGTGGTGCTGTCGGAGATGATGAAGCCGGCCGGCATCAACCTGAAGGTCAGCATCCTGCCCGGCGGCACCTATTGGGACCGCTGGACGTCCTGGCCATTCAGCGTGACGCAGTGGACCACGCGGCCGCTCGGCGTCCAGGTGCTCGACGTCGCCTACCGCAAGGGCGCGGCCTGGAACGAGACCGGCTACGACAACCCGGAGTTCGAGAAGCTGCTGAACCAGGCGCAGGCCACGATCGACGTGCCGAAGCGCAAGGAGATCGTGAAGCAGATCGAGCAGATGCTGCAGGACGACGCCATCACCATCATCCCGTTCTGGCTGAAGATCTACACCGCCAGCACGGACAAGGTGCAGGGCTTCGCCTACCACTTCGCCCGCGAGATGTATTTCGACAAGGTGTGGCTGTCGGCGTGACGGCTTCCCTCCAGGATAAGCGCTTGACCCGTGTCGTGGCTTTCGCACGGACACCGGCCAAGCCTTATGAGTCCCCCCTCCCCTTGCGGGAGGGGGGCAGGGGGAGGGGGTTCGTGCAGCAAGAGCCGGCCCCACCCGCCATCCGCCGGACAGGCCGGATTCAGGACGTCCAGCTCTCCTCGATCGGTAACCCCCTCCCCCTAACCCCCTCCCGCGAGGGGAGGGGGGACTCGGTTTGGATGGGCTCGGAAGGCTCCGGGGAGGTCCCACCATGCTGATCTTCCTCGCCAAGCGCGTCCTCTTCATGCTCCTGACCATGCTGGCGGTGTCGCTGCTGGTCTTCCTTCTGCTGGAGGTGAACGGGTCGGCGGTGGCGGTGAAGGTCCTCGGCCCCTACAGCTCGGAGGAGCAGCGGCGCCTGTGGCTCGAGGCGCATGGCTACTTCGCGCCCTGGTACGAGCGCTACCTCGCCTGGCTGGGCCGGATGGCGAGCGGTGAGTTCGGCGACTCGCTGCGCTTCAAGATCCCGGTCGCCGACGTGCTCTGGCCGCGCCTGGCCAACACCGCGATCCTCGCCGCCTTCGTCTTCCTGATCATGGTGCCCGTCTCGGTCGTGCTCGGCGTCCTCGCCGGCATGCGCGAGGGCTCGGCCACCGACCGCTCGATCTCTATCCTGTCGATCGTCACCACCTCGGTGCCGGAATTCGCCTCGGCGACCTTCCTGTCCTTCCTGTTCGTCCTCACCCTGAAATGGCTGCCGGGGACGAGCGGCATGAACCAGGGCTTCGACATCCTTCAGCTGGTGATGCCGGTCCTGGTGCTGGTGCTGTACGATTTCGGCTACGTCACCCGGATGATGCGCGCCTCGATGGCCGAGGTGATGCAGAGCCCCTATATCCGCACCGCGGTGCTGAAGGGCATTCCCTACCGGCGGGTGATCCTGCGCCACGCCCTGCGCAACGCGCTGATCGCGCCCTTCACCGTGATCGTGCTGCAGATCAACTGGCTGCTGTCCGGCGTGATCGTGGTCGAGGCCTTCTTCGGCTACAAGGGCTTCGGCGCCCTGCTGCTCGAAGCCTCGCTGAACCAGGACATCTACCTGATCCAGGCCTGCGCCATGGTCTCGGTCTTCGTCGCGGTCGCGACCCAGACCATCGCCGACGTCGGCTACACCTACCTCAACCCACGCATCCGCTTCACCTGAGGGGGACGGAATGGCCGAGATTTCGCTGCCGCCGCCACCATCCTCGCTGGGCCGCAACCCGATCCTCCGCGCGCTCCGCTCGGTGCTGCTGCTGCGCGAGAGCTGGGTCGGGCTGGTCGGCGCGCTGATCGTGCTGTTCTGGGTCGCCGTGGCGATCCTCGCGCCGGTGCTCGCGCCGTTCCCGCCGAACCAGACGCTGCTGCCGTTCAAGCCGCCCGGCACCGTGGCGCCGGACGGGGGCGTGTTCTGGCTCGGCACCGACCAGCTCGGCCGCGACATCCTCAGCCGGGTGATCTGGGGCGCCCAGCGGGTGTTGATCTACGCCCCCCTGGCCACCGCCTGCGCCTATGTCCTCGGCGTCACCATGGGCCTCCTGGCCGGCTACAAGCGCGGGCTGTGGGACGACGTGCTCAGCCGGGTCGGCGACATCATCCTGTCCTTCCCGATCCTGGTGCTCTACGTCGTCATCATCACCACCTTCGGCCCGTCCGGCATCAACATCGTGCTGGCTGTCACCTGCGCCAGCGCCCCCGGCATCATGCGCATCGTCCGCGGCCTGACGCTCGACCTGCGCAACCGCGACTACGTCGCCGCGGCGCAGACCCGCGGCGAATCCTCGCTCTACATCATGTTCGTCGAGATCCTGCCGAACGCGCGCGGGCCGCTGATCGTCGATGCCTGCCTGCGCCTGGGCTACACCATCATCACCATCGGCGTGCTGGGCTTCCTCGGCCTCGGCCTGCCGCCGCCGGACCCGGACTGGGGCGGCATGGTCAACGAGACCCGCGCCATGGCCACCTTCGCGCCGTGGATGACGGTCTTCCCCTGCATCGCCATCTCGTCGCTGGTCCTCGGCCTGAACCTGCTGGCCGACGGTCTGCGCGAGATCTCATTGAAGGATTGAGGCGATGACGGTCGAGCTGATCCCGCCGCGCGACAGCACCTCGCCGATCCTGGAGATCGACCGGCTCTCGATCTCCTATCTCACCCGCGCCGCCGAGATCCCGGCGGTGGTCGACTTCTCGCTGACCATCCGCCCCGGCGAATGCGTCGGGCTGGTGGGCGAGAGCGGCTGCGGCAAGTCGACCGTGGCGATGGCGATCATGCGCTATCTCGGCCGCAACGGCCGCATCGCCGGCGGCAGCATGAAGTTCCGCGGCCGCGACATGCTGGCGATGTCGGAGGAGGAGCTGCGGCGGATCCGCGGCGCCGAGATCGCCATGGTGTATCAGGAGCCGATGGCGGCGCTGAACCCGGCGATGCGGATCGGCGACCAGCTGGCCGAGGTGCCGCTGTGCCACGAGCCCGGCTGCAGCCGCGAGCAGGCGCTGGCCCGGGCGCGCGACATGCTGGCCCGGGTGCGGCTCGGCGATCCCGACCGGGTGCTGCAGGCCTATCCGCACCAGATCTCGGGCGGCCAGCAGCAGCGCGTGGTCATCGCCATGGCGCTGCTGTCGAACCCGTCCCTGCTGCTGCTGGACGAGCCGACCACGGCGCTCGACGTCACGGTCGAGGCCGGCATCGTCGACCTGATCGCGGAGCTGGGCCGGACGCTCGGCACGGCCATGCTCTACATCAGCCACAATCTCGGGCTGATCCGCGAGACCTGCGACCGGGTCTGCGTCATGTATGCCGGCCAGGCGGTGGAGGAGGGGACGATCGACCAGATCTTCGCCGCCCCGCGCCATCCCTACACCCAGGGCCTGTTCGGCTGCATCCCGACCCCGGCGCGCGACAAGTCCAGCCGGCCACTGGTGCCGATCCGCGGCCAACTGCCGCTGCCGCAGGCCCGGCCGCAGGGCTGCTGGTTCGGCCCGCGCTGCGACCATTTCCAGCCCGGGCGCTGCGACGCCGCGCCGGTGCCGATGCTGCCGGCCAGCGAGACCCGGCGGGTGCGCTGCCTGCGCTGGGAGGAGATCGAAGCGTTCCTGTCGTCCCGGGCGCCCGCCCCGGCGCCGCTCGAGGCCGCTTCCGTCTCCGCGGCCGCGAACGACCAGCCGGTGCTGGAGGTCGCGGCGATGCGCAAGCACTACCCGGTCTACGACAACTCGATCGCGGCCCTTCTGGGCAGCGACCGCACCCGCTGGGTCCGCGCCAACGAGGCGATCAGCTTCGAGGCCCGCGGCGGCCAGACCGTCGCCATCGTCGGCGAGAGCGGCTGCGGCAAGTCCACCTTCGCCAGGGTGCTGATGGGGCTGGAGACCGCGACCGACGGCACCGTCTCCTTCCGCGGCACGGATATCGGCCGCAAGCCGGTGCAGCGCCGCGACGCCAAGCTGCTGTCGTCGCTGCAGATGGTGTTCCAGAACCCGAACGACACGCTGAACCCCAGCATGACCGTGGGCCAGCAGATCGGCCGGGTGATCCGCAAGTTCGGGGTGAAGAAGGGCCGGCGCGAGGTGGAGGAGGAGGTGCTGCGCCTGCTCGACCTGGTCAAGCTGCCGCGCGCCTTCATCGACCGCAAGCCGCGGCAGCTCTCCGGCGGGCAGAAGCAGCGCGTCGGCATCGCCCGCGCCTTCGCCGGTGCCCCGGCCATGGTGGTGGCGGACGAGCCGGTCTCGGCCCTCGACGTCTCGGTTCAGGCCGCGGTCACCGGCCTTCTGGTCGATATCCAGCGCCGCTCCGGCACCACCCTCCTGTTCATCAGCCACGATCTCGGCGTGGTCCGCTACCTGGCCGATCGGGTGGTGGTGATGTATCTCGGCCAGATCATGGAGCAGGGGACGACCGACGCCGTCTTCCAGCCGCCCTACCACCCCTACACCGAGGCGCTGCTCGCCGCCGTGCCGGTCGCCGACCCGACGGTCGAGAAGAAGCGCATCATCCTGGAAGGGCCGTTGCCCAGCCCGCTCGACCCGCCGCGCGGCTGCCCCTTCCACACCCGCTGTCCGCGCAAGCTGGGCGGAATCTGCGAGACCGAGGCGCCGCCCGAGCGCGCCAACGGCGACGGCCACGTCATCCGCTGCCATATTCCGCTGCCGGACCTCGCGGCGGTGGAACCCGTTCTGGGGCGTGCGGGTTAAGCGTTCCGGTGCAGATCGCCTAATACGGGTATTGCGGCCCGGTTCTTCGCAACATACCATCATATGTGGCGGGCCGGGTTCGACACTGCGGCAATGGGGGACCGCACCAGATCGGTCGTTCGCGATCGTATTCGGTGTCGGGCCGAGGCCCGCAGGAGGAAGTGACAGTATGGCCACCCGCGGCTTGGACCGACAGCGCCGGCGCAAGACCATCACCGAGGATGGCCCGGATCCGGTGGACGTCCACGTTGGTGCCCGCCTGCGCCAGCGCCGCACCCTTCTGGGAATGAGCCAGGAGAAACTGGCCGCGGCCTTCGGCGTGTCGTTCCAGCAGATCCAGAAATACGAACGCGGCGCCAACCGCGTCAGCGCCAGCCGGCTGCACCAGCTGACGCGCATCCTCAATGTCCCCGTCGGCTATTTCTTCGAAGGCATGGCCGACGCGCCGCAGAACGGCGGCGGCTCCGCCCATCCGGTGACCGACACCGAGATGGTGGCGAGCCGCGAAACGCTGGAGCTGGTCCGCGCCTATTACCGGATCGAGGATCCGACGGTCCGCCGCCGCCTGGTCGACCTGCTGCGCTCGCTCGGCCCGGACGTGTCCGAGCACTGAGGCGGCCCGATCCTGAGACGGTTTGTCCGGATCGCGTTTCCGGCTGGTGTCGCGGCCGGGGCGGGGCTACATCAGCCGCGATCCTGAATACAGCCGAGAGGCTCGCCCGTGTCGCTTCCCTTCGTCGACCTCAAGCAGCAATACGCCCGCCTGAAGCCCCTGATCGACGCCCGCATCCATGCGGTGCTCGACCACGGCCAGTACATCCTGGGGCCGGAGGTGGCGGAGCTGGAGGGCGAGCTGGCGCGCCGCGCCGGCGCCCGCCACTGCCTGACGGTGTCGAGCGGCACCGACGCGCTGATCATGCCGCTGATGGCGCGCGGCATCGGCCCGGGCGACGCCGTCTTCGTGCCGGCCTTCACCTTCACCGCGACGGCGGAGGCCATCCTGCTGCTCGGCGCCTCGCCGGTCTTCGTCGACGTCGATCCCGTGACCTATCTGATCGACCTGGCCGATCTGGAGCGCCGCATCGCCGCCACCCAGGCGGCGGGCAGGCTGGCGCCGAAGGCGGTGATCGCGGTCGACCTGTTCGGCCTGCCGGTCGACTATCCGAAGCTGCAGGCGATCGCCGATACGCATGGCCTGTTCGTCATCGCCGATGCGGCGCAGAGCTTCGGCGGCGCCTTCCACGACCGCCCGGTCGGGTCGCTGGCGCCGGTCACCGCCACCAGCTTCTACCCGGCCAAGCCGCTCGGCTGCTATGGCGATGGCGGCGCCGTCTTCACCGATGACGACGAGCTGGCCGCGGTGCTGAAGTCGATCCGCGTCCATGGCGAGGGCAAGAGCCGCTACGACACCGTGCGGGTCGGCCTCAACGCCCGGTTCGACACCATCCAGGCGGCGGTGCTGCTGGCCAAGCTGCCCAGCTTCGGCGAGGAGCTGGCGGCCCGCGACCGGCTGGCCCGGCACTATTCGGCCCGGCTGTCCAACCGCGTCCAGACGCCGGTGATGCCGGACGGCCTGTCCTGCGCCTGGGCGCAGTACACCATCCGCGTGCCGGAGCGCGACGCGGTGCGGGCGAGGCTGGGCGAGGCCGGCATCCCGACCGCGATCTACTATCCGACGCCGATGCATCTGGCGGAGGCCTACCGCGCCCATGGCGAAGGCGAGGGCTCGCTGCCGGTCAGCGAGACGCTGAGCCGCGAGGTGCTGAGCCTGCCGATGCACCCCTTCCTGTCGGATGCCGATGCCGACCGCGTCTGCGACGCGGTGATCGCAGCGGTCGGCTGAGGACTACCGCGTCGCCACGGCCACCGCGGCGCCGGCCATCACCGCGCCGGTGCCGCGGTTGATCGCCTTGAGCGCCCGCGGCGACCGGAACATCCGGCGGGCGCGCAGGGCCAGCACGACATAGGCCGCCAGCACCGTGCCATAGACCACGACCAGGGTGGCGGCGAGCTCGGCGAAGCCGACCCAGGTCAGCCGCGGCAGGTCGATGATGGTCGGCAGCAGCGCCAGGTAGAACAGCGTCGTCTTCGGGTTGCCGAGGCAGACCGAGATGCCGGTCAGGAACAGTCGCAGGCCTTCGCCGCGCACCGGCTGCGCCTCGACCGGCCCCGACGCCGGGGCGGTCCACAGCCGCCAGGCGAGATACAGCAGATAGGCCGCGCCGGCGTATTTGATCGCCACGAAGACCGGTTGCAGCGTCGCGGCCAGCATGGCGAGGCCGAGCGCGGTGGCGCCGAGCCACATCAGGTCGCCGGCCACCAGACCGAGGCAGAAAGCCGGCGCTCCCCGGCTGCCGCGGCCGAGCACGCGCGCCACCAGCGCCGCGGTGGTCGGGCCCGGCACGGCGCAGGCCACGCCGAGCGTGACGGCGTAGAGCAGCAGCGTCGACAGCTCCATCGGCGGATCCTCCCCGGCAGGCGGCGCCCGCATCGTTGCGCCGGATTATGCCCGGCGCCCGTCGGGCCGGCCAGCGCCGTGCCGGCGTCTTACGCGCTGAGGGCCGGCGGTCTTCGGTGCCGGGTGGCGCTTTCGTAATCGAAGGCGAAAGACAGCAGGGCCGCTTCGCTCCACATCGGGCCGATGAAGATCAGACCGAAGGGCGCGCCCGATGCGTGATATCCCGCCGGCACCGTAACGGCGGGCAGGCCGGCGATGTTGATCTCGGAGACCGAGGTCTCCTGCACCGATCCGGAGCTTTCCACGGTCGGCAGCTCCTCCCGCATCTGCGGGAACGCCAGCCCGTCCAGCCCGTGCCGCGCCATGACCTCGGCGAAGATCGTCAGATAGGCCTCTTTCGCTTCCAGGAAATCGCTCAGGTCCGGCGGCGCCAGCGGGTCGGCCAGGCTCGCCCGGAAGGCCGGCCGGTCCGCCATGAAGGCGAGCACGCCTCCCGGGGCGAAGGGATCCTCCGCCGCCACAGCGGTCCTGAACGCCTCGAAGTTCGGGAGTGCGGCCTGCGGGCCCAGCCGCTTCAGATAGCCATCCAGGTCGTAGGGCAGGGCCTCGATGCCGCGCGGGTCGAACCCCTCGGCGCCCGGCGCCGGCCGGGCGATGTCGGCGAAGCCCGTCCCCGCGAACGGATCTTCGACCAGGACCGCGCCCCGGGCCTGCAGCTCGCCCATCGCGCGCCGGTACAGCGCCGCCGTCTCGGCCGACAGCGGCTGGCTGCGCCACCCCGGCCCGTACAGGCCGAAGCGCCTGCCGCGCAGCGACCCGGCGTCGAGACCGGCGGCGGTGCCGCCCCGCGGTCTGTGCCCGATGCCGGCCACGGTCTTCGGATCCTCCGGGCTGAAGCCGGCGATCGCGTCCAGCGCCAGTGCCGCGTCGCGCACGCAGCGCGCGATCGGGCCGACGACGTCGCGGGTGCTGCCGGCCAGCGGCATGACGCCGGCATTGGGCACCAGGCCGAAGCTCGGCTTGACCCCGACCAGATCCTGGGCCGAGGCCGGGTTCTGGATCGAGCCGCCGGTCTCCTCCGCCAGGCCCAGCACGGCGAGGCTGCCGGCGACCGCGGTGGCGGTGCCGGCGCTGCTGCCGCCCGGCATGCGGCCGGGGGCGGCGGCGTTCAGCGTGGCGCCGGCCCAGCTGTCGTCGGCATGGCTGCCGGACGCGCTCAGCACGGGGACGTTGGTCTTGCCCAGGATGACGGCGCCCGCGGCGCGCATCCGCGCCACAACGGGCGAATCCGTCGCCGGGATCAGGTCGACGCCGCCGGCCCGGGCGCTCAGCAGGCGCCATCCGCCGGTGCT
This sequence comes from Inquilinus limosus DSM 16000, assembly GCF_000423185.1. GTDB lineage: Bacteria > Pseudomonadota > Alphaproteobacteria > DSM-16000 > Inquilinaceae > Inquilinus > Inquilinus limosus. Next base: position 673,337 of record NZ_AUHM01000001.1, on the reverse strand, counting down.
GGGCAGCCCGGCCATGTCCATCGTGTCCTTGACCACCACCGGCACCCCGGCCAGCGGGCCCAGTGCCTCGCCGGCAGCACGACGCCGGTCGATCTCGCGCGCCTCGCGCAGGGCGTCCGGGTTCATCGTGATCAGGGCGACGTAGCGCGGGTTGTAACGCGCGATGCGGTCGAGGAAGGCCTGTGCCAGGGCCTCCGCCGTGATGCCCCCGGCGAAGGCGGCCTGCGCATCCGCGACGGTCATCTCGACGGGATCGAGGGCGGACGGAACCGATGCGGCGGTGGTCATGGCAGCTCCCGGCGGGTTGCGCGACCATAGCGTGCCGGTGCCCGCCGGCCAAGCCGGCCCGCGCTGCGGCGCCGGCAGCCAACGCAATGATTTGTAACAAATTTTGAGTTTGCCCCTGGTGCTCCGGGCGGCAGGATCGGCGGCGTGCCGGACTGTCCGGCACTCTCCGTTCGGGACCCCGCATGACGTCATCCCTGATCCACCGAACCGCGATCATCGAACCCGGCGCCGAAATCGGCGAGGGCACGCGCATCGGCCCCTATGCCGTGATCGGGCCGAAGGTGCGGCTGGGCCGCGACTGCATCGTCGGGCCGCATGCGGTGGTCGAGGGGCGGACCGAGATCGGCGACCGCAACCAGATCTTCCAGTTCGCCTCGGTCGGCGCGCCGCCGCAAGACCTGAAATGGAAGGGCGAGGAGACGCGGCTCGTCATCGGCCACGACAACATCATCCGCGAATACGTCACCATCCAGCCGGGCGTCGGCGTCTCCGGCGGGCTGACCGAGATCGGCGACGGCAACCTGTTCATGGCCTGCGCCCACATCGCCCATGACTGCCGCATCGGCAGCCACACCCGCTTCGCCAACGCCGCGACCCTGGCCGGCCATATCGAGGTCGGCGACCATGTCCATGTCAGCGGCTTGGCCGGGGTGCACCAGTTCACCCGCATCGGCGCCCATGCCTTCGTCGCCGCCGGCGCAATGGTGGCGCAGGACGTGCCGCCCTTCTGCCTGGTCCAGGGCGACCGGGCGCGCCTCGTGTCGCTGAACGAGGTCGGGCTGCGCCGCCACGGCTTCACCGAGCCGGAGGTGCTGGCCCTGCGCCGCGTCTTCCGCCTGCTGTTCCGCGGCACCGGCACGAAGGCGGAGCGGATGGCCCGGGTGCGGCGCGACCATGCCGGCGACAAGGGTGTGCCGGAGCTGCTGGAGTTCCTGTCCGACACCCGGCGCGGGCTGGTCGCGGCCTGACGGAAACGGGCCGGCGTCCCGCGCGTTGATTGAGTCGAAGCCTGGCCGCACGGCCGGCGCCGCTTCGGGAGGACGCCATGGCAGGACCGGACCCGCTTCGGGTGAGCATCACCGTCGACGCGCCGCAGGACCGCGCCTTCGACGCCTTCGCCAACCGGCTCGGGCGGTGGTGGCCGCTCCCCTACACCTGGGCCCTGGCGGCGTTCGACACCGCCATTGTCGAACCGCGGGTCGGCGGGCTGTGGTTCGAGCGCGACCGCGACGGAAAGGAGACGCCCTGGGGCGAGGTCAGGGCCTATGAGCCGCCGTCGCGGCTGGTGCTGTCCTTCGCCATCAGCCCGGAGCGGGCGCCGGAGCCGCCGGAGCGGGCGAGCGAGCTGGAGATCCGCTTCGTGCCGGAGCAGGGGCGGACCCGGATCGAGCTGGAGCACCGTGATCTCGCGCGGCACGGCGACGGGGCGGCGCGGCTGCGCGACGGCATGGCCTCGCCGCAGGGCTGGCCGCTGATCCTCGCCGATTTTGCGCGATACCTGAGAGGCTAGGTGCCGCTCGAGGCTATGGCGCAGTCACGTTGCGTCTTCCGCAAGCGAGGCTTTTTCAAAACATCGTCATTGCGAGCGCAGCGAAGCAATCCAGGGCCGTTTGGCTTGGCCCCTGGATTGCTTCGTCGGCTTCGCCTCCTCGCAATGACGGCGAGGAATGGCCGTTGTGAAAGGGTCTCGCTTGCGGGAGAGGCAACGCGCTCCAGCCTTCGTGGCTTGTTCTATGCGATAGGCATCTCGGTCTCGATCCAGTCGATGAGCGAGGCGTGCTTCGGTGCCCAGCCCAGCTCCGCCCGGGCGCGCTTGCCACGGACCCGGCTGTTGGAGCCGAGCGAGTAGACGGCGTGGCCGAAGCCCAGCGCGGCGATGGCGTCGTCGACCGGCCAGGGCTGCGGCGCGCCGAGGCCGAGGCGCCGGGCGATCGCCGCCGCTGCCTCGGCGAAGGAGGCCTCGCCGTTCTCGACGTAATAGAAGGCGCCGGCCGGGGCGCGCTCCAGCGCCAGGGCGTAGAGCTCAGCCATGTCGTCGACATGCACGTTCGACCAGATGTTCAGGCCGCGCCCGATATGGCGGACCATGCCGGTCTTGCGCGCCTGCGCGACCAGCGTCGGGATCTGCACGCTGTCCGGGTGCAGCCCGGGGCCGGTGCCGTAGATCAGGCTGTTGCACAGCACGACGGAGCGCACGCCGCGGCCGGCAGCGTCGACGACAACCCGGTCGATGGCGACCCGCGCCGCCTTGCCCGGCACCGGCTCCACCGGCGTGTCCTCGTCGTAGATGCGGTCCGAGGCCCGGTCGCCGCGGGCATCGTCGGCCACCACGCTGGTGCCGCTGGTGTGCAGGAACGGCTTGCCGCTGCCGGCGAGGGCGTCGAGGAAGGCCTCCACCGCCGGCCGGTGGTCGGAATCGGCGGCGTTGATCACCGCGTCGGCCGCCTTCGCCTCCCGCGCCAGCAGCGCCGTGTCCGCGAGGTCGCCGAGCACCGGCTCGATGCCGAGCGCCTGCAGCCGCGTCGCCTTCTCCGGCGACCGCACCAGGCCACGGATCCGGTGCCCGTCCTTCATCAGCCGCAGGGCGACGGCGCCGCCGATGAAGCCGCTGGCGCCGGTCAGGAAGATGGTCATGCCGCACCCTTTGCTGTGTCCTTGTCGACAAGGAAGATGGGGGCGGAACTCGAGGCCGAAAACCCGATCATTCGTGAACTGAATTCACAACTTCTGGTCTGCCGCGCCGGGTTATCGCCGGAGGGACCCCGACCCACATTGCGCCCCGACACGAACCGCCCGCCGCTGCGGGGCAGGGGAGTCGGAGAGAAGCATGACGTCTCATATGGAAGGCTCGGCGCTCGACCTGATCCGCCGGCCGCGGGGTCTGACGCTCGGCATCGAGCTGCCGCTCGACAATGACTGGTCGCCGATGGACGAGGCCGCGCGCCGCGCCGATGGCCGTCCCTTCGGCGTGCCCGACCTGGCCCGCCATGCCGACCGGGTGCGGCAGGTCGACCGTTCCGGCTTCGCCGCCATCTGGATGCGCGACGTCCCGGTCTTCGACCCGCAGCGCTTCGGCGATGCCGGCTCGGTCTACGACGTCTTCGCCCATCTCGGCTTCCTCGCCGGGATCACGAAGACTGTCGCGCTGGGCACCGCCGCGGTGGTGCTGCCGCTGCGCCACCCGATGATGACGGCGAAGGCGGCCGCCTCGGTCGACGCCCTGTCCGGCGGTCGGCTCATCCTCGGCGTCGCCACCGGCGACCGGCCGGTGGAGTTCCCGCTGCTGGGGCTCGATTTCGAGGGCCGCGGCGAGGCCTTTCGCGACGCCGTCTCCTATATCCGCCAGGCCTGGCAGCCCGGCGGGCTGCCGCTCGGCGACGGCACCCGCGCCCCGACGCTCGACCTGCTGCCCCGGCCGGCCCAGCCGACGATCCCGCTGGTGATGGCCGGGCGCGGCCGGCAGAGCCTGGAGTGGATCGGGGAGCAGATGGACGGCTGGTTCGTCTATCCGAACACGCCGGAGCTGCTGGCCGCCCAGGCCCAGCAATGGCACCGCAGGCACGAGGCGCGCCGGCCCTTCATCAGCGCCTTCCACCTCGACCTCGCCGAGGATCCGGACGCGGCGCCGCAGCCGCACCGCTTCGGCGCGCGGCTCGGCCGGAACCGCCTGGTCGAGCATCTGCGGCACCTCGCCGCGCTGGGCGTCGACCACCTGGCGCTGCATCTGCGGCATTCCCGCCGGCCGGTCGAGGAGGTGCTCGACGAGCTGGCGCGCGAGATCCTGCCGCAGGTCCAGCAGCCCCTCCGCCCGGCGGCCGACGCCGCCGAATGACGAGAAAGGATTGAGATATGGTTCCCCTGGTCACCGCCAACGGCGCCGAGATCCCGGCGCTCGGCTTCGGCACCTTCCGGATGAACGGCCCGGACACGGTCCGCATGGTCCGGCACGTGCTGTCGCTCGGCTACCGCCACATCGACACGGCGCAGATCTACGGCAACGAGGCCGAGGTCGGCGAAGGTCTGGCCGCCTCCGGCGTCGCCCGCAACGACGTGTTCCTGACCACCAAGGTCTGGGTCTCCAACTACCGGCGCGACGCCTTCCTGCGCTCGGTCGACGAGAGCCTCAAGAAGCTGCGCACCGACCATGTCGACCTGCTGCTGCTGCACTGGCCGAACCAGGACGTGCCGCTGGCCGAGCAGATCGGCGCGCTGAACGAGGTGCGGGCCGCCGGCAAGGTGCGCCATATCGGCATCAGCAACATGACCACGGCGCTGATGGCCGAGGCCGTGTCGCTCAGCGACGCGCCGCTGGTCACCAACCAGGTCGAGTACCATCCGTATCTCGACCAGTCGGCGGTCCTGACCGCGGCCCGCAAGGCGGGCATGAGCGTGACCGCCTATTACGCCATGGCCGACGGCAAGGTGATCGGCGATCCGGTGATCAAGGCGATCGCCGACCGCCACGGCAGGACAGAGGTCCAGGTGGTGCTGCGCTGGCTGGTGCAGCAGCCGGGCGTCGTCGCCCTGTCGAAGACGGTCGGCGAGGCGCGCGCGGCCGCCAACCTGGCGATCTTCGACTTCGCGCTCTCGGCCGAGGAGATGGCCGCGATCCACGCCCTGGCCCGGCCGGACGGCCGCCTGGTCAGCCCGGAAGGGCTGGCGCCGGTGTGGGATGCGGCGTGATCAGAAGCGAGACCGTCTCAAGCCTTCTCCAATGCCGTCATTGCGACCCCGGCCTTGAGCCGGGGGAAGCAATCCAGGGCCGTTTGGCGTGGCCCTGGATTGCTTCGTCGGCTTTGCCTCCTCGCAATGACGGCTGGGAATGGGCTCCGAGCCGCTATGACGTGATCCCATCCAGGTCGTCGTACAGCGCCTGGCTGTGGCGGTAGAGCCGGTCGAAGACCGGCTGCATCCGGGCGTAGCGCTCGGCCCAGCCTGGGTCGGGCGCGATTTCGGCGGCATAGCGCACGAGGGCCGCGGCGGCGTCCTGCACCGTGGCGAAGCGCCCGATGGCGGCGGCGACCATGGCGGCGCAGCCGATGACGCCGCATTCGGCCTCCTCCGGCACCAGGATCGGGATGCCGTAGGCGCTGGCCTTGATCTTCAGCCACAGCCCGGTCTTGGCACCGCCGCCGGAGGCGATCACGCGGTCGAGCGGGCGGTCCGACGCCGCCTCCATCACCCGGATGTGGCGTGTGGCGGCAAAGGCCACGCCCTCCAGCACCGCCCGGTGCAGCTCGGCCAGGCCGTGCCCGGCGCCCAGGCCGAAGAACTGCGCCCGGGCGTTGCGATGGGCGCCCAGCCGCTCGCCGACCAGATAGGGCAGGAACAGCAGGCCGCCGGCGCCCGGTGCGGCTTCAGCCGCCTTGGCGACGATCTCGGGGTAGCCCAGCGCGCCCTCGTGGAAGGCGCGGCGGGCCCAGCGCATGGCGTCGCCGCCGCTCTCCAGCAGCACGAAGGGGCCCCAGCCGCCCTCGATCGTCGCGACGTTGCAGATCTCCGGGTCCAAGAGCGGCGCCTCGGTGATCAGGGTGATGATGCAGGAGGTACCGGTGACGTCGGAGCCGAGCCCCGGCCGGCAGGCGCCCGAGCCCAGCAGCGCCACCGGATAGTCGGCGCCGCCGACCAGCACCGGCGTGCCCTCGAGCAGGCCGGTCTCGGCCGCCGCCGCGGCGGTGACGCCGCCCAGGATCTCCAGCGGCGAGCGCAGCCGCGGCAGCTTGGCGGCGTCGAGGCCCAGCAGCGCGACCATGGCGGGGGACCAGTCGCGCGTCGCCGGGTTCATCAGGAAGCTGCAGGACCCTTCCGTCGCCTCCATGGCGATCTCGCCGGTCAGGCGGAAATTGACCCAGTCCTTCGGCATCATCACCGCCGCCGCCCGGCGATAGGCCTCGGGGTCGTGGTCGCGTATCCAGGCCAGCTTGAAGGCAGGCCAGGCCGGGGTCGGCGGGTTGCCGCTCTCGGCCAGGTAATCCTTCGGGTCGTGGCCGCGCTCGAACGCGGCGACGAGGTCGAGCGTGCGCTTGTCGTTCCACAGGGGAACCGTGTCGCGGGTCAGGGCGCCGTTGGCATCGACCAGCACCGTGCCGTGCATCTGGCCGCAGGCGCAGACCGCGGCGATCCGGCTGCGGGCGCCCTCGACCTTGTCCAGCACCGCGCGCACGGAGTGGACGACGCCGTCCCACCAATCGGCCGGCCGCTGCTCCGACCAGCCGAAGGCCGGCACGATCTGCTCGTATTCCCGGGCGGCGATGGCCAGGATCCGGCCGCGGCCGTCGACCAGCGCCACCCGTGCGCTGCCGGTGCCGACGTCGATCGAGAGGGCGAGATCCTGGGTCATGGGCGTGGCGTCTGTCGCGCTGTTTGCCGATAGTAGGACCGCGGGCGCTTCCCGCCGTCAATCCAGCCCCGACCGGGAACGGGGTTGCGTCCGCACAGGAACCGGGCCACTCCTTCCGTCGGTGGGAAACAACGAAACGCGGGCCGTCATGCTGCTGCGCGAACCCATAAGCTGCACGCTGCAGGTGCGGGACGGGGAACTGGCCGGGGCGACCGGCCGGTACGTCAAGACCCTGGCCGATCTGGCCGGCCTCTTCGCCGACACCGCCGCCTATGAGGCGGCGCGGGCGCGTTCCGGCGATCAGGTGGTGTACGAGGTGCAGGACGTCCGCCCCTCCACTGCGTCGGGCGACCTGATCTTCGGCGTCACCCGCATGGTGCCGGGCAGGATCGGCCGGGAATACTTCCTGACCCGCGGCCACATTCATGCCAAGGCCGACCGGCCGGAGATCTACACCGGCGAGGCCGGGCGCGGCCTGATGCTGCTGGAATCGCCGGCCGGCGAGACCCGTGTCGTCGAGATCCTGCCGCGCACCGTCTGCTACGTGCCGCCCTACTGGATCCACCGCTCGATCAACATCGGCGCGGAGGAGCTGGTGATGAGCTTCTGCTACCCGGCCGACGCCGGCCAGGATTACGGCATCATCGAACGCTCCGGCGGAATGCGGCAGCGTATTCTCGACGACGGCGCCGGCGGCTGGATAGCGGTCGACAATCCGGGTTACCGGCCGCGGTCGCAGGCCGAGATCGACGCGCTGTCCGCCGCGGCGGGGCAGGGGGGCTGAGCCGTGGCCGCCTATCCGCCCACCACCCGGCCGACGCTGTATTTCATCGGCGTCACCACCGGCAAGAGCTCGATCATGACGGTGTTCCCGGCCTGGGCCGAGGCGCTCGGCCTGGCCGACGCCGTGATCCGCGGCATCGACTTCCCGCTGCATGCGGACCCGGCCGCCTATCGCGAGGCCGTGGCCTTCATCCGCGAGGATCCGCTGTCGCGCGGCGCCCTGATCACCACCCACAAGATCGACCTGTTCCACGCCAGCCGCGACCTGTTCGACGAGCTCGATCCGCACGCCGCACGGCTGGACGAGGTCAGCTGCCTCTCCAAGTCCGGCGGCCGGCTGGTCGGCCATGCCAAGGACCCGATCTCTGCCGGCCTCGCCTTCGACGCCTTCGTGCCGGCGGGCCACTTCGCCCGGACGGGGGTGGAGCTGTTCACGATCGGCGCCGGCGGCGCCGCCATCGCCCTGACCTGGCATGCGATGCACGCCCGGCCCGACCGGCCGGCGCGGATCGTGGTGTCGGACCGCAGCCCGGAACGGCTCGAGGAGATCCGACGCCTCCATGGCGAGATGGGGCGCACCGTCCCGGTCGACTATGTCCTGGCACAGGGCCCCGCCGACAACGACACGGCGCTGCGCGGGCTGAAGCCCGGATCGGTGGTGGTCAACGCCACCGGCCTCGGCAAGGATGCGCCGGGTTCGCCGCTCGGCGACGACGCGCCGTTCCCGCGGGGCGGCCTCGTCTGGGACCTCAACTACCGCGGCGACCTGCTGTTCCTGGACCAGGCCCGGCGGCAGCAGGCGGCGCGCGGCCTGACGGTCGAGGACGGCTGGACCTATTTCATCCACGGCTGGACCCGGGCGATCGCCGAGATCTTCCATATCGAGATCCCGACCTCCGGCCCGCGCTTCGACGAGCTGTCCCGGATCGCCGCCTCGGCGGGGCGGGGATAGGCCCGTTCACCCCAGCCTTTCGATCAGGGCCATGGCCGCGGCCGGCGCCTTCGGCTTGAAGCCGTTGATCATATAGATGAAGACGTCGCGCGACTTCGGCGGTTTCTCCTCCGGCGAACCGATCGGCTTCAGGTCGTCGGGCGCGCCGCCCTTGGCCCAGGCCCGGGCGCGCTCGGCCCAACGGTCCAGCTCCTTGGCCGGATAGCCGGTCTCCTCCGTTTCCGAGGCGCGCTGCAGCCGCTGATAGACAAAGGGGGCGGTCACGTCCGGGATCTCCGGGAAGCCCTCCTTGTCGGTCAGCACCGTCGCCACCTTGTGGGCGCGCAGCATGTCGATGAATTCGGGGGTGCGGAAGCTGTCGTGCCGGACCTCGACGACATGACGCAGCTCGCGGCCCTCGACGCTGTGCGGCAGCAGCTTGAGGAATGCCTCGAAGTCGTCGGGGGCGAACTGCTTGGTCGGCAGGAACTGCCAGTTGATCGGCCCCAGCTTCTCCTTCAGCTCCAGGATGCCGCTGGAAACGAAGCGGTCGATCGATTCGCCGGCCTCGGCCAGCACCCGCCGGTTGGTGGTGAAGCGCGTGCCCTTGACCGAGAAGACGAATCCCTCCGGCGTCTCCTCGCGCCATTTGGCGAAGCTCTCCGGCTTCTGCGAGCCGTAATAGGTGCCGTTGATCTCGATCGAGGTGACATGGCGCGAGGCGTATTCCAGCTCGCGTTTCTGGGCCAGGCCCTCCGGATAGAAGGTCCCGCGCCAGGGCTCGAAGGTCCAGCCGCCGATGCCGACGCGAATCCCCGATGCCTGCTTCGACGCCATGGCGCTCCTCCCCGACGGCTGATCCATCTATCGGAACATAAGGCGAACGCGGAATCAAGCGCCGGCCGCTCCGGGCCGGCGCCCTGCGCCGTTACAGCTTGATCTGCAGCTTGACGTCGCCCGGCCGGCCCTCGGCCGCCCGCTCGAAGGCGGCGATGCTGTCCTCGAAGCGGTAGGTGTCGGTGACCAGCGGCTTCAGGTCGACCTTGCCCGAGGCGATCATGGCGATCGCGCGGTCGTACACGTTGGCGTAGCGGAACACGGTCTCGATCCGCACCTCCTTGGCCGCGGCGGCGACCAGGTCGACCGCCACCGGCTCGACCGGCATGCCGATCACCACCAGGCAGCCGCCGGGGCGCACGGTGTCGAAGATGCCGGGATAGGCGCGCGGGCTGCCGCTGGCCTCGAACACCACGTCGGCGCCCCAGCCGTCGGTCGCTTCGGCCACCGCGTCGGCCAGGCTCTTCTCGCGGATGTTGACGCCGGTGACGCCGGGATAACGCTCGGCGATCGCCAGCTTCTCCGGCAGCAGGTCGGAGATCAGCACCCGGCTGCAGCCGCCGGCCAGGGCCGCCAGCGCGGCCATGATGCCGATCGGCCCGGCGCCGATCACCACGGCCAGGTCGCCGGGCTGGATCCGCGCCTTCACCGCCGCCTGCAGGCCGACGGCGAAGGGCTCGACCATCGCGCCCTCGGCGAAGGAGACGTTGTCCGGCAGCTTGAAGGTGAAGCCGGCGGGGTGCACCACCTCCGGCGTCAGGCAGCCATGCACCGGCGGCGTCGCCCAGAACACGACGCTGGGGTCGACATTGTAGAGGCCCAGCTTGGAGGCCTTGGAGGTCAGGTCGGGGATGCCCGGCTCCATGCACACCCGGTCGCCCACCTTCAGGCTGGTGACGCCGGGGCCGGTCTCGACCACGGTGCCGGCGGCCTCATGGCCCAGCACCATCGGTTCCCTCACCACGAAGGGGCCGATGCGGCCATGGGTGTAGTAGTGCACGTCGCTGCCGCAGACGCCGACGGTGTCGATCTTGATCCGGACGTCGCCCGGCCCGAGCGTCCGGGGCAGGTCGATCTCGCGCAGCGACAATTCCCTCTGCCGCTCCAGGACCAAGGCACGCATCTCATATCCTCCCGAATACAGGCCGGACGCGCGGCCGGCCTCACGTCCATTGGTACGACACTTTGCCGGGGCCGGGGAAGGTCTCTCTGCACAAATGTTTAGTGGCGGTTACCAATGTTCATGATGGCAAGGTCGTGCCGCCGGCTCTTATGTCGTCATGGCGAGCCCCGACGGGGCCACGGCGCTGCGCGCCTCGCCATGACGGAAACTGGGGAGTCCTCAGGACACCAGCGCCAGATAGTCCCGCTTGCCGATCTGCAGCCCCTTGTGGCGCAGGATGTCGTAGGTCGTCACGACGTGAAAATAGAAGTTCGGCAGCACCATGTTCAGCGCGTAGCTGCGGCCGGTGAAGTCCATCTTCCGGTCGCGCAGCGGGATGGTGATCGTCTCCTCCTCCCGGCCGTCGACCTGGTCGGGGCGGATGCTCTCCAGATAGGCGATGGTCCTGGCCAGCCGCTCCTGCAGCTGGGGCAGGGTGGTCTCGTTGTCCTCGAAGGGCGGCGGCGTCAGCCCGGCCAGGCGGGCGGCGCCGAACTTGGCGGCGTCGCTGACCCGCTGGATCTGGCCCGACAGCGGGTACATGTCGGGCGCCAGCCGGGCCTCGACCAGCGTGGCGGGATCGATCCGCTCGGCCTCGGCATGGGCCGCGGCCTTGTCCAGCAGCATCGACAGCATGCGCAGCTTCGGCAGCATCACGCCGATCGAGATCTCGTGCAGGGAGAAGGGCAAGGGAGTGCTCCGATCAAGGGCGGGCGCCGCGACAGCCCGGGCGTTCGGCGGCGGATGATTCCTCCGCCCTCGACTCGGTTGCGGTCAAGCGCCGCAGCGGGTCGGCTTGACGGAGAATATTTTGTCTGTACTGATCGGTAAAGTCAGTTTCGTTCGGTACAATCCCGTCGAGGAGAGCCGCCATGACCGCCGACCGTCCGCCGCTGCCGCCCTTCACCCGCGAGACCGCGATCCAGAAGGTCCGCATGGCCGAGGACGCCTGGAACACCCGCGACCCGCAGCGCGTCTCACTGGCCTATACCGAGGACAGCCGCTGGCGGAACCGGGCGGAGTTCCCGCAGGGCCGTGCCCAGATCGTCGAGTTCCTGACCCGGAAATGGTCGCGAGAGCTTGAGTACCGCCTGATCAAGGAGCTCTGGGCCTGGGAGGGCAACCGCATCGCCGTCCGCTTCGCCTATGAGTGGCGCGACGATTCCGGCCAGTGGTACCGCTCCTACGGCAACGAGAACTGGGAGTTCGACGAGCACGGGCTGATGCGCGCCCGCCACGCCTCGATCAACGATCGGCCGATCGCGGAATCCGAGCGGAAGTTCCACTGGGACCGCTCCGGCCCGCGGCCGGCGGACCATCCGGGACTCAGCGATCTCGGGCTATAGCCTTGCCCAGGATCGTCGCCGAACGCGCCGACGTGCTGCCGGCCCTGGCCGAGGTGTTCCGCGAACACGGCTTCGAAGGCGCCAGCCTGGCCCTGATCGGCGAGCGCACCGGCCTCGGCAAGGGCAGCCTCTACCACTTCTTCCCGGGCGGGAAGGAGGAGATGGCGGCGGCGGTGCTGGCCGAGATCGGGGGGTGGTTCGAGGAGCACATCTTCCGGCCGCTGCGGGAGGAGGAGCCGCGGCAGGCGGTGCCGGAGATGATCCGCGCGGTCGACGCCTATTTCCGCTCCGGCCGCCGGGTCTGCCTGGTCGGCGCCTTCGCGCTCGGCGATGTCCGCGACCGGTTCGCCGCCGCCGTCCGGGGCTATTTCGCCGCCTGGACCGATGCCCTGGCGCAGGCGCTGGCGCGGTCCGGCCTGCCCGAGGACACGGCTCGCGATCGGGCGGAGGATGCGGTCGCGGCGATCCAGGGCGCCCTGGTCCTGGCCCGGGCGCTGGACGATCCCGCCGCCTTCCGCCGCTCGCTGGCCCGGATCGAGGACCGGCTCAGGGCGGGGTGACCGGATCCTCGCGCAGGAAATCGACCAGGGCCTCGGCGGTCTCGTCCGGCGCCTCCTCCTGCAGGGTGTGGCCGCAGGGCAGGGCGCGGCCGCGGACATCCGTCGCCTTCTCGCGCCAGGTCGCCGGGACGTCGTACATCTCCCCGACCACACCCCTGGCGCCCCACAGCGCCAGCAGCGGCGCCTCGACCTTCCGGTCGGCATCGGCGGCCTCGTGCTCCAGGTCGATCGTGGCCGCGGCCCGGTAATCTTCGCAGATCGCGTGGATCGTGCCCGGCTGGCGATAGCAGCGCAGATATTCCCGCACCAGCCGCTCCTCCGGCACGCCCGGCGTGCGGCTCTGCCCGGCCAGGTGGTGGCGCAGGAAGAACTCCGGGTCGGCCTCGATCAGCCGCTCCGGCAGCGGCGCCGGCTGGATCAGGAAGAACCACCAGAAGTAGCGGGTGGCGAAGGCCCGGTCGGTGCGGGCGTACATGGTCGCGGTCGGCGCGATGTCCAGCACCGCGACGCGGCGGACCGCGCCCGGATGGTCCAGCGCCATGCGATGGGCGACGCGCCCGCCGCGGTCATGGCCGATCACGGCGAAGCCGTCATGGCCCAGGGCGCGCATCACCGCCACCTGGTCGCGCGCCATCGCCCGCTTCGAATAGTTGACGTGGTTGTCGCCGCCCTCCGGCCGGGAGGAATCGCCGTAGCCGCGCAGGTCCGCAGCGACCACGCCGTACCCGGCCGCGACCAGCCGCGGCGCTACCCTATGCCAGGTGACATGGGTCTGCGGATGGCCGTGCAGCAGCAGTACCGGCGGTCCCTCGCCGCCGCACGCGCCGCGGATGCGGATGCCGGGCTCGGTCTCGATCTCGAAGGGCGTGAAGCCGGGCATCAGGTCGTCGGTCATCGGCTCCCTCCACGAATGGGACCGATCCAGTCTCGCCGATCCCGGCTGCGATCGCGACCGATACCGGCGCGCGATGCAGCGCGCCCGGTCGGCGGCGGGGTGGGAGAGGCGGTGACGGCGCGCCCAGCCGGAGCGGCATTTCCCGAAAGCCGCCTTGCGCCTCGATTCGTCGGGGCTGCCATTCTTTCGACAAACATGATAGGTTTGAATGGCTTGTCGTGGATCTCTGTGATCACGATGTAAGAATGGGCGCTTGTGCCCGGGGGAGTCTGGAGGGGGCCATCATGGCCGGTAGGGGAAGCTGGCTGAGGGCCGCGGCCACGCTCGGACTGGTCGCCGGATTGATCGCCGGTTGCGGTGGCGACAGGCCTCGGCCGTCGGGTGGCAACATCGCCTATTGGGAGCCGCAGATCCAGAAGGCGTCGCGGCGCTTCAACATCCCGCCGGAATGGATCCGCGAGGTGATGCGGGTGGAGAGCGGCGGCCGGGCCACCTGGAAGGGCGGGCAGCCGATCACCAGCTCGGCCGGCGCCCAGGGGCTGATGCAGGTGATGCCCGGGACCTATGAGGAGCTGCGCCAGAGGCACAGCCTGGGCCGCGATCCCTACGATCCCGAGAACAACATCATGGCCGGGGCCGCCTATATCCGCGAGCTGTACGAGATGTACGGCTCGCCGGGCTTCCTCGGCGCCTACAATGCCGGGCCCGGCCGCTACAAGCAGTATGTCGAGAACGGGCGCCCGCTGCCGCCCGAGACCCGGCGCTACATGGACATCATCGGCCCGCAGATCGCCGGCATCGAGCCGGGTTCGAGCCGGCCCGACCGGATGACGCAATACGCCGAGCAGCAGATCCAGCAGCGGGTCGACGGCGCGATCCAGGCCCGGACCGGCCGGCCGGGCAGCCGGTCGCCGGTGGTGATGGCGATGGCGCCGATCCCCGATCGGCTGTCGCCCGAGGAGCAAGGCACGATGGCGCGGGTCGACGCCGCCATCGCCGATCGTACCGGCCAGGCGCCTCCGGCGCCGCCGTCCCGCCCGGTCGTGGTGGCGATGCAGCCGATCCCCGACCGTGTGGCGCCGATGCCGGCGGCCGCGCCCGCCCGCCCGGCCTCGGTGCGGCCCGCGCCCGTCACCATGGCGCCGATCCCGGACCGGCCGCGGGTCGAGCCGGTCGACGACGTGCTGCTGGCGATGGCGGCCTCGCAGCCGGAGCGGCCGAGCCCGCCCCCGGTCGCGCCCCGGTCGGTCGCCCAGCCGCAGGCGCGCCCGGCGCAGGCCCGGCCGGCCCGGGTGACGGCGCCCGGGCCCGTGCCCGCGCCGGCCCCGGTGATGGTGGCGCCGACCCGGGTGGCGGCGACCGCCCCGGCCGCCCCGGCGCCGGTCCGCCGCCAGGCCAGCGGGCTTCCCGCCGGCTGGTATGTGCCCTCGGCGCCGGTGAAATAGCGGGATCTGGCCTTCGGTTTGCGGCCACGCCGGCCACGGCGCCGAGAACGACCGCGGCGGCTGAGGGCCGTGGGATGAAGATCCGGCGCAAGGGGCACGCTGCCCCTTGCGCCCCGGACGCCGCGATCAAGGCCGGCGCCTTCCGGCAGGCACAGTCCGGTCACGGGCTTGCGCAGACGCTTCCAGGCTGAAGACAACAGCGCCAAGTGGAATTCTCGGGCGCAGCCGGAGGTTTCCTGACTTGGGCGCATCCGTCCCGATCCCATGTCACATACGCCAAATAGCGTAGCGGTGTCGAATTTGATGGGTCCCGGTCCCTATTTTAGGCCAGTTCAGGCTGAATTCGCTCTTGGGCATAGTTGGCCGGAAATACGGGCTTTGGCATAAAATGCTAGTAAAAATTATTCTATTTTATAGAAACAATACGCCGATAATTGATCCGGGTGGCCAAGATAACGGGAAATGCACACAATGATCTGCCGCTCCGCAGAAGAAGACCTCCCTAGCTGACGATCGGGCTTGACGCGGTCGGCACCAACCGAAGGAGCACGAGATGACCCCCAGCATCGCCATTCCCGAGCCAGTGCAGCAGCGGCCCCTTGTTTTCGGACAGCAATCACAGGCACAGGCCCGGGAACCCGCCCATATCGAGGTGGCCCGCAGCCACTACCGCAACCTGGTCGTGGAACTCGATCCGGTCGATCGGACCTTCTGGTGCTTCATGCGTCCGGAAGGTCGCCCGAGCTTCACGCCGGAACTGCTGCGGGACATCAGTGACATGCAGCATTCGATCCGGCGCATGTTCACGGAACGGGCGGATCAAGAGCCGCCAATTCGTTACTTCGTCTTCGCCTCAGGCCTGCCAGGAATTTACAGCATGGGCGGCGACTTGGGCCTGTTTATAGAGAAGATCCGGCTTGGGGACCGGGCGGCCCTTCGCCGCTATGCCCATGTGGCGATCGAGGCGATCCACCGCAACCACGTCGCCTTCGGCACGCCGATCATTACGATGGCACTGGTCCAGGGCGACGCATTGGGCGGTGGCTTCGAATGCGCGTTGTCGCTCGACATGATCGTTGCCGAGCGGAGCGCCAAGATGGGCTTGCCGGAGATCCTGTTCAATCTGTTTCCAGGAATGGGAGCGTACAGCTTCCTGTCGCGCCGCATCGGAGCGGTTGCGACCGAGAAGATGATCACCAGCGGACGCATTTACACCGCCGAGGAACTGCACGAGATGGGAATCGTCGACGTGCTGGCGGAAGACGGCAAGGGAGTGGAGGCAGTACGCGAATACGTCGCCGAGAATGGGCGCAAATACAATGCGCACCGTGCCTTGCTACAGGCTCGCCGCCGGGTCAACCCGATCACGCTCGGTGAGCTGCGCGACGTGGTCGACATCTGGGCCGACGCGTGCCTCGGCCTCGGCGAGGCGGATCTTCGGAAGATGGCGAGGCTGACCGCAGCGCAGGATCGGCGGCGGGCCGCAATCTTACCGATCGCGGCGGAGTGACGCTTCATCTCGTGGTCCGAGGGGCAGCTGGGGCGGCAGGCGGGGGAGCCGGCCGCCTCACCCACCAGTTTGGAATCAGCCGTTCTGGGCCGGCCGGGCAGCGGCGTTACGCCTCCGCAGCAGGATCGGCCGAACGCGGTTTAGTTCAGCGGTCAATTGCCTCATATACGACGGGCCCTGGCGGGCGAGATCCGGTCCGCTGATGCCCTGCCAATCCTGACAGAGATCCGACAGGCCTCGGGCGCCGATATTCGCGGTCGCGCTGCGCAGCGCATGGGCATGGGCCCGGAACAGCAGGGCATCTCCCTTTTGCGCCGCTATCCTCAAATCTTCTGCGATCGTCGCGATATCCGCCAGGAAGTCGTCGATCAGCTCGATCAGGAAGTCGTTCCCGCCTAGCGCCTCCAGCCGGTCGAGCACGCGCATGTCGACAGCGGCTGGGCCGGCGACCTGCGGCAGTGCCGTGACATTGTCCGGCAGGGCCGGCGGCGGCTCGGCCAAGGCGGTCTGTCCGCTCAGGAGACCTTCGATCGCGGCGAACAGGCTCTCGGGTTCGATCGGCTTGGTCAGGCAGGCATCCATGCCGGCCTCGGCGCAGCGTGCGGCGACACCCGACGTGGCATCGGCGGTCAGCGCGATGATCGGCACGCGCGGCCGGCCCAGCGCGGTGAAGCGGTGCAGCTTCGTCGCCTCGATGCCGTTCATCACCGGCATGTTGATGTCCATCAGGACGACATCGAAGGTCCGGGCGTCGAGCGCGTCCAGGGCCTCTTCGCCATTCGCTGCCAGCTCGACCTGATGGCCGGCCCTGGTGAGCATCTCCCGCAGCACCTTCTGGTTCATGCGGTTGTCGTCGGCGACCAGGATCGACAGGCTTCGTACCGGGCCGGACCGGCGGCGGATCGCCGTCGCCTCCTGCCGGCCGGATGGGCGCCCGGCCTGGGCGATGCGGAGGACGGTTTCGACGGCCTGGCTGTCCGCATCGGCGGACAGCGTCGTGGCAAAGACCTCCTTCAGCTCCCGCGGCAGAGGCTCGTCGGCAGCCGGACCGTCGAGCAGGATCGACCGGACGGCGGGAGCCGAGCGCAGCGACGCCAGGGCCTGCGCCCGGCGCTGTGGATCGCCTGGCAGGGCTCGTCGGTCCACGATGAGGACAGCGGCCGCATCGGCGGAGCGCAAATTCGGCCAGGCCAGCGCCGCATCGATCGAGCCGAAGGTCTCGATCGTGCCGGCCACCGGTGTCAGAAGCGGCATCAGCCGGCCGATCAGCGCTGCGTCGGCGGCGGCCAGGCCGAGCTCGGGGATCGGCTCGAAGGCCGGCTCGGTCTCGGTATCGGCGGCATGGTCGAAGTCCAGCGTGAACCAGAAGGTGCTGCCGACGCCGGGGCTGCTGTCGACGCCGATCTCGCCGCCCAGCAGGGTGACCAGCCGCTTGCAGATGGCGAGGCCCAGCCCGGTGCCGCCGAACCGGTCCATGATCGAGGCGTCGGCCTGCCGGAAGCTCTCGAAGATATGGCCGGAGGCCTCGGGTGCGATGCCGATCCCGGTGTCGGAGACCTCGAAGCGCAGCCGCGGCCGTTCGCCGGCCCCCGTCTCGGGCCGGACCGCGACCGTCACGCCGCCGGTCTCGGTGAACTTGACGGCGTTGCCGAGGAGATTGAGCACGATCTCCCGCAGATGCCGCTCGCTTCCCCGCAGCCGAAGCGGCACGCGGCGATCGATGTGGACGGCGAGATGCAGCCCCTTGGACTGGGCCTGGGTCTGGACCATCGCCCGCATCTCCGACAGCAGCGACGGCAGGTCGAAATCGGCGGCCTGGACCGTCATCTGCCCGGCTTCGATCCGGGAGAAGTCGAGGATGTCGTTGATCAGGGTCAAAAGCTGCTGACCCGCCGAGACGACGGTTTGCGTCATCTCCCGCTGTGACGGGTCCAGCCGGGTATCGTGCAGCACCGACCCCATGCCGATGATGGCCGTCAGCGGGGTCCGCAGCTCATGGCTGACGCTGGCCAGGAACAGGCTCTTCGCCTGGCTCGCCTCCTCGGCCTGCTGCTTCGCCTTCGACAGCTTGCGGATCAGAACCGCAGCGTAAAGGGGAAGCAGCACCATGCCCCCGAGCAGGCCGGCTGACAGGGCCCCGTGCTCACGCCAGAACGACGTCGTCGCCACCACTGCGCCGAACGACGCTAGGCCGAACGCAGTGGCAATCGCGAGAAAGCCGATGCCGAAACGAAAGCCGTTGCCGAATATCACCCAAAGATAGATTGGAAATAGAATCGTAGAGGCTTCGCCACCGATATGCATCTCATAGAACATGGCGCCGAAGTCGCCGAGGATGGCTGCGATCCGGCGCGGATGGCAGACGCCGGGATGCATCGCGATATGGCCGAGAATGGCGAAGTTCAATACGATGTAGGCCGCCAGAACGATGATTGCGCTCTGATTGTATTGGCCGGTGACCAGAACATAGATCAGGATGGCGATCGCGAAGACGATGCCGTTGAGACGCATCTCGTGCTCGCTGTCCGGCCGGTTCCGGAAGCGCTGCGTGATGTATCTGATCACGGATCGCGATCCCGTCTGTGGTTTGCTGTCGATCATCGATTACAGGATTCTAATCTGCCGGGACGTTTCTCCCGCCTGACAATAGCGGTACTTGACCATTCAGGCCAAGATTAAGGTACCACAAATCCTGCTCCTTCAATCATCGAGGTCGCATGATGTCTTGCGGTCGACGATCCGGAATCGGCTTGGAATTCCTGACCCTCACGGCGATCCGGCATTGATCGTCTTGGGCAGTCTGTCGGCTTCTGCTCCTTCGGCGGTGACGTCAAGGCTCCGACTATGACCGAAATGTGCGATGACTCGCAGAGTCGTTGCGATACGGCGACCGGTCTGCCGAGCACGGATCGCGCTGCGCTCGATGCGCATCGGCACTTCCGGGGCGGGAAACGTCGCGGATGTTATTGATCAGCTCCAGCAGCCGTTGTCCGGCCGATACCACCCTTCGGGCCATCTCCCGCTGCGCTGGATCGAGCTTGGTATCCTGTAGAACCGATCCGGTGCCGACGATGGCGGTCAGCGGCGGGTGCAACTCGTGGCTCATGCTAGCGAGGAGGAGGCCCTTTTCCCGATTTTCCACCTCGGCCTTGCGTCTTGCCTCGGAGAGCTGGTGGATGAGGGGCATGGCGCAAAGCGGCACCAACAGCATTCCACCGAAGAGCCCGGCGGTCAGGGCGATGTAGGAGCTCCAGAACGACGTCGTCGCCACCACGGCACCGAACGAAACGAAACCCACGGCGCTGGACAGCAGGAGGAAGAAGATCCCGAACCGGAATCCGTTGCCTAAGATCACCCAGAAGTAGATCGGGAACAGGATGGCAGTGGCCTCTCCGCCCATGTGCAGGACACAGAACAGTGCGCCGAGATCGCTGGCGATGGAAAAAATTCGACGCGAACGACAGATCCCGGGATGCAGCAGGATATGACCGAGAACCGCCAAGTTGATCGCGAGATACACGGGCGGGATGACGATGGCGGTCGAATCTTGGCCGACTGCCACCAGCAGGTAGATCAGGATGGCGGTTCCAAAGGCAAGGGCGTTGAACCGCATCTCGTGTTCGCTGTCCGAGCGCGTCCGAAGACGTTGCGCAATGCGCGTGACCAAAGATCTCGGTTCCGCCTGCCCTTTGCTGTCGGTCATCTTTAAACTCTCCAGCCGCCGGCAGGCTACGCCGCCTCGGACCACTCTGAACCCGTAGTACCTGACGAGAGGTCGAGAGACCTATCGGTCGATCGGCCAACCCACCCGCACCCACATAAAACGGCCCGCCATCAATCTGGAGATGAAATTCCTGAACCTCATTACACGCCAGCATGCGCATCGCCTCATGCAGCCTCGGCAGTTTCCTCCCCTTCGGCGGTCAGGTCCAGACCAAGATGGGTGATGAGCTATGCGATTATCGGATGTGCCGGGGCCGGCTTCTCGATTCATAGAGTCGTCGTCAATCCGAACCAGCTTTTCCCGCTCGGGAGATGTCGGAAATATCATTGATCCGCGTCAACAAGTGCTGCCCGGCGGAAATGACTGATTGGGTCATCTTCTGTTGTGCAGGGTCGAGCTTGGTGTCCTGCAGCACTGCTCCCGTGCCAACGATGGCGCTCAACGGCATGCGCAGTTCGTGGCTGACGCTGGCCAGGAGAACATTCTTCTCCCGGTTTGCGGTTTCGGCCTGCCGTTTCGCCTTGGACAATCTGTGTATCAGAGGCGCAACGCAGAGCGAGACCAGCAGCATGCTGCCGAGTAAACCGGACGACAGCGCAATCTGTGAACTCCAGAATGGCGTTGTGATTATCGTGGCGCCGAAGGCCGCCAAGCCTCCACTTGTCGCCAGGGCAAGGAAGGGAATACCGAATCGGAACCCATTCCCAAGAATGACCCAGATGAAGAGTGGGAAAAGGAAGGCTGCTGTCTCGCCCCGGATGTACATTTCGCAGGACAGGACTCCGAAGTCGCCGACCATGGCGAGAACCCGGCGCGTATGGCAAATCTCCGGCCGGAGGAGGATGTGGCTGAAGATGAGGAGGCAGAAGGCGGTATAGGCTGCGTAGACGATGAACTCGTTGCGGCCGAGGCTTTGGGTCGCGAGCAGATAGATCAACGTCGCGGTCGACAGGATGACGCCGTTGAACCGCATCTCGTGCTCGCTGTCCGGGCGGGTCCGGAGGCGGTGCGCGAGGCGCCCGAGCAGGGATCGCGACCCTGCCTGTTCTCTGCTGTCGGTCATCTGCCCAGGCACTCCACCCTGCGGCGCGGTCGCGCCGCTCCGGGCCATATGGACGCGTCGAAAGCTCGAATGAGCGATTATGAGGCCTGTGGGTCCGCCGTCCAGCCCCGCACGAAGTCCCGGAGCTGGTCGTCCGGCATCGGCTTGGCGAAATGAAATCCCTGGACCTCATCGCAGCCCAGCAGGCGGATCGTCTCGAGCTGCTCGGGAGTTTCCACTCCTTCGGCGGTCACCTCCAGGCCGAGATCGTGGCCCAGATTGGTGATGGCCCGCACGATCGCCGCATCTCCGGGGCTGGTCTCCAGGTTGCGGATGAAGCTGCGGTCGATCTTGAGCCGGTTGACCGTGAAGATCTTGAGATAGCTCAGCGAGGAATAGCCGGTGCCGAAATCGTCGATGGCGAAGCGAACGCCGAGGCCGCGCAGCTCCTCGATCTTGCTCGCCGCCGATTCCGCATTCTGCATCAGCACGCCTTCGGTCAGCTCCAGCTCCAGGGCCTCCGGGGCCAGGCCGGTGTCGCCCAGCGTCTGGCGGACGAGCCGGCAGATGTCCTGTTTGCGGAACTGCAGCGACGTCAGATTGACGCCGACGCGCAGCGACAGCCCACCCCGGGCCCAGGCGGCGGCCTGGGTGCAAGCCTCGCGCAGCACCCAGGTGTTCATGGCGATGATCAGGCCGCTCTCTTCCGCCGCCGGCAGGAACTGCGCCGGCAGCAGCAGCCCCCGGGTCGGATGCTGCCAGCGCATCAGCGCCTCGGCGGCGACGATCCGGCCGCTGCGCAAGTCGATCTGCGGCTGGTAGTGCAGCACGAACTGCTCGCTCTCGATCGCGGTCCTGAGCTCGGATTCCAGCGCCACCGCATCCTGGACGCCGGCATTCAGCTCGGTGGCGAAGAAGCGGTATTCGCCCGGCCCGTCCGCCTTGGCCCGGTACATCGCCAGGTCGGCATTGCGGAACAGCTGGTCCGGGTCGGCGCCGTCCTGCGGGTATAGCGTGATGCCGACGCTGGCGGTCAGCGACACCGTGCTGTCGTTGCGGATATGCGGCCGGGCGATCTCCTGCAGGATCTGCGCCGCCGCGGCGGCGGCGTCCTCGCTTCGCGCGAGCCCCAGCTGCAGCACTGCGAACTCGTCGCCGCCGAGCCGGGCGACGATGTCTCCCGGCCGCGCCGTCAGGCTCAGCCGCCGCGCCACCTCCTGCAGGATCTGGTCGCCGAAATGATGGCCCAGCGCGTCGTTGATCGACTTGAACCGGTCGAGGTCCAGGAAATGCAGGGCGAAGGGGGAGTCGGCATCCTGGGCCAGGATCCGCCGGATCCGGTTCAGCAGATGCACCCGGTTGGGCAGGTCGGTCAGCGCGTCGTGATTGGCCAGGTGGTGCAGATGCTCCTCGGCCAGCTTGCGGTCGGTGATGTCGAGCGCGGTGGTCAAGACGCTCACCACCTGGTTCGATGCGTCGCGCAGCGGTGCCTTGCTGGTCAGGAACACCTGCCGCACGCCGCTGCGTTCGACCACCTCCTCATAGCTCGGCAGCGGCTCGCCGGAGGTGAAGACCAGCTGGTCCAGCTGCCGGCTGTGCTCGCCGCGCTCGGCCCCGAACACGGCGGCGACGTCTTCGCCGACCAGGGCCGCGGGGGTCGAGCCGCTGATCGCCGCCTGATAGGCATTGACGAAGACGCAGCGGCCGTCCCGGTCGGCGGCGCTGATCATCGCCGGCAGAGTGTCGATGACCTGGGCCAGCGCCTCGCGGCTGTTGCGCAGCGCCTCCTCCTGGCTGCGCCTCGTGCGCTCCAGCTCGCGCTCCAGCGTCGCGGCGCGGCGCTTGACGCGCTGCTGCTGCCGGCGCAGCCGCAGCAGGTTGCGGGCACGGGTCATGAACTCGTGGTGATCGACCGGGCTCTGCAGGAAATCGGTGGCGCCGGCCTCCAGCGCCTGCAGCCGGAAGCTGCGGTCGTCATAGGCGGTGATGACGATCACCGGGACGTCGGCGACATGCGGGTTGCTGCGCAGGCGGCGGGTGAATTCGGCGCCGTCCAGGTTGGGCATCTTGTAGTCGGCGATCACCAGGTCCGGGGTGTGGGCGGCCAGCCAGTCCAGCGCCTCCAGGGGGTCGCCGAACGCCTGCACCGTCACCTGGCTCTCGAGCGAGGTGGCCAGCCGGGAGAAGATGTTCCGGTTGGTGGGCCGGTCATCCAAGATGACGACGAGCGACATTCCCGCTTCTGCACTCCCTGTCGCACCCGATGACCGCCGGGTGGTATGACCACCACCCCACTATATGCGGCCTTTTCACTGCATTATGAGGGAATTCGTATGATGACTAGGCAGGATTCCGATCCTGCCGGCCAGGCCCTACTCCGACAGCGTCGCCACCACCGGCGTGTGGTCCGACGCCCTGTCGCGGCCCCGCGGCTCGCGGTCGATGATGCAGGCGTCGAGCCGGTCGGCAAGTTCCGGGCTGACCAGCAGATGGTCGATGCGGATGCCGTTGTCGGCCTGCCAGGCCTGGTTCTGATAGTCCCAGAAGCTGTAGCCGACCGCGGTGGGATTCAGCGCCCGCCAGGAATCGGTCAGGCCGAGATGCAGCAGCGCGCGGAAGCGCCGGCGGGTCTCCAGCAGGAACAGGGCGTCGCTGGTCCAGGCGGCCGGGTCGGCGGCGTCGCGCGCCTCCGGGATGACGTTGAAGTCGCCGCCCATGACGAAGGGCGTGCCGGCGGTCAGCAGGGTCTCGGCCCGGCGGCGCAGCCGTTCCATCCAGGCCAGCTTGTAGTCGTACTTCTCGGTGCCGGCGGGATTGCCGTTCGGCAGGTACAGGCCGCAGACCCGCACGCCGCGGACCGTGGCTTCCAGATAACGCGCCTGGGTGTCGGCGCCGTCGCCGTCCAGCCCGGTCAGCGGATCCTCGATCGGCGTCTTCGACAGCAGGGCGACGCCGTTATAGCTCTTCTGGCCGTGCACCAGCAGCTTGTAGCCCAGCGCCTCGAACTCGAAGCGCGGGAACGCCTCGGTCTCGCATTTGATCTCCTGCAGCACCGCGACGTCGGGATCCGCGGCGCGCAGCCAGTCCAGCACGTTCGACAGCCGGGCCTTGACCGAGTTGACGTTCCAGGTGGCGATGCGCATGCCTCAGCCCTCCGCCCCAGGGGCCGGCAGACGATGGGGCAGGGTGGGGCGCATGGGCTGTCCTCCGGGGCTGGGCGGCCCGCCGACTCCGGCAGGCGCGGCCGCTCAGATTGCGAAGGAAGTGCCGCAGCCGCAAGAGGAGCTGGCGTTCGGGTTCTTCACCTGGAAGGAGGCGCCGATCAGCTCCTCGACATAGTCGATCTCGGCGCCGGCCAGCAGGTCGAGCGAGACGTCGTCGACCACCACGGTCACGTCGTCGCGCTGGAAGGTGCGGTCGTCGCCGTTCACCTTGTCGTCGAAGCTGAAGCCGTACTGGAAGCCGGAGCAGCCGCCGCCGGACACGGCGATGCGCAGCATCAGGGCGTCGTTGTGCTCGGCGCGTCGCAGCTCGGCGATCCGCCGGGCGGCGCTTTCGGTCAGGCTCAGGATGCGGCCGTCGTCGGACATGGCTCGGTCAATCGCAGGACGTCGGAACAGGTCATCCCCAATGTAGGGAGCCGTGCGGCGTCTGCAAAGCGCCCACCGCGATTGCCAGCCCCGCGCGGGGTGGCTAGCTTGACCCCGATGACCGCCGCCTACGCCACAGGCCCTGACCGCAGCCGCGGCCGGCTGCACGCCGAGCCGGAGAGCGGCATGCGCTCGCCGTTCCAGCGCGACCGCGACCGCATCGTCCACTCCTCGGCCTTCCGCAAGCTGCAGTACAAGACCCAGGTCTTCATCTATCACGAAGGCGACTACTATCGGACCCGGCTGACCCACACGCTGGAGGTGGCGCAGATCGCCCGCACCGCCTGCCGGGCGCTCGGCCTCGACGAGGATCTGGGCGAGGCGGTGGCGCTGGCGCACGATCTCGGCCACACCCCCTTCGGCCATGCCGGGGAGGACGCGCTGCACGCCGCCATGGCGCAGCACGGCGGCTTCCACCACAACGACCAGACGCTGCGCATCCTGACCGCGCTGGAGCGCCGCTACGCCGATTTCGACGGGCTCAACCTGACCTGGGAGACGCTGGAGGGCGTGGTCAAGCACAACGGCCCTCTGCTGCCGCTTCCGCCCGGCGGCGCCCTGCCGGCGACGATCGACGCCTTCCGCGCCACCTGGGACCTCGACCTCGCCTCCCAGCCGGGGCCGGAGGCGCAGGTGGCGGCGCTGGCCGACGACATCGCCTACACCAACCATGACATCGACGACGCGGTCCGGGCCGGCCTGCTCGACCTCGACGCGCTGCGCGGCCTGCCGCTGGTCGGGCCGGTGCTGGCCGATGTCGAGTCCCGCCATCCCGGCCTGCCGCGCCGCCGGCTGATCCACGAGACGGTGCGGCGGGTGATCGACCAGATGGTCACCGACCTGCTGGCGGAATCGCGCCGCCGCCTCGCGGCCCTGGCGCCGAAATCGGTCGAGGCGGTCCGCGCCGCGCCGACGCCGGTCATCGCCTTCTCCGAAGGCGTCGCGGCCGACCTCGCCGTGGTCCGCAGCTTCATGTTCAAGGAGGTCTACCGGCACTACCTGGTCAACCGCGAGACCAGCAAGGCGCGGCGGGTGGTGCGCGACCTGTTCGACCTGTTCACGGCCGAGCCGAACACCCTGCCGACCGACTGGCGCCGCCAGGCCGAGGCGGCGGGCGCCGCCGGCCTGCCGCGGCTGGTGGCCGACTACATCGCCGGCATGACCGACCGCTACGCCCTGCTCGAACACCAGCGCCTGTTTGCGCTGGACAGGCCGGTCTGATTGATTCATCGCTGAATCAATTTCTTATCGCCCGTTTCTCCGATTCGGGTTACGATTCCGAATCAGTCGGGGGATAGGATGGTCGACACCACCACACAACTGCGACTCGGACCGGACGGACAATGGGTGGAGGCGCCGCACGCCTTGCCCGCGACCGCCACCGCCGCCACGGTTCAGCTCAGGCCGGTTCCGGCCTCGCCGCCCTGGCGCCTGATCGCCACGGCCGGGGTGATCCTGCTCGTCGTCATCCTGTTCGCCGGCATCCTGATCTCGACCTACACCACCAGCGCCTCGGTGACGATGGAAGGCGGGGTGCCGATCATCCGCGCCGACCGCACCCAGTTCCGCACCCGCCCGGAACAGCCGGGCGGCATTGACATCCCGAACCAGGACCGGCTGGTGCTGCAGGATCTCGGCCGCCGCCAGGCGCCGGTGACGGTCGCCACCGTGCTGCCGCCGCCGGAGCAGCCGATGACGCGGCCGGCGCCGGCCGGGGCCGAGCAGCGCGGCTGGCGCCTGCCGCTGCCGGCGGCCTCTCCGGGGGCCGGGGTGGTCGAGATCCTGCTGGCCCGGCCCGGCCAGGCCGCCACGCCGCCGGAGCCGGTCGCGCCGGTGAAGCCGCAGCCTGCCCCCGAGGCCATGGCCGCGCCACCCACCGCCGCCCCCGAGCCGGCTCCCGTCTCCGCTCCGGCTCCCGCGGCCGCGCCGGCCGATCCGGCCCCGGCCCCGGCCATGGCCGCTGCCCCCGCGCCGGCGGAACCTGCTCCCGCCCCGCAGGCCGCACAGCCGGCCGATCCGATCGCGGCGCTGCTGAACGACCCGGCCGCCGCCCAGGGCTGGATCGACCCGGATTCCGGCGCGCCGGTGCAGGTCGCCGGCCTGTCGCCGCAGGCCGCCCCGGTGTCGACCATGCCGGTGATCGTCGCCGTGCCGGGCGGGCGCTTCGCGGCGCAGATCGCGGCCGTGACCTCGCCGGAAGAGGCGCAGGCCGAATGGGCCCGGTTCCAGCGCCGCTTCCCCGAGCTGTTCGGCGGGCTGCAGCTCGCCGTGTCGCAGGTCTCGGCCACCACCCGGCTGGGCTACCGGGTCCAGGCCGTGCCGCTCGATCAGGCGACGGCGACGCGGCTGTGCGAGGCCCTCGCCAGCGAGAAGACCGGCTGCCTCGTCGTCCCGCGCTGATCTCGAGCATCATGCCCAAGGCCATCCTGTTCGGCTGCGCCGGCCCGGTCCTGACGGCGGAGGAGCGGCGCTTCTTCCGCGACGCCGACCCGCTCGGCTTCATCCTGTTCCGCCGCAACTGCGAGGCGCCGGGCCAACTCGCGGCCCTGGTCGCCGATCTGCGCGACGCGGTCGGCCGCGCGGCGCCGGTGATGATCGACCAGGAGGGCGGGCGCGTCGCCCGGCTGCGGCCGCCGCACTGGCCGGCCTTCCCGGCCGCCGCCCGCTTCGGCGCCCTGGCCGCGCTCGACCCCGCGGCGGCGGAGGAGGCGGCCCGGGCCAACGCCACCGCCATCGCGCTCACCGTCGGCGCCGCCGGCATCGACGTGGTCGCGGCGCCGGTGCTCGACCTCGACCTGCCCGGCGCCGACCGCACCGTGGTCGGCGACCGCGCCTTCTCCGGCGACCCGGCGATGGTCGCCCGGCTCGGCCGCGCCGTGGCGGAAGGGCTGCTCGACGGCGGCGCCCTGCCGGTGATCAAGCATCTGCCCGGGCACGGCCGCTCGCGGGTCGACAGCCATTTTGCCCTGCCTCTGGTCGAGGCCGATCTCGACACGCTGGAGCGCACCGATTTCCTGCCGTTCCGCGACCTCGCCGACCTGCCCTGGGGCATGACCGGCCACCTGGTCTTCACCGCGCTCGATCCCGACCATCCGGTCACCCAGTCGCCGACCGCGATCCGCGACGCGGTGCGCGGCCGCATCGGATTCGACGGCGTCCTGTGCAGCGACGACCTGTCGATGGGCGCGCTCTCCGGCTCGCTGCCGGACCGCGCGGCGCGGGCGCTCGCCGCCGGCTGCGACCTGGCCCTGCACTGCAACGGCGACCTCGCCGAGATGCGGGCGGTCGCGGCGGAGGTGCCGGCGATCGGGCCGGAGACCGCGGCGCGGCTGGCCCGCGGCGAGGCCTGGCGCCGCCCGGCCACCGACCGCCCGGTCGAGAGCTATATCGAGCGGGCGCGGGAGCTGCTCGGCCGACTGCCGTCCGTCTGATCCATCACAGCATCCAGGGCCGGAACAGCGCCTTCCGGTCGACGACTCCGCCGGCGGTCACGAACACCCCGCCGCCGGTGTAGTGCAGCGTCTTCGGGTGTTTCGGCGTCGCCGCGACATGCGCCTTCACCACCTCGAAGATGAAGAAGTTGTAGCGCTCGACCAGCGCGTCGTCGTGCAGCCGGCACTCGAAATTCGCGTGGCACTCGCGGATCAGCGGCGCCCCGACCTCCTGCGCCGCCTCCGCTGTCAGGCCGAACTCCCGGAACTTGTCGATCTCCGCGCCGGAGGTGTTGCCGATCCCGACCACCGTGTCGGTCAGCGCCGTCGTCGGCAGGTTGATCACGCATTCGCCGCTGTCCCGGATCAGGCGGAAGCTGTGGTTGCCGCCGGCGATCACGCAGCCGACGAGGGACGGCGAGAACTCCATCACCGTGTGCCAGCCCATGGTCATGATGTTGGTCTCGTCCCTCCATCGTGACGACACCAGCACGATCGGCCCGGGCTCCAGATAACGCCGGATCTGGTGGACGGGGAAGTCGGTCTTCCTGCGTTGTCTCGCCATGCCGAGTCTCCGCTTCGCTGCTCCAGGAAGCTGGCGCCGCTTCGCCTCGCGGAAAGCCGGGGCGGCCGGATGTCGCGATCAAGGTTGCTTCGGCGCGTCCGGACAGCGACACTCCGCCCATGCTGGAAGACTGGTCGAAGGTCGACGCCCCGCCGGTGACGAGCCGGGACGACGCCGCCTTCATTCTCAAATTCGAATCCTATGAAGGGCCGATCGACCTGCTGCTCGAACAGGCGCGCGAGCAGAAGGTCGACCTGACCCAGATCTCGATCCTGGCGCTCGCCGACCAGTACCTCGCCTTCGTCGAGCGGGCGCGGCGCCTGTCGCTGGAGCTGGCGGCGCACTACTTGGTGATGGCGGCGTGGCTGGCCTATCTCAAGTCGCGCCTGCTGCTGCCGGCGCCGCCGGGCGACGAGGAGCCGAGCGGCGCCGAGCTGGCCGAGGCGCTGGCCTTCCAGCTGCGCCGTCTGAACGCGATGCGCGAGGCCGGGCAGGCGCTGATGGCGCGGCCGCAGCTCGGCCACGACCTGTTCGCCCGCGGCGCCGCCGAGGACCAGAAGGCGACGCCGACCCCGGTCTGGGCCGTGTCGCTCTACGACCTGCTCAAGGCCTATGCCGAGCACTGGCGCGCCAAGGCCGCGGCCGAGGGCAGCCTGCGCATCGAGGCCTCGGTGCTGTTCTCGCCGGAGCAGGCGCTGGAGCGGCTCGAGGCCATGCTCGGCCGGTTCCCGAGCTGGACCACGCTCGCCGCCTTCCTGCCGCCGCTGACCGGCAGCCCGCTGGTGCGGCGCTCGGCCATCGCCTCCACCTTCGTCGCCACGCTCGAGCTGGCCAAGTCCGGCCGGCTCGCCATCCGCCAGGACGGCCTGTTCGGGCCGATCTGGTTCAAGGTCCAGGCCCCTCAGACCACCGAAGAATGACCGAACCGTCGCAAGCCCTCCGTCTCGTCGAAGCCATGCTGTTCGCCTCGCCGACGCCCCTGACCGAGGCGGCGATCGCCGAGCGCCTGCCCGAAGGCGCCGACGTGCCGACGCTGATCGACACGCTGGTCGAGCAGTATCGCGGCCGCGGCGTCACCCTGATGCCGGTCGCCGGCGGCTGGGCCTTCCGCACCGCGCTCGACCTGGCGCCGCTGCTGCGCGAGGCCGGGCATGTGGTGCGCCGGCTGTCGCGGGCGGCACTGGAGACGCTGGCGATCATCGCCTACCACCAGCCGGTGACCCGGCCGGAGATCGAGGCGGTGCGCGGCGTCGCCGTGGCCAAGGGCACGCTCGACACGCTGCTCGAGGCCGGCTGGATCGCGCCCGGCCGGCGCCGGCAGGCGCCGGGGCGGCCGCTGACCTGGATCACCACCCCGGCCTTCCTCGACCATTTCGGCCTCGGCGGGCTCGACGACCTGCCGAGCGTCGATGAGCTCAAGGCCTCCGGCCTGCTCGACACCCGCCCGGCCATGGCGGTGCTGCCCGGCGGCAGCCTGTCCGACGGGGAAGGGGAGGAGCCGCCGGAGGACGAGGATCGCGACTAGGCGAAGCGGACCGTGCCGCGGCGCTGCGGCCGCCGCAAACCCCAGGATTTCTGCGCTGTTTCGCCTCGTCCGCCGCCATTGCGGTCGCGGGGGGTTTCTGCGATGATCCGGCCGCCTTGGGGCTGGAGGAAAAGTTTATGGGTGGTTTGAGTATTTGGCACTGGTTGATCGTCCTGGTGGTCGTCCTGCTGATCTTCGGGAACCGGCTGCCGCGGGCGATGGGCGACCTGGCCAAGGGGATCAGGAACTTCAAGTCCGGGCTGTCGGACGACCCCAAGAGCGACGGGTCGGATGATCGTCCGGCCGTGCCGCCGCCCGCGGGCACCGAAGCCGGCAGTCCGAACCGGACGACCGTCGACCGCCAATAGTCCCCTTGCGGGGAACCGGAACCGCGCCCCGTCCTGGTGGCGGGGCGTGATGGACGAATGTGATGTTCGGTTTCGACTGGTCGGAGTTGATGATCGTCGTGGTCGTGGCACTCATCGTGCTCGGCCCGAAGGATCTGCCGCGCGCCCTCTATCAGCTCGGCAAATGGACGCGGCATGCCCGCCGCATCACCAGCGAGTTCCAGCGCCATGTCGACGACATCGTGCGCCAGGCCGAGCTCGAGGAGGTGCGCAAGACCGTCCAGGACGCGACCAAGCAGCTCGACGTCCGCAGCCAGGTGAAGGAGCACGTCGACACCGTGCTCGACCCGGTGCGGGACATCAAGCAGGCCTTCGACAAGGCGGCGCCCGGCGCCACGCCGCTGGCGGAGCCCGACAAGGCCGCGGCCAACGGCCAGGCGGCTCCTGAGCCGCAGCCGGTCGAAGGCCCGAAGCCCGCACCGGAGTCCCCGGCCCCCGCGGCGCCTGCGGTTGCCGCCGCCGAACCCGCGCCGGCCGTCGTTCCCGCGTCGCCGGCTGCAGCCCCCGCGGCCGCGCCTGCCGCCACCCCGTCCGACCGCGCGAGCTGATCCATGGCGCCCTCCGACAAGGAGATCGACGACAAGCAGATGCCCCTGATGGACCATCTGCTGGAGCTGCGCACGCGGCTGATCTATTCGGTGGTGGCGATCCTGGTCGGGTTCTTCATCTGCTACCACTTCGCGGAATCGATCTACCTGTTCCTGACCCAGCCGCTGGCGGACGCGCTGCCGCCGGGCCAGCCCAAGTCGATGATCTTCACGGCGCTGACCGAGGTGTTCTTCACCTACATCAAGATCGGCTTCTGGGGCGGCTTCTGCCTGGCCTTCCCGGTGGTGGCGAGCCAGATCTGGATGTTCGTCGCGCCCGGCCTGTATCGCAACGAGAAGCGGGCCTTCCTGCCGTTCCTGCTGTTCAGCCCGGTGATGTTCATCATCGGCGCGGCGTTCGTGTACTACTTCGTGTTCCCGCTGGCCTGGAAGTTCTTCCTGTCCTTCCAGGTCATGGGGCCCGATGTCGGCAGCGGCCTCGAGATCAGGCTCGACGCCAAGGTCTCGGACTATCTCGACCTGGTGATGCGCCTCCTGCTGGCCTTCGGCATCGCCTTCCAGCTGCCGGTGCTGCTGACGCTCCTGGTCCGCGTCGGCATCCTCAGCGTCGCCACGCTGAAGAGCAAACGGCGCTATGCCATCGTCATCGTCTTCGTCGTCGCCGCCGTCCTGACCCCGCCGGATGCGATCAGCCAGATCGCCCTCGCCGTGCCGATGCTGCTGCTCTACGAGATCGCGATCCTGCTCGGCGGCATGATCGAGCGCGACCGCGCCAAGCGCGAGGCGGAGGCCGAGGCGGAAATCGCCCGCGGCGACGGTCCCGCGGCCTGACCTTCACTCTTCACTGTCATGCCCGGGCTTGACCCACGGGTGTCCGGTTGAGGGTTTTCGAGGTGCGGAAGAGGAGTAGGGCTCAATTTTTATTGTCATCGCCGGGCTTGACCCGGCGATCCAGGGGCCACCCAGAGCGGCATCGAGATTCCTGGATGCCCGGGTCAAGCCCGGGCATGACAGTTATAAATTGAGGCTTTAGCTCTAAAATTCTCCCGCCGGTTGTTGTTCAGCCTTAACCGGACACCCGTGGGCTTGACCCGGGCATCCAGAGACTGTCGCCGTACTCTGGATTGCCGGGTCAAGCCCGGCAATGACAGAAAAACTGAGACAAAACAGAGGCTTCGGTGCCTCACGGCCGCGCTGCGTACTCCGCGACAAGATGGCCGTAGGCCTCCATCGGCGGGAAGGTCTCGTAGCTGTGCACCGCCGGCGTGGTGGCCCAGGCCAGCTTCTCGCTGGTGAAGGTCTCGATGAACGGCACCGACCAGGCCGGGTCGTCCAGCATGGTCGACCGGATGTTGACGAAGTGGTCCAGCCCTTCCGGCCGGGTGAACAGCCAGCTCAGGCAGTGCGGGCAGAAATAGTGCCGCGACGGGCCGTGCAGGCCGCCGATCACCGGCTCGCCCTGGGTCACGGTGAAGCCCTCCGCGGGGATCGCCGCGGACAGCGAGAAGGCGCTGCCGGTCATCCGCTGGCATCCGGTGCAGTGGCAGGCCATGGTCAGCAGCGGCCGGGCGGTGATGCGGAAGCGCACCTGCCCGCATCGGCAGCGGCCTTCCTGCGGCAGGGTCGGTTCGGTCATGGCGTCCTCCTGTTGCTTGTCCCCGTTCTAGAGCGGGAGAGGACGCCCGGCCAAGGCCTCAGCCCTTCGCCGCCGCCTCCAGCCCGGCGATGTCGATCTTCACCATCTGCAGCATCGCCTCGGTGACGCGCCTGACCTTGGCCTCGTCGGGGTCGGCCATCAGCTCGCCGAGCCGCTTCGGCAGGATCTGCCAGGACAGGCCCCAGCGGTCCTTCAGCCAGCCGCACTGCTCGATCTGGCCGCCCTCCTTCAGCGCGTCCCACAGCCGGTCGACCTCCGTCTGGGTGTCGCATTCGACCATGATCGAGAAGCTGTGGTTGAACGGGTCCAGCGGCCCGGCCTCGATCGCCTGATAGCGCTGGTCGCCCAGGGTGAAGGCGGCCATGCGCACGCTGCCCGCCGGGCCGCTCGGGGTCTCGGCGGGCAGGGGCGTGACCCAGTGGATCGCCGAGCCCGGGATCAGCGAGGTGTAGAAGCCGAGCGCGGCCTCCATGTCCTTCTCGAACCAGAGATGCTGCGTGACCTTCATCGGGTGTTCCTTCCGATCGATGGGGACGGCCGCGTGAACGGCCGCTCTGTCCCAAGGACGGCGGAGGCCCGCCGCTCCCGACAGCGGCGCGGGATTTTTTCAGCTTTCGCTTTCCCGCAGCCGCGGCAGCGCCGCGAGGCAGAGCACGGCCATCAGGTGGAAGGCCAGCGCGATCGACGCCAAGGGGACCAGCCCCTGCTCGATCATCGGCGCGGCCGCGGCGGTGCCGCCCGCGGTGACCGCGAGGATCGCGAGGACGACGAGGGCGGAGCCGCGGGCGTCGTCGCCGCGCGCCGCCAGCACGGCCCGGTAGAAGCCCGGCGGGCCGCGCAGGCCGAGCCCGGCATTCACCGGCACGAACAGGGCCGCGATCAGCAGCGGGTCGGCGCCGCCCAGCGATCCGTAGGCCAGCATGGCCGCGGCGCCCAGGGTGGCGAGGCCGGTGCCGGAGGCGATGACCCGTTCCGCCCCGAAGCGGGCCGCCAGGCCGCCGGCGAGATTGGCCATCAGCATGAAGCTGGCGATGCCGCAGACCTGCATGGTGATGAAATCGGCCAGGTCGCCGCCGAGGCTGCGCACGAAGACGGCCGGCATGCCGAACACGAAGGTCAGCAGCCCGCCCAGGACGAAGGCCTGGCTGAGGGCGTAGCGCAGGAAGGCGGGGTCGCGCAGGAGATGCGCATATCCGCCGCGGGGCCGCCGGGTCACCTGGGGCAGGGCGCCGGTCGCCCCGATCGCCGCCGCCAGGGCCAGCGCGGCGGCGCCGATCACCGCGAACGGCACCTGCCAGCCGCCCAGCGCCAGCAGCCAGGCGCCGAGGATCGGGGCCAGCGCCGGCGCCAGGGCCTCGATGCTGCCGAGCAGCCCCAGCGCCCGGACCGCGCGGGCTTCGTCGAACAGCGCCCGGACGATGCCCGGCGCGAACACCGCGGGGCCGGCCGCCACCGCGCCCTGCAGGGCCCGCAGCGCGATCAGCAGGCCGATGTCGTCCGCCGCCGCGCAGGCGGCCGACACGGCGGCGGTGGCGAGCAGGGAGGCGGCGAACAGCCGCCCGGTGGCGAAGCGGTCGCCCAGCGCGCCATAGGCGACGAGGCCGGCGCAGGTCCCGGCGACATAGGCGGCCAGCACCAGCTGCGCCCGGGCCGGGTCGCCGCCCAGCGCCTCCGGCAGGAACGGCACCGCCGGCAGGACGAGATCCGTCCCCATCAGGCCGAGCACGGTGCTCGCGACCACCAGCCCAAGCACCAGCCCGGGCGCCTTCGTTCCTCTTCCCCCCGCCATGTCGCACGCTTCTTCCATTGGGCAAGCGCGCCTGTTGTACGTGGTCGAGGAGAAGGCAGGCAACGCGATCGGCGTGGGAGGTCGCGGCCTCCGGGCGAGGGGCGACTGTTTCGCGTTGTCGCCTCGACTTGCTTTTGTAACTCTCCGGCCGTTTCGAAACAGCCGAAACGGCCGCTGCGAGAGGGCGCAAGATGGACATCGAACGGGGCACCCTGGAGCATATCGAACACTGGGCGCGGCTGCGGGCTGCCCTCTGGCCGGACCAATCCGCCGAAGAGCATCGGGACGAGCTGATCCGGACTATCCGGGAGGAAGACGAGCGGGCCAGCGCCTTCGTCGTCCGGCTCGGCTCCGGCGAGATCGTCGGGTTCGCCGAGGCCGCGCTGCGGGCCGACTACGTCAATGGCTGCGAGACCTCGCCCGTCCTGTTCCTGGAAGGCATCTACGTCCGGCCCGATCACAGGCGGCGGGGCATGGCGCGGCGCCTGTGCGATGCGGTCGCCGCCTGGGGGCGGTCCATGGGATGCATCGAATTCGCTTCGGATGCCCTGCTCGACAACGAGGCGAGCCACAGGCTGCACGCGGCGCTCGGCTTCGAGGAGACGGAACGGGTGGTCTTCTTCCGCAAAGCCCTCTAGGTCAGCTGGCCGTCCCGGCCCGCCGCGTCCTACTCGAACATCCCCTTCGGCGTCTGGCCCTTCAGGAAGGGTTCGATGAAGGCGTGCAGCAGCTCCACCTGCCCGATGACGGCGGTGTGCGAGGTCGCCGGCATGACCGCGAGGCGCGAGGCGGGCAGCGGCTGGCCCATGTCGCCCATGGCGCCGCCGCCGAGCAGCCGGAACATCGCCACCGAATGTTCCAGCGTCGCCACGTCGGCATCGCCGCTGATGATCAGCACCGGGGTCTTCAGCGCCTTGACGTCGGCCTCCCACGCCATCGGCTCCTTCTCCAGCGCGATCAGCTTCCGCACCAGCTCGGGGAAGCCGTCGGGATTGGGGGCCAGCTTGCGGTACGCCTCGGCGAAAACCGGCATGTCGGTGAACATCTCCACCGTCATCTGCGGGATGAAGTCCCGGAACGCCGGCTGCCAGCCTTCGAAATCATAGGCCACCGAGGCGGCGGCCAGCTTGTTCACCTTCTCCGGATGGCGGATGGCCAGCTGCAGCCCGGCGGCGGCGCCCATGGAATAGCCGAACACATCGGCCTTCTGCAGGCCCACCGCGTCCATGAACGCCGCCACGTCGTCCGCCAGGTTGGGATAGGTGATCGGCCGGTCGATGTCGGTGGTGCGGCCATGGCCCTGGAATTCGAGCGCATAGACCTTATGGCTCTCGGCCAGCTTGGGGATGATCGCCCCCATCGACGGGATGTTCATATAGGCGCCGTGCAGCACGATCAGCGGGTCGCCGGTGCCGGACACCTCGTAATACATCTGCATGCCGTTGACCGCGACGCGGTCGCCCGCCGGCTGGGCCTCGGCCAGGGCGGGGCCGCCGGCGAGCAGGACGGCGGCGGCAATCAGGGCGGTGCGGATCATCGGGGTCTCCTCTCGATCTCGGGCGGTTTCGCCACGCTGCCGATAGGACGAACGATCCCTCCCGCGATCCGACATCGCCGGCTGAAAATTCGTCAGTCTCTATCCTGCAGCCCGGAGCTGGACCTCACCCTGGTTCATGAAGCAGGTCTTGCTGAACAGCTGCAGGTCCAGCGGGTTCGGCAGCCGGACATCCCGGAGATCGGGAAACGGCTTCTGCACCGGGTCGTAGGACCGGTCGATCTGGGAGATGAAGACGATGATCAGCCCTCTCTCCCGCGCGAATGACTTCAGCGCCCGGACCTGCACAGCCAGCTCGGGCTTTTCGCGCTTCTGGTCGAGCAGCTGCAGATAGTCGACCACCACCAGCGTGCCGCGCGGCGCCGCTGCCAGGGCTTCGATGATGTGGTCGGCGCTGATGGCGTCGGAGCAGTCGAATCCGAACAGCCCCTCGAACTCCGCGTAGTCGACCCCGATCTTGCGGAAGCGGTCCAGGATGTCCCGCTCCGTCCATTCCAGCGAGAAGAACACGGCCCAACGGCCGAACTTCATGGCCTCGACGGCGAGCTTGAGGCCCATCATGGTTTTGCCCTGCCCAGGGCGTGCGCCCAGCAGCACCAGGTCGCCGGGTTTCAGCCGGGCGAACAGCCTGGCGGCGGGCGAAGGCGCGGCCTGCTTCGCCGCCAGCAGGCTCCAATCCTTGTAGCCTTCCTGGACGGCGATGCGGTTCAGCGCCTCGTGCAGCGGGATGTCCTCCGCGCGGGACAGGAGCCTGGCCTTGCGCTTCAGACGGAAGATCGGCGCGGACAGAGTCATCGGCAACCTCCTATTGCGAGCCGTCTTCGCAACCCCTCCTTATGCTTGGTGCCCGAACAGTCGGTTCGATGATCAGGTCGCCCCGTATGCGGTATACTTTCCCAGGCGGAGGGGGGAGGCGCGGGCCGTGCCTGACTCGGATCATAGCGCAATCGCGGCCGGCCGGGAATCTAGGCCTGTGGGTCCCTCGGCTCCGACCGGGGGAGGCAGACGACCAGGGCGGCGTCGACGCGATAGCGGATCCGGCCGGCGACCGCATGCGGCTGCAGGATTCCCCGCAGCTCGCCGTCGAACGCGCTCGCGGCCTCGGTTCCCATGGCGGCTCTGCTCCATGTCGCGCGCGAGTGCTCGGTCTCGATCAGGCCGTCGACGGTCTGATCGACCTCGCTGGAGAAGCTCTCCCGGGACTGGACGTCGATCCAATCGAGATGGGCCGGCGCCGTCCTGACGGGATCGCGCCATGTCCCGCCACCCCGTTCGACCCAGCGGATCAGGTGGGCGCGATAGGCATCGATCCATGCCGCATCGGAAGGCTCGTCGCCGTTCACCAGCGCCAGGGGCGCGCCGGGCCGCAGGGCATGCTTCAGCTTCGGCATCACGATCTCGGGGCGCATCCAGTGGATGGCCGCCCCGATGACGGCGAGGTCGAACGGGCCGTCCAGCGTGGTCTCCTCCGCCCGGGCCCGCACCCACTCGATATTCTCGTGCCCCGCTCCCAGCTTGCGCGCGACGCGCAGCATCGGCTCGGACGGGTCGACGGCGATGACCCGCTCGAAATGGGAGGCCAGGCCGATGGCCAGCTTGCCGGGGCCGCAGCCGAGGTCGAGCAGCCGGCCCCGTCCCGATGCCAGTTCCAGCAGCCTGCGATACAGCTCGGGCGGGTAGGGCGGCCGGCAGGCATAGCACGCGGCGACATCCGCGTCGTCGAACGCCTCGCCGGTTCTTCCGACAGAGCTGAACATTGCCAAAGTCCGCAGATCAGGTTCGCAGCACGCGAATCCAGTCTACCGCAATGGGAGCGGTCATGCCTCGAGCGCAGCTGCCGGTGGTCCGTGGCGTCCACCGTGATCCACCGCACGACATGCGTCCGGCCCGCGGTCAAAAAAGAAGGGCCGGCTCTCGAGCCGGCCCCAGGCTGCGGTCCGTCATGTTTCAGCAGGATTGCCGGGATCGGCGTGTGCCGAAGTCGGGCGATCCTACCCCTTATGCACCCTTCGCCTGACTCCAGGCTGGTCCCGCCCTTATTTCCTGGACGGGCGCCACTCGGCAAAACCGGTGCTCCGTCGGCCCTTGCCCCCGGATTTCGCGATGGCTTCGGACGTCAGGCTGGTCGACAGCAGCATCGTGACGGCGGGCGGCGTGATCACCGCGAAACGGCCGCATTTGGACAGGAACTCGCGCCGATCCTGTGTCGGGCCGTCTGTGTCGTCGGGTTTGGAGGATTCGCTCATGGTGGCCATCCAGTAGCCGTGATCTGGCTTGATCCTACGCGCCAGGAACCATCATCCAACAATTGCGCCGTTCAGCCGCGTCCGATGACGTCCTCATGACGGAGCTTCATCGGAGGGTGAGCGCGGAGCCGATCGGGATACCGCGGAAGTTGTAGATTTGTGACAGCCGGCCGTCGGGGAAGGGCGCTTGAGCGCGATCCGGCCGCGGCCCATCCTAATCCCGTCTCCGCCCCGGCAGCAGCAGCCAAGCGATGCCGGCCGCGGCGGCCAGGCAGCCCAGCAGGGCGAAGCCGGGGATGCCGAACAGGCGCGGCCCGGTCTCGGCCAGGATCGGCGCCAGACCGACCACGAAGGCGGCGGTGACGATGGCGACGGCGATGCGCGCGGCGCCGCGCTCGATCGAGCGGCCGAAGCGGTCCATCCGGCCGATCTCGACCTCCAGCCGCACCCGGCCCTTCTCCATCCGCCGCAGCACCCGGCGCAGGATGCCCGGCGCATCGCCGGCCAGGGCCTGGAATTCCAGGAGCGCCGACCCGGCGCGCTGCCGCAGCGCCTCGGGGGCGTAGCGCGCGGCCAGGGCGCGGCGCACCACCGGCTCGACCTCGCGCACCACATCCAGCTCCGGGTCCAGGCGCCGCACCACGCCCTCGGAGGTCATCAGCGCCCGCAGCACCAGCGCCAGGTCGGGCGGCAGGGCCAAGTCGTGGTCGCGCATCAGGGCGACGAACTCGGCCAGGGCCTGGCCCAGCTTCAGCCGGCCCAGCGCACCGCGGGTGTGGCGCGCCAGGAAGGCCTCGGCGGCTTCCTCCAGCGGCCGTGCGTCGATGTCCGGCTGGCCGGCCCAGTCCAGCAGCACCTCGCGCACCCCGGCGGCGCTGCCGCCGGTGATCGCGGCCATCAGCGTCACCAGCTGGTCGCGCCGCCGCGCCGACAGCCGGCCGATGGTGCCGAAATCGAGATAGGCGATGCGGTCGCCCGGCAGGCACAGCATGTTGCCGGGATGCGGGTCGGCGTGGAACACGCCGTCGATCAGCATCATCTGCAGGAAGGCGCCGGCGCTGCGCGCCGCCAGGCGGCGCCGGTCCAGTCCGGCCGCGTCCAGCGCCGCCTCGTCGCTCGGCCGGACGCCGGCGACGAAGTCCTGCACCAGGATCTCCTCGCTGCTCCAGGCCCAATGGATGCGCGGGACCACGATCTCCGGCTGGTCCTCGAACTGGGCCGCGATCAGCTCGGCGTTGCGGCCTTCATTGGCCAGGTCCAGCTCCTCGCCGATCGCGGCCGCCAGGTGCCTGGTGATCGCCTCGGGGTGATAGCGCCGCAGCTCCGGCAGCTCCTCCTCGGCCAGCTTGGCGGCATGGGCCAGCAGGCGCAGGTCGGCCTCGACCAGCGGCCGCAGCCCGGGCCGGCGGATCTTCACCACCACCTCGGTGCCGTCGGCCAGCGCGGCGCGGTGCACCTGGGCGATCGAGGCCGAGGCCAGCGGCTCCCGGTCGAAGCGGGCGAAGACCGCGTCGGGCGGGCTGCCCAGCGCCGCCTCGGCCAGCGGCGCCAGCGCTTCGTAGGGCAGGGGCGGAACCCGATCGTGCAGCTTCTCCAGCTCGGCGATCCATTCCGGCGGCAGCAGGTCGCTGCGCGTCGCCAGGATCTGGCCCAGCTTGACGAAGGCCGGCCCCAGCGCCTCGATCGCCAGCCGCAGCCGGGCGGGCGTGTCCTGGCCCGGTGCGGCCGGCCCGGTGTCGCCCGGGGCCAGGCCGGCCTGCTTCAGCAGGCGGTGCAGCCCCAGCCGGCGCACCAGGTCGCCGAAGCCGAAGCGCAGCAGCACGGTGACGATCTGCTGCAGCCGCTTCAGGTCGCGGGCCACCACCAGGGCGGTCGGGAACACCTGCATGCTCGTCCTTGCGCTGGAAGGTCGGGGGGCGGTCGGAGAGGACTGCAACGTCTAGCCGCCGCCGCGTTCCGCCGCCAGCCGCGAATGGCCGCGGGGCTGCAAAGCCGCAGTTGCATTAATGGCCGATTTTGTTCATGATATGTTCCATA
This sequence comes from Inquilinus limosus DSM 16000, assembly GCF_000423185.1. Classification (GTDB taxonomy): domain Bacteria; phylum Pseudomonadota; class Alphaproteobacteria; order DSM-16000; family Inquilinaceae; genus Inquilinus; species Inquilinus limosus. The sequence continues at coordinate 633,064 of NZ_AUHM01000001.1, read as the reverse complement.
GACATGGCGCAGACCGATGGCGAGGCGGGCGAGGCCCGGCCGACCGATCCCGACCTGAACTGGACGGGATGGGCGCTGGACAAGCTGCGCGAGGTGGTCGAGATCGACATCCGCAGCAAGCGGCTGACCGAGCGGCAGCAGCAGGCAACCCCGGCGGAGCCGCAGGAGCCGCCCGATTTCCCGCTGATGCAGTCGCGCCTGTCGCGCTCGATCCGGCTGTCGATCGCGATGGCCGAGCGGATCCGCGGCGACTACCTGCACCGCCGGGCCGAGGGCGAGGAGTCGGGGGCGCTGGAGCGCCGCCGCCGGCGGCGGGAGCAAGCTGCTCAGGCGGTGGTCGAGGCGGTCACGGCGGCCGAGGCCGCGGACCTCGCCGCGGCCGGCGAGGCCGTCGATCCCCAGGAGACCGAACGGCTGCGGGAGCAGGTGTGGGAGAAGCTGACCGAGGACGAGGTGCTGGACGTGCAGCTCGACACCCTGTCGGCGGGGGAGTTCGTGCGGGAGGTCTGCCGCTGGCTCGGCCGCCGGCTGGACCCGAGCCGGCTGCCGCCGGGCTGGGACGATGTCCTCGGGGCCAACGACACTACCGGCTCGGCCGGTGAGGGCACGGCTGCCGTCGCCGTGGCTGCCGAGGCCCGGCACGACTGGCCTCCACAATCGGACGTGCTCGAAGAGGGTCACCCTCCGTCCAGCCCCCCGAAGCCGGACAGCAGCTGAGTCTTGATGCGGCGCGCGACCGCGTAGGTTGGGTTCGCCGTCGGGCGAACCCAACATCTCACCGCCGCGCCTATGCCCATTGGGTTCGCGTGCCCCGAACCCAACCTACGAAGCCGCCATGCCTTCCTCACTCCCCCTCCCCTTGCGGGAAGGGGGAGGGGGCTGCGCGCGTCCGCGCGCGAACGGCCTGCTGGAGGCCGGATCAGGCGGGAGGGGGAGGATGAGCGTTCGGCCTCGCGAGAGAGGCAAGGCACCCATCCGAAGCCCCCGGGCCGTTTGCGTCCGGCCGGCCCACCTCCTATAACCAGCGCACGATTCCCCGACCCGACAGATCGAGCGCGCGATGCACGACATCCGTTTCATCCGAGAGCATCCCGAGGCCTTCGACAAGGGGATGGCTCGGCGGGGTCTGTCGCCTCTCGCCGCCGAGCTGCTGTCGCTCGACGAGCGCCGGCGCCAGATCACCACCGAGCTGCAGGGGCTGCAGACCCGCCGCAACGCCGCCTCCAAGGAGATCGGCGCCGTCAAGTCCAAGGGCGGCGACGCCCAGGCGCTGATGGACGAGGTCGCGTCGATCAAGGCGAAGATAGGCGAGCTGGAGCAGGCCGACCGCGGCGCCGAGGCGGCGCTGGCAGCGCGGCTGGCCGAGCTGCCGAACCTGCCGGACGAGGACGTGCCCGACGGGCCGGACGAGAGCGCCAATGTCGAGCTGCGCCGGGTGGGCGAGCCGCGCCGGCTGAACGCGGCGCGCGACCATGTCGACCTGGGCGAAGGCCTCGGCCTGATGGACTTCGCCGCGGCCTCCAAGCTGTCCGGCTCGCGCTTCGTCGTCCTGCGCGGCGCGCTGGCGCGGCTGGAGCGCGCCATCGGCCAGTTCATGATCGACCTGCACACGACCGAGCACGGCTACACCGAGATCGCGCCGCCCGTGCTGGTGCGCGACGAGGCCCTGTTCGGCACCGGGCAGCTGCCGAAATTCGCCGAGGACCAGTTCCGCACCAACACCGGCCACTGGCTGATCCCGACCGCCGAGGTGCCGCTGACCAACCTGGTCGCCGGCGACATCCTCGAGCAGGAGGCCCTGCCGCTGCGCCTCACCGCGCTGACGCCGTGCTTCCGCTCCGAGGCCGGGGCCGCCGGGCGCGACACCCGCGGCATGATCCGCCAGCACCAGTTCAGCAAGGTCGAGCTGGTCAGCATCACCACGCCGGAGCAGTCGGCCGCCGAGCATGAGCGGATGACGGAATGCGCCGAGACCGTGCTGAAGCGGCTCGGCCTCGCCTTCCGCACCATGGCGCTGTGCACCGGCGACATGGGCTTCTCCGCCCGCAAGACCTACGACATCGAGGTCTGGCTGCCGGGGCAGGGGCGGTATCGTGAGATCTCCTCCTGCTCCAACTGCGGCGACTTCCAGGCCCGGCGGATGCAGGGCCGGTTCCGCCCGGCGGGCGAGAAGGGCACGCGCTTCCTGCACACGCTGAACGGCTCCGGCGTCGCCGTCGGCCGCGCCCTGATCGCGGTGTTGGAGACCTATCAGCGTCAGGACGGCTCGATCGAGGTGCCGGAGGCGCTGCGGCCCTATATGGGCGGACTCGAGATCCTGGAAGCGAAGGGCTGACGATGCGCATCCTCCTGGCCAATGACGACGGCATCAACTCCACCGGCTTCTCGGTGCTCGAGCGCATCGCCCGCGAGCTCTCCGACGACGTCTGGGTCTGCGCGCCCGAGACCGAGCAGTCGGCCGCCAGCCATTCCCTGACCATCCACCGGCCGCTGCGCCTCCGGAAGATCGAGGAGAAGCGCTTCGCCGTCGACGGCACGCCGACCGACTGCGTGCTGCTGGCGGTCAACCACGTGATGAAGGACCGGCGGCCGGACCTGGTCCTGTCCGGCGTCAACCACGGCCGCAACATCGCCGAGGACGTGACCTATTCCGGCACCATCGCCGCGGCGATGGAGGCGACGCTGCTCGGCATCCGCGCCATCGCCTTCAGCCAGCAATTCGCCGACGGAAGGCGGCCGGACTGGGAGACGGCGGCGCGCTGGGGCGCCGAGGTGGCGCGCAAGGCGATCGCCACCGACTGGCCGGAGCAGGTGCTGGTCAACGTCAACTTCCCGGCGGTCGACCCGGACGCGGTGACGGGCATCGCCGTGGTGCCGCACGGCCTGCGCAAGATCGGCGACGTGCTGGAGGAGCGGCTCGATCCGCGCGGCCGCACCTATTTCTGGATCGGCACCAGCCGGACGGAGGAGGCGCTGCAGGGCGAGGAGACCGACGTGTCGGCCCTGCGCGACGGCCGGATCACGGTGACGCCGCTGCATCTCGACCTGAACCACGCCGCCGCGATCCAGTCCCTGCGGCGGACCTTCGTGGGGTGAGGCTGCCGTCGCATGGTTGGGCTTTGCTCGGGTGAATGGCGGAACCAGTCCCCCCTCCCCTTGCGGGAGGGGGGAAGGGGGAGGGGGTTTCCTCCGCCCGAGCCGGCTTTGGATACGGAAGAGAGGCGGTCCTCCTCGACCGGACCCCGCCCATGATCGCCGAGCCGCGGCTGATCCGGCTGCTGATGCATCTCCGGCGCTCGGGGATCACCGACCATCGCGTGCTCGGCGCGATCGAGCGGGTGCCGCGCGAGGCCTTCGTGCCCGACGCCTTCCTCGACCAGGCCTATGAGGACATCGCGCTGCCGATCGGCCATGGCCAGACCATCAGCCAGCCGCTGGTGGTCGGGCTGATGACCCAGGCGCTGGAGGTCGGCGACCGCCACAAGGTGCTGGAGATCGGCACCGGTTCCGGCTACCAGGCGGCCGTGCTGGCGAAGATCTGCCGCCGGCTCTACACCGTCGAGCGGCACAAGCCGCTGCTCGACCTGGCGCTGGGGCGGATCGAGGGGTTGCGCATCAGCAACATCACCGCGCGCTGGGGCGACGGCATGAAGGGCTGGCCGGAGCAGGCGCCGTTCGAGCGCATCATCGTCACCGCTGCGCATCGCGGCGACCTGCCGCCCCCGGCGCTGGCCGACCAGCTCGCGATCGGTGGTATAATCGTGATTCCCATGGGGGACGAGAAGCGGAACCAGCGCGTGGTCCGCTTCACGCGCACTGAAACCGGATTGGAGCGGGAGGATCTGTGGCCAGTTCGCTTCGTGCCGTTGCTGCCGGATCTTCCCGACGGGGAGGATGGCGGCTCCGGTCCATCCTACTGACGACCCTCGCCGCCGCGGGTCTCGCGGCCTGCAACACCCCGCCCGGCGCGGACCAGCTGGCGCAGCGGCCGGCGACCGCCCAGGTCCAGCCGGGCGACGACGTGCTCTCCATCGTCCGCCGCTACGACGTCTCGATGCCGGCGCTGATCGCGCTGAACGGCCTGCAGCCGCCCTATGCGCTGCAGCCGGGCCAGACCCTGCGCCTGCCCGGCGCGCCGGGATCGGCGCCCGGCCCGGCGCCGACCGTGACGCTGCCCACGACCGGGGCCGTCGCCGCGGCTCCGGCGGCGGGCGCCGCCGCGGGCGCGCCGCTCAACACCGTGCCCTCGACCGGCAGCGGCCTGTCGGTGCAGCGCCTGCCGCCGCCGGGCGGCGCCGCCGCGCCGGTGCCGCCGGGCACCGTGCCTCCGGCCGCGGTCCCGCCCGCCGGCACCGCGGCCGCCCCGACGCCCACGGCGCCGACGCCGTCCGCTCCGACCTCGATCGTGCCGAAGCCCGCGGCGCCCGCCGCCCCGGTGCCGCCGGTCGCCAGCACGCAGCCGCCGCCGGCCGCGGCGCCACAGGCCGCTGCCCGCGGCTCCGGCCGCTTCGCCTGGCCGGTGTCCGGCTCGGTGATCGCCGGCTACAACGCGCCGCTCGGCGGCAAGCCGAACCAGGGCATCAACATCTCCGCCCCGGCCGGCACGCCGATCAAGGCGGCGGGCTCCGGCGTCGTCGCCTATGCCGGCAACGAGCTGCGCGGCTACGGCAACCTGGTGCTGATCCAGCACGGTGACGGGCTGGTCACCGCCTATGCCCATGCGGCGTCGCTGTCGGTGAAGAAGGGCGACCAGGTCACCGCCGGCCAGACCATCGGCACGGTCGGCCAGACCGGCGCCGTCGACCAGCCGCAGCTCCACTTCGAGGTGCGCAAGAACAGCCAGCCGGTCGACCCGAAGCAGTATCTGCAGTGAGCTAGGGCCGTTCCACCGGCGCCAGCTCGGCCAGCAGGGCGTCGAGGAAGGCGCGCACCGCGGCCGGCAGAGTGCGGCCGGCCATGGTCAGGATGTGCAGCGTGCTGTCGGTCATGCCCTCGTCGGCGACCGGCACGGCGACGAAGTCGCCCATCGCCACCCGGCCGGGGTCGCGGATCGCGCTGGTGAAGTGGATGCAGCCCTCGATGTCGGCGAACCGGCGCAGCGCGGCCATGGAGTTGGTCGAGAGCACCGGCTCCAGCGCCAGCCCCTGCAGGTTGCAGCAGGCGTCGATCAGCTGCCGCTGGGTCCGGTCCGGGTCCGGCAGGGCGACGGGGTAGGGCAGGGTCTCGGCCATGGCGATCGACGGCCGTTCCGCCAGCGGGTGGGTGCGCGGCATCAGCGCGTGCATCGGCCGGCGGATCATCCGCTCCACCGTCGTGCCGCGCGGGGGCGCCAGGTTGAAGGAGATGCCGATGTCGGTCTCGCCGTCCCGCACCCGCTCGGCGATCTGCACCGAGGTGCCGACCCAGAGGTGGAAGGTCACGCCCGGATGGTCGCGGCGGAACGCGGCCACCGCCGCCGGCAGGATGTCGAGGGCGAAGCCCTCGAAGCTGGCCAGCCGGACATGGCCGCGGTGAGGGCCCTGCAGCTCGCGGATCTCGGCCGCGGCGCGTTCGCCGTCCAGCATCGCCCGCCGGGCGTGCGCGGCCAGGATCTCCCCGGCCGCGCTCGGCACCATGCCGCGGGGCCGGCGCTCGAACAGCTCGGCCCCCAGCTCGCGCTCCAGCTTCGCGATCTGCCGGCTGATGGCGGAGGCGGCGACGTTCAGCCGCTTCGACGCATCCGCGATCGAGCCGGAGCGGGCGACTTCCAGGAAGTAGCGAAGCGCGGTGCTCTGCATGACGTTTCTTTCGTCCGTTGCCGCAGCGGCAACGCGTTGTGCGAATTATAGCGCTTGTGGCATGCGGATCGCCTTCATACCAGGGGATGTCGAACGAGAACCTGGACAGGGATGGCGATGGAGAGCTTTTCGCCCGAGGCGATCGCGGAAGCCGTGGAGACGCGCCGGCATCTGCACGCGAACCCCGAGCTGAAATACGAGGAGCACGGCACCGCCGATCTGGTGGCGTCGCGCCTGCGCGGCCTCGGCTACGCGGTCGAGACCGGCCTGGCCGAGACCGGCGTGGTCGGCCTGCTCGACACCGGCCGGCCGGGACCGACCATCGCCTTCCGTGCCGACATGGATGCCCTTCCGATCCTCGAGGACACGGGCCTTCCCTATGCCTCGAAGACCCCGGGCAGGATGCATGCCTGCGGCCATGACGGGCACACCGCCTCGCTGCTGCTGGCCGCCCGCGGGCTGGCCGGCATCGCCGACCGCCTGTCCGGTCGGATCAAGCTGCTGTTCCAGCCGGCGGAGGAGGGCGGGCTCGGCGCCGCCCGGATGATCGAGGCCGGGGCGCTGGACGGCGTCGAGAGGGTCTACGGCTACCACAATCGCCCGGCATATCCGCTCGGCCGCGTCTTCGCCAAGGCCGGCCCGACCATGGGCGGCAGCTCGCTCTACGAGGTCACCATCTCCGGCAAGGGCGGCCACGCCTCGCGGCCGGACCTGGCGATCGACCCGATCTTCGTCGGCACCGCCGTGGTGCAGGGGCTGCAGAGCGTGGTGTCGCGCCGCCTGTCGCCGCTGGAATCGGGCGTCGTCACCGTCACACAGTTCCATGGCGGCAACAGCCACAACATCATCCCAACGGCGGCGACGCTGTCGATCAACACCCGCGACGGGTCGCCGGCCGCGTATGAGCGGATCGACCAGGAGCTGCGCTGGGTGATCGCCCAGATCTGCGAGGCGCACGGCGCCACCGCGGCGGTCGAACAGACCATGCGCATCCCCTCGGTGGTGAACGACGCCGGCGAGACCGACTTCGTGCTGGCGACCGCGCTCGACCTGGTCGGCCCGGAGCGCTCGGGCCGGATGGACTCGCTGCCGACCATGGGGGCGGAGGACTTCGCCTTCTACCTGGAGAAGGTGCCCGGCTGCTTCTTCTTCGTCGGCAACGGCGAGGACAGCGCCTATCTGCACCACCCCCGCTACGACTACCGGGACGAGATCCTGCCGGTCGCCGCCGGGATGTTCCTGGCCATCGCCGAGCGCCGCCTGGGGGGCCGTTGACCATGGTCACCTCGACCGTCGAAAGCCGCTCCGCCATGCAGCGCTTCCTCGCCCTGATCGAGCGGGCCGGCAACCGTCTGCCGCACCCGTTCCTGCTGTTCCTCATCCTCTGCGGCGTCGTCGCCGTGCTGTCCTGGCTGATGGCGCTGGGCGGCGCCTCCGGCATCAACCCGAAGACCGGCAAGGAGGTCCTGGTCCAGAGCCTGATCTCCGGCGACGGGCTGGTCTTCGCCCTGGGCTCGCTGGCCAAGAACTACGTCAACTTCCCGCCGCTCGGCGTGATCCTGGTGATCATGCTGGCGATCGGCGTGGCCGATAAGGTCGGGATGATCGCCAGCCTGATGCAGGTCAGCGTGATCAAGGCGCCGCGGCATCTGACGACCTTCGTCATCTTCCTGGTCGGCATGTGCAGTCACCTGGCCTCGGACGCCGCCTATATCGTGCTGATCCCGCTCTCGGCCATGATCTTCCAGGCGGTCGGGCGCAACCCGCTGGTCGGCGCCGTCACCGGCTATGTCGCGGTCGGCGCCGGCTACGACGCCAGCCTGTTCATCACCCCGGTCGACATCATCCTGTCCGGCATCACCACCGGCGCCGCGCACGCGATCGACCCGAACGCCTATGTTTCGCCGCTCGACAACTACTACTTCATCGCCTGCTCGGCGGTGCTGCTGTCGCTGGTCGGCACGCTGGTGATCGAACGGATCGTCGAGCCGCTGGCCGGCAAGTACACCGGCGACGTGGTGCTGAAGCTGGAGCCGATCGGTGCCACCGAGGCTCGGGCCCTGAAGCGCATCGGCTGGGTGGCGCTGGCCTTCCTCGCCGTGGTGCTGGCCGCGGTGCTGCCGGCCGGGTCGCCGCTGCGCAGCGAGCAGGGCGGGCTGGTGCCGTCGCCCTTCCTCGAAGGCATCGTCGCCATCCTGGCGGTGTTCTTCCTGCTGCTCGGCTGGGTCTACGGCTCTGCGGTCGGCAAGGTCAAAAGCGCCCGCGACGTCGCCGGCTACATGGCCGAGGCAGTGAAGGAGCTGGCGCCGACCCTGGTGCTGTTCTTCGCCATCTCGCAGTTCCTGGCCTGGTTCCGCTGGACCAATCTCGGCGAGTGGATCGCGATCCACGGCTCGCATCTGCTCGACACCGGCGGGCTGGGCGGCACGCCGCTGGTGCTGGCCTTCATCCTGCTGGCGATGGTGATGAGCGTCTTCATCACCTCGGGCTCGGCGCAGTGGTCGCTGATGGCGCCGGTCTTCGTGCCGATGATGATGCTGGTGGGGCTGGAGCCGGCGCTGGTCCAGGCCGCCTTCCGCATCTCGGACTCGGTCACCAACGTGATCTCGCCGATGAGCCCGTATTTCGCCGTCTGCCTGGCGTTCCTGCAGCGCTATCAGAAGGATGCCGGCATCGGCACGCTGGCGGCGATGACGCTGCCGATCTCGATCGGCTTCCTGATCGCCTGGTCCGCCTTCCTGGTGCTGTGGGTCGAGCTCGGCCTGCCGCTGGCGCCGGGTGTCGGGCTGTTCCTGAACTGACAGGGGGCGGGGCGGCGCGGGCCGCCCCTTCCTCCTACTTCGCGGCCTCCAGCCGCTTGCCGAGGCGGCCGGCCAGGTCCTGGATGTACTGCCAGGCGACGCGGCCGGAGCGGGAGCCGCGGGTGATGGTCCATTCCAGCGCCTCGGCGCGCAGCGTCTCGGGCGCGATCTCGAGGCCGAAGGCTTTGGCATAGCCTTCCACCATCTCCAGATAGGTGTCCTGGTTGCAGCCGTGGAAGCCGAGCCACAGCCCGAAGCGGTCGGACAGCGACACCTTCTCCTCCACCGCCTCGCCGGCGATTATCGCGGTCGACCGCTCGTTCTCGATCATCTCCCGCGCCAGGATGTGGCGGCGGTTCGAGGTGGCGTAGAACACCACGTTCTCCGGCCGGCCCTCGATACCGCCCTCCAGGATCGCCTTCAGCGACTTGTAGCTGGCGTCCTGGCCGTCGAAGGACAGGTCGTCGCAGAACAGGATGAAGCGCCGGGTCGAGGCGCGCAGCAGGTGCAAGAGGCGGGGCAGGGAGGAGATGTCCTCGCGATGGATCTCGACCAGCGCCAGAACGCCGCCGGCCTCGCCGTTCACCGCCGCATGCACCGACTTGACCAGCGAGCTCTTGCCCATGCCGCGGGAGCCCCACAGCAGCGCGTTGTTGGCCGGCAGTCCCTGGGCGAAGCGGCGGGTGTTCTCCAGCAGCAGGTCTCGCTGCAGCTGGATGCCCTGCAGCAGGCCGAGGTCGACCTTGCTGACCGTGGCGACCGGCTGCAGCCGCCCGTGCTCGGCGTCCCAGGTGAAGGCGTCGGCGCTGGCCAGGTCGGTCGGCGCCGGCGGCGGGGGCGCCAGCCGCTCCAGCGCATCGGCGATGCGGGTCAGCAGTTGCAGATGTGTCGGATCCAGGTCGGCCACCGGACGGTCTCCTTCGCTTTCGGCCCGCCGACGCTAACGATCGTGCCGCGCGCCTGTCGAGATCAAGCGCCGCAAGCCTCCCTTGCGCCGTCGGAGGCGGACCGGATTCCGTTGCAACCGCAGCCCCGGCCGCTATAGTCGCGCGCGACTGTAAAGGTGGAGCGTGGAATGTTCATTTCCGAGGCCTATGCCCAGACGGCCGATCCCGGCGCGGCCGGTGGGGCCGGCCTGCTTGTGCAATTCGCGCCGCTGATCCTCATCTTCGTGGTGTTCTACTTCCTGCTGATCCGGCCGCAGCAGAAGCGGGCGAAGGAACACCGCGACATGCTGGGCGCGCTGCGCCGGGGCGACCGAATCGTCACCGGCGGCGGCATCGTCGGCACCGTGCAGAAGGTGGCCGACGACGAGCTGACGGTGGAGATCGCCGAGAACGTCCGGGTCAAGGTGATCCGCAGCACCGTGACCACGGTCCTGGCCCGCACCGAGCCGGCCAAGAACGGCGGGTCGGGCAACGGCGACAAGGCCGAGGAGACCGCGGCGCCGGCCGCCGCCAACGCGCCGGCCGAGGCGGAGAAGCCCAAGGGGCTGGCCCGCTTCCTGGCGCGCAAGTGAGCTGAGCGGGACGGAGCGGGATCGTGGAAATCTCCTCCGTCATCCCGCCCGGGCGGCGGATGATCGACGGCTACCAGCCGGGCGGCTTCCGCATCGCCGGAGAGCTGCATCAGGGGCCGATGCTGGTGTGGCCGGAGGGCGAGGCGCCCTGGCCGATCGGCCGGATCGAGGATCTGGCCCTGGCCGATCTCGACCCGGTGAAGCGGATCGACCCACCGGTCGAGGTGCTGCTGATCGGCTGCGGCCCGCGCATGGTGCTGCTGCCCTCGACGCTGCGGCGGCAGATCCGTGAGGCCGGCATCGGCATGGACGCGATGGACACCGGCGCCGCCTGCCGCACCTACAACGTGCTGATCTCCGAAGGCCGCCGCGCCGCCGCGGCGCTGATCCCGGTTTGACGTCGCCCGTTCGCTGCGAACGCTTTAGTCTCTAAGCTGCAGACAAGCAGCAGGGGAGGCGCGAGATGAAGGCGATGACGGCCGGTATCACCGGGGCCGCGGAGGGGATCGACGGCATCTCCTGGTCGATCCTCGGCCAGACCTATGTGCCGAAGCAGATCTCCGAGGACAGCTTCGCCTGGCACGCCACCTTGGGCATCGGCACCTTCGTGCCGCCGCACATTCACCCGTTGCAGGACGAGTTCCTCTACATCCTCGAAGGCAGGCTCGACTTCCTGCTCGACGGCAAGAACGCGTCGGCCACGGTCGGCGATCTTGTCCGACTGCCCAAGGGCATCCCGCACGGCATCTTCAACAACAGCGGCGCGATCGCGAAGTCGCTGTTCTGGGTGGCGCCGACCGGCCGGCTGGTCGAGCTGTTCCAGGCCATCCACGACCTGCCGGAGCAGACGCCGGAGGCGGTGGTGGCGCTCGCCGCCAAGCATGACGTCGACTTCCTGCCGCCGCCCGCTTAGTCAGCGCGGACGGCGCAGCTGGGCCGGCGTGAAGCCGGCGACCGTGGCATAGCCGCGGACGATCGCCTGACGCTCCTCATGCGACAGCACGGCCTCGATGTCCTCGAAGCCGTCCGGCGCCAGCTGCTCGACCACGTCGATCACCCCCTCCGGACCGCCGCTGCGGTTCAGCCGGACGATCTCAGCGGTCTTCGGCCGCCGGTCGGCCTCGTAGCGCTCCAGCGCCGTCACGGCATCCGCCGTGTCGGCCAGGGCATCGGCCAGGGCGCGGGCGTCGAGGATCGCCTGCGATGCGCCGTTCGACCCCACCGGGTACATCGGATGGGCCGCGTCACCCAGCAGCGTCACCCGGCCGTGCCGCCAGCGCGGCAGCGGGTCGCGGTCACACATCGGATACTCCCAGAACTCCGGCGTCGCCTGGACGATCTCGGCGATGTCGGCCTCCGGCAGCGCGAAGCGCCGGGCGTGCGGCAGCACCTCGTCCAGCCGGCCGGGCCGCGACCAGTCCTCGCGCCGGGGCGGGGGTGCGCTGCCGTCGCCGATGCGGGCGCACACCACCCAGTTGGTCAGGCGCCGGTCCGGCGCGGTTCCCGCCGCGATCGGGTACAGCACGACCTTCGCCTGCATGCCACCGGCGACGATCATGGTCCGCCCGTCCATAGTGGCCGGCCAGTCGATCGCGCCACGCCACATCATGACGCCGTTCCAGGAGGGTGGACCCTGGTCGGGATAGAGCGTGTCCCGGACGATCGAATGGATGCCGTCCGCGCCGATCAGGACGTCGCCGCGCGCGGTTCCGGCCGGCGCGCCGTGGCGGTCGACGAAATGGGCGACGACCTCGGTCCCGGTCTGCTCGAAACCGGCCAGGCGGCGTCCGTGGTGGATCTCGCCGCCGAGCCGCTCGCGCGCCGCCTTGTGCAGCACGCCGTGCAGCCGGCCGCGGTGGATCGAGAACTGCGGCACTGGAAAACCGGCGTCCAGGCCGCGCGGCTCGCGCCACACGATCTGGCCGAAGCGGTTGCAGTACAGCAACTCCCGGGTGCGGATGGCGACGGCGTCGAGCCGGTCGAGCAGGCCGAGCCCGGCAAGCTCCTGGATCGCGTTCGGCAAGGTGTTGATGCCGACGCCGATCTCCCGCGGCTCGGCCGATTGCTCGAACACGGCGCAGCCGATCCCGCGCGCCTGCAGCATCAGCGCCGTCGTCAGCCCGCCGATGCCGCCACCGACGATGATCGCCTTCATCGGTCGCCTCCCTCGATGCTTTGGCGGGCAAGTCTTCAACCTGGAGCCTAAGCTGGCAAGCTTCGGTGGCGATCGGTGCCGTGAGCGGGCATATAGGGGCCGCCATGCCGACCACCGATCCATTGGGCCAGAACGGCGAGCAGGTTCGCCGCCTCGACCATGACCGCTACCTGACCTGCCTGTTCGCCCCGGCGTCGCGCCGTGCGGCGCTGTTCGCGCTCTATGCCTTCAACATCGAGGTGGCGAAGACGCGCGAGGTGGTCAGCCAGCCGCTGCTCGGTCAGATCCGGCTGCAATGGTGGCGCGATGCGGTCGGCGAGATCTACGACGGCCGGCCGCGCCGGCACGAGGTGCTCGACGCCCTGGCCCCGGCTGTCTGGGCCCATGACCTGAGCCGGGGCCATTTCGACACCGTCATCGACGCCCGTGAGCGCGATCTGGACGACGAGCCGCCGGCGACCCTCGCCGATCTCGAGGGCTACGCCGCGGATACGGCCGGGCCGCTGCTGCGCCTGCATCTCGAGGTGCTGGGCGTTCGCGACGACGCGACGCATCAGGCGGCGACGGCGATCGGCACCGCATGGGCTCTGGTCGGCCTGATGCGCGCCATGCCGTTCCACGCCCGGCAGAAGCGCCTCTACCTGCCGCAGGAGATCATGGTTGCCGAGGGCGCCGACCGCGGCCTGCTGTTCGAGATGAAGCCGCATGAGGGGCTGCGCCGGGCGGTGGCCCAGGTGGCCGAAGTGGCTGCCGGATACCTGGCCGAGGCACGAAGCCTGCGCCACGCGGTGCCGCGGGCCGCCGTGTCGGCGCTGCTGTCCGCCCGGCTCGCGGATGGCTATCTGCGCCGGCTGCGTCGTGCGGATCACGACGTCTTCTCCGCTCTGGTCCAGGAGCCGCCGCCGCTGCGCCAAGCGGATCTGGTGCTCGGGGCCGTGCTGGGGCGCTACTAGCCTCCTGATCCCGAACACTTCCCTTGTTTCAGAATTCGGCATTCCGCCGACCCTTTGCCATGCCTGCGGATACAGGCTTGATCCGCCATTTCGCCTGTTGCTAGAGTTTCATTATTCGAAAGCACAGTTCCAAAAAATGGAACTATGGGTTGGCTTCATGACCACGCTCGAAAGCGCCGCCGCTGTCCTGCGCTGCTTCTCCACCACCCGCACCGAGATCACGGTGACCGAGGCGGCATCGCTGCTGTCCCAGCCGAAGAGCAACATCTCCCGCCTGCTGCGGGCGATGCGTGATGCCGGGTTCCTGGAGGCTGTCGGTGAGACCAAGCGCTACCGCCCCGGTGCCTTGGTCGTCGGTGTCGGGCACCTGTTCAGCGCCACCTCGTCGCTGGTCGGCCGGGCGGATGCGGTGGTGGCCCGGATCGTCGCCGCCGTGGGCCACACCGGCTATGTCTCGATCCGCGACGGCGGCGAGGTGACCGGCCTGACCTACCACCCCGGCACCAATGTGCTGCGCGTCGCCACGCCGGTCGGCCGGCCGCTGGCGGCCCATTCCAGCGCCACCGGCCGGTCGCTGCTGGCCCGGCTGTCGAATGATCAGGTCCGGGCGCTGTTCCCCGATCCATGGCAGCCGGTATCGCCGACCGCGCCGCAGAACCTGGCGGAGCTGCTGGAGCGGCTGGAGCAGGTCCGCCGCCGCGGCTTCGCGGAATCGCATGACGAGGCCAACCGCGGCGTCGGCGCGATCGCCGCCGCCGTCGGGTCGCCCGAGACGGGCGAGGCGGTCAGCCTCTGCATCGCCTACCCGGTGTCCACCGTCACGGCGGAGGAGCGGGAGGACATCATCGCCCGGCTGCTGGCCGGGGCACGAGAGGTCGCGGCCCTGGCCGGCGACCCGAACTGGCAGGCCGCGATCTCGGCCACCGCAGCGTAACCAAGGAACGGATCGACATGCAGGCGACGCGCTGGCGCATCGGCTTCGACATCGGCGGCACCTTCACCGACTTCATCCTCTATGACGGCGAGGGGCGCTCGGTGAAGCTGCACAAGCGGCTGACCACGCCGCACGACCCGTCCGAGGCGGCGCTGATCGGGATCGAGGAGCTGGTGGCGATGGCCGGCATCCGGCTGGCGGATGTCGGCGAGATGGTGCACGGCACGACCCTGGTCACCAACGCGGTGATCGAGCGCAAGGGCGCGAAGCTGGGGCTGATCACGACCCGGGGATTCCGCGACGTGCTGGAGATGGGCACGGAGCAGCGCTACGACATCTACGACCTGTTCCTGCAGTTCCCGGAGCTACTGGTGGCCCGCCGGCTGCGGCTGGAGGTGCCGGAGCGTGTGGACCGCGACGGCACAGTGGTCGAGCCGCTGGACCGCGAGGCGGTCCGCATTGCCCTCCGGCGGCTGGCGGCGGAGGGCGTCGAGGCCGTCGCCGTCTGCTTCCTGCATTCCTACCGCAACCCGGAGCATGAGCGGATCGTCGGCGAGATCGCCCGCGCCGAGTTCCCGCAGCTGGCCATGTCGCTGTCCTCCGAGATTGTGGCCGAGCTGTGGGAGTACCAGCGCTGCGTCACCACCTGCGCCAACGCCTATGTGCAGCCGCTGATGGACCGCTACCTGCAGCGGCTGGAGCGGGAGTTGGCGGCGCGCGGCTTCGCCGGCACGCTGCGGCTGATGCATTCCGCCGGCGGGTTGGTGGCGCCGGAGACGGCTCGTGCCTTCCCGATCCGGCTGCTCGAATCCGGCCCGGCCGGCGGCGGCCTGGCGACGGCGCTGTTCGGCGCGCTGGCCGGCAAGGCCGACGTCATCTCCTTCGACATGGGCGGCACCACCGCCAAGGCCTGCATGATCGAGGATGGCCGCGCCGAGATCGCGCCGATGATGGAGGCGGGGCGGGTGCACCGCTTCAAGAAGGGTTCGGGCCTGCCGATCAAGGCGCCGGTGATCGACATGATCGAAATCGGCGCCGGCGGCGGGTCGATCGCCTCGATCGACGAGGTCGGGCTGCTGCGCGTCGGGCCGCATTCCGCCGGCTCCGACCCCGGCCCGGCCTGCTACGGCAAGGGTGGGATCGAGCCGACGGTGACCGACGCCAATTTGGTGCTGGGCTACTACGATCCGGGCTTCTTCCTGGGCGGCCGCATGGCGCTGGACAAGGCGGCGGCCGAGGCCGCGGTCGCGCGCGTCGCGGAACCGCTCGGCCTGTCAGTCGAGGAGGCGGCCTGGGGCATCCACAAGGTGGTGACCGAGAGCATGGCTGCCGCCGCCCGGGTGCATCTGGTCGAGAAGGGCAAGGATCCGCGCCGCTACGCCATGGTCGGCTTCGGCGGTGCCGGCCCGGCCCATGCCGCCGGGGTGGCGCGGATCCTGGGCGTGGCCGAGGTGATCATCCCGCCGGCGTCCGGCGCGGCCTCGGCGCTGGGCTTTCTCGCGGCCCCGCTGTCCTTCGAGCTGGTGCGGTCGCATCCGGTGCGCTTCTCGGGCGACTTCGACGCCGAGGCCGTGAACGGCGTGCTGGCCGAACTGGAGGCCGAGGGCCGGCGGCGGCTGGCCGAGGCGGGCGTAGATGCGGCGGCGGTCACGGTCGAGCGCAGCGCCGACATGCGGCTGACCGGCCAGATGCACGAGATCGCCGTGCCGCTGCCGTCCGGTCCGATCGGCGCCGGCAGCCTGGAGGCGATCCACACCGCCTTCGCCGAGGTCTACACCGCCCGCTACACCTCGCTGTATCGCGGGGCCGAGATCGAGGCGATCAACTTCCGCGTCCGCTGCCTTGGCCCGACCCCGACGCTGTCGCTGACCGGCGCGGCCGGCGGCGGCGACGCCGCGGCCAAGCGCAAGGGCACGCGGCTGGCTCGCTTCGCCGAGGGCGCGGTCGAAGCGGTGGTCTATGACCGCTACGCCCTGGTGCCGGGCGACCGGATCGAAGGCCCGGCGATCATCGAGGAGCGGGAATCCACCACCATCGTGCCGCCGGGCGATGTCGTGCGGGTCGACGAGAGCCTGAACCTGCGCATCGCCATCGGCGTCGCCGCGCCGGTCCAGGCGCTGGTCACGGCCGAGATGCCGCTGCCCGAGGCGATCGCGCGGATCGAGGCCGACCCGATCGCGCTGGAGATCATGTGGAGCCGCCTGGTCACCGTGGTCGAGGAGATGTGGCTGACGGTCTGCCGCACCGCCTTCTCGCTGGTGATCTCCGAGGCCCAGGACTTCGCCTGCGAGCTGCTGGACCCCGAGGGCGAGACGCTGGCGCATTCGCCGCGGGCGATGCCGGTGTTCAACCTGACCCTGCCGCGCGCGGTGAAGGCGCTGCTGGCCGAATACCCGGCGGAGACGCTGCGGCCGGGCGACGTGCTGGTCACCAACGACCCCTGGCTCTGCGCCGGGCACCTGTTCGACATCGCCGTGGTCACGCCGGTGTTCCTCGAGGGCCGGCTGGTCGGGCTGATGGGCACGGTCGGCCATGTCTCCGACATCGGCGGCACCAAGGACAGCCTGCGGGCGCGGGAAATCTACGAGGAGGGATTCCAGATCCCGCCGATGAAGCTGGTGGAGGAAGGGCGGCCGAACGCGACGCTGTTCCGCCTGCTGGCGGAGAATGTGCGCAACCCCGGGCAGGTGACGGGCGACATCCATTCCTTCGTCGCCGCCAACGCGCTGGGCGCCGATCGTCTCGTCGCCTTCATGCGCGAATACGGGATGCAGGACCTGCGGGCCCTGGCCGCGGTGGTGCAGGGGCGGTCCGAGAAGGCGATGCGCGAGGCGATCGCCGCCCTGCCGGACGGCGTCTACCGGTCGGAGATCGAGAACAACCCGCTTGGCGAGCGGTTGCGCTATCCGCTGGCGCTGACCATCGAAGGCGACCGCATCACCCTCGATTTCGAAGGCGCACCGGCGCAGTTGCCGCAAGGCGGGCTGAACTGCACGCTGAACTACACCGCGGCGCATGCGACCTATCCGCTGAAATGCATGCTGACGCCGAATGTCCGCGGCAATGCCGGCTGCTACCGGCCGTTCGAGGTGAAGGCGCCGGAAGGGTCGATCCTGAACGCCACCAAGCCGATGGCGGTGAACCTGCGCACCCGCACCGGCTGGTACATCGCGCCGAACATCTTCCGTGCTTTGGCCGAGGCGGCGCCGGACAAGGTGCAGGCCTTCACCGGCCTGCCGGTGGCCGCGACCATCTACGGCCGCGACGCGGTGGGCGCGACCTATTCCGACATGCTGTTCATGGGCGGCGGGCAGGGCGCCTCGTCGCATGGCGACGGCAAGTCGGGCCTGCTGTGGCCGACCTCGGCCGCTAACACTTCGGTCGAACTGTTCGAGACGCGTGTCCCGGTGCTGGTGCTGGAGAAGACCTATGTCCGGGACTCCGGGGGGCCGGGGCGCCATCGCGGCGGGCTGGGTCAGCGAGTCTCGCTGCGCAAGCTGGCCGATGACGGGCTGACCACCTTCGTCGCCGTCTATCCGGAGGGGGTGAAGTCGAGCAACCCCGGCCTGTTCGGCGGGGCGCCGGGCGGCGGCGCGCGCGGCGTGGTGCGCGACACGCAGGGGCAGATTCTGCGCGACTGCGGCACCGGCGAGCTGGTGCAGCTGGCCAAGCCGGACGAGATCGTCGAGATCGTCCTGGCCGGCGGCGCCGGCTACGGCGACCCGGCGGAACGGCCGCGGGCGGCGCTGGATCGCGACATCGGCGACGGGTTGGTCTCGGCACCGGCCGACGCCGCCAAGGCCGCATGAGCTGCGGGCCGCGCATCCAGGCGATGCGCGGCCCTTTCGTTAGGGGCACGCCCAAGAGCCCGCATCACGAGATCAAGGCCGCGGCCAAGCGGCCCCACCAGGAGGTTTCATGCAGCACGACCTGACCGCGGACCCGACCGCGGCGCCCGCGGTTCCGGCGGCGACCAGCCGCCGGCACCCCAGCGTGTTCGAGCCCGCGACCCTCGCCCTGATCGTCCTGCTCTGCGTCTTCGGCGCCATCATCGGCATGCAGATCCTGGTCAGCCTCGGCGTCTCGGCGAACACCTCGCTGATCGGCGCCCTGGCGGCCATGGTGCTGGCGCGCATCCCGCTGGGCCTGTTCGCCCGCTACCGCTCGATCCACGTCCAGAACCTGGCGCAGAGCGCGATCTCCGGCGCCACCTTCGGCGCCGCCAACAGCCTCTTGCTGCCGATCGGCATTCCCTATGCGCTGGGCCGGCCGGACCTTGTGCTGCCGATGTTCGGCGGCGTCGCCCTGGCGATGCTACTCGACGCCTATCTGCTGTACCGGATGTTCGACACCAAGGTGTTCCCGGCCACTGGCGCCTGGCCGCCCGGCGTGGCCGCGGCCGAGGCGATCAAGGCGGGCGACGAGGGCGGGCGCAAGGCGGCGCTGCTGGGCGTCGGCGTGGCCATCGGCGCCGTCGGCGCCTTCTTCAAGATCCCGATGTCCGCCTTTGGCATCGCCTTCATCGGCAACATCTGGGCGCTCGCCATGTTCGGCGTCGGCCTGCTGCTGCGCGGCTATTCCCCCCAGATCTTCGGCGGCGAGGCCTTCGCCGGGATCATCCCGGGCGGCGACCTGATGAAGGCCTATATCCCGCACGGGGTGATGATCGGCGCCGGGCTGGTGGCGCTGCTGCAGGTGGGCTCGACGATCCTGCGCCGCGACGCCGACGACGGCAGCCGCACACGGTCCGACGCGGCGCTGCGACGGGCGCTCGGGCTCGGCACCGCCGGCTACATCGCGCTGGCCATGCTGATCGCCGCGGCCGGCGGTCTGTGGGCCGAGCTGTCCTGGGGCATGCTGGTCGCCTTCGTGGTCTACGCCGCCTTCGCCGCCTTCGTGCACGAGTTGATCGTCGGCCTGGCGGCGATGCATTCCGGCTGGTTCCCGGCCTTCGCCGTGGCGCTGATCACCCTGATCATCGGCATGCTGGTCGGCTTCCCGCCGACGGCCCTGGCGCTGCTGGTCGCCTTCTCGGCCGCCACCGGCCCGGCCTTCGCCGACATGGGCTACGACCTGAAGGCCGGCCACATCCTGCGCGGCCACGGCGCCGACCCGGAATTCGAGCGCGACGGCCGGCGGCAGCAGCTGCTGGCCGCCATGGTCGCATTCCTGGTGGCGATCGTCGTCGTCTACTTCTCCTGGGAAGCCTATTTCACGCAGGACATGCTGCCGCCGGTCGACCGGGTCTACGCGGCCACGATCGGCGCCGGCGTGGCGCCGGAGGTGGCGCGGTCGCTCGCGCTGTGGGCGATTCCCGGAGCGATCGTCCAGTGGCTCGGCGGATCGAAGCGGCAGATGGGCATCCTGTTCGCGACCGGCCTGCTGCTGAACTCGCCTCTGGCGGGCTGGGCGGTGCTGGCCGGCATCTTCATCCGTTTCCTGTGGACCCGCTGGCGCGGCGAGGCGGGACGAAGCGAGATGGAGGTGGTCGCAGCCGGGGTGATCGCCGGCGACGCCTTGTTCAGTTTCTTCGACTCGGTGACCAAGCCGTTCACCGGCCGCCGCTAGGCGCGGCCTGCCGCCGCTGCACGAAATCGAGGAAGGCGCGCAGCGGCGGCGGCATCTGCCGGCGACTGGGGTAATAGAGATAGAAGCCGGGGAAGGGCGGGGTCCATTCCTCCAGCAGCCGCACCATACGGCCGGCTTCGACCAGCGGCCGGATCTGCAGGTCGAAGAGATAGCCGATGCCGACGCCGTCCAGCACCGCCCGGATCGCAACCTCGGGCTCGGTGACGGTGAGCGGGCCTTCCACTGCCACCTCCAGCTTCTCCGCGCCGCGCTCGAACTCCCAGCGGTAGAGGCTGCCGTCGGTCGGCCAGCGGAAATTGATGCAGCGATGGTGCCGCAGGTCGCGCGGCGTCTCGGGCGCGCCGAAGCGGTCGAGATAGGAGGGGGCGGCCACCACCATCAGCTCGAGCTCGCCGCCCAGCTTCACCGCGACCATGTCGCGCTCGACCATCTCGCCGAGCCGGAGGCCGGCGTCGAAGCGCTCGGCGACGATGTCGACCAGCCGGTCCTCGGCGACGATGTCGAGGGCGATGTCCGGATAGGCCGCATGGAACGGGCCGATCAGCGGCGCTAGGCGGTGGATCGCGGCGATGCGCGAGGCGTTGATCCGCAGGACGCCGGCGGGCGTGTCGCGCAGCGCCCGGACATTGGCGACCGCGGCGTCGAGATCGGCCAGGGCCGGCAGCAGCCCGGCCAGCAGCCGCGCCCCGGCCTCGGTCGGTGCCACGCTGCGGGTGGTGCGGTTCAGCAACCGAAGGCCCAGCCGCTCCTCCAGCCCGCGGATGGTCTGGCTCAGCGCCGATCGCGACAGGCCCAGCTGCGCCGCGGCACGAGCGAAGCTGCCGTGCTCGGCGATGGCGGCGAAGGCCCGCAGCTCGGCATAGTCGCTGCCGCGCATTGTGTATCATTCCCTTAACAGCTCATGCGGATAATGCCGCCTTCATGGACGAATGTCAGCGCGCCATCTTCCGGCCAGCACTGCAGGAGACGACCATGAGCGACACGCTGTCCCTCGATCATTATCGGCTGCTCGGCCGGTCCGGCCTCAGGGTCTCGCCGCTGGCGCTCGGCGCCATGACCTTCGGCACCGACTGGGGCTGGGGCGCCGACGAGCCGGAGGCGCGCCGGATCTTCGACACCTATGTCGGCCGCGGCGGCAACTTCATCGACACCGCCAACCAGTACACCGACGGCAGCTCCGAGCGCCTGGTGGGCAAGTTCGCGGCCGACCGGCGCGACCGGCTGGTGATCGCCACCAAATACACGCTGCCGCTGCGGGCCGGGGATCCGAATTCGGGCGGCAACCACCGCAAGAGCTTGGTCCGCTCGGTCGAGAGCAGCCTGCAGCGGATGCAGACGGACTATATCGACCTGCTCTACCTCCATGCCTGGGATTTCACGACCCCGGTCGAGGAGATCCTGCGCGCCATGGATGACGTCGTCCGCGCCGGCAAGGTGCTCTATGTCGCGATCTCCGACGCGCCGGCCTGGCAGGTGGCGCGGATGCAGACCATCGCCGACCTGCGCGGCTGGTCGCCGCTGATCGCGCTGCAGATCGAATACAGCTTGATCGAGCGGACGGTGGAGCGTGACCTGATCCCGATGGCGCGCGAGTTGGGCCTCGGAGTGGTCCCCTGGTCGCCGCTGGCCAGCGGCGTGCTGACCGGCAAGTACAGCCGGGCCGATCTGGGCATCGGCGGAGGCAGTCCGGAGGCCGCGGGGACGCGCAAAAACGTCGCCGCCGCCAACGGCGCCCTGACCGAGCGGGGCCTGGCTATCGCCGAGGAGGTGAAGGCGGTGGCGGCCGAGATCGGCCGGACCCCAGCGCAGGTGGCCCTGGCCTGGACCCTGCTGAACCCCACCGTGACCGCGCCGATCATCGGCGCGCGGACTGTGGCGCAGCTCGAGGACAATCTCGGCGCGCTCGACGTCGTGCTCTCGGACGAGCAGGGGGCGCGGCTGGAGGCGGCGAGCGCCGTCGACCTCGGCTTCCCGCACGAGTTCCTGGCCCGGCCGATGACCCGCAACGTCATGTTCGGCGACGTCAGGATCGCGCCGCGGAGCTGAGGCTTAGCGCCGTCTGTCTGCTCCGTGCCGGCACCCGCTGCGCCATCGCCGGGGCGGCGGGTGACCAAGCGGCACGCTCATCCGCTTAGATAATGTCCTGTGCCGCCTCCGGGCTGGTCAGTTTGACCCACAAATAGTATATCTGAGAGTGAAAATATTACCGGCGCCAGGGACTGGATGACCGGAACAAAATAGGGAGGAACAGAGTGATGCGTACGCTTCTGGCGGGAGCGAGCGCCCTGGCGCTTTTGAGTGCCCTCAGCGGGACTGCGGCGGCCCAGACCGGCATGCTGGAGAAGGCGGTCGGCGGCTATACCTTCGACCAGGCGGCGAAGGAGAGCCCGGACACCAAGAACTTCAACAGCAAGGATGGCAAGCTGACCTTTGCCATCGTCACCCATACGGCCGGCAACGGCTTCTTCGACCCGACCTATGTCGGCGCCAAGGTCGCGGCCGACATGATCGGCGCGAACCTGCTGATGCTCGGCTCCGAGGCGCCGGTGGACGACATCCCGCGCGAGCTCGAGATCCTCAACCAGATCGTGCAGGATCCGACCATCGACGGCGTCATCATGACGACGCCCCAGGCCGGGGCCTATGACGACCTGGTGAAGACGCTCGAATCCAAGGGCATCCCGGTCGCCACCACCAACAGCTTCGACGCCACGATCTACAACCGCAGCAGCATCAGCCACACCGGCCAGGACTCGTCGGCGGCCGGGATCGGCGGCGAGGCGATGGCGAAATGCGTCCTCGACTCCGGCGCCAAGAGCGGCAGCATCCTGTTCCCGAGCACGACCACGCTCGGCAATGTCGAGGTCAACAACCGCGTCACCGCGGCCTTCGAGGCGACGGTGAAGACGCTGGAGGCTGCCGGCCGGCTGCAGGACTTCAAGGTCGACGCGGGGCCGACCAACATCGGCATCGATGTCGACCAGAACAACGTGACCGGGTCGATCGTCAGCCTGATCGAAAGCCGCGGCGATGTCGTCGGCATCATGGGCAACAACGCCTTCGTCACCCCGGCGATCGGCGACGCCGTGGCCCAGCTCAAGATCGGCGACAAGGTCTGCAGCTACGGCTTCGACCTCGGGCCCAAGCAGCTGGAGCAGATCAAGAACGGCAATCTCGACGGCGCGCTGGGCCAGCAGCCCTTCCTGCAGGGCTTCTGGCCGGTGATGCAGCTGTACCTCCAGATCGACCGGGGCGTTTCCGCCGCCGATCTCGACACGAAGGCGCAGCTGGTGACCAGCAGCAACGTCGACAAGGTCGGCAAGCGCTTCGAGAACTGAGGCGCGATCGGTTCGTGCGGCCCTCGCCTCGACGGTGGAGGCGAGGGCGTTCCGGCACGGCAGCTATCGAGGGATCATGGCAACCACGACCGCGCCCGAGCCGGCACGGCCGACACGCTTCGGTGGTTTCGCCTATGGCTGGGAGGTTGGGCTCCTCCTGGTCATGGCGGCGCTCTATCTCGCCGGAACCCAGGTCAACCCGCGCTTCTTCGGCGATCTGACGGCGCTGCACAGCGTGCTGCGCGACGCCTCCCGCTTCGGCGTGATGGCCGTCGGCATGACCTTCGTGATCGTCAACAAGGATCTCGACCTGTCGGTCGGCTCGACCACGGCGATCGTCGCCGTGCTGTTCTCGATCCTGTTCGCGCCGACCCATTACGACCTCGGCGTCGGTGTGGCGATCGGCGCCAGCATCGCCCTCGGGCTGCTGATCGGGCTCTTGAACGGCGTGATGGTCACGGTGCTCCGGGTGCCCGCCTTCATCGCCACGCTGACCATGCTGTTCATCGGCCGCGGCTTCGTCCTCGGGCTGACCGGCGGCAAGAACATCGCCTATGAGGTCAAGGCGCGCGAGGTCGGGATCTTCGCACTCGGCGAGACCAATGCGCTGGGCTTCAACAACCAGATCCTGATCTTTCTGGTCGTGGCCGTCGTCGGCGGCATCCTGCTGGCCTTCACCCGCTGGGGCTACGAGACCTATGCGGTGGGCGGCAACGCAACGGCCGCGGATTACGCCGGCATCAGCAGCCGGCGGGTGCGGATCCGCGGCTTCGTGCTGTCGAGCCTGTGCGCGACCCTTGCTGGGATGATGACCGTGTTCCAGGACAAGGGCGTCAACAGCGGCTACGGCGTCGGCCACGAGCTGATCGTGATCTCGGCGGTGGTCGTCGGCGGGGCCAGCATCGTCGGCGGCCGCGGTCGGATCCTCGGCTCCTGCATGGGCGCCCTCCTGATCGTGCTGATCGACAAGGTGCTGCGCGAGGGCATCCCGATCGAGCGCGTCGTCAAGGTCGGCAAGAGCGAGATGGTGGTGCAGGCGATGGCCTCGATGCCGCCGGGCGCGGTGCCGGTCTTCCTCGGCCTGATCCTCCTGGCCGCCGTGTTGATCGAGCCTTGGGTCTTCCGCCGCAAGCTCGTGCCCCGGCTGTGGGCCCGGCTGCGCCACCGGCCGCTGCCCGTGCCGGAGGTGGAGACGGTTGCGATCGAAACCGTGCAGACGCATGGCTCGGCCATGGCGGCGCAGGAGATCCACGCTCGGGGGCTGATGTGGTTCCTGACCCAGCGCGAGGCGGCGGCGGTGATCTTCATGGTCCTGCTCTGGGCGCTCGGGATGTATCTGCGGCCGGACTTCTGGGGCAGCCTCGACAACAGCTTCAACCTGCTGCTGGCCTTCACCGAGATCGGGATCATGGCGGTCGGCATGACCTATGTCATCGCCAATGGCGACATCGACCTGTCGGTCGGCGCGGTCCTGGCGCTGTCGGGCGCGACCGCGGCCTTCCTGATGAAGTTCCTGGGAGTGGCGCCGCCGCTGGCGGCCCTGACCGCCTTCTGCGCCGGGACTCTCGCGGGCGTGGTTAACGGCCTCCTGACCACCAAGGCGCGGCTGCCAGCCTTCGTCGCCACGCTCGGCATGTTCTACATCGCGCGAGGCCTGGCCGCCTGGTTCGTCGCCGGCCGCCAGCTCAGCCAGTTCCCGGAGAGCTACAACCTGATCGGCCGCAAGCTGATCGAGGTGCTGCGCTATTTCGGCCTCGAGCCGGCGCCGGGCAGTGTCTGGTCGGCCGTGGCCAGCGCCGTCAGCACCCAGTCGATCGTCTTGATCATCCTCGCCGTCGTCGCCGGCGTCGTGCTGTCGAAAACCGTGATCGGCTACAAGGTGCTGGCCACCGGCGGCAACCGCCGCGCCGCCGATTATGCCGGCATCGACACCGACCGGGTGCGCTTCGGCAGCCTGGTGTTCAGCGCCATGTGCGCGTCGCTGGCCGGCATCGTCTACATCGCCTATTTCCGCAGCTTCAATCCGTCGGCCGGGCAGCTGCGCGAACTCGACGTCATCGCCGCCGTGATCATCGGCGGCGGCAGCATCTTCGGCGGCTTCGGCACCATCCTGGGCGCGCTGGCGGGGGCCGCCGTGATCACCCTGATCCGGGCGCTGCTGTCGCTGCAGATCATCCTGCCCAGCGGGGAATCGATGGTGATGCCGCAGCACTGGATCAACGTCTTCATCGGGCTGATCCTGATCGTCGCCGTGCTCGGCGACATCTGGCTGCGTCAGGAGGGCCTGCTGCAGCGGCTGTTCAGGCGGCTGCGACCGCAAAGGGAGCGAACGGCATGACCGAGGCGGGCACCCCGATCGTCGAGATGCGGCGGATCAACAAGAGCTTCGGCGCCATCCGGGCGT
Source organism: Inquilinus limosus DSM 16000 (assembly GCF_000423185.1). Classification (GTDB taxonomy): domain Bacteria; phylum Pseudomonadota; class Alphaproteobacteria; order DSM-16000; family Inquilinaceae; genus Inquilinus; species Inquilinus limosus. The sequence continues at coordinate 607,594 of NZ_AUHM01000001.1, read as the reverse complement.
TGACGGATGTGCATCTGCGGCTGATGCCGGGAGAGATCCTGGGCCTGGTCGGCGACAACTCGGCCGGCAAGTCGACGCTGATGAAGATCCTGACCGGCGCCTATCAGCGCGATTCCGGCGACATCCTGGTGGCGGGCGAGGAGGTCCATTTCCGCGGCCCGCACGACTCGCGCGACCGCGGCATCGAGATGATCTACCAGGACTTCGCGCTGTGCGGGAACATGGACGTCGCCGCCAACGTCTTCCTCGGCCGCTGGCCGACCAAGGGCTGGTTCGTCGACCGCCGGCGGATGGAGGCCGAGGCCGGCGACGTGATGCGGCGCCTCAAGGTCGACATCAACCATGTCCGCCAGCGGGTCGAGAGCCTGTCCGGCGGCCGGCAGCAATCGGTCGCGATCGCCCGGGCGATCAGCTTCGACCCGAAGGTGCTGATCCTCGACGAGCCGACCGCGAATCTCTCGGTCCCAGCCACCGAGCGCCTGCTCGAGACCATGGACGAGCTGCGGCGGCACGGCGTGGCGCAGATCATCATCAGCCACCGCCTGACCGACATCTTCGAGATCGGCGACCGCATCATGGTTCTCAAGCGCGGCCGCAACGTCGGCGAGCGGCTGATCAAGTCGACCAGCGAGAAGGAGGTTCTGGAGCTGATCGTGCAGGGCGAGCCCGAGACGACGACGGCCTGAGGACGGGTCAGGCGGCCGCGCGCCGGCCGAGCCAGAGATTGAGGTCGGCCAGGGCCCGCTCGCTGTACAGGCTCTTGCGGTCGCGGCCCTTGACCTTCTTCTGGCCGGGCTGCCGCTCCGGGATCTCCGGAAGCGGGAACAGGCCGAAATTGACGTTCATCGGCTGGAAGGTCTCGGCCTCGCCGCCGCCGGTGATGTGGTTCAGCAGGGCGCCGAGCGCGGTGGTGACGGGCGGCGGGATGATGGCCTGGCCCAGCCGCTCCGCCGCGGCCATCCGCCCGGCCAGGAGGCCGATCGCGGCGCTCTCGACATAGCCCTCGACGCCGGTGACCTGGCCGGCGAAGCGCAGCCGCGGCATCGCCTTTAGCCGCAGCGCCGGGTCCAGCACGCGCGGGCTGTTGATGAAGGTGTTGCGGTGCAGCCCGCCCAACCGCGCGAACTCGGCGTTCTGCAGGCCCGGGATCATGCGGAAGACCCGCACCTGCTCGGCGTATTTCATCTTGGTCTGAAAGCCGACCATGTTGAACAGCGTGCCGAGCGCATTGTCCTGGCGCAGCTGGACCACGGCCCAGGGCCGGCGATCGCTGTGCGGGTTGGTCAGGCCGACCGGCTTCATCGGGCCCCAGCGCAGCGTGTCCGGGCCGCGCTCGGCCATCACCTCGATCGGCAGGCAGCCGTCGAAATAGGGCGTGTCCTTCTCCCAGTCCTTGAACTCGGTCTTCGGCGCGGCCAGCAGCTCGCGGATGAAGGCCTCGTACTCCTCCTTCGACATCGGGCAGTTGATGTAGTCCTTGCCGGTGCCGCCCGGGCCGGGCTTGTCGTAGCGCGACTGGAACCAGGCGGTGTCGAAGTCGATGCTGTCGCGGTGGACGATCGGGGCGATGGCGTCGAAGAAGGCCAGTTCGGCCTCGCCGGTCAGCCCGCGCACCGCCTCGGCCAGGGCCGGGGAGGTGAGGGGGCCGGTGGCGACGATCACGCTGTCCCACGCCTCCGGCGGCAGGCCGGCGACCTCGCCGCGCTCGACTGTCACCAACGGGTGGTTCGCCAGATCGGCGGTGATGCCGGCGGAGAAGCCGTCGCGGTCGACCGCCAGCGCACCGCCGGCCGGCACCTTGTGGGCGTCGGCATGGCGCATGATCAGCGACCCGCAGCGCCGCATCTCCTCGTGCAGCAGGCCGACCGCGTTGTACATCGCGTCGTCGGAGCGGAAGGAGTTGGAGCAGACCAGCTCGGCGAAGCCGTCGGTCTGGTGAGCCTCGGTCCGGCGCACCGGCCGCATCTCGTGCAGCACCACCGGCACGCCGGCCGAGACCAGCTGCCAGGCGGCTTCGCTGCCGGCCAGGCCGGCGCCGATGACATGGACGGGGGCGGGCGTGCTCATCGAACCGATCTCCTGCGAAGGGCGTGACTGATACGCCGATCGTTCCGTCCAGGCAACGGGGCCGGCGCCTTTGTCATGCCATTCTCCTGCATGTATCTAGGAGCTCAGCTGCGTGCGGGGGAGGGGACATCGCATGGCGTCGAGATGGGCCTGGATGCTGGCGGCGACCGTGCTGGCGCTGCCGCTCTCCGCGGTGGCGCAGCAGGCGCCCACGGGCGGCACCAACAACTCCTGCATCTTCGCCCATGACGGCGAGTGCGACGAGGCCAACGGCACCTGCGCCCCCGGCACAGACAGCGCTGACTGCCGGCCGGACGCCGCGGCGGACCCCGCGAACTCGTGCCGCTACGCCTTCGACCAGCGCTGCGACGAGCCGGGCAAGGGCTCGGGCCTCTGCGCCGCCGGCACCGACACGGCCGACTGTGCCGCAGCCGCACCCGCGCCCCCGGACGCTCCGGCCCCGTCCGCACCGGCCCAGGGGCCAGGCGACGACAGCTGCCCCTTCGCCCGGGACAACGAGTGCGACGAGCCGGGCGTCGGCTCGGGCGCCTGCGCCGCCGGCACCGACACCACCGACTGCAAGGTCAAAGGCGGCAGTGCTCCGGCCCCGGCTGCGCCTGCGGCGCCCGCGGCGCCGGCCGGGGCGGACAGCTGCCCCTTCGCCCGCGACGGCGAATGCGACGAGCCGGGCGTCGGCTCCGGCGCCTGCGCGGCCGGGACGGACACGACCGACTGCAAGGCCGGACAGGGCGCCGCCCCCGCGGCGCCGGCCGCGCCGTCGCCTGGTGGCGACGACAGCTGCCAGTTCGCCCATGACGGCGAATGCGACGAGCCGGGCCGGGGCACCGGCCTCTGCACGCCCGGCACCGACGCGACGGACTGCTCGGCCGCGGATGGCAACTCCGATGCCCCCAACACCGCGACTCCGGCGGCCTGCCCCTTCACGGGCGACGGCGAGTGCGACGAGCCCGGCAAGGGCTCCGGCCTCTGCGCCGCCGGCACCGATGCGGAGGATTGCCGGGAGCCGTGATCAGACCGGCTTCCAGTCGATCTGGAGCTCCTCGCGGAAGGCGAAGCGGACGAGATGCGAGGCGACGACCTCCTGCAGCCGGGCCAGCCCGGCGGCGTCCGGCGACTCGTTGCGCAGCACCAGCAGATTCGGCTCGGCCGCCAGGGTCGTGGTGCCCATCTCGAAGGTGAGGTGGCCCTTCTCGGCGTCGAAGGTCGCCGGGATCCTGTGGCCGAAATGCTTGCACAGCTGCTGCAGGTACTTGCTGGCGTGCTCGGTGACGATGCGGGCTTCGGAGCTCGGCATGATGTCCTCTCGGATCGGGTGATCCTCAGATAGGCTCGTTGCGAGCGGTTCGCAATGGCAGCCGGGTCGCCGTCGCGGCACAGTGCCGGCGCTACGCTCGACCCGAACCGAGACGGATTCATGCCCAAGCTCATCGACATCTCGATCCCGCTCGAGAACGACGTCCCGGCCGACCCGCCGTTCCAGAAGGTCTCGATCACCTACCGCGCCCATGACGAGACGGCGCGCGAGATCGCCTTCGTGTTCCCGGGCCTGCGGCCGGACCAGCTGCCGGAGGGCAAGGGCTGGGCGGAGGAGCGGGTCGCCATCTCCACGCACAACGGCACGCATCTCGACGCGCCCTGGCACTACCACCCGACGATGGATGGCGGGAAGCGCGCCATCACCATCGACGAGGTGCCGCTGGAATGGTGCTTCCAGCCGGGCGTGAAGCTGGACTTCCGGCACCTGCCGGACGGCCACATCGTGACGCCGGACGAGATCGACGCGGAGCTGGAGCGGATCGGCCATACCCTCAGCCCGCTGGAGATCGTGCTGGTCAACACCAGCGCCGGCGCCCGCTACGGCCAGGCGGACTATGTCGACAGCGGCTGCGGCATGGGCCGCGACGCCACGCTGCACCTGCTGCGCCAGGGCATCCGCCTGGTCGGCACCGACGGCTGGAGCTGGGACGCGCCGTTCAGCCACACGGCCAGGCGGTTCAAGGAGACCGGCGACGCCTCGCTGATCTGGGAGGGCCACAAGGCCGGCCGGGAGATCGGCTACTGCCATCTGGAGAAGCTCCACAACCTGGAGGCGCTGCCCGCCACCGGTTTCACCGTCAGCTGCTTCCCGGTGAAGATCCGTGCCGCCTCCGCCGGCTGGACCCGGGCGGTGGCGATCCTGCCGGACTAAGTCAGCCCGGCAGCAGGCTGCGCATCGCCGCGGCGGTCTCCATCGCCGCGGCGACATATTCGTCGTCGTCCTCGTCCTCGACATGCCACAGGGCGGAGAGCACCGCCTGGGCGAAGGCCCAGCGCAGGATGCGCTGCTCGGGCAGGTTCAGGCCGTCGGCGAAGAGCCGCACGCGGCGGGCGATGTGCCGCGGGTCGTGGTAGAGATGCTCGGCATCGTGCGGATTGCGCAGGCTGGCGCCGGTCTCGTAGGCCAGCTCGCCGATCACGCCCTTGGGGTCGATCACCAGCCAGCCGCGGTCGCCGCCGTCCAGCACGTTCTCGTGGTGCAGATCGCCATGCAGCAGGAAACGCCGGCCCTGGGTGGCGCAGAGATCTCTGTACTCGGCCTCGGCCCGGTCGAGCAGCGCGGGCGGAACCTCGTCATGCGGCGCGCCGGCGCGATAGCGCGCGAAGGCCCGGCCCCAGTCCTCCACCGTCGGCCAGGGGCCGGGCGGCGGGGCGTCCTGGTGCAGGTCGGCCATCACGCCGCAAAGGATGCGGACGGCCTCGTCGTCGCGGCCGGCCAGAACGGTCTCGGTCAGCTCCGTCCCCGGCAGCGCCCGCTCCAGCAGCACGGCGTTCTGCTCATGCCCCAGCACCCGCACGGCGCTGCGGCCGCGGTAGTGGGCGAGCATCGCCGGGCCCAGAGCCTCGTCGCTGTTCGGCTTCAGCACCTTCAGCACCGCCCGCCGGTCGCCGCGACGGACGAAGGCGACATGGGCGCCGTTGCGCTCGATCGCCTCGCCATCCGCCTCCAGCTCCCAGCGGCCGAGCCACAGCTCGATCGGCGACAGGGCGCTGCTCACGGCGTCCAGTCCAGCATCGCTCCGAGCACCCGGCGCAGCACCGCCTTCAGCGGCGGCGCCACGTCCGGCCGGTAGGCGAAGGGCGGGTCCTCGTCCATGTAGTGGCGCTGCGCCAGCTCCATCTGCAGCGCGTGCACGTTCCGCTCCGGCTGCCCGTAGTGGCGGGTGATGTACCCGCCCTTGAAGCGGCCGTCGACGACATGGGTGAAGCCCTCGGCCGTGCGGCAGATCTCCGCGATCCGCTCCTTCAAGGCAGGCGCCGTCGTAGCGCCGCCGTTGCTGCCGAGATTGAGGTCGGGCAGCAGCCGGTCGAACAGCCGCGGCACCCGCGAGCGGATCGAATGCGCGTCATAGAGCAGGGCGTAGCCGTGCTGGGCCCTGATCCGCTCCAGCTCCCTCGCCAGCGCTGCGTGATAGGGCTTCCACACCGTCTCCACCCGGGTGGCGATCTCCGCCGCGTCCGGCTCCTCGCCCGGCCGATACAGCGGCCTGCCGTCGAAGTCGATGGTCGAGCACAGGCCGGTGGTCGCCTGGCCGGGATACAGGCTCTGGTCGTCCGCAGGGCGGTTCAGGTCGATGACATAGCGCGACTGCACCGCCTGGATGATGCTGGCGCCCAGCCCCTCGGCGAAATCGTAGAGCCGGTCGAGATGCCAGTCGGTGTCACGCAGCAGCTGCCCTTCCGGCGTGAACCTCGCCCGGATCGCCTCCGGCACCGCGGTGCCGACATGCGGGATGCTCAGCAGCAGGGGGGCGGTGCCCCGGTGCAGGCGGAAGGCGTCCATTACGCGGCCTCCAGGATGCTCGGCAGCAGGCCGGGCGCATAGGGCAGGAAGGTGCCGGCCCGGACCAGGGCCTTGGCGGCCTCGATGTCCGGCGCGAAGTAGCGGTCGGCGTCCCAGGCCTTCACCCTGGCCCGGACCGCGGCGACCGCGGCCTCGATCCGCTCGGCGCTGCGCAGCGGGCGGAGGAAGTCGATGCCCTGGGCCGCGGCCAGCAGCTCGACCCCGACGATCGCCGCGGTGTTCTCGGCCATGTCGGCCAGGCGGCGTCCGGCATGGGTCGCCATCGACACATGGTCCTCCTGGTTGGCCGAGGTGGGCAGGCTGTCGACCGAGCTCGGATGCGCCAGGCTCTTGTTCTCGCTGGCCAAAGCGGCCGCGGTGACATGGGCGATCATGAAGCCGGAGTTGACCCCCGGATCGGCCACCAGGAAAGGCGGCAGGCCGGAGAGGTTGGAGTCGGTCAGGAGGGCGATGCGCCGCTCCGAGATCGCGCCGATCTCGGCGATCGCCAGCGCCAGGTTGTCGGCGGCGAAGGCCACCGGCTCGGCATGGAAGTTGCCGCCGGAGATGACGTCGCCCGATTCCGGGAACACCAGCGGGTTGTCGGAGACGGCGTTGGCCTCGATTTCGAGAACCCGCGCCGCGTGGCGGATCTGGTCGAGGCAGGCACCCATGACCTGCGGCTGGCAGCGCAGGGAGTAGGGGTCCTGCACCCGGTCGTCGTTCTCGATATGCGAGGCGCGGATGGCGCTGCCCGCCAGCAGGCCGCGCAGCACCGCCGCCACCTCGATCTGGCCCGGCTGGCCGCGCCATTCGTGGATGCGTGGATCGAAGGGCGCGTCGGAGGCGCGGGCGGCGTCGATCGACATGGCGCCGGCGACGAGGCCGGCGGCGAAGACCTCCTCCGCCGCGAACAGGCCCATCAGGGCGAGGGCGGTGGAGACCTGGGTGCCGTTCAGCAGGGCCAGGCCCTCCTTGGGCGCCAGGGTCAGCGGCGACAGGCCGATCTGGCGCAGCGCGTCGGTGGCCGGCCAGCGCTTGCCGCGCAGCCGGATCTCGCCTTCGCCGAGCAGCGCCGCCGAGAGATGGGCGAGGGGGGCGAGGTCGCCCGAGGCGCCGACCGAGCCCTTGGCCGGGATGCAGGGATAGGCGCGGGCGTCGAGCAGCGCCTGCAGCGCCTCGATCACCACCCAGCGCACGCCGGACCGGCCGCGGGCCAGGCCGTTGAGTTTGAGCGCCAGGATCAGCCGGACCACGGCATCGTTCAGCAGCGGGCCGGTGCCGGTGGCGTGCGACAGCACCAGGTTGGTCTGCAGCTGCTGCAGCCGCTCGGTCGGGATCCGGGTCTGGGCCAGCTTGCCGAAGCCGGTGTTGACGCCGTAGGCGGTGCGGTTCTCGTCGACGATCGCGGCGACGGCGGCGGCCCCGGCCTCGACCTCCGGCCGGCAGGCGGGGTCGAGCCGCACCGCGGCGTCGGTGCGGGCGATGGCGCGGAGCTGCGGCAGCGTCAGCCGGCCGGCGGTGAAGGTGATGTCGGCCATGTCAGTACAGATGGTTCCGGTAGGAGTTTTCGAGCCGGGCATCGGCCTCGGCGGTGTCGACGCCCTTGATCTGGTCGGCCAGGATCTTGCCCAAGGTCGGGAAGCTGCCGCGTTCGATCTGCGCCGCCGGGTCCCACAGACGGGACCGGATCAGCGCCTTGCCGCAGTGGAAGTACAGCTGGTCGACCGTGACCCGGAGGGCCGTGGTCGGGACCTTGCCGTCGACCGCCATCGGCTGCAGCACCGCCGGATCGGTGGTGATCACGGCGGCGCCGTTGACCCGCAGCGTCTCGTTGACGCCGGGGACGAAGAAGACCAGCCCGACCTTCGGGTTCTCGATCACGTTCGACAGGCTGTCGCACAGGTTGTTGCCGCGCCGGTCGGGGATCAGCAGGGTCTTCTCGTCGGCCACGGTGACGAAGCCGGGCGCGTCGCCGCGGGGCGAGGCGTCGGCGCTGCCGTCCGCCCCGGCCGTGGCGATCACCAGGAAGGGCGACAGGCCGATGAAGGTGCGGGCGTGCCGGTCGATCCGGTTCAGCAGCTTGTTGCGGACCAGCTCGCTGGGCTCGGCGTAGCGGCTGCGCAGCTCCGCCTGGTCGCGGACGATGCCGTCGGCGTCAACGATTCCGTCATCCATGGCTATCCTCCAGCATCGGCAGCTTCAGGCCCTGCTCGCGGGCGCAGTCGCGGGCGATGTCGTAGCCCGCATCGGCATGCCGCATGACGCCGGTTCCGGGGTCGTTGGTCAACACCCGCTCCAGCCGCCGCGCCGCCTCCGGCGTGCCGTCGGCGACGATCACCATGCCGGCATGCTGGCTGTAGCCCATGCCGACGCCGCCGCCGTGATGCAGGCTGACCCAGCTGGCGCCCGAGGCGGTGTTGAGCAGCGCGTTCAGCAGCGGCCAGTCGGAGACGGCGTCGGACCCGTCCTGCATCGCCTCGGTCTCGCGGTTCGGGCTGGCGACCGAGCCGGAGTCGAGATGGTCGCGGCCGATCACGATCGGCGCCTTCAGCTCGCCCTTCGCCACCATCTCGTTGAAGGCGAGGCCGAGCCGGGCGCGCTGGCCGAGGCCGACCCAGCAGATCCGCGCCGGCAGGCCCTGGAAGGCGATGCGATGGCGGGCCATGTCGAGCCAGTTGTGCAGATGCGGGTCGTCGGGGATCAGCTCCTTCACCCGCTGGTCGGTCCGGTAGATGTCCTCCGGGTCGCCGGACAGGGCGGCCCAGCGAAACGGGCCGATGCCGCGGCAGAACAGCGGGCGGATATAGGCCGGGACGAAGCCGGGGAAGTCGAAGGCGTTCTCGACGCCCATGTCCTGCGCCATCTGGCGGATGTTGTTGCCGTAGTCGAGCGTCGGGACGCCCATGGCGTGGAAGTCCAGCATCGCCCGGACATGCGTCGCCATGCTCTCCTTGGCCGCGCGCACCACGGCTTCGGGGTCGGTGCGGCGCCGCTCCTCCGCCTCGGCCCAGCTCCATCCCGCCGGCAGGTAGCCGTTCAGCGGGTCGTGCGCCGAGGTCTGGTCGGTCACCGCGTCCGGGCGCCAGGCCGGGTCGGCCTTGGCACGACGCACGATCTCCGGGAACACCTCCGCGGCGTTGCCGAGCAGGCCGACGGAGACAGCTTTGCCTTGGCCTTTGGCCTCGCGGATGATCGCCATCGCTTGGTCCAGGCTCTCGGCCTTGCGGTCGAGATAGCGGGTGGCGAGGCGGCGCTCGATCCGGCTGGCCTGGCATTCGACCGCGATCATCGAGGCGCCGGCCATGGTCGCCGCCAGCGGCTGCGCCCCGCCCATGCCGCCGAGGCCGCCGGTCAGGATCCAGCGGCCCTTCAAGTCGCCGCCATAGTGCTGGCGGCCGACCTCGGCGAAGGTCTCGTAGGTGCCCTGCACGATGCCCTGGCTGCCGATATAGATCCAGGAGCCGGCCGTCATCTGGCCGTACATCATCAGCCCCTTGGCCGCGAGCGCGCGGAAATGCTCCCAGGTCGCCCAGGCGGGAACGAGGTTGGAGTTGGCGATCAGCACCCGCGGCGCGTCCTCATGGGTGCGGAACACGCCGACCGGCTTGCCGGACTGGACCAGCAGCGTCTCGTCCGGCGCCAGGTCCTTCAGCGTGCGGATGATGGTGTCGAAGGACTGCCAGTTGCGGGCCGCCTTGCCGATGCCGCCATAGACCACCAACTCGTCCGGGCTCTCGGCCACGTCGGGGTCGAGGTTGTTCATCAGCATCCGCATCGCGGCTTCGGCCTGCCAGGTGCGGCAGCTCTTCTCCGGCCCGTGCGGCGCCCGGATGACGCGGCGGTTGGTGGCGGTCGTCACGGCAAGCCTCCTGGTTTGTTTGGTCTTGGGCTGAACTGGTATAGGGTTGTATAGACAAGCTGTGACAGGCCGACAAGGGCCGGAGAGGACGCCGCGAAACCGTGATGGATCCCCAGCCGCTGACACTGACGCTCGGCGAACCGCTGCCGCTGTACCGCCGCGTGAAGGCGATGATCCTGCGCTTCGTCGAGACTGGGGAGTGGCCGGCGAACGGGCGGGTGCCGTCGGAGAACGAGCTGGTGCGCTCGCTCGGCATCAGCCGGATGACGATCCACCGGGCGCTGCGCGAGCTGACCGAGGCCGGGGTGCTGGTGCGGGTGCAAGGCGTCGGCACCTTCGTCGCCGGGGCCAAGCCCGAGGCGCCGCTGATGGAGATCCGCAGCATCGCCGACGACGTGCGCGCCCGCGGCCATGCCCACAGCGCCGCGGTGATGCTGCTGCGGGCGGAGGCGCTGACGGGCGAGGCGGCGGCGCGGCTGGAGGTGCCGGAGGGCGCCGCCGTCGCCCATTCGGTGCTGATCCATCACGAGGACGACGTACCGATCCTGCTGGAGGACCGCTTCGTCCGGCTGGAGACCGCGCCGCACTACCTGGCGCAGGACTTCACCCGGATCACGCCGCACGACTACCTGATGCAGCAGGCGCCGCTGTCGGAGGGCGAGCATGTGGTCGAGGCGGTGCTGGCCGAGCCCTGGGAGCGCGAGCATCTGAGGATCGGCCGGCATGAGCCCTGCCTGCTGGTGCATCGCCGCACCTGGTCGGCGGGCCGCCTGGTCAGCGTCGCCCGCCTGCTGTTCCCCGGCTCGCGCTACCGCATCGGCGGGCGGTTCACCAGCCGGCCGGGCCTCGCGGTGCCCTAGACCCACACGTCGTTCTGCGCCGTACGCTCGCCGCCCTCGTGGCCGGTGTTGAGGATGCCGCGGGGCTCGATCAGCATCAGCTTCACCTCGCGCGCGGCGAAGGGCTTGTGCTCGACGCCCTTCGGCACCACGGCCATCTCGCCCGGGCCCAGCGTCACCGCGCCGTCGCGGAAGTCGATGCGGAGCTCGCCCTCCAGCACCAGGAAGGCCTCGTCCGTCTCCGGGTGGCGGTGCCAGATGAAGTCGCCCTCGAGACGGACGATCTTGAACTGCAGATCGTTCATCTCGGCGACCACGCGCGGCTGCCACTGGTCGGTGAACAGGCTGAACTTCTGCGCCAGGTTGATCGGCGCCTTCGGGGCAGGGGCAGGCATCGCGGAAGCTCCTCTCGATGGGATCGCCGCAGAGATGGCCCGGCCGGCGCCGCGGATCTTGTACCGGCGTGCGCGGGAGAGGGGGCGCAGCCCTTCCCTGCGCAACAATCGCTTGGCGGCGCCGCCCGACATCGCGAGGATGCGTGCCATGGACGCACCGATCCTCACCTATCCCCACCCCACGGCGCCCGAGCCCGGAGTGCCGGTGGAGGTGGCGCCCGGCCTGTTGTGGCTGCGCTTCCCGCTGCCGATGGCGCTGAACCACGTCAACCTGTGGCTGCTGCAGGACGAGGCCGACGGCTGGACGCTGGTCGACACCGGCATCGGCAACCCCGCCTCGCGCGAGATCTGGGAAACCCTCCTGGCCGGGCCACTGAAGGGCCGGCCGATCCGGCGGGTGCTGGCGACCCACATGCATCCGGACCATATCGGCCTGGCCGGCTGGCTGTGCGAACGCTTCGGCGCGCCACTGGCGATGACGCTGTCGGAATACGCCTCGGCCCGCGCCACCTGGTCGGACGACCGGCCCGAGGTGGCGGCCGCGCATGCCGCCTTCTACCGCGCCGCCGGCCTGCCGCCCGAGGCGGCGGAGGCGGTGGAGTCGCGCGGCAACGTCTATCGCCGCGGCGTCTCGCCCCTGCCGGTCGCCGCCCGCCGTATCCGCGACGGCGACACGCTGACGGTCGGCGGCACGGGCTGGCGGGTGATCGTGGGTGAGGGCCATTCCAGCGAGATGGCCTGCCTGTACGATGCCGGACGCGGCATCCTGATCTCGGCCGACCAGGTGCTGCCGAAGATCAGCCCGAACGTCTCGGTCTGGCCGTCGGAGCCCGAGGCCGACCCGCTCTCGGACTTCCTGCGCAGCCTCGCGGTGCTGCGGCAGCTGCCGGCGGAGACGCTGGTGCTGCCCTCGCACGGCCTGCCCTTCTTCGGCCTGGGCGAGCGGATCGACTGGCTGAAGGCGCATCACGCGGAGCGGTTGGCCCTGACCCGCGAGGTGTGCCGCCGGCCAGCGACGGTGGCGGATCTGATGGCGGCGCTGTTCCGGCGCGAGCTGGACCGGCAGCAGCTGATGTTCGCGGTGGGCGAGGCGACGGCGCATCTGAACCACCTGGTCGCGTCCGGCGAGCTGGCGCGGGAGACGGGGGCGGACGGGGTGTGGAAGTATCGGCGCTGAGTCGGAAGGGCTGACCGCTCTCCCCCTCACCCTCCCGTCGCCTCCGGCGCCGGGCCCCTCCCTCTCCCCGAGGAGAGGGGATGGAGCGACGGTCGCCCCACACCTCTCCTTGGGGAGAGGTCGAATCGCGCAGCGATTTCGGGTGAGGGGGCGAGAGCAGGCCTCGACACGTCTCCCACCCAACACAACCGTCATCGCGAGGCACGCAGCGCCGTGGCGATCCAGAAGCCGGTGCCGCCTGGATTGCCACGCCCCCGTCGGGGCTCGCAATGACGGTTTCATAGTCGGGACAGCCGGTCTCGGCGATGAACGGCGCTCAGCTGCTGTCCGGCTTCGACGGCCGCGGTACGGGCCGGCCGGAATCGAGCTCGTCCGGCGTCCGCGGCGATTCCTCCGCGGGCCCATGATCGGCGGTTGCGGCCCCGGCGGGCTCCATCGGCAGGCCGGAAGCGTTGTCGTTGGCCCCAGCGACATCGTCCCAGCCCTGCGGCAGACGGCTCGGGTCCAGCCGGCGGCCGAGCCAGCGACAGACCTCCCGCACGAACTCGCCCGCCGACAGGGTGTCGATCCGGACGTCCAGCACCTCGTCCTCGGTCAGCCGCTCCCAAACCTCCTCCCGCAGGCGTTCGGTCTTCTCGGGATCGATGGCCTCGCCGGCCCCGGCGAGGTCCGCGGCCTCGGCGGCCGCGACCGCCTCGACCACGGCCTTGACGGCCTGCTCCCGCCGCCGGCGGCGGCGCTCCAGTGCCCCCGACTCCTCGGCCTCGGCCCGGCGGTGCAAGTAATCGCCGCGGATCCGCTCGGCCATCGCGATCGACAGCCGGATCGAGCGGGACAGGCGCGACTGCATCAGCGGGAAATCGGGCGGCTCCGTCGGCCCCGCCAGCGTCGCCTGCTGCTGCCGCTCGGTCAGCCGCTTGCAGCGGATGTCGATCTCGACCACCTCGCGCAGCTTGTCCAGCGCCCATCCCGTCCAGTTCAGGTCGGGATCGGAGGGCCGGCTCTCGCCCGCCTCGCCATCGGTCTGCGCCATGTCCATGGAACATATCATGAACAGAATCGTGGATTAAGTCTAGTGCAGCACCAGAAACTCAGAAAATCTGCGGTTCTCGGCGGCCAGGCGTATCGCCGATAGCTACAAGCGAGTGTTATCCCGAGTGTGCCTTGGTGCTATGACGACTTTATCCGTGCGTTGCGGTGGCACCAACCGTCAGCGCGACGGTCGTTCGCTAATAGCGAACTTTCTTCTTGATCTCGCGGCTTCGGTGCGCTAGGATTCTATCGTCGAACTGTTCGGGGGATAAGCCATCACACACTGGGGCTCAATGAGCTCCGCGGAGGGCGTAAGCCTTCTACCTTCCGGCCGGCACGAGGCGTGACGGACGGGCGGGCGCGCGCCGATGGCGGCGCGCGCCCGTACAAGCAGGGTAAATTGTTCCCGGCCCCTACCTTCTTTGCCCCGATGGCAGCCAAGCAATCCCGCTTGGTTGGTGGAGAAGGAGATAGTCCAATGGAAACGTTGGGCGAGTTCGACCGGGAACAGCGGCGGGCCAAGCCGCGTCGTCGTCGGAGATGGGCAGATGCTCTGATCCGACCCCAGACCGTGAAGGCCCTCATCAGGTTGGCGCCTCTGCTGGCCAAGTTGGTCCAGCTGGCGATCGAACTGGTACGGGTCTTCAGGCATTAACCCGCCGCCCTGTCTTGTACTAGACGGAGGAATCGATGATCAACGAAGCTCTCCGGTTGATACGCGTCTTTCATGACATGAAGCAGTCGGAAACCGCCGAGAAGCTCGGCATCTCAAAATCCTACCTCTCTGAAATTGAGAAGGGGCATAAGATTCCAACATTGGAGTTACTTTCCAAGTATTCCTCAGTGTTCGCTATTCCTGCATCTTCTATAATGTTCTTTTCGGAGAGCATGGACAAAGGATGTGGCTTTAATCAAGCTAGAAATGTTGTTGCGTCGAAGATAATAGCTCTAATGAGATTCCTTGAAGAGCGATCTAGCCATGCACACGACGATGCGACCTAAGCAATATCAGCTCAATCAATCGCCTTTTTTTAAATTACGATCTCGGCGAAAGCTCGCCGAGGTCCTCCGCATTTCGTTAGCCGATTTAAATGCGACACTGAAGAAAATAGATTTCAGTTATAATACGTTCGAGACAGAAAAAAAGAGCGGCGGAACGCGAATAGTTGAAAATCCGCGTAAAAATTTAAAGTTACTTCAAACGCGAGTCGCTACTCTACTTTCGAGGATCGCTCCTCCAAATTACCTATTTTGTCCGGTAAAGGGACGATGCTATGTAACGAATGCTGATCAACATCGCAATAACAGAATTATACGATGCTTAGACGTTAGGAAGTATTTTCCAAGCACATCAAGTCGGAAAGTGTACTGGTTTTTTCATGATGTCATGCTTTGTTCGCCGGACGTCGCCGCGATGTTAGCTCGCCTCGCAACATATAATGGATACCTACCGACCGGCAGCCCACTAAGTCCGATAATGGCATATTTTGCACACTATGATCTGTGGCAGTCGATAGCCGACATCTGCTCGAAGAACGGCTACACGCTTACGGTCTATATTGATGACGTGACGATATCGGGGCCCACCTTGAGCGCAGCCGCTATTTGGAAAATAAAGAAACTCATACATCGCCATGGTTTACAATATCATAAAGAAAAAATCTATGTTGATCGGCCTGCCGAAGTTACAGGGGTGATAGTACGGAATGGCAGGCTTCTCGTTCCAAATCGGCAACTCGCCAAGCTATACAGGGCAAGGAGAGAGTTCCTCGATTCCGGTGATCAAGATCAGAAGTCGCATATTGCAACCCAGATATCCGGCTTGGAAGGCCAGATTAATCAAGTAGCGAGACATGGTTGAGCTGAGGGTGGTACCTGGCTCGTTATATGGCGCGCACGCAATCGCCGAGGCTAATTCTCATGTTTAACCTATTAGTATCAGCTGACGGAGAGGCCTGGGAGGGCCGGTCATGCTCGATGGATATCGGCCGATTTACCGAATACAGCGGAAGTGAGGCCGAGGTCGTTTCACTTGCAAAGCCAGAAAGCTTGAAGCCCCTGGAGTTGGTTCCAACCCTGTTGATGTATGAAACCGGCGTTGCAGGCCCCAACCCAAAGGTGGTCCGGCATGGGCGGATCACCAACCTCCGACGAGAGGGAGGTAGACTCAGCTTCGAGTTCGAGCCGCATGCTGAGCGGGGTTATCTCCGTCGCGACACTATTCAGGAGGTTTCAGAGCGCCTTGGCATGCATCGTTTTGAGTTCACTAGAACTCATTGGGCCATCAAAGATGGTGAGATTCCCGAAGAGCTACTAGCTCAGGCGACACCGGAGATCCCGCACAGGTCGCCTGCGACTATCGTGGACGACTATGTCAATGCGCTGAGCAATGGCTCGCCCTCTGAGTTAGAGGCTGCCCGCGAAGAGTTCGAAGACCTGCCCGGCAGCCTCGAAAAGGCGGCCGCATTCTTGCGTGTCAGTCGACAAACGGCACCGACGTTTGAGGCATATCCTCATCTTGGTGTTCTGCCGAGAAAACAGGCAGGGCGACAGGCTCTGGAAGAGGCATTGGCGACAGATCCTGAGCTTTGGCTGAACGATAACCCTCTTTCCTGCGCTTGGTTCCTTGACCTTTACGGCAGCCCCACTGAAGCAGTGCTGCTTGATCAAGCAATCGCCGCTTGCGAGGCAAGGGTCAGCCATCTGACAGCCCTGAGCGAGCACGAGAGTTCCCCAGAAGAACTCTCGGAGACCTTGTGGAAATGTGGAAGAAGCCAAAGGCTGTCCATTCATCTCCGATCAGGGATCAATAAGCTTTTGAGCCGGCTGGCACAGAAACAGACACGACCCGGCGGATACTGGCAGGACCGCGACGGAGGTCTTGCTATTCGCGCTACCGCGATGGCGACTGTAGCTCTTCAGAGATTGGGAGATGACAAGCAGCGAGATGGAACGCGGCAGGCTGTGATTTATTTGTGTTCCGCTCGCAATGAAGATGGCTCAATAGTGCGGACCCATTCGGAAGATGCAGGAGACGTTATCGCAACGAGATTTATGCTTGAAGCAGTTAGGAGATCTGGACTGGCGGCGGAGCTAAATCATGTCCTGCAAGCCGGAGAGGAGTGGCTAGAGCAGCATCAGCATCGATCTGGAAAGTGGATATCCTCGGGGTGGAGTGATCAAGATACCACTGTGGCCGTGCTTGACTATTTAACGAGCGAGGAGCTATGCTGCCACAGATGGAGGGATTCTTCCTCATGGCTCGTGATTTTTACCGAAAGGCTGAGGAGCTCCGTTACGAAGGAGGCGCCAACAACAGGCGCTTGGCCGCAATCGCCGCAGTCCATGCTATGGAGATGTTCCTATATGGGCTATTCGAGCGGCATCCTGAACTAGGCCTCTCGGCGTATAAGGAAAATGGCGTTGAGACTTTGGGGCCTCGAGAGGCACTCAACTCGTTGCAAAGCGCTCTCCGAGATACTGGGAAGCTGCAAGAGAGATATCGCCTATCCTATCGTGATCAACTGAGTGGATTCATCGGAAAGCGTGATGGGATAATCCATCGTGCTCAGGAAATAAGTGATGAAGAGCTTAATCACGGTCTTAAAGCTGTTCAAGGATTTATTGAGAAATATGGATCTGAGTTGGTGAATCTTGATCTGTTGCAGTGATAGTTCGCGAAAATTGGGCCCGTTCAATTCCAGACCACGATGTATTATTTTGAGCGCGCTGGTGAAGGTCGCCCCGCCGCGATCTGCGTCGCGACGGTAGCAGCGGCCAAGTGGCCTGTTCGAGTTCGAACTCGGAGATGGGCGCCGGCTATCTGATGCGGCTGATTGCCAAGCTGCCTTGTCCCGATTGTCCCAATCATGCTCTGATGCGGATCGAGACAATCGGGACACAATCGCGCCAATGAGGGCGCACCGAGGAGGAGGGCCGCCATGTGGATGCCGTCGCTGGTCGACCGCTCGGGGCCGAAATATCTCCGCATCGCCGACGCCATCACCGAGGGCGTCCATGCCGGGCGGCTGAAGGTCGGCGAGCGGCTGCCCACCCATCGCGACCTCGCCTGGCGGCTCGGCGTCACCGTCGGCACCGTCAGCCGCGCCTAAGCCGCCGCCGACAGCACCGTTCCTGCCGAGGGAAGGCCGGGCGGAGCCGTGCCGGAACCGGAGATCGGAAACCCTCGTTGTCTCCGTACTCTCGAAGCAGCGTCTGCCGAATCGGCGCCTCGGCGACGCGTGCAATAAGGCGCCACTGGGAGGCACAGCCATGGACCCGCAGTCCGAAGACGCCGGCGATTCCACGAGAACCACATTCGAGGCGGAAGAGCCAACCGCCTCCCCGACCACGGCCGCACCCGCCGGCAGCCTTGGCAAGACCGGTGATGCGATCAGGCGAACCGTCCGGGACGTCGCCGGACGCCAGAAGCAGGCCGGGGCCGATATCATCGATGCGACAAGCCGGGCCATGCGCTCGGCCGCCGACGATCTGGAAGGCCAGAGCCCCGCGGTGGCGGATGTGATTCGGGACGGCGCTGAACGCATGTCGAACACGGCCTCCGCATTGCGGCAGCGAAGCGTCGATGAACTGTTCGAGAGCGCGGACCGGTTCGCCCGCAGCAGGCCGGCCCTCTTTTTCGGGGCCGCGCTGCTCGCCGGCCTGACGCTGTCACGCTTCCTGAAAAGCTCGGCGAAGCCCATCCCCTAAGGAGAGAAGCCATGGCGGTCGCACGGTTCCATCGCCCGGTCTCCGAGGTCATCACCGACGTCGTCATCCAACTCAGCAACCTGGTTCGCGCAGAAAGCCGCCTCGCGCGCGCGGAAATCTCGGAAAATATCGGCCGCGTCGGGGCCGGCATCGCCCTGACGGCCATCGGTGCGGTCCTGATCATTCCCGGCTTGGTGGTATTGCTCGAGGCTGCCGTCGTCGCCTTGATGAACTCCGGGCTGACGGCGTGGGCGGCGGCGCTCATCGTCGGCGGCGCTGCGCTGATCATCGGGCTGATCCTGCTTTTGGTCGGCATGGGCCGGCTGAGAGCCGCGAGCCTGGTTCCCGACAGGACAATTCACCAGCTGCAGCGTGACGCGGCCGTGGTGAGGCAGGAGACGAGCCATGACGCACACAGAGCAGCTTGAGCGCGAAAGCGAGCAATACCGGGCCGCGCTGAGCGACTCGCTGGCGGAGCTTCGCACGCGGATGACGCCGGGCCATGTCCTCGACGAGGTGATGGGTTATACGCGGGATTCGACGGGTGCCGCCTTCGTCGGAAACCTCAAGCGCCAGGCCGTGGACAACCCGTTGCCCTTGGCCCTTGTCGGGACCGGGCTTGCTTGGCTGATGCTCGCCGGAACCGGCCGCGCCGAGGCCAGGGAGCCGTCAGAGTCGGGCGCCGCCGTGGGGGCGCGCACGGACACCGAGGAGGACACGGCCGGGGGCGGCGCCGGAATCACGGAGATGGCGTCGCGACCAGGCGACAAGGCCAGCGATCTCGGCCAGCGCGTCGGGACGGCGGTCGAGGCCGCGGGCTCCACGATCGGCGGCGGCGTGTCGTCGGCTTACGAGGGCATCGCAAGCCGGGCCAGCCGCGGCGCCTCGGCCGTCGGCGGTTCCGCCGCTGCCGTCGGACACCGGATGGCGTCGGTCACCCAGAGCTTCCGGCAGCTGTGCCGCGACGAGCCGCTGGTCCTGGCCGGACTCGGCATTGCGATCGGGGCCGCACTCGGCGCCATGCTGCCTGAAACGGAGATCGAGAACCGCACGGTCGGCAGCAGCAAGGACAAGCTGAAGCAGGAGGCTGAGGATTTCGCCCTGCGGCAGCTGGACAAGGCCGACCAGGTTGCCGAGCATGCCGTCAAGGAAGCCGGCGCCGAGGCGGAACGCCTGGGACTGACGGGCGAGGGCGTCACGGACGAGGCGGTCGCCGCCCTCGAACGCGGGAATGTCGTGCCCCCGCGCGACCCGTCGTCGGGCGGGGCCTGACGGTCACGCCTCTCGACAATCCTGTCATGTCCTCGTCGTAGCCAGCCTCTTCTGGCCTGATTGTCCCGATCGTGCTGTGATGTGGATCGAGACAATCGCGCCAAGGAGGAGGCCGCCATGTGGATGCCGTCGCTGGTCGACCGCTCGGGGCCGAAATATCTCCGCATTGCCGACGCCATCGCCGAGGACGTCTATGCCGGGCGCCTCAAGGTCGGCGAGCGGCTGCCCACCCATCGCGACCTCGCCTGGCGGCTCGGCGTCACCGTCGGCACCGTCAGCCGCGCCTATGCCGAGGCCGAGCGCCGCGGCCTCGTCGCCGGCGAGGTCGGGCGCGGCAGCTTCGTCAAGGCCGGCGCCCGGTCCCAGGCCACGCTCGACATGCCCGCCGTCGGCGGGCCGCAGACCATCGAGCTCGGCGTCAACCGGCCGCCGACCCATGTCATCGCCCCGGAATTCGCCGAGGCCATGCGCCGCATCGCCGGCTCCAACGCCCTGCCGGAGCTGATCAACTACCAGGCCCATACCGGGCGGTGGGAGCACCGCGCCGCCGGCGCCCAGTGGATCCGCCGCCGCGGCATCGAGGTCGGGCCCGAACGCGTGCTGGTCACCAGCGGCGCCGAGCACGGCATCACCGCCGCGCTGATGGCGTTCAGCGACCCCGGCGACCCGATCCTGGTCGAGGAGCTGACCTGGTCCGGCGTCCGCGCCCTGGCCAGCCTGCTGCGCCTGTCGCTGCGCCCCGTCGCCATGGACGAGGAGGGGATGACGCCGGAGGCGCTGGAGGCCGCGGCCCGCGCCTCGGGCGCGCGCCTGCTCTACACCACGCCGACGCTGCACAACCCGACCACCAAGACGATGTCGGAGGGGCGGCGGCGCGAGATCGCCGAGCTGTGCCGCGACCTCGGCATCACCATCGTCGAGGACGACATCTACGGCTATGTCGCCGAGGACCCGCCGCCGGCGCTGGCCAGCTTCGCGCCCGAGCGCAGCATCTACATCACCGCGGTGTCGAAGAGCATGGCGCCGTCGCTGCGCATCGGCTTCGCCGCCATGCCGTCCGACCGCATCGGGCGCTTCAGTTCCGCCGCCCGCGCCACCAACTGGATGGCGCCGCCGGTGATGGGGCAGATCGCGGCGGACTGGATCGAGGACGGCACCTGCGACGTCCTGGCCGACCGCATCCGGCGCGAGACCAAGGCCCGCCAGGCCGTGGCTGCGCGGGCGCTGGACGGGCTGACCTGGCATACGAAGCCCGGCTGCTTCCACATCTGGCTGGAGCTGCCGGAGCCGTGGCGGGCGCAGGATGTGGTGGCGGCGGCGCGGCAGCGGGGCCTGGCCATGACCTCGACCGAGCTGTTCGTGCCCGGACGGGCGGAGACGCCGCACGCCATGCGCATCACCCTGACCGCCGCCTCCGACGCCGAGGAGCTGGAGCGCGGGCTGCGCGCGCTCGTCGAGCTGCTGCGTAGCGATCCGGATCTGAGCCTGGCTGCTGCTTGATGAACGCCGTCATTGCGAGGAGCACAGCGACGAAGCAATCCAGGGGCCGGAGCGAGCCGCCCTGGATTGCTTCGCTGCGCTCGCAATGACGTGGCTGCGAGCCGCCTCTTCGCCTATTCCTAGCCATCCCCAACCGGAAAGACGCCGCCCCGTGACCGCCATCCTGTCGATCCAGTCCTCCGTCGCCTATGGCCATGTCGGCAACTCGGCCGCGGTGTTCCCGCTGCAGCGCCTGGGCATCGATGTCTGGCCGGTGCTGACCGTGCATTTCTCCAACCACACCGGCTACGGCAGCTTCCGCGGCCCGGTGTTGGCCGCCGACCAGATCGCCGAAGTGCTGCGCGGGGTGGAGGAGCGCGGCGTGCTGCCGGGCTGCGACGCCGTGCTGTCGGGCTATATGGGCGACGTCTCGCTCGGCCATCTCGTGCTCGACGCCGTGGCCAAGGTGAAGGCCGCCAACCCGAAGGCGATCTATTGCTGCGACCCGGTGCTGGGCGATGTCGGCCGCGGCTTCTTCGTCCGCCCCGGCCTGCCGGAGTTCATGCGCGACCGCGCCGTGCCGCAGGCCGACATCATCACCCCGAACCAGTTCGAGCTGGAGTACCTGGCGGCCCGCCCGGTCTCGACCCTGGCCGACGCGCTCGCCGCCGCCCGCGTCGTCCAGGCGACCGGGCCGAAGATCGTGCTGGTCACCAGCCTGACCCGGAGCGACGCGCCGGAAGGGGTGATCGAGATGCTGGCGGTGGCGCCGGAGGGGGCGTGGATCGTGGCGACGCCGCGGCTGCCGATCACCGTCAACGGGTCGGGCGACATCACCGCGGCGCTGTTCCTGGCGCATATGCTGCGCACCGGCGACCCGGCCGTGGCGCTGGGCCGCACCGCCGGCACCGTCTATGCGGTGATGGAGGCGACGCACACCTCCGGCCAGCGCGAGATCCAGATCGTCGCCGCCCAGGCCGCCATCGCCAACCCGCCGGAGGGGTTCGAGGTGAAGACGGTGGAGGGGTAGGGCGGGGCGTCAGCACGAGCTGAGAGAACCCCCTCCCCCTGTCCCCCTCCCGCGAGGGGAGGGGGGACTCATTTACATCGTGCGTCGGCCGGCCGCTCTCCCCGACAGTGACCGCCATCACCCGCGACAGGCCGCTCCGCTCGTGTAGTATCGCGGGGCCGGGGCGGGGGACGCCCGGTGCTGACGATGGAAGCCCATGCCCGATATCGCCCTGGCCGTGCTGGCCATCGCCGTCCTTCTCGTCCTGGTCGCGCTGCTGCAGCCGCTCGCCACCCGGCTGTCGCTGCCGCATTCGGTCCTGATCGCCGGGCTGGGCATCGCCCTCGGCAGCGTCGCCACCGTCACCGGCGCGATCGGCGGCGGCGGGCCGCTGTCCGAATTCGCCCATGCGGTGACCGGCGGCGAGATCCGGTCCGAAGCCATCCTGCACATCTTCCTGCCGATCCTGCTGTTCGAGGCCGGGCTGCACATGGATGTGCGGCGGATGATGGACGACCTGGCGCCGATCCTGACCCTCGCCGTGGTCGCCGTGCTGGTGTGCAGCCTGGTGGTCGGCGTGGCGCTGTGGGGCACCTCGAGCCACGGCCTCGTGCTGTGCCTGCTCTTGGGCGCCATCGTCGCCACCACCGACCCGGCGGCGGTGATCGGCATCTTCCGCGACGCCGGCGCGCCGCGGCGCCTGACCATCCTGGTCGAGGGCGAGAGCCTGCTGAACGACGCCGCGGCCATCACCCTCTACATCGTGCTGGTCGGGCTGCTGACCGCCGGTGCCGGCACCGGCCATGGCGAGGCCGATGCCGGCGGCGCGCCGCTCTTGTTCCTGCGCTTCTTCATCGGCGGCGGGCTGTTCGGCTTCATCGCCGGTCGCCTGGCCTTCATGGTAATGCGGCCGCTGAACCGCTACCCGGTGGCCGAGGTCGCCTTCACCCTGGCGCTGCCCTACATCGCCTATGTCGTGGCCGAGCGCTACCTGCACGTCTCCGGCGTGGTCGCGGTGGTGACGGTGGCGCTGGTGGTCGGCTCCACCGGACGGGTCAGGATCTCGGCCGAGGGCTGGGAGGGGCTGGAGAAGGTATGGGCGCTGCTGGGCTTCTGCGCCTCGACCCTGATCTTCATCTTCGCCGCCATGCTGGTGCCGGAGTTCCTGCGCGACGCCACGGTCGAGGACGGGCTTCTGCTTCTGGTGCTGATCGCCGCCGCCTTCGCCGCCCGCGCGATCGTGCTGTGGGGGCTGCTGCCGGTCCTGACCTGGCTCAAGGTCTCGCAGCCGGTCAGCACGCCCTATCGTCTCGTGATCCTGTGGGGCGGGCTGCGCGGCGCCGTCACCCTGGCGCTGGCCCTGGCGGTCAGCGAGAACCCGCTGCTGGGCACCGAGGCGACGCATTTCGTCGTGGTGCTGGCCACCGGCTTCGTGCTGTGGACGCTGCTGGTCAACGCCACCACGCTGCGCCTCGTCATGCGTGCGCTCGGCCTCAACGCGCTCTCCGCCACCGAGCTGGCGCTGCGCGACCGCGCCCTGCACCAGGCGCGCGAGGGCATCGCCGAGCGGATCGAGGAGATCGCCGAGGAGCAGCACCTGCCGCCGGAGGTGGCGAAGGAGGCGGCCGAGGCCTATCGCAGCCGGCTCAGCGGCCTGGCCAGCCGGCCCTTCATGCTCGACCCGAAGGAGCGCGAGCGCATGGGGCTGATGGCGCTGGCCAACCGCGAGCGCGACCTGGTGGTCGAGCATTTCGACCAGAAGCTGATGTCGCGCCGCACCACCGCCGACCTGCTGGCCCAGGTGGGCCGGCTGCACGACGGGGCGATGACCGGCGGCCGCGCCGGCTATCTCGCCGCCGCATCCCGCAACATCGGCTTCGGCCCCGGCTTCCGCTTGGCCATCCTGCTGCAGCGCACCACCGGCTGGGAGGGGCCGCTGTCCAGCCGCATCGCCGACCGCCTCGAGATGCTGAAGGTGGCGCGGATGATGATCGAGATGCTGAAGCGCCACGCCGAGGCCGAGATGCGCCGGCTGCTCGGCGCCGAGGTGTGGCAGTCGCTCGACGCCGTGCTGACCACGCGGCTCGACGCCTGCGTCGCCGCGATCGAGGCGCTGCGGCTGCAATATCCGGACTATGAGCGGCGGATGTCCGAGCGCTTCCTGCGCTGGGCGGCGCTGCGGCTGGAATCGGCGGAATACGACGAGCTGCGCAACCAGCAGTTCATCACCGGCGAGATCTACGAGGACCTGCAGCGCGACGTCGGCCGGCTGTACGAGACGCTGCAGCGGCGGCCGCAGCTGGACCTCGGGCTCGGCACCGCCGAGCTGGTGCGGCGCCTGCCGTTCTTCCAGGGCCTGTCGGAGGAGCGGATCGAGCAGATCTGCAAGCTGCTGAAGCCGATCTTCGCGGTGCCGGGCGAGACCATCGTGCAGGCCGGCGACCGCGGCGACACGATGTATTTCATCTCCTCCGGCGCGGTCGAGATCGGCCGCGGCGGGCGCAAGTTCCGGCTCGGCCGCGGCGACTTCTTCGGCGAGATGGCGCTCTTGATCAGCGGCCGCCGCACCGCCACCGTCACCGCCATCGCCTTCTGCAAGCTGCTGGCCCTGACCGCGCGCGACCTGCAGGCGCTGGCCAGCGCCCATCCCGACCTGCGCCGCACCATCACCGAGGTCGCCCGCGCCCGCAGCGCCGAGACCGAACGGACCATCTCGGCGCTCGGAGAAGAGACGGTCTGAGAGGCCTCCGGCCCGGTGGTGCCGATGGCTGCTTCGCTCTTTATTATTCAATTGTTTTATTGAATGATGTGTCGACAGGTGCCCGGCCGGTCGGGCCCCATGCCCTGGAGACACGGAATGACCGCACACCGATCGTCCGATGACGCGGCCCCGCCGAGGACGAGGCTCGGCTTCACCATCCTCGCGGTGGTGCAGGGGACGCTGATCTTCACCATCGCCCTGATCATGGTGCCGCTGCCGAGGATCGCCGCGGAGTTCGCCCTGACGTCGGCGGATCTGCTGCTGCTGCAGGTGGCCTACGGCCTGCCGTTCAGCGGACTGCTGCTGTTCGGCGGGCGCCTGGCGGACCGCTATCGCGGGCGGCGCATGTTCGCCATCGGGCTGACCCTGTTCGGCGCCGCCTCCCTCGCCGCCGCGGCGGCGCCCGGCTTTCCGGTGCTGGTGGCGGCGCGCTTCGCCCAGGGCGTCGGCGGCGCGCTGACGGCGCCCGCCGCCATGGCGGTGCTGCGCACGCTGTTCCCGAAACCCGCGGCCTATGGCCGGGCCATGGCCGCCTGGGGCGGCGTCTCGGTGCTCGGCGCGATCCTGGGCTTCGTCGCGTCCGGGATCCTGACCACCTGGCTGTCCTGGCGCTGGATGTTCGCGGTGCCGGTCCTGGTCGCGCTGGCCGGGCTGGCGTCGGTGCGCGGCGTGCTGCCGGCCGACCGGGCCGACGACGCCGTCCGGCCGGGGCTGGACCCGGCCGGGGCGCTGCTGGCCACCGCCGGCATCGTGCTGGCGAGCTACGGCCTGATCGCGAGCGGCGAGCATCCCTGGAGCTCGGCCGCCGTATGGGGGCCGCTGGCCGCCGGCGCCGCGCTGCTGGCCGCGTTCCTGGGCGTCGAGCGGATCGTCCGCGATCCGCTGCTGCCGCCCGGCTTCGTTCCGAGCCCCTGCCGGACCGTCGGTCTGCTCGGGATGCTGCTCGCGGCCGCCGGCTCCGCCCTGATCGAGTTCGTGCTGTCGCTGTACCTCCAGGGCGCGAGGGAATGGTCGCCGCTCGCCACGGCGCTGGCCTTCCTGCCCTTCGCCGTCGCCCTGATGGCGGCGAACCATCTCGCCCCCGCCCTGGTCGGCCGCTTCGGCCCGGCGCGGGTGACCGTCGCCGGGCTGCTCGCCGCGGCCGCGGGCCTGGGCCTGCTCGCCGGCATCGACCGCGGGACCGACTATGCCGCCGGACTGCTGCCGGGCATGGTCCTGCTCGCCGCCGGCATGTCGCTGATGTTCTCCGGCTCCGCCGTGCTGTCGACGATGAATGTCCCGCAGCGGCAGGCCGGCCTCGCCGGCGGGGTGATGAACACGGCGATGGAGCTGGGGCCGACGGTCGGGCTGGCCGCGCTGATGGCCGTCGCCGCGACCCGGCCGGACGCCGTCGACGGCTATGCCTGGGCCTTCGGCGCGGGGAGCGCCGCCTTCCTCGCCATGGCCCTGGCGGCGGCGGTGCTGCTGTCGCGCACGGCCTGCCGCGCCGCGCCACAAGCGGAGCCGTCGCCGTCCTATTGAGCCTGCGCCCGGCGGCGGGCGCGAGCGGCACGATGTCCCGGCGCCCCGTCTCGGCTAGAGTGGCGGGATGGCGCGATTCCTTCCCCGTCGCCGCTGGGCGATCGGCATCTCCAGTCTGCTCACGGCCCTGGTCGGGCTCGCCATCGCCGCGCGCTGGCTGCTGCCCGGCTGGGTCGAGACGGAGGCGGTCGCCCGCCTGCGGGCCGAGGGCGTGCCGGTCGAGCGGCTGACCGTGTCCAGCGTCGATCTCGGCTCGGCCGAGATCGGCGGCGTCGCGGTGGCGGACGGGCGGATCCAGATCGACCGCATCTCGCTCGGCTTCAACCCCTGGACCCTGATCCGCGAAGGCCGGCTGTCCTCGATCGCGCTCTCCGGCGTCTCGATCCGCCTCGGCATCGACCGCTCGGGCACGCTGGACCTGCCACGGATGGAGGTGCTGACCCGAAGCTCCGGCGAGGGCGGAGGAGGGGGGCTGACCCAGATCCCGTTCCAGACCATCTCGGTGCGCGACAGCACGATCGTCGTCGACACCCCCTGGGGCCGGATCCGCACGCCGGTCGAGGCCGACGGCGCGGTGAACGAGCTGGGCCGGCTGGTGTGGAGCGGGCGGCTGCGCCCGGCCGGCGCCGGCGGCGTGGCCCAGGCCAAGTTCGACCTGACCAACACGCCTCAGGGCCAGATCTATGGCGGCGTGCAGCTGGAGCAGGCCAGCTTCCGGTCGGACCAGCTGGCGCTGAACGGGGTCAGCGGCTGGATCGCCTATGGCGGCGAACGCGAGAGCAGCGGCGAGATCCAGGGCGCGCTGACGGTGGCGGAGGTCGAGCGCGGCGCCGCCCGGTTCCGCGATTTCGGCGTGCAGGGCCACGGCACGCTGCAGCGGCTGCAGCAGCTGATCATCGGCGCCAAGATCGGCACGGGGGACGGCAGCGTCGGCCTGCAGGTGCAGGGCGCGCCGCAGGGTGAGGGCACCAACCTGGCGCTGCAGGTCGCGGCCAACAATCTGGGGGCGGTGGCGCCGGCCCTGGGCTTCGAGGGCGGCGTGACCGGCAAGGCCAATGTCAACGCCTGGCTGACGCTGCGCACCCCCGGGCTGCCCAGCCTCGACGAGCTGCCGGAGCTGCTGGCCGACGGCTTCCTCCGGGTCTCGACCGACGGCGTCCAGGCCGGCACCGGCGTAGCCCTGCAGACCGGGCAGCTGAGCGCCACCATCGACCTGTCCGGCGGCACCCTGACCCTGGCCGGCAGCCGGCCGTGGAAGGTGGCGGGCCGCTTCGCCTCGGGCAAGCTGTCGGTCGATCTCGACTGGCTGCCCGGCGACGGCGGGCCGCAGCGCTTGGAGTTCAGCCGCGAGGGCGACACCTGGTGGACGCGGCTGGCGGGCGCGACCAAGGGCAATGTCGCCGGCTTCGACGTCGCCGGCTCGATCGACGCCGAGCTCGGGCTGAACGATGCCGGCCAGGCCAAGGTGCGGGTGCCGGAGGCGGTGCTGGACCTCGACCCCTTCGAGGCGATCGGCCTGACCATCGACCCCGGCCCGATGACGGTCACGGGCGAGACCACCGACGCCGGCTGGACCGCGACGCTGTCGGGCAGCTCGGCCATCGGCCTGCCGGGCAAGGAGGGCGGCAATGCCACGGCGCGCGGCACGGTCCGGGTCGACACCGTCGGCCAGCACCTGACGGTGCGGCCGGTGAACGGCGAATGCCTGTCGCTGGACGTGCCGGCGCAGGACTTCACGCCACGGCTGCGCCTGGCCCGGCCGGCGGCGGCGCTGCTGTGCCCGGACGCCGGGGGCCGGCCGCTGCTGGAGACGGATCTCGACTCCGACCGGCCGCCGCTGGTGCGCGCCGCGGTGCCGGCGCTGGCGCTGGACCTGTCGATCGGCGCCGGCGCCGACGCCACCCGGCTGACCGCGACCACGCCGGTCCTCGCCATCGCCCCGGCCCAGCCCGACGGCAGCTACCGCCTGACCGCGGCCGACGGGAAGCTGGCGCTGCCCGATGCCGGGCTGTCGGTGGAGGATGTCGATGCCGAGGTCGCGGTCGTGCCGGGCGCGGCGATCCCGTTCGACGCCGACCTCACCGCCGCGCGGCTGGCGATCGAGGGCGACCCGGTGGTGCCGATGAAGGCGAGGATGCGCAGCCGGCTCGACGCCGCCACCGACATCCTGTCGCTGGAGGCCGAGCTGACCGACCCGCGGGGCCGGGCCCGCGCCACCGGCACCGGACAGCACGATCTGACGACCGGCGACGGCGGCCTCGACCTCGTGCTGGACCCGGTGCGGTTCCGCCGGCGCGGGCTGCAGCCGAAGGATGTCGTGCCGGCCCTGGCGGGGCTGCCGCTGACCTGCGTCGCCGGCCGGATGGAGGGCGGCGGGCGGATCGCCTGGGGCAGCGCCGCGGAGACCGCGATCGGCCTCAGGCTGCGCAACGCCGCCTTCGGCACGCCCTGGGGCCGGGCCGAGGACGCCACCGCCGAGCTGCGGCTCGACCGCTTCTCGCCGCTGCGGCTGCCGGCGGGGCAGCGGGTCAGGATCGGCCGCTTCCTCGTCGACGACGACATGCCGCCGCTGACCGATCTCGACGCCCGCTTCGGCTGGAGCCGGACCGGCGGCGTCGACCTGCGGCAGCTGGCGCTCGACTGGACCGGGGCGAAGATCACGGTCGAGGGCGGCTCCGGCCGTCGTCGGCCCTCGGTGCTGCGGATCGAGGGGCTCGACCTCGCCCGCGCCGTGGCGGCGGCCGGGCTCAACGACGTGCGGGCCACCGGCATCGTCGACGGCACCATCCCGTTCCGCCTCGACCGCGACACGATCGTGGTGGAGAACGGCGTGCTGGCGACGCGCGGCCCGGGCGAGATCCGCTACGGCGGCGCGTCGGCGCCGGACGAGATCAAGGCGGCGGCCGCCGCCGAACCGGGCATGGACACGCTGATGACGGCACTGCGCAATTTCCAGTATCAGTCGCTGCGGGCGACGCTGGACGGCCGCAGCGACGGCGAGGCGAATGTGAAGCTGGCGGTGCGCGGCTCGAACCCCGACCTCTATGGCGGCTTCCCGATCGCGCTCAACGTCAATCTGTCGGGCGCGCTGTACCCCATCGCCCGGCGCAGCCTGGCGCTGGCGCGGATCGGCGACCGGATCCGGGACTATTACCTGGAGCGGCTGGGAAGCCGGGCCGAGCCGCCGTGCTGACGAGAAGAGACCGAGCCCAGATGACCGACCGATCCCGCGCCGCCGGCCTCTGCCTTACCGTGCTGCTCGGCGCCTGCTCGCCGGTGATCCGGGTCGAGCCGCCGGACAAGCCGATCGAGATCAACCTGAACGTCCGGGTCGAGCAGGACGTCAAGGTCCAGGTCGACCGCGAGCTGGAGAAGGTCGTCGGCAAGAATCCGGCGGAGCCGTAGGACGCCGGGATCCGTGACCCGGCTCAGACCTTGACCGGCAGCCGGAGATTTCGACCCGCAGCGGACGTCTGGCCTGCTGCGCCATGTCCTGTCTGCGGGACGAATCGGACAAGCTCCGTCGCGTCCAACTTCATATACGCAACGGTGTCTCCCGAGGACGGCAGGCCCTGACGGTAGCGGTTGAGTATCGCCTCCCGTTCGTCGATGTGCTCCTTCTTGGCCCCGGTCCGCAGCAGCGAGAACGACACTGGGACGCGGAACAGGTCCTTCGGAAATTCCCCGCCTACTCGGTCCCGGACGTATCTTTCCGGATCGGGATGGGCGGCGGAATCGCATTCCCTGAAGACTGCCAAGAGCCGGTCCCGCTGGGTCTGCGTTGCGTCATTCTTTACCAGGAGGGAATGAACGATCGTAAGGAGGAGCGGCTGTTCAATGGGGACAATGATATTGAAGGGGCGGGACGCTGAGTCGTTATCAAATATTAGATAATATTCCTTTCTTCCAAAAAAAATGACATAAATTCGGAGTGTCTAATTTCATTGATTTTTGAAAATGCCCTGCTGATTCTCACGGAAAATCGATATTCTATTTCACTTCCTGTTAGGAATTGAGATATTGGTTCGGAAGAAATATCGATTTCCAGATGAAGATGAGTTGTCATATTGAGATCTATAGTATGTTTGGCGCTATGGAAGCAAAAATTTTAATCAATATACAGTGGCTTTAGGAACTAGCTAGTCATACCTCTTCCGAATGATGTGCTCGAAAGCTTGGTTTCTACAAGTGGGTAGGGCGCTCGTCCCGGAGCATAAGTTCACCACGAGCAACCGTTCCCGGCCATGCTCGGCAAGTCGATTCACCTTCCTCCCAGGCCGATCAGGGCCGTCACCCCCAGGTCAGCGGATCGAGGCGGAGATAGAAGGCGAGCCGGCCCTCGTCCGGGGGGAGGGCGAGGATCTCGAACAGGCGGTCATGGGCGGCCTGCGCCTGCTCCGGCCCGCTCCAGGTCTCGCGCGCGTTGGCGAGGAGGAGGGTGAGGTCGACATAGCGGTCGGCAGTGCCGAGCCGCCCCAGATCGATCAGGCCGACGCAGCGCAGCGTCTCCGGGTCGACCATCAGGTTCGGCATGCAGGCGTCGCCGTGGCAGACGACGCGGTCGGCCCGCTCCTGCGCCAGGCGCCGCGGCAGCTCCGCCCGCACGCGGTCGAGCAGGGCGGAGGAGGGGACATCCCGGTCCTCCTCGGCCAGGAAGTCGGGATTGACCGCGTCGCGACCGACCACGTCCTCGGCCCGGGCGAACATCCTCGCCAGGCCGCGGTCGAAGGGGCAGTCGGCGGCGGGCAGGGCGTGCAGGGCCTTGATGCGCTCGGCGATCGACGGCCAGGCCCGGGCCAGCTCCGGCGCCGTCAGCTCGCTCGCCGGCACGCCGGGCACGGCGCTCATGACCAGGCAGGCGGCGCCGTCCGACGCGGCCCAGTCGAGCACGTCCGGCGATCCGAGGCCGGAGCCGGCGAGCCAGTCGATGCGGCGGCGCTCCCCGTCCAGGAGCGCAGCGCCGGGTCCGGTCGAGACCTTGGCGAAGGCGGCGCCGTCGCTGCGCCGGTAGACGCGGTCGCCGGATTCGCCGCGGCGGACCGGGGTCCATTCGCGCCCCGCGGGCAGGCGCGGCAGGAGGTCGTGGTCGTGCCCGCTCACGGGAAGGCACAGACCTCGCTGGTGACGCGGACGAAGCTGCGCTCGCCCTCGACCAGGCTGAAGCGGTACTCCTTGTCGCCCAGAACCATGGTCTGGAACATGGGCAGGACGCCGGTGGCGGTGGCCTGCTTGCCGTCGATGCCGCGGAAGTTGACGGTCACGGACTTGGCCGGATCGAACCAGGCCTGCGCCTTGCCGCTCTCGTCCACGGCGCCCTCGCCACGGCCGGTCACCGCGATGGTGTTGTTGGCGAAGGCGACCGAGCTGTTGGATCCTGTCGCGTTCTGGGTCGGCAGGATGAAGCGCTTGCTCTCGCCCGGCTTGCAGTCGCGCGGCGCCGAGGCCTGGTCGATGTAGAAGGCCAGACGCTGCGGGTCGAGCCCGCTCTGCAGCCGCTGTGCCACCTTGTCGGCCAACTCGCGATAGACCCCCGTCGGCACCTCGCGCTCGAACCGGGCCATCAGCTCGCGATACTGGATCTGCGCCGTCTGGGCGGCGGCCTGGAGCTGCACGCGTTCCTGCTCCAGCCGGCTCTTGTCCTGGGTCAGGCCGGCGACCTGGGATTGCAGCGTCGTGATCTGCCCGCGGTTCCGCTCGACCCCGATCTGATAGGCGAAGGCCGCCACCACGACCAGCACCGTGATCGAGAAGAAGACGCGGATGATCGCGCCCCAGACACGCCGCCGGTAGCGGCGTTCCGGATCGTAGAGACCGAGACCCATGCAACCCCATCCTGACGCTTTGACGGCGGTCCGGGCCGCCGTAGCATGGCGGTAGTTACGACAGCGGCGCCCCGGCCGCCAAGCCCGTCGCGACGGGCGCGGCAATTCGGGCGCTTCCGACTGTCGGCGAGAAAGAATTCTGTTCTGGAGGAGCGCAGCCTTGGGTTCGATCCATCACTTCATCGACGGCAAGGCCGTGCCTGGCCGCAGCGGCCGTGCCGGCGACGTGTTCAACCCGGCGACCGGCGACGTCTCGGGCCGTGTCGACTTCGCCTCGGCCGAGGAGGTCGGCGCCGCCATCGACGCCGCCCGGAAGGCGCTGCCCGCCTGGGCGGCGACGCCGACGGTGGTGCGCGCCCGCGTGATGTTCCGCTTCAAGCAGCTGATCGAGGAGAACATCGAGGAGCTGGCGCGGATCGTGACGTCGGAGCACGGCAAGGTGCTGTCCGACGCAAAGGGATCGATCCAGCGCGGGCTCGAGGTGGTGGAGTTTGCCTGCGGCATCCCGCACCTGCTGAAGGGCGAGTTCAGCGAGAATGTCGGGCGCGAGATCGACAGCTTCTCGATCCGCCAGCCGGTCGGCGTCTGCGCCGGCATCACGCCGTTCAACTTCCCGGTGATGGTGCCGATGTGGATGTTCTCCATCGCCATCGCCTGCGGCAACACCTTCGTGCTGAAGCCGTCGGAGAAGGACCCGTCCGCCGCCAACTGGCTGGCGGCCAAGCTGATCGAGGCCGGCGCCCCTCCGGGCGTGCTGAACGTGGTGCACGGCGACAAGGTCGCCGTCGACACGCTGCTGACTCATCCCGGCGTCGCGGCGGTCAGCTTCGTCGGCTCGACCGCGATCGGCGAGTACATCTATGCGACTGCGGCGGCCCACGGAAAGCGGGTGCAGGCGCTGTGCGGCGCCAAGAACCACATGGTGGTGATGCCGGATGCCGATCTCGACAAGGCGGTCGACGCGCTGATGGGCGCGGGCTACGGCTCGGCCGGCGAGCGCTGCATGGCGATTTCGGTCGCGGTCGCGGTCGGCGATGTCGGCGACAAGCTGATCGAGCGGCTGGAGCCGAAGGTGCGGGCGCTGAAGATCGGCCCGGGCACCGACCCCGAGGCCGAGATGGGGCCGCTGGTCACCAAGCAGCACTACGACAAGGTCCGCTCATACGTCGATCTCGGCGTCCAGGAGGGGGCGAAGCTGGTGGTCGACGGCCGCGGCCTGAAGCTGCAGGGCTACGAGAACGGCTATTTCCTCGGCGGCTGCCTGTTCGACCAGGTGACTCCGGAGATGAAGATCTACAAGGAGGAGATCTTCGGCCCGGTGCTGTCGGTGGTGCGGACGCCGGATTTCGCGACCGCGCTGGACCTCGTGAACAGGCACGAATACGGCAACGGCACCGCGCTCTTCACCCGCGACGGCGACGCGGCACGGACCTTCGTCAGCAACTGCAATGTCGGCATGGTCGGCGTCAACGTGCCGATCCCGGTGCCGATGGCGTTCCACAGCTTCGGCGGCTGGAAGCGCTCGGCCTTCGGCGATCTCGGGATGTACGGGCCGGACGGGGTGCGCTTCTACACCAAGCTGAAGACGGTGACCGAGCGCTGGCCCACCGGCATCAAGGGCGGAGCGGAGTTCACCATGCCGGTGATGCGGTGAACCTTCCGGTCCGTTTGGGCGAAAGCGCGTGACCTCTCCCGCGGGGCGGGAGAGGTCGGGCTCGCGCAGCGAGACCGGGTGAGGGTTGGCGCAGACCTCGACGAACGCCCTTACCCGGAGCCGCTTTGCGTCCCCGACCTCTCCCGCAAGCGGGAGAGGCAAAATGAGAACCGGGCGCCGCCTTCAGGCCGCCGCGGCCAGGGCCGGAGAGGCCTTCGCCTGCTGATGGCCCTCGGCGATGGCGCGCTCGCGGTGCTCCGGGCCCATCGACACGCCCTCGGCGCGCACGAACTGGATGTCGGTGACGCCGATGAAGCCGAGCGCGGTGCGCAGATAGGCCTCCTGATGGTCCAGCGCCTCCAGCCCCGCGGTGTAGATGCCGCCGCGCGAGGAGGCGACGATCACCTTGCGGCCGCCGGCCAGGCCGATCGGGCCCGTCTCGCCGTAGCGGAAGGTGCGGCCGGCCTGCAGCAGCCGGTCGAGCCAGGCCTTCAACTGGGTCGGGATCGTGAAGTTGTACATCGGCGCGCCGATCACCACGACGTCGGCCGACAGGAACTCTTCGACGATCTCGTCGATCAGCGCCCGCTCCTCGGCCTGGACCGGCGTCAGCTCGGCGTCCTTGCCGAACTTGATCACGGCCAGGCGTTCGGCCGAGAGATGCGCCGGCGCGTCGGCGGCGAGGTCGCGATACACCAGCTCGGCCTGCGGGTACTGCGCCCGCCATGCGTCCACGGTGGCGCGGGTGAGCTGGCGCGACACCGAGGCGTCGCCGAGCGGGCTGGAATCGATCTGCAGGATCTTCACGAGAGGACCCCTCCTGTTGCCAATGAATCGGCATTGCATTTACGGATGGAGCCAATCAGGCTGTAGCCATTGAATCTGCGATGGATCGTTCTATCCACGCGCACAATACGCCGGTGATGGCCATGCTCGACCTCAACGACCTCCGTCTCTTCGCCAAGGTGGCGCAGCTGGGCGGCTTCACCGCCGCCGGCCGGGCGCTCGGCCTGCCCAAGTCGCGGCTCAGCCGCCGCATCGCGGCGCTGGAGGAAGGGCTCGGCGTCCGGCTCTTGCAGCGCTCGACCCGCCGGCTGTCGCTGACCGATGTCGGCGAGCGCTTCCTGCGCCATTGCGAGACCATCCTGGCCGAGGCCGAGGCGGCGGAGCAGGCGGTGGCCCAGGCGCGGTCCGAGCCGAGCGGGCTGATCCGCGTCACCTGCCCGCACATCCTGGCGCAGACCATGATCGCGCCGCTGATCAACAGCTTCCTCGCCGCCCATCCGGCGGTGCGCATCTCGATGGAGCTGACCGGCCGCCGCGTCGACGTGATCGAGGAGCGGGTGGACCTCGCCTTCCGCGTGCGCAAGCCGCCGATCGAGCCGTCCGATGTGGTGGTGCGGGTGCTGGCCCAGACCCGGTCCGTGGTGGTGGCCGCGCCGGCGCTGCTGGACCGCGTCGGCCGGCCGGTGGAGCCGGTCGACCTGATCCGCCTCGGCACGCTCGACCTGCACCGCGCCGACGGCCGCCATGTCTGGACCATGGCAGACGCCGCCGGCGCCACACATTCGGTGCCGCACACGCCGCGGCTGGCCAGCGACGACATGTTCACGCTGCGCCAGGCCGCGATCGACGAGCTCGGCGCCGCGCTGCTGCCGGACTACATCTGCCGGCCGGCGGTCCAGGCCGGGCTGCTGGAGCATGTGCTGCTGGACTGGCGCGTGCCGGAGGGCGAGGTGCAGGCGGTCTTCGCCTCCCGTCGCGGCCTGGTGCCGGCGGTGCGGGCCCTGGTCGACCACGTGGTGCGCTGGGTGCCGCGGATGGTGGCGATCTGCGACAGCGAGCTGCGCGAGGAGAACCGCCTGCCGCCCTATGCGGATTCCGGCGCCAACGCCGCCGCGCTCGGCCTCGATGCGCTGTTGACGGCGCGGCCGGCGGCCCACTAGCTTCGCCGCGACGGTTCCTTCGGGATCAAAAGGGAACGCAGTGCGGGCCAAGCCCAAGGCTGCGGCTGTCCCCGCAACTGTGAGCGGCGAGTCCTCCGTCATGAAGCCACTGGGTCTCTCAGGCCCCGGGAAGGCGACGGAACGGCGACGACCCGCGAGCCAGGAGACCTGCCGTCATCCGTGGTCACGCGCGAGCACGCCGGGCGGGGTGTCCTGGTGGTTGCCGAACCGGCGGCGGCCGGGGAGACAGCGTTCGCGGTGACGTGCCACAGGCGTGTCCCCAGAGGTCTCCATGTCCGTCCCGTCCCGCTGCATCCTGACCGTCCTGGCGGCCGGCGTCTCCGTGCCCGCCGCGGCCCAGGAGCCGCCGTCCGCGCTGACCCTCGAGCCGATCGTCGTCACCGCCAACCGCGTGCCGACCCCGGCGGCGGAGGTCGGCAGCGCCGTCACCGTCATCACCCGGCAGGAGCTGGAGGACCGGCAGATCCGCCAGGTCTCCGACGTGCTGCGCACGGTGCCGGGCGTCGCCGTCAACCGCACCGGCCCGCTGGGCCAGTCGGCCCAGATCCGCATCCGCGGTTCCGAGAGCAACCAGACGCTGGTGCTGATCGACGGGGTCGAGGTCAACGACCCGTCCTCGGAGTCGGAGTTCGACTTCGCCCATCTGATGGCCGACGACATCGAGCGGATCGAGGTGCTGCGCGGGCCGCAGAGCGCGCTCTACGGATCGGACGCGATCGGCGGCGTGGTCAACATCGTCACCCGGCGCGGCGAGGGGCCGGTCGGCGGCACCGCCTCGCTGGAGGGCGGCGGCTACGGCACGGTGCGCGGCCACGCCTCGGTCAGCGGCGGTGACGACGATCTGGATGTCCTGCTCGGCGCGGCCGGCCTGCTCACGGACGGCACCTCGGCGGCCCGCCGGGGCAGCGAGGCCGACGGCACCCGCAACGGCACGGTCTATACGAAGATTGGGCTGCACCCGAGCGAGCTGGTCGATATCGACGTGATCGGCCGCTACACCCGCTTCCGCACCGATCTCGACGGCTTCGCCGGCGGCCTCGGCGCCATCGACAGCAGGGACGACGTCGACGGCTCGACCTTCCTCGGCCGCATCCAGGGCAGGCTCAAGCTGCTCGACGGGCGGTGGGAGCACGTCGTCGGCCTGTCCTATGTCGACGACAGCCGCGATTACCGCGACGGCGACGACATCGTCACCAGCAGCTATCGCGGAAAGACGACCCGCATCGACTACCAGACCAACCTGTCGCTGGACACCGAGGCGCTGCTGCCGGCCGAGCACCGCCTGACCTTCGCCGTCGACCATGAGGAGCAGCAGGCCGACAGCGACAGCGGCTTCGCCGATTTCAGCCGCCGCATCGGCTCGACCGGTCTGGTCGGGCAATACCAGCTCGGCCTGTTCGACAGCCTGTTCCTGACCGGCAGCATGCGGCACGACCTGAACGACCTGTTCCGCGACACCACCACTTGGCGCCTGACCGCGGCCTACCGGATAGACGCCACCGGGACCAAGCTGCGGGCCTCCTACGGCACCGGGGTGAAGAACCCGACGCTGTTCGAGCTGTACGGCTTCACCAACACCTACCGCGGTAACCCGAACCTGAAGCCGGAACGGGCGGAAGGCTGGGACGCCGGCTTCGACCAAGAGGTCTGGGGCGACCGGGTGGTGCTGGACGCGACCTATTTCGAGCAGCGCATCAGCGACCTGATCGTCGGCTCGGGGCAGGGCTCGGCCAACCTGCCGGGCACGGCGACCGCGCGCGGGGTGGAGCTGGGCGTGTCGGTGATCCCGATCGACGACCTGACCGTCCGCGCCGCCTACACCTACACCGACGCGCAGGACGCGACCGGGGCGGAGCTGGTGCGCCGGCCGCGGAACATCGCCAGCCTCGACATCAACTACCGGTTCCTGGACGGCGCGGCGACCGTCAATCTCGGCATCGACTACAACGGCCCGCAGAAGGACCTGGCCTTCGACGAGGCCTACAATTCGTCGCCGGCGACGCTCGACGGCTATACGCTGGTGAACCTGGCGGCGTCCTATCAGGTGAGCGACAGGGTGCAGGTCTATGGCCGGATCGACAACCTGCTGGACGAGGCCTATGAGGAGGTCTGGACCTACGGCTCGCTCCGGCGCGCCGGCTATCTCGGCATGAAGGTCAGCTTCTGATCGCGATGCTCAAGATCATCGGATGCCCCGGCCGAGAGCAAAGGTATCTCTCATGGCTGTCATTGCCGGGCTTGACCCGGCAATCCAGGAGGTCTCGACATCCTCTGGATGCCCGGGTCAAGCCCGGGCATGACAGAAAGAGGGGCCTGAGTCTCTGGTCGACGAGACTTTTCCTGGCCGCCGTGCTGGGCCTCGCGTCGCCCGCCATGGCCCGGCCGCATCGGGTCGTCTCGCTGAATCTTTGCGCCGACGCGCTGGTGCTGCGCCTGGCCGACCGCGCCGATGTGCGGGCGGTGACCTGGCTGGCCCGCGACCCGGAGAACTCGGCGGTGGCAGCCGAGGCGGCGACGGTGCCGGTCAATCACGGCATGGCGGAGGAGGTCGCGGCGCTCGACCCTGACCTGGTCGTGGTCGGGAGCTTCGCCGCGGGCGGCTCCGTGGCGCTGCTGCGCCGCCTGGGGCTGCCGATCCTGGAGATCGGAGTGCCGGAGAGCGTGGACGGCATCCGCGCCCAGATCCGCACGGTGGCGGCGGCGCTGGGCCAGGTGGAGCGCAGCGAGCGCATGATCGCGGCGATGGACGGCCGTCTCGCGGCGATCCGCAGGCCAGTCTCGCACCCGCTCGCCGTGGTGCTGCAGCCGAACGGCTTCACCGCCGGCCGCGGCTCGCTGATCGACGAGGTGCTGCGCCTCGCCGGCGTCCGCAACCTGGCCGCCGAGCGCGGCTTGGAAGGGGCCGGCGAGATCCCGCTGGAGAGCGTGGCGATGGCCGGGGTGCGGCTGCTGATCCTGAACCAGCCGGAGAACGGGGCGCCGTCCCTGGGCGAGGCGATGCTGGACCACCCGATCCTGGCGGCCCTGCCGGACCTGCGCGTGGTCCGGGTGCCCTCGCGGCTGTGGAGCTGCGCCGGCCCCGACGTGGCCGAGGCCGCCGCCCTGATCGCCGCCGCGGCCCGCGAGGCGGAGGGGGAGGGGCCGTGACTGCCGATACCGACGCCAAGCGCGGTCACGCCACGGCGCCGTCCTACCCGGTGCTGGTCGTCGGCCTTACCGTGGCGATGCTGGCCTGCCTCGCCGGGTCGGCCGTCACCGGCTATGCGCCCCTCGATCTGGTGGCCGCGACCGGGGACCTGTTGTCCGGGCGCCCGTCGCTTCCGGCGCTGGTGCTGGTCGAGCTGCGGCTGCCACGGGCGCTGCTCGGCCTCCTGGTCGGGTTCAGCCTCGGCCTCGGCGGCGCCGCGATGCAGGGGCTGCTGCGCAACCCGCTGGCCGACCCCGGGGTGATCGGCGTCTCGGCCGCGGCGGCGCTCGGCGCGGTGCTGGCGTTCTATTCCGGCCTCGCCGGCGCTTTCGCCCTGGCCCTGCCGCTCGGCGGCATCGCCGGGGCGGTGCTGGGGACCCTGCCGCTGCTGGCGTTGGCCCGGCGCGGCGCCGGCACGACGACCGTGATCCTCGCCGGCGTCGCCATCAGCGCCGCCGCCGGCGCCCTGACCGCGCTGGCGCTGAACCTGTCGCCGAACCCCTACGCGGCGCTGGAGATCGTGTTCTGGCTGATGGGATCCCTGGCCGACCGCAGCCTGGACCATGTCTGGCTGGTGCTGCCGCCGATGCTCGCCGGCTGGGCCCTGATCCTGGCCGGGGCGCGGGCGCTGGATGCGCTGACCCTGGGCGAGGACACCGCCGCCAGCCTCGGCTTCGACCTCGGCCGGCTGCGGCTGCAGCTGATCGCCGGAGCCGCTCTGGCGGTCGGCAGCGCGGTGGCGGTGACCGGCGCGATCGGCTTCGTCGGCCTCGTGGTGCCGCATCTGCTGCGCCCCCTGGTCGGGCACCGGCCGGGGCGGCTGCTGCCGGTCAGCGGCCTCGGCGGGGCCGTGCTGCTGCTGCTGGCCGATACCGGGCTGCGGCTGGTCCGGATGCAGCCGGAGCTGAAGCTCGGCGTCGTCACCGCGATCATCGGCGCGCCCTTCCTGTTCGGCCTGATCTGGCGGCTGCGGCGGAGCGCCTGATGCGGATCGACGCGACCGATCTTCACCTCGCCCTCGGCGGCCGCCCGATCCTGGCCGGGATCGACCTGGCGCTGGCGCCGGGTGAGCTGGTCGGGCTGATCGGACCGAACGGGGCCGGCAAGACCACGCTGCTGCGCGTGCTCGCCGGCCTGCAGGCGCCGGATGCGGGCGCGGTCCGCTATGACGGCCGGTCAGTGCGGCAGCTCGGTCGCGATGAGCTGGCGCGGCGCCTGGCGGTGCTGATGCAGGGCGACGAGGTGCAGTGGCCGCTCAGGGCCGACCACCTGGTCGCGCTGGGCCGGCTGCCGCATCGCCGTTTCCCGGGCGGGATGTCGGCGGCGGATCACGACGCGGTCGCGCGGGCGCTGCAGGCCGCGGATGCCGCGCATCTGCGGCTGCGCACGGTCGGCACGCTGTCGGCGGGCGAGCGGATGCGGGTGCTGTTCGCCCGGGCGCTGGCGGTCGAGGCGCCGATGCTGTTCGCGGACGAGCCGGTCGCGGCGCTGGACCCGTTCCACCAGCTGCAGATCATGGAGCTGCTGCAGGACCGTGCCCGGGCCGGCGCCGGCATCCTGGTGGTGCTGCACGACCTGGCGCTGGCCGGCCGGTTCTGCGACCGGCTGGTGCTGCTGCAGGACGGCCGCATCCTGGCCGACGGCCCGCCGCAGGCGGTGCTGACCGACGACCACCTGCGCCGCGCCTATGCGGTGGAGGTGCAGCGCGGCGAGCGTGACGGCGTCGGCTATGTCCTGCCCTGGGCCCGCATCCCGGTGTCGGACGGTCCTCGCTAGCGAATCCGCCGGTCAGGTGCCCGGGGTGCGGCTCTGCTCACTGCTGAACTTCAGCGGCACCTCGCCGAGATTCTTCAGGCTCAGCGTCACGAAGAAGGAATAGCCCTCCTTCTGGTCCTCGGCGGTCGTGAACTGGCGCTGCGCCGTGACGCCGAAGATGAAGCATTCGTCGGCATATTGCGCGCCGAGGCTGTAGCGGTAGGGCCGCATGCCCTCGATGTCGTAGGTCATGCCGGTGGACAGCGTCCAGTAGTCGGAGATCTTGGCGCTGGCGCCGGCGCCGAGCTGCTGCTGGTTGAAGCTGTTGCCCTCGGCGTCCTCGCCCTCGTCGTCGAGCAGGCTGTAGTTGACGTTGAGGTTCAGCCAGTCCGCGGGGGCGGTGCTGGCCTGGACGTATTGCCGGCGGCTGTAGAAGTTGTCCTTGTCCAGCCGGAAGCGCCAGTCGAGGTTCAGATACGGCCCCGGATGCAGGGTGACGCGGCCGACATAGTCCGAGAACTTGTCGCGAAGACCGGACGCCTCCGAGAAGTCGTCATCCTCCTGGAACCGGTAGCTCTGGCCGAAGAAGGCGGTGGCGGAGGAGCCGTCCGCCCCGTACAGGCCGTAGCGGAGGCCGTAGGAGACGTGCTCCCCGGTCTCGACCCGGTCCAGGCCGGGGAAGCGGTTCTCGCTGAACAGGTTGATCTCGTCGAACTCGATGTCGGCGCTGTCGTTGTTCGGGATGTCCTT
The DNA here is from genome assembly GCF_000423185.1 of Inquilinus limosus DSM 16000. Classification (GTDB taxonomy): domain Bacteria; phylum Pseudomonadota; class Alphaproteobacteria; order DSM-16000; family Inquilinaceae; genus Inquilinus; species Inquilinus limosus. Next base: position 566,494 of record NZ_AUHM01000001.1, on the reverse strand, counting down.
GTTGCTGCTGTCGATCGAGGTCGAGGCGCTGAAGCTGACGATCGGCTCGATCATCTGCTGATAGGAGCCGAGCTGGCCGACGAAGGGATAGCGCGCGGTCACGTTGACCGCCGGGAACAGCCGGCCGCCGACGACATTGTCCCGGAGCCGGACCTCGCCGTCCTCCACCCCGTCCGGCACCTCGCTCGACTGATACAGGTCGCCGCGCATATAGGCGCGGGCCGACAGCACGATGCCGGCGCCGGTGTAGATCTCGCGCTGCCAGCCGAGCTGGCTGGACAGGCGGCGCGTGTCGAGGCCGCGGTCCGGGTCGCCGGTGGTGGGATTGTAGTCGCGCAGCAGGTTGATGGCGCTGGCGTTGACGAACCACTGGCCGCCGAAGACCGCGGTGTTCGGCTCGCTGACGTAGCTGGCCTGGGCCCAGGGCAGGATCGTGGGCGAGAAGCCGCGGCTGCCGATGCCGGTGCCAGGCGCGCGCAGGTCCTGCCAGTCCAGCGCCTCGACCGAGATGTAGTTCAGGCCGTAGAAGCCCTCGGCGTAGGCCCGGCTCTGCAGCACGTCGGCGCTGGAGATGTTGAAGTCGTCGAGATAGGTCCGGTCCGAGGTGCGGTTGATGTCCGCCCCGAAGCGCCAGTTCTGGTCGAAGTCGTAGCGGGCCGACCCGAAGAAGTGCCAGCGGAACTGCTGCGGCCGGAAATCCGTGGACCCGTTCTGGTTGAGCTTGAGATAGCCGCTCTGGTTGACGCTGCCTTCGAGGGTGACCAAGCCCTTGTCGAAGCGCTTGCGGTACTGGCCGCTGAACATCGGGCCGTTGTCCCGCGTGATCAGCGCGCCGAGCGTCGCGTCCTGGTCCGGCGAGATGTCGAAATAGTACTGCAGCCCGAAGAACGGCCCGACGTCGGAGGTGGAGCCGAAGGTCGGAAACAGGAAGCCGGAGCGCCGGTCGACGGACGGGTCGGGCATCGAGAAATACGGCGTGTAGAACAGCGGCACGCCGAACAGGTCGATGAAGGCGTCGTGATAGATGATGTCCTTCGACACCGCGTCGCTGGTCACCCGCACGGCGCGGATCTGCCACAGCGGCGGGCGGCTCGGATCGTCCTTGCACAAGTTGCAGGGCGAATAGACGGCGCGGTCGATGGTGGTGACCTCGCCGCGCTCGCGCACCGCGCTGTTGCCGGTCATCCGCGAATTGTCGGCCAGGATCAGCGACACCTGCTGGATGAAGCCGTCCTTCATGTCGTCGGTCAGCTCGGCATACTCGCCGAACATCACCTCGCCGCCCGGCTGCACCAGGGTGACGTTGCCGCTGGCGGCGACCACCTGGGTCTTCTGGTTGTAGGTGACCTGGTCGGCCCGCAGGATCTGGTGATTCTGGTGGATCTCGACCTTGCCGCGGGCGGTGACGAGGCCCAGCGTCTGGTCATAGATCAGCTCGTCGGCGCTGATCACCGGCGGCTGCTGCTGCCCCGCCGGCGCGGCCGGCTGGGATGGCTGCGGCGCGGCCGGTGCGGCGGACGGCGTCTGCGGCTGGCCCTGCTCCTGGGCCGAGGCGCCGATCGCCGTGAGCATGGCGACCATGGAAACGGCGCCGAGAAAGATCGATAACCGATTGATTCGCTTCACTGCCGCTTCCACGCTCCGACGCGAGCCGTCGCCCCTTGTGCCGAAAGCGAAGGGGCGAAGTCAACGCCGGTCACGGCGGTGCGAACCTAAGCGGCGGTTTCTGTGACCTCGGCGGTGCTGCGCTTGCGCTGCGGCACGGGGCGCAGCAGGAAGGCCGGGACGTGGTCTCCGAGGCCGAGCACCGGCACGTCGTCGTGGTCGTCGCGGTGCCGCCGCCGGTCCTGGTCGTCCCGACGCGGGGACTCCCGCCGCGGCCGATCGCCGCCGCGCCTTGCCTCGTCGGGGCGCGGCCGGTCCTCTGCGGGACGCGCCGCCTCGGCGCGCTCCTCGCGCCGAGACTCCGGCGCCGAGTCGCGATGCCTGTCCGCCCTGGGACGCTTGGCCGGCTCCGCCCGCTCACCGCGCCGGCGGGCCTTGCCGCGCGCCTTGATCTCGTCCTCGGACAGGAAGCCCTCGACCCCGATCTCGGGCAGCACCAGCACCGGGAGCGGCTTCTTGGTCAGGCTTTCGATCGCCTTGACGAAGCGGCCCTCCTCGGGCGTGGCGATCGTGTAGGCCTTGCCGGTCTTGCCGGCGCGGCCGGTGCGGCCGACGCGGTGGACGTAGTCGTCGGCATGGATCGGCACGTCGAAGTTGAAGACATGGCCGATGTCGCTGACGTCGATGCCGCGTGCCGCGACGTCCGAGCAGACCAGCGTCGCGATCTCGCCGCGGCGGAACCGGTCCAGCGTCTCGTTGCGCATCGACTGGACCATGTCGCCGTGCAACTGGCCGGCGTTGAAGCCGTGACTCTGCAGCGACTTGAACACCACCGAGACGTCGCGCTTGCGGTTGCAGAACACGAAGGCGCTCTTGACCTCCTCCTGCCGCAACAGGTGGCGCAGGGCCTTGCGCTTGTCCTCGGCCTCGACGATGACGAGCTTCTGCTCGACCGTCTCGGCCGTGGTCGCGGGCGGGGCCACCGAAACCTGCTTCGGGTTGCTGAGGAAGGCGTCCGACAGCCGCCGGATCTCCGGCGGCATGGTGGCGGAGAAGAACAGGGTCTGCCGCAACGGCGGCAGCAGGCCGACGATGCGCTCGATATCCGGGATGAAGCCCATGTCGAGCATGCGGTCGGCCTCGTCGATCACCAGGATCTTGACGTCGGCCAGCAGGACCTTGCCGCGCTCGAACAGGTCGAGCATGCGGCCGGGCGTGGCGATCAGCACGTCGACGCCGCGGTCCAGCTTCTTGATCTGGTCCTCGAAGCTCTCGCCGCCGATCAGAAGGGCGTAGGACAGCTTCTCGTACTTGCCGTACAGCTCGAAATTCTCGGCCACCTGGGCGGCCAGCTCGCGCGTCGGCTCCAGGATCAGCGACCGCGGCATGCGCGCCCGGGCCCGGCCGGAGGCGAGGATCTCGATCATCGGCAGGGTGAAGCCGGCGGTCTTGCCGGTGCCGGTCTGCGCGATGCCGAGAACATCGCGCCCCATCAACACGTAGGGAATGGCCTGGGCCTGGATCGGGGTCGGCGTGGTGTAGCCGACATCGTCCACGGCGCGCAGGATTTCGGGCTTCAGCCCAAGATCCGAAAAGAGCATCGTACAGGAATCTTTACTAATGGGGGCGGCCGCGCGGCCCGCCGCAGGCCCTTTAAATGGGAAAAACCCGCGTCAAGTCAATTGAAACTATCGAGACATGCGGGCATGGCTCACCTGAGCCCAGGGCCGGCCGCGCGAGTCGCGCGGCCGGCAGCAACAGATCGAAGAGGTGACGAATGCTGCTCGACCGGAACGACGGCATCCTTCTGGTGGTCGATGTGCAGGAGAAGCTGGTGCCCGCGATGCACGATTTCGCGGCGGCGCGGAAGGGGATCGAAACGCTGACCCGCAGCGCCGTGGCGCTCGACGTGCCGGTGCTGTTCGCCGAGCAGTATCCGAAGGGGCTGGGCCGAACCCTGCCGGAGCTCACGGCCCTGGCGCCGGACGCGCCGGTGGTGCCGAAGACCCGCTTCTCCGCCGTCGGCGAACCGGCGCTGCTGGACCATCTCGAAGGCATCGGCCGCCGCACCGTGGTGATCTGCGGGCTCGAGAGCCATGTCTGCGTGCTGCAGACGGCCTTCGACCTGCACGACGCCGGGTTCCGGCCTGTGGTCGCGATCGATGCCACCACGGCGCGGGCGCCGCGCAGCACCGCGGTGGCGGAGCTGCGGCTGGTGCAGGGCGGGATCGAGGTGGTGACCGCCGAGATGGTCTGCTTCGAATGGCTGGGCGAAGCGGCGACCGAGGAGTTCCGCACCGTCAGCGCCTTCCTGCGATGAGCCTGCCGGTCCTGTTCCTGCCCGGCCTCTTGTGCGATGCCGATCTGTGGACGGCGCAGCTCACCGCGTTCTCGGCCGGGCGCCCGGTGACGGTGGCCAGCCTGACCGGCGCCGACACGGTGGCGGGGCTGGCCGCGGCGGCCCTGGAAACGGCGCCGCCGCGCTTCGCCCTGGCGGCGCTGTCGATGGGCGGCTATGTCGCGCTCGAGATCATGCGCCGGGCGCCGGAGCGTGTGGCCGGCTTGGCCCTGGTCGACACCTCGGCCCGGCCGGACACGGAGGAGCAGAGCCGCCGCCGGCGCGGCCTGATCGCATTGGCCCGGACCGGCCGGTTCAAGGGCGTGACGCCGCGGCTGCTGCCGATGCTGCTGCACCCCTCGCGGCTCGAGGACCCGGTCCTGACCGGTCGGGTGATGGCGATGGCGGCGCGGATCGGCCGCGACGCTTTCCTGCGGCAGCAGACGGCGATCCTGGGGCGGCCGGACAGCCGGCCCGACCTGCCGCGCATCGGCTGCCCGACGCTGGTGGTCTGCGGCCGGCAGGATGAACTGACGCCGCTGGCGGTGTCCGAGGAGATGGTCGGGCTGATCCCCGGCGCCGAGCTGGTCGTGGTCGAGGACAGCGGCCATCTCGCGCCGATGGAGCAGCCGGAGGCGGTCAACGCCGCGCTGACGGCGTGGCTCGGGCGGCTGGCAGGGTAGCCGGCCGAGAATGGCCGAAGAGGAGTAGGCTCAATCTTTCAATCTTTATTGTCATGTCCGGGCTCGACCCGGCGATCCAGGGGCCACCCAGGGCGGCATCGACAGTCCTGGATGCCCGGATCAAGCCCGGACATGACGACCATATTGAGTCTCGAACGAACCCTCAGGGGAAATCCGGCCGGCCGAAGGGCAGCGGCGAGACATAGGGGAAGAGCTGGATGGTGAGGTGGCGGATCAGGTCGACGAATTGCGGGTCGTCCGGCCCCGTCGCCTGGTCGAGATAGCCCGCGACCGCCGACTGCTCGCGGCCGAGGATGCAGAAGGCGGCACGCACCACGATCGGCCGCTTGGCCGGCGCCGTGGTCCAGGTCTTGCGGTCGCACAGGTTGAACGGGTTGACCTCGGGCTGGGCGTTGAACACCACCGAGACGAAGTAGTTGCGGTTCTCCGTCGGCCCCGGCGTGGTGGTGAAGCGGGTGCTAGGCCCGATATAGGTGCCGGTCATGATCTCGGTCACCCGCTGGTCGAAGCCGGGCGCGCCGAAGGGGTTGCCCTGGATCACGGTGCGCAGGTCGCGGCCGTCGGCGGCGGCGAACAGCTCTCCGGTCGAATACATCATGCCGAGATCGCTGCGCACGATCCGCGGCCCGGAGCAGGCGGCCAGCGCCAGGACCGGGACCAGAGCGGCGAGGGGCAGGAGGCGGCGGAGGCGGTGCTGGGTCATGTCCGTTCTCGATGCGGCCGGTCTTGATGATACGCACACGGCGGGACGCCCGCCAATCGGCGACGCCACCGTTCTACGCTGACCGTTCGGTCCGGCTTGTGCCCAGGGTCACAGCCTGCGGCCGCACGCCTCAGATCAGATGTCGAGCTCGGTCGCCTTGTCCGCGTTCTGCTGGATGAAGCGCAGCCGCAGCTCCGGCTTGCGGCCCATCAGCTGTTCGACCAGGTCGGCGGTGCGGCGGCCATCGATCTCGTCCTCCGGATCGTCGGCCAGCTCGACCCGCAGCAGCGACCGCTTGGCCGGGTCCATGGTGGTGTCGCGCAGCTGCGCCGGCATCATCTCGCCCAGGCCCTTGAAGCGGCTGATCTCGACCTTCTTGCCGGCGAACTGGGTGGCCAGCACCTGGTCTTTGTGGGCATCGTCACGGCAATAGACCGTGGTGGTGCCGGCCTGCACCCGATACAGCGGCGGCTGCGCCAGATACAGCCGGCCGTCGGCGATCAGGCCGCGCATCTCCTTGTAGAAGAAGGTCATCAGCAGCGACGCGATATGGGCGCCGTCGACATCGGCGTCGGTCATGATGATGACCCGCTCGTAGCGCAGCTTGTCGCTGGAATACTGGCTGCGGGTGCCGCAGCCCAGCGCCAGGATCAGGTCGGCGATCTCCTGGTTGCCGGCCAGCTTGTCGGCCGAGGCGCTGGCGACGTTCAGGATCTTGCCGCGCAGCGGCAGGATCGCCTGGGTCTCGCGGTTGCGCGCCGCCTTGGCCGAGCCGCCGGCGCTGTCGCCCTCGACCAGGAAGACCTCGGTGCCTTCGGGCGCGTTGCGGCTGCAATCGGCCAGCTTGCCGGGCAGGCGGACGCGGGAGGTCGGGGTCTTGCGCCCGTTCTCCTTGGCCTGCTTGCGGCGCAGCCGCTCCTCCGCCCGGTCGGCCAGGAACTCCAGCAGCCCTTCCGCCGATTTCGGGTCGGCCGACAGCCAGTGGTCGAAATGATCCTTGATCGCGCCCTCGACCAGCTTGGCCGCCTCGGGCGACGACAGCCGGTCCTTGGTCTGGCTCTGGAACTGCGGGTTCGGGATGAAGATCGACAGCAGCACGGCGACGCCGGTCATCACGTCGTCGGCGACGATCTGGCCGGCACGCTTGTGGTTGGCCAGCTCGGCGAAGCTGCGCAGGCTGCGCAACAGGCCGCTGCGCAGGCCCTGCTCATGCGTGCCGCCCTGCGGCGTCGGGATGGTGTTGCAATAGGTGTGGACGAAGCCGTCGTCATCATCCTCGGGCCATGCCACCGCCCATTCCAGCTGGCCGCCGCCGTCCGGGAAGGTGGCGGTGCCGGCGAAGGCGGTCGGCGTGCGCATCGGCCGGTCGTTCAGCGCCGCCTTCAGATAGTCGGACAGGCCGCCCGGGAAATGCAGCACCGCCTCGTGCGGCGTGCGGTCGTCGCCGGCCACCAGCGCCGGGTCGCAGCGCCAGCGGATCTCGACGCCGCGGAACAGATAAGCCTTGGACCGCGCCATCCGGTACAGCCGGCCGGGCTGCAGCCGGGCATCGGCGCCGAAGATCTCCGGATCCGGATGGAAGCTGATGGTGGTGCCGCGCCGGTTCTGCACCGCGCCGCCGCGCTCCAGCGGGCCCTGCGGCAGGCCGCGGGAATAGCGCTGGAGATAGAGCTGACGATCCCGCGCGACCTCGATCCGCAGCTCATCCGACAGGGCGTTGACCACCGATAGGCCGACGCCGTGCAGGCCGCCCGAGGTGGCGTAGACCTTGTTCGAGAACTTGCCGCCGGAATGCAGCGTGGTGAGGATCACCTCCAGCGCCGACTTGCCGGGGTATTTCGGATGCTCGTCGACCGGGATGCCGCGGCCGTTGTCGCGGACGGTGACGAAGCCGTCGGCGTCGAGCGAGAGGTCGATCGTGTTGGCATGGCCGGCCACCGCCTCGTCCATGGCGTTGTCCAGCACCTCGGCCACCAGATGGTGCAGGGCGCGGTCGTCGGTGCCGCCGATATACATGCCGGGCCGGCGGCGCACCGGCTCCAGCCCTTCCAGGACCTCGATGTCGCTGGCGGTGTAGCGGCCGTTGGAGTTGGTGCCGGGCTCGAACAGATCTGCCATGATCCGGATTCGGGGTCGTCTCGTGGATGTGCGGGCTGCCTCCATCATATAGACACTTCCGGCCTCTGCGTAACCAAATCTAGGATTCCCTCCGTGACGACCCTGCTTTTGCCGCCCGGGATGCCGGCCCTCCGCACCATCGCCATGCCGAAGGACGCCAATCCGAACGGCGATATTTTCGGCGGCTGGCTGCTGTCGCAGATGGACCTGGCCGGCGCCGTGGTGGCGCATGAGCGGGCGCGGGGCCGCACGGCGACGGTGGCGGTGGATGCGATGAGCTTCCTGGCCCCGGTCAGGGTCGGCGATACCGTCTCCTGCTATGCCGAGCTGGCGTCGACCGGACGCAGCTCGATGAAGGTTCGGATCGAGACCTTCGTGCAGCGCCGCATCGACCACAGCGTGGTCAAGGTCACCGAAGGCGTCTTCACCTATGTCGCGATCGATGCCGACGGCAAGTCCCGGCCCCTGCCGCCGGAGCAGACGGCGATCGGGTAGGGCAGGGCTCTCACAGGCCCCAGGCGTAGCCGAACACGGCCAGGCCGTAGCAGATCCCGAACAGGAGGGTGAGGGTCACGGTCTCGCGGATGAAGGTCCAGTCGCACATGATGTTCCCTTTATGTTCTGATGAATGGATCAGAACATAGAAGGAACAAACCAGTCAAGCGGGGACGATCGTCATGGCAACCGCGCCGCCGGCCGATCGCCTGGCGGCGGCGGCAGCCGCCAGGCGATGGGGCCAGGAAGGGAAAGCCGCGCGGGCGGATCGCGGTATCCTCAACGGTCGGCGGCGAAGAGCAGGAAGGCCGGGCGCTCCCGCTCGACGGCGTATTCCGGATGCTCCGCGATCTGCTCCGCGGTCGGGCCCCATTCCTCGAGATGCGACAGGGTGAAGCCGGTGCGCAGCAGGAGGCCGACATAGCCGCCGATGGTGCGGTGCCGCTTGACCACGCCCTTGGCCAGCCAGTCGGTGACGCGCGGCCCTTCGTCGAGATAGCGGTCGACCGGCCAGACGTCGCGCCCGGCCTCGTCCCGCACCCATTTCGGGTCCGACGGGGCGGAGTAGATCGGGTGCTCGACCGAGGCCACCAGCCGGCCGCCCGGCACCAGCGCCCGGTGGACCTGGGCCAGCAGCCCTTCCAGGTTCTCGAGGTAGTGCAGCGCCAGCGAGCTGTAGGCGAGGTCGAAGGATCCGGGCGGCAGCTCCAGCCGTTCCAGATCCTCGCGGCGGTAGGTCACGGCCTCGTCGGGATCGGTGGCCCGGGCGCGCGTCAGCATGTTCTCCGAGACGTCGAGGCCCAGCACCTCGGCGGCGCCGGCCTGCCGTGCCCAGCGGCAGAACCAGCCGAAGCCGCAGCCGAGATCGAGCACGCGTCGGCCCTTGAGGTCCGGCAGCAGGGCGCGCAGGGCCGGCCATTCCGGGGCGCCGTCCAGGCCTTCGATCGACCGGCGCAGCCGGCTGTATTCGGCAAAGAAGGCGGGGTTGTCGTAGATGTTCTGCGTCATAGCCCGTAGGGCATTATCACATTCGGGACGGTTTCTCTAGGGGTTCCTAGGGAAACCGCCCTTTTCTTTTGCCAAGACCGTCCTGGATCTAGGACGACTGGGCACAACCCCCTATGACACGCAAGGAGAAACCATGCAGGACCACCCAAAGTGGGCCCGTCAGGTTGAGCTTGAGGCCGAAATGCGGAGCCTTGGGGTCGAGCGGTATCAGCGCGCCCTTGAGGATGCCCGCAAGTACGGCACGGAGAGCGAGGTAGGCGCGATGCGCCGGCTCTTGGGGGAGAAGGCTCCAGAGCTGATTGACCTTCTCAAGGAACGCTTCTACGTCAAGCGTGAGGGGCGCGCGGGACGAGGTCATGCGGCGGCGCGCTACCTCCGCATGCTGGAGCCCGAGACGGCCGCCCTGATCGCGCTCCGGGGGACGCTGGATCGCATCTCCCGGCTGCCCTCGTATCAGGTTGTCTGTTTCACCATCGGAGGCATGGTGGAGGATGAGTGCCATTTCAGGCACTTCCAGGCCCTCGAAAAGGCGCGCGTGAAGGAGGCCAGGGCATCGAAGGAGAAGACCTACGACCGCTTCATCGCGGCCCAGGAAATCGCCCTAAAGAACACCCCGAACCAGAAGCGCCGCCGGAAGCAGATCAAGGACGCCGCGAAGGCGGCCGGGGTCGATTGGGTGGACTGGGACAAGCGGACGACCATGCTTGTCGGCATGGCCCTTCTGGAAACCCTGATCGACGCCACAGGACTGGTCGAGAAGATCAAGGAGGCGGACAGCACCATCACCATCGCCGCCACCGAGGCTGTGCGGGAATGGCTGAAGGTCGAGAACAAGCGGTGTGAGGCCCTGGCCCCCTGCTACCTCCCCACGGTGATCCCGCCGAAGCCCTGGGACAACCCGTGGTCGGGCGGCTACTGGACCAACCGGGTTCGTTCCGTGCGGCTCATCAAGCGCGCCCGTAGGGAGTACCTGGAGGAGCTGGAGGGCTGCGATCTGTCCCAGGTCTACGGCGCCCTCAATGCGGCGCAGAACACCGCGTGGGCCATCAATGCGTCGGTCTACAACGTCCTGACGCAGATGATCGAGCAAGCGGAGGAGGCTGGCCCCGATCAGCCCTCCTGGTTCCCGATCCCGCGGGTGGACAAGGTCCCCGTTCCGGAGCGCCTTCACGACCTCGAAGGGATTGACCCGAAGGACCGCACCGAGGAACAGCAGGCGCGCATCAAGGCCCGGAACCACGAGGCCCGGAAGGTCCACAAGGCCAACGCCAAGTCCTATGGCAAGCTGACCGCGCTATGGCTGACCATGCGTGCCGCCGACATCATGCTTCCCGAAGGGCGCTTCTACATGCCCTACAACCTGGACTTCCGGGGGCGCATGTACGCCATTCCCACGGGTCTGTCGCCGCAGGGTGAGGACATCGGCAAGGCGCTTCTGCGCTTCGCTGATCCGCTCCCGATCATGGACCAGACGGCGGCCGACTGGTTGGCTATCCACGGTGCCGGCACCTTCGGCCAGGACAAGGTCCCGTTCGCCGAGCGCATCCAGTGGGTGAAGGACCACGAGGCGGAAATCCTGGCCAGCGCCGAAGATCCCTTCAGGTGCCGCTTCTGGGCCGAGAAGGGCGACACCAAGAGCAAGTGGCAGGCCCTGGCCTTCTGCTTCGAGTGGGCCGGCTTTAAGCGCGTTGGGTTCGGGTATCAGAGTACCCTAGCCGTGGCCCAGGACGGAACGTGCAACGGCATCCAGAACTTCTCGGCCATGCTCCTGGACGAGCAAGGCGGGGCGGCCGTTAACATGATCCCGAACGAGCGCCCGAGCGACATCTACCAGATGGTTGCGGACAAAGTTAACCAGCAGGTTGAGATTGACGCTTTCGAGGGCGAGGGTGATGACGCCTACTACGCCCGCGGATGGCGCGGCCGGGTCACCCGGTCGGTGACCAAGCGGCCGGTCATGACGCTGCCCTACGGCTCGGAGCGGTTCGGTTTCACGGACCACATCCTGGAAGACACCGTTGAGCCCTGGAAGCACGCCGCGGACCAGGGGCAGGACGCTTTCCCCTGGGAGAAGACCTTCGGGCCGGCCCAGTACATGGGCAAGCTGGTGTGGGATGCGGCCCAGGACGTGGTCCCGAAGGCCGTGGAGGCGATGGACTGGCTCCGCAAGGTTGCGCAGGCGGCATCGAAGGGCGGCCTGCCGGTTCGCTGGACGACCCCGTGCGGGCTTGTCGTTCAGCAGCTTTATCAGAAGACGAACAAACAACATGTCGAAACGACCTTTGGAGGTGCGCGCCTTCAGATGTGGGTACAAGAGCCTACCGGGGAGCTTGATCCTCGCAAGCAGGCGTCCACCCTCCCACCCAACTTCGTTCACTCCCTAGATGCTGCCCACATGCAGCGTACCGTTGTGGCGGCGGAGCGGGACGGGGTCAGGCACTTCGCCCTGATCCATGACAGCTACGGCACCCACGCCGCGAACAGTCAACGGCTCGCGGATCATCTCCGGGCGGAGTTCGTCCGGATGTACAGCGAGAAATGCGTGCTCGGGGCCTTCAAGGAGGAGATGGAAGAACAGATGGGACAGCCGGGGGCGCTCCCTCCGGTCCCTGAGAAGGGGAACCTCAATCTCCAAGACGTGCTCCACAGTCCGTTTTTCTTTGCCTAGATCGTCCCATATCTGGGACTAACTCCTTGAAAAAGCGATAAGTTTCTGCGCAACGTTCTAAACCCTACCGTTAGATCCCTGGGGGCGAACCCCAGGAAACCCCTAGGAGATCACCATCATGACCATCTCGAACGTCACCAATCCGCTGGACACCCTGGCCGCCGAGATCGCCGAGCTGAAGGCGAAGGTCGCCGAGACCATGACGGACAACCTGGAGGCCAACCGGAAGATCGGCGAGAAGCTGATTGCCGCGAAGGCCATGCTGGATCAGGCCGTGGACGAGGGCGGCAAGGTCAAGAAGGGCGCTTTCGGGGAGTGGTGCGAGGCCCAGGGCTTCGGCTTCTCCCGTCAGTGGCGCGCGCAGCTCATGTCGCTGGCCGCCAACTGGAAGGCCATCTCGAAGGCCATGGAGAAGACCGGCCCTGTCAAGAGCGTGGAGGTCGCCGTCCGGCTGGTGAAGCCGCAGCCCATCAAGAAGGATGAGCAGGACGACCTTCTGAAGCTCCTGGCCATCGCCGAGGAGGGCGGGGAAGGCGCCGAGGCGGCGACCAAGAAGCTGAACCGGGCGGCGAAGGCTCACAACACCGACCCCGAGGAGTTCCTGGACAAGCTCACGGAGATCCGCGCGAAGCGGAACGCCCCGAAGGAGAAGCCCGAGGACACCATCGCCCGCCTCACGACCCAGCTCGGTGAAATGGGTGACCGCATCGGGCGCCTGCTGGACCTTCTGGAACGGCACGGCATCAGCCCGGAGGAGGCCGAGAAGGCCGCCGCCTAGCGCACCCGTCAAGTCAACTTTACAGACACCCTAAAGGGGCGCCTCCAGGCGCCCTTTTTCATTGCCCGAAAAGCTACGCGCCTCGGGCCTCTAAGGAGAGAACACATGAGTGTCTTGTTCAAGGTCGGTGACCGTGTTCGCTGCATTGACGCCGAGCATGCCTTCTACGGTGCAGATCTGGCGCGCGCAGCGCTGACTCGCGGGAAGGTCTACGAGGTTACCCACGTGGGCCCCGCGCTGATCAGCGTCAGGGCGGACGATCTGGGCCGCTCCGGCGGCTGGCGTGCGGATCGCTTCGAGCTGGTCCATGAGTTCAAGGTCGGTGACCGGGTTCGCTTCACGGACAAGGTCAATCCGCACTGGTGGTTCAAGAAGGGCCAGACCGGGACCATCGTCGCGAAAAACCACACGGGCCGCTACGCGTTCGATGTGTACGCGTTCGATGTGGAGGTGGACGGCGGCGCGTACAAGAACCCCGCCCACGTCAATCCCGAGCATATCGAGCTGATCACCGAGGAGGCCCCGAAGGCGGGCACCCCGCGACCCTTCAAGGCCGGCGACAAGGTCCGCTGCATCAAGGTCAGTGACTGGGACCACCCGGGCCGCCCTGGGGACATCTTCACGGTCGAGGGCACGGCTGATAACCACCTGACCTTCGTGGAGCACCCGGACAAGCGGGGCCACTCTCCCTCCCGCTTCGAGCTGATCTCCGCGGTGGACGATCCGCACACCCTGAAGGTGGGCGACACGGTGTTCCTGAAGGACTTCGGCCCGTTCTCGAATGGGCAGCGCGCCAACACCGTGGGCGCCCTGGCCTACCGGGGAACCCCCATGGTCCGCATCCAGGAGACCGATCAGTGGTTCCCGGAGAAGGATCTTCTGAAGCCCACCACCCTCATCTATGCTCCGGGCCGCCGTGGCGGCAAAACTCTATATGAGGGGTGGGCCAAGAGCGCCGCGCGGTTCTACACGCAGCCCGCCGAGGTGCCCCATATCGTGATCCTGGATGTGGCCGCGGAGGGTGAGGAGATGAAGCTGGCGCCGGCTACCAGTCCGGTGGTCCACCCGAGCAAGGCCGACGCGGAAGCCGAGGCCGAGCGTCTGGCCAAGAAGCACCCCGGCAAGCGGTTCGTGGTGTTCGCCGCGGTCTCGTCCACGGCGCAGCCCCCGGCCAAGTTCCCGCCGATCCAGAAGAAGCGGTTCTGATCAACCCGCGAGAGGGGCGCCTTAGTGCGCCCCAATCGTCCCATTTCCAGGACCTTACAAAGCCGAGCGCCGTATGGTCCCTTTGAGGAGAGCCTTATGTGCAACCCGTTCAAGCCCGGAGACATCGTCAAGTTCAAGCGCACCAAGGAGGCCCAGGACTGGCGGCGTCGGTGGTTCCCAGACGTGGCCCGTGATGATCGCCTGTTCGTCTCGAAGGTGTCGGGAACATCGATCTTTTTCGAGGGCCGCGTGGTCGGCGCCGGTCCCGAGCACCTGACCCTCGCCGCGCGCCCTTCCGAGGCCCCGAAGGAGGAGCCGAAGGTGTACTTCGTCGCGCGCTGCCGGCCCAGCGGGAAGGGCTTCGGCATGTGCCCTCTCGGCCCGATGACCAAGGCAGAAGCCATCGCCGTGGCCGAGAGGAACGCCAAGGCCATGAACCTTCACGACCGCAAGTACGTGGTCCTCAAGGTGGCCGCCGAGGTGACCTTCGAGACCACCCACAAGACCATCGTGAAGGATATCGGCTGATGCCCGAACGGAACTTTGAGGAATTCCGGAGTCCCTGGCTACCGGCCCTGGCCGAGCTGATCCGCAGGGAGGAGCCGGGAACGGCGCTACAACACCGATACGCAACCGCCCGCCGCATGGTCGCCAACGCGCCCTGGCCGGAGCCCAAGAAGGAGACCACCAAGTGAAGATCACCACCCAGGCCCCGCCCCCGGTCCCCCAGCCGCCCCGGACGCACACCCTGGGGGGCCTGACGGATGCCCAGCTCGGGCTCATAACGGCCCTCCTGGGGCGCGCAACCAGACCCGACACCCCGGCCTGTCCGTATGAGGTTTGGGACAAGCTGGCTGTCTACTGTGATGACCTGGGCATCCCCCGCCACATCGAGGACTTCTCCGGTCTGTCGGCAACAGGGGAGGCGATGAAGAGATGAGCGCATTCAACCGTGACCGCATGGTCAACGCCCCGAGCAAGGACATCGCCTCCGGGGCAATGCTCCTCGCGAACCACCTTCAGGGTCTCCCCAAGGAGCACCAACCGCTCATCGTGGCGGCGCTGTTCAAGATCATCACCGAGGAATACCGCATTGACGGCCCGGACGTGATGACCATGGCGGCCAACGTCACCGCCACCACCCTGTTCAAGCCGAACGTGGCCTTCGAGGGCCTTCGGCTGTACGTCCGCAACGAGCTTCTGGGAGGCTGATCCATGCACCTACCCACCATCATGGGCGCCGTCTCGAACGAGCGCCCCGAATGGCTGCGCCTACTGGCGCGGCTGGAGGGGATCGTCGGCAGCCCGGCAGTGTTGTCCGGGGGCGCCCTCCGTGACCTGATCCTGGGCCGCGAGGTCAAGGACCTGGACGTGTTCATGAAGGCCCCGGAAGGGGGACCGGACGAGGCTATGAGAGTGGCCGAAGCGGTCGCGGAGACGCTGGGCTATGAACTCGGCGTAGTCCTCCACGGCGAGGAGTACATGGCGTGGGCCAAGGGCGCCCTGGTCGCTATTGCCGAGCTGTACGCGGGTAGCATCGTCGATCTGGACACCCTGGAGGTCACCCGGACGGCCCCCACGCAGGAACCACTCAACCTGATCTTCACCCGCGAAGTCCCATCCCCGCAGTCCATGGCCGAGCGGAACGACTTCGGTATCTGTCAAGTCGCACTTGACATCCGATGGGCGTTCCAGACCCCGGCCTTCGACAAGGACGTGGCGAACAGCACCTTCACGTTCCTCAAGGATGCCGATCAGTGGCCCCGTTCAGAGCGCCGATGGAAGCGCCTTCGGGAGAAGTACCCGACCTATACGCTGGTCGGTGAGCCTGACCCGGAGGAGATCGGCTGATGTTCGGCCGCCGCAAGTCCGACCCGAAGTACCGCATCGTCCGGTACAAAGAAGGCTTTTGCGTCCAGCGCAGCCTTGGGCGCTTCTTTGGCGAGATCGAGTGGCACACCGTGGAGTACCGATCAACCCTTGCCTCCGCGCAGCAGGCCCTTGACGAGCATGTCCGGCATCGCGCGCTGCGCGCTCAATGGGATCGCCTGAACGACGGCCGGGGCCTTCTCTACGACGAGCACGGCCGGCCCATCAACTGACCCCCTAAGGGCCGCCTGAAGATCCCCTAAACGGGCGGCCCGTCTCCCTATCGTCCCACATCCGAGAGGATCATACGAATGTCCGCGCTTTCCCGCGCCTTGGACCACTGGCAGGCGGGCCGCTCCATCCCACTCACCCTCGCTCAGGAGCTGGTGGAGGAGGGCTACGACCCCGGCCAGCTCCAGCGTTTCCACCGAAAGATATCCCCCACTTGGCATACGCTGACAAGAAGTCCCTCCCCAAGTTCAACTCCTGCCGTCTGACCGCTGTCTGGCCGAAGCTGGACAAGCCGGACTACGGCACGAAACAGTTCCCGGACGCGGACGGCAAGTTCAAGACCCGCGGCCGGGGCCGGCTGGATGACCCGAACATCCAGGCCATGATCAAGAAGCTGGAACCCCTGCACGCGCAGGCCGTGGAGGCCGCCGAGGAGGCGTTCAAGCAGCTCAAGGTCGAGACCCGGAAGAAGCTCGGGAAGATCACCGTCAACCCGCTCTACTCGACCATCTACGATCCCGAGACCGAGGAGCCCACGGGCGAAATCGAGTTCTCGTTCTCCCGCCGGGCCTCGGGCGAGTTCAAGAAGGGCCCCCGAGCCGGCCAGCGGTGGAACCACAAGCTCGCGGTCTTCGACGCCCGCGGCAAGCTGATGGTCAAGGTCCCGGAAATCTGGTCCGGCTCCATCATCAAGGTCCAGTTCACCGCCGAGCCCTACTTCATCCCCGGAACGGGCGCCTGCGGGCTCCGCCTGGGCCTCGAAGCGGCGCAGCTTATCGAGCTGGTGCAGGGCGGCGAACGCTCGGCCAAGTCCTTCGGCTTCGGCGAGGAGGACGGCTATACACATGATGACAGCGCGGTCGAGGATGAGGCCCCCGAGGAGGGCTTCGGCGACGAGACCGGCGCCACCGATGATGCGTCCTCGGGCGATTTCTAAAGATGCCCGCCGCCAAGAAGCTCACCCAGCAGGAGGCGGCGCTCCTGCATGGCTTCCGTAGCGGCCTCGAAGAAGATATTGCCGCTTTCCTGAAACAGGAAGGCGTTGCGTTCGACTACGAGGCCGTCGTAATCCCGTACACCAAGCCGGAGAAAAAGCACAAGTACACGCCGGATTGGTTCCTTCACAACGGCATCATCCTTGAGAGCAAGGGTCGGTGGACGACTGATGATCGTCAGAAGATGGCGCTGGTCAAGTCCCAGTACCCCGAACTCGATATCCGGATGGTGTTCTCCAACCCCAACGCTCGCATCAGCAAGGCATCCCAGACCACCTATGCGATGGTCTGCATGAAGCTGGGCATCCCGTTCGCGGCCAAGAAGCCCCCTCTGGCGTGGCTTAAGGAGCCCCCGAACAAGAAGTCCCTGGCTGTCATTATGGAGCTGCTGAAGCCCTCCAAGGGGGGCCGGAAGTGAGCCGTAAGATTGACCTTCTGGTGGCCCATTGCAGCGCCACCAAGCCCGCCCAGGACATCGGCGCCGAGGAGATCCGCGCGATGCACCGGAAGCTGGGCTGGTTCGACATCGGCTATAACTTCGTCATCCGCCGCAATGGCGTGATCGAGGACGGGCGGCCCATCGACAAGGTCCCTGCCCACATTGGCGACTGCGGTCCCGGCATGAACGCCCGGTCAATCGGCGTCTGCATGGTGGGCGGCGTGGACAGCCGAGGCGCCCCCGCGGCCAACTTCACGGAGGCCCAGTTCGACAGCCTTCGGTGGCACCTGAAGGAGCTGGCGCGCCGCTACGGCATCTCCGACGACAACATCATGGGCCACAACGACGTGATCCGCCTCGCCCGCCTCGGGCACTGGGGCAAGCGCGTCATGGCCCCCGCGAAGGCATGCCCTTCGTTCGTCTTCCGCCACTGGTGGGAGACCGGCGAGGTGGTGCCGTTCAAGTAACCACAGGAGACCCCCGTGATCACCCAAGAGATGCTTGGTAACGCTTTCTCCCTCGGCTTCCTCGTGGGGATGGTCGCAGGGGCGTTCCTCTTTGGACTGTCTTACTGGGCAGCCACCCGATGATGCACTTCATCCTGACCGTTTTAGCCGTGTTCTCTGCGGGCGTGGTCGGCAGTGTCGTGACCACAGCCGTGGCCGCTGCGACCCACCCGGCCATGGTCCTCATTGGCGTCCCTATCACTGTGGTGGGGATGCTCGGGACCGTTGCCGCAATGACGCGCGACTGACCCTCTAACCCACTCCTTGCGCGGCCCCTGAGGTTCACCCCTCGGGGGCCAATGCGCGCCTCTCCAAGAGACAAGGAACCCCTATGGCCCAGAAAGCCTCCCTCCTTTCCCACTTCCTCGCCGGAAAGACGATCACCCAGCTCGAAGCCCGGCAGGTTTACCGCATCGAACGGCTGGCCTCCCGCGTGGAGGAGCTGCGCAAGGATGGCCACGACATCGTTGCGGTCATGAAGACCGATGAGACGGGCCACCGCTACGCCGAATACTCGCTCGTGAAGCGGGGCAAGCACGGACAGCGCCGTAAGGTGGCCTGATGGTCCCCGTTACGGTCCTCCTTACGCTGGTCCTGAAGGCCAACAAGGCCGCCATGACCACCACCCAAATCCCGTTCGAGGATGAGGAGGCCGCGCTCAAGGCGGTGGAGGTGATCCGAGCAACACACGGCGAGGACTTCATCGTCACCACGGCACTCCTCCACGAAATGACCGCCGATGCTGTGGCGTGAGTACTTCTCTGGGGCTGCCCTTTGGGTGGCCCTTTTCGTCCTCCTCATCACCCTCATCTAGGAGATCCCCATGATCTTCGGAATGACGAATACCGAGCGGTCATACCGGGAGCAGCTCCGCAGGCAGCAGCGGAGGAAGTGGCGCTCTTGGTTCGCATGGCGGCCGGTTCAACTCACCAACGGCCGCTACGCATGGCTCCAAACTGTCGAGACGGCAATGGTCTGGAGCAATTTCTGGGCGCGCGACATTCGCCGCTACCGCCTACTGCGTGACTGAGCAGAGCCGGGAGGAGAGCACCCTGATCAGCAAGGGGCCGTGCGATGCGTGCGGCTCCTCTGACGCCTGTGCCGTGTACTCGGACGGCCACAGCTATTGCTTCTCCTGCGACACCTACACCCCCGGAGAGGGCGCGCGAGATGCCGCCCCGCGGGAGCCCGCAAAGGGTGAATTCCGCCCTGTGCGGGGCGAGTATCAGCCGCTAGGTAAGCGGCGCCTGACCGAGGAGACCTGCCGCAAGTGGGGCTACACGGTCGGGGAGTACCGCGGGCAGATCGTCCAGATCGCCACCAGCCGCGACGACACCGGCCGCCCCATCGGGCAGAAGATCCGGTTCGCTGACAAGACATTCGAGAGCCTCGGCGCCTACACCGACCGCTTCTACGGACAGCACCTCTGGGGTGGTGGTGGAAAGCGGGTGACGGTCACCGAGGGAGAGCTAGACGCCCTGTCCGTTTCCCAGGCCCAGGGCAATAAGTGGCCGGTGGTGAGTGTACCGAGCGGCGCAAAGGGGGCCGCCAAGGTATTCCGGAAGCAGATCCAATGGCTGGAGAGCTTCGATGAAGTCGTCCTGATGTTCGACCAGGACGAGCACGGTCAGGGCGCCGCCGCTGAGTGCGCCCAGCTTCTCTCGCCCGGCAAGGCGAAGATCGCCATTCTGCCGCTCAAGGACGCCTCGGACATGCTCCAGGCGGGCCGCGATGACGAGATTATCAAGGCCATCTGGAACGCCAAGCCGTACCGCCCCGATGGTATCCTGAACGGGAACGAGCTGTGGGAGCTGGTGTCCGCCGAGGACAACACCCCGAGCGTCCCGTACCCATGGGACCTCCCGTTGAACAACATGACCCTAGGCCTCCGCCGCGGGGAGTTGGTCACCCTGACCGCAGGCTCGGGCATCGGCAAGAGCGCCATAGCCACGGAGATTGGCTACCACCTTCACAGCCTCGGCGAGACGGTCGGATGGCTGAAGCTGGAGGAGCCGGTCAAGCGGACGGCCCTGGGCATCCTAGGGCTGCACCTCAACAAGCCCGTTCACCTGTCCCGTGAAGGGGTCTCTCAGGTGGACCTACGCCGCGCCTACGATGCCACCCTCGGCACCGGCCGGATGTACCTCTATGACCACTTCGGCTCAACCGAGCTGGACAACATCCTGGCACGCATCCGGTTCATGGCCGTGAGCTGCGGTTGTGGGTGGATCATTCTCGACCACCTGTCGATCCTCATATCAGGCATGGAGGACGGCGACGAACGCCGCTTGATAGACAACGCGATGACGGCCCTGGTCACGCTGGCCAAGGAGCTGAACATCGGCCTGATCCTCATCAGTCACCTGAAGCGTCCGAGCGGCGATAAGGGGCATGAGGAGGGCGCCGTCACCAGCCTGTCCCAGCTTCGCGGTAGCCATGCCATCGCCCAGCTATCGGACATGGTCATCGGCGTGGAGCGGAACCAGCAAGGCGAGAACCCAAACGTGTCCGTGCTGCGGATCTTGAAGAACCGCTGGACGGGCGAGACGGGCATCGCCGGGCACCTGAACTACGACCGGGAGACCGGCCGCCTCGTAGCCATCCCGCCCGAGCTGGCGGAAGGCCCGACCTTCACGGACGCGAACGGCGACACTTTCGAGGGCGAGATGCCCTTCTGATCCACCTGTCAAGTCAACTTGACATGACCCTTAAGGGGCGTCTTCGGGCGCCCCTTTTCTGTCACTCCCACGAGAGGACGAATGCAAGCATCCCAACCACCGCCGGAACACTTCGGCAAGATGGCATCCATACGATCCCTTAGCGATGCCATTCAGCGGGCAAAGGAACGGCTCGCCAAGAACCCGAGCCCGGATACCGCCCTGGAGATCCAGCGGCTACAAACCCAGCGGGCCGAACTGCGGGGGACCATGCCGCCCCTGAGGGCGGTGCGGTGACGAGCGTTCCTCTACGTCCCCTCCCGCAGCACCTGACGTTCAACCTGGAAGACTACTCCCCAGGCGAGGCGTTCTTCGCGGACACCGAGACGAACGGCCTCTACGACACCGTGACCAAGATGCACAGCTTGGTCCTGATCGACATGGTGAACGGGGCTGTCATCTCTTGCGCTGACCAGCCGGGCTACGTCCCGATCCGGACGGGCCTGGACATGCTGGCCAAGGCGAAGCTGATCGTCGGCCAGAACTGGATACGGTATGACGACCCGGTCATCCGCAAGCTGTACCCCGAATGGGACACCCAGGCGGTGGTCCGGGACACCCTCGTTCTCTCACGCCTCATCTGGGGCGACCTCCGGGAGATCGACGCGACGAACCGGAAGAAGGCCCTGGCCCGAGGCGCCGTCTACGCGCTCCCCGGCCCCCTCACAGGGCAGCACGGACTGGAAGCCTGGGGATACCGCCTGGGGCTCCGGAAGGGCGATTACGGGAAGCAAGAGAACGCCTGGGAGACCTGGAACGAGGCCATGCAGACCTACTGTGTGGGCGACGTGAGGGTCACCGAAAAGTTCTGGAACCTCATCATCTCCCGCAAGCCGTCCCTGGCCGCGGTCGAGATGGAACACGAGTTCGCGGAGATCCTGGCCTATCAGGAGCGCCGAGGCTTCCGGTTCGATGAGGCCAAGGCCCAGGAGCTTTACGCTACCCTTGTGCGCCGCCGCTCCGAGCTGAAGCGGGAGCTGGAGGGCGCTATCCGCCCTTGGTACGTGAGCGAGGGCGAGGTCACCCCGAAGAAGTCCCGCCGCGTCAAGCGTCCCGATCTGGGCACCCGCATGGTCCCCGTGAAGAAGCGTGGGAAGGTCGCCTGGGAGGCCCAGCCGGTCACCGAGGAGTACACCGAGGGCGTCCCCTACACCAAGGTTTCCCTCCGCGAGTTCAACCCGTCGTCCCGCCAGCAAGTCGCCGATAGGCTGATCACGCTGTACGGCTGGGAGCCCGATGAGTTCACCCCAGACGGGCACCCTAAGGTTGACGAAACGGTTCTCGAAAAGCTGCCCTACGATCTGGCGCCGCTGCTGACCGAGTTCTTCACGGTCGAGAAGCGCATTGGCCAGCTCGCGGAAGGGGAGCAAGCGTGGCTCCGTCTGGTTCGCAACGGGCGCATCTACGGCTCCGTCAACACCATCGGAGCGGTTACCCGGCGCTGCACCCATAGCAATCCCAACGTGGCTCAGGTGCCGAGCGTTACGGCTCCCTACGGCGCCGAGTGCCGAGCCCTGTTCATCCCGACTGAGGGGTGGTTCCAGGTAGGCGCTGACGCCTCCGGGCTGGAGCTGCGGTGCCTCGCCCACTTCCTACACCGCTACGACGGCGGTGTGTACGGGAAGATCCTGTTAGAGGGCGATGTCCACTGGGCGAACGCCTGTGCCATGGGCCTAGTGAGCGGCGATAGAGACCCCGAGAACAAGCGCCACAAGATCATCCGCGAGGGTGTCAAGAGGTGGTTCTATGGGTTCCTGTACGGCTCTGGGGACCTGAAGGCCGGCAAGATCCTACAAGACATCCTGACCGACCTGAAGAAGTTCGGGCTGCCTTACGAGGACCTGAAGGAGAAGTTCTTCGGGGACGTTGAGGTGCCCGGAGAGGAGCTTCTGAAGAAGGTCGGAGGGAAACTTAAGCGGAACTTCCTGTCCAAGACGCCGGCTCTGAAGAAGCTCATCGAAGCTGTCCAGAGCAAGGCCAAGGCACAGGGCTACATCATGGCCCTTGATGGGCAGGCCCTGAAGATCCGCTCGGCGCATGCCGCACTGAACACGCTTCTGCAATCCGCAGGGGCGCTGGTGGTCAAGAAGGCCACCGTCATCGTCCACCGCATCCTCGCCCAAGAAGGGCTCGTCCGTGGGGAAGACTTCGCCATGGTCGCGCACATTCATGACGAGATGCAATTTGAGGCCCGTACAGAGGAGATTGCCGATCGTGTCGGTAAAGCAGCAGTACAAGCCCTATCCGAGGCCGGCGATCACTTCCGGTTCCGCGTCCGGATCGATGGGGAATTCAAGGTCGGGAGGTCGTGGCTTGACACGCACTGAGGTGTCCATTGTCGCGGTTCTTGACCGGGCCATCAAGGCCAGCTTCTCCGTGAAGTCCGACTTCGCGCGAGCCAACGCCGCCACGGTCGCGGCCTGTGCGAGCGAAGGATACCTCACCACCCGCGAGGCCACCGGCCTCTACACCCGTCAATGGATGATCACCTCCGAGGGCGTCAAGCACTGGAGGCGCATGAAGGAGGCCAACCGTGCGTGATCGGAACGCCCTCTACAGGGACTATTCCGCCGCCCTGGACGACCTCTATGAGGCCCGCCTAGGGGGCAGCCCGGCCGAGATCCGGGAAGCCGAGGAGGCGGTAAAGGAGGCGGGGCGGAAGCTGGACCTCTACGACATGATGGTGGGGGGCCATGCCTGAAAAGCGTACCATCCTCGTGGACGGCGACATACTTGTGTACCAGTCCGCCCAGCAGAACGAGCACCCCATACACTGGGGTGACGGGCTTTGGACGCTGCACGGCGAGGAGCACCCCGCGGTGGACATGCTCAACTCGCAGATCTTCGGCCTCCAGGAGAAGCTTGGGGCCGATGAGGTGGCCATTGCGCTGACCGATGAGGTGAACTGGCGGAAGGCCATCCTGCCCACCTACAAGAGCAACCGGGCGGACAAGCGGAAGCCGATGCTGATCCCGGCCCTTCGCGCCTACCTGGAGAGCCCCGAGTTCAAGGGCGCCAAGGTGTACCGCAAGCCGACCCTTGAAGGGGACGACGTGCTGGGCATCCTGGCGACGCACAAGAAGGCCATCCCCGGCGAGAAGATCATCGTGTCCCTTGACAAGGACATGAAGACCATTCCCGGCCTCCACTACAACCAAGGGAAGTCGCATCTCGGGATCTTCGAGGTGACCCCTAAGGAGGCCGATGAGTGGCACATGATCCAGACCCTCGCGGGGGACCAGACGGACGGCTACTCGGGCTGCCCGGGGGTCGGCATGGAGAAGGCCCAGAAGTACGTGCGGGAGCGGGCCATGGCCACGCTTCTCCCCAGGGAGATCACAAGGGGCCCCCGTAAGGGGCAGGTAGTTACCGAACCCCAGATCGTCTACGCCGACCCGTCCGTGCCTCTCTGGAGCATTGTGGTGTCTCACTACGAGGCGGCCGGGCTGACCGAGGAGGACGCCCTAGTGCAGGCCCGTGTGGCCCGCATCTGCCGGAACACGGATTACGACTACGAACGCAAGGAGGTGAAACTTTGGAACCCGTGACTTTCCCGTTCCGGCGGGGCGACCTTGTTCGTTGCGTGGCCAGAGGCATATGGGAGCGCGATCTGACTGAGGGGCACATCTACTATGTCTTAAAGACGTACCCCCGGGAAAACCGGATCAAGGTTATTGCTGACCGCGGCATGGATATCAACCCGGATGCGGATCGCTTTGTGAAGGCCGGCCCTGGGGCGGTGGACAAGATCCCTCCCGGAAACCGTGAGCAAGCCTCCCGTTACGTACCCGGCGAACGTCAGGCCGTCCCCCAGGTTGCTCCTATGGCAACCCAGGTGGGTGGCTCTCACTACACCGACATGCCGATCCAGCCGCTCGACTACATCATGGCCAACGGCATCCCGTTCCCCGAGGGCAACGTCATCAAGTACGTGTCCAGGTGGCGCAAGAAGGGCGGCATCCAGGACCTCAAGAAGGCGCGCGACATGCTCGATAAGCTGATTGCCTTCGAGGAGAAGAAGGGCGCGCCGGTCGCCTAACCCACTGTCCCGGCGGGGAATTTTCCAAACCCTACCGTTAGCCCCCGCCGGGGTTCCCTTCATCAATTATCTTAGGAGGGTGAATGGACGATTGTCCCCTCATCGATAAGAACCTTATCAACTGGTTGAATAAGGTCTTCCCATTGAGGGCGCCCGAACCGGGAACCCCTTTGGACCAGATCATGTACGATGCTGGAAGGCGCAGACTGATCGACCAGCTCTCCGAGATCCAGAAGATCCAGGAGGCGGATCATGTGCTTTCCTAGCCCCCAGGTGAAGAAGCCGGACGTGAAGCCACTTCCGGCCCCTGAGGAGACCGCCAAGAACCTTGAGGTGGACCAGTCCCCGCAGAACCGAACGGCTGACGCCAATCGGCGCGGTCGGGCGTCCCTCAGGATCGACCTTACGCGGCCCAATCCGGGCACCCGACCGGGCCTTCAAATTCCCCAATAGTGAACCCGGAAACCATTGCTGGTCGCTACGGCACACTGGAAGCTGACAGGCTCCCCTTCTTGGAGCGTGCCTACACCTGTGCCGAGCTGACCATCCCCTCCCTGCTGCCGCGAGCCGGCACCACGGCAGGGGCCACATTGTACGAACCCTGGCAGAGCGTTGGCGCGCGTGGCGTCAATCATCTCGCCAATCGGTTCCATACCGTCGTCCTCCCCGCTAACGCCCCCTTCTTCCGGCTCAAGCCGGACATGGGCCGGGTCGAGCGAATGACCCCAGACGAGCGCGCCAAGGCTGAAGTTGAGAAGGCCCTCTCGGTTCTGGAACAGCGGGTGAAGGACAATATCGAAGGAGCGGAGGTCCGCGGGACCGCCTTGGAGGCGATGAAGCATCTCCTGGTGGCCGGCAACTTCCTCTGTTACGCGCCTCCTGAAGGGGGCCTGAAAGGTTTCCGACTGGACCGGTACGTGGTCCGTCGTGATGATATGGGCAACCTGCTGGAGCTGATCGTCAAGGAGACGGTCGCACCCGAAGTGGTCCCTCCGGAGATCCGGAAGGCGGCCCCCGTGATGCCCCTGTCCTCGGCCAAGCCCAAGGCTGGCAAGACGGAACAGCTCGACCTCTACACCCGCGTATGGCGCAACGGCAATCACTACCGGGTGGAGCAGGAGGTCAATGGCCATATCATCGAAAGCTCCCGAGGGAGCTATCCGTTGGACGCCCTCCCGTGGTTCCCGCTCCGCCTCGTTAAGGTGGACGGTGAGGACTATTCCCGCTCCCATGTCGAGGAATACCTCGGTGACCTCCGCTCGCTGGAGAACCTGAGCAAGGCCATCGTGGAGGGCGTCGCGGCCCTGGCAAAGCTGATCATCCTCGTGAACCCCTCGGGGGTCACCACGGTCAAGACCATCAAGGACGCCAAGAACGGCGATGTCCGCTCTGGCCGCGCTGACGACGTGTCCATGGTCCAGGCCGATGGGAAGGCCGTAGACTTCCGGGTGGCCAAGGAGCTGGCCGGAGAGATCGAGAACCGCCTCGCCTACGCCTTCCTCCTCAACAGCGCGATCCAGCGTAGTGGGGAGCGCGTCACGGCCGAGGAGATCCGGTTCATGGCCGGCGAGTTGGAGCAGGCCCAAGGCGGCGCCTACTCCATGCTGGCCACGGAGTTCCAGCTGCCGCTGGTCAACGTTGTGATCCGCAGGATGAAGTCCAAGGGGGACTTCCCGCGGCTCCCTAAGGGCCTCGTTAAGCCGCTCATCGTGACCGGCCTTGACGCCCTTGGTCGAAGCGCGGACTTCATCCGCCTGAACGAGTTCCTTGACTTCGCTGCGAAGGTGGTCCCGCCGGACCAGCTCCCGCTGTACCTGAACGTCCCTGACGCGCTCAACCGAGGCGCGGCAGGCATCGGGATCGACACGGGCGGGCTGATCAACACCCAAGAGCAAATCCAGGCCGCCATGCAGCAACAGCAGCTCCAGGAAGCCGCGCAAGCCGCGGTACCGGGGGCGATGCAGATCGCTCGGGACCAGATGGCCCCGGACGCCACTGCGCCTCAGTAACCACCACACACACAGGAGAACCCATGGCGAGAGCCCCACGCTCCAAGACCCCGGAGCTGGTCGAGGGGAGCCTTCCCGAGTTCCAGGCGAACGTCGTCCAGCCGGCCGATCCGACCCCGTTCAACATGAATGGCGCCGTAACCCTGAACGATGACGGCAGCATTTCGGTGGCGGGCGTGAACGTCCACCGGGCGGTTTCCCCCGCCGAAATCGCGGGCTACATCCCGACCGGGACCGTCCTTCCGGGCGGTGGTAAGGTGCGCCAGTCGTGACCGATACCGCCGCAATCACCGCAGAACAGGTCGCGGCGGCAGGCATCCAGCTTGCACCCGGCCAGAACCCGGACGGCAGCTTCAAGGCCGCCCCCCCGGAGAACCAGCAGGCCCCCGCGGCAGAGCGCCCGGCCGGCCTCCCGGAGAAGTTCAAGACCGTGGATGACCTGATCAAGGCATACGCGGAGCTGGAGAAGAAGCAGGGCGCCCAGCCGGCCCCCAAGGCCGACGATGGGGTTACCCCCCAGGTGGCCCAGAAGGAGCAGTCCCAGGAGCCGGCTGAGGAGGCCATCAAGGCCCAGGAGAAGGCCGCCCAGGATGCGGGCGTGGACATGGCCCACTATGAGGCCAAGTTCCGTGAGCAGGGCGGCAAGTTCACCGAGGCCGACTACGCTGAGCTGAAGGCCAAGGGCCTCTCGCAGGAGACCGTGGACGCCTATATCGAGGGCCGCAAGGCCGTCGCCACGGCGCGCGCGCAGGAGATCCTGAACCACATTGGCGGCGAGGAAGCCTTCAACGCCCTGAACGCCTGGGCCACGTCCGAGGAAAGCG
Source organism: Inquilinus limosus DSM 16000 (assembly GCF_000423185.1). Lineage (GTDB taxonomy): Bacteria > Pseudomonadota > Alphaproteobacteria > DSM-16000 > Inquilinaceae > Inquilinus > Inquilinus limosus. Next base: position 539,242 of record NZ_AUHM01000001.1, on the reverse strand, counting down.
GTGTCACCGATGCCGAGATCGAGGCCGTGAACAAGGCGCTCCAGGCCGGCGGCGCCCAGGCGAAGCTTGCTCTGGACGCCCTCAAGGCCCGCATGACGGCCGCCGAAGGGAGCAACCCGAAGCTCCTGGGCGGGAAGCAGCCAACCACCGCTGCGGGGGACGTGTTTAACTCCCTCCAGGAACAGGTCGTTGCTCAGTCCGATCCGCGCTACGCGACCGATCCGGCCTATCAGGCCCAGGTCATCGCGAAGATCGAGCGGAGCATCGCCGCCGGGAAGTACTGATCGATGGCCCGGCGGTTCCGTGCATGGACGCTGGTGGGCTGGCTGCTGTTCGTCAACGTCCTTGAGGACCGCCGCCTCCGCCTGTCCCCCAAGAAGATCGGAGAGTGGGTGATCCTCGCTCTGGTCATCTACTCCGTCCTGTCAGGGCGCGACAACGTCCTGATATCCCTCCTGTCTTTGATCACGGGGTGAGCCAATGGATAAGGAAAAATGGTTGGCGGAAGTAATCAAGACCGCTGACCGGCTGGCCCGGCGCATGGGCCACAGGTTCATCCCTGACCCGGAGAAGCTTCGGGAGGTGCCCCGCTGATGCTGGACCAGTTCAAGCTCTATGGGGCCATCGTTGTGGTGGCCCTTTTCGTGGCCCTTGGAGGGGCCGTGAAGATCCTCTGGGACAGGAACGCCGATCTGAAGGCCGAGCTGGCCGTCAAGGAGGCCGCGCTAATTGCGCGAGATGAAGCCCTCGCGGCTGTCGAGAAGGTGGCCCAAGAGGCCGCTGAACGGGCCGCGTCCCTGCAACCCCTTAGAGAGGAGATCAACCGTGCCCCTGAAGGTGGCGCTGTTGGTCCCGCTACTCGCGCTGCTGTTGACGGCTTGCGCCGCCTCCGAGCCGGTGGTGGTGATCCCGGACAGCCTTAGATACTGCGCCGAGGAGCCTGTCATCCCTGGCCTTGTTGATGACAAGTCCGTCGCGCACCTCTTGCTCGACTACCGTGAAGCGTGGGCGGACTGCAAGTCCAAGCACGGCGCGGTGGTCGGGCTTGCTGTCAAGCCAACTTGACATGAGATCGTAGCTGGGCATCCGACGTTACAGGATGCCCGTTTTCCCCCGTAGCTCAGTTGGTAGAGCACCCGACTGTTAATCGGAAGGTCCCAGGTTCGAGCCCTGGCGGGGGAGCCATCCCCGTGGTGTAAGGTAACATGCCGGTCTCCAAAACCGTGCGATCCGGGTTCAAGTCCCGGCGGTGGTGCCAACCCTTGTTGAGATCCTGAGAGAGTGACATTGCGCTGCGTTCTTAGCGCCCGGAACAGGGCCATACGCGGCAATCACGGGAAACCGTCTATCTACACGAACGACTTGGCCCCGCAAGGGTGCCCTGAGGGGTGCCCTTATGGGACAACCTCGTTCGGCCGTGTGGAGAGCGTGAGGACCGTACACCCTCCCAATCTCTGCAAGGAAATTCAGCAAAATGGCTGACAATACCGTTACCCGCCTTGGCCAGAACAACGGCTCGGGCGATCCGCTGGCGCTGTTCCTGAAGGTCTTCTCGGGCGAAGTCCTGGCGACCTTCAACCGCACCAACGTCTTCATGCCGCTGACCTACGTCCGCTCCATCGCCTCGGGCAAGAGCGCCACGTTCCCGGTCATCGGTCAGGCCACCTCGGGCTACCACACTCCGGGCGCCGAGCTGACCGGTAGCGCCATCCCGGTGTCCGAGAGGGTCATCAACCTGGACGGCATGCTCATCTCGCACGTCACGATCGCCGAGATCGATGAGCTGATGAACCACTACGATGTCCGGGGCCAGTTCTCGCAGGAGCTGGGCGCACGTCTGGCGCGTGATCTGGACGACACCAAGGCCCGCGTGCTGGTCAACACGGCCCGCGCCGCGGCCGTCATCACCGGCCAGCCGGGCGGCGCCCAGATCGAGGACGCCACCTATCTGACCGACAGCGAGGCCCTGGCGGCCGGCATCTTCGATGCGGCTGCCGTTCTGGACAGCAAGAACGTTCCGGAGGACGACCGCTACGCGGCCTTCCGCCCGGTCCAGTACTACGGTCTGGTGTCCAAGACGGACAAGATGATCAACCGCGACTTCGGCGGCTCGGGCATGTACGCCGAGGGCAAGGTGCTGAAGGCCGCGGGCATCAGCATCGTGAAGTCCAACGCGGTCCCGAGCACCAACGTCACCGGTGGTGCCCAGTCGATCTACAACGGCGACTTCAGCAACACCGCCGGTATCGTCTGGCACAAGTCGGCTGCCGGCACCCTGAAGCTGCTGGACGTGAAGTCCGAGGCCGTCTGGGAGACCCGCCGGCAGAGCTGGCTGATGCTGGCGAAGACCGCCGTGGGCCATGGCGTGCTTCGTCCGGAAGCCGCGGTCGAGCTGACCACGGACGATGGCGTGGCGTAAGGCCAGCCTGAACTGACCCTTGGGGGAGTGTGAGCAATCGCTCCGCTCCCCCTTTTTTTCGTCCCCAACAACGGAGGCTGAATGGCCCTTCTTTACGACTTGCAGACCGAGCTTGGGGCGGTAAACGAAATGCTCGCCTCAATCAGCTCGTCCCCTGTGGATCGGCTGGTGGGCGATGAAGTTCCGCCCGATGCGACTGCCGCGCACAAGGTCCTCCTGGACACGATGCGCTCCTTCCAGAACTCCCCTGAGGGTTGGTACTGGAACACTGAAACGATGGACCTTCAGCCGGCCGTTCCGAGCGGTGAGGTCCTGATACCCCTGAACACCCTCAAGGTGGCCGCCTGTGATCCCCGCTACGTGGCCCGAGGGAACCGGCTCTACGACACCAAGGACCATACCTACGCCATTGGGAGGGCCGTAACGGTCACCCTCACGTTCCTCTTGGGGTTCGAGGACATGCCCAACGCTGCGCGCGAATTCGTGGCCCTGAAGGCCAAGCGCGTGTTCCAGGCGAATGAGCAGGGCAATAACGCCACCATTTCGCGCCCCGATGAGGACGAGCTGAGGGCCTTTGCCGCGGTCCTGAACGAGCACGCGGAGGTGATCCAGGCGAACGTGGTCGGGGGCTGGCACAGCGTCCGCGCTGACTTCCGCGGGGCTTTCCGATGAGACTGCGTCAACAGCAGATACCCAACTTCATCTCGGGGATATCCCAGCAGCCCCAGATCCTCCGTTCGGCCACGCAACTGGAGGTCGGCGACAATGTCCTGTCAAGTCCACTTGACGGGCTCGGTAGGCGCCCTCCGAGCGAGTTCGTGGCGAAGGTCAGTGACACAGCCTTGGGCAATGTCCTCTGGCACCTCATTGACCGGGACGAGAACGAACGATACTTGGTGGCCTTCGGTTCGGGCTTCGTCCGGGTGTGGGACGTGAACGGCGTCGAGAAGACGGTCAACTACCCGAACGGCAATGCCTACCTGTTTGCCAGCTCTCCCGCGGACATGCTGTCTGCCTTTACCAACGCGGACTACACATTCGTGGCCAACCGCACGGTGACCGTACAGAAGTCCTCCGCGCGCAGCCCCGTTGCCCCGAACGAGCTGTTCGTGTGGGTGAGGAACGTGGCGCCGACCACCAAGTACTCCCTGACCGTAAACGGGGTGGAGCACAACCGGACCACGGACAACCTGGACGGCGAGAGCGCAGAGACGGTAACCACCGTTTGGGTGGCTTCATCACTGGCCGACGACTTCATTGGAGACGCGGCGTTCAGCGGGTGGGTCATTGAGAAGCTGGGCTCCACGATCCGCTTCGTGGCCCCCGAAGGGGTCAACTTCACGGCCTCCCACTACGCCTCGGGCGGCGACAGCGATATGGTCCTCATTAAGGGCCGCGTTCAGAACTTCTCCGACCTGCCCGCCAAGGGCCGCCCAGACCTGGTGGTTGAGGTGGCCGCGAGCGATGATCGCAAGTTCGAGAAGTACTGGGTTCGCTTTGACACCTCCACGGGCGCCACGGGCGTCTGGCGGGAAACGGTAGCCCCCAATACGGGGCTCGGAATGAACCCATCAACGATGCCCCATGCGCTGGTCCGGGAGGCGGACGGGACGTTCACCTTCAAGGAGCTTGGGTGGGTTCAGCGTCAGTGCGGCGATGAGGACACGAACCCGTGGCCCTCATTCGTTGGCCGTACCGTCTCCTACGTGACCTTCTACAGAAACCGGCTCGTGGTCCTCTCAGGAGAGAACGTGGTGATGTCCAAGGCGGGGGAGTTCTTTGACTTCTTCAAGGACAGCAACATGGAGCAGGTTGACACCGACCCTATCGACTACGCGGCGGGTTCGGGGAAGGTCTCCGACTTCTGGCACGCCTTGGAGCAGAACGAGGACCTGTTGCTGTTCTCGGAAGCGGCCCAGTACGTGGTCAAGGGATCGGACCTCCTGTCCCCCAAGACGGTCTCCATCAACACCTCTACCTCGTTCGCCATGTCCCGTCTCGTGCGGCCTGTGGCGTCGGGGAATACGATCTTCTTCACGAACACCAAGGGCTCGTTCGCGTCCCTTCAGGAGTACTACCGGGAAGGCGATACGCTCACCAACGACGCCACCGAGGTATCCGAGGCCGTTCAATCGCTCCTCCCGGCTGATGTCCGGCGAATGGCAGCGAGTGAGCCGAACAACATGGTGGTCCTCCACGCCACCAGCACGCCCAACGTCATCTACACCTACACCTACTACTGGCGCGGCCAGGAGAAGATACAGGCGGCGTGGAACCGTTGGGTGTTCGCGGAAGGGACATCGGTTCGTGCGGTCAACTGGATCGAAGGTGTCCTCCACATCGTAATGGAACACCCGAACGACGGAGTAACCTTCGAGCAAATCTACCTCCGTCCGGCGACCTTCCAGGACCAGATAGGGGCCTACCTGGACAGGCGCTGTCTCCTCTATCCGGCCATCGCAACCTACGACCCGGTCAACAACAACACCGGGTGGACGCTTCCGTACACCGAGTTCAGGCCCCTAGAGGGCAGCGTTACGGCAGGCGGGTGGGGCAGCTACAGGCCCGGCCGGAAGGTGAAGCTACACAACGGCGCCGATGGGCGCAGCGTGTGGACGGAGGGCGACCTACGCAACGTCACCCTCTATGCGGGCCTTCAGGCTCCCCAGGTGTTCGAGCCTTCCAGGCTGTTCTTCAGGGACCAGAACGGAAACTCCGTCACCGCCGACAGGACGCAGATCAACCGCTTCTTCCTGTCCTTCCAGAAGGCCGGCTATTTCCGGGTTGAGGTGACCGCCCCCAACGGGCGCGTTAGCAAGACCCCCTTCACGGCCCGTCTCGCCACCAATCCGGACTACCGGGTGGGGCAACTCAATTTCCAGGATGGGGAGCTTGGGGTGCCCGTGAAGGGCCGGAATGATGAGGTCCGCATCCGCATCATCAACGACAGCGCGTTCCCTGCCTACTTCCTGAGTGGCCGCTGGGACGGCTACGCCATCAACAAGGGAATGTGATGACCACCTATTCAACAGGGGCGCCCAGCGCCAGCGCCATCCAGGCCGTCTCCCTCCGCCTCCACCGAAGCGACAAGGAGTTCCTGGAGAGGGCCGGCTTCTCGGCCCCTTATCCAATCGTGCGGATTGCTGTCCAGCGCTCAAAGCGCGCGCGCGCAGCGTTCGCGAATGGAGAAGCGTTCTGCCTCTTTGGGGTTTCGGACGCGGGGATTAGCGACACCGGGAACGTCTGGTTCATCTGCCAGGATGACGCCTTCGAGAAGCACTTCAGGGCCATCCACAAGGGTGCCCGAGCATGGCTTCAGGTGTTTGAACGGCTCTATGCGGAACTGATCTGTATCGTCCGAACCGACAATGTCCCGCTCGTTCGTTGGCTTGAAAAGCTGGGGTTCGAGCTGGACGTTCCTTATGAGGCCCACGGCCTCCCCATGGCCCAGTTTAGGAGGTCCCGTGTGCTTTGATCCGCTGACCATTGGACTCATCACCGGAGGCGTCACCGCACTTTCCCAGGGCGCCTCGCTCATGGGCCAGCAGGCCCAGGCTGACGCCCAAAACCAGTACGCCCGAGCCCAGCGCCAAGAGGCCGTCAGGGCCGCTGGTGAGGAACAGGCACAGCTCAACCGCCGCCAGATCCAGGAGGAGCAGGCGGCCACCGAGCAACGCATCCAGGAGGGCTCCCAGTACCGTCAGGCCGCTGCTACGGCCTCCCTCAGGGCCATGGAGAGTGGCCTTGCGGGGACCGGCGTGGAGGTCCTTCTAGGGGACCTTGAGGCCGTCTATGGGCGGAACCTCGCCACCATTGACCGGAGCCTCACCAACACCACGGACCAGTTCCAGGTGCAGCGTCAGGGCATCAACGCCCAGGCCATCGCAAGGGGAACCTACCAGCGCGCCGAGGGACCAACCCTTCTCGACTATGGCCTGGCCATCGGGAAGTCGGCCGTGTCCGGCTACGACGCCTACTACCGATACAAACCCAAGGAGTAACGCATGGCCCGGCTTCTGCCCGGACTTACACCGCAGCGGGACAGCACCGTTGCCGGCGGCGGACGCCGTGAACCGCGCCTAGTCCGCACCCCGCAGCCCCAGCTCACGCCCCGCCAGATCAGCACCCCTGCCGCGGCACCTGTGGACACCTACGCGCCCCCGCCGGCCCCCCGAGGGGCTGGTGATGGGTGGCTTGCGCTGGCCCAGGGTCTCCGCGACTTCTCGCCCGTCCTGGCCCGGTTCGCCGATGACCAGATGGACAAGGAGCGTCAGGCCCAGGAGGCCCGTGCTGAGGCCCGCATCGGAGGGATGACCCTCCAGGAACAGCACGAGTTCATCAAGAGCGGCGCTATCAAGAACTGGGAAGGGCCCTTCGCCCGAGCCAAGTTCATGCAGATATACGGCGGGAACGCGGGCACCCAGGCCGCCCTTGAGCTGGTCAAGCAATACGAAACTGGCTTCGACAAGAACAACGGGAACCTGGACGAGTTCATTGCCCAGGGCCAGCGCGCCGCCGTAGCTGCGGTGGGGGACGATCCCTTCGCGCAGCGTCAGGCCGCCCGGTCCTTCGAGGCCATCGCGAGCAAGCTTCGCCCCCAGAACGTCCAGGACAAGACCGAGTTCTACAAGACGCAGGCCGGGGACCAGATCACGGGGCAGTTCATCAACACCCGGACGCAGATGCAGCTTGATGGGACCTACTCCCCGCAAGCCTATTACGAGCGCATCCGGGCGGACATGAAGTCCAATGCCGCTCTCAACGTGATGTCCATGGCGGATCAGGATCGCGTCCTTATGGGCGTGGTCTCGCGGCTGGCCGATGAGGGCGACCTGGACACCGTCCAGTACATCCTCACGGATGACCGTGGCGGGGTAGGGTCGCTCGGCAACAAGCGCGAGTTCGCCGCGGACGCCACCAAGTACATCGAACGGGCGCGGTCCCGGCAGTTCGAGCTTGCCCAGCGTGCCCAGGCCCCCCGCGTGGTGGACATCCGGTCCAAGGTCAACGATGGCCGGGCCACGGACGAGGAGCTGGACGCGGGCCTGCGGGATGGCCTGTACGGTGAGGAGGAGTGGACGCGCCTCAAGGTCCAGAACCTAGAGGCGCTTGAGCGCAACCGTGCCGCCCTCGCAAAGCAGCAGGAGAAGGCCGCCCTAGCCGCAGCCTCGCAGAAGTCCAAGGAGCAGGCGTATAACACCGCCTGGGACATCGCCGTGGACAAGCGCGGCGCCCTGATCCGGGACACCAAGGTTCTGAACGAGAGCGGCGAGGAGACCACCCTGTCGCGCTCCGATCAGATCCAGAACGCCATCCAGAGGTGGACTGAGGAGAGCAACCGGAAGGCCCAGGCGGAGAACATGACGCCGGCCCAGAAAGCCGTCTACGACAGCGTCCAGTTCTACGCTCCGAACCAGTTCGATGACGTGCCCCTCCAGAACACCCTTGCGGGGGCCGCTGCGAGTGTCCGTGGGGTGGATGTCCAGAAGGGGCTTCCCCCGCTGGGCAATCTCCAGGACGCCTACGAGAGCTGGCGTGGGGTCTACGCCCAGCTCCCCATGTACGCCCGCCAGAACCTCCTCAAGGATGACCGTGACCGGACCTTCTACGAGGACATCCGGATCGGCATGGAGTACGCCGGCCTGACCTTCGAGCAGGCGGCCGGGCAGGCCATTCAGCTTTCCGGCGTCGCGCGCCGCGCCTCGGTGAACCTCTCCTCCACGGAGCGGGAAGCTATCCGTCAGGCGGCCGATGACGTGGTCTTGAGGGCTGACCCCACGACCTCCCTTGGGCGCCTCTGGTGGGGCTCTGAGGGGATCGTTGGGCCGGTCGAGAATACCGGAGAGGTTCGATCCCAGATCGAGACCCTGGCCTACCGCAACATGGACCTTGGCCTGTCCCCGCAGCGGGCGGTTGAGGCCGCCACTGAGCAGTACACCGCGTCTCACATCAACGTGAACGGGTACGCGGTCATGGCCAATGCCCGAGCCTACCCGCCGGATATCGGGGCCAGGATCACCCGGAAGATGCGCGACCTCTATGACGGTGGTGCTAAGGACTACGTGCCGGAATTCGGGGACCTGAAGGTGGTCCCTGATGGGACCTCTGCGGGGCGCTGGCAGGTGGTCGATAGCAGCGGCCTACCTGTGGCCGTCCCCGGTAAGGGGCCCCTCTACATCACCATGGAGGACATCTGGGAGCAGATGCAGAGGGACGCTGAGGAGCGTGAGAAGGAGCTGGCCGAGGAGCGCCAGCGGATCATACAGGACCAGAACGCCCGGCAGGAGATGTTGAGAACCCCACGAGGCGGTCTTCGAGGACACCTCCGCCAGATGCGCGAACAGCAGGAGACGGAATGAACGAAAGGGCACAGGCGGCATACGCCTATTTCAAGGCCAAGGGGTATCCCGATGTTGCCGCTGCGGCCATTGTGGGAAACTTGGTCCAAGAAAGCAACCTGAACCCGGACGCCGTACACGACAATGGGACCGGTCTGGGCATCGCCGGGTGGCGCGATCCGGAGCCCGGAAAGGGCCGCAAGACGGCGCTGATCCAGTTCGCCACCGAACGCGGGAAGACGCCAAACGATTTGACAACCCAGTTCGCCTTCCTGGCCCACGAGCTGGAGACGAGTGAGGCCGGCATCGGCCAGCGCCTCCGGAACGCAAAGACGCTGGAGGAAGCCAATGACATCTTCATCGGCTTTGAGCGTCCCCGCGGGTGGACCAAGGAGAACCCCCGAGGGGGCGACGGGTGGCAGAACCGGTTGAACTACGCCCGGCAGATCATGGAGGGGGATGGCAGCGCCGCCCCCCTCCCTTCCAATCCGGACCTCGGCGGCGCCGTTGATCCCGCCCCGGTTCCTCGGCTCGAACAGCGCCAAGAGGAACTGAGGCAGGAGGCCGAAGGTCCGGGCCTGTGGAACACCCTAACGGCAGCGGTGAACCAAGATAGCGTCACCGCCCACTTCATCCAGGAACGGCCCGAGTTCGCGCCTGACCTGAACTTCAGGCTGGATGAGCAACGCCTGAAAGACCTACAGAAGCAATACGGGCTCACTGAGGACAGCCTAGCGGGCCTTGATGAGGCCATGTCCTCGGAACACGCCGACTGGTTGGCACAGCAGCTCCGGGACCGGCAAGACCGTGAGGAGACGTTGGCGCAGGCTGGCGTCACCGGAATGGTGACCCGGCTGGCGGTGAACATGCTCGACCCCGCGTCTCTGGCCCTCGCGATTGCCTCGGGGGGCCTGGGGGAGCTGGCCGTTGCCGGTCGGGGCCTGAGTGCCTTAGGCCGGGCGGGCGTGTTCGCTGGCGTCGAAGGCGCCGCTGCTGGCGGCCTCGAAGCGGTGGACGCCTCTATCACCCCCGGCGTGGGGGAGCGGGACGTGCTCATGGCGGCCGGCGCTGGGATGATCCTCGGGGCCGGCTTCGGCGCCCTGTCACGAACCGCCCCGGACCTCGCCGAGCCCGTTATGCGCATCGGTAAGGAACTCAGGGAGACCACCTCCCTGACCCCCGCTCCGGGCTCCACAGCGGGCGCGATGCAAGCCAACGCAACGTTCCCCCTGAGGGATGACGTGCGCATATGGGAGAACGTGAGCGTCCCCCAGACGGCCTTTGCGGGACGCCTCAGGCAAGACCTTACCGGGTGGCTGAAGTCCAGCGATAACGCCGTCTTCCGGGCGCTGGGCAATGTCCTGGCCGAGGACGCCGTGGGGAACCGTAACGGGACCATAGCGACCGCCTTCGGGGCCTCTGAGGACGCAGCGCGGCTGCACCATCGGATGAGCGTCCGGGTGCAGCGGTCGGTCCTCCCGGCCTGGAACGCCTGGGCCAAGGAGCGGAACCTGGGCTTCGTGAAGAAGCAGTGGGGGCCGGCCTGGGATGAATTCAACGATCAGGTGTCCGCGTTCATGCGGAACACTGATCCGTCCGTCACCTTTGATCCGAACGTGGTCAAGGCGGGCGAAGCATTCCGAGCGGCCTACGCCGACTTCGTGAAGATGGCGCAGAACCCAGGGCTACAGGACGGGAGTATCCGGAGGGCCATTAAGGGCTACGAGAAACTAGATCCGAACGACAACTACGTCCCCCGACTCTACGACTTCAACAAGCTGAACAAGCTGTTCCTTGAGATCGGGCAGACGGGCGTGGTCCAGTTGTACAAGAAGGCCCTGTTGGACAAACAGCCCAATCTTGAAGACGAGGTCGCCCACCGCGTCGCCGAGGGCATGGTCAAGAAACTGCGCCAACGTGACGCTGGCCTGTCAAGTAGACTTGACCGACCCCTCGGGAGCGACGATCAAGATTACCTTGTCCAGAGCCTCAAGGACCTTGGGGTGGATGAGCTGGACGCCCAGTCTCTCGCCAAGCAACTCCGTCCCCAGGAGGACAGCGCGAACCCTTCAAGGGGCAAGTTCCGCGCCCTCCTGAACGAGCACGCCACGATCACTGCGCCGAACGGTCGGGTGATCCGGTTCGATGAACTCCTCCACAACAACGCCATGGACCTGTTCCATGCCTACAGCCGGGACATGAGCGGGCGGATTGCGCTCGGCCGTATCAGGGTTCGGGATGCGGACGGGAACACGGTGGTGGACGGGATCACCTCGGATAACGAGTTCGGGTCGCTGATCGATGCGGCCAGGGCCTACGGGGAGTTCAAAGGGCTGAAGGACACCGAGAAGGGCGTCAAACAGCTCCAGACCATCTACCGGGCCATCATAGGCACACCCGACCCGAGCGACAGCGGGGAGTTAGCCCAGCTCACCCGAACCATCATGCTATTCAACTTCGTCCGCCTCATGAACAACATGGGCTGGGCGCAGGCGGTGGAGCTGGGGAGCATCATCGGCAACCTTGGCCTCCGGGCCACGATCCAGGGCGTCCCCTCGTTCCGGGCGCTCATCAGGGACGCCAAGACGGGCTCCCTGGGGGACGATCTGGGGAACGAACTGGAGGCTGTCTTTGGGATTGGTGCAGATGACCTGAAGGGTGCCATGCCCTACCGCTGGGACGACGACTACTTCGGCGACAGCATGAGCCCGGCCTGGGCGAGGGTCGATCAGGGGCTTCGTGAGGGAGCCCGTGTGGTCAGTACCATCTCAGGCATGCGCTACATCAACCGCTTTCTTCAGACGACCGCCATGCGCGGTATCGTCTACAAGTTTGCAGACCTCGCCCGCAACCCCACCAAGGCGAACCTCCGGCGGATGGCGTCACTGGGGCTGGACGAGAAGATGCTCGGGCGTGTTCTGGAGCAGTTCAAGGCCAACGCTTCAAGGGCCAGTGGGGAGTTCGGGAAGGTGACCCGCCTGAACCTAGACCAGTGGGAAGACGTAGAGGCCCGGGCCGCCTTCGAGGGCGCCGTATTCCGCTGGGCGAGACGTATCGTCCAGGAGAACGATCCCGGCGCGCTGCCGTACTGGATGCAGAACCGGTTCATGAAGGCAGCCTTCCAATTCCGTACCTTCATGATCGGCTCCTTCTTCAAGCAAACGCTGTGGCACATGAACATGCGGGACCGGGAAGCCCTGGCTACCGCCATGTTCACGATGATGCTCGGGGGAACCATCTACGCGGCCCAGACCTCGGTCCAGTCCATCGGGCGGCCGGACAGGGAGAAGTACCTGAAGGAGCGCCTGTCTGAAAAGAACATCGCCCTGGCGGCGTTCCAGCGCACCGGGATGGCGTCGATCATCCCCATGTTAGTGGACACGGCCCGGTTCAGTTCCGGCTTCGATCCGATGTTCTCCGGGCGCACCACGGGGCTCCAGAACGATCCGTTCTTCGGGAACCCAACAGTGGCCCTTTACGGGGACCTCTCATCCGCGCTCGGCTCCATCGTTCAGCCGATCTTCCACGGCCGGCAGCCGTCCCAACAGGAGTACCGGCAGGCAACCCGAGCACTCCCGTTCGGGAACTCAATGTTCCTCACCGTGCCGCTCAACGCCCTCATCAGTGGGGCACCGCAGAGAGCGCCACGAGATGAGTGAGCAAGCAACCATAGAGATCAACTTCAGGGGTCGCCTAGTGCGGCCCCTTCGCTTTTCTAGGAGACACCTTGGCTGACATCCATACCGAGGTCATCTATACGGGCAACGGCACTTCCGGCCCGTGGCAGGTGCCCTTCGAGTACATCTCCAAAGCCTACGTCCACGGGTATCTTAACGGGGCCGAGGTCCCGCTCGTCTGGACCGCGGACAACTACGTTTCGGTGCCAACCCAGGTGGGCGATGTCCTGATCATCAGGCGGATCACCGATAACTCCCAGCCGGTCACAGAGGTTCAGGACGACAGCACCCTGGCTGCTGCTGACCTGAACGTCGAATTCGCCCAGCTCCTCCATCTCGCCCAGGAAGGCCAGTACAGCGACGGCCTGTCCATGAAGCTGACCGTTCCGGGTCTCACCTGGGATGCTCGGGGGAGCCGTATCGTCAACGCGGCGGCGCCTGTGGGGACCGGCGATGTGGTCCCGAAGGGCTACTTTGACGACAATGCGCTGATCCTTACAGAGGACAAGACGAGCTGGAAGGGCCGCCTGAAGCGGGTGACCATGCTCGGTTACCCTGTGGAGGAGGCGGACGGGATGACCCTCACGTCCGGCCGGGACCTCCTTCAGGAGGCCATCAACCGGACCGCACCGATGCCCGGCGAGGTGGCCTACGACTATTCCACCGCGGGGGCTGTGCAGCTCGCCCAGGTCTCCCCGGTCCGGTCCGTGATCCGTACGGGTGGCTATCTCGCTGCGGGTGACGGGGGCGGGGCGGTGTACAAGCGCGTCGGCACGGAGCCGAACCACGCCGGCAAGATCCAGGACGCCTTGGGCAACTGGTGGGAGCTGGCGGAGAAGTACCCCGACATTCGCATGTTCGGGGCCGTGTGCGATGGTGTGGCGGATGACGCCCCCGCCGCTCGGGCGTGCTTGGACTTCTGCCTGAAGCTGGGCCTTAGCGGCATGCGCGGGGCCGGAACGATTGGGTTCGCCTCCACGCTGGACCTGGACAACCTCTACAGCACGGTTGCCGAGGGGCGCAGGGGCTTCGTAGTGGATTTCTCGAACGCCACCCTATTGGCGCTTCCTAGCTTCACGCCGGGAGTTCCCGGCCTCATGGGCAAGCAACCGCTGATCGGCGTGGGTCGAAACTCGACCGGGCAGCAGCAGAACGTCCGCGTCAAAGTCGGGTTCATGATCGGCTCAGGCCGAAATGCGGACGGCATCGGAATTGGTTCCGGACACCCGACCGCTCCCCTCTCCATGCAGAACGGTGCGGCGGGCTTCCAACTGGAACTGGGCTACGCCTACGATCTGAACATGGCCGTCCGTTGCACGGCCGCCAACTTCAGCTGCACCGAGAACTGGTGGCGTGGCGGGATTATCTCAGGCTGTAACCTGGGCCTGCTGTTTGACGGTCCGACAATCACGGGCCAGCTTGGCGTCCCCATCGTGGAAGCCCAGTACATCCATTTCGGCCGCATCGCCTCGTGCTGGTGGGGCGGCGTCGTCTTCCTGCGCAAGTCGCGCTATTCGATGGTCTCGGGCGACATCGACGCGAACGGTCAGTACATCTCGAAGCTGGACATCGGCACGGGTACGCTGCCAGGATTCGAGTTCTTCAAGAATGTGACCGGAGAGACCTCCGGGGCGACCGGAGAGGTTCTGTCTCGGTATTCGTGGCGGAACCGAAACTATCTCCTGGTGATGCACAACACGTCGGTGGTCAACAACGGCTCTCCGTTCGCGGTCGGCGAAGTGGTGTCCAACGGGCTGCCGGTGGGCGACCCCGGACGAATCGCGGCCACAATCGCGGCAATCCAAACGACCGATAATGGCGACCCGAATTCCTCTCCTCGGCCGGGCATCGTTGCGAACCGCTTCTTCTATGACGTGATCGCGGCCGATCCGAGCACCCCGTTCCACCGGATCAGCATCACCGGCCCGTGGCTGGGCGGCGTCATTGGCAACGCCATGCACACCCTGAACATCTACGGCGGAAATCAGGGTGGCAACGGTGGCGAAAACGTGAACATGTACAACGACACCCACGGGTGGCGTTTCCTGTCCACGGGTAGCCAGCTCACCGCCTATGCCGTGTTCGATGACAACGGGGACACCGATCCGTTCCTTGAGGTCGGGCGGCGGACGGGGACCGATAAGGGCTACTTCCGGCCACGGCGCGACCTCCTGCTGAACGGCAACAAGCTGTTCGGGCCGCAGTTCCAGGGAACAGCAACGTCCGGAACGCCCCTGACCATCTGGGATGTAGCGTCTCAGGCGGCGCCAGAGAACCTAGTCCCCGAGGGCAAGGTGTGGGAGATCCACGTCAACGCCCCGGGGTTCCCCGCTGTGCTCGCCTACGGCTTCCTGAGCATGTCCGCAACGGGGACGTTCCATTGGCATCAGGTCTACAACAACACCGTCAACGTCACCCTTAACGGAACCCTCCTCCAGGCCGTCCAAGGCGCCCAGCCGAGCATGGCCATACGACGGACGGCGGTCCAGCGGGTGTAACTCTCAGGGGGCCCCTTAGGGGGCTCCCTTCTTACCCTGTGAAAGAACAATGGCTGAAGACCAAAATCACACCCTCTTACTGGGCAGGGTAGAAGGCAAGCTCGACATGCTCATTGCAGATGTCCGCAAGATGGCCGGACAGCACTCTGAGCTGGAGACCCGTGTAACGGCCCTTGAACGCTGGCGCTATTACGTCATTGGCGCGGCGGCGGCCATTAGCTTCGCTCTGCAATATGTAGACATTACAAAGGTTCTCTCCCTGAAATGAGCAAGAAGGCATCCCTGGACAAGCTGGCGGCACTGCACGCCCAGCTCGCCGAGGCCCTGGCCGACGCCCTGACGCCCACCACCGATCCCGAGACGGGCGCGGTGGAGAAGCCGTCCGCTGCCGTCATGGCCCAGGCGATCGCGTTCCTCAAGCTGAACAACATCACCGCGGACGCCGAGACCGACCCGGCCCTTCAGAGGCTCGCTCAGGCGGCCCATAAGCAGCTCCCTGACTTCACCAACATCGGTGAGGACGGGCACCCCGTGGTGAACTGACATGGCGACCCGATCCTTTTCCATCTCCTACGCGGGCCGGCCGGGGGACGACACGTTCTCCATTCCGGTCGCCATTCAGGGCACCGTGACGGTTAAGGCCAACGGCTCCGCCAGGGCCTTCACCCAACCGGACCGGTACACCGTCCTCCTGAATGCGCCCTTGGTGAGCGCAGCGACGATTACCATCTCGGGCATCACGGAAGCGGCCACCCAGTCGGCATCGGCCCCACGCACGCCGATCAATCCCCTCACGGTCTCTGTAGGGGGCTCCACAGGGAACACCCTGGGGGCCATGTCCACTCAGACCACCTTCACGAACTCAACGGGTGGTACGTCGTCTTCAACGTCCTTGGCGGCGCTCCAGAGCATTTCCACCGTCACGGACAACTCCGGAGGCACGTCAGGTACGAACACCATCGCGGCGGTTACCGACATCGCGAGCGCGGCTAACGCCATCGCAACACTGGCGGCGAAGCTGAACAC
The DNA here is from genome assembly GCF_000423185.1 of Inquilinus limosus DSM 16000. Classification (GTDB taxonomy): domain Bacteria; phylum Pseudomonadota; class Alphaproteobacteria; order DSM-16000; family Inquilinaceae; genus Inquilinus; species Inquilinus limosus. The sequence continues at coordinate 523,284 of NZ_AUHM01000001.1, read as the reverse complement.
GCTCCTGGCCAACTACGCCGTGGTGAAGAACTCCATCACCTCCTTGGGTGACAAGGCAAACGGGCTGGCGAACCAGAGCAACGCCGTAAAGAACTCCCTGACCTCTCTGGGGAACAAGGTGAACGAGATTATCGCCGCCACCGACGCGGCCGGGATCACCAGCTAGCCCACCCTACCGAGAAACCCCGCATCCAAACGTAGCCCCGCGAAATGCGGGGTTTTTCATTTTCTAGAGGCAATCCAATGAACAAGGACAACCCGTTCCTGACGCGATCCCCCTATGCCACCGATGAAGGGGCCCTTATCGGGCAGCATCCCAAGAAGGTCCCACTGTCCGTCCTGAGCGACGGTCGCCCGACGAGCCCGACAAAGGCCATCCGGGCGTTCTGTATCGAGTGCTCCGGGGGGAACGCCGCCGAGGCGCGTAAGTGCACCGCAACCGGGTGCGCGCTCTGGGCGTTCCGCATGGGCTCAAGCCCCTTCAGGGGAAAGGGAACCCCGCGAAATGCAGGGGTAGAATTGGACGGGGAGGAGTGAGGTAGGGTGACCAAGCCCAATCCCCTTCACGACCCCCTAGCGCGCGATTTCAGGGTCTTCCTGACGCTCGTCTGGCGGCACCTCGGGCTCCCCGACCCGACCCCCGTGCAGCTCGACATCGCCCACTACATGCAGCACGGCCCGAAGCGCGCGATCATCGAAGCGTTCCGCGGCGTTGGTAAGAGCTGGATGTTCTCCGCCTTCATCTGCTGGCGGCTCTATGTAGACCCCGATTGGAAGATCGAGATTGTCTCGGCCTCCAAGACCCTGGCGGACAGCATCAGCACGTTCGTCAAGCGGCTCATCCGGGAGATGCCCGAGCTACAGCACCTCCAGCCCGGCAAGGACCAGCGCGACAGCAACCTCCAATTCGACGTTGGGCCTGCGCGCGCCTCGAAAGACCCGAGCGTCAAGAGCGTGGGTATCACCGGCCAGATCACCGGTTCCCGTGCGGACGAGATCCTGGCCGATGACGTGGAGGTCCCGAACAACTCCGGCACGCAAATGCAGCGGGAGAAGTTGCGGGAGCTGGTCAAGGAGTTCGGCGCCATCGCCAAGCCCGAGACCGGCTACATCCGCTTCCTGGGCACGCCCCAGGTGGAGGACAGCCTCTACTCGTGGCTGGTGGACCAGACCGCCGGGGACGAGCTGGGCGGCTTCAGAATGCGCATCTGGCCGGCCGAGGTTCCAGCCGACCCATCCAAGTACGGGGACAAGCTTGCGCCCTTCGTCCAAACCCTGGTGGAGCGTGGCGTCCCCCCCGGCACCCCCGTATGCACCCGCTTCAGCCGCGAGAAGCTGGCCTCTGAAGCGCACCTGTATGGGCGCACCGGCTACGCCCTTCAGTTCATGCTCGACACCTCCCTGTCGGACATGGACAAGTTCCCCCTCCGCCTGGGAGACCTGGTTGTGGCGGACATCGATCCGGACATGGCCCCGGTCAAGTACGTCTGGGCGGCCGGTCCCGATCAGCACCTAAAGGACCTCTCCGAGTACGCCTACGGGCTCCGTGGGGATCGCCTCTACAGGCCCATGGACGTGGTCCGGGAATACCTCCCCTACACCCACACGGTGATGCAGCTCGACCCCTCCGGACGGGGCCAGGACGAGACCGGGTACGCCATCGTGAAGCACTCCAACGGGCGCCTCTTTCTGGTCGCCTCAGGGGGCTTCAAGGACGGCTACGGGACCGCGACGCTCCAGAAGATCGTCGCCCTGGCCAAGCTGCACAAGGTCAACACGGTTCGCATTGAGAGCAACTTCGGGGACGGCATGTTCTCCCGGCTCCTCCAACCCGTGTTCGTCCAGAACGAGTACCCGGTGGAGATCATCGACGAGCGCGCCTCCAATCAGAAGGAGGTCCGCATCATCGATACGCTGGAGCCCTTGCTGGCCCAGCATAAGCTCATCGTTGATCCCAAGGTGATCGAGATGGACGCCCGTTCGGCCATGGCCTACGGCGGGGACCGGTGGCGGGACTACTGCCTGACCTACCAGCTCACGCACATCACCAAGGAGCGAGGCGCCCTGGCCCATGACGACCGCCTGGACGCCCTTGCGGGGGCCTGTGCGTACTTCCTGGAGGTCATGGCCAAGGACAGCGAGAAGGGCGCGGAGGAGGCCAAGGAGGCCGCCCTGGACGCCATGTTCGCCCAGTTCGTGGAGGAGTTCGGTGGACCGCAGCCCCGTCCGGCTTGGCTGAACGGGATGGTCTGAGACCAAGGTTAAGATCGCTGCCTAACCCCATGAAACGAAAGATAAAAACGCCTTAGATTTTCCAAACCCTACCGTTAGCCCCCCGATCGACCCTCCCCCAGGGTTGATATAGTGTTTATAGGGTATGGCTTAAGGTCCATTGGATGGTCCTCTTAGGGTGTTCCCATTATCATGGTTATACCCTTAGAGAGTGTGTGGTGGTGATGATCCTTGGAGGGGGAGGTTGATGAATGACCTCCCCCTACGGGGGTTACCCTAAGAGCCCCTGAAGGTCCCCCTTCATCACTGGTTTGATGTTGGTTCGAAGCTCGCCCTGGAGGGCTGTGCGATGGGTTCCCGAGGCAGTGCCCCCTAGGCGCCCCTCAGGAGGCCCTACAGGGGCATCCCTTCATCATGGCTCCTACCCTAGCAGGGAACCCCATGGAGCCCGTCATGGGCTGCCTGAAGGGGCCCCGTAAGGGGTTCTTGGGCCATTGTGGTCTTCCCCGTACCCGCGGCTTAAATCTGGGCAAAAATCTGAGCGGTCAATCGGATATATTGCTCGCGACGCGTTCCCCCCTTGCCCCCTCTTTCGCAGCGCGCCGCGCGCACCGCGTCGTTTCGCGCGCGTTCCTTTACGTCTGGGGGCACACCATCCGGGCACATCCGGGCCTAAACCCGCAGTGCGCCTAGGCTGTCAGGTGGATACGCCATCGCACTAAGGTCCGCCCTGAGGGGGCTGGGCCTTATTTTTTCGATTAGATCGTATGCGATTGAATTGCGCGCTTGTTAGATGGAGTGCTCTGGAGTTTTTTATCCGGTTGCAATCTGCAATCAGTCAGACCAGCGCCCCTCAAGAAGCCCCTTCAAGGCACCCGTTCAGAGCCGCCACCAGGGCACCACATTGCGCACCATGCGTCAAGCGCACTTGACCTGGGCTCGGCACGGGCCTGCGCCATCCCATATACGGACACATTGAGGCTGCCTTATCAGGGCACATGAAGGGACCATGGGGCTGAACCCCGCAGAAATCCTGGGCTCTGGAGGAATTTTCAGGGGGATGCATTTTTTCGATTGACATACTCGTCCTGGATATGGGATCAATTGGCTCACGGGGCTCGGCAAGAGCCTCACGGCAAGCGGGACTGGCCAAGCATAACAGACCCGCCGGGGCTGACACGGAGCCCTCAGTAATCGCCCTAGCGGCCTGGAGACGGGCCTTGCACTAGACCAGCGGTGAAGACCTAGCGTCGCGGGAGCACATACAGCCCGCCTGATGATGGCCCTAAGGGGGCCGAAACGCGAATGCGGAGCATGAGCCCCGCTGACACGTAAAGGAGACTTGACACATGAACGCGAAGCGTAGAGCGGCCTTGGACGATATCAAGTCCCGTATCGAGGCGCTGGTCTCGGAACTGGAGACGCAGCGGGACGATGAGCAAGAGGCATTCGACAACATGCCCGAAGGTCTCCAGATGAGTGCGCGGGGCGACGCGCTCCAGGACAACATCAGCAATCTGGACAACGCCATAGACAATCTGAACGACGCGGTAAGCGATATCGAGGCCGCGGTGGAGTGATGCCCCTAGGTTCCCCTTCAAGAGCACCTTGCGCAGCCCGCAGGGCGAGCCTTGAGGGGGCACCCTTGGTCACCACACTGGAGCACCTGACATGCTCAATCACCTGTACACTGTGGCGTTCCTCACGGGCGCTGTGGTCGGCACCTTGGGCGGGCTCATTGCCCACGCCCTGTTCGCCTAAGAGAGGGGAGGGGTTATCACCATGCATCGTCTGTACACCATGACCGCTGCGGGCTGGTCTCTCTATTGCGCCGGATCGGCGGGCTTCATCGCGGGCCTTCGCGAGGATCTAGAGCGGCGTGGTGTGACGTGCCGCGTGATGGAGAGTTAAGGCCGAAACCTAGGGGCGAGCCGCGCGCGCCCCGATGGTCGCACCGTAAGGCGGTGCCTGATGAGGCTCTTTTTGCGCCCTTTCAGTCCCACATTCAGGATGGATCGTGAGCCATGGACGAGTATAGCGTGACCCTGCCTTGGGACTTCAAAAGCGAGGCGTTCCTTAGCGCCTATGACGCCTTCCTTGAGCGTGTCGCGGCGGAGGAAGCGGCCGAGTGTCCCGTGGTCGAGACCCTGCCGGGGGAGGACGAGTGATGGCAACGCAAACTTGGAAGACGAGTACACCGGTCAAGGTTGATGGCGTGTGGCGTATTCGCCGGCAGGACGGTGAGTTGGTGGGATGGTACGCGACAAGAGCACTAGCCCAGAAGGCGATTGACCGCGCGGGGTATCTGACGTGACCCACAAAGAACCATTCCCGCCGCCTGACGATGGCCCTTAAGCAAGGCCGAAATGGGAGCGCCTGGGTCACCCCTGGGCGCCCTATAGCGGTAGCTGATCGCCCCGCAACAACCCCATAGGAGGATCGAGACGTGGCCAAGAAGGGGGATTTCCAAGTGGGACAGCGCGTTGAAGTTCATCCGGCAACCGCCAGTTGGCGGCGCGGGGACAAGTACGGGACGATTGAGGTATTCCCCGAAAGGGGCCGTTGGGTACACGTCCGCATGGAGCGAAGCGGGTACGTGATCCCCTTCACCTTGGACAGCATCACACCCGCCGCCTGACGAGACCCTTAGCCGGGTCGAAACGGCCCCCTCAAAGGGCCGTAGCGGTAGCTGTTTCCGCAACAACCTCATAGGAGGACCGTCAATGTCACCTTCCAACCCCGTCGCGCGCTTCTCCTACGGCGCCATCTCTCAGGGCATCCGTATCGTGATCCTTGGGGGCGACCCGTGGTTTGTCGCCAGGGACGTGCTCGCTGCCCTGGGGCTGAATGCGGGCGGCGCTTCGCAGTTCCTGAAAGCCATCCCCAGCGATGAAAAGGCAATGCACCGCGTTGTCACGCCGGGGGGAGCGCAACCCATGCTGATGGTCAACGAAAGCGGGCTGTACCGGCTGGCCATGCGTTCGTTCAGCCCCGCCGCGCGCGTCTTCCAGGATTGGGTGGCACGGGACGTGATCCCAACTATCCGCAAGACCGGGTCTTACACGGTCGCCGCCGGGGGTCTCAAAACTTTTGACACCCCTGCGGATAAGGGTCTCAAAACTTTTGATACCCTTCCCGATCACAACCCGATTGCCTGCGCTGCGGCTGACCTTCAGGCCCGCATCAAGCGCGCCCGGCGGGAAATCGAGGAGTGCAATTCCGCCCTCAAGGCCCTCCGCCGCGTCTCCGCTCTCCAAGCCGCCTGACGAGACCCTTAGCCGGGTCGAAACGGGGCGCCTAGCGCGCCCTGTAGCGGTAGCTGACCAACCCGCCGGGCCTTTCCTGTGCCCGCTCCATCCCACATTTAGGAGCAATCACGATGAAGGCCATTTCCGAAGCCCAAGTCCACCGCTTCCGGGAGCATGTCGCCATCTACCTCCAGGGGGGCGAGACGGTCTACCTGACCGCGGCCCAGGCACGGGCGATTTCAACCGCCCTGGCCGACTGCGCGGAGGACGTGGAGCAACGCTCGTTCACTGAAAGCCGCTTCGGGACCTTCCTGCTGTCCCGTGTGGGAGGCTAACACCAATGGCCACCATATACAGGCTAGAGACGTGGTCTGGCCAGGGCGCCTATGGCGATTACCCTGGGAAAGGCCAAGTCACCTCCGGATGCTACGACGCCGAGAACGGGCACCCAACGCCCGCCCAGGAAGCCGAACACTTCAGTGATCAGTGGCTAAAAGAGGGGTGGCAGTGGGTCGCCCATTTCGGCTTCGGGTCGCTGGACCAGTACCGCGCATGGTTCCGGGAACCCAACCGCGAAGCGGCGCGGCGGTGGGGGCTGGTCCTGTCTGTCCTTGAGGTGACGGACGGTGCCTATTGCGTGGGCGACCGGCAAGCAATTTACCTCCCCACCGAAGCCGTTCGCGTGGGCCGCCTCTGCCCGTACACGCTGGAACCTATCCCGGCCCCTGTGGACGAACCGGAGGTGGCCCTATGACAGCGCCCCGGTCCATCTTCATCCCAGGCGGGCGCCTAGAGGCAGCCGCACGGTCCCTGGAGGAGAAGCTTCGTGCTCCCCCACAGCCGCGTTCAGCGCCCGTTCAGGTGCGGCCTATCGGCCACGTGGCGCGCGCTTTGGGACTGGTGCTGTGGCTTCTGGTCGGGCTAATATCGCTCCCTTGGATTTTATACATATTGGAGGGAGCATAGTGGCTATCGCCCTGGCATTCATTGGGGGCGTCCTTGTGGGCGCCGCCGCCGTCTTGGTGGTGGTCATCTGCGCGCCGTCACCGGCACCCTGATAGAGGAGAACCCTAAACATGACCAAGCTTGACCTAGCTATCTATCTGGCCGGGGGCGCCTGCGCCCTAGCTATCGCCGCGGTTGGGCCTGAGGGCGCTCACGGCGGCGCGGGGCCTCTGGTGTACCTGGGCGCCCTAGGTGCCCTTGTGTGGGGCATCCGCAGGGCGTGACAAGGCGAAACCTACCAGGGGAGTGGCCCAACGGCCGGCCCCTGGGATGGTCGCGGCGTAACGGCGCCGCCTGATGAGCCTGTGAAGGGCCCCTAAGAGGGGCGTTACGAACACCCGAAACGGGAATGTGTTCCCTGCATGGCGCTCCGCGTCTCACGCATAGCTTAGGCGCGGCCCCCAGGTTTCCAGCCAAATTTGAAATAAGCATCCCTCGAATGGGTCACAATTCGTCTCCTTGTCAGACCGTCCCATATCGGGGAATGTCCTGCATCCGAAGGGCTTAGAACGGTTCTACGCCATCGGGTTGAACCAAGGGGTGGGTTTGACATGCTACGTTGCGGAAGCCTGAGCATCGATACTCTCGGCGTTGCAATCGTCCCGGATATGGGCGATATCAGCCGTGCCACGATCACGGAGCCAATCCGAAATGAACAATCTCAGGGCCCTGCAAAAACTGATGCGGGTGGCCGACGAATTGCAGAGGATTCACCCGTCCATGACGGTGGCCTGTGCCGACGTGTTCCTGACGATAGCGTACCTCGGAGAGCCGTCTTCAGTGGAGATTGCCGCCGCTGTCAACACTTCGCGCTCGACTGCGTACCGATACATCCAGGAGTTGGGCGTAGTTCGGGGCTGGAAAGTGGTCAAGGGAATACGTGAGCCGATCCCCGGCCACGGGCTGATCGAGCAACACACCGATCCGCTGGACCGCCGTACCGTGCGCCTTAGGCTGACCCCTAAGGGGCGCGATCTGATGAACCTCTTGGTTCGCATCATCAACTCGTGAGGAGGGACCATGCCGGATTACCCAAGTTCATTCCAAGTGGCGATTAAACTGCGAAGCTTCGCGGACCAGAACAGCCACCCGGCGCAGATCGCCGCCATTCTGCGAGCAGTGGCTGAGGAAGTTGAGAAGTGCCACCCACAGGCGTCCACGGCAGGGGCTGTCATCCATGGTCCCGGCGGTATTGTGGGAGCATGGTGTTTCGGGAACAAGGAGTAGCAGAATGGCTGTCCGTCAACGGGGGCAGTCCTGGCAGGTGTCCGTGACCATCAACGGCACCCGCTACCGCAAGGACTTCCCGACCAAGGTTCAGGCCGAGACCGCGGAGGAGGAGGCGAAGGAGGCGGCGAAGGCCGGCAAGGCGCCGCCCTGGGCAGGCGTCCAGATGGCCGGGGACGCGCTCCCCACCGAGGCCACCCTCATGGACGTTCTGAGGCTCGTGGAGCGCACCGACTGGGCGCAGAAGCGCACCCGTTACGGGCTCGTGAAGCGCGCCGAGGACGTGGTCCGGTCGCTGGGCAACCCGCGCCCCCGGATGGTCACGGAGGACGCCTTGGACGACTTCGTGGCCGAGTGCTACAAGCGGGGCAACTGCGGCGGCACGATCAACCGGAAGCTCGCGGCCCTGTCCAAGATCCTCGATAAGGCGCGCCGCAAGCGCCTCTTGGTGGCCGTCCCGGACATGCCGTGGCAGCCCGACGCGCGGCAGCGGGATCGCTACTACACCCCGGAGGAGGAGGCGGAGCAAATCGCCTTCTGGCGCCGGATCGAGGAACACGCCATGGCCGATATGGTGGCCGTGAACTATGACACAGGCGCGCGCCGGAACGAGCTGTTGGAGCTGCGGCCGGGCGACATCGTGGACAATGCCTCACGGGTGCGGCTGATCACCTACAAGGGCGGCGGCGTTCGCAAGCCGCGTCTGGTGCCCCTTACGGAGCGCGCTAAGGAGATCCTGGTCAACCGCGCGCGGAACTGTGGCCCCAAGGATCGCCTGTTCGAGCCCCTGGGAGAAAGCCAAGTCGAGTACCTGTGGAAGCTCATGCGGCGGCACACGGGGCACGAGCACGATGAGGACTACGTGCTGCACTGCGTCCGACACACCTACGCAAGCCGGCTGGTGCAGCGTGGGGTGGCGCTGGCGGTGATCAAGGAACTGATGGGGCACGCCAACATCAAGACGACGCTGCGCTACGCCCACCTCGCCCCCGAGAACATGACCGCGGCGCTGGCGGCCCTGGAAGGTCCGAAGGCCCCGGCGGTGGTCGCCCCTCCGCGGGCCATGACCTATGAGGAGTATACGGCCTGGGCACAGGAACACGGTGTGCCCGTACCGGCACAGGCGGCCGAGTAACCGGCCCTTAACACCGCAGAAATCCTAGGGCACCGTCCCAATAATGGGATGCGTCATCCGGCGAACTCCATCTGAACGATCTGAGAAACGGTCGGACGGGGTGCGCGGTGGCCATGAAAAAGCCCCGTCCGTTTCCGGCGGGGCTGCGCGAGTGCGAATGCCGACCGAGGGGTCAGCACACACAGAGTCCGGGCGTCCCGCCGGCGGCGATGCGGCTGCGTCTGACGACGAGGCGGGGGACGATCACGGACATGCCTTCTCTATCGCGGGCGGCGAGCGCCGCGTCAAGAATGATTCCCAGGAGCTAGCCTTTGCCCTTTCCCTTGCCTTTGGCTGGGTCGGCGGCCGGGACGAAAACGGTCCCGGCGCCTGTGTCCTGGTCCGAAACGCCTTCGGGCTTTCTGTTGCCGGCATCCGCGGCGCCCGCCGCGAGGCCGATCCCAGCGAGCGCCGCCAGCACGAGACTCTTGCGCATCGATCCCCTCCCATCGGCTGAATGGAACGGCGCGATCTGCCGGAGCTGATCGTGCCGGGACATCACCAGTAGCCCTTGCCCTTCAGATTGCCGGCGACGGCACCGGCCGCGCCGCCGATCAGGGCGCCGACGCCGGCATTGCCGCCCGCGAGAGCGCTGATCGCGGCGCCGCCGGCGGCGCCGATCGCGCCGCCGCTCAGCGTCGCCTGTTCCTCTCGGGTCATGTTCGCGCAGGCGCCGACGAGCAGCGCGCCGCACAGCGCCACGGGCAGGAGAAGCTTCTTCATAGCGACCTCCCTCACTTCCCGGCCTGTCGGCCGGGTTCGATCCTGGCGATGTCGGTGACGATCACCTCGACCACCGCCCTCGAGAGCTGGTCCGGATGCGCGGTGTAGTAGTCGTCGATCCCCTTGGAAATGTCGCTCAGCGACATCGGCTGCAGCTTGGTGACCAGCGCGTCGACCATGCCCGGCCGGTGGCGGCGGTCTTCCTTCCGCAGCTCGTATTCGACCGAGATGACGTTGGCGGCGCCGACCAGGAAGGCCTTCTTCTCGGAGTCGGAGGCCTTGGTCCAGTGCTCGCCGGTGACCAGCGGGACATCGCCCGCCCGGGCCGGCATCGCCGCCGCGGCGGCGATCAGCATGGCCCCTACAAGCAGGGGTCTAATGGATATTGCGACCATTATTTCCTCCCGGCTGAAACGACGGAACTATTCTTCCGCCTTTCGGGAGGATAATCAAATGATAGATCGACGCTTCGGGCAGGTTACTGGCCGGGCGGGGCGGAGGCCGTCCCGCCCGGCCGCATCCCTTACCAGTAGCCCTTGCTCTTCAGGTTGCCGGCGACGGCACCCGCGGCACCGCCGATCACGCCGCCGGCCAGCAGGCTGCCGCCGGTCAGCGCGGCCAGGCCGACGCCGCCGGCGGCGCCGAGTGCGCCGCCGCTCAGCGTGCCCTGGGCCTCGCGGTTCATGTTGGTGCAGCCGGCGGCGAGCAGGGCGGCGGCGAGGGCGATCGGCAGGAGACGGCGGGTCATCTGGTGCTCACGAGGACGGAACGATCGAACGCCAGGAAACCCGTATCGCCGCGCTTTGTTCCGTTTCGCCCCGCCGCCGGCCACCGCTGCTAGAGCACGAAATCCCCGGCGGTCAGGGCCAGGCCGCTGCCGATCAACGCGATCGACAGGTCGGCCTGACGGTCACCGTCGATATCGGCGCTGACCACGGAGACCACGCCGTCGTTGACGACGCGCATCTCGCCGGCCTGGCCGGAGAAGGCGTCGCCGCCGATGAAGCTGAAGGCGGTGTCGCCGTTGCCGGCGTCGCCGTCGGCGTCGATGCCGCTGAGATCGATCCTGTCGCCATCGGCCGAGGAGAAGTCGGCGATGACGTCACGGGTGTCGAAGCCGGTGCCGGTGTCGCCGGCGGCGGCATAGACGAAGCTGTCGGCACCGCTGCCGCCGATCAGCGTGTCGGCGCCGGCACCGCCCTCGATCCGGTCGGCGCCGTCGCCGCCGACCAGACGGTCGTCGCCGGCACCGCCGGCCAGCGCATCGTCGCCACCCAGGCCGCGCAGGATGTCGTCGCCGTCGCCGCCGGTCAGCGTATCGCCGAAGCGGCTGCCGTGGATCGTCTCGATGTCGCCGGCGATGACGTCGCCCTCGGCCGTGCCGCCATGGGCCTCGTGCGTGGCCAGGTTGATCGAGACCGCGGCGTCGCTCTCGGCGTAGCTGGCGATATCGATGCCGTCGCCGCCGCTCAGGATGTCGGCGCCGGCGCCACCGCGCAGCAGGTCGTTGCCGGCACCGCCGTCCAGCACGTCGGCGCCGTTGCCGCCGGCAATCTTGTCCCGGCCGTCGCCGCCTGTGACGACGTCGGCTCCATTGCCGCCGCGGAGCCAGTCGTTGTCGCCGCCGCCGTCGATGACGTCGAAGCCCTCGCTGCCGTCGATGACGTCGTCCCCGGAGCCTCCGGTGATGACGTCGAAGCCGGTGCCGCCGTCGATGATGTCGTCGCCGGCGCCGCCGCTCACCACGTCATTGCCGTTGCCTGCATCGATGATATCGTCGCCCGGCGTGCCGATGATGATGTCGGAGCCGTTGGTCTCGGTGGTCGCAGTCATGTCCGTTTCCCCCTTCCCGTCAGAAGCGATGTTCCGAAGACGATGCCCGCCGCAGCGCATGCCCCGCCGGAGGCGGTGGCCACCAAAAAGCCGCGAAAGCTGGCGCCGGGAAGCCCTGGCCGCACGGCCTGGAAGGTTTCGTCTGGGCGCTGGCTGGTTTCGGGCCGAAGCGAAATCTATATAGACTCATTCTCAATGATCAAGAAGACGGATTCTGTCGTCGCGCTTTCTTGTTTAAATCATCAAAATTTAAGCGAATGATATGAATCGGCCTCGTGTCCGCATCTGCATAATGCGGTAATATTTATTTGAGGCAATTGCGGGAAGACTTGGGTGGCTTCTTCCTGCCCGCAGCCTCACTTCAGCGCAGCGCGGCGGCCCAGGGACTTGCCGAGGCGTTCGATGGCATAATTGACGAGGAAATAGACCGCCGCGGCCAGCAGGTAGAACTGCAGGCTCATGTAGTTGCGGCTGATCACCTCTTTGGTCGCCAGCAGCAGCTCGGTGACGCCGATCACCGACAGCAGGGTCGAGGCCTTGACCATCTCGGTCCCGGTGTTGACCCAGCTCGGCAGGATCTGGCGCAGTGCCTGCGGCAGCAGGACGAGGAGCATCGTCAGGCGAAAGCTGAGGCCGAGCGACTTCGCCGCCTCGATCTGGCCCTGCGGGATCGCCTGCAGCGCGCCGCGCACGATCTCGCCGACATGGGCGCTGCAGAACACGGCCAGCGCGAAGACGCCGGCCTGCACCGCGGTCAGCTGGATGCCGACGACGGAGAGGACGTAGAAGGCGGCCAGCACCAGGACCAGCACCGGCGTGCCGCGGATGAAGTCGACGAACAGCCGGGCCGGCCAGCGCAGGGCGCGGCCGCCATAGGTCAGGGCCAGGCCGACCAGCACGCCGAAGACGGTGCCGGCGGCGATCGATACGACCGAGATCTGCACCGTCAGCCAGGCTCCGTCGAGCAGGGCCCAGCGGGCGACCCAGAGCTGCTGCAGGAAGGCGTCCATCGGCGGGACCTCAGGGCAGCCGCAGCCGCGCCTCGAGCCGGCGCAGCAGGAAGGCGATCAGGGTGCAGGCGCAGACATAGAGCAGGCTGGTCACCAGCCAGGTCTCGATCACGCGGAAGCTCTCGGTGTTGATCTTGCGGGCGTAGAAGGTCAGCTCCGGCACCGCGATGGCGGCGGCCAGCGAGGTGTCCTTGAACAGCGAGATGAAATTGCTGCCCAGCGCCGGCAGGATGTTGCGCAGCATCAGCGGGAAGACCAGCAGCCGGCGGATCTGCATCGGCTTGAGGCCGAGCGCCGTACCGGCCTCGTGCACGCCCTTCGGCACCGACAGGATGCCGGCGCGGAACACCTCGACCAGATAGGCCCCGGCATAGACGGACAGCGAGGCGACGAAGCTGTCGATCTTGTCGAGGCGGATCCCGGCCCGCGGCAGGGCGAAGAACACGAACAGCAGGATCACCAGGATCGGCAGGTTGCGGAAGAAGGTGACGTAGCCGGAGGCGAGGCCGCGGGCGACCCGGCTGCGAGATGTGGCAGCGAAGGCACCGATCAGGCCGATGACGCAGCCGATCAGGATCGACAGCACCGCGAGGCCAAGCCCCAGCGCGAGGCCGCTCAGCAACAGGTCACGGCTGGCCCAGACCACGCCGAAATTGAACTGGTAGGTCACCCCGTGTCCTCCGCCGATCCACTCCCCACCCTCGTCATCCTCGCGAAAGCGGGGATCTCCTCAGCATCCAGGCGGTGCGAGATTCCCGCTTTCGCGGGAATGACGAGGAAGGGTTTGCGGGAAGCCTCACCGCATCTCGGAGGGAAAACCGATCGCCGGGGCCGGCGGGCGCTGGCCGAACCACTGCTCGAAGGACGCCGCGTAGCTGTCGAACTCGACCCCGGTCATCGCCTCGTGCAGCGCGGTGTCGACGAAGTTCAGCCAGTCCTGGTCGCCCTTCTTCACGGCGCAGGCATAGGTCTGCGGGTTCCAGCCGTAGCCGGCGTCGAGATAGCGGTCCGGGTTCTGCTTCATGAACCAGCGCAGCGACGACATGTCGGTGGCGGCGGCGTCGGCGCGGCCGGAGTTCAGCGCCTCGTACATCAGGTCGGTGCTCTCGTACTGGTCGACCGTCGCCTCGGGCAGGGCCGCGTGCACCATGTCCTCGGCATAGACGTTCTGCAGCACGGAAACGGTGACGCCGCTGCCCGCCGCCTTCAGCTCGTCATAGCTCTTGTAGCGGCCGTCCTTCATCAGCAGCAGGCCGACGCCCTCGCGGTAATAGGGGATGGTGAAGTTCACCTGCTGCGCCCGGGCGGCGGTGACGGTGATGAACTGGCAGGTGATGTCGACCTTGTCGGTGGTCAGGTTGGGGATCCGGGCGTCGGAGGACTGGACCACGAACTCGACCTTGCTCGGGTCGTTGAACAGCCCCTTGGCAATGATCTTCGCGATATCGATGTCGAAGCCGGCCAGGTCGCCCTGCTCGGTCTTGAAGTGCCAGGGCGGGTTGGTGCTGCCGGTGCCGACGATCAGCTTGCCGCGGCTCAGCACCTCCTGAAGCTTGTCGGCCGCCAGGGCGCCGCCGGCGGTGCCCAGCAGCAGGGCGGCGGCGCTGACGGACAGCAAGATCCGGGCAATGGATTGCATCTCAGCCTCCTGTTTGTTGTCCGATATATTGGACAATCATCTTGTATGTCGGACAATCAGCACGATAAGCTCGTCTCCGGGCGAACGCAACCGAGCGCGGCGAAGGGGAGAGCATGGCGAAGGACACCGGGCGGGAGCGGGGCATCGACCGGGCGGTGGCGATCCTGGAGCATCTGCAGGCGCGGCGGGCGCCGGTGCGGATGGGCGAGCTGGCGAAGGCGATCGGCGCGCCGCGCTCGACCCTCTACGAGATCGTCGGGCGGCTGACCGCGGCCAGGATCCTGGAGCCGGCGGGGGAGGGCGGCGCGGTGTTCTTCGGCCGCGCCGTGCACTACTACGCCCAGAGCTATGTCGCCGGCGTCGACCTGCTGAGCCGGGCCCGGCGCGAGGTGCTGGGGCTGGCGACCGAGACCGGCGAGACGGCGCAGTTCTGCATGCTCGACGGCGCCAAATATGTGGTGATGCTGAACGAGCCCGGGCGCCGCACCTTCCGCATCACCTCCGAGGTCGGGATCCGCCTGCCGATCCCCTGGACCGCTTCCGGGCGGCTGTTGGTGGCCCATATGAGCGCGGCCGAGATCGCGGCGTTCATCCCGGCCGAGGATTTCACGCTGCCGTCAGGCAAGCGGATCGAGCCGGCGGATTTCGTCGCCGAGACCGAGGCGGCGCGGGCGCGCGGCTATGCCGTGACCCAGGAGCTGGTCGACCGCTTCACCTGCTGCCTGGCGGCACCGGTGGTGGACCGCGACGCCCGGGCGGTCGCGACCTTGTGCCTGGTCACCCCGCTGGACACGCCGGAGGAGCGGCAGCGCGACCTGCTCGACACCCTGATCGCCGCCGCCCGGCGCCTGTCCCTGGCACCGCCGGGGGGAATGGGGCTGTAGGGCTGAGGGCTCTCGGTGGAAGATGTCGGATCATCATGGACGATGTGATCGAGATTCTGGCGCGCGATACGCTGCGCAACATCGTGCTGCTGAAGCATCTGGAGGCGTTTCCGGAGGCGACGCACGCGTATCAGGTGCGGAGTGTGGCGGGAACGGCGACGCTTGTGCTGCTGAGGACCGCCGCGAGCGCCTATGACCGCCAAGCCTATCCGGAGGCGGAGCTCATGGCGCTGATCTCGAGCGATCATCCCGGCCTGACGGTCGATCTGCTGCGGCATGTGCCTCGCGGCGCCGGCCTGGTGTTCAAGCTGATGAACGACGCCGACCGGGCCGTGGTCGAAGCGGCGTATCCGCTGCGGCGGGCAACGAGCTTCCTGTCCTTCACGGCCGAGGCGGCGTTCGGCCCGGACCGGGAGGTCCGGATCACGACCCGGCCCGACGAAGCGACGCTCGGTCTCTTCGAGGCTCAGGGTCATGCCCGGGACTGGCTGCGGCCGCTGCTCGACTCCAGCCGGGCCTTCGCCTCGGTGCTGGAACAAGGCGGACGAGTGCTGGCCGCATGTTTCGCGTTCCGGAACCACGGCAACGTGTGGGAGGTCGGGGGCGTCTGCACGCCGCCGGAGTTCCGCCGGCAGGGCCATGCGACACGCGTGGTCCGCGCGGCCCTGGCCGAGCTTGCTCGGCATCGCCGGGTTCCGCGCTATCAGGTGCATGAGGGGAACGAGCCGTCGATCCGCCTGGCAGAAGCCGTCGGCCTGAGGCGCTTCCTGACCACGACTCATTTCGTTCACACACCCACGGGCGCCGGCCTAGCAGGGACCGGCGGTCATCCGGCGTGATGGCACACCGCCTCGATCCGGTTGCCGTCGGGGTCGAGCAGGAAGGCGGCGTAGTAGCTGGGGTGGTATTCCGGCCGCAGGCCCGGGGCGCCGTTGTCGCGGCCGCCATGGGCCAGGCCGGCCCGCCAGAACGCGTCCACCGCCGCCCGGCTCGGCGCCTTGAAGCACCAGTGGCGGCGCGGCGCGTCCTCCGGCTCCGGGCCGAGGCGGATCGACAGGTAGCTGCGCTCCGGATGATCGGCGTCGCTGCGCTCGCCATAGCCGATCCAGGCCTCGGCGGGAAGGACGCCGACCTTGGCCACGCCGAGCGCCGCCAGCACCGCGTCGTAGAAACGCTCGGCCGCGGCGAGGTCGGAGACGGTGATCGAGACGTGATCCAGCATCATGCGCCTCCAGGACGGCTGGGCGGAGCCACCAGCCGGAAGATCTCGATCGTGGTCCGGCGTCCTGGAACAGCCTGGGGGCCGAGGCCGCGCAGGCCGGAGCGGTCGCCGGCCATCCGATCGACGGTCTCGCCGCTGACCAGCACCACGATCTCGTCCGCCGGGGCCACGGCCTTGCCCAGTTGCTCCAGCCGGTTGCCGAGATTCACCGCGTCGCCGACGATGGTGTAGCCCGACCGGCCGCTCATGCCGATATTGCCGGCCACCACCGGGCCGCTGTGCAGGCCGATGCGGACGCGCAGCGGGGCCAGGCCACGGCTGCGCCGGGCGGCGTTGTCCGCCGCCACCGCCGCGGCGATGGCGCGGGCGGCGCGCAGGGCGCGGTCGGCATGGTCCGGCTGGTCGTCCGGTGCGCCCCAGAAAGCCATGACGCAGTCGCCGATGAACTTGTCGATGGTGCCGCCCTCGGCCTCGACGCAACGGCCCAGCAGGTCGAAATGCGCGTTCAGCATGGCCGCGACCTCGGCCGCCGGCATCCGCTCGGCCGCGGCGGTGAAGTCGACGATGTCGGTGAACATCACCGTCACCATCCGCTCCGCCGACGGCACGGCGCCGCCGCTGCGCAGCAGGCGCCGCACCAGCGCCTTCGGCACATAGGTCTCGAGCCAGCGCAGCCCGGTCAGCATGGTGTTGTAGGCGCGGGCCTGCTCGTCCAGCTCCGAGAACAGGCTGCCGGGCAGGGGGCGCAAGGAGGAGAAATCGAGCGAGCCGACGGCCCGCACCTCCCGCGCCATGGCGCCGACCGGGCGGGCAATGGCGCGGCTGACGGCGATCGCGACCAGGATGGCGATCAGCAGCACGGCGAGCCCGGCCAGGGCGGCACGCAGCAGGTCGTCGGTCGGCTTGTCGAGGACTTCGACCGGGACCTCGACGCCGACGATCAGCGGTGCCGGGGCATAGCCTGTGACGGTGCGGGTCAGGATGACGCGGCCGTCGTTGCCCAGGCGGACCACACGGGCCTCCAGATCGGCCTCGCCGACGGTCTCGGGCCGGCCTTCGGCCCACAGCGCCGCCAGGAACGGGTCGCCGACCTCGCCCAGCAGGGGCAGGGGGTGCTCGCGCGACAGGGCCGGGCGGTTCACCGCCATATTGGGATGCGCCAGCACCCGGTCGCGGCCATAGAGGATGAAGGGCGTGGTGCCGGGCTTGGCCTGCGTCCGCAGATGGTCCGACAGGGCGTCGACCGTGATCGTGGCGCTGAGCACCCCGACGAAGCGGCCGTCGGCATGGACCGGCCGGCGCAGATTGGCCACCGAGGTGCGCATCGGCTCCGCCGGCACGAAATAGACCGGGCCCCAGACGGCGTCGTCGCGGCCGCGGGCCTCCTCGATCTCCCGCCGCTCCTCGTCGGTGTGGATCGCGTCGGTGAAGGCGAAGACACCCTTCGGGCCCTGGGTGACGCCGCGGATCGCGCCGTCCGGCGTGGTCAGGGACAGAACGCGGACCTGCGGCGTCCCGGCCAGCGCGCCGGTCATCAGCCGGTCCAGCGCGGCGCCGTCATCCGTACGCCCGGCCGCGATCTCCCGCGCCAGGAAGGCCAGCTGGTCTTCGACCGGGGTGAAGCGGTCGGCGATCCGCGTCTGGAGCGAGTCGAGCCCGAGCTGCGCCGCCCGGGCCAGCAGGTCGCGCGTGGTGCCGGCGGTCATGAACCAGAACACGGCCAGCACGTCGATCGCGGTCAGCGCCACCAGCCCGGCCATCACCGCGGCCAGCGTGCCGGACAGCGGGATGGTGCGGCGCCGGGCGGACGCGGCGCGCCGATCCGTCGTGATCTCCAGCTCCGTCGCCAAACCGTCGTCTCCCTGCGCTGGCGGCACTCTACACCACGTCGACGGAAATCCCCGCCGCGGTGTTGTCTGCAGGATGACCGACGCCCCGACCTATATAGGCACCGCCGGCTGGAGCGTGCCGTCGCGCTATGCCGACCGGTTCCCGGCCGAAGGCACGCATCTCCGGCGCTATGCGCAGCGGCTGAACGCGGCCGAGATCAACACCTCCTTCTACCGCCCGCATCGCCGCGAGACCTATGAGCGCTGGGCGGCCAGCGTGCCAGCGGATTTCCGCTTCGCGGTGAAGCTGCCGCGGACCGTCACGCAGGGGCGGCGCCTGGAGGATTGCGGCGACCTGCTGGACCGCTTCGCCGGCGAGGTGGCGGGGCTGGGGCCGAAGCTCGGGGTGCTGCTGGTGCAGCTGCCGCCGAGCCTGGCCTTCGAGGCCGAGGCGGTGGAGGCGTTCTTCGCCGAGCTGCGCCGCCGGATCGATGCGCCGGCCGCCTGCGAGCCGCGCCATGCCGGCTGGTTCGGGCCGGAGGCGGAGGGGCTGCTCAGAGCGCTGCGGGTCGCCCGCGTCGCCGCCGATCCGGTCCGCGCGCCGGGGGCAGGGGAACCGGGCGGCTGGGGCGGGCTGGTCTACTACCGGCTGCACGGCTCGCCGCGGATCTACTATTCCGATTATGACGACAGCGTGCTGGCCGGGATGCGGCGGCGGCTGCAGGCGCACCGGGCGGAGGGCGTTCCGGCCTGGTGCATCTTCGACAACACCGCCGCCTTCGCCGCGCTCGGCAACGCCCTCACCGTCGCGGGGCTGTAGCCGCATCGGCGACCAACGCGCCCGCCGGGCCGGTCTGCGCCGGCCGGACCTCCTCCGCCTCCACCAAGTAGCGGTAGGGGCCGCGGGTGGTGGCGTCGAAGGGCCAGCAGGTGGCCAGGACCAGGTTGCGGCCCGGCGCCCGCGGGTCGATGCCGGAGACGTCCCAGGTGACGACCCGGGTGCCGGTCACCCGGAAGATGACGCGGCGCCCGTCGCGGCGGGTGACGGCGATCTTGTCGCCCGGCTTGACGTCGCGCAGGACCCGGAAATGGGTGTCGCGATGGGCGGCGTAGACCGCGGTGCCGGGATCGCCGGCCTCCGGCGTGTCCTGGACATGGCCGGGGCCGAAAGCCAGCGCCTGGCCGCTGGCGCCGGCCAGGGCGATCGCGCTCTCGCCCAGCCGCGGCAGCTCGATCCGCGCCACCGGCCAGGTGTCGGCCCAGGGCCAGGGCTTCACCGAGCGGCCTGTCGCCAGCGTCTCGGCGAAGGCGCGGTCCAGGAGGACCTGCGCCAGCATCGCCTTCGCATGGATCCAGGCGCCCTGGCCGGCCAGCACCAGGCCGGCCAGGGTCAGGAGGAGGGCGGCGGCCATCCGCAGCCGCGACTGCGGCGCGGTCCGTTCCCCCTCACCCTCCCGCCGCCCGCGGCGTCGGGCCCCTCCCTCTCCCCGGGGAGAGGGAAGGGGAGCCGCTCCATTCACCTCTCCTCGGGGAGAGGTCGAAATCGCGTCAGCGATCTCGGGTGAGGGGGCGGCTCCGGCCCATCCAGTTAAGAGGCTCATGCGGCCCTCCCGCCCGTCCGGCGGGCCAGCGCCAGGCCGAGGCCGGCGAGCAGCAGCAGAAGACCGGCGATGATCCGCAGCTCGGCGTCGGTCGCGGTCTGCGGCAGCACCACGTCGTCGATCGGCTGCGGCTTGTCCGCGGCGGCCGGGGCGTCGGAGCGGGCGGCGGCGGGCAGCAGCAGGCCGGCCTCGCGGAACTCCGGCTTGGGCGTGGCGCCGAACACCTTGTCGAAATCCCAGCCGGCGGGGAGGTTCAGCGGGATGTCGGCGCGGCTCAGCGTCGTCCCCTCCGGCCGGCGCGGCGTCCTGTCGACCGCAACGAGGCTGGTCAGCCGCGTCACCAGATGGTGCTGCAGCGCCAGCGACAGGATGCGCTGGTCGGCCTGCTCCGGCGTGATCTGGCCCAGCGTCTGCGCCACCTCGGCATCGGCGATCCGGCGCCGGGCCCACAGCTTGGACAGCCCCTGGCCTTCGGCCGCCTGCGCCACCGGCAGGGTGACGATCCAGGGTCGGTCGCCGATCATGCCCTTGACCTCGATCGTGCCGGACAGCGAGGCCAGCTTCGCCGCCAGCACCACCGGCTCGCCGCGATACAGGTCGGGCAGCGTTTCCGGCGTCGCATCCGCCCCGCCGGCCGAGAAGCGGGCCGAGAGGTTGGTGACGACCGGGCTCTCCAGCTTCTCGAACAGGCTGCGCATCCGCTCCTCCACCTGCTCGGGCGCGCCGATCTGGGTGAAGGTGCCGCGGCCGAGCTCGGCGGCGCGGCTCATCAGGAAGGTGTTGGGGGCGGAGCCGATGCCGACCATGAACACCCGTGACCGGCCGCGCATCGCGGCGATGGTGTCGAACAGCTGCTGCTCGTTGCCGATGGCGCCGTCGGTCAGGAACACCACCTGGCGCAGCCGCGGCGCACCCTCGGTGCCACGGTCCGTCAGCGCCGCCTTCATCGCCGGCACCATCTCGGTCCCGCCCGACGCCTCGAGCGCGGAAACGAAGGCCTTCGCCTCGCCGAGATGCTCGGCATCGGCCGGCACCACATCGGGGAACAGCACGTCCAGCGTGTCGTCGAAGCGCACCACGTTGAAGCGGTCGGCCGGCGACAGGCGGCCGAGGGCGTAGAGCAGGCTGGCCTTGGCCTGGTCCATCGAGGCTCCGCCCATCGAACCGGAATTGTCGATCACGAAGACCACGTCGCGCGGCCGCTTGTCCTCGGCCTGCTGCAGGGCAGGCGGGGTGACGAAGGCCAGGACGTAGTCCTCGCCGGCCACCCTCTCGCGGAACAGCCCGACCGAGGGCGCGGCGCCGGCCCCCGGCGTCCAGCTCAGCTCGAAGTCGCGGTTGGCCGGGACCGGACCCTTCATCGTGATCACGCGGCTGTCCGGCCCCTGCGCCTCGATGTCGGCGGCATGGTTGGTGCTGACCACCTCGCCCAGCGGGAAGCCGGCCTGCAGCCTGACCGTCAACGTCACCGGGTTGACCGGGGCGTGTTCGCGCGGGTCCTGCACCGGCGGGGTGATGCGGTCGCGGTCCGGCACCGGGTCCGCGGTCGTCCGGCCCCAGCCGCCCTCGCCGGGTGCGAAGTCGACCGACTGCGCCACCGGCGCCGGGTTATAGCGCGGCGCCACCACCAGCGGCACGCGCAGCGAGAAGCGGTCGCCGGACTGGCGCACGCTCTCCTGATACTCGATCTGGATCAGCACGGTCTCGCCCGGGCCGACATTGGCGACCGAAGTGGTGAACAGGTTCGGCCGCTCCTGCTCCACCAGCCCCGCCGTCTGCCCGGCCTGCTTCGCCGCCTCATAGGTGCGGCGCGCCTCCTCGCGGGGGACTATGTCGCCGGTGATGACGCGGTCGCCGACCACCATCTTCAGCGTGTCCACCGCGCCGTCTTCCGGCAGCGGATAGACATAGACGGCCTCGACCCACCGGTCGGTCGGGTTCTGGAACACCTGGGTGACCCGGGCCCGCGCCGTCGGCCCGCTGACCGTGAGGTCGACATCGGTGCCGAGCCGCGGCGCCTCGACATAGCGGCCCTTCTCATTGGCGCGGAACAGCAGCGCGCCGGACTGCATCTCGCCGGGCGTCACCAGCGCCGGGCCGGTGTCGGCCCGGGCGGCGCGGCCGGTGGCGGCCAGGGCCAGAACGGCCAGCAGCAGCGACAGCAGCAGGAGCGGCGCCCCCCGTATCATGAATGTCATCGAACCCTCCGTAGACCTCGGCCGGCGTCCGTCCGGCCCTGGTTTCTTGTCGGTCCGAGGGGATCTGTCCGGCCACGGTGATGATCCGGCTTGTTCGGCAGGCGGCGGCCGCGATAGGTCTTGCTGCGCACCGGCCTGTGCGGATCGGTGCGGATCTGTGCGCAGGAGGGCGCCTTGGTGGGGGGCACGCACCCAGCCGAGCACGAGCTGTCGGAGGAGCAGAGCCACGCCGTCGCTGGGCTGGTGCGGGAGGAGCTGGCGCGCCGCCGCATCTCCCGCCAGTTCCTGGCCGACCAGGCGAAGATCAGCCTGTCGACGTTGGAAAAGGCGCTGTCCGGGCGCCGTCCCTTCACCCTGGCGACGCTGATCCGGCTGGAGGAGGCGCTGGGCGTCAGGCTGCGCCATCCGGAGCCGCGGCCGGCGGCACCCGCCGCAGCCGCGCCGGCCCTGCCGATCGGGGTCGCGCCGGCGGAGCTCGGCTCCTACGCCCGCCCGGCCGTGTCCTGGATCGAGGGCGTCTACCTGACGCTGCGGCCGTCCTTCGGCGACCGGCGGGCGATCTACGCCTACCGCACCGAGATCCATTGGGACGAGGCGGGCTCGCGCCTGGCCTTCCGGGAATCTGAGCGGGTCGACGCCGCCTTCACCCAGCACGGCTCGGTCTCGCTGCCGAACCAGTCCGGCCACATCTACCTGGTGACCAACACCCACGGGCAGTACCGGATCGCGATCCTGGGCCGGCCGACCATCACCGGCGAGATGCACGGCATCCTGACCACGCTGCAGGCCGGGCCCGGATCGCAGCTGACGCCGGTGGCGGCGCCGATCGCGCTGGTGCCGATGGCGGCGGCGGGCGCCGCGGCGGAGTTCGGCCGCATCCCGGCCGATCACCCCTGCCACGCCCGCTACCGCGACATCCTGCGGCGGACGGTGGAAGAGCCGTTCGCCCGGTTCCTGCCGGTGACGGCGGATTAGCACCGCGGCGTTTGCCGCCGCGTCCCCGCGTCCTATCATCGCCCGATCAGCGCCCGAGTCTTCACGGCGATCCGCGGGCGCGGAAGGACACGGGACCGCCATGCGCTTTCACGCCGATCTGCACGTCCATTCCAAGCATTCGCGGGCGACCAGCCGGGACCTCGACCTGGAGCATCTGGCGCATTGGGCGGCGCGCAAGGGCATCGGTGTGGTCGGCACCGGGGACTGCGTGCACCCGGTCTGGCTGGCCGAGCTGAAGGACAAGCTGGTGCCGGACACGCCGGGCCTGTTCCGGCTGCGGCCGGACCTCGAGGCCGCGGTGATGGCGACGCTGCCCGCGCCGTGCCGGATGCCGGTGCGCTTCATGCTGTCGACCGAGATCTCGACCATCTACAAGAAGGGCGACCGCACCCGGAAGATCCACCACCTGATCTACGGGCCGGATTTCGACACGATCGACCGGCTGCAGGCCAGCCTGGCGCGGATCGGCAACATCGCCTCGGACGGGCGGCCGATCCTCGGCCTCGATTCCCGCGACCTCCTGGAGATCACGCTGGCCTCAGGTCCCGACGCCTATCTGGTGCCGGCCCATATCTGGACGCCGTGGTTCGCGGCGCTCGGCTCGCAATCCGGCTTCGACTCCATCGCCGAATGCTATGGCGACCTGTCGGACCACATCTTCGCGGTCGAGACCGGCCTGTCCTCCGACCCGGCGATGAACTGGCGGATCTCCTTCCTCGACCGCTATCGGCTGACCTCGAATTCCGACGCGCATTCGCCGGGCAAGCTGGGGCGCGAGGCCACGGCCTTCGACTGCGACCCGGATTATTTCGCCATCCGCCGGGCGCTGGAGACCGGCGAGGGCTATGTCGGCACCGTCGAGTTCTTCCCGGAGGAGGGCAAGTACCACGCCGACGGCCACCGCAAATGCGGCGTCCGGCTGGATCCGAAGGAGACGCTGGCGCTGGACGGGCGCTGCCCGGTCTGCGGCCAGCCGGTCACGGTCGGCGTGCTGCATCGGGTGGAGAAGCTGGCCGACCGCAGCGAGGAAGAGGCGATGCCGCCGCCGACGGCCGGCGAGATCGCCAGCCTGGTGCCGCTGCCGGAGATCCTGTCCGAGCTGCTGGCGAGCGGCCCGGCCAGCAAGGCGGTGGAGCGCAGCTACGACCGGCTGGTCGGCACGCTGGGATCGGAGCTGGGGATCCTCGGCGAGATCCCGGTCGAGGACATCGCCCGCGCCGAGTCCGAGCTGCTGGCCGAGGCGGTGACCCGGCTGCGCCGGGGGCAGGTGATCCGCGACGCCGGCTATGACGGCGAATACGGCGTGATCCGCCTGTTCGAGCCGCAGGAGCTGAAGAGCCGCACCGCGGGTGGGCTGCTGTTCGACCTGCCGCAGAGGCGGGCAACAGCTGATGTTGCAGGACCAGAGCGTGACCTCTCCCGCCCGGCGGGAGAGGTCGGGCGTCCGCAGGACGACCGGGTGAGGGCGGGCACCGGTCTCGACGAAATGCCCTCACCCGGAGCCGCTCGCGCGGCTCCGACCTCTCCCGCAAGCGGGAGAGGCACACAAACAGCCGGCTCCACCGGCCTCCTCGACCCCGACCAGCAGGCGGCGGCGGAGCGGATCGAGGGGCCGCTGCTGATCGTCGCCGGGCCGGGATCGGGCAAGACCCGGACGCTGACCCACCGCATCGCCCATCTGGTCGCCGGCGGCGCCGCGCCTGAATCCTGCCTCGCCATCACCTTCACCCGCCGGGCGGCCGCGGAGATGCGCGAGCGGCTGGAGATCCTGCTGCCCGGGGCCGCGGCGCGGATGCCGATCCACACCTTCCATTCCCTTGGCCTCGCGCTCCTGCGCGAGCACGGCGAGGCCGCCGGGCTGCACCGCGACTTCCGAGTGGCGGGAGAAACGGAGCGCGCGGCCCTGCTGCAGGAGGTGCTGGAGGTGTCGCGCACCAGGGCGGAGCGGCTGCTGCGTGCCATCTCCCGCGCCAAGCGCACCGGGGTGCCGGCCGATCTCGACCTCGCCGAGGCTCTGGCCCGCTATGACGAGGCGCTGGCGCTGCGCAACTGGATCGATTTCGACGACCTGGTCGGCCGCAGCATCGCGGCGCTGGAAGGCGATCCCGGCCTGGTCGCTTTGTGCCGCGACCGGTTCCGCCACGTGTCGGTCGACGAGTTCCAGGATGTCGACGACAGCCAAGTGCGCCTGCTGTCGCTGCTGGTGCCGTCCGGCGGCAATCTCTGCGTCATCGGCGACCCGGACCAGGCGATCTACGGCTTCCGCGGCGCCGACGCCTCCTGTTTCGACCGGTTCCACCGCGACCACCCCGGCGCCGCGGTGATCCGGCTGCGGCGCAACTACCGCTCCACCGGCACCATCGTCACCGCCGCCGCGCGCTTCATCGGCGCGGACGGGCGGGAGGAGCCGGCGGCGGAGATCGTGCGGGCGATGCAGGACCGGATCTCGGTCCATGCCGCCGCCAGCGACAAGGCCGAGGCCGAGTTCGTGGTGGCGGAGATCGAGGCTCTGCTGGGCGGCCACAGCTTCTTTTCGATCGACAGCGGCCGGTCGGACGGCCGCGCGAACGACCAACTCGGCTTCGGCGACATCGCCGTGCTGTACCGCACCGAAGCGCAGGCCGAAGCAGTGGCGGAGGCCTTGGGCCGCGCCGGCATGCCGGTCAAGACAAGCTCGCTGGCGCCGCTGGCCGAGGATCCGGCGGTGCGGGCGCTGCTCTCGGCGCTGGAGCAGGAGGAGGGATCCCTCCCGCTGCAACTGCAGCGCGCGGCGGAAGGGCTGCGCCGCGACGGCGCTGACCCGGCCTCGACCACGGCGGCACTGCAGCGCCTGACGCTGATCGCGTCCCGCCAGGACGGAGACGATCGCGCCGGTTTCCTGGCGGCGGTGGCGCTGGCGACCGAGGCCGATTTCTGGGACCCGCGCGCCGACCGGGTCTCGCTCCTGACCCTGCACGCCGCCAAGGGGCTGGAGTTCCCGGTGGTCTTCATCCTCGGCCTCGAGGACGGGGTGCTGCCGCTGCGCTTCGGCGGTGAGGCGGATCCGGCGGCGCTGGCCGAGGAGCGGCGGCTGTTCTATGTCGGCATGACCCGGGCGATGGACCGGCTGTTCCTGTGCCGGGCGCGCGAGCGGCGCTGGCGCGGCGGCACGGTCCGGCTCGAACCGTCGCCCTTCCTCGGCGAGATCGAGGCCGAGCTGCTGGCCCATCGCCACCCGAACCCGGCGACGAGGCGCCCGGCCGAACGGCAGCTGAGCCTGTTTTAGATCGGGAATTAAGGTTCGGTCACGTCAATGCATTCGGGCAGGGAGCTGACAGGATGTCGAGCGTCCTGCGTTGCCTCTCCCGCCGGACGCGGGAGAGGCAACAACTCACCGCCTTGCAGCTACACCATCACCAGGGACACGACGAAATCCATGACTAAAAGTAAATTGCTACGAATGGACAATATCGGCATCGTGGTGGAATCCCTCGATGATGCCATCTCCTTTTTCACCGAGCTCGGCCTGACGCTCGAGGGGCGAGCCATGATTGAAGGAGAATGGGCCGGACGCGTCACTGGACTGGGTAATCAGCGCGTCGAGATCGCCATGATGGTCACTCCCGACGGCCACAGCCGCCTCGAGCTCTCGCGTTTTCTCACCCCGTCTGTCGTCGCCGATCACCGCAACGCCCCGGTGAACGCCCTCGGCTACCTGCGTGCCATGTTCACAGTGAGCGACATCGACGAAACACTCACCAGACTCCGCAAGCACGGTGCGCAGCTCGTCGGCGACGTGGTTCAGTACGAGGACTCGTATCGGCTCTGCTACATCCGCGGCCCCGAAGGACTTCTCATCGGACTGGCAGAACCACTCGGTGGAATCGGTAACGGTTAAGAGAGAACCCCGCCCGCGTCAGCGGGTGGGGTTTGTGCGCGCATGGGAAGGGAGGATCGTGTCCATCCCGTGATGTAGCTTCGGCGGCGTGATCACCGCGATCTCCGGCCGGAGCCGGGTCGGTCAGGCGGCCAGGATGGGCGGCGGCGCGAGCGGCTCCGCTACCGTCCAGCAGCTACACCATCACCAGGGACACGATCGCCAAGCGGGCGAGGCGCCGCCCCGCGTCGTCAATGCAGCGGCTGTCGGGAGAGGGCCTGATCGGCCTCCGCGGTGCCGGAAAAGCATCCCGACAGCCGCGGCATGATCGCGTCGGAAGGGTCCAGCTGCAGCCCCGGCACCACCACCTTGACCACGGGGATGCCGAAATCGCTGCGGGTCAGGTCCACGGCATGGGCGCGGAAGCCCGAAGCCTGAAGGCGATCGGCGATCCATGCCACCGCCTCGGCGGGGGCGAGGTCGCCGGGCACGTCATGGCGCCGCGGGCCGAAGGCCGGATGCAGCAGCGGCTGCTCGTCGGGACGGATCTCGGCGCCCCGCCGCAGCTGCGCCAGCTCGATCGCGGTCAGCGCGTGGTCGGGATTGGCGCGACGCTTGACGTCGATCAGATGATAGCCGAGCTCGTATTGGCACATCTCGCGGATGGCGGAGGCCGCGGCGTCGCCCTGCGACAGCCCGGCGGCGAGGCCGCAGGCGATCCGGCCGCCGCCGGCGTCGACCGACAGCGCCGCCACGCAGGGGATGCCGAATTCGGTGGTGATGTCGAGCAGCCAGGTCGCCCGCCGGTCCGACCCGGCGCGGATGTCCTGCAGCAGGTCCGCGGCCTGCCGCGCCGCGGCGCCGTCCAGCGGCAGGGCCGCTGCCTTCCGCCCGCCGCGCCACCACAGCGCCGCGGCGTCACGCTCGATCAGCTCCAGCAGGCCGCGCAGCACCGCCTCGTCCCGGCTGGGGGCGGCGGCGCAGCCGATGCTCAAGGGCGCCAGGGCCGTGGCGCCGACGGTCGATGCCGGGCGGCGCAGGCAGAGATCGGCCGGCAGGATGCTCGCGGCCCCGTCGGCCAGCCGCCGGGCCGGCAGCCAGTCCAGCGCCTGCAGGCCCGCGGGGTCGCCGAGCCCCAGCACGGCGGCCAGCGCCGCGCGTTCGGACGGAGAGAGCATGCCGTCGATCTCCGCCCCGGGGCGGAACAGCGGGTCGTCCCGCCGCTCGAGCTGGGACGTGTATTCCACCGCCTCGCCGATGCTGGCCTCGAAGGCCCGGTCCGGGCTCACGGCCGCGCCGATGGTGCTGACCGCCTCGCCGTCGCCGGAATCGAGGAAGGCCCCGGTGTCGAACATGCCGAGGAAGTAGAGGAGCCCCGGCGCTTCCGCCATGCGGTACGGCATCACGGTGCGCATCCGGGCGGCGAAGCGCAGCAGGCTGGCCCGGTTGGCGGTCACCTCCGCCGACGGTGGCGGTCCGGAGTAACCCAGCATCTCCAGGAACCGGACCGCGCCTTCGCCCGCGCCGGTCGATTCGCCGCGGGCCAGGAGCTCGGCCGCCTCGCGGAACGGAAGACCATCCGGTTCAATCTGCAACGGAACACCTCTCGGCTGCCGGCCACATCCAAGCCGCAATTCGGCACAGATGCACCGCAATTCGGCTGAAGTACAGCCATGGTGCGGGTGCACTCTGTGGTCTTCTGTTCGGTCGGCAGCGACCGAGGGCCGGCGGCGTCTGCCGCCGGCCCGGTTCTTTTGGGGAAGCCGCCTTGTCGACGTCGCGACCGCAGATCCAAGGCATCCTGATCTACGCGCTCGGGATCGGCGCCTTCGCGACGATGGACGCCTTGGCCAAGCATCTCAGCCGGGACTACCCGGTCTTCGAGCTGGTCCTGCTGCGGGTCATCGTCGGCTACCTGCCGATCCTGATCCAGTATCAGCTGGGCCCGGAACAGGGCTGGCAGGCCGTCCGCTCCCAGACCCCCGGCCTGCAGCTGCTGCGCGGCGGGCTGATGCTGGCCTCCGCCGCCACCTTCCTCCTAAGCCTGTCGCGGCTGACGCTGGCCGATGCGACGGCGCTCTCTCTCATCGCGCCGCTGCTCATGGCCGTGTTCGGCGTGTATGTCCTGCGCGAGCCGTCGAGCCGGCAGCTGTCCCTCACCATCGCCGTCGCGATCGCGGGCGCCCTGCTGATCGTTCATCCCTATCTCGCCGACCTGAGCGTCTATGTCCTGGTGGCCTGCCTGTCGGCGATCTTCTATGCGCTGGCGGCCGTCACGACGCGCAAGCTCGGGCAGTCGGATCCTTCGATCGTGACCGCCCTCTGGGGCAACACCACCATGCTGGCCGGTGCGGCCGCGCTGGTCGGGCTGACCGGCTGGACCTGGCCGGTCGAGGGCGATTGGCTGCCGGTTCTCGGCATGGGGCTGGCCGGCGGCCTGGCCAACATCCTGTACATCGTCGGGCTGAGGCGCAGCCGCGTCTCGGACGTCGCGGTGATGGACTACACGAGCTTCGCCTGGGCGGCGGCCTTCGGCATCCTGGTCTTCCGGGAGCCGGTCTCGGCGGCCAGCCTGCTCGGCGCGGGCCTGATCGTCGGCAGCGGCGCCTACAGCGCCTTCCACAAGTGGCGGCGCTCCGGCGCCGGGGCGAGCTCGAAGCTGGCGGCTCGGCCGCGGGGCCGGAGTTTGCAGCCCTCCGCCCAATAGCGCGGCCGCCTTCGCAAGGCGCCGTCGGGCTGAAGAGGGAGCCGGCGCGCACCGTCCCGGGCCGGATCGGCGGAAAAGAACTGGGACAATCCGCCCGGGGAACGTGGTATCGATCTTTTCTGAATGTTTCTGGATCGAGCCATTTTCGGATAGGAAACCGCGTCGGGCGCGGGTTGTTGTGTGGGCGGGTGATGGAAATACAGCCGATCGGGCCGGTGACAGGTGCCAGGGTAAGCTTGACCACGTTGGGGCAGGTGTCGTTGCGGGCCGACGGCACGCCGATCCCGATCGCGAACCGCAAGTCGCAGGCGCTGCTGGCCTATCTGGCGACGACCCTGAACGGCCGGGAGAGCCGGGAACGGGTCGCCGGCCTGCTGTGGAGCGAATACGAGGAGGAGAAGGCCCGGGCCTCGCTGCGCCAGACGATCGCGGATCTGCGGCGCGCCACGGCCCCTCAGGGCCCCACCGTCTTCTCGGCCGACCGGCTGACCGTCTGCATCGACCTGGCCCAGCTCCATGTCGACTGCCTCGCCATCCTCCGGGACCTCGAGGCCGGGGAGGTGCCGGCCGTCCTGCTGGCCGAGAAGCGCCTGCCGGACAGCTTCCTGGCCGGGCTCGACGATATCGATCCGGCCTTCCGCGCCTGGCTGCTGGTGCAGCGCCAGATCCTGCAGGAGCGCATGCTGCGCGAGCTGGAGGACCGGCTGCCGGGGGCGGCCGATCCGCGCCTGGCGAAGCGGATCGGCACCGCCATCGTCAATCTCGACCCGACTCACGAGGTCGGCTGCCGGGCGGTGATCGAGGCCTCGGCCCGGCTGGGCGACCTGGGCGGGGCGCTGCGCGCCTATCGCGACCTGTGGGACCTGCTGGACCAGGAGTTCGGCATGGAACCCTCGCCGGAGACCCAGGAGCTGATCCTCAAGGTCAAGGCGGGCGAGTTCGGCGATCCGAAGGCCGCCCAGGCCGCCGCGGCGGCACCTCAGCCCGCCGTTCCCGCCTCCCTGCCGGCCCTGGCCGGCCGGGGCCAGGCCATCGTGGTCACCGAGTTCGACATCGCCGACATCGCGCCGGAGCAGCGCGGCATGATCCGTGCCTTCCGGCACGAGCTGATCGCCTCGCTGGTCCGGTTCCGCGACTGGAGCATCATCGACGGCAGCGAGGCGGTGACCCAGACCCAGATGCCGAACGCCTACCGCATCGACGGCACCGCCCTGCCGGACGAATCCGGCACCCGCTTCATCCTGACGCTCAAGGATGCCGTCGGCGGCCGCTTCGTCTGGAGCGAGCGCTTCACCATCGTCGAGCACGGCTGGCGGCCGGCGCAGCAGCGCATCATCCGCCGCATCGCCGGGGCGCTCGACATCAACCTGTCGACCGAGCGGCTGACCCAGATCTCCGGCAGCCCGGAGCTGTCGCTGTCGCACCATGACCGCTGGCTGCAGGGCCATGCGATGATGCTGCAATGGCGCCCGGAGGACGAGGCGCGGGCCGAATCGATCTTCCGTTCCCTGGTCGAGGAGGCGCCGAACTTCGCTCCGGCCTACACCGCCCTGTCACAGATCCTCAATTCACGCCATCTGATCTTCCCCGGAACATACCGGACGTCGGACTGGCATCGGGAGGCGCTGCAATTCGCCAAGATGGCGGTCCAGTTGGATCCGCTCGACACGCGGTCTCATCTCTGCCTGGCCTGGGCCTACGCGATGAGCTCGCATTTCGACAAGGCGCCGCTGAGCTATCAGCTCGCCTGCGACCTCAATCCCAACGATCCGTTGACGTTGGTGTCCTCGTCCCTCGGCTTCGCCTATTGCGGCGACACGGCCCAGGCGGCAGCGACCGCCGACATGGCGCTGGACCTCGGCCTCGGCATTTCCCGCCTCCATTGGGGTTACCAGGCCGGTGTCCGGTTCATTCTCGGTGATTATCCGGGTGCCATCGCAGCGGCGGAGAACGCCGGAGACATCCTCTACTATCTCGGCGGCTGGAAGGCGGCCGCCCATGCCCTTGTCGGCGACACCGAGGCGGCCCGCGCCGAAGGGACGCGCTTCGTCGAAACGGTGCGGGCGGTCTGGTTCGGCAACCCCGATCCCGACGAGACCGACGTCGCGAGATGGCTGCTGCATTGCTTCCCGATCGCCGACCGCAAGGTGTGGGAGGCGTTGCGGAACGGGCTCGTCGTCGCCGGCCTGCTGCCGCAGGGGGCGGCGAACGTCCCGTTCGCGCCCGCGCTGCGTTCAGCGGCAGCCTCGGATGGTGTAATCCGAGATGCGTGAGTAGTAGAACTCGACGTTGTCGAACGGTTTCTGGCCGGTCAGCATGTCCATGTAGAAGTGCGGCGGATCGTAGGAGGCGACGCCCGGGTTCTCCTTGGCCTGCTTATGCGCCCGGCGCTCGGATTCCGTGACTTGGCGCTTGGGCGGCAGGCGCAGGATGAAGTGGTGGTCGTCGCCCTGGCAGATCTCCAGCGTCTCGTACCGTTCCGGGATGTCGACCAGCCCCTTGAGCTGCGCGCGGAATTCGGCCATGTCCTTCGGCCGGGTCTCGGGCTTCTGCGCCCACATCACCACCTTCCGCCCAGCCGCCTCGTAGTCGAGGATCTTCATCGGCTTCAGCTCGTCTTTCTCGCTCATGACCTTCCCCTCTCTTCTTGGGTATCGGCGCCCCCGGGCGGGGCGCGGCGATGGTGACGTGACTCAGATGAACGGCGGCTCGACGGATTCGAGCTTCAGCGCCTTGGCCACGAAGGTGATCAGCTCGCTCATCGTCTCGGGCACGGACCGGCCGAAGACATGGGCGACCGCCTCTTCGGTGGTGATCCCGGCCACCGGATCCCGCGCCTCCTCGACCAGATCGCGGCTCTGCTCCAGCGCCCCGGCGAAGACATCGGCGGTGATCACCGAGGCGAGCGTGCCGAAGCTCTTGCCGTCCTCCTCCTGGGCGGCCTCGAACAGCAAGTAGAACAGCAGCGGCGGGTCGGCGGCGATGGCGTCGCGCTCACCGGGCTCGAAGGCCACGGTGTCCCCGGCGTCGAGCCAGGCGCGCAGCGTCGCGATGCGATGCTCGCGGTCGGCGAGCAGCCGCGACTGGTCGAGCACAGCGGCCGGCATAAGCTCGGCCAGCGCGTTGACGCTCCGCAGCCCGCTCAGCGAGCCGCGGACCAGGTCGCGGTAGAGCAGCCCCGACATCGTCGGGTCGACGGCGTCGCCGGATCCGGGGGCATAGGCGTTCCGGAACAGGCTGTCATAGAGCATGACGGCGTTGTAGGAGGGGCCGATGCGCCGGCTGAGCTGCGGCCTCGACCCGTCGATCGAGAAGAAGCGCGACCACTCCCAGACCCAGATGTCGCGGATCGGCGTCTCCCGCGCACGCCGGGCCGAGGAGGTCTCGATCATGTCGCGCACGCCGAAGGTCTCGGTCTGCCGGCTCATCCGGTAGCTCGCCCGCACCATGGCGTGGCCGAGGCGGTAGGCGGCGTCGCAGAACTCGATCGGCATGCGGCCGTCGGGCGTGTCGGCCAGCGGCCGGGGCCGGGCCTGGTTGTACAGCTTCCAGATCTCCGGCCGGATCAGGCGGGGCAGCAGGTCCTTGACCACGATGCCGCGATAGACCGCGGCGGTGATCTGCCGGGCCAGCGAGAAGCGGGCGAAGCTGAGCAGCTCGGGCGAGGCCGAGACATCGTCCGGGAACGGGCTGCGGCTGCGCAGGGTGTCGATGACCGCGTTGTGGAACATCAGGAACAGCGTGGTCAGCTGGGACAGGTTCACGCTGTCGTCGTTGCGCGGATCGGTCAGCAGGGTGTCGGCGGCGCCCTCGTTCGCCGGGTCGCTCAGCCCCTCGATGCGCGCCCGCGGCACGTCGCGGGCGGTGTACACCGGGCAGGCGGCGTTCGGCTTGCCCGGCTCGGTCATGCGGATATGGCCGAGGCGCAGCTTCTCCCGGAGTTCGCCGGGAGCTTCCGGCATCTCGTAGCTGATCGGATCGTCGGTCGGGCCGCGGCCATAGACGGTGTCCAGCACCAGCGGCCGGGACCGCAGATTGACCCGTGGCAGGGAGCCGTCGGCCAGGCTGATGGTGGTCATGGCGCCATGGACGATGTCGTGCCCGGCGAGCTGGGCGAAATAGGTGTAGCCCGCCGGAATCCGCCCGTTGTCGGTCGGATCGGCATGCGCCTTGCCCTCATCCGCGTAGCGATGCGGCTCCTGCATCCGCCGGATCAGCTTGCAGATCAGCGTCTGCGCCGCCAGCGGCTCTTCCGCGCGGCGATGGACCTCCGCCGCCGACGGGGGATCGCCCGATCCGAAGTTGCGGAAGGCCTGCGCCGTGCCGGCCTGCGTCGTCGCGCCCGCCAGCGCTCCCGCGCCGGGCCGCTTGCCGGACCGCGCCGCGAAAGACGGGCAGTCCAGCCCTCCGTGTTGCCCCATTATCCTCCCTTTCCTCGACTTGGTTCCGACACGTGCCGTCGTCCGCACATAGCGTGCCGGAGCCCATCGAGCCAGCGGCTTCGGTTTGAATATGCCGGTTCGACTATCGGATGCGATTGAATATGACGGAGCATGAAATAAGTGGCGAAGCAGGGGGCTCGATGGGACGACCATCCGGGCGAGACGGCATGGACCACGCTAGCGGAGCGACGTGAACCCAGCGTGAAATGGCGATGGCCGGGGACATCCCGGCCGGGCAGTCACGAAAGGATCCGGCGGAATGACCTATGAGCTCTACTACTGGCCCGAGATCCAGGGGCGCGGCGAGTTCGTCCGGCTCGCGCTCGAGCAGGCCGGCGCGGACTATGTCGACGTCGCCCGCGGCGAGGGCGACGATCTGCCCGGGCTGATGCATTTCATGGAGGACCCGTCGGTGGCGGAGCCGCCCTTCGCGCCGCCCTACCTCAAGGCCGGCGACCTGCTGATCGGCCAGACCGCCAACATCCTGCTGTTCCTCGGCGACCGCCACGGCCTGGCGCCGGCGGAGGAGGGCGGGCGGCTGTGGACCCATCAGCTGCAGCTCACCATCGCCGACTTCCTGGTCGAGGCGCACGACACCCACCACCCGATCGGCAGCGGCCTGTACTACGAGGACCAGAAGCCGGAGGCGAAGCGCCGGGCCGAGGATTTCCTGGCCCACCGCCTGCCGAAATATCTCGGTTATTTCGAGCGGGTGCTGGCGCGCAACCCGGCCGGCGACGCGCATATGGTCGGGAACAAGGTGACCACGGCCGACCTGTCGATGTTCCAGATGATCGCCGGGCTGCGCTACGCCTTCCCCAAGGCGATGGCGCGGATCGAGCCGAAGCATCCGCGCCTGGCCGCGCTGCACGACCGCGTGGCGGCGCTGCCGCGCATCAGGACCTATCTCGCCTCGCCGCGGCGCATTCCGTTCAACCAGATGGGCATCTTCCGCCACTATCCCGAGCTCGATCCCTGACCTATCTTGTCAGACAATAGCGGCGAGGGAGGAGCGGATGATCATCGTCACCGGCGGCAGCGGCCAGGCGGGGCGCGCCTGCCTGACGGACCTGATCGCGCATGGCTACGACGTCTGCTCGGTGGACCTGGCGCCGCCGGCCGACCCGTCGGTCCGGCACAGCCGCGTCGACCTGACCGATTTCGGCCAGACCATCGCCGCCTTCTCGGCGATCGACGACCGGGTGTCGCAGGTCACCGGCATCGTCCATCTGGCGGCGATCCGCGCCCCCGGCCTAGCGCCGAACCACGTCACCTTCGCCACCAACACGGTCAGCACCTACAACGTGTTCGAGGCGGCGCGGCAGCTGAGGATCCGCAACATCGTCTGGGCGTCGAGCGAGACCGTGCTGGGCCTGCCCTTCGCCAACCCGCCGCCCTATGTGCCGGTGGACGAGGAGTATCCCGGCCGGCCGGAGACGGCCTATTCCCTGTCCAAGCTGATGGGCGAGGAGATGGCCAAGCAGTTCTGCCGCTGGGACCCCGAGACCAAGATCATCGGCCTGCGCCTGTCCAACGTGATGGACCCGGAGCGCTATGCGGAGTTCCCGGGCTTCGACGACGACCCGCGCAAGCGGAACTGGAACCTCTGGGCCTATATCGATGCGCGCGACGCCGCCCAGGCGATCCGGCTGGCGCTGGAATCGACGCTGACCGGGGCCGAGGTCTTCGTCATCGCCAATGCCGATACGGTGATGAGCCAGCCGAACGACGCGCTGCTCGACGCCGTCTATCCAGGCGTGCCGCGCAAGCGCGCCTTCGGCCCGAACGAGACCCTGCTGTCGATCGAAAAGGCGCGCCGGGTGCTCGGCTACGAGCCCCGTTACAGCTGGCGCGACCCGCGCCCGGCCTAGAGGCGCGAGGCCTTTGCCTCAATCGGCAGGGACGAATCCGTCCTCGGTCAAGGTCATGGCGGCGAGATCCAGGTTCATCCCACGGGCGCCCTGCGACACGGCCGCGGCGAGCTGGCGGCCGAGCGCGGGGTTGCCCTGGCTCTGCTTCATCGCTTCCGCGATCAGCGCCGCCTGGATCAGCAGGCTCTCGGCCATCTCCTGCTTGGCGGCATCGCTCGCTCCGCGCACCGCCCCGGTGGACGCCATCACGCCGGCCACCTGGTTCCTGACCGCCGTCGCCATGCGGCGGCTGACATCGTCGTCGACGCCGCGGCTCGCCTGCCAGGCATTGATCCAGTACACGGCATAGGCATCGGCGACGTCGTCGATCCGCAGCCCGGCCTCGGCGAGCGGGGCCTTCATCGCCTCGATCACATCGATCGAGGCGAACGTCCTGGCGAGATCGTCGGCACCCTTGGGATCGTTCTGCCGGCTCTTGGCCACGAACTGCGCCAGGTTGGCGGCGCGGCGCTGGAGCGAAGGGGTATACCGGAACGTCGCAGCGGAAGAGGCGGCGTTCCCGGGCGCCGGGTTCGGCTGCGCGCGCGGCTGTCCCTGGTCTTGCTGCTGCTCCCGCAGATTGCGCAGGTGAAGGCCGAGCGTGTCGGTGCCGGTGATCGCGGGCAGCGTCGTCGACCAGAACATGTCCTGGGCGTGACCCGCCATCGGCCAGGCCGTGGCCGTCCAGATGAAGGCGCACAGTAGGGTCCGTCGCATAGCTCCCCCCGATCAGGACGAACGACCGCCTGCACAGGCCCGACGGGCGTTCCACCATTGCGGCAGATCCGCGTCGACTCCTTGCCGGCTCAATCTACTTACCATCGTCCCATGGCACTTCTGAGGCATGACCCCGCGCTGCCGGCCAGGCTTGTCTCCGTTCATGTTGCCGTGCACAATGGCCGGAGCGGCCGCTGGAGCGATGTCGACAGCAGGCCGCGGCAGGGCCGGTGACGTTGCGTCGCAGCCATGGAAGCCGGCCGGCGCAGGATCGGTTGTCGATCCGGAAAGACTCTCCAGGAGGAAGCCCCCGGGTGGTGCACAACCCAGGGAGCGGCAGCATCATGGACTTGTTCACCACCCTCATCCTCGTCTGCGCGACGGCGATGCCGCAGCGCGACTGCAACCGGGAGACCGCGGTCGACGTCGTCGCCGGGCCCGTGGCGAGCTCGCCGCTCGGCTGCGGCGTCTCCGGCCAGGCGATGCTGGCCAACACCGCGCTCGGGCCGAAGCTGGGTGAGGGGCGCTATCTCAAGGTCGTCTGCGACCGGCGGAGCGAGAAGGGCTGACCGGCCGGCCCGAGGCGGTCACAGCCTCGGGTCGATCGGTTCGCTCTCCAGCGCGAGCACGCCGAAGACGCATTCATGGACCCGGCGCAGCGGCTCGCGGGCGATGAAGCGCTGCAGCGCCTCGTGCCCGAGGGCGAATTCGCGCAGGGCCAGGTTACGCTTGCCGCCGAGCTTGCGGTCGCGCAGGCGGACCAGATTCTCCGGCAGATCGTATTCCGGGCCGTAGATGATCCGCAGATATTCCCGGCCGCGCACCTTGACCGCCGGCTGGATCAGGCCCTTCGGGCCGCGGGCCACGAAGTCGCGCGGCTTCACCACCATGCCTTCCCCGCCCGCCGCGGTCATCGCTTCCCACCAGGCGACGGCGTCGGCGCCGGCGGCGTCGTCGGCCAGATCGACCAGCCGCCAGCGCGTCGCGGCCACGGTCGGCCCTCCGGCATCCGCCAGCCGGTCGGCCACGTCCATGTGCCATATGTGATCGCGGTCGAAGCAGACGCGGCCTTCGGCAGCCAGAAGATGGAACGGCGCAACGCGCAGGTCGTCGATCCCGGAGACCGGCCAGACATAGGGCGCCCAGGCGCGGCCATAGGCCTCGGCCCGATCGCGCCGCTCGGCAAACCGCCGGTGCAGCTCCGCCAGGGGCAGCCCGCGGTCCACGGCCCTGGCCAGCGCGGCGCCGGCGGCCGCGAGGCCGGCCACGCTGGAGGCGGCGACGGGCGCATACTGGCTCTCGATCAGGGCGCCGGCCTTGGCCGACCAGGGCATGATCTCGGCGTCGAACAGCAGCCAGCCGGTCTCCAGCTCCGACCACAGCCCGGCCGCATCCGCCGCCGCCCGCAAGCGCGCGAGCAAAGCTTCCGTGGTTGCCGTGTCGGCGAAGAAGGACCGGCCGGTCCGGGTCCAGATCGCCCCGGTCTCGTCTCCGGTCACGCCGAACCGGGCGCGCGCCGTGGCGGCGTCGCGGCACAGGGCGATCACCGCGCGCGAGCCCATGTGCTTCTCCTGGCACACGACCGCGGCGACGCCACGCCCGCGGAAATGCTCGAACGCTTCTTCGGGCCGCTCCAGCCAGTCCTCCCGCGTGCTGGTTTCGACCGGCGACATCGTCGGCGGCAGATAGACGAGCCATTGCGGTGCGATGGCGAAGCGGCTCATCACCTCCAGCGCCGCGGCCGCGTTTTCGGCCGCCACCTCGATCCGGCCGCGCAGTTCCGTCCCGATCCAGCGCCGCCCGAGGACATCCTCCATGTCGAGCAGGTCGTCGGCTTCGGCCTGGGCGCTGCGCTTCCCGTCGCGGGGCGCCAGCGGGCGGATCGGCTCGCTCCACACCCGTTCGGCCGGCACGGACACCAGCTCCTTCTCCGGCCAGCGCAGCGCCGTCAGCCTGCCGCCGAAGACGCAGCCCGTGTCGAGGCAGATCGTGTTGTTGACCCATTCCGGCTCGATCACCGGCGTGTGGCCGTAGACAATCGTCGTATTCCCGCGATGGGCCGCCGCCCAGTCGAGCCGCACCGGCAGCCCGAACTCGTCCGTCTCTCCCGTGGTCTCGCCATAGAGCGCGAATTCGCGCACGGCGGGCGACGCGCGGCCGATCATCTCCGGCTTCAGCCCGGCATGCGCGACGGCCAGCTTGCCGCCGTCCAGCCAAAGATGGCTCAGCAGCCCGTCCAGGAACGGCTTGATGGCCGCCTTGAAGGCAGGCCCCTCGGCCTCGATCTGGTCGATCGACTGCTGCAGCCCGTGCGCGATCTTGACGTCGCGGCCCTCCAGCCACCGCGCCAGCTTGCGGTCATGATTGCCGTTGACGACATAGCCGGTGCCGACCGCGGCCATGCTCATGGCGATGCGCAGCACGTCGGGCGTGCGCGGGCCGCGGTCGACCAGGTCGCCGACGAACACCGCCTTGCGGCCCGCGGGCGGGGTGACCGTGACCTGGCGCGCGCCCTCCGTGTCCTGCCAGTCCACGGTGTAGCCGAGGCGGCGCAGCAGCGTCTCGAGCTCGTCGGCGCAGCCATGGACGTCGCCGATGATGTCGAACGGACCGGCATCGTCGCGCTTGTCGATCCAGAGCGGCCGGCGCTCGACCGTTGCGGCGTCGATCCCCTCGGCCGTGGTCAGCCGCCACACCTGGCGGAAGCCCTCGCGCTGCAGGCCGCCCAGACCACGACGGATCTCGGACACCATCCGCACCGCCACCTGCGGCCCGAAGGGACGGTCGGGCCGCTCCTTGTTGCGCGCGATGCAGACGTCCACGCCGGGGTCGAGCACGATGGCGACCGGCAAGGCATGCCAGCGCCGGGCCAGCGCGACCCAGTCCTTGCGGTCGGCGGCGCGGACATTGGTGGCGTCGATCACCGTCAGCCGCCGGTTCTTCAGGCGCTTCTCGGCAATAGTGCGGACCAGATCGAAGGCGTCCGCGGTCGCCGACTGGTCGGTCTCGTCATCCGACACCAGGCCCCGGCAGCGATCCGAGGAGATGATCTCGGTCGGCCGGAAGTGGCGCGTGGCGGAGGTCGACTTGCCCGACCCGGTGGCGCCGATCAGCACGACCAGGGCGAAATCGGGGATGTCGATGCGGGAGGGATCAGCGGCCTTCATCGCGTGAACACCGCCATCTGGGTCGGCGCCCCGTGTACGGCATCGGCGGGGCCGATCCCGTCGATCTCGGCGGCGTAGCCATGGGCACCGGCGACGGCCTCGGCCCAGGCGCGGAACTCGGCCCGTCCCCATTCGAAGCGGTGGTCGGCATGACGGAAGGACCCGGTGCCCAGGGTCGGGAACAGCACGTTGTAGTCGGCGTTCGGCGTGGTCACGACGACGATCCTCGGCCTGGCCTCGCCGAACACGACACGGGTCAGCGCCGGCAGACGGTCGGGGTCGAGGTGCTCAATCACCTCGATCAGCGCGGCGGCGTCGGCCTCACTCCAGCGCCGGTCGCGATAGGTGAGGGCGCCGTGCAGCAGCGTGATCCGCCCTTCGGGCGGCCCTCCGGGCTGCCCGAGCTTGAGGTGGCGCTGCGCCCGCTCGAGATCGCGGGTGGAAGCGTCGACGCCGATCAGGCGGTCGACCCAGCGTTCCCGCGCCAGCAGGGCCAGGAGCTTGCCTTCGCCGCAGCCCAGATCGGCGACGACCTTGGCGCCCTTCGCTTTCAGGACCGCCGTCACTGTCGCCAGCCTCTGGTCGTGCAGCCGGATCGGCGTCTCCAGCGCCTCTTCGCGGCTTCCGGCGCTCTCTCCGGCGTCCTCTGCCGCGGCCTCCGGCACCAGCCGCGCCAGGGCGAGGCGGGCAAGCGACCGGCGGTGGACCAGGTAACGGCGCACGATCAGCTCCCGCGCCGGATGGTCTTCCAGCCAGCCTTCGCCCCGGGCCAGGAGCTTGGCGACCTCGTCCTCGCCGACCCAGTAGTGCTTGTCGTCGTCGAGCACCGGGATCAGCACATAGAGGTGGTTCAGCAGCGCGCTCAGCCGGGCGGTGCCCGACAGGGTGAGGGTCAGATAGCGAGGCGCAGTGCCGCCATCCGGCCCACCGACGGGTTCGACATGAACGGACCAGCCGAGCGGTTCGAACAGCTGGCGCACCAGCGTCTCGCCGCCGCGCGCCGGCAGCGGGCTGATCCGCGCTTCGAGCGGCATCGGCGCCGCGGCAAGCTCCGGCCGGCCCTTCGAGACGCCGGCCATCGCCGTCTTCAAGGTGCGGATCAGGGCGACGGAGAGGAACGAGGAGGCGGCATAGGGGCGATCATTGACGTACTGGTCGATCATGCCCTCGCCGGAGCCGCGGCCGCGCACCAGTCCGACCGGGTCAACCTCCAGCAGCAGCGCGGCCTCGCAGCGCGCTTCCGCGGCCTCCGGATAGAACAGATGGGCCTTGCCGAACGGAAGCTCCGTCTCGTGCACGCGGTCGGGGTGCTTGTGCAGCAGAAAGCCGAGATCGGTCGCCGGACGATGCGTCGTGGAAATCGAGAGGAACATCGGGTTCCTGTAGCCGAAGGGACGATGCGGGAAAAGCTGAGATCCGCGTCCTACCGCAGCGCCGCGGCGAAGGCGGTGGATGGGACGGCGAAGTTCAGGGTCAGCCGGTCGGTCGAGCCGGCGACGGCGACGCCCACCACCCGCCACTCGCCGTCCTGCAGCGTCAGCAGCGGACTGCCGCTGGTGCCGCGCGTGCCGTTGCAGTCGTGGATCAGCACCGGGCCGCGCGCCGTCCGGTCGGTGCCCAGCACCATGCAGGCGGTGTCGGCGGTGATGATCTGCGCCTTGTCCTGGCTGTAGCCGCCGAGCACGACGGCCGTGCCCGGCGGCGGCACCGATTCCGCGACCAGCAGCGGCGGAGCCTGCGGCGGGGCGTCCGCGGCCAGCACCAGAATCGCCCAGTCCACCGCATACTCCTCCCGCGGCCGCAGGGGGTCGTAGGCTTCGGCATGGACCACCTCGGCAACCTGGGCGTGCTCGATGAACTCGCCGCGGTCGTAGCCGAACAGGACATGCAGCGAGGGGGCGGACAGGAAGCGGCGGGTCCGCGGGTTGAACAGGCAGTGCGCCGCGGTCAGCACCCGGCGGGGACCGATCAGGGCGCCGGTGCAGCGGCCGCCGATGCCGGTCTGCACCTTGGCCAGGCTGCTCCAGGGGGCGGTCGTGCCGTCCACCGGCACGCGCCGGTCATCGGGGCCGAGGCCGGGCAGCAGCAGCGGCGTGGCCGCCGGAGCGGCGACGGCGGCGAGGACGAGGAGCGCACCCGCGAGCAGAGCTGATGTGAGCCGCATCCCTGTTCCGTCCCTCCGGACCGGGCCGTTCCGGCCTTCCGGTTGCGAGTATCGCCGCAGCACTCGCCCGGGCCAAGCACCCAAAAAGGAACCCCACCCCGCACGGCGGCAGGGTGGGGCGTGCGGGAGGGGACTCAGAGCACGAAGTCGCTGGCGGTCAGCGCGTGGTCGGACAGCACCACGATGGCGAAGTCGGGATTCTTGTCGCCGGTGGTATCGCCATAGACCGCCTGGTAGCCGTTGGACAGAGCCACCACCCGCAGCTCGCCGGCCACGCCGGTGAAGGCGCCGGTGCCGAAGGCGAAGGCGCCGCCGGAGCCGTTGGCGTCGATCGCGGACAGGTCGATCCGGTCGCCGGTCGCGAAGTCCTCGATCGTGTCGCGCCCGGCCGCGGCCACGGTGCTGTCGCCGACGGCGGTGTAGACGAAGCTGTCGCTGCCGGCGCCACCCTTGAGCGTGTCGGCCCCGGCGCCGCCGGTGAGCACGTCGTCGCCGCCATTGCCCCATAGCCGGTTGTTCCCGGTGTCGCCGATCAGGGTGTCGACGAAGTTCGAGCCGTAGAGCTGCTCGATGCTGGTCAGCGTGTCGCCGACGGCGTCGCCTCCGGAGACGCTGCCGGTGGCGAGGTTGACGGTTACCCCGGCCGTGCTGTTGATGTAGTAGGCCGTGTCGGTGCCGAGCCCGCCGTCGATCGCATCGGGGCCGGCCCCGCCATTGATGATGTCGTTGCCGTCATTGCCGTTGATCGTGTCGGTCCCGTCGCCGGCGGTGAGGATATCGTCTCCGGCGCCGCCGTTGATCGTGTCGTCGCCGGCGCCGCCGTCGACGGAGTCGTTGTTGGCCCCGCCATTGGCGATGTCGTCGCCGGCCCCGCCGACGAGCCGGTCGGCGCCGTCGCCGCCGTCGAGATTGTCGTTGCCGTCCTCGCCGGAGAGGGCGTCGTCGCCGGCATTGCCGACGATCGTGTCGTTGCCGAGCTCGCCGCCGATGATGTTGCGGTTGTCGTCCCCGGTCAGGTTGTCGTCGAAGCTCGACCCGTACAGGTTCTCGATGCTGGTCAGGGTATCGCCCGCGGCATCCCCGCCGCTGGTGGCGCCGGTCGCCAGGTTGACCGTGACCCCGGCCGCCGAGCCCTGATAGTTGGCGAAGTCCGACCCGGCGCCGCCATCGATGGCGTCGGCCCCGCCACCGCCGCGGATCGTGTCGTTGCCGTCCAGACCGATGATGGTGTTGGCCGAGGCGTTGCCGTACAGGTGGTCGACGAAGTTGGTGCCGGTAAGATTGCTGATGCCGTTCAGCGTGTCGCCTTCGGCGTCGCCGCCGCTGGCGGTGCCGTTCTGCAGGTCGACATCGACCCCGGAGCCGGAGCCGGAATAATCGACCGTGTCGACGCCGCCGCCGCCAGTGATGGTGTCGGCGCCGGCTCCACCGATCAGCGTGTCGTTTCCGGCCGTTCCGGTGAGGTTGTCGTCCCCGGCGGTGCCGATCACCCGCTCGATGCCGGTCAGGGTGTCGCCCTGCGCATCGCCGCCGCTGCCGGTGCCGGTGGTGAGGTTGACGGTCACGGGCGTGGCGGAGCCGGAATAGTCCGCCGTGTCCGTGCCGGCGCCGCCCTGCAGCGAATCGGCGCCGGCCCCGCCGGTCAGCAGGTCATCGCCTTCTCCGCCGAGCAGGATGTCATTCCCGCCCTGACCGTCGAGGGTGTCGTTGCCGCCCTGGCCGTTCAAGGTATTGGCGGCGGCGCTGCCGCTGAGATCGTCGCCACCGGTGTTGGAGCCGATCAGGTTGACGATGCCGACCAGGTAGTCGCCCTGGGCATCGCCGCCGAAGCCCTGGGAGGCGCCGGTGAGCTGGATGTTGATGCCGAGGATCGGAAGGGTGAGATCGACGATGACCGAGAGGTCGACCGTCACGCCTTCGGCGGATGTCGTGTAGTCCGCCGCATCGATGCCCGACAAGGTGATGACGCCGGCTGCGTTCAGCAGGCCGCCGATGATCACGTCCGCCCCGGCGCCGCCGCGGATGACGTCGTCGCCAGACCAGCCGATGGCGACATCGTCGCCGCCCAACGCGTCGACGAAGTCGTTTCCGATGGCCTGGACGGGCCCGATAACGAGGTTGGGTATGATCTGGGCGCTGTTGTCGCCCGTGAAAGTGGCCATGAATATTCCTCCCCAATATGAACGACGCCCGATATAAAGAGGGCGCCGTAGTTGGGCATTTATTCTCGCATCTATCAACAAAAAAGCACACTAATGTGAAATCTGAGTTCAGATTCGGATTCGATGTGAAGCATTATCATAAAAAGATATGCAAATTGATTTCAGTCATCCATATGCAATCATATGTATGACAACATTCGTGT
The DNA here is from genome assembly GCF_000423185.1 of Inquilinus limosus DSM 16000. Taxonomy (GTDB): domain Bacteria; phylum Pseudomonadota; class Alphaproteobacteria; order DSM-16000; family Inquilinaceae; genus Inquilinus; species Inquilinus limosus. The sequence goes on along the minus strand of NZ_AUHM01000001.1, from coordinate 479,135 downwards.
ATTTGTATGATGTATTGTATTTCAAGACTTGAATCATGAGAAGGTCAGGTCGATTTGACCTGTCTCCGATATCTGGGATATCTGTTGGCGGTTTCCCCGGCTTTGTGTCTTCATGCGAATCATTCGGGGGCGGCGTGACCATGGCCGAGTTCTTCGGGCCGCACGTCCTCCCGGGGAACACCGGTGTCGATGCATGCGTTTTTCCGGCACCGATATCGAGCAGAAGCAGATGCGGCTGCGGCCGCATCCCGAACGATGGAGAATCGCCATGGATCGCGACTTCACGCGCCAGGTGGCGCGGGCCAAGCAGGCGGCGCAGGCGATGAACCGGGCGCAGCGTGCCTTCCGCCACACCGACCCGTCGAACCTGTCCGGCATCGCCGGCGCGGCCTATGTCGTGGAAAAGCGGCGCGCGCTCCGCTTCGCGGTGGCGGAGGCCGCCGCCTTCGATTACGCGGTGGATCCGGTGGTCCGAGACCTGGCTGCGCGGGACCGGTAGAGGGCGGCCTCAGAGGCTGCTCACGCCCGCCAGCCCAGGAGCCGCTCGATCCGGCTCGCCGCCTCCTGGACGGCGACGCTGTAGGTCCGCTCGCGCTCGCGCGCCTTCTGTTCGGGCAGGACGACGCTGATCGTGGCGTCGCAATCGCCGTTCGGGTTGCAGATCGGGGCGGCGATGCAGGCGACCGCGAAGTCGGATTCGCTGAGCTGGATCGCCAGCTTCTCGGCCAACGCCGTCTCCGCTGCCCGGCACAGCGCCTCCGGGTCGGTCTCGGCCATGCCGGTGGGGGAGGGCTGGGCGGCCCGGCGCATCAGTTCGATCCGCTCCGGCCAGGGCAGGTGTCCGATCAGGAGTCGGCCGGAGGCGGTCCAGTTCAGCGGCACCCGCGTGCCGACCTTGGACGAGACCCGGAAATGCCCGGGCGGCTCGGCCATCGCCAGGACCACCATATGGCCCTCGTCGCGGCCGCAGACCTGAACCGTCTCGCCCAGCAGGCGGCTCAACTCCCGCATCTCCTGCGACGCCGTCTCCAGGAGGCTCAGGCTGCGGCCATAGGCCAAGCCGTAGTGGTAGAGGCGGGGGCCGAACCAGAGCAGCCCGTCGCCGTCGCGCGACAGCAGATCCTGCCGCAGCAGCGAATCCACCACGCCGTAGATCGTCGACATCGGCGCGCCCAGCGCCTTCGACACGTCATAGGCGGTGAGGGGGCGGCCCACGGCCAGGAGATGGTCGCAGATCTGCACGGCGCGCTCGATGCCGCTGACCCGGCTGCGCTCTCCCGCCTTCTCGGCCTTCGTCGCCGCTGCTTCCGCCATGATCCTGTCCCGTCTGCTCCCGGCCGCTGCTCCGGCCGAGTGGTATAGGCCGCGCTCCTCCGAAGCTAGGCTTTGTCTTGCATTGCGGTCAATCGCCGAGCGATTCCGCCGTTCAGCCCGCTTGGATGGGGTTGACGCCCCCGCCGCATCGGTTCTAGCGTATTCCGCAACGGAAGATGTTACTTCCTAATAACGGAATACTAGAGGCTCACGACAGGGGGAGTCAATGCTGCGCATCCTGTGCCTGGTCGCTCTGGCGATCCTGCCGATATCCTCGGGTGCCATGGCCGCGCCGGCCAAGGGCGGGTCGATCACCGTGGCGACGATCGGCGAGCCGCCGACGCTGGACCCGATGGTCAGCACCGCCGATCTCGTCGGCATCATCACCCAGCACATCTTCGAGACGCTCTACACCTTCGACGGCAACTGGACCGTCACGCCGCTGATCGCCGAGTCGATGCCGGAGATCAGCGCCGACGGCCGCACCTACACCATCAAGATCCGCCAGGGCCTGACCTTCCATGACGGCTCGGCGCTGGACGCCGACGACGTCGTCGCCTCGCTGAAGCGCTGGACCGAAGTGGCGTCGCGCGGGAAACTGGCCGCCGCCAACATCGACAAGATCGAGAAGGTCGACGGCTTCACGATCCGCATCACGCTGAAGCAGCCCTTCGCGCCGCTGCTGGCCCTGCTGGCCTTCAACAACAGCGCCGCCGTGATCGTGCCGTCGGAGAAGATCGCGCCGGAGATGAAGGACCCGGTCGGCAGCGGCCCCTACATGCTGAAAGCGCGGGTGCCCGATCAGTACATCCAGCTGGTCCGCTTCGACGGCTACAAGCCGCGCGATGGCGAGCCGGACGGCTATGGCGGCGTCCGCAAGCAGTATCTCGACGAGATCCGCTTCACCCCGGTGCCGAACGCCAACACCCGGGTCGAGGGCGCGGTGGCCGGCCAGTTCGACTACACGGATTCCCTGCCGGTCGAATCCTTCGACAAGATCAAGGCAGGCGCGTCCGAGCCGATCATCCTGAAGCCCTTCGGCTGGCCGGTCTTCGTCATGAACACGAAGGAGGGGCTGCTCAGCGACGTCCGCCTGCGCAAGGCGGTGCAGCTGGCGCTGAACGAGGAGGACATGCTCGCGGCCGCCTTCGGCAGCACCGACTTCTACGCCCTCGACGGCGCCATGTATCCCGAAGGCTATCCGTGGCGGACCGAGGTCGGCACCGAGGTCTACAACAAGGGCGATGCCGAGGGCGCGCAGAAGCTGCTGGAGGAGGCCGGCTATGACGGCCAGAAGCCGATCCGGATCCTGACCAGCCGGCAATACGAGTTCCACTACAAGATGGCGCTGGTCGCGGCGGAATACCTGAAGGCCGCCGGCTTCCAGGTCCAGCTCGACGTCACCGACTGGGCGACGCTGACCCAGCGCCGGACCGACCCGGCCCTGTGGGAGATCTACATCAGCCACAGCCCGTTCCTGCCTGAGCCGGCGCTGATCGGCGCCCTGGCCAAGGGTTCGCCCGGCTGGTGGGACACCCCGGCCAAGGAGAAGGCGGTCGGCGCCTTCAACCAGGCGCTGACGCAGGAGGAGCGGGTGAAACTCTGGGCCGGCGTGCAGCAGGTGATGGCCGAGGAAGTGCCGCTGATCAAGGTCGGCGACTTCAACGCCCTCTCGGCCAAGGCCAAGGCGCTGCAGGGCGTGACCTCGGCCCCCTGGCCGTATTTCTGGAACGCCTACGTGGAGAAGTGACCGCCGGGACAACCCCCTCCCCCTCCCGCCGCCTTCGGCGTCGGGCCCCTCCCTCTCCCCTGGGGAGAGGGTAGGGGGCCGAGCCGATACACCTCTCCTTGGGGAGAGGTCGAAATCGCGCAGCGATTTCGGGTGAGGGGATGGCCCCGCCGTCGATCGAAGGAACCGAAAGCCAGCCCATGCGCCGCCTGCTGCTCTCCCTCCTCGTTGCCGCCGCCCTGGTGCCGGGCGCGGCGGTCGCCGACCCGGTGAAGGGCGGCAAGATCGATGTCGCCACCATCGGCGAGCCGCCGACGCTCGACCCGATGGCGAACACCGGCGACCTCTTGGGCATGATCACGCAGCATGTCTACGAGACGCTGTTCACCTTCGACGGCGAGTGGCGGCTGCAGCCGCTGCTGGCCGAGGCGATGCCGGCGATCTCTGACGACGGCCGAACCTACGACATCAAGATCCGGCCGGGCGTCACCTTCCACGATGGCGAGCCTCTGACCGCGGCCGATGTCGTCGCCTCGCTTGAGCGCTGGATGCGGGTCGCCTCGCGCGGCAAGCAGGCGGCGCCGATGATCGAGAGCGTCGCGGCGACCGGCGACCTGTCGGTCCGGATGAAGCTGAAGCAGGCCTATGCGCCGCTGCTGTCGCTGCTGGCCTTCAACAACAGCGCCGCGGTGATCATGCCGAAGGCGCATATGGATGAGCCGCTGACCGAGGTGGTCGGCACCGGCCCCTACAAGCTGGCCGAGCGCAAGCCCGACCAGTACATCCTGCTGACCCGCTTCGACGGCTACGCCGCCCGGGGCGAGAAGCCGAGCCGCTATGCCGGCCGGCGCACCGCGTATCTCGACGAGATCCGCTTCATCCCGGTGCCGAACGCCAACACCCGGATCGAGGGCGCGATCTCCGGCCAGTACGACCTCTCCGACCTGCTGCCGGTCGAATCCTACGATCGGCTGACCGGGCTCTCGACCACCGAGCCGGTGATCCTGAAGTCCTTCGGCTATCCGATCATGATGCTCAACACCAAGCAGGGGCCGCTGGCGAAGCTGGAGCTGCGCCAAGCGGTGCAGGCGGCGCTGAGCGAGAGCGACATGATGCTGGCCGCCTTCGGCAAGCCGGAGTTCTTCACGGTCGATGGCGCCATGTATCCGGAGGGCTTCCCGTGGCGCAACGACGCCGGGGTCGACACCTACGACCAGGGCAATCCGGAGAAGGCGCAGGAACTGATGGAGAAGGCCGGCTATGCCGGCGAGCCGATCCGGATCCTGACCAGCCAGCAATACGAGTTCCACTACAAGATGGCGCTGGTCGCCGCGGAGTATCTGAAGGCGGCAGGCTTCAAGGTCGACCTGCAGGTGTCGGACTGGGCGACGCTGACCCAGCGGCGCAACGACCCGGCGCTGTGGGAGATCTTCTTCACCCACAGCCCGTTCCTGCCGGAGCCGGCGCTGAACCTCGGCATGTCCGAGAGCGGCCCGGGCTGGTGGTCGACCGAGCGCCGCCGCGCCGCCTTCGACGCCTTCAACGCGGCCTCGGACCCGGAGCAGCGGGCGAAGCTCTACGCCGACGTCCAGGCCGCGATCATGGAGGAGGTGCCGTTCATCAAGGTCGGCGACTTCAACGCCCTGTCGGCCAAGTCGCCGAAGCTGAAGGGCTACGAGCCGTCGCCCTGGCCGTCCTTCTGGAACACCTGGGTGGAGAAGTGAGGAGAATGGTGCCGACACGCGCCACTGCCGGCCAGCTTTCTCTAGTCCCCCCTCCCCCTGCGGGAGGGGGGCAGGGGGAGGGGGGTCGTGCCGCCGGAGCAGGCGCCTTCGTTCTCTTCGCTCGACAACCCCCTCCCCCTAGCCCCCTCCCGCGAGGGGAGGGGGGACTCACAGAGTGTGGTCCCGGAGCGCGCTGAAGCCATGCTCTCCTACATCGTCAATCGCCTGATCGGCATGGTCGCGGTGATGTTCATCGTGGCGACGGTCGTCTTCGTCATCATCCGGGTGACGCCGGGCGACCCCGCCGCGGTGATGCTCGGCCCCGACGCGCGGCCGGAGGACGTGGTCGAGCTGCGGTCCAAGCTCGGCCTCGACCAGCCGCTGCCGGTGCAGTATGTCGGCTGGCTCGGCCAGATCGCGGTCGGCGACCTCGGCCAGTCGATCTTCCTGAACCAGCCGGTCTTGAGCGCCATCGGCGACCGGGCCGAGCCGACGCTGATGCTGACCATCCTGTCGATCCTGATCGCGGTCGCCATCGCGCTGCCGGTCGGCATCGCCTCGGCGGTGTGGCGAGGATCGCTGCTCGACCAGTCGGTGCTGACCGTGTCGATGTTCACCGCCAGCATCCCCAGCTTCTGGCTGGGCCTGATCCTGATGCAGATCTTCTCGGTCAAGCTCGGCTGGTTTCCGGTGGCGGGCTATGGCGGGCCGGGCGCGACCTTCCTCGATCGGATGAGTCACCTGGTGCTGCCGGCGATCGTGCTGGGCCTCGTCAACTCCGCCCTCATCACCCGCTTCACCCGGGCCAGCATGCTCGACGTGCTGAACGACGACTATGTCCGCACCGCCCGGGCCAAGGGCCTGCCGGAGCGGCGGGTGGTGCTGAAGCACGCGCTGAAGAACGCGCTGATCCCGATCCTGACGGTGATCGGCCTGACCACGGCGCTGCTGGTCTCCGGCGCCGTCGTGACCGAGACCGTGTTCGGCCTGCCGGGCGTCGGCAACCTCGTGGTCAACGGCGTGCTGCGGCGCGACTACCCGGTGATCCAGGGGGCGCTGCTGGTGATCGCGGCGCTCTACGTGCTGATCAACCTCGCCATCGATCTCCTCTACCTCTTCGTCGACCCGAGGGTACGCACCTGATGGCCGCCACCGCTACCGTTTCCGTTGCGGGCGAACGTCTGAAGCTGGCCCGGCTGCTGGTCCGCCGCAAGACCGCGCTGATCGGCCTGGTGATCCTGGCGGTGCTGATCCTGGCCGCGGCCCTGGCGCCATACATCACCGGTTACGCCCCGCAGAAGCTGTCGATCGTCAACAGGCTGAAGCCGCCGGATCTGGCGCACTGGTTCGGCACCGACGAGTTCGGCCGCGACGTCTTCACCCGGGTGATCTATGGCGGCCGGCTGTCGCTGTTCGTCGGTTTCGCCGTGGTGATTCTGTCCTCGCTGCTGGGCATCGTGCTGGGCCTCGTCGCCGGCTTCTTCCGGCCGGCCGACAAGGTGGTGGCCCGGGTGATCGACGCGATGATGGCCTTCCCGGACATCCTGCTGGCGATCTCGCTGGTCGCGGCGCTGGGGCCGTCGCTGGTCAATGTCATCCTGGCGCTCGGCATCGTCTACACGCCGCGGCTGGCCCGCATCGTCCGCGCCTCGACCCTGGTGATCCGCGAGCTGCCCTTCGTCGAGGCGGCGCGGGCGCTCGGCGTCTCCACCTGGCGGATCGTCACCGCCCATGTCCTGCGCAACCTGTGGTCGCCGATCCTGGTGCAGGGCACCTTCATCTTCGCCTATGCCATCCTGGCCGAGGCCGGCCTGTCCTTCCTCGGCGTCGGCGTCTCGCCCGAGATCCCCACCTGGGGGACCATGATCAATGCCGGCCAGCAATACATGGGCTCGGCCGACTGGATGATGGTCTTCCCCGGCCTCGCCATCGTGCTGTCGGTGGTGTCGCTGCAGATGGTCGGCGACGGCCTGCGCGACATCCTCGACCCCCGCCTGCGCAAGGAACTGTGATGCCCGTCCTGATCCGCGCCGCCCGACCAGCCGGCTTCCCCGACCACCCGGATGACCACCCGATCGACATCCTCATCGCCGATGGCCGCGTCGCCGCCGTGGGGCAGGGGATCGACGCCCCCGCCGAGGCCGAGATCGTCGACGCCCAGGGCGGCTGGGTATCGCCCGGCTGGGCCGACCTGCACGCCCATGTCTATCACGGCGGCACCGACATCTCGATCCGCCCGTCCCAAGGCGGGCTGGCGCATGGCGTCACCACCATCGTCGACGCCGGCTCCTCCGGCGAGGGCAACTTCGTCGGCTTCCGCGAGTTCATCGTCGAGCCGGCGGCGGAGCGGGTGGTCGCCTTCCTCAACATCGGCTCGATCGGCCTCGTCGCCTGCAACCGGGTCAGCGAACTGATCGACCAGCGCTCGATCGACATCACCCGCACGCTGAAGGTGATCGAAGCCAACCGCGACATCATCCGCGGCATCAAATGCCGGGCCTGCAGCACGGTGACAGCCGCCTGGGGTATCACCCCGGTGAAGATCGCCAAGAAGGTGGCGAAGATCAGCGGCCTGCCGCTGATGGTGCATGTCGGCGAGCCGCCGCCGCTCTTGGAGGAGGTGCTGGAGGTGCTGACCCCCGGCGACGTCCTGACCCACTGCTTCCACGGCAAGCCGGGCGGCAACATCCTGGAGGATGAGGAGCTGTTCGGCATCGCCAAACAGGTGGCCGAGGCCGGGGTGCGGCTCGACGTCGGGCACGGCGGCGCCTCCTTCTCCTTCAAGGTGGCGCGCGCCGGGATCGAGCGTGGCCTCCATCCCTTCTCGATCTCCACCGACCTGCATCTGCGGTCGATCGAAGGCCCGGTCTGGGACATGGCGACGACCATGTCGAAGCTGCTGGCCGTCGGCATGCCGTTCGCCGAGGTGGTGGCCGCCGCCAGCACCCGCCCGCGCTCGGTGGTCGGGCTGCCGGCCGAGGGTAACCTGCGGGTGGGGGCGGAGGCGGATTTCACCATCTTCGGCCTGGAGGAGGCGTCGGTGACGCTGCCGGATTCCTCCGGCGACAGCGCCACGCTGGACCGGCTGTTCGCGCCGCGCCATGCGGTGCTGGGCACCAAGTCGGTCAAGGCGACCCGGCTGTTCGACCCGGCGGTCCATACATGAGTGCGTCCACCCGCGATATCGTCCTCGCGGTCGAGGATCTGCGGACCTGGTTCCACAGCCGGGACGGCATCGCCAAATCGGTCGACGGCGTGTCCTTCGATCTGGCGCGCGGCGAGACGCTGGCGATCGTCGGCGAATCCGGCTCCGGCAAGTCGGTCACCAGCCTGTCAATCATGGGGCTGCTGCCGAAGCCGGCCGGCCGGATCGAGAGCGGCGCCATCCGCTTCCGCGACCGCAAGGGCACGACGCACGACCTGGCCCATGCCTCCCAGGCGCTGCTGCGCCGCCTGCGCGGCGCCGAGATCGCGATGATCTTCCAGGAGCCGATGACCAGCCTGAACCCGCTGTTCACCGTTGGCGACCAGATCGCCGAGGCGGTGCAACTGCATGAAGGTGTCGGTCGAGCGAAGGCGATGGCCCGCGCCCGGGAGATGCTGGAGCTGGTGGAGATCCCGGCGGCGGCGTCGCGGCTGAACGACTATCCGCACCAGATGTCGGGCGGCATGCGCCAGCGGGTGATGATCGCGCTGGCCCTGTCCTGCAACCCGTCGGTGCTGATCGCGGACGAGCCGACCACGGCGCTGGACGTCACCATCCAGGCGCAGATCCTGGACCTGCTGCGTCGGCTGCAGGCCGAGATCGGCATGTCGATCCTGTTCGTCACCCATAATATGGGCGTGGTGGCGGAGATCGCGCACCGCGTCGCCGTGATGTATGCCGGCCGGGTGGTGGAGGAGGCGCCGGTCTTGGAGCTGTTCGACCGGCCGCGCCACCCCTACACAAGCGGCCTCCTGTCCTGCATCCCGAATGCCCGCACCGGCGGAAGGCATGACGATGCCCGTCTGCAGCCGATCCCGGGCACCGTGCCCAGCGTCATGGCCCTGCCGTCCGGCTGCGCCTTCGCCCCGCGCTGCCCGCTGACCGAGGGCCTCTGCGAGGCCGCGGTGCCGGACCTCGCCGCGGTGCAGCCGGGCCACCGCTCCCGCTGCCGGAGGACCGACCAGCTGTGACCGCCGCCGCCCTTCGCGTAGCTCCCCAGTCCGATCCCGCCGCGCCGCTGCTCGACGTGCAGAACCTGTCGGTGCATTTCCCGATCGGCGGTGGCCGCGTCGTCCGCGCGGTCGACGGCGTCAGCCTGTCGATCCGGCGCGGCAGCATCGTCGGCCTCGTCGGCGAATCCGGCTCCGGCAAGACCACGACGGGCCGCGCCGTGCTGCGGCTGATCGAGCCGACCGGCGGCCGCGTGCTGTTCGACGGCACCGACGTCACCGCCCTGCCGGAGAAGGCGTTCCGCCCCTGGCGCCGGCGGATGCAGATCGTGTTCCAGGACCCTTATGCCAGCCTGAACCCGCGGATGAGCGTGGCCGAGATCCTGGGCGAGGCGCTGGACACGCACGGGCTGGCGAAGGGCCGCCGCAGCCAGCGCATCGGCGAGCTCCTGGAGCGCGTCGGCCTCAACGCCGACCATCAGCGCCGTTTCCCGCACGAGTTCTCCGGCGGCCAGCGCCAGCGCATCGGCATCGCCCGGGCGCTGGCGGTGGAGCCCGACTTCATCGTCGCGGACGAGCCGGTCTCGGCCCTCGACGTCTCGGTCCAGGCCCAGGTGCTGAACCTGATCCAGGACATCCAGCGCGATCTCGGCCTGACCCTGCTGTTCGTCGCCCACGACCTCGCCGTGGTCGACTATCTCTGCGACGAGATCGTAGTGATGTATCTCGGCCGGATCATGGAGAAGGGGCCGACCCGGCTGGTCTACGACCGGCCGCGCCATCCCTACACCAAGGCGCTGCTCTCGGCCGCGCCGGTGCCGGACCCGCGGGCCAAGCGCGACCGCATCATCCTGAAGGGCGACATCCCGAGCCCGATTGCGCCGCCCTCCGGCTGCGTGTTCCGCACCCGCTGCCCGGCCGCGACCGACGCCTGTGCTCGGGCGGTGCCGCCGCTCGAGGAGCGGGAGCCGGGGCGCTTCGTCGCCTGCATCCGCGATGCCGAACTGAACGACCAACCGACCACGGACTGATCATGCCCAATGTTTACGACCGCCTCGCCGCGCTCGGCATCACCCTGCCCAAGGCGCCGCCGCCGGTCGCCAATTTCGAGACGCACCGCGTCTCCGGCCAACTCCTGTTCCTGTCGGGGCAGGGGCCGCTGGAGGCCGACGGCACCCTGCATCGCGGCAAGGTGGGCGCCACGGTCGATCGCGAGGTCGCTTACCGCCATGCCCGGCTGACCGGCGTCAACCTGCTGGCGGTGATGCATCAGGCGCTGGGCGACCTGAACCGCATCACCGGCATCGTCAAGCTGCTCGGCATGGTCAATGCGGTGCCGGAGTTCGAGCATCATCCGGAGGTGATCAACGGCTGCTCCGACCTGTTCGTCGAGCTGTTCGGGCCCGAGATCGGCCGCCATGCCCGCTCGGCCGTCGGCATGGGGTCGCTGCCGCGGCAGATCACCGTCGAGATCGAAGCCGTCGTCGAGTTCGCGCGCTGAGGGAGGCACGCCCATGAAGCCAAACGAGGATATCCGCCGCCGCCTGGGCCTGCGCCCGGTGATCAACGTCTCCGGCACCATGACCTCGCTGGGCGCCTCGATCGTGGTGCCGGAGGCGGTGCAGGCCGTGTCCGAGATCCTGCCGCAATTCGTCGAGATCACCGACCTGCAGCGCAAGGCCAGCGCCCGGATCGCCAGGTCCTGCGGCGCGGACGCCGGCTTCGTCACCGCCTCGGCTTCGGCCGGGATCAGCCTGGCCGTGGCCGGCGCCATGACCGGCGACGACCTGCTGGCGATCGAGCGGCTGCCCGATACGACCGGCCTCACCAAGACCGAGGTGCTGCTGCAGGTCGGCCACATTGTCAGCTACGGCGCCCCGGTCGACCAGGCGGTGCGCCTGGCCGGCGCCAAGGTCGTGCCGGTCGGCACCGCCACCCTGGCCCAGGGCTATCAGCTGGAGGGCGCCATCACCGAGCGCACGGCCGCGGCGCTCTATGTCGTCTCCCACCATGTGGTGCAGTACGGCCAGATCCCGCTCGAGGAGTTCGCCGAGATCTGCCGGGCCAAGGGCGTGCCGGTGATCGTCGACGCCGCCTCGGAATACGATCTGACCGGCTTCCTGGCCCGCGGCGCCGATCTTGCCATCTACAGCTCGCACAAGTTCCTGGGCGGCCCGACCGCCGGCATCGTCGCCGGCCGCGAGGACCTGGTGCGCGCCGCCTTCCTGCAGAACCGCGGCATCGGCCGCGGCATGAAGGTCGGCAAGGAGGGCGTGGTCGGCACCATCGCCGCGCTCGACGCCTGGGAGAAGCGCGACCATGCGGCGGTGCGGGCGCGGGAGGACGGCCATCTCAAGCTGTGGCACGAGGGGCTGGCCGGCCTGCCGGGCGTAACCGCGGTGATCGAGCCCGACCCGACCGACAACCCGCTCGACCGCCTGCGGGTGACGATCGACCCGGCCGGGGCCGGCCTCGGCGCCTGGGACGTGGCCGACCGGCTGGCCGCCGGCGACCCGCCGGTGATCGTCCGCGACCACGAGGTCGAGCACGGCTATTTCTACCTCGACCCCTGCAACCTGCATGACGGCGAGGCGCAGATCGTGCTCGACCGGCTGCTGGCGGCGCTGCGCGGCGCCGCGGGGGATCCGCCGCAGGGCGATGCCCGCGAGCGCCTGCTGGCCCGCAGCCGGAAGGGGCTGGAGTCGCTGCTGCGGTTTCCGAAGTCGTCAGAGACGGATAACCCATAACCTCTCCCGCGTGGCGGGAGAGGTCGGGCGTCCGCAGGACGTCCGGGTGAGGGCTGGCACCGGCCTCGACAAAGGGCCCTCACCCGGAGCCGCTTCGCGTCTCCGACCTCTCCCGCAAGCGGGAGAGGCAACACAAGAGCGGTCCTCCCTTAGGCCGGATCCTCCAGGCTGAACTGACCGCTCTCGCCGTCATAGGCGAAGAGTTCGGCGTAGCGGCCCCAGGAGACAGCGGCGCGAAGGGTTTCCTCCGCCCTGTCTTCGGACATGAAATCCTCCAGCTCCTCGGTGAAGCGCAGCCGCGGCGCGCGGTGGCTCGGCCGCTCGTCCAGCACCCGCCGGATCAGGGCCGCGATCGGCACATGCGCCAGCAGATGCGCCGCGAACAGCCGCTTGCGCTGGTCGACGTCGGACTCGACGAACAGTCGTCCATGGTCGGTCAGGTGGATGTCGCCGTCCGCCAGTTCGGCGAAGCGCATGAGCTGCAGGGCTTCGGCGATCGGGAACAACTCGTCCGCCTCCATCTGGAGTGTCGCCGCCAGGTCCGGCAGGTCGGCCCGGCCGTTGTAGGGCGGGGCGGCCAGCGCCTCCATCAGGCCCGACATCAGGTTGGTCGAGACATGCGGCAGCTCCATGCCGATGCCGGTGCCGTGGAAGCCCGCCTTCGGCCCGGCCTTCTCCGGCTCGCGGTTGGTCATGCGCGCGTAGATGTCGTCGACCATCCGCCGGAACTCCGGGTCCAGGCGGTTGCGCGGATGCGGCAGGTCGATCCTGATCTCTGCCGCCACCCGGCCGGGGTTGGAGGAGAAGATCAGGACGCGGTCGCACATCAGGATCGCCTCCTCGATGTTGTGCGTGACCATCAGGATCGACTTGATCGGCAGCCGGCCCTCCATCCACAGGTCGATCAGGTCGGTGCGCAGCGTCTCCGCCGTCAGCACGTCGAGGGCCGAAAACGGCTCGTCCATCAGCATGAGGCGCGGATGCACGACCAGGGCGCGGGCGAAACCGACGCGCTGGCGCATGCCGCCCGACAGCTCCTTCGGATAGGCGCTCTCGAAGCCGTCGAGGCCGATCAGGTCGATCGCCTCCAGCGCCCGGCGCCGCCGCTCCGCCGCCGGGATGCCCTGGGCCTCCAGCCCGATCTCGACGTTCTGCAGCACGGTCAGCCAGGGGAACAGGGCGAAGCTCTGGAACACCATCGACAGGCCGTCGGACGGGCCGGCGACCGGGCGGCCGCACCAGGTGACGGCGCCGGCGGTCGGCGGCACCAGCCCGGCGATGATCCGCAGCAGCGAGGACTTGCCGGAGCCGGAGCGGCCGAGCAGCCCGACGATCTCGCCCTCGCGGATGGTCAGCGAGACGTCGTCCAGCACCAGCAGGTCGGCGTTGTCGCTCTTGTGATAGGCCTGCCGGACGCCGGCGACGTCGATCAGGATCGGATTGTCGTTGGCGGGCTTGGCGGTCGGACGAAGAAGAGTGGTGTCGAACATGGTCGTGGCCCTCAGTCGAGGCGCAGCCGGCGGGCGGCGAAGGTGAAGAGCGGCCGCCACAGCAGCCGGTTGAACAGGGTGACGAAGACCGACATCACGGCGATGCCGAGCACGATGCGCGGATAGTCGCCGGCGGCGGTGGCCTGGGCGATGTAGGCGCCGAGGCCATGGGCGGTCAGGGTGGTGTCACCCCAGCTCGCCACCTCGGCGACGATGCTGGCGTTCCAGGACCCGCCGCTGGCCGTGAGCGCCCCGGTGACGTAGTAGGGGAAGATCCCGGGCAGGATCACCTTCCGCCACCAGTTCCAGCCGCGGATGCGGAAGCTGGACGCGGCCTCCCTCAGGTCGGTCGGGAAGGCGCTGGCGCCGGCGATGACGTTGAACAGGATGTACCACTGGGTGCCCAGCACCATCAGCGGCGCCAGCCAGACGTCCGGGTCCAGGCCCAGCCGGACGATCGCCACCACCGCGAAGGGAAAGGCGATGTTGGCCGGGAAGGCGGCCAGGAACTGGGCCAGCGGCTGCACCCGCTCGGCCACGCGCGGGCGCAGCCCGACCCAGACGCCGACGGGCACCCAGACCAGCGTCGCCAGCGCGATCAGCACCACCACCCGGATCAGGGTGAAGACGCCCAGCAGCACCGCCTCGGCGGCATCGCTCCAGCTCAGCTCCGTCGCCACGAAGCCGATGATCTGCCACAGGGCATAGGCGATCGCCGCCAGCAGCAGGGCGATGAAGCCCCAGTCGGCCCAGCGGCTGGACCAGACCCGCGCCACCACGCCGTCGCCGGCGGTCCCGGCCGGGATGAAGGCGAAGCGCCGGCGCGACACGGTGCGGACCAGGAGGCCGATCGGCGACAGCGCCAGCTGGAACAGCCGGGTCCGCTGCGCCAGGTCCAGCAGCCAGGAGCGCGGGGCGCTGGTGCCGGCCGACTGCTCGAAGCGGAACTTCTCGGCCCAGGCCACCAGCGGCCGGAACAGCAGCTGGTCATAGGCCAGGATCACCGCGCCCATCACCAGCACCGCCCAGCCGACGGCGGCCAGGTCGCGCCGGTCGATCGCCGCGGCGACATAGGAGCCGACGCCGGGCAGGGTGATGGTGGTGTCGCCGACCGAGATCGCCTCCGACGCCACCACGAAGAACCAGCCGCCCGACATCGACATCATCGTGTTCCACACCAGGCCGGGCATGGCGAAGGGCACCTCCAGGCGCCAGAAGCGCTGCCAGGGCGACAGGCGGAAGCTGCGGCTGGCCTCGTCCAGGTCGCGCGGCACCGTCTTCAGCGACTGGTAGAAGCTGAAGGTCATGTTCCAGGCCTGGGAGGTGAAGATGGCGAAGACCGCGGCGCATTCGACGCCCAGCACCTGGCCCGGGAACAGGGCCATGAAGCCGGCGACGGTGAAGGACAGGAAGCCCAGCACCGGCACCGACTGCAGGATGTCCAGCAGCGGGATCAGCACCATCTCCGCCCGCCGGCTCTTGGCCGCGGCGGTGGCGGTCACGAAGGTGAAGACCAGCGAGGCGACGATCGCCGCCAGCATGCGCAGGGTGGTGCGCAGCGCGTAGTCGGGCAGGGCCAGCGGGTCGAGCGAGATCGGCGTCTGCTCGAGACCGGCCAGCGGCGCCAGGGTGGCGCGGCCGCCATGCGCGACCAGCACGATGGCGCCGAAGACGAGGGAGAACGCCACCAGGTCCCAGAGATTGGGCAGATAGCGCGGACGCTCCGCCCGTGGTTCGACCCAAGTCGAACCACGGGCTATTGAAGCGTGGATCATCCGATCCACGCGGGCGGGGTGGTGCAAGGTCATGATGTCCGTCCGGAAGGCAGGCGGTCGCAATCACCGCGCATCCGTGGGGATGTGCGGCGCGGAACGGCCGGTGAGCGCCGGCGTCAGCCTCGCCTTCGGTCGTCGCCCTCCAGAGAGAGGCGCCGATAGCGTCGACGGAGATCGAAAGACTGGTGCTTCATGGTTCACCTCGCACCGGCGCGGCCCGGCCGCGACGAGGTGAACCGGACCCGGGGGTCAGGCTCGCTGCGTCGGCGCCGGCAGAGTCGCGCTAGGTCGACTGGGCGTGCTCATCGGAGCGGCGGATCCTTGATTGCATCGGGAACTGGCCTCGACACGGGCGATATCGCGCCGCGAAGCGCAGCGGTCAAGCCGTTTTCCGCGCCTGAACGATTTGTAAGGAAGGGGCCGGGATCAGCCGGCCGGCCCGGCCTCCAGCCGCTTCAGGAAGCGCAGCAGCGCGGCCTCGCCGCGGCGGCCGTCCGTGTCGTCGCCGGGCGGCCAGCGCAGGGTCGTGGCCAGGCGGCCGTCGAGATAGGCCTCGACGATCTCCGGGTGGACATAGCAGGCGCGGCACACCGCCGGCGTGTTGCCCAGCTGCTCGGCCACCTGCTTGATGCAGCGCACCACCTCGGCCTTGGTCGGCGGCGCCTCGGGATCGGCGGCCGACAGCAGCCGGGCGGCGAATAGCGTGCCGGCCCAGGTGCGGAAGTCCTTGGCGGTGAAGTCCTGGCCGGTGATCTCGCGCAGATAGTCGTTCACATCGTCCGAGCCGACCGAATGCCGCTCGCCCGTTTCGTCGACATACTGGAACAGCCGGTGGCCGGGCAGGTCCTGGCAGGAGCGGACGATGCGGGCGACGCGGCGGTCGCGGAAGCCGGTGCGGTGCAGCCGGCCGCCCTTGCCGTGGAACTCGAAATACACGGCGCCGCCCTCGACATCGGCATGCCGCTTGTGCAGCGTGGTCAGGCCGAAGCTCTTGTTCGCCTTGGCGTATTCGTCGTTGCCGACGCGGATCAGCGTCGTTTCCAGCAACCGCACGATCGCCGCCAGGACCTTGGTCCGGGTCAGGCCGCGCTGCGCCAGGTCGGCATCGACGCGCTTGCGGATGCGGGGCAGGGCGCGGCCGAAGGCGACCATGCGGTTGTACTTCGTCTCTGACCGCACCTCCTTCCAGCGCGGATGGTAGCGGTACTGCTTGCGGCCGCGCTGGTCGCGCCCGGTGGCCTGCAGATGGCCCTGCGGGTCGAGGCAGATCCAGACATCGGTGTAGGCGGGCGGGATGGCGAGCCTAGCGATGCGCTTCAGTGTCGCCTTGTCCCGCACCGGCTGCCCGTCGGGCATCCGGTAGGCGAATCCCTTGCCCGACCGGCGCCGCCGGATGCCGGGTTCCGTGTCGGAGACGTAACGCAGCCCATGGGCCTTCGCCTGCGCGGGCGGGGACGGGTCGGGCAGCGTGCCCGGCAGTGCTGCGGTGTCGGCCATGCGGGGAAGCTGGTTCTCGGCAGGGAACGGCGCTTGGACCAACGGCACCGCCGCCGCTATGGTTCCGGTCCCGACCCGCAGCCGCGCCGCCGCCCGTGACCGACCCGATCCGCATCCTCGTCGACGCCGATGCCTGCCCGGTGAAGGCGGAGATCTACCGCGTCGCCGAGCGCTATGGGCTGGACGTCTTCGTCGTCACCAATGGCGGGGTGATGGTGCCGCGCGACCCGCGCATCCGGCTGGTGATCGTCGGCGAGGGCTTCGACGCGGCCGACGACTGGATCGCCGAGCGCGCCGGGCCGGCGGACATCGTCGTCACCGCCGATATCCCGCTGGCCGACCGATGCCTGAAGGCGGGGGCGATGGTGATCGGCCCGACCGGCCGGCCCTTCACCAAGGATTCGATCGGCATGGCCCTGGCCAGCCGGGCGCTGATGGCGGATCTGCGCGCCATGGGCGCGGTCGGCGGCGGCAACAGGCCGATGTCGGCCAGGGACAAATCGGCGTTCCTGTCGGCGCTCGACGCCGCCGTGGTGCGCCTCAGGCGCAGCCCTCCGCGGCCGGCCTGAGGCTCAGGAGCCTGCCTCGTCCCGACGCGCGGGCACATGGCCCAGTGCCGCCAGCGCCCGTTCGTCCAGCATCTCCAGACGGCCGCGCTTCAGCCGGATCAGCCCCTCGCGCTGCAGCTGCTGCAGCATCCGGTTGACGTGGACCACGGACAGCCCCAGCGCGTCGCCGATATGCCGTTGGGTCAGGGGGAAGGACAGGACCGAGCCGGAGACCAGCCCGGCGCGCATTCCGCGCTGGAACAGGGCGGTCAGCAGGAACGCCACCTTGCCCAGGCCGCTGTCCTGGCCCATGGCCAGCAGAAGGTCTTCGAGGTCACGCTTCTCGCGCGCCGCCAGAAGGCCGATCTCGTAGCCGAGCTCGGGCGCCTGCCGGATCCGGTCGCGCAGCCGGCCGGGGCGGATCTCCACCAGCGACACGTCGGTGATGGCCTGGAGCGCGCTGATCGAGGCGCCGAGGAACTGGGAGTGCAGGCCCGCGACGTCGCCGGGCAGCAGGAAGCGGACGATCTGCCGCGCCCCGCCGGGCAGTTGCCGAGTGCGGGCGGACCAGCCTGCGGTGACGTGGACGACCGGCGGGTCCGGCCGGTCCTGCGGCCAGATCTCCTGGCCGGCCTTCGCGGTCGTCTGCCGCAGATCGGCCGAGGAAAGGTGCAGCAGCGAGATCAGATTCTGCGACGGCCCGGACGAACCTGGACCCCGCGACCCCAGACTATTCTCCACGAACGCCCCGTTGCGGCTTGCAGGTCCTGAAATCGCCAGCCGGCGCAGAGCATCCGCTGCGAATTCCTGATTCGAGGGCGTCACAATACCGTCATCGCTTCCGGGGCCGCATTGTTTCGGATTCGCGGGAGAGCGATGGCAGGTATGTTGTTGAAGCCGCTATTCGCGGCAACTATAAAGGGGCAGCCGTGGTGCTCAGTCGTATATTTTCAGAAATTAACTTAAGATAATTTTGGGGGTGGTCGTTTTGACGCGGCTGCTATTGAATTTCGATAGAAGTCGACATTGCGGAAGGCAGGGCGGGCGAAGCAATCCAGCTGACGCCCTCGGGATCGCTCCGCCCCGGCTGCATCAGGCGAACTGGCCGTGCGGCGACACGATCATGTCGCGGGGAACGCCGGCCTGCAGCAGCCCCTCGCCGATCTGCCGCTCCGACGGGAAGCTGGAGATCACGACCTTGCGGCCGCTGCGCAGCACGTCGTCGGGCGGGATCACGACATGGGAGCCCAGGCCGTGCCCGTGCTTCTGCGGATCGCGGTCGGTGATCCCGAGGATCCGGGCATGGCTCTCGAGCGAGGTCCGCTCCAGCATGGTCGAGGTGTGCAGCCCGGCGCCCCAGACATAGACCTCCTCGCCCGGCCGGATCCCGGCCCGAATCCGCTCCTCGACCGCGCCCCAGCGCTTCTTCTCGACATCGCCGTAGGCCCGGCAGAAGGCGCGGTTCTTGGCGACGCCGTCGATCAGCGGCGCGTCGGGCTGCGGCGTCTGCTTGCGGGCCAGGACCGTGATCACGGGGTAGGGGTAGTGGTCGACCGTGACCGGCGCCTGCAGGATGCCGAAGCCCGTGCGGGTCAGCAGGTTGGCCAGTGAGGTCTCGTCGAAATAGTTGACGTGCTCCATCATGAACAGGCCCGGCGGGTTGACCTCCGGCGCGGCCAGGCAGGGCACCTCGAGCAGCAGCAGGCCCTCGGGCGCCAGCGCGGCGTGGACGCGTCGCAGCGTCGCCGACGGATCGTAGACGTGCTCCAGCACATGCGAGAAGGTGATCAGGTCCTGGCCGCCGCGATGCGGCAGCGTTTCCTCGTCGCCGCCCAGGTCGACATCGATGCCGTTGCGCTCGCGCGCCTGCTCGCACGCCTTCGGCGACAGATCGCAGCCGGCCACGGTCCAGCCCAGCTTGCGGAAATGCCACAGCATCGACCCGCTCGACGCGCCGACATCGTACATCCGGCCCGGCCGCACGCCCTCGGCCTGGACCATGGTGATCATCCGGCGAGCGGTGTCGATCAGCGGCGGCTCGCCGCTGCCGAAGGCGGTGTAGTTCGAGAAGGTCTGATACTGGCGCAGCATGGTCTCGGGCGAGACCGCGGGGTCCTGCAGCGTCAGGCCGCAGCCGGAGCAGCAGCGCAGGGCGTAGGTGACGCGGCCGAGGCCGCAGACATCCATCGCCGTTTCGAACACCGTCTCGCCTTCGGTCGAGCCGCAGACAAAGCAGGCGCGGCGGATCGTCGAATTCTGCATCAAATACCCCTCGGAAACGCGCGGATACGCCGGGAAACATCCGGAAACGCGAACGCAGGATAGGGGGCCTATCCCGCTATGTCACGCGTGGTGAGGGGCGGTGGGCACACGCGATGCCGGACGCGTCGATGGGATCATAGATAGTCTACTATTCCACGAAAAATCTGAAGATATTCCATTTTTCCATTCATCATATTCACCAGACATTTACTGGTATCTTGACTTTCTCTCGCTGCGCTCCGTATTGCCTAGGAGAGCGGACGCCGCACCGACCGGCAGCGCGCGACAGAATATTCGAAGGGATTACGTGGACGGGAAGGCCATATGTCGAAGGATAGCCGCATAAAGTATGACAAATTCGACCGCCGAGTGCGTCGGTACTCTCTTCAACCGGCCCTTCCGCGAACGGAACGCAGGAGCAATGTGACAAAGGCGCTGGAGATCGCAGGGTCCGAGTTGAGGGTGCATTTCGCCTCGCCGAG
Organism: Inquilinus limosus DSM 16000; assembly: GCF_000423185.1. Lineage (GTDB taxonomy): Bacteria > Pseudomonadota > Alphaproteobacteria > DSM-16000 > Inquilinaceae > Inquilinus > Inquilinus limosus. The sequence goes on along the minus strand of NZ_AUHM01000001.1, from coordinate 459,412 downwards.
GAACAATGTCAGCGTGAAGTTCGAGCTTTGATGGGACCGACTGATGAACGAACGCGAACTCCTCACCGTCCTTCTCACCGCCACTAGTACCCAGCAGGTCGAGGTAGCCCTTGCGGTGTACTTGGCGGCGCACCCCGGTACCGCCAGGTTCCAGCCGATAGGGCGCCGGCCGAATAACCGAGGTGCAATCGAAGTCGCGTCGGACGCGGGTCGCTCGATGATCGAGCGGGTAACCAATATGCTTGACGCGGTCCTGGATCTGGAGCATGAGCGGCACGGTGGTGTCCCGACGTGCCGCTCTCCTCGTGAGGCTGCTAGCGCTTGGCTCGGCGTGCCGGAGAAGGATGGGCTCTCTGCCCTCACGAACAAGCAACGCCAGGACCTAGCTGCGAGGGCGATTATCCGTCTGGAGCCCGGCGAGGGTTCGCAGTCCAGACTCGTAACCGTAGTCGATCAGGGGATAGGGATCGAGCCCAACAGGCTCGAAGGCACGATTCTTAGCCTCAACGAGAGCAACAAGATTCAAAAGCACTACTTGGCCGGAACCTATGGCCAAGGTGGCTCCAGCACGTTCGCCTTTTGCAAATATGCTGTCATCGTCTCGCGACGGAGCGATGTGGATATAGTGGGGTTCACGCTGGTTAAGTACGAGGACTTGCCCGCCGAGGACTTCAAGACCGGTCGATATGTGTTTCTTGTGAACCACGATGCGCCGCTGGAAGTCCCGGCTGCGGAAGACGATATCCAGCATGGCACGATCGTTCGTCACTTCGGCTATGACCTGACTGCCTACACCTCTGCGCTCGGCTCCAAGAGCGTGTACGGCATTCTCGGCCGTATCATGTTCGATCCCGTCTCGGCGATCAGGTTCGAGAATCGGGTCCACGACTGGAACCGCACCATAAAAGGCGCTCGAAACGCTCTGAACGGAGCGGTTGACGAAGGGGACGACGACGCCAAGGGACCTACACTCGATCACCATGTCCCGATGTTCAACGTCGACCTCGGCGACTACGGCTCCATCGGTATCGAGTACTGGGTTCTGGCAAGGCCCGACGTGGCTAAGGGGAAGAAGCGGACCAAACCCGCGGAGAACTTCGTGGACGCGACGAGGCCCGTGGTCCTCACTCATAATGGTCAGAACCAGGGCGAGATCACCGGCCGGATAATTAAAGACGACAAGGACGGTGCCGATCTGCCGTTTCTCCAGACGCAGGGGCGGCTGATTTGCCATATCAACTGCGACCGCCTTTCTCCGAACGCGAAGCGACTGCTGTTTGCAAGCACCCGGGAGCAGTCGCGCGAAGGTTATATGCTGGAGCGCATCAAGTCCGAGCTTGTCGGTGCTCTTCGCGCGGATGACGAACTCGTGCGCCTCAACGCGGAGGCCCGTGAGCAAAGTCTGAAGGAGAAGGATGAGGACGCGCAGAAACATATGCGCCGTCAGGTCGCCAAGTTGCTCCGCATATCGGGAGCGGCGCTTCAGGAGGTCGGCGGAACCAAAGCCTCAAAAGATGGGGACAGGGAGATCAAACCCAGACCACCGAGAGTCAAGCCCCTGCCAATCGAGCCGAAGGACCCACCCACGTTCGTCCGCATCGTCTGGGACGACGACAAAGATATGCCCTTTTACGCCGGTCAGCGCCGCTACGTCAGGGTCGAGACCGACGCGAATTCTGATTACCACGATGCGGACAATCCGGACGCGTCGCGTCTCAATATAGCTGTGGGAGACGACCTGCGAGTGTTCGGTACGAGTCCGCTCAAAGGTGGGAGGATGCGGATTGGCGTTGAGTGCCAAGAGAGTGTGGTCGTAGGTTCAACGGGTTCCATCAGGGTCGAGCTGTACCGCAAGGGCCTGCCCGCTTTGAGTGACGAATGTGGGTATGGAATCGTGGAGCCGCCGGAGCCGAAAGACCAGGAGCGCCAGAGCACCCTTCCGGACTTTGAAGTCATCGCGGTTTCAGGGCCTGACGATGATCGTTGGGAAAATATCTGCGAAGATCCAAATGATATCGATGTGGCTCGCCACGCCAGCAAGTTCGTCATGTCCGGTGGCAAACTTTACGTCTACTACTCTGAGGCCTTCCCTCGCTTCTCGACCGAGGTCCGGCGCTTCGAGCAGCAGAACGAGGCGTTGGCGGCGTCCTTCCGCTCCCGCTACGAGATGTGGCTCGCAGTGCACTCGCTACTGATGTACCAAGAGACTCAACGCAAGGGCGCAACGGAGATCCCCGAAGATGCCGTCGAGGAGATGGGGCGTCAGGAGCGCGCCCGTCTTGCGGTCATCGCGGTTATGGTTGCTTCCCAGGAGGTGAAGAGCGGCATTTCTGACTCGGAGGAGGACGAGGTAGCCGTGGCATGATGCCTCTGCTCCGGCTCATCTCGTTTGGTGATGACGATTTCGTCGCAAGTTGAGGCTATATCCCTGGGATCAAAGCGGCTTATAGAGTGGGCAGCGTACCGCCACTCGGCCTCTACTGATAGCCAGCGCCTATGAAGCGTTTGAGCCACGGCGCCTGTCGTGTTGCTGCCGGCGAATGGATCCAGGACAATATCTCCTTCGTCTGTTAGAAACTTCACGAAGAACTCGACGAGAGTGGATGGCATTCGCGCGGGATGCACCGGAACGCCATGCTCGACGCAGAACTTCCGATAGTCGTCGCTGGAAAGTGTATTTGCCACCTTAAGTAGGTTAGTGGTCTCCTCAAGATACTCCGCGAAGCCCTGCGGCGTCACCATACTGTCCAGCGCTGGTATCGCTTCCGCTCCGCCGACGTTAGGGGGAATTGCCCCATTATTATCGGATTTGAAGCTTTCGGCGCCGATGTGATACTCCGACGGGCGTGGACCGGCGTTGTACTTTCCGGTTTGAAGCAGCCGCTTCATACTGGGACTGTATTCGCGGAGCACCTTCCGGTTGTCGGCCTTGGGTCGGGTCGTGGGTGACATCCACCAAATGCGTGTGAACGCGTCTTTTACCCTCACCCTCTCTTTGTTGACCCACTCAATCGGCGAAGGGAGCCTCGCGGGATTGTACCAGATGAACTCCTGGCAGAGGTGTAGGTTGCCCTTCTTCAGGAAACGGAGAAAGGCCTCAATCACATGGGTAGACATTGTCGGCTCGCCAGGCATCCAGGCATTGCCGATCTCAATCACAATCGAGCCATCATCGGTGACCATGTCCCGGAGCAGTGGCGCGAATTTTGCGAACCAGCGGATGTAGTCGTCACCCTGCAGGTTGCCGTAGCTCTTTTTAGTATTTAATGGGAATGGTGGGGATGTAAAGGCGAGTTGAACTTTGTTCCTGAGATCCTTGAACGGCTTGCTATTGAGAACTTTGAGGGAATCGCCACAGTAGGCCGCCCCAAGGTCGGTGTTGTAGATCGGAATCGACGCGCGGCGCCCTGGCCTCAGCGCATCAGCGATCTGTGCATGGTGCGTTGTCCCCCAGCCCGGCATATCTCTGTATCTCTGTCCTGCCTGTATCGATTCCCGTTGCACCACAATATCTTGGCCCGAAATTTCCGTATATGCCTAAATCTGGCCAGAGGGTGAAAAGGTACGCACCTAGCCTGTATGCGCAGTGTAGCAAGCGATGGTGCCGGATGCAGGGGTCGAACCCGCGACCTTCGGTTTACAAAACCGCTGCTCTGCCAGCTGAGCTAATCCGGCGCAGGCCCATCCCTATCGAGTCCCGCCGCCGCTGTCCAGCGGGGAGGAGAGGCGCGCGACGCGCTGGCGGCGCCGCGGCCGCAGGCCGTATGATTTCCGTCTCCGTTCATGTGGGGATGGAGGCGGGTCTTGTCTGCGGGGTCGGCGATATGGCGCGACCTGGCCGGGCGGAGCGCCAACGACAATTGGCCCGGAACCGGGCGGCCGGGCCCGGCGCCGGCCGTTTCGCCGGCCTGGCGCCTGCTGCTGGCGCTGGAGGACGCGATGGAACGGGCCCGCCAGCGCCGCGAGCTGGCCCGGCTGTCGGAGCCGGAGCTGAAGGATCTCGGCTGGACCCGCTGCGACGCGCTGGCCGAGCTGTCGAAGCCGTTCTGGCGATAGCCGCTTCGTCGAGCAAAGCCGGGGCCGCCTGCGCAGCGGCCCCGGCGGTTGCGCCTACACCAGCAGCAGGTCCGACACGGCCAGCGTCGTCACGCCGGTCAGGGTGACGATCAACTGCGCCTCGGCCTCGTTGCCGGCGCCGTCGGCATCGAACCAGAGCCGGCCGCAATCGGTCTCGAACAGGAATTGCGGGCCACTGCCGGTGGCCTGCGGATCGGCGCCGGTGATCAGCGACGGCTGGTACCCCGTCTCCAGCCCGAAGCCGGCCCGATCGATCACCAGCCGGTCGGTGCCGCGGGTGAAGTCGGTGATCTGGTCGCCCGAGCCCACCGCGTCCTCGCCGAAGACGAACCGGTCGCGGCCGGCGCCGCCGGTCAGCAGGTCGCCGCCGGAGCCGCCTTCGAGGGTGTCGTCGCCGGCGCGGCCGTCCAGCGTGTCGTCGGCCGCGCCGCCGGACAGCGTCTCTCCGGCCGTGGCGCCGCGGATGTCGTCGTCGCTATCGGTGCCGACCACCGCCTCGAAGCCGGACAGGGTGAGACCCTTCGCCAGCCCGTTGTTCCGGCTGCTGTCGGCCAGGTCGACGATCGCGGACAGGCCGAGGTCGTTCTCCAGGAAGGACAGGGTGTCGAACCCGTCGCCGCCGGTGAACCGGTCCGTCCCCCGGCCGTCGCCGTAGTCGCGGGTGAAGCTGTCGTTGCCGGCGTCGCCGAACAGCTGGTCGCTGCCGGCGCCGTCCAGCAGCGTGTCGTGGCCGGCGCCTCCGCGCAGCACGTCGTTTCCGGCATTGCCCTCGAGCCGGTCGTCCAGGGTGTCGGCGGTCACCGTGTCGTTGCCGCTGCCGCCCTGGAACTCCAGCGATTCCATCGCGGCGAAGCGGGTCGTGGCGTCGACATTCACCAGGCCGTTCGAGAAGGTGAAGGTCACCCCCGCGGCCTGGTCGGCGAGGTCGACGAAGACGCGGTCGACCCCGGCGCCGCCGGTGGCGTAGTCGCCCTTGTTGATGTGCAGCGCATCGTTGCCGGCGCCGCCGTCGAGCGTATCGGCGACGGTATCGCTCAGCTCGTCCCGGCCCCAGATCACGTCGTCGCCGTCGCCGCCCTGCAGCGTGTCGGCGCCGTCGCCGCCCTCGAGCGTGTCGTTGCCCCCGAGGCCGATGAGGATGTCGTTGCCGCCGCCGCTGATGAACTCGTCGTCCAGCGCGCCGCCGGTGAGCTTGTCGGCGCCGGACCCGGTCTCGATATGGACGCGCTCGATGTTGAGCAGGGTGACGCCGCCATTGACCAGCCCCGCGGCCGCCGACAGCGTGAAGGCCAGGTTGGCCGTGGCGTCGGAGCGGTTGACCCAGGCCAGGTCCGTGCCGGCGCCGCCGTCGACCTTGAAGGTGCCGTGGACGGCGCCGCCCTCCGGGTTGAGATAGGCCGCGTCGTCGCCGGCGCCGAGCCAGACATAGCTGCTGTCGCCGCCCGAACTGGCATTCTGGACCTCGATCTCGACGCGGTCGTTGCCGTTGCCGGCATCGATGGTGTTGTTGCCGCCGGCGTCGCGGATGGCGTCGTCGCCGTCCTTGCCGCTGATCGAATCGTTGCCGGCGCCGCCGTCGAGCGTGTCGCCGCCGGCGCTGCCGGTGAGCGCGTCGTTCCCGGCACCGGCGCTGAAGCTGACCTGCTGCGCCACCCCGGCATGCAGCCTGTCGGCGCCGGAACCGGTGGTGATCCGGATGATCTCCGCATCGGTGATCACGGTGCCGTCCGACAGGGTGGCGGTGCGGCCGGCGAAGCTGAAGGTCAGGCCGGCGGTGGCGTCGCCCCGGTTCAGCTCGACCGTGTCGGTGCCGGCCCCGGCATAGACCGTGTCCTTGCCGCCGCTCCCGGCGATCAGCCGGTCGTTGCCGTCGCCGCCGTCGAGCACGTCGATGCCGGTGCCGCCGTCGAGCACGTCGTCGCCGCCGCGGCCGCTGAGGGTGTCGTTGCCGCCCAGCCCGTTCAGCACATCGTCCCGGTCGTGGCCGCGGAAGACGTTGGCGGCAGCGGACCCGCTGATCGTATAGGCCTCGAAGCCGATGAACCGCGTGCCGTCGGACAGCCGGTGGAGCACGGTGGAGGCTTCCGCGGTGAAGTTGCCGGTCACGCCGGTCACCACCAGCCGGTCGATGCCGGCGCCGCCGTCGATCTGGTCGGCGCCCTGGCCGATCGCCACGGTCGCCGTGTCGTCCCCGGCCCCGCCATAGATCACGTCGGCGCCGAGGCCCCCCTTCAGGCCGTCGTTGCCGTTGCCGCCGATCAGCCGGTCGTCGCCGGCATCGCCGGAGAGGATGTCGTCCTGGTCGCCGCCGTCGATCACGTCGGCATCGTCGCCGCCGTCGATCACGTCGTTCCCCGCCTCGCCGTAGAGCCGGTCGGCCCCGGCTTCGCCCTGGATGAAGTCCCAGCCGAAGCCGCCGCGGACGGAATCGGCGCCGTCCCCGCCGTTCAGCGCGTCGAAGCCGGCGCCGCCGTCGAGGATGTCGTTGCCGCCGTCGCCATTGAGCTGGTCGCTGCCGCCGCCACCGCGCAGCGCATCGTTGCCCTCGCCGCCGATCAGGAGGTCGGTCCAGCGGCCGCCGGTCATCGAATCGGCGAGATCCGTGCCGGTGATGAAGTGCTGCTCGATGCCGACGACCACGGCGCCGCCGGGCAGCGTCCGCGCGGCGATCGGGTCGGCGGCGGTGAAGGAGACCCCGGCCGACTGGCTGGAATAGTCGAGCATCAGCATGTCGAAGCCGAGGCCGCCGTCGATCTGGTCGCCGGCCGCCTCGGCCGGATCCTGGATCACGATGATGTCGTCGCCGGTGCCGGCCCGGATGTAGTCGGCCCCCGCGCCGCCGGTGAGGTTGTCGGCGCCAGACCCGCCCTGGAGGACGTCGTTGCCGTCGTCGCCCATCAGCATGTCGCCCTGGAAGCCGCCGTCGATCCTGTCGGCGCCGTCGCCGCCGACGGCGATGTCCGTCGCGAGGCCGCCCGAGAGCGTGTCGTTGCCGCCGAGGCCGTAGAGAGTGTCGCTGTCGGGGAGGGGGCGGTCGCCGACGAGAATGTCGGCGCCTTCGGTGCCGGTATGGATGGCCATGGATGAAATCCGTTCCGTTTGAAATCGCGAGACGATCGACGCCCACCCCCGGCCCGCAAATGACGCGTGCAGCTGCCCCGGGCTCCTGTAGAGCCCGGTTGATGCATGCGCATCCGGGAGTGGGCGCGGCCCGCGCCGTGACGCTTCGTCCTGGCCGGGCGCCGCCATAGATCATCGGGGGCCGAGGCCCGTCACCCCCCGAATGGAGGGGACGATCTAACTTTCTGGGCGGTTAGGGGATGGGCCGCAACCCGTCCGCGTGGGATGAGGAGACATGCCGGGCGGATCGTGCCGCGGCCCGCGATTGACAAGCCCTCTCCGCCCCCTTAAGAACCCCGGACCGAGCGGCACCGCCGCTGGACGGAGGGGTGGCCGAGTGGCTGAAGGCAGCGGTTTGCTAAACCGTCCACGGGGGAAACCCCGTGCCCGGGTTCGAATCCCGGTCCCTCCGCCATCCTGCTTCGCGCCGACGCATCTCGCAGACTCATAGAGCCGCGCGATCGCGAAGCAGGAGGCCTCCCGCAGCCTTGACGGAGAGCCTGTTTCGCCTCCCGGCACAGTCGACAGAATTCGCTTCGAAGCCAGCGCTTCCGCCGTCTTGGCTTGCTCCGCCGCCACCCGTGGCACGGGCGCATCAGCCTGTGGCAAATCTGCATCCAGCTGCGGCATCGTCGCCGGATTCTCTTGATCGGGCCATCGCTCCCCTATAGTGCTGGGAAGAGTACCGGGCAGGAAATTATGGGGTGCTTCGGCCGAATGTCTGCCGTCACGGTGCCAGAGAGACCGACGCCGATGCCGCCCGAATTGCTGGATCAAGCCTGCCGAAAGCGAAGCTGAATGAAGCCAGTCACGCCGCTGCTCGACACCATCCGCACCCCCGAGGACCTTCGACTCCTGCCGGCTTCCGACGTGAAGCAGGTCGCCGACGAGCTGAGGGCCGAGACCATCGACGCCGTCTCGACGACGGGCGGCCATCTCGGCGCCGGGCTCGGCGTGGTCGAGCTGACCGTCGCCTTGCACCGGGTGTTCGACACGCCGCGCGACAAGCTGATCTGGGACGTCGGCCACCAGGCCTATCCGCACAAGATCCTGACCGGGCGGCGCGACCGCATCCGCACCCTGCGCCAGGGCGGCGGCCTGTCCGGCTTCACCAAGCGGTCGGAGAGCGAATACGACCCGTTCGGCGCGGCGCACAGCTCGACCTCGATCTCGGCCGGCCTCGGCATGGCCGTGGCGCGCGACCTGAAGGGCGACGATTTCCGAGTCGTGGCCGTGATCGGCGACGGCGCGATGAGCGCCGGCATGGCCTATGAGGCGATGAACAACGCCGGCGCGCTGAAGAGCCGCCTGGTCGTCATCCTCAACGACAACGACATGTCGATCGCGCCGCCGGTCGGCGCCATGAGCGCCTATCTGTCGCGGCTGATCTCCTCGCGCTCCTACCGTTCGCTGCGGCACCTGATGCGCGACGTCACCGCCATCTTCCCGCGGCCGGTGGCCCGCGCCGCCAAGCGTGCCGAGGAATACGCCCGCGGCTTCGTCACCGGCGGCACGCTGTTCGAGGAGCTGGGCTTCTACTATGTCGGCCCGATCGACGGGCACAATCTCGACCACCTGCTGCCGGTGCTCGAGAATGTCCGCGACGCCGACGAGGGGCCGGTGCTGGTCCATGTCGTCACCCAGAAGGGCAAGGGCTACGGCCCGGCCGAGGCGGCGCCGGACAAGTATCACGGCGTCAGCCGCTTCGACGTCATCACCGGCGCCCAGGCCAAGCCGAAGAGCAACGCGCCCAGCTACACCGGCGTCTTCGCCCAGGCGCTGATCCAGGAGGCGGAGGAGGACGAGCGCATCGTCGCCGTCACCGCCGCCATGCCCTCGGGCACCGGCCTCGACAAGTTCGCCCAGCGCTTCCCGAACCGCAGCTTCGACGTCGGCATCGCCGAGCAGCATGCGGTGACCTTCGCGGCGGGCATGGCGACGGAAGGCTTCAAGCCGTTCTGCGCGATCTACTCCACCTTCCTGCAGCGCGCCTACGATCAGGTGGTGCACGACGTCGCCATCCAGTCGCTGCCGGTGCGCTTCGCCATCGATCGCGCCGGGCTGGTCGGCGCCGACGGCGCCACCCATGCCGGCAGCTTCGACATCGGCTATCTCGGCATGCTGCCCGGCATGGTGCTGATGGCGGCGGCGGACGAGGCGGAGCTGGTGCACATGGTGGCCACCGCCGCCGCGCTCGACGACCAGCCCTCGGCCTTCCGCTATCCGCGCGGCGACGGCGTCGGGGTCGAGCTGCCGGCCCGTGGCAAGCCCCTGCCGATCGGCAAGGGCCGGGTGCTGCGCGAGGGCACGACGATCGCCCTGCTCAGCTACGGCACCCGGCTGCAGGAATGCCTGGCGGCGGCCGAGACTCTGGGCGGCATGGGCCTGTCGACCACCGTCGCCGACGCCCGTTTTGCCAAGCCGCTGGACACCGAGCTGGTCAACCAGCTGGCCCGCCACCACGCCGTGCTGATCACGGTGGAGGAGGGGGCCGAGGGCGGCTTCGGCAGCATCGTGCTGCACCACCTGGCCCGCACCGGCCTCCTGGACCAGGGGCTGAAGATCCGGCCGATGACGCTGCCGGACCGGTTCCAGGACCATGACAAGCCGGAGCAGCAATATGTCGAGGCGGCGCTGTCGGCGCAGCACATCGTCGCCACCGCCGCCGCGGCCCTCGGCCTCGACGCCCCGGCCAGCGAGGTGATCCGGGCCTGATACTCCGCCCGTCCTTCGGCGAGCGGCCGTCCCGATCCGTCGGGGCGGCCGTTTTCCTTTGGTCGGGCCCGATTTCCCGTGCGGTCGGCGTGCCGCATCGGCGATGATGGTCCCCGAATCGATCACGTGGATCGATCCCGAGGGGACGGGAAGGGGGACAAGATGAGGCTGCGGCACGCCATCCTGGGGATGGCTGCGATCACGGCGCTGGGCGCCTGTGTTCCGGCGTCCGGGGAGACCAAGGCGCCGGCGGCTCAGGCGGCCCCCGCGGCGGCGAAGCCGGCCGCCGCGTCGGGGATCGCGGCGTTCCGCGGCTCCTGGATCGGCGCCACCGAGGGCGAGGGTGATACCCGCCGCGCCGCCGGCCTGGTGATCGACGCCTCGGCCGATGGCGGACTCTACCTGCAGTGGCGCAACGCCGAGGGGCCGCACGACGGCGCGGCGGACGACCCGCTCAAGATGCGGGAGGAAACGGCGCTGTTCCCGCCGGGCAAGACGCCGAACGTCTGGTCGACACGTCTGGACAGCGGCGCCCAGGCCAAGGCTCGGCTGGAAGGGGCGACCCTGACCGTGGAGCTGGCCGCGAAGACGAACGGCAGGACCGAGGTGCAGACCTATCGCCGCACCCTGACCGCGCCGGACAGGATGTCCCTGCGTTACACCCGGGCCGTGGCCGGCAAGGTCGAAAGCACGATAGACGCGGAGTTCGTCAAGCTGCCGATGGGGGCCGGGCCGGCGTGAGGATCCCTCCCGCTCATCCTGCATCCGTGAGGTGCGCCGGCTCGTCGCCGATTTCCTCCATCTTCCGGTCGAGCTTCTCCCTCAGGGACCGGACGACCCCGGCATAGGCCGGATCGGCATAGACGTTGAAGAGCTCGAGTGGGTCCTTCTCGCAGTCGAACAGCTCCCATTCCCGGTCCTCGCCGCCCTGGTTGGTGCCGGGAAGATCGAACCCCTCATTGTACCAGTAGATCAGCTTGTAGCGCTGGTCGCGGACGCCGTAGTGGGCGAAGGCGTTGTGGTCGGGGTCGCGGTGCATCCAATAGCGGTGATAGGCGACATCCGGCCAGTCCTTCGGCCGTTCGCCCCGCAGCAGCGGCCGGATGCTGCGCCCCTGCATGTAGGACGGGACCGTGAGCCCCGCGAGGTCGAGGAAGGTCGGCGCGAAATCGACATTGCAGACAATGTCGTCGCAGACGGTGCCTTTCGCGACCGCGCGCGGATAGCGGATCAAGAGCGGCATCTGGAAGGATTCCTCGTACATGAAGCGCTTGTCGAACCAGCCGTGCTCGCCGAGGAAGAAACCCTGGTCGGAGGTGTAGATGACGATCGTGTCGTCGGAGAGCCCGTTCCGGTCGAGATAGTCGAGCAGCCGGCCGACGCTCTCGTCGATCGAGGCGATGGTCCTCAGATACCGCTTCAGATAGCGCTGATACTTGAAGCGCCCGAGCTCGTCCTTGTCCTTGAAGGTGAAGACCGCGCCGGTGTCCCGGTCGATCAGCCGCAGGCCGGAGACATCGTCCGGATTGGGGATCTTGCGCTCGTGGCTGTACGCCCGCACCCGTTCGCCGACCTCCGCGCCGCCCTCCGGCTGCACCAGGCCGAGATCGCGGTACTTCATGTCGTCCTTGATCCGCATCCTCGCTTCGGACGCGGCCCGGGCGCGGTTCTTGTAGTCGTCGTCGAAGCTGTCCGGCATGCGGATGTCATCCTGGTAGAGGGCCCTGTGCCTCGGATGCGGCTCCCACTCGCGGTGCGGCGCCTTGTGGTGGCACATCAGGAAGAAGGGCCGGCCGGGGTCGCGGCGATCGAGCCAGGACAGGCACTTGTCGGTGATGATGTCGGTGACATAGCCGGGCACCTCGATCTCGCGGCCCATCTCGATCAGATAGGGATCGAAATACTCGCCCTGGCCAGGCAGCACCGACCAGAAGTCGAATCCCGTCGGCTCGTGCGCCTTGCCTTCGCCGAGATGCCATTTGCCGATGATCGCCGTCTGGTAGCCGCCGGTGCGCAGATGCTTGGCCACGTTGGGCAGGCGGTTGTCGATCCACATGTCCAGCACGGTCACCCCGTTCACGTGGTTGTAGGTGCCGGTCAGGATCGCGGCGCGGCTCGGCGTGCAGATCGAGTTGGTCACGTAGCAGTGGTCGAACCGCATGCCGCCGGCGGCGATCCGGTCGAGATGGGACGTCCGGGCGATCCCCGCCCCGTAGCAGCCGATCGCCCTCGCCGCATGGTCGTCCGCCATGATGAACAGGATGTTGGGCCGATCGGTCATTTCGGTCTCCTCGCTGTTCCGGTCGTGGGCGTGGGGACGATGCCGTCAGGCGGCGTCCGGAGAGGCGGCCGGCAGCCGGTCGTCCGGACCGGGCGTCTCGTAGCCGAAGCGGCGTGCGGCATCGCCGGTGATCTCGCGGATGAGGCCGCGCTCCTCCGCGGTGAAGCTCGGCTCGTAGTAGGCGGGCGGGGCGACACGGGCCTGCGCCTCGGCCGGCAGGTCGTGGGGCGGCAGGCCGCATCGGGCGAGAATCCCGGCCAGCACCTCGGCGGGGCGCGCGCAGAGATCCTCGTAGCGGACGATGACGGTCGCGGCGCGGAGATCCGGCCGGTCCTCGAGCGTGCGGGCGAGATGGCCGTAGACCAGCCTCCAGTGCTCGGCCCAGCCGGCGACCTCCCGGCCGTTCCGCCACAGCCGCTCGATCCGGGCCGTCGCCGCGGCGTCGCCGACATGGGTCGCCCGGCGGTCGAGGCCGAACTCGAAATGGCCGCTGCGGCGCATGTGCCGCAGGATGCGCGGGTTCCGCCGTTCCTCCCGGCAGAAGAGGGCGTGCTGCTTTATCAGCGAGGCGATGTGCCACACGGGATCGCGGATCGGCACGATGAAGCGGGCATCGGGGAACAGCTTCAGCAGATAGGGAAGCCGCGTGACATTGTAGTTGCCCTTGGCGAGATAGCGCGTGCCGCCGCGAATGAGCAGCATCTTGCGGATGTGGTCCCGGTAGAAGGCCTCGAAGGCCGGGTTGTCGGCATCGTCGAGGGCCGCGTTCGCCGCGGGATCGTGCAGGTGGCGGAAGAAGGTCATCCAGACGACCTCTTCGAAGGCCTCCGGGCTCTCCGCCGTGACGGCGATGCGGTCCCTGTGCGCGCGCTCGCGCGGCGCATGGGGCCTGGTCGCGGCGCGGTCGACGAACCAGTTCCAGATCCAGGGCGTGAGGACGAGCGGGAAATCCCGGTAGCGGTGGGTCGCCAGATCCGGATGCCGGCTCAGCAGTTCGAGCAGGATCGTGCTGCCGGACCGGGCGAGCCCCGCGATGTAGATCGGGCCGCGGATCGGCCGGTCGCGGATCCGGTCCTCAAGCAGGCGGCTCTCCCAGTTCCCGAGCCGGACGAGGGCTCGCGGGTGGCGCTCGGCCCAACCGCCGAGGATGTCGGTCCATCCGGCGACATGCGGTTCCGCGCCGTCGGCGGCGTGCTGCTGCGCCATCGCGTCCTCCGAAGGCCTCATTCGATGCGTCGGACAGTCTTGAAGGTCAGTGCCGTGCCGAGAAGGGCGAGGAAGAAGATGAACTCCCAGCCGCGCATCCATGGCGGGCCCAGGGACAGGACCTCCTGCCGCGGGAGGTCGAGCCGGACCAGGTCGACCGGAGAGGCGTCGTCGAGATAGCCGGCGGGGTTGCCGATCAGCAGGTTCCACCAATGCTGCTTGTGCAGAACCGGGATCGGCGCCATCACGGCGACATCGTCGAGGACCGCGCCGTCGCCGTTCAGGATCTGGACCCGCGGCGGCTTGACCGCGTCGGAGCCGATCCACCGGCCCGAATAGGGTTCGCTGACCTCGACCGCCATCGGCTCCCCGGACCGGGGGAAGATCCGGCCATAGGAGGAGTCGATCCAGATGATGACGGCCAGGAGCGGCAGCGAGGCGGCGATCGTCGCGGGGAACACCGCCCCGACGCGGCGGAGCGCGAGGGACAGCATGCGGCCGATCAGCGGCCAGGCGCCGTCGAGATCGCCGTCATGCTCGGAAAGACGCCGCTTGGCGTCCTCGAGCTCGCCCTTCAGTGCCGTGATCCGGCGTTGCGGCGACAGCAGGCGATACAGCTCCATCGACAGGATCGCGCCGAGGGCCGCCCACAGCACGAGCCTCGCAGCCGGCGGCAGCACCGCGCCCAGCCATTCGTCGGCCCAGGTCAGGAGAGGCGAAGGCAGCCCGAAGAGTCCCATGGCCTCGCCTCAGGAATCGCGGTGTTCCCGAGGAGCCTCCCGGCTGCGCATCCCCGCCTGGCGCCTCCGGCGAACCATCTTCCGCACCGGCCACGCCACCACGAATAGGATCGCCGTTCCCACCGCGAGGAGAAGCGCCCACAGCGCTCCGAGCAGGCTGATGCCGGCGCCCGGGCCGACATAGGCGAAGGCCGCCACCGGAAGCGTGAGGGTCGAGATCAGCGTTGCCGCGAAGGCGAAGCGCTTCATGACCGGGGCTCCTTGGCTTGCATGTCGCTCTGCGGCTTCGGCTGCAGCAGAGACGGGTCGAGATCCTTCGGATCCAGGCGATGCGCCGAGGCGATGACGGGGGTCAGGGTCTGCCCGTTCACCGGAGGGCTGCGCACCGGATTGACGAATTCCCAGGCGACCTCTCCCTCCGGCGTCACCTCGAGGAGCCGCCCGCCATTCGACTCGTTGATGAAGGTGTTGCCGTTCGGGAGGCGCTGCTGCGAGGAGCGGATCGAGCTGTCCAGCGGGCGATCGGCCGTGCCGCCGTACTGCCAGGCGATCTTCATCGTCCGGGGATCGAACTCGATGACCCGCGATCCCCCCTTGGGGCTGTCGAAATTGCCGTAATTGTCGAACAGCAGCATGTGGCCGTTCGGCAGGATGTCGGGGTCGTGCTGCCCGATCCACGGGCCGCGCGTCGCCCAGACGAGCTCCTCCGTATCGGGATCGACGATGCCGATCGCATCGAGTTCCCGGAACGAGACGAGAATCTGACCCGGCCGCGCGAAGGGCAGCTTCGCCGCCATGTCTTCGGTGATGTAGTCGACGTTGTTGGTGTGCAGCGGGTCTTGGACCGCGAACCAGGACACCGTCTTGAGCAGCTGCCGGTATCGCGACTTCTCGACCAGGCGGATGAGCGACAGCTTCTTCAGCTGCGCGCCGTCCGGCGAGAGGACGACGAGGAAGTCATCGAGACGCGGCGACTTGATATTCTCGAAACCCTGCAGCGGTTGCTTGGCGATCTCATTGGTCAGGGTATAGATCCGGCCGTCCGGTCCGATGTCGAGATCGTGATGGGCGCGGCCGAAATAGCTCCAGATCAGGTTGGAATCGCGGTCGAGCTTGACGACGCCGTAGCCGTAGGGGGTGTCGCCGTTGCCCTCGTAGACCGCGACGAGATCCCCGTTCGGATAGACCCGGGCTTCCTTGAAATAGACGCGCACATCGGGCTGCGGCTGCTTGATGGGGGCACCCTCGTGCCAGACCGTGCTGAAGGGCCGCCGCCATTCATGCAGAACCTGCCCGTCCATTCCGATGAGAAAGGCCGCCGCTTCATGCCCCGAGGTGTAGAGCGTCACGCCGTTCTGCACCCGGGCCGGCAGATTGGTGATCACGCCCTTCTCGGCCCGCCGTTCGGGCTGCCAGAGATCGGAGGAATAGATCTGCCGGTTGGCGACGACCTTGGCATAGAACGCCTTGCCGCCCTCGTAGGCCCTGGCGATCTGCGGGCCGGGAAAGGTGTCCGCCGCCGTCAGGATCGCCCCGAGCACGAAGATCAGCAGCGCCGCCGACATGAAGAAGGCGAGACGGAAAAACATATCGGCCAGGGATTTGCCGTCATTCTCTCCCGGGCGGCCCTCTTCTTGCTCCCTCTTGATCATCTCGACCACATCACTCCCGCGCGTCTTCTCCGTAACCGAGAACGAACAGTGCCTGGATGATGGTTCCTCCGCCGTTCAGGCCTCGAGCGTGATCTTCCGCCTGATCTCGGTGGCCGAGATCGCCTCCAGGCCGTCCTTCAGCTCGATGCGCTCGATCGAATAGCCGACGTCGCGGCCATAGAAGATGTGGGTCACGTTCGGCAGGGGCAGCACGATGAAACGCCCTGCATGCCGCGTGAGCCTCTTTTCGATCCGGTCCTTGACCGCCTCGAAGGGGAAGGGATTGTGCCCGTCCCGG
Source organism: Inquilinus limosus DSM 16000 (assembly GCF_000423185.1). GTDB lineage: Bacteria > Pseudomonadota > Alphaproteobacteria > DSM-16000 > Inquilinaceae > Inquilinus > Inquilinus limosus. The sequence continues at coordinate 443,323 of NZ_AUHM01000001.1, read as the reverse complement.
CCATGGGTATCGCGGACGGCGATGCACGCCTGGCCGACCCGGCGGATGCCCTCTGCGATCAGCGCCTCGTGGCCGTCGTGAAACGGCTGCCATCGCCCGACGAACAGCGCCGTCGGGCGCTTGGGGTCGAAGACCGGCTGAAGCTTGCGGGCGATCGTCTCGGCCCAGTATTCCGGCGTGCCCTCCGCTGTCACGCGCACGTCCCACCGCTCGGGCGGCACGAAGATCCGGTTGGTGTCCTCGAAGCGGCTCTCCGCGATGCGGTCGACCCAGACGATGAAGGCGTCGCCGAAAGCGGCGCGAGTCTCCGGCGTCGGGCAGATGAAGTCGGCGACCGCGAAGCCGCCCGTCTTCACCACCTGATCGCACAGCCAGCCCATGCGCCGCGCGTGCTCGATCCGGTCCTCGACGGAAAAGCCGAGATCCTTGTTGATCCGGGATCGGACCTCGTCGGCGTTGAAATGGACGGCGTTGAGACGCCGCACCAGCCGCTCGGCCAGCGTCGTCTTGCCGGCGCCGGGCAATCCCATGACGAGAATCTTCCTGGTCGCGACGAGCATGCCTCAGCCCTTCGGTTGCCCGCGGGAGGTCGCCTGGCCTTCCCGTTCCGTCGCAGGTTCCGATTTATCAACCGTTCAAAGAGGCATTTGTTTCTAGCGACGGCGCGTGCCGGAAGGCCGCAGCCAGACGGGGTGCCTTGTTCGGCCGATCGCCGCGGGCGCTCGCATCTCGTCGGCGGTCTCGGAGACCTTACCCCGCCCGTCTCCCGATCGGCTCCGCCCGATACTCGTTCGGGTCGATGCCGTGGCGGGCCAGCTTGTCGTAGAAGGTCTTGCGCGGCAGGCGGAGCGCCTCGACCGTTGCCCGCACATCGCCCTTGTGCGCCGCCAGCGCCTCGCGCAGCAGCGCCGCCTCGTAGCGCTCGACCCGCTCCGGCAGGCTGGCCGGTGTCTCCGGCGCAGAGGGGGCGTCGATCTCGCCGAGGCCGAGCGCGACCCGGTCGGCGAAATGCGCCAGCTCGCGGACATTGCCCGGCCAGTCGTGGTCCAGCAGGTGCCGCCGCACCGCGTCGCTCAGCGGCGAAGGGTCGCGGCGGAAGCGTTCGGCGGCGCGGGCCAGGAAATGCGCGAACAGCAGCGGGATGTCGGCCCGGCGCTCGCGCAAAGGCGGGATCCGCAAGGTCACCACATTGAGCCGGTAGTAGAGGTCGGCGCGGAACCTGCCCTCCTGCGACGCCGCGGCCAGGTCGACCTTGGTCGCGGCGACGACGCGCAGGTCGACCGGCCGGCGCTCATTGGTGCCGAGCGGCTCCACGGCCCGCTCCTCCAGCACCCGCAGCAGCTTCACCTGCAGCGCCGCCGGCATGCTCTCGACCTCGTCCAGGAACAGGGTGCCGCCGTCGGCATGCTCGATCCGGCCGATGCGGCGCTTCTGCGCCCCGGTGAAGGCGCCGGCCTCGTGCCCGAACAGCTCGCTCTCGATCACGCTCTCCGGCAGCGCGCCGCAGTTCAGCGCCACCAGCGGGCGGGCGCGGCGGCGGCTCCAGCGGTGCAGCGCCTCGGCCACCACCTCCTTGCCCGATCCGGTCTCGCCCAGCACCAGCACGTCGACATCGGCGTCGGCGACGTTGCGGACGGTATCGCGCAGCCGCTCCATCTCCGGCGTGTCGCCCAGGAAGGCCACGTCGTCGGCGGCCTCCAGCTGCGCCTTCAGCCGGCGGTTCTCGATCACCAGCCGCCGCTTCTCCACCGCCCGGCGGACGCTGTCGACCAGCCGGTCGGCCGGGTAGGGCTTGGCCAGGAAGTCGTAGGCGCCGTCGCGCATCGCCGCCACCGCCATGGCGATGTCGCCGTGGCCGGTGATCAGGATCACCGGCAGGTCGGGGTCGATCTCGCGCAGCCGCCGGAACAGCTCGAGCCCGTCGGTCTCCGGCATGCGGATATCGGTGACCACCGCGCCCGGGAAATCGCGGTCGACCGCCGCCAGAGCGGCGCGGGCGGAGTCCAGCGCCGTGACCTCGAACCCGGCCAGCTCCAGGCTCTGCACATTGGCGTGCCGGATCTCGGCCTCGTCGTCGACGAAGACGACCTGTCCCGCGTTCATGGCGCCCGCTTGAGAGTCACGGTGAACACGGCCCCGCCGCCGTCCTCGCGGTTGGCGGCGGCGATGCTGCCGCCGAAGTCCCGCGCGATGTCCTGGCAGATCACCAGGCCGAGGCCGAGCCCGGCCGGCTTCGAGGTGGCGAAGGGGATGAACAGCGCCTTCATCGTGTCGGGGTCGAGGCCCTTGCCGGTGTCGGAGACGGCGATCCTAACCTCACCATCAACCGCGTCCACCGCGATCCGGATCTCCGGGTCGGGCAGGCCGGCGACGGCGTCCAGCGCGTTCTGCAGCAGGTTGACCAGGATCTGCTCCAGCCGCACCCGCTCCGCCACCACCCGGACGTCCTCCGGCGGCAGGTCCTGCACAAGTCGCACCGCCTGGCGGCGGATGCGTGGCCGGGTGAGGATCAGCGCGCCCTCGACCGCGTCGGCGCAGGAGGTCGCCTCGATCCGGTTGGTCGCCTTGCGCGAGAAGGCGCGCAGATGCTGGGTGATGGTGCCGACCCGCTCGGTCAGCCCGGCGATGGTCGACAGGTTCTCGCGCACCGCCTCCCGCTTGTCGCGGTCGAGGAACACCGACGCGTTGTCCGCATAGGCGCGGATCGCCGCCACCGGCTGGTTGATCTCATGCGCCACGCTGGCCGCGACCTGGCCGAGGATGGCCAGGCGGTTGGCCTGGGTCAGCTCCTCCTGCAACTGCTGTCGCCGCAGGTCGGCGCGGCGCCGCTCCTCCATCTCCTTGGTCAGGCGCCGGTTGGCGTCGTTGAGGGCCCGGGTGCGCTCGGCGACCCGGCGCTCCAGCTCCACCCGTGCCGCCGCCTGCTGCGCGGCCCGGCCGAGCGCGCGGTTGCGGCGGTAGAGCAGGGCGGCCGCGGCGGCCAGCGCCAGCAGCGTCACCAGCCCGGCGATCAGCCGCGTGTCCATCACGGCGCGGCTGACGGCCGGCGAGGTCGGCGCCAGCAGGTGCAGGGTCCAGCCGGTGGTCGGCACCGGGGCGGAGAGGGCCAGGAAGCGTCCGGGCTGGCGCACGCCGGGCAAGGTCGCGGTCACCGCGTCGGGCCGGGGCGAAGCCGCATCGGGCGCGATCGGCAGCGGGTCGAGCGGTGCTTCGCCATATTGCAGGCTTTCGCGCACCGCCGCGCGCTCCGCCTCCGGCAGCGGGCCGAAGCTGCGGAAGCGCCAGTCCGGCACGTCGGTCAGCAGCACCACGTTGCGCTCGTCGGTGACGAAGGCGGTCTCGGCGAAGCGGCCCCAAGCCTCCTCCATCTCGTCGAACTCGACCTTGACCACGATCACGCCGAGCAGGCCGTTCGGCCCGTCGATCCGGCGCGACAGGTACGAGCCCGGCTGTCGGCTCATCGTGCCCATGGCGAAGAACTCGGCCGATCCGGTCTCGACCGCGCGCTGGTAATAGGCGCGGAAGGCGTAGTGCTGGCCGACGAAGCTGATCGGCTCGCGCCAGTTGCTGGCGGCGATCGCGGTGCCGCTGCGGTCGAGCAGATAGATCACCGCCGCCCGCGTGCCCCGGCTCAGCGCCTCGAACTTGGCGTTGATCCCGTCCAGCCGCTGCCGGTCGTTGGATGCCGTCAGCGCGGCGCGGACATCCGGGTCCTGGGCCAGGACGAAGGGCAGGGAGCGCTGCTTCTCCAGCTCGCTGCGCAGCATGGCGACATGCAGGCCCAGCGCCGCCTCGGCCGAGCGCGCGATCTCGCCCAGCGCCCGGTCGCGCCCGATCGGCCCGGCCAGCCAGACGACGCCGGCGAACAGCACGACGCCGATCGCCGCGAACACCGCCCAGCTGCGCCGGCTCGGCAGGGTGGGCCTGGCCGGCGCGGCGGCGGTCACGGGACGGTCGAGGGCGGTCATGCCCGCGAGTCTAGCATCCCGGGGCCGGGATGGCTGCGTCAGGTTGACAGGCCGGCGCCGCGATCGTTTGCTTCCCTGGAACAGAGGAGCCGCCGCCATGTGCCGTATCTTCGCCTGCCAGCCCCCCGAGACCTACGCCTTCCAGACCCGGTCGGTCCGGCTCGGCGGCCAGGCCACCTCGATCCGCCTCGAGGCCGCGTTCTGGCGCATCCTGGAGGAGATCGCGGAGCTGCAGGGCACCAGCCTGCCGAAGCTGCTGACCACGCTGCACGACGAGGTACTGGAGTTCCGCGGCGAGGTGCCGAACTTCGCCTCGCTGCTGCGATGCGCCTGCCTGACCTATATGAGCGAGGGGCGAGAGGCGGTCGCGGCGCAGCCCGAGCCGAGGACGCGGCCGCTCGCCGGCACGGAATTCGTTCACCCCCGCGTCGCCGTCGGCTGAGCGCAAAAAATCTCCCTTGTAGTATGCCGCTAACACCCCGGCCGGGCCTCGGCCCGCTACAGTGACGGGAACGGTGGCCGTCGGGCCGCCGGCCGGTTCCCCGGGGGAGATCCATGGCGAAAGCCATCCACACCATGATCCGCGTCCTCGACGAGGCCCGTTCGGTCGCCTTCTATCGCGACGCCTTCGGCCTCGAGGTCGCCGACCGCTTCGTCTTCGACGGCTTCACGCTGATCTATCTGCGCAACGCCGAGGCCGATTTCGAGGTCGAGCTGACGGTCAATCACGGCCGCACCGAACCCTATGCGCTCGGCGACGGCTACGGCCATCTCGCGGTCGCGGTCGACGATCTCGACGCCGAGCACCGCCGGGTCACCGAGGCCGGGCTGGCGCCGAACCCGATCCGCGAGATGCAGCACGACGGCAAGCCGCTGGCCCGGTTCTTCTTCATCACCGATCCGGACGGCTACAAGATCGAGGTCCTGCAGCGCCGGGGCCGCTATCGCTGACTCACCGCCGGGCCACGACCCGGCGGCAAGGCGCACCGAAGCTCCGGCCGGTGCGCTGAACACACCAGGACCGGGGCGTGCCCGCCGATGGGAGGCAAGCAATGGTCAAGCGCATCGCAGCTCTCTGCGCCGTCCCGTTCCTGCTGCAGCCGGCCCTGGCGCAGGATCAGGCGCAGCCCGGCGCCGTTCCGGTCACCGAGACGCACGGCGTCACCGCGCTGAAGCCCAACCCGCGGCGCATCTGGGTGGTGGACACGGCCTTCCCGGCGGCGGAGGCCGCCAAGGTCTGGATCCTCGATGGCGCCAGCGGGAAGATCGAGGGCATGTTCAACATGGGCTACTGGCCCAATATGGGCTTCTCGCCCGACAAGTCGGAGGTCTATTCCCTCGACAGCTTCTGGGAGAAGCACACCCGCGGCGCCCGCCACGACTACCTGACCACGCGCGACGCCGCGACGCTGGAGATCAAGAGCGAGGTCGAGCTGCCCAAGGGCCGCTTCCTCGTGGTCACCAAGAAGCCGAATTACGACGTCACCCCGGACGGCGGCTACGGCCTGTCCTTCAACCTCGCCCCGGCGACCGAGGTCAGCGTCGTCGACCTCAAGGCCAAGGCCTACAAGGGCGAGATCCAGATCCCGGGCTGCGGCCTGATCTTCGCCTCGGCGCCCGACCGCTTCACCAATGTCTGCTCCGACGGCACGCTGCAGACCGTCACCTTCAAGGTCGAAGGCGACGCGATCACCAGCACGATGGAACGGACCAAGGCGCCGGTGTTCGACGCCGAGAAGGACCCGGTCTTCGAGCACGCCGGTTTCGATCGCCGCAACCGCAAGGTCTACTTCGTCTCCTATGGCGGCACCGTCTATCCGGTCGACCTGTCGGGGACCGTGGCGCAGCCGGAGCCGTCCTGGTCGCTGCTTGACGATGCGGCGAAGCAGGAGCAGTGGCGCCCGGGCGGCTGGCAGGTGGCGAGCTTCAACCAGGCCACCGGGCGGCTCTATGTGCTGATGCACCAGGGGCCGGAATGGACCCACAAGGACGCGGCGACCGAGCTCTGGGTCGTCGACGTGGCCGGCAGGAAGGTCGAGAACCGGATCAAGCTGGCCGACAAGACGATCTCCGCCGCCGTGTCGCAGGAGGCCGACCCGCTGATCTTCACGGTCGCGGAAACGACCGACATCATCACCTACGACGCCCGGGGGCACGAGGTCGCCAAGCAGGAGAAGCTCGGCTTCTCGCCCCAGGTCATCTACGTCGACGGCGAGTACTGACGGCGACCCGGCGCGGGAGGCGCGGACCCATGATCGACCCGTTGCTGCAGCTCACCTCCGCCCTGCTGCTGGCGCTCGTCTTCGGCGCGGCGGCGGCCGCGAAGCTCGGGCATCTCGAAACCTTCGAAGGCGTGGTGCAGAACTATCGGATCCTGCCGCGCCCCCTGATCCGGCCCTTCGCCTATGCCCTGCCGGTGGCCGAGGCGGCACTCGCCGCCGCCGTGCTGGTGCCGGCGACCCGCGCGGCGGCGGCCCTGGCGGCGCTGCTGCTGCTGGCCGCCTTCGCGGCGGCGATCGCGGTCAATGTCCGCCGCGGCCGGACCGCGATCGACTGCGGCTGTTTCAGCGACACGCTGCGCCAGCCGATCTCCTGGTGGATCGTGCTGCGCAACCTCGTGCTGATGGCGGCGGCGCTGCCCTGCCTGGTTCCGGCTTCGGCGCGCGCGCTGGGTGTCGGCGACGTTGCCATGGCCGCGCTCGGCGCCGCCGCCCTGTTCACCCTCTCGCTGGCGGTCGGCCTTGTCACCAAGGCGCCGCCGCCGCGCTACGAGGATAACTACCGCGCCTCGCTGCGGCGGGCCTGACGGAAGGATCGCGCCATGGACACCACCGCTCTCACCTGGGCCGTCATCCTCCTCGCCGGCGTCGTGGTCGTGCTGGCCGTCATGCTGGCGGGGCTGGCCCGGCAGATCGGCCTGCTGCACGAGCGCATCGCGCCGATGGGCGCCATGGTCAACGACCGCGGCCCCGAGGTCGGCGAGATGGCGCCGGACCTGCGGGTGACCACGCTGGCCGGCCAGGAGGTGCGGATCGGTGGGCCCAGCGCCTCCGGCCGGATGCGGCTGATCTTCTTCGTCTCGCCCAGCTGCCCGATCTGCAAGAAGCTGCTGCCGATCGCCCGGTCCTTCGTCGGCAGCGAACGGCTCGACGTCCTGCTGGTGGGCGACGGCGACCCCGCCGACCAGGCCCGGATGCGGGCCGAGCACGGCATCGAGCACGTGCCCTATGTCAACTCGCCCCAGCTCGGCATGGCCTTCCGCGTCGGCAAGCTGCCCTATGCGGTGCTGATCGACGAGGAGGGCGTGATCCGGGCCAAAGGGCTGGTCAACAGCCGGGAGCATCTGGAGAGCCTCGTGATCGCCAAGGAGTCGGGCTACGGCACGATCCAGGCCTATCTCAAGGCCCGCGGCTATGTCGGCGAAGCCGCCGCCGAAGAAAACACCCGGCATTGAGGGAGGTTCAGATGGGACGCATGTTCGACATCCTCGACGGCGGCATCGAGCGGCTGTCGCGCCGGGCCGCCCAGCGCCTGTCCCGGCGCAGCGCGCTGGCCGGGATCGGCACCCTCCTGGTCGGCGCCGGGGCGGTGCCGATCCTGCCGGTCAGCCGCAAGGTCCAGGCCGCGCCGCCGGACAAGGCGACCCTGGCCTCGCGCTTCGCCCAGTCGGCGCAGACCGACGACCCGACCGCCTGCAACTACTGGCGCTACTGCGCCAGCGACGGCTATCTCTGCTCCTGCTGCGGCGGCTCGCCGTCGACCTGCCCGCCGGGAACCGCGCCGTCGCCGACCTCCTGGGTCGGCAGCTGCATCAATCCGGACGACGGCAAGACCTACCTGATCGCCTATCAGGACTGCTGCGGTCAGGATTCCTGCGGCCGCTGCGCCTGCCTGGGGCAGGAGGGGGACTTCCCGACCTACCGGCCGCAGGTGAACAACGACATCGTCTGGTGCTTCGGCGCTTCGAGCATGGTGTACCACTGCTCCAGCGCCATCCTGGTCGGCCTCGCCGAATAGGCGATGCGGGGCCGGCTCCTGTCCCTCGGGGCGGCCCTGCTGGGCATCGGCGGCCTGGCCGCCGCCGCCCTGGCCGGCGATCCGCCGCCGATCACGCCCGATGCGGTCGCGGCCCGGACCGTGCCGGACGTCCAGCTGCGCGACAGCAGGCTGCGCCTGGCCCGGATCCTCGGCCCGGCGCAGGACTTCGCCAACAACTGCCAGGGCTGCCACGGCCCGGCCGGGGTCTCGGTCGACGAGATCCCGGCGCTCGCCGGCCGGGTCGGCTACTTCGCCCGCATCCCGGAGGGGCGGGCCTATCTGATCGAGGTGCCGAACGTGGCCCAGTCCCAGCTCGACAGCGCCCGCATCGCCGCGCTGATGACCTGGGTGCTGCGCACCTTCGGCGCGGCGCAGCTGCCCGCGGATTTCGAGCCCTATACGGCGGAGGAGGTGGAGCGGCTGCGGCGCGCCCGGATCAACCCCTTCGTCGAGCGGCAGAGGATCATCGCCATGCTGGTCGAGCGCGGCGAGCTGGACGACGGCGCGCGGCTGGCCCTCAAGCCGTTCCGGAACTACTGACATGGCGCTGTCCCTGACTCGTCGCGGCCTGATCGCCGCCGGGCTCGGCGTCGGGGCGTTCGGCCTCGGCCGCCTCGCCCTGGGCGGCGAGGGGCCGGAACTGCCGGCCCTGCCCGAGCTGCCGGTCGACCGCAGCGAGCCGGGGCTGGCGCGGGCGCATCTGACCGCGGCGCCGATCGCCGGCGACCTCGCCGGCAACCTGCTGGGCTATGCCGGCCGGTATCCCGGTCCGCTGCTGCGCCTGCGCGAGGGCGAGCGGCTGCAGCTGATCCTCGAGAACCGCACCGGCATGGCGACCAACCTGCATTTCCACGGGCTTTCGGTCGAGCCGGGCGGCTCCGGCGACAATCCCTGGATCGTGGTGCCGCAGGGCGAGCGGTTCCGCTACGAGTTCGACGTGCCGCCGGGCAATGCCGGGCTGCACTGGTATCACCCGCATCTGCACGGGCGGGTCGGCCTCAGCGGCTTCGCCCAGATGCGCGGCCTGATCGGGCCGATCCTGGTCGAGCGGGGGGAGCCGGACGGCCTGCCGCCGGCCGACGACCGGATCCTGGTGCTGCACGATATGGCGATCGTGGATGGCCAGGTCCGCTGGCCGCGGCTGACCGACTGGGCGGTCGGGCACGAGGGCACGCGGCTTCTGGTCAACGGCGTCGAACGGCCGCGGATCACCGCGTGCCGCGCCTGGCTGCGGCTGCGCCTGGTCGCTGCTGCCAATGCCCGGTACTGGCGCCTGGCGCCGTCCGACGGCGGTCCGCTGTTTCTCGTGGCGCAGGACGGGGCGCTGCTGGCCGCGCCGGAGGCTGTCCCGGAGATCTTCCTGCCGCCCGGCGCCCGGGCCGAGGTGATGATCCCGGTGGCCGGCCGCCCCGGCTTCGATCTGCTGATCCGGCCCTATGACCGGATGGGCAGCGTCCACACCGGCGAGCTGCCGCTGATCCGGATCCGGCCCGACACCGCCGAGACGGCCGTGCCGGACCTGCCGTCGCGGCTGGCGGACTGGCCGCGCTTCGATCCGGCGGCCGTGGCGCGGCGGCGCGAGATCCCGATCGCCCTCCTGACCATCTGCGGTCGGCTCTACGACGGCGGCCGGGTGGATCTTCCGGTGGCGGCGGGGTCGTCGGAGATCTGGACGCTGCGCAATGTCGACCTGATGGACCATCCGGTCCATCTCCACACCTGGCGCTTCGAGGCGCTGGCGCTGAACGGCGCGCCCGTGGCGCGGCGGGCGCGGCTCGACACCCACAATCTCCGGCCCGGCGACGCGCTCGACATCGGCATCCGCTTCGACCGCTTCCGCGGCCGCTCCCTGTTCCACTGCCACATCGTCGAGCATGCCGATCAGGGCATGATGGCGGTCGTCGAGGCCGCGTGAATTCCCGCAACCAAGGACGAAAGCAACAATGAAGCCAGCCTGGATCGCCGGTCTCGCATTGCTGGCCGCCGCGGCGCCGGCGGTGGCGCAGGACGCCGCCAAAGGGCAGCAGATCTACACCGTCTGCGCCTCCTGCCATGGCGGCGACGGCCGCGCCACCACCCTGCCGCAATACCCGAAGATCGGCGGCCAGAACCAGGCCTATCTGGTCATTGCGCTGAAGGCCTATCGCGACGGCAAGCGGCAGGGCACCTACGCGGCGATGATGGCGGCGACGGCGAAGGGCCTGTCCGACCAGGAGATCGCCGACGTCGCCGCCTATGTGGCGGCGCTGGGCAAGCCGGATTAGGGAGAAGCCCCCAATCGTCATTGCGAGGAGGCGAAGCCGACGAAGCAATCCATGCTTCCGCGCGAGCTGCCCTGGATTGCTTCGCTACGCTCGCAATGACGATGATTCATCCATAGATCGTGGGCATGAGGCGTGCGGATCCCCGCACGCCTCGGCCGGCAGGTGTGCGGAATTCCGCCCGGGCGGCGTCCAGCTGACCGTGGTCCGGCGGGAAACGGCCGTTTCCGATCAATGACATAGCGAAAGTTCTTCGCAGCCGTGCCGGCTGGCACGGCGATTGCACCCTTCTCGGCGCCGTCCGCAAGAAGGGGCATCCCCGGGGCGGCAGGAAACCCCATGCCGGCGTCGCCGCGGTCATCGCGGTCCGCGCCCCGAGGAGTGTGTGCCATGGCCACTGCCGACGCCGCCCCGCGTCCCATCCCCTTCTACCGCCATCTCTACGTCCAGGTGCTGATCGCCGTCGCGATCGGCATCCTGCTCGGCCATTTCTACCCGGACCTCGGCGCATCACTGAAGCCGCTCGGCGACGCCTTCATCAAGCTGGTGAAGATGATCATCGCGCCGGTGATCTTCCTGACCGTGGTCACCGGCATCGCCGGCATGCACGACCTGGAGAAGGTCGGGCGGGTCGGCGCCAAGGCGATGATCTACTTCCTGGTCTTCTCCACCCTGGCGCTGGTCGTGGGCCTGGTGATCGCCAACCTGGTGCAGCCGGGCGCCGGCCTGCATATCGACCCGGCGACGCTCGATGCGAAGGCGGTGGAGAAATACGCGACCCAGGCGCACGAGCAATCGATCGTCGGGTTCCTGACCAACATCATCCCGACCACGATGCTCAGCCCCTTCACCGGCGGCGACATCCTGCAGGTGCTGTTCGTCTCGGTGCTGTTCGGCGTCGGCCTCGCCATGACCGGCGAGAAGGGCGCGCCGGTGCTGAACATGCTGAAGTCGGTGTCGGGCGCGGTGTTCAAGGTCGTCGCCATCCTGATGAAGGTGGCGCCGATCGGCGCCTTCGGCGCCATGGCCTTCACCATCGGCAAGTTCGGCATCGGCTCGATCGCCAACCTGGCCTTCCTGGTCGGCACCTTCTACGCCACGGCGCTGGTCTTCGTGCTGGTCGTGCTGGGCGCCGTCGCCCGGTACAACGGCTTCTCGATCATCGCCCTGATCCGCTACATCAAGGCCGAGCTGCTGCTGGTGCTCGGCACCAGCTCGTCGGAGGCCGCGCTGCCGGCGGTGATGGAGAAGATGGAGCGGGCGGGCTGCGCCAAGCCGGTGGTCGGCCTCGTGATCCCGACCGGTTATTCCTTCAACCTCGACGGCACCAACATCTACATGACCATGGCGGCGCTGTTCATCGCCCAGGCGACGGACACGCATCTGTCGCTCGGCGACGAGATCCTGCTGCTGCTGGTGGCGATGCTCAGCTCCAAGGGCGCCGCCGGCGTCACCGGCTCGGGCTTCATCACCCTGGCGGCGACGCTGTCGGTGGTGCCGACGGTGCCGGTCGCCGGCATGGCGCTGATCCTCGGCATCGACCGCTTCATGTCGGAATGCCGGGCGCTGACCAACTTCATCGGCAACGCCGTCGCCGCCGTCGTCGTCGCCCGCTGGGAAGGCGCGCTCGACGAGACCCGGCTGAAGGCGGCCCTGGCCGGCGAGCCGCTGCCGGCCCCGGAGGAGGTCCCGGCCCCCGCCCCGGCGGAGTGAGGCGAAGGGCGGACTGTCGCCCTTCTTGCCGCTCACCAGAAGGAGCAGGGAGCGCCAGAAGCGGTTATCCAGCCGTCACTCCGGTAGCCCTGCCCTTCGCAGGCCCTCGGAAAACGTCGCGAGATCCTCCGGTCGGCGGATCGGGAGCCAATCCGTAAGACTGGAGACGCGGAACGTGGGATCGAGCTGGCGCAAGTGGCTCATCGCCCGCTGCGCCTCGTCCGATCGGCCCGCAAGCGCGTGGCTCGCTGCGATGATGCCGACGACCATCAGGAAGCTCGGCAACTCCCTGTATGCCTTCTCCGCCCATGACGAAGCGGCGTCGAAGCGTCCCGCGAGCAAATGAGCCAGCGCCATGCCCGCCTGCATGCGAAACATCTCCGGATCCAGCGGACTGAAGCGCATGGCGCGCGAAAAATAATCTATGGCACTGTCCGGATCGCCGCGCTCGGTTCTCAGGAAGCCGCCGAGGAACCAGGCGGCTGCCAGGTTCGGGTCGAGCGCAAGCGCCCTGTCGACCAAGGCAATGCTCGTATCGAGGTCGCCCACGAAATGCGCGAGCGCATGACCGGCTCTGGTGAGCGCGACCGCGTCGTCCCTGCCCAGCTCGACGGCCCGGCGGGCGAGGCGCGTGCCTTCCGCGATCTCTCGCGGGCGATCCGTCATCCAGCCGTTGACCTTGCGCCAGAAATGACACCAGGCCGCCATCGCATGGGCCGACGCGAAATCCGGATCGAGCTCGATCGCTCGATAGAACAAGGGCAGCCCTTCGTCGACGGCCTCCCTGGTTCCCAGGTTCAGGTCCGCCCGTCCGCGCAGATAGTAGTCGTAGGCGTCGAGGCTATCGGTCGGCTTCCGCTTCGCGCGTTCGATCTCCGCCTGCTCGAGCTGCCGCGCGATCGCGCCAACGACGCTCGCCGAGATTTGATCCTGCAGATCGAAGATGTCGTCGAGGGTGCCTTCGAAGCGCTCTGCCCAGATATGCACCCCGGTCGTCGCGTCGATGAGCTGTCCTGTGATGCGCACGCGGTTCGCGGCTTTGCGCATGCTGCCTTCCAGCACGTAGCGCACGCCGAGGTCGCGGCCCACCTGCTTCACGTCGATCGCCCGGCCCTTGTAGGTGAAGCTCGAATTGCGCGCGATGACGAACATCCAGCGAATGCGTGACAGTGCCGAGACGATGTCCTCGACCACGCCGTCGATGAAGTAGTCTTGTGCGGGGTCTCCGCTCAGGTTCAGGAACGGCAAGACAGCGATGGAGGGCTTGTCGGGAAGGACCAGAGCCTGTGCAGCGACCTCCTCCGATGTGGTGGTCCCGGATTTCAAGGAATCAGGGCCGTCCGATGCCGGTGCTTCCTTGACCTCGCCGACGAAGCGAAAGCCCTTGCGGGCGACCGTTCGGATCAGCCGCTGCTCCTTGCCGCTGTCGCCGATCGCCTTGCGCGCCGCATTGATATGACTGGCCAGGGTTGATTCTGAGACGATCCGCCCGTTCCACACCGTATCGAGTAGGCTGTCCCTGCTGACGACGCGCTCGCGATTCTCGACCAGGTGGAGCAGTAGGTCGAAGACTTGCGGACCAGTTGCAATCACCTTGGACCCGCGGCAGAGCTCCCGCCGGTCGGGGTCGAGCACGCAATCTCCGAACACGAACGGCATTCGGCACTCCCTTCACCGCCGTGCGCTAGAGTCGAGCACGTAGCCGAGCCGACCGAGCGGCCGACGGCAACGCGGAAAAGGCCATTGATAGCACGGTCGCGGCATTGGCTCTTGGACAAAAATCCAAGCCAGACGCAACGGCAATTCAAGGTCGCCGCGAAGTCTTCGTGGCGGGTTTCACGCATCTTCCGCTCATCGATGGCGATGGATGTGGCCGGATCGAATTTAGGGCCGAAAATTCTCCTGCCACTCCAATAAACCGCGCGCCGGAGAAGGAAGTCCGACAATGAGCATGATCGCGACCAAGGATGGCGCGGAAATCTACTACGAGGACTGAGCGAGAGCCCGGTCGTAACCTTCTCGCGCGGCTGGCCGCTCAACGCCGAAACCTGCTCGTCATCAATGGAGATCCCAGTGAAGATCACAGTTATCGGAGGCAGCGGCCTCATCGGATCGAAGGTCGTGAGCCGGCTTCGTCAGAAGGGCCACGAGGTTGTTGCGGCATCGCTCAGCTCGGGCGTCAACACCGTGACCGGCGAGGGACTGGCCGAAGCCCTTGATGGGGCGAGGGTCGTCGTCGACCTGGCGAACTCGCCTTCGTTCGAGGAGAAGGCCGCGATCGACTTCTTCGAGACCTCGGGCCGAAACCTCCTGGCGGCAGAGGCCGCCGCCGGAGCGACGCATCATGTTGCGCTCTCGGTGGTCGGGACCGAACGCCTTCTTGAGATGGGCTACTTCCGCGCGAAGTTGGCCCAGGAAGACCTGATCAAGGCCTCGAGGATTCCCTACACGATCGTCCGCGCGACGCAATTCTTCGAGTTCATGGCCGGGATCGCCCAATCGGGCACGGTCGGGCAAACGGCTCATCTGTCGCCTGTCCTGTTCCAGCCCATCGCGGCCGATGACGTCGCCGACGCGGTGACCGACGTCGCGCTCGATGCCCCAGTGAACGGTACGATCGAGATCGCAGGCCCGGAGCGCGCGCCCATAGACGAACTCGTGGGTCGGTTCCTGAGCGCGACGCATGATCCGCGCACGGTGATCGCGGATGCCAAGGCGGGCTATTTCGGCATCGCGGTGAACGATCAGTCGCTTACGCCCGGCGACAACCCGCGCATCGGCGCGACACGCTTCGACGACTGGCTCAGTCGGACATCATCGCAGCGATAGGCTGCACGGCGGCTTCGGGGCGAGGAGCGAGACGATGATCGATCTGCACAGCGCGCGCCTGCCGGCGAGGCATCGCCTGTGAGCTGACCAGCTCACCTTCGAGGCGCTCGGCGCCTTGCCGCCGGGCGAGTCTGCGAGGGGCCGCCCCACTGGGCAACCTCACCGCGAAAGGAAGCAAGATCATGAGGACCATCGAAGACAACCGCGCGGTGCTGGCCGCCGTGCTCATCATGGTCGCCTTCAACGGCCTGTTCCTCTCCGCCAACGGGATCTTCATGCTCGTCGCGCCCCTGACGTGGTACGAGCTGGTGCCTGGGGTGACCGATACCGGCTTCTTCAATCAGCATTTCGTCCGGGATATCGGCATCATTCAGCTGTTCCTCGGCGTCGCGTTCATCATTGGCCTGCTGCGACCCGAGCGCCGCATCGGCCTCTGGGCCGCCGCAACGCTGTGGCTGATCGCGCACGCCCTGTTCCACCTGTGTGAGGTCGCCGTCGGCATCTGCGCGCCCTCCGTCATCCCGCGCGATTTTCCCGCCGTCACCCTGCCCGCGCTCATCGGCATCGCGCTCACCCTCTGGGCGATCCGTCGCTCTCGCGCCGGAAGAGCGGCTTTCGCCTGAGATTCCAGACTCAATCAATAGGAGAACGACCATGACAAAGCATATGAGCGACCTCGCCCAAAAGAATGAAATACATCAGGAAAGGGGCGGTCAGCAGGAGACAGACATGAGCCCGGACAGCATCTCGCACCCCGGTCGATCGGGGCCCGAAGAGTTGGTTCCGTCGCGCTACGCGCTGCGGATCGGCGAGATTGACGTGCTGGTGGTCAGCGATGGGGTGCTGCCGCTGCCGACCGCGATGTTGGCGCACAACGTCGACCCGGCCGTCCGGGCGGCCTGGCTGAAGGACATGTTCCTGCCGCCGGACGCGTTCGATTGGGCGCTGAACGTGGTCGTGGTGCGCAGCGGCGATCAGACCATACTGGTCGACGCCGGGCTCGGGTTCGACCCGGACCTGCACCTGCCGCGGGCCGGGCAGCTGATCAAGCGGCTGGAGGCCGCCGGTATCGATCTCGCCTCCGTGACCGATCTGGTGCTGACCCATATGCACATGGACCATGTCGGCGGGCTGCTCGTCGACGGGGTGAAGGACCGGCTGCGCCCGGACCTGCGGATCCATGTGGCGGCCGCCGAGGTCGAGTTCTGGGAGGCGCCCGATTTCTCCCACGTCTCCATGCCGCCGGGGTTCCCGGACGCGCTTCGGTCGGCCGCCAAGCGGTTCATGAAGGAGTATGGCAGCCATCTGCGGACGTTCGAGGAGGAGCGTGAGGTGGCGCCGGGGGTGGTCGCCCATCGCACCGGCGGCCACACCCCCGGGCACAGCGTGGTCCGCGTGGCGTCCGGCGGCGACCGGCTGACCTTCGCCGGGGACCTCGTATTCGCGGTCGGGTTCGACCACCCCGAGTGGTACAACGGCTTCGAGCATGACCCCGAGGAGGCGGCCCGCGTCCGGACCCGCCTGTTGCAGGAGCTGGCGGGGACCGGCGAGCTGCTGGTGGCCACCCACCTGCCGTTCCCGTCCGTCGGCCGGGTGGCGGCTGCTGGCGACGCCTTCCGTTGGGTGCCGGCCTTCTGGGACTACTGACCGCTTGTCGGGTCGGTGCCTCCATCCGGCCTCTGCACCCGCGCGAGCGAGCTGCCTTGGCCTGGACGGGAAGCCCGGATCACGAAGGGTCACGCGCCGGACGACGTCTACGAGGTGGCGTGCCGTGAGTTCTCCGACGCGGAACTCATCGCGCTTTCGACAGCCGTCGGCGTGACCCGCTCCGGCAACGACAGGATTCAGCCCAGCACCAGGAACATCATGTCCACGTTGAAAGACAGAGTCGTCATCGTCACTGGCGGCAGCTCCGGCATCGGCCGGGCCGCGGCGCGGCGCTTCGCCGAGGCGGGAGCGAAGGTCATCATCACCGGCCGCCGTGCGGCGGCCCTCGAGGAAGCCGCCAGCGATCACCCCGGCATCTCCGCGGTCGTGGCCGACGCCGCCGCGCCGCAGGACGCGGCGCGGACGGTCGCGCATGCCGTCGAAGCCTATGGACGCTTCGATGTGCTGGTCAACAATGCCGGGGCGGGCGCCATCCTTCCCCTGGCCGAGGCCACGGCTGACAGGGTCGAGAGCATCTTTGCAGTCAACGTGGTCGGGGCGAGCCTGCTCGCCACGGCCGCCTTGCCCCATCTGGCCGCTGCGAAGGGCGCCATCGTCAACGTCTCCAGCACCTACGGCCACAAGGCGGCGGCGGGGCTGTCGCACTACGCCGCCAGCAAGGCGGCGCTGGAGCATTTGACCCGCTGCTGGGCGCTGGAGTTGGCTCAGCAGGGCGTGCGCGTCAACGCCGTGGCGGCGGGGCCGACCGAGTCCGGCGCCCTGACCGGCATGATGGGGCTTTCGGCGGAGCAGGCCGCGGCCGTCGAGGCGCAGGAGCGCGAGGCAATCCCCCTCAGGCGGCGCGGCAAGCCGGACGACGTGGCGCGCTGGATCGTGGCGCTGGCCGACCCGGCGTCGGAATGGGTGACGGGGCAGGTCATCGCCGTCGATGGCGGCTTGGGGCTCGCATAACTGCATTGCGAAAGCCCGGCAGCGACTATTGGGCCTTACCCCGCGCTATTGATCGCTCGGCGCTAACGGCTGCCTCGGGGAACCGCTCGCAACAACGGTGTCCTCGCTGCGGCGGCCGGCGGGAGCTCGCCCGAGAAGCCGGTCAGGGAGGTGGCCGACCTGCGCCTGACGGCGACCGCATGCTGACCTCGGCCTGCGGCCTGGCTGCCTGTTCGATCGGCCGGGCTGTTCTTCACCATGATCGGCCAGTTTCGTATTATCTTGATTGGCAAATATTATTCTGTAAGTTATTTAAAATGCAAATATTTACACTCGGTCTCTCGCATGTAATGTTGCCTGAGCGGATGTCAATCATGGGGGTGCGAGATGACCGAGATCCATGGAACGGCCGCCTCTGGCGATTGGGATTACCTCAACATCTACGGAACCGACGGCGACGATCATCTTGTCGTGCCCGCCAACGACTATTGGAATTACGTCGAGGCCTACACGGGATCGGATCTGATCGAGGTGGATCCGGGGAATACGGGGAATGTCAGCATTCAACTCGGTGACGGCGGAGACACGATCCATGGAGGGCCCGGATCGGAGCATGTAAGCCTGTGGGATGAGGCGAGGATCGGGCATCTGATGTTCACCGGAGGGGCCGGGGACGATTCCGTCTCCCTCGGCATTCTCGGGCTGGGGCCGGGCAATGTGCTGGATGGCGGCGATGGCAAGGACGAGGTCTCTTTCTTCGGCCGGGGCGTCTTCGTCCATCTGGAGAACGGGACCGCTCTGATCGGGCCCAAGGATCAGCCGGATGTGTTCTACGAGACGCCCGTGCTGAACTTCGAGGATGCGAGCGGCACCGGCGGGCACGACATCCTGGTCGGGACGGGCGGAGGAAATCTTCTGCAAGGCTGGAGCGGAGACGACCTTCTCTCCGGCCGTGGCGGCACGGATCGCCTGGAGGGAAGTGCCGGCGACGACGTCCTGGTCGGAGGGCTCGGCGCCGACGGACTTTCGAGCGGCCCGGGAGCGGACATCATCCGGATCGACCGGCTGGTGGAGAGCCTGCCGGGCCAGGAAGACACCATCCTCGACTTCACCTTCCGCGACACGATCGACCTCTCGCGCATCGACGCCGATCTGACGACGGCCGGCAACCAGGCCTTCACCTTCGTCGGCACCGCGGCCTTCAGCGGCGCGGCCGGCGAACTGCGCTACGAGGTCCAGGGGGCCGACCTTCTGGTCTCGGCGGATGCCGATGGCGACCGGGTCGCCGATCTCGCGGTCAAGGCCCTGGACCTGACGGAGCTGACCGCAGCGGACTTCATCCTCTGACCTCCCGCCGCCGGGCGCCGCAGGAATCGCGGACCACCAGCTCGGTCGGCAGCACGACGCGGCGCTGCTCCGGCGTCTCGCCCTTCAGGAGGCGGATCAGCAGCTGCGCCGCCTGGCGGCCCTGCTCGATGCCCGGGTTGCGCACCGTGGTCAGGGCCGGGCGCAGCAGGGCGGCGAAGGGCAGGTCGTCGAAGCCGACCACGGCGATGTCGTCCGGCACCGACAGCCCGGCATCGGCCAGCGCAGCCATCGCGCCGAGGGCGATGGTGTCGTTGCCGGCGAGCAGGGCGGTCGGTCGCGCGCCGGCGCGGTCCAGCAGCTCGCGCATCGCCCGGTGGCCGCTCTCGGCGCTGAAGGCGCCATAGGCGACCAGCCGGTCGTCCGGCTCGATGTCATGGGCGCGCAGGGATTCGCGGTAGGCGTTCAGCCGTGCGTCGGTGGCGACGAAGCCGGGCGGCGAGAAGCCGATATGGGCGATGGCGCCGTGGCCGAGCCCGACCAGATGGTCGACCGCACGGCGGATGGCGCGGCGGGTGGAGAAATTGACCGCATGCTCCCGCGGATGGCGGACCGATCCCAGCAGCACCAGCGGGAAGCCCTGGTCGATCAGCGCATGGATCTGCGGCGCCGCGGTCGGCGGGTTCAGCACGATCAGCCCGTCGATCCGGCGGCCCTCGACAAGCTCGGCATAGGCGTGCGGGCCGGCGCCGGGCTCCACCCCCTCCAGCAGGATGCGGTAGCCGCTCTCGCTCGTGGCCTGGCTGATGCCGTAGAGCAGCTGCGGCACGAAGCCGTCGACGGTCAGCACCTGCGGGTCGGTGACCACCAGGCCGATGGTCTCGGTGTCGCCGCGCACCAGCATGCGGGCCGCCGAGTTCGGCCGGTAGCCCAGCGCCGCCGCGGCCTCCAGCACGCGCTGCCGGGTCTCGGCGCTGATTGCCACCGCCTCCGACCGGTTCAGCACCATCGAGACGGTGGCGCGCGACACCCCGGCCCGGCGGGCGACATCGTGGCTGGTGATCCTGCGTCGTTCCATATCCATCCGCTTCACGTGGCGCCCGGCCGATCGGGAACGCCTCGTCCCCTGTGCCATGCCGGTCGGTGCTTGACAAGCCGGCCGGATCTCGATTGACTATGACTAACACGTGTTAGTAACGATAGTGACACGTGTCATTCGTCGACAGAAGCCTCGTTTCCACAGGATGTCGAGGCCCGGTCCGGGGAGGAGTGTCGAGGATGGTGGCAGCGGAATGGAGCAGGCCGGCCGCCGCCGGCTGGCTGCGGTCCCGCCCGAAGCTGCGGGCGGCGCTGCAGCGCAACGTGACCGGCTGGCTGTTCATCCTGCCGGCGCTGGTCGGCTTCGGCATCTTCTATCTCTTCCCGACGCTGCGGGCGATCGAGATCAGCCTGACCGACTGGAACCTGATGCGGGCGCCGAAATTCGTCGGCTTCGACAACTACCTGAAGCTGGCCGACGACCCGCGCTTCTGGCAATCGGTGCGCATCACCGTCGCCTACGTCCTCTACAACATCCCGCTGCAGACGGTGCTGGGCCTCGCCCTCGCCGTGCTGATGGACCGGCTCAGCCGGTCGGTGGCGGTGCGGGCGGCGGTGATCGCGCCCTATCTCCTGTCCAACGTCATCGCCGCGCTGATCTGGCTGTGGCTCTTGGACCCGCTGCTTGGCATGACTAACGCCTTCCTCGGGATGATCGGGGTGCCGCGACAATCCTTCCTGGCGACGCCGGACCTCGCCATCATGTCGATCGCCGGGATCAACATCTGGCGCCATGTCGGGCTGACGGCGCTGCTGTTCTACGCCGGGCTGCAGGCGATCCCGCGCTCACTGTACGAGGCGGCACGGCTGGAAGGGGCGGGGGAATGGACGGTGTTCCGGCGCATCACCCTGCCGCTGCTGCGACCGGTGCTGGTCTTCGTGCTGGTGACCAGCGTGATCGGGTCGTTCCAGGTGTTCGACACCATCGCCGTCACCACCCAGGGCGGGCCGGCGAACTCGACCAGCGCGATCATCTGGTACGTCTACGAAAGCGCCTTCCGCTTCTCGAAGATGGGCTACGCCTCGGCGATGTCGGTGGCGCTGTTCGCGGTGCTGATCCTGGTCACCCTGCTGCAGATGCGGGCGCTGCGCGCCGGCAGCTCGGATCTCGAGTGAGGGACGCGCCATGACCGCGATCGCCCTGCCGCACGCCTCCCTTCAGCGCCTGTCCTTCGGCCGCATCTTCGCCTGGGCAGTGCTGGGCGCGTTCATCGTGTGCTCGCTGTTCCCGCTCTGGATCACGCTGAAGACGGCGCTGGTGCCGAGCTCGACCCTGTTCGATCAGGCGACGCTGCTGGTGCCGGTCGACGTCACCCTCGACAATGTCCGCCGCGTGCTGGGGCTGGCGCCGATCAATCCCGCGACTCCGTCGACGCCGATCAACTTCGCCCTGGCGCTGCGCAACAGCCTGATCTTCACGCTGCTGACGGTGGGCGGGCAGATCTTCTTCTCGGCGCTGGCCGCCTATGCCTTCGCCCGCATCCGCTTCGTCGGGTCGTCGGTGATCTTCTACCTGTTCATCGCCGCCACCATGATCCCGGCGATCGTGCTGTTCATCCCGAACTTCGTGCTGATCCGGCAGCTGGGCTGGCTGAACACCTTCCAGGGCATGGTGGCGCCGACCCTGCTGATGTCGCCCTTCGCCGTGTTCTTCCTGCGCCAGTTCTTCCTGTCGACCCCGCGCGAGCTGGAGGAGGCGGCGCGGATCGACGGCGCCACGCCGTTCCGGACGTTCTGGAGCGTGGTGCTGCCGGTGCACAAGAGCGCCATCGCGACGCTGGCGATCCTGCTGTCGATCAACGCCTGGAACGACTTCTTCTGGCCGTTCCTGGTCGGGCGCGATGCCGAGGTCCGGGTCATCTCGGTGGCGCTGTCCGCCTTCAAGTCGCAGCAGCAGAGTGGCAACCCGGACTGGACCGGGATGACGGCCGCCACCGTGCTGTCGATCGTGCCGGTGATCGCCCTGCTCGTGCTGTTCGGCCGGCGCGTCGTCGAATCCCTGCAGTTCAGCGGGCTGAAGTGACCCGCGGCGTCCACAAACGAGATCGGAGGAGGCTTGAGATGCGTGTGAGTCTGCCGAAGACCCTGCTGCTGTCCGTGGCGGCCCTGGCTGCGACCGGCGCCGCCCGGGCCGAGACCACGCTGAACTACTGGCTGTGGGACGCGCTGCAGGCGCCGCACTACCAGCAATGCGCCGACGCCTTCCACGCCAAGCATCCCGACATCACCGTCAAGGTGACGCAGTACGCCTGGACCGACTACTGGACCACGCTGTCGACCGGCTTCGTCTCGGGCGAGGCGCCGGACGTCTTTGCCGACCATCTGCGCTCCTACCCCGAATTCGTCGCCAACGAGCAGATCATGGACCTGACGCCGCTGGTCGAGCGCGACAAGGTCGACACCGACATCTACAGCCCGGGGCTGGTCGACCTCTGGACCCGCGACGGCAAGCTTTACGGCATGCCCAAGGACTGGGATACGGTCGCCCTCGTCTACAACAAGGCGATGCTGGACAAGGCCGGGGTGACGGTCGAGGAGCTGCGCCAGGCCACCTGGAACCCGAAGGACGGCGGCAGCTTCGAGAAGATCCTGGCCCGGCTGTCGCTCGACGCCGACGGCAAGCGCGGCGACGAGCCCGGCTTCGACCCGAAGCGCGTGGTGCAGTACGGGCTGATCGCCCCCAAGATCGGGCCCGACGCCTATGGCCAGACGCAATGGAGCTGGCTGGCGGTGTCCGCCGGCTTCAAGTTCACCGACGGGCCCTGGAGCACCAGGTATTACTACGACGACCCGGTGCTGGCCGAGACCCTGACCTGGCTGCGCGACCTGTGGCTGAAGAAGGGCTACGCCCTGCCGCAGAAGGATGTCGGCGGCCTCGGCGGCACCGCGCTGCTCGGCGCCGGCAAGGGCGCGATCGTCCCCGACGGGTCGTGGAACGCGACTTGGTATGCCCAGAACGTGTCCTTCCCCTACGGCTTCGTGCCGCTGCCGAAGGGGCCGCAGGGCCGCAAGAGCATGTTCAACGGCCTGGGGGATTCGATCTGGACCGGCACCCAGCATCCGGACGAGGCCTGGGAATGGGTCAAGTTCCTGGGATCGATGGAGTGTCAGGGCATCATCGGCAAGGCGGGCGTCGTCTTCCCGGCGATCCCGGAGGCGGCGAAGATGGCGCAGGACGCCTTCGCCGCCCGTGGCCAGGACGTCACCGCCTTCACCAGCGAGGCGACGCCGGACCAGACCTTCCTCTACCCGATCACCGACTATTCGCCGCAGGTCGTGTCGACCATGAACGTGGCCTTCGACCGGATCTTCCTCGAGGACGTGCCGGTCGCGCCGCTGCTCAAGGAGGCGAACGACCAGGTCAACGCATTGTTCGAATAGCGCCCTCAACCATCCGCCAACCGGAACCCGACCATGAGCTCTCCCAAGATCACCTTCATCGGCGCCGGCAGCACGGTCTTCGCCAAGAACCTGATCGGCGACATCCTGTCCTATCCGGAGCTGGCGGATGCCCGCATCACCCTGTTCGACATCGACCCGGAACGGCTCGCAACCTCAGAGATCGTGGCCCGGCGCATCGCCGAGACGCTGAAGGCGCCGGCCACGATCGAGGCGACGCTGGACCGCAGCCGCGCGCTCGACGGCGCCGACTACGCCATCACCATGATCCAGGTCGGCGGCTACAAGCCCTGCACCGTGACCGACTTCGAGGTGCCGAAGACCTACGGGCTGCGCCAGACCATCGCCGACACGCTCGGCATCGGCGGCATCATGCGGGCGCTGCGCACCGTGCCGGTATTGCTGGACTATGCCCGGGACATGGAGCGGCTGTGTCCCGACGTGACCCATCTGCAATACGCCAACCCGATGGCGATGAACTGCTGGGCGCTGAACCGGGCGACGAAGATCAGGACCGTCGGCCTGTGCCACAGCGTGCAGGGCACCGCGGCGGAGATCGCCGAGGACATCGGCGTGCCGGTCGAGGAGATCAGCTATCTCTGCGGTGGCATCAACCACATGGCCTTCTACCTGAAGTTCGAGCGCGACGGGCAGGACCTGACGCCGCTGATCCGCAAGGTGGTGGAGGAAGGGCGGGTGCCGGAGTGGAACCGTGTCCGCTATGACATGTTCCTGCGGCTCGGCTACTTCGTCACCGAATCCAGCGAGCATTTCAGCGAATACGTGCCCTGGTACATCAAGCGCGGGCGCGAGGAGATCGTCGACCGCTTCAACATCCCGCTCGACGAGTACATCACCCGCTGCGAGCGCCAGATCGACAAGTGGGGCGCGCTGCGGGAACAGCTGCAGGACCCGACCGTGCCGCTGGAGATCAAGCGCAGCGTCGAATACGGCTCGACCATCATCCACGCGAAGGAGACGGGCCAGCCGGCGGTGATCTACGGCAACGTGCAGAACCACGGGCTGATCGACAACCTGCCGGCGGACTGCACGGTCGAGGTGCCGTGCCTGGTCGACCGCAACGGCGTGCAGCCGATCGGCATCGGCCGGCTGCCGCCGCATCTGGCGGCGCTGATGCAGACCAACATCAACGTCCAGTCGCTGACGGTCGAGGCGCTGCTGACCGGCAACCGCGACCACATCTACCACGCCGCCATGCTGGACCCGCACACGGCGGCTGAGCTGGACCTCGACCAGATCTGGAAGCTGGTCGACGACCTGCTGGCCGCGCATGGCGACTGGATCCCGGAGGCCCTGCGGCCGCCGGCCAAGCCGCAGCCGCTGCCGCGGGTGGCGTAGACATAGAGCGTAATGCATTGCCTCTCCCGCTTGCGGGAGAGGTCGGAGACGCGAAGCGGCTCCGGGTGAGGGGAGTTCGTCGAAGCCCGAGCCAGCCCTCACCCGGTCTCGCTGCGCGAGCCCGACCTCTCCCGCCATGCGGGAGAGGTTACGAAAATAGCTGACGCCTCCTCTAACCCCCGGCCGTGCGCGCCGCGCTCTCCATCAGCCAGGCGCGCACCGTCTCAACGCTCTCCCGCCCCGCCGAGCCGCGGGCGATGGCGAGCCAGTAGGCGGTCCACGACACCCCCAGCCCGGGGAACGGGGCGACCAGCCGGCCGCTGCGCAGCGCGTCCTCGGCCAGCACGTCGCTCTCCAGCACCATGCCGAGGCCCTTCACCGCCGCCTCGATCGCGACATGCGACGGGTCGAGCTGGACGGTGCGGGTGAAGCCGTCGTCCAGCTCGACGCCCTGGCGCCGGAACCAGCCCTCCCAGGACAGGCGGTTGTCGCGGGTGACGATCAGCGGCAGCGCCGGCAGGTCGCGCGGCGACTGCAGATCGCCGCGGGCGGCCAGGGCCGGGGCGCAGAGCGGCTGGACCGTCTCCGTCAGCAGCGGCACGGCCGCCGCGGGCGCGTGGTCGTTATACCAGATCGCCAGATCCACGCCCTCGGCTTCCGACCGGTTGCCGCTCTCGGTCGCGAGCCGCAGGTCGGCATGGACGCGGATGTCGATCTCCGGGTGTTCGGCCAGGAAGGCGGGCAGGCGGGGCAGAAGCCAGCATCCGGCCAGGGACGGCGGGGTGCGCAGCAGCACCACCTCCGCCCGGCGGGCGCGGCGGCCGCGCCGCGCGGCGGTCTCGACCGCCTCGGCCAGGGCGTCGAAGCTGTCGCGGATCCGGCCGAACAGTTCCGCCCCGTCGGGCGACAGCACGACGCCGCGGCCGACCCGGTCGAACAGCCGCACGCCGAGACGCGCCTCCAGGCTCCGGACCTGATGGCTCACCGCCGACGAGGTCAGCGCCAGCTCCTCCGCCGCCGCCCGGAAGCTTTCCAGACGGGCGGCGGCCTCGAAGGCCGCGAGTGCGCGCAGCGGCAGGTTGGACCGCTTCATCGCCCGATGAATGGTGAATTCCTCTCACGAGTCCAGCGAATTCTCTGCGTTTGCGGCCGAGGAGGGCGGGGCGGAGGATGGCGTATGCCTCACCAGGAGGGCCAGTTGCCATGGACGCCATTTCCTCCGATCTCGACCCCGCCTTCTGGACCCGTGCCCGCCGCCACCTGCTGCGCTATGGCGGCGACTTCGTGCCCTTCGTCCCGGTGCGGGCCGAGGGCGCGTTCCTGACCGACGCCGCCGGCCGCCGGGTGCTCGACTTCACCTCCGGCCAGATGAGCGCCATCCTCGGCCATTCCCAGCCCGAGATCGTGGCCACGGTGCGCGACGCGGTCGGGCGGCTCGACCACCTGTTCTCGTCGATGCTGTCGGCGCCCGTGGTCGACCTGGCCGAAGCCCTGGCCGGGCTGGTGCCCGGCCTGCCGAAGGTGATGCTGCTGTCGACCGGCGGCGAGTCGAACGAGGCGGCGATCCGGCTGGCCAAGCTGGTCACCGGAAAATGGGAGATCGTAGGTTTCACCCAGTCCTGGCACGGCATGACCGGCGGCGCGGCGGCGGCCACCTACAAGGCGGGTCGGCGCGGCATCGGCCCGCTGATGCCCGGGCAGTTCGGCATCCCGGCGCCGAACGCCTACCGCCCGCGCTTCGCCGGCGTGCACTGGCGGCAGGAGCTGGACGATTCTTTCGCCCTGCTGGACCGGCAGTGCACGGGCAACCTGGCCGCCTTCATCGCCGAGCCGATCCTCAGCAGTGGCGGCGTGCTGGACTTGCCGCCGGGCTATCTGGCGGCTCTGCAGGCGCATTGCCGGGCGCGCGGCATGCTGCTGATCCTGGACGAAGCGCAGACCGGCATCGGCCGCACCGGGCTGATGTTCGCCTTCGAGCGCGACGGCGTGGTGCCGGACATCCTGACCCTGTCGAAGACGCTGGGCGCCGGGCTGCCGCTGGCCGCGGTGATGACCAGCGAGGCGATCGCCGCCGAGGCCGAGGCGCGCGACTTCCTGTTCTACACCACCCACGTCAACGACCCGCTCCCCGCTGCGGTCGGCCTCAAGGTGCTGGAGATCGTGGTCCGCGACGGGCTGGCGGCGCGGGCCGCCGCGGCCGGGGCACGGCTGACGGAAGGGCTGCGCGGGCTGCAGCGGCGTCACCCCTGCATCGGCGATGTCCGCGGCCGCGGCCTGCTGCTGGGGCTGGAATTCGCCGATGCCGGCGGCCGCGACGCGGCCTGGATCTCCGATGCCGTGACCGACACGGCGCTGGAGCTCGGCCTGTCCGCCAACATCGTCCGCGCCGGCTCCTCCGGCGGCACCATGCGCATCGCCCCGCCGCTGACGGTGAGCGACCCTGAAATCGACCTCGGCGTCGAGCTGCTGGATGCGGCGATCGCGCGGGTTATGGCCGGCAGCTAGCGGCCGGCGGGGCGTGTGACCAGGCGGATGCCGAGCGCGATCGGCACCACGCCGAGCAGGTCGAGCGGCGGCACATGCTCGCCCAGCACCGCCCAGCCGAGCAGCAGGCCGATCGGCGGCACCAGGAAGTGCAGCGCGCTGGCCGCCGAGGCGCCGAGCCGGTCGAGCATGTCGAACCACAGCAGATAGCTGCACAGCGAGACGGCGAGGGCGAGCCAGAGGAAGCCGGCCAGCAGCTCCGGCGTCCAGCGGATCGCCGAGACCGGCTCCAGCGCCAAGCCTAGTGGCAGCAGCGCGACGCCGGCGGCCAGGGTCTGGATCGCGGTGCCGTACCAGAGGTCGCCCGACGGCACGATCCGCTTGTACAGGATGGTGCTGGCCGACAGCGCGATCAGCGCGCCGAAGGTGAAGGCGATGCCGACCGGACCCTCGATGCCGCCGCTGAGGCGGCTCTGCAGCACAATGGCAACGCCGGCGACGCCGAGCGCCAGCCCGGCCAGCTTGGCTCCGGTCAGCCGTTCGCCCAGCAGCGGCGCGGCCAGAACCGCGGTCAGCACCGGGTTCATGCTGATGATCAGCGCCGCGAAGCCGGAGGTCACGCTCTGCATCCCGAAATAGGACAGGGCCAGATAGACCGCCATGGTGACGATGCCGAGCAGGGCGAAGCGCGCCACCGCGCCGCGGCCGAAGCTCCATCTGCGGCCCGACAGCCGGGCGAGCACCGCCAGCACCAGACCGGCCAGCAGGAAGCGCGTCGACAGCAGCAGGAAGGGTGGGGCGTAGGTCACCGCCACCTTGCCGGCGGTGAAGGCCGAGGCCCACAGCACCACGAACAGGGCGGGGAAACCCCAGCGCACCAGGGCGCTGCGGTCGGAAGCCGGAACCGAGACGGCGTCCATGGCGGATCTCCTTCGGATCGGCCGCACCATAGACGCCGGCGTGACTATTGGGAAATTCAATGGTTAAATGCAGGTCAGTGGAAAAGCCGATAGGAGGTCCCATGCTCGACCTCGACCTGCTGCGCAGCTTCGTCTCCGTGGTCGATGCCGGCGGCTTTACCCGCGCTGGCCAGCGGGTGCACCGCACCCAGTCCACCGTCAGCCAGCAGATCCGCAAGCTCAAGGAGGCGGTCGGCTGTCCGCTGCTGCACCGGCAGGGGCGGGGCGTGGCGCCGACGGAGGAGGGCGAGCGGCTGCTCGGCTATGCCCGCCGCCTGCTGGCGCTGAGCGAGGAGGCCGAGGACGCGCTGCGCCGGCCGGACGGGATGACCGTGGTGCGGGTAGGCTTGGGCGAGGATTTCGCCGCCGAACGGCTGACGGAGGCGCTGTCCGGCCTGGCCCGGCTGCGCCCGGCCCTGCGGCTCGACGTCCGCTGCGATGCGGGGCCGGAGCTGCGCCGCGCCTTCGCCCAGGGCGAGCTGGACATCGCCGTGATCAAGCGCGACGCCGGCATCGGCCTCGCCTTCGCCGCCTGGCCCGAGCGGCTGGTCTGGGTCGCCAGCCGCCGCCACGGCGTGCCGGAGGGCGACCCCGTGCCGCTGGTGGCCTATGCCCAGGGCTGCATCTACCGGGCCCGGGCGATCCATGCACTGGAGAGCGCCGGGCGGCGCTGGCGCATCGCCTTCACCGGCTCGAACCTCTCGGCGGTGCAGGCCGCGATCGCCTGCGGCTTCGGCATCGGCATCCTGGTCGAGCGCTCGGTGCGCGACGACCTGCGCATCCTGCGCCCGGAGGAGGGCTTTCCGCCGGTGCCGCCCAGCGAGCTCGCCGTCATGCTGCAGCCCGGCGCCGCCCCGGCGGTCCGGCTGGTGGCGGAACAGCTGGCCGAGAGCTGCGCCGAGGCTCGGCCGGAGGCGGCGTAGTACTTAGTAAGTGTGTTATTTAATTCTAAATTAACATAACAAGACTATAATGATGTTGACATACTCCAGTTCGGACTGAGAGATTTCTGGCGGGCGCCGGATCGACCTCTCGGGAGAATGGAGCATGCTGTCCCGCCGCACCCTGCTGTCGACCAGCCTCGCCCTCGCGGCGGCCGCGCCGCTCGCCGGCCGGGCCTGGGCGGAGGACGCGCCGAAGGTCCTGCGCATCGGCTATCAGAGGAACGGCATCCTGCTGGTCGCCAAGACCCGCCGGTCGCTGGAGGAGCACTTCGACCCGCAGGGCGTCGGGGTCGAATGGGTCGAGTTCGCCTTCGGCCCGCCGCTGCTGGAGGCGCTGAATGCCGGCAGCGTCGATTTCGGCGCCACCGGCGACACGCCGCCCATCTTCGCCCAGGCGGCCCAGGCCGATCTGGTCTATGCCGCGGCCCAGCCGGCCGCCGGGGACGGGCAGGCTCTGCTGGTGCCGACGGCGTCGCCGGCGCAGAGCCCGGCGGATGTGAAGGGGCTGCGCGTCGGCGTGGCCAAGGGCTCCAGCGCCCACAACTTCCTGGTCGCGGCGCTGCAGCAGGCGGGGCTCGGCTGGCAGGACATCATCCCTGTCTATCTCGCCCCGGCCGACGCCCGCGCCGCCTTCGCCGGCGGCAGCATCGACGCCTGGGCGATCTGGGACCCCTATCTCGCCATCGCCGAGCTGGAGGAGGGGGCACGGGTGCTGACGACCTCGGCCCGGGTCGAGCCGCAGAACTCCTTCTTCCTGGCCGGCCGGGCCTTCGCCGCGGCGCATCCCGCCACCCTGCGCAGCCTGGTCGCGGCGCTGGGCCAGGTCGGCGCCTGGGCCGAGGCGCACCGCGCCGAGGTGGCGAAGCTGTTCGCCGACGATACCGGCATCAGCCTGGCGGCGGAGCGGCGCGCGGTCGACCGCGCCGGCTTCCGGATCGGTCCGCTGACCGGAGAGATCGTGGC
Source organism: Inquilinus limosus DSM 16000 (assembly GCF_000423185.1). Lineage (GTDB taxonomy): Bacteria > Pseudomonadota > Alphaproteobacteria > DSM-16000 > Inquilinaceae > Inquilinus > Inquilinus limosus. Next base: position 413,405 of record NZ_AUHM01000001.1, on the reverse strand, counting down.
GCAGCAGCAGCGGATCGCCGACCGCTTCGCCGCGCTCGGCCTGATCCCGGCGCCGATCGCGATCCGCGACATCGTCTGGACTGGCGCCTGACCGCACCGAAACCGACAGGAACAGCCCCATGTCCGCTTCGCAGAAGCCCCTCGACCTGTTCTGGTTCATCCCGACCAGCGGCGACGGCCCCTATCTCGGCACCCAGGACCGGCACCGCCCGGCGGAGTTCCGCTATCTGCGCGAGATCGCGACCGCGGTCGACCGGCTCGGCTTCAAGGGCGTTCTGCTGCCCACTGGCCGCGGCTGCGAGGATGCCTGGATCACCGCCACGGCGCTGGCGACGGCGACCGAGCGGCTGCGCTTCCTGGTGGCGCTGCGCCCCGGCGTGGCGACCCCCGCCTTCTTTGCCCGCCAGGCGGCGGCGCTGGACCGGATCAGCCAGGGCCGGCTGCTGCTCAACGTCGTGGTCGGCGGCGACCCGGCGGAGCTGGCCGGAGACGGCGTCTTCCTCGACCACGACGCCCGCTATGCCCAGGCGGCGGAGTTCCTGACCATCTGGCGCCGCCTTCTGGCCGGCGAGACGGTGGATTTCGACGGCGACTTCCTCGAGGTGAAGGGCGGCAGGCTGTCCTTCCCGCCGGTGCAGCGGCCGCATCCGCCGCTGTGGTTCGGCGGCTCCTCCGACGCGGCGCTCGACCTCGCCGCCGACCAGGTCGAGACCTACCTGACCTGGGGCGAGCCGCTGGAGCAGGTGGCGGAGAAGATCGAGGCGGCGCGGGCCCGGGCGGCGGCGCGCGGCCGCACTCTGCGCTTCGGCCTGCGCATCCACCTGATCGTCCGCGAGACCGAGGAGGAGGCCTGGCGGGTGGCCGAGCGGCTGATCCGCGACGTCTCCGACGAGGCCATCGCCGAGGCCCAGAAGAAGCTGGCCGAGGGCTCGGATTCGGTCGGCCAGCAGCGGATGACGGCGCTGCACGGCGGCAAGCGCGACAGGCTGCTGGTCGGCCCCAATCTCTGGGCCGGCATCGGCCTGGTCCGCCGCGGCGCCGGCACCGCTCTGGTCGGCGACCCGCAGACCGTGGCGGCGCGGCTGCGCGAATACCAGGCGCTGGGCGTCGAGACGGTCATCGCCTCCGGCTACCCGCATCTGGAGGAGGCCTACAACGTCGCCGAGCTGCTGTTCCCGGCGCTCGGCATCGATGCCGACGGCCAGAGTGCCGGGGCGCACGAGACCCATCCCGGCGAGTTCGGCACCGCCGCGGGGAGGCCGAAGCTGACCGCGGTGTCATGAGGGGCGACGGGCCGTAGGCGGAGGCCGTTCGCCTTTCCCCAAATCGTCATTGCGAGCGTAGCGAAGCAATCCAGAGCGGCTCGCACCGGCCCCTGGATTGCTTCGTCGGCTTCGCCTCCTCGCAATGACGATGAGGGGAGTGGCCTACGCCCCCCGCTTCACCCAGCGGGTCGGCTTCGGATTGCGCTCGTCGAAGCCGGTCTGATGCCAGTAGGGATAGGCCGGCGTGCGGTGGCTGGCGTCGTCCAGCAGCGCCACCTGCTCCGGCGTCAGGTTCCAGCCGACGGCCCCGAGATTTTGTCTCAGCTGCTCCTCGTTGCGGGCGCCGATCACGATGTTGGCGACGGTCGGCCGCTGCAGCAGCCAGTTCAGCGCCACCTGCGGGACGGTCTTGCCGGTCTCCTGCGCCACCCGGTCGAGCGCGTCGACGACATCGTAGAGATACTCGTCGTCGACCACCGGCCCGCCTTCGGCGCCGCCGGCGGCGATGCGGCCCTGGCCGGCCGGCTGGCCGCGCCGGATCTTGCCGGTCAGTCGGCCCCAGCCGAGCGGGCTCCACACCATCAGCCCGACCTTCTGGTCGAGGCCGAGCGGCATCAACTCCCACTCGTAGTCGCGGCCGACCAGCGAATAGTAGCCCTGATAGGCGACATAGCGGGCGAGGCCGTATTTCTCCGAGGTCGCCAGCGCCTTCATCAGCTGCCAGCCGGAGAAGTTGGAGGCGCCGATATAGCCGATCTTGCCGCTGCGGGTCAGGTCGTCGAGCGCGCGCAGCGTCTCCTCGACCGGCGTCAGCGCGTCGAAGCCGTGCATGAAGTAGAGGTCGATATGGTCGGTGCCGAGCCGCTTCAGGCTGGCCTCGCAGGCCCGGATCAGGTGGTAGCGCGACGACCCCTTGTCGTTCGGGCCGTCGCCCATCCCGAAGGTGGCCTTGGTCGAGATCAGCACCCGATCGCGCCGGCCCTTCAGCGCCTGGCCCAGGATCTCCTCCGACGCGCCCTGGCTGTAGACGTCGGCGGTGTCGAAGAAGTTGACGCCGGCCTCCAGGCACAGATCGACCATGCGGCTGGCCTGGGCGACGTCGGTGCTGCCCCAGCGCTGGAAGAACTCGTTGGTGCCGCCGAAGGTGGCGGTGCCGAAGCTGAGCACGGGGACCTTGAGGCCGGACCCGCCGAGCAGACGGTGTTCCATGCATCTCTCCGTTGGTGACGGTCATGGATTGGTGACGGTTGTAACGTGCCGCGACAGGCTAGCAGGTTGCGCCGGCTCTGCCGGGCGGCCTGTCGCCGCGGGGCAGGCCTGCGAAGTTTTGCCTTGAACCGGCTGTCAATGCCAGCGCGGCGGCGGCAGCCAGGGCCGTGGAACGGGGGCGGCGGGAGCGGCTGGGGACGCGGCCGCTTCGGCGCGCCGGATCACGCCGCGGACATCCCAGGCGGCGTAGGAGACCTTGTGTCGGGCCTCGGCGGCGGCCTGCCGGATCTCGTCGTCCGGGGCGGCGGTGAGCTCGGCCTCCAGCGCGTCCAGCAGGCGTTCCAGCGCCCGGTCGGGGCGGTGCGTCATGGCGACCCTATGAGGCCGTGGCGCAGCAGCGCCCGCCTCATCCTCTTGCGCGTGGACTCGTATTCGGTCTCGGACAGGCCCGTGCGCCGCCGGATCTCCTCGGCCGACAGGCCCTGGCTCAGGCCCAGGATCACGGCCAGCGCCGCCGGATCGTCGGCGAACAGCCGGTCGATCGCCGCCAGGGCTTGGCTGGCGGCGGCGATGCGTTCCGGGTCGGGCGCCTGGTCGGCGACCTCCGCCGCCTGCGCCGACAGGGTCATCGTCGCGCCTCGTTGGCGGCGCCAATGGTCGCTGCGCAGGCTGCGCATGATGCCGGCCAGGAAGGCGATCAGCGGCACGTCGCGCGGCCAGGGGCGGGAGCCGTCGAGAGCGCGCAGGACGGCTTCGTGCAGCAGCTCCTGCCAGTCCAGTCCCGGCAGGCCGCGGCAGCGCAGCCGCGCGATCGCCTGCAGCCGCAGCAGGTCCGGCTCGGACAACGCCGCGAGCGCGCGCCGGACGTCCTTCTCGGTCCGGCCCACCTGAATCGCGATCCGCGGCTTGAGGGGAGAGGTGTCCTGCATCCGCAGCACTATGCGCATGCCGCGGCCGGGTGCGGACAGGCATCGCGAAAAATATTCCCGGTCCGCGACCGGGCGGGTCCTGCGCATTTCCCGGCAGACACTCCAGCCGGAGGGATCATGGAACCGGATATCGAAGAGCACATCACCCGCTTCCTCGGCATGCTCGATACGGCCTTCCGCCGCCGCGGCGAGGCCGAGGGGCTGCCGGAGCGGTTCGCCGGGCTGTGCAGGAGGCGCCGCGCCATCGCTTCGTGCATCGGTTCCGCGCCGACCGGGACCGGCCGGTCGAGGATTTCGACGCCGAGCCGCAGCGTCATCTCGCCGTCGTCTACAGCGACCGGGTGCTGACCCATCTCGGGCCCGACGACGCCGCGCTCGACTCGACCAACTCCCAGCCCAGCTACGTGCTGTGGCTGCTGCACCGGCTGGGGCTGGACCCCGGTCACCGGGTGCTCGAGATCGGCTCCGGCTCTGGATGGCTGGCCGCGGTGATGGGCCGGCTGGTCGGGGAGGGGAGTGTGGTCGGGGTCGAGATCCTGGGCGAGCTCGCGCGGCGCAGCCGGGCCGACCTGGCGGCGCTCGGGATCCGCAATGTCGACATCGTCGAAGGCGACGGCGCCGCCGGCCACGCCGCCGGGACGCCTTACGACCGGGCCATGATCACCGCCGCGGTCTGGGACCTGCCGGCGGCCTTGTTCGACCAGGTCGCCGAGGGCGGCCGTCTGCTGCTGCCGATCGCACTGGCGGGCGGCGCTGGCCGCGACTGCCATGTCTCGGTTCTGCGCCGGGAGGGCGACCGGTTCCGGGCGCTGGAGGCGGTCCCCGGCCGCTTCGTCCGCTTCACCGGCAGGAGCGGGGATCGGAGCGCCGGCGGCTCGATGCATTGCCGTTCTGGCCGGAGATCAACGCGAAGCCGGCGCTGCACCGGCCGCTCTCGCTCGGTCTCCGCGATCCGGCCCGTTTCGGCGGCGCGGCCTATGCCTTCCGCCTGTTCCTCGGCCAGACCGAGCCCGGCTTCGCGGTGTTCGACGACGGGGCGGCGGAGACCGAGGAGCTGTCGGTCTCGCCCTTCGGCCTGATCGATGCGGCGGCGAAGTCGGTCGCGATCTGCCGGCCCGGGATGCTGCTCGGCTACGGCTCCGCCGCGGCTGTGCGGCGGGTCGATGCCGCTTATCGCTGCTGGACCGAACTCGGCATGCTCGGCCCAGCCGACTTCGAGCTGGAGGTGGTGCGGGCCGCGGAGGCGCCGCGGCCCGGGCCGGGGCTCTGGGTCGAGACGCGCGGCGCCAGCACGCTGGTCTGGCGGCTGCCCGGCGTGGCCTCGCCGCCTCGGCCGAAGCGGCGAAAACCGGCGCCGACCCTCCGGGACCGGCCGTCCCCGGCCGGTCCCGGGGCCGGGATCACGCCGCCCGGGCCGTGATCGTCGAGACCCGGTCGAGCGCGCCGGCGACGGCCTTCTCCGCGGCCTCCGGGCCGAAGGCGACGCCTTCGACGGCGATCGCCTTGACATCGGTCAGGCCGATGAAGCCGAGCAGGTGCCGCAGAAAGGGCTCCTGGAAGTCGAAAGGCTTGTAGGGGCCCTCGGAATAGACGCCGCCGCGAGCCTGGACCAGGTACACCTTCTTGCCGGTGACCAGGCCTTCGGCGCCCGTCTCGCCGTAGCGGAAGGTGACGCCGGCGCGCAGCAGGTAGTCGAACCAGCTCTTCAGCGTCGAGGCGAGGCCGAAATTGATCATCGCCGAGGCGATGACGATGATGTCGGCAGCGAACAGCTCCTGCACCAGCGTGTCGGACAGGGCCAGCGCCGCCTGCTGCGCCGGGCTTCGGGCTTCGGCGGGCAGCGCCTGGGCGGCCAGGAAATCCTCGCCGATATGCGGCAGCGGCTGCGCGGCCAGGTCGCGGCGGACAACCACGGCGTCCGGGGACTGCGCCTGCAGCCGGTCGACCAGCGCGGTGGCGACCTTGGTCGACAGCGAGGCGGCGCCGCGCGGGCTCGAGGTGACGAACAGGATTCGGCTCATCGGGAACGGGTCCTCATGGTCGGGGCTCGAAGAGAAGGGCCGGCCGAAGCGATCCCGGGTTGATCAGACCAGGGGGTGGTCACATTTTGTGACTGGGGCTAAATTGATGACCGACCGAGAGCCGCGCAAGGAGGCACATTTTTGGAACCGAGCAACAGCGATGTGCGTGACGGGCACGACCAGTGCCGGGTGATCAGCGACGTGCTGGCCCGGGTCGGCGACAAATGGACGGTGATGGTGGTCGGCCTGCTGTCGGACGGGCCGATGCGCTTCAACGAGCTGCGCCGGACCATCGGCGGCGTCTCGCAGCGGATGCTGACGCTGACCCTGCGGGGGTTGGAGCGGGACGGGCTGGTGACCCGCACCGTATTCCCGACGATCCCGCCGCGGGTGGACTACGCGCTGACCGATCGCGGCCGCACCCTGATCGAGCCGCTGAAGGCCCTGTTCGCCTGGGCGACCGAACACCACCCCGCAATCGAGCAGTCGCGGCAGGCGTTCGACGCGGAAAAGCCGGGCGCCGAGGTGCCGCATCCGCCAAGGAAGATTCCTCCTCTGGTCCGGCCGCGGCCGGCGGCGATGTCCGATTTCGGCGCGAACGGACGGGGCGGCCGCTGAGCTCGACGAATCGGCAAAAGAAAACCCCGCCGGCTTACGCTCGGCGGGGTTTTCGCGACCCGGCTCCGGGGGAGGAAGCGGACCGGGTGCCTCCGGTCAGGCCGTTCACGCGGCGCGACGGATGACCGAATCTTCGTTCGCGGCAGCGGCCACGGTCGGGCGCAGCACGGCGACGTTGGCCGGGGCGGCATTGGTGTCGCGCGAGGCACGGACCAGGCGCTCCATGATGGTGCCGCGGTTCATGCCGATATCGGCCAGCAGGCGGTCATCGAGCTGCATCAGGGCAGCATAGGCGCGACGACGTTCCCAGGCGGCGACAAGCTTGTTGATCAGGTTCACTTCAGCATTTCCTTCTTCACGTGCCGCGTCCAGCGAGGTGTTCGCGGCGCGGTGTGCGTTGCATCGCACGGCCCGATATATGCGCTTACCTTTGCCATGCATGTACCCCTGCTTATCGCACCGCAGCAATGCATGGCCTGCATTGCCTGACATTTAGGCGCCGTCTCTGCCCAGCTTCCGCCTTGACGGAGAGAATCCGCCGCAATTCCGCCGCAAAGGCCCTCGCTGCAGTGCAAACCGATTGGGCGAGGGCTGCATCGCGGATGGGCGGCCGGCCTATGATAAGTGTGGTTACCATCCCACCCCGGCCGCGAGCTCCGGCACGGCCAGGCCGTCGACGAGATGCCGGGCCAGCAGCTCGCCGGCCGGCGGCAGGCCGGGGGCGCGATGCAGCCGGATATCCGCCTGCGGCAGCGGCGGCAGGCCGTCGCGCTCGCCCAGGGGGGCAGCTCCGGCGGCAGCAGCCCGGCCTTGACCACGGTGACGGCGAGGCTCTGCGCCGCGATCGCGGTCACCGCCGCCAGGCTGTGGCTGACGAAGGCGAGGCGCCAGGGCAGGCCGGCGGCGTCGAGTGCGGCCATCGCCCAGGCCCGGAACAGGCAGCCCTGCGGATAGAGGGCGAGGGGCAGGGGCGCGCGATCCGCGGCGGCTCCAAGGGCGTCGGCATCCCGGCCGGCCACCCAGACCGCCTGTTCCCGCCGCAGGAGGATGCCGCCGCCGTCGCCCGCCGGATGCATCGCCAGCACCAGGTCGAAGCGCTCGCCCAGCCGCGGCAGCATCGGTCCGGTCAGGCCGGTCACCATCTCGACCTGGATCCGGGGGTGCGCGGCAGCGAAGCCGCCCAGCAGCGGCGGCACCAGCCGGGTGCCGTAATCCTCCATCACGCCGAGCCGCACCGTCCCCTCGACCCGCAGGTCGCGCAGCCGGCCCATCGCCTCGGCCGAGACCGCCAGGATCCTGCGGGCATAGCCCAGCAGCACCTCGCCGGCCGGGGTCAGGCGCAGGCCGCGGCGGCTGCGGTCCAGCACCGGGGCGCCGACGGCATCCTCCAGCCGCCGGATCTGCATGCTCACCGCCGACTGGGTCCGGTTCAGCGCCGCCGCGCCGCGGGTGAAGGAGCCGTGGTCGGCGACGGCGACGAAGGCGCGCAGCAGGTCCGGGTCGAGCATCCGCCTCTCCATCACGGTTTATGATGCAGAGCATCATAGTTATGCGTTTCCGTGAAGTCGGTGGCCCTTCCTATCCTGCCGTCACAGGATGGAGGGAGCGGAATGGCGCGCGAGGGACTCGGTGTGGCGGCGGCGCTGGCGTCGAGCACGCTCGGCGGCACCTCGGTGGTGGCGACGCGCTCCCTGATGGGCGGCCTCGATCCGGCCACGCTGGGCGTGTTCCGCTTCGGCATCGGTTGCGCGCTGTTGGTGCCGGTGGTGCTGGCGCTGCGCTCGCCCTGGCCGCCGCGCCGTGACCTGCCGGCGGTGGCGCTGCTGGGGCTGCTGTTCTTCGCCGCCTTTCCCTTCCTGTTCAACGCGGCGCTGGCCCATACGACGGCCGCGCGCGGGGCGCTGGCACTGTCGACCCAGCCGCTGCTCACCCTGACCGCCGGTGCGGCGCTGGGAATCGAGCGGCTGACCCTGCGCAAGACGGCCGGCGTGCTGCTGGCGATGGCGGGGGTGGCGCTGGCGCTCGGCGCCGGGCTCGAAGCGGCGCCGCCGCGGGCCTGGCTGGGCGACCTGCTGATGGTCGGGGCGGCCGGCTGCGGTGCCCTCTACAACATCTGGTCGCGGCCCTTCATCCGGCGCGGCTCGGCCCTGTCCTTCAGCGCGCTGGGCATGGCCTCGGGCAGCCTGGGCCTGGCGGCGCTGGCGCTGTGGTCCCGGCCGGCCGTGCTGCCGGTGCTGGATCCGGCGGGCTGGGCCGCGGTGCTCTACCTCGGTATCGTCGGCGGCGCCGTCACCTTCTTCCTATGGGCCTTTGCCCTCGGCCGCACCACCCCGACCCGGGTGGCGGTTTCGGTCGCGGTCAACCCGGTCGTGGCGGCGCTGTTCGGCACGCTGGCGCTGGGCGAGCCGCTCGGCTGGCCGCTGCTGGCGGGGCTGGCCGCGGTGGCCGCCGGTATCGCGCTGGCGGCGACGGACGGACGGCATCGGGCTCCGCCGGAACCCGCTTCGGCCGCCGCTTCGCCGGGGTCCGCCGGCCTGCCTTGAAATTGCCCCGCGGCGCGGCCGCACGCGCACTGGACGGGCGCGGCCGGCGGTGCCATAGTCCGCGCCGTTCGGCGGCCGGGGGCCGTCACTCGGCACGTCCACGGATCCATGGCCTTCGATCTGACCGAATTCGGGCTTCGCGCTTACCTCCGCTTCGTCACCTGGCGGCGCGGCGAGCTTGTCGGCAAGGATGCCTTCGGCAACCGCTACTACCGCAGCCGCAAGGTCGCCCCGGGCGGGCGCGAAAAGCGCTGGGTGGTGTTCAACGGCGGCGAGTCCGAGGCGACCCGCGTGCCGCCGGAATGGCATGGCTGGCTGCACTACACCTTTAAGGAGCCGCCGGGCGACAGCAGCCCGTTCCGTCGGCCCTGGCAGCAGCCGCCCGAGACCAACCCGACCGGGACCGGCCACGCCTATCTGCCGCCCGGCCATCCGCTGCGCGGCAGCCACCGCGCCAAGGCGACCGGCGACTACGAGCCCTGGACGCCGGCGTGACCGGATCTGTCTGAGGGAGAATCGATGCACAGGAACGTCATCGAGACGGTCATGGGCGCGGTCGTGCTGGCCGTCGCCCTGGTCTTCCTGGGATTCGCCTACACCAGCGCCAATCTCAGCTCCGCCTCGGGCTACCGGCTGAAGGCCCAGTTCGACCAGGCCGACGGCGTCAACGCCGGCACCGATGTGCGGATCGGCGGCGTCAAGGTCGGCACCGTCACCAGCGTGACCCTGGACCCCGAGACCTATCTGGCGGATGTCGAGCTCTCGATCGATCCCTCGATCAAGCTGTCCCAGGACACGGCGGCGGCGATCAGCAGCGACGGGCTGCTCGGCGGCCGCAGCCTCTCGCTCAGCCCCGGCGCCCGGCCAGACGACGCGAACGGCTGGCTGAAGGACGGCGACACCATCGACCACACCCAGTCGAATCCGAGCCTGGAGCAGCTGCTCGGCCAGGTGATCTTCAGCATCGGCCAGCTCGGCGACCGCGCCAGCGCCGGCGGGGCCGGCGGCGCGCCGGATCAGCCGCCGCAGGGCAAGCCCGGCGGCATGATGGGGAATTGAGCCGGATCATGCGTCTCCCCGTGCTTCCCGCCCTGGCGGCGCTCGCCGCCACGGTGCTCCCGGCCGCAGCGCAGGCCGCGGCCACCATCGACCAGCCGATCGCCGAGCTGCGCGGCCTCGACAAGATCACGGCGCGGACCCAGCCGCTCGAGGCCAAGGTCGGCGAGACGGTGCAGTTCGGCACGCTCGGCATCACCGTGCGCGCCTGCCGCAAGGCGCCGCCGGAGGACCCGCCGGAAAGCGCGGCCTTCCTCGAGATCACCGACACGCCGCCGGGCAAGCAGACCGCCACGGTGTTCACCGGCTGGATGTTCGCCTCCTCGCCCGGCGTCTCGGCGCTCGACCATCCCGTCTACGACGTCTGGGTGGTCAGCTGCACCGACACCTCGCCGGCCGCCGCCGCGGCCCAGCAGGAGGTGGACGAGAACGTGCCGGAGGCCTCGCCGCTGCCGTTGCCGGAGATGAAGATCATCCCGCCGGCGCTGCCGCCGGGCCGGCAGTAAGGGCTACAGCGCCGCCAGCGCGAACAGGCCGAGGACGCAGAGGAAGCCCAGCGACCAGATGCCGGAGCGCAGGCTCGGCAGGTCCGCGGCGTAGCAGGCGGTGTAGGCGAGCCGGACCAGCACGAACAGCCCCGCCAGCAGGTCGACCCAGCCCTGCGGCGCGCCCTGCATCTGGGCGATGATCACCGCCGCAGCGAAGGCCGGGAACGTCTCGAAATGATTGCGGTGCGCCCAATCCATCCGCTGCTGCCAGCCGGTCATCCGCTCCATGTCCCGGCGCGGGGCGTGGTTGTCGATCCGCGACGTCACCTTCGCCGGCATGACGGTCAGATAGGGCAGCAGGATGGCGGCCAGGACCATCCAGAGGGCGAAAGTCATCGCGGCGACTCCGGCAGGGTGTGCCGCATTGTCGCCGCCGAGCACCCGGCGGGGAAGCGCTACGGGTTGGCCGGACACTCCTTGACGTAGACCGGAACGGTTTCGGCGACGGTGAAGCCGTGGCGCCGGTACAGCGCCAGGGCCGCGTCGTTCGCCGCCGCCACGGTCAGCGCGGCGCTGCCGGCCCCGGCCGCGTGCAGCCGGCGCAGGCTCTCGGCCACCAGGATGTCGCCCAGCCCGCCGCCGCGATGGTCCGGATGCCGGCCGATCAGGGCGACGTCGCCCTCGCCGCCGGCGGCCTTGGGCGGATGCACGCGCAGGAAGCCGACGACGTCGTCGCCGCGCAGGATCAGCCCGTGCTGGTCGGGCATCGCCCGGGCGCGGGCGGCGAAGCTCTCGAAATCCGGGATGCTGGCGCCGGGAACAGGGGCCATGGCGCGGCAGACGGCGTCGTGCTGGCTGCGCATCGTCGCCTCGGTCGGCGGCGCCCAGCGCAGCCCCTCGGGCAGGGGCGGCACGGGCGGCGGGGCCGTGTCCAGGGGCCGGCGCATCAGATGCATGCGGTAGGCCTCGCGATAGCCGCGCGCCTCCAGCTCGGGCCCGCGGCCGAGGAACAGGTCCTCGGCCTCGACCTCCAGCCGGTCGCGGGGCCCGGCGGCGGTGATCGCCTCGGCCTCCTCCAGCAGAAAGCGGGCGAGGGCGTCGTGGTCGCTCTGCGGACGGAAGCACAGCACCACCAGCGAGGCCGCGTTGCCGGCATTGCTGCAGGCGTCGACCACGGCGGCGATGGCGATCCGGCGGCCTTCGGCATCGACTGCGTCGATGATGCTGCCGGGGCCGAGGACCAGGCGGTCCAGGCCCCAGCGCGGCTCGAAGGGCGGCGAGGGCAGCGGATGCGCCTCGATGAAGCTGATCAGCGCGTCGTCGACCGGGCCCTCCGGAACCGGACGCCGGTGCAGGGGCAGGGCGGTCATGTCTCTCCTCGCCGCTGGTGCAGCAGCCGGTCCAGCTCCGGTTCCGGATCCGCTCCGGTCCAGTCCGGCTGCAGCAGCAGCGCCTCCTCGAGGCGGCGGCGGTAGTCGGCGCGCTCGATCTCGATCGTGCCGAAACGGGCCAGGTGGTCGGTGACGAACTGGGTGTCCAGCAGCACGAAGCCGGCGGCGCGCAGCCGGGCGACGAGATGAATCAGCGCCACCTTGCTGGCGTCCGTGGCGCGGCTGAACATGCTCTCGCCGAAGAAGGCGCCGCCCAGGGCCACGCCGTAGAGCCCGCCGGCCAGCATATCGCCGTCCCAGCATTCGACGCTGTGGGCGAAGCCGGCCCGGTGCAGCGCGGTGTAGAGGGCGACGATCTCGTCGTTGATCCAGGTGTTCGACCGGGCGGGCGCCGGCGCGGCGCAGCCGGCGATCACCGCGGCGAAGGCATGGTCGGCGGTGACGCGGAAGCGGCCGGCCTTGACCGTGCGGGCCAGGCGGCGCGGCACATGCACGCCGTCGAGCGGCAGGATGCCCCGGCGCGGCGGGTCGAACCAGTGCAGCTCCGGGCTGTCTGCCGATTCCGCCATCGGGAACAGCCCGGCGGCATAGGCGCGCAGCAGCAGCTGGGGCGTGACGCGGGTCATGGCCGGGACCGGATCATGATCCCAAGGATATGGGACGGCGCAGCGCACATGTCCCGTCGATAGCGGAGGGGAGGGGCCGCGTCCACCCTCGCGGCTTCCCGCCGCTGTCCGGCTGCTGTATGGTGCCGGCCATGACGAAGCCCGCGACCCTGTTCCGGAATTGGTGGCGCAGCGCCTGACGGCGGCTGCGCGTGCTTCGTCCTGCACCCCGGGCCGCTCCGATGGAGGCGGCCTTTTTCATGTCCGAGAGACGGCGATCCATCCGAGCGGCCCTTCTTCCCTGCTCGAAAGGATTCGTCTCATGTCTCTCGCTCTTCCTGCGCATCCTCGGGCGCCTGAGGTCACCGGGGCCGATATCGTCCTGACCGGCGACCGACCGACCGGGCCGCTGCATCTCGGCCACTACGCCGGCTCGCTGGCCAACCGGCTGCGGCTGCAGCGCCTGTGCCGGCAGTTCGTGCTGATCGCCGACCTGCAGGCGCTGACCGACAATGCGGACGATCCCGGCCGGGTCGCCCGCAACGTGATGGAGGTGGCGCTCGACTACCTTGCCATCGGCCTCGATCCGGCCCGCAGCGCCATCGTGCTGCAGTCTGCGGTGCCGGAGATGGCCGAGTTGACCATGCTGTACCTCAACCTCGTCACCGTGGCGCGGCTGGAGCGAAACCCGACGGTGCGCGACGAGATCCGCCAGCGCGGCTTCGCCCGCGACCTGCCGGCCGGCTTCCTGTGCTATCCGGTCAGCCAGGCGGCCGACATCACCGCGGTGGCGGCGACGCTGGTCCCGGTCGGGGCCGACCAGGCGCCGATGCTGGAGCAGACGGTCGAGATCGTGCGGGCGCTCAACCGCCTGGCCGGCGCCACCGTGCTGCCGGAGCCGCGCATCCTGCTGTCGACCACGCCGCGGCTGCCGGGCCTCGACGGCCAGGGCAAAGCCAGCAAATCGGCCGGCAACGCCATCGACCTGCGCGACGACGCCGACACGGTCCGCACCAAGATCCGCCGTATGTGCACCGATCCCGGCCATCTCCGGGTCGAGGATCCGGGACAGGTCGAAGGCAATGTCGTCTTCGCCTATCTCGATGCCTTCGACCCCGAACCCGCGGCGGTGGCGGAGCTGAAGCGCCGCTACCGCGCCGGCGGGCTGCCGGACATGGCGGTGAAGCGGCGGCTGGAGGAGGTGCTGCAGGCGCTGCTGGTGCCGATCCGCCAGCGCCGCGCCGCCTTCGCGCGTGATCCGGGTGAGGTCCGCGCCATCCTGCGCCGCGGCACGGAAGCGGCGCGGGAGCAGGCGGCGCGGACGCTGGAGGCGGTGCGCGGCGTGTTCGGGCTGGTCCGGCCGTGAGGCCGCGGCTCAGTAGCTCGCGGTCAGGTTCAGGCGCTTCACCAGCGCGGTCAGCTTGGCGGGATCGCCGGGTTCGGCCGTCTCCAGCTCGGCAAGGGCGAGGGGCGGCTGCGGCGCGATGGACAGCCGGAAGGGCCCCCGCGGCTGCGGCATGGCCTGGATGAAGCGGCCGAGCGCTGCGACCGAGTCCTCCGGGACCCCCGCCGCGGTCAGGACGGCCAGCCCGGCCATGGCCTGCGCCTTGGCCGCGGCGACCGCGCCCTCCGGGTCGGTCTCGCCGTTCGGCAGGGCGTACAGCGCCGGCAGCAGGGCATAGCCCTCGAACATGCCCTGGTTGTCGAAGTCCACGGTCAGGGAGTGCAGCGACAGCGCGGCCAGGGCCCCGTCGCCGAGCGGGTTTCGGGGATCGATCCTGTCCATGTCGAGGCCGCGCATGGCCGCGCTGACGGAGAGATGGCCGATATGATCGCCGCGGAACGTGAAATCCCTCAGGGTCAGGAGATCGGCCGGTTCGTCGTAGTCGTAGTCGAGGGTGATCTCGATCGGCCTGTGCAGCAGCTTCATCTGGTACACGCTCGGCGGCGGCAGCGCCGGCGCTTCGAACCGGATGTCTTCGGCGCGGAGCGCGAGGGTGAGCGGCGGCCGGTCCGCGTAGAAGCGCTCGAAATCGATGCGGTCGATGGTCAGGGTTCCGATCACCCAGCCCTGGTACTGGCTCATCACCAGCTTCAGGTCGGTGTAGCGGCAGCCGGCTTCGCCGACCGGCGTCACGGTGCCGGCCGTGGGCGCCTCGGGAGTCGCCTTCGCCATCATCGGGATCAGGTCCCGGCAGCGCTGCATCGGGTCGGCCGGAACCGGGGCGGCCCGGGCGGGCAGGGCGATGCCGAGGGCGGCACCAGCCAATGCGAGGATATGAAGCGGCTTCACGACTTCCCTCAATGGCGATGGCCGGGGAGTCGCCGCCCCGGCCATCGCTTCAGTTCTGGTTCCGAACGCCGGTCAGTAGCTGACGGCGACGTTCAGGCTCTTCACCAGGTCCATCGACTTGGCATCGCCCGGCTTGATCGTGGCGAACTGCGCCAGCGGCACCGGCGCGGCCGGGTCGACCGAGATGGTCAGCGGCCCCTTCGGCGCCGGGAAGTCCTGGACGAAGGCCATCAGGCTCTTCACCGCGACCTCCGGCACGCCGAAGGCCGACAGCGCCGCCATGCCCAGCACGGCTTGGCTCTTGCCCTGCTCGACCGCGGCCTTCGGGTCCTGCCCCTGGGCCGCGGCGAAGGCCATGACCTTGTCGATGATGCCCTTGTTCTCGAAATGCAGCTTGATCTTGCGCAGCGAGGCGGCGCCCAGCATCTGGCTCGGGTCGGCAGCGGCCGCCGGGTCGTCCGCGCTGACGCCGTCCAGCGCGCCGGTCAGCGCCAGCTGGCCGAGCGCGTCGCCGCTGAGCTCGAACTGGTTCAGCGTGAACTGCTTGCTGGCGGCGTCGAGCGCATAGTCGACCGCCATGTCGAAGGACTTGGCGTCGCCGAAGAACTTCTGCGCCTCCGGGTTGTCGATCGAGATGCCCTTGGCCTGGGCCACCAGCGTGTCCGACGGCTTGCCGTCATAGGCCTTGGCGAAGTCGAGCTTGTCGAGCGTGACCTCGGCGATCGAGATGGTCGTCGGCGTCGCGCCCGCCGCCACCTTGTCGGCCGGCTCGGTCATCTTCAGGTCGGTGAACTTGCAGCCGGACTCGCCGTAGGATTCGATCGAGCCGGCCTGGGCGTTGTGCATCGGCGAGTCGTCGGGGGCGATGGTCAGGAGGCCCTTGCAGCGCTCGACCGGGTCGGACGGGACCTCGGCCGCGAAGGCCGGCGCGGTGATCAGCGCCACCAGCGCCGCCGCCGTCGAAGCACGAAACACGCTCATCAGCATCTCCTCGCAAAACGGGGCGGCACCGGACCCGCAGCCCGGCCTCGGGCGTGCGACGGCGATCGCTTCCCCTCGATCGCCGGTCCCGGGCCTAAGCGCCCGGGACGCTCGTCCAATGTCTATTCTCAGAATTGGGCTGAATTCAGGCCGGTGGCCGTCACTTCGCCATCAGCCGCTCGAGCCAGCGGATGTCGTAGTCGCCGTTGATGAAGTCCGGCTCGGCGATCAGCCGGGCGTGCAGCGGCAGGGTCGTCTTCACCCCGTCGATGACGTATTCCTCCAGCGCCCGGCGCAGCCGCATCAGGCACTCGTTGCGGGTGGTGCCGCGCACGATCAGCTTGGCCACCAGGCTGTCGTAGTGCGGCGGGATGCGGTAGCCGTCATAGATGGCGCTGTCGACCCGCACGCCCAGCCCGCCCGGCGCGTGATAGCCGTCGATCCGCCCGGGGGAGGGGGTGAAGGTCTCCGGGTCCTCGGCGTTGATCCGGCACTCGATGGCGTGGCCGTGGAACTCGATGTCCTGCTGGCCGTAGCCGAGCGGCGCGCCGGTGGCGACGCGGATCTGCTCGCGCACCAGGTCGATGCCCGAGATCTCCTCGGTGATCGGGTGCTCGACCTGCAGCCGGGTGTTCATCTCGATGAAGTAGAACTGCCCGTCCTGGTACAGGAACTCCATCGTGCCGACGCCGCGATAGCCCAGCTTGCGCGCGGTCTCCGCCGCCAGGCCGCCGATGAAGGCGCGCTCCTCGGCGTTGAGCGCGGGCGAGGGCGCCTCCTCGATCACCTTCTGGTGGCGGCGCTGGATCGAGCAGTCGCGCTCGCCGAAATGCACCACGTTGCCATGGGTGTCGGCCAGCAGCTGGATCTCGATGTGGCGCGGGTGGTCGAGATACTTTTCGACATAGACGCTGTCGTTGCCGAAGGCGGCGCGGGCCTCGTTGCGGGCCATGCTGTAGGCCTCGGCCAGCTCGGACTCGCTGCGGGCCACCTTCATGCCCTTGCCGCCGCCGCCGGCAGTGGCCTTGATCAGCACCGGGAAGCCCATGTCCTTGGCCAGGGCCATCGCCTCGTCGACCGTATCGACGGCGCCGTCGGAGCCGGGGACGACCGGCAGGCCGGCGGCCTTGACCGCGTCCTTGGCGGCGATCTTGTCGCCCATCACCCGGATGTGCTGCGCAGTCGGGCCGATGAAGACGAAGCCGTGCTCCTCCACCATCTCGGCGAAGCGGGCGTTCTCGGCCAGGAAGCCGATGCCCGGATGGATCGCGTCGCAGCCGGTGATGGTGGCGGCGGAGAGCAGGGCCGGGATGTTGAGATAGCTGTCGCGCGCCGCCGGCGGGCCGATGCAGACCGCCTCGTCGGCCAGGCGAACGGCCATGGCGTCGCTGTCGGCGGTCGAATGCACGACCACGGTGCGGATGCCCATCTCGCGGCAGGCGCGATGGATGCGCAGCGCGATCTCGCCGCGATTGGCGATGAGGACCTTCTCGAACATCAGTCGATCACGACCAGCGGTTCGCCGAACTCGACCGGCTGGGAGTCCTCGACCAGCACGGCGCTGACGGTGCCGGCGCGCGGGCTGCGGATCGGGTTCATCACCTTCATCGCCTCGACGATCAAGAGCGTGGCGCCCTCGGCCACCTTGTCGCCGACCTTGACGAAGGGCGCGGCGCCGGGCTCGGGCGCCAGGTAGACGGTGCCGACCATCGGCGAGGTCACGGCGTTCTTCGGTGGGCCGGCCGGGACAGCAGGGGCGGCGGCCGGCGCCGCGGCGACGACCGGGGCCGCCGCGGGGGCGGGCGCATAGGCCGTCACCGGCGCCGGCTGGCGGTTCAGCCGGATGCGGCGGTCGCCTTCCGAGAACTCGATCTCGGTCAGGCCCGTCTCGTCGAGAAGCTTGGCCAGGCCACGCACGAATTCGGGATCGAGGTTGAAGGTGCTCATCTGGTCTTCACCGGTCGGTTTCGAGGAGCCGCGCCATCGCCTGCAGGGCCAGAAGGTAGCCGTGCACGCCCAACCCGCACACCACCCCGGTCGCCGCCAGCGAGACATAGGAATGGTGCCGGAACGCGTCGCGGCGGAAGATATTGGAAAGATGGACCTCGATCACCGGAAGTTCCGCGGCGTTCAGCGCGTCGAGGATGGCGACCGAGGTGTGGCTGTAGGCGCCGGCATTGACGATGATGCCGTCATGGGCGGTGCGGGCCTCCTGGATCCAGGTGACCAGCTCTCCCTCATGGTTGGATTGCCGGAAGTCGATCTCGAGCTCGAGCTGCTCGGCCTCGTCGGCGCAGGCCTGCTCGATGTCGGCGAGCGTGTCGCGGCCATAGATCTCGGGCTGGCGCACGCCCAGCATGTTGAGATTGGGGCCGTTGAGGATGAGGACCGTCGGCCGGTCCGACTGGATCGCCGTCACGCGTCGCTGCTCCCGGAGTCAATAGCGCCGGGGGTATCATAGGCGATGCGGCTTTCACAAGCGCCGTCGCGAAATCCTGTAACGCTTCACAGGATGACGGGCCCGTCCGGCAGCTCCTCGGCATTGGTTTCGCCGGTCGGCGCCGGCCAGGCCCGCAGCAGCTCGGCCTCGATCGCGGCCAGCGCCTCCAGCACGCCCTCCTCGTACCGCCCGGCCTGGAACCGCTCGCGCAGCACGGCGCAGATCCGCGGCCAGACCGCGTCGTCGATCCGGGCGGTGACGCCGCGGTCGGCGACGATCTCGATCCTGTGGTCGGCCAGCAGCAGGTACAGCAGCACGCCGGTCGCCTGCGCCGTGTCCCAGACCCTGAGGCGGCCGAACACCTCCAGCGCCCGCTCGCGGCTGTCGCGGATGTGCGGCGGGGCGGCGGCCTCGACCGCGACCACGATCTCGCCCAGGTGCCCGCGCTCGCTGCTGCGGATCGCCTCGTGCAGCCGGGCCATCACCGCCGGCCCGAAATGCCGGCGCAGCAGCCGCTGGCCGTGCCATTCGGCGATCGGCCGCAGCCGCCTCAAGGCTCTACCAACTCCCGGATGCACCGCCGCCTCCGCTCGATCCGCCGCCGCCGCTGAAGCCGCCTCCGCCCGAGCCGCCACCGCCGAAGCCGCCTCCATGCGAGCCGCCGCCGAATCCTCCACCGAACCCGCCGGATCCGCGGCGCGAGCTGTAGGTGCCGCCCGGCCCGCCGAAGCTGCCGCCGATCCCGCCCAGGATCACCGCGCCGATGGCGCAGAACGCGCCGAAGAAGATCAGGCCGGACAGCGCCCAGCCCAGGCCGCCGGCGACAAGGGCGCTGCCGCCGACGGGCAGCGGCATCGGCAGCCCGGCGGCGCGGAGAAAGCCGCGGATCACGACGCCGGCGATGATCGCCAGGATGACGATCTGGAAGATGTCCTGCGGGGCCTCGCTCCGGCTCTCCGGCGGGGGCGGCGGCAGCGGCTCGCCGTCGATCAGCCGGATCAGGCTGTCGACCGCGGTGCCCAGGCCGCCCGCATAGTCCCCCTGGCGGAACGCCGGCGCGATCTGCTCGCGGATGATGCGGCCGGCGGTGATGTCCGGGATCGCGCCTTCCAGGCCGTAGCCCGGCTCGATCCGCATGGTGCGGTCGTCCTTGGCGACCAGCAGCAGCACCCCGTCGTCGACGCCCTTGCGGCCCAGCCGCCACTGGTCGAAGACACGCCGGGCATACTGCTCGACCGTGTCGGCGCCGGTGGTCGGCACGATCAGGATCGCGATCTGCGCGCCCTTGCGCCGCTCGACCTCCGCCAGCTTCGTCTCCAGCGCCTGCCGTTCGGCGGCGGACAGGGTGCGGGTCAGGTCGGTGACGCGTTCGCTCAGCTGCGGCACCGCCACTGGCTGCTGCGCCGGCGCCGGGACCACGGCGAGGACCAGCAGCCAGCCCGCCAGGGCCAGCCGGCGCAGCATCGCGGCCATGCTCAGGGCTGTGAGCCTCAAGGCTTCGGGGCCGGCGAGGTCCCGAAATCGACCTTGGGCGCGGTCGAGATCGCCGCCTCGTTCTCGACGCTGAAATTCGGCTTGGCGGAGAAGCCGAGGACGCCGGCGATCAGGTTGCCCGGGAAGCGGCGGACGCTGACGTTGTACTCCTGCACCGCCTGGATCGAGCGGTTGCGCGCCGTGGTGATCCGGTTCTCCGTGCCTTCCAACTGGGTCATCAGGTCCCGGAACAGGGCGTCGGACTTCAGCTGCGGATAGTTCTCGGTGACCACCAGCAGGCGCGACAGGGCGGAGGACAGTTCGCCCTGCGCCGCCTGGAACTTCTGCAGCGCCGCCGGGTCGTTCAGCGTCTCCGGCGTCACCTGGATGCTGCCCACCTTGGCCCGCGCCTCCGTCACCTGCGTCAGCACGTCCCTTTCCTGGCCGGCGTAGCCCTTGACGGATTCGACCAGGTTCGGCACCAGGTCGGCCCGGCGCTGGTACTGGTTCAGCACCTCGGACCAGGCGGCCTTGACGGTCTCGTCGCCGGCCAGGAAGCGATTGTAGGCGCTGCCGCCCCACAGGGCGACCAGCATGACCAGGACGACGACCACGATCAGTCCGGTGAAACGACGCATCCGATCCCCTCGATCAGCGGGGCGAGCCCGCGCGGATTGCAGCATCAACCCGCGGCCGCGACAATCGTGCCTTGCGGCCGCCACGGGACTCGCGTCCCATCAGAGAGACTCCCGAATCGCTTCGCTTCGCAACAGGAAATCGAGAATGGGCAAGCTTTTCAGCGTGCTGATCGGCGTCGTGATCGGCGCCGCCGTCGTGTCTGGCTTCACCTGGTACCGCTACGTCACCAACACCGAGAGTCCCTATGACGAGATCGGGATCGCGCTGAACAGCCACATGCCGGCGACGCTGCGCGACTGGGGCTGCGCCCAGCTCAAGACTCGTTTCGGCAGCGGCCTGCCGCCCCATGGCTGCCAGGCGGCGGACGGCAAGGCCTGGGCGGTGCCCTGACCCGGCATTCACGCTGCGATGGCCTCGGGCCGGCCAATTGCCGTGTGGATCTGCTCCGCCAGCCGCGTCACCGCGGGTGTCCGCGGCCGGGCGCCCCAGGCCAGCCCGATCTCCAGCGCCGGCAGGGGCGGCAGCCCGTCGCGCTGGCCCAGCACCCGCATCCCGGCCGGCAGGCTGCACTCCACCACCACCGCCACGGCCAGCCCGGCGCGGACCACAGCCATCAGGCCGACCAGGCTGGGGCTGGAATAGGCGATGCGAAAGCGCCGCTGCGTGGCCGCCAGCGCCTCCAGCGTCACGCCGCGGGCGACGCAGCCGGGCTCGTAGAGCGCCACCGGCAGCGGGTCCTCCAGATGCGGATCGTGGTCCGGTGACCCGAACCAGACCAGCGGCTCGCGCCGCAGCAGCTCGCCGTCGCGGCCCGGCCCTCGGGTGATGACGGCGAGGTCGATCTCGCCGTTCGCGAGGCGCCCGTCCAGGAAGGTGGTCTGCTCGCAGATCAACTCGACCTCGACCTGGGGATGGCTGGCGGCGAAGCGCGACAGCACCGGCGGCAGCAGCGAATAGGCGTAGTCGTCGGGAATGCCGAACTGGACCCGGCCGCGCAGGTCGGGCTCGACCAGCGCGGCCCAGGCCTCTTCCTCCAGCCGCAGCATGCGTCGGGCGTGGCCGAGCAGGCTCTCGCCGGCCGGAGTCAAGCGCACTTGACGGCTGCTGCGGTCGAACAGCCGCTTGCCGACAGCCTCCTCCAGCCGCCGCACCTGCATGCTGACCGCCGACTGGGTGCGCCCGACCCGCGACGCGGCCAGGCTGAAGCTGCCGCCCTCGGCGATCGCCACCAGGGTGCGCAGCACGTCGAGATCGAGCCGTCTGTCCATGGCTGGATCATAAATCCATGTGATGGTCGGCTTCAAATCTATTCGTTTGAGTGAAGGCCTCTGCAGGTCCAGCCTTTGCGTGCGCAAAGGCTGGAGGCGACGATGGGCATCGAGGCGGCGACGGAGCGGCGGACGGGGATCCTGCAGCTCGCTTTGGGCATGGCGGTGGTCGGCACCGTCGGCGTCTTCATGGAGGAATCGGGGCAGGGGCCGATCAACGCGGTGTTCTTCCGCTGCGTCTTCGGCGCGCTCGCCCTGGCGGCCTTCTGCGCCGCCCGCGGCTGGCTGGGCGACCTGCGGCTGTCGTCGCGGCAATGGGGCCTGATCCTGTTCGGCGGCGTCTGCATCGTACTGAACTGGGTCGCGTTCTTCGCCGCGATCCGCCACACCTCGATCGCCTTCGCCACCATCGTCTACCACGTCCAGCCCTTCTGGGTGGTGCTGGCGGGCGCCGTGCTGTTCGGCGAGCGGCTGAGCGGCCAGAAGCTGGGCTGGATCGGCATCGCCTTCGCCGGGCTGGCGCTGGCCACCGGCATCGGCGGCGAGGGGGCGGAGCCGGGGCGGCTGCTCGGCGCTGGCCTCGCCGTGCTCGCTTCGCTGCTCTACACCGGCACGGTGCTGTCGACCAAGGCGCTGCGCGGGGTGCGGCCGCACCTGACCGCGATGATCCACGCCGCCACCGGCATCCTGCTGCTGGCGCCCTTCGTCGGCGTCTCCGAGATGCCGGCGACGCCCGGCCCCTGGGGCTGGCTGGTCGGGCTCGGCGCCGTCCACACCGGCCTGGTCTATGTGCTGATGTACGCCGCCTATCCGAAGCTGCCGACGCCGGTGATCGCCGTGCTCGCCTTCGTCTACCCGGCCTCCGCCATCCTCAGCGACTGGCTGGTCTACGGCCACCGCCTGGGGCCGGAGCAGGCGGCCGGCATGGGGCTGATCGCGCTGGCCAGCCTGGCGGTGACGCTCGGCTGGCGGCTGTGGCCGGCCCGGCGGCCGGCGGCGGTCGGCTAGCCGCACGCGCAGGCTTGACGTTGGGACGAGATTCGTTCATGGTTTGTTCATGACCCGAGCCAAGCCGCCCGCCGCAGCCCCGACCATAGCCTCCGATCCGGAGCTGGTCCGGCTCGAACGACGCATGCAGGCGCTGGACGAGCTGGCGGAGAGGTGTTTGGCGGAGGCCAAGGCCCTGTCGAAGGAGCCCGACAAGCTGATGGAGACCTTCGACCGCTTCACGCAGCTCTCCGACGAGGTGCTCCGGGCCATCGCCCAGTCTCACAGGCTGCGCCAGCAGTACCGGCGCCGGCGCGAGAAGCTGGAGGCGGAGCGGGCTCGGCGCATCGCCGCCGCCCGCTCCCAGTTCCTGGCCGCCGGCTCGCCGTCCGAAGGCTCCCGCCACTAGGCCGTCTCCCCGGGTCTCGGCCGTCGGAACTTCCTCCGCCGCCTCCTGTTGCCCAGGAGAGCGAGCGAGGAGCGCATGCCGGAGCCGGACATCCGCAGGCGGGAGCCGCCGCCCTATCCGGCGGAGAAGGCACGCCAGGGCGAGATCATCCTGCGCAGCCTGACCCGGCGCCTGATCTTCCTCGGCGGCCTGGTCGCCCTCGCTCTCATCATCCTGCTGGTCCGGTTCTGGCCCCTGTAGCGGGCCGGCGGACGAACGGAGACAGCGATGGCCGATCCGAGAGTGTCCGAACGGGCCCGGGTGGAGGCCCAGGCCGATATCGTCGGCGAGCTGAGCCTGTACGGCGAGCCGCTGCCGCCGCCGGAGGACGCGGCGGCGTTCGGCGCCCTGTTCAGCCGCTTCGCGGACGCGCGTGTGGTGCTGCTCGGCGAGGCGACGCACGGCACATCCGAGTTCTACCAGGCCCGGGCCGCGATCACGCGCAGGCTGATCGCCGAGCACGGCTTCACCATCGTCGCGGTCGAGGCGGACTGGCCGGATGCCGCCCGCATCGACCGCTATGTCCGGCACCGGGAGGAGGAGCCGTCGCGGGAGCAAGCCTTCGCCCGCTTCCCGACCTGGATGTGGCGCAACGCCGAGGTGCTGGCCTTCGTCGAATGGCTGCGCGCCCACAATGAGGGGCAGCCGCCCGAGCGCCGCGCCGCCTTCCGCGGCCTCGACGTCTACAGTCTGGGCGCGTCGATCGACGCCGTCCTGCGCTATCTCGACCGGGTCGATCCGGAAGCCGCGGCCGAGGCCCGGCGGCGCTACGCCTGCCTGACGCCCTGGCAGGGCGAGCCGGCGCGCTACGGCCGGGCGGTGCTGTCGGGCCGGCAGGAGCCTTGCGAGGACGAGGCGGTGGCCCAGCTCGGCGCGCTGCTCGACCGGCGCCTCGCGGCGCTCGACGGCGAGGCCCATTTCGACGCGGCGCAGAACGCGCGGATCGTGCGCGCGGCCGAGCAGTACTACCGGCTGATGTATCGCGGCTCGACCGAATCCTGGAATCTGCGCGACCGCCACATGTTCGAGACGCTGCAGGCGCTGCTCGCCGCGGGCGGGGAGGGCGCCAAGGCCGTGGCCTGGGCGCACAACTCGCATATCGGCAACGCCGCGGCCACGGCGATGGGCTGGCAGGGCGAGTTCAACATCGGCGAGCTCTGCCGCACCGCCCATGGCGACGAGGCGGTGCTGATCGGCTTCGGCACCGATCGCGGCACGGTGGCGGCGGCGTCCGACTGGGACTCGCCGATGGAGATCAAGACCGTCCGTCCGGCCCGGCCGGACAGCTGGGAGCACGCCTTCCGCCGCTCCGGCCTCTCCCGGTCGCTGACCGACTGGCGCGGCTTCGACCGCCCGGCTCTGACGGCCGCACTGTCCGACGCCCTGCTGGAACGCGCGATCGGCGTCGTCTACCGGCCGGACACGGAGCTGCTGAGCCACTACTTCCAGGCGGTGCTGGCCGAACAGTTCGACGCCTATGTCTGGTTCGAGCAGACCCGGGTCGTGACTCCCCTGGGCTCGGCCCGGCCACAGGGCGTTCCCGACACCTATCCCTTCGGGCTCTGACCATGACGCGCGACATCACCCATCCCGTCGAGATCGGCCCCCGGCGTCTGCAGGGGCTGCTCGGCATGCCGAAGAACCGGTCCGAGGGCCTGATCATCTTCGCCCATGGCAGCGGCAGCGGCCGGCACAGCCCGCGCAACAACCATGTCGCGGCCGGGCTGCGCTCCGCCGGCCTCGCTACGCTGCTGCTCGACCTGCTGACCCCGGAGGAGGAGCGGGACCGCGCCAATGTCTTCGACATCCCGCTGCTGGCGGAACGGCTCGACCTCGCCACCGACTGGGCGGCGCGGGCGGCCGAGACCTCGGCGCTGCATGTCGGCTATTTCGGCGCCAGCACCGGGGCCGCCGCGGCGCTGGTGGCGGCGGCCAAGGGCGCGGCCCGGATCCATGCCGTGGTGTCGCGCGGCGGCCGGCCGGATCTGGCGGGCGAGGCGCTCGACCGCGTCCGGGCGCCGACCCTGCTGCTGGTCGGCAGCCTCGACGAGCAGGTGCTCGACCTCAACCGCGAGGCCTATGAACGGCTGCCGGGGGAGAAGGAACTGGTCGTGGTGCCGGGCGCGGGCCATCTGTTCGAGGAGCCGGGCACGCTCGACCAGGTGGTGCGGCAGGCCGCGCTGTGGTTCGGCCGCTATCTGACGGGAGGCGACCGATGATCATGTCGGCAATGCGGTTCCGGGACAGGACGGAGGCCGGGCGGCGGCTCGCCGAGGCGCTGGCCCGGTATCGCGACGCCCGCCCGATCGTCCTGGCGCTGCCGCGCGGCGGCGTGCCGGTGGCGTTCGAGGTGGCGCGGGCGCTGGCGGCGCCGCTCGACGTCCTTCTCGTGCGCAAGATCGGCGCGCCGGGCTATCCCGAGCTTGGGATCGGCGCGGTGATCGACGGCAAGGATCCGCGGGTGGTGCTGAACGATTCGGTGATGCGCGAAGTCGCGCCCGCCCCCGGCTATGTCGAGGCGGAGACCGAGCGTCAGCTGGTCGAGATCGAACGCCGCCGGCGCCTCTACCGCGGCGGCCGTCCCTCACCGTCCGTCGCCGGCCGCACCGTGATCCTGGTCGATGACGGCATCGCCACCGGCGGCACCGTGACCGCGGCCCTGCAGGGGCTGGCGGCGGCGCAGCCGGCCCGGCTGGTGCTCGCGGTGCCGGTGGCGCCGCCGGACGTGCTGCAGACGCTGTCCCAGCTGGCGGACGACGTGGTCTGCCTCTCCGCGCCGCATTTCTTCGGCGCGGTCGGCCGATTCTATGAGGATTTCAGCCAGACGACCGACGAGGAGGTGATCCGGCTGCTGGCCGAGGCCGCGGCCCCGCCGGCTGCTCCCGCAGCCTGACCGCCGCGTTATTTCGCGAAAAGCTGGCCCATATCCGCAAACGCCTTGAATTCCAGCGCGTTGCCGGACGGGTCGAGGAAGAACATCGTCGCCTGCTCGCCCGCCTGTCCCTTGAAGCGGACATAGGGCTCGATCACGAAGCGCACGCCCGCCGCCCTCAGGCGCTCGGCCAGGGCCTCCCAATCCGCCATCTCCAGCACCACGCCGAAATGCGGCACCGGCACGTCGTGGCCGTCGACCGGGTTGTGGTGCAGGGCCTCCCCATCGCCTTCGGGGGCCGGCTTCAGATGGGCCACGATCTGGTGTCCGTAGAGGTCGAAGTCGATCCAGCTGTCGGAGCTGCGGCCCTCGGGACAGCCGAGAACGGTGCCGTAGAAATGGCGGGCGGCGGCCAGGTCGCGCACCGGGAAGGCGATATGGAACGGCATCACCATTCTCATGGATCCTTGCTGAAGGTCGTCGGGCGCCCCTTGCGCCGGGGCAGGAATTAAGCGGAGAGTCCGCAGTCCGACAATCGAGAAAGGATCCCGGATCGATGAGCTGGGCTCATGGATATCGCCGGCCGGCGGCGGACCGGCTGCCGTCGCTGAGCGGGATCCGCAGCTTCGCCGCGGCGGGACGGCACCTGAACCTGACCGCGGCGGCGGAGGAGCTGGGGGTGACCCAGGGTGCGGTCAGCCGCGCGGTGCAGGCGCTGGAGGCGGAGCTCGGCATGCCGCTGTTCCGGCGGGCCGGCCGCGGCATCGAGCTGACGCCTGCCGGCGCCGCCTATCACGCCCGGGTCACGGATGCGCTGGCGCAGATCGCCGCCGCCACCCGCGCCCTGCGGCGGCCGGAGCGCGAGGGCATCCTGTCGCTCAGCGTGCTGCCGACCTTCGCCCTGCGCTGGCTGGTGCCGCGCCTGCCGCGCTTCCACGTACGCCACCCGGACATCCAGGTCGACCTGTCGGCGTCGGAGGAGACCGTCGATTTCGGCGCGGACCCGATCGACCTGGCGCTGCGCAACGGCACCGGCAGCTGGCCGGGGGCGGAGGCGACGCTGCTGATGAACGAGACGGTCGGCGTGTTCTGCGCGCCCGAGCTGCTGCGCCGGCGCGGCGCGATCGCCGGGCCGGCCGATCTGCGCGACCACCGCCTGCTGGTGCACACCACCCGGCCTGCCGCCTGGGCCGAGTATTTCGCCTCGCTCGGCCTGGCGCCGCCCGATGTCTCGGGCTCCCCCGGCTTCGAGCATTTCTTCATGCTGGCCGAGGCCGCGGCGGCCGGCATGGGGCTGGCGCTGCTGCCGCTGTTCCTGACGCGCGGCGACGTGGCCGCGGGCCGCCTGGTGCAGCCGCTCGACCACACCATGCGGCCGGCGACCGCCTATTACCTGCTGCACGCGCCGGGGCAGGGCTCGATCCGCAAGATCCGCCTGTTCCGCGACTGGCTCATCGCCGAGGTGGCGGAGGCCGAGGCGATCTAGAGGACTCCACGACCGCTCCGCCTCTGAACCGTCATGGCGAGCCCCGAAGGGGCGTGGCCATCCAGGAATCGAGCCGTTGGATCGCCGCGGCTCCCGGCTCGAGGTCGGGGTCCTCGCGATGACGGCGTATGGATGGGTTTAGCCGATCCCCTCGTACTCCACTGTCGTCATCATGCCGCCCTCCATGTGATAGAGGTGGTGGCAGTGGAAGACCCAGCGGCCGGGATTGTCGGCGTCGAAGGCGATGGTGACGGCCTTCCCCGGCGGCACCAGCACCGTGTCGCGCAGGGCTCCGGGCAGCGGCGCGCCGTCGATCGCCACCACCTGGAAGTGGTGGCCGTGCAGATGCATCGGATGCGCCATCATCGACGGGTTGGTCATGACGATCTCCACCCGCTCGCCCCGCCGCACCGGCAGCGGCGTGTCCTGGCCGTGCACCTTGCCGTTCAGGGTCCAGACATAGCTCGCCATGTCGCCGCCCAGCACCAGCGGGATCGACCGGTCGGCCGGCCGCGCCGGCAGGGGCTGCGTCGCCCGCAGCCGCGACTCCAGCGCGAGGTCGAGCGGCGGCGTCCTCTCCTCGCCCAGATCGGCGATGCGCGTCACCGCGGCGCCGGGGGCGGCCAGCACCAGGCCGGTGCGCTGCCGGTCGCCCTCGCGCAGCGCCAGCACCGGCAGGGCCTGGCCGGCGGGGACGGTCAGGCGGATGTCGAGGCGCTGGGCGATTGCGATCGGGAAGCGCCGGCCGGTGACCGGCGCGACCGGCTGGCCGTCCACCGCCACCAGCGTGCCCTCCACGGGGCCGAGGTCGATGTGGAAGTTGGTGGCCGCGGCGCCGTTGATGATGCGCAGCCGCACCCGGCCGCCGCGCTCCACCCGCACCACCTCCGGGTCGCCCAGGGTGCGGTCATTGGCCAGATAGGCGTCGTATTCGACATCGTTCAGGTCCATGGCCATGCCGCCCGGCATGCCGTGCTGCATCCCCGGCATGGGCTGGGCCGCGCCCATGCCGTGGCCGCTGTGGTCCATCCCGGCCATGCCCTGATTCGTCCCGGCCATGCTGCCGTGGCCGCCATGGCCGCCGTGATCCATCCCCGCCATGCCGTGGCCCTGGCCGCCGCGCAGCCCGGCCATGATCTCGGCCGGGTCGCGGAAGGTGAAGTCGTGCAGCATCAGCACCACCTGCTGCTCGTCCAGCCCGGCCTCGGCCGGGTCGGCGATGATCAGCGGCGCCGCCAGCAGCAGCTGCTCCTGCAGCCCGAGATGGGAATGCATCCAGTAGGTGCCCGGGCGGGTCAGCGGGAAATCGTAGTCGATGCCGGCGCCCGGCGGCAGCGGGTCCTGGGTCACGCCCGGCACGCCGTCCTGGCGCCAGGGCGGCGTCAGCCCGTGCCAATGCACCAGCGACGGCTCGGACAGCGCGTTGGCCAGCCGCACCCGGAAGGCGTCGCCGGCGGTGGCGTGCAGGCCATGGGCGCCATCCGGCTGCAGAATGCCGAACACCGTGGCCGATCGCCCCGCCACCTCCAGGCTGCGGGTGCCGATGGTCAGCTCGGTGGGCGCGGCGGCGCGGGCGAGGCGGGGCAGGGCGCCGGCCAGCACGGCAGTGGCGGCACCGGACAGGAAGCGGCGGCGGGAGATCACGATCTGAACCTCATCAGGGCGGCGTCATACACCGAGTCTGAAGCTTCCTCCTGCTGGAACGTAAAGCGCGTCACGACGTCGCCTTTTTTCCGCGCCATCACCGGCCGATCGGATCAGGAATGCGAGGCAGCAATGAGCACCGAATCCTCCCGCCGTCATCTTCTCGGCCTCGCCGTGGCCGGTGCAGCCGGCGGCCTCGCCGCCGCCTGCGCCCGCAGCCAGGCGGCCGCGCCGGCCGGCACCGAGCCGCAGCCGGCTGTGTCCGAGGCCGAGCTCGCCAAGCTGAAGGGCCTGATGCTGCGGGTCGTCCGGCCGGGCGAGGCGGTGACGATGGACTACCGCGCCGACCGCCTGACCGTGGAGGTCGACGGCCAGGGCAAGATCCTGCGCGCCTCGATCGGCTAGCTCGCGGCCGGGCTGCGGGTCCGCTCGTAGTGCCGGCGCGCCTTGTGCCGGTTGCCGCAATCGGCCATCGAGCACCAGCGCCGGCTGCGGTTGCGCGAGGTGTCGAGGAACACCCAGGCGCAGTCGGGGTCGGAGCAACTGCCGACCCGTTCGGCGCGGCCGGAGACCAGCAGCTCGGCCGCGTCCCAGACCACCGGCCACAGCGGCTGCTCCAGCGGGTCGGTCTCGCTCATGGTCCAGGCGAAGCCGGTCCTGGCCGGCACCAGGCCGGTCCGGGTCGGGGCCCGGGCCAGCAGGGCGTTCAGCACCGCGAGATCGTCGCCTGAGGCGCTGTCCGGCGCGGTCAGGATCCGGCCCAGCGCCGCGCGCAGGCGCAGCGCCGTGGCCAGCACCGCGGCCGCGGCCTCCGGGCGCTGCTCCGCCTCCTGCACCAGCCGCCTGACCCCGGCGCGGTCCAGGATGCCGAGATGACCGGCCCACAGGGCCAGCTCGCCATAACCGGTCAGCCGCTCGCCGCGCTGCGGGACGTCGCCGCGCCACATCTCGGTGTTGACGAAGTCGAGGCTGAGCGAGCCGCCGATCCGCTTCGGCGGCCGCAGCGCGTAGGAGGGGGCCTGGGTCTGCATCGCCTGATATCCTATCGGTTGACTCCCCCGGGGCAAGCCCGGCATCGTCCGCCAACCGGTACGGGGGTTAGGGATGGCCGATCGCGACGCGACGCTCGAATGCCGGCCGGTGACGCCGCAGCGGCTCGGCGATGTCGAGGCGGTGTTCGCCGAATGCGCCGATGCCGATCGCTGCTGGTGCGCCTTCTGGCGCCGTGAGCGCCGGGATTTCAGGGCCGGGACGCGGGACGGCAGCAACCGCGCCCTGTTCCGTGATCTGGTGGAGGCCGGCGAGACGCTGGGGCTGGTCGGCTACCGCGACGGCCGTCCGGTCGCCTGGTGCGGCGTCGCCCCGCGCGCGGCGCAGCCGCGGCTGGCCCGCTCGCGCAACCTGGCGCCGGTCGACGGCCTGCCGGTCTGGTCGATCACCTGCTTCGTCACCGCCAAGTCGCATCGCCGCACCGGCCTCCTGCGCCCGCTGGTCGCGGCGGCGGCGCGGCTGGCGCGGTCGCGCGGCGCCCCGGCGCTCGAGGCCTATCCGATCGATGCCGGCCGACGGCTGGGGTCGGGCGAGATCTACACCGGCGTGCTGCAGCCCTTCCTCGACCTCGGCTTCCGCGAGGTGGCGCGGCGCAGCCCAACCCGGCCGATCGTCCGCCTCGACCTGACAAAGGAGGAACGGAGATGATCGCCAGGATGTGGCGCGGCCCGGTGCCGAAGACGAAGAAGGACGCCTATGTCGCCTATCTGCGGGAGACCGGCCTCGGCGACTACGCGAAGACGCCGGGCAACCGCGGCGTCTGGCTGCTGTGCCAGGACAAGGGCGAGGAGGTGGAGTTCCTGACCCTGACGATGTGGGACTCGGTCGAGTCGATCAAGGCCTTCGCCGGCGAGGAGTATGAAAAGGCCCGCTACTACCCGCGCGACCGCGACTTCCTCACCCGCTTCGACCCGGAGGTCGAGCATTTCGAGGTGATCGAGGCCGCCGAGCCGCGTTAGGGCCGATACCGAGGGAGGAGACGATGCAGTTCCATCAGGGCCGGCTGATCGACCATGTCCATCTGGTGGTGCGCGATCTCGAAGCCAGCAAGCGCTTCTACGCCGCCGCGCTGGCCGCGGTCGGCCGCGGCCTCACCCATGAGGGGCCGGATTTCTTCGCCTCGGACGAGCTGTACGTCAGCCAGGGCGACGCCGTCAGCCATGTCCATCTGGCGTTCCAGGCGGCGGACCGCGAGACCGTCCACCGCTTCCACGCCGCGGCGCTCAAGGCCGGCGGCCGCGACAATGGCGGGCCGGGCGAGCGGCACTACCATCCGGGCTATTACGGCGCCTTCGCGCTCGACCCCGACGGCAACAACATCGAGGCGGTGTATCACGGCCCGGCGGCGCGCTCGGCGGAATCCGTGGTGATCACGGCCGGAGGCTGATCCCGACGTGATCTCCGACATCCGTCTGCGCCCGATCGCGGAGGACGAGCTCGCCGTCTTCGCCGCCACCGCCACCGACCCGGCCCATGCCGACGCCGTGCGGCGCTATGTCGACGACCTGCTGGGCAAGGGCGCGATGCGCCGGGACTGGTGTTTCCTGGCCGAGCGGGACGGGCAGGCTGTCGGCCACATCGCCTTCTGGACCCTGCCGGGCGCGGCGGCACCCAGCGACATCGTCCTGTTCGACCTGCCCTGGACGGCGCCGGAGGCCGAGGCGATCGGCGCCGCGGTGCTGCGGCAGGCGGCGGACCGGGCTCGGTCGCTCGGCGCCGGCGCGCTGGGCCATGTCCTCGACACGCCGCTTCAGGCGCCGCAATGGCAGGCGGAGCCGGAGCGGCGCCGGGCGCTGCTGACAAGCAACGGCTTCGGGATCCGGCGCGAGACCGTCCGGTTCGAGCTCGATCCCGGCACGCCCGTCCCGCCGGCGGCCGATGGCCTCGTCTTCCGGTCGATGGCGGAGGTTGGGCAGGCGGCGTTCCGCGCCGCGACCGACCTTGTGACGGAAGGGACGCTCGACCGCCGCATCGGCGACGAGGACATCTTCGCCGACGTGCAGGGGCTGGAGCACGAGCCGGGCTGGTGGGAGCTGGCCTATGACCGCGACGGCGCCCTGGTCGGGCTGGTGATGCCGGCGCTGGCGCCCAGCATGGCGACGATCGGCTATGTCGGCGTGGCGCCGGAGAGGCGAGGGCGGGGCCATATCGACGCGCTGCTGGCGCGCGGAACGGCGACGCTGGCCCGCTTCGGCCGCTGGCCGGTCAGGGCCGACACCGACACCCGCAACATCCCGATGGCCAACGCCTTCCGCCGCGCCGGCTGGCGTGAATTCGCGATCCGTACGGAGTTCGAGCGGCCGCTCAGTCCTGCGGCTGGGGAATGAGCGGCCGTCGGCGCATGCGCAGCGCCAGCATGCCGGCGTTCCACAGCACGCAGGCGGCCAGGCCCAGGCCCAGCGCCGCGGCGGAGCCGAGCGGCGGGGCGGCGATGTGGACCAGGGCCAGCGCCGGGATGTAGCCGGCCATGCCGATCAGGGCATTGGCGAAGACGGCGGCCGTCGCCGTGCCGCCGATGCGCGGATGCAGCAGCATGGCGAGGCTGCCGGTGACCACCGGGAACAGGGCGGCGAAGCCCGCGGCGGTCGGCCCGAGGACCCGGCCGATCAGCAGCACCGCGGCGATCAGGCTCATCACCGCGGCGGCCCGCACCGGGATGTCCCAGCGCCGGGCGGCCGCCCGGACCGGCGGCGCCGCCGCCAGGCGCCGCAGCGCCAGCGTCAGGCAGGCGGCGAAGACGACGAGGTTCAGGGCCACGGCGCCGGGAAGCATCCAGCCGACCCGGCCGATCGCGGCTGCCGCCGCGGCCCAGCCCAGCAGCCCGACCGTGAGGCTGATCGCGAGGCCGCGCGACCGGGCCAGCAGCGAATAGAGGGTCAGGAACACGGCGGTCGCGGCGTTGACCGCCAGGCTGGCCAGGGCGCTGCCCGAAACGAACGCCGCATCGTGTTCCATCGCCAGGAAGACATAGGCCGTACCGGCAGAGATCGGCAGCGTCGCGATCATCGCCCCGAGCAGCGGCCCGCTGCGCTCGACCAGCAGCGAGGCGGTGACCACGATCCCGGCGGTCAGCGCCAGCTTGGCGGCGAACAGGAGCCAGAACGGGTCGATCACGGCATGTCTCCGGGCGGCGGACCTCATTCCTTGCTAGACGATCCGGCGCCGCCCGTGCTCCGATGCTTTCTCGGGCCAGTCCTGCGCGACACGGATTCGATCGCAAGATCCGGATGGCAGCTGGCCGCCGCTCCGGCGAGAACAGGGCATGGCCTCCACCTCTCCGCACCTTCGTCCAGCGGCGCCGCCGCCCATGGGCTTCGCCGACTGGCTGCTGCTGGTCGCCCTGTCGCTCGTCTGGGGCGGGTCGTTCTTCTTCGCCAAGGTGGCGGTGGCCGAACTGCCGCCGCTGAGCATCGTCCTCGCCCGGGTCGGGCTGGCGGCCGTCGCGCTGCTGCTGGTGCTGCGGCTGATCGGCCAGGCGATGCCGCGGGACCGGCGGGTCCGGGCCGCCTTCTTCGGCATGGGGCTGCTCAACAACCTGATCCCGTTCAGCCTGATCTTCTGGGGCCAGATCCGGATCGGCAGCGGGCTCGCCGCCATCCTCAACGCCACCACGCCGCTGTTCACCGTGCTGGTGGCCCATGTCCTGACCGCGGACGAGAAGCTGACGCCGAAGCGTCTGGCCGGGGTGCTGCTCGGCCTCGCCGGGGTGGCGGTGATGATCGGCCCGCAGGCTGGGCGGGCTCGGCGGCGAGGTGCTGGCGCAGCTCGCGGTGCTGGGCGCCGCCCTGTCCTACGGCTTCGCCACCATCTTCGGCCGGCGCTTCCGGGCGCTGCCGCCGATGGTCACCGCCACCGGCCAGGTCAGCGCCACCAGCCTGATGATGCTGCCCCTCGTCTGCCTGGTCGACCAGCCATGGTCGTTGCCGGTGCCGGGCTGGGCCACGCTGCTGTCGCTCGTCGGGCTCGCGCTGCTCAGCACCGCGCTGGCCTATGTCCTCTACTTCAAGCTGCTGGCCCGGGTCGGCGCCACCAGCACGGCGCTGGTGACGCTGCTGATCCCGCCCAGCGCGATGCTGCTCGGCCACCTCGTGCTCGCCGAGGCCCTGTCGCTGCGCGCCTGGCTCGGCATGGCGCTGATCGCGCTCGGCCTGATCGCCCTCGACGGGCGGCTGGTCGCGATGGTGCGCCGTATCTTTGACCGATCGTTCGGTCAGGCCACTTCGTCGTAAGTGACACCGAGCGAGGCCAAGGCGTCCCAATAGCCGGGATAGGTCTTGGCGACGCAGCCGGGGTCGAGGATGGTGATGCCGCCGATCTTCAGCCCGGCCAGGGCGAAGCTCATGGCGATGCGGTGGTCGGCATAGGTCTCGATCCGGGTCGGCAGCACCTGGCCGGCCAGGCTGGGGTCCGAGGCTACGATCAGGTCGTTGCCCTCCTCGCGGCCGAGGCCCGGGCGGATGCGCGACAGCTCGGTCGCCAGCGCGGCGACGCGGTCGCATTCCTTGACCCGGAGGTTGGCGATGCCGGTGAAGCGCACCGGCGTCTCGTTGAACGCCGCCAGCACCGCCAGGGTCGGCACCGCGTCCTGCATCTGCGACCCGTCGATCACCGCCGGCAGGTGAGGGAACTGCGCGATCAGCGCCTGGGCCTTGGCGTCCGGCTGGGTGAAGGCGGCCGCCGGAACGCCCAGGTCGATGGCGCCGCCGGTCAGCACCTCGGCGCCCCACAGATAGGTCGCGGCCGAGGCGTCGGGCTCGATCCGGTGATCGGCGGCGCGGTAGCCGGTCGGCTGCACCCGCCAGGTCGCCTCGTCCAGCTGCTCCACCTCCGCCCCGAAGGCCAGCATCGCCGCGACGGTCAGGTCGACATAGCCGCGGGCGCCGATCTCCTTGCCGGTCAGCGCCACCTCGACCGGGCCGGTGCCGCAGGCGGCGGCCATGAGGAGGGCGGAGATGTACTGGCTGGACAGGCCGCCGTCGATCTCGACCCGGCCGGCGGCAAAGGGGCCGCGGCCGCGCACCGTCACCGGCGGGCAGCCATTGGTGTCGGTGATTTCGATGCCGAGCGAACGCAGCGCCTGGACCAGCGGCCCGATCGGCCGCTTGCGCATATGCGCGTCACCATCCACCACCACGGTGCCGTCGACCATGGTGACGGCGGCGGTCAGGAAGCGCGTCGCGGTGCCGGCATTGCCCAGGAACAGCGGCCCGGCCGGGGCCTGCAGCCGGCCGGTGCCGGTGACCGTGAAGCTGGTGTCATCCGGCTCCTCGACCGCCACACCCATGGCGCGCAGGGCCGCCGCCATCAGCTTGGTGTCGTCGCTCTTCAGCGCGCCGGTCAGGCGGCTGGTGCCGCGGGCCAGCGCCGCCAGCAGCAGGACGCGGTTGGTGATCGACTTCGATCCCGGCGGGGTGACCCGACCGGTCAGCGGGCGGCCCGGCGCCTTGATCGTCAAACCCTGTATCCGCGCATCCATGCCGGTCGCCTCAGATCACTCGTCTGTCTGTCCTAGCGGCCCTGGCCGGCTTGAGCCAGCGCGATCGGCTCATTCGAGCCATTCGGTGATGAAGGTGCCGTTCTCGTGGATGTCGATGGTCTGCAGCGGGCCGGGGCCGGCATTGGTGAATTTGTGCGGCGTGTCAGGCGGCACCACCACGATCTGCCCGGCTTCGGCCAGGATCTCCCGGTCGCCGAGAGTGAACCGGGTGCGGCCGGCGCGGAGGATGAAGGTCTCGGGATAGGGGTGGCGGTGCAGCTTCGGCCCGCCGCCGGGCTCGGCGAGGTCGACGAAGATCACCGAGACGTTCGCGCCGTAGCAGCCGAGCTGGATCTCGCCGTGCCAGCGCTCGGGATCCTCGGCCCATTCATGGCGGTCGATGACGGGCTTCATGGCGGTTCTCTCCCTTTGGTTTCGGGCCGGTTGCGCTCTGAGCATCCGTTATCCAGAACCGTCATGGCGAGGAGGCGAAGCCGACGTGGCCATCCAGGGGCCAATGCGAGCGGCCCTGGATGGCCACGCCCCTGCGGGGCTCGCCATGACGGATTCAAAACAGGCACTAACCCCTCTCGACCCTTACATCCCAGCCCCCAGCCTCCGTGCCTCGTCCAGCAGCCAGTCGCGGAAGGCGATCAGGCCGGGCCGCGGCGTCCGGTCCGCCGGCACAGTGAACCAATAGCCGTGGCGGCTGTGGAAGCCGAGGCCTTCCGGATTGACCAAGCGCCCGGTCAGCAATTCCTCCTCGATCAGGCAGCGCGGCACCAGGGCCAGGCCCTGGCCGGCGATGGCGGCGCGGATCACCAGGGCGTAGAAGCCGAAATGGACCATATGCGCCGGGGCGAACTCGGCCAGCCCCTGCGCCTCGGCGAACTCGCTCCAGCGCAGCGGCGTGTGGCGGTGGTCCAGCACGGTGTAGCGCCGCACATCCTCCGCCGTCCGGATGCCGCCCATCCGGGCCAAGAGCGACGGCGCCCCGACCAGCGCCACGTTACGGCCGAACAGGTAGTCCGCCCGCTGCTGGCCGGGCCAGTCGCCCTCGCCGAAGCGGAACACGCCGTCGGCCTCCTCGATCGTGTCGCCGGTGGCCTGGGTGGTGAACTGCACCTCCAGCTCCGGCCTCGCCTTGGCCAGCAGCGACAGCCGCGGCACCAGCCAGCGGTCGCCCAGGATCGGCAGGACATGCAGCCGGATGGCGTTGGGCGACCCGCGCAGCGCCGCGATCCGCCCGGCCGCAGTCTCCAGCGCCCCCAGCGCGATCCGCGCCTGGGTGACGAAGATCCGCCCGGCCTCGGTCGGCACCAGGCCGCGGCCGGTGCGGGTGAACAGCGGCATGCCGGCGATCTCCTCCAGGCTGCGCAGCTGCTTGCTGACCGCGCTCTGGGTCAGGTTCACGCTCTTCGCCGCCTCGGAGGCCGAACCGTGCTCGACCAGCGCGGCCAGGACGCGCAGCGCGGTGGTGGAGGGTAGGGGGCTCGGCGGCATGACTCTCGATATGACCGATTGGACTGGCGCGCACGATATTCCAATTCCGACTATCCCGGGGAAATCATTTCCATTGTGGCTTCCCCCGCAGGTTGCCAGCATCCGGGCCCTGAACAGGGGGCAAGCATGACCGAACCGACCCGTCTCTGGGGCGCCCGCTTCCGCGCCGCGCCCGCGCCGGAGCTGATGGCCCTGTCGCGCTCCGACCCCAGCCATTTCCGCCTCGCGCCCTACGACCTCGCGGCCTCGGCCGCCCATGCGCGCGAGCTGGTTCGCGCCGGTATCCTGACCGAGGCCGAGGGCGGCACGATCGCCGCGGCCCTGTCCGATCTGGCGCGCGACGTCGCCGCTGGGACCGTGCGGCCGAACGAGGGCGACGAGGACGTCCACACCTTCCTCGAGCGCGCGCTGACCGAACGGCTCGGACCCCTCGGCGGCAAGCTGCGCGCCGGCCGGTCGCGCAACGACCAGGCGGCGAACGACCTGAAGCTCTATCTGCGCGACGTCGCCCGCCGCCTCGCCGGCCATGTGATGGCGCTGCAGCAGGCGCTGGTGGCGCAGGCCGAGGCG
Organism: Inquilinus limosus DSM 16000; assembly: GCF_000423185.1. GTDB lineage: Bacteria > Pseudomonadota > Alphaproteobacteria > DSM-16000 > Inquilinaceae > Inquilinus > Inquilinus limosus. The sequence continues at coordinate 376,150 of NZ_AUHM01000001.1, read as the reverse complement.
CATGTCGAGACGCTGGCGCCCGGCTTCACCCATCTGCAGCCGGCCCAGCCGGTCACCTTCGCCCATCAGCTTCTGGCCCATGCCCAGACCTTCGCCCGCGACGTCGAGCGGCTGCAGGACTGGGACCGGCGCAGCGCCCGCTCGCCGCTCGGCGCCGCCGCGCTGGCCGGCTCCGCCATCGCCCTGCGGCCCGACCTGTCGGCGGCGGAGCTAGGCTATGACAGCCCCTGCGAGAACTCGATCGACGCGGTCGGCAGCCGCGACCACGTGGCGGAGTTCCTGTTCGTCGCCGCGATGCTGTCGGTGCACCTGTCGCGGCTGGCGGAGGAGGTGTTCCTGTGGTCGTCGCGCCAGTTCCGCTGGGTCGAGCTGGACGATGCCTACGCCACCGGCTCCTCGATCATGCCGCAGAAGAAGAACGCCGACATCGCCGAGCTGACGCGCGGCCGGGCGTCCCGGCTGATCGGCGGGCTGACCGCGATGCTGACGGCGCTGAAGGGCCTGCCCTTCGCCTACAACCGCGACCTGGTCGAGGACAAGCGTGCGGCCTTCGAGGCGGTCGACACGCTCGACGCCGTGCTGCCGGCCATGGCCGGGATGGTCCGCACCATGCGCGTGAATGTCGAGACGCTGCGGCGCCAGTCGGTCGAGGGCTTCACCCTTGCGACCGAGGTGGCGGACTGGCTGGCCCGGCGCGGCGTGCCCTTCTCCGAGGCGCATGAGATCACCGGCGCCCTGGTCCGCCGCTGCGAGGACCGCGGCATCGGGCTGGAGGAGCTGGAGGATTCCGACCTGGCGGCGGTCGATCCGCGGCTGGCGCCGGAGATCCGGTCCTGCCTGACGCCGGAGGCGGCGGTGGCCGCCCGGTCGGGCCATGGCGGCACCGCGCCGGACCGGGTGCGCGAGCAGCTGGCCCGGCTGCGCGAGCTGCTGGTCGAGCAGGACAGCTGGGCCCGGGCCTATGACGGACCACGGGCCTGAACGGGGAGGGGCGCGGATGACCGACACGACCTATTCCATCGCCCATCTGCGCCATGTGCCGCGCCGGCACTATGGCCGCTGGGTCGCGGCGGCGCTGATCCTGCTGGCCCTGGCGGCGATCGTGAAGGCCTTCGCCGAGGGCCAGATCGCCTGGGCCGTGGTCGGCCAGTTCTTCACCGCCCCGGCGATCCTGTCGGGCCTGGCCAACACCATCCTGATGACAGTCTGCGCCATGGCGCTGGGCATCGCGCTCGGCGTCCTCTTCGCGATCATGGTGATGTCGCCCAACCCGGTGCTGAAGACCGTGGCGGTCGGCTACATCTGGTTTTTCCGCGGCACGCCGCTGCTGCTGCAACTGCTGCTGTGGTTCAACCTGGCGCTGGTGTTCCCGGTGATCGGCATCCCCGGCCTGTTCGAGGGGCGGACGGTCGACCTGATCACCCCCTTCGTGGCGACGCTGCTGGGCCTCGGCATCAACCAGGGCGCCTACACGGCCGAGGTGGTGCGCGGCGGCATCCTGTCGGTCGATCTCGGCCAGACCGAGGCCGCCAAGGCGATCGGCATGACCCGCCTGGTGGCGCTGCGCCGGATCGTGCTGCCGCAGGCGATGCGGGTGATCATCCCGCCGGTCGGCAACGAGGTGATCAGCATGGTCAAGCTCACCTCGGTCGCCAGCGTCATCCAGTATGCCGAGATGCTGCGCAACGCCCAGACCATCTACTACGCCAACGCCCGGGTGATCGAGCTGCTGATCGTCGCCGCGATCTGGTACCTGGTCGTGGTCACCCTGCTCAGCATCGGCCAGCATTTCCTGGAGAAGCATTTCGCCCGCGGCCGCGGCGACCGGCACGGCAAGCGCGTCGTCATCGACCAGCCCAAGGAGGCCTGAGCCATGCCGCCGATGGTGGTCGCCGCCGATGTCCACAAGCATTTCGGGTCGCTGCACGCGCTGCAGGGCGTGTCGCTGCAGGTCGAGCGCGGCGAGGTGTTGTGCATCATCGGCCCCTCCGGCTCGGGCAAGAGCACGCTGTTGCGCTGCATCAACCAGCTGGAGAGCGTCGACGGCGGCGCGGTCTGGGTCGATGGCGAGCTGGCCGGCTTCCGCCGCGACGGCGACGCCCTCTACGCCCTGACCGACCGCGAGGTGGCGCGCCAGCGCCTGGCCAGCGGCATGGTGTTCCAGCGCTTCAACCTGTTCGCGCATATGACCGTGCTGGCCAACATCATCGAAGGCCCGGTCACGGTGCAGAAGCGGCCGAAGACCGAGGCGGTCGCCGAGGCCATGGCCCTGCTGCGGCGCGTCGGCCTGGCCGACAAGCGCGACGCCTATCCGGCCGAGCTGTCCGGCGGCCAGCAGCAGCGCATCGCCATCGCCCGCGCCCTGGCGATGAAGCCGAAGCTGATGCTGTTCGACGAGCCGACCTCGGCCCTCGACCCCGAGCTGGTGGGCGAGGTTCTGGCGGTGATGCGCGACCTCGCCGCCAGCGGCATGACCATGATCGTGGTGACGCACGAGCTGGGCTTCGCCCGCGAGGTGGCGAACCGCGTCGTGTTCATGGACCGCGGCCGGATCGTCGAGATCGGGCCGCCGCAGCAGGTGCTGGGCAGCCCGCGCGAGGCGCGCACCCGCGACTTCATCGCCGCCGTCCTGTCGTGACCGGCGGACCAGATATCAACAGGAGAGGCTCAAGATGACCCGTATCGCTCTGCTTGCCGCCCTCGCGGCCACCACAGCGCTGGCCGCGGTGCCGGCCGACGCCCAGGACCTGCCGGCCCGGATCAAGCAGGCCGGCAAGATCATCGTCGGCACCAACAACAACTACCCGCCGATCATCTTCAAGGACCCGGCGACCAACGAGCTGCAGGGCGTCGACATCGACCTCGCCAGGGCGATCGCCAAGCAGCTGGGCGTCGAGGTCGAGTTCCAGGAGATCGCCTTCGCCCAGATGCTGCCGTCGCTGCAGACCGGGCGCATCGACATCGTGATGGCGGGGATGAGCGACACGCCGGCGCGGCGCGACATCGCCGACTTCGTCGACTACATGAAGTCCGGCGCGCAGTTCTACACGATCACGGCCCTGGCCGGTGAGATCAAGTCGACCGACGATCTGTGCGGCAAGACGGTGGGCGCCAGCCGCTCGACCAACTGGCCGCAGCAGATCGGCGAGTGGAGCGACGCCAACTGCGTCGCCAAGGGCAAGCCGGCGATCACCGTGGTCGGCACCGAAGGCTCGGCCGACGCCCGCACCCAGCTGAAGACCCAGCGCCTGCAGGCCGCGGCCCAGGGCAACGAGACGCTGCCCTATTTCCAGACGCTGGAGCCCGACACCTACGTGCCGATCGGCGAGGCTTTCACGGAGTCCCTGGTCGGCATCCCGGTGCTGAAGAGCGAGCCGCAGCTGCGCGACGCGGTGAAGGCGGCGGTCGAGAAGCTGCAGGCCGACGGCACCTACGACCAGATCCTGGCCAAGTACGGCCTGCAGGCCAACAAGCTGCCGGTGGCGCTGAACCAGGGGAAGTGAAGCAAGGCCATTGCCGCCTCACACTATCCCCTTGTTGTCATTGCCGGGCTTGACCCGGCAATCCAGAGAGCGTCGACACCCGCTGGATGCCCGGGTCAAGCCCGGGCATGACAGTTTGGGGAGGGCTGGAGGCCCTCTGAACACCGCCCCGTCTCGGCACGATCCGTCCGGTTGTCCTGTTTTCACGGCATCCACCATTGTTCGGAGGATGCCGTGAAGGACAGTCCCTGGTTCGACCGCTTCGCCACCCGGATCGCGCAGTTCGCCGGCCATCCCGCCACGTTCATCGTGGCGGCGGCTGCGATAGTCGTCTGGGCCGCGATCGGGCCGTTCGTCGGCTTTTCCGATTCCTGGCAGCTCACCGTGAACACGGCCACGACGATCGTCACCTTCCTGATGGTGTTCCTGATCCAGAGCACCCAGAACCGCGACACCGCCGCGCTGCAGATCAAGCTGGACGAGCTGATCCGCGCCACCAAGACGGCCCGCAACTCGCTGCTCGACCTCGAGGAGCATTCCGAGGAGGAGATCCGCAAGATCCGCGAGGAGTATGAGCAGCTGGCGGAGAAGGAGCGCCGGGAGAAAGGCGCCAGCCGGTCCGAGCCGGCCTGATCGCCCTCACCGCATCTCCGGCAGCCGCTCCCGCCCGTGCGGCGCCGCCAGGTCCAGCACAGGGCCCTTCGGCACGATGCCGGTCGGGTTGATGGTGCGGTGGCTCTCGTAATAGTGCCGCTTGATGTGGGTCATCTCGATCGTAGCGGCCACGCCGGGCCGCTGCGCGATCTCTCGGGTGAAGCCCCACAGCGCCGGGTACTCCCGCAGCGCCCGCAGGTTGCACTTGAAGTGGCCGTGATAGACCGGGTCGAAGCGCAGCAGGGTGGTGAACAGCCGGATGTCGGCCTCGGTCAGCTGGTCGCCGACCAGCCAGCGATGCGCCGACAGATGGGCCTCCAGCCTGTCCAGCATCTCGAACAGCCCGGTCACCGCCTCCTCGTAGACCGCCTGGTCGGTGGCGAAGCCGGCCTTGTACACCCCGTTGTTCACGCGGTCATAGACCTCGGCGTTGATCGCATCGATCTGGGGCAGCAGGTCGGCCGGCGACAGGTCGACCGACCGTTCGGCCCATTCGTCGAACTCCGAATTCAGCATCCGGATGATCTCGGCCGACTCGTTGTTCACGATCGTCCGGGTCTGCTTGTCCCACAGCACCGGCACCGTGACCCGGCCGGTGTAGTCCGGCCTGGCCAGCGTATAGACCTCGTGCAGCGCCGCCTTGCCGTTCACCCGGTCGCCGGTCGCGCCGGGCGACCGGACGCCGGTGCGGATGTCGTCGAAGGTCCAGCCCTGGGCGCCCATGAACGGGTCGACCACGTCGACCGAGATCACGTCCTCGAGCTTCTTCAGCGCCCGCACGATCAGCGTGCGGTGCGCCCAGGGGCAGGCGTAGGAGACGTAGAGGTGATAGCGGCCGGGCTCGGCCCTGAAGCCGGAGCCGCCGTCGGCCGTCACCTTGCCGCGGAAGGCGCTCTCCTGCCGCACGAAGCGCCCGCCGGTCGATTTCGTGTCGTACCACTGGTCGGTCCAGCGGCCCTCGATCAGCAGACCCATCGTCTCCTCCTTCGGCCGCCGGGGGAGGCCCGGCGGCGTCATACTAGCAGCCTCTCAGCCTTTCAGCTTCGAGGCGATCTTGGTCACATGCGCGCCCTGGAAGCGGGCGCCGGCGAGCTCGTTGGCGCTCGGCTGGCGCTGGCCCTGGCCGCCGGCGATGGTGGTGGCGCCGTAGGGAGACCCGCCGGTGATCTCGTCCAGCGTCATCTGGCCCTGGAAGGAATAGGGCAGGCCGACCACCACCATGCCCTGATGCAGCAGGAAGGTGTGGAAGCTCAGGATCGTCGCCTCCTGACCGCCATGCTGGGTCGCGCTCGAAGCGAAGACGCTGCCGACCTTGCCGATCAGGGCGCCCTTCATCCACAGGCCGCCGGCCTGGTCGAGGAAGTTCCTCATCTGCGACGCCATCATGCCGAAGCGGGTCGGCACGCCGAAGATCACGGCGTCGTAATCGGCCAGCTCGTCGATGGTGGCGATCGGCGCCGCCTGGTCGAGCTTGAAATGGGAGGCGCGGGCGACCTCCTCCGGCACCAGCTCGGGCACGCGCTTGATCGTGGGCTCGCCGCCCGCCTCGCGGACGCCTTCGGCCACCGCCGTCGCCATGGTCTCGATATGGCCGTAGGAGCTGTAGTAGAGGACCAGGACCTTCGTCATCGGATGGTTTCCCTTCGAGCAGGCAGCCTTTGCTGCGAGCGAAAGGTAACCCTCGGAGCGAGGCGGGATAACCCGCCGATCCGGCACAGGATTGTTTCCTGGGAGGAGACGATCGGGTCCGGCGGCTGGTATCGTCCGGGGATGACGACCGCGATCCCCGTCCTCGAGACCCGCCGCCTGATCCTCCGCCCGCTGGAGCTGGCCGATGCCGCGGCGGTACAGCGGCTGTTTCCGCACTGGGAGATCGTGCGCCACCTCAATGCCCAGGTCCCCTGGCCGTATCCGCGGGACGGGGCGCTGAGCCATCTGCGCGACGTCCTCCTGCCGGCCATGGCGCGGGGCGAGGCGTGGCACTGGTCGCTGCGCCTCAGGACCGCCCCGGAGGAGCTGATCGGCTGCATCGGCCTGATCGCCGGGGAGACGGAAAACCGCGGCTTCTGGCTCGGCCTGCCCTGGCACGGCCAGGGCCTGATGACCGAGGCCAGCGACCGGGTGACCGACTACTGGTTCGAGGATCTGGGCTTCCCTGTGCTGCGGGTGCCCAAGGCGGTGGAGAACGCGGCGTCGCGCCGGATCTCGGAGAAATGCGGCATGCGCGTGATCGCCACGACGGAGAAGGACTATGTCTCCGGCCGCCTGACCTCCGAGCTGTGGGAGATCACCCGCGAGGAGTGGCGGGCCTATCGCCGGAGGCAGGCGGCCGGAGCGTGAGCCCTTCTCACGCCGGCTGGCTCGCGATCGCCCGGCGCCGTGCCGTCGCCGCCAGCAGGGCGAGGGCGATGGCGGCGGACAGGGCGCCGACCCAGCCGAGGATGGTGACGCCGCCCCAGGCCAGGGCCGCGGTCCCCAGGGCCGAGCCGAAGGCGATGCCGGCGTAGAGCGCCGACGAATTGAGCGACGCCGCGATCATCCCGACCTCCGGCGCCAGGCGGATCAGCCGCGTCGTCTGCGCCGGGTGGAAGGCCCAGCCGGCGACGGCCCAGGCCAGCATCAGCGGCACCACTGCGACCAGCGCTTGGCCGGCCGGCAGGGCGGTCGCGGCGGACAGGCCGGCCAGGGCGACCGTGAGGATCGCGAGGGCGCCGAGCTGCAGCCGGGTCGGGCCGATCCGGTCGGTCAGCTGGCCGCCGACGGCGTTGCCGATGGCGGAGCCGATGCCGAACAGGAACAGCATCAGGCTGATGCCGTCGGGGCCGAGGCCGGCGGTGCGTTCCAGATAGGGCGCGATGAAGGTGTAGAGGGCGAAGGCCGCGGCGATCCAGAAGAAGGTCACCAGCAGGGCCTGCAGCACCGCCGGCCGGCGGGCGACGGCCAGCCGTTCGGCCAGCGTCGAGGCGCCGAGCGGCAGCGCTGCCGGCAGGCCGAAGCGCAGCCCCGCCACCCCGGCCAGGCCGAGGCCGGCGACGATCAGGAAGGTCGACCGCCAGTCGGCATGGCCGCCGATCCAGGCGCCGAGCGGCACGCCCAGCGCGGTCGCGATGGTCATGCCGCTGGTCACCGTGGCGATCGCCCGTCCGCGCCGTTCCGGCGGAACCAGGGAGGCGGCCACGGCATAGGCTGTGGGCATGAACAGCCCGGCGCTGAGCGCCAGCAGCACCCGGGCGGCGATCAGCTGCCACAGGCTCTGGCTCACCGCCGCCAGCAGGTTGGCCAGGGCGAAGGCGAGCAGGGCGAAGACCAGCAGCCGGCGCCGGTCGAGGCCGCCGCACAGCGCCGACAGGATCGGCGAGCCGACGGCATAGGCGAGGGCGAAGATCGTGATCAGCTGCCCCGCCGCGGCGACGGAGCTGTGGAAATCCGTGGCGATCGCGGGCAGCAGCCCGGCGATCATCAGGCCTTCGGTGCCGATGGCGAAGGCGCCGATCGCGAGCCAGACCAGGGAGGCGGGCATCGGTCAGGTTCCATTGTTCAATGATATTTGAACTATACGGCCGCCCCCGGCCTGGCCGTCAAGCGGATTGTTCGAATGTCGTTGAACATTGAAAGGTCGGAACGGATCGACTAGATCTGCGGCATGCGTCCGCCCTTCCATCCCGACCGCGACCAGCTCGACCTCGTCACCATCCTGGCCGCGCTCAGCGACCCGACCCGGCTCGGGATCGTGGTCACGCTGTCCGAGGTGGGCGAGGTCTCCTGCAGCAGCTTCGGCGACGCCGCCACCAAGACCGCTCTGTCCTACCACTACGCCAAGCTGCGCGAGGCCGGCGTCACCCGGACGCGGATCGAAGGGACGCAGCGTTTCATCTCCCTGCGGCTGGACGATCTCGAGGCGAAGTTCCCCGGGCTGCTCGACTCGGTCGTGACAAATGCGCGCAGGGCGAAGGCCTCCGGCGCGGCCTCGTAGCGGGCGCGGTCGGCGGAGGGCCGCGCATTTCTCCATTACCAAAGGGTAATTTCACCGGCGGCGACCCGGCCCGTTATGGTCGCGTATGGCGAGGTTTCGGGAACGCAGCGTCCCCCCGAACGTTTCGAGCCCGAAGATCCTGCGCAATCCAGCTGATGGCGATCCAGCGTCGCCTTGACCCGAGCCCATGCGGACATTCTCAGTCGTCACGACCTGCCACGCTGCCGGCTACGCCGAATACGGCCGACGCATGATCGAAACCTTCGATCGGCATTGGCCGGAGGAGATCCCCCTGATCCTCTATCGGGAGAATTTCGAGCCGGAGGTGCCGAGCAGCCGGATCATCGTGCGCGACCTGATCGAGAGCTGCCCGGACTTGATCGCGTTCAAGCGCCGGCACGCCGACAACCCGCTGGCGCACGGCCAGACCCAGCGCTACCGCTTCCGGCTGTCGCGCAACCCCTACAAGAACCGGATCAAGCTGGGCGAGCGGAACTGGGGATCGGGCTTCCGCTGGGATGCGGTGCGCTTCGCCCATAAGGCCTTCGCCATCTTCCACGCCGCCGCCCACACCGACACCGACGTGCTGATCTGGGTCGACGCCGACAGCCTGTTCTTCGCCGCGCCGAGCCGGGAGGAGCTGGAGAGCTTCGTCCCGCCGGACTGCTTCGTCGGCTGTCTGAAGCGGCCGACCTATTCGGAGTGCGGCTTCATCGCCTACAACCTCCGCCACCCGGCGACGCGGCAGATGCTGGCGGCCTTCGAGCGGCTGTACACCGAGGACGAGCTGTTCCGGCAGTACGAGTTCCACGACGCCTATCTGTTCGACGTGGTGCGCCGCCAGGTGGAGCAGGCCGGCCACAGGTCGCACGACATCGCCGAGGGCATCGGCGCGCGCGCCAAGCACGTGCTGATCAATTCCTGCCTCGGCCGCTTCATGGACCACGTGAAGGGCGGCCGCAAGGATGTCGGCCGCAGCCCGCGCAACGACCTGGTGGTGGATCGCCGCGAGGCCTACTGGGCCCGCTCGGCCTAGCGGCGACGGTACGCGCAATCGCTGCCTTTTATAAGACCGGCTTCTAGCTCCATGCGTATTCTGCCGGCTAATCGCGTGCTCCCACGCCCTCTATATCCTGCTGCTGATCCGGCGGGCCTTCGAACCGACCGCACCCGCGGTTAGGGGTTGGCCGACCGGCTCTGGCGGTCCGCCCATGCCGCGGCCGTCAAGCAGTTCAGCAGTCTCGAGGACATCGATGAGCGTGCCAATCGCCGCGGAAGGCGGCGTCACATCCTCGCGCCGCCCGGCCTGGGGGGCGGTTTTCGCGATGACGCTCTGCGTCTCGGCGCTCATCGCATCGGAATTCATGCCGGTCAGCCTCCTGACCCCGATCGCTTCCGATCTTCGGATGACCGAAGGGCAGGCGGGCCAAGCGATCTCCGTATCGGGCATCTTCGCGGTCCTGACCAGCCTCTTCGTGTCGGCGGCCACGCGCCGGGTCGACCGCCGGATCGTGCTGCTCTCCTTCACCATGCTGATGGTCGCGTCGGGCGCGATCGTGGCGCTCGCGCCGAACTTCGCCGTCTTGATGGCCGGCCGCGCGCTTCTCGGGGTCGCCATCGGCGGCTTCTGGTCGATGTCCACGGCCACGGTCATGCGCCTCGTTCCCACCGACGCCGTCCCGCGGGCGCTGGCCGTGCTGAACGGAGGCAACGCGCTGGCGACGACGGTGGCGGCGCCGCTCGGCAGCTTCCTCGGCGCCCATCTCGGGTGGCGGGGCGCCTTCTTCTGCGTGGTCCCCCTGGCCGCCCTGACCTTCGCCTGGCAGATGGCGAGCCTGCCGTCGATGCCGTCGGAGCGGCGGCGCGACGCCGGGGCCGTGTTCAGGGTCCTGCGCCGCCCGCAGGTCCCGTCCGGCATGGCGGCGGTCATGCTTCTGTTCATGGGGCAGTTCGCGCTGTTCACCTATCTGCGGCCGTTCCTCGAGACGGTGACGCGCGCGGACGTCTCGACGCTGTCCCTGATCCTGCTGGTCCTGGGCGTCGCGGGCCTGGTCGGCACCTGGCTGATCGGCTTCGCCCTGAAGGCGCATCTCCATGGCGTCCTGGTCGCGATCCCGCTGGGCATGGCCGCGATCGCCGTCGCGCTGATCGCGCTGGGCCATTGGCCGCTGGGGGCCGCGGTGCTGCTGGGCGGGTGGGGCCTGCTCGGCACATCGGCACCCGTCGGCTGGGGAACCTGGCTGAGCCGGACGCTGCCGGACGACGCGGAAGCCGGCGGCGGGCTGATGGTCGCCACCATCCAGCTGGCCATCACGGCGGGCGCGGCGTTTGGGGGGCTGCTGTTCGACCTGAGCGGCCATCAGGCCACCTTCGGCGCCAGCGCCGCCCTGCTGTGCGGCTCGGCGTTCCTGGCGTTCGTGAGCCGGCGCGGGCCCATTAAGAAGACCCGCTTATAAGCGCATTCGGATCCGGACCCCTAATCCGGTGCCGTTTCCCCTCTACATTCGCAGAACGGGCGGCCGCGGCCATTGCGCCCCGAGCTCGCTGCGACATCTGGACTGCCGCCAAGGCTCGCGACCGGCCGGTCGCCAACAGCTGACCAAGAACGGATTGGGACGCCACATGCACAACCCTGGAGAGCTCGCGATGACGCGGCGCGACCTGATGATCGGGACCGCCGCCTCCGCGGCGATGACGGCGGCGCCGTCCGTCGCCGAGGCGCAGGCCGGCGCCGCCGGCGCGCCGACCCTGTCGAAGGTGTCCTTCACGGTGAACGGCCAGGTCCGTCACCTCGATCTGGACACCCGGACCACGCTGCTCGACGCGCTGCGCGAGCACCTGCACCTCACCGGCACCAAGAAGGGCTGCGATCACGGCCAGTGCGGCGCCTGCACGGTGCTGGTCGACGGCCGGCGGATCAACGCCTGCCTGACGCTGGCGATCATGCATGACGGCGACAGCGTCACCACGATCGAGGGGCTGGGCATGCCCGACAGCCTGCATCCGATGCAGGCCGCCTTCGTCAAGCATGACGGCTACCAGTGCGGCTACTGCACGCCGGGCCAGATCTGCTCGGCCGTGGCGGTGCTGGACGAGATCAAGGCCGGCGTCCCCAGTCATGTGAGCACCGACCTCACCGCCCGGCCGCAATTCACCGAGGCCGAGCTGCGCGAGCGGATGAGCGGCAACATCTGCCGTTGCGGCGCCTATTCCAACATCGTCGAGGCGATCACCGAGGTCGCGGGGAGGGAGGCATGAGGGCCTTCACCTACGAGCGCGCCCGCACCCCCGCCGAGGCCGCCGCTGCGGCCGCGCGCACCGAAGGCGCCAGATTCATCGCCGGCGGCACCAACCTGCTCGACCTGATGAAGCTCGAGATCGAGACGCCGACGCATCTGATCGACGTCAACGGCCTCGCGCTCGACAAGATCGAGGAGACGCCGGAAGGCGGCCTGCGCATCGGCGCGCTGGTGCGCAACACCGACCTCGCCGCCGATGAGCGGGTGCGGAGCGACTACGGCCTGCTGTCGCGGGCGCTGCTCGCCGGCGCCTCCGGCCAGCTGCGCAACAAGGCGACGACCGCGGGCAATCTGCTGCAGCGGACCCGCTGCCCCTATTTCTACGACACCAACCAGCCCTGCAACAAACGCCAGCCCGGCAGCGGCTGCGCCGCGATCGGCGGGTTCAGCCGCCAGCTTGCGGTGGTGGGGACAAGCGATGCCTGCATCGCGACGAATCCCAGCGACATGGCGGTGGCGATGCGCACGCTCGACGCGACGGTCGAGACCGTGAAGGCCGACGGCGCGGCACGCAGCATCCCCATCGCCGAGTTCCACCGCCTGCCCGGCGACACGCCGCATGTGGAGACGGCGCTCGAGCCCGGGGAGCTGATCACCACGGTCACGCTGCCCAGGCCGGTCGGCGGCAGGCAGATCTACCACAAGGTGCGCGACCGGGCGTCCTATGCCTTTGCGCTGGTCTCGGTCGGCGCGATCGTGCAGCCCGACGGCACCGGGCGCGTCGCCCTGGGCGGGGTGGCGCACAAGCCGTGGCGTGTCGAGGCCGCCGAGGCCGAGCTGCCGCGCAGCGCCAAGGCCGTCACGGAGCAGCTGCTGGCCGGCGCCAAGCCGACCCCCGAGAACGCCTTCAAGCTGCCGCTGGCCGAGCGCACGCTCGCCGCGGTGCTGGCCGAAGCGAGGGCCTGAGACATGAAGTTCGATACCCCCGCCACCACCAATCCGATCGACCGGCTCCAGGTCGTCGGCCGGCCGACCGACCGGATCGACGGCCCGCTCAAGACCACGGGCACGGCGCCCTACGCCTATGAGCGGCACGATGTCGTCCGCAACCCGGCCTACGGCTATGTCGTCGGCTCGGCCATCGCCAAGGGCCGGATCGCCTCGATCGACCTCAGCGATGCGAAGGCCGCGCCCGGCGTGATCGCCATCGTCACCGCGGAGGATGCCGGCACCCTCGGCAAGGGCGACTTCAACACCGCCAGGCTCTTCGGCGGCCCCGAGATCCAGCACTATCACCAGGCGATCGCGGTGGTCGTCGCGGAGACCTTCGAGCAGGCCCGCGCCGCGGCGCAGCTGGTCCGTGTCGACTATGTCCGGGCCGAGGGCGCGTTCGACCTCGCGGCGGCGAAGGACTCCGCCATCGAGAAGGCCGGGTTCGGCGGCCCGGCGGATACCGCCGTCGGCGATTTCGCCGGCGCCTTCGCCGCGGCGCCGGTCCAGCTCGACGAGACCTACACCACGCCAGACCAGTCGCATGCGATGATGGAGCCGCATGCCTCGATCGCCGCCTGGGACGGCGACAGGCTGACGCTCTGGACCTCGAACCAGATGATCGACTGGGGCGTGGGCGACGTGGCCAAGACTCTCGGCATTCCGAAGGAGAATGTCCGCCTGGTTTCGCCCTTCATCGGCGGCGGCTTCGGCGGGAAGCTGTTCGTCCGGTCCGATGCGCTGCTGGCGGCGCTCGGCGCCCGCGCCGCGCGGCGGCCGGTGAAGGTGGCGCTGCCGCGCCCGTTCATGATGAACAACACCACGCACCGTCCGGCGACGATCCAGCGCATCCGCATCGGCGCCACCCGCGACGGCAGGATCACCGCCATCGGCCATGAGAGCTGGTCGGGCGACCTGCCGGGCGGCGGTCCGGAGGCCGCGGTCTACCAGACCCGGCTGCTCTATGCCGGCGCCAACCGGATGACGGCGACGCGGCTCGCGGCCCTCGACCTGCCCGAAGGCAACGCCATGCGGGCGCCGGGCGAGGCGCCGGGCATGATGGCGCTGGAGATCGCGGTCGACGAGATGGCGGAGAAGCTCGGCCTCGACCCGGTCGAGTTCCGCATCCTCAACGACACCCAGGTCGATCCCGAGAACCCCGACAGGCCCTTCTCGCAGCGCCGCCTCGTCGAATGCCTGCGCATGGGGGCGGAGCGCTTCGGCTGGGACCGGCGCAACCCGCAGCCCGGCCGGACCCGCGAGGGGCGCTGGCTGGTCGGCATGGGCATGGCCGCCGCCTTCCGCAACAACCTGCTGATGAAGTCGGGCGCCCGCGTCCGCCTCGACGATCGCGGGGATGTGACGGTCGAGACCGACATGACCGACATCGGCACCGGCAGCTACACGATCATCGCCCAGACCGCGGCGGAGATGATGGGCGTGCCGCTGCACAAGGTCGTGGTCCGGCTGGGGGACTCCCGCTTCCCGGTCTCGTGCGGCTCGGGCGGGCAGTTCGGCGCCGCCAACTCGACCTCCGGCGTCTATGCGGCCTGCGTCAAGCTGCGCCAGGCGGTGGCGACGAAGCTCGGCTTCAACTCCGCCGACGCGGTCTTCGCCGACGGCATGGTCCGCGCCGGCAACCGCACCGTGCCGCTCGCCGAAGCCGCCGGCGCGGAGGGGCTCGTGGCCGAGGACATGATCGAGTACGGCGACCTCGACAAGCGGTACCAGCAATCGACCTTCGGGGCGCATTTCGTCGAGGCGGCGGTCGACGCCGCCACCGGCGAGATCCGGGTCCGGCGCATGCTGGCGGTGTGCGCGGCGGGCCGCATCCTCAACCCGAAATCGGCGCGCAGCCAGGTGATCGGCGCCATGACCATGGGCGTCGGCGCGGCGCTGATGGAGGAGCTCGCGGTCGACAAGCGCCACGGCTTCTTCGTCAACCACGACCTCGCCGGCTACGAGGTGCCGGTCCATGCCGACATCCCGCACCAGGAGGTGATCTTCCTCGACGAGACCGACCCGATCGCCTCGCCGATGAAGGCCAAGGGCGTCGGCGAGCTCGGCATCTGCGGGGTCGGCGCGGCGGTCGCCAACGCGGTCTACAACGCCACCGGCGCGCGCGTCCGCCATTACCCGATCACGCTCGACAAGTTCCTCGACCGGCTGCCGGAGGTGGCCTGAGCGGAACAAGGGCGCGTTCCCTGCGGGCGGGAGGTATAAAGTCATCTGGACCTGTAAGCGACGGCGTTGAATGCAGAGCGGAAGCCTGGATGACCTGGTGGTTCTCGTCGCGGTGGCGCGGGACCGGAGCTTCACGAGCGCCGCCGCGAAGCTGGGCGTCTCGCAATCGGCGCTGAGCCAGACCGTTCGCCAGCTCGAAGCCCGGCTCGGCGTCCGGCTCCTGACCCGGACGACCCGGAGCGTCGGACTGACCGAAGCCGGCGAGCGGCTGCTGCACGCCGTCGCCCCGCGGCTGGAGGAGATCGATGCCGAGCTGGCCGCAGTGAGCGAGCTCCGGGAACGGCCCGCCGGCACGATCCGCATCACCGCCGGCGACCACCCGACCGAAACGATCCTCTGGCCGAAGCTGGAGACGTTCCTGCCGAACTATCCCGACATCAAGGTCGAGCTCACCGTCGAAAACGGTCTCACCGACATCGTCGCGGAGCGCTACGACGCCGGCGTGCGCCTGGGCGAACAGGTCGCCCGCGACATGATCGCGGTGCGCATCGGTCCCGATATCCGCTTTGCGGTGGTCGGCGCGACCTCGTATCTCGCGGGCCGGCCGCGGCCGCAGACGCCGCAGGATCTGCTGGCGCACAGCTGCATCAACCAGCGCCTTCCCACCTATGGCGGCCTCTACGCCTGGGAGTTCGAACGCGACGGCCGCGAGATCAGGGTGCGCGTGGAGGGCCAGCTGGTCTTCAACACCATCTTCCAGGTCCTGAACGCCGCGGTCTCGGGGTTCGGTCTCGCCTTTGTGCCGGAGGACCTGGCGCAGCCCATCTCGCCGCGGGCCGTCTGGAACGGCTGCTGGACGACTGGTCGCCGCCCTGGTCGGGCTACCATCTGTACTACCCGAGCCGGCGCCAGCCCTCGGCGGCGCTCGGTCTGCTGGTCGAGGCGTTGCGTCACCGGGGCTGACGCAGCGTCCTCCGTCGCGGTGGTCCTGCGCAACGACCTGATCGTGGACGGGCGGGAGGCCTGCCGGGCGCGTTTCCCACCGACCCGATTTCAGTCGACGTCAATTCCGCGTGTGGCTGCAGTGCGCGGGTCGGCCGGTGCTGCGACGCCTGTCATCAGCCAGTTCCAGACCTGCTCAAAATGCGCGTCCTGGGCCTCCTTCCCCTCGTAATCGGCTCCTCCCAGCATGGCGTGCGTGGTGGGAATGGCCACCACGCTGTGGATGAGATGGGCTGCCATGGAGGAGGCGTCGCCCGGGCGCAAGAGCCTCTCGGCCTGGGCTGCCTCGACGGCCTCCACGAGCCTCGCCATCAGTGGATCCGGTTGCGAGGGGATGGGGCCTTTCTTCTCGAACACGACGGCCTCGCTGAAGGTGATCCGCTTCAGCGCGACCAGATCAGGCTCCAGATTGATCGTCAGAAAGGAGCGGAGCAGGCTCCTCAACCGCGCCAGCGCGTCGCCGTCGGTTTGGACCAGATCCTGCAGCCTCTCGACGGCCCGGCTGCGCGCGTGTTCGACGACGCCTTCGAACAGCGCGACCTTCGATGGAAACCGCCGATAGATCGTGTCCTTGCCAGCGCCGCATGCGGCCGCGACCTGCTCGACCGACGTTCCGGCAAAGCCTCGAGAGGCGAAGAGCCGGGTCGCAGTCTCGATGATCCGCATCGCAGGTTCTTCGGCATCCTGTTTCGGCGGGCGTCCGCTTCTGGATCTCGAACGCGCCGATCTGCGGTCAATCATGCAGCCCTCTGCTTTCGCGCCAGCGGGATTCGAGGTCCGGTATGGATGCGTGAACCCCGGCGGGGCAGGGGCCTTCTTTCCCGTCATCATTGGGCGATCCTCCTTCCCCTGTAGCCGCAGCATCGATCAAATTCAATTCTAATATGTTGATAAATCGTAATTATAATATGGACAGGACCGTCCCGTTTTGTTAGGAATGATAATCGCTTTCAAGACAGAGGCGCGATGATGCCGCGGGTTCGGTTCGGGTTTCTTCATGCCGCATCGGCCGGTGCGCTCGCGGTCGGGACGGGGGCGGCGTCGGCCCAGGAACCCGTCCTGCAGCTCGACCCGATCGTGGTTGAAGGCGCCGCCGCTTCCTCGGACACCAGCGACCGGATCCTTCTCGACCGCACGACATCGGCCACCAAGACCGATACCCCCGTGCTGGAGACGCCTCAGTCCGTGACGACGGTCACGCGCCGCCAGATCGACGAACAGAACCCGCAGACGGTCGGCGAGGCCCTGGCCTACACCGCCGGCATCCTCTCCGACCGCGACACGAACACCCGCTACGACTCGGTCTTTCTCCGCGGCTTCGGCGCATTCGGGACCTCCACCAATTACGTGAGCTATCTCGACGGGCTGAAGCTGCCGCGCGGGCAGGCCTTCGCCCAGACATCCATCGATCCGTTCCTGCTCGATCACGTCGATGTGCTCAAGGGACCGTCGGCGCTGCTTTACGGGCAGGTCAGCCCTGGCGGGCTGGTGAACCAGATCAGCCGTTCGCCATCCGACGTCCCCGACAATGAGATCCGCATCGAAGGCGGAACCCACGGGCGTATTCAAGGTGGGCTGACATCGAGAGGGGCGCTGACGGCCGACGGCGCCTGGCAATATGGGTTCAGCATGATCGGCCGCTCGTCCGGGACACGATACGAGGACGTCGACGAGCAGCGCTTCGGCGTGGCTCCCGCCTTGCGCTGGCAACCGGACGCCGACACGACGCTGACCATATCCGGCTACTACCAGAGGGATCCGGAAGGCGGCTATTTCAACTCGCTCTATCCCCGTTCGCTGGCGCCCGCCGCCTACCGGCCCGATCTGGACCGCGATCTGAACATCGGCGACCCGGACTTCGATTCCTTCGAGCGCGAGCAATACGGGATCGGCTACAGTTTCGAGCATCGCTTCAGCGAACGAGTGACCGTCAGATCGAACCTGCGCTATTCGCACGTCGACATCGATTTCAAATCTCTCCAGATGTCGGGGCCGATCACGGCCGCCGGGCTGATCCCCCGTCATGCACTGCGGTCGATCGAGGATGTCGGCGGCCTCTCTTTCGACAATCAGGCTGAATTCAACTTCGATACCGGCGCTGTCCATCACACCATTCTCGCCGGCGTCGACTATCAGAACTCGAGCAGCGGCTGGCGCTATCTGATGGGGGCGGCCACGCCGCTCGATGTCGCGAACCCGCGCTATGGGCAACCTGTCGGTCCGCTCTCAGCCGTGATCGACAATGACCAGACGCTGCGGCAGATGGGCGTCTACGTGCAGGACCAGCTGAGCTTCGGCGGCTTCCGGGCCGTGCTGGGGGTCCGGCGCGACTGGACGGAGCAGGACACGACGAACCGCCTGGCCGGAACGTCGTCGGACCAGTCGAGCGAGGCGACCAGCTACCGGGTGGGGCTGCTCTATCTGTTCGACAACGGCTTGGCGCCCTATGCGAGCTATTCGACGTCCTTCGAGCCGGTGATCGGCGTCGATGCGGGCGGCGCCCCCTTCGAGCCCACGAAGGCACAGCAATACGAAATCGGCCTGAAGTATCAGCCGTCCGGTCTCGACGCGCTCTTCACTTTCTCCGCTTTCGACATTCGCCAGCAGAACGTGCTGACGCCGGGGGCTGTCCCGGGCTTCAGCGCCCAGCAGGGCGAGGTCCATTCGCGTGGGCTGGAATTCGAGGCGAGGGGCAATCTCACGGCCAACCTGGAGCTCATTGCCGCTCTCACCTTGCTCGACACCGAGATTTCCGAATCGAGCGTCGCCGCGAATATCGGCAAACGGCCCCAGGCCGTGCCGAACCACTTCGGGTCGATCTGGGCGAGCTACAGGATCGACAGCGGGGCCTTTGCGGGCTTGACGATCGGAGGTGGCGTTCGCGTCGTCGGCTCCAGCTACGCCGATGATGCGAACACGGTGGAAACCGACGGATACGCGCTCGTCGACACCGCGCTCCGGTATGACTTCGGAGCGAAGATTCCGAATTTGGAGGGCCTCGAAGCCACGCTCAACGTCACGAACCTCCTGGACAAGGACTACTATTCGAGCTGCAGCTCCAACATCTACTGCCAGTTCGGCGACGGCCGGCAGGTGCTGGCCGGCCTGCGCTACAGGTGGTGAGTTCCGTGGTCCTCGATCGACGCACCTTCTGCGGCGCGATAGCCCTCGGCGTCCTTGCGGCTTCCCCCGTCCGCTCGGATGGCACTCTCCGGGTGACCGACATGGCGGACCGCGACGTGCGTCTCCCGGCGCTGCCGAAGCGGATCGTTCTGTTGGAGGCGCGCGACATCATCAGCATGGCGCTGCTGCATCCCGATCCCGCCTCGCTGGTGGTGGGCTGGGCGGCGACCGACCGCATCGACAGCGACCTCCTGCAGGAGCGCTTCGAGCAGGGGCGCCGGATCGCGGTCGCCGGCAAGCAGTCGTCCGACACGATCTCCATCGAAGGCGTGATGAGCCTGAGACCCGATCTCGTCGTCGCAAACGCCTATATGGCTCCGCAAGGCGGGCAGAGCCTCCTGGTCGAGCAGCTCGAGCGTTTCGGCGTCCCAGTCATCTTCAGCGACATCTCGAGCAACGACGAGACCGGGCAACCACGACGGAGTGCCCGCCTCGCCGATGTGCGCCAGCACATGCGGATGTGGGGAGAGGTTCTGGGCGCGCAAAGCAAGGCGCACGCCTTCATCGAGCTCTTCGACGAGCATGCCGGTCGGGTCGCTGCCCGGGTGGCCGGCGCGGCGCCTGTCGCCACCTATCTCGAGATCCAGTCCACGGTGGACGACTGCTGCTGGGCTGCCGGCAACAGGATTTGGGGCGAATTGCTCGCGCTGGCGGGCGGCAAGGTGCTGCCTGGGGTGACCGCGCCCTGGTTCCAGAAGCTCCAGCTCGAAGACCTCCTCGTCACCCCGCAGGAGGTCTATATCGCATCGGGCGGCAGTTGGGCTTCCAACGGCCGTCCGGCCATCGGGCCCGGTCTCGATCCCGCGGAAGCCCGCAAGGGACTCCAGCGCCTGACCGAAAGGACCGGCTTCGATCAGCTGCCGAGCGTGCGCAACCGTCGCGTCCACGGCATATGGACGGGGCTCATCGCAGTACCGCCGCTGAATCTCCTCTTCCTCGAGGTCGCCGCGAAGTGGCTGCATCCGGACCGCTGCGGCGACATCGACCCGGCCGTGACCCTCGCTGAAATCAACACCCGATTCCTGGCGACGCCCATCGACGGCCCGCTCTGGGTTTCATTGTAGGAGGCCGCCATTGCCGACACGAACCTCCCCCGGGCGGCGCGTCTATCGTGCGACGGCGGTCGTCGCGTTCCCGAGACTGGCCGAGTTCCTCGACCCGATCCTGGACTCGATCGCCACGCACGACATGACGATCGTCGCTCGGGAGGACGGCCTCTACAAGGTGCGCGCCCCGTTCGGATGCGCGAGCCTCGAAGCCGGGCCCGGCACGCTGAGCCTGGCGGTGGAGACCACCGACCGCAGCGCGCTCAACCGGCTGAAACACGCTCTGGTCGGGCCGATCACCTTCATCGCCGCCAGCGAGAAGCCGGAAATCGTTTGGTCCGGAGACGAAACCGGGCCCGCCCTCCCGGACGATCTGCGTATCCTGCGCGTCACGCGCGTGGCGCAGCTGACGCCGCGGATGCTCCGCGTCTCCTTTCATGGCGACGACCTCGAGCGCTTCGATCGGCCGGACCAGCTCCATTGCAGGCTGATCTTTCAGCCGAAAGCCGTCACCTCGCCGGAATGGCCGGTGCTCGACGACCGCGGCCATGTGGTGTGGCCGGAGCGGCGGAGGCTTCCGACCCGGGTCTACACGATCCGCCGGATCGACGCTGCCGAGGGCGAGATCCAGATCGATTTCGCCCTTCACGACAAGCCCGGTCCCGCGACACGATGGGCCCTGGCGGCCGCGCCGGGTGACGTCGTCGGCATCCTCGGGCCGGCGGCCAATGGCGCAAGGCCGGCGGATTTCTACGTGCTCGCCGGCGACGAGACCGGCCTGCCGGGCATCGCCCGGATACTCGAACAGCTCGATCCCGGAGCCCGGGGTGTGGCCTTCCTGGAGATCGACAGTCCCGCCGAGGAGCAGCCGTTGCAGCATCCTCCGGGGATCGAGCTGCGCTGGCTTCATCGCCGCGGCGCTCCGGCCGGCACGACCTCCTTGCTGCCGGATGCCCTGCGGTCGGTCGAGTGGCCACCGGACCTCGGCCGCACGTTCTTCTGGGGCGGCTGCGAGCACAGGGCGTTCCGCGAGATCCATCGCTTCCTGCGGAAGGATGTGCAACTGCCGGCAGACCGACAGACGCTCTACTCGCACTGGCATCGGTCTCTCAGCGAGGAGGACATCATCGCCGTCGGCGCCGAAGCGTATCTGCCCTGATACGGCGGTCCGTCTTGCCGATGCTCTTTCTTCTTCCGAGTTCAGCCCCAGAGGCGCCAGCCGCGTCCGCTCGCCCGAGGTAGACTCGTTTTCGCGACCCCATCATCATCGGAACCACCGCGCGAGAAGCCGCGCCGCGCGATCAAACGTCATCCATCGAGAATATTCCTAGACCGCGATTCTTGGACCGGGAGATTTGCGATGTCCCTCAGAACGGTCGTGCCTGTCTGCATCGCGTTGCTCATTTCCGGCGCAGCCCATGCGCAGTATCAGATGATCAGCCCCATGCTGTTCGAGGGGCCGCGGATCAGCCTTCAGGACCATGCCGGCCGAAGCCTCTCCGCGCCGGCGGGCCGGTCTGCCGCGCAGCCCCGGCCCGGGCAGGAGGTCGACGCCGCGTCGTTCCGCTATCGCCCCGACCTTGCGCGGCGGCGCGCCAACCTCGCCCGGTTCGTCGACCGCAGCAGGGCCGCCGATCCCCAGGGCGCGGACAATCTCGCGGCGCTGTTCGCCCAGGGCGACCTGATCGAGCGCATGCGCCCGGAGCTGGCGAAATACGGCCTCGTCATCGACAACCTCGCCGATGCCTACACGGTCTGGTGGATCAGCGCCTGGCAGGCAAGCCAGGGGCGCACCGACGATGTCAGCGCCGCGACCGCCGCCGCGGTCCGCCGCCAGGTGGTGCAGTCGATGGCGTCGACGCCCGCGCTCAGGACCGCAGGCGACGCCGCCAAGCAGGAGATGGCGGAGGCGCTCCTCGTCCAAGGGGTGCTGCTGGCGGGCGCGCTCGAGCAGGCGAAGGGCGATCGCGAGCAGATGGCGGCGGTCAGTCGCGCCGCGGTCCAGGGGGCGCGCGGCATGGGGCTCGACCTCTCGGCGATGACGCTGACCGAGGCGGGCTTCGTTCCCGATTAGCCCAGGCGTCGGACGGCCCGGCCGGTGCGGAAGGTGGCGCTCAACCCCGCCGCGGCGGCCAGGGTGACGGCGGCCAGCGCGGCGGAGAGCCACAGCGCCGCGGCCTCGCCCGCCCATTCGATCAGCGCGGCATAGGCGATCGGCGCGGCGGCGGAGCACAGGAAGCCCGGCACCAGCAGCCGGCCGGCGATGGCGCCGTAGCGGCGCGGGTCGAACAGCACCAGGGGCAGCGTGCCGCGGGTGATGGTCAGGAGGCCGTTGCCGGCGCCGTAGAGGAAGGCGAAGGCGATCGCCGCCGCCGGCACCTGCCCGCCCCACAGCCCGGCCAGGAAGCAGACCGGCAGCACGGCCGACGCGCCCAGGGTCAGCGCCAGCGGCGACAGCCCGCCGCCGAACAGCACCTCGGCCAGACGCGCGCCGGACTGGCCGACGCCGCGCAGCGTCGCGATCCACACCGCGACCGGTGCCGCCAGGCCCAGCCCGGCCAGGATGCCGATCATATGCGCCGACATGCCGGCGTTCAGGATGTTGGTCAGGGTCACGATCAGGGCGTAGAGCGCGCCGGCGACCCAGTGCTCGCGCCGGCTTCCGGCCAGGGGGGCGGCCGCCGGCGCGGCATGCCGCGGTCGCGCGTTGTCGCTGCCGGAGGGCAGGGCGAGGTGCAGCGGCACCGTGAGCAGGGCGAAGCCGGCATAGGCGAAGACCGCGCCGCGCCAGCCGAAGGCGGAGGCCAGGCTTTCGCCGATCGGCCAGAACGCGGTCGACGCCAGGCCGCCCAGCAGGGTGATCTGCGCCATCGGCCGGCGCGCCTCCGGCCCGCCGATCCGCGCCAGCGCGGCGAAGGCGGCGTCGTAGAGGGTGCAGCGCATCGCCAGGCCCAGCACCAGCCAGGCGGCGTAATAGGGCAGCGGGTCGCGCGCCAGGGCCAGGCCGAAGCAGCCGAGGGCCGAGAGCACCGACCCCGCCGTCATCACCGCCCGGCCGCCCAGGCGGTCGATCAGCCGCCCGATCCGGGCGGAGGACAGCCCCATCATCAGCAGGGCGGCGGAGAAGCCGCCATGCACCAGGGTGTGGCTCCAGCCCGTCTCGGCGATGATCCGCGGGCCGAAGCCGCCGATCAGGTAGTAGGTGGTGCCCCAACTGATCAGCTGCGCCAGGCCGAGGCAGAAGACGGTGCCGCGGCGGATCACGCCCCACGGCCCGGCCATGGTCCCGGCAGAACGGCGTCGCCGGGGCCGAGCGCCCGCTGCATCAGCACGCTGTCGACCCAGCGGCCGAACTTGAAGCCGACCGACTGCAGCAGGCCGACCCGCTGGAAGCCGAGACGCTCGTGCAGCGTGATCGAGGCGGTGTTGCCGCTGTCGCCGATCACGGCGACCATCTGCCGCCAGGGGCCGGCCTCGCAGCGCTCGATCAGCGCGCCCAGGAGCGCCCGGCCGATGCCGCGGCCGGCCTGGCCGTCGGCGACATAGACCGAATCCTCGACCGTGTGGCGGTAGGCCGGGCGCGGCCGGTAGGCGCCGGCATAGGCGTAGCCGACCAGCCTTCCGTCGATCTCCGCCGCCAGATAGGGCAGGCCCTGGGCCAGCACCGCCGCCCGGCGCGCCGCCAGCTCGGCCACATCCGGCGGCGTCTCCTCGAAGCTGGCCAGGCCGTGCAGCACGTGGCGGGCGTAGATCGCCTGCACCGCCGGCAGGTCCGCCTCGGCCGCGTCGCGGACGGTGATCGGGGCGGGCGGGGAGGCGAGGTGACGGTCGGGCATGGTCGTTTCGGTCTCTCGGTCGGGGTCGGGGCGTCCGCGCAGCGCCTCGCCGCGGCTGATGCCGAGATCGGCGAGGCGCCGGTCGTCGAGCCCGCGCAGGATCTCGATCTGGCGCCGGCGCGACTGCGGCGAGGCGGCGAGGCGGCGAGCCAGTGCAGCATTTCCGACAGCAAAGGAACAGGGCGAAGCATCTGCGGCGGCCGTGGTGGCGGACACGGGCGAGATTGCAGCTTTGTGACGGATAAGGGAAATTTGGATATTCAATGCAGAGGATAAGGATTTCTTTGGATGCGCGGACTCAACCTCGACCAGCTCCGCACCTTCGCCGAGGTGGTCCGGGCCGGCAGCTTCTCGGGCGCCGCGGCCCGGCTGAACCTGACCCAGCCGGCCGTCAGCCTGCAGGTCCGGCAGCTCGAGACCCGGCTCGGTGTCCGGCTGGTGGAGCGGGTCGGCCGGCGGGCCACGCCGACCGCGGCGGGGCGCGAGCTGCTGGTCCATGCCGGGCGGATCGAGGCCGAGGTCGCGGCGGCGGCCGAGGCCATGGCCGCGCATGCCGGCGGCGCCGCCGGGCGGGTGCGGCTCGGCACCGGCGCCACCGCCTGCATCTATCTGCTGCCGCCGGTGCTGCGGGCGTTGCGCCGGCGGCTGCCCTCGCTGGAGATCGTGGTCAGCACCGGCAACACGGCGGGCATCCTGCGCCTGTTGGAGGAGAACGCGCTCGACCTCGGCCTCGTCACCCTGCCGGCGCCCGGCCGTGCCTTTTCCGTGACGCCGCTGATGGAGGAGGAGTTCGTCGCCGTCGCCCCGGCCGAGGCGGACGACCTGCCGCCGGCGGTGACGCCCGCGGCGTTGGCCGCCCGGCCGGTGGTGCTGTACGAGCCGGGCGGGCACACGCGGCGCATCGTCGACGACTGGTTCGCGCGGGCCGGGATCAGCCCGAAGCCGGTGATGGAGCTGGGCAGCGTCGAGGCGATCAAGGAGCTGGTCGGCGCCGGCCTGGGCTGCGCGGTCCTGCCCAGCATGGCGGTCGAGCAGGCGGCGGGGCTGGTCACCCATCCGCTGTCGCCGCGGCTGTACCGCCGGCTCGGCCTGGTGCTGCGCCGGGACAAACCGCTGTCGCGCGGCCTGCGCGAGACCGTCGCGGCGCTGCAGCAGGCGGCGGAGCGTGCATGACCTGGCCGCGCATGAAAAAGCGCCGGGACGGCGCGAACCGCCCCGGCGCTTCCGGCATTCGGCCGGTCAGGCCGCCTTCTTCTGGCCGCCGCCGTTGATCGCGATGCGGCGCGCCTTGCTCTGCGCGCGCTCGGTCTTCGGCAGGGTGACGGTCAGGACGCCGTTCCTGAACGACGCCTCGACCTTGTCCTCGTCGACCTCGTGGCCGATCGCGATCTGCCGCTCGAAGCGGCCATAGCTGCGCTCGCTGAAGTGGCGCTGCTTGTCCTCGACCTCGGACTTCTTCTCGCCGCGGATGGTCAGGATGCCGTCGGCCAGGGTGACCTCGACATCCTTCTCGTCCAGGCCGGGGATCTCGGCCGACACGGTCACCGCCTTGTCGGTCTCGGCCAGCTCCAGGTTCGGCCAGCCGGTGCCGCGGCCGAACAGCGAGGTCGAGCCGAAGCCGCGGAACGCCTCGTCGAACAGGCGGTTCATCTCGCGATGCAGCGACAGCAGCGGGCTGTCCTCGTCGCGATAGGGCATCGCCGAGCGGCTGCGGGCCCAGGGGATCAGATCACGCATCATTCGGTCCTCCTTCCATATCCTCGAAGTGAGCAACATGGGCTGAGGAAGGTCCGGGAGAGCCGGAGCTCCCTCAGGACCGCCGGTCCCCGGCAGGGCAGGCAACCGGCGCAACTTCCATGTGGGAAGCCGCGGGCGAATTTCAAGGAAAGAATCTTGCAATAACAATGGATTAGAGAGGAATGCTGCGGCGCCGCGCCGGTTCGCCGCGCTGCGCTGACCACCACCGCACCGCTCCGTCATTGACCCGAGGCGGCGGCTCGTGGAGCCTGCGCCCCATGGACATGCCCGGCGCCATGATCGTCTTCGCCCAGGTCGTCGACTGCCGCAGCTTCTCGGCCGCGGCGGCGCGGCTCGGCCTGTCGAAATCCGCGGTCAGCAAGCAGGTCGCGAAGCTCGAGGACCGCCTGGGCGCCCGGCTGCTGAACCGGACCACCCGCACCCTGAGCCCGACCGATGCCGGGCAGGACTTCTACGAGCGCTGCCTCCGTGTCGCCCGCGAGGTGGAGGAGGCGGAGCGGGCGATCACCCATCTCTCGGCCGAGCCGCGCGGCGTGCTGCGGCTGAACGCGCCCGCCAGCTTCGGCCGGGAATACGTCGCGCCGCTGGTGCCGGAAATGCTGGCGCGCTGGCCCGAGCTGCGGGTCGAGGCGATCTTCGAGGACCGTTTCGTCGACGTCGTGGCCGAAGGCTTCGACCTGGTGATCCGCATCACCCGGCTGCAGGATTCGAGCCTGGTGGCCCGCCGCCTCGCCCCCTGCCGCCGGCTGGTCTGCGCCGCGCCGGCCTATCTCGAGCGCCACGGCGTACCGCGGAATCCGGCCGACCTGACCCGTCACGACTGCGTCCTCTACAGCTACGCCACGGACCAGAACGAGTGGGAGTTCGTCGGCCCGGACGGCCGGCTGGAGACGGTGCGGGTCGACGGCAGGCTGCGCGCCAACAGCGCCGAGGTGACCCTGGCGGCGCTGCGGGCCGGCGCAGGGGTGGCGCTGTCGCCGGACTTCATCGTCGGCCCCGACATCGCCGCCGGGCGCCTGGTGCCGCTGCTCACGGATTACGAGAACCCGTTCGGCGCCATCTACGCGGTCTGGCCGCACAACCGCAACCTGGCGCCCAAGGTGCGCGCGGTGGTGGATTTCCTGGTCGAGCGCTTCGCCGTCCAGCCGATCTGGGAAAGACGGCCGGTTCCCTGATTCCCGGGCCTGCGCGTCCAAAGCCGTCATGACGAGCTCAGCCCCTTACGCCTATGGGGGCGTGGCGACCCGGCGATCCTAGCCAGCACCGCCGCCATCGCCGCCGCCATGGGTCTGGGTCCGCAGCGGCCGGTGCTCCACCCGCAGATAGGTCAGGAGGCTGAGGGCGAAGACCGCCGCCACCGCCGCGAACAGCACGGCGAAGGCGCGCGCCACGTCGCCGCGCTCGGCCTCGGTCAGCGGCCGGCGCACCAGCTCCTCCAGCCCGGAGACCGAGGCGACGGACGGGCTCCAGGCCACGATCAGGCCCAGCACCAGGGTCGTCCCCGCGGCCACCAGGACGGCGCCGCCCAGGGCGCGGGAGAAGCCGATGGCGCCGGTCACCGCGCCCAGGTCGCGCACCGGCGCCGCGTTCTGCGCCGCCACCATGCTGGCCGGGAAGATCGGCCCGACGCCGAGACCGACGATCATCAGGAGGCCGGAGGCGACGAGCGGCGTGGCATGGGTCGCCACCGCGGCCAGCGCCAGCACCGCCAGGATCGCGACCGGCAGCCCGATCACCGGCGGCCGGCGATAGGTGCCGGTGCGGGTGATGTAGCGGCCGGACAGCGAGGCGGTGACGGTGGTCGAGACCATCAGCGGGATCATCATCAGCCCGACCTCGCCGGTCCCGGCCCGCAGCGCCACCTGCAGATAGGTCGGCGCCAGCACCGCCAGCGCCAGATAGCCGCCGAAGGCCAGGAAGACCGACAGCAGCACCGGCCCGACCACGGCGTCGCCCAGGAAGCGCGGCGGCAGCACCGGCTCCTCCACCCGCGCCTGGCGGCGGAAGAACAGCCAGCTTCCGGCGATCGCGACCGCCGCCGTGGCGATGACCGGCGGCGAGGCCCAGGGGAACGCCGTGCCGCCCCAGGACAGGCCCAGCAGCAGGGCCACGGTGCCGAGCGAGAGCAGGCCGACCGAGGTGAAGTCGATCCGCGACCGCACCCGCGGCACCGGCAGCTTGCGCAGCGACCGTTCGACGATGGCGAGCGCCACGAGGCCGAGCGGCAGGTTGATCCAGAAGATCCAGGGCCAGCCGGCATATTGCGTCAGGGCGCCGCCCAGCGTCGGGCCGATCAGGGCGGAGCCGGCCCAGACCGTGGCGAAATAGGCGGCGTAGCGGCCGCGCTCGCGCGGCGCCACCACGTCGGCGATCACGGTCTGGGCCAGGGTCAGCAGCCCGCCGCCGCCCAGCCCCTGCAGCGCCCGGGCGGCGATCAGCATGGTCATGGAGGAGGAGAGGGCGCACAGCGCCGAGGCGATCAGGAACACCACCAGGCACGCCAGCAGCATCAGCCGGCGGCCGTACAGGTCGCTGAGCTTGCCGAGGATCGGCGTGGCGCAGGTCGAGGTCAGCAGATAGGAGGTGACGACCCAGGAGATCAGCTCGAAATCGCCGAGCTCGCGCCCGATCGACGGCAGCGCGGTGGCGACGATGGTCTGGTCCAGCGCCGACAGGAACAGCGCCAGCAGGGCGCCGAGCACGATGGTGTGGATCTCGGACTGGCTCAGATTCATTGTTGCCGCTTCCTCCCGCCCCGCGCGAGTCGGGGCGCGCCATCCTAGCGGCTCGGGGAGGCGGGGAGGGCGGCGAAGGACCGGGATCAGCCTTGCGGATCGGGCGCTGCGTTGCTGCGCAGTGCGTGGCGACGACTTATACCTATGGCCCGAAACATTGACCCGTCATGGCAAGCCCCGAAGGGGCGTGGCCATCCATATGTGGACGGCCCCCTGGATGGCCACGGCGCTTCGCGCCTCGCCATGACGGGGAAGGGACCGAAGAGTCGATCTCAAAGGCCACTGGCATTACGCAACGTCGAACTCGATCGGGACGCTCTCGAAGCCGAAGACGACCGAGCAGTCCGGGGCGAGGCGCAGCTGGTCATGCCGCACCCGGTAGCCCGGAAGCGTCTCGAGGAGCAGCTGGAGGCACACGGCGATCTCCATGCGTGCGAGGTGCATGCCGAGGCATTTATGGATCCCCGCGCCGAAGCTGAGATGCGGATTGGGATGGCGGCGGAAATCGACCTCGAAGGGGGTGGGAAACCTGGCGCCGTCGAGATTGCCGGCGGCCCAGGACACGAGAACCTTGTCGCCTTTCCGCAGCTCGACGCCGTTGAGCGTGGTGTCCGCGGTCACCGTGCGGGCCATGCAGGGCTGTGCCGCCAGGACCCGCAGGAACTCCTCGACGGCGCCCGGGATCAGCGTCGGCTCGTCGAGCAGACGGCGGCGCTGGTCGGGATTCTCGTCGAGATAGACGACCGCGGTGCCGATCGAGGCCTGGGCCGTTTCCGATCCGGCGCTGAGCAGGGTCGCAACGATGGAGCCGAGCTCTTCGTCGGTGAGGGGCCGCCCCTGGAACTCCCTGACCAGGAGATCCGCCAGGAGCGTCCCCGGAACGGGCTCCCTCCGGAACCGCCGGACATCTGCGGCGATGCGCTGGGACAGAGCATAGAGCTGCCGATAGGCGACATCCGGCGGCACCAGACGAAAGACGAGATCGTGATAGGGAACCGCGTATTCGGCCCAGAGCCCCGGGTCGAAGCCGATGATCGTCAGGATGATCGAAGCGGTGACCGGCCGGGCCAGGTCGGCGATGACGTCGAGCCGGCCAAGGTGCCGTTTCTCGTCGATCCGACGCAGCGCTATCGCGCGCACCGTGTCGCGGAGATCCGCGACCGCCTTGGGCGAGAAATGCGGGTTGAGGAGGCGCCTGTACTCCGTCGCCTCCGGCGGGTCGTAGTGGAACGGGATCAGGCTGGGGGCGCGATGCTCCGGGATCTCGAAGCCGCGCCGGGACGAGAACACCGCCGGGTTGCGCACGACCTCCATGATGTCGTCGTAGCGGGTGACGACATGGAAGCCGCCGTGGCTGTCGGAACGGAAGACCGGGCACGTCTCGTGCGACTGCCGCGCCATGGTCTGCAGCTCGCGCGTGCAGTCCGGCGCGTGATGGTCGTAGGTCCGGAAGAAGCTCTCGGGCAGGTCCTCGGACGAGAGCGGCTTCATGTATTTCAGCATGCCCGTCACCCCTATGCCGGCGTTCCCGACGCATCGCCTCGTGCGGCGGTGCCGTCGCGGCTCGCCTTCAGCAGCGCCAATTGATGCGTCACCTGCGCCAGGATCGCGTCCTGCTGCTGGTAGAAGAAGTTGTGCGGGCCATCGACCATCTGCAGCGTGAAGGGCCCGGTGCTGGCCTCGATCCACGGCACGAGATCCTCGATCGGCACCCACCAGTCCTCGCGGCCGCCGATGACCGTGATCGGACAATCGAGCGGCGGTCCCTCCGCGAACGCCATCGTCTCGTCGACTTCGGCCGATGCGCGGAGCAGATGCAGCGTCCGTCGCAGGGCGTCGGGCTTGTCGAGGATCGCGGATGGAAGCTGCATCAGCCGAAGGCTGAAATCCAGGAACGCCTGGTCGTCGAGCCGGTGGGTCGGGACCGCCGGGCGCGGACGCCGGGACGGCGCGTGCTTCGCCGCGACGATCAGGCTGGCCGGCCCCGGAAGGCCCTTGCGCCGCAGATGGCGGGCGACGGCATAGGCCAGATGTGCCCCCAGGCAGAAGCCGAAGAAGGCGAAGGGGATTCCGGCCTGTTTCGGCGCGAGATCCTCGAACAGTTCGAGGAGAGGGGCGATCCGCCGGATCGGCTCCTCGGTGAGACGGGATTCCCAGCCCGGCAGCAGGATCGGGCAGACCTCGACATCCTCGCCGAAATGCCGGAACCAGCGGGCATAGGCGCTGGCGCTGCCGCCGCCATAGGGAAAGCAGAACAGCCGCAGGGCGGGGCCGGGATGGGGCGCCCGGCGCAGGAGCCAGGGCGTCTCGGGCAGCGCCGTGCCGGTACCGGTCGCCGCGATGCCGGGCTGCCAGCGATGGAGCAGGCTGAGCCGGCCCTCGGCATAGGCGCGCTGGCACTGGCCGCGCGCCAGCTTGCCGCTGGTGGTCCGCGGCAGCAGGCCGGGCCGGACCAGGGCCAGCGCCGCCAGCGGCACGTCATGGGCCGCCGCGACCGCCCGCCGGATCGCGGCGCTGATCTCCCCGAAATCCGCCGAGGTCCCGCGGCGCTCGATCTCGGCCACCATGGCGGCGCCCTCCGTCCCCGCCAGGGGAACGGGGAAGGCGGCGGCCTGGACGACGGCCGGATGGCTCGCCTGGGCGGTCCACTCCAGATCCTGCGGCGCGATGTTGCGGCCGGCGATGATGATCAGGTCCTTGGTCCGGCCGCTGATGAACAGCTCGCCCTCCTGGAGGAAGCCGAGGTCCCCCGTGCGCAGGAAGGCTCTGCCGGGCGCCTGGGGCAGGGTGGCGGCGAAGGTCTCGCGCGTCGCCTCGTCCCGGCCCCAATAGCCGGAGGCGATCCCGGGGCCGCTGGCCCAGATCTCGCCGACCCGCCC
This sequence comes from Inquilinus limosus DSM 16000, assembly GCF_000423185.1. GTDB lineage: Bacteria > Pseudomonadota > Alphaproteobacteria > DSM-16000 > Inquilinaceae > Inquilinus > Inquilinus limosus. Next base: position 345,189 of record NZ_AUHM01000001.1, on the reverse strand, counting down.
CTCCGGCACCTCCCGCCCGCGGTCGTCGACGATGCGGATCTCCGTCCCGCGGCACGGAACGCCGCAGCCCACCAGGCGGCGCGGGGCCGAGGCCGCGGCGGGGTCGTGCAGCCGGGCCAGGCCCCGCTCCAGCGCGGCGGCATCGAAATCCCCGACGCGCGCACCCAGACCCGGTGGGCCGCCGCTGAGAAACAGCGTCGCCTCCGCCATGCCGTAGCAGGGATAGAAGCTCGATGCGCGGAAGCCGTTCGCGGCGAAGGTCTCGCTGAACCGGCCCAGCGCCTCGGCCCGGACGGGTTCGGCGCCGCAGAAGGCGATGCGCCAGCAGGACAGGTCCAGGCCGCTCCGCAGCTCCTCGGGCACCCGCTCGACGCAGTGCTGGTAGGCGAAGCTGGGCCCGCCGCAGATCATCTCGCCGTAGCGGCGGCCGTAATGGTGGATGGCCCGCAGCCAGCGGATCGGATGCTGCAGGAAGCTCAGGGGCGACATCAGGGCGACCGGATAGCCGGTGTAGATCGGCGTCAGGATTCCGCCGATCAGCCCCATGTCGTGATAATGCGGCAGCCAGCTGACACCCGCGGCCCGGGCATCGATCTCGAACGCGGCACAGATCTGCTCGAGATTGGCCAGGAGGCTGCTCTGGCGCACCATCACGCCCTTCGGGGCGCCCGTGGTGCCCGAGGTGTACTGCAGGAAGGCCAGCGGATCCCGGTCCGGATGCGTGTCCAGGAAGGCGCGGCCGTCCGTCTCCGCCAGGCTCTCGCTGTCCAGCACGGTCAGACGCGAGTCTTCCGGCGGGGAGGCGCGGGCGATCTGGGCGCCGGTGACGAGAAGAAGGCGTGCGCCGGCGTCCTTGGCAACGGCCGCCATTCGCGCCGGATCGCGGGCCTGGGACGGTGCGAGCGGGACCGCGGCCAGGCCGGCGTAGAGGCAGCCGAAGAACGCCTCGACGAAGGCCAGGCCGGGATCGTGGGCCAGGAGGATCCTGTCGCCGGGCTCGGCCCGCTCCAGCAGCCGGGCGGCGATGGCCCCGGCGCGGCGGTCGAGCCGGCCATAGCTGAGGAATTCGGGTCGCTCCCGCCCGTCGGGGTAGCTGAGGAACAGGGCCGCGGTGGCGTCCGGCGTCGTCCGCGCCCGTTCCCGCAGGACGTGCTGGAGCCCTCGGGCGCCGTCCGCAGGCGGGGCGATGAAGGATGTCCGGCGCTCCGTGCCCGTCCTCCCGCTGTCCGGCGGCGTCACGTTTCCTGCCCCAGGCGCTGCGCCAGCCGGCGGATGGTCGGGAATTCCCACAGCAGCGCCGGGTCGATCGGGCGGGCGAGATGCTTCTCCAGATCGGCCGTGAGGGTCATGGCCTGGCTCGAGGAGACGCCGAGATAGACCAGCTGCTCGTCGACATCGATGCTGCCGGCGGGGACCTTCAGGAGCCTCGCGACATAGTCGACCAGCCATCGCTGGATCGAATCCATCGTCTCGGTGACGTCCGTCATCGCTGCATCTCCTCCTTGACCTCCGACGATCGGCCGTGGCGCCGATGCTCCATCTGCTCCGGCCTGGGAAGCCTGATGTCGGTGGTGAGGCCGAACCGGGAGAGCAGCCGGATCGCGAGCCAGCTCGGGTCGATCTCCCACCGGCCGAGCCCGTGCCGCGCCGAGGCCGGGAAGGCGTGATGGTTGTTGTGCCAGCCCTCGCCGAGCGTGATCAGCGCCACGAGGGCGTTGTTCCGGCTCTCGTCCCGCGTCGTGAAGCTCTTCCGTCCCGCGACATGGCCGAGCGAATTGACGCTCCAGGTCGCGTGCTGGACCAGGAAGATGCGGACCAGGCCGCCCCAGAGCAGTCCCGGCCCCGCGGCGACGGCGGTCCCGTGCCAGATCCCGGAGATCGCGGCGGGAAGGGCCAGGCCGAGCCCGACCCAGGCGAGATACCAGCGGTTGACGAAGAAGGCCGTCCGGTCGCGCAGCAGGTCGGGAATCTGGCCCCAGCCCGTGGCCTCGCGCGGCACGAGCATCCAGCCGACATGGGCATGCAGCAGGCCGCGCATCCGGGAGAGCCGGGCTTCACCCTTCCGGTGCGGCGAATGCGGGTCGTCGGCCCGATCGCTGCCGGTGTGGTGCCGGCGATGGGCGGCGGCCCAGAAGAAGAGCGGTCCCTGCGCGGCCATCGAGCCGAGGATGCCGAGCACCAGCCGGATCGCCGGCGGCGCCGCGAAGGCGTGGTGGGTGAAGAGCCGGTGGAAGCCGACGGTGATGCCGAGGCCGGTGATCAGATAGAGAGCGAGCGTCACCCCGATCTCCAGCAGCGTGGGCGGCGCGATGCCGGACAGCAGCAGGCCCAACGCCGAACAGGCTCCCAGAGCCGGGATGGCGACGGTGACCCAGGCGACCGGCCGCTCGCTTCGGACAAGGGCGAGACGTGCCCGAGCCGCGAAGCTCTGCGGCTCGGGGGCGGCGCTCACCGTCTGCGGCTCGGTCATTCCATTCCCCCGGGGCTCTGGAACGGCGGCATTGTGTGTCGGAGCGGCACGCCAGGCCTCGAACGCTCCCGGCGCCGCCCGCACCGATGATAGGAATTAAGGCATAAGCCGCGTCGGGCATCAATGAAAAGCAGATGAAGATAAAATGGGAATCTCAATAAAATTTTTCTTATTACTTATCACAAGCTTATCAGAATTCGATGATCAGCAATATGGATCTGATCGTGACATATTCGGATCAAGCCTCCTCCCGCGGCAGCGTCACGATCTGGGTCAGGCCGCCTCCGGTGCGGTTGGCGATCTCGATCCGGCCGCCGCTGCGGTCGATGATCTCCTTGGCGATGGCGAGGCCCAGCCCGGCGCCCGGCACGGTCTGGCGCCGGGCCGGGTCGACCCGGAAGAACGGCTCGAACACCTGGGCCAGCAGCTCCGCCGGGATGCCCGGGCCGCGGTCGGTGATGGTGATGCGGGCCTCGCCTTCGCCCTCGCCCCCAGACGCGTCAAATACCGCGTCCAGCGCCACCTCGGCCCCCTGGCCATGGGTGGCGGCGTTGATCACCAGGTTGCGCAGTGCCCGCTTCAGCGCCAGCGGCCCGGCCTTGACCGAGGCCGGCGCCGTCCGCAGCAGCGTCACCGGCAGGCCCTGCTCGGCCAGCTCGGCGCAGACGGTCTCGACCAGCCGGTCGAGCCGCACGGGCTCGGCATCGCCGCCCTCGACCTCCTCACGCACCAGCCGGATGGCGCTGTCGGCGATGCGGTCGAGCTCGTCGAGGTCGCGCAGCCAGGCGTCGCGCTCCTCCTCCGGGAGGAACTCGGCGCGCAGCCGCATCCGGGTCATCGGCGTGCGCAGGTCGTGCCCGGCGGCGGCGACCAGGCGCATCCGGCTCTCCATCGCCGCGCCCAGCCGGGCCGACAGGCGGTTCAGCGTCCGCGCCGTGGTCTTCATCTCGGCCGATCCGGTCTCCGGCAGCTCGGGCAGCGTGCCGTCCGGGCCGATCCGGGCGATGGTGCCTTCCAGCAGGGCCAGGGGCCGGACCACCCGGTCGGCGGCGACCGCGGCGATGCCGATCGCCCCCAGCACCAGCAGCAGCATCCAGCCGGCGAAGGCCAGCGGCACGCCCTGCGGGATCGGCAGGTCGGGCATCGGCAGCCACAGCCAGCGCTTTGGGTCGATCTGCACCGACAGGATCGCCCGTCCGTCCTGGGCACCGTGGGTCACCTGCACCGGCAGGGCAGGGCCCGTGGCGCGCATGGCGTCCTGCAGCAGCTCGCTCCCGCGCGGATCCGGCTCGCCGGGCGCGCGCGTCGGATGCAGCTCGAAATCGGCCGCCCGCCCGGGGTTGTCGGCCGGCCCGATGCCGTTCTCGACCAGGTCGGCGATCAACTGGATCTGCCGGGCGAAGGGTTCGACGGTGCGGGACGGCGAGGGCTCGCGCAGCAGCAGCAGGGCGACGAAGCTGGCGATGCCGACAACCGCGACGATGGCGACCGCCAGCAGCAGGATGATGCGGGCGCGCAGCGTGTTCATGCCGGCCCTCCCATCTGCTCGACCGGAACGGCGAGCTGGTAGCCGCCGTTGCGCACCGTCTTGAACAGCTGGAACCGGCCGCCGTCGCCCAGCTTGCGGCGCAGCCGACTGACCAGCACGTCGATCGACCGGTCCAGCGGCTCCGCCTCGCGGCCCTGGGTCAGGTCCAGCAGCTGGTCGCGCGACAGGATCCGGCCCGGCCGCTCCAGGAAGGCCAGCAGCAGTTCGAACTCGGCGCCGGTCAGGATCACCTCCTCGCCGGCCTCGTCGACGATGCGCCGGGTGGCGGGATCGGCGGTGAAGCCGGCGAAGCGGTAGCGGCCGGGCGGCGGCGCTTCCTCCGGCAGGGTCGTCGCGGCCCGGCGCAGCACGGCACGGATCCGCGCCACCAGCTCGCGCGGGTTGAACGGCTTGCCGAGATAGTCGTCGGCGCCGATCTCGAGGCCGATGATGCGGTCGACATCCTCCTTCAGCGCGGTCAGGAGGATCACCGGCAGATGCGGCTTGCGTCGGCTCAGCTCGCGGCAGATCTCGAGGCCGGAGCCGTCGGGCAGCATGACGTCGAGCACCAGGAGGTCGATCCGGCCCGCCGCCAGCCGCTCCTCGCATTCGCGCCGGTCGGCGGCCAGGCTGACGCGGAAGTTCTGGCCGTCGAGATAACGGCCGAGCAGACGACGGATCTCGGGATCGTCGTCGACGACAAGGATATGGGGAGACGTCTGCATCGATGGCGCGGTTTTCGAGTTTGTTGCCTGGGGTTTTACGGCGCGGATGACGGGGCGCGACGGATTTTCTGCAACGGAGTATTGCCGATCGCCGGCCGGCAATGTTGGGAAACCAATTTCCTCCGGCGGTTCACGTTCGGCAACAGGCGGACGAAAGGCAGAAACACGCCGCGCCTAGCTTCGCCGCGTCACAGCAACCACGAGCGAGGCTCTCGATGAGGTCCACTGTCGCCATCATCGGTGTCGCGACGGCCGGTGTCATCGGCCTGACCCTCGGCACGGTGGCGAGCCCGGGCGGCGTCGCCCTGGCCGATCCCGGCAACGCCAATGCGATCCACGGCCCGGCGCCGAACGCCATGCCGCCGGGCCTCGGCGGCATGGGCGGCCCCGGTCCGGATCGGCCCGGCCCCGGCTGGCACCGCCGGCCGGATTTCCAGATGAAGCTGGCGCGCGACCTGGCGGGGCTCGAGACCCTGATCGGCATCCGTGCCGACCAGCTCGACGCCTGGCGCGACTACACCAGCGCCCTCCTGGCCGTCTTGGAGCCGCCGATGCCGCCCCGGCCTTCCGCCGACGGCCCGGGCAAGGCCCCCGAGGCGTTCGACCGGGCCGAGCACCTGGCCGACTCCGCCATCGCCCGCGCCCAGGCGGCGGAGAGGCTGAAATCGGCGATCGAGACCCTGCGCGGCAAGCTGACGCCGGAGCAGATCGCCCTGCTGCAGCAGGCCGAGCGGCGCATGGGACCGCCGCCGCGCCCCCTCCCTGGTCCCGGTCCGCAGGACCAGCGCTTCGAGCCTGAGGCCGAGCGCCCGGCGCCCGACGCCGGCTGACGGACCGGTCGGGCCGGCCCGGTTCTCCCCCCACGCCCGGGCCGGCCCGATGGTTTTCTCTCCTCCCCAACACTGCCGGTCATCGTGAAGAACCATCTGCTGCGGGGCATCGCGCCGCTGCCCGCCCTGACCACGGCTGCCCTGATCCTGGCGGGCTGCGCGGTCGGCCCCGACTTCAAGCGTCCGGACGCGCCCGGCGTCGGCCAGTACACGCCCGGAACGCCGCTGGCGCAGACCGCCTCGGCCGATGTCTCCGGCGGGGCGGCGCAGACCATCCGCAACGGCCGCGACATCCCGGGCGACTGGTGGCGGGTGTTCCGCTCCGACACGCTGAACCGGCTGGTGGCCGAGGCGCTGAAGGCCAATCTCGACATCCAGTCGGCCCAGGCCGCGCTGCGCCAGGCGCAGGAGAATGTGGCGGCCGGGCAGGGTGGGCTGTTCCCGACTGTCAGCGCCTCCGGCTCCGGCACGCGGGAGCAGAGCAACACCACCGTCTCGACCGCGACCGGCGGGTCCCGGACCGTGACCTCGGTCTACAACCTCTACAACGCGTCGGTCGACGTGTCCTACGACCTCGACGTGTTCGGCGGCACCCGGCGCAACATCGAATCGCTGCAGGCCACGGCCGACTACCAGCGCTTCCAGCTCGAGGCCAGCACCCTCACCATCGCCAGCAACGTGGTGACGGCGGCGATCCAGGAAGCGTCGCTCAGGGCCCAGATCGCGGCGACCGAGGAGATCATCCGGACCGAGCGCGCCTATCTCGCCATCCTGCAGCAGCAATTCGCGCTCGGCGGCGTCTCGCAGGCCGACGTGGCGGCGCAGCAGGCCACGGTGGCGCAGGACGAGGCGCTGCTGCCGCCGCTGCAGAAGCAGCTGGCGCAGCAGCGCAACCAGCTGGCCGTCTATCTCGGCCGCTTCCCCAGCGAGATCTCCGGCGACGATTTCGAGCTGACCTCGCTGACCCTGCCGGCCGACCTGCCGCTCAGCCTGCCATCGAAGCTGGTCGAGCAGCGGCCGGACATCCGCTCCTCCGAGGCGCAGCTGCACGCGGCCAGCGCCAAGATTGGCGTCGCCGTCGCCAACATGCTGCCGCAGATCACGCTCAGCGCCAGCTACGGCAGCGGCGCCAACAGCTTCGGCGACCTGTTCTCGCCCGGCACCGTGGCCTGGAACCTGGCCGGCAAGATCGTGCAGACGATCTTCGACGGTGGCACGCTGCTGCACGACAAGCGTGCCGCCGAGGCCGGCTTCGACCAGGCGGCGGCGCAGTACCGCGGCACCGTGCTGTCGGCGTTCCAGGACGTGGCCGACGCGCTGCACGCCATCCAGTACGACGCCGACACGCTGAAGGCGCAGCTGGCGGCGGAGCGGGCGGCCCAGCGCAGCCTCGACATCGCGCGCAGCCAGTACCAGGCCGGCGCCACCACCTACACCACGGTCCTGACCGCCCAGACCAACCTGCTGAACGCCCGGCTCAGCCGCATCCAGGCGCAGGCGGCGCGGCTCAGCGACACCGCGGCGCTGTACCAGGCGCTCGGCGGCGGCTGGTGGAACCGCACCGACGTGGTCGCGGCGAAGTTCCAGCCGACCCCCAGCCTGCCCGACTGACGGACGACATCATGGCCAAGAGCAGAACGGCTTCGCTGATCATCCGCATGGTGGTCATGCTGATCGCGATCGGCGCGATCCTGGGCGGGATCTTCGGATTCCAGGCCTTCAAGAGCCGGATGATCGCGCAGGCGATCGCCGCCCGCAGCAACCCGCCCCAGACCGTCTCGACCACCACCGCGACGGCGAGCGAATGGCAGGAGCGGCTGGAGGCGGTGGGCAGCTTCCGGGCGGTGAACGGCGCCTCGCTGTCCTCCGAGGTCTCGGGCATCGTCGAGGCCATCAGCTTCCAGGACGGCCAGGAGGTCGCGGCCGGCACGCCGCTGCTGCAGCTCCGCGCCGAGGAGGACCTGGCGACGCTGCGGCAGTACCAGGCGGCGGCGGAGAACGCGCAGGTCACCTATGACCGCGACCTGCGCCAGCTCAGGGCCCAGGGCGTCAGCCAGGCCACGGTCGACAGCGACCTCGCCACGCTGAAGCAGGCGCAGGCCCAGGTGGCGGCGCAGCAGGCGCTGATCGACAAGAAGACGGTCAGGGCGCCCTTCGCCGGTCGGCTCGGCGTGCGCCAGGTCGATCTCGGCCAGTATCTCTCTGCTGGCACTGAAATCGTCACCCTGCAGTCGCAGGACCCGATCCTGTTCGACTTCACCCTGCCGCAGCAGGCGCTGGCCAGGCTCAAGGTCGGGCAGCCGGTGACGGCGACGGTCGACGCGTATCCCGACCGCAGCTTCGACGGGACGATCACCGCGATCAGCCCGCTGGTCGACAGCACCACCCGCAGCCTGACGGTCCGGGCCAGCTTCGCCAACCCGGACCGTATGCTGGCGCCGGGCATGTTCGCCAAGGCCGCGGTCGCGGTCGGGCAGCCGCAGCGCTACGTCACCCTGCCGGCGACGGCGATCGTCTCCAACCCCTATGGCGACATCGCCTATGTCGTCTCCGGCACCGCGCCGAACCAGACCGTGCAGCAGATCTTCGTCACCACCGCCGGCACCCGCGGCGACCAGGTCGCGGTGGCCAAGGGGGTGGAGGAGGGCGCCACCGTCGTCACCTCCGGCCAGCTCAAGCTGCAGAACGGCTCGCCGATCGTGATCAACAATGCAGTGACCCCGCCGAACGACCCGAACCCGTCCGTCGCGGATCCGAGCTGAGGGCGGCGCCATGAATGTCACCGACATCTTCATCCGCCGCCCGGTGCTGGCGCTGGTGGTCAGCGCCCTGATCGTGGTCATCGGCTGGCAGTCCTACCGCTCGCTGACGGTGCGGCAGTATCCGAAGACCGAGAACGCGGTCGTGACCGTGACCACGACCTATTACGGCGCCGACCCGGACGTGGTCGCCGGCTTCATCACCACGCCGCTGGAGAATGCCATCGCCCAGGCGAACGGCATCGACTACATGACCTCGACCTCGACCAGCGGCACCTCGACCATCACCGTCAACCTGCGGCTGAACTACAGCGCCGACGCCGCGGTGACCGAGATCAACACCAAGGTCAACTCGGTCCTGAACCAGCTGCCCTCGGGCGCGCAGCAGCCGACCATCACGCTCTCGGTCGGCCAGACCATCGACGCCATGTACATCGGCTTCTACTCGGACGTGCTGGCGGCGAACCAGATCACCGACTACCTGACCCGCGTGGTCCAGCCCAAGCTGCAGGCGGTGCAGGGGGTGCAGACGGCGGAGCTGCTGGGCCCGAAGGTGTTCGCGCTCCGGGTCTGGCTCGACCCCGACAAGCTGGCCGGCTACGGCCTCACGGCCACCGACGTCTACACAGCGCTCAGCAACAACAACTACATCTCCGGCATCGGCACCACCAAGGGCACGATGACCCAGGTCACGCTCACCGCCTCGACCGATCTGCACGACGTCGAGCAGTTCAAGAACCTGGTGGTGAAGCAGTCGGGCGGCGCCGTGATCCGGCTGAAGGACCTCGGCCAGGTCGTGCTCGGCGCCCAGGATTACGAGAGCCGGTCCACGGTCGACGGCAACACCGGCGTCTTCATCGGCATCCAGGTGGCGCCGACGGCCAACCTGCTCGACGTCGTCGCCGGCGTGAAGGCGGCCCTGCCGGGGATCGAGGCGCAGCTGCCGAACGGGCTGCACGCCACCGTGATCTATGATTCCAGCGCCTTCGTCACCAGCTCGATCGAGGAGGTGGTGGCCAGCCTGGTCGAGGCGCTGGCGATCGTGGTGCTGGTGGTCTTCGCCTTCCTCGGCTCGCCTCGCTCGGTCTTCATCCCGGTGGTGGCGATCCCGCTGTCGCTGGTCGGCACCTTCGCGATGATGCTGGTCTTCGGCTTCTCCATCAACCTCTTGACCTTGCTGGCGCTGGTGCTGGCGATCGGCCTGGTGGTGGACGACGCCATCATCGTGGTCGAGAACGTCAACCGGCATATCGAGGAGGGGGCGATGCCGCTGCAGGCGGCGATCGACGCGGCGCGCGAGCTGGTCGGGCCGATCATCGCCATGACGGTGGTGCTGGTCGCGGTCTATGTCCCCATCGGCTTCCAGGGCGGGCTGACCGGCGCGCTGTTCACCGAATTCGCCTTCACCCTGGTCGGCGCCGTCACCGTCTCGATGATCGTGGCGCTGACCCTGACGCCGATGATGTGCTCGCGCATCCTCAAGGCCCATCTCGCCGACCGCAGCGGCTGGGAGGAGCGGCTGTCGGACTTCATCGACCGCTGCTTCGAGAGCATCCGGCGGCCCTATCAGCGCCTGCTGCACGGCAGCCTGAACACGGTGCCGGTGACGCTGGTCTTCGCCGCCATCGTCCTCGGCAGCATCTATTTCCTCTACGCCGAAGCCCAGTCCGAGCTGGCGCCGAACGAGGACCAGGGCGCGGTGCTGGTCTCGACCACCAACCCGCCGCAGGCGACGCTGGCGCAGAAGGCCTCCAGCTCCGACCAGGTGGCCCAGGCGATGCGGGCCTATCCCGAGACCGACCACACCCTCGGCATCGATTCCGCCGCCACCTCGATCGCCGTCCAGGTGCTGAAGCCCTGGGACCAGCGCGAGCGCACCGCGGACACCCTGCAGGCGCTGCTGCAGCAGGACATCGCCAGGATCGCCGCGGCCCAGAGCGTGGCCTTCCAGCCGGCGCCGCTGCCGGGCAGCAACGGCCTGCCGATCCAGTTCGCGATCGGCACCACCGGCGGCTTCCGGGAGCTGAACGACGTCGCCAACGCTTTCCAGCAGGCGGCGCAGAAGACCGGCCTGTTCGTGTTCCTGACCCGCGACCTGCAGATCGACAAACCGCAGGCCGAGATCAGGATCGACCGCGACAAGGCGGCCCAGCTGGGCCTGACCATGAGCGACGTCGGCAACGCGTTGGCCGCCATCCTCGGCGGCGGCTACGTCAACTATTTCAGCATCGACGGCCGGTCCTACCAGGTGATCCCGCAGGTGCAGCAGCGCTCGCGCCTGACCACCGACCAGATCCTGGATTACCCGGTCACGGCGGTGGACGGCACCCAGATCCCGCTCTCGTCCATCGCCACGATCGAGCGGGAGGCAGCGCCGCGTTCGATCTCGCATTTCCAGCAGCTCAACTCCGCCACCATCTCCGGCGTGCCGGCGCCGGGCGTCTCGACCGGCCAGGCGCTGCAGGCGCTGAACGAGCTGGCGGCGAAGACGCTGCCGCCGGGCTACACCGTCGACTATGGCGGCCAGTCGCGCCAGGCGGTGCAGGAATCGAGCGGCTTGGTGCAGATGTTCGCGCTGGCGTTGGTCATCATCTTCCTGGCGCTGTCGGCCCAGTTCAACAGCTTCCGCGACCCGTTGATCATCCTGGTCTCGGTGCCGATGTCGATCGCCGGCGCGCTGGCCTTCATCAGCGTCGGCGTCGGCGGCGCCACCATGAACATCTACACTCAGGTCGGCCTGGTCACGCTGATGGGGCTGATCAGCAAGCACGGCATCCTGATCGTCGAGGTCGCCAACAGCCTGCAGAAGGCGGGCCGCAGCAAGCGCGAGGCGATCGAAGGCGCCGCCTCGATCCGCCTGCGCCCGATCCTGATGACCACCGGGGCGATGGTGCTGGGCGTGGTGCCGCTGATCCTGGCGACGGGCGCCGGCGCGGTGTCGCGCTTCAACATGGGGCTGGTGATCGCCAGCGGCCTGACCATCGGCACGATCTTCACCCTGTTCGTCGTGCCGGCGGTCTACATGGTCCTCGCCGCCGACCACCATGCCGAGGGCGCGGCCGATGTGGCGCCGAAGCCGACGGAGGCGTGACCCGTCAATCAGGCGGGGCGCCGAACGCGAAGCGAGGACGCTCACTGCCGGGCGTCCTCGCATGGGCCCGTGACAGCCCGCGTCAGAGCATGAAGTCGGTGGCCTGGAGCGCGATGCGGCCAGTCAGGACCAGGTGAAAGTCCGATACGCCGTCGCCGTTGATGTCGCCGCCGATGACCGTGTCGTTACCCGAGATGACGAAGCGCAGCTCGCCGGCGACCCGGTGATAGGCCGCGGTGCCGATGAACTTGAAGGACTGGTTGCCGGCTGCGGCGGTGCTGGCGTCGATCGCCGAGAGATCGATACGGTCAGCCTGGGCATGGGAGAAGTCGGTGATCCGATCGGCATTGGCCCCGACCGCGCTGTGGCTGACCGCCGAGACCACGAAGCGGTCGGCGCCGGCCAGCCCGCTCAGCACGTCCTTGCCGGCCCAGCCGTTCAGCACATTGGCCAAGCCATTGCCCGCGATGGTGTCGGCGCCGAGCGAGCCGTTGACGTTCTCGATCCCGGCATAGGTGTCGCCCTGGGCGGCACCGCCCGCGCCCCGCGCCGTGCTGAGGTTGACGGTGACGCCGAGACTGCCGTCGGTGTAGGTGATCGCGTCGACGCCGGAGCCGCCGTCCAGCCGGTCGGCCCCGGCGCCGCCGCGGAGCGTGTCGTTGCCGTTCAGCCCGGTCAGGGTGTTGGCGGCCGCGTCGCCGATCAGGCTATCGCTGCCTTGCCCGCCCGAGACGTTCTCGATGCCGGTGAAGGTATCGCCCTGGGCGCCGCCGGCTCCGATCCGCGTCGCCAGATTGACCGTCACCCCGCCTTCGTCCTCGCTGTAGGTCACCGTGTCGATGCCGCCGCCGCCGTCCAGGCGGTCGGCCCCGTCGCCACCACGCAGCACGTCGCTGCCGCCGCCACCGTGGAGCGTGTCGTTGCCGAATCCGCCGTCCAGCGAGTCGCCGCCGGCTTCGTCGCCGGTGGCGCTGGCCCCGAACAGCGTGTCGTCGCCGTCGCCGCCCGAGAGCGTATCGGCGCCGGAGTCACCCGACAGCACGTCGGCGTCGTCTCCGCCCTCGAGCCTGTCGTTGCCGAGGCCGCCGGAGAGGGTGTCGTCGCCGTCGTCGCCGAAGATCTGGTCCACGCCGGAATCGCCGCGGGCCCGGTCGTCGCCGAAACCGGAGACGATCCGGTCGTCTTCTGAGCCGCCGATCAGCACATCGTCCCCGTCGCTCCCATCCAGGAAATCATTGCCGGCGCCGCCGTCCAGATGATCGGCGATGTCGGGGTTGATCAGCACGGAGAAGCCGCCGATCAGGATATCGTTTCCGCCATGGCCGAGGATGGTGTCGGCGCCTCGGAACCCGACAAGCCGGTTGCCGACGTCCGACCCGACCAGGGTGTCGTTGTTGCCGGTGCCCTCGACATTCTCGATGCCGGACAAGGTGTCGCCCTCGGCATCGCCGCCCCGGCCGATGCCGGTGCGCAGATCGACTTCGACGCCGAGGTCGCCGAAGTAGATGGCGGTGTCGGCGCCGCTGCCGCCGATCAGCCGGTCAGCCCCGACCCCGCCGTCGAGCTTGTCGTTGCCGCCGCCGCCGTCGAGCGTGTCGTTGCCGTCCAACCCGTTCAGTTCGTCACCGCCTTCGAAGCCCCACAGGATATTGGCCGCTTCCGAGCCGGTCAGCCGGTCGGCGAAGGCGGCGGAGCCGCGGATGTTCTCGACGTCGAAGCCGACCGTGTCGAAATCCGCCTCGCCGCCGCTGCCTCCGCCGATTGCGCCGATCCTGATGATGACGCCCGTCGTGCTGGCGGAATAGTCGGCCGTGTCGATGCCGTTGCCACCATTCAGCGTGTCGGCGCCGGCGCCGCCGCGCAGCAGATCGTTGCCGTCACCGCCGTTCAGGATGTCGTCGCCGCCGGCACCGGACAGCGTATCGTTGGCGCGGAGGCCATTGATCGTGTCGCTGCCCGATGTGCCAGTCAGCATGTCATTGACCGGAATGCCGGCCCTGTCGCCATTGATGATCGCCATGGAATACTCCTTGATTCCTTCCGGGGAGGTGGCTGGCCGCAGATCTCCGCGGGGTACGGCCACTCCGTGAAGCGTCGAGATCCGGCCAGCCCGCTGCGATCCGGTTGTGCAGCGCGATCCCCGCAGGGAGGCGCTGCCGCGGCCGAACGTTCTGTCGTCTCGGGCCGGGACAGTGTCTCGGACCGGCGTGGGCACCTCAACCCCCCAGGAAACGGGGGACGATGGCGTAGCCCCCGCGATAAGACAGGGAATACGGATGCGGGTCTCTGGAAGGAGAGCCAAATCCAGGCCGAGAGCCGCGCCTTCACCCCGCCGCCAGCATCGCCGGCAGCCGCGCCGCCAGCGCGTCGATGGCGGCGCGGGTCTTCGACGGCAGGTATCGGCCCTGCGGCCACAGCGCGTGGACGTCGAAGGTGAAGCCGGGCCGGTCCGGGAAGAGGCGGACCAGCCGGCCGTCGCGCAGCCGGTCGGCGATCAGCCAGCAGGGCAGCCAGGTGACGCCGGCGCCGGCCTCCGCCGCGTCGGCGATCGCCTCCAGGTCGTCGAAGCGGACCGGCCCGTCCACCGCCAGGTCGCGCAGCCGGCCGTCCGGCTCCGGGAAGCGCCAGGGCGTCAGCCTTCCGGCCCGGCCGTAGACCAGAAGCGCGTGGCCGGGCAGATCCTCCAGGGTGCGCGGCGTGCCGTGCCGTTCCAGATAGGCGGGCGCGGCGCAGATGGCCGCGGTGATGCGCCCGACCGGCCGCGCCGCGAGCCCGGCGACATCCGGCAGCGGGCCGACGCGGACCGCGAGGTCGAAGCCGTCCTCCACCAGGTCCGCCGGACGGTCGGTGAACGACATCTCCAGCCGCAGCACCGGGTGCCGGCGGACGAGGTCGAGCAGCACCGGCGCGACGCAGCGGCGGCCGACGAGCACGGGCGCCGTCACCTTCAGCCGTCCGGACGGGGCCGACCGGCCGCCGTCGAGATCGGCCTCCGCCGCCTCCAGCTCGGCGAGGATCCGGCGGCAGCGCTCGTAGAAGGCCTGGCCCGCCTCGGTCAGGCTCTGGCTGCGGGTGGTGCGGTGGAACAGCCGCGTGCCCAGCCGGGCCTCCAGCCGGGCGATGCCCTTGCCGACGGCCGAGCGGGACAGGCCGATGCGGTCGCCGGCCAGAGCGAAGCTGCCGGCCTCCGCGACCTGGACGAACAGGCTGATGCCGTCGAGCCGGTCGATCATGGCGCCCGATTGGTTCTCATGGTTCTACAGTAACGGGAAAACTCGTCGCCACAAGGGACCACTGGTCCCGATTATCGTCGCCCTGCCCGCGAGGCGAGCAAGGGATTGCAGCAATGACGAGCGACAGCATGAAGCGGTGGCAGATGTCCCGGCCGGGGCGCGACGGCCTGAGCCTGGTCGAGGTGGCGGTGCCGCGGCCGGGTCCAGGCGAGATCCTGGTCAGGGTCGGGGCGGTGTCGCTGAACTATCGGGACAGGCTGGTCGTCGCGGACGGCATGGGGATGGCGCTGGACTTCCCGTTCACGCCGGGCTCCGACATGGCGGGAACGGTGGTCGAGACCGGGGCCGGCGCCACCCGCTTCGCGGCGGGCGACCGGGTGCTCGGCACCTTCTGGCCGGGCTGGATCGACGGGCTCGCCGCCGGGCCGCGGGCGGCGCTGGGCGGGCCGCTGCCGGGCGTCCTGTCGGAATACGTGGTGCTGCCGGAGGAGTGGGCGGCGGCCGCGCCGCGGACGCTGGACGACGCGGCCGCCAGCACGCTGCCCTGCGCCGGGCTGACCGCCTGGTTCGCCCTGGTCGAGACCGGCCGCCTGCGCGCCGGCGAGACGGTGGTGGTGCAGGGCACCGGCGGCGTGGCGCTGTTTGGGCTGCAGTTGGCCCGCGCCCATGGCGCCGAGGCGATCGTAATCTCCGGCGATGCCGCCAAGCTGGAGCGGGCCAGGGCGCTCGGCGCGGCCCACGGCATCGACCGCCGCGCGACACCGGAATGGGGGAGGGTGGTGCGCGACCTGACCGGCGGCCGCGGCGCCGACCATGTCCTGGAGATCGCCGGCGGCGACATGGCGCAGACGGCGGAAGCCGTGGCCCAGGGCGGGCGCGTCGCCCTGATCGGGCTGCTCGAGGGCTTCGCCTTCTCCGCCCCGACCGTCCCGATGATGATGAAGCAGGCGGTGATCCAGGGCATCTCGGTCGGCCACCGCCGCGGGCTGGAGGATCTGGTGCGCGCGGTCGACCGCACCGGCCTTGAGCCCGCGATCGGCGCCGAATACGGCTTCGCCGATCTGCCGGCCGCGCTCGACCACCTGGACCGCGGGCCGTTCGGCAAGATCGTGCTGCGGATGGGGTGACCGGCCCCGCAGCCGCCGCACAGGGGGCGATCCGGCCTGCCGCCGCGTGGGCCGGATCGCCCCCTTCATTTTCATTGAAACGCGATAGTCATCCGGCGCCGCTTCGGTATGATGCGGTTGCTGGGAATTTGCTCCAAATTGAGCGGGCCGTCCCAGCCTGGGAAGGATTTGGGAAGATCTGGCCGATGTCGCCTTACGACTATGTCGGTTCTCTCACCCAGTCCGGGCGCCTGCTGGCGATCCGGACGCCCCTCGGCGAGGATGTGTTCCTGCTCGAGGCGATGGAGGGGGAGGAGGCGGTCTGCTCGCTCTTCACCTTCCGATTGCGGGTCCGCTCGAAGCGGCAGGACGTCAAGCCGGACGAGCTGGTCGGCCGTCAGATCTCCTGGACCCTCGAGCTGCCGGGCGGCGCGCGGCGCAGCTGGTCCGGCGTGGTCGGGGCGCTGGAGGTCGGGCACGCCCTCGGCGACGGGATGCGCAGCTACACCCTGACCACGCATCCCTGGCTCTGGCTGTTCGGCCACACCGCCGACTGCCGGATCTTCCAGAACCAGACCACGCTGCAGATCCTGGAGACGATCTTCCAGGAGGCCGGCATCCGCGACTGGGACTTCGCCCCGGTCACCGGACCGAAGGCGGTGCGCGGCTACTGCGTGCAGTACAACGAGACCGACCTCGATTTCATCTTCCGGCTGCTGGAGGAGGAGGGCTGGGCCTGGTGGTTCCGGCACGAGCCCGGCGAGGACGGGGCCGCGCCGCGGCAGGTGCTGGTGGTGTCCGACGGCGCCCATGCCTGGACGCCGGGGGAGGAACCGGAGATCCGCTACACCTCGACCGGCACGGACCTGAACGACATCAAGGCCTGGACCCGGCGCTACGCCTTCAAGCCGGGGCGGGTGGCCGAGGCCGAGTGGAACTTCGAGACGCCGGGCGCGCCGGTGAGCCGGGACCAGCCCTCGACCGCGCCGATCACGAGCAACGAGCCGTTCGAGATCTACCGCTGGGGCGGCCGGTTCCTGGAGCGTGACCGGGCCGACCACGTGACCCGGCGGCGGATCGAGACGCACGAGGCCGGGTTCGAGACGATCGAGGCGGAAAGCGGCAACCGGCGGATCCATCCGGGCCAGCGCTTCCGCCTGTTCGGCCATCCGCTGAAGGCGGAGAACGGGGATTACGCGGTGGTGTCGGTGCGGCACCGGGCGGAGGACACGACCTATGTCCAGGGCGGCGGCGAGCAGGGGGCGCCCACCTACGAGAACGGCTTTGTCGTGGTGCCGGCGAAGACGCGCTGGGTGCCGCAGCAGACGACGCCGCATCCGCGGATCGACGGGGTGCAGTCGGCGGTGGTGGTAGGGCCGCCGGGCGAGGAGATCTGGACCGACCAGTACGGCCGCATCCAGGTGCGCTTCCCCTGGGACCGGCGGGCCAAGGGGAGGGATGGCGACAGCTGCTGGCTGCGGGTCAGCCAGCCCTGGGGCGGCCGCAGCTGGGGCGCCCAGACCATCCCGCGCATCGGCATGGAGGTGCTGGTCGCCTATTACGAGGGCGATCCGGACAAGCCGATGGTGGTCGGCGTGGTGCCGAACCCGGACACCTATGTCCCCTATGCGCTGCCGGACAACAAGACCAAGACCGTGCTGCGCTCGAACACGCACAAGGGCACGGGCTTCAACGAGATCTCCTTCGAGGACGATGCCGGCCGCGAGAACCTGTTCCTGCACGCGCAGCGCGACCGGACCGAGCGGGTGCTGAACAACCGCACCAAGCGGATCGATGCGAACGAGGTGGCCTCGATCGGCGCCCACCGGGCGGTGGAGGTGGGCGGCAACCAGAAGCACGAGATCGGCGGCTCGATGAACCTGACGGTCGGCGGCACCGGGGCGGGGGCGCTCGCCCTGCTGGGGCCGGTGGCCGGGCTGGCCGGCCAGACCGCGGGCCTCTTGCAGCAGGCCGGGCAGATCGCGGGGGTGAGCGGCACGGGGCTGGCCAGCTTCGCCACCACGCTCGCCTCCTCGGCCCTCGGCTTCCTCGGCGCGATCGGGCTCGCCAGCCGCGAAGGCGTGGTCGCCGGCCCCAACCCGCGCGCCGACCAGGGCGCCAACCTCGCCGCCTCCGGCGCCGGCGTCGGCACCGATGCCGGCTCGCTGTTCCCGCTGCCCGGGATCATGAACACCGTGGTCGGCAGCTTCAAATCCGACACGGTCGGGATTGCGCGGGTGGAGCAGGTCGGGACCAGCAAGGTGACCAATGTCGGGGCGACGTTCCTGACCTCGGTCGGCAAGGCCTACCAGCTTTCGGTCGGTGAGAGCGCGGAGACGCGGGTCGGCAAGACCAGCGTCATCGATGTCGGCGAGACCTTCGAGATCACCGCCGGCGAGAAGTTCGTGATCACGGTCGGCCAGACGCGCTTCCAGATGGACAAGTCCGGCATCGTCACCATCGAGGCGCCGCAGACCACCATCGTCAAGGGCGGCGCTGCCCAGATCACCGTCGGGCCGGGGCCGATCCTTTATGTTCCGGCCATGGTGCCGGGCAAGACGCCGTCGCCGCCGGCCCAGTGCCTCAAGCGGATGGCGGCGAACGCCACGCCCTTCGTGCGGATGTGACCGGCATGGCGGCCCCATCGCTCGACCAGCCGCGGCCGGAGGAGGTGGCGCGCAGTCTGACGGCCACGCTGGACGCCCGTCCCGGGCCGCTCTTCGCGGTGCTGGACGGCGGCCTGTTCGACGACCTGCCGGGCGATCTCATGCGCCAGGGCATCGCCTGCCGGTCGCTGTTCCTCGACCATGCCGACAAGGAGGTGGAGCGGGCCGGGCCGTGGCTGGTGGCGCTGGCGGACGAGCGCGTTCGCGCGCATGTCGTGGATCTGGCCGCCGCCAGGCCCTGCGCGGTGTTCTGGCGCTGGCCCGCGGGCGACATGGCGCTGTGGCGCCATCTGCGGACGATCAACGAGGTGTTGATCCCGGTCGAATCCGGACCGGAGGCCGGCAGCGACCCGCCGATGGAGCGGGTGCTGTTCCGGCATTGGGACCCGAATGTCCTGGCGAGCGTGCTGCCGCTGCTGGACCCGGCGCAGTTCGCGCGCGTGCTCGGCCATGCCTGCGCGGTCGTCATGCACGCGCCGGACTATGGCGGGCTGAAGGAGGCGCCGCGCTCCGCGGACCTGCCGCCGCCGCCCCGCGGTCCGCTGCGCCTGAGCGCCGTCCAGATGATGGAGCTGCAGGACGCGATGGTGCACGCCTCGCGGCTCCGCATCGCGCGGTTCCTCAAGGGCCAGATGCCTTCCGAAGCGGTCGGGATCACGGACGAGTATCTGTGGCGGGCGACGCTGGCCAGCGAGAAGTCCGCGGCCGAGCTGAACATCCGCACCGAACAGGGCCGGGCACGCTGGACCTATCTGATGGTGCTGTCGGGCGGCCAGGCGGCGGCGCTGCCGGAGGTGCGCGGCTTTATCGGCAGCGGCGAGGCCGGCCCCGACGCGCAGGTGAAGGCGCTGATCCAGCACACGGCGGACGCGCTGCGCGTCTATGACGGCGCCGGGGGGCGGACGGCATGACGGCCGTGGATGTAGCCGGCGGGGCGGCCGGCGGGGCGGCGGGGCGCTGGATCGGCGCCGCCGCGGGCACGGCGCTGTGCGGCCCGATCTGCGGCGTTGTCGGCGGCTTCCTCGGCGGCCGGGCGGGCGCCATGGCGGGCCGGGCTCTGGCCGGGACCATCGCCAATATGATGGAGGGCGCGAACGAGACCCAGACCAGGCCCGGCGAGGCGACGCAGGTTTGCGAGGACTGCGGCGAGATCGACTGCTTCAACCCGCCCGACGACCCGTCGAAGCTGGACGAGTTCAGGCGGCAGCTTCGGGAGCAGCAGGAAACCATCAACAACATGAAGCCGGACGACCTGATCGCAAACATGGACAGGTACGCCCGGTATGGTCGCCCGCCCAATGACGCTGCTGATCGTCAGTTGGCGCGAGAGGACTACCGGGAAAGGCGGACCGAGCAACTGGCACAACAATACGAAATGCAAGGCGAGAGCGATCCGGAAGGCTTAGCAGCCAGGGAAGTCGCGAGAGAATTGGCCCAACTGAACGCGACTCACACGCTGGATCTGATCGCTGGCGGAGACGGCTCGATATCCGGGCTCGGGGACGCCACAGTAAACAAGTCACTGGGAACACAGTGGCGGGGCCGACGAGCCGCCCAGCTACGTGCACATGCAGAAGAGGCGCGGAAGCAGGGCAAGAGAATGAATGCCGAGCTGAAGGAATGCCCGTCCGAAGGCGAGGGAAGCCGTCCTGCGGATGGGCCGGGCGGCTCGGGCGCGCCCGGATCGGGGGCGGGTGACCCTGGCGTGCCGATCAGCTAAGGTCGATGGGCCGCCCAAAGATTAACTGACAACCACAGGATTGGATTGATGGCCGATCTTCCTCGCAGTTTTCAGCGTGCTCTCGGGAAGTTCGGAGAGCCTGTGGGCGGTGAAGCGGCGCCCTCTTCAGTATTGCAGGCCTATCACGGATGCTTGCCTGACGGTCTGCTCCAGTTCTGGGAACGCTATGGCTTCGGGGTGTGGCTGGACGGGTATTTCCAGTTCTGCAACCCAGATGCCTACCATCAGGTGATACAGGCTATCCTCGGAAACGACCCCCAACTCAAGGCCGAGGAAAGCCACGTAATTGGCTTCTCGGCGTTCGGCCGCCTGCTGGTCTGGAACGAAGACTACCGGGTGACTCGTATAGACACTTTGTATCACCGCGTTTTGTGCGACGAGTTATTCTCGCCAGCACCCAATATAGACGATGATATCGCAATCGGCATTTCAATCGCCAATGCCAACGCGGGCGCCAACGACCCGCCAGACCAGGACGGCAAGCCGCTCTTCGAGCGCGTCCGGAAAGCTTCCGGTCCGCTGTCCTACGGCCAGATCTATGCGCCGCGGCTGCACCCGGCGCTCGGTGGGCCGATCGTGGTCGAAGCCTTCCGTCCGGTCAGCGCCTTCGAGGCCCTGCTGATCGCCGCCCAGACCGGGCCGTTCGTCCTGTACGACGCCTCGACGCCGCAGGTCCGGGCGGTGCGGGCAATCGGCTGATTGCTCGCTTTGCCTACTCGATAGCAAGAGTCGCACCCATGGCCGACCTCTCGGAAGACTTCAAATACATCCTTGAAAAGTTCGGAGAGCCGCAGGGTGGTGAAGCGGCTCCCGCTTCCATGCTTCAGGCTTATCAAGGGCGCCTACCTGGCAGCTTGCTTGATTTTTGGGAGCGCTACGGCTTCGGGGTATGGCTCGATGGATATTTCCAGTTCTGCAATCCGGATGTCTACCATCAGGTGGTACAGGCCATCCTTGGGAGCGACCCTCAACTGAAGGCCGACCGAAGCCATCTGGTCGGCTTCTCCGCATTCGGACACCTGTTGGTCTGGAACGAGGACTACCGAGTGATGGATATCAACACGCTTTACCACCGCGTGTTGTGCGGCGAGTTGTTCTCACCGAAACCCAAGATATCCAATGGTATCAGAATTGGCACAGCCGTCGCCTATGTCGATGACAATGCCAATGATCCGCCGGACCAGGACGGCAAGCCGATGTTCAAACGCGTCCGAAAGGCCTGCGGTCCGCTGTCCTACGGCCAGATCTATGCGCCACGGCTGCACCCGGCGCTCGGCGGGCCTATCGTGGCCGAGGCCTTCCGTCCGGTGAGCGCCTTCGAAGCCCTGCTGATCGCTGCCCAGACCGGGCCGTTCGTCCTGTACGACGCCTCGACACCGCAGGTCCCGGCGGTGCGGCAGATCGGATGACCGGCATGCCCTTCGTCCGGATGCGGCACGCATGAACGCCCCGCCACCCGACAGCCAGGATGCGTCGACGGCGGCCGCGGCGCTGGCCGCCGCTCTGGACGAGTTGCCGGCACCGCTCTTCGCGGTGCTGGATGGCGGCCTGTTCGACGACCTGCCGGGCGATCTGACGCGCCGGAGCATCGCCTGCCGGTCGCTGTTCCTCGACCATGCCGACAAGGAGGTGGAGCGCGCCGGGCCATGGCTCGTGCGCCTGGCGGATGAACGCATCCGGGCGCATGTGGTGGACCTGGCTGTTGCCAAACCCTGCGCGGCGTTCTGGTGCTGGGCCGGGGGCGACATGGCGCTGTGGCGGCATCTGCGGACGATCAACGAGGTGCTGATCCCGGCCCAGGGCGCGCCGGAGAATGGCGGAGCCGCGCGGGGGACCGAGCGCGTGCTGTTCCGGCACTGGGATCCGAACGTCCTGGCGAGCGTGCTGGCGCTGCTGGACCCGGCGCAGTTCGCGCGGGTTCTCGGCCATGGCCGCGCGATCGTCCTGAACGCGCCGGACCACGGCGGCGTCCGCCGGGCACCGCGGCCCGCGGACCTGCCGTCTGCGCCCCGCGGACCGCTTCGCCTGACCGCGGAGCAGATGGACGATCTGCAGGACTCGATGCGGCACGCATCGCGGCAACGCATCCGGCGGTATCTACTCGATGTCGCGCCGCGCGAGATCGGTGTTCTCGGCGAGCGCCGCCTGGACGAAATCATCCTGGAAAGCGAGCGCACGGGCCGGACGCTCGGGCTTGTGAGCGAACGGGCGCGGGGACGTTGGGCCTACATCATGGTGCGGACGAACGGGCGTGCCCTGGAGCAGCCGGGGCTGAGGGAATGGATCACCGACGGCGCCGGCCCGCCCGACGCCAAGGTCAGGGTGTTTCTCCAGGCCATGGCCCGGGCTGAGAGAGACGAGGGGCAACGCTGATGGTCGCGGCCGCCGCCCCTCTCGCCTTCGCCGGCCCTCCTGGGTGGCTGGTTCTCGGCGTGCTCGCGATCGGGACGCTGGCCGTTGGTGCCTATGCGATGTCCGAGTCCAGCCCCTCGGAAGACGCGGACAGGAAGGCGGACGAGGGGTTGAGAGAGGGGGCGGCGACCGACGCCTGCTCCACCTGCGATCCTGATCCGTGCAAACGTTTGGGGCAGGAGATCACAGGCAAACGAAACGAGCTCGCCAAGCGATACAGCGATCTTCTTGAAGACAAATACGGCTTGTTTGCCCTCCGCCCCGATGGGATTCCTGGTGTCGGTTCTTGGGACGGTCACATCCAGCAGTTTGAAAACAAGCAGGCCAATCTTAGAAAGAGCCTGAACGAGGCTTCGGCCAGGGGATGCGGAGACCAGGGCGATGCCTGGTCCTGGGCCACACGGGAGCCTCCGACCCGGCCGTCTCCGGGAAGCTGAATGCGG
The DNA here is from genome assembly GCF_000423185.1 of Inquilinus limosus DSM 16000. Lineage (GTDB taxonomy): Bacteria > Pseudomonadota > Alphaproteobacteria > DSM-16000 > Inquilinaceae > Inquilinus > Inquilinus limosus. The sequence goes on along the minus strand of NZ_AUHM01000001.1, from coordinate 322,185 downwards.
GTGAGGAACGGTTATGAAGATCGACGAGAGATCGCGAGAAGCAATCCAGGCGGAAATGGAAGCGGCTAATCGGGGACTCTGGCTGAAGCTGGTCTCCGAGGTTCAATATCATGGAGACGAGGTCTATTTTTGGTTCCTGATAGACGACGAGCGGAAATTGCTGGAAGTGTATGAGGCTGCGTCCGCGATATTGTCAAAGTATTTTGGCAAATATGACGATACGCAGTTCAATATCTCCTTCCATCAAAAGAGTGGCGGCTATAGTATCATGTGGGACAGTATCTCGGATGAAGAGCTGCGATCCGGGGTATTGCGGCAAAGCTTGGGAAGCGATCCGATCTCTCGTCCGCTGCGGGATCGGGATGTCTTTGGACCAAATACATAGAGAACATTCTCGGCATATCGTGCTGGAGCCGTAAGCGGTCCCCTCTCGTCGTAAAGGGTAGGGAAAACGGCACGGTGACTTTCTATGCGTGGTGACGCCCAGCAATGGGCGTACCTACCGCAATCCGTAATTTGCTACCCAGTCTGACGTTGCCGCATGCGGCGGCACTGGATTGCTTCGCTGCGCTCGCAATGACTGTTTGGGGAAGCCGCCTCCTACACCCCACCACCGTCATCGCGAGCCCCGGAGGGGCGTGGCGATCCAGTCTGTGGCAGGGCAGACGCAATGTCGTCTTGCGTTAACCCGCGAACCTAGTTCATGATATGTTCCATGAACGCCGCCTCTCCCGATCTCGACATCCCGGCCTATTGCCGCGGCCTCGCGCTGCAGCAGGTCGAGATGCTCACGCGGATCGCGGAGCTCGGCATGCGGATGGTCGAGGCCGAGGGCGCCCGCGCCATCGCCGCCCAGGCCCGCGCCGCCGGGCCCGAGGCCGACGGGGCCGCGGTCGCGGCGGCCAGGGCCGAGGCGCAGGAGGCCGGTCTGGCCTTCACCCGCTTCTCCGGCACGGTGCAGCGCGCCCTGGCGCTGCGTGCCCGCGCCGCCGACCGGCTCTGCGCCCATGACCGGGCCGCTCGCCGCGCCCGCCAGCGCAACCATGTCACCGAGGCCCTCTACGACCTGATCTGGGATCCCCGCCAGCCGGCCGAGGAGCTCGACAAGGCCGAGGAGCGCATCGACGACCTGAACGAACGGCTCGACGCGCTCTACGAGGACGAGGAGAACCGGGTCGAGGACCGGCCGGTCGGCTCGGTCATCGCCGGCCTGGCCTGCGGCCTCGAGATCTCCGACCAATGGCGCCGCCGGGCCGCCGACTGGTCGGACCCGCCCCATCCGCCGCCGCTGACCGGCACCGTGGCCGAGACCAAGACGCGGCGCTGGGCCCGGCTGATCCAGCTGATGCAGCAGCCGGTCGACCTCGCCGAGCCCGGCCAGGCCCCCGCGCTGAAGGCCGGGATCGAGGCCCGGCTGGGGGAGCCCGATGTCGCGGCGCTGGTCGAGGCCGAACCGCCGATGCGGGCCGCCGACCGCCTCCGCCGGTCGCTCGGCCTCGACCCCTACATCTTCCCCGAGGACCCGGACGAACCCGACACCGGGTGACGGGCCGCGGCCGGTCGGATGGGCCGCCTCCTCACCCGAAATCGCTGCGCGATTTCGACCTCTCCCCAGGGGAGAGGTGTCATGGGCGCCGCTCCCATTCCCCTCTCCTCGGGGCTACTGGATTCACACATCGCCTTTTGAGTCCCCCTCCCCTCGCGGGAGGGGGATATGGGGAAGGGGTTCTCTCGGCCCGGTCCGGCCTGGACAGTCGCCAACCGGCCCGGACGGCGAGTTCGGCTCTTTGCGCATTCGCGCGCGGACGCGCGCAGCCCCCTCCCCCTGCCCCCCTCCCGCAAGGGGAGGGGGACTAGAAAAGAGCCAACGAGACGATGTGTGAATCCGGTAGCTCCTCAGGGAGAGGAAGGATGAGGCGGCGGCTCCGCCTCCTCTCGCTCCGGCCATCAATCCGCCACCGGCTGCGCTAGAATGCCGAGCGGAGGGATGCGGATGGGCATGGCACGGGGAGTCTGGCGGAGGATCGCGATCGGGGCGGGGGCGTGCATCGTCCTGGCCGCGCTGGTCGTCGGCGCCGCGCTGTGGCTCGATGCCCGCTATCCGCCGGCGCTCGACCGCTATCTCGACCGCTCCGCCATCGTGCTGGACAGGGACGGCCAGCTGCTGCGCGCCTTCACCGCGCGCGACGGCACCTGGCGGCTGCAGGCGACGGTCGCGGACGTGTCGCCGCTCTACCTCGCTCTGCTGCAGGCCTATGAGGACAAGCGCTTCCGCCGCCATCTCGGCGTCGACCCGCTGGCGACGGCGCGCGCCTTCGGCCAGATGGTGCGGCATGGCGGCGTCGTCTCCGGCGCCTCGACCCTGACCATGCAGGCGGTGCGCCTCCTGGAGCCGCGGCCGCGCACTCTCGGCTCGAAGCTGATCGAGATGGCCCGGGCGCTGCAGCTGGAGATGCGCTATTCGAAGGACGAGATCCTCGGCATCTACCTGACCCTGGCCCCGTTCGGCGGCAATCTCGAAGGCGTGCGCGCCGCCTCGCTGGCCTTTTTCGGCAAGGAGCCGAAGCTGCTGACCCCCGGCGAGGCGGCCCTCCTGGTGGCGCTGCCGCAATCGCCGACGCGGCTGCGGCCCGACCGCTTCCCGCAGGCGGCACGGGCGGCGCGCGACCGGGTGCTGCTGCGCGTCGCCGCCGCCGGGGCGCTGGACCCCGAGGCGGCGCGCGAGGCGACGGAGCAGCCGACGCCTTCCGTCCGGCAGCCTCTGCCGTTCCGGGCGCCGCATCTGGCCGAACGGCTGGTGGCGGAGGATCGCGGCCGGGAGGTGCTGCGCAGCACCATCGACGGCCGGCTTCAGGCGGGGCTGGAGGAGCTGGCGCAGCGCTCACTGCGCGGCCTCGACGCCAGCAGCAACATCGCCGTGGTGGCGGTGGAGAACGCCACCGGCCGGGTGGTCGGCTATCTCGGCTCCGGCACCTTCTTCGAGGAGCGGCGCGACGGCCAGATGGACCTCGCCCGCGCCGTGCGCTCGCCCGGATCGGCGCTGAAGCCCTTCATCTTCGGCATGGGCTTCGAGGACCGCATCATCCTGCCGGAGACGGTGGTGCTGGACCTGCCGATGCGCTTCGGCGACTACGCCCCGACCAATTTCGACCCCGGCTACTCCGGCGAGGTCTCGGTGCGCGAGGCGCTGCAGCGGTCCCTGAACATCCCGGCGGTGCAGCTGCTGGACCATGTCGGCCCGGCCCGCTTCGCCGCCAGGCTGCGCCAGGCCGGCGCGCCGCTGCGTTTCGACGACCCGACGGTGCTGCCCAGCCTGGCCGTAGCGCTGGGCGGCGGCGGCACGACGCTGCTCGACCTCGTCCGCCTCTATGCCGGCGTCGCCCGCGGCGGCGCCGTGCCGGACCTCGTCTTCCGCGCCGACGCCCCGCCCTCCGGCGGCGACGGGCCGCGCATCCTCGACCCCTCGGCCGCCTGGTACGTCACCGACATCCTGGCCTCGGCGCCGCCGCCGGTGGCCATGGCCGATCCCGGGCTGATGCGCGACGGCCGCCGCATCGCCTTCAAGACCGGCACCTCCTACGGCTTCCGCGACGCCTGGGCGATCGGTTTCGATGCCGGCCACACGATCGGCGTCTGGGTCGGCCGGCCGGACGGGTCGCCCAGCCCCGACCGCTTCGGCCGCAACACCGCGGCGCCGCTGCTGTTCCGCGCCTTCGCCCTGCTGCCGCCGCCGGCCCGCGACGTGGTCGGCCCGGCGCCCGCCGGCACGCCGGTGCTGCGGTCGGAGGACCTGCCGCCAAGGCTTAAGCGGCTGCCCGCCGGCCCGGTCGCCGTCGCGCCGTTGCCGTCCCTGGCCGGGATCGAGCCGCTGGCCATCGCCTTTCCGGCCGATGGCGCGGCGGTGGAGCGGCCGCGGGAGGGCGACCGCTTCGGCTCGCTGTCCCTCGTCGCCACCGGCGGCCGCCGGCCGTTCCTGTGGATGGTCGACGGAAGGCCGATCCCGTCCTCGCCGCTGAAGCGCGACGCCGACTGGACGCCGCCGGGGCCGGGCGCGGCGCAGATCACCGTGATCGACGCCACCGGCGCCACCGCCACCGCCCGGGTCTGGCTGCGCTGAGAGCCTGATCCGCACTGCTGCGCGAATTCCTATCGGCAGCCCTGCGCTGCGGCGATAGGTCCGTCGTTTGCGAGGGTCGGTCAGCGACCATATAGTAAGGCAGTTTACAGTCAGGTCGTTTCATAGATGAGCGAGACCAAGCCTCTCGTCAGCCTCTACACCCTGATCAAGGACCTCGATCAGCTGCTGCGCCGCCGCTTCGAGGAGCGGGTGCGCGCGGCCGGTCTGGACCTCACCCGGCCGCAATACCGGGTGCTGCTGTTCATCGACCGCAACCCCGGCATCACCCAGGCGCGGCTGGCGGAGCTGCTGGACGTCGAGAAGATGACCGTCACCGGCCTCCTCGACCGGATGGAGAAGCGCGGCTGGGTCGAGCGCCGGCGCGACCCGCGCGACCGGCGCGCCCATGCGCTGCACCTGCTGCCGCCGGCGCGGCCGATCGTCGAGCAGCTCGAGGCGATGATCGCGCAGTGGCAGGAGGATTACAGCGCCCGGCTGCCGGCCGAGGTGATGGCCCGGCTGATCGGCGACCTGCAGACCCTGAAGACCAGGCTGACCTCTGAGACGGACGAACCGGCGGCCGATGCCGCCAGGCGGGGCTGAGATGCCGGATGGAAGCAACGACACGACCCTGAAGCCTTCGCAGCAGGCCAGCGACACGCCGCCGCCGGCCAGGCCGCGCCGGCGCGGCCTGCGCCTGGTGCTGCTGGTCGGGGTGCCGCTGCTGATCGCCGTCGGTGGGCTCGCCCTCTACGCCATGGGCGGCCGCTACGCCGAGACCGACAACGCCTATGTCCATGCCGACACGGTGTCGATCGCGCCCGAGATCTCGGGCCGGCTGGTCGCGGTCGACGTCGCCACCAACCAGCCGGTCCAGGCCGGCCAGGTGCTGTTCCGGATCGACGACCGGGCGCCGCGCTACGCGCTGGAGCAGGCCGAGGCCGACATGCGCCAGGCCGCCTTCGACTTCCAGGGCATCAAGGCCAATCTGGTGGAGCAGCAGGCGACGCTGGACCAGGCCCGCACCACCCAGGACTACCGGCAGAAGGACCACGACCGCATCGCCGCCCTGGCGAAGAACGGCAACGCCTCGCAGTCGCAGCTCGACGACGCCCGCCAGGCGCTGGACGTGGCGCGGAGCAATGTCGAGGTCGCCCAGTCGCAGATCGGCATGACCCTGGCCAAGCTGGGCGGCAACCCCGACCTGACGCTGGACGACTATCCCCCCTACCGCCAGGCTCAGGCGCGGCGTGACCAGGCGCAGCTCGACCTCGACCACACCCAGGTCAAGGCGCCGTTCCCCGGCATCGCCGCCAAGGCCGATGCGGTGCTGCCCGGCGCCTACGTCACCGCCGGGTCGCCGGTGCTGGCGCTGGTGCGCACCGACAAGGTCTGGATCGACGCCAACCTGAACGAGACCGACCTGACCAACGTCAAGGTGGGCCAGCCGGTCGAGGTCACGGTCGACACCTATCCGGGCGTCACCTGGGAGGGCCGCGTCGACAGCCTCAGCCCGGCCAGCGGCGCCGAGTTCTCGCTGCTGCCGCCGCAGAACTCCAGCGGCAACTGGGTCAAGGTCACCCAGCGCATCCCGGTCCGCATCCTGGTCGACACCGCCGGCAAGCCGCAGCTGCGCGCGGGCATGAGCACCGAGGTCGCGATCGACACCGGCCATGCCCGCGGCCTGCCCTTCCTCGGAGGCACGGCGTTCGGAGCGCAGTGAGATGGCGGCCCCAGGCGAAACCGTCCCCTACCGGGGGATGATCACGGTCTGCGTGATGCTGGCGACCATCATGCAGGCGCTGGACACCACCATCGCCAACATCGCCCTGCCCTACATGCAGGGCAATCTCGGCGCCAACCAGGACCAGATCAACTGGGTCCTGACCTCCTACATCGTTGCCGCGGCGATCATGACGCCGGTGACCGGCGCCCTGGTCAGCCGGATCGGCCGCAAGAACCTGTTCATCGTCTCGGTGATCGGCTTCGTCGTCGCCTCGGTGCTGTGCGGCCTGGCCCAGAACGTCACCGAGATCGTCGGCTTCCGGCTGCTGCAGGGCGTGTTCGGCGCGCCTTTGGTGCCGCTGTCCCAGGCCACGGTGATCGACATCAACCCGCCGGAGCGGCGCGGCCAGGCCATGGCGATCTGGGGCGTCGGCGTCATGGTCGGCCCGATCCTGGGCCCGGTGCTCGGCGGCTGGCTGACCGACCATTACTCCTGGCGCTGGGTGTTCTACATCAACGTGCCGATCGGCGCCCTGGCGCTGGCCGGGATGCTGATCTTCATGTCCGACAGCGGCCGGCAGGCGGCCAAGCGCTTCGACTGGCTCGGCTTCGCCTTCCTCAGCCTCGGCATCGGCGCGCTGCAGATGATGCTCGACCGCGGCCAGGACCAGGACTGGTTCAACTCGCTCGAGATCATCATCGAGCTGGTGCTGGCGGCGCTCGGCTTCTACCTCTTCGTCGTGCATCTGCTGACGGCCGACGCGCCCTTCGTCCGACCGGCGCTGTTCACCGACCGCAACTTCGTGGTCGCCATGGTGGTGATGGCGATCGTCGGGTCGCTGTACTACTCGATCATGGCCCTGGCGACGCCGTTCCTGCAGACCATGCTGGGCTATCCGGTGGTCACCGCCGGGCTGGTGATGGGTCCGCGCGGCGTCGGCACGATGGCGGCGATGCTGGTGGTTGGCCGGCTGATCGGCAAGGTCGACACCCGCCTGCTGCTGCTGACCGGCCTCGCCATGATCATCGGCTCGTTGTGGCGGATGACCGGCTACAACCTCGACATCTCCGCGACCGAGTTCATGCTCGACGGTCTGGTGCAGGGCGCCGGCCTCGGCCTCGTCTTCGTGCCGCTCTCGACCATGGCCTTCTCGACCCTGCCGCGGCTGTATCTCGACGAGGGCGCCGGCATCTACAGCGTGTCGCGCAACCTCGGCAGCTCGATCGGCATCTCGATCGTCACCGCGCTCCTGACCCGCAACACCCAGACCAACCACCAGCTGCTGGGCGAGCACGTCAACGCCTTCAGCCCGGCGGTGCAGCAGCTGCCGGAGATGATGTCGCCGGACACCCTGACCGGCCGCGCCATGGTCGACCAGCTGGTCAACCAGCAGGCGGCGCTGATCGCCTATATCGACGACTTCAAGCTGCTGATGGTGCTGGCGATCGCCGCCATCCCGCTGCTGCTCCTGCTGCGCAAGCCCAAGGGCGGCGGCAGCGGGCCGGCGGTGCAGGTGCATGCTGATTGAGGATGGGCCGCCTCGGCAGGACTGGCCTCCCATCGCGGCGCCGGAGCGTGTAGGTTCGGTCGCCAACATCATGATGGAGGGGGCTGATGGGACCCGGCACGCCGAGCGCCTATTCGATCCGCACGGCCGACCGCAAGGAGGAAGAGGCGGTCGTCATCAGCGTCGAGGATCTCGCCCGGACGCTGCTGGAGACCGACAAGTTCCTCGGGGACAGCACCCGGGGCGCGTTCGACGTCCCCGGAATCATCCCTCTGCTGCGGGACGCCAAGTCGGGTGCGGAGCTGCTGCGGGAACTGGGGCTGAACGGCTCGTACTACACCAAAAAGATCAACGGCCAGACCTATGTGATCCTGCGGGGCTATGCGGGGCTGCGCAAGGTGCTCACTGGCAGCCGATATCTGCCCACGAACCCGAAGGTGATCGCCTATGGCCTGACCTCAGCGGCGCGGGCGGCCGGTGGTGCGGTGAATTTCGTCATCACCTTCGTCGTCATGGTGCCGATGGAGATCATGAGCTACGTGATGGACGAGCAGACGCTCAGCCAGACCTTCGGCGACATCTTGGCCGGCACCATGGTCTCGGCACTAGCCAGTGCCGCGACCTTCGGTGCCGTGGCAGTTGGCGCCCTGGCGCTTGGTGCAGCTGTAACTCTTCCAGCCTGGGTGGTCGTCAGCGGCACGATCATCGTTGGTATTGCGATCAACGTGGGGCTGCAAGAGTTGGGCCTCAAATCCACCATTTCAGGGCTTGTCTCGATGGCCCTCGATCAGGCCGTGCTGCGTGTGGCTGAAGAAGAGATGCGGAGAGCTCAAGGTCAACGTATCTTGGGGCAGCATTACCATGACAACCCGGGTATCAGATACAGTCCGTGGCACGGCCTTCTGATGGGGCCACGCTGGTGAAATCCAACAACTTTCTGGCACGCCTAACGGCTCTTCATGTCCGCCCTGGTATGAAGCCACTATGGTGGATTATTCCTGTATGGATTTTCATCGACATATTAGGGTTGTGCCTTTTCTTCTGGGTCATTTCCGATTTTCCAAGGGCCGATGGCCAATTGGCGATGCGCGCCGATATCGTGAAGATTATGACGCCCATAGGCTTCTTTCTGATCTCCGGCCTCTTTCTGCCGGCGACACATATAGTTAGCGTGCTCGTCAACTGGGGACGACGCCGACGGAAGTCGGTGCTTGGGTTACGGGAGACGCAGTGGTGGGGAATTCTGGGAGCATTCCTTATCGTCTTGGTTTCCCTGTCTTTCATAGCCAGTTGGGCCGTCGGAGGTTCTCTACGAGAACGAGCCGCGACGGCCGGCTATATCGAATGCGACGGAATCTTTGACCGGCTGGAACGCGGCCGCGCTTACACGACCTACGCGCTGTCGGCGGATCTGTGTCGTCAAGCCGGGTTCAAGCGCAGCCGGATCGAGCGGGACTTCGATACCCCGCGGCCGTCAGGGTGAGATTTCATGGTGAGCGGCGACGGCCTCTATGCCCACTTGGCGCCGTCTTCTTCGGGGGCGCGGACCACAGGCGGCAGATCCTGGATCGGCTCCGGCCCTGAGAGGCGTTCCTACCCCGCGAACACCAGCCGGTACTTGGCGAAGCCGTCGCCGGCGTCGCCGAGGGGCTCGATGGTCAGGCCGGGCGGCACCGCCGCCTGGGCGGCGGCCGGGGAGCCGGGGAAGGTCACCACCACGGTCTTCGGCAGCGGCACGAAGCTCCAGTTGCCGTCGGCGGTGGGGTTGATCCGGCCCTGCTCGTGGATGAAGCGTACCAGCACGTCGCGGTTGGTGTCGGGCGCCTCGAGCACGATGGTCTTGCCGTCGAGCCCCGGGAAGCTGCCGCCGCCCCCGGCGCGGTAATTGTTGGTGACGACCACGAAGTCCTGCTTTTCGTCGATCGGCTTGCCCTGGAATCGAAGGTCGACGATGCGGTGCGAGTCCGGCGCCGCCAGCTTGCCGTCGCCGTCGTAGCGCGAGGCCTGGGTCAGGTCGATCTTGTAGGTCACCCCGTCGATCACGTCGAAATTGTAGGAAGGGAAGCTGGGGTCGATCAGCGGCTGCTCCTCGGTCTTCGCCGGGTCGATCCGGTTGAAGATGCCGGCCGAGCGCTCCAGCCACTCCCGCACGATGGCGCCGGAGACGCGCACCGCCCGCACCGTGTTCGGGTAGAGATACAGGTCGGCGACGTTCTTGATCGCGATCGGCCCGGCCGGGACGCTGGTGTAGTAGTCAGGCCCGCCGCGGCCGCCGGCCTTGAAGGGCGCGGCCGCCGAGAGCAGCGGCAGCCCCGCCGCCGGCGTGCCGGCCAGGAGCGGCGCGACGTACCAGAGCTGGGCCTGGCTGACGATCTGCACCGACGGGTCGTCCGCCACCAGGGCGAAGTAGCTGGTGATCGGCGCCGAGATCTCGCCGACCGGCTGGCGCACATAGGCCAGGGTGGCGTCGTGCTCCGGCTGCGCTGCCGCGAGCACCTCCGGCCGCGATTCGACCAGCGGCACCACCTTGCGGTCGCGGCGCTCGTAGATCGGCCGGGCCTCCGACTTGAACGCCGCGACCTTCCAGGCGGCGCCGTCGCGCTCCAGCTCCAGGTCGATGACGCCGAGATGGCTGCCCCAGAACCCGGCCATCACCGCCGGGATGCCGTGCAGCGTGCCGCGCTCGGCGTCGACGCCGTCGATGCCGGCGAAGTCCGGGCCGGGGAAGACCCGGTGCTGGTGGCCGGTCAGGATCACGTCGATGCCCGGCACCTCGGCCAGGAACAGGGCCGCGTTCTCCTCCCCGCCCGCGCGCGGGCCGCCGGCGATGCCGGAATGGCACAGCGCCACCACCAGCTCGGCCCCCGCGTTTCGCAGCTCGGGCACGTATTTGCGGGCCGCGTCGACGATGTCGGTGGTGGTGACATGGCCTTCGAGATGGCCCTGGTCCCACTGCATGATCTGCGGCGGCACGAAGCCGATGACGCCGATCTTCACCGGCACCGCGGCGCCGGACTCGTCCTTCAGCGTGCGCTCCAGGATCTTGGTGGGCGGCAGATAGGGGCTGCCGTCGGTCTTCAGCAGGTTGGCGCAGACCAGGGGGAAGTTGGCCCCCTGCATCATCGCCTTGCCGAGATAGTCGAGCCCGTAGTTGAACTCGTGGTTGCCCATGGTCCCGCAGTCGTAGCCCAGCAGGTTCATGGCCTTGACGATCGGGTGCACCGCGCCGTTCTCCAGGCCGCGCTGATAGGCCATGTAGTCGCCCATCGGGTTGCCCTGGATCACGTCGCCATTGTCGAACAGCAGGACGTTCGCGGCCTCGGCCCGGGCGGCGGCCAGCACCGCGGCGGTGCGGGCCAGGCCCATCGTGTCGTCGCCCTTGTCGCGATAATAGTCGTAGGGGAAGACGGCGACGTGCAGGTCCGTCGTCTCGAGGATCCGCAGCTTCAGCTTCGGCGCCGCGGCGCGCAACGGGGCAGGGGCCAGGCCGATGGCAGCGGCGGCGACGCCCGCCTTCAGGGTGGTGCGGCGGGTCAGGCGGTCGGTCATGCGGCGCTCCTGCGGCTGGGACGCCGCAGTCTAGAGCGAAGCCGATGACGGTTCCTAGTCGATCGCCGTGGGGGTCGAGCACCGGGCGGGCCGCGGCCCGCCCGGCGGCCGCGGTCAGGCGGCGCTGTTGTCCTCGGTCGGGGCCTCCGGGCCGTTCTTCTTGATCGACTCGATCGCGTTCTTGGCCGAGGCCTTGCTGGCATAGCCTTCGGTCGAGAAGATCACCTCGGAGTTGTACTTGAACTGCACCCGGTACTCGCCGGCCTTGTCTTTGTAGATGACAAATTTGTGCGCCATGGGGTTTCCCCTCCGGGATTGAGACGTTCGCATGGCAGTTTGATCGCGATATCCCAGTATTCGCAAGCGGCTTTGTTGATCGGGGACGAATTCTGACGCGGCCCGGGCGATCAGGCCGCCGGGGTGAACTGATAGGGCGTGGCACCGCGCAAATTCTCGTCCACCGACAGCACGTGGTTCAGCGGCGGGAAGGCGCGCTGGTCGCAGTCCGGCCGCTCGCACAGCCGGCAATGCAGCCCGATCGGTGCCGCCGCCTCGTCGGCGGCGAGGTCGATGCCGTCGGCATAGACCAGCTGCGCCGCATGGGCGATCTCGCAGCCCAGCGCCAAAGCGAAGCTCTGCCCCGGCGCGCGGAAGCCGGCGCCGGGCTTGGACACGGTGCGGGCGATGGTGAACCAGCGGCTGCCGTCCGGCAGCTCCGCCACCTGGGTCTGGATCCGGCCGGGCGAGCGGAAGGCGTCGGGCAGGATCCACAACGGGCAGGCGCCGCCCATTCGGGCGAAGGCGGAATTGGTGGCGCCGAGACGCTTGGAAACATTGCCCGCCTTGTCGCTGCGGATCAGGAAGAAGGGCACGCCCTTGGCGCCCTGGCGCTGCAGCGTGGTCAGGCGGACGCAGACCTGCTCGAACGAGGCCTCGAAGCGGCTCTGCAGCACCTCGATGTCGTAGCGCAGCGCCGTCGCCGCCCGCCAGAACCGGTCATAGGGCATCATCACCGCCCCGGCCAGATAGTTGGCCAGCACGATGCGGCCGAGCCGCGACGCCTCGGGGCCGGAGAAGCCGACCGGCGCCACCATCTCGTCCAGGAGCGCCCGGTACTTGATCAGCGCGATCTGCACGGCCAGGTGGAAGCTGCGGCTGGGCAGGGGCAGCATCTCGGACAGCAGGATGCGGCGGCCGTGCCGGTCGTAGCGGCGACGCACCGGCCCCATCACCTCGACCGGCATCACCTTGACCCGCAGCGTCAGCTCCTCGTCCAGATAACGGATCAGCCCCGGGAACAGGGCGCCGGGCTCGATCGCCCCGGCCTGCCAGATCTCCTCCGCCGCCGTCTCCAGCTCCGGGAAATGATGGCCGTGCGCCTGCACCCAGTCGCGCACCTCGTCCAGCGGCGAGGCGCCCTCGGCGATGTCCGGCGCCGATTGCTGCTCGGCCAGCAGGCGCAGCGTCTCCCGCCCCTCGCGATAGGCCTGGTAGAGGGCCAGCACCGCCTCGGCCGCCGCCGGGGCCTGGGCCGCCAAGTCGATGATGTCCTGCCGCTTCAGCCCGGCCGTGCCCGGCCGCGGCGTGGCGAAAAGCGGGTCGCCGAACACCTCGGAGAGGCCGCCGACCAGCCGCTCGCCCTCGTCCTCGGCGAAGCTGGCGAGGTCGAGGTCGAAGATCTGGCCCAGCTTCAGCAGGATCTCGACCGTCACCGGCCGCTGGTTGCTCTCGATCAGGTTGAGATAGGAGGCGGAGATGCCCAGCCGCTCCGCCAGCTGCGCCTGGGTGACCTCGCGGTCGCGCCGCAGCCGCCGGATCTTGTGCCCCAGCATCGCCTTGCGAACGGCCATCGGTCTTCTCCGATTTACAAAAATCACATCAACGGACTTTACAAACTTTCCCTTTCACGCTCAATGCCGCGTTGACGCTGGGCGGAGCGCAACCCAACATCCTTTTCATCTTCGCAGCGCAACATGACGCGCCGCTTTGTCGGACTTGAAAAGGATTTACAGGATGGCACCCCTCGACTCCCCGACCCCGACCCGAAGCGCTGCCGGCCGGTTCGACGGCATCGTCCGGGACTATGCCCCGGCCGATGTCGAGCGGCTGCGCGGATCGGTCCGGATCGAGCACACGCTGGCCCGGCTGGGCGCCGAGCGGCTGTGGGAGCTGATGGACAAGCGCGACTTCGTCAACGCGCTCGGCGCCACCAACGGCACCCAGGCGATGCAGCAGGTGCGCGCTGGGCTGGAGGCGATCTACCTCTCCGGCTGGCAGGTGGCGGCCGACGCCAACACCGCCGGCCAGATGTATCCGGACCAGAGCCTCTATCCCGCCGATTCGGTGCCCGAGGCGGTGCGCCGGATCAATCGCACGCTGCAGCGCGCCGACCAGATCGAGCATGCCGAGGGCGGCGCCAAGCGGCACTGGTTCGCGCCGATCGTGGCCGATGCCGAGGCCGGCTTCGGCGGGCCGCTCAACGCCTTCGAGCTGATGAAGGCGATGATCGAGGCCGGCGCCGCCGGTGTGCATTTCGAGGACCAGCTGGCGTCGGAGAAGAAGTGCGGCCATCTCGGCGGCAAGGTGCTGGTGCCGATCCGCAGCTTCATCCGCACCCTTAACGCCGCGCGCCTCGCCGCCGACGTGATGGACGTGCCGACCGTGCTGGTCGCCCGCACCGACGCCGAGAGCGCCAAGCTGATCACCAGCGACATCGACGAGCGCGACCATCCCTTCATCGACCGCAGCCAGCGCACCGAGGAGGGCTTCCATCCGATCAAGCCGGAGAACCGGATGGAGTACTGCATCGCCCGCGGCCTGGCCTTCGCGCCCTATGCCGACCTGTTGTGGATGGAGACGTCGAAGCCGGATCTCGGCCAGGCCAAGCGCTTCGCCGAGGGCATCCACAAGCAGTTCCCGGGCAAGCGCCTGGCCTACAACTGCTCGCCCAGCTTCAACTGGAAGGCCAATCTCGACGACGCCACCATCGCCAAGTTCCAGCGCGAGCTGGGGGCGATGGGCTACAAGTTCCAGTTCATCACCCTGGCCGGCTTCCACAGCCTGAACTACGCCACCTTCGAGCTGGCGCGCGGCTACAAGGAGCGGCAGATGGCCGCCTATTCCGAGCTGCAGCAGGCGGAGTTCGCGGCCGAGGCCCAGGGCTACACCGCGACCAAGCACCAGCGCGAGGTCGGCACCGGCTATTTCGACGCCGTCAGCCTCGCCATCTCCGGCGGCAAGGCCTCGACCACCGCGCTCGGCGAGTCGACCGAAGCCGCCCAGTTCCACTGACCATCTGCGCCCGAACGGAGGACAGAACCATGACCACGAACCGCTTCTGGATCATCGGCGGCGAATATGCCGACACCCGCTTCGACCGGCTGATCGGCGGCACCGAGAGCCTGCAGGGGCCTTTCGACAGCTACGACGAGGCTCTGCACGCCTGGCGGCAGCTGGCCTCGGCGACCACCAGCAATGCGCATCAGCGCTACACCATCGCGCATGAGGGCGCCCGTTAACGCTCCCTGATGCGCGGCCGGGCCGGGCGGCGCGGGCGCACCGTCCGGCCCCTTTCCGCAGACCGATCCTGCAGACCCCACTCCGGCCCGGCCAAACCCCTCGGCCGGGCCGTTTTTTCATGGCGGCCGCTCAGGCCGCTCGCCGATGGGGCGGCCGTCCTCGGGCATGGGTCGGCCCTTCCATCAACCCCGAGCCTGTCCCCCGAGCCTCAATAAACCCGGACATCCATCGGGACCTTCTCGTTGATCGGAAGCTGATCGCGCGGGATGCCGAGTTTCTTCCCCACTGCCCAGATGTCGTAGTCGATATCCACGTCGATGTTCTTGTCGCCGACCGTCCAGTTCTTCTCGGCCAGTGTCTTGAGGACGTTCTTCTGCTGTTCCTTGTTGTCCCCTGCGACCCTGTTGACATAGGCGTGGATGATCTGCTGCCGGCAGGGGCCGTTGTCCTTATCGTCGAAGGTCTGCGGCAGAAGCTTCGTCACGGCATCGAGCGGATCTTTGGCGCCGTTGACGTAGTCGTTGATCCATTGGTTGCGCGTCTCGGGATTCGGCGCGTTCTTGAGGCTGGCCGCGAAGTTCTCGGGCGACGAGGTGTCGGGCTTGGGGCCGGCCGGCGTCTCCGGGCCCGGCCCGGCTTCCGGCGGGACCGGAAGCATGATGAAGTCGGGGGTCAGGTCACCCTGGTGGTAGGCCTGAATCAGGTCCGGATTGCCGATGTGGTCGTTCAGCGCGACGACGCCCGCGTTGATGTCCTTGGGCGCGATGCCGGCTTCCGTGCCCATGCGCCATTGCGAATCGCCGAGCTCCGGCACCTGGACGGTGCCTTCGCTGAGCAGCTCCTGCGCGTCCTTGAGGCCGTGCCGCTGGGCCAGGCCGTTCAGCGTCTGCATCCATTGCTGCTGCTGGGCCGCGGACACCTCGTGGGTCCGTCCGTCCTTCCCCACCAGCGAAAGCTTGTTGTCCTTGTAGGTGACCGTGAGCGACATCGACACCTCCAAAAGAATTATGGCGCCGCCATGCGCAGGCTCCGGCACCGTCGGGCACCGACCGACAGGCCGCACGCGAGTGTTCCGGCCCAAGCTGGGACTGAATTCCGGATTCTCCCCCGATCCCCGCACCAACCCCGCAAGAGTGCAATTGTTCCGTAACGTTTATGTCATCGGATTGCAATCAGGATGGAAGTCTTTGTCCTACAAATGAGGCTGGGATCGGCCGTTGTGATTGGCCTCATCCGAAGTGATAAGGGCAGCCTTCTCGCCGGAATGGCTTGAAGCGCCGGCGTGATCCGGGCATTGATTTGGCATTGTTCAATTCCTGGAAGAATGTGGGCAGCCTTGCATGGCCTGGACGTCTCGTCGGTCCGGCCCATTCGACTTGTCGGTCAAATAGCGAAAATTCGATCTGTGCCGATGACCGTCGGCTCAGCATTCTTGTGCGGATATTCGCCGCGGCGGCGGGCAGTGATCCGTCTTGCCGACAATTGCAACCGATTTTGAGACGAAAGCTCGACATTGCCTAAAAGTCATTTTATTGCATGCAATTACACAATACTATATGTTGGTTCTTCGATCCTCCTTGCCACCAGCGGCAGTGGAGGTCGAATGGAGGGAACCCATGTTCAAACGAGTCCTTGCCGAGGCGCTGGGGACGTTCTGGCTCGTTCTCGGCGGTACGGGCACGGCGGTCCTGGCCGGCCAGCATGTCGGCTTTCACGGCGTCGCCCTGGCCTTCGGCCTGACGGTCGTGACCGGGGCCTATGCCCTCGGCCGCGTTTCGGGTGGTCACTTCAATCCGGCGGTCACGGTCGGGTTGGTCGCCGCCGGCCGCACGCCGGTGTCCGATCTCGTGCCCTACATCATCGCCCAGGCCGTCGGCGCCATCATCGCCTCGGGCGTCGTCTATCTCATCGCGTCCGATGTGTCCGGCGGCTACGACCTTGCCAAGGGGCTCGCCGCCAACGGCTATGCCGAGCATTCGCCCGGCGGCTACGGCCTGACCGCCGGGCTGATCACCGAGGTGGTGCTGACCGCGCTGTTCCTGGTGGTGATCGTCGGCGTCACCGGCAGCCCGGCGACGGCGCCGTTCGCGCCGCTGGCGATCGGCCTGGCGCTGACCCTGATCCACCTGATCTCGATCCCGGTCACCAACACCTCGGTCAACCCGGCCCGCAGCCTGGGCCCGGCGGTGTTCGTCGGCGGCTGGGCGCTGGGGCAGCTCTGGCTGTTCATCGTCGCGCCGGTGATCGGCGGCGTCATCGGCGGCCTGATCGGCCGTTTCGTGACCGAGCCGGAAGCTTCGGCGACCGCGGCCTCGACGCCCCCGGGCGCCCCGGCGGAGTGAACCCAAGCTGGACTGACGTCCCGGCGGCCGACCGCCGGGGCGTCAGCCCAGTTCCTTTTCCATGAACAGGCTGAGCGGGTCGGGGCCGTAGCCGCCGAACGGCCCCCGGTCCCGGTAGCCGAAGCGGCGGTAGAGCCCGATCGCCTCGGGCTGGTGGATGCCGGTCTCGAGCTGGATCAGCCGGACGCCGAGGGCGCGGGCCTCGTCCTCGATCCGGGTCAGCAGGTCGCGGCCCACCTTCAAGCCCCGGGCGGCGGGATCGACGAACATCCGCTTCAGCTCGGCCTGCCCGTCGGCCCCGACCACCATGGCGCCGCAACCGACCACCCGGCCCTCCCGCCGGGCCACGAAGAAGCGCACCTCCGGCCGCTCCAGCGACCCGATGTCGAGCATATGGTTGCTCTCGGCCGGATACAGGCTCGCCATCAGGGCGTCCGACTGGCGGATCAGGTCGAGCACCGCGTCCTGGCGCGGCGGCTCCGGGGCGATGATGGTGGCGGTCACGATGGAAACCTCGGTCGTTTCGCTCCCGACTATAGCCGGGCCGGGCGGCGCGCGAAGGGCTTTCCTCTTGCCCGGCCCGCGGTGGCTGTGTTCTTGTATTGTTCATGCCCGACTCCGCTCCCCTCACCATCGCCAACGCCGACGCCCGGCGGCTGTTCCTCCACCTCCACGCCCTGTCCGATCCGCCGCTCGGCCGGCTGACGGTCGAGGGCTGCCAGGCGGTGGTGGACCGCATCGGCTTCGTCCAGGTCGACAGCATCAACACGGTCGAACGGGCGCATCACATGATCCTGTTCGCCCGCCGCCACGGCTACGCCCAGACCCAGCTTGCGCGGCTGGTGGAGAAGACGCGCGGGCTGTTCGAGGGCTGGACCCACGACGCCTCGCTGATCCCGACCCGATTCTTCCCCTACTGGTCGCGGCGATTCGCCGATGTGCGCCAGCGTGCCGCCACCAGCCGCTGGTGGACCCAGGCCGGCCCCGACTTCCCGAAGCTGCTGGAGCAGGTGCGGGCGCGCGTCGCGGCGGAAGGCCCGCTTTTGACCCGGCACTTCGAGGAGGAGCGGCAGCGCCCCTCCGGCGGCTGGTGGGACTGGACGCCGTCGAAGCTGGCGCTGGAGTTCCTGTGGCGCACCGGCGAGCTGGCGGTGGCGCGGCGCGAGGGATTCCAGAAGGTCTACGACCTGACCGAGCGGGTGATCCCGGAGCAATATCGCGGGCCGGCGCCCGACCCGGAAGAGGTGGTCGACTGGGCCTGCCGCTCGGCGCTGGAACGGCTGGGTGCCGCCCGGCCCGGCGAGATCGCCGGCTTCTGGGACCTGATCACCATCCGCGAGGCGGAGCAGTGGTGCGACCGGCTGACCCGCAGCGGCGATCTGCGCGTGGTCCATGTCCAGGGCGCGGACGGCAAGACCACCGCGGCCTTCGCCTTCGCCGACATCGAGGACCGGCTGGCCGCCGCGGCCTCCGCGCCGGACGTGCTGCGGGTGCTGTCCCCCTTCGATCCGGTGATCCGCAACCGCCAGCGGCTGGAGCGGCTGTTCGGCTTCGACTACCGCTTCGAGGCCTTCGTGCCGGAGGCGAAGCGCCGCTGGGGCTATTACGTCTTCCCGCTCCTCGAGGGCGACCGCTTCGTCGGCCGGATCGACATGCGCGCCCGGCGCGACAGCGGCGACCTGGCCGTCGCCGCGCTGTGGTGGGAGCCGAAGGTCCGGACCAGCAAGGCGCGGCTGCGCCGGCTGGAGAAGCAGCTCGACCGCATCCGCCGCTTCGCCGGCGTCGAGCGCGTGACCTGGTCGGACCCGGCCGGGGTCAAATCGCCGCGGAATGCCGAGGGTCATCAATTCGTCGCAAAGATGGAGGCATAAGAGGCCCGGCGGGGCCCGGCTTTGCGCCACCGGCGCGGCTGCCCATATCAAGGCCGCGCGGGCGCGCCCGCCGGACCCATCGTAGCGGAAGCGGAGAGAAGGACTGGGTATGCTGAGCCCGGCTAGGGATCTGATCGTCGCCCATGCGCGGATCGTGACCGAGGAGGCCGTCGTGACCGGCAGCCTCGCCGTCGCGGAGGGGCGGATCACCGATCTGGACACCGGCGCGGCCTGCCCGCCCGGCGCCGTCGATTTCGAAGGCGACTATCTGCTGCCGGGACTGGTCGAGCTGCACACCGACCATCTCGAGCGGCACTACACGCCGCGGCCCGGCGTGCGCTGGCCGGCGGTGACGGCGGTGATGGCGCATGACGCCCAGGTGGCGGCGGCCGGCATCACCACCGTGTTCGACGCGCTGGCCCTGGTCGGCGGCCGCAGCGGCGAGGACCGGCTTGAGACGCTGCGGCCGATGGTCGACGGTATCCGCCAGGCCCAGGCCGGCGGCATGCTGCGGGCCGAGCACTTCCTGCATCTGCGCTGCGAGGTCACCGAGGCGCATGTGCTCGACCTGTTCGAGCCGTTCCAGGACGACCCGCTGGTGCAGTTCATGTCGGTGATGGACCACGCGCCCGGCCATCGCCAGTTTTCGGACCTCGCCAAATACCGCGAGATCTACAAGGGCATGCTGGGCCTGACCGACGAGCAGATCGACGCCCAGATGGCGGAGCGGATCGCCGCCTCGCGCACCCACGGCGTCGCCAATCGCGAGAGGCTGGCCGCGATCGGCCGTGGGCGCGGCCTGCCGATCGCGAGCCATGACGACGAGACCCCGGCCCATGTCGAGGAGGCGGCGGCGCTGGGCATGGTGGTGTCGGAATTCCCGACCACCCTGGCCGCCGCCCGCGCCGCGCGCGAGCACGGGCTGCGGATCCTGATGGGCGCGCCGAACCTGGTCCGCGGCGGCTCGCATTCCGGCAACGTCTCGGCCGGTGAGCTGGCGCGCGAGGGGCTGGTCGACATCCTGTCCTCCGACTACGTCCCGGTCAGCCTGCTGCACGGCGCCTTCACCCTGGCCGAGGGCGAGCAGGGCATCGGCCTGCCGCAGGCGCTGGCGACGGTGACGGTCAACCCGGCCCGCGCCGCCGGCCTCGAGGACCGCGGCCGGATCGCGCCCGGGCTGCGCGCCGACCTGCTGCGCGTCCGGCTGGTCGACGGCGTGCCGGTGATCCGGGCCGTCTGGCGCGAGGGCGAAAGGGTCGCATGAGCCCGGAATAACAGGCCGGGGCGAAGGATCGGGTTATAAGAAGCTGATTCGCCTGTTCGCGTTCCGGAGACCAGCATGCGCCAGTTCCCGGCTCTCACGGCCCTGGGCCTGTTGCTTGCCCTCGGGTCGGCTGCCGCGGCCCAGACCGCCGATCCGGCGCCCGACCCGGCCTCACCCGACCCGGCGGTGCGCGGCGCCTATGTCTTCGCCGCCGGCGGCTGCGCCGCCTGCCATACGGCGCCGGGTCCGGACGCCAAGCCGCTGGCCGGCGGCCGGGCGCTGAAGACCGCGTTCGGCACCTTCTACACGCCGAACATCACCCCGGACCCGGAGACCGGCATCGGCCAGTGGAGCGAGGAGGATTTCCGCCGGGCCCTGCGCGAAGGCGTGTCGCCGTCGGGCGAGGATTTCTATCCGGCCTTCCCCTACACCGCCTATACCGGCATGACCGACCGGGACCTCGCCGATCTCTGGGCCTATCTGCGCAGCGTCCCGCCGGTGCGGCAGGCGAACAAGCCGCACGAGCTCGCCTGGCCCTATTCCTGGCGCTCGCTGCTGCCCGGCTGGCGGATGCTGAATTTCACCGAGGGGCCGTTCCTGGTCCCGGCCGGCCAGTCCGCCGAATGGTATCGCGGCGCCTATCTCGTCCGCGTGCTCGGCCATTGCGGCGAATGCCACACGCCGCGCGACATGCTGGGCGGGCTGAACTGGTACAGCCCCTTCGCCGGCAACCCCGAGGCGCCGGAAGGGCAGGGCAAGATCCCGAACATCACCCCGGACCCGGAGCACGGGATCGGGGAGTGGAGCGACAAGGACATCGCCTATTACCTCGAGGCGGGCATGACGCCCGACGGCGACTTCGCCGGCGGCGCCATGAGCGAGGTGATCCGGGACAACACCAGCAAGCTGACCGCCGCCGACCGCGAGGCGATCGCGACCTATCTGAAGAGCCTGAAGCCGCTGCCCGGCCCGTGACGGCGAATCGGGGCTGGGCCTCGCCGATGATCCTGTCCTAGACTGCCGGCGCCGCAACAAGGCGGCGCCGCCCGCAGGGCGAAGAAGCAGGATCAGGGATGGCGATCGAGCTGGAGACGAATGAGGCGGCGCCGGAGGCGACGCTCGCCAATTGGCGCCAGGCGCCCTACAGCCGCTGGGGCTTCCGCAATGTCCGCCGGCTGGTGCCGGTGGCCGAGATTCCGCGCGGCGAATTTGCCGCCTGCCTGAAGCCCGGGCCGGCGCTGGACCTGGACCGCATCGCGGTGCCGGGGCACGACGGGTCGGTGGCCCGGCTGATGGCCGAGAGCGACACTGACGGCATCCTGGTGCTGCATCGCGGTCTGGTGGTGGCCGAGCATTACGCCCACGGGCTGAATCCGAAGGCCCAGCACATCGTCTTCTCGATCAGCAAGTCGATCACCGGCCTCATCGCCGGCATCCTGGCCGGCCGCGGCCAGCTCGACCCCGATGCGCCGGTGACGGCCTATGTGCCGGAGGCGGCGGGTTCGGCCTATGCCGGCGCCACGGTGCGCCATGTGCTGGACATGACGGTCGGCATCCGCTTCGTCGAGGACTATGTCGACCCGGCCGGCGACGTCGCCCGCTACCGCGTCGCCATGGGCTGGAACCCGCCCGGCGAGGTCGCCCGGGGCGGCGATCTGCACGGCTTCATCGCCGCCCTGCCGCCGGACGGCAGCCGGCACGGCGAGACCTTCCACTACGTCTCGCCCAACTCCGACATGCTGGGCTGGATCTGCGAGCGTGCTGCCGGCATGCGCTTCGCCGCGCTGATGTCCGAGCTGCTGTGGCGGCCGATGTGGACGGAGGCGGATGCGTATATCACGCTCGACCGGCTGGGCGCGTCGCGCACCGCCGGCGGCATCTGCATGACCTTGCGCGACCTGGCCCGGATCGGCGAGCTGATGCGGCGGGACGGCCGCGCCGGGGGGCTCCAGGTGGTGCCGCAGGCCTGGGTCGACGACATCCTCGACAACGGCGACCGCCAGGCCTGGGCGCGGGGCGACTTGGCGCATCTGGCGCCGCAGGGGCGCTATCGCAGCCAGTGGTACGTGCTGGGCCCCGGCCGCGACGTGGTCTGCGGCATCGGCATCCACGGCCAGTGGATCTATGTCGACCGCGCCGCCGAGCTGGTGATCGCCAAGATGTCGTCGCAGCCCGTGGCGGTCGACGACGCGCTCGACCACCGGTTGCTGGCCGGCTTCCGGGCGATTGCGCAGGCTGTGGGTTAGTCAGGTAGGTTGGGTTCGCGGATGCGAACCCAACAGCATCGATCGCGGCCAAATGTTGGGTCCGCCATTGGCGAACCCAACCTACGTGTCACGGCGATTCGCTAGCTCTTCTTCACCCGATAGGTCTCGTGGCAGGCGCCGCAGGACTGGCCGACCGCGGGGAAGGCGGCCTTCACCTTGGCGGCGTTGCCCTCCTGCGCGGCGGCGTCCAGCGCCGCGATGGCGTCCTGGTTGGCCTTCACCTTGGTCTGGAAATCGGCCCAGTTGGCCCAGATCTCCGGCTTGGCCGCGCTCTTGCCGACGCCGACCGCGGTGCCTTCCGGGAACAGCGTCAGCAGGTCGGCGCTGGTCGCCTTCATCTTGGCGGTCGCCGCCTTGACGTCGTCGATCGAGCCCTGGTTGTCGCGCACGAAGCCGGTCAGGGTCTTGACGCTGGCGCCGAAGGTCTTCATCGCATCCTCGCGCTGGGTCACCACCTCCTCGGGCGTGGCCGCCCAGGCGACGACGGCGCCGCAGCTGACGATGGCGGCGGTGATGACGGCGAACTTCACTGAACGCATGGTGCCTCCCCTCGGGTGGGTGCCGGTCCGGCGATGACGGGCGCGAGTATGCTGGAGGAGATGTGACGATCTCCAGCCCCGTCGCGCTCCGGGCCTCGTTTCGCTGCGACATGTCGCGGGGTTACGCCACAAATCGCCACGCGCGTGGTTGACAGGATGCAGGCCGGCCACTATGGTCCGCGCCTCGAATTCCGGCCCGCGAGTGTCTGCTCCCGGCGGCGCCGGCGCTGCCGCATGGGATATGGATTATGAAAGTCGCGAACTCGCTGAAGACCCTGAAGAGCCGTCACCGCGCTTGCCGCGTCGTCCGCCGCAAGGGCCGTGTCTACGTCATCAACAAGGAGAACCCGCGCTTCAAGGCGCGCCAGGGCTGACCCCAGCCGCTCCTTCAGACGATCGAAGGCCGCGTCCCCGGACGCGGCCTTTTTCGTTGCGGAAGGGCCGGCCTGCTTGCCGGATCGGCCCGGGCTTCCTATCGTCCGCGGCGGAGGTTCCGCCGATGAAGATGCCAGCCCCCGATGCCGCCGTCCTGGCGCGCCGCGAGGAGATCGCCGCGGCGCTGCGCGCCATCGTGCCGGGGGAGGGCGTGATCACGGCGGAGAGCGAGCGCCGTGCCTATGAATCCGACGGGCTGACCGCCTATCGCACCCTGCCGATGATCGTGGTGCTGCCCTCGACCACCGAGCAGGTCTCGGCGGTGCTGCGCACCTGCCACCGGATGGGGGTGAAGGTGGTGCCGCGCGGCGCCGGCACCTCGCTGTCCGGCGGCGCCCTGCCGCTCGAGGACGGCGTGCTGCTGGGCCTCGGCAAGTTCAACCGCGTGCTGGAGATCGACTTCGACAACCGCTGCGTCCGGGTGCAGCCGGGGGTCACCAATCTCGGCATCACCAACGCCGTCGCCCATGCCGGCTTCTATTACGCGCCCGACCCGTCCAGCCAGATCGCCTGCACCATCGGCGGCAACATCGCCGAGAATTCCGGCGGCGTGCACTGCCTGAAATACGGGCTGACCACCAACAACGTGCTGGGGCTGGAGGTGGTGCTGATCGACGGCACGATCCTGCGGCTCGGCGGCAAGCACCTCGATTCGCCGGGCTACGACCTGCTCGGCGTCCTCACCGGATCGGAAGGGCTGCTGGGTGTCGTCACCGAGGTGACGGTGCGCCTGCTGCGCCGGCCGGCCACCCAGCGCGCCGTGCTGATGGGCTTCCCGTCGTCGGAGGCCGGCGGCGACTGCGTCGCCCGGATCATCGCCGCCGGCATCATCCCCGGCGGGCTGGAGATGATGGACAAGCCCGCCATCCATGCGGCCGAGGCCTTCGTCAAGGCCGGGTACCCGCTCGACGTCGAGGCGCTGCTGATCTGCGAACTGGATGGGCCGGAGGCCGAGGTCGACCACCTGATCGAACGGGTCGAGGCGATCGGCCGCGACTGCGGCGCCACCGCCTGCGTCGTCAGCCGCAGCGAGGAGGAACGGCTGCGCTTCTGGGCCGGGCGCAAGGCGGCCTTCCCGGCGGTCGGCCGGATCAGCCCCGATTACTACTGCATGGACGGCACCATCCCCCGGAAGCGCCTGCCCGAGGTGCTGGCGCGGATGCAGGAGATGTCGCGGCATTACGGGCTGCGCGTCGCCAATGTCTTCCATGCCGGCGACGGCAACCTGCACCCGCTGATCCTGTACGACGCCAATGTCCCGGGCGAGCTGGAGAAGGCGGAGGAGTTCGGGGCGGACATCCTGAAGCTGTGCGTCGAGGTCGGCGGGGTGCTGACCGGCGAGCACGGCGTCGGGGTCGAGAAGCGCGACCTGATGGAGGTGCAGTTCGGGCCGGAGGATCTGGCCCAGCAGCAGCGGCTGAAATGTGCCTTCGATCCGGACGGGCTGCTCAACCCCGGCAAGGTGTTCCCGACCCTGCACCGCTGCGCCGAGCTCGGCCGGGTGCACATCCACCACGGCGCCACGCGCTTCCCCGACCTGCCGCGCTTCTGACCCGATGACCGAGACCCTGAAGCCCGAGACCGACGACCAGGTGCTCGAGATCGTCCGCTGGGCGCTGGCCGGCGAGGTGCCGCTGGAGCTGGTCGGCCGCGGCAGCAAGCGCGGCTTCGGCCGGCCGGTGCAGGCGGCGCATGCGCTCGACCTCTCCGGCTTGGCCGGGATCGAGGTCTACGAGCCGGAGGAGCTGGTGCTGACCGCCCGCCCGGGCACGAAGATGGCGGAGATCGAGGCGGCGCTGGCCGCCCGCGGCCAGGCGCTGGCCTTCGAGCCGCCCGATCTCGGGCCTCTCTATGGCGGCCCGGCGGGGGCTGGCACGCTGGGCGGCGCAGTCGGCTGCAACCTGTCCGGGCCGCGGCGGCTGAAGGCCGGGGCCGCGCGGGACCACGTGCTGGGCATCGAGGCGGTGTCCGGGCGCGGCCAGCCCTTCAAATCCGGCGGGCGGGTGGTCAAGAACGTCACCGGCTACGACCTGCCGAAGCTGCTGACGGGCGCCTTCGGAACGCTGGCCGCCATGACCCGGATCACTGTCAAGGTGCTGCCGGCGCCGGAGACGGTGCGCACGCTTGCCGTCGCCGGACTGGACGATGCCGCCGGCGTCGCCGTGCTGACCCGGGCGCTGACCAGCCCCTACGAGGTCTCGGGCGCCGCCCATCTGCCGGCCGGCATCCTCGGCGACACCGCGCGCAGCCTGGTCCGGGTCGAGGGCTTCGGCCCTTCGGTCGACAGCCGGGTCGCGGCGCTGTCGCAGCTGCTCGGCGACGCCGGGCCTCTCGCTGTGCTCGGCCCGGACGAATCGGTCGATCTCTGGCGCCGGATCCGCGACGTCGCACCCTTCACCGGGGATGACCGGGCGGTGTGGCGCGTCTCGGTGGCGCCGACCGCCGGGCCGCGGGTCGCGGCCGCCGCCGGCGGGGCGCATTACTTCGACTGGGGCGGCGGGCTGGTCTGGATCGCCGTGCCGGCCACGGACGATGCCGGCGCCGCCGCGATCCGGGGCGCGGTCGCCGCCGCGGGCGGCGGGCACGCCACGCTGGTGCGGGCGCCGGCGGGGCTGCGCGCCGCCGTGCCGGTGTTCGAGCCGCAGCCGCCGGCGCTGGAGGCGCTGGGCCGCCGGGTGCGCGAGGCCTTCGATCCCAAAAGCATCCTGTCGCCGGGAAGAATGGTCCCGGCCGCCTGAGAGGACCGGAAACCTCGCCGGCCCGTCATGGGTTATGATCGGGCGGTCGACTCGCCTCGGAGGGAGAGCCCATGGGCATCATCGGCACCATCGTCATCGGCTTCATCATCGGTCTGGTCGCCAAATTCCTGATGCCCGGGCGGGACCCGGGCGGATTCATCATCACCATCCTGCTGGGCATCGCCGGCTCGGTCGTCGGCGGCTGGCTCGGCCTGCAATTCGGCATCGTGCCGGAGACCGGCTTCGGCCGCTTCGTGCTGGGGGTGGTCGGCGCGATCGTGCTGCTGATCATCTATCGGATCATCGTCGGCCGCAGGAGCGCGGCCTAGGCCAGGGCGCGGCCTGCCCAATCGCGGGCCGCGCCTTCTACCGTACCGATCCCGCCAGATGCGCGTAGGGCTCGCCGCGGCGCGGCTGCAGCGCCTGCGCGGCATCGCTGTCGGCATGGGTGACCCGCAGCAGCGTCGGGGTCCCGTCCGCCGCCAGCTCCACCGTCGCGAACACCAGCTCGCCGCAGGGCGCCGGCCAGCCGATCGGGCGCAGCCCCGATACCTCGGCCGCGGCATAGGGCGAGCAGTCCGAGGCGATGTCGACGCTCGCCGCCGCCGGCCTGCCGCCGACGAAGCGCCAGACCGCGACCTGCTTGCCGGTCTGATCGAAGACCGCCGCCGGCTCGCCGAAGCGGGCCTCGAGCGGCGCCAGCGCGTCCGCGGCGCTGCGCGGCCCGCCGGGCTCGAAGCGCACGGTCTCGGCCACCGAATACAGCCGGTTGCCCTGGGCCGGCGGGGTGAACTGCAGCAGCAGCGCGCCGTCGCCCGGCCGCGCCGCGGCGACGAGGCCGGTCCAGGGCGACTCGCCCGGCCCGGCGAAGGTCACGGCCCGGCCGGCGAACTCGGCCATCTGCTGCGGCGTCCGGCCCAGCGCAATGTCCTGAACCACCGGCCCTCCGGCCGCCGCCACGCCTGATCCGGCCAGGCCGCCCAGCAACACGGCCAAGGGCAGGGCGCGGCGTATCCGAACCACGGTCATCTCGGCCTCCCGATCGTTGCGGCCAGCGTACTAACCCCCATGCCGGTTGACAACGCGGATCGCCGCATCCGTCGGGGTTCCCTTCGCACCGGGGCACGGGCTAGTGTCTGGCGCAAAGACGGGAGGATGCGGGTGCAGACTCATTTCTCGCTGGCGCAGCTGGCCGATCCGGACAACGCGGTCTCGGAGCAGATCCTGCGCACCTGCGTGCATTGCGGCTTCTGCCTCGCCACCTGCCCGACCTATCAGGTGCTGGGCGACGAACTCGACAGCCCGCGCGGCCGCATCTACCAGATCAAGTCGATGCTGGAAGGGGGCGGCCCGGCGCCGGCCAGCGTCGCCAAGCATCTCGACCGCTGCCTGTCCTGCCTGTCCTGCATGACCACCTGCCCGTCGGGCGTGCACTACATGCATCTGGTCGATCACGGCCGCGCGGTGGTCGAGAAGACCTACCGCCGGCCGCTGCCCGACCGCGCGATCCGGGCGCTGCTGGCGGCGGTGCTGCCGCGGCCGCGGCTGTTCCGGCTGGCGCTGATGGGGGCGATGGCGGCGCGGCCGGCGGCGCGGCTGCTGCCCAAGCGGCTGCGCGCCATGCTGGCCCTGGCGCCGCGCCGGCTGCCGCCGCCCAGCCCGGTCGACCGGCCGCAGGTCTTCGCGGCGGAAGGGCCGCGGAAGCGCCGGGTGGCGCTGCTGTCCGGCTGCGCCCAGACGGTGCTGGACCCGGCGATCAACGAGGCGACCGTCCGCCTGCTGACCCGCCACGGGGTCGAGGTGGTGGTGGCGCCGGGCGCCGGCTGCTGCGGGTCGCTGACCCACCATATGGGCCGGGAGGAGGCGGCTCTGGCCTCGGCCCGGGCCAATATCGGGGCCTGGGGCCGCGCGGCGGAGGAGGGCGGCCTCGACGCCATCGTCGTCAACACCTCCGGCTGCGGCACCACGGTCAAGGATTACGGCCACATGTTCCGTGCCGATCCGGCCTGGGCCGAGCGGGCGGCGAAGGTCTCGGCCCTGGCGCGCGACGTCACCGAACTGATGGACGAGATCGGGCTGAACCCGCCGGCCAGGCCGACCGGCCAGGCGGTGGCCTATCACTCCGCCTGCTCGATGCAGCACGGCCAGCGCATCGCGGCGCCGCCGCGCCGGCTGCTGGCGGCCGCGGGGTTCGAGCTGCGCGAGGTGCCGGACGGGCATCTCTGCTGCGGCTCCGCCGGCACCTACAACCTGCTGCAGCCGGAGATCGCGGACGAGCTGCGGGCGCGCAAGGTGCGGGCGGTGGAGAGCACCGGCGCGGCGATCGTCGCCGCCGGCAATATCGGCTGCATCACCCAGATCGGCCTCGGCACCGCCCTGCCGGTGGTGCACACGGTCGAGCTGCTGGACTGGGCCACGGGCGGCCCGAAGCCGGCCGCGGTTCCCGACGCGGCCTGACCGTCAGTACAGGCCTCCGGTGCCGGTCAGGGCGTCCTGGCTGGTCTCGCCGAAGGTGTCGGCGACCGGCGGCGGGCCCGGCTCGGTGCCGGGGCGGAACGCCTCCATGATCACGTCCGACCCGCCCGGCTCGGCCGCATAGCCGCTGCGGCGGTCGACATAGGCGAAGCTGACCCCGGGCGGCACGGCGAAGGCGCCGGGGTCCTGCCCGGCCAGCGCGTCCTTGATGAAATCGCTGAAGATCGGCACCGCGATCGAGCCGCCGGTGGCGCCGGCGCCGAGGCTGCGCGGCTTGTCGTAGCCGACGAAGATGCCGACCGCGAGCCGCGGCGAGAAGCCGACGAACCAGACGTCGTTCGAATCGTTGGTGGTGCCGGTCTTGCCGGCCAGCGGCAGGCCCAGGCCGGCGAGGCGGGCGGCGGTGCCGCGCTGGGTGACGCCCTGCAGGATCGAGATCATCTGGTAGTTGGCGATCGGGTCGTCCAGCTGCGGCCCGAGCGGCCGCACCGGCGCCGGCTGGCCGGTCCAGGCGGTGGCGGCGCAGGGCACGCAATCGGCGCGGCCCGGAGTCACCGCGCCTTGCGGCAGGCTGCGGCCGTCGCGGTCCTGCACCCGCTCGATCAGATAGGGGCTGATCTGGTAGCCGCCATTGGCGATGGTGGCATAGGCCGTGGTCAGCTTCAGCGGCGTGGTCTCGCCGGCGCCCAGGCCCATCGCCGGGTACAGCGACATGTTCTGGTAGATGCCGAACGCCTCCGCCGTCTCCTTGACCGGCTGCAGGCCCATCTCGACCAGCAGGCGCACGGTCATGACGTTGCGCGACCGCTCGACGCCCGAGCGCAGCGTGGCCAGGCCGATGAAGCCGCCGCCGTAGTTGCGCGGCCGGTAGCGACCGCCGCCCTGGCCCTGGTCGACCGAGATCGGCGTGTCGTAGATCAGGCTGGACGGGGTGTAGCCGTGCTGCAGCGCCGAGAGGTAGACGAAGGGCTTGAAGGCCGAGCCGGGCTGGCGCTGCGCCTGGGTGGCGCGGTTGAACTCGCTGAGCGAGAAGTCGAAGCCGCCCGACATCGCCAGCACCTTGCCGGTGAAGGGGTCGATGGCGACCAGCGCGCCCGACACCTCCGGCACCTGGCGCAGCGAATAGGCGGCGAGCTGCGGCGCCGGCGCGCCCTTCTCATTCGGCTCCACCCAGATCACGTCGCCCTTGGCCAGCACGTCGTCGGCGCCGCTGACCTGCCGGCCGACGCGGCCGTTCTCGACGCGGCGGGCCCAGGTCAGGTCGCCGCGGTCGATGCGGCCCCGGCTGCCGTCCTCCAGCCCGATGATCGCGGCCTGGCGATCGACCTCCAGCACCACGGCCAGGGTCCAGCCCTCGATCTGGGCCGGCCGGTCGATGCCGTTGAGGAAGCGCTGCCACACCGGGCGCTCGTCCTTCGGCGGGGCGGTCGGGGCGACCGCGGGCTTCTGCTCCTGCTCCGGCAGGCGTACGCCCATGGCCGACAGCGCGCCGAGAAGCCGTCCCTGCTGCGCCGGCGGCGTGGCGGCTGGCTGGGCCGGCGCCTGGGCGGCCTCGGCCTGGGCCACCTCCTCGGCCGAAGCCGGCAGGTCGAGCATGGCCGAGATGTTGGCGATCGGCCCGCGCCAGCCGCGGTTGCGGTCGAAGCGCTCGAGCCCGGCGCGCAGCGACCGGTCGGCCAGGCGCTGCAGCCGCGGGTCGAGGGTGGTGCGCACCGCCAGCCCGCCGCGGTAGAGCTGGTCGTTGCCGTAGGCCCGGCGCAGCGACCGGCGCACCTCCTCGGCGAAATAGGGCGCGTACACGGTCTCCAGCGGTGCCTGGGTGCGCACCGCCAGCGGCTCGGCCTTGGCCGCCGCCGCCTGCTGGGCGGTGATGGCGCCGTCCTGCGCCATGCGGTCCAGCACGTAGTCGCGGCGGGAGCGGGCGGCCTCCGGCCGGGTGATCGGGTTGTAGTTGTTCGGCGCCTTCGGCAGCGCCGCCAGGAACGCCGCCTCGGACAGCGACAGCTCGGCCGGCGGCTTGCCGAAATAGCGGGCCGAGGCCGCGCCGACGCCGTAGGCGCCGCGGCCGAGATAGATCTCGTTGAGATACATCTCCAGGATCTGGTCCTTGGAGAAGTGGTGCTCGATCTCGAAGGCCAGGATCAGCTCGCGCAGCTTGCGCAGCGCGCTGACCTCGCTGGTCAGCAGCAGGTTCTTCGCCACCTGCTGGGTGATGGTCGAGCCGCCTTCGAGCCGCCGGCCGTTCCGCAGGTTGTGGATGTTGGCCACCATGGCGCGGGCCAGGCCGGACGGGTCGACGCCAAGATGGCGCCGGAAGTTCTGGTCCTCGGCCGAGATGAAGGCCTGCACCAGATAGGGCGGAAGGGCGGAGAGCGGCACCACCACCCGGTTCTCGACATAGTATTCGCGCAGCAGCGACCCGTCAGCGGCGTAGATCCGCGTGGTCTCCGGCGGCTGGTAACTGGCGAGCTGGCCGGCGTCAGGCAGGTGCAGCTCGGGCCCGGCGGTGGCGACGAGGAGCTTCAGCAGGGCGGCGGCGACGGAAAGGCTGGCGGACATGCAGGCGGTTCATCTGTCCCGGGACGGTTCTTACTAAACGTTCGGCCGGCGAATCGGAAACGCCTTCTTCCGGGCGAAGCCATGCGGGAATGGAACATGGCCGCCGGGAGTCGCTCTCGGCCCGGCCGTTCGGACGATCGGCTGCGCCGCCATGCCGCTTCGCCCGAGGCGTCGCGCATGGGATGATGGCGGCATGAAACCGATCGTCCTTCTGATGTCGATCGGCCTGCTCGGCTGGTGGTACGTCGTGATCCCTCTGCAGGTGATCGTCGCGGCGGTCGCCTTCGCCCGCGGCCGGTGGCGCCTGTCCCTGTTCAGCCTGACGGCGCTGGCCCTGGCGGTCGCCGCGGTCCAGGCGGCGCGGGCGCTGGTCGACTGGCATCCGGACGGGTTCGGCCAGGTCGGCGTGGTGTTGCCCAGCGGCCATTCGGCCCTGGTCGTGGTCGCGGTGACGACGCTGGCGGCGCTGGCCTGGCCGCGCTGGTCGCCCTGGCGCGTTGCCGCGGCGGCGGCGCTGATCCTGGCCGTCGGGGCCGTCATGGTCGTGGGCGGCCACACGGTCGGGGACGTCCTCGTCGGCCTGGCGCTGGGCGGAGCCTCGGTCTTCGTCGCCGGCGTCATGGCGCGCCTGCGCTGGCATCGCCGCCGGGCGTCGCCGGCCTGAGTCTCAATAGTTCGGCCACAGCCCGGGCGTCGCCAGCTCGATGACATGGCCGTCGGGGTCGGAGAAGTAGAGGCTGGTGCCGCCGCGCGGCCAGGCCATCTCCCCGGTCAGGGGGACGCCGGCCTCGGCCAGCCGGCCGCGCCAGGCGGCCAGGTCCGCGGCCGGCACGGCGAAGGCCATGTGCAGCCGCCCCGTGCCTTCGTGCCCCGGGATGGTGCCGGAGGCCTCGACCACGTCCTCGGAGGTGGCGCCGGCCAGGAACAGCAGCAGCACGCCCTGCCGGCCGGCGTCCAGCGCCACCAGCCGCGGGCTGCGCAGCATCACGCGCAGGCCCAGGACGCGCTCGTAGAAGGCGGCGGAGCGGTCGAGGTCGGCGACGTAGAGCGAGGTCTCGAGCAGGCCGTCGACGCGGGGCGCGGCGGTCATGGCGCCGGCGCCGTCACTCATCGGCCAGGCGGATCACCACATCCACCCGGGCGATGCGGGTGCCGGCCGGCGGGTCGGGCAGGGCCGAGACCACCACCGATTCGCCATGGACGTCGCGCAGCTCGCCCGTCGCCTCATGGTAGAAATGATGGTGGTCGCGGGTGTTCGTGTCGAAATAGGACCGCCCGGCTTCGATCACCACCTCGCGCAGTAGCCCCGCCTCGGTGAACTGGTGCAGGGTGTTGTAGACGGTTGCCAGCGCCATGGCCTGGCCGGCAGACAGCGCCTCGCCGTGCAGCGCCTCGGCGGTGACGTGGCGGTCGCAGCCGCCGAACAGCAGCCGCGCCAGCGCCACGCGCTGGCGGGTCGGCCGCAGCCCGGCCGCGAGCAGCCGGTCGACGGGGTCGGTGATCTCGGCTTCCGTCATTCTGGTCCCGCAATGATCCCGTCCGCACGATAATCCGCGCGTGCCGGGTGAACAACACCCGGACGCCGGGATCCGATCCTCACATCATCTGGTAGTTCGGGCCGCCGCCGCCCTCCGGCACGGCCCAGACGATGTTCTGCTTCGGATCCTTGATGTCGCAGGTCTTGCAGTGCACGCAGTTCTGCGCGTTGATCACGAAGCGCGGATCGCTGCCGTCCTCGTTGCGCACCACCTCGTACACCCCGGCCGGGCAGTAGCGCTGTGCCGGCTCATCATAGAGCGGCAAGGTGTAGGCGATCGGGACCGACGGGTCCTTCAGCTTCAGATGCGACGGCTGGTTCTCCTCGTGGTTGGTGTTCGATAGATACACCGAGGAGAGGCGGTCGAAGGTGATCACCCCGTCCGGCTTCGGATAATCGATCTTCTTCGACTGGGCGGCCGGGCGCAGCGTCTCGTGGTCGCCATGCTTGTGGTGCAGGGTCCAGGGCAGCTTGCCGCGGGTCCACAGCTCGAGGCCGGAATAGAGCGTGCCCAGGATCGTGCCCCAGCGGAAGGCCGGGCGGCAGTTCCGCACCACCGTCAGCTCCTGCCACAGCCAGCTGGCGCGCAGCCGCTCCGGATAGGCCGTCACCTCGTCATGGCCCTCGCGGCCCTCGGCCAGGGCGTCGAACACGGCCTCGGCGCAGACCATGCCGCTCTTCATCGCGGTGTGGTTGCCCTTGATCCGCGGCACGTTGACGAAGCCGGCGGAGCAGCCGATCAGGCAGCCGCCCGGGAAGGTCAGCTTCGGGATCGACTGCAGCCCGCCCTCGTTGATGGCGCGGCCGCCATAGGCCAGGCGCTTGCCGCCCTCCAGCGTCGGGCGGATCAGCGGGTGGGTCTTGAAGCGCTGGAACTCCTCGAAGGGCGACAGGTACGGGTTCTTGTAGTCCAGCGCGACGACATAGCCGATCGAGACCAGGTTCTCGCCGAAATGGTAGACCCAACTGCCGCCGTAGGTCTCGTTGTCCAGCGGCCAGCCGAAGCCGTGCTGCACCAGGCCGGGGCGGTGGTTCTCGGGCTTCACCTCCCACAGCTCCTTCACGCCGAGGCCGAAGGTCTGCGGGTCGCAGTCGGCGCGCAGGTTGAAGCGCTCCATCAGCTGCTTGGCCAGCGAGCCACGCACGCCCTCGCCGATCAGCGTGTACTTGGCGTGCAGCTCCATCCCCGGCGTGTGGTTGGCGGTCGGCTGGCCGTCCTTGCCGATGCCCATGTCGCCGGTGGCCACGCCCTTGACCGAGCCGTCCTCGTGGTACAGCACCTCGGCCGCGGCGAAGCCGGGATAGATCTCCACCCCCAGCGCCTCGGCCTGCTGCGCCAGCCAGCGGGTCACGAGGCCCATGCTGACGATGTAGTTGCCGTGGTTGTGCAGCTCCTTCGGCAGGGCGAAGTTCGGGAAACGGAAGCTGCTGACCCCGGTGTAGTAGTGGAACTCGTCCGTCGCCACCGGGGTGTCCAGCGGCGCGCCCTTCTCCTTCCAGTCGGGGATCAGCTCGTTCAGGGCGCGCGGGTCCAGCACCGCGCCCGACAGGATATGGGCGCCGACCTCGGACCCCTTCTCCAGCACGCAGACGCTGACCTCGCGCCCGGTCTCCGCCGCCTTCTGCTTCAGCCGGATCGCCGCCGCGAGGCCCGCCGGCCCCGCGCCCACGATCACGACATCGTACTCCATCGATTCGCGTTCCATCGCGCGTCCCTGTCGTTCGGTTGGCGGCATGCTACAGAAATGCATCCCGGGAATCGAATGGCCGATCATGTCGCGTCGGCTTCGGCTCCGCTTGCGACGCGTCGGGCCCCGATGACGCTGCGTCAGGTCGCCCGCCGGGGTTGACAGGCTGGTTGGGCCGGTCGCTTCTAGCGCATGGACAGGTTCAGCGAATCAGCCGCCGCCGTGCAGCCCGCCGAGATCATTGCCCTGCTGAGATGGTACCAGGACGCCGGCGTCGACGAGGCGATCGGCGACGATCCGGGCGCGCTCGGCCGGCCGCGTGTGGCGGCCGTGCCGTCGGCGCCGGTCCAGATGGCGCCGCCGCAGCCGGTCCAGCCGGAGCCGAGGCCGTCGCCGCGCCCGCAGGCCGCCGCGGTGCTGCCGGGCAGCGACGCCGCCACCGGCGACGCCCGCCGCATCGCCGCCGGCTGCAGCACGCTGGAGGAGCTGGCGGCCGCGCTGGCCGCCTTCGACGGCTGCGGGCTGAAGGCCACCGCCACCCAGATGGTCTTCGCCGACGGCAATCCCGACGCCGACATCATGATCGTCGGCGAGGCGCCGGGGGCGGAGGAGGACCGGCTGGGCAAGCCCTTCGTCGGCCAGTCGGGCAAGCTGCTGGACCGCATGCTGGCGGCCATCGGGCTCGACCGCAGCACCGTCTACATCTCCAACATCGTCAACTGGCGCCCCCCCGGCAACCGCC
The DNA here is from genome assembly GCF_000423185.1 of Inquilinus limosus DSM 16000. Taxonomy (GTDB): domain Bacteria; phylum Pseudomonadota; class Alphaproteobacteria; order DSM-16000; family Inquilinaceae; genus Inquilinus; species Inquilinus limosus. Next base: position 287,310 of record NZ_AUHM01000001.1, on the reverse strand, counting down.
AGCCCAACGCGGCGGAGATCGCGATCTCGCTGCCCTTCATCGAGCGCCACATCGCGCTGATGCAGCCGAAGATCCTGCTCTGCGCCGGCGGCACCTCGGCCGCCGCGCTGCTGGCGACGCGCGAGGGCATCACCCGGATCCATGGCCGCTGGTTCGAACGGGCCTTCCCGGACCTGCCGGCGCCGGTGCCGACCATGCCGATCTACCATCCCGCCTTCATCCTGCGGCAACCCGGCATGAAGCGCGACGTGTGGCGCGACCTGCTGGTGCTGAAGCATCGGATGATCGAACTGGGCTGCGCCTTCAAGAGCGACGCCTGACATTCGTTTCACTTTTCCGGCGGCGGCGCCTCGGCTAGCTTGGCCGCTGTCTCGACCACAGCATTGGGGGGCACATGCCGGGCCGGATCGACGAGTCGCGTCCGTTCATCGCCGTCAACATCGCCCTCCTGACCGTGTCCGACACGCGCTCGGCCGCCGACGACAAGTCCGGCGACACGCTGGCGGAGCGCATCGCTGCGGCCGGCCACACGGTGCGCGAGCGGCGGATCGTCAAGGACGACCAGGGCGCGATCGAGGCGCAGCTCCGTGCCTGGATCGCCGATTCGGAGGTCGACGTCGTCATCGCCACCGGCGGCACCGGCGTCACCGGCCGCGACGTGACGCCGGAGGCGTTCCACGCCGTCTACGAGAAGCACATTCCCGGCTTCGGCGAGCTGTTCCGCTGGCTGTCCCACGACAAGATCGGCACCTCGACGATCCAGAGCCGGGCCACCGCCGGGGTCGCCGGCGGCACCTATCTGTTCGCGCTGCCGGGCTCTCCCTCCGCCTGCCGCGACGCCTGGGACCTGATCCTCAAAGACCAGCTCGACAACCGGTTCCGGCCCTGCAACTTCGTCGAGCTGATGCCGCGCCTGCGCGAGAAATAACCGCCATGCCTTCGATCCTCCGCGCCGGCCCGCTGGCCGCTCTCGCCTGCCTGCTGCTCGTCGCCGCCTGCGCGGCGCCGGGCGGCGGCCCCCGCCCCGCAGCGCCGAACCAGACCATGGCCGAGCTGCCGCCCCAGCCGACCAGCGGCTGCGGCATCCCGGCGGCGGACGGGCGGCAGACGCTGAAATTCGAGGGCGCGTCCTGGCGCTACATCGTCGACCTGCCACCCGGCTACGACAAGTCGAAGCCCTATCGGCTGATCCTGGCCTTCCATGGCCGCACCGGCACGGCCGAGAAGGTGCGCACCTATTTCGACCTGGAAGGGGCGGCGGCGCGGCCGGCGATCGTGGTCTATCCGCAGGCCCAGGGCGGCTGGGGCGCCAGGGCCGACCGCGACATGGCCTATGTCGACACGCTGCTCGCCCGGCTGAAGGCGACGCTCTGCGTCGACCAGAACCAGATCTTCGCCGCCGGCCATTCCATGGGCGGCAGCTTCGTCAACGACCTGTCCTGCGGCCGCGCCGGCCTGTTCCGCGCCACCGCCGTGGTCGCCGGCGGCATCGGCAGCGTCCGTCCCTGCCGCGGCCAGGTGGCGGCGATCCTGCTGCACAACCCGAAGGACAATATGGTGCCCTACCGCCAGGGCATCACCGAACGCGACAAGCGCATCGCCCAGAACCGGTTGGCCGCCACGCCTGTCGATGCAAGCGCCACCTTCCGGTGCAAGCGCTGGGGCAAGGGCGACATCGCCGACCCGGTGGTGTTCTGCGACCTGCCCTCGACCATGAACGGCCGGCAGCCGTATTCGCATGGCTGGCCGGCGGGCACCGGCCCGACCATCCTCGGCTTCTTCGACCGGGTCACCGAGCAACGGATTCAGTTGACAGAGCGGCCAGCCGCCCCTTAGGTGGGGGCATGGTGTTCCGACTTCGCACGCTTCGACTTATCTGATCGGCGCCCCGAGGGGCGCCGGAACCGAAGCCGTTGCGACCTCTCTTCCGGACCATCACCATGACCCCCGACCGATTGCCGAAACAGGCCGTTTCCCGCACCCGCCGGGATCTGCTGCGACTTATCACCGGCCGCTGATCGGCGCATCGCGCGCCGGGCGGCCGTCTTCGCGCATCCGTGTCATGCGCCCGTCGTCATTCCATCCTATCCTTTGAATCCGGTCGGACCCGGCCGGTGCGAGAGAGAAATCCCATGTCCGTGATGCCGTCCAAATCCGGAATGCCCGTCGAGAAATACCGCCCGGTCCAGCCCGTTCCGCTGCCCGACCGGCAATGGCCGAACCGCGTCATCGACCACGCCCCGATCTGGTGCTCGGTCGACCTCCGCGACGGCAACCAAGCGCTGATCGAGCCGATGGGGACCGACCGCAAGCAGCGCATGTGGGACCTCTTGGTCCGCATGGGCTTCAAGGAGATCGAGGTCGGCTTCCCCGCCGCCTCGCAGACCGATTTCGACTTCGTCCGCCACCTGATCGACAACGGCCTGATCCCCGACGACGTCACCATCCAGGTGCTGACCCAGTCGCGGGAGGAGCTGATCCGCCGCACCTTCGACGCGATCCGCGGCGCCAAGCGGGTGATCGTCCACCTCTACAACTCCACCTCGACGCTGCAGCGCCGGGTCGTGTTCGGCCTCGACCGCGACGGCATCACCGAGATCGCGGTGCGCGGCACCAAGCTGATCAAGGAGCTGGTGCCGACGGTGCCGGAGACCGAGATCGTGTTCCAGTACTCGCCGGAGAGCTTCACCGGCACCGAGCTGGACTATGCCCGCGACATCTGCGGCGCGGTGCTGGACGCTTGGCAGCCGACGCCGGAGAGGAAGGCGATCCTGAACCTGCCGGCGACGGTCGAGATGGCGACACCGAACGTCTATGCCGACCAGATCGAATGGTGCCACCGCAACTTCGCCCGGCGCGACAGCTTCATCCTGTCGGTCCACCCGCACAACGACCGCGGCACCGGCATCGCCGCGACCGAGCTGGCGCTGATGGCCGGGGCCGACCGGGTCGAAGGCACGCTGTTCGGCAATGGCGAGCGCACCGGCAACGTCGACATCGTCACGCTGGGGCTGAACATGTTCACCCAGGGCGTGGACCCGATGCTCGACCTGCACGATGTCGGCGAGATCGTGCGCACGGTCGAATACTGCAACCAGCTGCCGGTGCATCCGCGCCACCCCTATGGCGGCGAGCTGGTGTTCACCGCCTTCTCCGGCTCGCACCAGGACGCGATCAAGAAGGGCTTCGCGGCCATGGAGAAGAGCAACAGCGGGCTGTGGGAGGTGCCGTATCTGCCGATCGATCCGCAGGACATCGGCTGCAGCTACGAGGCGGTGATCCGGGTCAACAGCCAGTCCGGCAAGGGCGGCGTCGCCTATCTGCTGCTGACCGACCACGGCCTCGACCTGCCGCGCAAGCTGCAGGTGGAGTTCAGCCAGGTGATCCAGAAGCTGGCCGACGAGACCGGCAAGGAGATCTCGTCCCAGGTGATCTGGCAGGAGTTCGAGCAGGAGTACCTCACCCCCGGCCGGGTCGAGGTGATCGGTCACACCACGCTGCCGACCGGCCGCGGCGAGCGCCACATTGAGGCGCAGGTGAAGATCGACGGGGTGGAGAAGACCATCCAGGGCGAGGGCAACGGCCCGCTCAACGCCTTCGTCGATGCGCTCCGCCGCGAGATCGGGGTCGATGTCGACATCGCCGACTACCGCGAGCACGCGCTGCGCAGCGGCTCCGATTCCAGCGCCGCGACCTATGTCGAGGCGCGGATCGGCGGCAAGACGCTGTTCGGCGTCGGCATCGACAGCAACATCGTCATGGCATCGCTCAAGGCGGTGGCCAGCGCGGTGAACCGAGGCGTCCGCAAGGGCGCTGTCTGAGGCTCGGGCCTGCCGGGTCCGCGGCCAGCGGACCCGGATCGGGTCGTCGGGCGTTTTGCGAGACGCGACGGCAACCCGCCGGCGCGGCGATCCGAGGAGGGAACCATGCCGCAGCTTCGACCCGACGACCTGTCCGCCGACGAGAAGGATGCGCTGGGACGCATCCACCGCCATGAGCCCGGCGTCGCCGACCATGTGCGCCTGGCCCTGCAGGCCCGCGGCCTGGTCGAGGAGCGGCAGGGCAAATGGGCGCTGACCAATGACGGCAGCGTCCTCCTCGCCGCCATCGGGCTGGGCAAGCTGGATGAATAGCGGGTCTTTCACCAGCCCTCGTTATTGAGAACCCATGACCCTTGTCGTCATGGCGAGGCGCGGAGCGCCGTGGCCATCCAGGGCCGGTGCGAGCAGCCCTGGATGGCCGCGCCCCTTCGGGGCTCGCCATGACGATGATGAATATCGGTCGCTCATAACGGGAACTGGCACTACGCCCGCCTGACCAGCTCCCGCATCGGCGCCGCCTCGGCGCTGCCGGGGAAGACGACGCGGGTCAGCGCGTCCTCCGGCAGGCCGAGATGGTCGCGGAACACGCCCTTGGCCACGGCGCGCAGGTCGGTGGTCGGGGCCAGGTCGCGGCCCTGGTACAGCCTGTCCGTCGCCAGCCCGGGCCAGTCGGTCAGCACCCGGCCGCCATGCACCGCGCCGCCGGCCAGGAAGGCGACCGAGGCGGTGCCGTGGTCGGTGCCGCCGGAGCCGTTGACCGCGGCGGTGCGGCCGAACTCCGTCACCGTCAGGATCGCGGTCTGCTGCCAGGCATCGCCCAGCCCGTCGCGCAGCGCCTGCAGCGTGGCGGCATAGGCGGCCAGCAGCCGGTCCAGCCGCCTGGCCTGCTGCACATGGGTGTCCCAGCCATACAGCTCCATCACCGCGATGCGCGAACCCTTGGGGTCGGCCAGGAACCGGCCGGCGGCCTCGGCCAGCTGCAGGTCGGCGCCGGCTGCGGCCCGCGCCGTCCCGCCCTTCGCCGCCATGTCGCCGGGTATGGCGGCGCCGGCAGGCCCGGCTGAACCGCTGGTCCGCATCGTCTCCTGGATCCGCCGGCCATAGGCGGTGGTGTCCAGCCCGGCGGAATAGGCCGCGTGCAGCGCCGGATCCCGGGCGTACAGGCTGGCGACTAGGTCGGGGAAGCCGGGCGGCAGCACCGACGGACGGGCCGGCAGCCAGGAGGTGACCGGCGTCGATCCCCGCAGCACCAGCGGGATCTCCTCCGTGAAGGCGATGCCGAAGCGCCGGTCGGTGGCGCCGATCAGGCCCAGCGTGCGGTTCAGCCAGCCGTCGCGGGTGCCGTCCAGCCGCGGCGCGCCGGTCTCCAGCAGGTCCTGGCCGTCGAAATGCGACCGCTCGCGATACGGCGAGGCCACGGCGTGCAGGGGCAGGAAGCTGCCCTCGGCGTACCAGTCCTTCAGCGGCGCCAGCGCCGGATGCAGGGCGAAGCGCCCGTCCAGGTCGACCATGCCACCGTCCTGGCCGGGGTCGGGCGGAGCCAGGGCGCCGCGCAGCGCGCGATGGTCCGGATCGGCATAGGGCGGCACCGCGGCCAGGCCGTCGAGGGCGCCGCGCAGGATCACCAGCACGAAGCGCTGCTCGATCGGCGCCTTGGCCAGCAGCAGCCTGGCCGGCAGCACCGTCGCCGCGGCGGTGGCCGCGAAACCGCCGAGAAGATGGCGTCGGGTCAGCTCCATCCTCTCATCTCCTCTGGAATTCGGGGCTCAGCAGCGCCAGGGCGATGCCCTCGCGCTGGCTCGGCGCGCCCATCAGCACGCCCCTGGTGTTGTCCGACAGGCCCGGGCCCAGCAGCGCCTCGGCGAAGGGCAGGGGCGACTGGTCGGCCACCAGGCGGGGGATCACCTGATAGCTCCATTCGATCCGCTGCATCACCAGCTCCGGCGCCAGCCAGTCGGATTCATGGTCCGACCAGCCCTGCGGCGACGGCGCGTTGTAGATCTGCTGCCCCAGCCGGCGGGTCCAGTTCACCGCCGCGACATCGGCGTCGTCGGCGCCGAAGCCGCGCAGGGCCGAGGCCACCAGCTCCATCGGCGTCTTGAACTTCCGCGGCTCCGGCGCCCAGGCCTCCGGGCTGTCGACCAGCGCCTCGGACACCGCGGCCAGGTCGCCGCCGGTGTCCTGGAAGGTCCGGGCCAGGCGGTCCACCGCGGCCTCCGGCGGGTCGTCGGCGATGAAGTGGCGGGCCAGCTGGGTGGCGATATGCCGGGCGGTGGCCGGATGGGCGGCCAGCGCGTCGAGCGCCGCCTCGCCCTCGTCCTGGCCGGCCTCCGGATAGGTCTTGCCCAGGAAGGTCTTCGGCCCGGGCTCGTGGCCGGTCGGGCGGAAGGCGAAGACCGTGCCGGGCGGGTCCTTGGCGCGGCCGGGCGTCCAGCCGGTCAGGATCATCGCCAGCGCCCGCACATCGGCCTGGGTGTAGCCGCCGTCGACGCCCAGCGTGTGCAGCTCCATCAGCTCCCGCCCCAGATTCTCGTTCAGGCCCAGCCCGGCCTGCTTCCCGCCCTTCGAGTTCGGCCCGACCGAGCGGGCGTTGTCGAGATAGAACAGCATCGCCGGGTGCTTCACCACCGCGCCCAGCAGGTCGCGGAACCGGCCGGTGGCATGGGGGCGGATCGCCTCGTTCTCATAGGCGCCGGCGAAGGGGACGACGTAGTTCTGGGCATAGGAGACGGTGAAGTGGTTGGTCCAGAACTTGACCAGCCGCTCGCGGAACGGCGTGTCGGCGGCCACCGCCGAGCGGATATGGGCGATGCGGTCGCGGTCGCGCAACGCGATCGCCTCCTGCTGATGCGCCTTGCGGGTGTCCATCTCGGGCGCGGTCCGCACCGCGATCAGGACGGCCAGCCCGGCCCGGGTCATCGGCAGGTCGCCGGCGGGCGCGGCCGGCTGGCGGATCTGCGCCCGCAGCCAGGCCTTCGGGTTGTCGGCGATGGTCTCCAGCTCGCCCGGCCGGGCGCCGAAGCCGAAACGGTTGGCGGCGATCGCCGCTTCGACGAGAGACATGGCTTCTCCGTCTCCGCTTCCGAACGGTCGACCCCCTCCCGGCCCCTGCACGGCGCGGCGGCGGGATTCCGTCGGCCGGCGTCGTTGCGGGGGCAGCGCGCCGGCGTTGCGTCCGGCTCACTGACGTGCTCCTTAAGGTATAGGGTCTGATCCGTGGCAGGGCGAGGACGTCGGGCGATGGGGACGGTTGGTCGCAGGGTGCGGGATGCGCGCATCGAGGCCGAAGGCGCGGCGGAGGCCGATCGGCTGCGCCTGCTGAAGGCGCTGGAGAAGAAGATCCTCTGGCTGTCCGCCTGGACGATCCACAACGCCAACCACCTGCGGCCCAATCCGGACGGGCTCAAGGTCGGCGGGCACCAGGCCTCCTCGGCGTCGCTGGTCACGGTGATGACCGCGCTCTATCTCGACGTCCTGCGGCCGCGGGACCGGGTGGCGGTGAAGCCGCATGCCAGCCCGGTGTTCCACGCCATCCAGTACCTGCTGGGCCAGCAGACGCGCGAGAACCTGGAGAACTTCCGCTCGCTCGGCGGGGCCCAGTCCTACCCGTCGCGCACCAAGGACGCGGACGACGTCGACTTCTCCACCGGCTCGGTCGGGCTCGGCGTCGCCATGACGCTGTTCGCCTCGATCGCGCAGGATTATGTCGCGCTGAAGGAATGGGGCCGCGAGGCCAAGACCGGCGGCCGCATGGTGGCCCTCCTGGGTGATGCCGAGCTGGACGAGGGCAACATCTACGAGGCCCTGCTGGAGGGCTGGAAGCACGACGTCCGCAACGTCTGGTGGGTGGTCGACTACAACCGCCAGAGCCTCGATTCGATCGTCACCGAGCGGCTCTTCGCCCGCATCGACAAGCTGTTCGAGAACATGGGCTGGCGGGTCGTCACCCTGAAATACGGCCGGCTGCTGGAAGCCGCGTTCCGCGGCCCGGGCGGGGACGCTCTGCGGCGCTGGATCGACGAATGCCCGAACCCGCTCTACTCCGCCCTGGTCTATCAGGGCGGCGCGGCCTGGCGCCGCCAGCTGCTGGCCGATATCGGCGGCGAGCCGGGCATCCCCGAGCTCCTGGCGGATCATGACGACTCGGCGCTGGCCGCGCTGATGACCAATCTCGCCGGCCACGACATGGAGACGGTGCTGGATGCCTTCCACGGCATCGCCGACGACGTGCCGACGGTGTTCATCGCCTACACCATCAAGGGCTTCGGCCTGCCCTTCGCCGGTCACAAGGACAACCATGCCGGGCTGATGAACCCGGAGCAGATGGCCGCCTTCCAGGCCAGCCAGGGCGTGCCCGAGGACCGGGAATGGGAGCCCTTCGCCGGCATGGAGGAGATGGCGGAGGACCTCCGCGCCTTCCTCGCCGCCGCGCCCTTCGTCGCCGAGGGGCGGCGGCGCTACCGGGCCGACCGGATCCCGGTCCCGCGCGACCTCGACTTCACCCGGGCCGAGACCATGTCGACCCAGGAGGGCTTCGGCCGGATTATGGCCGACCTCGCCAAGCGCGAGGACAGGATGGCCGAGCGCGTGGTCACCACCTCTCCCGACGTCACCGTCTCCACCAATCTCGGCGGCTGGGTGAACCGCCGCGGTATCTTCGACCGCCACGTCCGCGCCGACGTGTTCAAGGAGCAGAAGGTGGTCTCGGCCCAGCGCTGGGGCATGTCGCCGGACGGCCAGCATGTCGAGCTCGGCATCGCCGAGAACAACCTGTTCATCAACCTCGCCGCGCTGGGCCTGACCCATTCGCTGTTCGGCGAGCGGCTGCTGCCGGTCGGCACCCTCTACGATCCGTTCATCGCCCGCGGCCTCGATGCCCTGAACTACGCCTGCTACCAGGATGCCCGCTTCATGCTGGTGGCGACGCCGTCCGGCCTGACCCTGGCGCCGGAAGGCGGGGCGCACCAGTCGATCGGCACGCCGCTGATCGGCATGGCCCAGGACGGCCTGGCCAGCTTCGAGCCGGCCTATGTCGACGAGCTGGCGGCGATCATGGCCTGGGGCTTCGACTACATGCAGCGCGACAAGTCGGACCCGGCGGCGGGCGACTGGGTGCGCGACCATGACGGCGGCTCGGTCTATCTGCGCCTGTCGACCCGGCCGCTGGAGCAGCCGCGGCGGGAGATGACCGACGACCTGCGCCGGGCGATCATCGCCGGCGGCTATTGGCTGCGCGAGCCGGCGCCGGGCGCGTCGCTGGCCATCGTCTACACGGGGGCCGTGGCGCCGGAGGCGATCGCCGCCTTCGAGCAGGTGCTGGAGGACATTCCCGGCGCCGGCCTCCTGGCCGTGACCTCGGCCGACCGTCTGAACGCCGGCTGGCATGCCGAGCTGGCGGCGGTGCGCGCCGGCCATGCGGTCGAGCCCTGCCTGGCGCGGCAGCTCCTGGCGCCTCTGGCGCCGGACGCGGCGCTGGTGACGGTGCTGGACGGGCATCCGGCGACGCTGTCCTGGCTCGGCGGCGTGCATGGCCACCGGGTCAAGCCGCTCGGGGTTGAGCATTTCGGCCAGTCCGGCACCATTCCGCAGCTCTACCGCAAATACGGCCTCGACGCCGACGCCATCCTCGACGCCTGCGCCGCGGCCCTGCTGGGGCGATAGGGCTCTACGCTTTCATCTCCACCCGGCCCAGCGCCTCGATCTCGATGGCGACCCGGGCGCCAGGGGCGAGCCACTGGGTCTGCACCAGGCTGCCCAGCAGCACGATCTCGCCGGCCTTGAGGCCCTGGCCGCGGCGGGCCAGCGTCCCGGCCAGCCAGGCCAGGGCGTTCAGCGGGTGGCCCAGCACGTCGCGGCCGTGGCCCTGGCCGGCCTCGACCCCGTCGACCAGCATCCGGCCGGACAGCGCCGCGAGGTCCAGGTCGCGCCAGTCGGCGAGCGGCGGCCCCAGCACGCAGCCGGCCTGGAAGAAGTCGTCGGCCAGCAGGGTCGGCGCGCCGAGCGCGGCGAAATCGGCATAGCGGTCGTCGACCACCTCGATCGCCGGCAGCACTGACTCCACCGCGGCCTCCAGGACGGCGCGGTCGGGCTCGCCCGGCGGCAGGTCGCGCCCGATCCGGACCGCGATCTCGCATTCGACGCCGATCCGGTGATGCGCCGCCGCCGGGAAGCGGCCGGGGCTCGTCTGGGCATTGGCCCGGAAGATGCCGCCCTCGCAGGGCTCCGGGATGCCGAGGAAGCGCTGCATCACCGGGGTGGTGCAGCCGATCTTCCAGCCGATCCGCGGCCCGAGATCGGCGGACAGACGCTCATGCACCGCATCCTGCAGCCGGCGCGCGGCATCGAGGTCGGCCGGGCGCAGCGCCTCCGGCAGGCCCGGAAAGGCACCGGGCCGCAGCCGGTGGCCGGCCAGGATCCCGGCGGCAGTCTGGAGATCGATTGCCATCGCGCACTCCATTGGTCGGGCAATTATCCTCTGCTACGTTCATTCGTCGGACAAGCGGAGGACGCCATGGCTGGGGTGCTGCTCGTCACCGGCTCCGGACGGGGAATCGGCGCCGCCATCGCCCGGCTGGGCGCAGCCCGCGGCTGGAGCGTCGCCGTCAACTACGGGCGGTCGCGCGGCGCGGCGGAGCGGCTGGTGGCGGAGATCGCGGCGGCGGGCGGCGAGGCCGCTTCCTTCGCCGCCGATGTCGGCGACAGCGCCGCAGTGACGGCCATGTTCGCCGAGATCGACCGGGCGCTCGGCCCGGTCACCGCGCTCGTCAACAACGCCGGGGTGATCGGCCCGGTGAGCCGGGTCGACGGCCTGGACGACCCGCAGGCCCTCACCGCGCTCTACGCCACCAACGTCTTCGGCATGTTCTACTGCAGCCGCGAGGCGATCCGCCGGATGTCGCGGCGCCATGGCGGGCCGGGCGGCGTGATCGTCAACATCTCCTCGGTCGCGGCCCGGCACGGCGGGCTGCCGCAGGAGGTGGCCTACGCCTCCTCCAAGGGCGCGGTCGATTCCTTCACCACGGGCCTGGCGCGCGAGGTGGCGGCCGACGGCATCCGCGTCGTCGGCCTGCGCCCGGGCCTGACCGACACCGACATCAACGACGACCATATCGGCGGCAAGACGGTGCTGGGCGCGGTGGCGCCGACCATCCCGATCGGCCGCATCGGCCGGCCGGAGGAGATCGCCGAGGCCGTGCTGTTCCTGCTCTCCGACGCCGCCTCCTACATGACGGCGACCACGATCGACGTGTCCGGAGGGCGCTGAGCAACGATATTTTTGTCAAATCATTGCAACGCGGGAGATTTCGGCGACAATGACCCAGGATCCCAAGAAGGTCGACGACCGCGGCATGAAGAAGAACGGTTATCCCTCCGCCGGCCTGCACGGCCGGGTGGTCCACGATATCGGAGCCCGGATCGTCACCGGCCAGATACCTCCCGGAGATACATTGCCGAGCGAAGGCGAACTGGCCGAGACCTACGGCGCCAGCCGCTCGGCGATCCGCGAGGCGGTCAAGGTCCTGGCCGCCAAGGGGCTGGTCGAGCCGCGCCGCCGCTCCGGCACCCGGGTCAGGCCGCGCGAGGCCTGGAACCTGCTGGACCCCGACATCCTCGGCTGGCATTCGCCCGAGGCGCTGATCCCGAGCTTCCGCCGCGACCTGGTCGAGCTGCGCTGGGCGATCGAGCCGGCGGCGGCGGAGCTGGCGGCGCGCCGGTCGCAGCCCGAGGACCGGGCGCTGATCCAGGAGGCGCTCGACGAGATGGAGAAGGCGGGGGAGGACCCGAACGCCTTCTACAGCGCCGATGTCCGCTTCCACCTCGCGGTCTTCGCCGCCAGCCGCAACGCGCTGATCGAGCGGCTCAGCACCATCCTGGGGCCGCTGCTGACCATGAGCTTCCAGGCGCAGGCGCGGCGCAACCGGGCCTTCCCCCTGGCGGTCGGCGACCACCGGGCGGTCTATGAGAGCATCGCCGCGGGCGACGCCCGGGGAGCGCGCAAGGCGATGCAGTTCATCATGAACCAGAGCGCCCGCGAGCTGGAGGCGGCGAGCCCCGAGACCACGATCGCCGCCGACGCTCCCGCTTGACGCGACCGGCGGCGCGGGTTGCCAGCGCCGCCGTCCTCCGCGACAATCGCGGCCCGCCGCACGGCCCCGGCCGCGCCGGGTCATAACAACGCATCATCGCATGATCGAGGTAGGGGGAGACGCATGACGACGCTGCACGGCCTGGTCCGACGAACCGTCCTGTTGGCGGGCCTGGCGGCCTGTCTGGCGCTGCCGGCCGGGACGGCCCCGGCGGCCGACGCCTTCCCGTCGCGGCCGATCACGCTGGTGGTGCCGTTCGCGGCCGGCGGCTCGACCGACCTGATCGCCCGCCTCGTCGCCGAGAAGATGGGCGCTGATCTCGGCCAGACCGTGATCGTCGAGAACAAGGCGGGGGCCGGCGGCAACATCGGCGCCGCCGCCGTCGCCAAGGCCGACCCCGACGGCTACACCATCCTGATGGGCACCATCGCGACCCACGCGCTGAACCCCGCGGTCATGAAGGAGATGCCCTACGATCCGGTGAAGGACTTCGCGCCGGTGTCGCTGCTGGTGCTGGTGCCCAACGTGCTCGAGGTGCATCCGAGCCTGCCGGTGAACTCGGTGCAGGAGCTGATCGCGCTGCTGAAGTCCAAGCCGGGCGAGTACAGCTACGCCTCCTCCGGCATCGGCACGCCGCTGCACCTGTCGGGCGAGCTGTTCAAGAGCCTCGCCGGTGTCGACATGGTGCACGTGCCCTATCGCGGCGCCGGGCCGGCGCTGAACGACGTTGTGGCGGGCCAGGTGCCGATCATGTTCGACAACCTGCCGTCCTCCACCTCCTTCATCAAGGCGGGCACGCTGCGGGCGCTGGCGATCACCACCAAGACGCGCTCCGCCAGCTTCCCCGACCTGCCGACGATGGAGGAGGCGGGCGTGCCGGGCTACGAGACCTACACCTGGAACGCGCTGTTCGCCCCGGCCGGCACGCCGCAGCCGGTGATCGACCGGCTGAACGCCGCGGCGCTGAAGGCGGTGAAGGACCCGGCGATGCAGCCGCGCCTGGCCGAGCTCAGCGCCACCGTCGTCGGCTCCACCCCGCACGAGCTGGCCCAGCACGTGTCGGCCGAGCTGGCGAAATGGGCGCCGATCGTCGAGGCCTCCGGCGCCGCCGATTCGCAGTGACGAACCGACAGGAGCTCCGCCGATGCCGCTCGACACCCGCCGCCTGGGACGCACCGATCTCGAGGTGACCACGCTGGGCTTCGGCACGGCGGCGCTCGGCGAGCTCTTCGTCAAGGTGCCGGAGCCGCAGGCCCATGCCACGCTGCAGGCGGCCTGGGATGCCGGCATCCGCTATTTCGACACGGCGCCGTGGTACGGGATCGGCCTGGCCGAGCACCGGCTGGGCAGCTTCCTGCACGGCCAGCCGCGCGGCGAGTTCCGGGTCTCCAGCAAGGTCGGGCGCTGGCTCAAGCCCTCACGCGACCCGGAGAACTTCCATTCCGAGAAATGGGCCGGCGGCCTGCCCTTCGACGTCGTCTTCGACTACGGCTATGACGGCATCATGCGGGCCATGGAGCAGATCTGGATGCGGCTGGCCCTGCCGCGGATCGACCTGCTGCTGATCCACGACCTCGACCTGCCGCACCACAAGACCGACGCCCGGGTGCGGGCGCATCTCGACCGGCTCTCCGCCTCCGGCTGGCGGGCGCTGGAGGAGCTGAAATCCGCCGGCGTGGTCGGCGCGGTCGGCGCCGGCATCAACGTCATGGGCATGATCCCGCGGCTGCTCGACGCCGCCGATCTCGACGCCTTCCTGGTGGCGATGCCCTACACGCTGATGGACCAGGAGCCGCTGGAGGCGGAGTTCCCGCTGTGCGAGCGGCACGGCGTCGGCATCGTCATCGGCGGCGTCTTCGCCTCCGGCCTCCTCGCCACCGGTCCGGTCGCCGGCGCCAAGTACAACTACCGCGACGCGACGCCGGAGGAGCTGGAGCGCTGCCGCCGGATCGAGCGGGTCTGCACCGCGCATGGCGTGCCGCTGGCCGCGGCGGCGCTGCAGTTCCCGCTCGGCCATCCGATCGTCGCCTCGGTGATCCCGGGGGCGCTGTCGCCCGACCAGGTCACGCGCAACGTCGAGAATTTCCGCTACCCGATCCCCGCCGGGCTGTGGTCGGATCTGAAATCCGAAAACTTGATTCGCGCCGACGCGCCGACGCCCTGAGCGGGCCCGGCGGTAAGCCGGGAAGGGATTGTGTTCATGCGGGTGGCATCGATCGGCGAGTGCATGATCGAGATCGCGGTGAAGCCGGGCGGTGACGCCCAGCTCTCCAGCGGCGGGGACACGCTGAACACCGCGGTCTACCTGGCCCGCCAGGGCGTCGCGGTCGACTACGTCACCGCCCTGGGCGACGACCCGTACAGCGACGAGATGCTGGCCCGCTGGCAGGCGGAAGGGGTGGGAACCGAACTGGTGCCGCGCCTGCCCGGCCGGGTGCCCGGCCTCTACATGATCCGCACCGACGACAAGGGCGAGCGCAGCTTCCACTACTGGCGCGACCGGGCGCCGGCGCGCGAGGTGTTCGAGCTGCCCGGCGCGGGCGAGCTGGCCGAGACGCTGGCCGGCTACGACCTGCTCTACTTCTCCGGCATCACCCTGTCGCTCTACAGCGACCGCGGCCGCGACGCCTTCCACGCGGCGCTGTCGGCGGCCAAGGCCAAGGGCGCCCGCATCGCCTTCGACGGCAACTACCGGCCGCGCGGCTGGCCCGACAAGGCCAAGGCGCAGGCCGTGTTCGAGCGGTTCCTGGCGCTCGCCACCCATGCCCTGCCGACCTTCGACGACGAGCAGGCGCTGTTCGGCGACGCGGATCCGCAGGCCACCATCGCCCGGCTGCGCGGCACCGGCGTCGGCGAGATCGTGGTGAAATGCGGCGGCGACGGCTGCCATATCGCCACGGCCGAGGGCATCGTGTCCGTGCCGGTGCCGCAGGTGGTGACCCCGGTCGACACCACCGCGGCCGGCGACAGCTTCAACGCCGGCTACCTGGCCGGCCGCTTCGCCGGGCTGGATCCGGCGGCGGCAGCGCTGCGCGGCCACCGCCTGGCCGCCGCGGTGATCGGCCATCGCGGCGCCGTGGTGCCGCGCGACGCCATGCCGGATTTCGCGGGCGGCCCTGCCTGACCAAGGGCCGCTGGGTGGATACCGTCCTCCTTTTTGCCTCTCCCGCGTGGCGGGAGAGGCAACGCGTATTGCTCGCGATTCTCCGCAACTCGGGGCGTATGACTCTCGTCCGGGCACCGCAATTTGCTATGGTGCGGCGCAACCGAATGACCGCTGACCGATCGAGATTGCCATGACCGTCGACGCCATCATCGCCCGCGCCCCGATCATCCCTGTGCTGACCGTCGAGACGGTGGAGGCGGCGGTGCCGCTGGCCCGCGCCCTGGTCGATGGCGGCCTGCCGGTGCTGGAGGTGACGCTGCGCACCAAGGCCGCCATCGACGTCATCGCCGCCATGGCGGCGGAGGTGCCGGAGGCGATCGTCGGCGCCGGCACGGTGCTGTCCCCCGCCGATCTCGACGCCGCGCGCCGCGCCGGCGCCGTCTTCGGTGTCAGCCCCGGCCTGACCCCGGCCCTGGCGCGGGCGGCGGAGGGCTTTCCCTTCCTGCCCGGCGCGGTGACGCCGTCGGAGATCATGGCGGCGCGCGACCTCGGCTACGGCGTGCTCAAATTCTTCCCGGCCGAGATCTATGGCGGCCAGTCGGCGCTGGCGGCGCTGGCCGGCCCCTTCGCCGGCATGCGCTTCTGCCCGACCGGCGGCGTCCGCGAATCGAACCTGCGGGCCTATCTGGCGCTGCCGAACGTGGCCGTGGTCGGCGGCACCTGGATCGCCGGCAAGGCCGAGGTGGCGGCCGGCGACTGGGCCGCGGTCACCGCCCGCGCCCGCCGCGCCGTGGCCATCTCCCGCGGCGAGGAGGAGGCGTGACGGAGAGGCCGGCCTTCACGCTGCGCGCCAGCCGGGCGACAGACGCGCCCGGTATAGCCGAGTTGCACAACCAGCCGCGCTTCCGCTGGGGCACGCTGCGGCCGCCC
Source organism: Inquilinus limosus DSM 16000 (assembly GCF_000423185.1). Taxonomy (GTDB): domain Bacteria; phylum Pseudomonadota; class Alphaproteobacteria; order DSM-16000; family Inquilinaceae; genus Inquilinus; species Inquilinus limosus. Next base: position 271,366 of record NZ_AUHM01000001.1, on the reverse strand, counting down.
TTTCCGACTATGGAGACGGTGCAGAAGTGGCTGGCCGACCGCTCGCCCGACGACGTGCACATCGTCGCCGAGGCGGAAGGCCGGATCATCGGCGATGCGGGGCTGCACCGCGGCAAGGGCCGTCGGGCCCATTCGGCGGCGATCGGCATGGGCGTGCATGACGACTTCGCCGGCCGCGGCGTCGGCTCGGCATTGATGGCGGCGCTGATCGACACGGCCGACAACTGGCTGGACCTGAAGCGGCTCGAGCTCACGGTCTGGACCGACAACGAGCCGGCGCTGGCGCTGTACCGGAAGTTCGGCTTCGTCGAGGAAGGCCGGCTGCGCGCCTATGCCTATCGCGACGGCGCCTATGTCGACGCGCTGGCCATGGCCCGGCTGCGGGGAATCGGGTAGTTCGGCGCTACCCCTTTCTGTCATGCCCGGGCTTGACCCGGGCATCCAGAGAGCGTCGGCATTCCTGGATTGCCGGGTCAAGCCCGGCAATGACAGGGTAGGGATCAGTGGGCCGAAGCCGTAAAGCTCGGCTCGGACAGGCCGCTCTGCTTCAGCTGGTCGACGATCTGGGCCTTCAGCCGCTCCAGCCCGGCCTCGTCGGCGCTCTCGGCCCGCGCCACCAGCACGTCCTGGGTGTTCGAAGCGCGCAGCAGCCACCAGCCGTCCGGCGTGGTCACCCGGGCGCCGTCGATGTCGTTGACCTCGGCGCCGGCCTTGCGCAGCCGCTCCAGCACCTCGGTGATCACCGCGAATTTCCGGCTCTCATCGACCTGGAAGCGCACCTCGGGGGTGGAGACAGTGCTCGGGAAGCTGTCGCGCAGCGCCGCCAGCGTGCCGCCGCTGCGGCTGACCTGGGCCACCAGGCGCACGCCGCAATAGAGCGCGTCGTCGAAGCCGTACCACTTGTCGGCGAAGAAGATGTGGCCCGACATCTCGCCGGCCAGCGGCGACTTCACCTCCGCCATCTTCGCCTTGATCAGCGAATGGCCGGTCTTCCACATGAGCGGCGTGCCGCCCAGCTTCGCGATCGCGTCGAACACCGTCTTGCTGGTCTTGACGTCGGCGATCACGGTGCCGCCGGGGTACCGCGGCAGCACGTCGATGGCGTAGACCGCCACCAGCATGTCGCCGGGGATGATGCGGCCCTGGCCGTCGATGGCGCCGATGCGGTCGGCGTCGCCGTCGAAAGCGATGCCGAGATCGGCCCCGACCTCGGCCACCTTGGCCTGCAGCGCCACCAGGTTCTCCGGGATGGTCGGATCCGGATGGTGGTTGGGGAAGCGGCCGTCGATCTCGTCGAACAGCAGGACATGCCGGCCCGGCAGCTTCGCCGTCAGCCGGCGCAGCACCTCGCCGGCGGCGCCGTTGCCGGCGTCCCAGACCACGGTCAGCCCGCGGGTCCCGTCATAGTCGCGCAGCAGCCGCTCGACATAGAGGTCGCGCAGGTCGAGGTCGCGGACCGTGCCCTCGCCCGTCTCCAGGTCGCCCGCCGCGGCGATGCGGCCGATCTCCTGGATCTGGTCGCCATAGACCGCGCCGGAGCGCAGCACCATCTTGATGCCGTTGTAGTCCGGCGGGTTGTGCGACCCGGTGACCATCACCCCGGCATCGGCGTCCAGGTGCTTCTGCGCGAAATACAGCATCGGCGTCGGGCCCAGGCCGACGCGCACCACCTCGAGCCCGGTCGAGGCCAGGCCCCGGACCAGCGCCGCCTCCAGCTCCGGCGAGCTCAGCCGGCCGTCATAGCCGACCGCCACCTGCCTGCCGCCCTTGCGCCGGACGATGGTGCCGAAGGCGGCGCCGACCGCCTGGTAGTCGACGGCGGCCAGCGTCTTCCCGATGACGCCGCGGATGTCGTATTCGCGCAGGACCGTGGGGTGGAAGCTGTGGCTCATGATACGGGCGTGTTCCTCGGACGGGTCTTGAAAGCTCAGGCGGCCGAGCCCGGAACCGGGCGGCCGATGCTGTGATAACGGAAGCCGGCCGCTTCCATATCCGCCGGCTTGTAGACGTTGCGCAGGTCGACGAAGACCGGGCCGCCCATCAGCTTGAACATCCGCGCGGGGTCGAGGGCGCGGAACTCGTTCCATTCGGTCAGTACCACGGCGCCGTCGGCGCCGCGCAGCGCCTCATAGGCGCCGGTCGCATAGTCGATGTCGGTCAGCAGCTTGCGCGCCTCCTTCATCGCCGCCGGGTCGTAGGCGCGGATCCGGGCCCCGGCCTGCTGCAGCGCCGGCACCACGGTCAGGCTGGGGGCGTCGCGCATGTCGTCGGTGTTCTGCTTGAAGGCGAGGCCAAGGACGGCGACGGTCTTGCCGGCGATGTCGCCGTCGAAGGCGGCGACCACGCGCTGCGCCATCTCGGCCTTGCGCGCCTCGTTGACGTCGATCACGGTCTCGATCAGGCGCTGGCGCGCCCCGGCCTCGCGCGCGGTCTGGACGAAGGCCAGCGTGTCCTTCGGGAAGCAGGACCCGCCATAGCCCGGCCCGGGATGCAGGAACTTCGGCCCGATGCGCTTGTCCAGGCCGATCGCCCGGGCGACGTCGTGGACGTTGGCCCCGACCTCCTCGCACAGGTTGGCGACCTCGTTGATGAAGGTCACCTTCATCGCCAGGAAGCTGTTGGCGGCGTATTTGATCAGCTCCGCCGTCTCCAGCGCCGTGGTCACGATCGGCCGCTCGATCAGGTACAGCGGCCGGTAGATGTCGGACAGCACCTTCCGGGCGCGCTCGCCATCGGTGCCGATCACCACCCGGTCGGGCAGCATGAAGTCGCCGATCGCCGAGCCCTCGCGCAGGAATTCGGGGTTGGAGGCGATGTCGAAATCGGCGTCCGGCCGGGCCCGGCGGATCACCTCGGCGACCTTGCGGCCGGTGCCGACCGGCACCGTCGACTTGGTGACGACGACGGCATAGCCGGTCAGCGCCCGGGCGATCTCCTCGGCCGCGGCGAAGACGTAGGACAGGTCGGCATGGCCGTCGCCGCGCCGGCTCGGCGTGCCGACGGCGATGAACACCGCATCGGCGCCGTCGACCGCCGACGCCAGGTCGGTGGTGAAGGAAAGGCGCCCCGCCGCGGCATTCTTCGCCACCAGCGCGTCGAGGCCCGGCTCGTAGATCGGCATCTCGTTGCGCTTGAGCTGCTCGACCCGGCCGGCGTCCTTGTCGACGCAGATGACGTCATGGCCGAATTCGGAAAGGCAGGCGCCGGAGACGAGGCCGACATAACCGCTTCCGATCATCGCGATGCGCATGGGGGCGCGTACTCCAAGGTTCCGCCGGTCGGGCCGGCCGGGTCACAGATAGCGGGAAACGGCCTCGCGCAGCGCGGCGGACAGGTCCGGCCGGTCGAGCCCATAGGCCAGGTTGGCGGCGATGAAGCCGACCTTGTCGCCGCAATCGAAGCGGTCACCTTCGAAGCGCACGCCATGGAAGGGCTGGCTGCCGATCAGCCGGGCCATCGCGTCGGTCAGCTGGATCTCGCCGCCGGCGCCGCGCTCCTGCCGGTCGAGATGCCCGAACACCTCCGGCTGCAGGATGTAGCGGCCGACGATCGACAGGTCCGACGGCGCCTCCTCCGGCTTCGGCTTCTCGACCAGGCCGGTGACCTCGGCCACCGTGCCGTCGTCCTTGCCGATCGCCAGGATGCCATAGCGCGAGGTCAGCTCCTTCGGCACCTCGCGCACCGCGATCATGTTGCCGCCATGCGCCTCGTAGGCCTTCACCATCTGGGCCAGCAGCGGGGTCCGGCACTTGAAGATCTCGTCCGGCAGCAGCACGGCGAAGGGCCGGTCGCCGACCAGATGGCGGGCGCACCACACGGCATGGCCGAGGCCCAGAGGCTGGGCCTGGCGGACGAAGCTGAACTGGCCGGGCGGCAGCTCGGCGTCGCGCGCCGCCTTCAGCTGCTCCGGCTTCTTGCGCGCCTCCAGCGTGGCGTACAGCTCGGCATGCTCGTCGAAATGGTCCTCCAGCGCCGTCTTGCCGCGGCTGGAGACGAAGATGAACTCCTCGATCCCCGCGGCCTTGGCCTCCTCGACGGCGTATTGCAGCACCGGCTTGTCGACGACGCAGAGCATTTCCTTCGGCACCGCCTTGGTGGCGGGCAGCGACCGGGTGCCGAGGCCTGCGACGGGGAAGACGGCGACCTTGAGAGATGCAGACATGAATGCCTTCTCTGAAACTCGGGACACCCGGTATGAACGCTTCACGTCCCGCCTTGTGCCACAGAGCGAAGCGAAAGGGAAATCAGCCAGAGTCTAGGCCGGTTCACCCAGTCGGAGGAGGCGGTCGGGCGTCACTAGGGCAGTACCAGCGGCGCCAGATACTGCCGGATATTGGCCTCGAACTGACGGTCGAAGTCGTTCATCCCGTCCTGCAGCAATGCGCCCTCGGCCCGGGCCTGGTCGGCGACGCTGGAGCCGTCGGTCAGGGTGGTCGAGCGCTCGACCTTCACATCGGCATAGCCGCCGGTGGTGTTGCCGACCGGGCCGACCTCGAGCCGGGCGGTCAGCCGCAGGGTCAGCTTCAGCGCCGGCTGGTCGCGGAACAGCGAGGTCAGCCCGCCCTGCGTCGCCAGGGTCTCGCGGGTCAGGCTGGCCTCCTGGATGATCAGCTGCGCGGCGCCGGCGCCGCCGGCAGCCTGCAGCCGGGCGGCGCCCCAGCTGCGGATCGCCGCGGCCGGGCTCTGCGCTGCCTGAACGGCAGACGGCACCGAGCGGTCGACCGTGTCGATGCGGGCGACATTCAGCCGGATCGGCGACCGGCCGGCGAAGCTCACCGGCGCGACATTGCCCAGCTCCGGGCCGCCGCAGGCGCCGAGCAGCAGAAGGGCGGCGCCGGCCAGCAGGCTGCGACGATTGAAAGTGGGCATCGGATCCTCCGGTCGGGTGAGAGCCTGGGCCCTCAGGCGGCGTAGAGCGCCGCGAGCTGCTCCCGGTCGAAATCGTACCGGGTGTTGCAGAACTCGCAGGCGACCTCGACCCGGCCGTCGACGGCCAGGCTCTCGATCTCCGCCTTCGGCATGGACTTCAGCATCGACGCCACCCGCTCGCGCGAGCAGCGGCAGGCGAAGCGCATCGGCTGGGTCGGGAAGACCCGCACCCCATCCTCGTTGTACAGGCGGTACAGCAGCGCCTCGCCGGACAGGGCCGGCTCGGTCAGTTCGGCGTCGGTGGCGGAGCCGAGCAGCACCATGGCCCGCCGCCAATCGTCCTCGCGGTCGGTCGGAACCTGCTTCTCGGGATCGGGCAGGCGCTGCAGCATGATGCCGCCGCCGCGCCAGCCCTTCTCGCCGTGCCGGACGGCGGAGCGCAGCCCGGCCTGCAACTGCTCCGACTGTCGGAAATAGTGCTGGGCGCATTCCCACAGCGTCTCACCCGACAGCTCGACGATACCCTGGTAGCGCTCGGTGTTCCCGCCCTGGTCGACGGTGAAGGCGAGATAGCCCTTGCCCAGCAGGGCAGGCACCGTGGTGGCGGTGCCGGTCAGCCGGGCCTCGTCGAACATGGCGTTGGCGCGGACCGCGCCGTCGGTGGTGACATCGGCCACCACCAGCCGCACCGGCCCGTCGCCCTTCACCTGCAGGGTGAAGACGCCGTCGTATTTGAGCGCGCTGGCCAGGAGGGCGGTCAGCACCACCGTCTCGGCCAGCAGATGGGCGACTGGTTCGGGATAGGTGTGGCGGCCGAGGATGTCGTCGAGCAGCGGGCCGAACCGGACCAGCCGACCGCGCAGCCCCGACGCCTCGATCTGGAAGGGGAGGACGAGGTCGTCGCCCCCCATCTGCATCGATGCCATGCTCACATCGCTCCCAGGCACCACAAGAGGATGCCCTTCTGGGCGTGCAGGCGGTTCTCCGCCTCGTCCCAGACCACGGATTGCGGGCCGTCGATCACCCCGTCCGTCACCTCCTCGCCGCGATGCGCCGGCAGGCAGTGCATGAACAGGGCGTCCGGCTTGGCCTGCGCCATCAGCCGCTCGTCGACCTGATAGGGCCGCAGCAGGTTGTGGCGCGACGGCGCGTCCTTGTCGCCCATCGACACCCAGGTGTCGGTGACCACCAGGTCGGCGCCGCGCACCGTGGTCTCCGGATCGGTGCCGACCGAGACGCGGGCGCCCTGGCGGTGCGCCCACTGGATCAGGTCGGCCGGCGGCGACAGCTCGTCCGGGCAGGCGAGGCGCAGCTCGAAGTCGAACATGCCGGCGGCGCGGATCCAGGACCGGGCGACGTTGTTGCCGTCGCCCGACCAGGCGGCGACGCGGCCGGCGATCGGCCCGCGCTTCTCCTCGAAGGTCATCACGTCGGCCATCAGCTGGCACGGATGGGTCTCGTCGGTCAGGCCGTTGATCACCGGCACCGTCGCGTTCTCGGCCATCTCGCGCAGCCGGTCCTCGTCCGAGGTCCGCAGCATGATCACATCGACATAACGCGACAGCACCCGCGCCGTGTCCCCGATGGTCTCGCCGCGGCCGAGCTGGATCTCGGTGCCGGTCAGCATCACCACCTCGCCGCCGAGCTGGCGCATCCCGACCTCGAAGGAGACGCGGGTGCGAGTCGACGGCTTCTCGAAGATCAGCGCCAGGGTGCGCCCGGCCAGCGGCTTCGACCGGTCGCCGCGCGGGTCGGTGCGCTTGAGGTCGATCGACCGGTCGATGATCTGCCGCAGGTCCGCCTTCGACAGGTGATGCAGATCGGTGAAGTGCCGGACGCTAGCCCGCATTTCTCAGACTCCTTGCGCCCTGCGTCGTCTTGCGGTGAGTCGAATGTGGGCGCGGGCCGCGAAGAGCGTATCGGGACATACGGTCGAGCGGCCCGCGCCCGCAGGCGGCCGCCGCAAGACGACCCTTCGGGCCGTCGCCAGACGCCGACATGGTGCGTCGAGCGGCTTGCGCGATGTCCCACATCGCGCGGCGCCGCTCTCCTGCCCTGTCGGCGTCTGGCGACGGCGCAGGGCACAACGAGTCTGAGAAATGCGGGCTAACCATGGGCCGCCGCCTTCACCGCCCGGGCGGCGAACACCTTGTCGAGGATCGCGATGGCCTCGGCGATCTCCGCCGCGCCGATCGTCAGCGGCGGCAGGATGCGGATGACGTTCTCGCCGGCGCCGACGGTCAGCAGGCCGGCGGCGCGCAGCTCGGGGACCAGCTCGTCGCTCGGCTGCACGCATTTCAGGCCCAGCATCAGCCCCATGCCGCGCACCTCCTCCAGCACCGTCGGGTGCCGGGCGACCAGCGCCTCCAGCTCGGCCTTCAGCTGCCGGCCGGTGCGCTCGACCCCTTCGAAGAAGCCGTCGGCCAGGACGATGTCGAGCACCGCGTTGCCCACCGCCGTGGCCAGCGGGTTGCCGGCATAGGTCGAGCCGTGGGTGCCCGGGGTCATGCCGCACGCCGCCTCCTCGGTCGCCAGAAAGGCGCCGAGCGGGAAGCCGCCGCCGATGCCCTTGGCGACGCACATCACATCCGGCGTGATCCCGGCCCATTCATGGGCGAAGAACTTGCCGGTCCGGCCGTAGCCGCACTGGATCTCGTCGAAGAACAGCAGCAGGCCGAACTCGTCGCAGATGCGGCGCAGCTCGCGCAGATACTCCGGCGTCGCCGCCTTGATGCCGCCCTCGCCGACGATCGGCTCGATGCAGATCGCCGCGGTCTCGTCGGTGATCGCCGCGCGCAGCTCGTTCAGGTTGCCCCAGGCGACCTGGTCGAAGCCCTCGACCAAGGGGCCGAAGCCCTTGATCAGCTTCTCGCCCTTGGCGGCCGAGATCGCGGCCAGCGTGCGGCCGTGGAACGAGCTGGTGACGGTGATGATCCGCCAGCGCTTCGGGTTGCCGCGGGTGTAGTGGTACTTGCGCACCAGCTTGGTCGCGCCTTCCCAGGCCTCGGCGCCGGAATTGGTGAAGAACACCGTGTCGGCGAAGGTGGCGTCGACCAGCCGCTGGGCCAGGCGCTCGCCCTCCGGGATCCGGTACAGGTTCGAGGTGTGCCACAGCCTGGCGCCCTGCTCCTGCAGGGTCTTCACCAGATGCGGGTGGCAGTGGCCCAGCGCCACGACCGCGATCCCCGCCGCGAAGTCCAGGTATCGTCGCCCGTCCGTCCCGAACAGATACGCCCCTTCGCCCCGCTCGAAGGCGAGGTCGGCACGCGCATAGGTCGGCATGACAGCGGGAATCATGGACAGGCTCGCTGAGAGTGAGTCTCGGTCAGAGTCTCGTGGTTGCGGGAAGGAGGCGACTAAGCCCAGTTTATGCGGCGCTTGTCAACGCGCGCGGGGGCCGTTATAACGCGCGCTCCTTCGGGCGGCGAGGCCGGGGTCCGAACCCCGGGGCATGCCCAACCGCCCATTCATCGTCTTCCTTCGGAAGGACCCGAAATGCCCAAGATGAAGACCCATTCGAGCGCCAAGAAGCGCTTCCGGCTGACCGCCTCCGGCAAGGTCCGCTTCAACTCCGCCTATCGCCGCCACCGCCTGCTGACCAAGACCAAGGCGGCCAAGGAGCGGAACCAGGGCACCAAGATCATGTGCGACGCCGACGCGACGAAGGTGAAGCGCTATCTCCTGGTCAACGGCTGAGCAGAGGAGCGCTGAGAGATGGCACGAGTTTCCCGCGGCGTCACCAGCCACGCCCGCCACAAGAAGATCCTCAAGCTCGCCAAGGGCTATCGCGGCCGCGCTTCGACCAACTATCGCATCGCGATCGAGAAGGTCGAGAAGGCGCTGCGCTATGCGTATCGCGACCGGCGCAACAAGAAGCGCGACTTCCGCGGCCTGTGGATCCAGCGCATCAACGCCGGCGTGCGCGAGCACGGCCTGACCTATTCGAAGTTCATGCACGGCATCAAGCTGGCCGGCATCGACATCGACCGGAAGGTCATGTCCGACATCGCCACGCGCGAGCCGGAATCGTTTAAGGCCTTGGTCGAACAGGCCCAGGCCGCGCTGAAGAACGCCGCTTGATCCGCTCCCGCTCCGGCGGGACTGGACAGAGCGAAGAGAAGCGGGGGTCGGGCCTGTGGCTCGGCCCCTTTTTTCATGGCCGTGGGACGGCCACCGGGACGACCATCGGGGAATTGCGGCGATGGAACAGGTAGAGACGCTGAAGCGCGAGGTGGCCGAGGCGGTGGCCAAGGCCCAGGATCTGGCGGCCCTGGACGCCGTGCGGGTCGCGGCGCTGGGCAAGAAGGGCAGCCTGACCGCGCTGATGGCGGGGCTGCGCGACCTCGACCCCGAGGCGCGCAAGGCCTTCGGCGCGGCCCTGAACGTGGCGAAGGACGAGATCACCGCGCTGCTCGACGCCCGCAAGGCGGAGCTGGAGCGGGCGGCGCTCGACGCCCGCCTGGCGCGCGAGACGGTCGACGTCACCCTGCCGGTGCGGCCGGAGCGGACCGGCCGGATCCACCCGATCAGCCAGACCCGGGACGAGATGGTGGCGATCTTCGCCGAGATGGGCTTCACCGTCGCCGAGGGTCCGGACATCGAGGACGATTGGCACAACTTCACCGCCCTCAACATCCCGCCGGAGCATCCGGCGCGGCAGATGCACGACACCTTCTATCTGCCGGACCGGCCGGACGGGAAGGCGGCGGTGCTGCGCACCCACACCTCGCCGGTGCAGATCCGCACCATGCTGTCCCAGAAGCCGCCGATCCGGATCGTCGCGCCGGGCCGCACCTTCCGCTCGGACTACGACCAGACCCACACCCCGATGTTCCATCAGATCGAGGGGCTGGTGATCGACGAGTCCACGCATATGGGCCATCTGCGCGGCTGCATCCTCGAATTCTGCCGCGCCTTCTTCGACGTGCCCGACCTGCCGGTGCGCTTCCGCCCCAGCTTCTTCCCCTTCACCGAGCCCTCGGCCGAGGTCGATATCGGCTGCTCGCGCAAGGGCGGGGAACTGAAGCTGGGCAACTACGGCGACTGGCTGGAGATCATGGGCTGCGGCATGGTCCATCCGAAGGTGCTGGAAGCCTGCGGCATCGATTCCAGCCGCTACCAGGGCTTCGCCTTCGGCATGGGGATCGAGCGCCCGGCGATGCTGAAATACGGCATCCCCGACCTGCGCACCTTCTTCGAGGCCGATCTGCGCTGGCTGAAGCATTACGGCTTCGTGCCGCTCGACGTACCTTCGCTGGCCACCGGCCTGACCCGCTAGTCCCGCCCGCCGCATCGAGACCGCGACCATGAAGCTGACCCTGTCCTGGCTCAAGGACCATCTCGACACCACGGCGTCTCTGGGCGAGATCACCGACGCGCTGACCAGCCTCGGCCTCGAGGTCGACGGCGTCGAGGACCCCGCCGCCGCCCTGGCGCCCTTCACCATCGCCTATGTGAAGTCGGCGGTGCAGCACCCGAACGCCGACCGGCTGCGGGTCTGCATCGTCGACACCGGCAAGGGCGAGGTGCAGGTGGTGTGCGGCGCGCCCAACGCCCGTACCGGCATGAAGGGCGTGTTCGCCCCGGCCGGCTCCTACATCCCCGGCACCAAGGTCGATCTCAAGGCCGGGACGATCCGCGGCGAGGCCTCGAACGGCATGCTGGTGTCGGAGCGGGAGCTCGGCCTGTCGGACGAGCATGACGGCATCATCGAGCTGCCGGACGACGCGCCGCTCGGCGCCTCCTTCGCCGCCTGGCGCGGCCTCGACGACCCGGTGATCGAGATCGGCCTGACCCCGGACCGGGGCGACTGCGCCGGCATCCGCGGCATCGCCCGCGACCTCGCCGCCGCCGGGCTCGGCACGCTGAAGCCGCTCGACGAGGTGCCGGTGGCGGGCAGCTTCAAGACCGACCTGACCGTCGACCTCGACTTCCCGGCCGAGGCCGCCTCGGCCTGTCCGATGTTCGTCGCCCGGGTGTTCCGCGGGGTGAAGAACGGCCCCAGCCCGGCCTGGCTGCAGGCGCGGCTGAAGGCGATCGGCCTCCGGCCGATCTCGACGCTGGTCGACATCACCAACTTCTTCACCTTCGACCGCAACCGGCCGCTGCACGTCTTCGACGCCGGCAAGGTCCACGGCGGGCTGCGGCTGCGCCTGTCGCGGGGCGGCGAGACGCTGGAGGCGCTGAACGACAAGACCTACACGCTCGGCGCCGGCGTCACCGTGATCGAGGACGACACCGGCCCGCTCAGCCTCGGCGGCATCATGGGCGGGAAGTCCACCGGCGTGGGGGACGACACCACCGAGGTGATCCTGGAGGCCGCTCTGTTCGATCCGGTGCGCACCGCCCTGTCCGGACGGTCGCTGGGCATCAGCAGCGATGCCCGCTACCGCTTCGAGCGCGGCGTCGACCCGGCAGCGGTGGTCGCCGGGATCGAGCAGGCGACCCGCATGATCCTGGATCTCTGCGGCGGCGAGGCCTCGCAGCTGGTGGTCGCCGGGCGCGAGCCGGATTGGCGCCGCACCCTGACGCTGCGGCCCGGCCGGGTCGAGAGCCTGGGCGGCGTCGCCGTGCCGCGCGACCGGCAGAAGGATATCCTCTCGGCGCTGGGCTTCGGCATCTCCGACGGCGCCGATGATGTGATCCAGGCGGCGGTGCCGTCCTGGCGCGGCGACGTGGAGGGCGAGGCCGACCTGGTGGAGGAGGTGCTGCGGGTCAACGGCTACGACGCCATCCCGGCGGTGCCGCTGCCGAAGCCGACGGCGCTGACCCAGCCGGCGCTCAGCCCGGCGCAGAAGGCGCGCGAGCTGGTGCGGCGCACCCTCGCCGCCCGCGGCCTGGACGAGGCGGTGACCTGGTCCTTCATGGACGGGCGCGACGCCGGCTGGTTCGGCTTCCAGAACAGCGGGCTGAAGCTGCTAAACCCGATCGCCTCGGACCTCGACACGATGCGGCCCTCGGTGCTTCCGAACCTGATCCGGGCCGCCGGCCGCAACGCCGCGCGCGGCCTGCCCGACGCGGCTCTGTTCGAGATCGGCCCGGCCTATCGCGACGCCACCGAGACCGGCCAGGCCATGGTCGCCGCCGCGGTTCGCGCGGGGCTCAGCGGTCCGCGCCACTGGGCGCAGCCGCCGCGGCCGGTCGACGTGTTCGACGCCAAGGCCGATGCGATTGCGGCGCTGGAGGCGGCGGGCGCCCCGGTGGCCAATCTCCAGGTCTCGACCGACGCGCCGGACTGGTACCACCCGGGCCGCTCCGGCTGCCTGCGGCTGGGACCGACGGTGCTGGCCCATTTCGGCGAACTGCACCCGGCGGTGCTGGCGGCGCTGGTGGTTGACGGGCCGGTGGTCGGCTGCGAGGTCTTCCTCGACGCCGTGCCGCAGCCGAAGAAGAAGGCGGGCACGGCCAAGCCGCTGCTGAAGCTGGCCGCCTTCCAGCCGGTGGTACGGGACTTCGCCTTCGTCGTCGACGAGGCGGTGCCGGCCGACCGCATCCTCAAGGCGGCGAAGGGGGCGGACAAGGCGCTGGTCGCCGATGTCGCCCTGTTCGACGTCTATCGCGGCCCGGGCGTGCCGGAAGGCCGCAAGTCGCTGGCCTTGGCGGTGACGCTGCAGCCGGTCGAGTCGACCCTGACCGACGAGGCGATCGAAGCGGTGGGCCAGAAGATCGTCGCCGCGGTCGAGAAGCAGGGCGGCACGCTGCGGGGGTAGGGGGCGGATTGCGAGATTGCTGCTATTGCTGTATTTTGCAGCAATCGCAGCATGAGGCCTTTCGTGTCGTCCTATTCCACCAGTGATCTGTCCCGCAAGTCCGGTGACATCATCGCCGAGGCGCTGCGGCGCCCGGTGACGATCACCCAGCGCAGCAAGCCGCGCCTCGTCCTGATGAATATCGAGGACTACGAGAAGCTGGTCCGCGCGGCGGACCCGCGCCGCGTCTACCGGACCGATCAGGTCCCGGATGAAATCCGGGACCTTCTGCTCCCCGCGCTGAACGAGATCCTCGAGGGGAAGGACGATGACGGCCCTTAGATCCGGCCTACTGATCCAGTATCCGTATCTCTGGGCCCGACAGCGCGACGCCGGTGAAACCGAAGGTCGCAAGCATCGTCCCTGCTGCTTGGTCGTGCCGCGCCTCGACCCGGCGAGCGGGAAAACCGTTCTGATTCTCCTGCCGGTGAGCACGCTCGCGCCAGGGCCAGATCAGCAGGCCATAGCAATTCCGGAAATCGAGCGTCGTCGCGCTGGTTGGCCGGCTGGAAATCGGGCTGGGTCTACGTCAGCGAGTTCAACTACGACGTTGCGGAGATCTCATTCTACTACGAGCCCGGCACCGGGCCGATTGGTGCTTTCAGCCAGAGATTCCTGAAGCTCGTCGTGTCCGAACTCCGGGCCTCCCTCACCGAGCGTCGGTCAGGCAAGGTCGACCGCACCCGCGAGTAGCAGTCGCCGGACGGACGGGCGAATTCACCTACGGCGCAGCGGCCGCGGCTTGGGCAGGGGGATGTCGGCCAGGGCGCGCGGCACCGGTTCGTAGGCCACCCGCTGGGCGCGGGGTGCCACGGCGTGCATCGCGATCATCGCGCCGATACCGTCGGTGCCGACGGCGGCGTCATCCTCCGCGTCGCCCTCGCCCTCGGCCGAAGCGAGAAGCGGTTCGCCGATGTCAGGCCGGCGGTCCGGCACCGGCGGTTGGAACGGCGTGCTGGCCGTCCGCGGCGCGGCCGCGGCGGGCGCCTCGGCGACATAGGTTCCGGTGCCCTCATGCGACTCGAAGCCGTCGTCGAGAAGCTCCGCCATCCGGGCGTTGCGCGCGGTCGGGCTGGTGCCGCCGAAGATCACACCGATCAGCCGGGTCCTGCCGCGCACCGCCGAGGCCACGAGGTTGTAGCCCGCGGCCCGGATGTAGCCGGTCTTCATCCCGTCCATGCCGGAATAGGTCTGCATCAGCCGGTTGTGGTTCGGGAAGTTCCGGCCGCGGTAGCGGAAGTTCTTGGTCGCGAAATAGGGATAGTACTGCGGATAGTCGTTGATCAGCGCCCGGGCCAGCACCGCCATGTCATGCGCGGTCGAGACGTTGTCCGGGTCCGGCAGGCCGTTGGTCGAGGTGAAGGTGGTGCGGCTCATGCCCAGCGCCCGCGCCTGCTGGGTCATCATCCGGGTGAAGCGCGACTCGCTGCCGCCGATCGCCTCGGCCAGCACCACCGACGCGTCGTTGGCGGATTGCGTGACCAGGCCCAGGATCGCGTCCTCGACCCGGATCCGGCTGCCGGCCGGCAGGCCGAGCTTGGTCGGCGACTGGGAGGCGGCGTAGGGCGAGACGGGCAGCCGCGTGTCCAGCGCGAGGTCGCCCCGCTCGAGGCTGCGGAACGTCAGATACAGCGTCATCAGCTTGGTCAGCGACGCCGGGTACAGCCGCGCGTTGGCATTCTCCTCGTGCAGCACCTCGCCGGTGCGCGCGTCGATGACATAGGCGGCATAGCGCGGCGCCGCCTCCGCCCGGGCGGGCAGAAGCGCCAGGGCGAAGCAGGCGAGAAGAACTGCCGCCGATCGCGCTATGAAACGTGCCATGCCGACCCCCCGCTCACGCCGATTGCGGATCTTGGTTCAGGCGTGATTTCAGAACTTTAAATTAACCCGTTGATTTTTGTCCATAAAGCAAATGACAGGGCCGGCAAAAAGATGCTTGCCCGGTCGCGTCCACCCGAGTGCCGGCCAGTCTGACAGCATCGTCCGGCCCGGCGCAACGCCTTGGGTCGCAGAGCGGGGATATGTCCGTCATGTTGCGCTGCACAAAATTCGTTGACAGATCGAATCGACCTGCCCATATTTGCGGCATGTTGCAGTGCAGCATGGCTGGGCGGCGCCCCCGGCGGCGACGGTCGGCTGCAAAGATCGATTTTCGCTGGAGCCGTTCGTCATGACCACCGCCAAGAGCCGTGCCGGCGCGAGCAAGCTTGCCGCCGTCGAGACCACCACCGAGACCGTGAGGGACACCGTGGCAGACACCGTCAAGGCCGGCCAGGCCGCCGCCGAGAAGAACTTCGCCCAGGGCCTGACCCTGGCCAAGGACCAGTTCGAGAAGGCCGCCCAGGCCGCGACCAAGAGCTTTGACGAACTGGTCGCGCTGGCCAAGGGCAATGTCGACGCCGTCTTCGCGTCGGCCACCGTCGTCGCCCAGGGCACCGAGCAGATCACCCGCGCCTGGTTCGCCCTGCAGCACAACGCGGCCGAGCAGGCCGCCGAGGCGGCGCGGTCGCTGTTCGCGGCCAAGACCCTGCGCGAGGTCGTCGACCTGCAGTCGACCTATTCCAAGACCGCCTTCGACGGCTTCGTCGCCGAGAGCAGCAAGCTGTCGGAGCTGGGCCTGAAGGTGACCAACGAGGCGGTGGCGCCGATCGCGGCCCGCGTCAACGTCGCGGTCGAGACCCTGTCCAAGCCGATCGCCGCCTGATCCGACCTCCTCCCCGGATCAGCGGCCCCACGGCCCCGGCGACCCCTCGTCGCCGGGGCCGTTCGCATTTCGGCTTTTCCGCATCCTTTCCGCATCGCGGGCCTACAACTCCGGCCCCCACAGCACTATCATCATGATCGGGTTCAAAACCGGCAGCGCGCATCCCATATCCATGAGCGACATCGAACGGAAGGATGATCGAGGAGGCGGCAACGACGCCGGCACCGGGGTCGTCGTTCAGACCAGGCCGCGGACGAAGAAGCCGTCCATGTACAAGGTCCTGATGCTGAATGACGACTACACGCCGATGGAGTTCGTCGTCCATGTCCTGGAACGCTTCTTCGCGAAGAGCCGCGAGGAAGCCACCACCATCATGCTCCATGTTCACCGTCGGGGTGTGGGCGTCTGCGGCGTTTTCACCTACGAGGTGGCGGAGACGAAGGTGGCGCAGGTGATGGACTTCGCGCGCCGCAATCAGCATCCTCTACAGTGTATACTTGAGAAGGCCTGACCAGAGGTCTGGCGGGCCCTCCCGGATGGGGACGACCGATGCTCTCGCGGAATCTGGAGCAGACGCTGCACAGGGCCCTCGCTTTCGCCAATGAGCGACGGCACGAATACGCGACGCTCGAGCACCTGCTGCTCGCGCTGTCCGAGGATCAGGACGCCGTCGCGGTGATGCGGGCCTGCGGCGTCAACCTCGAAAAGCTGCGCCGCGACCTCGTCGGCTACATCGACACCGAGCTCGCGACCCTGAAGATCGACGGGATCGAGGACGCGAAGCCGACCGCCGGCTTTCAGCGCGTGCTGCAGCGCGCCGCGATCCACGTCCAGTCCTCGGGGCGCGAGGAGGTGACCGGCGCCAACGTGCTGGTCGCCCTGTTCTCCGAGCGCGAGAGCCATGCGGTGTACTTCCTGCAGGAGCAGGACATGTCCCGCTTCGACGCCGTGAACTACATCAGCCACGGCATCGCCAAGGCCGGCGCCTCGGGCGGGGCGCGGCCCGGTGCAGGGGAATCGCGCCCGGTCTCGGGCGCCGACGAGGATGCGCAGGCGGAGAAGGTCGTGAAGAAGGGCTCGGAGGCGCTCAGGACCTATTGCGTCAACCTCAACGAGAAGGCCTCGAAGGGCAAGATCGACCCGCTGATCGGCCGCGAGGCGGAGATCGAGCGCACGATCCAGATCCTCTGCCGCCGCTCGAAGAACAATCCGCTCTATGTCGGCGACCCCGGGGTCGGCAAGACCGCGATCGCCGAGGGGCTGGCCCGCCGCATCGTCGACGGCGAGGTGCCGCCGGTGCTGGCCGACGCCACCATCTTCGCCCTCGACATGGGCGCGCTGCTCGCCGGCACCCGCTACCGGGGCGATTTCGAGGAGCGGCTGAAGGCGGTGATGTCGGAGCTGGAGAACCTGCCCGGCGCGGTGCTGTTCATCGACGAGATCCACACCGTGATCGGCGCCGGCGCCACCTCGGGCGGGGCGATGGACGCCTCCAACCTGCTGAAGCCGGCCCTGGCCTCGGGCGCGCTGAAGTGCATCGGCTCGACCACCTACAAGGAATACCGGAACTACTTCGAGAAGGACCGCGCCCTGGTGCGCCGGTTCCAGAAGATCGACGTCAACGAGCCGTCGGTCGAGGATACGGTCAAGATCCTGCAAGGGCTGAAGAGCTACTACGAGAAGCACCACCAGGTGCGCTACACGGCCGATGCCATCCGCACGGCGGTGGAGCTGTCGGCCCGCTACATCGGCGACCGCAAGCTGCCGGACAAGGCGATCGACGTGATCGACGAGGTCGGCGCCGCGCAGATGCTGCTGCCGCCGTCGCGGCGGAAGAAGACCATCGGCGTGCGCGACGTCGAGGCCGTGGTGGCGAAGATCGCCCGGATCCCCCCGAAGAGCGTCAGCCGCGACGACAAGGCGCTGCTGCAGACCCTCGACCGCGACCTGAAGACGCTGGTGTTCGGCCAGGACCCGGCGATCGACGCCCTGGCGGCGGCGATCAAGCTGGCCCGCGCCGGCCTGCGCGAGCCGGAGAAGCCGATCGGCAACTACCTGTTCTCCGGCCCGACCGGCGTCGGCAAGACCGAGGTGGCACGGCAGCTCTCCCGCCTGCTCGGCATCGAGCTGGTCCGCTTCGACATGTCGGAATACATGGAGCGGCACTCGGTCAGCCGGCTGATCGGCGCGCCTCCGGGCTATGTCGGCTTCGACCAGGGCGGGCTGATGACCGATTCGGTCGACCAGCATCCGCATTGCGTGCTGCTGCTGGACGAGATCGAGAAGGCGCATCCGGACGTCTTCAACATCCTGCTGCAGATCATGGATCACGGGAAGCTGACCGACCACAACGGCAAGTCTGTCGACTTCCGCAACGTCATCCTGATCATGACCACCAATGCCGGCGCGACCGAGCTGACCAAGCAGTCGATCGGCTTCGGCGCGACGCGCAAGGAGGATGCGGACAAGGAGGCGATCAACCGGATGTTCACGCCGGAGTTCCGCAACCGCCTCGACGCGATCATCCCCTTCGGCCATCTGACGCCGGAGATCGTCTCGCAGGTGGTCGACAAGTTCATCATCCAGCTCGAGACGCAGCTGGCCGACCGCCACGTCACCATCGAGCTGTCGCCGGCGGCGCGGCAGTGGCTGGTCAAGCGCGGCTATGACGAGCTCTACGGCGCCCGGCCGATGGCCCGGGTGATCCAGGAGCACATCAAGAAGCCGCTGGCGAACGAGCTCCTGTTCGGCAAGCTGGTCAAGGGCGGCCAGGTCCGGGTCGACGTGGCGGAGGACGGCGAGAGCCTGGCCTTCGACTATGTCGAGAACCCCTCGGCCCCGGCCTCCGACGACGCGACCAAGGAACCCGAGCTGGCCTGACCCGCCGGCACGGCCGAAGAGACGAAGGGGCGCCCTGCGGGGGCGCTCCTTTTTCGTAGGTTGGGTTCGCCGAGGCGAATCCAACCTACGATCGCATCGCCTCTTCCAGCACCGCGAAGATGCGCGGGCTGGCGGATTGGGCGACGTTGAAGCGCAGGAAGCGGCCGGCGCTGCGCGACGGGCTGAACACGTCGCCCGGCGCCAGCACCACGTCCCGGGCCAAGGCGCGGCGCGCCACCTCGGCCGAATCGAGGCCATCGGGCAGGGCGGCCCACAGGAACATGCCGCCGCGCGGCTCGACCCAGGGCGTCAGGCCGAGGGCGCAGAGCCGCCGCGCCGTCTCGCCCATCGCCCGGGCCAGCCGGCCGCGCAGCCCCTCGACATGGCGGCGATAGCTGCCGTCGGTCAGCAGCCGGTGCAGCAGCCGCGCCGCCAGCGCGCTGTTGGAGAAGCTGGTGGCCAGCTTCAGGTCGGTCAGCCCCTCGATCCAGTCCGGCCGGGCGGCGATGACGCCGCAGCGCACCGCGGCCGACAGGGTCTTGGAGAAGCTGCCGATATGGATCACCCGCTGCAGCCCGTCCAGCGCGGCCAGGCGCGGCGACGGCTCCGTCTCGAAATCGGCGAAGATGTCGTCCTCGACCACGACCAGATCATGGGCCTCGGCCAGCATCAGCAGCCGGTGCGCGGCCTGCGGCGCCAGGCTGGCGCCGGTCGGGTTGTGCAGGGCCGCGTTGGTGACGTAGAGCCGCGGCCGATGCTCCGCCGCGGCGCGGGCGAAAGCATCCAGGTCGGGGCCCGTCGGGGTGCGCGGCACGCCGACCACCTTGGCCCGATGGGCGCGCAGCACGCCCAGGAAGTTGAAGTAGCAGGGGTCGTCGACCAGCACGGCGTCGCCCGGCTCCAGCAGGAAGCGGCCGATCAGGTCGATCGCCTGGGTGCCGCCGTCGGTCAGCAGGATCTGCCCGGCCTCGGCGGCGATGCCGCGCTCCGCCAGCCGTCCGGCCAGGTGCCGGCGCAGAGGGGCGAAGCCGAGCGGCGAATCGTACTCGACCAGGCCTTCGCCCTCCGACCGGGCCAGGCCGCGCAGGGCCCGCCGGATCGCCGGGTCGGGCATCCAGTCGGCGGGCAGCCAGCCGCAGCCCGGCTTCAGCGCCCGGCCCTCGGTCTCCGTTTCCAGCGCCTGGCGGGCGATCCACAGCGGGTCGATCGTGCGGTCCAGCCGGCGGCCGGGCTCGGCCAGGGTCAGGGGCTGCGCCCGCCGGGCGACGTAGAAGCCGGATCCGGGGCGGGCGGCGATCGCGCCCTCCGCCGCCAGCCGGTCATAGGCCTCGACCACGGTCGATTTCGACACGCCCAGCGACTCCGCCAGGCGGCGGATCGACGGCACCTTGGCGCCCGGCGCCAGCGCACGGCTCTCGATCCGCTGCCGGATGGCGTCCATCACGGCGGTGACGAGGGTGGTGCCGCTGCGCGGCGCGGGAAGCAGATCGAGCATCCGTACCGGACTCCGGACCAGGACAGTTCGGCCAAACTGTACTCTACCATCTCTGGCCGGCGTCGTCGCCGGGCGCCATGGTCGGCGCATGCAGGCGACACGGACGATCATGGACGGACCTTCGAACGAGGCGGCGGCGGGCTGGATCAACGGCCTGCTCGGCGTGCTCATCTTCAGCGGCTCGCTGCCGGCGACGCGGGTGGCGGTGCTCGACCTCGACCCGCTGTTCCTGACCCTGGCGCGGGCGGCGATCGCCGGGCTGCTCGGCGGGGCGATGCTGCTGGTCCTGCGGCCGCAGCGGCCGGAGCGGGCGGATATCGCGCCGCTCGTGGTGGTCGCGCTCGGCGTCGTGGTCGGCTTCCCGCTGCTGACGGCGCTGGCCCTGCGCTACGTCACCGCGGCCCACGCCATCGTCTTCGTCGGCCTCTTGCCGATCGCGACGGCGGTGTTCGGCGTGCTGCGCGGCGGCGAGCGGCCGCGCGCGGCCTTCTGGGCCTTCTCGGTGCTCGGCGCCGCCATCGTCGGCGCCTATGCCCTGCGCCAGGGGGGCGAGGCCTCGCTGCTCGGCGACGGGCTGATGTTGGCCGCGATCCTGGCCTGCGGCCTGGGCTATGCCGAAGGCGCCCGGCTGTCGCGCCGGCTCGGCGGCTGGCAGGTGATCTCCTGGGCGCTGCTGCTCTCGCTGCCGCTGTCTCTGCCGGCGTCGCTGCTGACGCTGCCGTCCTCCTGGGCCGGGGTCGGCTGGCCGGCGCTGGTCGCGCTCGCCTATGTCTCGCTGTTCTCGATGCTGATCGGCTTCGTCTTCTGGTACCGCGGCCTCGCCCTGGGCGGCATCGCCGCGGTCGGGCAGCTGCAGCTGCTGCAGCCCTTCTTCGGCTTCGCCCTGGCCGCGGCGCTGCTGCACGAACCGGTCGGCTGGGGGCTGGTGGGCTGCGCCACCGCGGTGGTGCTGTGCGTGGCCGGGGCCAAGCGCTTCGCCCGCTAGCTCTCTCCCTCGGCCATCCGCCGGACATGCTCCATGAAGCGCCGGGTCGCGCCCAGCGGTTCGGCGTCGCGGCGGGCCAGGTGCAGCGGCGCCGCCAGCGGCGGGCGGCCGGCCAGGGGCAGATAGGCGACGCCGCCGGTGTCCAGCCGGGCCATCGACGCCGGAACGATCGACACGCCGAGCCCGGCCTCGACCAGGCTCAGCGTCGACACCAGCCGCGGCGCCTCCTGCGCGATGCGCGGGCTGAAGCCGGCGGCGCGGCAGGCGGCGATGATCGAATCGTAGAGACCCGGCCCGCTCGGGCGGCGGTACAGCACGAAGGCCTCTTCGGCCAAAGCGGACAGCGGGATCGGGGCCTTCCCGATGGCCAGAGGATGGCCGATCGGAACCGCCGCGACCATCGGCTCGTCCAGCAGCGGCTCGACCGCGAGGCCGGCCGCGTCGCCGACCGGCGAGCGGATGAAGGCGGCATCCAGCCGGCCCAGCCGCAGCGCCTCGACCAGCTCGCCGGTGCTGCTCTCCTCCATCGCCATCTCGACCTGGGGCGCAGCCTCGCGGAAGCCGCGGATGGCGGCGGAGACGAAGGGGTGGAAGGCAGCGGAGCTGGTGAAGCCGACGGCGATCCGCCCCTGCTCGCCGCGCCCGGTGCGCCGTACCGTCTCGAGCGCGCGGTCGAGCTGCGCCAGGATCGCGCGCGCCTCGGCCAGCAGGACGAGGCCGCTCTCCGTCGGCTGCACGCCGCGCGGCAATCGGCGGAGGAGGGGCACGCCCAGTTCCTGCTCCAGCGCCTTGATCTGCTGGCTCAGCGGCGGCTGCTGCATCCCCAGCCGCTCGGCCGCCCGGGTGACATGGCCTTCCTCGGCGACGGCGACGAAGTAGCGGAGATGGCGCAGCTCGATCATCGGCATATCCCGGCGATATGGATGGCTATGGTGCCATCTGCGGATGCTTATGCCGAGAGGCGTCGGGTCTGTTCAGGGAATCACAAGCCGTCATCGCGAGGTGCGAAGCACCGTGGCGATCCAGGGGCCGGGACCGCTGGATGGCCACGCCCCTGCGGGGCTCGCCATGACGATGGAGGGACGGTGCGGGCGACGGCAACACCGCCCCTACAGCCACCCCTTCCGCTTGAACCAGAGATAGGGCAGCACGGCGGACAGGACCATCAGCCCGAGCGCCCAGGGATAGCCGACCGCCCATTTCAGCTCGGGCATGACCTCGAAGTTCATGCCGTAGATGCTGGCGACCAGGGTCGGCGGCAGGAACACGACGGCGGCGACCGAGAAGATCTTGATGATCGCGTTCTGCTCGATATTGATCATCCCCATCGAGGCGTCGAGCAGGAAGGTGATGTTGTTGCCGATATAGGTGGCGTGGTCGGTCAGCGACGCCACGTCCCGGCTCAGGCTCTTCAGATGGGTGCGGAACACCTTGTCCTTGGTGGCGTCGCCGACGGCCAGGAAGCTCAGCAGCCGGGCCAGGCTGACCAGGCTCTCGCGCGCCTTCGACACCAGGTTCTGGCTGCGGCCGATCTGCTTGAGGTTGGCCTCCAGCTCCTCGTTCGTGGTGCGCTTGTGCACGGCCCCCGGATGCACCTTGAAGATCCGCTGCGACAGCGCGTCGACCTCGCCCGCCACCCGCTCCAGGATGTCGGCGGTGCGGTCGACGATCGCCTCGAGCAGGCCGATCAGCGTGGCCGAGCCCGAGGGGCACAGCGTCGGCTGGCGCTCGGCATGGGCGATGAAGCCGGTGAGGGATTTCGGCTCGGCATAGCGGATGGTGACGAGGGTCTGGCCCTTCAGCACGAAGGTGATCGGGGCGGTGCCCGGCACGTCGGTCTCGGTGGCGTAGAGCACGCTGGCGGTCATGAACATGCCGCCGTCTTCCTGGTACAGCCGGCTTGACGCCTCGATCTCCTGCATCTCCTCGCGGGTCGGCAGGAACAGGCCGAGCTGCTTTTCGGCCAACCGCTCCTCCTCGGCGGTCGGGTTGAACAGGTCGATCCAGACCGTGTCCGGCGGGAAACCGGAGCCCTCCACGGGCTCGACCGGCGCGAAACGGGCGTTGGAAAGCGTGTAGATGCGCAGCATCGCGGTCTGTCCCCTTTCGGCCGCATGCCGCGCGAGCCGGGGGCCCGCGATCGTCTAGCGGAAGCCTCCGGCCGGCCCGGAGCCCGGCCGTCCGTCCTGTCCCGGGACGGCTCCGCGGAGGCGCCCCTTGGGTTCGATTCCGTCCCTCGCGGGACGACTGTCTGGCTCGTCCATGTCTCGATTCGTCGAAAGGCGGCGAAGGGCCTGCCGGCACCCGTCACCCGTCCGGCTCGGATGCCATCGCCGGCCGGCGCCGTCAAGCCGCCGGGTGCGTCAGGTCAGGGCGTCGATCGCCTCGGTCGACAGGTTGCCCGGCACGATGGTCAGGGGGATCCGCAGCCTGGCCATGGCGCGGCCGGTGGTCAGGTACTGGATCAGGGGGCCGGGGCCGGCGGAGGAGACCGTGTCCGCGCCCAGCACCAGCACCGAGATCGACGGCTCCTCGGCGATCAGCGCCATCAGCTCGTCGCGCGGCGCGCCCTCGCGGATGTGCAGGATCGGGATGGTGCCGGTCAGCTGGTTGACCTCGCGCGCCACGCGCTGCAGCCGCTGCTCGGCCTCGTGCCGCGCCTCCTCGCGCAGCACGTCCTCGATCGCGCCCCAGTGCTGGATCTCGCTCGGGCTGATGACGTGCAGCAGGGCGACCCGGCCCCCGGTGTGCTGCGCCCGCCGGCAGGCGTAGCGCAGCGCCGCCCGCCACTCCTCGGTGTCGTCCACGACCACGAGGAAGATGCGCGGCAGCTCCTGCTTCGGGGTTTCTGGGGCGTTGTCGGTCATGGCACCCTCAAAGATGGGAAGGGATCAGACGCGGCGGAAGACGACGCTCGCCAGCCAGCCGGAGGCGACGGCGACGATGATGGCGGCCAGCCCGTACAGCGCCGGCTCGCTCTGCGCGAACTGGTAGATCTCGGCCCCCAGCCCGACCTTGCCGACGATCAGCGGCGTGGTCTGGGCGTCGACCACCTGGCCGCCGCGGAACAGATAGACCTCAACCTGGTACTGGCCGGTCGGGACATTGGCCGGGAACTCGATCCGCGTCCGGAACAGCCGGCCGCTGAGGAAGCTGACCTGGCCGGTCTCGGTGACGTACAGGCCGCGGCGCTGCAGGCCGCGGATCAGCGCGTCGCGAAAGGCGCCGATCGCCTCGGGGCCGGCGTCGCGGTCGTCGTCGCTCACGGTCAGCTGCAGGTATTTCAGCCCGATGCCGGCGCGCTCCAGCACAGGGGGCGGCGCCAGCTCCTCCAGCGGCTTGCTCGACGCCACGGCGTAGAAGCCGGGCACGTTGCTGAACTTCATGCTCTCATGGTTGAGCCAGACGCCGGCGACGCGGTCTTTCTCGCGCACCGTGGCCCGGTCGGTCGGGCCGCGCACCACCACCGCCACCCCGCCCTCGCCTTCGGTGGCGCCGAACAGCAGGACCCGCGTGCCGGTGAAGCCGGTGTTGATGGCGATGACGTGGTCGGACAGGTCCGCCACCAGGTCCTGGGCGGCGCCGGGCCGGCACAGACCCATGGCCGCGGCCCAGACGGCGACGGCGAGGACGAGCTGCCGCATGCTCAGCCCCCCCGGCGCATGGCGACGGAGAACAGGTCGGCCGGCGTGCCGATCAGGTCGAAGCCGACCTTGACGCAGATGATCAGCACCAGCGTCGCCAGCAGGGCGCGGGCTTGGTCGCCGCGCAGCCGGCCGCTGGCATGGGTGCCGAACTGGGCGCCGATCACCCCGCCGGCCAGCAGCAGCAGCGCCAGCAGCACGTCGACCGTCTGGTTCTGGAAGGCCTGCAGGAAGCAGACCAGGGCGGTGGTGAAGATGATCTGGAACAGCGAGGTGCCGGCCACCAGCGCGGCCGGCATGCCGAGCAGGTAGATCATCGCCGGCACCAGGATGAAGCCGCCGCCGATGCCCATGATCGCGGTCAGGAAGCCGCCCAGCGCGCCGATCGCGATCGGCGCCAGCGCGCTGATATAGAGCCGCGACTTCGGGAACCGGGTCTTGAAGGGCAGGCCGTGGAACCAGGCGTGCTGGTGCAGCTTGCGCCGCGTACCCGGAGCGCGGCGGCGGCGCAGCATCGAGCGCAGGCTCTCCACCAGCATCAGCCCGCCGACCGTGCCCAGGAAGATCAGGTAGAACAGGTTGATGGCGAGGTCGATCTGGCCCAGCAGCTGCAGCAGGCTGAACAGCCGGACCCCCAGCACGCTGCCGATGACGCTGCCGGCCAGCAGCACCAGCCCCATCTTCAGGTCGACATTGCCGCGCCGCCAATGCGCCAGCATGCCCGAGACGCTGGCCGCGACCAGCTGGTTGGCCTGGGTGCCGACCGCGACCGCCGGCGGGATGCCGATGAAGATCAGGAGCGGCGTCATCAGGAAGCCGCCGCCGACGCCGAACAGGCCGGACAGGAACCCGACCAGGCCGCCCATGCCGAGAATCAGCAGGGCGTTCACCGAGACCTCGGCGATCGGCAGATAGACTTGCATGGCGCGGGGTCCCGTCCAGTCCTAGCGGCACCATAGTTGCTGCGGCGGCCGATGCGAAGGCCGATGGCGCCTGCGGCGAAGCGATGCGGTGGCGGCATGGCCGGACCGGTTACCCATGCCGTACATGCATGTATGTTTCCGATTAGGCCGTTTATCGGCGCTAGTGTATGGTGCTCCGCTTTTTGATTCACAGCACGAGCCCGTAGGTCCAATCACGGGCGGTGGGGACGGATTCGCGCATGATCCTCCGCTTCTTCCTGGTCGGGATCGCCCTGATCGTCGTCGTCGGCGCGCTCGTCGGCATGAACGTCATGCGCGACAAGGTGGTGGCGGACATGTTCGCCAACCCGCAGATCCCGCCGGTCGCCGTCTCCGCCGCCAAGGCCGAGGCGAAGACCTGGACCGACTATCTCGAGGGCATCGGCAGCATCTCGGCGGTCGAAGGCATCCAAGTCGCCTCGGAAGTCGCGGGCACCGTCAAGTCGGTCGACTTCAAGGCCAACGACACGGTGCAGGCCGGGCAGCGGCTGGTGCAGCTGGACGATTCGATCGACCAGGCGGATCTGCGCCTGTACCAGGCCGCGATGGACCTGGCGCGGCGGACCCTGGACCGCGTCTCGTCGCTGCGGGCCCGCGGCAATGCCCCGCAATCCGATCTCGATGCCGCCAATGCCGAGCTTCTGAAGGCGCAGGCGCAGATCGCCCGCGCCCAGGCGACGATCGACAAGAAGGCGGTGGCGGCACCCTTCGCCGGCATCGTCGGCATCCGCAAGGTCGATATCGGCCGCTACGTCGCCGCCGGCGACCCGCTGGTCACGCTGCAGCGCCTCGACCAAGTCTATGCCGACTTCACCCTGCCGGAGCAGGCGTTCAGCCGCATCAGCCACGGCCAGAAGGTGGAGGTGCGGGCCGACGCCTTCCCGGACGAGGTCTTCCGTGGCCAGGTCACCGGGATCGAGCCGGTGGTCGACACCGCCAGCCGCATGGTCAGGGTGCGGGCCACCATCGACAATCCCGGCCTCAAGCTGCGCCCCGGCTTCTTCGCCAATGTCCGGCTGATCCTGCCGGAGCGTCCGAACGTCGTGACCGTGCCGCAGACCGCGATCACCTTCAGCCTCTACGGCGACACCGTGTTCGTGATCCGCGAGAAGAAGGCGGAGGCCGGCCAGCAGCAGCCGGCCGCCGACGGGCCGGAGCGCCCGGCATCGGCCGGGCCGCAGCTGACGGTCGAGCAGGTCTTCGTCCGGGTCGGCCAGCGCCAGGGCAGCGTCGCCGAGATCGTCGAAGGGGTGAAGGCGGGCGACCAGGTCGTCACCTCCGGCCAGCTCAAGCTGCAGAACGGGTTCCCGGTCGCAATCGACAACTCGGTCGACCCGACCCGTCCTCCGCAAGCCGGCTCCTAGCCCGGCCGGGAAGGGGGAACCATGAACTTCACCTCGATCTTCATCCGCCGGCCGGTGCTGGCCTCGGTGATCAGCCTCCTCATCCTGCTGCTCGGCATCCAGGGCCTGGCGACTCTGCCCGTGCGCCAGTTCCCGAAGACCGAGGAGACGGTGATCACCATCACCACCGCCTATCCGGGCGCCAGCGCCGACCTGATGCAGGGGTTCATCACCACCCCGATCGCCCAGGCGGTGGCGAGCACGGAAGGGCTGGACTACGTCACCTCCTCCTCGGTCCAGGGCGTCAGCACCGTGTCGGTGCACATGAAGCTGAACGCCGATCCCGACGCGGCGCTGACCGAGGTGCTGACCAAGGTGCAGCAGGTCCGCAACGACCTGCCGGACGAATCGAAGGACCCGGTGGTGGTGAAGGGCACCGGGCAGGACATCGCGATCCAGTACATCGCGCTGGACAGCGACCGGATGTCGCCCGAGGAGGTGACCGAATACATCACCCGGGTGGTGCAGCCGCAGCTGTCGACCACCGAGGGCGTGGCCGAGGCCAAGATCCTGGGCGCCAAGAGCTTCGCCATGCGGGTCTGGGTCGACCCGATGCGGCTGGCCGCGCGCCAGGTCACGGCGGCCGACGTGGTGGCGGCGATCCGGGCCAACAACTTCCAGTCGGCGCCGGGGCGGACCGAGGGCGAGCTGGTCACCTTCGCCATCCGCACCGACACCACGCTGCGCACGGCCGAGGCCTTCGGCGACCTGGTGGTGCGCTCCGACGGCTCCAACATCGTCCGGCTGAAGGACGTGGCCCGGGTGGAGCTGGGCAGCGAGAGCTACGATTCGCGCGTCACCTTCAACGGGCGCGAGGCGATCTTCGTCGCCATCAACCCGACTCCTGCGGCCAATCCGCTGACCACGGCGGCCAATGTGCGCGCGGCGATGGAAGACATCGTGCGCCAGATGCCGGAGGGCATGCGCGGCGAGATCGTCTACGACGCGACCGAGTTCATCGAAGCCTCGATCTGGGAGGTGGGCAAGACCATCCCCGAGGCGGTGGCGATCGTCGTCGTCGTCATCCTGCTGTTCCTCGGCTCGTTCCGCGCCGTGGTCATCCCGGTCGTCACCATCCCGCTGTCGCTGATCGGCGTGCTGTTCTGCCTCTACGCGCTCGGCTACTCGATCAACACGCTGACGCTCCTCGCCATGGTGCTGGCGATCGGCCTCGTGGTCGACGACGCCATCGTGGTGGTCGAGAACATCCACCGCCATATCGAGGAGGGGCTGACGCCGAGGCAGGCGGCGCTGAAGGGGGCGGCGGAGATCGCCGGGCCGGTGGTGTCGATGACCGTCACCCTGGCCGCCGTCTACGCCCCGATCGGCTTCGCCACCGGCCTGACCGGGGCCCTGTTCCGCGAATTCGCCTTCACCCTGGCCGGCGCCGTCATCATCTCCGGCATCGTCGCGCTGACCCTGTCGCCGATGATGACCAGCAAGATGCTGAAGCCGCACGGCCAGGGCGCCGGCCGGTTCCAGCAGGTGGTCGACCGCTTCTTCACCGGGCTGCAGGGCTGGTACCACCGGCGGCTGCACAATTCGCTGAACTACCGGCCGGTCACCGTCTTCCTCGCCATCGTGCTGCTCGCCGCCTCCGCCTTCCTGTTCGTGAAGACGCCGAGCGAGCTGGCGCCGGAGGAGGATCAGGGCTTCGTGTTCATGATCCTCGAAGGCCCGCGCTACGCCAATCTGGAATACATGAACCGGTTCAGCGACAAGCTGATCAAGGACCTGCAGGGGATCCCGGAGCACGACGCGATCTTCTCGGTCAACGGTGCCGGCTCGCTGGCCTCCGGCTTCGGCGGCATGACCTTCAAGCCGTGGGGCGAGCGCAGCCGCAGCGGCGCCGAGCTTCAGGCCCAGGTCCAGCAGATCGTCAGCGGCATCGCCGGGGTGGAAGGCTTCGCCATCACTCCGCCGGCCCTGCCCGGCTCCAGCGGCGGCCCGCCGGTGCAGTTCGTGATCAAGGCCCCCGGCTCGCCCGAGCTGGTCTACGAGATGGCGCAGCAGATCGCCAATGAGGCGCGCAAGAGCGGCCTGTTCCTGTTCGCCAACGCCACCCTGGCCTTCGACCGGCCGGAGCTGTCGGTCGAGATCGACCGCAACAAGGCGGCGGCGCTGGGCGTCAACATGGACGACATCGGCGTCACGCTGAACGTCATGCTGGGCGGCAACGATATCGGCCGCTTCGACCGCGACAACCGCAGCTACAAGGTGATCCCGCAGGTCGCGCAGGAAAGCCGGCTGAACCCGGAGGAACTGAACAAGTACTTCGTCCGCACCGCCGGCGGCGACCTGATCCCGCTGTCCTCGGTGGTGACGCTGAAGACCCAGGCGACGGCGAACTCCTTCTCCCAGTTCAACCAGCTGAACAGCTCGACCATCCAGGGGGTGCCGACCCCGGTGATCGTCACCCTGGGCCAGGCGCTGACCTTCCTCCAGGAGACGGCCGACCGGATCCTGCCGCGCGGCGTGACCTACGACTACGAGGGCGATTCGCGGCAATACATCACCGAGGGCAACACGGTGATGATCGCCTTCGCCTTCGCGGTGATCGTGATCTTCCTGGTGCTGGCGGCGCAGTTCGAGAGCTTCCGCGACCCGCTGATCATCATGATGTCGGTGCCGCTGTCGATCTTCGGCGCGCTGGCGGTGCTGAATCTCGGCTCGATCCTCCAGCTCACCGGCGCCAGCATCAACATCTACACCCAGATCGGGCTGATCACCCTGGTCGGGCTGATCACCAAGCACGGCATCCTGATGGTGGAGTTCGCCAACAAGCTGCAGGAGGAGCAGAGGCTGTCGCGACGCGACGCGATCGAGCAGGCGGCGGCGATCCGCCTGCGGCCGATCCTGATGACCACGGCGGCGATGGTGCTGGGCGTGGTGCCGCTGCTCTATGCCAGCGGCGCCGGCGCCGCGGCGCGTTTCTCGATCGGGCTGGTGATCGCGTCCGGCATGTCGATCGGCACGCTGTTCACCCTGTTCGTGGTGCCGATGGTCTACACCTACCTCGCCCGCGACCATCATCGCATCGCGGAGGAGGACGAGCCGGGTCATCCGACGCCGAAGCCGGCGGAGTAGCCCGGGAGCGAGGGCCCGCGCCTCAGCGGGCTTGGCCCAAATCCTTGCGCATGGCCGGGGCGGGGGCGAGGTCAGTCATCACCATGCCGACGACCCGGAACCCGCGGCTTTCGTAGAAGGGGCGGGCGCGCTCATGGGCGACGACGTGCAGCGACCGGGCGCCGAGCGCCGTGGCCCGCTGCTCCGCCTCGGCCGCCAGGCAGGCGCCTACGCCCCGGCGCCAGGCGGCGGGGTCGACGAACAGGTCCTCCAGCTCGGCCCGCCATCGTCGCGCGGCAGGACCGTGGCGAAGCCGACGACCCTGCCGTCCAGCTCCGCGACGACGGCCGAGGGCAGGTGCTCCGCCGGAACCTGCCGCGCCTCGGGCAGGGCCTGCAGTTCCTCGACATGTTCGCCCCAGGCCAGCGACGCGCGCAGCTTGAGGGCGCCGAGCGCGTCCCGGTCCTCCGGCCGCGCGGCGCGGATGCGGATTCGGGATGTCATGCGGAGGCTGTATCCTGTTCGGGGCGGGGAGGGGAAGCATGGCGTTCGCGATCAAGGCCGAGATCCGGGACCCGCGGGCGGAGAGCTTCGCCTTCCCCGCGCAGAAGACCATGTATGGCGGCAGGCGCATTGCCGCAGGCGACACGCTCTTCCTGTTCGCCAGCGAGAACGAGGGCGGGCAAGGCCTCGTCGCGCGCGGCATCGTCACCGCCGCCGACGCGGTCGCGAAGACGCCCGGCCTCGCCCGGCAGACGCCGCGCGTGAGCATCACCGTCAGGCGCACCGCGCTGGCGGCGCGGCCGCTGGGGCGGAGAGAGCTCAAGCCCTTCGCCGACTGGAACGACGGCCGGCCCGAGACCGAGCTGAATTTCAAATTCTATCGTCAGGCCACGAACAAGATCATCGGCCTCTCGGACGAGGCGGCGGCGTTCCTCGGCGACTTCTTCTAGCGCAGCAGCTTGAGCGAGCCGGTGAGCGACCGGACCCATTTCGCCGGGCCGGCGACGCCCAGCCCATCGATGTCCTCCTCGCTCAGGTCGCGGTCGGGGAAGGCCGCCTCGTACTCGGCATAGGCGTGCAGCGAGCGGGCGAAGGACGGGAAGGGCACCACCGCCCGCTCTCCCGGCTGCGGCAGCGCCTTCAGCAGCAGCGCCCGGATCGTCGCCGCATCGGCCTGCAGGATCGGGACCGGCCGGTTCGAGCTGATGTCGATGGTGCGGTCGTGGCGGTCGGTCAGCTGCCGTGCCGCCAGGGCCGGCAGCCGGGCGCCCAGGCCGATGGCGATGGCGCCGGCGGTGTTGGCGATCAGCCCGAGCGGCAGATCCGGGTTCACGACGATGGCGAGGCGGAGATCCTGATTCATGGCGGCTTCCACGGCGATGTGTCCGCCGGCAGGATAGCGCCCGGCCGCTGGTCGATCCTGCCTATCATTGCTTCCGGGAAAGCAGTTTCGGTAGGTTCTACCCAGATCTG
Organism: Inquilinus limosus DSM 16000; assembly: GCF_000423185.1. Classification (GTDB taxonomy): domain Bacteria; phylum Pseudomonadota; class Alphaproteobacteria; order DSM-16000; family Inquilinaceae; genus Inquilinus; species Inquilinus limosus. The sequence continues at coordinate 240,134 of NZ_AUHM01000001.1, read as the reverse complement.
CGTTCTCCAAGGTAGAACATGCCCAGTCCGCTCGAGCCGGTCGATATCCGGATCCTGGCCGCCCTGCAGGAGGACGGCCGCCTGACCAACCAGGCGCTGTCCGCCGAGGTCGGGCTGTCGACCTCGCCCTGCTGGCGGCGGGTGCGCCAGCTGGAGGAGGGCGGAGTGATCCAGGGCTATACGGCGGTGCTGGACCGGCGGCGGATCGGCCTCGGCGTCCTCGCCTTCATCCGGGTCAAGATCGACAGCCACAGCGAGACGGAATCGGAAGCCTTCGCGGCGGATGTCCGCAAGCTGAAGGAGGTGGTCGCCTGCTACAGCATCGCCGGGGACACGGATTTCCTGCTGCAGGTGGTCTCGCCCGACCTGGACAGCTATGCGGATTTCGCCATGGCGGTGGTGCGTCGCCTGCCCCGGATCAAGGAGATGCAGACGATGTTCGTGCTCAAGGAGATCAAGCCGTTCAGGGGCTTCCCGCTCGGGCCGGCCTGAGGTCCGGGCGGACCCCTCAGGGTCACGGCTGGCGCAGGACCATCACGGCGTAGGTGCAGGGGCGCCCGCCCTCGTTCCGGAAGACGCAGTCGGCGGGCGGACCGAGCTCGAGGCAGTCGCCGGCCTGCATCTCGTGCCGCGCAGTCCCCTCGATGAAGACCAGCGCGCCCTCGAGGACCCAGATCAGCTGGCGCTGGAAGGCGTAGGCCGAGGCCGGCATCGGCACCTCCCGGCCGGCCGGCAGCTCGATGCGCACGAGGTCGAGCGGCAAGTCCGTGCGCGGCGAGACGTGCCGGCGCACATAGCCGGTCTGCGGGTCGGTCCAGACCGGCTGGTCGGCCCGCCGCGACAGCCGTCCCTGCTGCATCTCGGCCCGCGCCATCAGCGTCGACATGCTGAGGCCGAAGGCGCCGGAGAGCTTGCCCAGCAGATGGGCCGTCGGGCTGCTCTCGCCCCGCTCCACCTTGAAGATCATGGCGCGGGAGACGGAGGCGCGCGCGGCCAGGTCGGAGAGGGACCAGCCGCGGCTCTCCCGCTCGATGCGGAGGCGGGCGCCGATGCGCCGATCAATGCCATCGGAGCTCACCATGCGTACTACTATAGTGGATCATACGAGGCGTGCGTATCACTAAAGTGCACGGCTCCGCGAAGCGCGATATCAACGAGTGGTTCGATGCAACGACACGCGGGCGAGGCGGGAATGCGCATTCGCGGCGCCGAGGCCGGGGACATCGCCGACATCCTTGAGATCTACAACGACGCCGTGCTGTACACGACCGCGATCTGGAACGAGACCGTGGTCGATGCGGCGAACCGCGCCGCCTGGATGGCGGAGCGCCGGCGCCTCGGCTATCCGGTGCTGGTGGCGGTCGACGATGACAGCCGGGTGGCGGGCTACGCCTCCTTCGGCGACTGGCGCGCCTGGGACGGCTACCGCCACACCGTCGAGCATTCGGTCTATGTCCACCGGGACCGGCGCGGCGGCGGGGTCGGCCGGGCCCTGATGCTGGAGCTCATCCTCCGGGCCAAGGCCCTCGGCAAGCATGTCATGGTCGCCGGCATCGACGCGGCGAACACCGGTTCCATCCGGCTGCACGAGAAGCTCGGCTTCGAGCATGCCGGGCTGCTGAAGGAGGTGGGAACCAAGTTCGGCCGATGGCTCGATCTCGCCTTCCTGCAGTTGCGGCTCGACGGGCGCACCGATCCGGACGGCTGTGCCTGATGGGCGCCGCCTCCACCATCGTCCTGCTGATATCGGCGGGCATCTGCCTGGTGCTGCAGAACCTGCTGATGGTCCGGATCACGCTGTCGGCTTCGACCGTGCTGATCGCGCTGGTGATCAACTCCGCCGTCGGGCTGACGGTGCTGCTCGGTCTGCTGCTGCTCCGCAACGGCCCGGGCGGCCTCGTCGAGGCGGCCGCGGTCCTGCGCCCCTGGGCCCTGCTGCCGGGGCTGCTCGGCTCCTTCTTCGTCTTCGCCGGGATCCTCGGCTATCAGCGGCTGGGCGCCGCCCCGACCATCGCCATCCTGGTGGCAAGCCAGCTGGTGGCCGGGCTGGCGGCGGACCAGCTGAAGCCCGGCGCCCAGGCCCTCTCGGCGCAGGGGCTGCCGATCCTCGGGGCGATCCTGCTGGTGGTCGGGGCCTTCCTGATCGCCCGGCGGGGCGTCTGAGCGCTCAGGCTCCCGGCCGGCCCAACCAGCCTTCGCGGTCGATCACCGCGTCGACGGCGCGGGTGATCTCGTCCGGGCCCTTGCCCTGGGCGCGGAGCTCGGAGCGCAGGAGGCCGAGCCGGGCCAGGCGGGCGCCCCAGTCGCGATGGATCAGCCGCTCGGCCGCCATCCGCAGCCGGGCGGCCAGGCGCGGGCTGTGCCCGCCGGTCGAGATCGCGACGACGAGGTCGCCGCGGCGCACGATCGCCGGCAGGTGGAAGTCGCACAAAGCCGTCCGGTCCTCGACATTGACCAGGAGGCCGAGGCGCCGGGCGAGGAGGGCGAGGTCGGCGGCGCGGCCCTCGTCCAGATCGGCCACCAGCAGCAGGCGGTGGGTGCCGAGGTCGGAAGCGGTCGGGAGCCGGCGCCGCAGCCGGTCGCCGGCGGCGAGGACCAGGTCGGGCGAGGGATCGTCCGCGAAGACCGTGACGCTGAAGCCGCCCTCGTCCAGCTGGGCCAGGCGGCGGACCGCCTTGTCACCCAGGCCGACCAGGGCGACCGGCACCGCCTCCGGGCACAGGGAGATCGGCAGCATCAGGCGGCCTCGGCGGTGGAGATGAGGGCGGTCAGCCGCTCCAGCCCCTGGCGGTGGCAGTAGTCGCCGAAGCCCTCGCCGGGCAGCCGCTCCTGGGCGAAGGCGGCGAAGATCGGCTCCAGCGTCGAGGCGATCGCCGCCTCCGGCACCTTCTCGGCCAGCTTGGTGTTCAGCCGCGTGCCCTCGAAATCGCCGCCGACGAACAGGGCGAAGGTGCCCGGGGTGCGGCCGACGATGCCGATGTCGCCGGCATAGGGCCGGGCGCAGCCGTTCGGGCAGCCGGTCATGCGGATGCTGATCCGCTCCTCGATCAGCCCGTGCCGGCGCAGCACCGCCTCGAAGGCGTCGACCACCGGCTCGCGGATCCGCTCGGCCTCGGACAGCGCCAGGCCGCAGGTCGGCAGGGCGGGGCAGGCCAGGGCCCAGCGCCGCACCTGGGTCAGGTCCTCGGCGAAGACCACGCCATGGCTGCGCAGATGCGCCGTGATCTCGTCGCGCTCGCCCGGCGCGATGTCGGCGATCAGGATGTCCTGCTGCGGCGTCAGCACCGCCGGCTTGGCCCAGTTCTCGAACAGGGTGCGCAGCGCGGTGCGCAGCCGCACGGCCGGCCCGTCCTGGATCCGGCCGCTGGCCACCGGCAGGCCCAGCCAGAAGCGGCCGTCGCCCTGCTCGTGCCAGCCGAGATGGTCGGGCACCCGGAACGGGGCGTGCGGCAGCGGGTCGGCCAGGACCCGGCCGAACTGGCGCTCCAGTTCCTTGCGGGTCCAGTCGAGGCCCATGTCGTCCAGCACGTATTTCAGCCGGGCGCGCTTGCGGTCGGCGCGGTTGCCGTGGTCGCGGTACAGGCGGATCACCGCCTCGGCGCCCTGCAGCAGCTCGCCCGGGCCGACCGAGGCGATCGGCGAGCCCATGCGGGCATAGGTGCCGGGCTTGGTGTGGGTCAGGCCGTGGCCGCCGCCGAGATTGAGGTTGTAGCCGACCAGGTGGTCGCCCTCGAACACGGCGAGGATGCCGAGATCGTGGGTCAGGATGTCGACCGTGTTGTCCTCGGGCGCCGCCAGGCCGATCTTGAACTTCCGCGGCAGGTAGGTGGCGCCGTACAGCGGTTCGTCGACCGATTCGGGTGGAGTCTGGTTCTCCTCGTCGAGGAAGATTTCGTAATAGGCCCGGCTCTTCGGCAGCAGCCGCGTCGACAGGAAACGGGCGTCGGCCTCCAGCCGCGCATGCACCGCGTCGCGGATCGGCGCCGGGGTGGTCATGACGTTGCGCACCACGTCGCCGCAGGCGGACATGGTGGTCAGCATCGAATGGTTGATGTCGGCGATCGTCGCCTTCAGATTTCCCTTCAATACGCCGTGGAATTGGATTCCCTGGCGGGTGGTAATCCGCAGCGATCCATTGGAGTACCGGTCGGCAATGGCGTCGAGGGCGAGATATTGCTCGGCCGTGATCCGCCCGCCCGGGATGCGGGCGCGGACCATGAACTGGTATTCCTTCTCCAGCCCCTGCTTCTTGCGCGCGGTCGCGGTGTCGCGGTCGTACTGCTCATAACTGCCGTGGAATTTCAGCAGGTTATAGCTTTCCTCGGTGACCGAGATGCCGGGCGCGGCCAGGTCGGCGGCGATGCCGCCGCGCAGGAATCGGCTCTGTTCCTTCACGCCTTCGACGGCGGAAAGCTTCGGCGGGGCGGCGGGGAGGTCGGCGGACATCGGCGGCGTTCATATCCACAATTGTGTGTTGACAATAGCTCCCGGATTCACACACAGTCAATCAGCAAATGTGCTCTATTTTACAGCAAAATTGGAGCAGTTTGCCGACCATGAGTGCCCGATGCCCCTCTCCGCTGCTGTCTTTCAGGAGCTGATCGCCGCCGAATTCGACGGGCTAGAGGGGCATGCCCTGATCGAACGGGCGCTGGCGGATCCGCGGCTCGGGCCGGTCGCCCTGGTCTCTTCCTTCGGCGCCGAATCGGCGGTGCTGCTGGCCCTGGTGGCCGAGGTCGCGCCGGCCACGCCGGTGATCTTCCTCGACACGCTCCGCCATTTCGGCGAGACTCTGCGTTACCGCGACAAGCTGGTCGCGCAGCTCGGGCTGGAGGATGTGCGCTCGGTCAGGCCTGACCCCGCTGAAATCGCCAAACGAGATCCCGACCTGCTGCTGTTCCAGCGCGACCCGGACGCCTGCTGCGCCCTGCGCAAGGTCGAGCCGCTGGAGCGCGCGCTGGCCGGGTTCGGCGGCTGGATCACCGGCCGCAAGCGCTTCCAGGCCGCCACCCGCGCGGTGCTGCCGGCGGTCGAATGGGCGGCCGCGGAGGGCCGCTTCAAGATCAATCCGCTGGCCGGCTGGTCGCCCGACCGGATCGCGGCGGAGTTCGACTCCCGCGGGCTGCCGCATCACCCGCTGGAGGCCGACGGCTTCCTGTCGATCGGCTGCATGCCCTGTACCGAGCGGGTCGCGCCCGGCGCCGACCCGCGCTCCGGCCGCTGGTCTGGCCAGGCCAAGACCGAATGCGGTATCCATCGCTCCGCCGATCCCGCCACCTCCCCGGTCACCTTCCTGTAGACAATGAATCACCTCGACGAACTCGAAGCGGAGAGCATCACGATTCTCCGCGAAGCCTTTGCCCGTATCGATCGGCTGGCGCTGCTCTGGTCCATCGGCAAGGATTCGACCCTGATCCTGTGGCTGCTGCGCAAGGCGTTCTTCGGCCACGTCCCGTTCCCGCTGATCCAGCTCGACACCCATATGGAGCTGCCGGAGGTGTACGAGTTCCGCGACCGCCTAGTGCGCGAGTGGAACCTCCCGCTGATCATCGAAGACTGCCCGCCGGAGGAGCTGATGGACCAGACGCTGGCGCCCGGCGGCCGGGCGGCGGCGCGCAAGACCGAGGGGCTGAAGGCGGTGATCCAGCGCGAGGGCTTCGAGGGCATCATCGTCGGCATCCGCCGCGACGAGCAGGGCACGCGGGCGAAGGAGCGGGTGTTCAGCCCGCGCAGCTTCGAGGGCGCCTGGGACGTCACCGACCAGCCGGCCGAGTTCTGGGGCCAGTACAAGACCAGGTTCGAGCCCGGCACCCATGTCCGGGTCCACCCGATACTGAAATGGACCGAGATCGACGTCTGGCGCTACACCCAGCGCGAGGGCATCCCGATCGTGCCGCTGTACCTGGCCAAGGACGGGCTGCGCTACCGTTCGCTGGGCGAGAAGAACATCACCCTGCCGGTGGCCAGCGAGGCGGATTCGATCGAGGCGATCATCGCCGAGCTCGAGACCACCAAGGTGTCCGAACGCGCCGGCCGCATCATCGACAACGAGACCGAGGACGGTTTCGAGCGCCTCCGCAGCGCGGGGTACATGTGAGATGGACGGGATCGTGACCCTGCATCCGGCGCTGGCCGCCGCCCGCACCCTGCGCGTCGTCATCGCCGGCCATGTCGACCACGGCAAATCGACCCTGATCGGCCGCCTGCTGCACGACACCGGCGCGCTCGGCCCCGAACGCGTCACCGCGGTCGAGGCGATGAGCAAGAAGCGAGGCATGCCGTTCGAATGGTCGTTCCTGATCGACGCGCTGCAGTCCGAGCGCGACCAGGGCATCACCATCGACACGGCCGAGGTGCAGTTCCGCACCGCGCGCCGGCGCTACGTGCTGATCGACGCGCCGGGCCATGCCGAGTTCCTCAAGAACATGGTCTCCGGCGCCGCCGGGGCCGATGCGGCGCTGCTGCTGGTCGACGCCCGTGAGGGCACGCTGGAGCAGTCGCGCCGCCACGCGCTGATCCTCGGCCTGCTCGGCATCACCCAGGTGGTGCTGGCGATCAACAAGATGGATCTGGTCGATTACGACCAGACTCGCTTCCAGGCCGTGACCGACGAGATCTCGGCCTATCTGAACAGCGTCGGCATCACCCCGAAGGTGGTGGTGCCGGTGGCCGCCCGGCACGGCGAGAACATCGTCTCCCGCTCGGCCCTGATGCCCTGGCACCAGGGGCCGTCGCTGGTCGAGGCGCTGGACGGGCTGGAAGCGGCCCCGGCGCCGGTCGACCAGCCGCTGCGCCTGCCGGTGCAGGACGTCTACAAGTTCGACGAGCGGCGCATCGTCGCGGGCCGGATCGAGAGCGGCGCGCTCGCGGTCGGCCAGACGCTGCGCTTCGCGCCTTCGGGCAAGGTGGCGCGCATCGCCTCGATCGAGAGCTGGCCGGCGGCGGAGATCACCGGCGCCCGGGCCGGCCAGGCGGTTGGGCTGACGCTCGACCCGCCGGTCTTCGTCGAGCGCGGCCAGATCGCGACCCTGGTCGAGGAGGCGCCCGAGACCGCGGCCCGGCTGAAGCTGCGCCTGTTCTGGCTGGCGCGCGAGCCGCTGCGCCCCGGCGCCCGGCTGACGCTGCGCCTGGCCACCGCCGAGCACACGGTGACGGTGGAGCGCATCGGCCATGTGGTCGAGGTGCACACGCTGGAGACCCGGACCGCGGAGCTGGTGCGGCGCAACGAGACGGCGGAGATCGAGGTGGTCGGCCGCACCGCCATCGCCTTCGACCGCCATGCCGAGCTGCCGGCGACCGGCCGCGGCGTGCTGGTCGACGGCTACGACGTGGTCGGCGGCGTCACCATCCTCGACGCCACGTCGGACAGCCGCCTCCTGTTCCCGACCGAGCGGCGGGTCGACGCCGCGGCCCGGCGCCTGGCCAACGGCCATGCCGGCGGCGTGGTCTGGCTGACCGGCCTGTCCGGCGCCGGCAAGTCGACCCTGGCGACGGCGCTGGAATCCCGCCTGTTCGCCCGCGGCTGGCACGCGACGGTGCTGGACGGCGATTCGCTGCGCACCGGCCTCGGCCGCGACCTCGGCTTCTCGGCCGAGGACCGGGCCGAGAACGTCCGCCGCGCGGCCGAGGTGGCGCGGCTGTTCGCCGAGGCCGGGCTGATCGCGATCGTGGCGCTGATCTCGCCCGAGCGCTGGCACCGGGCGCTGGCCGGCGACGTGATCGGCGACGGCTTCCGCGAGGTGTTCGTGAAGGCCGACCTGGCGATCTGCGAGCAGCGCGACCCCAAGGGCCTCTACGCCAAGGCGCGCCGCGGCGAGATCCAGAGCTTCACGGGGGTCTCGGCCCCTTACGAGGAGCCGGAAACGCCAGACCTGACGATCGACACCGGGGTCCTGTCACGGGAAGCCGCGATCGACCTGCTCGAGTCCTTCGCCATCACCAGCTTCGCCGGCTCGGCCAAGCGGGCGGGGGAAGACGAGGATCCGTCGATCTGAGCAGGCAGTCTGCGTAGGTTGGGTTGAGCATCGCTCAACCCAACAGGAATGTTGGGTTCGCCTTGGCGAACCCGCCCTACGGGCCCCAGCTCAACGCCCTCACTCCACCCCGGCGTCGCGGCGCAGCAGGGCGCGCAGCTCCTGGGGCAGCGAGGCCCAGTGCTGGTTGGTCAGGGCGCCGTGCAGGGCGTAGAGCGCGTTGACCGTGATCACGTCGGGCTGTGCCGCCTTCAGCCGCTGCCAGGCCGCGACCGGGCCGACCGCGCGCAGCTCCGCCTCGGTGGTGATGCCGACGGCGGCCAGCCATTCCGCCGTCTTGGGGCCGAGATTGGGCAGGTCGGCGATCGGGCGCTCCCTCACGGCCGCAGCAGCCCCATGATGTCCTGCACCTCGGCCAGCACCGGCGCGGCCAGCGCGGTCGCCTTCTCGCCGCCCCGGCGCAGCACCGCGTCGACATGGCCGGGATCGGCCATCAGCCGGCGCATCTCGCCGCCGATCGGCGCCAGGACCGAGACCGCGATGTCGGTCAGGGCGCCCTTGAAGGCCGAGAACGGAGCGCCGCCGAACTCGGCCAGCACCGCGTCCATGCTCTTGCCGGCCAGGGCGGCATAGATGTTGACCAGGTTCTCCGCCTCGGGGCGCGAGGCCAGGCCGGCCGGTTCGGTCGGCAGCGGCTCCGGGTCGGTCTTGGCCTTGCGGAACTTCAGCGCGATCGTGTCCGCGTCGTCGGTCATGTTGATGCGGCTGTAGTCGGAGCTGTCCGACTTGCTCATCTTCTTGGTGCCGTCGCGCAGGCTCATCACCCGGGTGGCCGTGCCCAGGATCTGCGGCTCGGGCAGCGGGAAGAACTCGACCCCGTAGCGCTGGTTGAAGGACTGGGCGATGTCGCGGGTCAGCTCCAGATGCTGCTTCTGGTCCTCGCCCACCGGCACATGCGTCGCCTTGTAGAGCAGGATGTCCGCCGCCATCAGCACGGGATAGGCCAGGAGGCCGTGCATCGCCGTGTCCTGCTGCTTGCCGGCCTTGTCCTTGAACTGGGTCATGCGGCGCAGCCAGCCCAGCGGCGTGACGCAGGAGAACAGCCAGGCCAGCTCGCTGTGGCCGGGCACCTGGCTCTGCGCAAACAGGATGCTGCGCTCCGGGTCGATGCCGACGGCCAGGAGCGTCGCGGTCAGCTCGCGGATATGAGCGCGCAGCTCGTCTGGCACCTGCGGCACCGTCAGCGCGTGCAGGTCGACGACGCAGTAGATGGTCTCGAACTCCGCCCCGTCCTGCAGCGCCACCCAGTTCCGCACCGCGCCGAGATAGTTGCCGAGGTGCATGTTGTGGGTGGGCTGGATGCCCGAGAAGATGCGCTTCATGTCCGCCGGTGCCGCAGAGGGGTGGGGGAGGCTCGGTTTATGGCCGGGCCCATGCCGCCGGGTCAACCCGGCAGATGCCCGCGGCCGCGGAACCGGGCCAGTTCGCCGCGATCGACGGCGCCGAGCAGCAGGCAGAGGACGGCGTAGAGCAGCGCCCCGCCGGCGATCAGCAGCGCCAGAGTCGCGCCGCCGATCGGGCCGAGCCCCTGCCGGGCCAGCAGCAGCCCGGCGGCCATGCCCAGCGCCGCCAGCAGGATCCGGCCGCCGCGCCGGCGCAACCCGGCATCCGCCGGCAGGGCGCCGCGGCGGCGCAGCGACCAGGCCAGCAGGCCGGCATTGGCCCAGGCCGAGACGGCGGTGGCGAGGGCGATGCCGACATGCCCCAGCGGCCGCATCAGCAGGACGGCGCCGGCCACCGCCAGGACCGTGGCGACCAGCGCGGTGCGCATCGGCGTCGCCGTGTCCTGCCGGGCGAAGCACAGGGTCGAGAACACCCGGATCAGGATGTAGGCCGGGATGCCGGCGGCGTAGGCGGCGACCGCGCCGGCCACGGCCGCGGTCTCGTGCGGCCCGAAGGCGCCGCGCTCGAACAGCACCTGAATGATCGGCTGGGCCAGCAGGATCAGCCCGGCCGCGGCCGGCAGACCCAGCAGCAGCGCGATCTCGATCGCCCGGCTCTGGGTCGCCGCCGCCGCCTCGGTCCGGCCCTCGACCAGGAGGCGGGTGAGGGTGGGTAGAAGTGCGGTGCCGAGCGCGATGCCGACGATGCCGAGCGGCAGCTGGGTCAGCCGGTCGGCGTAGTACAGGGCGCTGACCGCGCCGGCCGGCAGGAAGCTGGCGATCAGCGTGTTCAGCACCATCTGGATCTGGATGATGCCGGTGCCGATCGCGCCCGGCCCCATCAGCACCACCAGGCGCCTCAGCCGCGGCCCGATCCGTGGCCGCATCAGGCGGATCGACAGCCCGTGGCGGCGGCAGGCCAACGCCAGCCAGAGCAGCTGGACGATGCCCGACAGGGCGACGCCGATCGCCAGGGCGCGGCCGGGCGACCCGGCCAGGCGCGGGCCGAACAGAAGGGCCGTGATCAGCACCAGGTTGAACAGGATCGGCGCCGCGGCGAAGGGGGCCAGCCTTTCATGAGCGTTCAGCACCCCGCCCAGCAGGGCTGCGACCGACATCAGCATGAGGTAGGGGAAGGCCAGGCGGGCATAGTCCAGGGCCAGGGCTCCGCGGACCGGATCGTCGACGAAGCCGGGCGCGATCACCGCCAGGATGCCGGGCATGGCCAGGAGGGCCAGCAGGGTCAGGGGGATCAGCACCGTCAGCATCGCCGCCAGCACCTCGCCGGCGAAGGCCAGCGCCGCCTTGCTCCCGCGCTCGCCCCGTTCGGCCGCGTATTGCGGCACGAAGGTGACCATGAAGGCGCCGTCGGCGAACAGGCGACGGGCCAGGTTCGGCAGCTTGATCGCGATCACGAAGGCGTCGGCCATCGGCCCCGCGCCCAGCAGAGAGGCGGTCAGGATATCGCGGGCGAATCCGGCGATCCGGCTGACGGCCGTCAACCCTCCGACCGTCGCCATGCCGCGCAGCAGGGACATGGGCCCTGCTTTAGCCGCGTTTTGCGGCCGCGCAAAGGCCGCCGAGGGCCGCGATTCCGGCGGCGCTTGACAGCGCGGCGGGTCGGCGAGAGATTACGCCAAATTGTATGAGGATTGGATCGGCAGGGCCGACCCCAAGCAGCACAAGCGCTTCGCAGTCGCGATCAGAGGGAGGAGCACATGGATTTCATCACATCGCAGAGGCGGCACGCTTGATCCACCGGCGGCTGGCTGTCCGGCGTTCCGGGAGGAGCGTGCGCGGAGGCTCGCCCGCCGATCGGCGGTCCGCGGGATCGCCGTCATCGCATTCACAGGGGTTCGTGACCGCGGACCACCCGGCTGGAAGGGGCGGGATCGCTGCGGCATCATGAGCGGCCATGCGGCAACAGCGCGGCGGGATCATGCCGGTTCGGCCAGCCCGGGCGCACAACAGAACGTCAGAGGGAGAAAACGGTGAAGCTGATCACATCCGTCACGGCGCTGGCGCTGGGGCTGTCCGCCTTCGCGCTGTCCGCACAGGCTGCCGAGAAGGGTCTCGTCGGCGTTTCGATGCCGACCAAGACGTCGGCGCGCTGGATCGCCGACGGCGACAACATGGTCAAGTCGCTGCAGGCCAAGGGCTACGAGGCCGACCTGCAATATGCCGGCGACGACATCCCGACCCAGCTGTCGCAGATCGAGAACATGGTCACCAAGGGCGCCAAGGTGCTGGTGATCGCCTCGATCGACGGCACCACTCTGTCCTCGGTGCTGCAGCAGGCGCATGACGCGGGGATCAAGGTCATCGCCTATGACCGCCTGATCCGCGACACGCCGAATGTCGACTACTACACCACCTTCGACAACTTCCAGGTCGGGGTGCTGCAGGCGACCTCGCTGGTCGATGCGCTCGGCGTCAAGGACGGCAAGGGCCCGTTCAACATCGAGCTGTTCGGCGGCTCGCCGGACGACAACAACGCCTTCTTCTTCTACGACGGCGCGATGTCGGTGCTGCAGCCGCTGATCGACGCCGGCAAGCTGAAGGTGCCGAGCGGCCAGTTCGGCATGGACAAGGTCGGCATCCTGCGCTGGGACGCGGCGACGGCCCAGGCGCGCATGGACAACCTGCTGTCCGCCTATTACGGCGACAAGAAGGTCGATGCCGTGCTGTCGCCCTATGACGGCCTGTCGATGGGCATCATCGCCTCGCTGAAGGCGGTGGGCTACGGCTCGGGCGACCGGCCGCTGCCCTATGTCTCGGGTCAGGACGCCGAGGTTCCGTCGGTCAAGTCGATCCTCGCCGGCGAGCAGTACTCGACCGTGTTCAAGGACACCCGCGACCTCGCCAAGGTCACGGTCGACATGATCGACGCCCTGATGGCCGGCAAGGAGCCCCAGGTCAACGACACCAAGACCTACAACAACGGGGTCAAGGTGGTGCCGTCCTACCTGCTGACGCCGGTTCCGGTGACCAAGGACAACGTCCAGAAGACCTTGGTCGACAGCGGCTACTACACCGCCGACCAACTGAAGTAATCTGACCGTGCCGCAGGGCCCCGCGTCCCCGGGCGCGGGGCCCTGCCCTTGCGTCTGCCGCGGCCAGGCGGCAGGCCGGCGGCGCCCGAGGTGAGCGGAGCCCTATGGATACAGTTACCCCTGCGATCGATACGATCCTGGAGATGCGAGGGATCACCAAGACGTTCCCGGGCGTGAAGGCGCTCAGCAACGTCAACCTCGCGGTCAAGCGCGGCGAGATCCACGCCGTGGTCGGTGAGAACGGCGCCGGCAAGTCGACGCTGATGAAGGTCCTGTCCGGCGTCTACCCCCACGGCTCCTACGAGGGCGAGATCCGGTTCGAGGGGAAGGAGCGGCAGTTCCGCTCGATCTCGGACAGCGAGGAAGCCGGGATCATCATCATCCATCAGGAGCTGGCGCTGGTGCCGCTCCTGTCGATCGCCGAGAACCTGTTCCTCGGCAACGAGGTGGCGAACCGCGGCATCATCGACTGGAACGAGACGCTGGTCCGGGCCCGGGCGCTGCTGGCCAAGGTCGGGCTGAAGGAGAACCCGGCGACGCTGGTCACCAATATCGGCGTCGGCAAGCAGCAGCTGGTCGAGATCGCCAAGGCGCTGTCGAAGGAGGTGAAGCTCCTGATCCTCGACGAGCCGACGGCCAGCCTGAACGAGAGCGACAGCGACGCGCTGCTGGAGCTGCTGCTGGACTTCAAGCGCCAGGGCATCTCCTCGATCCTGATCTCGCACAAGCTGAACGAGATCACCAAGGTCGCGGATTCGATCACCATCCTGCGCGACGGGTCGACGATCGAGACGCTGGACGCCCGGGGCGGCGAGGTCAACGAGGACCGGATCATCAAAGGCATGGTCGGCCGCGACCTGACCGACCGCTATCCCGAGCGCGAGCCGAAGCTGGGCGAGACCCTGTTCGCGGTGAAGGGCTGGAGCGTCTACCATCCGCTGCATTCCGACCGGCAGGCGATCAAGGGCATCGACCTGCATGTCCGGGCCGGCGAGGTGGTGGGCATCGCCGGGCTGATGGGGGCGGGGCGGACCGAGTTCGCCATGAGCGTGTTCGGCCGGTCCTGGGGCCAGAAGATCACCGGCACCGCCATGATGCGGGGCCAGCCGGTCGACCTCGCCACGGTGCCGAAGGCGATCGCCGCCGGCCTCGCCTATGTCACCGAGGACCGCAAGCAGCTGGGGCTGGTGCTGGGGGACTCGATCCAGCACAACATCCCGCTGGCCCATCTTCCCGGCGTGGCGCGCCGCGGCATCATCGACGAGATGCGCGAGCTCGGCGTCGCCGTCGACTACCGGCGCAAGCTGAACATCCGCTCCTCCGGCGTGCAGCAGCAGACGGTCAACCTGTCGGGCGGCAACCAGCAGAAGGTGGTGCTGAGCAAGTGGCTGTTCGCGGGGCCCGAGGTGCTGATCCTCGACGAGCCGACCCGCGGCATCGATGTCGGCGCCAAATACGAGATCTACACGATCATCAACCAGCTGGTCGCCGCCGGGAAGGGCGTCATCATGATCTCGTCCGAGATGCCCGAGCTGCTGGGCATGTCCGACCGGATCTACGTCATGAACGAGGGCCGCATCGTCGCCGAGATGCCGGCCCAGGAAGCATCTCAGGAAAACATCATGCGGGCGATCATGCGATCGAGAGAGACTGGCCCCCGGGAGGCGCGGCAATGACCACCGAAACGACCGCCCTGCAGACACGCGCGAACCAGCGGATCGGCGAGTTCCTCAAGAACAACATCCGCGAATACGCGATGCTGCTGTCGCTCGTCGCGATCATGATCATCTTCCAGATCGCGACCGACGGCCGGCTGTTCACCCCGCTGAATCTGAGCAACCTGATCCAGCAGAACGCCTACGTCATCGTGCTGGCGCTGGGCATGCTGCTGGTCATCGTCAGCGGCCATATCGACCTGTCGGTCGGGTCGGTCGCGGGCTTCGTCGGCGCGGTCGGCGGCGCCCTGATGGTGTGGCAGGGCGTCAATCCCTGGCTCGCGACCGTCGCCTGCCTGGCGCTGGGCGCGGTGATCGGGTCGGCCCAGGGTTATTTCATCGCCTACCGCAAGATCCCGTCCTTCATCGTCACCCTGGCCGGGATGCTGGCCTTCCGCGGCCTGTGCCTGATGGTCCTGGCCGGCGAGCGGGCCGGGCCGGTGCCGAGCGACTTCCAGAAGATGTCCTCGGGCTTCATCGCCGAGCTGTTCGGGTCGATGCCGGAGCTGTTCTCCGGCACCGGCAAGGTCTGGATCACCACGCTGCTGATCAGCCTGGCCGTGCCGGCCGTGCTGGTGTGGTTCAACATCCGCAACCGGCGCAACGAGATCCAGCACGGGGTGGAGCAGGAGCCGCTGCTGTTCTTCGTGATCAAGAACGTGGCGACCTTCGCCGCCCTCGCCGGGCTCGGCTATCTGCTGGCCACCTATAACGGGCTGCCCAACATCCTGATCCTGATGGGGGTGCTGGTCGTCCTCTACGCCTTCGTCACCACCCGCACCACGCTCGGCCGCCGCATCTACGCGGTCGGCGGCAACGAGAAGGCGGCCAAGCTGTCCGGCATCAACACCGAGAGGCTGGTCTTCCTGACCTTCGTCAACATGGGCGTGCTGGCGGCGCTGGCCGGGCTGATCACCACGGCGCGCCTGACCTCGGCGACGCCGCAGGCCGGCAACCAGTACGAGCTCGACGCCATCGCCGCCTGCTTCATCGGCGGCGCCTCGGCCTCGGGCGGCGTCGGCAAGATCACCGGCGTGGTGATCGGCGCCTTCATCATGGGCGTGATGAACAACGGCATGTCGATCCTCGGCCTCGGCATCGACCTGCAGATGGTGATCAAGGGCCTGGTCCTGCTCGCCGCCGTCGCCTTCGACGTCTACAACAAGAACAAGGTCGGCTGAGCGGCCGCGAACCGACCCGCAGAAGGGCGCCGGCTTCCGGCGCCCTTTTTTTGTCAGCCCCACCAGCGGTGGAAATGGTGCAGCGGCCCGTGGCCGCCGCCCACCGACAGCCGGTCGGCCGCGGCCAGCGCCCCGGTCAGGTAGGCCTTCGCCTCGCGCACCGCCGTCTCCAGGTCCGGCCGCTGCGGCAGCAGGGCCGCGATGGCCGAGGACAGGGTGCAGCCGGTGCCGTGGGTGTTGCGGGTGGCGATCCGCGGCGCCGACAGGGTGACGGCGCCGTCTGCGGTCAGCAGCAGGTCGGGGCTCTCGGCATCGGCCAGATGGCCGCCCTTCAGCAGCACCGCGCGCGGGCCGAGCGCCAGCAGCCCGGCCGCGATCTCCGCCATCTCGGCCCGGCTTCCGGCCTCGGGGCGGCCCAGCAGGTCGGCGGCTTCCGGCAGGTTCGGGGTGATCACCGTGGCCAGCGGCAGCAGCTCCTCGCGCAGCGCCGCCACGGCGTCGCGGTCGAGCAGCCGGTCGCCGCTCTTCGCCACCATCACCGGGTCGACCACCACCCGGGTCAGCCCGTGCCGGCGCAGCGCGTCGGCCACCGTGCGCACGATCTCGGCGGTCGCCAGCATGCCGATCTTGACCGCGTCGATCCGGACATCGGCCAGCAGGCAGTCGATCTGCCGGGCGACGAAGGACGGCGGCACCAGCTCCACCGCCTGCACCCCGCGCGTGTTCTGGGCGACGAGGGCGGTGATCACCGCGCAGCCATAGGTGCCGAGGGCGGCGAAGGTCTTGAGGTCCGCCTGGATGCCGGCGCCGGCGGACGGGTCGGTGCCGGCGATGGTGAGGATGTTCGGGATCATCGTGTCCGTCCTTCCGCCACCGCCGCGGCGATGGACCGGGCCGCTTCCTCCGGGTCGGGCGCGGCGCAGATGGCGGAGACCACGGCGACGCCGTTGGCCCCGGCCGCGATCACGTCGGCGGCCCGCCCGGCATCGATGCCGCCGATGCCGACCGCGGGCAGCGGCACCAGCCGGCGCAGCGCCCGGAACCCGTCGACGCCGATCGCCGGCCGCGCCCCGGCCTTGGTCGTGGTGGCGAAGACCGGGCCGATGCCGGCGTAGTCGGCCACGGCGGGGTCGACCGCCCGCGCCTCGGCCGCGTCGTGCACGGTGACGCCGACGATGCGGTCGGGGCCCAGCAGGCGCCGCGCCGTCGCCGCCGGCATGTCGCGGTCGCCGAGATGGACGCCGTCGGCCCCGGCCGCCAGGGCGACATCGACCCGGTCGTTGACGATCAGCGGGATGCCGTGCGGCGCCAGCACCGCCTGCAGCGCCCCGGCCGCGGCGATCAGCGCCCGGGTGGTGGCGTCGGGGTCGCGCAGCTGCACCAGGGTGACGCCGCCCCGCGCCGCCGCCGCGGCCACTTCGGCGACGCCGCGCGGGCCGCTCAGCCGCGTGTCGGTGACGAGATAGACCGACAGGTCGAAGCGCCGCCCCGGTCTCGTTGCCTCAACAGCCGCACCCATTCCGCTCCTCCTCCGGCGAAGGGCGGTCGGCGATCGATCCCGAGGGACCGGGCCCTGATCGGGCATCGCGTGACGGCTCCCTTCGCTGGCATGACCCAGATCAGGTTCGACGGGTATGATCTCAGCCCCCGCGGACCAACCTTGGCGGGCACCCCGTGTCACTTCCGCGCCGAGGCTGGCAGGGCCGGGGGCCGGGTGTCAAGCGCAGCGGGAAGCTGCGGCAGGCCAAATCTCGACCGCTCGTGCCCCTTGACAATAGGTTCATATACACCTATTTAAGCCGGCATGACACCCTCGCAGGCTCTCGACGACGAAACCGCCGACCTCATCGCCCGCACCTGCCTGTGCCAGCGCATCCAGCGGGCGGGGCGGATCATCGGTCGTCGTTTCGACGAAGCGTTCCGGTCGCTCGGGATCAACAACTGGCAGTTCTCCGTCCTCATCGCGCTCAAGCATCTTCGGTCCCCGACCATCAGCGAATTGGCGGAGACGCTCGGGATGGACCGCACGACCCTGACCAAGAACTTGAAGCCGCTGTCCCGGCGTGAGCTCCTGCGCGTATCCACCGACGAGCACGATGCGCGGGCGCGGCGCATCTCCCTGACGGAGGCCGGCGAGGAGATCCTCGCCGGCGCCAAGGAAGGTTGGCATCAGGCTCAGCGGGCGGTCACTGCGGGCATCGCGCCGGAAGAGCTCGCGCAGCTGACCTCCTCGCTGGAGCGTTTTCAGGTCGTGGGCAGGGGCTGAACGATGGGCCCGCGACTCGAAGGTTTGGCATATACGTGCATATCCACTGATCTGCGGACCTGCACCCGATCCGGCCTCCCGGGGCGCCCGCCCCAATCTTCGGAAGCTCGCTCATGAAAAAGACGCACCTTCTGCTCTTCGTGGCTCTCCCGCTGCTGGCCGCAGGTGCGGTGAGCTTCCTCGTGGTCTCCGGAGCGGCCGAGGAGCGGAGGGCGCAGGACGATCCGCGCAGCGCTCCGCCGGTCGTCGCGATCGCCGAGGCCAAGACGCTCGGGCATGTCGAGCGCGCGTTCACCGGCTCGATATCGGCGCGGGTGCAGAGCAATCTCGGCTTCCGCGTGCCCGGCAAGATCGTCGAACGCCTGGTCAATGTCGGCGAGCGCGTCGTCGCCGGCCAACCCCTCATGCGGATCGACGAGAATGATCTTCGCCTGCCCTGACGGCCAAGCAGAACGCGGTGGCCGCCGCCCGTGCGGTCGCGGTGCAGGCCCGCGCGGACGACAGGAGATACGCCGATCTCGTTGCGAAGGGATGGGCGACGAAGCAGCGCCATGAGCAGGCCCGGGCGGCGCTGGACTCCGCCGAGGCGCAGCTCGCCGCCGCCGAAGCCGAGGCCAGGGTCGCGCAGAACGAGGCGGAATATTCCACCCTCGAGGCCGACGCCGATGGCATCGTCGTCGAAACACTCGGGGAGCCCGGCCAGGTCGTCTCGGCCGGGCAGGTGGTGGTGAGGCTCGCCCATGCCGGACCGCGCGAGGCCACCGTCGCTCTTCCCGAGGCGGTCCGGCCGACCATCGGCTCGCGGGCGGAGGCGAGCGTCTACGGTCCCGACCCGCGGCGCTGGCCCGCTCGCCTGCGGCAATTGTCGGATTCGGCCGACCCGCAGACCCGGACCTACGAAGCGCGCTACGTGCTGGATGGCGATGCGGCGTCGGCGCCGCTGGGCGCGACGGTGACGCTGTGGATCGCGGATGCCGATGCCGCCGAGGCTGTCGAGGTCCCGATCGGCGCCATTCTGGACGACGGCCGCAAGACCGGCGTCTGGGTCGTCGACCAGGCCACGTCCACGGTCGGCTTCAGGCCGGTGACGATACGCCGGCTCGGCGAGGAGACCGCGATCGTGTCGGGCCTCGAGCCTGGCGAGCGGATCGCGGCCCTAGGGGCCCACCTCCTTCATGAGGGCGAGACCGTTCGCACTCTTGTCGTAAAGGCGGATACGCCATGAGCTTCAATCTCTCGGCGCTCGCCGTCCGCGAGCGCTCGGTGACTCTGTTCTTCATCATCGCGATCGCGATCGCCGGCGCCTTCGCCTTCCTCAACCTCGGCCGCGCCGAGGATCCCGCCTTCACCGTGAAGACGCTGACCGTCACCACCGCCTGGCCGGGTGCGACGGCGCAGGAGATGCAGGACCTCGTCGCCGAGCCGCTCGAGAAGCGTCTCCAGGAGCTGCAATGGTACGACCGGGTCGAGACCATGACGCGGCCCGGTCTCGCCTTCATGACGCTCACCCTGAAGGACAGCACCCCGCCGGCCGAGGTGCAGGAGCAGTTCTACCAGGCCCGCAAGAAGCTGGGCGACGAAGCCCGGAACCTGCCCGCCGGGGCCATGGGCCCGTTCGTCAACGACGAGTATTCGGACGTCAGCTTCGCGCTGTACGCGCTGAAGGCCAAAGGCATGCCGATGCGCGCGCTGGTCCGGCAGGCCGAGGCGATCCGCCAGCAGCTCCTCCATGTGCCCGGCGTCAAGAAGATCAACATTCTCGGCGAGCGGCCGGAACGGATCTTCGTCGAGTTTTCCTATGCCAAGCTGGTCACGCTCGGCGTCTCGGCGCAGGACATCTTCGCCGCGCTCCAGCGGCAGAACGCGGTGACGCCGGCAGGTTCGATCGACACCGAGGGGCCGCAGGTCTTCATCCGTCTCGACGGCGCCTATGACGACCTTCAGAAGATCGCCGACACGCCGATCGCCGCCGGCGGCCGCACGCTCAAGCTCTCCGACATCGCCGATGTCCGGCGCGGATACGAGGACCCGGCGACCTTCATCATCCGCCATCAGGGCGAGCCGGCCTTGATGCTGTCCGTGGTGATGCAGGACGGCTGGAACGGCCTCGACCTCGGCCGTGCGCTGGAGGCGGAGACGGCGAAGATCGCCGGCGCCCTGCCGCTCGGACTCAGCCTGACCAAGGTCACCGACCAGGCCGTGAACATCACGGAGGCCGTCGACGAGTTCATGCTGAAGTTCTTCATGGCGCTCGGGGTCGTGCTGCTGGTCAGCCTGCTCAGCCTCGGCTGGCGGGTCGGCATCGTGGTCGCGGCCGCGGTTCCCCTCACCCTCGCGGTCGTCTTCCTGATCATGCTGGAGACCGGCCGGTTCTTCGACCGCATCACGCTCGGCGCCCTGATCCTAGCGCTCGGGCTGCTGGTCGACGACGCCATCATCGCCATCGAGGTGATGGTGGTGAAGATGGAAGAGGGCATGGGCCGGATGGCGGCGGCAGCCTATGCCTGGAGCCACACGGCGGCGCCGATGCTGTCGGGAACGCTGGTGACGGTGGTCGGGCTCATGCCGGTCGGCTTCGCGCGCTCGACCGCCGGCGAATATACCGGCAACATCTTCTGGATCGTGGGCTTCGCCCTGATCGCCTCCTGGGTCGTGGCCGTCGCCTTCACGCCCTATCTCGGCGTGAAGCTGCTGCCCGAGATCAAGCCAGTCGAAGGCGGGCACCACGCCATCTACGATACGCCGAACTACCGTCGCCTGCGCCGGGTCATCGCCTTCGCCGTGCGCCACAAGTTCCTCACCTGCGGCGCGGTGGGCGTGGTCTTCGCGCTCTCCGTCATCGGCATGGGCGCGGTGAAGCAGCAGTTCTTCCCGACCTCCGACCGTCCCGAGGTGCTGGTCGAGGTGCGCATGCCGGAGGGCACGAGCATCGAGGCGACGGAGAGGACGGTCGAGACGGTCGAGCGCTGGCTGGCGGACCAGCCGGAGGCGCAGATCGTCACGAGCTATGTCGGCCAGGGTGCGCCGCGCTTCTTCCTGGCCATGTCCCCGGAATTGCCCGACCCCGCCTTCGCCAAGATCGTCATCCTGACACCCGACGCGGAGGCTCGCGAAGCCCTGAAGCGCCGGCTGCGCACGGCCGTGGCCGAAGGACTCGCGCCCGAAGCCTATCTGCGCATCACCCAGCTGGTGTTCGGCCCCTATACGCCGTTCCCGGTCGAGTTCCGGATCATGGGGCCGGATGCCGACGAGCTGCGCCGGATCTCCGAGCAGGCCCTCGCCATCATGCGGGGCGTCCCCGACGTGCAGCAGGCCAATCGCGACTGGGGCCATCGCGCGCCGACCCTGCGCTATGTCCTCGACCAGGACCGGCTGCGCCTCATCGGCCTGTCGCCGGCGGAAGCGGCGCAGCAGCTGCAGTTCCTGCTCACCGGCGTCGCGGTCACGCAGGTTCGCGAGGACATCCGCACCGTCGACGTGGTGGCCCGCAGCGCCGGCGGAGAGCGGCTCGATCCCGCCCGCCTCACCGACTTCTCGCTCACCAGCCGCGACGGGCGCCTGATCCCGCTCGACCAGATCGGCCATGCCGAGGTGCGCATGGAAGAGCCGATCATGAAGCGGCGCGACCGCACCCCCACCATCGCCGTCCGCTCCGACATCGGCGAGGCCGCCCAGCCGCCCGAAGTCTCGATGCGCGTCCTGCAGGCCCTGCAGCCGCTGATCGCTTCGCTGCCGGACGGCTACCGCATCGAGATGGGCGGCTCGATCGAGGAGGCGGGCAAGGCGAATGCCGCGCTCGCCGCCGTGTTCCCGATCATGATCGCCCTGATGCTGGTCTTCATCATGCTGCAGGTCCGCTCCTTCTCGGCGACTGCCATGGTGATGCTGACCGCCCCGCTCGGCCTCGTCGGCGCCGTGCCGATCCTGCTCGCCTTCAACCAGCCCTTCGGCTTCAACGCCATTCTGGGGCTGATCGGCCTTGCCGGCATCCTGATGCGCAACACGCTGATCCTGATCGGGCAGATCAAGGAGAACAGGGATGCCGGGCTCGACGACTACCACGCCGTGGTCGAGGCGACCGTGCAGCGCGCCCGGCCCGTCATCCTGACAGCGCTCGCCGCCGTGCTGGCCTTCGTCCCGCTCACCCATTCGGTGTTCTGGGGGTCCATGGCCTACACGCTGATCGGCGGAACGGCCATCGGCACCGTGCTCATCCTGCTCTTCCTGCCGGCGCTCTACGCCACATGGTTCCGCGTGAAGCCGGCGGCTGCCGTCTCGCCGGAAGCGGGAGGCGGCCTCGATCACGGACACCGGGAGGCGATGCCTGCTCCGGCCGGCGCCGAGTGAGGGAAGCGAACGCCGCGGCCACCGCAGTCAGATGCCGCCGCGGCGGCCGGCCGGCTCACTCCGGCCGCTCGAAATGGAACTGCGGCGCGGCGGTGCGGAAGGGCAGGCGGGAGCCTTCGGGCATCAGGAAGGCATGGTCACGGCGGATCGACAGCACGTCGCAGGCCCCGTCGGTGATGACCAGGATCGGCGCGTCGCGCGGAAAGCCGTCATCGCTCTCCAGCCGTGCGATCGCCGGCTGCAGCACGGTCCCACCACGGCCGCGGATCTCGACCTGCTGCAGCAGTGTCTCCGGCGGCACATAACCCATGTCGTGGATGCCGGCGTCGCATTGCACGACGCGCACCAGCGGCACCTCGCGGCTCATGGCATAGCTGGCGATGGCCCCCAGTGCCCGGGCCAGGAGGCGAGGCGGCATCGAGCCCGAAGTGTCCAGCACCGCGCCGAAGGTGCGGGCGGCCAGCCGCTCCTCGGGGCGCAGCCAGGCCGGGCGGGGGATGTCCGGCGTCGCGGCCTGCCGCCGGCTAGCCCGGGCGAAGCTGCGCCGGCTGTCCGGCGGCGGGAAGAAGGCGTCGAGCCACTGGCCCAGCCGGACGTCCCAGGGGATCGGCGGATGCTGGATCGCCCGGATCTCCTCGACCAGCTCGCCCGGCAGCAGGCCGCGGCCGCCCCTCGCCAGATGCAGGTCCAGCCCTTCGGCCAGGGCCCGCCGGTAGAAGCTGTCGAGATCGATGCCCGGTCCGGTCCACCAGGCGGGCGGCCGGTCGCCCAGCATGTCGACCTTGCCCTGGCCGCGCAGAGTGCGGGCCTTGTTCAGCCGCCGGATCAGGCGCAGGTCGCGGGTGATCCGGTCGTAGATCGCCTCCGCCGACTCGCGCTCGAAGCCCAGCTCGGGATCCAGCAGCAGGGTGTCGAAGGGAACCTCACCGACCCCCATCTCGACCAGCCAGCCATTGATCACGTAGTCGCAGGCGACGTTCCAGAGATAGGGATCGCGGCCCTGGCGGCGCGGCTCGTGCCGCAGCCCGACGTGCAGCAACTCATGGGCGATGACGAATTTCAGCCCGTCATAGGTCCAGGGCAGCTTCGGGTTCAGGTAGATCCGCCGCAGCTCGGTGTCGACGGCGGCGACGGCGATGTCCAGCTGCCGACACAGCGCCTCGTCCTCGATGATCTCGAAGGTCGCCGCCAGTGCCGCCAGCAGGGGATAGCTGGCGACGAACCAGGCCCGGGCGCGCTCGGCTTGGGAATTGGGGTTGCGCTTCGGTCCGGCCGGGCCACGCGCGGCGGTGCCGGCCGTCTCGATCGCCTGGGCGACGCTGTGGCGGATGGCGGCGGCCAGCTTTTCCTCCTGGTCCCGCCGGAACGCCGGCGTCAGCGGCGGGGCGTCGGCGGCGATGATCCACGCCGGCTCCCCCTTGCCGGCGATGCCGAACCGAGGCTGGGCCGCCATGGCGGCGGCGTCCTCGGCCAGCCATCGCGCCAGCTCGGCCACGTCGCGGCCCGGCGGCGGCTGCAGCGGGTAGGGCAGGGCTTCGGGGCGGCGGCCGATGCCCAGCGGGCGCAGGAACTCGGCGGCGACCAGCCCGCAGGCGATCCGCCAGGCGTCGTCGTCGGTCCGCGCCGGGTCGACATGGTTCATGTGCTCGTGCAGCAGCGCCTGGGCCAGGACATGGGCCCATTCGGCCGGGTCGGCGCGCCGCCAGATATTGGTCTCGATCGCGATCACCGGCTTGCCGTCGTGGCGGTGGCGCGACAGGGTCAGCCGGGCGAAACCGTCGGACGGAAACGGCCGGGACGGCCGCGCCGGCCGCCAGCCCGGCCCGACCAGCCCGCCGAACAGCGCATGGCCGCGCAGCAGGCCGCAGGCGGCCGCGATGGCGCGCAGGTTCTCCTTCGGCGGCTCCCGTGTCCTGGCCATCAGCTCGCCCGCAGCGCCGCCAGCCGCGGCAGGGCGCGCGCCAGCTCGATCGTGTACCAGGCGGGCAGGGCGGCGCCGCTCTCGGTCTCGGTCACCACCAGCTGCGCCAGCTCGGTGGAGATCCGCGCCAGGGTCACGATCAGCTCCTTCGACCGGTTGGCTAGGTGCCGGACCTCGCGCCCCGCGGCACTTTCGTCGTCCGGCAGCTCCTTGATCAGCCGGTCGCGCAGCTGCTGCACCAGGAAGTACAGGATGTCCCGCTCCTCCGGCTTCTCCGGCCAGCCGCGGTCGCCCTTCAGGATCGCCGACAGGTCGTGTGCGCGCTCGCGCAGCTTGGCGAAGGCCGCGAACTGCTGGGCATGCGCCGGGGTCAGCAGGCCGCTGGCCAGCACCTTGATCTCCTCCGGCGTGACGCCC
This sequence comes from Inquilinus limosus DSM 16000, assembly GCF_000423185.1. Classification (GTDB taxonomy): domain Bacteria; phylum Pseudomonadota; class Alphaproteobacteria; order DSM-16000; family Inquilinaceae; genus Inquilinus; species Inquilinus limosus. Next base: position 215,819 of record NZ_AUHM01000001.1, on the reverse strand, counting down.
GGGCCATAGGCGTGCAGGGCGCGGGACAGCATGTCCCAGGCCCGCGGGGTCGAGAACGGCTCCTCATGTTTCGGCGGCTTGGACCAGAGGTGGTCCGACCGCTGCTCGATATAGGAGACGACCAGCTCGTGCACTCCGGCGCCGCCGGCCCAGTCCAGCCAGTCGCGGGCCGAGGCGCGCAGCTGGACATGGACCAGGCGGTTGATCAAGGCGGACGACAGCGGCCGCGTGATCGCCGCATCCTCGGTCCGGTTGCCGGCGCCGATCACGATGGTGCCTTCGGGCAGGCGGAACTCGCCGACGCGCCGGTCCAGGATCAGCGAATAGAACGCCTTCTGCACCTCATGCGAGCAGGCGTTCAGCTCGTCCAGGAACAGGCAGTAGGGTTCGTCCCGCGCGATGATGGTCGGCGGGCAGAAGCGCGACTTGCCGTCGACGATCTGCGGCACGCCGATGATGTCCTCCGGCGCCAGCTGAGAGCCGAGCAGGGATACGCAGGGCAGGCCGACGGAGTCGGCGAAGGCCTGGACCAGGGCCGATTTGCCGATGCCCGGCGGTCCCCAGATGAAGACCGGCAGGACGCCGGCCACGTTCAGCAAGAACGGGGCCAGCGTCTTCGGCGTCAGGGTCTGCGCGGCGTTCATGCCGTCTCCTCGCTCTGTCGTCCCGCCACCGTGACCAGCACGCTGCGTCCGGTGTGGCGGGTCACCGCGATCCGGGTGCCGAGGAAGGCCTCGATCACCGCGATGTTGGTCAGGGTGTGCGGCGTCGGCGCGACCGTGACGAAGCGGCCGCCCGCGCCCAGCGCCATGGGCAGCAGCAGCTGGTCCGCCAGGTGCGGGCCGACCGGGGCGCGGCTGGCGAGGAACAGCCGCACCGCCTTTGCCGTCGCGGCCGCGACGTCCTCCGCCGGCAGGCCGGGCTGGCCATGGCCGGTGAAGACCTCGGTCGCGTGCTCATGCGCCACCGTCACGGTCAGGCAGTTGCCCGGCCCGTCCGCGGCGACGGCGCGGCCGGGAACGACCGTGTCGTCCCGCCAGCGCAGGGTCTTGGCGAAGGCCGCCGTCTCCCGCGCCGCGATGTGCAGCGGCAGGTGGGTGACCACCGCCTCCACCTGCCGCGACAGCAGGGCGCCGCGCCGCTCCAGCAGCAGCGGCGCCGGCTTGCCGCGCGGCATCACCTCGACCTCGATCACGCCGCCGCCCGCCGGGTAGAAGCCGTGCCGGCGCAGCACCGCCCGGGCGTGAAAGCCCATGCGGTGCAGCAGCGGCAGGAAGGCGCGGTCGGCGAAGTCGAAGCTCGGCGCGCCCATGGCATGGGTGCCGCCCTGCAGCCGCAGCCGCGACGGGGCACCCGCCAGGGCCAGCGGCAGCAGCACGGTCTGCAGCACCAGCAGCGTCGACCCGGCCGAGCCGATGACGAAGTCGTAGTCGCCGGCCACGACCGGCCCCGGCGCGAAGCTGAGCGCGGTCGAGCCCAGCTCGGCCCCCGTCACCGCGGCCCGGCCGATCGCGGCCGCCGCCCTCACGGCCGTGAGGTGCTGGCGCAGCAGGCCCGGCTTGGCGCGGCCCGCCCGGATCCACTCGATCCGGAACGGGGTCCCGGTCGCCAGGGACAGGGTCAGGGCCGAGCGCAGGATCTGCCCCCCGCCCTCGCCCAGGGATCCGTCGATCGTGATCATGGTCGTTTCTTTCGTTTCTTGTTGGGACCACGAGCGGCGGCAGGCAGCGGTCCGGCTGCCCGGACCGCTGCCCGTGGCGTTCCCTATCCCTTGACGCAGACGATCTGGCGCAGCGTGTGCACCACCTCCACCAGATCCGCCTGGGCGGCCATCACGGCGTCGATGTCCTTGTAGGCCCTGGGCGTCTCGTCGATGACGCCCTCGTCCTTCCGGCACTCGATCCCCGCGGTGGCGGCGGCATGGTCGGCGACGGTGAACCGCCGCTTGGCCTCGGTCCGCGACATCACCCGGCCGGCCCCGTGGGAGCAGGAGCAGAAGCTGTCGGGGTTGCCCTTGCCGCGGACGATGAAGGACCGCGCCCCCATCGATCCCGGGATGATGCCGAGATCCCCTTCGCGGGCGCGCACGGCGCCCTTGCGGGTGACCCAGACGTTCTCGCCGAAGTGATGCTCCCGCTCCACGTAGTTGTGGTGGCAGTTGATCGCCTCGTCGGTGACGCCGAAATCGGTGAAGGCGGCGGCCATCGCCGCCAGCGCCTGCTTCAGCATCACGTCCCGGTTGGCGCGGGCGTAGTCCTGCGCCCAGCCGACCGCGTCCATGTAGTCGTCGAACAGCTCCGAGCCCTCGGCCAGATAGGCCAGGTCCCGATCCGGCAGGTGGACGAACAGCCGCTCCATCTCGCGGCGCGCCGCGGCGATGAAGAAGCTGCCGATGCGGTTGCCCACCCCGCGCGAGCCGGAATGCAGCATCACCCACACGCGGTCGTCCTGGTCCAGGCAGACCTCGATGAAGTGGTTGCCGCCGCCCAGCGTGCCGATCTGCCGCGCCGGCGAATGCCGGGTGGCGATCGCCGGGTACTTCTGCTGCAGCGCGTCGTAGCGGCGCTTGAAGCCCGAGTACCAGGCGTTCTCCGCCGCACGCGGCACGTCCTGCCCGTGATCGGCCGTCCCGACCGGGATCACCGCCTCGAGCGCGGAGCGCAGCCCGGCCAGGCTGTCCGGCAGCTGGTGGCTGGTCAGGGTCGTGCGCACGGCGCACATGCCGCAGCCGATGTCGACGCCGACCGCGGCCGGGATGATCGCCCCGCGGGTCGGGATCACCGAGCCGATGGTCGCGCCCTTGCCGTAATGCACGTCCGGCATCGCCGCGACATGCTTGTGGATGAAGGGCAGCGTCGCCGTGTTCAGCAGCTGCTGGCGCGAGCCGTCGTCGACCGGCACGCCGCGGGTCCACATCTTGACCGGCTTGGCGCGCGTCTCGCGCGCCGGGGCGAAGCTCTCGGTGAGAAGGTCGTAGGTCCGGTCCATGATGTTCGATCCTCGAGTCCAGAAGGACGCATGGCGACGAGGGGGATGAAACTTTGCCCGACCGGACCGAGGCCCGGGCGGGCTCCTGCTCTACCGACTGAGCTACGGAGCATTCCCGTGAGGGCGATGCCCCGGCGGGACTTGAACCCGCGACCAGGGGAGTGACAATCCATGGAGTTCCATCGGCATTCGCCATGCGTTCGGGTGCAGCGACAAGGGGTGGCGGGACGTCTCCCGCGCCACGGCGGGCCGCGATGCGGGGGAGGATTCGAACCTCTCGGCTTTTTGCCGTTCACCAATGGAGTCCCGGCCGGCATTCGCTGCGATCTGTGGTCCTTTCAAACGGTTGAGGGTGCGGCGACGAGGGTTTGCGAGATCATCTTGCTGGGCTACCGGCCTTGCGGCCGGGGCGGATTCGAACCGCCGACCTCCCGCCTTGCAGCGGGCGCTCCTACCATGGAATCCCGCGAGCATTCGCCGCGCGAGGGGTGTGACGACGAGGGGTGGCGAACCCATTGCTCTACCTCTGAGCTACAGGCCCCCGGTGGAATGGTGGACCCGACGGGACTCGAACCCGCGACAGACGGAGTTCCGCCGGCATTCGTCACGAAACACGATCGGCCATGGCGACGAAGGTGTGCGAGAGGCGAGCTTCCGACGCGGGGTCGGAGGCGTGTTTCCGGCACGCCACGCTCTGGAGGTGGATGTACTCCCGCACTGCATTCGCCATGGATCCAACCGGGAGGACGAGGGGTGCCGGGACAACGCCGCCGAAGCGGCGCCCCGTGCGCAGCCGGTTGCCCGGCCCGCCTGCGGGGTCCGATGGAGTCCCGACGGCATTCCTCCCAGCCGAGGCCGGACGCCCGGTCTCCCGGACGCCCGGCCCCGATCCGTCAGAGCACGATCCGCTCGATCTCGTCGACCCAGCGGTCCGCGCCCGACCCGGCCTCGGCGAAGGCGGCGATCGCGTCGAACACCGCGTCGGAGAAGCCCCCGACGTTGAGGATGTCCGCCCGCTCCTGCGCCTGCGTCGTGGCGTAGGGCTGGATGTCGATGCAGACCAGCCTGGCCTCCGGATTGCGCTCCTTCAGCCGGGCCCAGGCCTGCATCAGCCCGGTGCCCTGGTGCCGGTGCTTCGCCGCATCGACCCAGGACTGGTTGTCCGAGACGAAGACGACGAGATCGACCGAAGCGCGCTCCGCCACTAGCCGCTCGACCGGGGCCGAGCAGTTGGTGCCGCCGCCGCCGATGGCGGCCAGCTTCCGCGCATTGGTCATCACCGAATCGCGCGGGTTGAGGTCGATCTCGACCACCCGCTGCTCGAACGGGATGACCCTGGCCGACCGGTTGGCCCGCAGCACCGCCGCCGCCACCAGCGCGGCGACGTCGATGCAGCGCACCGCCGTCGTCCCGCCGCCGCGGTAGCCGGTGACCGGGGAGCCCATCGACCCCGACACGTCGGGGCAGACCACCACCCGGCCGGGCAGCGCCGGGACGTTGCCGACCGCGACCTCCATCGCGTCCTGCAGCGCCTCGCGCACCGCCGCCGGCACTCCCGCCTCCGCCATGGCGTAGGCCGCCATCAGCTGGTACGGGAACACCCGGGCCCGCCGGATCGCCTCCGGGTCGCGCAGCCGCGCCGCCACCCGCTCGGCGAACCCGTCCACCTCGAACACGCCGTGGCGCGCGAAGGTGTTCAGGTTCATCCGCAGCATGTGCCAGCCGGCCTTCTCCCCGATCGCCGCCCAGTGCTCCCGCGTCAGCGGCAGCGCCGTCAGCATCTGGAAGGGCACGTCCGGCACCGGCGCGGACGGGTCGCGCTTGAAGGCCTCGAAGGCCCGCACGACCTCCGGCAGCGCCGCGGCGTCATAGGGCCGGCCGATCAGCCAGCCATACAGCGCCTGGCGCGACGGATCCGCCGGCTTCGGGTGGACCATCTTGACCACGTCGGCCAGCGAGGGGGCCTGCCCCACCGCCGCCCGCATGATCTCGACGTCCGAGGCCTGCTCCAGCCACGCCTGCACCAGCCGCTTCGGCCGGGTGCCCAGCGACTTCCGCCCCACGGCGCCCGACCGCATGATCTGCACGAAGCTGCGCAGCATGCGGCCGTTGTCGACCACGCGCCGGAAGGCCGGCGCGAAATCGGGCGTCTCGAGGGTGGACAGAAGGGCAACCAGCAAAGCCGGCATGTCCTTCATGTGCCCCCGCTCGCGGGCATGGACCGCGGTGCGGGCGATGAAACCGGGCTCGACCTCGCGGGCGAGGGCGAGCACCTGGTCCAGCTGCTCCCGCGCATCGGCGTAGAACGTCCGGTGGAGCGTCCCGGTCGCCGCCAGCTGCGCCAGCGCGTGGCGCGGCGTCAGGGCGTAGGCCTGGGCCCCCTCGTGGTTCACGGCGTCGCTGCGCGGAAGCAGCCTTCCCATCAGCGAAGCAAACACGGATTTGTTTGCCATGATCGTCATCCTTCGGTGTGCGCCCTTCCATAAGCGAAGCGCGTGCCAACTCCGGACGGGCGATCGGCTGAATTCGGATAGTGTATTGAAATTGAAGGATAAAAAATTTTCAGGCTGCGATTTACGCGCTTCGTCCGATCGATCATGATGGTGAAAGACGATCCTACAAGATCGAGGTTTATCTTGTAGGATAAGATCGACGACCCAAGAATGGCCCGTCATGGCGAGCCCCGAAGGGGCGTGGCCATCCAGCGGCACCGGCCTCCTGGATGGCCACGGCGCTGTGCGCCTCGCCATGACGACAAGGGGCATGGGCCCTCAATAACGAGGAAAAGATCATGCCGAAGCGGCGGGTGGTCATCGGCTTCATCGGCACCACCATGGATGCCGGCAAGCTGGACAGCCGGTGGGAGAGGTGGCGGCCGACTGTGGCGCTGTGCCAGCACGAGGACATGCTGGTCGACCGGCTGGAGCTGATCCACGACACCCATTCCGCCGCTCTGGCCAAGCGCGTCGCCGGGGACATCCAGGCCGTGTCGCCGGACACGATCGTCCGCTTCACGGTGATGAATCTGCGGAACGCCTGGGACTTCGAGGAGGTCTATGCGGCGATGCTGGACTTCGCCCGCGCCTACGATTTCGACACCGAGGACGAGGAGTATCTGGTCAACATCACCACCGGCACGCATGTCATCCAGATCTGCTGGTTCCTGCTGACCGAGGCGCACTACCTGCCGGCGCGCCTGCTGCAGCTGACCCCGCCGAAGCGGTGGGAGGCGGGCCACCCCGGCGGCTACGACGTCATCGACCTCGACCTGTCGCGCTACGACCGCATCGCCACCCGCTTCGAGGCGGAGCGGGAGGAGGCGGCGTCCTTCCTGAAATCGGGCATCGCCACCCGCAACGCCGCCTTCAACCGGATGATCGACCAGATCGAGCAGGTGGCGATCCGGTCGAAGGCGCCCTTGCTGCTGATCGGCCCGACGGGGGCGGGCAAGTCGCAGCTGGCGCGCCGGATCTACGACCTGAAGCGCGCACGGCACCAGGTCGAGGGGCCGTTCGTCGAGGTGAACTGCGCCACGCTGCGCGGCGACGGCGCCATGTCGGCGCTGTTCGGTCACGTCAAGGGCGCCTTCACCGGCGCGCTGCAGGACCGGGCCGGGCTGCTGCGCTCGGCCGATGGCGGCATCCTGTTCCTCGACGAGATCGGCGAGCTGGGGGCCGACGAGCAGGCGATGATCCTGCGCGCGGTGGAGGAGAAGCGGTTCCCGCCGGTCGGCGCCGACCGGGAGGTGACGAGCGACTTCCAGCTGATCGCCGGCACCAATCGCGACCTCTCGGTCGACGTCGCCCAGGGCAGGTTCCGCGAGGACCTGCTGGCTCGCCTGAATCTGTGGACCTTCATGCTGCCGGGGCTGCGCGACCGGCGCGAGGACATCGCCCCGAACTTGGAGTTCGAGCTGCGGCGCTACGCCGAGCGGGAAGGGGTGCAGATCACCTTCAACCGCGAGGCGCGGGACCGCTATCTCGCCTTCGCCACCTCGCCCGAGGCGGTGTGGAGCGCGAATTTCCGCGACCTCGGCGCCTCGATCACGCGCATGGCCACGCTGGCCCCCTCCGGCCGGATCAACGAGGCGGTGGTGGCGGAGGAGATCGAGCGGCTGAAGCGGACCTGGTCGCGCGCCGGCGAGGACGCGGGCGAGGTGCTGCTGGCCGGGCTGCTCGGGGCCGAGAGGCTGGCGCAAATCGACCTGTTCGACCGGATCCAGCTGGCGGCCGTCATCGGCGTGTGCCGAGCCAGCAGCTCGCTCAGCGCCGCCGGCCGCACCCTGTTCGCCGCGTCGCGGGCGCAGAAGACCAGCGCCAACGACGCCGACCGCCTGCGCAAGTACCTCGCCCGCTTCGGCCTGGACTGGGGGATGGTGGCCGGGACGTCCTGACGGGAAGGATCGCTACTCGGCCGCGTCCTGCACGCCCACAAAACCTGCCGCGCCATAGCGCAGAATGGCCTTGTCGGCCGTCAGCACGGGCGCGCCGACGTGTCGTGCGGACGCGATGATGATCCTGTCGGCCGGGTCTCCATGCAGATCACCCGGAAGCCGGACGCTGTCGATCGCGATGGCCGGCAGCAGGGGCGTCAGCCGCACGCCCGGCAGGGCGAGAGCCTGATCGACCCACGCCCCAACCTCCATGCCCAGCGTCACGCGGCCCTTCTGCGCCAGCATGGCGATCTCCCAGGGCGTGATGGCGGAGACATGAAGCGAATCGGCTTCGGCCGCCGCGTCGATCGCCCGCCGGGCTTGCTTACCCAGCCGGATGTCGTCCTGGACCGCCCAGATCAGGACATGCGTGTCAATCAGCATCGCGCGCCGCGTTCCACTCGTCCGGATCCACAGCCGGGCCGAAGGGATCGTCGAAACGCAGGACAGTGCCTCGCATCGCGCCAATGATGCTGCGTCGCGCCCCCGGCTCCCTGACGGGGGTCAGCATAGCGACCGGCTTGCCTCGTTTCGTGATCACGACCGGCTCCTGGTCGCGGTTCATGTCGTCGATCACGCGCAGGCACGCCGCCTTGAACTCGGCCGCACCGATCGTCTTTGCCATGATGCACGCCTTTTCTGGCCACCTGTCCATAAGATATGTACAGGTTCTGTCCGGGGCAAGCCGGACGCGCGTCGACCCGCGATGCGATGCATCGATCCAACGAAAAGGCCCGGCCGTCGCCGGCCGGGCCCTTCCTCGCTTCGCTTTGGACCGATCAGACCGGGAAGGTGTAGGCGGTCTTGACCACGGTGTAGAACTCCGCGGCGTAGCGGCCCTGCTCGCGCGGGCCGTAGCTGGAGCCCTTCCGGCCGCCGAACGGCACGTGGTAGTCCACGCCCGCCGTCGGCAGGTTCACCATCACCATGCCGGCCTGGCTGGCCCGCTTGAAGTGGCTGGCGTGCTTCAGGCTCGAGGTGGCGATGCCGGCGGACAGGCCGAACTCCGTGTCGTTCGCCGTCGCCAGCGCCTGCTCGTAGTCCTTGACCCGGATCACCGTGGCGACCGGCCCGAAGATCTCCTCGCGGTTGATCCGCATGTCGTTGGTGGTCTCGGTGAACAGCGCCGGGGACAGGAAGTAGCCCTCGGTCTCGCGGTTCAACCGCTCGCCGCCCACCGCCAGCTTGGCGCCTTCCTTCACGCCGATGTCGATGTAGCGCAGGTCCTGGTCCAGCTGGCTTTGGTCCACCACCGGGCCGATGTCGGTGCCCTGCTTCAGCGCGTGGTCGACCTTCAGCGCCTTGATCTTCTCGACCATCGCCGCGACGAAGCGGTCATGGATGCCCTCGGTCACGATCAGGCGCGAGGAGGCGGTGCAGCGCTGGCCGGTGGAGAAGAAGGCGCTGTTGGCCGCGGCGGCGACGGCGGTGTTGAGGTCCGCGTCGTCGAGCACGACCATCGGGTTCTTGCCGCCCATCTCGAGCTGCACCTTCTTGCCGATCTCGGCGCAGCGCACGGCGATGCCGCGGCCGGTCGCGACCGACCCGGTAAAGCTGATGGCGTCGACGTCCTTGCTGGCGACGAAGGCCTCGCCGACCACCGAGCCGCGGCCCATCACCAGGTTGAACACGCCCTCCGGCACGCCGGCGTCGACGATGATCTGCGACAGGGCCCAGGCGCTGCCCGGCACCAGATCGGCCGGCTTGAACACGACGCAGTTGCCGAAGGCCAGCGCCGGGGCGATCTTCCAGGCCGGGATCGCGATCGGGAAGTTCCAGGGCGTGATCAGGCCGATGACGCCGATCGGCTCACGCGTGATCTCGACATCGATGCCGGGGCGGACCGAGGCCAGCTTCTCGCCCTGGATGCGCAGCACCTCGCCGGCGAAGAACTTGAAGATCTGGCCGGCGCGGGCGGCCTCGCCGATGCCCTCGGGCAGGGTCTTGCCCTCCTCGCGGGAGAGCAGGCGGCCGAGCTCCTCCTTCCGCGCCAGGATGGTGTTGCCGATTTTGTCCAGGAGGTCGTGCCGCTCCTGCAGCGTGGTCATCGACCACTTGGGAAAGGCGGCGCGGGCCGCGGCGATCGCCTGCTCCGCCTGGGCGCGGTCGGCGCGGGCATATTCGCCGATCACGTCCGACAGGTCCGACGGGTTCACGTTCTTCGACGCGTCCGGGCCCTCGACCCAGGACCCGGCGATGTAGTTGGCGTGGACGCTCATCTGGTTTCCTCTCTCGACCTATTGTCGGATGAATGATGACTGGATAGGGCCCGCGGCCTTCCGATGCAACAGGGCTATGGCGTGTCTTCTTCCGCCGGGGCGGGCATCTCCGCCTCGGGCGCGTCGAGCTCCAGGATCGGCGCGGCCCGGTCCATCGGCAGCTCCTCCACCTCGCGCAGCTTGCGGTGGATGGCGCGGCTGCGGACGCCGATCTGGTGGATCACGTTCTGCCCCTCCTGCAGCTTCTTCTCGACCTTGGCCATCAGCTCGCCATAGGTCCGGAACTCGGTCTTCACCGCGCCCAGCACCTGCCAGATCTCGGCCGATTTCTCCTGGATCGCCAGGGTACGGAAACCCATGCGCAGGCTGGACAGGAAGGCGCCCAGCGTGGTGGGCCCGAGGATGGTGACGCGGTGCTGCTCGCGGATCGATTCGCGCAGGCCCGGGCGGCGCAGCACCTCGGCGAACAGCCCCTCGGTCGGCACGAACAGCACGGCGAAGTCGGTGGTGGTCGGCGGGCAGATGTATTTGGTGGCGATGCGCTTGGCCTCGTCGCGCATCCGCCGCTCCAGCGCCGTGCCGGCCTTGGCCGCGGCCTCGGCGTCGCCGGCCTCGACCGCCTGGATCAGCCGCTCGTAATCCTCCTGCGGGAACTTGCTGTCGATCGGCAGCAGCACGCCCTCGGGCAGGCGGATGGCGAACTCCACCGTCTCGGTCGAATCCGCCCGCGGCCGGGCGTTGCGCACCAGCTGGTCCTCGGTCAGCACCTGCTCCAGCAAGGCGTCCAACTGCTCCTCGCCGAAGGTGCCGCGGGTCTTCACGCCGGACAGCATCTTCTTCAGGTCGCCGACGCCGCCGGCCAGAACCTGCATCTCGCCCAGGCCCTGATGCACCCGCTCCAGCCGCTCGCTGACGGTCTGGAACTGGGACTGCAGCCGCGCCTCCAGCGTCGCCTGCAGCTTCTCGTCGACGGTGGCGCGCATCTGCTCCAGCTTCGCCTCGTTCTCCTTCCGCAGCGACTGCAGGTTCTGGTCCAGCCGCTCGCGCAGCCGGTCCTGGCTCTGCGCCATCGACTCGGACAGGGCCTGCAGCCGGGCGGCGACGGTGTCGAGCCGGGTCTGCTGCGTCTCGCCGATCGCCTTCATGGCGCCGGCCAGGGTCTCGCCAGTGTGGCGCAGCGACGACGCGATCTCCTGCCGCTGCCGGCTGTCCCGCGCCTCGGCCGAGGCCTCGATGCGCCGCTCCGAGGTCTGCAGCTCCTGCTCCACCCGGGCCAGGTCGCGGCGCAGGTCCTCGATCGCGCCGGTCAGGGGGGCGAAGTCCGGCCTCGGCCGGCGGAACAGCGCCACCAGCAGGGTCAGGGCGGTGAGACCGAGGATGACGAGGCCGAGGATGCGCAGGTCGATCGAGGCGAGGTCGAAGCTCATGGACTCATCCGGTTACGGGACGGGCAGAACACCCCGGAAGGGGTCACCCGCGCAAGACGCTTCGCCCGGCGAAGCGGGCGCGGAGGCCCAGCGCCTCCTCGACCCTCAGCGCCGCGTTCCACTTCGCCATCCGCTCCGACCGGGCGAAGGATCCGACCTTGAGCTGGCCGACGCCCCAGCCGACGGCGAGGTCGACGATGGTGGTGTCCTCGCTCTCGCCCGAACGGGCGGAGACGATGCCGCCCAGGCCGGCCAGCCGCGCCGTCTCCCAGGCCGCCTTCGCCTCGGTCAGGGTGCCGCGCTGGTTCGGCTTGATCAGCACGGTGGTGCAGGCCTTGGCCACGGCGGCGTCGCGCACACGCCCGGCATCGGTGACCAGGAAGTCGTCGCCGACCACCTGCACCCGGTCGCCGATCGCCGCGGTGATCGCACGGAAGCCGGCGGCGTCGTCCTCCGCCACCGGGTCCTCGACCGAGACGATCGGCCAGCGCCGGGTCCAGCCGGCCACCAGCTCGACCATCTGGCCGGTGTCCAGGTCCCGACCCTCGAAGCGGTAGCGGCCGTGGCGGCCGAATTCCGAGGCGGCGATATCGAGCGCGATCGCCACCTCCTCGCCCGGACGGCGGCCGGCCTTCTCGACGGCGCGGACCAGCATGTCCAGCGCTTCGGCCGCATCGGCGAAATCGGGCCAGAAGCCGCCCTCGTCGGCGACGCCGTGCAGCTTGCCGGCCTCGGCCATCAGCGATCCGGCGGCGCGGTAGATCTCGGCGGTCCAGTCCAGCGCCTCGGCGAAGCTGCCGGCGCCGGGGCAGACCACCAGGAAGTCCTGCACGTCCAGCCGCCGCCCGGCATGGGCGCCGCCGCCGAAGATCTGGATCTCGGGCAGCGGCAGCAGGGCGGCGTCCTCGCCGCCGAGATGGTGCCACAGCGGCAGGCCGGCGGCGGAAGCGGCGGCGTGGGCCGCGGCCATCGACACGGCGATGGTGGCGTTGCCGCCCAACCGCGCCTTGTCCGGGGTGCCGTCCAGATCGATCAGCACCCGGTCCAGCCCGGCCTGGTCGGCGGCGTCGAACCCGGTCAGGGCGCGGGCGATTTCGCCGTTGACCGCGGCGATCGCGCCCTGCACGTCATGGCCACCGAAGGCCGCGCCGCCGTCGCGCCGGTCCAGCGCCTCGCCGGATCCGGTGGAGGCGCCGGCCGGGGCGATGGCGCGGCCGGTGGCACCGCCCTCGAGGCGGATCTCGGCCTCGACCGTCGGCCGGCCCCGGCTGTCCCAGACGCGCCGGCCGCGGATCGCGGCGATGGTGGTGCGGGTCATGGTCGGTCGCCTTCCACTGATTGGGCGAGATGCGTGCGAAGGGATCGGCCGTTGGCACGCCGGAGCGGCTTGAAATGGCGCAGACCACGCGTCGTCGGCGCCAGGTGAACGGAAGCGACGGCCCGGCGCCATGGTGGATTCGCCGAGATGTCAGGAAGATGGCCCCCTGTCACAGATCGGCCGCGCGCAGGGGTATCTGATCCCGGCTCACCTCCAGCGGGCCTGGAAAGTCGAGCAGATAGTCCGCCAGGCTCGGCCTGTCGTCGTCATAGAGGCGCCGGCCGTCCTCGATCGGCACGACCATGGCGGCAGGCCGGCCGTCCCTGGTGATGATCGTCGCTTCGCCGTTCTCCGCCGCCTCCACGATGGCGGAGAGGCGGGCCTGGGCGTCGCGGAGACGGAGCGTCTTCATCATAAGCCTCCTCTCGTGACCATATGCTGGTCACATAGATGTTCAGGCTCATCGCGTCTCGCAAGGCACCGCTAGGGCTCCAACTCCTTTGCCCAGGCCTCCCGGATCTCCGCCAGCCGGCTCGGCGGATCCAGCAGCAGCACCCGGGCGACGCGCCGCACCCGGTCCTTCTGCGCCGCATCGGTCAGGTATTCGACCGGCGACTTGCCGTCGACCCGGGCCAGGAACAGGCCGGGCAGCAGGCGGGCGGCGCGGATCTCGAAGGCGTCGGCCGGCTCCCAATCCGCGCCGGCGAGATAGACGGTTGCCATCGCATCAAAGCACCCCAGGAACGCCGACGCTGACTCCGGCCGCCACAGGCATTTCAGCAGCAGGTGGTTCAGGCAGAAGGCCAGGTCGAAGGCCGGGTCGCCCCACCAGGCGCATTCGGCGTCGAGGAACACCGGCCCTTTCGGCCCCACCAGGATGTTTTTCGGGCTGACATCGCCATGCACCAGCGCCCGCTTCGTCGTCCGCGTGGTCTCGACCAGCGCGTGCAGCGCCGCGGCGCAGTCCGGATGCGCCGCGGCGGTCGCCACCAGATAGGGCTCCAGCCGGATGTCGTAGAAGATGGCGTCGGTCGGGAACTCGGCCACCAGGGCCGGGGCTGCCGCCGTGGCGGCATGGATGGCGGCGAGGCGTCGCCCGACCTCGGCGGCGAAGGCCGGATCGGCGCGGCCGTCGCGCAGCTCGGCCTTCCACACCGGATGGTCCTCCGGCGCCAGATAGGCCATGGCCAGCGCCCCGGCCGCTTCGTCCTGGCCCAGCAGCCGCGGCACCGCCGACGGCACGATCCCGGCGGCGACCCGCATCCACCGCGCCTCATAGAGGTTGCGCGCCACCGGCGCCCGCCAGTCGGCGGCCACCCGCAGCTTCGCCAGGGCGCGTTTGATGCAAATCGGGCCGGAGGCGAGATCGACCCGGAAGATGTCGGAGGAGACGCCGCCGGTCAGCGCGGTGAAGCGCGGCGTTTCGTCCGGCCCGGCCAGCCCCATCCGACGCAGCGCCGCAAGCAGCTCCGGGTCGGCCATCGCCGGCTCAGTAGGTGGCGCGGCCGCCCGACAGGTCGAAGGTCGAGCCGGTGGTGAAGCTGTTCTCGGCCGAGCACAGCCAGGCCACCATCGACGCCGCCTCCTCGACCTTCAGGAACCGGCCGCGCGGGATGCGCGACAGCATGTAGTCGATATGCTCCTGGCTCACCTGCTCCAGGATCCGGGTCTTGGCGGTGGCCGGGGTGATGCAGTTGACCGCGATGTCGTACCCCGCCAGCTCCTTGCCCAGCGACTTGGTCAGGGCAATGACGCCCGACTTGGCGGCGGAATAGGCGCTGGCGTTGGGATTGCCCTCCTTGCCGGCGATCGAGGCGACGTTGACGATGCGGCCGTAGTTGCGGGCGATCATGCCCGGCACCACCGCCCGGCAGCAGTAGTAGACGGCGTTCAGGTCCAGCTCGATCACCTGGCGCCAGGTGTCGATCGGATAGTCCCAGGTCTTCACCGAGGGCCCGGCGATGCCGGCATTGTTGACCAGGATGTCGATCCGGCCCTGCGCCTCCACCGCGGCGGCAACCGCTGCGGCGTCGGTGACGTCGATGGCGACGCCCTTGGCGCCGATCGCCTTCGCCGTCTCCTCGACCAGGGCCTGGTCGCGGTCCCACAGCACGACCTGGGCGCCCGAGGCGATGAAGCGCTCGGCCACCGCCCGGCCGATGCCCTGCGCCCCGCCGGTGACCACGGCCAGCTTGCCGTCGAGATCGATCCTGTTCATCCGCGTTTCCCCGTGTTCCGCCTGCGTCTTCGCTCTTCTCTCATTGTCATCGCCGGGCTTGACCCGGCGATCCAGAGGATGTCGACAGTTTCTGGATGCCCGGGTCAAGCCCGGGCATGACAGGAAGGACGGGCCCCTGTGCCCTGCCCGAGCCTACAGCGCCCGGACCGTCACCGTCTCCTCCTCCGCGCGCGCGAGAGGGTTGCGCAAGGGCCGGCCGAAGGCGGCGGCCTCGATCTCGAAGCGGTCGCCCGGCTCCGGCTTGATGCCGTCGGTGACGCTCAGCGTCGCGGTGCCGAAGAAGTGCAGATGCACGTCGCCCGGCCGCCGGAACAGCCCGTATTTGAAGTGGTGATGCTCGAGGTTGGCGATCCAGTGGCTCATATTGGCCTCGCCGCTCAGGAACGGCTTCTCCCAGATCGTCTTGCCGCCGCGGGTGATCCGGCTGGTGCCGCGCACGTCGTCCGGCAGCGGCCCGACCAGCAGCTCCGGCCCGACCGAGCACTGGCGCAGCTTGGAATGCGCCAGCAGCAGGTAGTTCTGCCGCTCCAGGATGTGGTCGGAGAACTCGTTGCCGATGGCGAAGCCGACCCGCCAGGGCGTGCCATCCGGCCCGACCAGGTAGCAGCCGGTGATCTCCGGCTCCTCGCCGCCGTCCAGCGCGAAGGCCGGCATCGTCAGCTTCTGCTCGCCGGCGACGACGATCGAGCCGTCGCCCTTGTAGAACCACTCCGGCGCCACGCCCGGCCTGCTGCCGTCCCGGCCGCCCTCCGGCTTGCCGCCGGCGATGCCGTCGCGGAACATCTTCATGCTGTCGGTCAGCTTTTCGGCCTCGCCCAGATTTTTGTGCATCTGGTCGCGGGCGTCGGCGCTGCCGAGATGGGTGAGGCCGGTGCCGGTGACAATGCAATGCGCCGGATCGGGATGGTCCAGCGGCGGCAGCAGCCGCGCCTCGGCGATCACCGCATCGTAGGAGTCGGTGTCGGCGCCGTCATCGGCCGCGGCCAGCTCGGCGATGGTCTTGCGCGCCGCGATCGCCGCCTGGGCCAGGTCGTAGGTGGTGTCGAAGGCGGACAGCAGCTTCAGCGTGTCTCCGCCCGAGACGATGCCGACGCGCCGCTCGCCGGCCTTGGTGCGCAGTTGGATCAGGTTCATATCCGCCTCACAGTCCCGACGCCCAGCCGGCGTCCACAACGAAAGTCTGGCCGGTGCACATGGCGCTGTCGTCCGCCGCCAGCCACAGGGTCATCTGCGCCAGATGCACGGGCAGCACCTGGTCGGGGATGCACTGCCCCTTCCGGCGCTCCTCATCCGCCTCCGGCGTCAGCCACAGATCCTTCTGGCGCTGGGTGATGACCCAGCCCGGCATCACGGTGTTGACCCGGATATATTGCGGGCCCCAGTCGCGCGCCAGGCCGCGGGTCAGCCCCTCGACCCCCGCCTTGGCGGCGGTGTAGGCCGGCATGCCGCCCTGGCGCAACCGCCAGGACACCGAGCCGAAATTGATGATCGACCCGCCGCCGGCGTCGCGCATCCCCGGCTGCACCGCCTGGGCGGCGAAGAACTGGTGCCGCAGGTTCACCGCCATGCGCTCGTCCCAATAGTCGGGCTCGACCGTCTCGGGCGCGTGGCGCTGGTCGTGTGCCGCGTTGTTGATCAGGACGCGGATCGGCCCGATCGCCTGCTGCGCCTCGGCCACCGCGGCGCGCAAATCGGCGATGTCGCGCAGGTCGCAGTGCCGGAACCGCGGCACCGCCAACCCCTCGGCCTTCAGCCGGTCGACCAGGGCAGTCGACGCTTCCGCGTTGATGTCGACGAAGAACACCCGCGCCTGCTGGCGGCAGAGATGCTCGACGATGCTTTCGCCGATGCCGCTGCCGCCGCCGGTCACGAAGACCGGTTTGTCGCGCAGCGACGGATAGATCGCGTATTCGGTCATGATGCCTGTCTGCAAGGAAAGGGTCCGCCCCGGCCGGGACGGGCCCGGATCGTGCTCAGTGGCTGTCGCGCGGCACGGCGTGGCCGCGGCAGCCGACCAGGAAGTCCAGGTCCGCGCCCTTGTCGGCCTGCATCACGTGCCGGACATACAGCTCCTGGTATCCGCCCTTCATCGTCGGCTCCGGCGGCGACCAGCGGCGGCGGCGCTCCGCCAGCTCGGCCTCGGGCACGTCGAGATGCAGCCGCCGGCCGGCGACGTCCAGCTCGATCATGTCGCCGTCCTGCACCAGGGCCAGCGGCCCGCCGGCCGCCGCCTCCGGCGCCGTGTGCAGCACCACCGTGCCGTAGGCCGTGCCGCTCATCCGGGCGTCGGAGATGCGGACCATGTCGCGCACGCCCTTCTTCAGCACCTTCTGCGGCAGCGCCATGTTGCCGACCTCGGCCATGCCCGGATAGCCCTTCGGGCCGCAGTTCTTCAGCACCATGACGCAGGTCTCGTCGATGTCGAGATCCGGGTCGTCGACGCGGGCCTTGTAGTGCTCGATGTTCTCGAACACCACGGCGCGGCCGCGGTGCTGCATCAGCTCCGGCGTGGCGGCGGAGGGCTTCAGGACGGCGCCGTCCGGCGCCAGGTTGCCCTTCAGCACGACGATGCCGCCCTGCTTCACCAGCGCATTGTCCCAGGGGCGGATCACCTCCGGGTTCCAGTTGGCGGCGTTCTGGACGTTCTCCCACATGGTCTTGCCGGTAACGGTCGGGGCGTCCTTGAACAGCATGCCGTTCTCGCCCAGCGCCCGGGTCACCGTCGGGATGCCGCCGGCGTAGTAGAAGTCCTCCATCAGGAAGCGGCCGGACGGCATCAGGTCGACCAGCGTCGGCACGTCGCGGCCGTAATCGTCCCAGTCCTTCAGCTTGAAGTCGACGCCGACGCGGCCGGCCAGGGCCAGCAGGTGGATGACGGCGTTGGTCGACCCGCCGATGGCGCCGTTGACGCGCACCGCGTTCAGGAAGTTCTCGCGGGTCAGGACCTTCGAGATGCGCAGATCCTCATGCACCATCTCGACGATGCGCCGGCCGGTCATATGGGCGATGACGTAGCGGCGGGAATCGACCGCCGGGATCGCGGCGCAGCCGGTCAGGCTCATGCCCAGCGCCTCGGCCATCGAGTTCATGGTGCTGGCCGTGCCCATGGTCATGCAGTGCCCGGCGGAGCGGGACTGCGCGGCCTCGGCCTCCATGAACTGCTGCAGGCTCATCACCCCGGCCTTGACGTCGGCGTCGAACTGCCAGACGGCGGTGCCGGAGCCGATGGTCCGGTCCTGGTAGCGGCCGTTCAGCATCGGGCCGCCGGAGACGACGATCGCCGGGATGTCGCAGCTGGCGGCGCCCATCAGCAGCGATGGGGTGGTCTTGTCGCAGCCGGTCAGCAGCACGACGCCGTCGATCGGGTTGGCACGGATCGCCTCCTCGACGTCCATCGCCGCCAGGTTGCGGTACAGCATGGCGGTCGGGCGCAGATTGGTCTCGCCGGTCGAGAACACCGGAAACTCCACCGGAAAGCCGCCCATCTCCCAGACGCCGCGCTTCACATACTCGGCCAGCTTGCGGAAATGGGCGTTGCAGGGCGTCAGCTCGGAGAAGGTCTGGCAGATGCCGATCACCGGCCGGCCGTCGAACAGATGGTCCGGCAGGCCCTGGTTGCGCATCCAGCTGCGATGCAGGAAACCGTCCTTGTCATGCGGGCCGAACCAGGCGGAGGAACGGTAACGTTTCTTCTTGTCGGCGCTGCCGGCGTCGTCAGCCATCACGATGGTCCTTGTTGGCTAGGCTGTGTGATCAGGAATTCGGTTCGATGTGCGGCAGGGCGCGGCGCATGTCCTGCGCCGCGTCCTCGAGCAGGACCCGCATCGCCTTGCGCGCCGTCTCCGGCTCCCGTGCCAGGATGGCGTCGCGCACCGCGCGGTGAAGGGGCAGCGACACCTGCAACGCCCCGGGCGCGTTGTTGGTGATGCGGAAGCTCGACGCCATGGCGGTTTCGATCAGGGCGCCGAGCGGCTGCAGGAACTCGTTGTTCGACGCGGCCAGGATCGACTGGTGGAAGCGCAGGTCGGGCTCGACCGAGGCGTCGCCGTCCGGCGCCGCCTCCATGTCGGCGAAGGCGCGGCTGATCGCCTCGCGCTGGCCGTCGTCGCCGCGCTCCGCCGCCATCGCGGCCGCCGCCGGCTCGATGATCTGGCGGATCTCGAACAGATCCTTGGCCAGGCGCTCCATCGGCTGGGTCGCGAACTGCCAGGCCAGCAGGTCCGGGTCCAGCATGTTCCATTCGCCGCGCGGCCGCACCCGCGTGCCGGTCTTGGGCCGGGATTCGACCAGCCCCTTGGCGGCCAGCACCTTGATCGCCTCGCGCAGCGCGGTGCGGCTGACCGAGAACTGGGTCGACAGGTCGGATTCGTTCGGCAGCACGGTGCCGGGCGGGATGTCGCCGCGCACGATCCGGACGCCGATGTCATAGGCGATCTGGCCGTGCAGCGACCGGCGGGAGAAGGTCTTGCTGCCGTGCGGCTGTTCGGCGGCGCCGGCGCGGGCGGCGGACCGCCGCTCCTGCTCCTTGCGCCGCTGCGCCGCGCGCGGCGGAACCGCGGCCGCCGTGTCGGGATGGGCGGACATCGCGGCCATCGCGACCGATCCTTTCCCGACGAGGTTGTCCGGGTCGGACATCTGTTCCCCCTTTCCTGCTGCCGGTCAGACGCGGCCGAAGCCGCACGGACGCCGCAGCGCCCCGGCTCCGCCATGTTCCGTCGGTCCGTCGATGTGGTTCCGGCCGATGCGCAGGTCGGGGCCATTGCCACGGCCCATCCGTTTGCCGTCCGCGCGAACGACAGTCTCACCGCTCTTCTCGACCACGGCCTTTCCCCAGCGGCGCGATCTGGCTTGCCGACCGCGCTCTTTACTATTCATCATACAAATGGAGTATTGAGCCCTCGGCGGATCGGCGTCAAGCATTGCCGAACATTGCTGAAAGGGCGCAGCCGGAACGGGAGGATGGAATGACGGTCGAGACGGTGCAACTGCGGGCGGGGGACAGCGGGGCCGATATCGTGCCGGCGATCGGCGGCGGCATCGCCGGGTACTGGACCGGCAGCGGCACGGACCGGCGCGACTGGCTGCGGCCGGCCGGCGCCGCGGCGCTGGCGGCGAGCGACCCGCTCGGCCTCGCCAACTTCCCGCTGACCCCCTTCTCGAACCGGATCCGCGAGGGCCGCTTCCGCTTCCGCGGGCGCGAGGTCGTGCTGCCGCTGAACACGCGCGAGCGGCACCAGCTGCACGGCCATGGCTGGCAGCGGCCGTGGACGGTGCTGGAGCGGTCGGCGACGCGCTGCGTGCTGGTCGACGACTACGCCGCCGATGCTTGGCCGTTCCCGTACCGGGCGCGGCAGGAGTTCGAGCTGACCCCGGCCGGCTTCGATGTCGTGCTCTCCATCGAGAACACCGGCGACGAGCCAATGCCGGCGGGGCTGGGCCAGCATTTCTACTTCCCGCGCACGCCGGAGACGA
This sequence comes from Inquilinus limosus DSM 16000, assembly GCF_000423185.1. Lineage (GTDB taxonomy): Bacteria > Pseudomonadota > Alphaproteobacteria > DSM-16000 > Inquilinaceae > Inquilinus > Inquilinus limosus. The sequence goes on along the minus strand of NZ_AUHM01000001.1, from coordinate 195,724 downwards.
CCATCAGGGCCGGGATCGAGCGGATGTGGCTGAACGACGCCGAGGTGATGCCGCTGGAACTGGTCGAACCGCCGGCGGAGAAGGACTTCCGGCGCGGAGTCCGGCCGGACGCGGTGCGGATGGACAATGTCTTCACCGGCTGGGACCGAAGGGCGGTGATCGACTGGCCGGAACATCGCGCCCGGCTGCTGGTGGAGGCCGACCCGCCCTTCGACTTCCTGGTCTGCTACTCCCCGGACGACCCCTATGTCTGCGTCGAGCCGGTCAGCAACGCGACCGACGCCTTCAACCTGGCAGAGGCCGGCCGGACCGACACCGGCATGGCGGTGCTGCAGCCTGGAGAGGTGCTGCGCGGCGTCGTCCGGCTGCGGCCGGAGGCGATGGCATAGCGGGATCTTCGCCCATTCGTCATGGCGAGGCGCGCAGCGCCGCGGCCATCCAGGGCCATGCGAGCTGTCCTGGATGGCCACGCCCCTTCGGGGCTCGCCATGACATTGAACGGAATGGCTGAAGTGGTTGTGCTGGTTCCACTGAGAATCAGTGTTCAGTTCCCTCCGATAGCCGAATTTTGACCGGCTAATTAACTTGCTCGCTTCCTCCGATCCACCGGCGACTCGAAGGTCGCCCGGCCGTCCCGCGCACCTTCCGGAACGCCGGGACACAAGGCTTTCTGCGGCTTTTCGGCGGGTGTAGAGACGGCGCCATCCGCACCGCCCCGGCGCCGACCGCCGGGGCGTCCGTCTGAAGGAGAGGCGTCATGACCAAGGTTCTGCTGCTCGGCGGCGGCAAGATCGGCACCTGCATCACCGCCCTGCTGACCGCCACCGGCGACTACGATCTCACCGTCGGCGACCAGGACCAGGGCACGCTCGACCGGCTCGACGCCGGGGTCGCCAAGCGCCAGCTGCGCTTCGACGACCCGCAGGCGCTGCGCGACGCCGTGTCCGGCCACGACGTCGTGATCTCGGCCGCGCCGTTCCACCTGACGCCGCTGATCGCCGAGGCGGCGAGGGACCGTGGCGCTCACTACTTCGACCTGACCGAGGACGTCGAGAGCACCCGCCGGGTCAAGGCGCTGGCCGAAGGCGCGAAGACGGCCTTCACCCCGCAATGCGGCCTGGCGCCGGGCTTCATCTCGATCGTCGGCTACGACTTGGCCAAGCGTTTCGACGAGCTGCACACGCTGCACATGCGCGTCGGCGCCCTGCCGGTCTATCCGTCGAACGCGCTGAAGTACAACCTGACCTGGTCGACCGACGGGCTGATCAACGAGTACTGCAATCCCTGCGAGGCGATCCATGAGGGCGAGCTGCGCGAGGTGCTGCCGCTCGAGGGCATGGAGCACATCTCGCTCGACGGCATCGACTACGAGGCGTTCAACACCTCGGGCGGCCTCGGCACGCTGTGCGAGACGCTGGAGGGCAAGGTCAAGTTCCTGAACTACAAGACCGTGCGCTATCCGGGGCACCGTGACATCGTCAAGCTGCTCGTCAACGAGCTGCAGCTGTCGCAGCGCCGCGACATCCTCAAGGACGTGCTCGAGGCGTCGATCCCGATGACCAAGCAGGACGTGGTCCTGATCTTCGTCACCGCCTGGGGCAGGAAGGAAGGCCGGCTGATGCAGGAGACCTACGCCAAGAAGGTCTACGCCAAGGAGATCGGCGGCCAGCTGTGGAGCGCGATCCAGGTGACGACCGCGGCCGGCATCTGCGCCATGGTCGACCTGCACCGCGCCGGCAAGCTGCCGCAGCAGGGCTTCGTGCGGCAGGAGCAGGCGAACCTCTCCGACTTCCTGGCCAACCGCTTCGGCCAGCACTACGCGTAAGAAGAGCCGGGTTTAGGGACGGAAACGGGAAAGGGCGAGGTCTCGGCCGCGCCCTTTCGATTCAGGTCAGGGTTCGCCCAGCAGCCGGCGTTGCAGCAGGCGCTGCATGTCGCGACGTCCGTCCGCGACGCAATGGACGACCACCGCGTCTTCATGGACCCGATAGACGATACGATAGGGCTTGTAGTGTGCCTCGCGGAACTGGACCAGTCCGAGGGCGCGCAGTTCCTTCGAGATGTTGCCACGGGACGGCAGATTCGCCAGCCGCCGGATCACATCGTCCAGCGATTGGAGGATATGGCGAGCATTCTCCGCCGAATCGTGATCGGCGATAAAATCGACGATGTCTTCGAGGTCCCGTTCCGCTTCCCGCAGCACGATGACCGGCAACGACACGGGATCAATCCTTGAGGCGGGCCTCGAGGCGGGCTCTCAGGTCGGCAAACACATCCTCGGCCGGCCGGAACTTGCCTGCTTCATAGTCCCGTTCGCCCAGCGCCAGAATCTTCAGCAGCGCCAGCGTCTCCTGGGTCTGCTCATAGCTGTTGATGTCCTGCAGCACCGCCTTGGCCTCGCCGTTGACGGTGATGATGAAGGGCTCCTGCCCCTCCCGCAGCCCTTGGATGACCTCCGGGGCATGGGCCTTCAAGTAACTGATCGGCTTGATGCGGTCGGACAGCTTCATCGCGGCCTCCTTGCTTCGGCCCGAATATAGACCGAATTCGGACCTGCAGGAAGCCGCCTCACTCCCGCCCCAACAGCCCGTCAACGATGATGGTGGCGATGCCGCTCGGGGTGAAGGAGGCCTTCACCGCCTTGCGGTCGTAGCCCTGCTCGACCCAGTCCCAGAAGCCGATCGGCTCGCGCGCATTGGCTTCGGCATAGGCCTCGATGAAGCGGTCCAGCACGCCGGTCGGCGACTTCTTGAAGTGCAGGTAGCGCCAGTGCAGCTGTTTCAGCGCCTCGGCCGCCGGGCGATTGCCGCGGGTGATCAGGTACAGCGCCGCCATCAGCCCGGCGCGGTCCGAGCCGGACTTGCAGTGGAACAGGATCGGGTGCTCCGCCGTCTCCAGCGCCTGCCGGATCTGCCGCAGCACGCTCAGCTTCGGCGCGTCGCGCGATTTGGTGGCGATGTCGATCAGGGTGATGCCGTGACGGCGGCAGGCCTCGGCCTCGCGGCGGTAGGAGCCGCAGTCGCGCGGGCCGCGCAGGTTGACGATGGTGCGGATGCCGTCGCGGGCCATGCCGCGGATCTGGTAGGGCAGCGGCTGGCCCGAGCGCCAGACGCCCGGCGCGATCTCGACCCGGGTGTTGACGAAGGTCCGGAACACGCAATGGTCGACGATCCAGCTGTCCAGCGCGTCGGCCAGGCGGCCGCGGCCCTTTCGCGGTTGGTCGGGAACGGCTTGGGTCATGTCCATGGAGGTTGGGCGTCCGGAAAGACGAAGCCCGGCGGGAACCGCCGGGCTTCGCATGATGGTGCCGGCTCCGTCAGTTGCGGTTGCCGAGCAGCCGCAGCAGGAACAGGAACAGGTTCAGGAAGTCCAGGTACAGGCTCAGCGCGCCCCAGACCGCGGTCTTGGTCTCGACCTCGTGGCCGAGGCCGTCGGCATACTGCTCCTTCAGCCGCTGGGTGTCGTAGGCGATCAGGCCGGCGAAGACCAGGACGCCGATGACGCTGATGACGAAGGACAGTCCGCTGGAGGCCAGGAAGATGTTGACCAGGCTGGCGATGATCAGGCCGAACAGGCCCATCACCAGGAACGAGCCGAAGCCCGACAGGCTGCGCTTGGTGGTGTAGCCGTACAGGCTCAAGCCCGCGAAGGAGGCCGCGGTGATGAAGAACACCCGGACCACGCTCTCGCCGGTATAGGCCAGCAGCACCGGCGCCAGGCCGACGCCCTGCAGCGCCACGAACGCCCAGTACAGCGCCTGCAGCGTCGATGCGCTCATCGAGCGGATGCCGAAGCTCATCCAGAGGATGAGGCCGATCGGCGCCAGCAGCGCCACCCAGCCCAGCCCGGTGAGGCCGATCCCCCCGAAGGCGTTGACCGCCAGGAAGGCGCCGCCGAGCGGGGTGAACATCACCAGCGCGGCGGTGAGGCCGCTGACCAGCAGGCCGCCGGCCATGTACCAGTAGATCCGCAGCATGTACTGCCGCAGACCCTCGTCGAACGCCGCACGCTCGATGGTGCGCGCGCCGGCGCCCGGTGTTGCGTAACGGCCCTGTGGATCGAAGGCCATCTCGAAGTCCTCTAGGGTGGTGAAGAACCACGCAGCTGGAATATTGGCAGCGTAGGGCCAGGATACAACATGTCCGGCCCGCGTCGAATGGTTCCGCACCCGTCCGGCGAGGCCTCACTCGTTCCGCAGCAGCGGCGCCGCTTTCTGGCCGAGCGCCACCCAGGTGCCGAGAAAGCCGAAGCCGAGGGTGATGGCGACGCAGAGGGCGGCGGTGCCCAGCAGGGTCAGCGGCAGGAAGGTCCAGTCGATCTCCATCACGAAGGTCAGCACCGCCCAGGCGGCGACGCTGCCCAGCGCGCAGGCGATGACCGCCGTCAGCAGGCCCAGCAGGCCGTATTCGATCAGGAAGGCGCGCAGCACGTCGCCGCGGGTCGCGCCCAGCACCTTCAGCACCACCGCGTCATAGATCCGGCGGCGGTGGCCCGCCACCACCGCCCCGGCCAGCACCAGGGCGCCGGCCAGAAGCGTGACGCCGGCGGTCGACCGCACCGCCGCCCCGATCTGGGACAGAAGCGCGTTCACCGTCTCCAGCGCGTCCTTCAGGCGCACCGCGGTGACATTGGGGAAGGCCTCGGCCACGGCCTTCTGCAGCGCCAGCTCCTCGGCCGCCGGCACCTTGACCGTGGCCAGCCAGGTGTGCGGCGCCGCCGACAGCGGCCTCGGCGACATGATCAGGGTGAAGTTGATGCCCAGCGTGCTCCAGTCGATGTCGCGGATATTGGCGACCTCGGCCTCGATGTCGCGGCCCAGCACGTTCACCGTCAGCCGGTCGCCCGGCTTCAGCCCGAGGGCGTCGGCGATGTCCTTGTAGACCGAGACCTTCGGCGGGCCGTCATAGCCGGCCGGCCACCATTCGCCCTGCAGCAGCTTGTCCTTCTCCGGCATCGCCGTGGCGTAGGTGACGCCGCGGTCGCCACGCAGCCAGCCGGCCTTGCCCGAATCGACCACGGCCTTCTCGGCCGGCACGCCGTTCACCGCCACGATGCGGCCGCGCAGGCTCGGCACCTCTTTCAGATCGGCGGCGCCGGGCGTGCCGTGGATCAGGCCGTCGAACTGCTCCTTCTGCGACTTCTGCACGTCGACGAAGAAGAAGGACGGAGCCTGGTCGGGCAGGCTGTCGCGGATCTGCCGGTCCATATTGCCCTGGATCAGCGCGATCGCCGCCAGAACGGTCAGTCCCAGCCCGAGCGACAGCACGATCTGCGGCGTCGGCGCGCCCGGCCGGTGCAGGTTGGCCAGCGCCAGCCGCAGCCCCGGCCGGCGGGGGCGGGGGGCGCGGCGGGACAGCGCCATGACGCCGAGCGCGGTGCCGGTGAACAGCAGGATGGCGGCAATGGCCCCGCCGACGAAGATCGCCGCCAGCCTCGGATCCGCCGCCGTGGCGACGGCCAGCCCGGCCAGGGCCGCGGCGCAGAGGCCGGTGAGGACGACGAAAGGTGGCGCCGGGCGGATATGGCGCGGCGCCACCCGGTCACGGAACAGCGCCGCGGCCGGAATGCGGGCGGCGCGGGCCAGGGGCCACAGCGAGAAGGTCAGCGCGGTCAGCAGGCCGAAGCCGGCGGCCAGCAGCAGGGCGCCGGGATAGACCCCAATCCGGGCCTCGACCGGCAGCAGCCCCTGGATCAGGGCGGCGACGGCCGAGGGCGCCGCGATCCCGATCACCAGGCCGATGGCGATGCCGAGGCCGGCCAGCACCAGCACCTGCAGCAGATAGGTCTGGAAGATCAGCCGCCCGGGCGCGCCCAGGCATTTCAGCGTGGCGATGGTGGCCAAGCGCGCGTCCAGCCAGGCGCGCACGGCATTGCCGACCCCTGCGCCGCCGACCAGCAGGGCGGTCAGCCCGACCAGGGTCAGGTACATGGTCAGCTGGTCGATCGTCCGCCGCAGCGACGGCGCCGCGTCGCGGTCGTCGCGCACCCGCCAGTTGGCGTCGGCATGCTGCGCCTTCAGCCGCTCGGCGACACCGCGGACGTCGCTGCCGGGCGGCAGCGCCAGGCGGTAATCGTAGGACAGCATCGATCCGGGCTGGACCAGCCCGGTCGACTCCAGCGCCGCGCGGGCGATCATCAGCCGCGGCCCGATGGCGAGGCCGCCGGCGGCCTTGTCCGGCTCGCGCGCGATGGTGCCGCGCAGCTCGAACACCGCGTCGCCGACCGCGATCCGGCCGTCGGCCGGCAGGCCCAGCTTCGCCGCCACCTCGGGGTCGGCGACCGCGCCCCAGACGCCGTCGCGCTGCGCCAGCGCCGCCTGCAGCGCGCCGCCGCCCTCCAGCTCCATCCGGCCGTACAGCGGATAGGCACCGTCCACGGCCTTCAGCTCGACCAGGGTCGTGGCCTCGTCCCGCGGGTTGCGGGCCATGCCGCGGGATTCGACCACCTCCGACACCCGGCCGGCGGCCTCGAACTGCGCCCGCTCCTGCGGCGTCGCCGGCTGGTACAGCCGGTGCAGCTCGATGTCGCCGCCCAGGATCGCCTGGCCGTCCTCGGCGATGCTGCGGCGGATGCCGTCGGCGACCGACTGCACCGCGGCGATGGCGCCGACGCCCAGCGCCAGGCAGGCCAGGAAGATGCGGAAGCCCTTCAGGCCGCCGCGCAGCTCGCGCCGGGCCAGGCGGGCGGCGATCCGCCAGCTCATCGCAGCTTGGCCAGCACGGCGGCGGGGGCCAGGCCGGCATCGGTGATGCGGCCGTCGACCAGCCGGACGACGCGGTCGCAGCGCGCCGCCAGCGCCGGGTCGTGGGTGATCAGCAGCAGCGTGGCCCCGCGCCTGCGGGTCAGATCGAACATCAGCTCGATCACCTGCCGGCCGGTCTCGCCGTCCAGATTGCCGGTCGGCTCGTCGGCCAGGATCACGTCGGGATCGGTGGCGAAGGCGCGGGCCAGGGCGGTGCGCTGCTGCTCGCCGCCCGACAGCTGGCCGGGATAGTGGCTCAGGCGATGGCCGAGGCCGACGGCGCGCAGCCGCTCCGCCGCGCGGTCGAAGGCGTCGGCGAAGCCGGCGAATTCCAGCGGGATGGCGACGTTCTCCAGCGCCGTCATGGTCGGCACCAGATGGAAGTTCTGGAACACGATGCCGACATGGTCGCGCCGGAACAGCGCCAGCGCGTCCTCGCCCAGCGCCGTCAGCTCGCGCCCGGCCACCGTGACCGTGCCGCGGGTCGGCCGCTCCAGCCCGCCGATCAGCATCATCAGGCTCGACTTGCCGGAGCCGGAGGGGCCGACGATCGACACCACCTCGCCGGCGCCGATGGACAGGTCGATTCCGCGCAGGATGTTGACGGGGCCGGCCGCGCTCGCCAATTCAAGATGCACATCCGTCAGCCGGATGGTGGGCGGGGCGGCTCCGGCCCCGGAGCCGGCCTGCGGTGCAGGAGAAGTCCCGTCCATGCGCATCCCTTTCCGTCGACCCCGGACAGATGGCGCCGCGCGGCGCCTTTTCAATGCGGCGATCCTGGCCCTGTGCACCCTGGCCGTGGTGCCCGGCGCGGCGCAAGCGGGAACGATCCGCATCCTCGCCTTCGGCGACAGCCTGACGGCCGGCTACGGGCTGGACCCGGCGGACGGTTTCGTGCCGCAGCTCGAGGCGGCGCTGCGGGCCGAGGGCTACGACGTGCAGGTGCTGAACGGCGGCGTGTCGGGCGACACCACGGCGGGCGGGGTGGACCGGCTGGACTGGGCGCTGGCCGACAAGCCCGACCTCGCGATCGTCGAGCTCGGCGCCAACGACATGCTGCGCGGCGTCGACCCGGCGGTGACCCGGGCCAATCTCGACAAGATCCTGGCCCGGCTGGGGCAGGAGAAGATCCCGACTCTCCTCGCCGGCATGCGCGCCGCCCCCAATCTCGGCCCGGCCTATGCCGCGGCCTTCGACCGGATCTTCCCCGACCTGGCCAAGGCGCATGGCGTGCCCCTCTTTCCCTTCTTCCTCGACGGGGTGGCGACGATGGCGGCGCTGAACCAGCGCGACGGCATCCATCCCAACGCCGCGGGCGTGAAGGCGATCGTCGAGCGCATCACCCCGGCGGTGGTGGAGCTGATCCGGTCGAGCGGTCTGGCGCGGACGGGATAAGGCCGCATCGCGGTTCCGCCCGGCGCCGTTTCCGGCTATAGAGCGGGAAATCGTCAGACAAACCCGATCTCCCGGAGCCCCTGATGGAACAGCGTCCGCTCGGCCGCACCGGCCTTGACGTCACCGCGATCTGCCTCGGCACCATGACCTGGGGCCGGCAGAACACCGAGGCCGAGGGCCACGCCCAGATGGACTACGCGCTCGACCGCGGCGTCACCTTCTGGGACACGGCCGAGATGTACGCCGTGCCGCCGACGGCCGAGACCTATGGCCGGACCGAGGAGATCATCGGCAGCTGGTTCGCGAAGACCGGCAAGCGCAACCAGGTGGTCCTCGCCTCCAAGATCGCCGGCCCGGGTGCGCATCTGAGCTACATCCGCGACGGCAAGCCGCGGCTCGACGCCAGGAACGTCAAGGCGGCGGTCGAGGCCAGCCTGAAGCGGCTGCGCACCGACTGGATCGACCTCTACCAGCTGCACTGGCCGAACCGTTCGGTGAACAGCTTCGGCAAGCTCGGCTACGCCCATGACCCCGGCGAGGACTTCGTCGCGCCGGAGGAGACGCTGGCGGCGCTGGCCGAGGAGGTGAAGGCCGGCCGCATCCGACACGTCGGCCTGTCGAACGAGACGCCCTGGGGCCTGATGCGCTTCGTCGAGGCGTCGGACCGCCTCGGCCTGCCGCGCCCGGTGTCGATCCAGAACCCCTACAACCTCTTGAACCGCAGCTTCGAGGTGGGTCTCGCCGAATGCGCCCATCGCGAGCAGGTCGGGCTGCTCGGCTACGCGCCGCTCGCCGCCGGCACGCTGACCGGCAAGTATCTCGACGGCCAGGTGCCGCCCGGCACGCGCCGCTCGATCGACGCGCGCAAGTCGCGCTACGACACGCCGAACGCCGAGCCGGCGACCAGGCGCTACCTCGCTTTGGCGCGGGAGCACGGGCTGGACCCGGCGCAGATGGCGATCGCCTATGCCCTGTCGCGGCCGTTCATGACTTCGGTGATCATCGGCGCCACCTCGATGGAGCAGCTGCGCACCGACATCGCCGCGGCCGAGGTGAAGCTGTCGCCCGAGGTGGTGCAGGGCATCGAGGAGATCCACACGGCGTATCCCAATCCGTGCCCCTAAGGGCACAGCCGCTCTTCCCTGTCATTGCCGGGCTTGACCCGGCAATCCAGAGAGCGTCGACGGGGTCTGGATGCCCCGGGTCAAGCCCGGGCATGCCAATTCGGCGTGGCCTGTTCCATGATCCATGCAGTTCCGTATAGTTCATGCATGGATTGGGATGATCTGAAGATCGCCTTCGCCGTCGCCCGGCACGGGTCGCTCAGCGCCGCGGCGCGGGCGTTGCGCACCACCCAGCCCACGGTCAGCCGGCGGCTGGACGGGCTGGAGCGCCGGATCGGCGTCAAGCTGTTCGAGCGCTCGGCCGGCGGGCTGTCGCCGACGCCGCTCTGCGCCGCGCTGATCGACGGGCTGCAGCGGATGGAGGAGGGGGCGCTGGCGGTCGAGCGGCGGATCGCCGCGCGCGACACAGGCCTGCAGGGCCCGATCTCCGTGACCAGCCTGGACTGGCTGGGCGACTATGTGATCGCCCCGATCATGGCCCGGTTCGGGGCGTTGCACCCGCTGGTGGCGCTGGAGCTGCTGAACGAACCGCGGCTGTTCAACCTGTCCCGGCGTGAGGCCGACGTCGCCTTCCGCTTCGTCCCCTTCGAGCAGGAGGACCTGATCGAGCGCAAGGTGGCGGAGATCGGCTACGGCCTCTACGCCTCGCCCGCCTATCTCGACCGGCACGGCGGGCCGGACTTCGCCGCCGGCTGCGCCGGGCATGCGGTGGTGACGATGTACGACTTCGCCGCCAAGTCGGTGCAGGCGAGTTGGCTGCGGACGATCGCGCCCGAAGCCCGGGTGATCCTGCGCACCAGCGGCCTCACCTCGCAGATGGCGGCGGCCGAGGCCGGCGTGGCGATGGCGGTGCTGCCGCGCCTGCTGGGCGACATCCGGCCGGGGCTCCGCCGCCTCGATCCGCCGCTGCCGGCGCCGCTGCACGCGGTGCGGATGGGGGTGCATGCCGATCTCCGCGACTCGCCCCGTATCCGCGCCTTCATCGACTTCACCGTGGCCGAGCTGAAGGCCCAGGCGCGCGAGCTGAATCCCTAGCTATACGGATTCGTATAGGGATCATACGGAGCTGGCCGATGTGCGATCGGCGGCTTCCTGCCCAAATCCGATCCATCCGGCGCCACGAAGGCACCCGGACAAACTCGGAAGGGGCTTGCCATGTCGAACCCGGTCCACATCCTCGGCCTGTCGGGCAGCCTGCGGCGGGCGTCGCTGAACACGGCGCTGCTGCGCGCGGCGGGTGAATTGCTGCCGGCGGAGGCCACGCTGGAGATCCGCCCGCTGAACGACCTGCCGTTCTTCGACGAGGATGTCGAGGCGCAGGGCTTTCCGCCTTCGGTGCAGGACCTGCACGCGAGGATCGCGGCGGCCGACGCGCTGCTGCTGGCGGTGCCGGAATACAACTACTCGATCGCGCCGGCGCTGAAGAACGCCATCGACTGGGCGTCGCGCCCCTATGGCGCGTCGGTGCTGGCGGGCAAGCCGGCGGCGATCTTCGGCGCCTCGGCCGGAATGGGCACGGTGCGGGCGCAGCTGCATCTGCGCGACGTGGCGATCACCACCGGCCTGCATGTGTTGAACCAGCCGGAGATCTTCGTCGGCAACGCCGCCGCCAAATTCGACGATCAACTGCGGCTGGTCGACGAGCCGACGCGGGCGATCGTGGCCCGGATGCTGCAGCGCCTTGTCGGCTGGACCCGCGCGATCCAGAGCTGTCGTCCGTTCCTGGAGTCCGCGGCGTGACCGCACCGCTCGCACGGGCCGAGGCGGCGCCGACCAGCTGGCCCGCCGTGGCGGTGGTCGTCGCCTCCGGCGTGGTCGCGGCGCTGCAGGTCGGCAAGGGCGCCATCGCGCTGCCGGCCCTGCGCGCCGAATTCGGCCTGGGGCTCGAGGCGGCCGGCTGGATCATGTCGGTCTTCGCCCTGCTCGGCGTGGTCGGCGGCATCCCGGCCGGCGCGGCGGTGGCCCGGTTCGGCGATCGCCGGCTGCTGGCGCTCGGCCTCGCCGCCCTGGCGCTTGGCAGCGTCGTCGGATCGGCGGCGGGGAGCTTCCCGCTGCTGCTCGGCACCCGAATCCTCGAGGGGCTGGGCTTCCTCCTGGTCGTGGTCGCGGCGCCGGCGCTGCTGCAGCGCATCGTCGCGGCGCCGGACCGTGACCTCGCCTTCGGGATCTGGAGCGCCTTCATGCCGGCCGGCATGGCGATCGCGCTGCTGCTCGGCGCTTCGCTGCAGGGCTGGCGGCCGTTCTGGCTCGCCAATGCCATTCTGGCCGGCGGCTTCGTCCTGCTGCTGCTTCTCGCCGTCCGGGCGCAGGCTGCGACGGAAGACGGCCTGTCATGGCGCGCCATCGGCCGTGACGCGGCGCTGACGGCGACCTCGCGCGGGCCGCTGCTGCTGGCCTGCGCCTTCGTTCTGTACAGCCTGCTGTATTTCGCGCTCGCCAGCTTCCTGCCGGTGCTGCTGATGGACCGGATGGGCGTGACGGTCGCCGCGGCCGGCGCGCTCAGCGCCGTCGCGGTCGGCGCCAATGTCCTGGGCAACCTGGCCGCCGGCCTGTTGCTCGGGCGTGGCGCGGCGCGCTGGGCGCTGATCGCCGCGGCCGCCGGCGTCATGACCCTGACCGGCATCGCCGTCTTCGCCCTGCCCTTGCCGCCCACCGTGGTGTTCCTGCTCTGCGTCATCTTCTCCGGGGTCGGCGGGCTGCTGCCGGCCACGGTGCTCGGCGCCGCGGCGCTGGTCGCGCCGAAGCCGGGCCTGGGGCCGATGACCCTCGGCCTGACCATGCAGGGCAGCAATCTCGGCCAGGTGATCGGCCCGGTGGCGGTCGGCGGAGTGGTCGACGCCGCGGGCTGGCCGGCGGCGGCGATCCCGGTCGCCGTGGCGGGCGTGCTGGCGCTGGCCGTCGCGGCGCTGCTGCGGGCGGTGTTCCGGGCCTAGCCGAACAGCGCCCGGTTCTCCCGGAACAGGTCGGCCAGGGCGTCGGCCACCGCCCGCACCCGCGGCACCTCGGCCAGGTCGGGGCGGATCAGCAGCCAGACCTCGCGCGGCGGCGGCAAGGCGGGAAGGTCGACCGGCGCCAGCCCTGAATCCGGATCGCCCAGGAAGCGCGGCAGCAGCGCCACGCCCCAGCCGGCGCGCGCGGCCGCGGCCTGGGCCATCTGGCTGTCGCAGCGGAAGGCGATGCGACGGTCGGGATGACGCCGGGCCAGCCAGGTCGCCTCGGATTCGCCCTCCTCGTCGCCGATCAGGGGCGGCATGCCGCCGGCGGCGATGTCGGCGGCCACCGCCGGCGCCGCATAGCCGCGATAGGCGATCGTCGCCACCCGCTTCCCGACCAGTGCGCTGTCCGCCGGCCGGCCGAGGCGCAGGGCGATGTCGGCCTCGCGCCGGGCCAGGCTGGTGATCCGCGTCTCCAGCACCAGCTCCAGCTCGATGCCCGGATGGCGCCGGCGCAGCCCGTCCAGCCGGTCGATCAGGAAACCCAGCGCCAGCGACCGGGCGGTGGTCAGCCGCACTGGGCCGGCTGGCCCGTCGGCGGCGTGGTCCAGCCGGCGCAGCAGGGCCAGCGCCCCGGCCTCCATCGCCTGCGCCTCGGCCAGCACGGCGGAGCCGGCCGCGTTGGGCCGGTAGCCGTCGGGACGGCGGTCGAACAGCGGCCGGCCCAGCGCCCTCTCCAGCCCGTCCAGCCGGCGCGATACGGTGGCGTGGTTGACGCCGAGCGCCCGGGCGGTGGCGGACAGGCTGCCGTGCCGGGCCAAGGCGACGGCGTAGCGGACATCGTCCCAGTCCAGGGCTGTGCGGTTTCGATCGGGCATGGTGCAGGGATGATAGTCCATGCACAGGCCGTCCGGCAGCTAGAGTCGCGGGCATCGACATCCTGCGAGGCCGTGATGACCCTGCTGCGCGCCGCCACCGTCCAGTTCCGCCACCAGGCCGACGACAAGCCCCACAACCTCTCCCGCATCCGTCACTTCACCGCGGCCGCGGCGGCGGAAGGCGTCAAGATCCTGGCCTTCCCGGAGATGTGCATCACCGGCTACTGGCACGTCCGCAATCTCGGCCGAGACGCCATCGCCGCTCTGGCCGAGCCGGTGCCGGACGGACCGTCGGTGCAGGCGGTGCGCGAACTGGCGATGCAGCATGGTATGGCGATTGGTGCCGGGCTGATCGAGGCCGGCGGCGACGACCGCTTCTACAATTCCTACGCTGTCTGCCTGCCGGACGGGTCGGTGCATTGCCACCGCAAGCTGCATGCCTTCGAGAGCGACCATATCGCCAGCGGCAACCGCTACACCGTGTTCGATACGCCCTGGGGCGTACGGCTGGGCGTGCTGATCTGCTGGGACAACAACCTGGTGGAGAATGCCCGGGCCACGGCCCTGCTGGGTGCCGAGATCCTGCTGGCGCCGCACCAGACCGGCGGCTGCGCCTCGCGCAGCCCGCATGCGATGGGGCTGATCGACCCGGCGCTGTGGCACCGGCGGCATGCGGACCCGGCGGCGATCGAGGCGGAGTTCGCCGGGCCGAAGGGCCGCGGCTGGCTGATGCGCTGGTTGCCGGCGCGGGCGCATGACAACGGTCTGTTCCTGCTGTTCAGCAACGGCGTCGGCGAAGACGACGGCGAGGTGCGCACCGGCAACGCCATGGTGCTGGACCCCTATGGCCGCATCCTGGCCGAGACCGGCGTCGCCGACGACGCCATGGTCGTCGCCGATCTCGACCTCGACCTGCTGCCGCTCTCGACCGGCCGGCGCTGGATCCGCGGAAGGCGGCCGGAGCTGTACGGATTGCTGACCGAGCGGCAGGGCCACGAGCTCGACCCCCGCCAAGCCCGCTTCTCGCCGGATCCGGTGGTTACGCGCTGAGGCCGGCCGGGCGGAACCGGATCTCGCCGATCTGTGTTCCGCTCATATGAGCGAATCATACGTGGCGAATCTCCTCGGCGCGTTCGGGCTGGCCGTGACGGATGCGGTGGCGGGGGCGCGGACCGCCTTGGGTCTCGATGAGCGCGCCTGCGAAGCGCTGGTGCTGGTCGCCCACAATCCCGGGCGCAGCCTCGACTGGCTGCGGCAGCGGCTGGCGCTGACGCATTCCGGCGCGGTGCGGCTGGCCGACCGGCTAGAGCGGGAGGGGCTGCTGCTCCGCTCCCGCTCCGGTCGGGAAGTCGAGCTCGCCCTTACCCCGGCGGGTGACGCCGCGGTGCGACGCCTGCTCTATGCCCGGCGCCGCGCCCTCGATGGCCTGATGGCCCCGCTCGCCCCTGAGGATCGCGATCATCTCGCGCGGCTGATGGACGCGATGCTCGCCGCGCCGCGCCGCAGCCGGGCGGAGGCCGACCGCGGCTGCCGATGGTGCGACTGGCCGGCCTGCGGTCACGACTGCCCCATCGACCGCACCGCGCCGCCGGAGTGACGCCATGGCGATCTCCGGCGTGACCCGGCTGACGGCGGTGCTGCTGCTGGCGACGACGGCGGACCAGTTCATGCTGATCGCGCTGCTGTGGTTCGTGCTGGAGGAATCGGGCGCGCCGGCGATGGCCGCGATGGTGGTGCTGGTGCATCAGATCCCGGCGGTCGTGGCCGGGCCGCTGGCCGGCTGGCTGCTCGACCGGTTCGGTGCCTCTCGGCTGATGCTGATGGATAATCTCGCCCGCGCCCTGTGCCTGTCGGCGGTGCCGTTGCTGCAGCTGGCAGGCGGTCTGGACCTGACCGTCATCTTCCTCGCCGTCGCCGCGGCGGGGGCGCTGTCGCCCTTCACCTATGCCGGATCGCGGGCGCTGCTGCCGACTCTGGCGGGTGGCCGCGGCCTGGCCGGCGCCAACGGCCTGCTGTCGGTCGGAGACCAGCTGCCCTACATCTTCGGGCCGGCGCTGGGCGGCGTGTTGGCCGCGGCGATGGGTGGGGCGATTGCGGTGGCTGTACCGGTCGCGCTTCTGCTCGCCGCCGGGCTGCTCGCGGCCGGGCTGCCGGCAACGGAGACTGTGGAGGCGGTGGAGCCGGACGACGCCGGCGGCTGGCTGGGGTTCCGTCCGTTGCTGACCGACCCGGCGCTGCGGGCGCTGCTGTTTCTCGGCATCGTCTACTACGTCGCCTACGGTCCGCTGGAGCCGGCGCTGGCCGCCTTCGCGCGCGACCGGCTGCACACCGGCGCCGCCGGTTTCGGCGCGCTGTGGACCGCCTTCGGCGTCGGCGCCCTGGCCGGGCTGCTGCTGGTGAAGCCGTTGTCCCGCCGCGGGCCCGGGCTGATGAACGCGCTCACCGTCGTCGCCTTCGGCCTCGTCATCGCGCCGCTGATGCTGGTCGACAGCCTGCCGGCGGCGATCGCGATCATGCTGCTCGGCGGCATCGCCTGGGGGCCCTACATGGCGCTCGAGGCCTCGGTGATCCAGCGGCGGGTGCCGGCGCGCCGCCTGGCCGGCGCCTTCGCCGCCCGGCGCACCATCCTGCTGACGGTCTCGCCGCTCGGGGTCGGGGCCGGCGGGGCGATGCTGACCGTGCTGCCGCCGGCGGCGGTGATCGGGCTCAGCGCCGCCGCCTGCATCCTTGCCGGGCTCGGCTGCCTCTTCATCCGCGACCTGCGGGCAGTGCAGGATCCGGACGCCGCGGTGCCGTCCCCTGCCGCCGCGACACGGCCGGATTGATCCCGTAGCGGTTGCGGAAGGCGCGCGCGAGGGCGGAGCCGGAGGCGAAGCCGCAATCGGCGGCAATATCATTGACCGGACGGTCAGTGTTTTCCAGCAGGCGCCGGGCCAGGGCCAGGCGCAGCTCGGCGTAATACGCCTTGGGGCCGGTGCCGAGCGTCGCCCGGAAGCGCTGCAGCAGAGCGCGCGGGCCGATGCCGAGCTCGGCGGCGATCGCCTCGACCGGCAGCGGCGCCTCGATATTCGCCTCCATCAGCCGGATCGCCCGCACCAGCAGCGGGTCCTGCCAGGCCAGGCGGCCGGCGGCGACCATGTGCTGCGGATCATGGCCCGGATGGGCGCCCTCGTAGAGGAAGGTGCTGGAGACGGCGAGGGCCAGGCTCAGCCCGTGCTCCCGCCGCAGCAGCTCCAGCACCAGGTCCAGCGTCGGCAGCGCCCCGCCGGCGGTGATGCGGCGGCGGTCGACGACGAAGCGGTCCGGCACGGCGGTCACCGCCGGGAAGCGCTCGGCAAAGTCGCGCAGATCCTCCCAATGCGTGGTGGCGCGGTGGCCGTCCAGCACCCCGGCCAGGGCCAGGACATAGGGCGCCGATTCCAGCCCGGCGATCACCGCGCCGCGCCGGGCCGCCGCCCGCAGGAAACGGCGCACCCCGGGCGTGGCCCGCACCTCGGCCTCGTAGCTGGCGACGACGAACAGCGCGTCGGCGCCGCCGGCCGCCATCGCCGCGTCGGCGTCGAGCCGCAGCCCGCTGCTGCTGGTAACCGGGCCGCCGGTCTCGCTCAGCACCGACCACTCGAACAGCCGCCGCCCCGCCATCCGGTTGGCGGCGCGCAGCGGCTCGACAAGCGCCGCCAGGGTCAGGTTGGAGAAGGCGTCCAGCACCAGGATGTCGATCCGCCGGGGTTCGGCCATGGTCCGATTCCGTATCGACTGGATCCGAAACGGTATCGCCCGTCCGCCCGGCGCCGCAATAGCCTTCGGGAAAGCCAGGGAGGCGGCGATGGATTTCGGGCTCAGCCACGAGCAGCAGCTGGTCGTCGACACGGTGCGCGGCTTCGTCGAGCACGAGCTGCAGCCGCTGGAGCGCGAGGTGGAGCGCACCGGCCGGGTGCCGCGGGAGCTCGGCCGCGAGATCCAGCGCAAGGTGCGCGACCTCGGCTTCTATGCCCCCAACATCCCGGAGGAGTATGGCGGCGGCGGCCTCGACCACCTGACCTTCACCCTGCTGGAGCGCGAGCTCGGCCGCGCCTCCATGGCGCTGACGGTGTTCTGGGGCCGGCCCTCCAACATTCTCTGCGCCGGGACGGCGGAGCAGCGCGAGCGGTACCTGCTGCCTTGTGTCCGCGGCGAAGCGATCGACGCCCTGGCGATGACCGAGCCCGATGCCGGCTCCGACCTCAGGGGCATGAGCTGCAGCGCCCGGCGCGCCGGCGGCGACTGGGTGATCAACGGCACCAAGCACTTCATCAGCCACGCCGATGTGGCCGATTTCGTCATCCTGTTCGCGGCGACGGGCGAGGACGAGGCCGGGCGCAGGCGCATCTCCTGCTTCCTGGTCGATCGCGGCACCCCAGGCTTCGAGATCCGGCCCGGCTACAACTCGGTCTCGCACCGCGGCTACCACAACGCGACGCTGACCTTCGACGACTGCCGGCTGCCGGCCGCACAGATGCTGGGGGAGGAGGGGCGGGGCTTCGAGCTGGCCAACACCTGGCTGCACGCCACCCGTCTGACCGTGGCGGCGATGTGCGTCGGCCGCGCCCGCCGTGCCTTCGACCTGGCCCTCGCCTATGCCGCGCAGAGGAAGCAGTTCGGCCAGCCGATCGGCCGGTTCCAGGGCACCGGCTTCAAGCTGGCCGACATGATCACCGAGATCGACGCGGCCGACTGGCTGACGCTGGCCGCCGCCTGGCAGCTCGACCAGGGGCAGGACGCCAACCGCGCGATCAGCCAGGCGAAACTCTATGCCTCGGAGATGCTGGGCCGGGTCACCGATTCGGCGCTGCAGATCCATGGCGGCATGGGATTGATGGACGACCTCCCGATCGAGCGCTTCTGGCGCGACGCGCGGGTCGAGCGGATCTGGGACGGCACCAGCGAGATCCAGCGCCACATCATCGCCCGCGACCTGCTGCGGCCGCTGGGGGCGTGAGGGTATGGCGTTGATCCGCACTGTCACGGCAGGAGCCTTTAAGGGCTCCAAACCAACCGAGTCCCCCCTCCTCTCGCGGGAGGGGGGTAGGGGGAGGGGGTTTTGGCCGCCAGCTCAAACCGCGTTAATCGGCCTCCGTCAGGTTCCGGCGCAGGAACTGGACGTGGCGGTCGGCCATCAGGTCGGGCCTCTTCTTGCTGAGGGAACCCCCTCCCCCTATCCCCCTCCCGCGAGGGGAGGGGGGACTCAATTTTGCGATGGTGGAACGGGTAGGCCTCACAGCCTTGCGGTCTGGGAGGCGCGGGCATGACCCAACCTCGACGCTTCGACCTCTCGCGCCTTCTCCGCCCCCGTTCGATCGCGGTGATTGGCCGGCGCATGGTGGAGGTGATCCGGCAGTGCCGGCGCATGGGCTTCGCCGGCGAGATCTGGCCGGTGCATCCGCAGCACGACACGGTCGAGGGCCTGCCCGCCTTCCGCAGTGTCGCCGAGCTGCCGGCCGCGCCGGACGCCGTCTTCCTCGGCATCAACCGGCACGCCGCGATCGAGGTCACGACCGCCCTGGCCGAGCGCCGGGCCGGCGGGGCAGTCTGCTACGCCTCCGGCTTCGCCGAGACCGGGGCGGAGGGCGCCGATCTCCAGGCCCGGCTGGTCGAGGCGGCCGGGGCCATGCCGGTGCTCGGCCCCAACTGCTACGGCGTGATCAACTATCTCGACGGCGTCCTGCTGTGGCCCGACCAGCATGGCGGGCAGCGGGTGGAGCGCGGCGTGGCGCTGGTCACCCAGTCCAGCAACATCGCCATCAACCTGACCATGCAGCGGCGCGGCCTGCCGATCGCCTATGTCGCGACTCTGGGCAACCAGGCGGCGGCCGGGCCGGCGGAGGTGATCGAGGCCTTCCTCGACGATCCGCGCGTCACCGCCATCGGCCTGCATATCGAGGGCCTGGGCGACCCGGCCGGCCTGGCCCGGGCCGCGGCGCGGGCGCGGCGGCAGGGCGTACCCATCCTGGCGCTGAAGACCGGCCGGTCGGCGGAAGGGGCGCGGCTGACCCTCAGCCACACCGCCTCCCTGGCCGGGGCCGATGCCGTGACCGACGCCTTCCTGCGCCGCATCGGCGTGGTCCGCGTCGCCTCGCTGCCGGCGCTGCTGGAGGCGCTGAAGCTGCTGCATGTCGCCGGCCCGCTGCCCGGCCGCGACATCGCCTCGATGAGCTGCTCGGGCGGGGAGGCGGCGCTGATCGCCGATGCCGCGCTCGGCACCGGGCTGCGCTTCCGGCCGCTGGACCGGGAGCAGGCGGCGCGGGTGGCGGCGACGGTGCCGGAGCTCGTCACCGTCTCCAACCCCTTCGACTATCACACCTTCATCTGGGCGGACGCCCCGGCCATGACCGAGACCTTCTCGGCAATGATGGCGGCGGGGTTCGATCTCATGCTGCTGGTGCTCGACCTGCCGCGCGGCGACCGCTGTAGCGACGCCGAATGGGTGCCGTCGCTGGAGGCGCTGGTGGCGGCATCGCAGCGCACCGGCCGCAAGGCAGCGGTGATCGCCTCCCTGCCCGAGGGGCTGCCGGAGGACCGGGCCGAGGCGCTGATCGCTACCGGTGTCGCGCCGCTGCTCGGCATTGAGGACGCGCTGGCCGCGGTCGCCGCGGCGGCGGAGGCGGGCGACATCCTGGGCGAGGCCGACGCACCGCTGCCGGCGGAGCCAGTGCCGCTGGCGCCGGGCCCGGTCCGCACCCTGTCGGAATGGGAGGGCAAGCGCCGCCTCGCCGCGCAGGGCGTGCTGGTGCCGGAGGGGCGGCTGGTCCGGTCGCCGGAAGACGCGGTGGCGGCGGCTGAGGCGATCGGCCTCCCGGTCGTGCTCAAGGCCACCGGCGCCGGTCTCGCGCACAAGACCGAACTCGGCGCCGTGCGCCTGAACCTGGCCGATGCCGCGGCGGCGCGCGAGGCCGCCGGGGCGCTGGCCGGGTTCGGCGAGGCGCTGCTGGTCGAGCGCATGGTCGGCGACACGGTGGCTGAGCTGATCGTCGGCATCGGCCGCGACCCGCTGCTGGGGCTGCATCTCGTGCTCGGCTCCGGCGGCACCCTGGTCGAGCTGGTCGGCGACCGGCGGATCCTGATGCTGCCGACCGGACGGGCGGAGGTCGCGGCGGCGATCCGCTCGCTCAAGGTCGCCCGGCTGCTCGACGGCCATCGCGGCCGGCCACCGGGCGATCTCGACGCCGCGGTCGAGGCTGTGCTGGCGGTCCAGGATTTCGCCCTGGCCTGTGCCGACCGTCTCGTCGAGCTCGATGTCAACCCGCTGATGGTGACGCCGCGCGGCGCCGTGGCCGCCGATGTCCTGCTGCGACTGGTGGAGGAAGCCGATGACCGATGATGCCCTGCGCGTGACGCGCGACGGCGCCGTGCTCGAGGTGGTGCTGGACCGGCCGAAGGCGAATGCGATCGACGCCGCCACCAGCCGCCGCATGGGCGAGGTCTTCGCCGGCTTTCGCGACGATCCGGCCCTGCGCGTCGCCATCGTCACCGGCGGCGGCGACCGGTTCTTCTCCGCCGGCTGGGACCTGAAGGCGGTGGCGGCGGGCGGCATCCGGCCGGACGAGGATTACGGCATCGGCGGCTTCGGCGGGCTGCAGGAGCTGCCGGGCCTGAACAAGCCGGTAATCGCGGCGGTCAACGGCATGGCGGTCGGCGGCGGATTCGAGCTGGCGCTGTCCGCCGACCTGATCCTGGCCGCCGATCACGCCCAGTTCTCGCTGCCCGAGATCAACGCCGGCACCCTGGCCGATGCCGCGACGATCAAGCTGCCGCGCCGCATCCCCTATCACGTGGCGATGGAGCTGCTCTACACCGGCCGCTGGATGGAGGCGGAAGAGGCGGTGCGCTGGGGCTTGGTCAACCAGGTGGTGCCGGCGGCGCAGCTGATGGACCGTGCCCGCGCCCTGGCCCGGCGCCTGGCCGACGGCCCGCCTCTGGTCTTCGCCGCGATCAAAGAGGTGGCGCGGGAGAGCGAGGCGATGCCGGTGCAGACGGCGCTGGCCCGGGTGATGCGCCGCGGCTTCCCCACCGTGGCGACGCTCTACGACAGCGAGGACCAGCTGGAAGGCGCCCGCGCCTTCGCCGAGAAGCGCAAGCCGGTGTGGAAGGGGCGGTAACGCACCCTTCCCTTGGTCGTCATCCCCGCGAAAGCGGGGATCTCGTCGGAGTCGGAGAGAGATCCCGTGTCTGCGCCGCGGCACTTCGCGCCGCAGCGCGCACGGGATGACGATGGATGTGAGGATGGGGCGTCACCCAAACAAATGCGGCGACAGCTCGCGGTCGGCGGCCGCCACTTCGGCCAGGACCTTGGCGAAGGCCGGGCGGGTGGAGAGACGCTCATTCCAGGCGGCCAGGGCCGGGAAACCGTCCAGCCGCGGACCGTGCAGCCGCTGGGCGAACAGCACGGTCATGAACATCGCGATGTCGGCGACGGTGAGCGCGTCGAAGAAGAATTCGCGGCCGGCGAGGCGGTCATCCAGCCGGCGCCAATGGCCGCGCAGCGCCTCCTCGGCCTGGCGGGCGTCGGCCTCCTCATCGCGCCGGGTCGGGGCGGGCGGCTCGCTGCGATGCATCAGCGGCCGGACGTCCGGCATCACGATCTCGTCGGCCTCCAGCTCGGCCAGGCGGCAGCGGGCACGGCCGGCGGTGTCTCGCGGATACAGCGGCGGGGCCGGATAGGCGTCCTCGAGATATTCGAGGATCACGGTCGAATCGAACAGGGTGAGGTCGCCGTCGACCAGCACCGGCACCTGGCCCTTGGGGTTGGCGGCCAGCACCGCCGGATGCTTCGGGCGGTAGCCTTCGGTCTGGGTGAAGGGCACCATCACCCGCTCATGGGCCAGGCCCTTCTCGGCCAGGGCGATCTCGACCTTGCGCGAGAACAGGCTCAGCGGCCCGGAATAGAGCGTCAATGCCATCGCGCCGCCTCCCGATTCGATCGGAGAACGTTACGCGAACACCTGCATGGCCGGCAACCGGACAAACGAAACGCCCGCGGCGGGGCCGCGGGCGCAGTCGTGAACCGTGCTGAAACCGATCAGGCGGCCTGGGCGGCCTGGGCCTTGAGGATGCGGTGCTTCAGGCCGCGCAGCTCGGCATCCAGGGCCGAATCCGGCACGCTGGCCAGATAGCCGTCGAGGCCGCCGCGATGCTCGATGGTGCGGATGCCGTTGGTGGTCAGGCGCAGGCGTACCGACACGCCGAGCACCTCCGAGACCAGCGAAGTGGTCTGCAGGTTCGGCAGGAACCGCCGGCGGGTCCTGTTCTTGGCGTGGCTGACATTGTTGCCGCTCATCACGCCCTTGCCGGTCACCTGGCAGCGTCGCGCCATGGGTCTATCCTCGAAGCACGGTCAAAAAGAATTGCCCGGCATCGCTGCCGGGTCGAGGGCGTTCGTATAAGGGGCCGGACGCCCGGCGTCAAGCCGAGAGTCGGCTCTTCCGTTAAACGCCTTATCCCAAACCGTCATTGCGAGCGCAGCGAAGCAATCCAGGGCGGCTCGCACCGGCCCCTGGATTGCTTCGTCGGCTTCGCCTCCTCGCAATGACGGTGAGGGCTGGAAAGCCAACGCAGGGTCTTGCGTCAACTACGCCCGCGGCGCGCTCCGGGTCACGATCACGTTCCAGGAGGCGGGCTTCAGCTTCGCCCGCAGCCGCTCGCCGTCGACCGTGACGTCGGGATTGGCCTTCGGCGCCACGGTGTTCGGCGCCTCCTTGGTGTTGACCGCCTTCAGGTTGGCGTGATGGATCTCGGTCGCCTCCACCAGCCGCCGGTCGGCGCCCAGGCCGCGCAGCGTGACGTCGAGGTCCATCGGGTCGGACAGGCTGCGGTTGAGCGCGAAGACCGCGGTGGTGCCGTCGGCCGGGTTGTCGACCACGGTGGCGTAGAGATAGGGGATCTCCGGCCAGGACACCGCGTCGTAGCCGGGCGATTCCACCTTGGCCTGCAGCACCCGGCCGTGGCCGTGGCGCGAGGCGAGGGCGAAGGGGTGGAAGATGGTCTGGCGCCAGGCCGCGCCGCCGGTCTCGGTCATGATCGGGCCGATGACGTTGACCAGCTGGGCGATGCAGGCGGCCTTCACCCGGTCGGCGTTGTTCATCAGCGCGATCAGGGCGCCGCCAACGATCAGCGCGTCCTCGGCGTTGTAGATCTCCTCGATCAGCGGCGGCGCCTCGGGCCAGCCCGGCTTGCGCATGTGCTCGATCTTGTGGGTCTTGTACCAGACGTTCCACTCGTCGAAGGACAGCATGATCTTCTTGCGCGACCGGCGCTTGGCCCCGACCGCGTCGCAGATCGCCGCCACCTCCTTGATGAAGGCGTCCATCAGCTCGATCACGCCGAAATATTCCGGCGCGGAATCGGCGTTGTTGTTGAAGTAGGTGTGCAGCGAGATGAAGTCGACCTGGTCGTAGCAGTGGTCCAGCACCTCGTATTCCCAGGCGCCGTAGGTCGCCATGTTGCGGTGGGACGAACCGCAGGCGGCCAGCTGGATGGTCGGGTCGACCCAGCGCATCACCTTGGCCGTCTCCAGCGCCGCGCGGCCGTATTCCGCGGCGGTCTTGGCGCCGATCTGCCAGGGCCCGTCCATCTCGTTGCCCAGGCACCAGAACTTCACGTCGTGCGGCGCCTCGTGGCCGTGCGACCGGCGCAGGTCGGACAGGGCCGAGCCGCCCGCGTGGTTGCAGTATTCGAGGAAGCGGCGCGCCTCGTCCGGCCCGCGGGTGCCGAGATTGACGCCCAGCATCGGCTCGACCCCCGCAGCGCGGGCCCAGTCGATGAACTCGTTGGTGCCGAAGCGGTTGGTCTCGGTCGAGAACCAGGCCAGGTCGCGCCGCACCGGCCGCTGCTCCACCGGCCCGACCCCGTCCTCCCAGTTGTAGCCCGAGAGGAAGTTGCCGCCGGGATAGCGAATGATGGTCGGGCCCAGCTCGCGGGTCAGGTCCAGCACGTCGCCGCGGAAGCCGCGGGCGTCGGCGGTCGGGTGGCCGGGCTCGAAGATGCCGCCATAGACGCAGCGGCCCATATGCTCGACGAAGGCGCCGAAGACGCGGCGGTCGAGGTCGGAGAGGACGAAGTCGCGATCGACGGTGAGCCGTGCGGAGATCATGGGTCGGTGGTCTCGGTCGGGTGGTGGACGGAAACGGCCGCGCCCGGGCGGCGCGGCCGGGAACGGATCAGCGGGCGTTGGCCAGAAGCTCGTTGACGCGGCTTTCGGCGTCGGCCAGGGCCTCGTCGACGGTCTTCTGGTTCTGGGCCGCGGCGTTGAACTCCTCAGTCAGGATCTCCTGCAGCCCGAACTGGCGCTTCACCGCCTGCGGCAGGGCGGTGCCGTCCTTGGTCAGGCTGACGATCTCCTTGCGGTGCGGCAGGTCGAGGAAGGCCTGGGACGTCGCCACCGACTTGCGCACCGGCAGGTGGCCGGTCCGCGCCCATTCGAAGTCGTTGTCCCACAGGAACTTCAGCAGCTTGACCGCGGCCTTGCGCTTGGCGTCGTCCAGCCCCGCCTTGGGCACGACCCAGCTGTGGCCGTCGGCCCAGACCTTGGAATTGCCGTAGAGCTGCGGGAAGGGCACGACGGCATAGCCGTTGCTCAGCGCGCCGCCGGGCTTGGCCGCCTCCTCGTTGTAGCTGTCGATCAGCCAGGTGCCCATGATGTAGACGCCGCCGTCGCCCTGGGCGAAGCCGGCGGTCGCCGCGGCGTAGTCCTGGTCCTTGGTGGTGTCGCCGTTCTGGTAGATCGCCTTGAACAGCTCGACCGCGTTGCGGGCCTCCTGGGTCTGCAGCTTGATCTGCGTCGGATCGGCGAAGAAGTCGGAGTTCTGCTGGTACAAGAGGGTGTAGAGGGTGCGGGCGTAATTCGCCTGCTCGTTCACCGTCGCCTGGACGAAATAGGGCTTGCCGGTCTTCTCGCGGAACTGCTTGGCCTGGGCCAGCAGCTCCTCCGGCGATTTCGGCAGGATCGGCTTGCCGTCGTCGCCGACGAGGCCGGCCTGCTTGAACAGGTTCAGGTTGATGTGCCAGAGCCAAGTGTGGGTGTCGAAGGGCAGGGCGTAGATCTTGCCGTCCTTGGTCACCCCGGTCCGGGCCGCCTCGGTGAAGTCGTCGAGGTCGATGCCGGCGGCCTTGAAGTCCTCGTCCAGCGGCTCCAGCAGGTCGCGCGAGGCGTAGTCGCTGATCACCGCCTCATGCATCACCGAGATGGTCGGCGGGTCGTCGGAGCGCAGGCGGGCGGTGAGCTGGTCGTAGCCGGGCCACTCGACGATGTCGACCTTGACGTGGACGTCAGGGGTCTCGGCGTTGAACTTGTTGATCAGCGCCGTGATGATGCCGCACTCGCCATGCGCCTGGGAGACGTCGGTGACGTTGGCGTAGTCGGCCTCGCAGGCGCCGAAGAAGCGCGACAGCGAGATCTCGGTCTTGTCCTGCGCCGGGGCGGGGCCTGCGGCGGCGGCCAGGATCAGCCCGGTCAGGGCCAGGGCAATGCTGCTTCTCATGGCTCTCCTCCCTTCGTGTGGTCCCGCCGTTCCGCCGAAGCCCGCCGCCTCAGCGGACGGCGGCCCCGGCGACGGCGGCGACGATGTATTTCTGGAAGAACAGGTAGACGATCAGCACGGGCAGCCCGGCGAAGACCGACTGCGCCATCAGGTAGCCCAGCCCCTCGGACTGGGCGAAGTTGGTCTGGGTCGAGGCCAGGCCGACGGTCAGGGTGAACATCTCCGGCTTGGTCGCGGAGATCAGCGGCCAGAGGTAGTCGTTCCAGGAGCTGAGGAAGGTGAAGATCCCCAGCGTCGCCTGGGCCGGCACGGTCAGCGGCAGCAGCACGCGCCAGAAGGTCTTGAAGCGCGAGGCGTTGTCCAGCAGCGCCGCCTCGTCCAGCTCGCGCGGGATGGCCTTGAAGTACTGCGTCATCAGGAAGACGCCGAAGGGCGCCGACAGATGCGGCAGGATCAGGCCGAGATAGGAGTTGTGGATCTTGAGGTCGTTGAACATCTGGAAGCGGGCGATGATCACCGCCTGCTCCGGCACGGCGAGGCCGATCAGCACCAGCGCGAAGACCAGGCCGCGGCCGGGGAACTGGGCGCGGGCGAAGCCGTAGCCGGCCAGCGACGCCAGCACCAGCACGCCGAGCGTCTGGCCCAGCGCCACGATCACGCTGTTCAGCACCCAGCGGAACACGCCGGAATTGGCGAGGATGTCGGTGTAGTTCTTCAGCGTGTAGGGCGCTCGGAACAGCGTGCCGGTGTCGGTCATCAGCTCGCTGTTCGGCTTGAAGGACAGGCCGGTGATCCAGGCGACCGGGACCACCCAGACGATGGCAAGCAGGATGACGGCCCAGAGGATCAGCCTGTCCCCGAGGCCCCGTCCGACCATGCCCTGCGCTTGCGTCGCTGCCATGACCGTCACCCCTCCGCCCGGCGGCGGGTCAGCAGATACTGCGCCATGGCGGCGATCAGCATCAGCCCGAACAGCACCTCCGACGCCGCGGCGGCGTAGCCCAGGTCCCAGTTGCGGAAGCCCTGCTCGTAGATGAACTGCACGATCGGGCGCGAGGCGTTGTTCGGCCCGCCGCGGGTCAGCAAGTAGGACTGCCCGAAGAGCTGGAACTGGTAGACGATCTCGACCACCGCCACGAGCACCGTGGTCCGCCGGATCGATGGCAGGGTGATGTGGCGGAACGACCGCCAGCGGCCGGCGCTGTCCAGCGCCGCGGCCTCGTACAGCTCGCGCGGGATCTGCTGCAGCGCCGCCAGGAACAGCATCATCGGCAGGCCGATGCCCCACCACACGGTGGCGACGGCGATGCCGGGCAGGGCGAGGTCCGGGTCGCTCAGGATCGGGATCGGCGCCTGCCCGAACACGGCCAGGACATTGGTCAGGAGGCCGCGGTCCGGCAGGTACATCATCTTCCAGATGATGGTGACGATGGTGACCGACAGCACCGAGGTGGCGAAGAAGGTGGCGCGCAGGACGGCGGCGGTCCGGCCCGGCCGGTTCAACGCCAGGGCGAGGGCCAGGCCGATGGCGACGAAGGCCGGCACCGTCATCAGCACGAACAGCGCCGTGTTCCAGACGGCGCCGAGGAAGACCTTGTCGGCGAACAGGCGCTTGTAGTTGACGAGCCCGGCATAGGCGCCGGTGCCGTCGAACATGTCGAACTTCTGCAGGCTGATCCAGATGCCGTCGAACAGCGGCCAGACCAGCAGCAGCAGATAGACGATCAGGAAGGGCAGGACGAAGCCGGCGTTGCGCCAGTCCGGCCCGATGCGGGCCCCGCTCACGCGCTGCGCCCGTTCGATGCTGCGGCCGGCGGCGGTGGCGGCGTCGGTCACCATCCCCTCCCTCAGGCGGCGTGGCGGCCGACGCCGTCGGCATCGAACAGGTGGACGGCGGCGGGGTCGATGCGCAGCGCCACCCGGTCCTCGACCGCGACGCCGCTCGAGCCCGCATCCTCCGCGATCAGGGTCGACCCGTCCTGCAGCCGGACATGCAGATGGGTGCGGTCGCCCAGCCGTTCGACCACCTCGACCGTGCCGCGGAGGGCGCCCTGGCCGTCGATCCGCACCGCTTCGGCCCTCAGGCCCAGCGTGATCGGCCGGTTTGCCGGCAGCCCGTCGGCCGGCACCGGGGTGCGCAGCTCGGTCCCGTCCGGCAGGCGCAGCACGGCGCCGCCTTGCTCGCCCACGACGGTGGCGTCGAGGAAGGTCATCGCCGGCACGCCGACGAAGCGGGCGACGAATTTGGTGGCCGGCCGGGTGTAGATCTCCATCGGCGTGCCGACCTGCTCGACCCGGCCCTCGTTCATCACCACGATCCGGTCGGCCAGCGTCATCGCCTCGACCTGGTCGTGGGTGACGAAGATCATGGTGGCGCTGAGGCGCCGGTGCAGCCGCGCCAGCTCGACCCGGGTGCGGACGCGCAGGGCCGCGTCCAGGTTCGACAGCGGCTCGTCGAACAGGAAGGCCCGCGGCTCCTTGACGATGGCGCGGCCGATGGCGACGCGCTGGCGCTGGCCGCCGGACAGCTGCCCGGGCTTGCGCTGCAATAGCGCCTCGATCTCCAGCGTCCGGGCGGCGTCCTGGACGCGCCGTTCGATCTCCGGCTGCTTCAGGCCGATGTTGCGCAGCCCGAACGCCATGTTCTCGAAGATCGTCATGTGGGGGTACAGGGCGTAGTGCTGGAACACCATCGCCACCCGGCGGGCGCCCGGCGGCAGGGTGTCGACCCGGGTGCCGGCGATGCGGATCTCGCCGCCATCGATCGTCTCCAGCCCCGCGATCATGCGCAGCAGGGTGGACTTGCCGCAGCCGGACGGTCCCAGGAAGACCATGAACTCGCCGGACGCGATCGACAGCGACAGGCCGTCGAACACCGTGACCGGCCCGAAGCGCTTGCTGACATCCCGGATCTCGATGTCGGCCACCCCCATTTCCTCCCCAATGGTATTATCATATGATTCGATCATCGGGGCGATCGACGGGTTTTGTCAACCGGGGCTTCCCCGGCCTATTCGATAAAAGAGGGCATGGGCGGAGACGGTCGGATGCTGGAACGAGAGATGGTCCTGGTCGGGACGATGAGCTCCCAGGTCGCGAACAGCCTGGGGATGCGGATCGTCTCCGGCGAGTTCCGGCCGAACGATTCCCTGCCGATCGAGAGCGAGCTGTGCCAGACCTACGGCGTCAGCCGCACCACCCTGCGCGAGGCGATCAAGAGCCTGGCGGGCAAGCGGCTGATCGAGGTGTCGCCGAAGACCGGCACCCGAGTGCTGCCCTTCGGCGAATGGAACCTCCTGGACCGCGACGTGCTGGCCTGGCGGCTGCAGGCGCAGTTCGACGCCAAGATCGTCGAGGACATCTTCGAGATGCGGATGTGCTTCGAGCCGCGGGCTTCGCACCTGGCGGCGCGCGACGGCACCGCCGAGGACCATGCGGCGATCGAGCACCACTTCCAGCAGCTGGCCCGCGCCTATGAGGAGAAGCAGCCGGTGAAGGTGTCGTCCGAAGCGGCGCTGGAGTTCCACCTCGCCATCATCAACGCCTCGCACAACGGCCTGTTCGTGACCATCGGCGCCGCGGTGAAGTCGGCGCTGCGGGTGTCGTCGGAGATGCTGCAGCGCCACGCCGCGCGGCCGAGCGAGGACGTGGCGCTGCACGACGCGGTCCGCACCGCGATCATCGGAAGGGAGCCGGAGGCGGCGGCGGCGGCGATGGCGCGGCTGCTGGAGGCGTCGCACGCCCGGCTGCTGCCGCTGACGACGGAGCCGAAGGGGGCGTGAGGGAGGGGCGCTCAGGCGGATGGGCCGGCGCCGCCCCCTCACCCGAAATCGCGTGCCGCGATTTCGACCTCTCCCCGAGGAGAGGTGATGGAACGGCGCTTTTCCTTTCCCTCTCCTTGGGGAGAGGGAGGGGCCCGGCGCGAAGCGACGGGAGGGTGAGGGGGCTCGCGCCGGCGGATCCGGCGGCAAGCTGGCCTTTCAATACTGGCTGCGCTCTCCCGAGACGATGTGGATGATCCCGGCGGGATCCGAGATCCAGAAGCCTTCGAAGCCGTCGGGCAGGCGTTCGATCTCGTCGCGACGGGCGACGCCGGAGGCGGCGAAATGCTCGGCCGCCTTCGGCACGTCGTCGGCCACGATCTCCAGCCACAGCTCGGCTTGGCTCAGGGCGTCGACGCGGTCGATCCACAGCTGGTTGGCGCCGAATTGGAAACCGACCGCCGGCGGATGGTTGTCCAGCGGCTTCAGGCCGATCACGTCGCGGTAGAAGCGGACGGTGGCGTCGTACTGGTGCGGCGGCACCTTCAGCGCGATGTTGCGGCCGCCGGCGAAGGACGGGGACATGGCGGTTCCTCCGATCGGGATTGTCAGCTGGCCGCGGCGATGCGCTTCTCGTATTCCCCCGCCAGCCGCGTGTGGGTGATGAAGAAGGGCTGCGGCACGCGGCCGTGCAGCCGGTCGACCAGGATGCCGAGATGGGTGTGCCAGCCGCCGGCGACGCTCACCATCTTCTCCGGCGTGATGCGGCGGTGGGTCAGCACCAGCAGAACGTCCTCGCCCTGCGGCGTCAGCTCGAAGGTCACCTCCGATTCGCCGCCGGACGGCTCGGGCCAGCTGTGGCTCAACAGCCGCGGCGGCTCCCAGCGCGTGACCCGGGCGGTGAAGCTGGCGCCCTTCTCCAGCGACTTGTACTTGGCCGGGATCTCGTCCGGCAGCGGCGACAGCTCGGAATGCAGGAAGTGCATCTCGACCTGGCCGCCGACGCGAAGCTCGACGGCGCCGCGGGCGAGCCAGGTGCCGCGCTTGTCGGACTCCGTCAGATAGGCCCAGACCCGCTCGATCGGGCCGGGCAGCAGCCGCTCGAACCGGACCTCGCCGGGGGCAGTGATGGTGCCGTAATCGGTCATGACGTCTCTCCCGTGTCGGAAGGGGCGGCGCGCAGCTGCCGCTCCAGCTCGTCCAGCCGGCCGCCCCAGAAGCGGCGGATGCGGCGCAGCCACTCGTCCAGCGCGTCGAAGCCCTTGGGGTCGAGCGCATAGATGCGCCGCTGCGCCTCGACCCGGACGGTGATCAGCCCGGCCTCGCGCAGCACCTTGAGGTGCTGGGAGACCGCCGGCCCGCTCATCGCGAATTCGGCGGCGATCTCGCCGGCGCTGCGCTCCCCCGCCGCCAGCATCTCCACGATCCGAAGCCGGGTGGGGTCGGCGAGGGCGGCGAAGGCGTGCATGGCTCTTTTATGAAGGTATCACTTAAATAAGTCAACGCTTAAATAGTTCCGTCATCGCGAGCGCAGCGAAGCGATCCAGGGCCGCTCGCTCCGGCCCCTGGATCGCTTCGTCGGCTTCGCCTCCTCGCAATGGCGAAAGGGTGTCCGGGGAAGGTTCCCCTCAGGCCGCCGCGGCCGCGGGCACCTCGACCAGGCGTGCGGGCGCCGTGCCGTCCGTCTCGATCCGCCAGCGGCGGTCGTGGAAGGCGGCGACCTTGGGGTCGTGCGAGATGGTCAGCCAGGTGGTGCCGGGCAGCCGGTCGCGCAGCAGCGCGAACATCCGCTGCTCGGTCGCCTCGTCCAGCGCGCTGGTCGCCTCGTCGAGGAACAGCCAGCCCGGCTTCATCAGGATTGCTCGGGTCATCGCCAGGCGCTGCTGCTCGCCCGGCGACAGGCGCCGGGCCCAGGATTCCTCTCGCTCCAGCGCCGGCACCAGATGGCCGAGATCGACCGCGCGCAGCGCCTCCGCCGCGGCCCCGGCGGACACCTCCTCGGGCCTGGCCGGGTAGGCGACGGCGGCGTGCAGCGTGCCCAGCGGCAGATAGGGGCGCTGCGGCAGGAACAGCACCTTCGCGTCCTTCGGGATGCGGATGCTGGCCCGGCCAAAGGGCCAGATTCCCGCCAGGGCGCGGAACAGCGTGCTCTTGCCGGCGCCGGACGGGCCGGTCAGCAGCAGCCGGTCGCCGGGGCGGACGGTCAGGCCCCGGCCCTCGATCAGCGGCTGGCCGTCGGGGAGGGTGAGCCGGACGGAGTCGACGGCCAGGTCGGCGCGCGGCTCGGCCGCCACCCGGATCTCGGTCGTCCTGGCCTGGGCCTGCGCCTCCTGGATGCTGCGGCGGAAGCCGGTGAGGCGGTCCACCGTCGCCTTCCATTCGGTCAGGTCGGTGTAGGCGGTGACGAACCAGGACAGGGAATCCTGGACGTTGCCGAAGGCCTGGACCGTCTGGATGAAGCCGCCGAGTTCGAAGGCCCGCGAGAAATACTGCGGGGCGGCGAGGATGCCGGGGAAGACGGCCGAGGCCTGGCTGTAGCCGAAGGTCAGGAAGCCCAGCAGCTTCTGCCGCCGCATCAGCGCGTAGTAGTTCTCCATGACGCTGCCGAACAGCCGCAGCAGGCCCTGCCGCTCTCCGGCCTCGCCGCCATAGAGCGCGACCGCCTCGGTGTTCTCGCGGAACCGGACCAGACCGAAGCGGAAATCCGCCTCGCGCTTCTGCTGCTGGAAGTTCAGGCCGATCAGCGGCCGGCCGACCCAATGGGTCAGCACGGTGCCGATCACGGCGTAGGCGACCGCGGCCCAGACCATGAAGTGCGGGATCACGATCTCCGTGCCGAACAGGGGGATGGTGAGCGTCCCGGACAGGCCCCACAGGATCGCCAGGAAGGAGAGCAGGTTGACGAAGTTGCCGAGGAAGCCGATGCCCAGGCTGAGCGTGCTGCCGACGAAGAGCTGGATGTCGCTGGAGACGCGCTGGTCCGGGTTGTCGGTCGGGCTGCCGGTCAGCTGCTGCCGGTAATAGGCCTGGTCCTGCAGCCACTCGCCGATCAGGTGGTCGGTCATCCAGCGGCGCCAGCGGATCTGCAGCCACTGGTTGAGATAGGCGTTGTAGACGTTGACCAGGACCCAGACGGTCGCCAGCCCGGCGAAGATCATGATCTCGTGCCAGAAGGTGGCGACGTCATAGTTCTGCAGCGCCGTGTACCAGCGGTTCCGCCAGTAGCTGAACTGGACGCTGAGGTAGACGGTGCCGAAGGTCAGGGCCAGGACCGCGGCCAGCAGCCCGATCGCCGGCCACTTCTCCTTCGACCGCCAGAACGGCATCAGGAGGGCGAAGAGGTCCTTCCAGAACCGGCGCGTGCTCTGCTTCATCGGGTGCATCCGCCGCCCGGCGGATCCTCGGCTGCGACTGCAACCGTGATATCCCCCGGGGGCGGGCCGCACCCGTGAATTTCACGTAAGTTTCCAGTAATCCGGGCGTTATCAGCGGAGGCCGGACAGGATTTCGTTCCGGTCCACCGCGGTCCAGGTCCCCGGCGCCAGCTCGCCCAGCGTGAGGTCGCCGATCGCGACGCGGACGAGCCGCAGGGTCGGGTGGCCGACCGCCGCCGTCATCCGCCGCACCTGGCGGTTGCGGCCTTCGGTCAGGGTCAGGCGCAGCCAGGCGGTCGGGACCGATTTGCGGAACCGGATCGGCGGGTCGCGCGGCGGCAGCTCGGGTTCCTCCGCCAGAAGCTCGACCTCGCAGGGGCGGGTGGGACCGTCCGCCAGCACCGGCCCGGCGGCCAGGGCGGCCAGCGCCGCCTCGTCCGGCTCGCCTTCGACCTGGGCCAGATAGGTGCGCGGATGGCCGTGCTTCGGGTCCAGGAGGCGCTTGATCAGCGGCCCGTCATCGGTCAGCAGCAGCAGCCCCTCGCTGTCGGCGTCCAGCCGGCCGGCGGCATAGACCCCTGGCGGCAGGCCGAACTCGCCGAGGCCGCGCCAGCGCCCCTCCGGCGTGAACTGGCTCAGCACGCCGTACGGTTTGTGGAAGGCGACGTAGCGGCACTGGTCCGGCTCCGGCGTCGGGCGCTTGCGCCGCTCCTCGCGCCAGCGCTCGCGCGGCGGCGGCTCGGCATCCACCCTTCGGCGGGGCGCCTGTCCGGCCGGCCTGGCGGGGCGCGCCTGGGGACGCGCCGGCTCCTCCGCGGCCTTGGCCTGCCGCGGGCGGCCGCGCCGCGGTGGACGGTCGGCCTCCGGCTCGTCGCCGGTCCAGCGCCATTCCGGCACATCGGCATAGGGATCGGCCTTCGGCGCCGGGCGGATGGTCCGCGGTTTCGGCGCCTTGCCTGCCTTGGCGGGGGCCGAGGTGCGGGGCGCCTGACCCCGCTTCGCGGCGCCGGCCCGGCGGGGCTTGCCGGAGCGCGGTTCGGCCGGGCCGCCCGGCTGCCGGCCGCGGCCCTTCGGCGGACGCGGGGGGCGGCTCATGCCGCGGCCTGGCGGCGCAGGAAGGCGGCCAGATGGTCGATCTCGGCCCGCATCGCCTCGACATTGCCGGCCATGTGCAGGCAGGCGTGGATCATGCCGCGCCACAGCCGGTACTCGTGCGGCTGCCCGGCGACGGCCAGGCGGTAGGCCAGCTGCTCGGTGTCGCTTCTCAGGCAGTCGTACTCCGCCGCGGTCAGGTACAGCGGCGGCAGGCCGGCGAGGTCGGCGTAGAGCGGCGCGGCCAGCGGCGTGCGCCGGTCGGTGCCGGCCGGAACGTAGTGGCGCCAGAACCACTCCATCTCGGCGGTGGACAGGAAGTAGCGGTCGTCGCCGCCATAGGCGAGATGTGACGGCGTGTCGTGGTCGGGCGCGAACACGCCATAGACCAGCGCCGCCGCGCGCAGCGGCCGCTCGCCGGCGTCGCGCAGCGACAGCAGGGTGGCGAGCGAGAGGTTGGCGCCAGCGGAATCGCCGGCGATCACCAGCCGGTCGGGGTCGATGCCCCAGCCGCGGCCCTGGGCGGCGAGCCAGCGCACCGCCGCGACGCAATCCTCCAGCGGGGCCGGGAACGGATGCTCCGGCGCCAGCCGGTAACCGATGCTGACCACATTCAGGCCGGAGCGCAGCGCCAGCTCGCGGCAGACCCCGTCATGGCTGTCCAGGTCGCACAGCACCCAGCCGCCGCCATGGATGTAGACGATCGCCGGCGAAGGCGACCCCCTCGTGCCGGAAGTGCCGGGGTCGTAGAGCCGTGCGGCAATCGGTCCCGCCGGGCCGGGCAGGGTGCGGTTCTCGACCCGCGAGACCGGCGGCGCGTGCTCGTTCAGCAGCGGCAGGACGGAGGCCATGCTGCGGCGCGCTTCGGCCGGGGACAGCCGCTCGGTCGGCGGCGTGTCGCCGGTGATGGCGACGATCCGCTCCAGCATGCGGGCGATCTGCGGATCCACCGCCATGATCTGGCCTTCTTTACTTGATGAAACCGATCGTCGCTCGGCTGGAGGGAACCAAAAGATCGATGCAGTGTTCGACCGCTGCCTCCCCCGCCTTGCAAGTCAGCACATCGTTCAGCAGGACACGACCGAAATTCCCACAGTCATGACCGGCGATCTCGAACACCTTGACCATGGTCTTGCCCGCGTTCAGCGGCGCCATGTCCACGGCCAGCTGGTCGACGATGATGCCCTTGGGATCGAAGATCACGAGGTCGAGCTGCAGATTGCTGTAGCTGCGGGCGGTGCCGTTGTGCATGACCATGAAGGCCCGGCAGCCGTTGTTGCCGGGTTCGAGCTTGTTCAGCTCGATGTCGATCGCCTCCTTCGGGGCCGACTCGGCGGCGGGCTTGTCCTGCGCCAGGGCCGGAAAGGTGGCAATCGCGACAAAAAAAGCGAAAAAGCGTGCCGGGCGAACCCAGGCGAAACGGCGGTTTTCAGCGGTTTTGCGGGACATATGGCCTTCCGTACGTCTGGACTCGTAGGGCACGCCATGATACCCGCGCCCCTCGTGACCGCAATGAAATGCACTTGGGCGGTCGGTGTTCCGCGGTTCGTTGAGAACGTTCCCGGGCCCGATCGCCGGCGCAGAACGTTGCCCCGTCTCCCGGCGACGCCGGGCGGATTGCGCCCGGACGGGCTCCGCCCCGCGCGGCAGCCGTGGGGGAGGCGGGCATGACGTCGAAGGGTCTCCTTCTTCTGTCGATCGCTCTGACCGGGGTCATTGCCCTGGGCGGCGCCATCGCGATCGACTCTGCGCATCTGTCATCGCCGCCCGTCGTTGCCGTCGATCTCGCCGGGATCGCGGTCGAACCCGCGCGCCTGGTCGATCCGGCCGAGGCGCGGCCGCAGCCGGCGGTCGCCACCTCGCGGCGTCTGGCCGAGGCCGCGCCCCCGCCGGCCCCGGCGCCGGACCCCAGTCCGCTGCAGGTCCTGTTCGGCTCCGCCTTCGCCGCGGTGCCGCGCTTCGCCGAGCCGCCGCAGGCGCCGCTCGATCCCTGGGCCGGCGCCCTGCAGGAGGTGACGCGCCCGGCGCCGCAGCCGCAGGAGGCCGCGCCCGTGCTGGTGCCGGTCAGCCTGCCGGGCCCGGGCGCCGAGGCCGAGCGCCTCGATGCGCCGGCGCGCCTGGCCGACCCGCTGCCGCCCCCCGCCGGATTGCCGGTCGCAGTGCCGCCGGTGCAGGTGACCAGCGAGCCGCCCCTCGCCTCGGCCGAGGGACGGGCGGAAACCACGCCGGTGGCGCCCGCCTCCCCTCCGGCGGCGGTGCACCCCGGCACCGCGGCGCTGATCGACGCCGCGCCGAGCGAGCCGAAACCCGTGGTCGTCGCCTCTCTGGCGCCGGCGGCGGATCTTCTGGCCGAGATCGCGGCCGCGCCGCCCTCGTCGATCGCGCCGGTGGCTGCGGTGGCGCCGGCGACTGCCGATCCCGTTCCATCCCAGCCTGCCGTGGCCTCCGGATCGGGGCAGGCGGTGGTGGCGGCCGATGCGGTATCCGCGGTGCAGCCCGCCATGCCGGGCGCCGCGCCGGTCTGGGCCCGGTCGCGCTCGTCCCTGCTGCGGGTCGATCGGCCCGAGCCGGATGTAACGGAGCGGCTGGATGTCGCCCTGGCCCGCGCCGTGTCGCTGATCGAGCCGGGCGGCGCATCCTGGCTGCGCGGCGCCGAGGCCGACGGCGCCGGCCGCCGCCTGACCGGCTGCGGCCCGGGCGACCTCGCCTGCAGCATCTTCGTCTCCGGCCGCGGCACCGCGCTCGACCAGCCGTCGCCGCTGCTGCGGCGCCACGGGGAACAGCCGCTGTCGATCGGCGGCGTGCCCCTGCCGGCCGAACCGAAGGAGGCCGAGCGCGCGCTGCGCTGCCTCGCCTTCACCGCTTATACCGAGGCCGGCAACCAGGGCACGCGCGGCATGGCCGCGGTGGTCTGGGTGGTGATGAACCGCATCGCCGTGGTGAACGATTTCGGCGATTCGCCCTGCGAGGTCCTGGCCGATCCCGGCCAGTTCGAGCCGCTGCAGCGCCCGCGCTTCCGCGCCTTCGCCAAGGCGGTGCGCAGCGGCGGCATGCCGCAGTTTCCGGCGCCGCTGAGCGCCCAGGACGAGATCCTGCAACGCACCGCGCGCCTCGTGGTCTGGCAGATGCTGGACGGCTATTTCGCCGATGACCCGACCGACGGCGCGCAGTACTTCCTGGCTCCGGCGGCCATGCGGGCGCTGGGCCGCGGCATGCCGGCCTGGACCAACCGTTTCCGCCGCACGGCCGCGATCGGCGACCACGTCTTCTACCGGCCGAAGCGCGGCGGCTGATCCCGGGCGGCGGGGCTGGTCCGTTCGCCCCTCCGCCCCACCTTATCTGCAGGCCGGCGCCGACGGGCCGGCCTGCCCCAAAATCGTCACGAATCTTCCCTGGCCCCGGCCCTTCGGCCGACCTAGAACGGACGTGATGGCCGCCACCGACTCCGCTTCTCCAACGCCGTCCCTCGGCTCGGTCCTCCTAGCCGTGGCGCCGCTGCTGCTCAGCGCCGCGATCATGATCATGGGCAACGGTCTGTTCGGCACGCTGGTCGCGGTGCGCATGGATCTCGACGGCTTCGACGTCGGCACCATTGGGCTGGTCCTGGCCTTCTATTCCGCCGGCTTCGCCCTCGGCACCCTGATCTGCCCCCGGATCGTGCTGCTGGTCGGCCACATCCGCACCTTCGCCGCCTTCGCCGCGATCGCCTCGGCGACATCGCTCGTCCACGCGCTGTGGGTCGACCCGGTGGTGTGGGCGGCGCTGCGCCTGATCGCCGGCATCAGCATGGCGGTGCTGTTCACGATCATCGAAAGCTGGCTGAACGCCCGGGCGGTGAACGCGGTGCGCGGCCGGGTGATGTCGTCCTACATGGCGGTGAACTACACCGCCTTCGGCCTGTCGCAGCCCTGGCTGACGGCGATGGACCCGGCCGGCTTCGCCCTGTTCTCGGTGGTGGCGATGCTGGTGTCGCTGTCCCTGGTGCCGCTGTCGCTGACCCCGGTGGAGACGCCGCCGGTGATCAAGGTCCAGCGCTTCGGCCTGCGCCGGCTGACCGCGATCTCGCCGCTCGGCGTCGCTGGCTGCTTCTCGGTCGGGCTGATCAGCGCCGCCTTCTCCGGCATGGGGCCGGTCTATGCCCGCACCGTCGACCCCTCGGCGGAATGGGTGGCCGGCTTCATGATGACGGCGATCTTCGCCGGATTCCTGCTGCAATACCCGGTGGGCCGGCTGTCCGACCGGTTCGATCGCCGCCAGGTGATCCTCAGCATCGCCCTCGCCCTCGCCGTGGTCAGTGCCGCCCTGGCGATCCTCGGCGGCCTGTCGCTCACCCTGCTGCTGGTGCTGCTCGCGGCCTTCGGCGGCCTGTCCTACGCCATCTATCCGCTCAGCCTCAGCCACGCCAACGACTTCATGACGCCGGAGCAGCTGGTGCCGGCAGCGGCCGGCCTGCTGCTGTGCTACGGCACCGGCGCCGTTCTCGGCCCGATCGCGGCGTCCCGGGTCATGGGCCTGTTCGGCCCGGCCGGCCTGTTCGCCTGGACCGGCGCGGTCGCGGCGGTGCTGGCCCTGTTCACGATCTACCGGATGACCCGGCGGGTGGCGAAGCCGAACGAGGAGCAGGGCAGCTTCGTCGCCGTGCCGACCACCACGCCGGTCGCCGTCGAGCTCGACCCGCGCGCGCCGGACGAGACGCCACCGACCATGCGCGACGCCGCCTAGGGGACCCGCCATGCCGCTCACCCGCCGCCGTCTCCTTTCCAGGGTCCTCCCCGCCGCCGGGCTGGCTGCGGCGGGGTTCGGGGGGGCGGGGGCGGCGCGGGCGCAGGACCCGGTCTTCTTCCGGATCGGCACCGGCACCACCGGCGGCACCTATTTCCCGATCGGCGGCATCCTCGCCGGCGCCATCTCCGGCCCGCCCGGCCTGCCGCCCTGCGGCAGCGCCGGCGGCAGCTGCGGCGTCTCCGGCCTGATCGCGGTGGCCCAGGCCAGCGCCGGCTCGATCGACAACATCCGCCGGATCCGCGACGGCGAGTTCGATTCCGGCCTGGCCCAGGCCGACGTGGCCTTCGCCGCCTATACCGGCGAGGGGCCCTTCGCCGGGCAGCCGCCGGTGACCGGCCTGCGCGCCATCGCCTATCTCTTCTCCGAATTCGTCCACATCGTGGTGCCGGCCGACAGCCCGGTGCGGTCGGTGGCGGACCTCAAGGGCAAGCGCGTCTCGGTCGGCGCCGAAGGGTCCGGCACGATCTACGACATCCGCCTGATCCTGGCCGCCTACGGCCTCAAGCAGACGGATGTGACCGAGGTCTACGAACGGCCGGAGCCGTCCGCCGACCTCCTGGCGGAGGGCGGGCTCGACGCCATGGTGATGACCGGCGGCCCGCCGCTCGGGGTGATCGCCGACCTGGCCCGGCGGCGGCCGGTCCGGCTGCTGCCGATCGAGGGGCCGGAGGCCGAGGCGCTGGTCGCCAAGGTGCCGTTCTTCACCCAGGAGCCGATTCCCGCGGGCAGCTACGAGGGCAGCGCCGCCGCGGTACCGACTCTGTCGGTCGGAGCGATCTGGCTGGTCGCGGACCGGATCGCCGAGGCCACGGTGTACGAGATCACCCGGGCGCTGTGGCAGAAGACGACGCTGGAGCTGCTGGCGGGGGGCCATCCGCGCGGCAAGGAGGTCGCGCTCGAAGGCGCCACCCGTGGCCTGGGCGTGCCGCTGCATCCGGGCGCCGCCCGCTACTATGCCGAGCACGCGATGCTGAGCCTGCCGGCCAGGGCCACGCCCTGACGGGCGGCGCGCCGGGCGTGCGGTCGCTTCCGCGCCGGAGACGGCTTCGGTTCGCCGATTGAAAAGATCCGGCCGACCCCTTACAACGGGTGATGCATCAGGAGTTGGGCATTGCCCGACGCCAACCTGCTTCCCCGAGCAAGGTGGCGCTCCCGCAAGGGAGGATGTGGTCGAACCGACAACCAAACGGGTCCTTCCACACTCGGTCCTGCCCCGCGACACGTGGAACAGACCGAAGCCAAATGCCGATCAAGATCCCGAACGACCTGCCCGCCCGCTCCGTCCTCGAAGCGGAAGGCGTCATGGTGATGCTCGAGGCCGATGCGGTGCGCCAGGACATCCGGCCGATGCGGATCGGCCTGCTGAACCTGATGCCGAACAAGGTCAAGACCGAGACCCAGTTCGCCCGGCTGCTCGGCGCCTCGCCGCTGCAGGTCGAGCTGACGCTGGTCAAGATGACCCGCCACGTCCCGCGCAACACGCCCAGCGACCACATCCTGTCCTTCTACCGCGACTGGGAGGACGTCCGGACCGAGAAGTTCGACGGCTTCATCGTCACCGGCGCGCCGGTGGAGACGATGCCGTTCGAGCAGGTGACCTACTGGGACGAGCTGCGCCGGATCTTCGACTGGACGCAGACCAACGTCCATGGCTGCTTCAACATCTGCTGGGGCGCCCAGGCGGCCGTGCACCATTTCCACGGCGTGCCCAAGCATGCGCTGCCCCAGAAGAAGTTCGGCGTCTACCGGCACCGCATCGTCGAACCGGCCTCGCCCTATCTGCGCGGCTTCTCGGACGATTTCACCATCCCGGTGTCGCGCTGGACCGAGACGCGGCGCGAGGACATCCCGCCGGAAAGCGGCATGAAGGTGCTGATGGAGTCGGACGAGGCCGGGCTGTGCCTGCTGGAGGATCCGGGCCGGCGGTCGCTCCACATGTTCAACCATGTCGAATACGACACCGACACGCTCGGCGACGAGTATTTCCGGGACGTCGCGGCCGGCAAGCCGATCGCCCTGCCGCACGACTACTTCCCGGGGAACGACCCCGAGCGCAAGCCCCAGAACCGGTGGCGCAGCCACGCGCATCTGCTGTTCGGCAACTGGATCAACCAGCTCTACCAGACCACGCCGTTCGACGTCGGCGATATCGGCAGGGGCTGAGGCCGGGCCGACCGGCGGTTTGCAGCGTCGCCTCTGATCGTCATTGCGAGGAGGCGAAGCCGACGAAGCAATCCAGGGCCGATGCGAGCGGCCCCTGGATTGCTTCGCTACGCTCGCAATGACGGTTGCGAAGGCGATTGGAGGGGCGACATATCAGAACGTCAGCACCCAGGGCTCGGCCATCCCCGCCTCGACCCAGCGCCGCATCGCCGGCAGGCCCAGGATCGCGTCGGCATAGGCCCGGCAGGCCGGGTCGAGCGGCACCCGGTAGCGGTCGAGGCGCAGCACCACCGGCGCATACATGCAGTCGGCCGCGCCGAAGGCGCCGAACAGGAACGGGCCTTCGGCGCCGGCGGCCTCGCGGCACTGCCGCCAGATCGCGGCGACGCGGGCGATGTCGGCCTCGGCGGCATCGCCGCGGGTCTTGCCGGGGTCAGGCGGCGCCAGGTCCATCGGCAGCTCGTTGCGCAGGGCCGCGAAGCCGCTGTGCATCTCCGCCGAGATCGACCGCGCCAGCGCCCGGCGTGCCGGGTCTTGCGGCCACAGGGCCAGTTCCGGGAAGCGCTCGGCCAGGTGTTCGAGGATCGCCAGGCTGTCCCAGACCGTCGTCCCGCCGTCGATCAGGGTCGGCACCTTGCCGCTCGGCGAATGGCGCAGGATCGCCTCCTTCGACCCCTCGCGGTACAGCGGGATCAGGATCTCCTCGAACGGGACGCCGTGATGCGCCAGGGCCAGCCAGGGCCGCAGCGACCAGGAGGAGTAGCGCTTGTTGCCGATGACGAGGCGCAGGTCGGGCATGGCGGTCCGCTCCGGCTGAGGGGTTGGCAAGGGAAACGGGCTGGAGCATGGTGTGCCGCCCCGAGTTTCCGAACGCAAGAAGGCCTGCGCCGTGCTGCCGAATCTGGTCGATGCCGCCGAGGGAGAGACCGTCTCTCTGATTCCCCTCACCAAGGCGACTCTGGAGGGCTGGCGCGCCGCCGCGACGCCGGCGCACCGCGCCTGGGCCGAGGCGCACGGCTTCGGCGCTGAATCGGGCCGCACCCTGGCGCTGCCGGTCGAGGGCGGCCGGGTCGACGCGATCCTGGTCGGACTCGATTCCGCGGCCGATCCCTGGGCCTTCGCCGAGCTGCCGACCTCCCTGCCGGCCGGCACCTACGCGCTGGATGATTCGGCCGAAGCCGCGACCGCGACCGCCGCCGCCTTCGGCTGGGCGCTCGGCGGCTATCATTTCGGCCGCTACAAGGGGCCGGAACGCGTCTCGGCCAGGCTGGTCTGGCCGAAGGCGGCCGACCGCCCGGCGGTCGAGCGCGCGGCCAGCGCCACCACCCTGGTGCGCGACCTGGTCAACACCCCGGCCAACGACCTCGGCCCGGCCGAGCTGGCCGCCGCGGCCGAGGCGCTGGCCAAGGAGTTCGGCGCCCAGTTCAGCGTCACCGTCGGCGACGACCTCCTGACCCGCAACTATCCCCTGATCCACGCCGTCGGCCGCGCCTCCAGCCGGGCGCCGCGGCTGATCGACATCACCTGGGGCGACCCGTCGGCGCCGAAGGTGACGCTGGTCGGCAAGGGCGTGTGCTTCGATTCGGGCGGCCTCGACCTGAAGGACGCCGGCAACATGCTGCTCATGAAGAAGGACATGGGCGGCGCCGCGCATGCCCTCGGCGTGGCGCGAATGGTGATGATGGCGCAGCTGCCGGTGCGGCTGCGCGTGCTGGTGCCCGCAGTCGAGAACGCGGTGTCCGGCGACGCCTTCCGGCCGATGGACGTCTATCGCAGCCGCAAGGGGCTGACGGTCGAGATCGGCAACACCGACGCCGAGGGGCGCCTGGTGCTGTGCGACGCGCTGGAGGAGGCGTCGTCGGAGAAGCCCGAGATCATCGTCGACTTCGCCACCCTGACCGGCGCCGCGCGGGTCGCGCTCGGCACCGACCTGCCGGCGATGTTCTCGAACGACGACGCCACCGCCGACGCGCTGGCCGCGGCGTCGCGCCGGGTCGACGATCCGCTGTGGCGCCTGCCGCTGTGGCAGCCCTACAACCGGCTGCTGAAATCCGGCATCGCCGACGTCAACAACGCGCCCGACACGCGCTTCGGCGGCGCCATCACCGCGGCACTGTTCCTGGAGCGCTTCGTGGCCCCGGGCGTGCCCTGGGTGCATATCGACCTCTATGCCTGGAACGGCAGCGACCGCCCGGGCCGGCCGAAGGGTGGCGAGGCGATGACGATGCGGGCCGTCTACGCCCTGCTGGAGGAGCGTTTTGGAGGC
Source organism: Inquilinus limosus DSM 16000 (assembly GCF_000423185.1). Lineage (GTDB taxonomy): Bacteria > Pseudomonadota > Alphaproteobacteria > DSM-16000 > Inquilinaceae > Inquilinus > Inquilinus limosus. The sequence goes on along the minus strand of NZ_AUHM01000001.1, from coordinate 152,699 downwards.
CGGCGCTGATCCGATCGATCGTCCCGTCGCTGCCGAGGGAGAGGACGGCATGACCGTCGCGCTGACCTCGCACCAGGCGCTGGAGCTGTGGCGCCATGCCCTGACCGCGGCGGTCCGGCGCGAGGCGCCGGACCTGTCGTCGCGGCAGATCGCGCTGCTGCTCACCATCTATCTGACGCCGGCGCCGCACACGGTGCGCGGCCTGTCCTCGACCCTGCACATCTCCAAGCCCGCGGTGACCCGCGCGCTCGACCGGCTGGGCGAGCTGGGCCTGACCCGGCGCACCGTCGACCCGGCGGACCGGCGCAACGTGCTGATCGAGCGGACCGAGGCCGGCCAGGCCTATCTCGACGGCTTCGCCGATCTGGTGCGGCAGGCGGCCAGCATGATCAGCGCGGTGGCATGAGCACGCCCGACCGCAACCTGGTGCCCTGGCGGCCGGACCTGGCGGCCGAGAGCCTGCGCGGCATCCATGCGGCGGAGCGCTACGCCGCCGGCACGCTGCATCAGGCGATCCGCGGCATCGTGCCGATGCGCTCGGCGCCCGACGCCGCGCTCGGCCAGGCGACCGAGATGCTCTACGGCGAGACCATCACGGTCTATGAGGTGAAGGACGGCTGGGCCTGGGGCCAGCTGACCGCCGACGGCTATATCGGCTATGTCGAGGCGGCGGCGCTGACCGACCGGATCGCCGCGCCGACGCATCGGATCCGGGCCTTCCGCGCCTTCCTCTATCCCGCGCCGGACTTCAAGCGCCCGCCGATCCGCGCCCTCAGCTTCCGCAGCCCGGTCGAGGTGGTGGAGACGGTGAAGGGCTATGCCCGGATCCGCGAGGCCGGCGAGCCGGGCGGGTGGCTGCCGGAGGTGGCGCTGGGCCCGCTCGACGCGGTCGAGCCGGACGTGGTGGCGACGGCGCAGCGCTTCCTCGGCGTGCCCTATCTCTGGGGCGGCCGCTCCAGCCTCGGCATCGACTGCTCCGGCCTGGCCCAGCTCGCCTGCGCCGCGGCCGGCATCGCCATCGAGCGCGACACCTACCGCCAGGTGCAGACCGCCGGGACGCTGGTGGGATCGGATGAGAGCGCCGGGCTGCGGCGCGGCGACTTGGTCTATTTCCCCGGCCATGTCGGGCTGATGGTCGACGGCGAGACCCTGATCCACGCCAATGCCCGGGCCATGGCCGTTTCGCTCGACCCGGTGCGCGAGGTCGCCGCCCGCGTCGCGGTGGAGGAGGGCAGGGGCATCGTCGCGGTGCGGCGGTTCGGGTAGCTGGCCGGGGCGTCACCGCCGCTCCGCCGCCTCCGCGATCGTCGTCCGCACCAGCTGGCGCAGCCAGCGGTGGCCGGCATCCTTGTCGAAGCGCGGATGCCAGGCCTGGGTGATGGTGACCGCAGGCACCGTCACCGGCAACTCGAAGACCCTGACCGCCAGCCCCAGCGCCGCGGCGCGCGCGACGACGGCGAGCGGCAGCGCCGCGACGAGGTCGGAGGAGGCGGCGGTGAACAGGGCGGCGTAGAAGCTCGGCATCACCAGCGTCACCCGGCGCGAGAGGCCGAGCCGCTCCAGCGCGTCGTCGATCAGCCCGCGGGCGCGTCCGCGCCGCGACGCGCTGATATGGGGCGCGGCGGCGAAGCGCTCGGCCGTCATCTCGCCCCGCAGCAGCGGATGGCCCTCCCGCACCACCCCGACGAACCGGTCCTGCAGCAGGGTCTGGACACGGATCTCGGGCCCGGTCTCGCCCAGCACGCCGATGTCGAGGTCGATGCGGCCTTCGCGCAGCGCGTTGACGTCCTCCCGGCCCTGGTCGGCGAAGCGCAGGGTGACGCCGGGCGCCTGCCGCGCCGCGGCCGCGGCCAGCCCGGCCGCGAACACGCCGGCGGCGTAGTCGCTGGCCCGGATGGTGAAGCTCCGCTCCAGCATCGACGGGTCGGCGGCGCCCTCCGGCCGCAGCAGCGTCTGCGCATCCTCCACCACCGCCCGCACCCGGCCCTGCAGCTCGATCGCCCGCGGCGTCGGCACCAGCCGGCGGCCGGCGCGCACCAGCACGGGGTCGCCGATCGCGTGGCGGATGCGGGCCAGCGTCCGGCTCATCGCCGGCGCGCTCAAATTCATCCGGCGGGCGGCACCGGCGACGCTGCCTTCGGCCAGCAGCGCATCGAGCGCGACCAGCAGGTTCAGATCCATGGAGTGCATCAGGCGCAACTATAAAGTCAGATGATTGCACTGGAAAGCATATCTCCGCGAGGCCAGCTTCGGCCCGACCCGTTGAACAGGAGATCCGCCATGTCCTCCTCCACCGCTTCGCCTGACGCTGCCGCCGCCCCGTCCGGTGTGGCCCTGCAGCTGCTGCCCTTCGCCCTGATCATCTTCCTCGGCTACGGCACCATCGGCCTGCCGCTGGCGGCGCTGCCGGTCCACGTCCATGAGACGCTGGGCCAGGGCCCGCTCGCGGTGGCCCTGGCCGTGGCGCTGCAGCCGGCGGTCACGCTGCTGAGCCGGCCCTGGGCCGGCGGGCTGTGCGACCGGCACGGCGGCAAGATCGCGGTGCTGGTCGGCGTGGCCGGCGCCGCCTTGTCCGGGCTGCTCTACGCCGGCGCGGCGCTGGCGGCCGATCCGCGGATCGGCCTCGCGCTGCTGCTGCTCGGCCGGGCCGCGGCCGGCCTGGGCGAGGGGCTGATGATGACGGGCGGGCTGGCCTGGAGCATCGCCGCGGTCGGCGGGCCGCGGGCCGGGCGGGCCATGGTCTGGGTCGGCATCGCGATGTACGGCGCCGTCGCCGCGGGCGGCCCGGCCGGACTGTCACTGCGCGGCTGGGGCGGCTTCGGCGCGGTGGCCGGCGCCGTCGTCGCCGCGGCGGTGCTGGCCGCGCTGGTCGCGATGCCGCTGCCGGCGGTGCGCGGGACGGGCGGGGGGCGCCTGCCCTTCCTGCGGGTGGTGGGGATGATCTGGTGGCAGGGCGCCGGGCTGGCCCTGGCCTCGGTCGGCTTCGGCGCGATCTCCGCGTTTATCGCCCTGGACTTCCAGGCGGAGGGATGGGGCGGCGCCGGCTTCGCCCTCAGCGCCTTCGGCGGCGCCTACATCCTGGCGCGGCTGCTGTTCGGGCATTTCCCCGACCGGTTCGGCGGCGCCCGGGTCGCCGCCGGGTCCCTGGCCGTCCAGGTCCTGGGCCTGCTGCTGCTGTGGGCGGCCGCGGTGCCGCAGGTGGCCCTGGCCGGTGCCTTCCTGACCGGGGCGGGCTTCTCGCTGGTCTTCCCCTCCTTCGGGGTCGAGGCGGTGAAGCGCGTGCCGGCGGCCAGCCGCGGCGCCGCGCTGGGGGCCTATGTCGCCTTCTTCGACGTCGGGCTGGCCGCCACCGGGCCGATGATCGGGCTGGTCGTGGCGCGGTTCGGTTATTCCGCCGCCTTCGCCGCCGGGGCGCTCTGCGCCGCGCTCGCCCTGCTGTCGACGCTGCGCCGGGCGACGTCGTGACCGGCCGGGGGTCAGTACCCCCGTGACCGGTCGACCACGTCCTCCATCGGCTCGCCGCGCTCGAAGCGGGCGATCTGCTCGGCGAGGCGCAGCGTCGCGTATGCCGCGTTGTTGTTGGCGGCGACGTGCGGGGTCAGCATCACCTTCGGATGGGTCCAGAACGGGTGGTTCGGCGGCAGCGGCTCGGTCCGGAACACGTCCAGCACGGCGCCGGCGAGATGGCCGGAATCGAGCGCCGCGATCAGGTCGGCGTCGACCAGGTGATGGCCGCGGCCGGCATTGACCACCCAGGCGCCGCGCGGCAGGGCGGCGAACAGCTTCCGGTCCAGGATGTCCTCGGTCTCCGCCGTCAACGGCAGCAGGCAGACCAGGATCTCGGACCGGGCCAGGAAGGCGTCGAGCTGCGCCGCCCCGGCGAAGCCCTCCACCCCCTCGACCGCCTTCGGCGTGCGGCTCCAGCCGACGATCCGGAAGTTCAGCGCCTTCAGCGCCCGGGCCGCGGCGCCGCCCAGAGTGCCGAGGCCGAGAATGCCGACGGTGACGTCGCGGGCCAGCCGCTGGTCGTGCTGCCGCCACAGCCCGGCCGCCTGCTGGGCGCGGTAGGTCCGGGCCTGGCGGTGGATCGCCAGCACCTGCTCCGCCACATATTCGATCATCCCCTCGGTGAGGCTGAGATCGACCATCCGCACCAGCGGCACATCGGCCGGCAGGGTCGGGTCGCGCAGCATGGCGTCGATGCCGGCGCCGAGGGAGTAGATCACCTTGAGGTTCGGCAGCCCGGCCAGCATCCCGGCCGGCGGCTTCCAGACGATGGCGTAGTCGATCTCGGCCGGATCGCCGATCTCGGGCCAGACCCGGACCTCCAGCGCCGGCATCGCCGCGCGCAGCGCCGGCAGCCACTGGGCGGGATCGTCGGTGGCCGAGGCGAAGACGGCGACGGGCATGGCGCGCTCCGGGGCTTGCAATTCGAGATCGGCCCAGCGCATGCCCGATCCCGCACGATCCGGCAAGATCTTCTGATTACAAAAAACATATGTTGAGACACTTATATTTGCGCAACAAAATTGTATATGGAGAAGAATTTATCTCCGCTGATGACAAGCGGCCGGTGAAGGCCTATCTCATCCGGAAGGTCATCGTTGCCGGGTGGAGCTCCCCGCCGCCCGGCCCGGCAAAGGGGAAGAGGCCATGCCCGACACTGTCCTGGCGCGGAAGGCCGATGCCGCCGGTCCGTATGCATTCGACAAGGGCGCCGAGGTCTTCGCGCTGATGCGCGATTCCGCTGCGATCCTGGCGCGGCAGGAGCCGATCCTGGCCCCGGTCGTCGAACGCATCGTGCTGGGCGCCGCCGATTTCAGCGATGCGCTCGCCCGCCTGCTGGCCACCAAGCTGGAATGCGACACCGCCTGCCATGACCGGCTGCTGGCGCTGGCGACCGAGGCGATGCGCGCCGACCCGGCGATCGCCGCCCACGCCGTGCTCGACCTCGACGCCATCAAGGACCGCGACCCGGCGGCGCGCAACCACCTGACGCCGTTCCTGTTCTTCAAGGGCTTCCACGCGCTGCAATGGTACCGGGTGGGCCACTGGCTGCTCGGCCAGGGCCGCCACGCCCTCGCCAGCTTCCTGCAGAGCCGGGTGTCGGAGAGCATGGGGGTCGACATCCATCCCGCCGCCCGCATCGGCTGGGGGCTGCTGATCGACCACGGCACCGGCGTCGTCATCGGCGAGACCGCGGTGGTCGGCAACGACGTCTCGATCCTGCACGGCGTCACCCTGGGCGGCACCGGCAAGGAAAGCGGCGACCGCCACCCGAAGGTGCGCGACGGGGTGCTGATCGGCGCCGGCGCCAAGATCCTCGGCAATATCGAGATCGGCGAGGGCGCCAAGATCGGCGCCGGCAGCGTGGTGCTGGCCCCGGTGCCGCCGCACCGGACCGCAGTGGGCGTCCCCGCCCGCATCGTCGGCTCGTGTACGGAGCCACTGCCCGCCCTGACCATGGATCACACGATCCCGGTGCCCCCCGGCATCGACTTCGTGATCTGACCGCCTTGGGTTAGGCTCCCCTTCTCGCGCGCCGCGGGGGAGGGGGAGCCGCCATGACCGACAGTTTCGATCTCGACGCCTATCTCCGCCGCATCGGCCATGACGGCCCGGTCGCGCCGGATCTCGCGACCCTGCAGGCGCTGGTCTTCCGTCACGCCTGCACCATCCCCTTCGAGAATCTCGACCCGTTCCTGGGCCGGCCGCCGCTGCTCGACCCGGCCGCGCTGCAGCGCAAGCTGGTGGCTGGCGGCCGTGGCGGCTACTGCTTCGAGCAGAACCTGCTGCTGCGCCAGGCGCTGCTCGCCATCGGCTTCCGCGTCGCCGGCCATGCCGCCCGGGTGCTGTGGGGGCAGGCGGAGGACCAGATCACCCCGCGCGGCCATATGCTGCTGCGGGTCGATCTCGACGACGGGGCCCGGATCGTCGATGTCGGTTTCGGCGGCCAGACCTTGACCGGCGTGCTGCGCCTCGAGCCCGGGATCGAGCAGCCGACGCCACATGAACCCTTCCGGCTGGTGCCGGTCGACCGCGACCTCAAGCTGCAGGCGAAGACCGGCGGGGAATGGCGGACGCTGTACCGCTTCGACCAGCAGGAGCAGTGGCCGGTCGATTACGAGGCGGCCAACTGGTACCTCGCCACCCATCCGACCTCGCATTTCGTCACCGGGCTGATCGCCGCCCGGCCGGAGGAGGGCCGCCGCCATGCCCTGCGCAACACCGAATACGCGGTGCATCGCCTCGATGGCGGCACCGAGCGGCGCACGCTGCGGGATGCGGCGGAGGTGAGGGCGGTGCTGGCGGAGGTGTTCGGCCTGACCCTGCCGGATGGGCTCGAACAGGCTCTGGCGCGGCTGTTTACGCCCCCGTGACCCAGTCGAACAGCAGCTTGACGTTGAGCACGATGATCACCGCCGACACCGCCCAGGCGGTCCATTTCAGCCAGGCCGGGTTGGCGAAGGCGCCCATCTTGGCGCGGTCGCTGGTGAAGGCGACCAGCGGCACCACCGCGAAGGGCAGCTGCAGGCTCAGCACCACCTGGCTCAGCACCAGCAGCTGGGCGGTGCCGCTCTCGCCGTAGAGCGCGGTCACGATCACCGTCGGCACGATGGCGATGGCGCGGGTGATCAGCCGCCGCAGCCAGGGCTTCAGCCGGATCGACAGGAAACCCTCCATCACGATCTGCCCGGCCAGGGTCGCGGTCAGGGTTGAGTTCTGGCCGGAGGCCAGCAGCGCCACCGCGAACAGGGTGCTGGCGATGCCGACGCCCAGCACCGGCGCCAGCAGCTGATAGGCGTCCTGGATCTCGGCCACCTCGGTCCGGCCGGTGGTGTGGAAGGCGGCGGCGGCCAGGATCAGGATCGCGGCATTGATGAACAGGGCGAACATCAAGGCCACGGTCGAATCGATGGTGGCGTAGCGGATCGCCTCGCGCTTTCCGGTCTCGCCGCGGTCATAGGCCCGGGTCTGCACGATCGAGGAGTGCAGGTACAGATTGTGCGGCATCACCGTCGCCCCGATGATGCCGATGGCGATGTACAGCATCTCCGGATTGGCGACGATCTCGGGCGAGGGCAGGAAGCCGCGGGCGATTTCGGCGATCGCCGGCTGGGCCAGGATCAGCTCGACCAGGAAGCAGCCGGCGATGATCACCATCAGGCCGACGATGAAAGCCTCCAAGTGCCGGAAGCCGCGGTTCTGCAGGTACAGCACCACCATGACGTCGAGCGCGGTCAGCACGACGCCCCACAAGAGCGGGATGCCGAACAGCAGCTGCAGCGCGATCGCGGTGCCGATCACCTCGGCCAGGTCGCAGGCGATGATCGCGATCTCGCACAGCAGCCACAGGGCCACGGCGACCGGCCGCGAATAGTGGTCGCGGCAGGCCTGGGCCAGGTCGCGCCCGGTGACGATGCCCAGCTTGGCGGCCAGCGCCTGCAGCAGGATCGCCATCACATTCGACAACAGGATGACCGACAGCAGCGTGTAGCCGAAGGCCGAGCCGCCGGCCAGGTCGGTCGCCCAGTTGCCCGGGTCCATGTAGCCGACGGCGACGAGATAGCCGGGGCCGACGAAGGCGAACAGCTTGCGCAACCAGCCCACGCCCCGCGGCACGGCGATGCTGCGGTGGACCTCGGGCAGGCTCGGGGCGGCCGGTTCGGTGCGCCAGCCGGATCCGGCGGCACTGCCCTGGGGGGCAATCTCCTGGGCGGCGATGTCGCTTCTCATCATGCGCACTTTTTCCCTCTCCGCTGCCGCGCAGCGGCCGAAGCTTCCTGCTCGATCGATCTCCCCACTCCGCATAATGTAGCCATGGCTAAATTCTTGGCAAGCGTCATCACCTTGTCATTTTCAGTTCCGCCGCTATGATGCGCCGCAACCGCGCCGGCCCCCGGGACCGCAGCACCACGACCGCAGCACCGCGGTCCCGATTCAGCAATGGAGCCGGAGGGGTTTCGGCTCCGAAGGACAGACGAGATGACCGAACAGGATCGCCCCACCGACACCGGGCTCCAGGCGGCGGGTTTCAGCCGGGTGCGCCAGGCCCGGCAGACCGAGACGGCGGAAGACTATGTCGAGATGATCGCCGAGCTGATCGACAGCCAGGGCGAGGCGCGGATCGTCGAGCTGGCGGAGCGGTTCGGCGTGGCCCACGCCACGGTGAACAAGACCATCGCCCGGCTGCAGCGCGAGGGGCTGGTGAGCGCCCGGCCCTACCGTTCGATCTTCCTGACCGATGCCGGGCGGGAGATGGCCGATGCCTGCCGTCGGCGCCACCGCATCGTGGTCGAGTTCCTGAAGTCGATCGGGGTCAGCGCCGAGGCGGCCGAGATCGACGCCGAGGGCATCGAGCACCATGTCAGCGCCGAGACCCTGGCCGCCTTCGAGCGGCTGGTCACGATGAAGGCGTGAGGGCCTAAGCCGCCTTCCGCGCCTCGACATACTCGGCCGACTGCATCTCCATCAGCCGGCTCTCGGTGCGGGCGAATTCCAGCGCCTGGCTCTCGCCGGCATAGAGCTGGGTGACCGGCACCTCGGCCGCGATCACCACCCGGCGGCGGGCTTCGTACAGGCTGTCGATCAGCACGATGAAGCGCTTCATTTCGTGGCGCTTGGCCTCGGTGAAGCGCGGCACGCCATCGATGATCACGGTGTGGAAGGCCTCGGCCAGGGTGAGGTAGTCGGCGGCGCCGAGCGGCCGGGCGCACAGCGCGTCGAAGTCGCACCAGGCCACGCCCTTGGCCGCGCGGGGCACCTCGAGCTTGCGGTTGCCGGGGACGGACAAGGTGACGGGCGCGCCCTCGGCGCCGTCGGTCAGGTCGGCGAACAGCCCGGCCAGCGCCTTGTGCGCCATGGCGCCGAGCGGCGAGTGGTAGACCGGCCGGCCGCGCAGCCGGTCCAGGCGGTAGTCCCGGCCGCCGTCCAGCTCCGCCACCTCCAGCTTCTTCTTGATCATGGCGATGAAGGGCAGGAAGCGGTCGCGCTGCAGCCCGTCCCTGTACAGGTCGTCCGGTGCCCAGTTCGAAGTGGCGACCACGATCACGCCCAGGCCGAACAGCGCCTGGAACAGCCGGCCCAGGATCATGGCGTCGGCGATGTCGACGACGTGGAACTCGTCGAAGCACAGCAGCCACGCCTCGGCGGCGATGCGGCGGGCCAGGGGCGGGATCGGGTCGGCGTTCTCGCCTTCGGCCGCCGCGCCCGACTGGCGCCATTCATGGATGCGCTGATGCACCTCCAGCATGAAGGCGTTGAAATGCACGCGGCGCTTCTTCGGCACCGGCGTGGTGTCGAAGAACAGGTCCATCAGCATCGACTTGCCGCGCCCGACGCCGCCCCAGAAGTAGAGGCCGCGCGGCGGGTCGATCGCCGGCTGCTTCTTCCGGCCGAAGCCGAGACGGGAGAGCAGGCTGTTGCCGTTGGCCTCGGGATCGGGCGGCGTATAGCTGCGGAGCTGCCGGTGCAGCCGCTGCAGCTTCTCGACCGCCGCGGCCTGGGCGGGGTCGGGCCGCAGCACGCCCTCGGCGATCCGGCGGCGATAGCGGGCAAGCGGCTCGTCGTCTTGCGCTGCAACATCAGGCATGGCGAGCGTGCTTAACCCAAGCCCCGGCGAAACGCCAGACCGGGCGGCGCATCCCTGGCCTGCCGCAGCGGCGCGTCAGGCCGCGCGCAGATCCAGCTGCACCCGGCGCTCGATCAGGGCAAAGCCGGCGCGCTCATAGACCCTGCAGGCGGCCGGATTGGCGTCGTTGGTCGCCAGCAGCGCCGTCGTCACGCCCTCTGCCCGCAGCGCCGCCAGCAGGCCGGCCAGGACCCGCCCGGCCAGCCCTTCGCCGCGGCGGGCGGGGGCGACCAGGAAGTTGCCGATCATCACCCGGCCGCCGGCGCGGGCGATGGCGCCACCGGCGGCGACCGGCCGGCCCTCCTCGACGATGGCGACGAAGGGCAGATCCAGCATCCAGGCGGAGAACACCGTCGCCGGATAATGCGCGGCGTAGAATCGGCGCAGCGGCTCGAGATCCGCCGGTCCCATCCGCCGGCAGGCGGGATCGGGCTCCGAAACGTCGGCGAGCGGCCGGGCGTAGAAGCGCAGCCCGTCCTCCAGCGCCAGCCTGTCGCGGCAGGCGGGGCGCAGGCGGTCCGCCTGCTCGGGCGTCAGATGCAGCTCCAGCGGCCGCGGATCGGATATCAGGGACAGGAGGGCGTCGTCGCCGACGGCGCCGACCGGGGTGTAGATCGACAGCCCGTCGAAATCGATGCCCAGGATGACGCCCTCAGGCTCCAGCCGCACCGCCCGGCTGCGGTCGCCCGCGGCCGCGGCGTCGAGCGCCGCGTCCCAGTAGAGCGCGAAGACCGGATGCCCGGCCACCAGCGCGCCGACCCGCGCCCGCTCGTCGCGGGGCAGGTCGGCCACGGGCCGGAAGGCGGTCACACCACCCGGATGTTCTTGAACTGCCAGGGGTCCTCGGGGTCGATGTCCTCGGGGAACAGCTTCCCGCGGCCCTCGAGCGGGGTCCAGTCGGTGAAGGCGCCGGCCAGCTCGCCGAGATAGGGGGCGGCCACCGCCAGCACCCGCTCGTGGTCCATGTCCTCGGGCTCGATCAGGCCGCGATCCGGGTTCTCGATCGCCCAGACCAGGCCGGCCAGCACCGCCGAGGTCACCTGCAGGCTGGTGGCGTTGTTGTGCGGCGCCAGCTCGCGCGCCTCGCCGATGGTCAGGCGCGAGCCGTACCAATAGGCGCCCTTGGCATGGCCGGCCAGCAGCACGCCCAGCTCGTCCATGCCCTCGGTGATCTCGTCCATCATCAGCCGCTTGTTCGGCTGCAGCTCATAGTTGCGGCCGGCGAATTCGTGCACCGACAGCACCGCGTCGTCGGACGGGTGGTAGGCGTAGTGCACGGTCGGCCGGTACTCCGGCTGGGCGCCCGAGCCGACGGTCAGGTAGTCGGCCAGCGAGATCGCCTCGTTGTGGGTGATCAGGAAGCCGTGGATCGGCCCGGCCAGCGGCGTCCAGGTCCGCACCCGGGTCGCGGCGCCGGGGCGGGCCAGCCAGATCGCCGCCTGCGAGCCCGCGACGTGCCGGTTGCCGTCGGCCGGGAAGTGCCGCTCATGGCTGCCCCAGCCCAGCTCGGCCGGCTGGCAGCCCTCGCCGACGAAGCCGTCGATCGACCAGGTGTTGACGAACTCGCCCGGCTTCTTCGGGAAGCGGGCCACCTGGGTGTCGCGCTCGGCGATGTGGATGACCTTGACCCCCAGCGTCTTCGCCAGGCCGGCCCAGCCGGCGCGGTCGGCCGGTACCGGCGGCTCGAAGCCGGTCGCGGCGGCGATGTCCAGCAGCGCGCGCTTGACGAAATGCGAGACCAGGCCGGGATTGGCGCCGTGGGTCAGCACCGCGGTCGGCGCGCCGGGGCTGCGGCCGAGCGCCAGCGCCGCCTCGCGCAGCGCGTAGTTGGAGCGGTCGGCCGGGCCGAGATTCGGATCGGTGTAGCCGCCGAGCCAGGGCTCGATGCAGGTGTCGAGGTAGAGCGCCCCGCGCTCCCGCGCCAGCTTGATCAGTTCGACCGAGGAGACGTCGACCGAGAGGTTGACCAGGGCGTCGCCCGGGCCGAGCAGCGGTTCGAGCAGTGTCCGGAAGTTGCTGCGGGTCACCGGTTCCAGGATGAAGCGGACGCCGTAGAGCTCCGCCTCCTTCTGGCCTCTCGTCTCCGCCGTCACGATGGTGACGCGGTCGGAGGTCAGGGTCAGGTGCCGCAGCAGCAGCGGCAGCACGCCCTGGCCGATGGAGCCGAAGCCGACCATGAGAATGCGGCCGGCAAAGGGTGTGCGCGCGGGTTTTGCCATTTACAGGGACACTCCTCGAGTGTGTTGCGTGCAGGATCGCTCCGTGAGGTGGGCAAGCCTTCGTCAGGCTGCGCGGTTGATATGAAAAAAGCGCCGGGGTCACCAGCGCTTTTTTGTGACGGTTTTCGGCGGGGCCGAGCGGGCCGGCCGGTCAGCCGGCGCGCTCCAGCATCAGCTTCTTGATCTCGCCGATCGCCTTGGCCGGGTTCAGCCCCTTCGGGCAGGTCTTGGTGCAGTTCATGATGGTGTGGCAGCGGTAGAGGCGGAACGGGTCCTCCAGCGCGTCCAGCCGCTCGCCGGTCATCTCGTCCCGGCTGTCGGCGATCCAGCGATAGGCCTGCAGCAGCACCGCCGGCCCCAGATACTTGTCGCCGTTCCACCAGTAGCTCGGGCAGCTCGTGGTGCAGCAGAAGCACAGGATGCACTCGTAGAGGCCGTCCAGCTTCTCGCGCTCCTCCGGGCTCTGCCGGCGCTCGCGGTCGGGCGGCGGCGGGCTCTCGGCCTGCAGCCAGGGCTTGATCGACGCGTATTGCGCGTAGATGTGGGTCAGCTCCGGCACCAGGTCCTTCACCACCGGCATGTGCGGCAGCGGGTAGATCTTCACCTCGCCCTGCACCTCCTCGATCGGCTTGAGGCAGGCCAGCGTGTTGGTGCCGTCGATGTTCATCGCGCAGGACCCGCAGATGCCCTCGCGGCAGGAGCGCCGGAAGGTCAGGGTCGAGTCGATGTCGTTCTTGATGTGGATCAGCGCGTCCAGGACCATCGGCCCGCAGCGCGCGAGGTCGATCTCATAGGTGTCGAGACGCGGGTTCTCGCCGGTGTCGGGATCCCAGCGATAGATCTTGAAGGTCCGCGGCTTCTTGACCTCGCCCGTGACGCGAACGGTCTTGCCGGGCTGGACCTTGGAATTGCGGGGCAGGGTGAATTCGGCCATGTCGTCCTCAGTACACCCGCGCCTTCGGCGGGAAGCTCTGGACTTCGTTGGTCATCGGCTGGAGATGGACCGGACGGTAGTCGATGCGGGTCTTGCCGGCCTCGTCGATCCAGATGACGCTGTGCTTCATCCAGTTGACGTCGTCGCGCTCGGTGAAGTCCTCGCGGGCATGAGCGCCGCGGCTCTCCTCGCGGTTGACCGCCGACCGGATCGTGGTCACGGCGTTGATCATCAGATTCTCGAGCTCCAGCGTCTCCACCAGGTCCGAGTTCCAGATCAGCGACTTGTCGGCGACGCCCAGGCCCTTCTGCTTGTCCCAGGTGACGTCCATCTTCTCGCAGCCCTCGGCCAGCGTCTTGCCGGTGCGGAAGACGGCGGCGTCGTTCTGCATCGTGCGCTGCATCTCCAGCCGCAGGTCGGCGGTGCGGATCTCCTGCTTGGCGTGGCGCAGCCGGTCGAGCCGGTCGAGCGCGAACTGGCCGGCATCGGCCGGCGCGGGCTTGTGCGGCTGGCCGGGCTTGATGATCTCGGCGCAGCGGATCGCGGCGGCGCGGCCGAAGACCACGAGGTCGAGCAGCGAGTTCGAGCCCAGCCGGTTGGCGCCGTGCACCGAGACGCAGGCCGCCTCGCCGATCGCCATCAGCCCAGGCACCACGCGGTTCGGGTCGTCCGCGGTCGGGTTGACCACCTCGCAATGCACGTTGGTCGGCACGCCGCCCATGTTGTAGTGCACCGTCGGCAGGACCGGGATCGGCTCCTTGGTCACGTCGACGCCGGCGAAGATCTTGGCGCTTTCGGCGATGCCGGGCAGGCGCTGGTGGATGATGTCGGCGTCGAGATGCTCGACATGCAGATGGATGTGATCCTTGTTCGGGCCGACGCCGCGGCCCTCGCGGATCTCGATCGTCATCGACCGGCTGACCACGTCGCGCGAGGCCAGGTCCTTGGCCGAGGGGGCATAGCGCTCCATGAAGCGCTCGCCTTCGCTGTTGGTCAGGTACCCGCCCTCGCCGCGCACGCCTTCGGTGATCAGGCAGCCGGCGCCGTAGATGCCGGTCGGGTGGAACTGCACGAACTCCATATCCTGCAGCGGCAGGCCGGCGCGCGCCACCATGCCGCCGCCGTCGCCGGTGCAGGTGTGGGCCGAGGTGCAGGAGAAGTAGGCGCGGCCGTAGCCGCCGGTCGCCAGCACCGTCTGATGGCCGAAGAAGCGGTGGATCGTGCCGTCGTCCAGGTTCCAGGCGACGACGCCGCGGCAGGCGCCTTCCTCGTCCATGATCAGGTCGATGGCGAAGTACTCGACGAAGAACTCCGCCTCGTGCTTCAGCGCCTGTTGGTACAGGGTGTGCAGCATGGCGTGGCCGGTGCGGTCGGCCGCGGCGCAGGTGCGGTAGGCGCGGCCCTTGCCGTATTCGGTGGTCATGCCGCCGAAGGCGCGCTGGTAGATCTTGCCCTCGGCTGTGCGGCTGAAGGGCATGCCGTAATGCTCGAGCTCGATGATCGCCGGGATCGCCTCGCGGCACATGTACTCGATCGCGTCCTGGTCGCCGAGCCAGTCGGAGCCCTTGACGGTGTCGTACATGTGCCAGCGCCAGTCGTCCGGCCCCATGTTGCCCAGCGCGGCGGAGACGCCGCCCTGGGCCGCGACGGTATGGCTGCGGGTCGGGAAGACCTTGGTGATGCAGGCGGTCTTCAGCCGCTTCTCGGCCATGCCGAAGGTGGCGCGCAGGCCCGCGCCGCCGCCGCCCACCACGACGACGTCGTAGTAGTGATCGATGAACGTATAAGAGGCTGGCATGGGGTTACCCCAGGATGGCGATCTTGAGGACGGAGACGGTCATCGCCGCCCCCAGGAACAGGGCCAGGCCCTTGGTCGCCAGATCGGCGATCAGCTTGGTGTAGTGGCCGTGGATGTAGTCCTCATAGACCTCGGTCATGCCGTTGGCGCCGTGATGCAGGCCGAGGACGACGAACAGGATGAACAGGGCGGCGTTGACCGGATGGGCCAGCCAGGCGCGCAGCTCCGGCAGCGGCGACCCGAGATGGGCGATCACCGCGATCACGAACCAGATGGTCAGCGGGATCAGCGCCAGGGCGGTCATGCGCAGGCCGCGCCAATGCGCGAAGCCGGACTTGGCGGAGCCGAGGCCGCGGGCATGCGCCAGCGGAGTGCGGAGCGAGGTGTTCTTGGTCGTCATCACCACACCACCAGGCCGATGATCCAGGCCAGCACGGTCAGCACCGCGGTGGCGATCAGCACGGCGTAGCCGGTCTTGTGCATGGTCGGCAGGTCGTAGCCCCAGCCGGCATCCCAGGCCAGGTGCCGGATGCCGGCGCAGAGATGATAGAACAGCGCCACTGTCCAGCCGAACAGCATCAGGAGGCCGAGCCAGGAGCCGAGGAACCACTGCGCCGCCGCGAAGGCCTCGGGCCCGACGGCCGCGGCGATCACCCACCAGGCCAGCAGCAGGGTGCCGATGGTGAGGGCGATGCCGGTGCCGCGGTGGAAGATCGACAGCGCGCTGCTGATCTGCGGGCGATAGATCTGCAGATGGGGCGAGAGCGGCCTCGGCCGTTTCTGAGGAACTGCCTCGGAGGCGGACATGCGGAATTTACTCCGATGCGCAAATGGGCATCAGGCGCGGGCGCGGCCTGTCGCGAACGAGCCTGAAAGGGTCGTGAGTGACTTACGCGCCGCACTGCAGCAAGTCAACGAACAGGCCAATTATTTCAAGCAGATGAGAGCCATTCGCAACTAGGCGGGTGGCCGCTCCGCACCGCTGCGTTCGGCGATGGCACGGTGCAGCGCCACCACCCGTTCCGCCTCGCTGACGTGCAGCGCCTCGACCAGCCGGCCGTCGACGACGGTGACGCCCCGGCCGGCGGCCATGGCCGCGGCATGGGCGGCGATCACGCGCAGCGCGGTCTCCACCGTCTCCGGGCTGGGGGCGAAGGCGGCGTTGGCGGCGGCGATGGTCTTTGGGTGGATCAGGGACTTGCCGTCAAAGCCCAGCGCCGCGCCCTGGCGGCACGACTCGGCGAAGCCGGCCTCGTCCTCGAGGTCGAGATGCACCCCGTCGATCACGGCAAGGCCGTGGGCGCGGCCGGCCAGGAGGCAGAGGCCCAGCGCGGTCAGCAGCGGTTGCCGCCCGGGTTCGTGCGCCGCCCGCAGATCCTTGGCCAGATCCGAGGTGCCGAGGATCAGCCCCGCGAGACGGGGTGAGGATCCCGCAATGGAGGCGGCGTTGAGCACGCCGAGCGGCGTCTCGATCATGCACCACAGCGCCAGGGTGCCGGGCGCGCCGGCAGCCTTCAGGGCCGCCTCGGCGGCGTGCACCGTCTCGGGCCGCTCGACCTTGGACAGGACGACGCCGTCGGCGCCGCTGCCGGCGATGGCGGCCAGGTCGTCCGCGCCCCAGGGCGTGTCGGCGGCGTTGGCGCGGATCAGCACCTCGCGCGGCCCCCAGCCGCCGGCCCGCACGGCCGCGACCACCCGGTCCCGTGCCTCGATCTTGGCGTCGGGCGCGACCGCATCCTCCAGGTCCAGGATCAGCCCGTCCGCGTCCAATATCCGCGCCTTGTCCAGCGCGCGCGGGTTCGAGCCGGGGACGTAGAGCAGCGAGCGGCGGGGGCGGATGGTCATGGGCGGCCTCGTGGTCTCGACCCCTATTTGTCATTGCCGGGCTTGACCCGGCAATCCAGAAGGTTTCGACGCTCTCTGGATGCCCGGGTCAAGCCCGGGCACGACAACAAAAAAGGGGCCAAAAACGGGGCCGTTTGCGGGAACGGTGCAGCGTGAAATCGCACCCGTGACCGCCATCACATTCAATTCACGGAAGACGGCGTAGACATGTCCCTGGGCCTAGAGCCCGAGGACAGGACCATGTTGCTCCGCACCATCATCTGGGTTTACGGCGTTCTCGTGCTGATCGGCTTTTACATGGGCTCGATGCCCATCTGAGCCGCAGCCCTACGCCGACCCGGCCTTCCCGCGATCGAGATAGAAGCGCAGCAGGTCGACCGCGCTGTCGTCGTCCCACTCGGCGGCGCCCTCCTGGCGGCCGACCACCGTGCCGTCGCGGTCGATCAGCAGCGTCGTCGGCAGGCCGCGGGCGCCGAAGGCGGCCGGCGACCGGCCGCCGGGGTCGAGATAGGCGGCCAGCGCCGTGATCCTGTTCGCGGCGAAGAAGGGCTGCACCTTGGCCAGCCCCTCGCGGTCGATCGACAGCGCCAGCACGGCGAAGTCGGCGCCGCCCAGCTTCGCCTGCAGCCGGTCCAGCGCCGGCATCTCCTTGACGCAGGGGGCGCACCAGGTCGCCCACAGATTGACCAGCACCACCTTGCCGCGGAAATCGGCGAGACGAAGGGTGTTGCCCGCGGCGTCGGAGAAGGTAATCTCCGGTGCCGGCTCCGGCCGGTCGGCCAGGACGAAGCTGGCGACGGTGCCGCCCAAGGGCGGCCGGCCCTCCGGGGTCCGCAGCGTCCACCAGGCCGCGCCCGCCGCCAGCAGCGCCACCAGGCCGGCCACGCCGGCGGCGATCCTTGCCCTCTTCCTCATCCGGTCCGCACCCCATGTCAGATCCGACCCAGCCTGCCACCGGCGCCGCACCGAACCAAATGGTTCAGCCTGGGGGCGCCAACACCATGTGGGGCGGCCGCTTCGCCGCCGGCCCGGCCGCGATCATGGAGCGGATCAACGCCTCGATCGGCTTCGACCGCAAGCTCTGGGCGCAGGACATCGCCGGATCGCGCGCTCATGTCGCAATGCTGGCGGCCCAGGGCATCGTCTCGGCCGAGGACGCCGAGGCCATCACCCACGGCCTCGACCAGGTCGAGCGCGAGATCGCCGAGGGCAAGTTCGAGTTCAAGACGTCGCTCGAAGACATCCACATGAATGTCGAGGCGCGGCTGGCCGAGATCATCGGGCCGGCCGCCGGGCGCCTGCATACGGCGCGCAGCCGCAACGACCAGGTGGCGACCGATTTCCGCCTGTGGGTGCGCGACGCCTTCGACCGGCTGGAGCAGGGCCTCAAGGCGCTGCAGGCGGCGCTGATCGCCCAGGCCGAGCGGCATGTCGACACCATCCTGCCCGGCTTCACCCATCTGCAGGTGGCGCAGCCGGTCACCTTCGGCCACCACCTCCTGGCCTATGTCGAGATGCTGGGCCGCGACCGCAGCCGCGTCGCCGATGCCCGCGCCCGGGCCAATGAATGCCCGCTCGGCGCCGCGGCATTGGCCGGCACGCCCTTCCCGATCGACCGGCACAGGACCGCCGAGGCGCTGGGCTTCGACCGGCCGACCGCCAATTCGCTCGACAGCGTCTCCGACCGCGACTTCGCGCTCGACTATCTCGCCGCCGCCGGCATCTGCGCCATGCACCTGTCGCGGCTGGCCGAGGAGATCGTGCTGTGGTCGACGCCGCAGTTCCGCTTCATCCGCCTGTCCGACAGCTTCTCCACCGGCTCCTCGATCATGCCGCAGAAGCGCAACCCGGATGCGGCGGAGCTGGTGCGCGGCAAGGCCGGCCGGGTGTTCGGCAGCCTCGGCGCCCTGCTGACGATGATGAAGGGCCTGCCTCTGACCTATCAGAAGGACATGCAGGAGGATAAGGAGCCGGTCTTCGACGCCGACGACACGCTGATGCTGTGCCTCGCCGCCATGACCGGCATGGTCGAGAGCTGGACGGTCGACGCCGAGGCGATGCGCCGGGCGACCGAGGCCGGCTTCCCGACCGCGACCGACCTCGCCGACTGGCTGGTGCGCACGCTCGGCGTGCCGTTCCGCGAGGCGCATCACATTACCGGCCGCCTGGTCAAGCTGGCGGAGGACAAGGGCTGCCGCCTGTCCGACCTGCCGCTGGCCGAGATGCAGGCGGTCCATGCCGGCATCACCGATGCCGTCTACGCCGTGCTGACGGCCGAGGCGTCGGTCGCCAGCCGCCAGAGCTACGGCGGCACCGCCCCCGACCGGGTGCGCGAGGCCGTCCAAGCCGCAAAGGAGCGTTTCCTGTGATTCTCCGCATCCTCCTCGCCGCGACCCTCGCCTTCGGCCTCGTCGCCTGCGGCAAGAAGGCGGCCTCGGTCAGCCCGCCCGACCCCAAGACCTCCGCCTATCCGCGGGCCTACCCGAGCTCATGACCGCCTTCGCCTACCGCCACGGCGCCCTGTTCGCCGAGGACGTCGACCTCGCCGCCGTGGCCGCGGAGGTCGGCACGCCGGCTTATGTCTATTCGACCGCGGCGCTGGTCGCGAACTACCGCGCCTATGTCGACGCCCTGGCCGGGCTGCCGATCTCGGTCTGCTTCGCCGCCAAGGCCAACTCCAACCTCGCGGTGCTGCGCACGCTGGTGCGCCAGGGCGCCGGGATCGACGTGGTCTCGACCGGCGAGATGAAGCGGGCGCTGGCCGCCGGCTGCCCGGCCGACCGCATCGTCTTCTCCGGCGTCGGCAAGACGGTGGAGGATCTGGAGGCGGCGCTCCTGGCCGGCATCCATCAGATCAACGTCGAGTCACTGCAGGAGCTGGAGCTGCTGTCCCAGGTGGCGGTCCGGCTGCGGCGCGACGCGGTCGTCGCCTTCCGGGTCAACCCCGACGTCGACGCCAAGACCCACACCAAGATCTCGACGGGCCGCAAGGGCGACAAGTTCGGCATCGAGCTCGAGGACGCGCCCTTGGCCTATGAGCGGGCGCGGGCGCTTCCGGGGATCCGCCCGGTCGGCATCGCCGCCCATATCGGCAGCCAGCTGCTCGACCTGTCGCCCTATCGCGACGCCTATCGCCGCCTGGCCGAGCTGGTGCGCGACCTGCGTGCCGCCGGCCATGCGGTCGAACGGGTCGATCTCGGCGGCGGCATCGGCATCTCCTACAAGGGCGATCCGGCGCCGGCCCTGGCCGACTACGCCTTGATCGTGCGCGAGACGGTGGGCGATCTCGGCTGCCGGCTGATGGTCGAGCCGGGCCGGTCGATCTGCGGCGATGCCGGCGTCCTATTGTCGCGGGTGATCTTCATCAAGCCCGGCCGGACGCGGAACTTCGTGATCCTGGATGCGGCGATGAACGACCTCGTGCGCCCGGCGATGTACGACGCCTGGCACGGCATCGTGCCGCTGCGGCAGCCGGCGGAAGGCGCGGCCGAGGCCGAATACGACGTGGTCGGGCCGGTGTGCGAGAGCAGCGACACCTTCGCCAGGGCGCGGTCCCTGCCGCCCCTGGCCGCCGGTGACCTGGTCGCCTTCACCGGTGCCGGGGCCTATGGCGCGGTGATGGCCTCGACCTACAACACCCGGCCGCTGGTGCCGGAGGTGCTGGTCGACAAAGATCGATTTGCTATCGTCAGAAAACGGCCCACATTTGAAGAGATGGTTGCCGGGGAGAGTCTGCCGCCCTGGCTGGACTGACGGAGGCACAGGAAGGAGGAGAGGTGGCCCGCAGCCCGACCGATGCCCCCCGGCCCGCCGAACCGGCCGAGCCGCGCGGCAAGATCGCGCTGGCCTGGACCGCTGCGGCCTGGGAGGCGGTCTGGCGTGCCACCTGGCCGGTCGCCACCGTGCTCGGCACCTTCCTCATCCTCGCCGGCTTCGACCTGCTGCCCGACCTGCCGGGCTGGCTGCATGCCCTGATCCTGGTCGCCTTCGCGGCGGCGCTCGTCGTCGTCAGCCGGCCGCTGTGGCGGCTGCGGCTGCCGGACGGCTTCGCCGCGCGGCGGCGGCTGGAGCGCGACAGCGGCATCGCCCACCGGCCGCTGACCGGGCTGCGCGACACCCAGGCCACCGGCACCACCGACGCGCTCAGCCGCGCCCTGTGGCAGCGGCACCAGGCCCAGCGCGCGGCCCAGCTGCGCCTGCTGCGCCCCAGCCTGCCGCGGCCGCGCAATGCCGAGGCGGATCGCTTCGCCCTGCGCGGCCTGGTGGTGATCGGGCTGATCCTGGCCGTCGTCGCCGCCGGCGACGACTGGCGCGGGCGGATCGGTCGGGCGCTATCGCCCGGGCTGCTCGGCGCCTCCGCGGCCACGGCGCCGCGGCTCGACCTCTTCGTCACGCCGCCATCCTACACCGGGCGCCCGCCGATCTATCTGACCGCGGGGCAGATGGCCAATCCCGGCGCCGCCCAGCCGGCCCCTGGGCCGGTCGAGATTCCGATCGGTAGTGCCCTGGTCGGCCGGGTCGCCGGCGGCGATGCCGTCCCCACCCTCAGCCTCGCCGGCAGCGAGACCGAGTTCAAATTGATCGAAGGCGGCAACTACGAGCTTCAGGGCAAGGTGACCGGCGGCGACCGGCTGACCGTCAGCCAGGACGGCACGGTGCTGGGCGACTGGCCGGTCAGGGTGCTGCCCGACGCGCCACCCGCCGTCGCCTTCACCGACAAGCCGAAGCCGACCGAGCGCCAAGCGCTGCGGCTCGACGCCACCGCGACCGACGACTACGGCATCGCCACGCTGACCGCGACCGTCACCCTGGCCCCGGCCGCGCCCGCGGTGCTGGACCCGACGCCGATCACCATCCCGCTGTCGGTGCCCGGGCGCTGGCCGCGCGAGGTCAAGACCAGCTCCTACCAGGACCTGACGCCGCATGCCTGGGCCGGGCAGGCGGCCGACATCGTGCTGACCGCGACCGACGCCGCGGGGCAGACCACCAGGACGGCGCCGGAGCGGGTGACGCTGCCGGAGCGGGAGTTCCACCACCCGGTCGCCCGCGCCATCATCGAACAGCGGCGGATCCTGACGCTGCAGCCGGACCAGGCCGAGAGCGTGGCCGAGACGCTGGACATGCTGTCGCAGCGGCCGGACCGCTACTATGACGACCGGGTGGTGTTCCTGGCGCTGCGCACCGCCGCCCGGCGGCTGTTTTTCGCCCAGGATCCGAAGCCGCATGTCGCGCCGCTGCGCGACCTCCTGTGGGACACCGCGCTCCGGATCGAGGACGGCGACATGTCGCTGGCCGAGCGGTCGCTGCGCGAGGCGCAGCAGCGCCTGGCCGACGCGCTGGAGCGAAACGCCAGCGACGAGGAGATCCGCCAGCTGACCGACGAGCTGCGCCGGGCGATGGACCGCTACCTGCAGGCGATGGCCGAGCAGATGCGGGAGAGGATGCAGCGCGGCGAGCTGACCGAGACGCCGATCCCGCCCGATGCGCAGGTCATGGACCGGCAGCAGCTGCAGGACATGATCGACCGGATGCAGCAGCTCTCGGAATCCGGGGCCAAGGACCAGGCGCGGCAGCTGCTGTCCCAGATGCAGAACATGATGGAAAACATGCGCATGGGCATGATGAGCCAGCAGCAGGCCCAGGCCCAGCAGCGCGCCATGAATCTGCTGAAGGACCTGCAGAATCTGACCAATGCGCAGCGCCAGCTGCTCGACCAGACCTATCGCCAGCAGCAGGCCCAGGAGGGCGGCGAGCAGGGCGACCCCTCGCAGCAGCCGCAGGGCACGCCGGAGCAGAACGCCCAGACCCAGGAAGCGCTGCGCCGGGCGCTGGGCGAGCTGATGCGCGAGCTCGGCGACATGAGCGGCGACATCCCGATGCCGCTCGGCCGGGCCGAACGGTCGATGAAGCAGGCGGGCGAAGCCCTGGCCCAGGGCGATCCCGGCGGCGCCGTGCCGTCGCAGACCGAGGCGCTGGACCAGCTGCAGCAGGGGCTGCAGGGGCTGGCGCAGCAGATGATGGAGAACATGGCCGGCCAGCCGGGCATGGTCGGCCGGGCCCAGAACGGGCAGATGTTCGAGAACCAGGATCCGCTGGGCCGGCCGCTGACCAACAACGGCGGCACCACCGACGGTGATGTCGGCCTGCCGACCAAGTTCGACACCGAACGCGCCCGCGCCATCCTCGACGAGCTGCGCCAGCGCCTGAACGACCGCTCGCGCCCGGTGCCGGAACGGGATTATATCGAAAGGCTGCTGCGCCAGTTCTGAGCGCAGCCCGGCGCCTGCCCGGATCCCGTCAGGACGCGAGGACCACCCCCGTGACCGCGATCACGCTCGAGACGATCCGCGCGGCGCGCGCCCGCATCGCCCCTTACGTGCTGCGCACCCCGACCGTGCCGCGGGAGCTGCTGCGCAGCCTGCTCGGCCTGCCGGTGGTGACGAAGCTGGAGCTGCTGCAGCATGGCGGGTCGTTCAAGGCGCGGGGCGCCTTCAACGCCATGCTCAGCCTGGGCGAGGCGGAGCGGGTGGCCGGGGTGGTCGCGGTCTCCGGCGGCAACCACGCGCTCGGCGTCGCCTATGCCGCCCGGGTGCTGGGGCTGAAGGCCACGCTGATCATGCCGAATGCGACGCCGGAGAACTACGTCGCCGGCACCCGCGCCGAGGGGGCCGAGGTGGTGCTGGTCTCCGACATCGCCGCCGCCTTCGCCGAAGCCGAGCGCCAGGCCGCGTCCGGCCGCACCCTGATCCACCCCTTCGACGACCCGCGGGTGATCTCCGGCCAGGGCACGATGGGGCTGGAGCTGCTGGAGGACGCGCCGGAGGTCACCGACATCATCGCCTCGATCGGCGGCGGCGGCATGATTTCCGGCGTGATCACCGCGGTGAAGGCGCTGCGGCCGGAGATCCGGATCTGGGGTGTCGAGACCGAGGGCGCCGACGCGATGAGCCAGGCGTTCGCCGCCGGGCATCCGGTGCGCCTGCCGGCCGTCACCTCGATCTCCACCACGCTCGGCGCGCCCTCGGTCTCCGAGCGCACCTTCGCGATCGTACGCGACGCGGTGGAGGAGGTGCTGGTGGTGCCGGACGCCGAGGCGGTGCGCGGCGTGCAGATCCTGGCCGAGCAGGCGAAGGTGGTGACGGAGCCTGCCGCCGGCTGCACCCTGGCCGCGGCGCTGAGGCTGAAGGACCGGCTGCCGCGCGATGCCCGGCCGGCGCTGATCCTGTGCGGCGGCAACGTCTCCATCGCCGATATCGAGCGCTGGCGGGCGCGCTTCGGCCTAGCCTGAGCGGACAGAATGCCTCTGTTCGATAGGTGTTCCGTCCTTTAACGCGGTTTAATCTTTCGGAAAGATCTCCGACAGAATCTGCGGCGTAACCATCGATCTGCCTCGGTCCGATCCCGGCCCGACGCGGCGTATGGCGCGGCGCGGCCGGTGATGCCGGCGAGTGGTCACGAGATCCTCTCGCGGAGCTTCATCGATGCGTTTCCCTGCTGTGTTCGCCGCCCTCCTGCTGCTGACGGGATCCGCCCTTCCCGTCCTGGCCCAGGAGACGGCCAAGCCGCCCGTCTCCGGCGTCTTTCTGACCACACGCTATCCGTCCTTCACCATCCGGGCGGGCGAAGCCACCACGATCGACCTGTCGCTGCACGACTACGGCCGGCCGCCGCAGACCATCCCGCTGTCGGTGGAAGGCCTGCCCGCGGGCTGGAAGGCCACGGTGCTGGGCGGCGGCCAACCGGTGGCCGCGGCGACGGCGCTGCCCGACGCCGAGGTGCCGCTGCAGCTCAAGCTCGAGCCCGCGGCGGATGCCAAGCCGGGCACCTATCCGATCACCGTGAAGGGGGCGGGCGAGGGTGACCCGCTGATCCTGTCGCTCGCCGTCACCATCGGCGAACAGCTGCCGGCGAAGCTGACCGCGACCACCCAGCTGCCGGCCTTGCGCGGCACCGCGACCTCGTCGTTCCAGTACCGCATCACCGTCGCCAACGACAGCGGCCGCGACAGCACCGTCAGCCTGCAGGCCGACGCGCCGCAGGGCTTCGAGACCTCCTTCACCGAAGCCTATGGCAGTCAGCAGATTACGGCCATTCCGATCCAGGCGGGCAAGAGCAAGGACGTCCAGCTCTCGGTCACGCCGCCGCGCGACGCCGCCGCCGGCAACTACCCGATCAATGTCAGCTTCAGCGGCGACGGGGCGACGGCGCAGCTGAACCTCGCCGCCACCATCACCGGCCAGCCGCGCCTGTCCCTGGTCGGCGACGACGGGCGGCTGAGCGGCAGCGCCACCGCCGGCGAGGGCACCACCTTCAACCTGGTGCTGCGGAACACGGGCAGCGAGGCGGCGCAGGACGTCGACCTCTCGGCCTCGCCGCCCGCCGGCTGGAAGATCGAGTTCGATCCGAAGTCGATCCCGTCGCTGGCCGCGGGCGCGTCGCAGCCGGTGCAGGCCGTGGTCACGCCGGCGGCGAAGGCGATCGCCGGCGACTACCAGGCCACCTTCCGCGCCGGCGGCAAGCCCGCCGCCTCGGCCTCGGCCGACTACCGCATCACGGTCGAGACCTCGACCCGCTGGGGGCTGATCGGCCTCGCCATCATCGCCGTCGCGGTGCTGATCGTGGTCGCCACGGTCCTCCGCTTCGGGCGCCGGTAGGCGTGCCATGGCGGAGGACGTCGTCCTGTCCGCGCGCCGGCTGGTCAAGCGCTACGGCGACCGCACCGCCGTGGACGGCATCGACCTCGAGATCCGGCGCGGCGAGATCGTCGGCCTGCTCGGGCCCAACGGCTCGGGCAAGACCACGACCATCCTGATGCTGCTGGGCCTGACCGAGGCGACCTCGGGCGAGGCGCGGGTGCTGGGCCGCGACCCGATGCGCGACCCGCTGTCGGTCAAGCGCGCCGTCGGCTACCTGCCCGACGCGGTCGGCTTCTATGACGGGCTGTCGGCCGCGACCAACCTGGTCTACACAGCGCGGCTCGCCGGCATCCCCCGGTCCGAGATCCGCGGCCGGATCGACGAGGCGCTGACCCAGGTCGACCTCGCTGGGCACGCCGACCGCCGGGTCGCCACCTTCTCCCGCGGCATGCGCCAGCGGCTCGGCCTCGCCGAGATCCTGATGAAGCGGGCGGAGATCGCGATCCTGGACGAGCCGACCGCGGCACTCGACCCGCATGCGACGCACGAGTTCCTGGAGATGATCCGCGGCCTCAAGGAGTCGGGCATCACCGTGCTGCTGTCCTCGCATCATCTCGACCAGGTGCAGAGCGTCTGCGACCGCGTCGCCCTGTTCCATCGGGGCCGGATCGTGCTGTCCGGAACGGTGCAGGATCTGGCGGCCCGGGTGCTGGGCGGCGGCTGGGTGATCGACGTCGCGACCGACCTGCCGGGGGCAGAGACGCTGCTGCGCGGCGTGCCGGAGGTGCAGGCGGTCACGCCGGTCGAGCCCGGGCACTGGCGGATCCAGGCCCGGACCGACATCCGCAACGCCGTGGCCGCCGCGGTGCTCGGCGCCCGCGGCACGCTGCAGCGGCTCGGCCTGGCCGAGCCCAGTCTGGCCGAGATCTATCGGCGCACATTCGAGGAGGCGGGCGATGTGGCGGCGGCGTGAAGGCTCCCCCTGGGCCGGCGTCGGCACGGTGCTGGCGAAGGAGACGGCCGACCACCTGACCAGCGTGCGCATGCGCCTCCTGGAGGCGCTGGTGTTCCTGACCGCGCTCGGCGCCACCTACGCGGCGCTGCGCTCGATCCGCGACACGGTCGGCCAGGATCCGTTCCTGTTCCTCAACCTCTTCACCCTGTCGCAGGCGCCGCTGCCGTCCTTCGTCGCCATCCTCGGCTTCCTGGTGCCGCTGGTGGCGATCGCGCTGTCCTTCGACGCGGTGAACGGCGAGTTCAGCCGGCGCACGCTGGGGCGGCTGCTGTCCCAGCCGATCTACCGGGACGGGCTGATCTTCGGCAAATTCGCCGCGGCCCTGCTGACCCTGGTGATCGCGCTGGTGGCGCTGTGGCTGGCGGTGATCGGGCTCGGCATCCTGCTGCTCGGCCTGCCGCCGAGCACGGAGGAGATCGTGCGCATGGCGGGGTTCCTCCTCGCCACCATCGTCTTCGGCGGCGTCTGGCTGGCGGTCGGCCTCCTGTTCTCCACGCTGTTCCGGTCGCCGGCCACGGCGGCGCTCTCGGCGCTGGCGGTCTGGCTGGTCGTGGGCATGTTCTGGGCGCCGGTCACCTCGATGATCGCCGATCTCGTCTCCGGGCCGCTGATGGGGCCGATGGGCCCGAACATCGAGCATGTCGAGACCGCCCGGGCGTTGTCGCGGATCTCGCCGAACGGCCTGTTCGCCGAGATCACGGTGGCGCTTCTGAACCCCGCCACCCGGACGCTCGGCCCGGTGCTGTACAGCGACCTCGACGGCGCCCTGATCGGCGCGCCGCTGCCGGCGGGCCAGAGCTTCCTCCTGGTCTGGCCGCAGTTCACGGCCCTGATCGCGGCGGTGATCGTGCTGTTCGTCCTGGCCTATCTGGTGTTCCTGCGCCAGGAGGTCAGAGCATAGGGGCTACGGTGCGGCGCCCGTCCGGGCGCCGATCTCCAGCCTCGTGGCGGCGTCGGGCGGGGTTTCGACCGTCGCCGCCACCTGCACCGACTGGTCCGGCGCCAGCGTCTCGGTCGTCACGACCAGCGGCGTGCGGGCCACCACGGCGCGGCTGGCGTCCAGCAGGCGCACCTCGATCGGCGGCACCGGCCGGGTCACCAGCGCCCGGTTTTCGACCCGGCCGGTGACCACCACCTGCTCTGCGCCGTTGCCGGCGACGCGCCGCACCTCCAGCCCGCGCAGCACCAGGCCGCGGCCCAGGGCGCCGGTCTGGATCGGTTCCGTCACCGGCACGCCGATGGTGTCGTACAGGCGGATCGCCGGCGGCCAGAAGCGGACGATCGAGTCGCGCGCGAAATACCCCACCCCGGCCAGGCCGCCGATCAGCAGCACCGCCAGCGCCAAGCCGACCGCCGGCCCGTCGCGCCGGCGAGGTGTGATCACCACCGGCAGGTTGGTGATGTGTCCCACAGCCGACGGCGCCGCCTGCGTCGCCGCCGGTCCCACCAGCACCGGCTGCGGCTCCGCCGGGGGCGGCGGCACCGGCTCGACCAACGATTCGCGCCAGATATGGCCGCAGCGCGCGCATTTGACGCGCCGGCCGTCGGGGCCGATCGCCGCCGGGTCGACGAGATAACGGGTCGAACAGCTGGGGCAGGTGACGATCATGGCGCGTTATCGCATGCCGGTCCGCCGCTGCCTATATCATCCGAGGCAATTTTGTGAACGGCGCGAAGGGGTTGGGGCGGCGGCTCGGGCGGTCGCGCAGCGGGGCCGTGACGCGGCCGCATAATCTTGCCACGATCCGCCCCTTTCCTGTCCGGGCGCCGTGATCCGCGGCCGCGGCGCAACACCAGTTCTTCATGTCGATGACCGCCGATCCGTCCCCCAAACCCCGCCCCTGGCGCCGCCGCCTGCGTCGGGCGTTGCTGGCGTTCGTCGTCCTCGCGGTGGCGTGGGGAACGGGCCTGGCGTGGTTCGTGGCCCAGGCCGGGCGCGGCGGCGAGGTCGACCCCGACCACACCGACGCGATCGTCGTGCTGACCGGCGGCAGCGAAAGGCTGCGCGTCGGCCTCGACCTGCTGGCGCGGGGCACGGCCGAGCGCCTGCTGGTCAGCGGCGTGCATCGCGACGTCAAGCTGAACGAGCTGTTCGCCCTGTCTCCGACCGACGATTCGCTGCGCTGCTGCGTCGATCTCGGCTATGCTGCCAGCGACACCATCGGCAACGCGCAGGAGGCGGCGGGCTGGATGCGGGCGCATGGCTTTCGCAGCCTGCGCCTCGTCACCTCGAACTACCACATGCCGCGCAGCATGCTGGAGTTCCGGGCGGCGATGCCGGAGATCGAGATCCGGCGGCAGCCGGTCGACCCGGGGACGGTGCATCTCGACCGCTGGTGGGCCTGGCCCGGCACGGCGCGGCTGATCGTCTCCGAATACAACAAATTCCTGGTTGCGCTGGCGCGTGTCATGCTCGGCAGGATATAGGGCGTCATGACCATCCTGCGCTCGGCCCTCTTCAACCTGCTGTTCTTCGGCTGGACCACGCTGTGCTGCTTCGCGCTGCTGCCGGCGCTGTTCCTGCCGCACCGCGCGACGATGGCGTGGATCTTCGTCTGGCTGCGCGGGGTGCACTGGCTGGAGAAGACCATCCTCGGCATCGACTACCGCGTGGTCGGGCGCGAGAACCTGCCCGACGGCGCCTGCATCGTCGCCGCCAAGCACCAGTCGGCCTGGGAGACGCTGAAGCTGCACCTGCTGCTGCCCGACCCGGCGATCGTGCTGAAATCCGAGCTGCTGAAGGTGCCGGTCTGGGGCAAGTACCTCTTGAAGACCGGCATGATCCCGGTCGACCGCGGCGCCGGCAGCCGGGCGATCCGCAGCATGATCGACCACGCCAAGGTCCGGGTGGCGGAAGGCCGGCCGATCGCGATCTTCCCCCAGGGCACCCGCACCGCGCCCGGCACTTGGCGGCCCTACCGCATCGGCGTCGGCGCCCTCTATGAAGGGCTGAACGTGCCGGTGGTGCCGATGGCGCTGAACTCCGGCGTGTTCTGGGGCCGCCGCGCCTTCCGCAAGCGGCCGGGGACGATCACGGTCGAATTCCTGCCGCCGATCCCGCCCGGCCTGCCGCGCGACGAGATGATGGTGCGGCTGGAGGAGGAACTGGAGACGGCGTCCGAGCGGCTGGTGGTCGCTGCCGGCGGGCCGCCGACGCCGCGTCCCGCCCGGACCGCCGCCACGGCCTGAGCGGATTGCGTCGGCTCCAGCCGCTCCTGCTCCTCGTCGCCGTCGCCGGCCTGTCGCTGCTGGCGACGGGGCTGGTGCTGCGCCTGCCGGGCGCCGCCGGGCCGATCGGCAATGCCGATGCGCTCTACCTGCCGGCGCTGTTCGACGACCTGCACCGCGGGCTGGACACACTGCGCGGCTGGCACCTGACACCCGGGCCCTATGTCTTTTCGGATATGCTGGTCTACGGCCTGGCCGACCTGGCGACGGCGGATTTCCGCCAGGCCCTGCCGGTCGCCGCCGCGCTGCAGCTCGGGCTCTACCTCCTGCTCGGCGCCGCGGTGCATCGCGCCGCCGGCGGCCGGTCCGCCGCCATGGCCGTGGCCGCCCTGGCGGCGGTGACGGCGCTGCTCTTCGCCTTCGGCTGGGGGTTGGCCGGCTTCTACGCGCTGAACTGGCTGGTCTATCCCTTCGTCGTCACCTTCCATTTCGGCGCGGTCCTGATCGCAACGGCGGTCCTGGCCCTGCTGCTGCGCCAGCTGGAACGGCCGAGCCCCGGATTCCTGATCGGGCTGGCCGGGCTGATCCTGGCCGGGGTGCTGTCCGACAGTTTCGTCCTGCCCTACGCCGCCGCCCCGGCCCTGGCGGTGTCGCTGCTCTGCGCCCTCGTCCACCGGATCCGACCGGCCGCCCTGACCGCTGCGGCGACGATCGGCGCCGCGGCTCTGGCCGCCTTCCTGCTGCAGGGCTGGGCGAACCCGCTGAACGGGATCTATCGCCGGCAGCTCGACCTCGGCATCGGCTACGGCCTGTCCCGTCTCGGCAGCGTGCTGTGGCGGGCGGATGCGGCCGAACTGGCGGTCAATCTCGGCCTGATCGCCTTCGCCCTGCTGCCGGTCGTCCGGGCGGCCATTGTGCTGCGCGGCCTCGCCGCCGGGGAGCGGGAGATCGCCCCGGCCGACCGGATAGCCGTCTTCGCCGCCGGGTCCTCGCTGGCCACGCTCCTGGCGGTGGTGCTGTTCGGCATTTTCCGGGACGAGTCCTTCCTGCGCTATTTCCAGCCCTGGCTGTTCCTGACCGCGCTGTGGCTCGCCCATCTCGCCGCCGACCGGCTGCGTGTCCCCGGCTGGCCCGTAGGGGCGGCCGCGGCGGCGCTGCTGGTGGCCGGCGCCGCGCTCTGCGCCCGGCCGGACCAGCTGGCGGGGCGGATCGAGCCGCCGCGAACGCTCTCCTGCTTCGGGGATGAGGCGCCGGTCGCCGGCCTCGCCGGCTACTGGTGGGCCAAGCCGCTGGTGCTGCATTCCGGCCGCCGGGTCCAGATCGCCCAGGTGGCGCGCAACGGCGCGCCCTATCACTGGATCATCAATGAGGACTGGGCCCGGCGGGACTGGGCCGGCGGCGCCGGGGCGCCGCCCTTCGGGTTCATCCTGATGGATGGCCTCAGGCCCCGCGCGGTGATCGCCCGCTACGGCATGCCGGACCGGGTGGAGCGCTGCGCCGGCATTCCGCTGTGGCGCTACCACGACCCCGACCGGCTGCGCCGCCCCCTGGCCGCGGCCAGGCCGGTGACCTTGCCGGACTAGCGATTGAGGCGCTTGCCCGGCCTCGGTTACGCTCGCCCTGTTCGGGGGAGGAAACGATGGACACAACCTGGCAGTTGGTGGCCGTTCTCGTCGGCCGGCTGATCTTCGCCGCGGTCTTCCTCATGGCCGTCGCCTTCAAGGTCACGGATATGAACAGCACCGCCGGCTACATCGCCATGGCGGGGTTCCCGGCGCCGCTTCTCCTGGCCTGGCTGGCCGCGATCTTCGAATGCCTCCTGGTGGTCTGCTTCCTGACCGGGGCCTATTTCTCGGAAGCGGCGCTGCTGGCCGGCGTCTATGTCGTGTTCCTGGCCTTCGCCTTCCATGGTCCGGCGCGCTGGGAGGGGAACCAGGCAGAGTTCGGCTTCTTCGTCGACCACTTCACCTTCCTGGCCGGGCTGCTCTTCGCCGCGGCGCACGGGCCCGGCCGGATCCTGACGCTGCGGCGGAGGCTGATCGGCCGGGCCTAGCGGTCCTCCGGCGGGCTTCGGCAGCGCGTTGCGCCCGGCTCCGTCCGGCGGCTACACCTGCATGCCTGGATGACGGCATGCCGATTCGAGAAGGGAGCCTCCCGATGACGATTGCTCTGCCGGATGCCACGCCGGCCGATCCCGCCCTGTCGCCGCGGATCGACGCCGCGATCGACAAGGCGCTCGCGGACAAGCGCATCGTCGGCACCGTGGTGCTGGTCGCGAGGGACGGGCAACTGGTCTACCGCCGCGCCGCCGGCCTGGCCGACCGCGAGGCGGGCCGGCCGGTGCGCGAGGACACGGTGTTCCTCTACGCCTCCCTGACCAAGCCGATCGTCACCGCCGCCGCCCTGCGGCTGGTGGAGGAGGGGCGGATCGCCCTGGCCGACCCGGTCACGAGGTATCTGCCCGACTTCCGGCCGAAGCTGGCCGACGGCAGCGAGCCGGTGATCACCATCCGTCACCTGCTGACCCACACCGCGGGCCTGATCTACGGCTTCACCGAACCGGCGGACGGCCCCTATCACCGCGCCGGCGTCTCCGACGGGCTGGACGCGCCGGGCCGGTCCTTCGAGGACGGTCTGCGCCGCATCGCCTCGGTGCCGCTCGCCTTCGCTCCGGGCTCTGCCTGGGCCTACTCGGTGGCGCTCGACGTGCTCGGCGCGGCGCTGGAGCAGGCGGCGGGCGAAAGCCTGCCGGACCTCGTGCGCCGCCGCGTCACCGATCCGCTCGGCATGCGGGACACCGGCTTCGCCCCGCCGGACCGCGCGCGCCTGGCCGCCGCCTATGCCGATGCGGCGCCGGAGCCGGTGCGGATGGGCGAGAGCTACGTCATCCCCGCGCCGCGGCCCTTCGCCGGGCTCAGCTATGCCCCCGGCCGCATCTTCGATCCCGCCTCCTACCCCTCCGGCGGCGCCGGCATGGCGGGCACGGCCGGCGACTTCCTGGTGTTCCTCGAAGCCCTTCGCCGCGGCGGCGCACCGATCCTCGAGGCCGAGACGGTGCAGGCCATGGCCACCAGCCAGATCCCCGGCCTGTCGATGCCGGACACGCCGGGCACGACCTTCGGCTACGGCTTCGTGATCGTGACCGACCCGGCGGCGGCCGGAGTGCCGATGACGGCCGGCACCTGGCGCTGGGGCGGCGTCTACGGCCATTCCTGGTTCGTCGACCCGGCCCGGCGACTGGCCGTGGTCGGCCTCACCAACACCGCGCTCGAGGGCATGAACGGCGCGTTCGTCGCCGATCTGCGCCGCGCGATCTATGCTGGGCTGGAATAGCGGGGCCGCGGACCCAACCACTGTCCCTGGTTGACCCGCCCCCGCCGCACCCCCATCCTTTGGGGGTGCGGCGGTCTGCGGGAGGTCCATCGTGGCCGAGCCGGGCGATATCGCGACCCAGATCTGGGACATGAAGTACCGGCTGAAGCAGCCGGACGGCACGCCTGTCGACCAGACGGTCGAGGACAGCTGGCGCCGCGTCGCGACCGCCGTGGCCGCGGCCGAATCGGACCCGGCGCTGTGGACCGGGAAGTTCCTCGGCATCCTGCGCGGCCATCGCTACCTGCCGGCCGGGCGCATCCTGGCCGGCGCCGGCACCGGGCGCGACGTCACCCTGTTCAACTGCTTCGTCATGGGCACGGTGCCGGACAGCATGTCCGGCATCTTCGCCCATCTGCGCGAGGCGGCGCTGACGCTGCAGCAGGGCGGTGGCATCGGCTACGATTTCTCCACCATCCGGCCGAAGGGCGCGCCTGTCGCCGGCGTCGGGGCCGACGCCTCCGGCCCGCTCTCCTTCATGGATGTGTGGGACGCGATGTGCCGGACCATCATGTCCGCCGGCTCCCGCCGCGGCGCAATGATGGCGACCTTGCGCTGCGACCATCCCGACATCGTCGATTTCATCGAAGCCAAGCGCACCCCCGGGCGGCTGCGCATGTTCAACCTGTCGGTCCTGGTCACCGACCCGTTCATGGCGGCGGTCGAGGCGGACGCGCCCTGGGACCTGGTGTTCGGCGGCCGCGTCTTCCGCACCGTGCCGGCGCGCGAGCTGTGGGACCGGATCATGCGCTCGACCTATGATTCGGCCGAGCCCGGCGTGATCTTCATCGACCGCATCAACGCCCGGAATAATCTCAGATATTGTGAAAAAATTCAAAGCACTAACCCCTGTGGCGAACAACCCCTCCCCCCCTACGGCGCCTGCCTGCTCGGCTCGGTGAATCTGGCCAAGCTGGTGGTCGATCCGTTCACGCCCGAAGCCCGGTTCGACCACGAGGCGCTGGCGGAGATCGTGCCGGTCGCGATCCGGCTGATGGACAATGTGGTCGACGTGTCGCGCTTCCCATTGCCGGAGCAGCAGGCCGAGGCCTGGGCCAAGCGGCGCATCGGCCTCGGCGTCACCGGCCTGGCCGACGCCTTCCTGATGCTGGGGGTGCGCTACGGCTCGGCAGACTCCGTCGCGCTGGTCGAGGACTGGCTCGGCGCGATCAAGCGCCACGCCTACCGCGCCTCGGCCGAGATCGCGGCGGAGAAGGGGGCGTTCCCGCTGTTCGACCGCGATCAGTATCTCGCCGCGCCGGGCGTCGCCGAGCTGCCGGAGGAGATCCGCGACCTGATCGCCCGGCACGGCATCCGCAACGCGCTCCTGACCTCGATCGCGCCGACCGGCACCATCTCGCTCTTCGCCGACAACGTCGCCTCGGGCATCGAGCCGGTCTTCGCCTGGACCCACACCCGCAACGTGCTGCTGCCCGACGGCAGCCGGCGGGCGGAGACGGTGGAGAACCACGCCTACCGCCTGTTCCGCGAGATCCACGGCCCCGACGCGCCGCTGCCGGATTACTTCGTTGACGCCCAGACGCTGGCGCCCGCCGACCATCTGGCGATCCAGGCGGCGGCGCAGAAGCACATCGACAGCTCGATCAGCAAGACCATCAACTGCCCGGAGGACCTGTCCTTCGATGCCTTCAAGGACGTCTACGCCCAGGCCTATGCCCTCGGCTGCAAAGGCTGCACCACCTACCGGCCGAACCCGATCACCGGCGCGGTGCTGGAGGCGCGGCCGCAGAAGGCGGCCGAGGCGCCCGGTCTCAGCGTGCCTTCGCCGCGGCCGGAGGTGCTGCCGGGCGAGACCTACAAGCTGCGCTGGCCGGACAGCGACCACGCCATCTATGTCACCCTCAACGACACGATGATCGACGGCCAGCGTCGGCCCTTCGAGATCTTCATCAACTCGAAGAACATGGAGCACTACGCCTGGACCGTGGCGCTGACCCGGATGATCAGCGCCGTGTTCCGGCGCGGCGGCGACGTCGCCTTCGTGGTCGAGGAGCTGAAGGCCGTGTTCGATCCGCGCGGCGGGCAGTGGATGGGCGGCCGCTACGTGCCCTCGCTCCTGGCCGCGATCGGCGAGACGATCGAGCGGCACATGGTGGCGACCGGCTTCCTGAAGAAGCCGGAGGGCATCGTGCCGGAGGTGGCGGTCGAGGTGACGGCCGAGCCGGCGGGCAACCCGGGCCGGCCGCCGGGCCGATCCTGCCCGAAATGCGGCCATCCGACCCTGATCCGGCAGGAGGGCTGCGACACCTGCCTCAACTGCGGCTATTCGCGCTGCGGGTAGCGGCCGGGGCGTCCTACGCGACTTCGACTGCGGGCTGCGATGCCGGGGCGTGCTCCGCCGCCTCCGCCACCCGCTTGGCCAGCGCGAACAGGGCGCCGTCGCGGATGCCGAGCTCGCGCAGATGTTCGACCGTGTTCAGGAGGTAGTCGCGGTTCGGTCCGCTGCTGCCGACGCCGGTGCGGATCATCGCCAGCGTCTCCTCCACGTCCAGCGCACCGCAATACTGGCGGTGTCCGCGATCGGCCAGGAAGCAGCAGGCGGTGACGGGGCCGGAGGGCAACCGGATCTGCTTCAGGCTCGGTCGGTAGACACCGGTCACCATCTCGCGCTCCCAGAGATAGGCGACCACCGCCTGGACGTCGTCCGCCGCCACCTTGAAGGCGATGCCGCGGCAGGACCCGCCGCGGTCGAGGCCCAGCACCAGCCCCGGGCGCTCCGGCGTGCCGCGGTAGCGGTGCGACAGCACACAGAAGCGGCGGTGATAGCCATGCAGCACCGCCGGCTGCCGCTCGAGGAAGGGGAAGCCCGGATTCCACATCAGCGAGCCGTAGCCGAACACCCAGAGCGGCTCGCCCGGGGTCAGCTTCAGGTTCGGCGTCTTCCAATCATGGTGACCATCGGCCATCCCCCAGATGTACCGTTTCGCAGCTGCGAAGGGGAGGGGCGTCGTGTCGCGTTCCGCTGCTTCGGCTTGACTCCGGGCGCCGGTCGCGGCCACGTGCCCTCCTCGTGCCACTGCCCGGGATCCTCCATGCGCCGCATCGTTGCCGTCCCCGCCACGCTCCTCGTCCTCGTCGCCGCCGGCTGGGCCGGCGGCTGGTACTGGGCTGCGGGCAAGGTGCAGGCGCAGGCGCAGGCCTTCGCCGCCAATCCGCCGCCGGGGGTGACGGTCGACCCCGGCACGCTGAGCGTCGAGGGCTTCCCCCTCACCTTCACCATTGAATCGCAGGCGCCCAGCCTTCGCCGCGTCGACGGCCTCACCTGGACCGCCGCCGGGGTGGTCGCCACCGCCAAGCCATGGACCCTGCCGGACATCGGCTTCACCATCGCGCCGCCGCAGCGAGTCACCCTGCCGGGCAGCCCGGCCCTGATCGCCGAGGTCAAGGGGTCGGGCAGCGGCACCGCCCGCATCGGCACCGACGGCAAGCCGAATCGGGTCCTGCTGACCTTGTCCCAGGTCGAGCTGACGGGCGGCCTGCTGCAGGCGCCGCTGCCGGTCGACCGGGTCAACGGCTCCGTCGACCGGGCGCCGGAGGAGGCCGGGGCCGGCGCCGCCGCGTCGCTGGACATCGAAGGCATCGAGACGCCGGATCTCGGCCTGGAAGCCATGGGCCGGCGAGTCGACCTGGTGGCGGCGCGGCTGACGGTGCTGGGCACGCCGCCCAAGGCGGCAACCGCCCCTGAACTGGCGGCCTGGCGCGCCGCCGGCGGCAAGCTGCGGGTCGACAGGCTGGCGCTGCGCTGGGGGCCGCTGACGATCGACGCCGACGGCACCCTCGACCTCGACGACAAGCTGCAGCCCCAGGGCACGCTGACGGCGAAGATCCGCGGCTACGGTGCGGTGATCGACGACCTGCAGAAGGCCGGCCTGGTCAAGGACCGCGACGCCGGCTTCGCCAAGGTCGGCCTCGACCTCATGGCGGGCCAGCCGGCGGCGGACGGAACCCGCACCGTCACCGCGCCGATCGCGATCGAGAAGGGCAAGGTCTCCTTCGGCCCGCTGCAGGTGGCGAAGCTGCCGGAGATCCGCTGGGCGCAGTAATAGCAGCGGCTCGAAACACTGACCCGTCATCCCGGGCGCGGCGCAGCACGGAGTGATGCGCCGCGCCCGGGATCTCTTCGGCAACTGCGCCGAGATCCCGTGTCTGCGCTGCGATACTGCGCATCGCAGCGCGCACGGGATGACGATCCAACTCGTGGATGCGGCGCCCTCAGTCCTCTTCCTTGGTCAGGCGCGCCGCCTTCTCCGGCTCCATCTCCTCCTGATGGGCGTCGACGACGCCGCGGCGGATGGCGCGGGTGCGGGTGAACCAGGATTGCAGCGTGTCGCCCTCGCCGCGGCGGATGGCGCGCTGCAGCCGCACCAGATCCTCGGTGAACTGCTGCAGCACCTCCAGCACCGCCTCCCGGTTGGTCAGGAAGACGTCGCGCCACATCACCGGGTCGGAGCCGGCGATGCGGGTGAAGTCGCGGAAGCCGCCGGCGGAGAAGCGGATCACCTCGGCCTTGGTCGCCTCCTCCATGTCCGAGGCGGTGCCGACGATGGTGTAGGCGATCAGATGCGGGATATGCGAGGTGATGGCCAGCACCCGGTCATGGTGCTCGGCGGTCATGGTCTCGACCATCATGCCCATGCCGCGCCACAGCGCCTCGACCTTGGCGACGGCCTCGGGATCGGTGCCCGGCTCGGGCGTCAGCACGCACCAGCGGTCGATGAACAGCTCGGCGAAGCCGGCGGACGGGCCGGAATGCTCGGTGCCGGCGATCGGGTGGCCGGGCACGAGATGCACGCCCTTCGGCAGATGCGGCGCGACAGTCTTCGCCACCAGCCCCTTGACCGAGCCGACATCGCTGACGACCGCGCCCGGCGCCAGGGCCGGAGCGATGGCCCGTGCCAGCGACTCGTAAGCGCCCATCGGGGCGCAGATCATGACGACGTCGGCGCCGGCCACCGCCGCCGCCGGATCGGCCTCGACCCGGTCGAGGAAGCCCAGCGCCATCGCCTCGTCGCGGGTCTCCTGCCGCCGGGCATGGCCGACGATCTCGCCGACCAGCCCGTGCTTGCGGCAGGCTCGCGCCACGGACGACCCGATCAGGCCGATACCCAGCAGCGCCAGGCGCCGAAAGATCGGCGCCGGAGCGGGCGTCTCCGCGTTCATCGGCCGCGCAGATGCTCGGCCAGGGCGTCGACCACCGCCCGCATCTCCTCCCCGGTGCCGATGGTGATGCGCAGGCAGGTCGGCAGGCCGTAGGCACCCATCTGGCGGACCAGGATGCCTTTGTCCTTCAGGAACAGCCGCGCCGCCTCGGCATCGCGCCCGCCGAAATCGACCAGCAGGAAGTTGCCGGCCGAGGGCAGGGAGGAAAGGCCCAGCGCCTCCAGCTCCGCCGCAGTCCATCGCCGCCATTCGGCGTTGTGGGCGCGGCTCTTCTCCACGAACTCCTGGTCGGCCAGCGCCGCCACGCCCGCGGCCTGCGCCGCGGCGCTGACGTTGAACGGGCCGCGGGCCCGGTTCAGCACGTCGGTGATCGCGGCCGAAGCATAGGCCCAGCCGAGCCTGAGGGCGCCCATGCCGTAGATCTTCGAGAAGGTGCGCAGCATGACGACGTTCTGGGCGCGGTCGACCAGATCGGCGCCGGGGCTGTAGGCCGGGTCGTCGATGTATTCGGCATAGGCCGCGTCCAGCACCAGGATGGTCTCCGGCGGCAGCGCCGCGTGCAGCCGCTCGACCTCGCTCTTCGGCAGCAGATGGCCGGTCGGGTTGTTCGGATTGGCGAGGAACAGGATGCGGGTGCGCGGCGTGACATGCGCCAGCAACGCGTCGACATCGGTCTTCCGGTCAGCCTCCGGCGCCGCCACCGGCGTGGCGCCCACCGCCTTGGCGGCGATCGGATACATCAGGAAGCCGTGCCGGCTGTACAGCACCTCGTCGCCCGGCCCGGCATAGCATTTGGCCAGGAGCGCGATCAGCTCGTCCGATCCGGCGCCGGCGACGATGCGCTCCGCGTCCAGGCCGTAGCGCCGGGCCAGCCCCTCGCGCAGCGCGCTGCAGCCGCCGTCGGGGTAGCGGTGGATCTCGCCGCTCAGCTCGCGATAGGCCGCCATGGCCTTCGGGCTCGGGCCGAAGGCGCCCTCGTTCGAAGCCAGCCGGATTGGCCGGCCCAGCTTCGGATGCGGCACCGTCTTGGCCTCGCCGCCGATATAGGGGTCGATGTCGAGCAGGCCGGGGCGGGGGCGGGGCGCTTGGATCGCAGTCATCGGAAGTCTCAGCTCCGGCGGCCGATGGTGATCGGGGTGGCGAAGCCGCCGATCAGGCGGATGCGGGGAGCCAGCTCCTCCAGCGGCCCGGCCAGGGTGGCCAGCCGGCCGTCGCCGGCGGCGACGAAATCGGCGACGTCGACCAGATGGATCGCGGAGTCCTCGGGGGTGCGGGCCGGCCGGGTCCAGAACGCCACCGGCGGCAGGCCGGCGGCCTCGAAGGTCTGCTTCAGCCGGCTGCGGCTGATGTCGCCCGTGACCTCGACCGCGATCAGGGCGTGGTCGTCGCCGGTCGGTTCGGGGTCGATCTGGGCGACGGCCAGGGCCAGCGGCTCGTCGCGGTGCCGCTCGGTGACCACGAAGGGCAGGCTGCCGACGACCCGCGGCGTGCGCGGGTCGTCCGACAGCAGCACCTGCCACCAGGGATCGGCGTCGGACTCGACCGGCCAGGGCACCACGGCCACCGCGGCGCTGCCGTCATGGACCGCCCGGATCGCCTGGATCGGCCCGGCCACCGCGGTCATCGGGGTGTGGCTGCCGTAATGGTCGTGCGCCAGGTCCCACAGCTCGCCCCGGCTCTCCGGCGCGTGCACGGCGACGGCGAAGGGGGCCTGCATGCGGGTGCAGCCGGCGATCAGCTCGCGCCAGATCCGGGTCAGCTCGGGCAGCGGAAAGCCACCGGCGTGGCGGGCCGCCAGCCGGCGCAGGATCGCGGCCTCTCGGCCCGGCCGCATCGCCAGCGGGTCGCCGTTCTTGGCGGCGGCGATGTCGTGCACCAGCGCGGCCCGCTGCATGATCAGGTCATGGATCGCGTCGTCGATCTCGTCGATCCGCCGGCGCAACGAGTCGAGCGTCTGGGGCGTGTCTGGCATCGTCTGAGCGGGCTGGAACCTGCCGGGTCGAGGGCGATCAGATGTAGAACGGCGAAGGGGTGAAAGCAAAGGAAACATCTTGGGTTTTACGCATCGTAGGATTGACGCATTCGGGCCCTGGACCCGGAGCGGTGGATGGAGCGATCGGCTTGCGGGCCGGCGCGATTTTGATTGATCTTTCGTTCTTCTTTTGTTCTCATTCGGGTATGGCCAAAGCCCAAACACCATTGTGTTCGGAAGCGGTTTCAGCCCGGTTCCTCGCCCTCGCGCTGCACGCCCAGCACCGGCTGCGGCGAGCCGACCGGCACCAGCACCGGCCGCCGGGCGCGCAGCTTCTTGCCGCGCGACAGCTGGTAGATCTGCTTCGACGCCTCGATCATCACCGTGCCGGCGACGCGCTGGAACCAGCGGGCGCCGATCTCCTCCCACACCGGGGCGGTGGACAGGAGGAAGCGGGACCGGGTCGGCGGCAGCCACAAGGCGCGGGCCACCCGCTCCGGCACGAACTGGTGCTGGCGCAGCACCTGGTTCAGCTGGTTGGCGGAATAGGGCTTGCCGTGGCCGAAAGGGGTGCGGTCGGACCGTGCCCACAGGCTGCGCCGGTTCGGCACCACCACCAGAAGCCGGCCACTGCCGTTCAGCACGCGCCAGATCTCGCGCATCAGCTCGCCCAGCTGCTCGGTCGCCTCCAGCCCGTGCACCAGCAGCACCCGGTCGACCGACATGTCCGGCAGCGGCAGGTCGGTCTCCTCGCACAGCGCCACAAGGCCGCGGCCATCCGGCGGCCAGTGGGTCACGCCCTGCTCGGCCGGCATGCAGGCGATCACCCGCTCCGCCTCGCCCAGGAAGGGGCGCAGGAACGGCGTGGCGTAGCCGAGGCCGAGGATGATCTGGCCGTGCGTGTCCGGCCACAGCGTGCGGATCTGGCGGCGCACCATGCGGCGCACCACGAGGCCCAGGCTTGTCTCGTAAAATTCACGCAGATCGATGACGTCGCTGTACATCCGGCCGTCGTCCCAGGGCCTCGCTCACGATAGGATAACGCATCGGCGGCCGGCTTTGACCCATCGCCGTGTCGGCTTCCGCACAACAGGATAATTCAGGAGTCGCTTCATGGCCCGCAAGCCCGAGCCTCGCAGGATCGACCCGGAGCGCCTGAAACAGGCCGCCCGCGAGGCCGCGGACCTCTATCTCGACCATCCGAACGTCACCTCGGTCGGGATCGGCATGAAGACCGAAGGCGGCAAGCCGACCGGCGAGCTGTGCATCCAGTTCACCGTCGGCCGCAAGGTCGCGCCCCAGGCGCTGGTGGAGGAGGGCATTCCGCCGCTGCCGAAGAGCATTACGGTCGATGGCGTCAAGATCCCGACCGACGTGGTCGAGCGGCGCTACAAGCCGTCCTGGCAGCTGGTGCCGCAGGTGATCAAGGATGCGCGCAAGCTGCGCCATGACCCGCTGGTGCCCGGCATCAGCGTCAGCCATCCCTCGGGCACGGCCGGCACGCTGGGCTGCATCGTCTACGACCGGCAGGACGGCCGGCCGCACATCCTGTCGAACTGGCATGTGCTGCATGGCGAGGAGGGGCGGCTGGGCGACACCGTCGTCCAGCCGGGGCCGTTCGACGACAACCGGGTCGACAGCAACCGGTGCGGCGTGCTGGTGCGCAGCCATCTCGGCCTGGCGGGCGACTGTGCCATCGCCCGGATCGAGGGCCGCGGCGTCGATCCGAAGATTCTCGATCTCGGGGTCAAGGTCGCCCGGCTGGGCCGGCCGGAGCTCGGCGACCGGGTGGTGAAGTCCGGCCGCACCACCGGCGTCACCTGGGGCATCGTCACCCGGATCGAGACCACGGTGAAGCTGTTCTACGGCGAAGAGATCGGCACCAAGCGGATCGGCGGCTTCGAGATCGGCCCCGACCCGGACCGCCCGGCGGCGGAGGACGAGATCAGCAAGGGCGGCGATTCCGGCTCGGTCTGGCTCGCCCTTGACGACAAGGGCGACCCGACCGACGTCATGCTCGGCCTGCATTTCGGCGGCGAGGCCGACGGCGCCGACGCCAGCGAGGGCGATTACGCGCTCGCCTGCTCCGCCGAGGCCGTGTTCAAGAAGCTGGAGATCGAGCCGACCCCGCCGGAGGCCGCGCTGGCCCAGCCGGTGGCGGCCGCCGCCGGCTACGACCCCGAGTTCCTGGGCAAAGCCGTGCCGATGCCGGCGCTGTCGCCGGCGCAGGACAGGGACGCGGCGAAGGTCGGCGGCTCCCCTGTCATCCGCCACACCCACTTCTCGCTCGCGCTCAGCAAGTCCCGCCGCCTGGCCCGCTGGGTGGCCTGGAACGTCGATGGCGGCCAGATCCGGCTGCTCAGCCGCAGCGGGCTGAAATTCGCGCTCGACCCGCTGGTCGACGCGAAGTGGCAGACCGATGATTCGCTCTACGCCGACAACCGCCTGGACCGCGGCCATATCGCCCGGCGCCAGGACCTGGTCTGGGGCCCGCCGGAGGAGGCGGCGCGGGCCAACCGCGAATCCTTCTACTTCACCAACATCGCGCCGCAGCACGAGGCCTACAATCAGTCCGGGCTGAACGGCCTCTGGGGCCTCCTGGAGAATGCGATCCTGGAGGAGGCGGAGGTCGAGCGTCTCCGTGTCTCGGTGCTGGGCGGCCCGGTGTTCCGCGACGACGACCCGGTCTATCGCAGCGTCGCCATCCCGCGCGACTACTGGAAGATCGTGGCCTATGTCGAGGCCGGCGCCCTCAAGGCCAAGGCCTTCCTCCTGACCCAGGAGGACCTCTTGAACCGGATCGAGGCGCTGGGGCTGGAGAGATTCCGGCTCTACCAGCTGCCGATCGCGGAGCTGGAAAGCCGGACCGGTCTCGATTTCGGAGATCTCAAGGCCGCCGATGACCGGGCAGCGCCGGCTCGCCGGCGCGGTCGCCGCGGCGCGATCGAATCCTTGCCGCGGGTGACGCTGATCGAAAGCCTTGCGGATATCGAGCTGTGATCATCGCCTGCCCCTAATCGCCACTGCAAGGAGGCGAAGCCGACGAAGCAATCCAGGGGCCACGCCAAACAGCCCTGGATTGCTTCGCTGCGCTCGCAATGACGGTGTTGGGAACGGGCAGGAGGGGCTATGCTGCCCCGACCCGTCCGACCCCGCTGTCCAGGAGGACGCATGGCCTCGCTCCGCGTCACGCTGATCCCCGTCCTGAAGGACAACTACGCCTATCTGCTGGAGGACGAGTCGACCGGCATGGTCGCCGTGGTCGACCCCGGCGAGGCCGACCCGGTCGCGGCGAAGCTGGAGGCCAAGGGCGGCCGGCTGGACTGGATCCTCAACACCCACCACCACGGCGACCATGTCGGCGGCAACCACGAGCTGGCGAAGCGCTACGGCGCCTCGATCGTCGGCCCGGCGGCGGAATCGCATCGCATCCCCGATCTCGACCGTGGCGTGGCCGAAGGCGACCACGTCATGGTCGGCGCGGCACGGGGCTCGGTGCTGGAGGTGCCGGGCCACACCGCCGGCCACATCGCCTTCTGGTTCGAGGAGGCCGGCGTGCTGTTCTGCGGCGATACCCTGTTCGCGCTCGGCTGCGGCCGTCTCTTGGAGGGCACGGCCGAGCAGATGTGGTCCAGCCTCCTGAAGCTGCGGGCGCTGCCGGACACCACCCGGATTTATTGCGGCCACGAATACACTCAGTCGAACGCCCGCTTCGCGCTGACCGTCGACGGCGCCAACCCGGTGCTGCAGGCCTATGCCGAGGATGTCGACGACGCGCGGGAGAGCGGCGCGCCGACCATCCCGGCCCAGCTCGGCCGCGAGAAGCTGGCCAACCCGTTCCTGCGGGCCGACAAGCCCGAGCTGCAGGCCGCGATCGGCATGGCCGGGGCGGATCCCGTCGCCGTCTTCGCCGAGATCCGCGACCGCAAGGACCGGTTCTGAAAGCTTCTCCAACCCGGGACGATCATGAAGCTTCTCTACAGCCCGACCTCGCCCTTCGCCCGCAAGGTTCGCATCCTGCTCCTCGAGACGGACCTCGACGATCGGGTCGAGGCGGTGCCGACCAATACGGAGGACCCGGCTAGCGGCCTATCGGCGCACAACCCGCTGAACAAGATTCCGGTGCTGGAGACCGAACTCGGCCCGCTCTACGACAGCCCGGTGATCTGCGAGTATCTTGACACCTTGCATGACGGGCCGAAGCTGGTCCCGGCCTCGGGTCCTGGCCGTTGGCGGGCGCTGCGCTGGCTGGCGCTGGCGGACGGGCTGCAGGACGCGGCGCTCCTGATCCGCTACGAGCTGACGCTGCGCCCGGCAGAGCGGCAGCACCAGCCCTGGATCGACCGGCAGAAGGCCAAGGTGCTGGCCGCGCTGGACCGGATGGAGGCCGAGGCGGCGGAGCTCGATGGCCCGCTGACCGTCGGCGCGATCGGCGCCGCCTGCGCTCTCGGTTATCTCGATTTTCGCTTCGCCGACTGGGGCTGGCGCGACCACCATCCGCGCCTCGCCGCCTGGCATGAGGGCTTCGCCCGGCGCCCCTCCTACGCCGCGACGGCGCCGGCATGACCGCGATGACGCCCGACGCGATCATCGCGAAGCTCGGCATGAAGCCGCATCCCGAGGGCGGGCATTATGTCGAGCTGTGGCGCGATCCGCCGCCGGAGGGCGGCCGCGGCCGGGCCTCGCTGATCCATTTCCTGCTGCGGGCCGGCGAGGTGTCGCACTGGCACGCCGTCGACGCGCCGGAGATCTGGATCTGGCAGGCCGGCGCGCCGCTGGAGCTGTCGATCGCCGAGACCGGGCGGGCGGGCGAGGTTCTGCGCCTCGGCCCCGACCTCCTGGCCGGCGACCGCTTCCAGGCGGTGGTGCCGGAGGGGCAGTGGCAGGCGGCGCGCAGCCTCGGCGATTGGACCCTGGTCAGCTGCGTCGTGGCCCCGGCCTTTCGCTTCGAAGGCTTCACCCTGGCGCCGCCGGGCTGGCGGCCGGAGCTGGGGTAGAGCCCAGGGGCCACGTCCCACTGATTGCAAAGGCTTTCATCCCCAGCCTCTGCTAAGAATCCGGCATCGCCTCGGCCTGCGGATCGCCCCATGACCAGCCTCGCCATCGGTGCCGACCGGATCGGCGTCGG
The DNA here is from genome assembly GCF_000423185.1 of Inquilinus limosus DSM 16000. GTDB lineage: Bacteria > Pseudomonadota > Alphaproteobacteria > DSM-16000 > Inquilinaceae > Inquilinus > Inquilinus limosus. The sequence continues at coordinate 107,800 of NZ_AUHM01000001.1, read as the reverse complement.
CATCGCCTGCGCCGTCGCCGGCTTCGCCTGCTTCTCGGCCGGCGACGCCGTCTCGAAATGGCTGATCGGCAGCCGCGGCCTCTCGGCTTTCGAGCTGTTCTTCTTCTTCGGCCTGTTCGCCCTGCCGGTGGCCGCCGGGCATGCGGTGCGGGCGGGCGGCTGGGACCGGCTGCGGCCGCGCCTGCCCGGCCCGACGCTGCTGCGCAGCGCCCTGATCACAGCGGCCGCCATCTCGGCCGCCTGGGCCTTCGGCCGGCTGCCGATGGCCGATGTCTACGCCCTCCTCTTCGCCGCGCCGATCCTGGTCACCGCCTTGTCGGTCCCGTTCCTGGGCGAGACGGTCGGGCGCCACCGCTGGGCGGCGGTGGTGGTCGGCTTCGCCGGCATCCTGGTGATGCTGCGCCCGGGGCTGGCGGCGCTCGACGCCGGCCACGCCGCGGCGCTGGCGTCGCCGGTCTTCTTCTCGGTCTCGCTGATCGTCTCACGCCGGATCGGCCGGCGCGAAACCGATGCCGCCCAGCTCGCGACCCTGTTCCTGGCCATGGTGTGCGGCGGCGGCGCCGTCCTGCCTTTCGTCTGGGTGACGCCCGACGCGGCGGCACTGCTCGGCCTCGCCGCCGGCGGCGTGCTCAGCGCCGCCGGGCACATCCTGCTGATCCGGGCGCTGCAATGGGCGCCGCCCAGCGCGGTGACGCCGTTCCAGTACAGCCAGATGATCTGGGGCGTGCTGTACGGGCTGGTGCTGTTCGGCGACACGGTCGATGCCGTCACCATGGCCGGCGCCGCCGTCGTCATCGGCAGCGGTCTCTACATCCTGTGGCGCGAGACCCGCCGCCGCTCCGGCGTCGTGCTCGATCTCGGCTAGGCGGCTGCCGCCCCTCGCCGGGCCCAGAGATCGCGCCCGGCCAGGACCGCCCCGCCGACGATCAGGGCGCAGGCGGCGCCGACAGCCGGGGTCAACATGCCCTCGCCGAAGGCGATCAGCAGCAGGGTCGACAGCAGCGGCGCGGCATAGGCGAAGGCGCCGAGGGCGCGGATGTCGCCGCGCTTGACCCCGTGGTCCCAGACGAAGAAGGCGAGGCCGACCGGCCCCAGGCCCAGCCCCGCCACCGCCGCCCAGCCGGCGGCGTCGGGCGCCACCGTCTCCTCCAGCGCCAGGTGGCACAGCAGGGACAGGAGGGCGGTGCCGCCGCAGAACCAGCCGACGGTCTCGGTCGGCACCGCGCCGATCCGCCGACTCAGCACCGAATAGCCGGCCCAGATCATCGCCGACAGCATGGCGGCGCCGTAGCCCAGGGCGAAGCGCGGATCGAAGACGACGCCTCTTCCTCCGATCAGCACCACGACGCCGAGCAGGCCGAGCGCCGCCCCGGCGATGTGCCACCAGCGCAGCCGCTCTCCCGGCAGCAGGGCGGAGAACAGCACGATCAGCAGCGGCCAGGCGTAGTTGATCAGATTGGCCTCGACCGGCGGCGCCAGGCGCAGCGCCATGAAGAAGACGAGATGGTAGCCGAACAGCCCGCCGACGCCGAGCAGCCAGACCGCCGGCCGCTGCCGGGCGGCCGCCAGCGGCGACCGGCCCTGCAGCGCCATCCAGCCGAGCCCGATCAGGAAGGCGACGGCGAAGGCCATGCCGGTCAGCTGGAAGGGCGGTATGGCACGCGACCAGGTCGCGAGCAGGGCGAGCGTCGCCCACATCAGCACGGCGGTACCGCCGATCAGCGTGGCGCGCCGGATGGCGGCGAGGTCGGGGGGCATGGCGTTCGCTGCGGGTGAAAGCCTATTGTTGAAGCCCCGGATAGGCCCACAGCCCGGAGGTTCGCATCAGGTCGCGGTAGACGACGAGGCGCTCATCCGGGCTGACCTTCGCCGCCTCCTCCAGCGACGGCGCGTCCAGCGCGATCGCCGGCACCACGGCGAGATCCAGCCCGTATTGGCCCAGCGCCTCCTCGACCACCACCCGCGCCCGGCGCATATGGCTGGCGCTGGTCACCAGGATCACCGCGTCGCCGCCATGGCGCCGGATCAGCGAGGCTGCGTTCAGCCCGTTGCCGACCGTGTCCTTGGCCTTGTCCTCGGCGATGATGCGGTCGCGGTCGATGCCCTTGTCGACCAGCCAGCGGGTCATCAGGTCGGCCTCGGTCACCCCGGCCTGCGACTGGCCGCCGGTCACGATCAGCCGGGCCGCGGGATTGGCCTGGGCCGCGCGCAGCGCCACGCCCAGCCGGTCCAGCAGCGTCTGCTGCATGGTGCCGTCCTTGGCCAGGGCATAGCCCAGCACCAGGATCACCGGCTTGCCCGGCAGCGCCGGGATCGCTGTTGTCGGCGGCTCGGCCAGGATCGCCTCGGTGCGGGCGAAGCGCGCCCGATACCGGTCGGCCAGGCCGCGGTCGAGGCCGGCCAGCGCGATATCGGCCAGGGCTGCGGCGTCGGCGTCGCCGCGCACCCGGGCCAGCGCCGCCAGCCAGGCATAGGCGTCGACGGCGCGCGGGTCGTGCCGGGTGATCTCCTGGTACGTCGCCTCGGCCTCCGGAAGCTTCTTCTGGATGACCTGGCTGGAGGCGACGGCGTAGCGGAAGTCCAGCCGCTCCGGCGCCAGGGACGAGGCCTCGGCGAAAGCCTGCTCGACCACGTCGTAGCGGCCGTGCAGGGTGATGCCCTTGAACACCTCCGCCTCGGCCTTCTTCACGTCGCCGCCGGACCAGTAGTATTGCATGCCGGTCTCGACCAGGGTCCTGATCCGGGCCTCGGTGGCGTCGTCATAGGCCAGGGCCGGCGCCGCCATGGCGCCCAGCAGGGCCAGGCCGCAGGCGATGCGGTGGATGGTTCGTGTCCGTGTCATGACGCCCCTCCGTCTGCCGGTTCATACGCTAGATTCGCGGCCCGGAGAATCGCCCGCGGCCTCTGTCGGCGGTCCCGCCCCGCTACGGCTTCAGCAGGAACACCACATAGCCGCGGAACCAGGGGCTTTCGGTCAGCGCGGTCGGCGCTTCCCATTCGCCGTGCTGCACCAGGCCGATCCTGAAGGGCAGGGTCAGCCGGGCGATCCGCGGCAGGTAGGCGCGGTAGTTCGGGATGGTGCGGCGGCCCTGATAGGTCTGCACCACCACCTCGTCGACCACCCCCTGCAGCTGGTTGATCGCCTCGGGATCGGCGTTGCTGCCCCAGTCCATCAGCCCGGTGATGCTCAGCCGGTACTCCGGCGGCAGCTGCGCCCGCAGCCCGCGCAGGAAGCTCGCATACTCCTGCAGATGGCGGGTGCGGGCGTCGAAGTCGATCTGGATGCCGACCACCGGGTTGCCGGCCTGCTTCCAGCGCCGGGCCTGGGCCAGGATGACGGGCAGGATCTCGGGCGGCCAGCGCAGCGTGTGGGCGCGATAGGCCAGCCAGACCTCGCCCTGGCGCAGCCGGGGCACGGCGATGCCCTGGGCGATGATCCGGGCGGGGCCGGCGGCGCCCCGGCGCGGCGGGTCGATCTGGCCCTGCAGGACATAGACGGTCCGGGCCTGGGCCAGGACCGGCGGCGGCGCCACCCCGGCCCACAGCCAGAAGGCGTCGTGCTCGGCGGCGTCGACGGCCGCGCCGGCCGGCAACGGCGTCGCCAGCAGCAGCGCCGCGGTCAGGATCCGGCGTGCCCAGGCCGGCATCGTCACCAGTAGTATTTCAGCGTCTTCGCCCAGACCGTGTTCGCGTAGCGCGACTTCAATGTCTGGAACCACTGCTTGCGCTGGCCCTGCGGGATGTCCTGCGGGCCGCAGCCATTGTTCTGGCTGGGGGCGAAGCAGTTGATGGCGCGGTACAGCGCATAGGCGCGATCGTTGCGGCCGGCCTTGCCGTCGGCCATCACCTTCATGTAGCCGTCGAGGCGGGAATAGACCTTGCCCGGGAACTGGGTCGCGGTGCCGCCCAGCTGCTCCGCGCCCGGCTGGCTGTCGAGGGCGTAGGAGTCCAGCCCGTTGCGCAGGATGAACTCGCCCAGGCAGTTCAGCCCCTGCGGGCTGTCGGCGTCGCGCTGCAGCGTCGCCGCGATCTCGCGGATCGATGGGCAGGCATAGTCGGATTCGGCCGAGGCGCCGTCCCAGCGGAACAGGGACAGAGACTGGTCCCAGGGCACCGACGGCTTCTCCGGCAGCGGATCGGGCAGCAGCGCCAGATCGGCGCCGAAGTCGCGGTAATGGCCGCGCATCAGGTCCTTGTACAGCAGCGTGAACAGGGCGGTGTCGCGCTCCTCCTCCGTCACGTCCACCGCCTTGGCCTGCTGACGCAGCAACGCCGGCCCGGCCAGGTTGCGCAGCAGGATCCGGCGGATCTCCGGACTCTTGATCGGCGATCCGGCATCGAACACCGCCGCCAGATGGCCGCTGCGCTCGTGGTTCATGGCCAGCGCCAGTTCCAGCTGGGCGCGCTGCAGCGGCGTTGCCGGCGGGATCAACTGCAGCCACAGCGCCTGCGCCCCGGCCCAGTCGCCCTTGGCCTCCAGCGCGAAGCCGCGCAGGGTCTGGCGGCTGAACTCGAGAGTGCTCATGGGGCCGGCCGGCACCGTGTCCGGCAGGCTCTTCAGGGTCTCGTCGGGCGACTGCGCGACATAGAAGTGGTAGGCGGCCACCAGATAGGCGTGCAGGTCCGGCCGGTCGGCGAAGCGCGGCTTCTGCTGCTCCAGCGTGTCCAGGCCGATGATCGGGCCGCCGTCACCGGCGACGTCGACGCCCTTGTCGCGCATCGCCATCAGGTCCATCACCGCCAGCAGCGTCGGGTCGGTGACATCGGCGCTGCGCCCCGAGACCAGCAGCTTGTTGTCGGTCTCCTGCACCAGCGCGTCGAGCGCGTCGGGCTCGGCGGGAGACTGGCCCAGCAGCCCGGCATAGGCGGCGGCCAGCCGGGTCGGGTCGTCGCCCAGCCAGTAGATCCGGCGCAGCAGCCCCTGGGCCGAGACGGCGTAGAGGCCGTTCGGATAGGCCTGGAGATAGGCCTCGAACGCCTTTTCGGACTCCGCCAGCACGGTCCGATCGACATTCTCCAGCTTCGGATAGCCCATCTCGTCGAAGGCGTTCTGCTGCGCCTGGTTCAAGAGGGTCCGCGCCGCCATGTAGCGCGCCGTCTCCTGCAGCCAGGGCTGCTCGCTGCCCTCCAGCGCCTTGAAGGCCTCCGACGCCTGCGGGAAATCGCCGTTGTAGAAGGCGACCGCCCCGCGCAGGTAATCGGCGAACTGCCGGCCCAGAGGCGACTGCACATCGGCGGGAACGAGGCCATGGTTGCCGCCGCAGGAGCCGAGCATGGCCAGGCGCGCCTGGGCCAGGGACCGGCGCTCGCCGTCGGACAGCGCGGTGCTGCCGACCAGCTGCTGCAGGAAGGCCCGCGCGGTGGCGTCGTCGTTGCTGGCGCAGCGGCTGCCTTCGCCGCTGGCGAACAGGTTGGTGTTGTCCGCGGCCGGCGGCTTCGCCGCCTCGGGCGGCAGGCCGATCTGCCGGGACAGGTCGGCCAGCGCCGCCGCATCCGGATCGGCGGCGGCCGGGGTCTCGACCACGGCCGCGTCGCCGTCGCTGCCGCCGGGCGCCCCTGCCGGCACCGCTTCCTCCTCGGGGCCGAGCAGCCGGTCGAGCGGGAACGGCACCAGCCCGTAGCCCATCTCGCGGTCATATGGCGATGGCGGCCCGTCCGGCAGCGGCTGCAGCCCCCGGTCGGCCATCAGCAGGCGCAGATTGACCCGGCTGTCATTGGCCGGGCTGAGGAAGGGCAGATTGTTGCAGCCGTCGAGCCCGTCCTGCTTCAGCGACCAGACCACCGAGCAGCCGAAATCGCCGCTCGCCTGCGCCGGCTGGATGCCGGCGCCGCCCAGCAGCAGCACCAACGGAAGCAAACCGCGCCGGATCATCGCTCCTCCCTCGCCACGCCGCGACCGTGGGAATCAACTCCGTCCGATCGTCCAGTATCAGATTGCCGGCACCGCCGACAGGCACGATCAGACGCCGCCCGCCACCTTCAGCACGGTGGCGGTGGCGTAGCGCGCGGCGTCGGAGAGCAGCCAAGCGACGGCCTCGGCGATCTCCTCCGGCTCTCCCGGCCGGCCGGCGGGGATCCGCGCCGTCACCCGCTCCAGCCGCCCCGGCGCGTGGATCTCGGTCCGGATCATGCCCGGCGACACGGCATTGACGCGGATGCCCTCGGCCGCCAGCTCGCGGCCGAGACCGATGGTGAAGCTCTCGATCGCGCCCTTGGTCGCGGCGTAGTGGACATATTCGCCCGGGCTGCCGGTCTGCGCCGCGATCGAGGACAGGCTGACGATCGCCCCTTTCGTGCCGGCGGCGCGGAAGCGGCGCACCGCCTCCCGCGCGCACAGGATCGGCCCGACCAGGTTGACGTCGACCACCCGCCGCAGCGTCTCGGCCTCGAGATCGGCCAGCACGCCGTTTCGGCCGGTGATGCCGGCGTTGTTGACCAGCCCCTGCACCGGCCCGAAGGCAGCCTCGGCATCATCGAACAGCGCCCGGATCTCCTCCTCGCGCGACGCGTCGGCCGGCACTGCGATGGCCCGGCCGCCCGCGGCGTCGATCTCCGTCACCACCGCCCCGGCCGCGGCGGCATCGACGCGGTAGTTGACGGCGACGGCCCAGCCGTCCCGCGCCGCCCGGCGGGCGATGGCGGCGCCGATGCCGCGGCCGCCGCCGGTGACGATCAGGAGACCTCGGCTCATAGCGACAGCAGCCTTTCGGCGAAATCGGCGATCGGCGCGCCGTCGACCATCAGCCCGGCCGGCACCGAGAAATGGCCCTGCGGCCGGACATGGACCTGCGCCTCGGGCACGCCCCAGCGTCGGGCGATCGCCTGGCCGCCGGCGAAGGGGGTGACGTCGTCCTTGCTGCCCAGCACCATGAAGACGTTGCCGGTGTCCATCTGCGGCCGCTCCACCGGATCGGTCAGGGGGCGCCAACGGCTCAGCGCCGCCTCGGTCCAGCCCGCCGACGTCAGCGCGCGGTCGAGGCCGAAGGCGCGGGCGAAGGAGCCGCCGAGGGCGATCTCCTCGATCCCCTCCGAGGTGGTGAACAGCAGCAGCGCGTCCGGCCGGCAGGCGGCCGGCCAGCCGCCGCAATGGGCGGCGGCCAGCTGCGCCGTCAGGGCGCCGAAGCTGATGCCGCTCCAGCCCACCGCGCCGCGGCTGGTCTGCCGGGCCCAGCGGGTCAGGATGCCGACCTCGCGCACCGCCGCCGACAGGTGGTCGAGCGCGCCGAGCGGGGTCGACGCCACCATCGGCTCGCCGGCGTAATAGCCTGGGCGCTTGCGCCGGCCGTGCCAGGGCGCCTCGACCAGCACCACGCGCAGGCCGCGGCGGACCAGGGATTCGATCTCGCTCAGGGGCCCGCGCAGATGGTCCGGCTCCATGCAGATGCCGTGCAGATGGACCACCGTCGGCGGGTCGACCGCGTCGCTCGGGGTGAACACCCGGGCCCAGCACGGGCTTCCCACCGCCGGGTCCGGCGTCGGGAAGGTCAGCCAGTGGTCGGTGCCCAACTCGCTCGGCAGCCGCCGCGTCTCGGTCACGGCCGGCGGCAGCTCGGGCAGGCGGTAGGCGTTCTCGGGATCGGCCAGCCGGTCGCCGTGCCGGGCCTCGAGCTCGGCTTCGGTCGGGATCGCCCAGCGGCAGGCCGGCACCTTCCGGTTGTTGCCGAACAGGGCGAAGCGCAGCCGGCTGGTGGTCAGGGCCGAGGCGGCGTCGAGCCGCGCCTCCTCCGCCGCCACCACATCGGCCAGCGGTGCGGTGGTGGAGAACAGCAGGCGCTGCCATTCGGCCTCCGCCTGGCGGTGCTGCTCGGCCAGGCGGGCGACGTCGCGCAGGGTCCGGCCCAGCCAGACCGGCCGCTTGCCCAGGGCGTCGGGCGGGATCTGCAGCTCGGCGCAGAAACGGTGCAGGTCGCCGTCGGCGACGATGGCGGCGGCCAGGCTGCGGGACGCCGGCAGGAACCAGCCGCGCAGCAGGGCCAGCGACATGCCGTCGAACCAGGGCCGCGCCACGAGCCGGCCCAGCGGCGTGCGCATCAGCCGCATCAGGTCGGGCCGCGGCTTCAGCCGCACCGGCCCGGGGCCGCGCCGGCGCTGCGCCCGCTGCCGGGCCGAGAGATGCAGCACCCGCCGCAGCTCCGGCCATTCGATCAGCGCATCGGCCTCCTCCAGCGTCGCCCACCGCGCCTCGCTGGCGTCGTCGCCGGCCACCGGCTCGCCGAACCGCCACTCGGCCTCGACATCGATGATGGTGTAGTGCCACTCGACCCCGCCGTCGGGGTCGCGATGGATCGAATCGACGGCGGTGACGATGCCGATCGCCTCCGCCTCGACCCCGGCCTCCTCGCGGGTCTCGCGCAGCGCCGCCTCGAACAGGGTCTCGCCCAGTTCCTGGCTGCCGCCGGGGATGCTCCATTGCCCGGCCTGGGGCGGCTTGGCGCGCCGGATCAGCAGCAGCCGGTCGTCGCGCCAGACGATGGCGCCGACCCCGATCCTCGGCCGGTCCATCGCGGGCGTATGGCGGCTGTCCTGCGGCATGGCCTCGGAGCCTCCTACTGGAACGCGACTTCGGCGAAGCTCCGCAGCTTGCGGCTGTGCAGCTGCTCCAGGCCCAGGCCGCGCAGCATCTCCATGGCCCGGATGCCGATCTGAAGGTGCTGGCCGACCTGCTGTGTGTAGAAGGCGCTTGCCATGCCCGGCAGCTTCAGCTCGCCGTGCAGCGGTTTGTCGGAGACGCAGAGCAGCGTGCCGTAGGGCACCCGGAAGCGGAAGCCGTTGGCGGCGATGGTGGCGCTCTCCATGTCCAGCGCGATGGCGCGGCTCTGGCTGAAGCGCTGCACCGGCTCGCGATAGTCGCGCAGCTCCCAGTTGCGGTTGTCGATGGTGGCGACCGTGCCGGTGCGCATCACGCTCTTCAGGCCGTAGCCGGAAAGACCGGTGATCTCGCCGACCGCCCGCTCCAGCGCCACCTGGATTTCGGCCAGCGCCGGCACCGGCACCCAGACCGGCAGGTCGGCGTCCAGCACATGGTCCTCGCGGACATAGCCATGGGCCAGGACGTAATCGCCCAGCTTCTGGGTGTTCCGGAGGCCGGCGCAGTGGCCCAGCATGATCCAGGCATGCGGCCGCAGCACCGCGATGTGGTCGGTGATGGTCTTGGCGTTGGACGGGCCGACGCCGATGTTGACCATGGTGATGCCGGAATGGTCCGGCCGGGTCAGGTGGTAGGCCGGCATCTGCGGCAGCCGCGCCGCCGGGGTGCCGCGGGCGCGGCCGCCGGGCAGGGTGACGCGGTCGCCGGGCTCGATGAAGGCGTCGTAGCCGCCGCCGTCGCCCTGCATCAGCTCATAGGCGTAGCGGATGAACTCGTCGATGTAGAACTGGTAGTTCGTGAACAGGACGAAGTTCTGGAAGTGCTCGCAGCTGGTGGCGGTGTAGTGCTTCAGCCGGAACAGCGAATAATCCGCTCGCGGCGCCGTGAACAGCGCCAGCGGGTGCGGCTCGCCGACCGGAATCACGGCGGTGCCGTTGACGATGCTGTCGTCCATCATCGCCAGGTCCGGCAGGTCGAACACGGCCCGCATGTGCAGCATGCGCTCGCGGGTCAGGTCGCCCTCGACGTGCATGCCGTCGGGGAAGGCGAAGTGGATCGGGATCGGCGTGTCGCTGACCCCGACCTCGACCGGCACGTGGTGATTGTGGATCAGCTGTCCGATCTGCTCGGTCAGGTAGCGGTGGAACAGCGACGGCCGGGTGATGGTGGTGGCGAAGCTGCCCGGCCGGTCGACGAAGCCGTAGGACAGGCGGGTGTCGGCCCGGCTGAAATCCTCGACCCTGACCGAGAGGTAGGGATAGCAGGCGCGAACCCGCGCCGCCGGCTCCTCGCCGCGGGAATAGGCGCGGAACGCGTCGCGCAGCACGCCGGTGTTGGCGTCGTAGATCGCGTGCAGCCGGGCCACCGCCTCGGCCGCGTCCCGGAACTGCTCGGGGGCGTAGGGCTGGGGGGAAGCGACCTTGCTCATGCCTCGACTCCCATCAGCGACCGGCCGAACTGCTCGGCGTCGAAGGGCCGCAGGTCGTCGATGCTCTCGCCGACGCCGATCGCGTGCACCGGCAGGCCGAAGCGCTCGGCCAGCGCCACCAGAACGCCGCCGCGGGCGCTGCCGTCCAGCTTGGTCAGGATCAGGCCGGTGACCGAGACCATGTCGCGGAACACCTCGACCTGGCTGTGCGCGTTCTGGCCGGTGGTGGCGTCCAGCACCAGCAGCACGTCGTGCGGCGCCTCGGGGTCGATCTTCTTCAGCACGCGGACGATCTTGGCCAGCTCGGCCATCAGATTGTCCTTGTTCTGCAGCCGGCCGGCGGTGTCGATCAGCAGCACGTCGCGGCCCTCGGCCCGGGCCCGGGTCAGTGCGTCGAAGGCGAGGCCCGCGGCGTCGGCGCCGGCAGGCGCGGTGACCACCGGGCAGCCGGAGCGTTCGCCCCACACCTGCAGCTGATGCACCGCGGCGGCGCGGAAGGTGTCGCCGGCCGCGATCATCACCGACTTGCCGGCCTCGCGCCACTGCTTGGCCAGCTTGCCGATGGTCGTGGTCTTGCCGGTGCCGTTGACGCCCACCACCAGCACCACCTGCGGCTTGCGGTCCGGCGACAGGGTCAGCGGCTTGGCCACCGGGCGCAGGATCTGCGCCACATGGTCGGCCAGGGCGCGGCGGACCTCGTCGCCCGACACCTCCTTGCCGAAGCGGGTGCGCGCCAGCTCGGCGGTCAGCTTGGCGGCGGTGGCCGGGCCGAGATCGGCCTGGATCAGCAGCTCCTCCAGCTCCTCCAGCGTCGCATCGTCCAGCTTGCGCTTGGTGAAGATGCTGGTGATGCCTTCGGTCAGCTTGGCGGAGGAGCGCGACAGCCCCTCCTTCAGTCGGGTGAACCACCCCTTTTTCGGCGCCCCTGCGCCGTTGTCGGTCATCGGGTCTGTCATGCGCGCTTCTTAACACGCCGTGTGTGACCTCCGTAAGTCGGCCGGGCGCGGGGCAGGGGCGCCGGAAGCGGGGGGCGCCTCTGCGCGTTCAAGCGGGTGTCAGCCGAGCGCTTTCGAGAAGCGCAGCCCGGTGTGTTCGTAGCCGAGCCGCGCGTACAGGCGGTGGGCGTCCTGACGATGGGTGCTGGGGTTGACCGTCGCGCGCTTGGCGCCGCGGTGGCGAAGCCATTGCTCGCCGCGGTCGACCAGGAGGGCGGCGATCCCGCGTCCGCGAAACTCGGACGAGACGACGAGGGCGACGATCGCGCCGAGAAGGTCGCTCCGGTACAGGGACGGGGAGACCGTGACGCCGACCATCCCGGCAACGACGCCATCCTCCTCCGCGACGAATGTGGCGTAGTCCGCCCGGCCTCGAACGGCCTCCATCCGCGCTGCCATTTCCTCCGGCGAGGTCGGATAGCCGAGCTCCGCCATGAGATGCGCCAGCGCCGCGGCGTCCGCCGCAGTGGCGTGCCTAACGTCCATCTTGTTCCTGGTCCTCCGCTCGCGATGCCGGACAGCGCCGACCGACGCCGCGCGGCCTGATCCTAGACCGGATCCTCCCGCTTCGATCGATCCGCAAAACCAAGGCCGACCCGCAAAAAAGGGTTGCAACCTGCCCGCCTCCGGGACTGAAATGGCGGCATCGGCTGGGGTGCCCGTCGTCATGGCGGGCTGAGATCATACCCATCGAACCTGACCTGGATCATGCCAGCGGAGGGAGCCTGAGATGACCGGCATTCCGAATCCGTCCCCATCACAGGACCAGTCCTGCGGTCCCATACCTCTGCGTGGAGCGAGACCGCGCGTCGCGATCATCGGCGCCGGCGTCAACGGCCTCGCCATCGGCTGGCGCCTGGCCCGCGCCGGCTGCCCCGTCGATGTCTACGATCGCGGGCCGGTCGGGCGCGAGGCCAGCTGGGCCGCGGCCGGCATGCTCGCCGCCGGGCTCGAGGCGGAGCCGGGCGAGGAGGCTCTGTTCGGCCTGTGCCGCCGCGCCCAGGAGCTGTGGCCCGGCTTCGCGCGGGAGGTCGAGGCGGCCTCCGGCCTGCCGGTCGGCTATCGCGACGAGGGCACGCTGGCCGTGGCCTTGACCCGCGACGACGCGGCGGAGCTGCGCTTTTCCGCCGAGTATCAGGCGAAGCTCGGGGTCGAGCTGAACTGGCTGACCGGCGCCGAGCTTCTGCGGCGCGAGCCGATGCTGCGGCCCGGCCTCGGCGCCGCCGTCCACAGCCCGGCCGACCACCAGGTCGACAACCGCTGGCTGGTGCCGGCCCTGGCCGAGGCGCTGCGACGGGCCGGCGGCGGGCTGCACGACCATGCGGCGGTCGAGGCCGTCACCGTCGATCACGGCCGGGCCTCCGGCGTCGTCGTGGCCGGCGAGGCCCGGCCGGCCGATGTCGTGGTGCTGGCCGCCGGCGCCTGGTCGGGCGGCATCGCCGGCATCCCGCGCGAGGTGCTGCCGCCGGTGCGACCGGTGAAGGGCCAGATGCTGGCGCTGCAGATGGACCCGGCGGCGCCGCTGCTGCGCCACGTGGTCTGGGCCGGCAAGGCCTATCTGGTGCCGCGGGTCGACGGAAGGCTGATCGTCGGCGCCACGGTGGAGGAGCGCGGCTTCGACACCACCGTCACCGCCGGCGGCATGCTGTCGCTGCTCGACGCCGCTTGGCGGGCCCTGCCGGGGATCGAGGAGCTGCCGGTGATCGAGAGCTGGGCCGGGCTACGCCCCGGCAGCCGCGACGACGCGCCGGTCCTCGGCCCCTCCGCGATCGACGGGTTGGTCTTCGCCACCGGCCATCACCGCAACGGCATCCTCCTGCTGCCGGCGACGGTCGAGGCGGTGGCCGGCACCATCCTCGACGGCAGGCTGCCGGCGGCGGCCGAGCCGTTCCGCATCGACCGCTTCACCCGCATCCAGGAGGCCGCGCAATGAGCGTCCTGGTGAACGGCGAGACCGACGCTCAGGCGGTCGGGGTCAGCGTGCTGGACCTGCTGGTCGCCAAGGGCATCGACCCGGCGGCGCGCGGCACCGCCGTGGCGCTCAACGATGCCGTGCTGCCGCGGGCCCGTTGGCCGGAACAGCGCCTGGCCGAAGGCGACCGGGTCGAGATCGTCCGCCCGTTTCAGGGCGGCTGAGGAGAAGACGGAGATGCAGGATCCCTTCATCATCGCCGGCGTAGCGCTGCGCTCGCGCTTGTTCATCGGCACTGCGGGCTATCCGAACCGTCAGGTGATGCTGGATTCGATCGAGGCCTCGGGGGCCGAAGTGGTCACCGCCTCGATCCGCCGGATCAGCCTGGAAGGCTATGCCGAGAGCCTGGTCGACCTAGTCGGCGACCGCTGGCGCCTCCTGCCCAACACCGCCGGCTGCATGACCAAGCGGGACGCGATCCTGACGGCGCAGCTGGCGCGCGAGGCGCTGGGCACCGACTGGCTGAAGCTGGAGCTGATCGGCGACCGCGAGACCCAGTATCCGGATGTGGCGCAGCTGGTCGAGGCGGCAGAGGAGCTGGTGCGCGACGGCTTCGTCGTGCTGCCCTACTGCAACGACGACCTCGTCACCTGCATGCGTCTGGCCGATGCCGGCTGCGCCGCGGTGATGCCGCTCGGTTCGCCGATCGGCTCCGGCCTCGGCATCTCCAACCCGCATGCGATCGAGATGATCTGCAGCCGGGTCCAGGTGCCGGTGGTGCTGGATGCCGGCATCGGCACCGCCTCGGACGCGGCGCTGGCGATGGAGCTCGGCTGTTCCGCCGTGCTTTTGTCGACCGCAGTGGCCAAGGCGCGCGACCCGGTGCGCATGGCCCGGGCCATGGCCGCGGGGGTCGAGGGCGGGCGCTTGGCGTCGCTCGCCGGGCGGATCCCGAAGCGCCGTCTGGCCGACCCGTCCAGCCCGCAGCTCGGCCTGATCGGGACGTGACCCGCCTGCCGTCGCCGCCGCTTCTGCTGATCACGGATCGGCGCCAGGCGGCGCGGCCGCTGACAGGGGTGGTGGCGGATGCGCTGGCTGCCGGCTGCCGCTGGGTCAGCCTGCGCGAGAAGGATCTGCCGGCGGCGGAGCGTTTCGCTCTGCTGCGCCGATTGCGCGCCCTGGCCCGGCCGATTGGGGCGGTCGTCACCGTCCATGCCGACCTCGACGCCGCGGCCGATGCCGACGGGCTGCATCTGGCCGCCGGCGGCGATCCGGCCGCGGCGCGGCAGCGGCTCGGCCCCGCGGCCCTGATCGGGGTGTCCTGCCATGTCGAGGACGAGGTCGATGCGGCCCTCGCGGCCGGGGCCGACTACGTCACCCTCGGCCCGCTGGCGCCGACCGCGAGCAAGCCGGGCTACGAGCCTACCCTGTCGGTGGCAGAGGCCGGTGCCATCGCCCGCCGTCACCCCGGCCGGGTGGTCGCGCTGGGCGGGGTCGAACCCGGCCTCGTGCCGGATCTCAAGGCCTCCGGCTTCGCCGGAATTGCGGTGATGGGCGGGGTGATGCGGGCCGGCGACCCCACGGCTGCGATCCGCGACTATCTCGCGGCGCTCGGCGCCGGCCCGGCCTGACCGCCTGTCGGGCGCGCCGCCCGGCGTGCTATAGGTCGGGGCCGGATGGGAACCCTGCCTGCATGAAGCTGCGATTTCGGCCGCTGCGCGTCCTGGAGTTCGTCCTGATCACGGTCCCGGGGCTGATCGGGCTGGTCCTCGCCCTGCGCGCCGCCGGCCCGCTGATCGACCTCGTTCAGTCCGAACTCGCCCGCACGCCGGAGGCACAGGAGGTCGAGGCCACGCTGACCGCCTGGACCCGGGCCGGGACCTCGCCGGAGCAGATCGACGCCGAGCTCGCCGAGGCCTTCGCCGAGGACGACATCGACGGCGCCGCGGTCTGGCTGAAGGTGGCCGAGATGACGGGTTATCCGGTCAGGCCGGAAATGCGTGCCCGCTACGCGGACGAGACCTCGGCGGCGAGCAGCGCGGCCCGGGCCGCCCGGCAGGCGGTGGCGGGCGCCGTGACCGGGGAGGGGCGCGGCCTCTCCGGCCTGGCCGGCGCCTTCGCCGCCGACATGACCTTCGTCGGCGACCTGCGCGACATTGGCCGCGAACTCTGGCATTTCGGCAGCGGCGACCCGGTAGACGAGCTGGCGCTGGGCTTGTCGGGCATCGGGCTGACGCTGACGGCCGCGACCTGGGGCTCCGGCGGGGCAGCGGCCCTGCCGCGCGGCGCGGTGTCGGTCTTCAAGGTCGCCCGGCGGACGGGCCGGCTGTCGGCGCGCTTCGCCGAGCGCCTCGGCCGGATGGTCGCTGACGTGGTCGACTTCCCGGCGCTGCGGCGGCAGGTGCGGGACGCCGGGTGGCGGGACACGGTCATGCGGCCCGGCGCGGTTTTCGCCGCCGCGATCCGCCGCGACCGCCTGGATGGGCTGGACGAGGCCGTCGGCGCCGCCGGTCGGGTCGCCGACCGCGTCGGCCCGGCGCAGTCGGTCGAGCTGCTGCGCTATGTCGACGACGTGCCGGAGCTGCGGCGCATGGACGAGGTGTCGGCGGTGATGGGCGACCGCACCCTGGCCGTGTTCAGGGTGCTGAAGCGCGGCGCGCTGATCCCGGTGAAGGCGACGATCCGCTGGTCCCGGCGGCTCGCCGACCTGACCGCCACCGTGCTGTTCGGCGCGATCAGCCTGGTCTTCGCCCTGGTGTACTGGCTGCGCCTGCTGCTGCTCGGCCTGATCTACACCCTGTGGTGGGGGGGGCCGGGCCTGTCTCGCCGCCCGCTGAAGGATCAGCCGTCCAGCAGGCCGCGCGACAGGATGCCGGCGAAGCTGGTCTCGGCCGGGCCGGTCATCAGCACATGGCCGTCGCTTTCGCGCCACTCGATCAGCAGCGTGCCGCCGTCGAGATCCACCCAGGCGGTGCGCTCGGCCAGGCCGCGGCGGGCGGCCGCCACGGCGGCGGCGCAAGCGCCGCTGCCGCAGGCCTGGGTGACGCCGACGCCGCGCTCCCACACCCGGTAGCGCAGCCGGTCGCGGCCCAGCACCTGGACCACGCCGATATTGGCGCGCTCGGGGAACAGAGGGTCGTGCTCCAGCACCGGGCCGACGCCGTCGATCTGCACCTTCTCGGCATCCGGCACGAAGAAGATCGCATGGGGATTGCCCATCGACACGCCGACCCCGTCCGACAGCGCGCCGGAGGACACCGGCAGGTGCAGCGTGTCGGCCTCATGCGCCAGCGGGATGTCCCGCCAGCCCAGCCGGGCCGGGCCCATGTCGACGGTGACGCCGCCTTGGGGAGCGCCGCGGCACTCCAGCAGGCCGCCGCGGGTCTCGATCACCGCCTTGTCCTCGCCGGTATCGGCCATGACCAGGGCGGCGACGCAGCGCGTGCCGTTGCCGCAGGCGCCCGATTCGGTGCCGTCGGCGTTCAGGATGCGCATGAACACGTCGGCGCCTCCGGTCTGCGGCGGCTCGATCACCAGCAGCTGGTCGAAGCCGACGCCGCGGTGCCGGTCGGCGATGCGGCGTGCCTGGTCGGGATGGATCGCGATCGGCCGCTCGCGCGCGTCCAGCACGACGAAGTCGTTGCCCAGCCCGTGCATCTTCCAGAACGGAAGCCCGTCCATCGCCTGCTCCCAAGGTCTCTCCCGCTCTCATATGGCATTAACCGGGCCCTCCAAGCGAGAGCGGAGCCCTGCGTGATCGACAGGGCGAGGCCCGGCGGCTAGCATGGCGGCCGACGGTGCCCCGGGAAGGCCGGGGTGAAAAGGGAAGCCGGTGCGCCTTTCGGGGCAAGGCCGGCGCTGCCCCCGCAACTGTAGGCGGCGAGCCCGCGCCCGAAGCCACCGGATATCCGGGAAGGGGGCGCGCGGCGGCGACCCGCGAGCCAGGAGACCTGCCGTCGGACGTGTGCGTGTGACGGGGCGGGGTGTCCCCGGGCGGCGCGTCGGGCGGCAGGCGGGGCCTGTCCGGCCGGCTCCCTCCCGATCATCCCTGCCGAAGGTGGGAGACGCTGTGGTGTCCGATCTGACCGTGCGGCCTCTGGTGGCCGCGGATGTGCCGATGCTGCTCGACATGCTGCGCGAGCTGGCGGCGTTCACCGGCCAGCCGGCGGCGATGACGGCGCAGCGCGCCGATCTCGACGAGGGGCTGGCCGAGGTGCCGCCGCGCTTTCGCGGCCTGATCGCCGAGGACGGCAGCGGCGTCGTCGGCTATCTCACCTACACCATCGACTATTCGATCTGGACCGGGGGCGACTTCATCCGGGTCGACGACGTCTATGTCCGCGAACGGGCGCGCGGCCGCGGCGTCGGCCGGCAGCTGATGCGGGCGCTGGCCGATATCGGCGTGTCCCAGGCGATGCGGGTGCGCTGGGAGATGGCGTCGGACAATGCCGATGCCCGCCGGCTCTATGCCGGCATCGGCGCCGCGCCGGAGGACAAGACGATCTGGCGCTGGCCGGTCGCTTCCATGGAAGCGTTCCTGAACCGCACCGAGCCGCCACCGACCTCCGATCAAGACGCCGTCCCATCCGAGTCCGGCCGCGGCCTGCCGGGCGAGGACGGCTTCATCCTGGTGCTGCGCCGGGAGAAGGACTGACCATTCCGGCCGGCCGCATTGACTCCGCGGCCGCGTCCGCCTAAAAGACCCGGCGCTGCGGGATGGGCCCGCAGTGAGACCCCACGGGGTGCCGCCAGTCCGCGAGTGTCGCGCACTGGCGCTTTTCCGTTTGGGGTCACGGCATTCGAAGGGCGATCATGTTCGAAGGTCTGAGCGGCCGTCTCGGCGACATCTTCGACCGGCTTCGCAAGCGCGGCGCGCTGACGGAGGCCGATGTCGGCGCCGCCCTGCGCGAGGTCCGCGTGGCGCTGCTCGAGGCCGACGTCGCCCTGCCGGTGGTCAAGGAATTCGTCGACAAGGCGCGCGAGCGGGCGGTCGGGCAGGAGGTGCTGCGCTCCGTCACCCCCGGCCAGCAGGTCATCAAGATCGTCCATGACTGCCTGATCGAGATGCTGGGCGGCAAGCCCGGCGAGGCGCCGGACATCGGCGGCCCGACCCCGATCAACCTGATCGCCGTGCCGCCGGTGCCGGTGCTGATGGTCGGCCTGCAGGGCTCGGGCAAGACCACCACCACCGGCAAGATCGCGCTGCGCCTGAAGACGCGGGACAACAAGAAGGTCCTGATGGCGTCGCTGGACACGCGGCGCCCGGCGGCGCAGGAGCAGCTGAAGATCCTGGGCGAGCAGATCGGCGTCACCACCCTGCCGATCATCCCGGGGCAGGACCCGCTGGCCATCGCCCGCCGCGCCATGGAGCGCGGGCGGCTCGAGGGCTTCGACGTCGTCATGCTCGACACCGCCGGCCGCCTCGCCATCGACGAGGAGCTGATGGCCGAGGTGGTGGCGATCCGCGACGCCACGAAGCCGACCGAGACCCTGCTGGTGGCCGACGCCATGACCGGCCAGGACGCGGTCAACGTCGCCCGCGCCTTCCATGAGCGGGTCGGAGTCACCGGTATCGTCCTGACCCGCGTGGACGGCGACAGCCGCGGCGGCGCCGCCCTGTCGATGCGCGCCGTCACCGGCCAGCCGATCAAGCTGATCGGCATGGGCGAGAAGATGGACGCGCTGGAGCTGTTCCATCCCGACCGCATCGCCAACCGCATCCTCGGCATGGGCGACGTCGTCAGCCTGGTCGAGCGCGCGGCGCAGACGATCGAGAAGGAGGATGCCGAGAAGCTCGCGGCCAAGATCCAGAAGGGCGAGTTCGACCTCGAGGACCTCGCCTCCCAGCTGCGCCAGATGCGCAAGATGGGCGGTCTGCAGGGGTTGATGGGCATGCTGCCCGGCGTCGGCAAGATCAAGGACCAGATGAAGACCGCCGGCCTCGACGACAAGATGATCAAGCGGCAGGAGGCGATCATCTCCTCGATGACGCCGCTGGAGCGCCGCAACCCCAAGATCATCCACGCCAAGCGCAAGGTGCGGATCGCCGCCGGCTCCGGCACCTCGGTGCAGGACGTGAACAAGTTGCTGAAGCAGCATCAGCAGATGGCCGACATGATGAAGCGGGTGAAGAAGCTGGGGAAGGCCGGGCTGATGCGCGGCATGCCCAAGCTGCCGCCCGGCATGCTGCCGCCCGGCTTCAAGATGTGAGGGAGGGGATCGTCATGACCATGATGCTCGACCACGTCTCCATCGGCGTCTCCGATCTGGCCGCCAGCCGCACCTTCTACGATGCGGCGCTGCAGCCCCTCGGCTACGGCCGCATCCTCGATTTCGACGACGCCACCGGCTATGGCGAGCCGATGCCGGCGCGGACCGGCCATTTCTGGATCGGCAAGGCCGATGCCGGCAAGCTGGCGCCGATGCCCGGCCTGCACATCGCCTTCGGCGCGCCGAACCGGGCGGCGGTGGACGCCTTCTACGCTGCGGCGCTGGCCGCCGGCGGCACCGACAACGGCGCGCCCGGCCCGCGGCTGCAGTACCACCCGAACTACTACGGCGCTTTCGTGATCGATCCGGACGGGCACCACGTCGAAGCCGTCTGTCACGACCCCGCCTGAGTTTCCCCCAACAGCAAGTTGACCCTGAGGAGAGTACCTAGATGTCCGTCAAGATCCGCCTGACCCGCGGCGGCGCCAAGAAGCGCCCGTTCTACTCGATCGTGATCGCCGACACGCGCAGCCCGCGCGACGGCCGCTTCATCGAGAAGGTCGGCACCTACAACCCGATGCTGGAGAAGGACCATCCGGAGCGGATCGTGCTGAAGGCCGACCGGATCAAGCATTGGCTGTCGGTCGGCGCCCAGCCGACCGAGCGCGTCGCCAAGTTCCTCGGCCATGCCGAGCTGGCGCCGATGCCGGCCCACCGCGAGACCCCGAAGAAGTCGGCCCCGAAGGCCAAGGCGCAGGAGCGCGCCAAGGCTGCGGCCGAGGCCGCCGCCGCGGCCGCCGAGGCTCCGGCCGAGGCCTGATCGGCACGGGTGCCCTTTCCCTGGATGGGGTGAAGGGCGCCGGCCGGTTTCTTCGCGATGTCTTCATCCTCCAAGGTCTGCGTCGGCCAGATCACCGGGGCGCACGGCGTCCGCGGCCTGGTGAAGGTCAAGCCCTTCACCGCCGCCCCGGAGGACCTGGCCGCCTATGGCCCGGTCTCTGACGAGGCCGGGACGCGGCACTTCACGCTCGATCTGCTGTCCTGGGCCAAGGACCAGTGGATCGTGCGGATCGACGGCGTGGCCGACCGGGACGCCGCCGCCGCCCTGCGCGGCCTCAGGCTCTATGTCGACCGCACCGCCCTGCCGGAGACCGAGGAGGACGAGTTCTACCATGCCGACCTGATCGGCCTGCCGGCGGTTCTGGCGGACGGGTCGAGATTCGGCACGGTGCGCGCGGTGTTCGATTTCGGCGCCGGCGAGATGCTGGAGATCGCCCGGCCGGGCGCGGGCGCGGTGATGGTGCCCTTCACCCGGGAAGCGGTGCCGGTGGTCGACATCGCCGGCCGCCGCATCGTCATCGACCCGCCGGCCGGCCTGCTGGAGCCGGCGGAGCGGCCGCCCGAGGATGCGGAGCCCGGGGCGGGGGATGAGGCTTGAGATGGCCTGGACCGCCCGCGTCCTGACGCTGTTCCCGGAGATGTTCCCGGGCCCGCTCGGCCATTCCCTGGCCGGAAAAGCGCTGGCGCGCGGCGACTGGATGCTGGAATCGGTGGACATTCGCGGCTTTGCGCGCGATAAGCACCGCTCGGTCGACGACGCCCCCTTCGGGGGCGGCGCCGGCATGGTCATGCTGCCCCAGGTTCTCGACGACGCCGTGCAGGCGGTTCGGCGCCCGGGGGAGCGGTTGATCTATCTGAGCCCCCGCGGCCGGCTGCTGGATCAGGCGCTGGTGCGGGAACTGGCGGCGGAACAGGCGATCGTCCTGCTCTGCGGCCGGTACGAAGGGGTCGACCAGCGGCTTCTCGACGCCCAGGGGGCGGAGGAGGTCAGCCTGGGCGACTTCATCCTGTCCGGCGGCGAGATCGCCGCGCTGGCCCTGATCGATGCCGTGGTGCGGTTGCTTCCCGGCGTCATGGGCAATGCGGAGAGCGCCGGGGAGGAGAGTTTCGGGGCCGAGTTCGGGGCGGGTCTCCTGGAGTACCCGCACTACACCCGGCCGGCCCTGTGGACGGGCGCCGACGGCGTGCCGCGCGCGGTGCCGGAGATCCTGGTCTCCGGCGACCATGCGAAGGTGCGGCGCTGGCGGCTGGAACAGGCGGAAAGCATCACCCGGGAGCGACGCCCGGACCTCTGGCAGAGATACCTCGCCGCGCATCCCGAAAGGGCCGAAGGCGGCGGGGGCCAAGTCCGAAAGCGCCCGGGCAGAGACCGACGGAAAGACACCAAGGAACAAGAAGGACGAGAGCCATGAACATCATTCAGACGATCGAGCAGGAACAGGTCGAGAAGCTGACCGCCGACCGCAAGATCCCGGATTTCCAGCCCGGCGACACCGTCAAGGTGAACGTCAAGGTCGTCGAGGGCACGCGCGAGCGCGTGCAGGCCTATGAGGGCGTCTGCATCGGCCGCAAGAACGCCGGCCTGAACAGCCACTTTACCGTGCGCAAGATCAGCTATGGCGAGGGCGTCGAGCGCGTCTTCCCGCTGTACAGCCCGCGCATCGATTCGATCGAGGTGGTGCGTCGCGGTGCCGTCCGCCGTGCCAAGCTGTATTACCTGCGTGACCGCCGCGGCAAGGCGGCCCGCATCACCGAGCGCCGCGACACCCGGCCCCAGGAACAGGCCTGATCCTTCGGGTATCGGAATCGCAGGGCCGGCGCGACGCGCCGGCCCTTTTCGTTTGCACCGGCGGCATCAGCCGGCCGGCTGTCCTTCCGCCGCTGCGACGATGCCGTCGGCCAGGAGCCCGTGCAGCTGCTCGAGGTAGCCGTCGCGGGATCGCGCCGTCGGGTCCGAGGTCATGACCACGGTCAGACCGAGATCGGGCACGACATAGAGCATCTGGCCGCCGAAGCCCCAGGCGTAATAGACCGGATGGCCGCGCGCCGCCGTGATGAACCAGCCATAGCCATAGGCGTGTCCGGTGAAGGGCGACTGCGTGCGGGGTGTCCAGGAGGCTTCGACCCAGCCCTCCGGCAGCACCCGCCGGCCGTCGATGACGCCGCCCCGGCGGTACAGCTCGCCGAAGCGCAGCAGCGCCCGCGGCGACAGCACCATGTCGTTGCCGCCGAAATAGATGCCCTGCGGGTCGCGCGGCCATTCGGGGACTGTTATTCCCAGCGGCCGGCCCAGCCAGTCGCGCATCAGGGCCAGCGTGCTGCGGCCGGCGGCCCGGGTCAGGGCCGCGGACAGCAGATGGCTGCTGCCGGTCGAATACAGCATCCGCCCGCCGGGCCGGTCGACGAAGGGCTGTGCCAGAATGTAGCGCACCCAGTCCGGGCTGCTGGTCCAGCGTCCGTAATTCGGGCCGGAGGTGCGGTCCAGCCCGGCCCGCATCGACAGCAGGTGGTCGATGGTGACCTGGGCCAGCAGCGGGTCCGGGTCCGCCGGGAGGTCGTCGGCCAGGATCGGGGCGACCGGCTGGTCGAGGCCGGCGAAGACCCGGCGCTCGATGGCGATGCCGACCAGCGCCGACAGAATCGATTTCGACGCCGACTTGATGTTCACCGGCCGGTCCAGCCCGGGGCCGCGGAAGGCGCGTTCGATCACCGGAATCCCGTCGCGGGCGATGATCAGGGCCCGCAGCCGCGGCAACGCCGCCGCCTGCTGCAGCACGGCCTCCAGCCGGGCCGGGTCCAGCCGGCGCTCCGGCGCTGTGACGACCGCGGACGAGGGAGTGGCCTGGGCGGGAATCGGTGCCGCCAGCAACAGGCCGGACGCGATCAAGGGCAGGAGCCGTCGCATCCCGCGAATGTGGGCCCGACGCAGCGAAGCGCAAGGCCTCGTCCGAAAGTCGCGTTCCGGACGCCGACATCCGGGCCTAGGCTCGACGGACCCGCAGCGATGGAGGGCGGCAATGCCGTGGCGTTGGCTGATCCCGATCCTGGTTCTGACCGCCGGCCCCGCGGCGGCGCAGGCGCCGGTGCCGACGGCGGTGTTCCCGTTCGAGCTGGCCGACACCAGCGGCGAGCCCGCGTCGCCCGGCCACGATGAGCGGATCGCCCTGGCCACCCAACGGCTGGCCCGCAAGCTGGAGCAGTCCGGCCGCTACCGGTCGGTCGACCTGACGCCGCTGGCGGCGAAAGTCGCGGCGACGGCGCCCCGCTACAGCTGCGGCGGCTGCTGGCTGGACGTCGCCCGGGAGAGCGGGGCGGAGCTGGCGGTGCTGTCCTCGGTCCACAAGGTCTCGACCCTGGTCTCGACCATGGACATCTGGGTCGCCGACCTGCGCACCGGCCAATACGTCGCCCATGTCCAGGGCCAGATCCGCGGCGACACCGACGCGGCGTGGCTGCGCGGCGTCGACTTCCTGATCGACGAGCGCCTGCTGCGGCAGGCACCATGAAAAAGGGGCCGGCGCTGGACCGGCCCCTGTCCGGATCCATCGATCCGCAGGCTTACTTCACCGGCTCGAAGCCCGTGCCGACGCGCTTGTACAGGGCGTAGCCGGACTTGGTGCGGTCGCCCTTCTCGTCATAGGCGATGTCGCCGATCACGGTCTTGTAGTCGCTGCCGTCGTGCAGCGCGGCCGCCACCTTCTCCGGGTCGGTCGAGCCGGCCTTCTTCGCCGCCTCGGCCCAGACCTGGACCGCGGCATAGGCGTAGAGGGTGTAGCCGGCCGGATCGATGTTCTTGGCCTTCAGCGCCGCGACCACGTCCTTGGCCGCCGGGTTGGTCTCGGGCGGGTTGTCGATGGTCAGCAGCACGCCCTCGCCGGCCGGGCCGACGATCGACCAGAAGTCCTGGGCGTACAGGCCGTCGCCGGAGATGAACTGCGCCTGCAGACCCTGGTCGCGCATCTGGCGCAGCAAGAGGCCGGCCTCGTTGTACAGGCCGCCGTAATAGACGACGTCGATGTTCTGGGCCTTCAGCTTCGAGATCGTCGCGGAATAGTCGAGCTCGCCCGGCGTGATCGTCTCATAGGCCGTTTCCTTCACCCCGGCGGCGTTGACCACCGCCTTGGTGGCGTCGGCCAGGCCCTTGCCGTAGGTGGTCGAATCCTGGACGAAGGCGATCTTCTTGTCCTTGAACTTCTCGGCGATGTAGGCGCCGGCGACCTTGCCCTGCTGGTCGTCGCGGACGACCGTGCGGAACACGGTCTTGTAGCCCTTCTCGGTCAGGTCGACTGCGGTGGCCGAGGGGGTGATCATGATGATCCCTTCCTCGTCATAGACCGGGGCCGCGGCCACGGTGGCGCCCGACAGGGTGTGGCCGATGACGACGGCCACCTTCTTGTTGACCATATCGTTGGCGACCTGCACGGCCTGGCGCGGGTCGCCGGCATCGTCGCCGAACTCGACCACGATCTTCTCGCCATTGACCCCGCCGGCGGCGTTGATCGCCTCCACCGCCGCCTCCACGCCGCGCCGCTCCTGCAGGCCATAGGGGGCGTTGCCGCCGCTCAGCACGAAGGCGGCCCCGATGGTGACGTCGGCCCAGGCGGCCGATCCGCCGAAGACGACGGCCATGGCCAGGGCCGAGGCCAGCGTCCCGCTGCGGAATCTGCTCATGCGAATCTCCCCTTTTCGTTCAGGCGGGCCGGATGCCCGCACTTTGGGCAGAGGGTAAAGCGATTGCGGGCCCGGCGTGAATTCGTTTGTTGCAGAACGGGCGTTTCGGCCCACCCGGGCTTCGTTTCGATCGGCCGGGCGCGCCGTTCCGTCAGGAAAATATCCCGGCCCGGGCCGTTCGCGACCGATCGATCGGATTTGAGCCGAATCGGGTCAGACCGTCTCGGTCACCTTGCTCAGGTTGCGCGGGGCGTCCGGCGACAGGCCGCGCGCCTCCGACAGGGCGGCGACGAAGGGATAGAAGGCGCCGATCGCCAGAATCGGGTCCAGCGCCGGATGCAGCGGCGGCGGCAGCGGCAGCGACGCGCCCTCGACCCCCGGCGCGCCGGCCAGCAGGACATTGGCCCCCAGGCCGCGGAACTCCGCCGCCATCTTCAGCACGCTCTCGCGCCCGCCGTCGTTCGGGGCGTAGGCCAGCACCGGGTAGCCCGCCTCGACCAGCGCCTTGGGCCCGTGCATGATCTCGGCCGCGCTCATCGCCTCGGCCTGCAGGATGCAGGTCTCCTTGAACTTCAGCGCGCTCTCCTGCGCGATCGCCAGGTTCAGGCCGCGCCCGGCGACCATCATCCGATCGGCCTCGGCCAGCGCCTCGATGGCCGGCGACCAGTCGCGGCGCACGGCATCCGCCAGCGCCTCCGGCAGCCGCTGCAGCGCCGATTTCAGCTCGGCATCCTCGGCCCATTCGGCGACCAGCCGGGCGGCGGCGACCAGGCTGGCGATATAGGATTTGGTGGCGGCCACGGCGCGCTCGCGCCCGGCATGCTGGTCCAGCACCACCTCCGCCGCCCGCGCGGCCGGGCTGTCGGTCGAGTTCAGGATGGCGACGGTCAGCGCCCCGCGCTCGCGGGCGCGGCGGACCGGCGTCACCAGGTCCGGGCTGCGGCCGGACTGGGATATGGCGATCGCTAGGCTGCCCTTCAGGTCGAGATCGCTGTGGCCCAGCGTCTCCAGCGAGGGCGGCAGCGAGGCGGTGACGACGCCGAGCCGGCTGCCGATGAGATAGGCGGCATAGGTGGCGGCGTGGTCGGAGCTGCCGCGGGCGATGGTGACGGCGAAGCGCGGCCGTTCGGCCCGCAGCCGGGCCGCCAGGTCGCGAGTGAGATCCGCGTCGGCGGCCAGCAGGTCGGCGATGCGGGCCGGCGCCTCCAGCGCCTCCTCAAGCATGATCGAGGTCAATCGACTCTCCTTCGACATGGACGCCGGTGACCCGCAGGTCGGCGTCGAGAACGACGATGTCGGCCCAGGCTCCGGGCGTCAGGCGGCCGCGATCGGCCAGGCCGAGATAGTCGGCGGCCAGGGTCGAGGTGCGGCGCGACGCCTCCTCGGGCGCGAGGCCGATGGCGACGAGATTGGCGAAGGCCCGGTCCATGGTCAGGCAGCTGCCGGCCAGGGTGCCGTCGTCCAGCCGCACGCCGTTGCCGCATTTCCGCACCGTGTGCCGGCCCAGCCGGTAGTCGCCGTCCGGCATGCCCGACGCAGCGGTGGCGTCGGTGACGGCGTAGAGCGACGGGATCGCCCGCAGCGCCGCCCGGATGGCGCCGGGATGGACATGCAGCAGGTCGGGGATCAGCTCGGCATGGTCGGCATGGGCCAGGGCAGCGCCGACGATGCCGGGCGCGCGGTGATGCAGCGCCGTCATGGCGTTGAACATGTGGGTCACGCCGTCGACCCCGCGGGAGAACGCTTCCGCCGCCGTCTCGTAGTCGCATGAGGAGTGGCCGAGCTGCACCCGGATGCCGCGCGCCGCCAGGAAAGCCTGCAGGCTGCCGTCGGGGTCGGCCTCCGGCGCCCAGGTGACGACCCGGATGTCGGCGCGGTCGCAGAAATCCGCCATCCGGTCGAGATCGGCCGGGATGGCGTAGGGCGGCTGGGCGCCCAGCCGGTCCGGGCTGATGAAGGGGCCTTCCAGATGCACGCCCAGCACCCGCGCCTCGCCCGGCCGGCGGCCGGCGATCACCCGGCCGGCGCCGTCCAGCGCCGTCTCGATCTCCTCGACCGGCGAGGTCATGGTGGTGGCCAGAAGCGAGGTGGTGCCGTGCCGGGCATGGGTGCGGGCCAGGGTGCGGATCGACAATTCGCCCTCCATCGCATCGGCGCCGCCGCCGCCATGGCAGTGCAGGTCGATGAAGCCGGGGACGATCATCGGGCCGGCCAGGCCGGCGACCGGCTCGATGCCGCGGATATGGGTGTCGAAGCCGATGCGGCCGGAGATCCAGCCCCCAGGCGTCAGGATGCGGCCTTCCAGGGTCTTGGTCATTGATCGCTCCAGGCTTCGCCGGGGGCCAGGAACCGCGCCAGCAGCACGGCGCCGTCGCGGGCATCGCCCAGCGGCGGGCGCAGCCGGGCGGTGATGGCGGGGTCCATATAGGGGCGCAGCGGCGCCGCCAGGCTGCCGCCGGCACAGAAGGGCAGGGCGCCGTCGGGATCCAGGGCGCGGGCCAGCCGGTCGACCTCTCGCCCGGCCTCCCGCATCAGCCGCATCGCGGCCGGGTCGCCCTGCTCCGCCAGCCGCACCACGACCGGTGCCAGGGTGGCGTATTTGGTCGACGGCGCCTGATAGGTCCAGGACAGCAGCTCCGCCGCCGTGGCGCCGCAGGCCTCGAACATGGCCCGGTGCAGGGCGGAGCCGCCGGGCGGGTCGACCTCGCGGCCGTCCAGCAGCTGCAGCGCCTCGCCCAACGCCCTCAGGCCCAGCCAGGCGCCGCTGCCCTCGTCGCCGACCGGGAAGCCCCAGCCGCCGACCTGGCGCGTGGTGCCGTCGGCGAAGATCGCGCTGCCGACCGTGCCGGTGCCCAGCGCGATTGCGGCGCCGGGCCGGCCGCCATGGGCGCCCAGCGTCGTGGCATGGGCGTCGGAGCACAGGCGGAGGCGGGCGAAGCCGGGCGCCTTGGCGCGGAACTCGGCCCGTTTGGCGGGGTTGCCCGTGCCGGCCAGGCCGCAGGCGAGCACGGCGTCGGCATAGTCCGTCCCGGCGATCCCGGCGGCATCGAGCGCGATCCGGATCTGCGCCCAGGCAGGGTCGACGCCGAGCGTCAGGCTGGACGGGCCGGCCGTGCCCTCGCCGAGCACGCGGCCGTCCGGATCGACGGCGCGAAGCCTGGTGCCGGTCGCGCCGCCGTCGACGCCGATATGGATGCGGATCGCCATGCCTGGTCCTGATGTGTCGGCGCGCTGGACGCTAGCAAGCCGGGCCGGCCGCGTCAGCCGCCAGCGTATCGCGCTGGCTGGTCTATACCACCCGAATGCCGGCCGGGCCACATGAATGGCGTTTCCTCGCAGTCCGACCTGGGATTATTGTTCCAAGAGTTGGAACATTTGGAACGAATGGGCATGGCGGGGACGGACATGGGAACGGTCGAGCCGGCGCCGGACAGCTTCGAGGCGCTGCGCGGCGCCATCGCGGTCCGCTACCCGGCCCTCAGCAAGCGGCTCAAGACCATCGCCGAATTCGCCCTGGCCCATCCCGACGTGATCGCGCTGGAGACGGTGGCGGTGATCGCCGCCAAGGCCGAGGTGCAGCCTTCGGCCCTGGTCCGCTTCGCCCAGGCGCTCGGCTTCGACGGCTTCTCCGAGATGCAGCGCCTGTTCCGGGCCCAGCTGGTGGAACGGATGCCGAGCTACGAGGCGCGCATCCGCACGCTCGACGCCCGCTTCGGCGGCGCCGACACGCCATCCGGCCCGCTCAACGCCTTCATCGACATCTCGGTCGGCGCGCTGGAGCGGCTGCGCGGCGATGTCGACCCGGCGGTCTTCGCCCGCGCGGTCGACATCCTGGCGCAGGCCGACTGCATCCATCTGGCGGCCCAGCGCCGGTCCTTCCCGATCGCGGTCTATCTCTCCTACCTGCTGGCCCAGCTCGACCGGCCGGTGCATCTGCTCGACAATTTCGGCGGCATGCTGGCGGAGCAGGCCCGGGCGATCCGCCCGGGCGACGCGCTGTTCGTCGTCACCTTCCGCAGCTACGCCCCGGATGTGCAGGAGGTGGCGCGCCGGGCCCGGGCCGCCGGCGTGCCGATCGTCGCCATCACCGACAGCGACCTCAGCCCCGTCTATCCGATCGCCGATGCCTGCTTCGTGGTGCATGAGGGCGAGATCGACGCCTTCCGTTCGCTCTCGGCCACCCCCTGCCTGGCCCTGACCCTGGCCGTCGCCCTCGGCCGCCGGCATGAGGCGCAGGAGGGCTGATCCGGTCGCTCCTTCCATCCTTCGGGGTAGCGTCTTCGCCGTGTGGCCGCCTTGATCGGCATTCGCATCCTGCCGGATGCTCGATCGAGCAGCCGGGTATGTCGACGCGTACGGCTGTGGCGCGGTGCAGTGTCGCCTGCCGGAAGACGTGTCGACGCGCGGTACCGGCCGCCGGCGCAAGGCGGCGGCCGGTGGCGATGGAGGCCCGTTTGCGGACACTGCAGCAGGCGATGGAGGCACGGCGGAACAACTTCCACCTGTGCCGCATGATCGGTGCGCTGTTCATCGTCTTCGCCCACTCGATCGAAATCAGCGGCATGGAGTCGTATTATCTGGAGCACGATCCGGAATTCCGGAACGCTCTTGTGCTGATGGGCAAGAACGCGCTGCGGCTGTTCTTCCTCTTCAGCGGCATCATGGTGGCGATGAGCCTGGACAAGCGGGCCTCGCTCTGTGCCTATGCCGCGGCCCGGGTGATGCGGATCGCGCCGCCGCTGCTGCTGTTCTCCGCCGTCATGGTCTTCCTGATCGGCCCCTTGATGACCAGCCTGTCCGTCCCGGACTATTTCAGCAGGCTGGACACATGGCTCTTCCTGCCGAAGGCGTCGAGCGGGCTGTTCGTGCCCGACCTGCCGGGCATGTTCGAGACCGTGCCGTGGGCGACCGCGATCAACCCGTCGCTGTGGACGCTGCTCTACGAAATCCTCTGCTATGTCGCGCTGGCGCTGGTGTCGGTGGCCGGATGGCTGTCGCCCCGGTGGCTGCCGCTGACGCTGGCCGCCATCACTGCGGTGTATTTCGGCGTCACCTTCGGCACCGATCTCCGCTTGATCATACCGGTCGACGCCGTGGCCGGTTTCGGCATCAGCTTCACGATCGGCGTTGCCCTCTACCACTATCGCCGCTGGATTCCGCTGTCCCTTTGGCTGGTGGTCCTGCTCGGCGGGCTGACGGTGCTGGTGCGGGGCACGTTGTGGGCGGAGCTGGCCTCGATCCTGGCCTGCGGCGCGGCTGCCCTGTGGCTCGCCCTGGTCCCGAAGGGCTGGATTCTCGGCTACGGCCGGGTCGGTGAGCTGTCCTACGCCGCCTATATCTGGCACTGGCCGATCGGCCAGATCCTGATCAGCCTGTGGCCCGGGCTGCTGTGGCCGCAACTGTTTCCGCTGATGGTGCTGATCACCCTGCCGGTGGCCTTCCTGTCCTGGACCCTGGTGGAGCTGCCGGCGTTGCGCCGGGTCTCGTGGGCTGCGGCCGTCATCCGCCGGACAGCCAAGGCGCTGCGATTGCCGGTCCCGCTGCGCACGTCGCCTCCGGCCGGCATGGCCGTGTTGCCGGGCGGCAGCGCACCCTAGGGAAACCGCGCGGCCAGCAGCAGGGCTCCGGCCTCGGTGCAGCCGTGCAGCCGGCCCTGATCGAGGATCCGGTCCAGCTCCGTGGCCAGATCGGGCGCCGGGGCGACGGCTTCCAGGTGCCGCCACGACTCCGACTCCAACTGCGCCAGCGACCTCGGACACAGCTCCAGACGGCAGGCATAGTCGATCTCGAGCGGACCGGAGGCGAGCAGCGGGTCGGTCAGGTCGCGGGGCCTGGGGCAGGGATTGTGGACGAGGCCGAGCCGGCGATCGATCCGTTTTCGCCAGTCGTCGAGATCGCGCATCACCCGCTGCGAGGGCAGCTCCTCGTCGTACCAGCCGTCGAGGATGAAGACGGCGCGCCGGGCCACCCGGACCGCCTCCCGCAGGCTCCTGGGCAGGTTCTCGACGTGATGGGCGACATACTCCAGGGTCACGACATCGAAGCTGTCATCCGCGAAGGGCAGGGCCTCGGCCCGGCCGGGGTGGATCTCCAATCCGCGCGCCCGCGCCTGGTCGGCGGCGGTCTCCTCCGGTTCGAGGCCGATGCCGCGGACCAGGCCGTCGGCGATCACGGCCTGCAGGAAGGTGCCGTCGCCGCAGCCGACATCCAGGACGGAAGACGGTCGGACGCCGCGCACCGCGGCCAGGAGATCCTGCCTGTGGTCTCCGCGCGGGCGTGGCGTTTCGTCGGGCTCGGTCCGCGGCGTCATCATGGTCGGCGTCATGCGGCCTCCATCATTCGTTCGACCGAGGCTATCGTTCCGGCCGAGCGTCCGATACCGCTACGGCTGACACGGTATATTCCCGATCGGACACGGGGCTGTCGAAGGAGAGGCCGTGACGGAGGGCTGGATCGATGTCGAACATGCGCGCTTCCCGGCCGGCTTCTCCGGGACATGGCACCACCATCCGCTTGCCCAACTGATCTATCCGGGCCGGGGAGTCATGGTGCTGCACACGCGCCGGGGGCAATGGGTCGTCCCGCCGCTCCGGGGCTGCTGGCTGCCGGCCGGCGAGGAGCATCGGGTCGAGACCTCCGCCGGCTTCGAGATGCTGAGCGCCTATTGCCGCGGCGCCCTGCTGCGCCGGCTGCCGGACCGCTGCGGCATCGTCGCGGTCAGCCCGCTGCTGCGCGAGGTGATCCTGGCCCTGGAAGCCGGGCGCCCGCAGGGCCGCGCCCGGCATCGCCTCTGCCTGGTCCTCGCCGACGAGCTGACATTGCTGCCGGCGCCCGGGCTGTTCATTCCGCCGATGACGTCCCCGGGCTTGAAGGCGATCGAGGCGGCCTTCGCGGACGATCCGGGGCAGGCCGGGATGCTGGCCGAATGGGCCGTGCGGCTGGGAACGACGACGCGGTCGCTGGCGCGGGCGTTCCAGCGGGAGGCGCGGATGAGCTTCACCGCCTATCGGCGGCAGGTCCGGCTGCGGACCGCCCTGATCAGGCTCGCCGAGGGCGGGTCGGTCACGGCGGTGGCGCACGATCTGGGCTTCGGGTCGGCGAGCAACTTCATCCGGGACTTCCGGGAAGCCACCGGCACGACGCCGAAGCGCTATTTCCGCTTCGCGGCCCCCGGCTCCGGGCCAGCCATGCGCGAAACGCCCGGGACGGCACCGCCGCCTTCCGGTAACCATGGCGGACGCCAACGACCAGCCGGAGGACGCCGCTCGTGATCCCCAACTCCACCGCCGCGCGGGACGTCGCCTATCTGCTGCATCCCTACACCAATCTCAGCGTTCATCGCGAGACCGGGCCGCTGGTGATCAGCCGCGGCAAGGGCATCCACGTCTATGACGAGGAGGGGCGCGAATACATCGAAGGGCTGGCCGGCCTCTGGTGCGCCGGGCTCGGCTTCGATCAGGAGCGGCTGGTCGAGGCGGCGACGCGGCAGATGCGGCAGCTGCCCTTCTATCACGCCTTCGGCGGCAAGGTGCCGGACGTGCTGGTCGACCTTGCCGAGGCGCTGATGGCGATCGCGCCGGAGCCGCTGGAGCGGGCGCTGTTCGTCAATTCCGGCTCCGAGGCCAACGACCTCGCGGTCAAGATCGCCTGGTACGTCAACAACGCGTTGGGGCGGCCGGAGAAGAAGAAGATCATCGCCCGCCGCAAGGCCTATCACGGCGTCACGGTGATGTCGGGCAGCCTGACCGGCTTGGCCTACGCGCAGGACGGCTTCGATCTGCCGGTCGGCCGGGTGGTGCATGTCGACACCCCGCACCACTATCACGGCGCCGGGCCGGGCGAGAGCGAGGAGGATTACGCCACCCGCCTGGCCGAGCAGCTGGATGCCGTGATCCGGGCCGAGGGGCCGGAGACGGTGGCCGCCTTCATCGCCGAGCCGGTGATGGGCGCGGGCGGCGTGATCGTGCCGCCGCGCACCTATTTCGAGAAGGTGCAGGCGGTGCTGCGCCGGCACGACGTGCTGTTCATCGCCGACGAGGTGATCTGCGGCTTCGGCCGCACCGGCAGCTGGTTCGGCTGCGACACCTTCGGCATCCGGCCGGACATCATGACCGTGGCCAAGCAGCTCTCGGCTGGCTTCCTGCCGATCGCGGCGACGCTGGTGTCCGGCCCGGTCTACGAGGCGCTGGTGGCCGGCAGCGACAAGCACGGCCTGTTCGGCCACGGCAACACCTATGGCGGCCATCCGGTCGCCGCGGCGGTGGCGCTGGAGACGCTGAAGATCTATCGCGAGGCCGACATCGTCGGCCGGGTGCGGCGGGTCGGCGCCGCGTTGCAGGAAGGGCTGCGCCGCTACGCCGACCATCCGCTGGTCGGCGAGGTGCGCGGCCTCGGTCTGATCGCGGCGGCCGAGCTGGTGGCGGACAAGGCCGGCCGGACCAATTTCGACAAGGCCAAGGGCGTCGGCGCCGAACTGGTCCGCCGGGCCCAGGCGTACGGGCTGCTGACCCGGGCGATGCCGGGCGACGCCATCGCCTTCTGCCCGCCGATGATCATCGACGAGGCCGGCGTCGCCGAGATGCTGCGCCGCTTCGGCCTGGCGCTGGAGGACACCTGGTCGGCGCTGCGGGAGGCCGCGTGATGGGGCCGGAGAGCCTGCCCCCGGTCGAGGCGGTGGTCGATCTGGCGCGCCGCGCCGGTCGGGTGGTGCTGGAGATCTACAATAGTTTCGACGGCGCCATGCTCCGCAAGGAGGACGGCAGCCCGGTCACCGCCGCGGATCACGCGGCCGAAGCGCTGATCCTGCCCGGCCTGCGCGCCCTGGCGCCGGAGGTGCCGGTGGTGGCGGAGGAGCATTGCGCCGCGCACGGCATCCCGGCGGCGGCGGAGCGGTTCTGGCTGGTCGATCCGCTCGACGGCACCAAGGAATTCCTGCGCCGCAACGGCGAGTTCACCGTCAACATCGCCCTGGTGGCGGGCGGCGTGCCGGTGCTCGGCGTGGTCGAGGCTCCGGCCTTCGACCGCCGCTTCTGGGCGGCCGGTGGAGAAGCCTGGCAGCAGCGGGGCGACGGAGCGCCGCAGCGCATCGCCGCGCGTCGGCCGCCGGAGGACGGGCTGGTGGTGCTGACCAGCCGGTCGCACGGCGACGATGCCCGGCTGGACGAGGCTTTGCGCGGCCGCCGCATCGCCGAGCGCCGGATCCTCGGCAGCTCGCTGAAGATCGCGCTGATCGCGGCCGGGGAGGCGGATCTCTATCTCCGTTTCGGCCCGACGATGGAATGGGACACTGCGGCCGCGGACGCGGTGCTGCGGGCCGCCGGAGGCGGCATCGACGACCCGACCGGCCGTCCGCTCGCCTACGCCAAGCCCGGCTTCCTCAATGCGGGCTTCGTCGCGCATGGGGGCGCGGCCGGCTGATCTTCGCCCTCTCCCCGGCAGATCTCTCTTTGGTCCGCCAATCCCGCGAAGGTGGGATCTTCATCCGGTCGGACTGTCGCGAGATCCCCGCTTTCGCGGGGATGGCGAAGGACGCTTGAGCCCACGGCGGGCCGGCTGCGTCTCTCCTCAAACCCTCAAAAAGAAAGGGGCGCCCCGAAGGACGCCCCCCTCTCCCGATGGGATCTTTGAAAGACCGTCTTAGTTGATGACGATCTCGACGCGACGGTTCTGCGGCTCGCGGACGCCGTCGGCGGTCGGGACCAGCGGATCGGACTCGCCGACGCCGCGGGTGACGATCAGGCTGTCGGCGACGCCGTCGGCGACCAGCTCGCGACGGACCGCCTCGGCGCGACGCACCGACAGGGCCTGGTTGTACCGGTCCGAACCCGAACGGTCGGTGTGGCCGGTGACGTCGATGCGGGTGGTCTTGCCCTGGAGGGCGTCAGCCGCGGCCGAGGCCACGATCTGGCGGGCTTCCGGGGTCAGACGCGAGCTGTCGAAGTCGAAGAACACCAGGTAGCTGCGGCCCTGGACGACAACCGGCTCCTCGACGACGGCCGGAGCCGGCGCGAAGGTGTAGCGCACACCGAGCAGGATGGTGTGGTTGTTGCTGCTGTCGTACTTCAGCTTGACGCCCTGGTCGCTGAAGGTCGGCTCGGTGTTGCCGAAGTAGCGGTACTCGAGGTTCGCGGCCAGGTTCGGCGAGAAGTTGTACGACACACCCGCGATGCCCTGATAGGCGAACTGGGTGTTGAAGTCGTTGAACTTGTTGCCGCCAGCCTTCAGCTCGGAATCGAGCAGGGCGACACCGACGCCGGCACCGACATACGGCACGAAGGGCGAGCCGAAATCGAAGTCGTAGTAGCCATTGGCCATGATGCCGATGGTGCGGAAGTGACCGTTCTTGGCGAAGGTCTCGCCCTCGAGCTTGGCTTCCTTGACATCGTTGGTGCGCAGGCTGACTTCAGCGTCCGCACGGAACGAGCCCCAGTCGTAACCGAGGTAGATGTTGCCGGCCGGGCCGATGTCGTATTCGGACTTGCCGTCGAGGTCCGCGCCCTTGAGCCTCCATTCGTCATTCTGACGGATGTTCACGCCGGCGCCGGCGCCGACATAGAGACCGGTGGCCTGATACTGCTGCGCCATCGCCGGAGCTGCAACGAGCAGGGCGGCCGCACCGACGGCGTACATCAAGTTCTTCTTCATATCCAATACCTCGCTGATCACGGTTCAACCGAGGTCTCGTCCCCCGCTTCCTTCAAGGGCTGCGACCAGACCGCTCCCTTTGGATGTACGATGGTCGGGCGTAGACCGCAATTGAAATGGACCGCGCGCTGTTGCGAATTTCGCGCAGTGTTGCAGCGATGCACCACCAGCTTGCGCGGCCATTCGCAACCGGGTTAACCGATTGTTCGGATTTTGGAAACGGAAAAGCGTTGGGCTGCGAGGGGCGGCGCGAATGCAACAAAGCCGTGACAGCGCCTGCTTTCGCCAGGGATTTCCCAAACTCGAAGATTTCGCAGTAGATCCAGATAATTAGGCCAGAGATCTGCGGTCGGATCATCATTCCGGCTCCGCACCGGACGCCCCTCTGGATTCGCGCGGATCCGACGGCGGCAGGCGAGGCCGCCCGAATCCGGAGAATCACCCTCCCTCAGCGCAGCCGGTCCCGCACCAGTCGCGCGACGCCGCCGGCGCGCTGCTCCGCCGCCGCGAGCAGTCGGTCGCGGCTGTCGGCATAGACCTGGCGGCGGGCGGCATCGTCGAGACCGCGCAGATTGACGTCGACGGCATAGAGCACCGCCTCCACCGCGCCGCACAGCGTCGCGGCGCCGGCGCCGACATCGCTGACGATCTGGGGCGCCGCCAGCGTGGCAGCCTGGTTGGCGAGGTCGATCGCCTCGAGCGTGGTCTGGGCCGCGTTCAGCGGGATCTCGGTGGCGGCGATCGTCGCCTCCTGCAGGGCCCTGCGCCGCGCCGCCTTCTCCCCCTCGGTCGCCTTCGGCAGCTTCAGCGCCGCCATATAGGCGTCGAACACGGCGACATCGGCGTCGGCATGGGCCGACAGCTCGGCCATCAGCCGCTCGCCCGACAGAATCAGGGTGTCGAGGAAGGTTCGGTCGGCCGCCTTGTTGGCGGTGACGCGCAGCGCCATCAACACGAGGCCGAGGCCGAACGTCGCCGATACCATGGCGGCGGAGCCGCCGCCCGGCGTCGGCGAATCGCTGGCCAGCGTGTCGCGGAAGGTGGCGAGCGGCCAGCGCCACAGGCTGTCTTCGGTCTCGATGCTCATCGCAGTCTCCCGAGGCGGCGCTGCAGCTCCACAGCCCGCAGCAGATTGGCGAAGATCAGGGTCGCGGTTAGCGGTCCGACGCCGCCCGGCACCGGCGTCAGCGCCGCGGCGACCGGGCGGACGCTGCCGGCGTCGACATCGCCGACCACCCGGCCGTCGATCACCGAGATGCCCGCATCGATCACCACCTGACCCGACCGGACCATCGCCCCGGTGACCAGGCCCGGCCGGCCGGCGGCGACGAAGACGATGTCGGCGGCGGCGACGGCGGCGGCCAGGTCGCGGGTGCGGCTGTGGCAGACCGTCACCGTGGCGTCGCGGTTGACCAGCATCGGCGCCAGCGCCCGGCCCACGGCGCGGCCGCGGCCGACCACCACGGCCCGGGTACCCTTCAGATCCGCCACGGTCTCCGCCAGGCGGATGCAGGCGTCCGGGGTGGCGGGCAGCAGCGCGTCGGCCTCGCGCCCGGCGGCGATCAGGCCGAGATTGTGCGGCGTCAGCCCGTCGACATCCTTCAGCGGGTCGAGCTGCCGGATGGCGGTCTCGACATCCAGCCCGGCGGCCAGCGGCAGCTCCAGCAGGATGCCGTGCACCTCCGGGTCGGCCGACAGCGCGGCGACGCGGGCGTCGAGCGCGGCCTGGCCGCCGGCGGGGTCGACCGTCTCGACCCGGAAGCCCAGGCCCAGCGCGTCGGCGGTGCGCTGCTTGGCGGCGGCGTAGCGGGCGACCGCGGCGTCGTCGCTGGCCACCACCACGGCCAGGCAGGGGCGAAGATCGGGCGGCCGGTCCGCCAGGATCCGCGACCGGATCCGCTCGGCGATCGGCTTTCCCAGCAGGGCGGTGGCTTCGGCCATGGCGAGGTCCCGTTCAGCGTCCGGCCCGGCATACACCATCAAGGTGAGGCCCGGCTCGACATTTCCACCGGACAAGGCCATAACGCCGCCGCCCCTCGCCACTGGGGCCGCGACACCGATCGGCCGATTCGCGGCGAAGCGCGGGATCGGCCCTGGAGCAAGCGATGGTCCCCGTCCTGTTCGCGCTCGGAACCAATCTCGGCGACCGCGTGGCCAATCTGCACCGGGCGATCGCCTGGCTGCGCCGCACCGTCGCGGTCGAGGCGCTCTCGGCCGTCTACGAGACGGCGCCGATGTACGACACCGACCAGCCCGCCTTCCTCAACATGTGCGTCGCCGCCCGCACCGGCCTCGGGCCCGAGGCGCTGCTGGCGCGGCTGAAGGCGGCGGAGGCGGAGATCGGCCGGGTCCCCAGCCGCCCCAACGGGCCGCGGCTGATCGATATCGACCTGCTGCTCTATGGCGACCGCGTCGTCGACCGGCCGGAGCTGGTGGTGCCGCATCCGCGGATGGCGGAGCGCGGCTTCGTCCTGGCGCCGGCGGCCGATGTCGCGGCCGGCTGGCGGCATCCGGTCGACGGCCGCAGCGTGGGGGAACTGCTGCAGGCGCTCGGGCCGCTTTCCGGCGTGGTCCGGCGCGACGACCTGCGGCTGGACTAGGAGCGTCCGGCCAGCGGGGTTCGGCTCAGGCGACCAGGTCCCGGAGGGCTGCGAGCAGCCGGTCGCATTCGGTGTCCGTGCCGATGCTGATGCGGAGATGATCGCGGATGCGCGGCTTCGGGAAATGGCGCACCAGGATCGCCCTGTCCCGGAGCGCCGCCGCAAGTTCGGCGCCCGATCGCGCCGGATGGCGGGCGAACAGGAAGTTCGCGGCCGAAGGCAGCACGTCGAAGCCGAGGTCGCGCAGCGATGCCGCCAGCCGCTCCCGGCTGGCGACGATCCGGTCGCGCTGCGTCTCGAACCATGCCCGGTCGTCCCAGGCGGCGACCGCGCCGGCGATGGCGAGGCGATCGAGGGGATAGGAGTTGAAGCTGTCCCGGACCCGCTCCAGCGCCTCGATCAGCGGCCGCTGGCCGATGGCGAAGCCGACGCGGAGCCCGGCGAGGCCATGCGATTTGGAGAAGGTCCGGATCACCAGCAGGTTGGGATATCGGTCCACCAGCGGCACGGCGCTCTGCCCGCCGAAATCCACATAGGCCTCGTCGATCGCGACGACCTGGTCCGGATGGTCGGCCACCAGGGCTTCGATCTCGTCGCGCGGCAGGGCGATGCCGGTCGGCGCATTCGGATTCGGCAGGATGATCGCGCCGCAGGGCCGGCGATAGTCGGCCACGCGGATCCGGAGGGCGTCATCGAGCGGAACCTCGCGAAACTCGACGCCGTAGAGACGGCAGTAGGTCGGGTAGAAGCTGTAGGTGACGTCGGGGAAGAGCAGCGGGGCGTCGTGCTTCAGCAGGGCCTGGAACGTGTGGGCCAGGACCTCGTCGGAGCCGTTGCCGGCGAACACCTGATCCGGGCCGATGCCGTGGTGTTCGGCAATCGCCGTCCGCAGCCGCAAGGCGGTCGGATCAGGATAGAGCCGCAGCGCGTCCGTCGTCGCCTCCGAGATCGCCGCGAGCGCGCGCGGCGACGGACCGTAGGGGTTCTCGTTGGTGTTGAGCTTGACCAGATCGTGCCGGGCGGGCTGCTCCCCCGGGACGTAAGGGGTCAGCCTGTGTACGATCGGGCTCCAGAACCGGCTCATGGCAATGTCCAGGTGAGGTGAGGCCGCCACTATCCCGGCGCAACCGGGCGGACCGCAACCGGATCCTGCGGCGGAGGCTCCGGCATTCTCGCGACGCTCAGCCCGGCTCCGCCGGCGCCGGCCCGGCCGAGCCGCGCTCGACCAGTTCCGGCACCACCAGATGCGACGGCGGCGTCTCGCCGCGCAGCAGCGCCAGCACCTGCTCGGCCAGGTGCTCGCCGAACGGGCGCAGCGAGGTGCGGAAGGTGGTCAGGGGCGGATTCGCCAGCGCCGCGATCGGGATGTCGTCGCAGCCGATGATCGAAACGTCATGGGCCACGGACAGACCGGCGGCGCGCACCGCCTCGGCCGCGCCGAACGCCATCTCGTCATTGCCGCACAGGATCGCGGTCGGCCTGGGCGACAGACCCAGCAGCGCTTCGGCCTGCTGCCCGCCGCTGCGGGCGGTGTAGTCGCCGCAGCGGTGCCAGGCCGGATCGGCGGCCAGGCCGGCAGCCGCGAGCGCCTCCTGCCAGCCGGCGAGGCGCTGCCGGCTGGCGTTGACCTGCTCCGGCGTGTTGATCAGGGCGATGCGGCGGTGGCCGCGGGCGGCCAGCCAGGCGGTCGCGGCCCGGCCGCTGGCCCGGTGGTCGGCGTCGACGAACGGCGTCTGCGGCCGGTCGCCGTCGCGGCCGAGCATGGCGAAGGGGAAGTCCTGCCGGCGCAGATAGGCGGCGCGCGGGTCGTCGACCCGCACCCGGGTCAGGATCACGGCGTCGACCCGCCGGCCCTCGACCAGCCGGCGCAGCGTCTCGAACTCCTGCTCGTCCGGCGCGGCGCCGGCGACCAGCACGGCATAGCCCGCCGGCGACAACACCGCGTCGATGCCGGTCAGGAGCGGCAGGAAATAGCTGTCGACCAAGGCGCCGGGCGATGGCGTCAGCAGGAAGCCGACGGTGTCGGCCCGGCCGCGGCGCAGGGTGCGGCCCAGCGCGTTCGGCGTGTAGCCGATCTCCCGCGCCGCCGCCAGCACCCGCTTGCGGGTCTCGTCGGCGACGTCGCCATGGCCGTTGAGGGCGCGGGAGACGGTGTAGGTCGACAGTCCGAGCGATCGGGCGAGTTCGACGATGCCCACCCGTTTGCGATCCGCCATTCGCCCGTCCCGTCCGCGATCCCCGGTCAATCCTCGATCCCGGCGAACAGCAGCACCACGGCCGCGGTCGCGGAGGCGCCGCTGCCGCCGAGTCCTTCGCCGGTGGTCGGGTCGAAATACTCGCGGAAGCCGCTGCGGGCGACAACCGCCATGCTGTCGCGGCGGATGCGCGCGGCCAGAGCCTGCCGGCCGGCCCGCCGCAGGCCGTCGTGCAGCATCCAGTTGGTCGCCGGGCAGACCGGCCCCCGCCAGGGCCGGCGGGGGTCGAATTCGGGCCGGCCGGGCTCGAAGCTCGGCACCGCGATCTCGACGTCGTCCAGCCAGCGTTCCAGCCGGGCCAGCATCGCCGGGCGGTGCTCCGCCAGGGTCGGGTCGGCATAGAGCGGCAGCAGCCCGCCGATGCCGGGCTTGCGCAGGACCCGCCCGGTGCGGGCGTCGCGCGAATGATAGAAGCTCTCGGTCCGGTCCCAGCAGCGCTCCAGCGCGGCGCGGGTCCGGCCGATCATCCGGTCGACCTCGGCCGTGCCGGCGCGGTCGTCGATCATGTCGAGGAGGAAGCGCAGGTCGCGGTTGGCGCGCTGCAGGATGGCGTTGGCGCCGATATCGGTGACGCGGAGCGGGGCTGCGGCACTGTCCCAGGCGGGGCCGCCGCCCATGCCGCTCTCCTCGGGATCGACGACCGCCGCGAGGCCGGTCCCGTCGGGATCCCGCGCCGCCGCGAACCAGCGGTGCCAGGCCAGCAGCTTCGGCGCCAGCACGCGCAGCCGGGGGCGCGACCGCTGCACCCCGAAGCATTCGAACAGGTGGCGGGCGGTGGTGGCGGCCAGCGGCGGCCGGGTGATGCCGGGACCATCCGGCCCGGCCGCGCCGTCCGGATCGTCGTCATGGATCAGAACATGCGGCACCATGCCGTCCGGCCGCTGTCCGGCCAGCAGGGTCTCGATCTCGGTCCAGGCACGCTCCTCGTCGAACCGGGCGAGGCCGAGCGCGGCCAGGCAGGAGTCCCAGTTCCCTTGCGTCTGGGCGGGGCCGGAACCGGTCGGCACGGTGTACCCGCCGCGGTCATTGGCGCGGAGAACGGCGATCGCGGCCTCGGTCAGATCGGTGGTCATGAACACTCGCGGGGTCGAGGGCGGCGGGCCGGCAACCGAATGGTCGCGTTTGTATAAATGTTTATGAAAATTTATCCATAACGGAATCGCAACGGTCCGGCCGGGCCCGCGATCCCGGCTTTACCGCGACGCGGGGGACAGCCACACTGACCGGTATGAGGCGCTTGGCGTCATGCGCCCCCGTCATCGTCCTGGCGGCATGGGGGGTGGCCGCCCACGCGGCAGAGATGACGGTCGCGGGGATCACCTTCAGCGACGCAGAGGGCGGTTTCGTGCTCGAATCCGCGACCGGGAGCGGGCGGCTCGACGATCCCTTCGTGGTGGTCGAGCGGATCACCGGCAAGGGCGAGGCCGCGCTGACCGTGACCGGACTGACGCCGGCCTTCGGCAACCGGGTCGGCACCGCGCATCTGGTCGGCTTCGCCCTGGTCAAGGTGGTGCGCAACGACACCGGGGAGACCTGGCGCGACTTTCCGGTCGAGCTGCAGGAGCGGCGCGGCGATCAGAGCCCCTATGGCGACGGCCTGTCCTTCGCCCAGGCGCCTGAAGGGGTGCGCGGCATCCGGGCCGACCTCTTCGCCTCGGCCCAGATGTATGACGAGCCGCGCGACATGGTGCTGTTCCATGACGGCACGGTGGCGCCCGGCGGCACGGTGGTCCTGCGGGTCGTGGTCACCGACAACACCCCGGCGGCACCCTTCTATGTCGTGCAGCGACGGATCCAGCCGACCGCGGCATTGCCCCCGCCGCGGCGGGTCGCTGCCGTCCGGACCCGGCCATGACCGGCGTCGCGCGATGTGCGGCGATCTCCGGTCTGCTGCTGTGCCTCTGGCTTCCGGGCACGCCGGCACGGGCGGGCGAGATCTCGGCCGCGGGGCTGGTGTTCAGCGATGCCGAAGGTGGCTTCGTGCTCGAATCCGCGACCGGGAGTGGGCGGCTCGACGATCCTTTCGTGGTGGTCGAGCGGATCACCGGCAGCGGCGAGGCGGCGCTGACCATCACCGGGCTGACCGCCGCCTTCGGCAACCGCATCGCCACGGCGCATCTGACCGGCTTCGCCCTGACCAAGATCGTGCGCAACGACACCGGCCAGGCCTGGCGCGATTTCCCGGTGCAGCTGGAGAGGCGCCGCGGCGAGGGCAGCACCTATGACGACGGCCTGTCCTTCGCCCAGGGGCCGCTGGTGGCGCGATCGATCTGGGCGGAGGGCTTCGCCAGCGGCCGGGTGATCGACGAGCCGCATGACGGCCTCCTGTTCGAGAACGGCACGATCCCGCCCGGCGGCACGGTGACGCTGCATCTGGTGGTCACCGACAACATGCCGGCCGGGCCGATCTATGTGGTGCAGCGCCGCCTGGCACCGACCGCCTGGCTGGCGCCGGCCCGGCGTCGCCCCGGGGCGACGCGGTCGTAGCCGCCGGCCGGTGGCGCACCGCCGCGCCTTCCGCCCTGCCCCTGGCCGGAGGCCCCGGTCCTCGCTATATCCAGCGGGCCCGGCAGGACCGGCCGGGCCGAGATGAGGCCCATGCAGATCTTCCGCCACTACGAGAACCTGCCGGCATCGGCGCGCGGCGCGGTGGTCGCCATCGGCAATTTCGACGGCGTGCATCGCGGCCACCAGACCGTGGTCGCGGCCGCCAGGGCCGAGGCGCGGCGGCTCGGCGTCCCGGTCTGCGTGCTCAGCTTCGAGCCGCACCCGCGCAGCCTGTTCCGGCCGCAGGACCCGCCCTTCCGCCTGACCCCGTTCCGGATCAAGGCCCGGCTCCTGGAGGCGCTGGGCGTCGACCTGCACGTGGTGCTGCATTTCGACTGGGCTTTCGCCGCCCGCTCGGCCGAGGATTTTATCGAGACCGTGCTGGTCGGGGCGCTGGGCGCCCGCCATGTCGTGGTCGGCTACGACTTCTGCTTCGGCCATCGCCGCGCCGGCACGCCGGAAACTCTGGCCGCCCATGGGCGGCGGCTCGGCTTCGGCGTCACCATCGTCACCCAGGCTTCGGACGAGACCGGCGGCCTCTACTCCTCCAGCCGGACGCGTGAGATGCTGGCAGCCGGCGACATGCGTGGCGCCGCCGAGATCCTGGGCCGGCCCTGGGAGATCGAAGGCCGGGTCGAGCACGGTGACAAGCGCGGCCGCGAGCTGGGCTACCCGACCGCCAATGTCGAGCTCGGCGAGTCCCTGCGCCCGGCCTACGGCATCTATGCCGTACGTTGCGCGGTGGACGAGGGCGGGCCGCTGGTCTGGCGCGACGGCGTCGCCAGCCTCGGCATCCGGCCGATGTGGCGGACCGAGACGCCGCTGCTCGAAGCCTATCTCTTCGACTTCTCGGGCGACCTCTACCACCGCCATCTGCGGGTGCAGCTGGTGGAACGGCTGCGCGGCGAGGAGAAGTTCGACTCCCTCGAGGCGCTGGTCGCCCAGATCGACCGCGACTGCGAGGCCGCCCGGCGGGCGCTGGCGCGGTAAGTCGCCGCGCGCCTTGACCCGGAGCGCCCATAAGCTACGATAATATTTATGCGCAAGACGGCTGCCCTGTTCCGAATTATCCGCCCGGCCCTCTGACGGGGGTCGGGTCACCGCGCCGCGCGCACCCCTCACATCTGCCGTCCCACCGGCCCGATCGGGTCGTCCGGCTGGCATCCGAGCGTCAAAGCGGGTATTGACCCCGCGTGGATCCACGAGCCTTCATGTCATGACCGCCAAGCCTGCCGAGACACCGGGCGCCGCCGCCGCCCCGGCCGCCTCCGACTACCGATCCACCGTCTTCCTGCCGAAGACGGATTTCCCGATGCGCGGCGGCCTGCCGCAGAAGGAGCCGGAGCTGCTGGCCCGGTGGACGGCGATCGACCTGCTCGGCCGGATCCGCAACGCCTCCAAGGGCCGCGATAAGTTCGTCCTGCACGACGGCCCGCCCTACGCCAATGGCGACATCCACATCGGCCATGCGGTCAACAAGATCCTGAAGGACATCGTCGTCCGCACGCGGC
The DNA here is from genome assembly GCF_000423185.1 of Inquilinus limosus DSM 16000. Taxonomy (GTDB): domain Bacteria; phylum Pseudomonadota; class Alphaproteobacteria; order DSM-16000; family Inquilinaceae; genus Inquilinus; species Inquilinus limosus. The sequence continues at coordinate 63,599 of NZ_AUHM01000001.1, read as the reverse complement.
AGATGCTGGGCCGGGATTCGGTCTACGTCCCGGGCTGGGACTGCCACGGCCTGCCGATCGAGTGGAAGATCGAGGAGAAGTACCGCCGCGCCGGCCAGGACAAGGACGCGGTGCCGGTGCTGCAGTTCCGCGAGGAGTGCCGTGCCTTCGCCCGGCACTGGGTCGGGGTGCAGTCCGAGCAGTTCCAGCGCCTCGGCGTGATGGGCGACTGGGCCGATCCCTACCTCACCATGACCGACGCGGCCGAGGCGCAGATCGTCCGCGAGATCCACAAGTTCCTGCTCAATGGCGGGCTCTACCGCGGGCTGAAGCCGGTGCTGTGGTCGGTGGTGGAGAAGACCGCCCTGGCCGAGGCCGAGGTCGAGTACCAGGACCTGACCTCCGACATGGTCTGGGTGCGCTTTCCGGTGACCAGGGCGTCGCGGCCGTCGCTCGAAGGCGCCGCGGCGGTGGCCTGGACGACCACACCCTGGACCCTGCCGGCCAACCGCGCCATGGCCTATGGCCCGGACTTCGAATACGGCGTCTACAAGGTCGACGCCGTGGCCGAGGGCAGCTTGGCCAAGCCGGGCGAGACGCTGGTGCTGGCCACGGCGCTGGCGGAGACGGTGGCGAAGGATCTCGCCGTCACCGCCTGGACCTGCATCGACAAGTTCCCCGGCTCCGAGCTCGCCGGCACCGTCGCCCGCCACCCGCTGGCGGGGCAGGGCTATGATTTCGAGGTGCCGTTCCTGCCCGGCGGCCATGTCACGGTCGATGCCGGCACCGGCCTCGTCCACACCGCGCCCAGCCACGGCGCCGACGACTTCGAGCTCGGCCGCGCCCACGGCATCGCCGCGACCGAGACGGTGACCGAGGACGGCCGCTACCACGTCAGCGTGCCGCTCTTCGCCGGCCATGTGATCTACCGGCCGGACGGCAAGAAGGGCGACGCCAACAAGGTGGTGACGGCGGCGGTCGAGGCCGCGGGCGGCCTGCTGGCCAAAGGGCAGATCCGCCACTCCTACCCGCACAGCTGGCGGTCCAAGGCGCCGCTGATCTTCCGCGCCACGCCGCAATGGTTCATCTCGATGGAGACGAACGGGCTGCGCGACAAGGCGCTGGCGGCGCTGCAGCAGACCCGCTTCGTGCCGCCGCAGGGCTACAACCGCCTGTCCTCGATGATCGAGAGCCGGCCGGACTGGGTGATCAGCCGCCAGCGCGCCTGGGGCGTGCCGATCGCGATCTTCGTCGACAGGAAGACCGGCGAGCCGCTGCGCGATCCCGCGGTCTGCCAGCGCATCGCCGCGGCCTTCGAGATCGAGGGCTCGGACGCCTGGTACAAGCACGACGCCCAGTTCTTCCTCGGCGAGACCTTCAAGGCGGAGGATTACGAGCAGATCTTCGACATCGTCGACGTCTGGTTCGAATCCGGCTCGACCCACGCCTTCGTGCTGGAGCAGCGGCCGGAGCTGAAATGGCCGGCCGACCTGTATCTCGAGGGGTCGGACCAGCATCGCGGCTGGTTCCACTCCTCGCTGCTGGAGAGCTGCGGCACGCGCGGCCGGGCACCGTACGACGCGGTGCTGACCCACGGCTTCACGCTCGACGAGCAGGGCCGGAAGATGTCGAAGTCGCTCGGCAATGTGGTCGCGCCGCAGACGGTGGTCGATCAGTCGGGCGCGGACATCCTGCGCCTCTGGGTGGTCGGCACCGACTATTCCGAGGACATGCGGATCGGCCCGGAGATCCTGAAGTACCAGGCCGATGCCTATCGCCGGCTGCGCAACACGCTGCGCTACCTGCTGGGCGCCCTCGACGGCTTCCAGGAGAGCGAGCGCCTGCCCGCCGCCGAGCTGCCGGAGCTGGAGCGCTGGGTGCTGCACCGGCTGTGGGAGCTGGACGGCACGATCCGCCGGGCGGTCGAGGACTACGATTTCCACGCCATGGGAACGGCGCTGCACAATTTCTGCGCCGTCGACCTGTCGGCCTTCTACTTCGACATCCGCAAGGACTCGCTGTACTGCGACCGGCCGGACGATCCGCGCCGCCGCGCCGTCCGCACCGTGCTCGACACGCTGTTCGATTGCCTGACCGCCTGGCTGGCGCCGATCCTCTGCTTCACGGCGGAGGAGGCGTGGCTGGCCCGGCACGGCGACGGGCCGGAGGTCAGCGTCCATCTCCGCACCTTCCCGGAGGTGCCGGAGGCGTGGCGCGACGACGATCTGGCGTCGCGCTGGGCCCGGCTGCGCGATCTGCGCCGGGTGGTCACCGGCGCACTGGAGCTGGAGCGCGCGGCCAAGCGCATCGGCTCGTCGCTGCAGGCCCATCCCGTGGTGCATGCGGGGGACGCGGAGGCCGAGCTGCTGCGCACCCTCGACTTCGCCGAGATCTGCATCACCTCCGGCCTGACGGTCGAGACCGGCGCGGTCCCGGACGGAGCCTTCACCCTGGCCGACGTGCCGGGGGTGGGCGTCACCGTCGCTTCGGCCGAGGGGCATCGCTGCGAGCGCTGCTGGAAGGTCCTGCCGGAGGTCGGCTCGGTCGCGGCCCATCCGGATCTGTGCCGCCGCTGCGCCGATGCCGTCGACGCTTCGGGGGGCGGGGCCTGAGCATGACCGAACCGAGGCTGTTCCGGCGCGGCGTGATCATCGCCGTGCTGATCCTGATCGCCGACCAGCTCAGCAAATGGTGGGTGCTGAAGGTCCTGTTCGGGCTGGCGGAGCCGATCACCACCCAGAGCTGGGCGCCGCCGGTCCGGATCACCGGCTTCCTCGATTTCGCCATGGTCTGGAATTATGGGATAAGCTTCGGTCTCCTCGCCGGCGATACGCCGCTCGTGCGCTGGGGCCTGTCGGCGGTCGCGGTCGCCGTCGTCGCCGGCCTCCTGGTCTGGCTGGCGCGCAACGACCGCGGCCTCGTCGCCCTCGGCGTCGGGCTGATCATCGGCGGGGCGATCGGCAACGTCATCGACCGGCTGCGCTTCGGCGCGGTCGCCGATTTCTTGCATTTTCACGCCGGGGAGTATTCCTTCTGGGTGTTCAACGTGGCTGACAGCGCGATCAGCATCGGGGTGATGCTGCTGATTGCCGACAGTCTTTTCGGCCGCCGGCCGCACCCGGTGACGGCGCAGCAGAGGGATCGATCGTGAGCGGGCAGTCTCGTTTTCTCCAATCCACCAGCCTTTCCCGGCCCGACCGGGCGCGGATGGGCCGGCTGGTCACGCTGGCCGGCCTGGTCGTCGCCACCCTGGCCGTCGCCGGCTGCGAGGGCAGCAACCGGACGGTGCAGGAGATGATCGGCTATGACCGGTCGGTGCCGGACGAATTCGCGGTGATGCCCCGCGCGCCCCTGGCCATGCCGACCTCGTTCGACGAGCTGCCGCCGCCGACGCCGGGCGCGCCGCGGCCGCAGGAGACCCAGCCGCGCGAGCAGGCCGAGGCGATCCTGTTCGGCCAGGGCCAGCAGGTGACGCGCAGCGACGCCTCGGCCGCGGCCGGCCCGGGCGCCGCCTCCATCCTGGCCAAGGCCGGGCAGGCCGAGCCGGGCATCCGCACCACCGTCGACACGGAGACGGCGCAACGGGCGGAGAGCGAGGACGGCCTCGTCGACCGGCTGATGTTCTGGAACTCGAAGCCGCTGCCCGGCACCGTGGTCGACCCGTACAAGGAATCGGCGCGCCTCAACACCAACGCGGAGGAAGGCAAGCCGCTGACCACCGGCGACACGCCGATCATCATCCGCCGGCGCAAGGCTCCGCTCGAGGGCCTCGTCCCGAGCTTCTGAGGGCTGAGTTCAACGGGCCGGCATATGCCGGCCCGTCTTTTTTGATCCGACACGCTCCCCTGACCGGAGGCGCCCGCCCATGTCCGATCTGACCCGCTCGCCCGCCTGGACCGCTCTCGCCGGTCACCGCAAGGCGATGGAAGGCGTGCATATGCGCGACCTCTTCGCCGCCGACCCGCAGCGCTTCGACCGCTTCTCGCTGCGGCTCGGCGACATGCTGCTGGACCACTCCAAGAACCGGGTGACGGAGGAGACGATGCGCCTCCTCTTCGCCCTCGCCCGGCAGCAGGGCGTCGAGGAGTGGCGCGATCGCATGTTCGCCGGCGAGCCGATCAACGGCACCGAGCGCCGCGCCGTGCTGCACACCGCACTCCGGGCCGACCTGTCCGGCTCGGTCGAGGTCGACGGGCAGAACGTGCTGCCCGAGGTGGCGGCGGTGCTGAAGCACATGCGCGAATTCTCCGACGCGGTGCGCGACGGCAGCTGGACCGGCTATACCGGCAAGCCGATCACCGACGTGATCAACATCGGCATCGGCGGCTCCGACCTCGGCCCGGTGATGGTGTCCGAGGCTCTGCGCCCCTTCCAGCACCCGCGCATCAAGCTGCACTTCGTCTCCAATGTCGACGGCACCCACATCGCCGAGACGCTGAAGCGGATCGACCCCGAGACCTGCCTGTTCCTGATCGCATCGAAGACCTTCACGACGCAGGAGACGCTGACCAACGCCCACACCGCCCGGCGCTGGTTCCTGCATTCCGGCGCGCCGGAGGCGGCGATCGCCAAGCATTTCGCGGCCCTGTCGACCAATGCGGCTGAGGTGTCGAAGTTCGGCATCGACACCGCCAACATGTTCGGCTTCTGGGACTGGGTCGGCGGCCGCTATTCGGTGTGGTCGGCGATCGGCCTGCCGGTGATGATCGGCATCGGCGCCGACGCCTTCGAGCGCTTCCTGGCCGGCGGCCGCGCCATGGACGCGCATTTCCGCTCGGCACCCTTGGAGCAGAACCTGCCGGCGGTGATGGGCGTGCTCGGCGTCTGGTACGGCAATTTCTGGGACGCGCAGACCCATGCCGTGCTGCCCTACGACCAGTATCTGCACCGGCTGCCGGCCTATCTGCAGCAGGCCGACATGGAATCGAACGGCAAATCGGTCGACCGCCAGGGGAACCGTGTCGACTACCAGACCGGGCCGGTGCTCTTCGGCGAGCCCGGCACCAACGGCCAGCACTCCTTCTATCAACTGATCCACCAGGGAACGAAGCTGATCCCCTGCGACTTCATCGCCCCGGTCGAGAGCCACAACCCGGTCGACGACCACCACCCGATCCTGCTGTCCAACGTGCTGGCCCAGACCGAGGCGCTGATGGTCGGCAAGACGCCGGAGCAGGTGCGGGCGGAGCTGGCGAAGTCCGGCCTGTCGGGGGCGGAGCTGGAAGCACTGGTGCCGTACAAGGTGTTCGAGGGCAACCACCCGTCCAACACCATCCTGGTGCGGACCGTCGACCCCTACACGCTCGGCCTGCTGGTCGCGCTCTACGAGCACAAGATCTTCGTCCAGGGCATCATCTGGAACATCTACTCCTTCGACCAGTGGGGGGTGGAGCTGGGCAAGCAGCTGGCCAAGGCGATCCTGCCCGAGCTGCTCGGCGAGAAGGCGCCGGGCGCGCACGACAGCTCGACCCTCGGCCTGCTCGCCGCGATCCGCGACTGGTCGTGACCGGACCGGCCGATCCATATCGGGCGCATATGGATCGGCCGGAAACACACTATTGGACATGATGACGGCCGAGGCTCATCACTAGGGGCAAATCCGCCCGCGAGCCGAGGACAACCATGGCCGACTGGAACCCAGCCCTCTACCGCCGCTACGAGGACGAGCGCACCCGCCCGGCCCGCGACCTGCTGGCCCGGGTCGAGCTCGATCCGCCGGTCGCCGGCCGTCCGCTCGTGATCTACGACCTGGGCTGCGGCCCGGGCAATTCGACCGAGCTGCTGGTTGAGCGCTTCCCGGGGGCGGAGGTGACCGGCATCGACAGTTCCGAGGCGATGCTGGCCGACGCCCGCAGCCGTCTGCCGCAGTGCCGCTTCGAGCGGCACGACGTCGCCGCATGGCAGCCGCCGCAGGCGCCGGACTTGATCTACGCCAACGCCACGCTGCAATGGGTGCCGGGGCACGAGACCCTGGTGCCGCGGCTGTTCGGCTTGCTGGCGCCCGGCGGCGTGCTGGCGGTGCAGATGCCCGACAACCGGGAGGAGCCGACGCACCGGCTGATGCGGGCGGTGGCGGGCGAGGGGCCCTGGGCCGCGACGATCGGCGAGGCCGCGCTGGTGCGCACCAGGATCCTGCCGCTCGACGCCTATTACGACCTGCTGGCGCCGGTCGCGGCCGAGACCGACGTCTGGCGCACCGCCTACCAGCACCCGATGGCGTCGCCGGAGGCGATCGTCGACTGGGTGCGCGGCACCGGCCTCCGGCCCTTCATCGACCCGCTGACCGAGGATCAGCGCGCCGGCTTCCTGGCCGACTACACGCGCCGCATCGCCGAGGCCTATCGGCCGAAGGCGGATGGGCGGCTGCTGCTGGCCTTTCCGCGGCTGTTCTTCGTCGCCCGCCGGCCGCGCTAGGTCTTCCGCGCGCCGCACCGGGACACCACATGGCAGGAACCGGCCATGACGACGGAGCCCGCCATGTCGATCACCCAACTCGCCGCGATCGGGTCGCTGCTCAGCGTTCTCCTCCTGCTCGCCGCCTGCGAGGGCATCGAGGTCAAGCCCTACTCGCCGAATGCCGGCCGGAGTTCCCTCGGCGCAGGGAGCAGCGGCCGTCATTGAGGCATCCGCGATCCCGTGACAGGATCGCGGCATGGCTCTCCATCTCTGCCGCACCTGCGGTACCCAGTATCCCGACAGCCCGGTCCCGCCGGCCGCCTGCCCGATCTGCGAGGACGAACGGCAGTTCGTTCCCGAAACCGGGCAGGCCTGGCTGACGCTGGAGGAGCTGCGGCGCGACCACCGCAACCGCATCACGCCGGTCGAAGCCGGGCTGGACCAGATCCTGGTCGAGCCGGACTTCGCGATCGGCGAGCGGGCCTTCCTGATCCGGCTGCCCGGGGGCGGCGCGGTGATGTGGGACTGCGTGGCGCTGATCGACGACGCCACAGTGGCGGCGATCCGGGCGATGGGCGGCCTGCGCGCCATCGCCATCTCGCACCCGCACTACTACACGACGATGGTCGAGTGGGCGCATGTCTTCGGCTGCCCGGTGCACCTCCATGCCGACGACCGCCAATGGGTGCAGCGCCCCGACCCGTCGCTGTCCTTCTGGTCGGGCGAGCATCTGGCATTGGCCGACGGCCTCACCCTGATCCGCTGCGGCGGCCATTTCGCCGGCGCCGCGGTGCTGCACTGGGCGGCAGGGGCCGATGGCCGCGGCGTGCTGCTCAGCGGCGACACCATCCAGGGGCTGCCGGATCGGCGCTGGGTCTCCTTCATGTACAGCTACCCGAATCTGATCCCGCTGCCCGCCGGGGCGGTGCGGCGCGTCGCCGATGCGGTGGCGCCCTATGCCTTCGACCGGCTGTACGGCGCCTTCGTCGGACGGCAGGTCCCGCAAGACGCGCATGGCGCCGTGCAGCGCTCGGCCGAACGCTACATCCGCGCCATCCAGGGCGGCTGAGACTCCGCTCTCCCGTCCCGTGTCATCATCCTGTCATCGCGCCGTGGCAAACGGTCCGCCCGGGCCTTGCCGCGGCGTGTCCCGCGGGCCCGCATCCGGGAGGGGGAGCAGAATGCGTTCTTGGAAGGCCATCGCGCCGGCCGTTGCGGCGGCACTCGGCATCGCGATCCTGGCCGTGCCGGCCCTGGGCCAGACCGTCACGGTCCGCTTCGTCCACACCAACGACATCGACCGGATGGAGGAGCGCGACGGCCGCGGCGGATTCGCCCGCCTCGCCGGCGCGGTGGCGGCGGAGCGGGCGCGGCCGGGCCGGACCATCTTCGTCCACACCGGCGACACGCTGTCGCCCTCGCTGCTCTCCGGCATCGACAAGGGCCGCCACATCATCGACCTGCTGAACCGCATCCCGGTCGACCTCTTCGTGCCCGGGAACCACGACTTCGACCTCGGGCCGCAGGTCTTCCGCGACCGGCTGGCCGAGGCGCGCTTCGACGTCGTCTCCTCCAACATCCGCGAGCCGGACGGCCGCGCCCCGGCCCACACGATCGACGACAAGATCATCGACGTGGACGGGATCCGGATCGGCTTCTACGGCCTGACCACGGAGGACACGCCGATCGGGTCGAGCCCGGGCGAGATCACCTTCGAGGGGTCGATCGACACCGCCCGGCGCAAGGCGGCGGAGCTGCGCGGCAAGGGTGCCGACTTCATCGTCGCTATGGTGCACACGCCGCTCTCGGTCGATATGGGCCTGCTGCGCGGCGGCTTCGCGGACCTGGTCCTGTCCGGGCACGACGAGCACCTGCTGACCTATTTCGACGGCAAGGGCGCGCTGGTCGAATCGCAGACCGAGGCCAATTTCGTCGTCGTCACCGAGGCGACGATCACCAAGACGGTCGAGAAGGGCGAGACCGACATCGACTGGTGGCCCGCCTTCCGGGTGATCGACACCGCCACAGTCACGCCCGATCCCGCGATCGCCGAGGCGGTCGCCGCCTATGGGCGAGAGCTGGACAAGGCCCTCCTGGTCGAGATCGGCGTGACCGAGACGCCGCTGGACAGCCGCCGCGCCAGCGTCCGCACCCAGGAGACGGCGATCGGCAACCTGGTGGCCGATGCGATGCGCGCCGCCGTCGGCGCCGACGTCGCCCTGTTCAACGGCGGCGGCATCCGTGCCGACCGCGAGTATCCGGCCGGCACCGTGCTGACCCGCAAGGACATCCAGTCGGAGCTGCCCTTCGGCAACCGGACGGTGAAGCTCGAGGTCACCGGCGCGGTGCTGCGCCGGGCGCTGGAGAACGGCGTCAGCCAGGTGCGCGAGGTCGGCGGACGCTTCCCGCAGGTCTCCGGCATGGCGATCGAGGCCGATCTCGACCGGCCGGTTGGCGAACGGGTGCGCAGCGTCACCGTCGGCGGCGCGCCGCTGGACCCCGACCGCACCTACACCCTGGCTATCCCGGACTTCCTGGCCCGCGGCGGCGACCAGTATGCGATGCTGGCCGAGGCGAAGCCGGTCATCACCGAATCCGACGCCCAGATCATCGCCAACCAGGTCATCGACTACATCGCGGCGCGGGGCCGGATCGCGCCCAGGGTGGAGGGCCGGGTCAGGCTGTCGCCCTGACCGGCCCCCGGAATCGCGGCGGCCCCTATGCTGCGGGTCGTCGGCGGCCGTGTCCGGTCAAGCCCAGGCCGGCGGCCAGGGCGTCGTCCGCAGCGTCTCCAGCAGGGCCGCCGAGGCCCGCCGCGTGACCGGCAGATCATGGTTCCGCTCGAAGGCGGCGATGGCGGCCCGGGTCCTGGGTCCGATCAGCCCGTCGATCGGGCCCGGATTGAACCCCAGCCTCCTCAGCTGCCGCTGGATCTCCTTGATCCGGGCGGCGGTCAGCCGCGGCTCCGGTACAGGGGCCGACATCACCGCAGCCTCGGCCGGCACTGCCCGCACGGCGGTATGAAGCGCTTCCAGCAACGTCGCCGAGGGCCGCCGCGTCACCGGCAGATCCAGGCTCCGCTGGAAGGCGGCGATGGCGGCCCGGGTCCTGGGTCCGATCCGGCCGTCGGCCGGACCCGGATCGAAGTTCAGCCGCGCCAGCAGCCGCTGGATCTCCTCGATCTCGCGGACGGTGAAGGGCGGCTCCAGCGCAACCACGCGCGGCAGCGCGAGGGGGACCGGTGCGGACGCCATGGCCGTTTCGGCCAGGCCGGCCGGTTCGGCCGACGCCATCTGCGCCGCCAGCTTGTCGAGGATCCGGTCCGGGCCGGCGGCGGCCGTGGTGGTCCAGACCGGGGTGAGAAGGTCGGCCTCCGCCAGATTGACGAACCCGGTGCGGGCCACGGTCCAGGTGCCGCTGTACGGAGCCGCCAGCAGCCTCGCCAGCGCCTCTCCGGCCTGGTCGTAGCCCGCCTCGGCCGCGATCCGATACCAAGCGGCGGCGAGGCGGGGATCGGGCGGCCCGATCTCACTGCTCTCGTAGAGCCGGCCCAGATTGTAGGCGCCGCGCGGATTGCCGCCGACGCTGGCCCGGCGGAACCAATGCAACGCCTCCTGCGGGTCGCGCGCCACGCCGGAGCCCTTGAGATAGGCAAGCCCCAGAGCATTCAGCGCGCCGGTGTGTCCGGCCTCCGCCGCGTTGCGGAAGCGGGCCACCGCCGCTTCCGGATCGCGCGCCACGCCGAGGCCGCGTTCCAGCAGCACGCCGAGATTGTAGGCGGCGTTGGCGACGCCCCGATCGGCGGCGCGGCGATACCAGTAGGCAGCGCGCTCGAGGTTCTGCGGCACTTCGATGCCGAGCGCGAAATACGTGCCGAGGTCGTGCTCGGCAAAGGCCCGGCCGGCGACGGCCTGGCGCGCCAAGCTGCGCAGTTCGGCAGAGGCGTTGTCCGGCAGCGGCGCATTGGCCGCTGGATCGTCGGCCAGAGCGACGGGATGGGTTGCAGCGGCGGAGGTCTGCGGGGCTTCGTCGGCGGCGGCCACCGGTGCGGCCTCGCCCCGGCCGCTTGCCAACCCCGCCGCAGCGAAGCAGCTGGCGGCAACGACCAGCGCCCCGGCCACGTGGCGGGCGGCGGCGCTGCGGGCAGTGCTCGGCTCACGCTCGAGCGGGATCCCCTGACCGGCCAGAAATGTCATCCGACCTCCTCCCCCCGTTTCGAGGTCTGCCCGCGCTGGGGCGGGATTGGGCATGGGACCGGACAGGCCGCTTTCTCTTGCCGTTGATGACGCCTGCCCGGCCCCATGTGAGGGAGCTGCGAGGCCGATCAGCGGGGGACGCTCCGGCCCTGCGAGCTCCCGGGGTGAAATCCTAAATGCCGTGGCCGGTTTCGGCCTATATACACTTCCGGCGATGGCCCTCCCCTCCGAACCGGTCTTCCGACGGTGGAAGCCTGTCGGCAGGTGAAGGCGCTACCGCTTTTTCCCGGTACTTCGATGCCGAGGACCGGGAGGCGACGGCGCTACAATCTTACAGGGGAACAGGCCGCGGTAGATGCCGGCCGGCTTGCCCCTCCGGCCGCTTCGCCGCATCCTGCCCCGGTACGTCGGATATAAGGGAAGGGCGGCATGGCTCGCAGGATCGTGATCACCGGCGCGGGGGCCGGGCTGGGGCTGGAGCTGACGCGGTGGTACGCGGCGCGGGGCGACACCGTGATCGGCGTGGTCCGCAGCGACGCGGCGGCGGCCGACTTCGCGGCCGCGGCCGGAGCGGACGGAATCCTGGTCCGCGGCGACGTCACCGACCAGGCCTGTGCCGACCGGCTGCGCCAGGTGCTGGCGGAACGGGCGCCGGCGGTCGACATCCTCTACAACAACGCCGGCATGTCCGGCCGCGGGCCGCAGCTGGCGAGCATCCGGATCGAGGACGTGCAGCAGGCGCTCGACGTCCATTGCCTGGCGGCGCTCAGGATCAGCCAGGCGGCGATCGATGCGCTGCTGGCGGCGGAGCGGCCGACCATCGTCAATGTCAGCAGCCGGCTCGGCTCGATCGGCCGGGTCTCGGCCGGCGATTTCGACCATCTCGGCATCGCCTACGCCACCCGGATCTCGAAGGCGGCGCAGAACATGCTGACCGCCTGCCTCGCCCGCGAATTCGGGCCGCGTGGCCTCGCCGTCTACGCCGTCCACCCCGGCCGGATCCGCACGAAGATGGCCAGCGCCGACGCCGATCTCGAGGCGCCGGAAGCGGCGGCACGCCTCGCCGGCTGGGTCGACCGCATCCGCCCGGACCGGCCGGTGTTCTATGGCGAGCCGGAGATCGGCACCTTCCCCTGGTAAGCCGAAATGCATTTTCCGCCCCGGTCCTGAAACTTTCCCGGCGGACGATCCGTAAGGCCCTCCCGTCCCGAGATGTCGGCGACAAACCAGGATGGGAGAACCCGAAATGCGTGCCGATCAATACCTCTCCACCGTGTTCGGCGCCTGCCTCGCTCTTGTCGTGGCCGGTGCCCTGACCGGCCCGGCCTTCGCGGAAACCACCGTGATGGTTGGCGGGGCGGCGATGTACCCGAGCAAGACCATCGTCGAGAACGCGGTCAACTCGAAGGACCACACCACCCTGGTCGCGGCCGTCAAGGCGGCGGGGCTGGTCGACACCCTGAACGGCGCCGGCCCCTTCACCGTCTTCGCCCCGACCAACGCCGCCTTCGGCAAGCTGCCCAAGGGCACGGTCGAAACGCTGGTGAAGCCCGAGAACAAGGCGATGCTGACCGGGATCCTGACCTATCACGTCGTGCCCGGGCGGCTGACCGCGGCCGACCTGACGCAGGCGGTGAAGGAAGGCAAGGGCAAGGCCATGCTGAAGACGGTCGAGGGCGAAAGCCTGACCGTCGAGTGGAAGCACAATCGGCTCGAGGTGGTCGACGCCAAAGGCGCCACCGCCTGGGTGACGATCCCCGACGTGCTGCAGTCGAACGGCGTGATCCATGTCGTCGACACCGTGCTGATGCCGATGTGACCGCCGAAGGGCTGGTCGATTCCACGACGGCCTGCCGGGACTCTCCTGCTAGAGTCCCGGCATCCTTGATGCGGGGAAAGATGCCGCCGCAGGACGACGAGGAGCTGATCCGGATGCTGCAGGCGACCGGCCGCGGGGACCGGCGCGCGTTCAAGGCGGTCTATGACCGGACCTCGCCGCTCCTGTTCGGCATCATTCTCCGCATCCTCCGCAACCGGGCCGTGGCGGAGGAGGTGCTGCAGGATTCCTATCTCCGGATCTGGCGCGGCGCCGCGTCCTTCTCGCCCGGCTCCGGATCGCCGCTCGGCTGGATGGTGACGATCGCGCGCCACCGGGCCATCGACGTGGCCCGGCAGCGCCGCGAGGTGCTGGTGGAGCCCGACGAGGATGGCCGCGACTGGCTGGAAGGGGTCGCCGATCCCCGCGCCGACAGCAGCAGCCTCGCGGCCATGCGCCAGCTCGGCCGCTGCCTCGGCCTGCTCGACGAGAGCCACCGGCGCTGCGTGCTGCTCGCCTATTACGAAGGCTATTCCCGCGAGGAGCTGGCGGCCCGCTTCGACCGGCCGGTGAACACGATCAAGACCTGGCTGCACCGCGGGCTGGCCGCCCTGCGGCAATGCCTGGACGGAGCCGGACCGTGACCGAGGAAGAGGAGGCCCGGATCGCCGAATACGTCCTCGGGACGCTGCCGTCCGAGGAGCGGGCCGTGTTCGAGCGGGCGCTGGCAGCCGACCCGGCGCTCCGGGCCGCGGTCGCGGCCTGGGAACGGCGCCTGGAGGGGCTGGCGGCGCAGGTGCCGCCGGTCGCGCCCGGCCCCCATGTCTGGGCCGCGCTGGAGCGGACGATCGGTCCCGAAGCGCCGCCCGCGACCGCGGAGCCATCCGTGATCAGCCGCCTGCGCCGCTCGCGCGCCGTGTGGCGCGCCTCGGCCCTGGCGACCGGTGCTCTGGCCGCCGCGCTGGCGGCCTTCATCGTGACCCGCGGCGACATCCCCCTGCGCCCGGACAGCTATGTCGCGGTGGTGAATCGCGGCGGCGATCTGCCGGCGCTGATCGTCCGGGTCGACACCCGCGCCGGCGTCGTCCAGGTACGCCCGGTGCGGGCGGAGGTGCCGGCCGATCGCAGCCTCGAGCTGTGGTTCGTCGGGGCCGGCGCGCCGCCGCGGTCGCTCGGCCTGATCGACGCCACCGACCGGCAGCGCCTGGCCATTCCCGAGGCGCTGCGCGGCTCCGCCCTGGCCGGCGGCACGCTGGCGGTCAGCGTCGAACCGGCCGGCGGTTCGCCCACCGGCGCCCCCACCGGGCCGGTCGTCTATTCCGGCGCGCTGATCGACGATCCGTCGTGACAGGGGGGGCCGTCCTGATCTCGGGCGATTCCCTCCCGCGCCGTCCGGTCCTAGGATGGGCGGCATGACGATCGAGTCCCTCCGCACCATCCGCCGCCTGCCGCCGACGTTGGTCAACCAGATCGCCGCCGGCGAGGTGATCGAGCGCCCGGCCGCGGCGGTGAAGGAGCTGGTGGAGAACGCGATCGACGCCGGCGCCCGCCGCATCGACGTGTCGCTGCGCGACGGCGGCCGCAGCCTGATCGCCGTGGTCGACGACGGCGCCGGCATGACGCCGGAGGAGCTGCTGCTGGCGATCGAGCGCCACGCCACCTCGAAGCTGCCGGATGATGATCTGGTGCGGATCTCGACCCTGGGGTTCCGCGGCGAGGCGCTGCCCTCGATCGGCGCCGTGTCGCGCCTCTCCATCGCCAGCCGGCCGCGTGCCGCCGCCGAGGGCTGGAGCCTGTCGGTCGAGGGCGGGGCGGTGGCGGCGCCGGCCCCGGCGGCGCTGAACCAGGGCACAAGGGTCGAGGTGCGCGACCTGTTCTACGCCACCCCGGCGCGGCTGAAGTTCCTGAAGGGCGAGCGGGCCGAGACCCAGGCCGCGGTCGATGTGGTCGAACGCCTGGCCATGGCGCACCCGACCCTCAGCTTCACCGTGGCGGACGCCAACCGCACCATCCTGCGGTTGGAGGCGGCGCAGGGCGAGCTGTTCGACGCCCGCCTCGCCCGCGTCGGCGCCGTGCTGGGCGGCGATTTCGCCGAGAACGCGCTGCCGATCGAGGCGCAGCGCGAATCGGTGCGCCTGTCCGGCCATGCGGCGCTGCCGACGCTGAACCGCGCCACCGCCCAGGCGCAGTACCTGTTCGTCAACGGCCGCCCGGTGCGCGACCGGCTGCTGCTCGGCGCCATCCGCGGCGCCTATGCCGATGTGCTGCCGCGCGACCGGCACCCGGTGCTGGCGCTCTATCTCGAGCTGCCGCCGGAGGAGGTCGACGTCAACGTCCATCCGACCAAGGCCGAGGTGCGGTTCCGTGACCCGGCGCTGGTGCGCGGCCTGATCGTCAGCGCCCTGCGCCACGCCATCGCCGCCGCCGGCCACCGCGCCTCGACCAGCGTCGGCGCCGACACCCTGGCCGCCTTCACGGCGCAGGAAGGACCGGCGCCGATGCCGGCCCCGCTCTCCCGGTCCGGCTCCTTCGCCTCGCCCTCCTGGTTTCAGACCCGCGGGCCGTCACGGCCGGCCGCGGGCCTGGCCGAGGCGGCCGCCGCCTGGCAGGCGCCGATCGCGGCCGACCTGGCCCGACCCTCGGCGCGCGCCGAGGCGGCGGTGGCCGAGCCGACGCCGGAGCATCCGCTCGGCGCCGCCCGGGCCCAGATCCACGCGACATACATCGTCGCCCAGACCGGCGACGGCCTCGTCATCGTCGACCAGCACGCGGCGCATGAGCGCATCGTCTACGAGCGGATGAAGGCCGAGCTTCTGTCCGGCACGGTGAAGAGCCAGGGCCTGCTGCTGCCCGAGGTGGTGGAGCTGAACGAGGCGTCTGTGGATCGGCTCTCCGCCCGGCAGGAGGAGTTGGCCGGGCTGGGGCTGGAGCTCGAGCCCTTCGGCCCCGGCGCCGTGGTGGTGCGCGGGGTGCCGTCTCTCCTGGGCCAGGCCGACGTGCCCGGGCTGGTGCAGGACCTGGCCGACGCTCTGGCGGAATGGGACGACGCCCGGCCGCTGACCGAACGCCTGGCCCATGTCTGCGCCACCATGGCCTGCCACGGCAGCGTCCGCGCCGGCCGCCGTCTCAATGCGACGGAGATGGATGCCCTGCTGCGCAGCATGGAGGCCACGCCCAATGCCGGCCAGTGCAACCACGGCCGGCCGACCTATGTCGAGCTGAAGCTGGCCGATATCGAGAAGCTGTTCCAGCGGCGATGACCGTGACCTGCGCCCCGGCGGGGCGGGGCATGACGCTTCCGCAGTTGGAACCGGGCGCGGCCCGGCCTATCTAGGGCATCCGGAGGGCCGGCGGCGGCCGGCCCCGGCGGGGATTGCGTCAACGAGACAGCGGTAATGAGCGGCTACAGGGAAAAGGGGTTCGGAGATCGGTTGAGCAGCGCCGCGGCGGCGAAGAAGGCCGCTCTGGAGAAGTTCCGGGCGAAGACCGCGCCGGACAATCCGGAGCTGATCAAGCAGCGGCAGGAGCGGCAGGCCATTCTCGAGGCGCGCGAGAAGCGCGAGGCGGAGCGCCGTGCGGCGCGGGAGGCCGAGGAGGCGCGGCTGCGGGCCGAGGCCGAGGCGCGGGCGCAGGAAGAGGCGCGGCGCAAGGCCGAGGCGGCCGAGGCCGAGGCCCGAGCCCGGCGCGAGGAGGCGGAGCGGATGGTGGCTCTCCTGGCCGAGCAGAAGGCCGAGCGCGACGCCCGCTACGCAGCCCGCAAGGCGCGCGTCAAGCGCTGACCGGAGAGGCGCGGGCGGGGGAGACCGGCATGTCGAAGACCACCCGCGCCACCCAGGCGCTGCAGCGGGCGGGCGTGAGCTTCGCCGTGGCGGCCTACGACTACGATCCGGGCGCCGACCGAATCGGGCTGCAGGCGGCGGAGGCCATGGGCGTGCCGCCGCGCGTCGTGCTGAAGACGCTGATGGCGGAGGCTGACGGCAAGCCGGTCTGCGTCGTCGTGCCGTCGGACCGCGAGGTCGGCATGAAGAAGCTGGCCGCCGCCTTCGGCGCGAAGTCGGCGCAGATGATGCGGCCGGCCGATGCCGAGCGCGTCACCGGCTACCATGTCGGCGGCATCAGCCCGCTCGGCCAGAAGCGGGCGGTGCCGACCGCGATCGAGGAATCGGCGATGGCGGAGGCCGAGATCTTCGTCAATGGCGGCCAGCGCGGGCTGCAGATCCGGCTGAAGCCGCAGGACCTGCAGGCGGCGCTGCAGGCCAAGGTGGCGCCGCTCGTCGCCTGATCAGGGGCGGGCGACGGCCGGAACGGGGGCGGGGTGCGGTTCTTCGACGTGGTGGTGATCGGCGCCGGTGCGGCCGGGATGATGTGCGCGGCCGAAGCGGGCAAGCGCGGCCGGTCGGTGCTCGTCCTCGATCACGCCGCGGCGCCGGGCGAGAAGATCCGCATCTCCGGCGGCGGCCGCTGCAACTTCACCAATCTGCACGCGGCGCCGGCGAACTTCCTCTCCGCCAACCCGCATTTCTGCATCTCGGCGCTGCGCCGCTACACCCAGCACGACTTCATCGCTCTGGTCGGGCGGCACGGGATCGCCTGGCACGAGAAGACGCTGGGCCAGCTGTTCTGCGATGGCTCGTCCCGCCAGATCATCGACATGCTGCTGGCCGAGATGGGCCGGGCCGGCGCCACGCTGCGCCTGTCCAGCCGGGTCGAATCGGTCGGGCGGGATGCCGACGGCTTCGTCCTGGGATTGGCGTCGGGCCCCGTGCGTTGCCGCTCCCTGGTGGTCGCCACCGGCGGCCGGTCGATCCCGAAGATGGGCGCCACCGGCTTCGGCTACGATCTCGCCGCCCGCTTCGGCCTGAAGGTCATTGAAACCCGGCCGGCCCTGGTGCCGCTGACCTTCGAGCCGGCGCTGCTGGAGCGGCTGAAGCCGCTGGCCGGCGTCGCCGTCGATGCCGAGGTCGGCTGCGGCCGCACCCGGTTCCGAGAGGCGATGCTGTTCACCCATCGCGGAATCAGCGGCCCGTCGATCCTGCAGATCTCCTCCTATTGGCGCGAGGGGCAGGAAATCGAGGTGGCGATGCTGCCCGGCACCGACGTGTTCGGCTGGCTGCGCGCCGCCCGCGCCGACAACGGCCGCCGGGCCCTGCACACCGTCCTGGCCGAGGCGCTGCCGAAGCGGCTGGCGCAGACGATCGCGGAGGCGGCGGGTGCTGTCGGCAACCTCGCCGACCTGTCCGACAAGGTGCTGCGCCGGGTGGCGGAGGCGGTGAACGGCTGGCGGGTCGAGCCCGCCGGATCCGAGGGCTACCGCACCGCCGAGGTGACGCTGGGCGGGGTCGACACCGCTGGGCTCGATTCGCGGACCATGGAGGCGAAGGCGATGCCGGGCCTGTACTTCATCGGCGAGGTGGTGGACGTCACCGGCTGGCTCGGCGGCTACAACTTCCAATGGGCGTGGTCGTCGGGCTGGTGTGCCGGACAGGCCGTCTGATCACGGGGCCGGCGTGGCCATCGCGAAATCGCCGCGCATCGGGTGCCAGACGGTGACGCCGCGCTCCTGCCGCAGGACATCGGGCAGCGCCGCGATATAGGCCTGGCGGTAGTCGCGGGGGATCTGCACCTGCACCAGCTCGTCGCGATCGGCCCAGGTCTCGTACAGCATGAACAGCGTCGGGTCGTCCGGCGACCGGTGCAGCACGGCGTTGATGAAGCTCGGCTCGTGCCGCATGGCGTCCAGCACCGGCGTCAGCAGCGCCAGGAACTCGGCCTCGCGGCCCGGCTTGACGTGCAGGGTGACGATGATGGCGACGGTGGTGTCGCCCGGGCGCGTTGTTGTGGAGACCAGCATCTCGGCGGTTCCTCGGAATCGCTGGGGATGCGCCGAGGATTGCCGAGGGCCGGTCCGGATCCAATGACCTCGCAGGTAACGAAAGGGCGGATGCCTTACGCCCCGAACACCCGGTCGCCCTGCTCGTCGATGATCTGCTGCGCCTTGGTCACCGAGAAGGCGGTGGCGTCGTCCTTGCTGGCGTGCTTGTCGGCGCGGATGAAGCGATGGGTCTTGGTGCCGTCCGGGAAGTCCTTCTCGATCACGCCCGCGGTCTGGTACTGGCCGCCGGCGGCGAAGGGGGCGGGGCGGATGCGGAAGCCCTTGTACTCGACCGCCGGCCCGGCCGGGGCCTCGCCGGGGGCCGCCTCCTCGCGCTTGCCGCCGCCGAACAGGGATTTCAGGAAGGAGACCATCGTGCCGCCCGTTGCGCAGGAAAGGGGAGGCGCAGCCTAGCCCGGATCGCGCCGCGGATCACGCTTTCACCGCGGTGAGGTGCATGCTACAGCCACTCCGCCGCAGTCCGGAGACCCGCGATGAGGACCGATTCCACCGCAACCCGCTGAGCCGCAGCAGCCATCCGGTTGTTGCGGCGCTCCCGATCACGGCCTTCCGATCCTGATGTGGACCGCCGCCGAATTTCCCTTTCTGCGGAGGTCTTCCCATGCCTGCACCCAGGCCATGGCCCTATTCTTTGGCAGCGACCCTGCTGCTGCTGTCTCCCTTCGACCTGCTGGCTTCGCTCGGCATGGACATCTACCTGCCGGTGGTGCCGCTGATGCCGGCGGCCCTGGCGGCGACGCCGGCGTTGATCCAGCTGACCCTCAGCCTTTATCTGCTGCTGCTCGGCTGCGGCCAGCTGCTGTTCGGGCCGCTGTCCGACCGCGTCGGCCGGCGGCCGGTGCTGCTGGGCGGCGCGCTGCTGTTCACCCTGGCCTCGGCCGGGCTGGCGCTGGCGTCCTCGGCCGCGCCGTTCCTGGCGCTGCGCCTGCTGCAGGCGGCCGGCGCCGCGGCCATGCTGGTCGCCACCTTCGCCACGGTGCGCGACGTCTACGCCGCCCGGCGCGAGGGCGCGGTGATCTACAGCCTGCTCGGCTCGATGCTCGCCTTCGTGCCGGCCTTCGGGCCGCTGCTCGGCGCCGGGGTCGACCACGGCTTCGGCTGGCGCGGCATCTTCTGGCTTCTGGCCGGGCTCGGCGCCGCGGCCGGGCTGCAGGCGCTGCGGCGCTGGCCGGAGACGCGGCCGGAGGATGGCGACGGGGTGCGGCTGCGCCATGTCGGGGCGATCCTCGGCAGCGGACCGTTCTGGACCTACACCCTCGGCTTCAGCGCGG
The DNA here is from genome assembly GCF_000423185.1 of Inquilinus limosus DSM 16000. Classification (GTDB taxonomy): domain Bacteria; phylum Pseudomonadota; class Alphaproteobacteria; order DSM-16000; family Inquilinaceae; genus Inquilinus; species Inquilinus limosus. The sequence goes on along the minus strand of NZ_AUHM01000001.1, from coordinate 44,048 downwards.
CGATGGGCGCGTTCTTCGTCTATTTCTCGACCGCGCCCGCGGTGCTGATCGGCGGGCTCGGCCTCGCCCCGCTCGGCTTCAGCTTGGCCTTCGGCACCGCCGCCCTGGTGATGATCGCGACCGCGCGCTTCGCCGGCCGCTTCACCGCGCGCTGGGGACGGCGCGGCTGCCTGATCCGCGGCATGGCGCTGCTGCTGGGCGGGGCCGGGCTGCTGGCGCTGGGACAGCTCGTGACGGGCCCGTCGCTCTGGGCCTTCCTGGTGCCGGTCTGGGTGATCTCGGCCGGGATCGCGGTCGCCTGCGCCGTCACCGCCAACGGCGCGCTGCAGGGCTTCGGCCATGTCGCCGGCACCGCCACCGCGCTCTATGCCTGTCTGGAGGGGCTGATCGTCGGCGCTGCCGGCACGCTCGCGGTGCTGGCGCTGCCGGCCGGCACGGCCTGGCCGCTGGCGGCGTTCTGCGCCGTGTCGGCGCTGGTCGTGATCGGCCTGGCCCTGCGGCTGCCGGCCGAGTGAAGCGACGGGGCGGATCCCGCCGGATCCGCCCCTTTTCCTCACGCCGCCACCGCCGGGGCGTGATCGATGAAGCCGGTGATGCCGGACAAGAGGCCGCCGGCGATCTCGCCGAAATCGGTGCCGGCGACCAGCGCCGGCGCGCCCTCCGGCCCCAGCTCCCAGCGGAAGCGGATGCGGCCGTTGTGCTCGTCGACCGGGCCGATGCGGCGGAAGCGGTGGCCGGGGAAGCGCTCCTGCACCGCCGCGATCATGGCGTCGATCGCGTCGCGGCCGTCGCCCCGCATCATCGGGTCGACATAGGCCGCATCCTCGGTCCAGGTCGCGTCGATCAGGGCGCGCCGGCGCCCGGCATCGGTCTCGTTCCAGATGGCGATATAGCGGTCGACCAGCTCGGTGGCGTTGCTCATCTTCGCTCTCCAGCGGTGGTTGCGATGGCCCGATCCTGTCCGGCCCCGGTCGCGAAAGCGATTACCTGCCAGGTCATGGATGCGCCGCCGGCGGCCGGCTATCGTCGGCGCATGAACCGCAGCACAGCCCCCAGCTTCGGCGACCATCTGCGCGACTGGCGCCGGCGCCGCCGCCTCAGCCAGCTCGACCTCGCCTGCGAGGCCGACATCTCCACCCGCCATCTCTCCTTCATCGAGACCGGGCGGGCGCGGCCGAGCCGCGAGATGGTGCTGCACCTGGCCGAGCGGCTGGACGTGCCGCTGCGCGAGCGCAACACCCTTCTGGTCGCGGCCGGCTTCGCCCCGGCCTATCCGGTGCGGCCGCTGGACGACCCGGCCCTGGCCCTGGCCCGGCGGGCGGTGGAGCGGGTGATCGAGGCGCATGCGCCGAACCCGGCGCTGGCGGTCGACCGGCACTGGCACCTCGTCGCCGCCAACGCCGCGGTGGCGCCGCTGATGGCGGGGGCCGCGGCCGCGCTGCTGCAGCCGCCGGTCAACGTGCTGCGGCTCAGCCTGCATCCGGACGGGCTGGCGCCGCGGATCGCCAACCTGCCGGAATGGCGCAGCCATCTGCTGGAGCGGCTGCGCCGGCAGGTCGAGGTCACCGCCGATCCGGTTCTGGTCGAGCTGCTGGCCGAGCTGCAGGCCTATCCGGCCCCGGCGCGCGGAGTCGCGGCGCTGGCCCCGCCGGAGGAGGCGCATCCCGACATCGTCGTGCCGCTGCGGCTGGCGACGGAGTCGGGGATCCTCTCCTTCCTCTCGACCACCACCGTGTTCGGCACGCCGGTCGACGTCACCCTGTCGGAGCTGGCGGTGGAAGCCTTCTTCCCGGCCGACGCCGCCACCGCGGAAGCCCTGCGCCGCACGGCCTCACCGGCCGTCCGCAACATTTCGTAACAAAATTGTCTTCCGCTTGTATTTGACATAATTCCGCCAACGTCGTCACATGGGCGGGAGACTTCCTTGGAAGGGGAGCCTGCCGATGCGAAGGGTGCTGAACTGGATGCGGCTGCTGGCGGCCGCAATGGGCGACGACGACGGGCATGAGCGCGAGCTGCACGCCGCGCTGCGCCGGGCGACGCGCACCCCGCAGCGGTGCCGGCGTCCGCTGCCCGACCCGGAGCTCTGATCACAGCCCTCCCGGTTCCTTCCCCGCCGCGAACGGCCTCCGCCGGCGCTTGCGCGCGATGATCTGATCCAGCGTCGCCGGCCTCAGCCCCTGCACGTCCACCCCGACATCGTATTGCCGCGTCGCCGGCGTCAGCCGGCCGTGCGAATGGCCGTGCAGGTTCAGCGACCCGCGGCCGATCTGGTTCCAGGTGCGGAACGGGTAGTGGCACAGGATCAGGTGCCGCCCTTCGATCTTCAGCTCGGCATAGGCCTGCACCGAGTCCCAGCCCGGCGCCGCCAGCGTGCCCGGCCCGTCATTGTTGCCGCTGATCAGATGCTTGCGGCCGTTGAGGCGGTCCAGCAGCGCCGCCACCGCGTCCGGCGGCGGGCCGAGCGCGAAATCGCCGAGATGCCAGACCTCGTCCTCCGGCCCCACCGTCTCGTTCCACAGCGCCGCCAGCGCCTCGTCATGGGCGGCGACGCTGGGGAAGGGCCGCCGGTCGATCCGCAGCACCCGCGGATCGCCGAAATGGGTGTCGCTGGTGAAGAAGACGGTCATGAGGGAGTGCCCGCTGTCCTGCTCACCTTTCCCGCCGGGTGCGGGCGGACCCGGACATCCTTCGGGACGTCCGGGTCGGGACGGGCTCAGCCCGCAGCCCCTTCCAGCGCCTGAAGCAGGTTGACGACGTTCACGCCCAGCGCGTCGACGGCGTAGCCGCCCTCCATCACCGTCAGGGTCGGCACGCCCAGGCCGCGGCCCAGGATCTCGCCCATGCGGCTGAAATCGTCGCTGGTCAGCTTGAAGCGCGAGATCGGGTCTTCCTGGAAGGTGTCGGCGCCGAAGGACAGCACCACCGCGTCCGGCCCGTAGTCGCGGATCCGCGCCAGCGCGGCGTCCAGCGCCTCGCGGTAGCGGTCCCAGGTGGTGCCGAAGGGCATCGGCAGGTTCAGGTTGAAGCCCTCGCCGGCGCCTTCGCCGGTCTCCTCGGCATAGCCGAGATAGTAGGGGTATTCGACATTCGGGTCGGCGTGCAGCGACACGAACAGCACGTCGTCGCGGCGCCAGAAGATCTCCTGCGTGCCGTTGCCGTGGTGGTAGTCGATGTCGAGGATCGCGACGCGGCCGGCGCCGTTGTCGCGGAACCATTGCGCCGCCACGGCGGCGTTGTTGAAGAAGCAGTAGCCGCAATAGACGTCGGTCGAGGCGTGGTGCCCGGGTGGCCGGCACAGCGAGAAGACCGGTCTGCGCTCGGCCGCCACCAGCTTCGCGCCGGTCAGCGCGACGTCGACCGAGCTCAGCGCCGCGCGCCAGGTGCCGGCGGTGATCGGGGTGCCGCAGTCGCTGGCGTAGTAGCCGAGCTTGCCGTCGATCGAGCCCGGCACCACCTGGCGCATGTTGCGCACCGCCCAGTTGGTCGGCAGCGCGTCGATCTCGCCGTGCTCGGCCTTCCATTCGTCCCAGGCGGTCTCCAGGAAACGGATGAAGCCGCGGTCGTGCACCCGGGCGATCGGGTCGGTGCCGAAGCGCTCCGGCGCGCGCACCTCGCCCAGCCCCGCGGCCTTGATCCGCGCCAGGATGGTCTCGGCCCGTTCCGGCTTCTCCACCACCGGGATGAAATGGCCGCCGGTCAGCTCCACCTTGCCGTGCTGCAGCCGGTGGTCCTCGGAATAGATCGTCAGCATCGCGTCCCCGCTCGGTCCCTGTCGCCGGCGACAGTAGCGGATCGATTGCGAGGCCGGAACCGGCGACGCGCTATTCCGGCCGGGCGGCCGGTGCCGTCTCGTCCGGCGGGGGCGGCTCGGGGGCCGGGGCGGACGGCGGCGCCTGCCGGGCGCGGCGCTCGCGCAGCCGGCCGCGGACCCAGGCGGCGATCTCCGACAGGTTCTGGAACACCGGCAGCTTCGGCTGGGCGCCGCGGCTCGGCTCCAGCGCCAGACCGACCTCGGTCACCTCGTTCTCGTCGTCGACGGCGCGGACGATCAGCTCGACCCCGCCGACCGGCAGCCGGTCGCCGACCTCGACGCGGCCGCCGAAGCCGTCCTGCAGGAAGGCGCCGACGGTGCGGGTCTCGGCCGGATCGGGCAGGGCGAAGCCGTAGCTCTCCGCCACCTCGGCCAGCGGCGCGTCGGCGTGCAGGGTGAAATCGCCGAAGAAGTCGCGGTCGTCCTCGGCCAGGCGGGCCGGGGTGGCGAACAGCCGGTCCAGGAGGCGCACCTGCTGCGGCGGGGTGAAGATGTAGACCTGGTCGCCGGTCTGCAGCCGCCCGGCATGGTGGATGTCGACCGACTGGCCGTCGCGCACGATCAGGGCCGGCCGGGCCCAGCGCGGGATGCGCTCGCCGCGCGCCACCGGGCTCTGCGCGGCGATGCGGTAGACCACCAGCTCGTGGTTGGCGCGGCCGGGCAGCTCCAGCTCGACGCGGTCCACCGGGCCGATCCGGGGCGGCACGATCAGGCCCAGCCACTTGGCCAGCGGCCGGATGGTCCAGCCCTGCAGCAGCAGCGAGACGATCACCACCACGAACACGCCGTTGAAGATCGCCCGCCCGTCCGGCAGCTGCGCGATCAGCGGCAGGATGGCCAGCAGGATCGACACCGCGCCGCGCAGGCCCACCCAGGCGACGAAGGTGGTCTCGTTGCGCGAGAAGCCGTAGGGCAGAAGGCACAGCCAGACCGCGATCGGGCGGGCCAGGAAGGTCAGGGCCAGGGCCACGGCCAGCGCCGGCAGGAACACCGCCGGGAACTGCGACGGCGTGGCCAGGAGACCGAGGGTCAGGAACATGCCGATCTGCGCCAGCCAGGTCATGCCGCTCTGGAACCGGCGGATCAGGGCGGCGGCGCGCAGCGCGGCGTTGCCGGCGACCATGCCGGCGACATAGACGGCGATGAAGCCCGACCCGTGCAGCATGCCGGTGGCGGCGAAGATCAGGAGGGCGAGGCTGAGCGCGATCACAGGATAGAGGCCCGGGTCGAGGCTGACCCGGTTGATCACGCGCACGATCAGCAGGCCGCCGGCGAGGCCGAGGACGATGCCGATGCTGGCTTCCAGCGCGAAGGTCGTGACCAGCGACCAGGTCAGCGTCTCCGCCCCGGTGCCGAGCCGCGCGGCCTCGACCAGGGCCAGGGTCAGGAAGATCGCGATCGGGTCGTTGCTGCCGGATTCGATTTCGAGGGTGGAGCGCACGCGGTCGCGCAGGGTGATGCCGCCGACCCGCAGCAGGAAGAATACGGCGGCGGCGTCGGTCGAGCTGACGATGGCGCCGGTCAGCAGCGATTCGTACCAGCCGAAGCCGAAGGCCAGCCGGGCGGCGACGGCGACCAGCCCGGTGGTCAGCAGCACCCCGGCCGTGGCCAGGGTCAGGGCCGGGGCGGCGGCGGCGCGGAAGCTCTGCAGCCGCGTCTCGAAGCCGCTGTCGAACAGGATCAGCGCCAGGGCGACGCTGCCGATGAAATAGGCCGCGGGCGCATCGTCGAAATGGATCTTGCCGATGCCGTCCTCGCCGGCGCCGAGGCCGACCGCGAGGAACACCAGCAGCAGGGGGGCGCCGACCCGGAAGGAGATCAGGCTGGTGAAGACGCTGAGCGCAATGAGTCCCGCCGCGACGAGAATGGCGAGGTTCATCGCCTCGATCATCGGTTCTCTTCCTCACTTTCCGGGGGCGCGGCCGCGCCGTGCGACTCGCCTCTGCAATCCACCTGAGAAAGGTGACGGAAATCGGGCCCGATGGCGAGGTTTCCGCTCAGTCCAAGGCCTTCATGGCGGCCGTCGCCGCCGCCGTCAGCGCCCCGCGGGACGCGCCGTCGCGGGCCTGCAGCGACAGCCCCTGCATCACCGTGCCGAAGAAGGTGGCGAGGCCGTCGACGTCGGTGCCCGGCGGCAGGTCGCCCTCCGCGACGCCGCGCTGCAGTCGCCGCCGGATCCGGTCCGTGGTCTCGCTCCGCAGGGCTGCAAGGTGATGGCGCAGCCCTTCGTTCTCCGGCAGGCCGTTGACAAGGCCGAGGATCAGCATGCAGCCGCGGGCCCCGGGCGAGGCGAGGGCGATCTCGGCGCTCGCCGTCAGCATGCCGAGGATCGATTCGCGGGCGGTCGCGCCGGCCTCCAGCGCCTGCATGCTGGCGGCGCCGTCGGTGGCGAGATAGAGGTCGAGCGCCTCGCGGAACAGCGCCTCCTTCGAGCCGAAGGCGGCGTAGAAGCTGGGCGGGTTGATGCCCATCGCCGCGGTCAGGTCGACCAGCTGCGCCCCCTCGTACCCCTTGGCCCAGAACACTTCGATCGCCCGCCGCAGCGCCGTGTTGCGGTCGAAGCTGCGCGGCCGGCCTCGCGTCGCCATCCGTGCTCCTTTCTGTAGTTGATCTTACATAATTCCCTTGACCTCCGTCGCGCAAGCCGACAGCATTTCTGTAGTCGAAATTATGGAATTTGGAGGTCCGCGATGACGACCGGCCCCATGCCCGATCCGGCGCTGACGGACGCCCGGCTGAAGGTGATCGATGCCTATTTCCGCGGGGCGGACACCCGCGACCCGGCCTTCCTCGACCTGTTCACCGAGGATGTGGAGCTGTTCTTCCCGAAATTCGGCCTGGCCCGAGGCAAGGCGGCGGTGGCCGAGTTCGGCGCCCGGCTGGCGGCCGAGCTGGAGAGCCTGGAACACGACATTCCCGGGCTGCGCAAGATCGTCGCCGGCGACACCATCGTGGTCGAAGGCACCGAGCGCGGCGTCACCCGCGGCGGCCTTCGCTGGCCGGACGGCGTGGTGTCGCAGGGCCGCTTCTGCGACGTGTTCGACTTCGAAGGCACGCTGATCCGCAGCGTCCACATCTATGTCGACCCCGACTTCACCAGCGCCGACCGCGACCGCATCCGCATCCTGCGCGGCGAGGCGGCGGCCGGCGGCGGCGCCCGGGCCGCCCTCGAACGCTATCTCGCGGCGATGCGGTCGGACGCGGCGCCGGAGGCGGTGGCCTCGCTGTTCACCGAGGATGCCGACTGGGACATCCCCGGCGCGGTCGACCGCGTGCCCTGGATCGGGCGCCGCACCGGACGCGCCGGCGTCGCCGACTTTGTCCGCGCCCTGTGGGAAGGGATCGAGCCGATCCGCTTCGACATCGACACGATCGTGGCCGAGGGCGACCGCGCCTTCGCGGCGGGCGAGCTGGAATCGCGGGCGAAGCGCACCGGGCGGATCATGCGCAGCGACTTCACCATCGACATCACCGTGCGGGACGGGCTGATCGCCCGCTTCCGGCTGCTCGAGGACAGCTTCGCGGTGGCCGAGGCCGCCGCCTGATACCAGCGGGCTTTAAGATCGACTCTTCAGTCCCTTCCCCGTCATGGCGAGGAGGCGAAGCCGACGTGGCCATCCAGGAGCCGATGCGAGCGGCCCTGGATGGCCACCCCCCCAAATCGGACTCCGGGGCGGGGCTCGCCATGACGGGTCAATATGCCGGCCATGAGCCCTGAGATCCCGTGTCTGCGCCGAGGTACTCCGCACCGCAGCGCGCACGGGATGACGAACAGCTTTCTAAGCCAAATGCAATCAGGACAGGAGCTCGACCGCGCTGCGTACCAGGGCGGCGGCGCCGAGGGCGATGCAGCGCTCGTCCGGCTGGTAGTCGGAATTGTGCAGATGGTCGTTGCGGCCGGGCTGGCCGGCGCCGACCCGCAGGTGGAAGGACGGCACGCGTTCGGAGAAGAAGGCGAAGTCCTCGGCGCCGAAGCCGGGCGCGGTCTCGTCCACCACCTCGCCGAACTGCGCCCGGACCGCGGCGACCGAGGCTTCCAGCATACGGGGATCGTTCATCAGCGGCGGCACGCCCAGCTGGTAGTCCAGCTCGCAGGTCACGCCCTGGGTCAGCTCGATCCCCTGCACGATGCGGCGGATGGTCGTCTCGGCCACCGTCCGCGCCTCGGGCGACCGGGCCCGCACCGTGCCGCGCAGGGTGCAGGTGTCGGGGATGATGTTGTGGGTGGCGCCGCCGGCGATGCTGCCGACCGTCACCACCGCGCCCTGGGCCGGGTCGATGGACCTCGAGACCACGGTCTGCAGCTGCGTCACCAGATAGGCCGCCGCGACGATCGGATCCGCCGCGTCCTGCGGCCGCGCCGCATGGCCGGACCGGCCGCGCACGGTGATGTCGAAGGTGTCGGCCGAGGCGGTGCTGGCGCCGTGGATGTAGCCGAAGCGGCCGACCGGCATGGTCGGGCTGTTGTGGAAGGCCAGCGCCATGTCGGCGCCATCCGCGGCGCCGTCCAGGATCATCGCGGCGGCGCCGCTCTCCGGCGTCTCCTCGGCCGGCTGGAACACCAGCCGGATGCGGCCGCGCAGCCTCGGCGCCAGCTGCTGCAGCACGGCGCCGACACCGATCAGCGTCGCCGTGTGGATGTCGTGGCCGCAGGCATGCATCGCGCCCGGCACGGTGCTGGCGAAGGGCAGGCCGGTCATCTCCTGGATCGGCAGCGCGTCCATGTCGGCGCGGATCAGGAGGCAGGGGCCGGGGGCGCCGCCCTCGATCTCGGCGACGATGCCGGTGCGGCCGATCCCGGTGCGGTAGGGGATGTCCAGCTTGTCCAGCTCCGCCGCCACCACCCCGGCGGTGCGCTGGACCTCGAAGCCGATCTCCGGATGCGCATGGATGTCGCGCCGCACCTCGATCAGTCCGGGGGCGATGGCCTCGACCGCCGCGTCGATGGTGGCGCCGATATCGTTGATGCCGCGCAGGTCCATGGCCGAAAGCTCCTCGAAGCCAAAAGGAGAATGTTGGGCCGAGGCCGGCATAGGACGCCAGACCGAATCGGGCCGACAATCCAGTCATCGCATCCTGGCGGGGCGGCGTCCACCCGCAGCCATTGCCGCAGCGGTCAGCGCAGATCGGCGCCGACCGCCTCGGCGACCGAGCGGAAGCCGTCGGCGCGCAGCCGGTCGGCCAGGTCGCGCTTGATCTCGCCGACCAGGGCCGGGCCGCGATAGGCCAGGGCGGTGTAGAGCTGGACCAGGCTGGCGCCGGCGCGGATCTTGGCGTAGGCGTCGGCGCCGCTGGCCACGCCGCCGACCCCGACCAGCGGCAGCCGGCCGGCGACCAGCTTCGCCATCCGCCGCAGCACCGCGGTCGAAGGCTGCATCAGCGGCCTGCCGCTCAGTCCCCCCGGCTCGCCGGCCAGGTCCGGCGGCAGCCCGGCCGGCCGGGCGATGGTGGTGTTGGACACGATCAGCCCGTCGATGCCGGCGGCCAGCGCCACCTCGGCGACGTCCTCCAGGTCCTCGGTCGTCAGGTCGGGGGCGATCTTGACCAGGATCGGCGGCCGCGCCGTGCCGTCGGTCCGGGCCGCGGTGACGGCGGCCAGCAGGCGCTGCAGCGGCTCGCGGCTCTGCATCGCCCGCAGCCCGGGCGTGTTGGGCGAGGAGATGTTGACGACCAGATAGTCGGCCAGCCGGGCGAAGGCGCGGATGCCGGCGGCATAGTCGGCCTCCGGGTCGCGGCTGTCCTTGTTGCGGCCGACATTCACCCCCAGCAGCCCCGGTGCCGCGGCGCCGGTCAGCCGCCGCGCCTCCAGCCGGGCCGCGGCGGCGGCGTGGCCGCGGTTGTTGAAGCCGTAGCGGTTGATCAGCGCCTGCTGATCCGGCAGCCGGAAGGCCCGCGGCCGCGGATTGCCGGGCTGGGCCCGCGGCGTGACGCTGCCGATCTCGACGAAGCCGAGGCCGAGCCGCAGCATCGGGTCGACCACCTCGGCATCCTTGTCGAAGCCGGCGGCGAGGCCGATCGGGTTGGCGAAGCGGCGGCCCCACAGCGTCACCGCCAGGACCGGGTCGTCGGGCTCGGACATGACCGGCCCGAGCCCCAGCTTCAGCGCGGTGATGGTGGCCCGGTGCGCCGTCTCGGGCGGCAGCGCCTTCAGCAGCGGCGCCGCGAGGGCGAAGAGCCGGCTCACGACGCGGCGACGGACGGGAACAGATGCGGTGGAAAGGCGTGGCGGCCTTCGACCAGCGGCAGCGGCGCCACGCCCTGCACCGCGCTCAGCGGCAATTCGCCATAGAGATGCGGGAACAGGGCGCCGCCGCGCGACGGTTCCCAGCGCAGCGCGTCGCCCAGCGCCGCCGGATCGACCGCAACCAGCACCAGCCCGTCCTGGCCGGCGAAGTGCCGGGCCGCGGTCTCCTCGGCCTGCTCGGCCGTCGAGAAATGGATGAAGCCGTCCTGATGGTCGACGGCGGAGCCGCGATAGGCGCCCGCGGCCTCGGCCGCCGCCCATTCCGCCGCGCTGCAGATCTTGTAGATGGTCATGGCGGGCGAACCCTAGGGAAGCGGCCTCCGCCCGTCAATCGCGGGACCCGATCGGCGGATCGTGAGCGTTGCAGAATGCGAATCGTATGCCGCCGCACGTTGCAAATTGCGAGTGCGCAGTCAGGTTCAAAATGCCATGACGTATTTTTATTCTGTAATCTAACTAAATATTGGAACATAGTATCAGAATCAGCCTTATGACTGAGGCCTCATCCGTCCGGCTGATCCGTCCACTGTGGTTCAGCCTCTTGGCACGGCCCTTGCACCGAAGGTGGGCATTAAACCAGTGGGGAGATGCCCAAAATGGGCGACATTGCGATGACGGATAATCTGACTGTGGTCGAGCTGAAGACCCCGATGACCTATGCCCTCGACATGGTGACGGCGATGGGCGACCCCGGCATCACCACGGTCCCGACCAAGCCGACGGCCGGCATGCTGGCGGCGGGCGCGCGGGCGGGCGGTGTCACGGTCGAGGTCGCCTGGCGCGTCTTCCAGGCGATGGTCAACGCCGCCGACTGACCGGCCGGCCGATGCTGAGCGGCGGCGGCTCGATCACGGCCCCGCCGCCGCTGGCTCTCTCATAGCCGCCCGGGAGCGCGGGGCTGGCCGCGGCCTCGCCGGCGGCCGGCAGCAGCACGGTGACGCGGGTGCCGACGCCGGGCTCGCTGTCGATCATCAGCATCCCGCCATGGCTCTCGACCAGCGCCTTGGCCAGCGGCAGGCCGAGGCCCGATCCTTCGCGCGGCCGCCGTGACAGGCGGCGCGCCTGGCGGAACGGCTCCAGCGCCAGGGCGATCTCCTGCTCGGTCATGCCGATGCCGGTATCGGCGACGGTGATGCGGACCGACCGCGCCACCGCCACGGCATCGATGGTGACGCGGCCGCCATCGGGCGTGAACTTCACCGCGTTGGTCAGCAGGTTGATCAGAATCTGGCGCAGCCGCAGCGGGTCGGCGTTCAGCAGCGGCAGGTCGCGCGCCACGCGCTGCTCGATGGTGATGTCGTGGGCCTCGGCCCGCTGCGCCACCAGGCTGACGGCATCCTGGATGTCGCTGCCGAGGTCGACCGGCTCGGGCTGCAGCTCCAGCCGGCCGGACTCGACCCGCGACAGGTCGAGCACGTCGTTGACCAGGGCCAGCAGATGCTGGCCCGAACGGTGGATGTCCTCGGCATAGCCGCGATAGCGCTCCGGCAGCGGCCCGAGATGGGCGTCGCGGATCAGCTCGGAAAAGCCGAGGATGGCGTTCAGCGGCGTGCGCAGCTCGTGGCTCATATGGGCCAGGAAGGTGGTCTTGGCGGTGTCCGCCGCCTCGACCGTCCGCATCGCCTCGCGTATGCGCTGCTCGGCCAGCCTTTCGGCGGTGATGTCGAGATGCGCCACCACGGCGCCGACCGCGCGGCCCTCGGCGATCGGCGCGGCCAGCAGGCGGATGGTGCGGCCGCCCGCCCCGGCGCCGATCGCGTATTCGACCGGCGCCGCCGGCCGGATGCCCTGGACCACGCCGGCGAGATGCACCCGCACCTCGGCGCCCGCCGGCCCGGCGACGGCGCACAGCGCGAAATAGTCCTCGCCGGGGCGCGAGCCGCCGCCGACGAAGCGATCGCGCTCCCCTGGCCATTGCCAGGGCGGGTTCGCGGTCAGGATGACGCCGTGCTCGTCGATCAGCGCCAGCGGCATCGGCAGGGCGTTCAGGGTGGCGGCGTGGCGTTCGTCCAGCACGGCGAGCCGGCGGTGCGTCTGCAGCTCCGCGATCCGGCGGTCCAGCCGGGCGGCGATCAGGGCCAGGGCGAAGACGACGATATCCGCGGCGGCGATCAGCCCGGCCAGGATGCCCGGCGGCACCGGCGTGCCGGCGGCGCCGGCCCCGGTCGCGGCGGCCGGGTCGGGCACGAACTGCGCCGCGGCCATGCCGGTGAAGTGCATGCCGGAGATCGCGGCCCCCATGACCAATGCGGCCAGCACCCGCCGGCCGCGCCCGATATCGGACAGGGCCAGGTGCAGTGCGGCGGTGGCAGTGACCAGGGCGATCGCCACCGACAGGGCCAGGATGGCCGGGTGGTAGGCGATGCGGCCGGGGGGCACGATCGCGGCCATGCCGACGTAATGCATGCCGGCGATGCCCAGGCCCAGGCACAGGCCGCCCGCCAGCAGCGGCAGCGGCGCCGCTTTGCCGAGCGTGGCCACGGCGAAGCCGGCGCCGGTCGCCAGCGCGGCGATCAGCAGCGACAGCAGGGTCAGCCGCAGGTCGTAGGCGAAGCCGGCCGGCAGGTGCAGGGCCAGCATGGCGATGAAGTGCATCGACCAGATGCCGCCGCCCATCGCCACCGCGCCGCCGGCCAGCCACGGCAGGCGCGCCGCGCCCCGGGCGGCGCGGATGCGCTTGCCGAGGTCGAAAGCGACGTAGGAGGCGAGCACCGCGACCAGGACGGCCAGAGCCGCCAGCCAGGGATCATGGCCGGGCATCAGGGAATGGGACAGACTATGGCCGGTGAAATCCATCGCCGTTCCGGTCGGGGCGGCCGCTGCCGGAAAAGCCCGGCCGTGCAGCATGTTATGCCGGAAGCATATCCCCGGCGCGGCGGCGTGGCTATGGCCGGCGGCGCCCGAAGCCCAGCGACACCGCATGCCCGGAAGCCGGACGGCCCCCACGACCTTTCGGCGCCGGGCCAGGCACGCGCCGGTGCCGGGTTTCGCCGCGGGCCGCGGCGCCGCGCACGGCCGTGGCGGGCCTGGCCGCCTCGCCGAAATCAAGCGCCACCGCCAAGCCGGGGCGGTTGTCCGACAGGGTCAGCCGGATCTCGTGCAGCTGCGCCACCGCCGCGACCAGGCTGAGGCCCAGCCCGCTGCCCGGGGTCATCCGGCTGGCGTCGAGCCGGAAGAAGCGCTGGAACACCTTCTCCCGCGCCGCCTCGGGGATGCCGGGGCCGGTGTCGCGCACCTGCCCGACCGGGCCGTCCGGCCCCGGCGCCAGGGACACCGCGATCCCGGTCCCGGGCGGGGTGTGGCGGATCGCGTTCTCCACCAGATTGGCCAGCATCTGGGTCAGCAGCTGTCGGTCGCCGCGCACCCGCAGGCCGGGGGCCACGGTGCCGGTCAGCCGGTGCCCGGAATCGTCGGCCACCGGACCGTAGGTGTCGATGATGGTCTCGAATATCCCCGAGAGGTCGACCGGGGCGAAGCCCTCGCGCCGCGCCCCGGACTCGATCTGGGCGATGCGCAGCAGCGCCGCGAAGATGGCGAGGATGCCGTCGATGTCGGCCACGGCCCGCTCCACCGCAGCGTCGTAGTCGGCGGCCGAGGCGGCCTTCAGCCGTGCCGCCTCCAGCCGCTGGCGCATATGCGACAGCGGCGTGCGCAGGTCGTGCGCGATGTCGCTGGAGACCTGGTGCAGCCCCTGCATCAGCTGCTGGATGCGGTCCAGCATGGCGTTCAGGTTGTCGGCCAGGCGGTCGAACTCGTCGGCCTTGCCGCGGCTCGGCACCCGCTCGTCGAGATGGCCGTCCATGATATGGCGGGCAGCGGTGTTCACCGCCTCCACCCGGCGCAGGAACCGGGCGCTCAGCACCAGCCCGCCGGCCAGCGCCAGCAGCACCGTCGCCGCCGCACCGGCCAGGAAGAAGCGGGTGATGCCCTCCTGCAGCTCGTCCAGGTCGTGGGTGTCGCGGCCGATGAACAGGTGCAGCTCCGGCGTCAGGTCGACGCCCAGGCCGCGGATCGTGTGCCGCTCGGGGTTGCCGTCGCCGTCGGTCGTCTCCAGCGGGATGTCGGCCCAGCCGGTCACCGCCGGCACCGGCCGCAGATTGCCGGCCAGCACGCCGCCGTCGGCGTCCTCCAGCGCGAAGTAGAAATAGTCGGGGTCGATGTCGGTGATGCGGTCGTTGATCGCCTTGACGATCTCGGGCGGCGAGGCGCCGATCACCGAATCCCGGACCGTCTTCATCTCGGCGCTGATCGACAGGTCGATCTGCTGGTCGGAATACCGCGTCATCGCCACGTAGACGATGCTGGACACCGCGATGATCGAGACGCTGAACAGCGCGGCGAAGCCCGCCGCCAGCCGGAACGTCGCGGTGCGGACCAGTCTACCCAGGATCACGGAGGCAGTATCCCACGCCGCGGACGGTGTCGAGCAGGGGGGCTTCGAAGCCGCGGTCGATCTTGCTGCGCAGCCGGCTGATATGGGTTTCCACCACCGTCGTCTGCGGCTCGAAATGGAACTCCCACACATGCTCCAGCAGCATGGTGCGGGTGACGATCTGGCCGGAATGCCGCATCAGATATTCCAGCAGCTTGAACTCGCGCGGCTGCAGGTCGATCGACTGGCCGGCCCGGGTGGCGGTGCGCTTCAGCAGGTCGATCTCGAGATCGGCGACGCGCAGTGCGGTCTCGACCGCGGCGGCGCCGGCGCGCCGGGCCAGGGCGTCGATCCGGGCCAGCAGCTCCGCCACGGCGAAGGGCTTGACCAGATAGTCGTCGCCGCCGGCGTTCAGCCCCTCGACCCGGTCGCTGACGCCGCCCAGCGTGGTCAGGAACAGGATCGGCACCGTGTTGCCGTCCTGGCGCAGTCGGCTGGCGAGGGTGATGCCGTCGATGTCCGGCAGCATCCGGTCGACGATCAGGAGGCGGGGGGCGCAACCCGAACGGGCGGCCGCGGCGCGGGCCAGCCCGTCGGCCCCGGTGACGCAATGATCGACCGTGTGGTCGGCGTCCCGCAGGGAGGCGATGATGTGCTGTGCCGTCTCGATATCGTCTTCGATCAGAAGGATCTGCATGGGCGCGTCAGGCTCTCGGACAGCGGATCGCTGGCAGGACGGACCGAGAGGGCTTGCAACCGCTCCCGCCGGACCGTCGCACGCCGAGACGGTGCCGCGGGCGTTTGACCCGGCCGGAGAGTAGGGGGAAGCGCCACTGCGGCGTACTTACCTTTTGGTAATGCCGAGTCCATGTGGGCGGCATCCTCCGATACAATCGCGCCGTCCTCCCGGACCCGAACGTGCGGGGCGCATCGTGAACGACAGGGATCTCAGGGTGTTCGAGGCGGTGGCCCGCACCGGCGGCATCGGCCGGGCGGCGGCCGAGCTGCACACCGTCCAGTCCAACGTCACCGCCCGGATCCGGGCGCTGGAGGAGGAGCTGGGCCAGGCTCTGTTCGAGCGGCACAGCCGCGGCGTCGCGCTGACCGCGGCCGGGCGGCGCCTCCTGCCCTATGCCGGTCGGGTGCGGCAGCTGCTGGAGGATGCGGCGCGGGCGGCGCGCGACGACGGCACGCCCGGCGGGACCCTGACTCTCGGCGCGCTCGAGACCACCGCGGCGCTGCGGCTGTCGCCCGCCCTGGCCGCCTATGCCGCGGCCCATCCGGCGGTCGACCTGGTGCTGCGCACCGGCACCACCGCCGAGCTGGCGGCCGAGGTGCTGGCGCGGCGGCTCGACGGCGCCTTCGTCTGCGGCCCGGTGCATCATCCCGATCTCGCGGCCGAGGTCGTGTTCGAGGAGGAACTGGTGCTGCTGACCGCGCCCGACGCGGGCGGGCTCGACCGGATCCTGGCCGAAGGCGCCGCATCCGGCGGCCTGCGCATCGTGGTGCTGCGGGCCGGCTGCTCCTACCGCCAGCGGCTGGAGGAGGTGCTGGCGCGGCGCGGGGCGGTCGGCCTGCGCCGGCTCGAATTCGGCACGCTCGAGGCGATCTTCGGCTGCGTCGCCGCCGGGCTCGGCGTCACCCTGCTGCCGCGCGCCCTGATCGGCCCGGTCTGGGCGGGCGGACGGGTGGCCGTGCACAGCCTGCCGCCGGCCGAGGCGCGGGTCGAGACGCTGTTCATCCGCCACCGCGACGCACCGGCAACCAGCGCCCTGGCCGCCTTCCTCGGCCTGTTCCGCGGCGCCGGCGCGGCCCGGGCGGCGGAGTAGGCATCTGGTACAGTGATGGCGGCGATCAGAAGCAACTATTATTCAAGAAGGATCGGCCTCCCTATCTTGGCGGCATGTCGTCCGCCATCCTTCCCCGCCCGGTCCTGTCCGCGCTGTGCGCGAGCCTGGTCGGCATCGGCCTGGCGCGTTTCGCCTATACGCCGCTGATCCCGCCGCTCGTCGCCGCCGGCTGGCTGACGCCGGGCGCGGCCGCGCAGCTCGGCGCCGCCAATCTCGTCGGCTACCTCGCCGGGGCGCTGTGCGCCCGGCGGCTGGCCGCGCCGGCGGGGCCGGTGCCGCCGCTGCGCGGCATGATGCTGCTCGCCGCCATCGCCTTCCTGGCCTGCGCCGTGCCGTTGTCGCCGCTCTGGCTGCTGGCCTGGCGCTTCGCCGCCGGCCTCGCCGGCGGGGCGATCATGGTGCTGGCCGCGCCGGCGGTGCTGCCTGGGATCGAGCCGGCGCATCGCGGCCGCGCCGGCGGGCTGATCTTCGCCGGCGTCGGGCTCGGCATCGCCGCTTCCGGCACGCTGGTGCCGCTGCTGCTGCAGGCCGGGCTCGAGGCCACCTGGGCCGGCCTCGGCGTCCTGGCCCTGGCGCTGACGGCGCTGGGCTGGGGCGGCTGGCCCGAGGCCGTGCCAGCCGCTGCGGCGGCTCCGGCATCCGTCCGCCCGCCCGCCGTGGCGCTGGCCGGCTTGACCGTGGAATACGCGCTGAACGCCGTCGGGCTGGTGCCGCACATGGTCTTCCTGGTCGATTTCGTGGTGCGCGGCCTCCACCGCGGCCTGGCGGCCGGCGCCGTCGACTGGGTGCTGTTCGGCCTCGGCGCGGTGGCCGGGCCGGTGCTGCTCGGCCGGTTGGCCGACCGGGTCGGCTTCCGGATCGCGCTGCGCCTCGCCTTCCTGGTCCAGGCGGCGGCCGTCGGGCTGCCGGCGATAGCGAATGGAACCGTGGCGCTGGCCGCCTCCAGCCTGATCGTCGGCGCCTTCGTGCCCGGCATCGTGCCGCTGGTGCTCGGACAGGTCCAGGCGCTGGTCGCCGATCCGGCCGCGCGGGACGCCGCCTGGCGCCGGGCCACCGCCGGCTTCGCCATCGGCCAGGCGGCCGCGGCCTACGGCTGCTCCGCCCTGTTCGCCGGCGGCTCCGGCCATGCCCTGCTGTTCGCGCTCGGCGCCGCGGCGCTGCTCCTGGCCTTCGTCATCGACATCGCGCTCGACCGCCCGTTCCGCCGGACGCACTCTGACGCCGACTTCCGCACGAGGATCCGACCATGCCCGTCGTCACCCCGCTGATGCAGCGTTTCGGCCTCCGCCACCCGATCCTGCAGGCGCCGATGGCCGGCGGCGGCGACACGCCGGCTCTGGTCGCCGCCGTGTCCGAATCCGGCGGCCTGGGCTCGATCGGCGCCGCCTACCTGACCCCGGAGCAGATCCTGGAGACGGCGCGGGCGGTGCGGGAACGGACGTCGCAGCCGTTCGGCATCAACCTGTTCAGCCCGACCCCGGTGCCCGATCTGCCGGCCGACGCCGACCGGGCGGTGGCGCGGGTGGCGCCCTTCTATGCCGAGCTCGGCCTGCCCGTGCCGTCCTTTCCGCTGCCGCAGGGCCCCGATTTCGACGGCCAGCTCGCGGCCGCGCTCGACAGCGGCGCCGCGGTGATCAGCTTCACCTTTGGCCTGCCGCCGGCGGCGGCGCTGGATGCGATCAAGGCGCGCGGCTTGGCGCTGTTCGGCACCGCGACCACGGTCGAGGAGGCGGTCGCCTGGGCCCGGGCGGGCGCCGACGCCGTCGTGGCTCAGGGCAGCGAGGCCGGCGGCCACCGCGGCAGCTTCGCGGTCGATGTCCCGGACGCGATGATCGGCACCATGGCGCTGGTGCCGCAGATCGCCGATGCCGTGGCCCTGCCGGTGGTCGCCTCCGGCGGCATCATGGACGGGCGCGGCGTCGCCGCGGCCCTGGCGCTCGGCGCCCAGGCGGTGCAGATGGGCACCGCCTTCCTGACCTGCGACGAGGCCGGCGTGTCCGACGCCTACAAGGCGGCGATCCTGGCGGCGCGCGAGCACGAGACGCGACTGACCCGGGCCTTCAGCGGCCGGCCGGCCCGCGGCATCGTCAACCGCGTCATGACCGCGGTCGAGCCGCCGGGCGAGCCCTCGTCGGCGCTGCCCTTCCCGCTGCAGAACGCCCTGACCCGGCCTTTGCGCGGCGCCGCCGGCAAGGCCGGGCGGGCGGAATTCCTGTCGCTCTGGGCCGGGCAGGGGCTGCGTCTGGCCCGGCGCCAGCCGGCGGCCGGGCTGGTCGCGCGGCTGGCGGCGGAGACCGAGGCGGCGATCGCGCGGCTGAAGGTCTAGCTGCTCTTCAGCGACGCCTTCACCGCCTCCAGCCCCGGCTTGCCGTCGATGGTGGTGACGCCGTCGAGCCATTTGGTCAGCAGCTCGGGGTTCTCGCTCAGCCATTTCCGGGCGGCGGCGTTCTGGTCCAGGCCGCCGTCCAGGATCATCAGCATCATCTGGTTCTCGGTGTTCAGGTCGAACACCAGCTGCCTGGCCAGGCGCTGCAGGTTCGGGCAGGCGGACAGGAACTTCTGGTTGGCCAGGGTGCGCACCGTGGCGCCGCCGTAGTTCGGGCCGAAATAGGCGTCGCCGCCGCTCAGATAGTCAATCTTGTACTTGACGTTCATCGGATGCGGCGCCCAGCCCAGGAACACCACCCATTCGCCGCGGCGGATGGCCCGGTCGACCTGGGCCAGCATCGCCTGCTCGCTGGCCTCGACCAGCTTCCAGTCACCCAGGCCGAACTCGTTCTTCTCGATGATGGCCGACAGGTTCTTGTTGGCGGACGAGCCGGGCTCGATCGAATAGATCGACTTGCCGAACTTGTCGGCGAATTTCTGCAGGTCGGCGAAGTCCCTGACCCCGGCCTCATAGGCCTCGCGGTTCACCGCCAGCGTCACCTTGGCGTCGGCCAGGTTGGTGCCGACCAGCTCGACTCCCTGCTTCAGATAGGGCTCGACCATCTCCGTCTGCGACGGCATCCAGTTGCCGAGGAACAGGTTCACCTGGTTGTTCTTGAGCGCCTCGAAGGTAACCGCGACCGACAGCATATCGACCCTGGGCTCGTAGCCCAGGCCGGTCAGCACCGTGCCGGCCAGCGCCGTGGTCGAGGTGATGTCGGTCCAGCCGGGATCGGACATCACCACCGTCTTGCAGGCCGCGTCGTCGGCCAGGGCCGTGCCGGCCGGGGCCAGCGCCGCAGCCGCCACCGCGGCCAAAAGGAAACGTCTCGCGTTCATTTCTGCCTCCTGTCTGTCTCGTGGGAACCGGGGCCGTGGTCAGCCCTTCTCGTCCTCTGCGGCCTCGTGGGCGGCGCTGATCGCGTTCAGGCGGCCGTGGATCGCGGCCTCGAACGGCGCGACCTTCGGCCCGGTCGCGTCGATCGACAGGTTCAGCACCTCGCATTCGGCCAGCACCGTCCCGGCCGCGGCGTGGCGCATGACGTGGCGCAGGGTGAAGCGCTTGGCGTCCAGCGCGGTCAGCCGGGTCTCGACCGCCACCTCGTCGCCGGCATGCGCCTCGCGCCGGTAGCGGATCGTCATCTCGCCGGTGAAGACCGTGCGCCGGCTGCGCGCCCGGTAGGCGGCGTCGATGCCGGCGAAGTCCAGGAAGGCGTCGGTGGCGTGGCTGAAGATGACGGCGTAGTAGCCGTCGTTCAGATGGCCGTTGTAGTCGGTCCACTCCGCCCGCACCGCCTCGCGGTGCAGCCTCAGCGGCGCCGCGATCGTCCGGTCGGGCGGGGATGTCGGGTTGGCCGCGGTCGCTGGCATCCGCCGGTTCGTCCTCGCCTTCGGCCCGTCTCTCAGGGACGGGCTCGGATGCAGGCGATGCTACGCGGCGGCGGCAAGCCTTCTTGACCGAAGGCGTCGCCGGCCTGATCGAAAGCGCCGCCGGCCGGGGCGGCGTCCCGGGCCGTGCGGAATGGGCGGCTCAGAGCCCCAGCAGCAGGCCGAGCTTCATGCCGAGCGCCGCGAAGATCGAGGCCTCTGGCACGTCCTGGGCGGCGATCAGCGGCACCTTGCGCACCGGCCCGTCCGGCGGGGCGACCTGAAGCTCGCCCACCACCTGGCCCTTCGTGACCGGCGCCTCGATCGGCTCCTGGAACCGGGCGGTCACCGTCATCTTGTCGAAATCGGCGGGCTGCATGGTCATGGCCAGATCCGCGGCCACCGTGACCGGCACCTTGTCCTGGGCGCCAAGCCAGACCGTCGCCTCGTCGACCGTGGCGCCGGCCTTGAACAGCGGGTACAGGCGGAACTGGTTCCAGCCCCATTCCAGCAGGCGGGCGCCCTCGTCGGCGCGGGACTGCATGCTCGGCAGCCCGTTGACCACCAGGACCAGCCGGCGGTTGTCGCGGACGCCCGAGGCGGTCAGGCCGTATCCCCCGGCCTCGGTGTGGCCGGTCTTGATCCCGTCCACGCCCATGTCGCGGTACAGCAGCGGGTTGCGGTTGCCCTGCTTGATCTTGTTCCAGGTGAACTCCCGTTCGCTGTCGTAGCGGTAGTATTGCGGGAAGTCCTTGATCATGCGCTCGGCCAGGATCGCGAGGTCGCGCGCGGTCGAGTAGTGCTCGGGATCGGGCCAGCCGCTGGCGGTGACGAAGTGGCTGTTGTTCATGCCCAGCGTCTTCGCCATTTCGTTCATGCGGTCGGCAAAGGCCGATTCCGACCCGGCCAGCCCTTCGGCCAGCACGACGGCGGCGTCGTTGCCGGACTGGATCAGCAGGCCGCGCAGCAGATCCTCGACCCGGATGCTGTCCCCGACCTGGACGAACATCTTCGACCCGCCCATCTGCCAGGCCTTCTTGCTGACCGGGAACTTGGTGTCGAGCGTGATCCGCCCCTCGGCCAGCGCGTCATAGACCAGATAGGCCGTCATCATCTTGCTCATCGACGATGTCGGCATGCGCTCGTCCGCCGCCTTCTCCATCAGCACCGTGTCGGTGGTGGTGTCGATCAGGATCGCCTGCCTGGCGATGGTGTCGACGGTGGCCGCGCCGGCGGGCAGGGCGGCGAGGCTGGCGAGGAGGAGGATGGCGCGGAAGAGGGGGGCCGGCATCGCGATCTTGGTCATGGGACGGAGCATCGACCGCAGGGATAGCGTCAACTGACGCCGCTGCCAACCCAAGCCTGTCGCAACCAGCCCGCGGCGAAGCGCGCAGGGCGGCATGACAGGAACATCCTGCTGCGCCGGACGCGGATCGGGAGACCTGAACCTAATCCCTTACTCGATTCCTATCCCTTTCGGGTCATAGCGGAAAGGTCGCGCGAATTGTAGACTGTGCGCTGTGGTGGGGGCCACGTCTGTCAAAAAGGCGGAACGCGATATGGGGCAGAAGAAGGTTTTGGGAAGACAATCGTATCTATTTTTAGGTAAGTTTTATAAATGAGTAAGTTCCTAATCGCGATGTCGCGCCCCCGGGAGTCACGATTCCCATGCTGAAGCACGCCGACATCTGGGCGGCGATCGATCGTCTCGCCAGGCTCAACGGATTGTCGCCCTCGGGCCTTGCGCGCCGCGCCGGGCTCGACCCGACGACCTTCAACCCCAGCAAGCGCCAGTCGAGCGACGGCAAGCTGCGCTGGCCGTCGACGGAAAGCATCTCGAAGATCCTGGATGCGACCGGCAGCTCGATGGCCGCCTTCGTGCGCCTGATCGACGACGGGTCGGGCCTGCCGGCCCGCCGCATCCCCGTCATCGGCCGCGCCCAGGCCACGGCCGAGGGCCTGTTCGACAATGCCGGTCACCCGACCGGCAAGGGCTGGGACGAGGTCGACTTTCCCAACCTCTCCGATCCCAACGCCTATGCGCTGGAGATCGCCGGCAATGACCTGGCGCCGATCTACCGGGACGGCGACGTCGTCGTCGTTTCGCCGGCGGCCGGGCTGCGGCGTGGCGACAGGGTGGTGGCGAAGACGGTCGGCGGCGAGCTCCTGATCGGCGAGCTGGTGCGCATCAGCGCCAACCGGATCGATCTGAAGCCGCTGGTGGGCGACGCGGCGCCGCAGTCGCTGAAGCTGTCGGACGTGGCCTGGAAGGCCCGGATCGTCTGGGCCAGCCAGTAGCGGCCAGACGGTCGGCCAGGCTTGCGTCCGACGCAGGGCTGCTCACGGTTGCCCGCGCCCGATGTTGGCGCGGGCCCGGCCGCTCGCCTATGCTCCGCCGGCACGCATTGCGGGATCGGACGGACGACATGGCGAGATATGCGCTGACCTTCCTCGACGGCTCCTGGCGGGAAGGCAACCCGCCGATCATGGGGCCGCTGACGCACGCCGCCTGGATGTCCTCGATCATCTTCGATGGCGCCCGCGGCTTCGAGGGCGTGGCGCCGGATCTCGATCGCCACTGCGCCCGCGCCGTCGCCTCGGCCCGCGCCATGGGGATGGAGCCGACGCTGGCGGCCGAGGAGATCGAGGCGCTGGCCCGCGAGGGGCTGCGCCGCTTCCCGGCCGACGCCGCGGTCTACATCCGGCCGATGTTCTGGGCCGAGGACGGCTGGATCGAGCCCGACCCGGCGGCGACCCGCTTCTGCCTGTCGATCTACGATTCGCCGCTGCCGCAGCCGGGCGACGACAGCGCCTGCTTCGCCCAGGGGCTGCGCCGGCCGTCGCCGGAGATGGCGCCGACCCGGGCCAAGGCCGCCTGCCTGTACCCCCAGTCCGGCTTCGCCATGCGCCAGGCCAAGCAGCGCGGCTTCACCAACGCGGTGATGCTGGACCCGATCGGCAACGTCGCCGAATTCGCCACCGCCAACATCTTCATGGCCAAGGACGGCGCGGTGCACACCCCGGCGGCGAACGGCACCTTCCTCGCCGGCATCACCCGCCGCCGGGTGATCGAGCTGCTGCGCCACGACGGGGTCGAGGTGATCGAACGCGCGATCCGGCCGGAGGAGCTGGCGGAGGCCGACGAGATCTTCCAGACCGGCAACTTTGCCAAGGTGCTGCCCTGCACCCGGCTCGAGGACCGGCACCTCCAGCCCGGGCCGTTCTACACCAAGGCGCGGAAGCTATACTGGGACTGGGCCCATTCTTGATCCGGAGCGAGCGCCGATGGCCCCGTCGCCCGAGCCCGTCTCCAAGGACACGCGCAACCTGATCCGGGTGCTCGAGCACCAGGGCATCACCCTGGTGTTCGACGTCGGCGCCAATGTCGGCCAATACGCGCAGCGGCTGCGGCGCGGCGGCTATGCCGGGCGGATCGTCTCGGTCGAGCCGCTGTCCGCCGCCCATGCGGCGCTGACCGCGGCGGCCGCGGGCGATCCAGACTGGGTGGTCGAGTCGCGCATGGCGCTGGGCGACAGCGACGCGCCGGTGACCCTGCAGGTCTCGGGCGAGAGCGACATGAGCTCGGTGCTCGACTTCACCGCCGAGATGGCGGAGCTGCTCGACGGCTCGGCCTATGTCGGCACCGAGGTGGCGTCGCAGGCTCGGCTGGAGCGGATCTTCCCCCGCCATGCGCGGCCGGACGACCGTGTGCTGCTGAAGATCGACACCCAGGGCACCGAGCGCCGGGTGCTGGACGGGGCGCGCGCCGTGCTGCCGCGCATCGCCGCGGTGCAGATGGAGCTCGCGGTCGTGCCGGTCTATGACGGCGAGCCGTCCTATCTCGACAGCATCCGGCACATGGCCGAGCTGGGCTTCGTCCCGGCGCTGTTCATCCCCGGCTACTTCAACCGCCGCACCGCCCGGCTGATCGGGATGGACGGGGTGTTCGTGCGGCCGGGCTAGCGGAACGGCATGCTGGCTCCATCGCGTTCCGGCCGTCTGCCGGTCATCGACCTGCTCCGCGGCCTGGCGCTGCTGACGATGGGCCTCTACCACCTGTCGTGGGACCTGAGATTCTTCCGCTTCGTCGACTGGGACCTGCAGGGCGGACCCGGCTGGATCGCCGCGCGCTACCTGATCGCCGGCAGCTTCCTGGCCCTGGTCGGCGCCGGCTTGGTGCTGTGGGACGTGCAGGGCCGCGACTGGCGGCGCTGGGCGATCCGGCTGGGCAAGGTGGTGGCCGGCGCCGCCGCGGTCACAGCGGTGACCTGGGTCGTCATTCCCGACCAGTTCATCTTCTTCGGCATCCTGCACTGCATCGCCGTCGCCAGCATCCTCGGCCTGCCGTTCCTGCGGCTGCCGCCGGCCGCGAGCCTCGCCCTCGGCCTCGCAGTGATCGCGCTGCCGATCCTCTGGCGCTCGCCCCTGTTCGGCCACCCCGTGCTGCTGTGGACCGGGCTCGGAACCGAGCCGCCGCGCAGCAACGACTACGAGCCGCTGTTCCCCTGGTTCGGGCCGGTGCTGCTCGGCATCGCCCTGGCCCGGTGGTGGCTGCACGCCGGCGCCCCCGCCGGCACCGTCGACGGCGGCGTGGCCGGCCGGCCGCTGCGCTGGGCCGGGCGGCACAGCCTGGCCGTCTATCTGGTCCATCAGCCGATGCTGATCGGCTTCCTGCTGCTGGTCGGCATCGCGCTCGGCCGCGACCCGCAGGCGATGCTGTCGCCGCCGCCGGATCCGGCGCCGCTCCTGATCGACTGCCAGGTGCAGTGCGAGCGGCGGGGCCGCGGTCCCGAATCGTGCCATGCCTACTGCGGCTGCATGGTCGACGAAATCCAGGCGCGCGATCTGTGGCCGGCGCTGCGGCCGGACGCGGCGCCGGAGCTTCGGGATCGCCTCGACGCCCTGGCCGCCTCCTGCAGCCGCTAGCGCGGCGCGCAGCTCGGCAGGAACAAGGCGACGCAGGCCATAGGCAGTGCGGGAAATGCCGGCTAGTCTCGGCGCCGATGTCCGGACCGCACCGCCCATTGCCGCCATGAGCCCGCCCGACGAGCACGGCCCGTCCGGCGTGGCGCCCGATGCCGGCTGGTCGGCGCTGATGGTCGCGGCCCAGGCGGGCGACCGGGCCGCCTATCACCGGCTGCTGACCGAGATCACCCCCTATCTCAGGGCGCTGGCCCGCCGCTCCCTGCACCGTCCGGCCGATGCCGAGGACGCGGTGCAGGACGTGCTGCTGACCCTGCACAGCATCCGCCAGACCTATGATCCGGCGCGGCCGTTCCAGCCCTGGCTGGTGGCGATCGCCCGGCGGCGGATCGTCGACCGGGTGCGCATCCAGATCCGCACCACCGGCCGCGAGACCGCGATCGACCCGTTCACGGAAACCTTTGCCGCCCCCGAAACGAATGAGACGGGGATGGAGGCCGATTCGATCGCGCTGCGGCGCGCGATCGCGGAGCTGCCGCCGGGCCAACGCCGGGCGGTGGAGCTGCTGAAGCTGAAGGACATGTCGCTGAAGGAGGCATCGGCCGCCAGCGGCGCGTCGGTGCCGGCACTGAAGGTCGCGATGCATCGCGCGCTGAAGGCGCTGAAGGGGGCGTTGGGACCGAAATGACGGAGACGGGCCGGACTCGCACCGAAGACCTGATCGCGCAGCTCGCCGCCGAGGCCCGGCCGGTCCGGCCCCTGCGGCCGCCGATGCTGCGCGCGCTGCTGTGGCTGCTGATCGCCGCCGCCGTGATCGCCGCCGTGGTCGCCCTGAAGGGGGTGCGGCACGAGCGGATGGAGGAGTTGGGAGAGACCTCCTATCAGCTCGAATGGGCCGGCGCGATGCTGACCGGCATCCTCGCCGCCATCGCCGCCTTCCACGTCAGCCTGCCCGACCGATCGCGGCGCTGGGCCCTGCTGCCCGTCCCGGGGCTGGCGCTGTGGCTGGCCTCGATGGGCTATGGCTGCCTGACCGACTGGGTCCGCCTCGGCCCCGACGGCTTCGTGCTCGGCACCAGCTACCGCTGCTTCATGAACATCCTGATGATGGGCCTGCCGCTCTGGGCGCTCCTGGTGCTGATGCTGCGCCACGCCGCGCCGGTGCGGTCGACCGCCACCATCGTCACCGGCATGCTGGCCGCGTCGGCCCTCGTGTCCTGCGGCGTGTCGCTGTTCCATCCGCTCGACACCACCCTCATGATCCTGATCTGGCACGGCGGCTCGATCGCGCTGCTGGTCGGGATGGCCAAGCTGTTCAGCCGTCGGCTGTTCGATCTGATCGCGCCGCGTTCCTCGGGTCAGGCCACGGCCGGCTGAGCGGTCCTACAGCCGGGCCGCCCCCAGGATCCGGCCGTCGGCGGCCTGCAGCAGCACCGCCGCCCGCTCGCCGGCCGGCCGCGCCGCGTCGATGGTGCCGCCGGGCGTCCAGCCCTCCAGCCGGGTCAGGCTGCGCACGACGTTGCGGTTGACCAGCATCCGACCTGCATTCTCGCCTCGCCGCACCGGCGTCTCGTGCCGGTCGTCGAAGCCGACCAGCCACAGCGCCGCGTCCGACGGCGCCGCTGCGTCCACCATCACCTGCAGCGCCGTCTCCGTCGCGGTCAGCGCGACCGGCACCGACGGGTCGGACCGCGCCGCGGCGATCGCCGCCTCCATCGCATCCCGGTCGGACCCGACGACGTCGCGGCCGCCGTCGACCACCGCCTGCGGCGTGTAGACCTGGCCCGATCCCCACAGCGCCGCATAGGCGTTCTGCCGCGCCGTGGCCCAGGGGCTCGAGAACGGGTCCGCCCAGCCCAGCCGGTTCCAGTAGTCGACATGGAAGGCCAGCGCCAGCACCTCCGGCCGGTCCGCCAGCGTCGCCAGCAGGGCGTCGGCCGGCGGGCAGGAGGAGCAGCCCTGGGAGGTGAACAGCTCCACCACCACCGCCCGCTCGGCCGCCGTAGCGAGGGACAGGGGGAGGGCCGAGACGGCGAGCAGGCCGGCGAGGAGCGATCGGATCATGCGAGTCCCTGGGCAGAAGCCTGCCTTCGGTTCGTTCCGCCCGAGCCCGGGGTTACCGGTGGACATCGTCGGAAACAAACGGGGACTTGATTCGCGACTGATAATCGTTCTCAAATAGACCGGCCGTTCACACGGGGAGCCGAGAATGGACGAGGACCAGATCACCGAGCCGGGCGACCGCCGCGCCCTGCCCTTTGCCGAGCAGCTGGTGCTGTGGGCGCTGCGGCTCAGCGTCGTCGGGCTGAAGACCGGGGCGCCGACCGACCATCCGGTGCTGCTGGCCTTCCGCAAGGTCGGCGCCGAGGCGGCGGCGGAGCGGATCGGTCTCCTGACCCGCATCATCGGCTTCGGCGCCGAGCGGCGGGTGCAGATCGGGGTGCCCTGCGCCTTCACCGTCACCGAGGACGAGCGCCGGATCCTCGATCTGGTCGCGATCGGCCAGTCGGGCGTGGCGGGCGCGCTGATGCTGCGCGGCATGCTGTCGCCGGCCGCCTGCCGCGCCGCCTCCGGCCTGTGCGCCGAGCTCGGCGGGATGCTGGCGGAGGCGGGGGTGATGCTGCAGCGGCCGGCGCCGCCGCGGCCGTTGCGGGTGCCGGCCAATCAGGGGGCCTTCGGCCTGGTGCGGGCGGCGCTGCCATGAGCGACGAGGCGCATGACTGCGACGATGCCGGCGCACCGCCGCTGACGCGGGCCGAGACGCTGGTGCTGTGGGCGATCCGCGCCTGGGTCGCCGGCCATCGCCACGGCATCCCGGTGATCGCCAATCTCCGCACCGCCTTCCGCAACGAGGGCGCGCCGGCGGCGGCCGAGGCGGTGGACGACCTGATGGGCTTCATCGGCAACGGCGCCGGGCGCACCATCCGGGTGAACTGCCCGCGCTGCCGGCAGGTGACCGAGGATGAGCGGCTGCTGCTCGACATCGTGGCGCTGCACCAGCAGGGTGAAACCCTTTGGGCGCCGTTCCTGGCCCGCGCCATCCTGACGCCGGCCGCCGCCCGGCTGTGCGACCGGCCCTTCGCCGTCCTGGCGGAGGCGCTGCGGGACGGCGGCATCGTGCTGCCGCCGGTCGCCGGCCAGGTGCCGCCGGAGGCCGCCGTCCATGCGGTCCCCGCCGGGGCGACGATCCACTGACGCGCCTGGAGGGTTGCCCCCGGTCCGGTTTGCCGCCATGAATCGGTCAGCGATCAGAAGAAGTGAACAGTGGACCCGATGCCCGGCGGACGTGTGTTGCTGGTCGAGGACGACGTGCTGGTGCGTCTCCTCGCCGTGGAGGCCCTGACCGATGGCGGCTTCGACGTCGCCGAGGCGGCGGACGGGCCCGAGGCGCTGCGCCTGCTCGACGGCAGCGAGTTCGACCTGATGATCACCGATGTCGGCCTGCCGGGCATGACCGGGGCCGAGCTGGCGGCCCAGGTGCGGCGCGAGCGCCCGTCGCTCAAGGTGCTGTTCACCACCGGCTACGGCGCCGAGGACGGGGTGCCGCAGGATCTGCCCACCCTGCGCAAACCTTATGCCGCAGACGCCCTGGCCGCGACCGTGCGGTCGATGCTGGCGTCGGGCGCGTGAGCCGGCCACAACGGCGGAGCCGGAGCAAGAAACGGGCAGGCGACCGGCGATCCGGATCCTAGGCTGACGATCGAAGCCGCGCTCCGCGGCCGTTCGCACCAGCCACGGGGGGATGGATGGCCCTTCAATCCGATGACCGGCATTCCGCCATGCGGCTCCTGGGCCGCATGTTCGAGGTGGAATTGGCGTTCCTGAGCGCGAGGTCGGAGAATCCCGATGCGCTCGCCGCCGCGTTCCATCCGGATGTCGTGGTGCACGAGCCGGCGTCGCTGCCTTATGCCGGGGACTGGCGAGGGCTCGCGGGAATCGGGGCCCTGTTCCGCAGGATGCGGGAGGTGTGGAGCGATATCGGCGTGGATCGGCTGGAGGCCGTCCGCACCGGCGACACCGTCTTCATGACCTGCACGCTGCACCTGACGGCACGGCGCAGCGGCATCGCCGTCAGCCAGCCCTTCGCCGAGGTCCTGCGGTTCCGGGACGATCTCCTGATCGAGGGGACACCGTTCTACCACGACACCGGCGCGCTCG
This sequence comes from Inquilinus limosus DSM 16000, assembly GCF_000423185.1. Classification (GTDB taxonomy): domain Bacteria; phylum Pseudomonadota; class Alphaproteobacteria; order DSM-16000; family Inquilinaceae; genus Inquilinus; species Inquilinus limosus. Next base: position 14,892 of record NZ_AUHM01000001.1, on the reverse strand, counting down.
CGGCGTTGCTCGCCCGCGACGCCTGAGATCCGGGTTCAGTCCTCTCCCACCTTCGGGCCGCCATGGACATGCGGCGGCAGCGCCTCGGTCGGGCCGCCGGGCATGAGCGGCCGCGGCGCGAAGCGGCCGAGCGAGATCAGCCGGTCGTACATCACCAGCGCGCCGGCCAGCGAGAGGTTCAGCGAGAAGCGGGTCGGGATCTGCACGATGTGGTCGCAGCGCGCGATCATCTCGCGTGACAGGCCGCCGCGCTCCGACCCGAGCACATAGACGGCCCGGCGCGGGTGGCGGAAGCTGGGCAGTGCGATCGAGTCGGCCATCAGCTCGATCCCGACCAGCGAGCAGCCCTGGGGCAGGGTCATCGAGGCGACGTCGGGATAGGTGTAGAGCGGCACGGTGCCGGCGGCATCCGAGGTGTCGCTCCAGCCGAAATCCACGGTTTCGGCCACCGGCGCCACGGTGAAGCAGAAGGCCGCGCCGAAGGCGTGGCCGGTGCGCAGCAGGGCGCCGACATTCATCGGCTTGCTGATGCCTTCGCAGCCGATCGCGAAATAGCCTTTCATCCGGTTCCCGTCCCAGTCGTTCGGCTGCGACCTTGCCCCGCGCGGGGCGGGAGGGCAAGGTGCGCTCCCTCGACCATGCCGAGACGACGATGACCCACGCGCACGACCACGAGCACAGCCCCGCCGCCGGAACCGCCGACCTCGCCGAGGGCGGCGCGCCGATCCTGGTCGAGGTCACCCGCGGTGCGGTGGTGGAGAGCCGGCACCGCGGCATCGCCCTGATCGTCGACCGCGCGGGCGGGGTGCACGGCCATTGGGGCGACATCGGCCGGCCGGTCTATGCCCGCTCGGCGATCAAGGCGCTGCAGGCGATCCCGCTGGTCGAAACCGGCGCCGCCGACGCCTTCGGTCTGGGCGACGAGGAGCTGGCGCTGGCCTGCGCCTCGCACAGCGGCGAGCCCGGCCATGTCGAGCGGGTCGCCGCCTGGCTGGCGAAGATCGGCCTGTCCGAGGCCGATCTCGAATGCGGCACCCATCTGCCGTTCCACGAGGGCTCGGCCCATGCGCTCGTCTGCAAGCACGAGCGTCCCTCGGCCCTGCACAACAACTGCTCCGGCAAGCACACCGGCTTCCTCACCACCGCGGTCCATCTCGGCGAGAAGACCAAGGGCTATGTCCGCTACGAGCATCCGGTGCAGCAGCGGATCCTCGGCGTGCTCGAGCAGATGACCGGCTGCGGCCTCGGCTCGGCGCCCTGGGCGGCGGATGGCTGCTCGATCCCGACCATCGCCATTCCGCTGGAGGGCCTGGCCTTCGCCATGGCCCGGATCGCCGATCCCGATGACCTGCCGGAAAAGCGGCGCGACGCGGTGCTGCGGATCCGCAAGGCCTGGGCGGCGCAGCCCTTCCTGGTGGCCGGCACCGGCCGCTTCGACACCGAGATCATGCAGGCCTGCCGCGGCCGGGTGATGACCAAGATGGGGGCGGAAGGCGTGTTCTGCGCCGCGCTGCCGGAATACGGCCTCGGCGTCGCCCTCAAGATCGAGGACGGGGCGGAGCGGGCGGCGAATGTCGTCATGGCCGCGATCCTGAAGCGGATCGGGGTGCTGGACGACGCCGATCCGGCGATCACCGGCCGCTGGCTGGCGCCGGAGATCAAGACCCGGCGCGGCGTGACCGTCGGCACGGTGCGCAGCGCCGCAGAGTTGGGTGGCGAGAGCTAATTCGCCCGGTTCCAGGCGGCTGTGGCGAAGCCGGCGGCGACCAGCACGCCGGCGCCGGCGCGGTTGATCAGGCGCAGCACCGAGGGCCGGCCGATGGTGTCGCGCAGCCTGGCGCCGACCCAGGCGTAGGCGGCGGCGTTCAGCGCGGCGAGGGTGACGAAGGTTCCTTCCAGCACCGCCATCTGCGGCAGCAGCGGCATCTCCGGATGCACGAACTGCGGCAGGAAGGCGACGAAGAAGACGATGCTCTTCGGGTTCAGCGCCGTCACCGCGAAGGCGTGCAGCAGCATGGCGCGGGGCGAGCGTCCGGTCTCAGCCGCCGGCAGCCCGTCGGCCTCGGGCGCGGCGCGCCACAGCTTGACGCCGAGATAGACCAGATAGGCGGCGCCGATCCATTTCAGCACGGTGAAGGCGGTGGCCGAGGCGGCCAGCAGGGCGCCCAGCCCCAGCATCGACAGGGTCATCGCCGTGAAGTCGCCGAGCGCGACGCCCGCCACGATCCACCAGGCATGGGCCCGGCCGCGGCCGAGCGCGTAGGACAGCACCAGGGTGACGGTGGGTCCGGGGATGATCAGGACGATTCCGGCGGCGAGCAGGAAGGCGAACCACAGGTCGAGCGACATGGCGAAGGCTCCTTCGGAGGCCCGGCCAGCAATCCACGGCTTTGGGGATTTGTCCAGCGGGAGGCGGCCTATGCCGCGCCGAAGTTGAGCTGCGTGCCGACCGGGCGGAAGCCCAGCTTGGCGTAGAGCGGCTCCGCCCCGGCGGCGGCGGACAGCCAGGCCAGCTCTCCCCCGGCGAAATAGGCGGCGAGCAGGCGGCGGCACACCGCCTCGGCCAGGCCGCGGCGGCGGAAGGCCGGCCGGGTGCCGACCGCCGCCAGCTCGGCCGTGTCGCCGCCGATCAGCAGCAGACCGCTGGCGGCCGGGACCCCGTCGATCCGGGCGAGGGCGGCCTGCCGGCTGCCGCAGGCCAGCCCCCGGCGCAGCCGGATGCGGAAGTCCGCCTCACCGGCATCGTCCAGCGGCTGGTTGAAGGCCTCGCGCTGGACCAGCATCAGCCCGTCGATCGCCGCCTCGTCCTCCGCCGTCAGCAGCCGGGCCGGGCCGTCCGGGGCGGGCCGCCAGGCGTCGCGGTGCAGGGCCATCAGCGGCGCCTCCATCTCGCGCTGATAGCCCATGGCGTAGAGGGTCGGGGACAGGGCGGGATGCAGCTCGCGGAAGAACTCGATGCGGAAGCGGCGGCCGGCGGCGTCGAAGGCGCGATGCAGCCCGGCCACCGCCGGGCGCCAGTCCGGGGCCGGGACGACCGGCACGGCGAAGCTCTGGATCGGGTCGTCGCTGGCGCCGGAGACGAACAGCGCAAAGGGGCCGACATCGATGCGTTGCCGGCCCTCGGTGGCGGCCGCGAGGGTGTTGGGGACCAGGCGCTCCAGAAGCGCCCGGTTCACGCCCCTCTCCCGGTCACGACAGCGCAGGCAGCAGCCGGTCCATCGCCGTCTGCAGCCGCTCGACCGAGCCGGCGAAGCACAGCCGCAGATGGCCTTCGCCACCGGGCCCGAAGGCCGAGCCTGGGGCGAGGCCGACATTGGCCTCGTGCAGCAGGCGCAGCGCCAGGGCGCGGCTGTCCGGCTCGCCCTCGACCCGGAAGAAAAGGTAGAAGGCGCCGTCCGGCCGGGTCAGCCGCACCCGCGGCGACTCCGACAGCCGGCCGATCACCAGGTCGCGCGCGGTCCGGCAGCGCTCCACCTGGCTCTGGATGAAGGGCTCGCCCTGCTCGATCGCGGCGACCGCGCCGTATTGCAGGAAGGTCGGCACGCCGGAGGTGTTGAACTGCTGCAGGTTCTCGTAGACCTGCCCCAGTTCCTCCGACGCCACCACCCAGCCGATGCGCCAGCCGGTCATCGCCCAGTTCTTGGAGAAGGTGTTGACCACCACCAGCCGGTCCTCCGGCGCGGCGATCGACAGGAAGGACGACGCCACAGGCCGGTCGTAGACGAAGCGGGCATAGACCTCGTCGGCGACGATCCAGATGCCGCGGGCACGGCAGAAGTCGAGGATCGCCCTCTGCTCCTCCGCGGTCAGCGTCCAGCCGGTCGGGTTGCCCGGGCTGTTCAGGAACAGGGCGCGGGTGCGCGGCCCGCAGGCGGCGAACAGCCGGTCCAGGTCCAGCCGCCAGCGGCCGTTCTCGACCCCGATCGGCACCGGTACCGTGCGGCCGCCGGCGATCTCGACGGCGCTGAAGATGTTCGGCCAGACCGGGGCGGGCATGATGACCTCGTCGCCCGGCGCGACCAGCGCCTGCATGGTCATCATGATCGCCTGCATGCCGCCGACGGTGACGTAGATCCGGCTCGGCGACACCGAGGTCCCGGCGATCCGGCCGACATAGCCCGCCAGCGCCTCGCGCAGCGGCGGGATGCCGCGCTGCCAGGTGTAGAAGGTCTGGCCCTCGGCCAGGGCCCGGTTCGCCGCCTCGGCGATGAAGGCCGGGGTCGGCTGATCGCCTTCGCCGACCCACAGCGGGATCAGGTCCGGCTTGCCGCGGCCGGCATTGACCACCTCGACGATGCCGCTCTCCGGCAGCCGCGCGATATCGGGTCGAATGCCGCCCAGAAGACCCGTCGCGATATGTCCGTCCACGCTGAACCTCTCCCTCTGCCCGGGGGCAGAGGTTAGCAAGACGGGGCGGCGGGCGTCATCCGCGCCCGGCGCATGGGCGGCGCGCGGCGCAAGCGGGAGAGAGGAGGGGGGAGGGTTTCTCGGAACCGATCGGGACGCCCGTTGTTAGGGATGCGGGCACCGTCGGCTCCCTCTGCGATCGGATAGCGATCGTCGATCACGGCGGGGCTTGTCGCCATGGCGGACCCCCTCCCCGCCAGAGGCGCATGGTGCAGGTTCCCGCAACCGGATCCCCCTCCGGGTTGCGGGTGGCGGCGGGGCCGGGAGCCCCGCCGCCAGCCTGCCATCTCATCCCGATCTCAATGCAGCCGGAACTCGGCGGAGCAGAGCCGCAGCTCGCCGGGCTTCACCAGGGCGGTGGAGGCGACCCGCACCGAATGCAGCTTGCCGTCGATGTTGCGGGTCCAGAAGTCCAGGAATCGGTGCAGCTCGGGAAAGCGCGGGGCCAGGTCGAGCTTCTGCCAGACGAAGCTCTGCAGCAGCCCGGGATGGTCGGGCATGTGATAGAGGATCTCCGCCGTGGTCAGGCGGTAGCCCTGCAGCTGACGTTCCAGATCGGTCATTCCTTCGCCATCCCTTCTGCATGGCCGGCTTGAGCATCCGGTCTATGAAGGAAATGTGATGTGGATTTCCGACGCGGGCAAGGGTATATGTAGGAAAATCAATGTGTTAGCAGCAGTCGGGCAGGACTGCTGCCAAACCGGCGCCTCATGCAAACAAGTCGCGGTGTTCCCGCTGCACCGCGGGCAGGGCGCGCAGGATCTCCGATAGATGGGCGCGCAGCGCCGCCTCGGCGCCGTCGGCGTCGCGTCCGTCGATCGCCGCCAGGATGGCGCGGTGCTGGGCGATCAGCATCGGCAGGGACGAGGCCGAAGGCAGCGTCAGATGACAGACGCGGTCCATATGCGCCTTCAGATCCTCGATCACGGTCCAGGCCGACGGGCAGCCGGCCCCCTCGGCGATCGCCGCGTGGAAGGCCTCGTCGGCGCGCTGGAACTCGTAATGCTCGCCGGCGGCGGCCGCGGCCTCCTGTGCCTCGAGATGGAAGTCGATGCGGGTCCGCACGCGGGCGTCGAAGCGTTCGCAGGCCCGCCGCACCACCGCGCTCTCCAGCGATTCCCGGATGAAGCGCGCCTCCAGCATGCGCTCGATCGAGATCTTGACCACGAAGGTGCCGCGCCGCGGCAGCACCTCGACCAGCCCGGACCGGGCGAGCGCGATGAAGGCTTCACGCACGGGCTGGCGCGACACGCCGTAGCGGATGGCGATCTCCTGCTCCGACAGCGGCGCGCCCGGCTTCAACGCCAAGGTGACGATGGCCTTGCGGATCTCGAGCTCGATCAGCCGGGCGATGCTGGTGGTCTGGTCGAGAAGATCGAGCGGTGCCATGCGACGGGAGCCCACGAGGGATATTGCGTCAATCCAGGTACCATACTAGGCTCGTACTTACCATACTAGACCGCGGCCTGATCATACCAGGCGCATGAGGGAGGGAGGCGTTCGTGAAATCCATCGCGGCATTGGTCCTGGGGGCGGCGCTGTCGCTGGCGGCCCTCCCGGCCTCGGCGCAGAGCGTGACGCTGCGCTCGGCCGACATCCATCCGGACGGCTATCCGACGGTGGAGGCGGTGAAATACATCGGCGAGCTGATGGAGCAGCGGACCGGCGGCCGGATCAAGATCCAGGTCTTCAACAACGCCCAGCTCGGCGCCGAGAAGGACACGATCGAGCAGACCCGCTTCGGTGTGATCGACATGAACCGGGTGAACACGGCGCCGTTCAACAACCTGGTGCCGGAGACGCAGGTGCTGGGCCTGCCCTTCCTGTTCCGTTCGGTCGACCACATGCACAAGGTGGTGGACGGGCCGATCGGCGACGAGATCCTGAAGGCGTTCGAGCCGCACGGGCTGATCGGCCTCGCCTTCTACGATTCCGGCGCGCGTTCGTTCTACACGACGAAGAAGGCGATCCGCTCGATCGACGACATGAAGGGGCTGAAGATCCGGGTCCAGCAATCCGACCTGTGGATCGCGATGATGCAGGCCTTCGGCGCCAACCCGACGCCGATGCCCTTCGGCGAGGTTTATTCGTCGCTGGAGACCGGCGTCGTCGACGGGGCGGAGAACAACTGGCCGTCCTACGAATCCTCGCGCCATTTCGAGGTGGCGAAGCACTACACCCTGACCGAGCACTCGCTGACGCCCGAGGTGCTGGTGATCTCCAAGATCTCCTGGGACCGGCTGTCGCCCGACGACCAGGCGCTGCTGCGCCAGGCGGCGAAGGAATCGGTGGCCAAGATGCGCGAGCTGTGGACCGCGCGCGAGAAGCAGTCGGAGGAGAAGGTGCGGGCCGGCGGCGCCGAGGTCATCACCGTCGACAAGGCCTCGTTCAGCGCCGCGATGGGGCCGGTCTACGACAAGTTCGTCACCAATGAGAGCCTGAAGTCGCTGGTGGAGCGCATCCGCGCGGTCCAGTGAAGCAACGTCACCCGGCCGGCCCCGCCCCGCGTGGGGCCGGCTTTCGTGCGATGGGAGATCGGCCGGAATGGCATCGGCCCTGACACTGATGCGCCGGATTCTCGGCGTCCTGTCCACCGGCGCCCTGTGGCTGGCCGGCATCGGCATGCTGGCGATGACCGTCACCGTCGGGTGGCAGGTCTTCGCCCGCTACGTGCTGAACGACACGCCGAGCTGGGCCGAGCCGCTGACGCTGCAGCTGATGGGCTGGTTCATCCTGCTCGGCGCCGCGGTCGGCGTGCGCGAGAGCTTCCATCTCGGCCTCGACCTGCTGCAGCACACGCTGCCGCCGGCCCTCGCCCGGGTGCTGGAGGTGGTGAACCTGCTGCTGATCCTCGGCTTCGGCGGCGCCATGGTCTGGTATTCGGTGCAGCTCGCGATCGGCACCTGGACCGCGACGATCCCGGTCCTCGACCTGCCGGGTGGCTTCGACTTCATCCCGCTCGTCGTCGGCGGCGCCCTGATCGCGCTGTTCGCGGCGGAACGGCTGGTCGAGCAGGTGGCCGGCCTCGAGCACGAGGCTGCGGTCGAGGGCGTGCGGGAGCTGGCGTGATGGAGCTGTGGATCCTGTTCGGCAGCTTCACGCTGCTGATGCTGATCGGCATGCCGATCGCCTTCTGTCTCGGCATCTCCTCCCTGGCGACGGTGGTCTATATGGGCCTGCCGCCGGTGGTGGTGTTCCAGCAGATCAACTCCGGCATGAACGCCTTCGCCATGATGGCGATCCCGTTCTTCATCTTCGCCGGCGACCTGATGATCCGGGGCGGCATCGCGGCGCGGCTGATCCGCTTCGCCGCCAGCCTGGTCGGCCATATGCGCGGTGGGCTGGGCCAGGTCAATGTGGTGGCCTCGACCCTGTTCGGCGGCATCTCCGGTTCGGCGGTGGCCGACGCCTCGGCGATCGGCGGGCTGATGATCCCGCAGATGGCGGCACGCGGCTATGCCAGGGACTACGCGGTCAACGTCACCGCCAACTCAGCGATCATCGCCCTGATGATCCCGCCGTCGCACAACATGATTCTCTATTCGATCGCGGCGGGCGGCAACGTCTCGATCGCCGACCTGTTCACCGCCGGGATCGTCCCGGGCATGCTGCTGGCCGCCGCCCTGATGGTGACGGCCTATATCGTCGCCCGCCGTCGCGGTTATCCGGCCGACCCGTTTCCCGGCCTGCGCGCCGTCGGCTGCTATCTCGTCCTGGCGCTGCCGGGAATCCTGCTGATCGGCATCATCTTCGGCGGCGTTCGGTCCGGCATCTTCACCGCGACCGAAAGCTCCTGCATCGCGGTGATCTACGCCTTCCTGGTGGCGCTGCTGGTCTACCGCGAGCTCGACTGGAAAGGTTTCGTCGAGGCGGTGCAGGGGGCGGTGCGCACCACGGCGATGGTGCTGCTGGTGATCGGCACGGCCGGCGCCTTCGGCTGGCTGATGGCGCTGCTGCAGGTGCAGACCGCGACGGTCGCGGCGATCAACGCGATCTCCAGCGATCCGATCGCCGTGCTGCTGCTGATCAACATCGCGCTTCTGATCCTCGGCACCTTCATGGACATGGCGCCGATGATCATCATCTGCACCCCCGTGCTGTTGCCCGTGGTCAAGGCCTTCGGCATCGACCCTGTCCATTTCGGCGTGATCCTGATCCTCAACGCCGGCATCGGCCTGAACACGCCGCCGGTCGGCTCGGTGCTGTTCGTCAGCTGTGCCGTGGGCCGGATAACGATCCGCGAGGCGATGCGCACGATCTGGCCGTTCTTCGGCGCTTCCGTCGTGGTGCTTCTGGCCGTGACCTACATCCCGGCGCTGTCGCTCTGGCTGCCGGCCCTCTTCCGCTGAAGAGAATCTTCGCGCGGGCCTTGACCCGTTTCCGCCGTCCCCTTAAATGCGTAGCACTCACCGGCCGAGAGTGCTAACGACGGCCGGGGCAGGTCCTGAACGCAGATCTCTAAACGAAAGTGGGAGAGCGAGCGATGCAATTCCGTCCCCTGCACGACCGTGTGCTGGTGCGCCGTATCGAGCAGAACGAGAAGACCGCGGGCGGGATCATCATCCCGGACACCGCCAAGGAGAAGCCCCAGGAGGGCGAGGTGATCGCCGTCGGCGCGGGCGTCCGCGACGAGGCCGGCAAGCTGCAGCCGCTGGACGTCAAGGCCGGCGACCGGATCCTGTTCGGCAAGTGGTCGGGCACCGAGGTGAAGCTCGACGGCCAGGATCTCCTGATCATGAAGGAGAGCGACATCCTCGGCATCATCACCGCGAAGAAGTCGGCCAAGGCCGCCTGATCGCCCGCCCGTACCGGAATCCCGAAAGATAGAGGAATAGAGAGATGGCAGCGAAGGACGTGAAGTTCTCGCTCGACGCCCGTTCGCGCATGCTGCGCGGCGTCGACATCCTGGCCGACGCGGTCAAGGTCACCCTGGGCCCGAAGGGCCGCAACGTCGTGATCGACAAGTCGTTCGGCGCGCCGCGGATCACCAAGGACGGCGTCACCGTCGCCAAGGAGATCGAGCTTTCCGACAAGTTCGAGAACATGGGCGCGCAGATGGTGCGCGAGGTCGCGTCGAAGACCAACGACCTGGCCGGTGACGGCACCACCACCGCGACCGTCCTGGCCCAGTCGATCGTGCGCGAGGGCGTCAAGGCCGTCGCCGCGGGCCTGAACCCGATGGACCTGAAGCGCGGCATCGACAAGGCCGTCGAGGTCGTCGTCGCGGACCTCAAGACCCGGTCGAAGGTCATCAAGACCAACGCCGAGGTCGCCCAGGTCGGCACCATCTCCGCCAATGGCGAGCGCGATGTCGGCGAGATGATCGCCAAGGCCATGGAGAAGGTCGGCAACGAGGGCGTGATCACGGTCGAGGAGGCGAAGAGCCTCGAGACCGAGCTCGACGTGGTCGAGGGCATGCAGTTCGACCGCGGCTACCTGTCGCCGTACTTCATCACCAATGCGGAGAAGATGATCGCGGAGCTCGAGAGCCCGTACATCCTCCTGCATGAGAAGAAGCTGTCGAACCTGCAGGCCATGCTGCCGGTCCTCGAGGCGGTGGTGCAGTCGGGCAAGCCGCTGCTGATCATCGCCGAGGACGTCGAGGGCGAGGCCCTGGCCACTCTCGTGGTCAACAAGCTGCGCGGCGGCCTGAAGGTCGCGGCGGTCAAGGCCCCGGGCTTCGGCGACCGCCGCAAGGCGATGCTCGAGGACATGGCCATCCTGACCGGCGGCCAGGTCATCTCCGAGGATCTCGGCATCAAGCTCGAGAGCGTCACGCTCGACATGCTGGGCCGTGCCAAGAAGGTCGTGATCGCCAAGGAGGAGACCACGATCGTCGACGGCGCCGGCGCCAAGAAGGAGATCGAGGGCCGCTGCAACCAGATCCGGGCGCAGATCGAGGAGACCACCTCGGACTACGACCGCGAGAAGCTGCAGGAGCGTCTGGCCAAGCTGGCGGGCGGCGTCGCGGTGATCCGCGTCGGCGGCGCCACCGAGGTCGAGGTGAAGGAGCGCAAGGATCGCGTTGACGACGCGATGCACGCGACCCGCGCCGCGGTCGAGGAAGGCGTGGTCCCGGGCGGCGGCACCGCCCTCCTGTACGCCTCGAAGGCGCTGGACAAGGTCAAGCCGGACAACGACGACGAGCGCGTCGGCATCGACATCATCCGCCGCGCCCTGCAGGCGCCGGTCCGGCAGATCGTCACCAACGCGGGCGGCGACGCCTCGATCGTGGTCGGCAAGCTGCAGGACAAGAACGACAAGAACTGGGGCTACAACGCCCAGACCGGTGAGTACGGCGACCTGATCAAGGCCGGCGTCATCGATCCGACCAAGGTCGTTCGTGCGGCTCTCCAGAACGCCGCGTCGGTGGCCAGCCTGCTGATCACCACCGAGGCGATGGTCGCCGAGCATGTCGAGAAGAAGGCCGCGGCCCCGGCCCCCGGCCCGGGCGGCATGGGCGGCATGGGCGACATGGACTTCTGATCCCCGGATCGGATACCCTGAAGTCGAATTGTGGAGGGGCGCTCTTCGGAGCGCCCCTTTTTTGCCATATCGACCGGCGATGCAAGAACTCGTGGGGCCTATGCAGTCTTTCGATTGCCGGGCCGAGTACCGGCAACTAAATGAATGCAACGGCCCCGGGTTCGACTGCCCGGCCGTCCGAGACGGAAGGGGAATTCGTGATGACCGCCTGTTCCAAGAGCGCGCCCAACCACCGCGGGCCGATCGCCCGTGCCGCCCTGGCGGTCGCCTCGATCCTGGCGCTCGCCGCCTGCGTGCCGGCCGGGACGCAGCAGACCGCCAGCCTGCCGGCGCCGGAGCAGCCCGCGCCGCCGCCCTTGTCCCCCTTCGTCCAGGCGATGCGTGACGCCGGCGTCAATGTCGCGATCCCGGCGCGCGGCAAGTTCATCCTGGTCAACATCCCGTCCTATGAGCTGATCGCCTTTCAGGACGGCGCGCCCGTGCTCCGCAGCAAGGTCGTGGTCGGGGCTCCGGCGACCTCGACGCCCGAGCTGATGTCGAACATGTACGCGATCAAGTACAACCCGGACTGGACCCCGACGCCGTCGATCGTCCGCAACGAGGCCAGCGTCTACATCCCGTCGGGGCCGCGCAGCCCGCTCGGCCGGCTGAAGCTCGAGCTCGACAACGACCAGTCCATCTATCTGCACGACACGCCGCAGAAGAACTATTTCGGCCGCGAGAAGCGGGCGCTGAGCCATGGCTGCGTCCGGGTCCAGCAGGTCCGGGAGCTGGCGGCCTGGGCCGATGGCGTCAGCGTCGACGAGATCGACCGGAAGATCCGCACCGGCCGCATGTACACCGAGCGCCTGCCGGAGGAGATTCCGGTCTTCATCGGTTATTTCACCCGCTTCCCGGACGAGTTCGGCCAGCCGGTGAACTACCCGGACGTCTACGCCAACAAGGACGAGGCGCGGCAGGCGTATTTGGCCCGTGCCGCGGCACGCCGCCAGGCGGCGGCGAAGAGGGCGGCGCAGCCGGCGGCCGAGACCCCGGCCCAGACGGCGCCCGGCCAGACCGCGCCGGGCGAGACCGGCGCGCCGGCGACGCCTGCTCCGGCCGGGGCCGGCACGGCTCCCGCAACCGGAACTCCGACCCAGCCCGCCGCCCCGGCCACGACCGCTCCCACCGCGCCAGAGACTCCGGCCGCACCGGCCGAGACGCCGGCGACCCCGGCCGAACCCGTGGAAGCGCCTGCGGCTCCGGCGGCCCCTGCGGTGACCGAGCCGGCAGCTCCGGCGGCGCCGGCTCCGGCCGCGACCGAGCCTGCAGCTCCGGCCGTCACGCCGCCTCCGGCGACCAGCCCGGCGGCACCGGGCACAACGACACCGGCGGCGCCGACCACCAACTGAGCCGGCGCCGCCCCGGGGGCTTACCCCGGCAGCACGCGCCAGACCACGGCCTCGCGGACCGCGCGATCCTCGATCTCGACGCTGGTCGGCACCTGGTGCCGGGCGACCTCCGCCAGCCCGTCCTGCGGCCGGTAGGCGCGGCCGGGGTCGCTCAGCAGCACGGTCCTGCCCGCGCCGGCCAGGGTGCGGAGCCAGGGCATGACCCGGTCCGACATCGGCTTCTCGTAGCAGACGTCGCCGGCGCAGACGATGTCGATACCGTCCAGCGGATCGCCGATCCGGTCGCCGCCGTCGACCGCGACGGCACAACCATTGGCGGCCGCGTTCAGCCGGATCGCCGCCAGCGCGATCGGGTCGATCTCCGCCGCCGTCACCGCCGCGGCGCCGGCCCGCGCCGCGGCCAGGGCGACGATGCCGGAGCCGGAGGCGAAGTCGAACACCCGCTTCCCGGCCACGCTCGCGGGGTGGTCCAGCAGATATCGCGCCACCGCCTGGCCGCCGACCCAGGCGAAGGCCCAGTAGGGTGGCGGCAGCCCGGTGCGGCGCAGCGTCTCCTCCGTCGCCTGCCACAGCGGCGTCACCTCGGTGGCGAGATGCAGCACCAGCTCGGGCAGCAGCGGCGGTCGGGTCGGCGCCGTGTTGGCGCGGATGAAGGCGTCGATATCGTCCATGGCCGTCTTTCCTATCCTGCAGGGCGGCGATGAGCCATGGAGTCTTGATGTCGGGCGCCGGAATGCGTGAGACTCGGGAACACGGCGTCGGCGCAGACCGCCGCTGCAGACGAGGAAACCACGAGATGGCGAGCCGCCATGCCCAGGCCCGGCCCAAGGACGGTCCGGCCGAAGCGGAGATCGGGGAGTGTAGCTCCCCGCCCTGTTACCTGCACGAGATCGATCCGGCCTATGCCGGGCTGGACCCGAGGCCGAAGGCGAAGCCCGCGCCGAAGGCCCGGAAGGGCGACGAGGCCGGGTCATGATCCGGGTCAAGCGCGTCTACGACCCGCCCGAGGAGGGCGACGGCTTCCGCGTCCTGGTCGACCGGCTGTGGCCGCGCGGCCTGACCAAGGAGCAGGCGGCGCTCGACCTCTGGCTCAAGACCGTGGCGCCGAGCGACGAGCTGCGCCACTGGGTGCATCAGGAGCCGGAGAAGTGGCCGGAATTCTGCCGGCGCTACTATGCCGAGCTGGACACCCATCCGAACGCGGTGGCCTTCCTGCGGCAGAAGAGCAAGGACGGCTGGGTGACGCTGCTCTATGCCAGCCGCGACGAGCGGCAGAACAACGCCGTCGCGCTCGCCAAATATCTCGGCGGCTAGGCCAGGGCACGGCCGGCCAGAAGCCCGGCCAATACCAGCAGGCCGAACCAGCGGTTCGACTTGAACTTGACGAGGCAATCGGCCGGCCGGTCGGCGGCCAGCATCGCCACCTGCCAGGCCAGCTGCGCCGCCCCGGCGGCCAGAAGCAGCAGGAAGGGCAGGGGCTCCAGCCCGGCCGACAGGCCGGCGGCGCCGATCCCGAGCACGGTCAGGGCGTAGAAGCCGGCCACCCAGCGCCGCGTGGCGCCGCCGAACAGCCGCGCCGTCGACTTGATGCCGATGCGGGCGTCGTCCTCGATGTCCTGCAGCGCGTAGATGGTGTCGTAGCCCAGGGTCCAGCAGATGCCGGCGGCGTAGAGGAGCAGCGACGGCAGGGCCAACTCGCCGGCCACTGCGGTCCAGCCGACCAGCGCGCCCCAGTTGAAGGCGAGGCCGAGGAAGGCCTGCGGCCACCAGGTGATCCGCTTCATCAGCGGATAGGTGAAGACCAGCACCAGGGAGGCGATGCCGAGCCCGACCGTCGTGCTGTTGAACTGGATCAGGACCAGGAAGCCCAGCAGCAGCTGGGCGATCAGGAACAGCACCGCCTGGGTCGGGCTGACCGCGCCGCTCGGAATCGGGCGGGTCCGCGTGCGCGCCACCCGGGCGTCGAAGTCGCGGTCCAGGATGTCGTTCACCGTGCAGCCGGCGCCGCGCATCACCAAGGCACCGACGCCGAACAGCACCCCGTACCACAGGTCGATCCAGCCAAACCCCGCCGGCCGGGGGGGCATCGCCAGCCCCCACCAGCAGGGATAGAGCAGCAGCCAGGTGCCGATCGGCCGGTCCAGCCGGGCGAGGGTCAGATAGGGCCGCACGCCGGGCGGCGCCCAGCGGATCAGCCAGCTCTCGGCCCGGATGTCGGAGGCGGTGTCAGTCATGGTGGGGAACTCGGGCCGACCGAGCGGTCGGCGTCACTTCTGCAGAATGGAACGGCCTCGAGAGACTACTCGACCCCGCGGCCGTGGAACAGCAGCCCTCGATCCGGCACAGACGGCGGGAACGGCAGGCTCGCCTCCTCGAGGATCCAGTTGCGGAAGGCGACGATGCGCTGGTCCCGGCTGCTGCGATCCGGATACACCAGATGGTAGGTGTAGCCTTGCGCGACGGCGAGGCCGATGTCGAACAGCCTTGTCTGATGAGGTTTGTGAGAAGCTGAGCCCAGGCTGGGGATCCGGATCCCCAGCCTGGGCCGCCGAGACCGTACACAGCCCTAGGGATTGCCGCCCGAGGGTGAGCTGGGTCCGGCGGCCTC